>NZ_CP150308.1:4800000-7079420 GCF_037993015.1 Paenibacillus sp. FSL E2-0151
GATTATGGTTACTCGGATCTGCAACCAATGATATCTCCAGAAACCGTTTTGCATCCTCATACATATACATCTCATATAATAGCTGCCCTGCCAGAAATGCGAGACCTCCTTGCTGCTCCATCACATAGTAGGACGACCACATCGTATGAATACCAGACTGAATATCGAGCATCTCCTCATCACTTGCATCAGGAAGAAGACTGGAAATGTGGGTAGCACTGTGAATCAAGAACTCCGCATCATACCCGCCCAGACGCCAAAACGGTAAAATATGCTTTAACTCCATACTCTCTATTCGAGAGTCTACCCATTGTTTCATGCTGAAAAAGTCATCTGGTCCAAACCGTTCAACAAATCGATGGTAGGCCAGACGTGTGTTCACATAACTGATGGGTTCGTCCACCATCAACATACACCCAACGTTCAGATCTTTGTAATGATGTGTTGTGAATCGAGTATGAGCGCCCTGTTGTTCAAGAACAAATTGAATCGCATGGTAGTTAGCCGTTAGAGAAAAACTCCCGTGAAGAACAAATTCTGGTGGCTCTGCGAACTTCCAGTTATCCAGGCGATGATCCCCTTTATCAGCGGTAATCAACACATAACCTGACTGTGACAGCTTGTTCAACCGTTCGAGACAGGACAACCCGATTGCAGGGAAAAGAATGTGCGAATCCTCCAGTTCCTCTTTGTACAATGTAATAAGCTCCTGATATGGATAGTTATCCGCACTGTATTCCGGCGCTCGGCGATACTCATAACTCAGTGTCATGTTCTTCAGCATCTCAGCGGGCTCAAGATCAAGACGACGATCCGGAGACTGTACAAGCAGATCACACTCATAGATCTCGCCATCCCCAATGTAGATTAATTCCTGTGGAATGCTGTCAAAAAAGTAATTAGCAATCAACAACAACGGTTGTTTCAGATCACCGGGCTGAATAACCGTGCCTGCAACGACCAAATTCAATTCCGTATCCGCTACAGCGTCAAAACGCGCAAAATCCACTATACCTTGTTGAATAAAGGATTGCATGGATGGATGCTCCTGCCAACCTAGCACATTCTCCGCTACGAGATCCGTCATCACATATCTGAAAGGCGGTAAAGGTATTCCAGCAAATTCCTTTAACTCAAGCAATTTCAGGAGAACTTGATGTGCCAAACGCCCTACACCCGCTCCAAGTTCAAGAATGGTTACGGTCTCGTTGATCTTTCCTTTGTTCGAAAGGTCCTGAAGAAAGCCAAAGATCATCTCTGCATACGCCGTGGCAATCATCGGATTACTCGTAATATATTGAGGGACTTGGTTCTCTGTCCAAGCTTGTAGCCCCTTCTGTTCATAATAAGCTCTCTGCCAATCCCATACCGGAGCTTCACTGTAACGAAAACGTTGACTTTCATTTGACGTCATTAAATGGAAACCTGCTTTCTATCACTAATTTCATACGTTTCTCAGATGTTCACGTATTATTCTATGTCCAATACCATTCAATCTCTGTAATGCATTATATCATAGAACCCTACCTACTCGATGAAGTTCAGTTTTCCCCTTCAACAGGAAAAAAACCTGCTTTTGAGGGCAGGTCCTTGAGGCCTTTCAATTAAGAAGACTATTGATCTAGTTTACTTAGGCAAGGACGCTCAACATTAGTCGGAATACACAGCTCCATCAAAGTTCTCAGGGCCTACACGGATCGTACCGAGCAAGTTGGAACTGATAAATGCAGTGTACGTCAATTGAGGTGTGATAGGCGGGTTGAAGTCATCTGCAGAGAACGTAATAATCTGAGGTGCAAGGACACTCAAGCTAAACGTAGACGTTGCGGAATAGATCACAGGGTCCGTAGCCAAAGTCCCCCTAACAATTGTAATGGTTACACCAACGAGTGCCAAAGGAAGTTGCACAGACACCGTACCTTTGAATTGTACCCGTGGGTTTGCCCCTGCTCCTGCTGTTTGCAGACCAATCTGGCCGAATAATTGTGGTGTATTAATAACCAGGATTGGTATTGCAATAGAGTTAGCCAAACTCGCATTCTGAGATGTTCTTGCATCAAGAAATTGACTCATGAAATCTACCTCCTATGGGTTGGGATAAGGTAGTATATGCGAGATTTGAGATATGGCATGGACATACATCGTGATTCGAAAAAAAGGGCATACTAGAAAGACACCATTACAAGATACCTTTTACTTCAAAGCTTACATGCAGACAGAAAAAAACCCTTGCTAGGCAAGGGTTTTAAGAGTATGGGCCCTACAGGACTCGAACCTGTGACCAATCGGTTATGAGCCGACCGCTCTAACCAACTGAGCTAAGGGCCCTAGACATAATGTATAACGTGCAGATGATGGCTGTGAATCATCCAAGTGAAACTAAATTGCGGGGGCAGGATTTGAACCTGCGGCCTTCGGGTTATGAGCCCGACGAGCTACCGGGCTGCTCCACCCCGCGTCAGTAAGAAATATTAAAACAGCGACTTAATTAATATACACCATTCTATCCCAATAAGTCAAGGGGTAATGTCAGGGAATAAAACGTACACCGTAACGTCCTTTACGTGATCGATAAACTTCCACTTCCGCTGGTTCATTATGACCGTAAATCCACCCATCCTGCTCCATACGTTTCGCCAGACATCCTGCCTGAAATTTGGTTGCATACAACTTGCTGAAATATACCCAGTGCATACCGCTCGTCCTTTCCGGAGTCGTCATTTATTCCTGCTTTTTGTAGAATACCCCATTTTCATAAAAATAGCCGCCAAAGATTAAAATCTTCAGCGGCTATCCTTAACTTATGATATGACTACTTCATCAAATCTCATTGAAACGTAGCTTTAGGATCCTTTTTCAATTTCTCCAGCATCTCGTTTCCTTTAGCTGCCCACTCACCAAGCGCTTCTTTTGGTGTCTTTTTGTTCTCTAGTACTTGGTTGAAATATTCCATACCTTTTTCATTGACTTGCCATAAGCCTGGGGATTTTTGATACATTTTATCCAGATTGGTATTTGTTGGAGGAATTGGCTTCAGCGCATAGAATGCTTGAATGTTATAATCCAGGCCGTCTTTGGGCTTAATGAAGCTCTTACGTGATACCATCTCATAGCTGCTACGTGCTTTGATCTTAGCCCAGTCCTCACTGTTCATGTACTTGATCAGTTCCCACGCATCATCCGGGTTCTGAGCCGCACTATTAATCGCCATGAGGTTGCTCAGGTAGATGCTACCTCCAATTTCAGGAGCTTCCGGGTGAACTGGAGGTGTTACCACATCCCAATCCACTTTCGTAAAGTCTTTCATTTTATCCGCATTTTTATTGGCATCAATTAATTGATTAATGTAACTGTAATCACCAATAACCATGGCTGACTTGCCACTCAGGAATAGGTCACCCTGTACTGGATCATAACGTCCATTCGGATTCTGATCCTGCGGTTCGTCGCCTTTAGGAATAACTTTGTCAATCGCAAGTTTGCTGATGGTGCTCCACACTTTCTCCCATTGAGGAGAATCTACGGTCATCTTCTCTGCTTTGTCATCAAACGTCTTCAGCTGCAACGAGCTGTAGTATTGTTGCATGGAGTAGTACGGCGAACCTCCCTGATATGTCGTGAAGGAGAAACCAAATACATGATCTTTACCTTCACCTTTCGTTAGACGGGTACCCAAATTGAAAATATCGTCCCATGTCATGTTGTCCGTTGGCGGTTCCACGCCTGCTTTTTCAAACATACCCTTGTTATAGAACAAAGCCGATGAGGAGAACGTTGGTGTCAATGCATAGATGCTCTGATCCCCAAGGTCCTTAATTCCCTCCAGTACACTAGGCACGATATCACTGGTATCAAACTTATCTTCCTGCATCAGTGGGTCCAGCTGTTTCACCAGATTCTCCTGAATTAATGATTTCACTGTGGCGGTATCGGCCACGATAACGTCAACCGGGTTATCCCCAGTCATAATCTTCTTCAGACTCTCCATTGTATCTGGAACTTCCGGCTGTTCTTCCGTGTTGCCATACCCATACATGCTGCTCTGATCAACAGCAGCTACAATTTCGATGGTTACATTGGGATGTGTCAATTCAAAAGCATCGGTAAATTGCTGACGGAAGTAACTGTCATCTTGTCCTCCCCACAACGTAGCCACACGTAATACACGCTGCTCCGTATCCTTGGCCTCACTTGCCGTACAGCCGGCAATCAGCGGCAGTGCTAGCGTCGCAGTAGCGATGACAGCCAGCACACGTTTTCCCCACATACTATTCTTCATTTCCCAGTTCCCCCTCTTAATTATCTTGGCGGTGTAATGACAATACGTTCACCGTCAAATTCCAATGTCGCCCGGTTATCAATGGATAAGGCCTCCAGATACTCTTTTGGCACCTGAAGTCGTCCTGCACGGTCTATAATGACAAATGCTTCATGGATGTCTGGCATACCCGCCTCGGACAAGTTATGCTCATCATCCAGATTCGGGTTGCGCTTCACAAACTCGGTACTGGTCAAGCCGTCCCGGATCGCTACGATCCGGTCTACCTTGCCAGCAAGCGTCAAGTCATGGGTAACGATGACAATCGTAACGCCGAGTTCCTTGTTCATTCTTCGGAAAATGCCCATGATTGTATCACATGTCTCAGAATCGACCGAACCGGTTGGTTCATCTGCAAGCAGAATTTTGGGACGATTGGATAATGAAATCGCTATCGCTACCCGTTGCTGCTCTCCTCCTGACAATTGATGCAATTTGTTATGCATCCGATCCTTAAGGCCTACCCATTCAAGCAACTGTTTCGCGTAAGCACGATCACGCTTGCCTCCCAGAATCATGGGAGTCTCCACATTTTCCAGTGCAGTGAGATAAGGCAGCAAGTTACGACCGTTATTTTGCCAGATAAAACCTACCGTATGACGTTTGTATTCGACCAATTGAGCATCTGTCATCTTGAGCAAATCCCAGTCTCCCACAACCGCGGTACCAGCCGTAGGGCGATCAAGTCCGCCCAGAATATTCAGCAGCGTGGATTTACCACTACCGCTGTTACCGATGATGGCCATCATTTCACCTTGATTGACAGTCAGGTTGAGACCCTGAAGGGCAACGACTTCCACATCGCTGGATTTAAAAATTTTGACAAGTCCTTCGCATTGGATCACGTTTACCTCTCCTCTCCCATTTTGACTGCCTGGTGAACCCGCAATCTGCGAATCTGCCAGAGCAACATCGTTGCACCAATGACCAGCATCACTACGGTGACCCCATACAGTTGCAACATATCTTGCTGTTCAAACACAATCCGGAACGGAGGTACCTGAGCAGATACATTATCCGTCGTTTGCAGGAATGGCAGGAATAAACGACTGGATACCTGACCAATCCCAATACCTAGCAGGATCGACAGCCCCGCTGTGAACACCTGTTCCAGCAACAGCATTCCGCTCAGTTGTGCACGGGATAAGCCCATGGCCCGCAATACCCCAAACTGTACAACACGTCCAGACAGGTTGAAGAACCAGTAAAGCACGTATCCGATCAATGAGATAATAACTGATACCAGGAACCCAAGGCTCAGAATTCCGAATACACCACCTCTTGATGGATGTTTCCCCTGAGATACCAATTCGGTACGTACGTCACGCACAGACGATAACTCAATGCCTTCTGCTGCAAGTTTCTCCATTAAAGGAGCCACTTTGGCATCCGGTTCCATTTTCAGCCAAACCTCATAAGGAATCAGAGGCACCTGATCATAGATGTAATCCAGATTCGCCACGAAGAATGGCATCTGATCTGGATACTGGGCTGGCCAGTAAGGAATGATCCCGAAGACTACGAATTCAATCGCCTGTCCCTGTACACCCATGGAGACGAGGTCTCCAGTTTTGAGTTTGAACTTGTCAGCAAATTTGGAGGAGATCAATACAGCCCCTTCATATTTACCAAGCAAGTCAAGGTACTTGTAGGGATGTGCCGGGAACAGATCGTTGCGGAACCATGCTACTTGAGCAAAGTCCACATTATCAATTCCGACCAGCATCCCCTGTCCGCCCGATTTACCAGAGACGATAATATTACCTTTAGTCTGCAGTACTCTTGCTGCATGTTCAACCCCGTCTAATCTGCGGAACACTTCGAATGGAGGTTCGGAGTAGATGACTTTGGATGGCTGCGAAGAACCGCCACCACCTGGAGCACCTCCACCGCCATTGCCTCCGCCGGAACCACCACCAGCAGAACCTCCTCCTCCATTGCCACCACCTTGTTGACCTCCACCAGTACCGCCATTCTGTCCGGAACCACCGGGTTTAACCTCAGGTGTTCCTTCCCACACAGTCTGCATAATCACATCAGAACCATAACGGTACAAGGTACGCTCAGTGGAATTCAGATCAATCGTCCGAGCCGCAGCCGAGTTGTACACCCCAAGTCCCAGTGTCAGTACAAGGAGGATCATCAGCGGATAATAGGAAGAAGATGATCGCGATAGCTGTGTTAATGTCAGATACAACGGGACCGGGAGAAACTTGCGACCGATCAACTGAATGAGCTTTAATATCCACGGGAACAAGCGCAGGAAGAATAGTCCAAGCGCAAAGATCGCGAGTGCGGGTACAAAGAATAGAAACGGCTGTACCTGCAACTGATCGGTTGTCATTCCCGTCTGGAAGGTCAACATTTGACGTTCATAGAACAGGTAGTATCCATATCCAGCCAGACCCAGCAACACAACGTCCAGGAACCAGCGCTGCCATACCGGAGCACGGTCTGTTCGTGCTTGCCGCCGTTTAGCAGATACAATGGTTGCCCTTGCATAGGTTATCGCAGGGATAAGTGATGCGATGATGGCAACAAGGACCGCTGCTACGCCCAGGAGAATAGCTTCTTTTGATACACCGATCGGAATAGACTTCCGATCTACGAACGAGAGAAAGCCACTTGCAGAACCGATACTCTTGGCCATAAACCAACCAAGCAACGGCCCAATAACCAGCGCAATAGCGCCCAGAAATATGCCTTCAAGTAGGTAAAGAGAGAAGATCTGTCGAGCTGAAGCTCCACGGCTGCGCAATACCGCAATATCACTCTCTTGCTTCTGTAATGACTGTCTGGCGTTCATCGCAATAAAATAAAAGACCATCGCAATCATCGGTGCTGCCAAGGTAAACAGCATCGTCTGCAATTGCAGACTCTGACTGCGGAACTGCTTGAGCAGATCACCAAAGGTGATGTCCACTTTTGTATCTTTCAGCCGCTGGTACAGATCGATATCCAGCCTTTCCAGCATGGAAGTCAGACCTGATAACTGGCTGGTTTGAATTTCTTTCAGATCAAAGGCATAATACCAACGTGAATTTTGAAGTGGAATCCCTTTTTCCTTCAGTAAAACATCATTAAAAACTGATTCATCCACATATAGTCCATTCATCATGCCGTCAAATCCTTGTACCCAGTAAGGGCTGTTCGGATCATCTGCCTTGAAGGAACCCGTAATCTTCACACGTAACGTGATATCAAGACCGCTATACACCGGATATTCCAGAATGTCACCGATATGCAGGTCGTTACGGTACATACCCTCTTCCAACATGACTGCCTCGATCGTGTCATCTTTGACCTGGTTTCCAGGTTTCACCCCGGCAGAGTAATTCACCTGTGCATCCAGTCCACTCATCGTGCCCAGACTCATACTGCGCGCCCTGCTGGCATCCACTTTGGTTGGATCTTCCGGGCTCACCTCTGTGCTGCGAATAGATCTTGAATTCACATACGTATGAAAAGGAAACCCGATGTCGCGCGGAACATCCTCACGAATATAACGATCTACTTCATCCAGACCCCGATTGTCTGTCTTCACGCCACCAGGTGCCTGATAACTCATAAGCAACGAACCGGCTGGCAACCCTTCACTGTTATCCTGCAGCGTTTGCGCGACGACCCGTTTCAACGCACCATCGGCATACATTGGAATACTGACGGTGAACGCTACCGCCACAATCAATCCGATCAGTGTGCTGAAGGTCATCCAGCGCGTGTTCCACATTTTGCGGAACAGCAGCCGAAGCAATGGCAGCCCCATTAGCGTCCCACTACTTTCTGACCTACGGTCAGACCTTTCAGAATCTCAACATCTGTCGATGTCTGCTGTCCAACTTCAACGTCCACTTCACGCTTGCTGCCATCACTCTCCACCACTTGTACATACGTTCTTGAACCGATGGAGCGTAAAGCGGATACAGGAATCACAATTGCGTTCTCGGTACGCTGCGTTACAATCGAGACCGATAGTGGTGTGCCACGTTCGACGCCTTTTGGCATTTTTGCAAGTGTAACGATAACATACTTATCCAGCGTTTCCTTGGTTGGAGGCGTACCGCCTTCCCCCGTCCCTTCGCCACTGCCGCTTCCCGATGCTTCCGCGATAGGCATAACTTTAATTTTGCCAGCGACTTTACCGGCTCCATTAATATCTACTTCTGCCTTCATACCAGCCGAGAACTTCTCCAGATCTTCCTTGGCAAAGGTAGCTGCCACAACCAGATTCGATGTATCCGCAATCGTAGCAATCGGATCATACGCTTTCACAGCTGCACCCTTCTCTACCTGCACAGCAATAACGGTACCGCCAAACGGAGCTGTCAACGTGGCTTTGCCCAGTTGTTCCTCCAGATCAGCGAGTTCCTGGCGTAGTTCTTCAAACGCAATCGTTGATTCTTCGAACTCTACCGGGTCCATCTCATCCTTCTTGCGGAGTGTTTCCTTCATTTGAACTTCGGATTTGCGAATAGCCAGTTTCTTGCCACGGATCTCCTTCTCTACACTCTCCACATCGAGGACAGCAAGAAGTTGACCCTTTTTCACTTTATCCCCTGGTTTAACATTTAACTCTTTGATATGCATGCCATCAAGCGTGAAGTACACCTTCTCTTCCCGTTGACTCATCATCTTGCCACTACCACTTACTTTTTTCTCCAACGTTTCCGTTCGGACTTCATATTCCGGTTTCTTGGAGATCGTTGGTGGTGTAATAGGCGGAAGTACTTCTTCCTCTGTTTCTGACGGCAGCAATGAGCAGCCGGACATCGTTGCAACCATTATCGCACCGAGTACAATAATCGCTGCGCGTTTCCCCCTCTTCGGAGCGGCCCCTTTACTTGATAAATCTGCCGTCCGCCATTTCATAAACATGGTCCGCAACCTCCAAAATTGTAGGATCGTGTGTAGTCATACATATCGTTACTTGTTCTACTTCAATAATATTGCGGAATACGGCCATGACCTGAGCGCCCATCTTGGAATCCAGTTCAGCTGTAGGTTCATCCGCAAGCAACAATCTGGGTCTATGGGCAATCGCCTTGGCTATAGCCACCCGCTGCTGCTCTCCCCCGGACATCTCGAAAGGTCGGTGCTTCACCCGTTTGGATAGTCCAACCAGATCCAGACAGTGACCAACCCTGTCCTTCCACTCCGCTCGCGGAACGTCCGCCATGCGCAGCGACAGTTCTACATTTTCCCAAGCAGATAATAAGGGCATGAGTGCATATGCCTGGAAAATAAAACCGATCTCTTTGCGCCGCAAAGCGGTCCGCCGCCGGTCTCCCCAATCCTGAAGAGGCTGACCAGAGAATAGAATGTCTCCACTTGAAGGCTGATCCAGTCCACCGAGCATATTCAGTAGTGTTGTTTTGCCTGAGCCCGATCGCCCCTTCAGCATGACCAGTTGTTGCGGATTCACTTCCATATCAATGCCTTTGAGCACATGGATAATGCGACTGCCTGTCTGGAAACTGCGATGCACGTTACGCACCTCCAGTACAGGTCCATCATATGGAGGCAGCATATCCTTCTTTGGTTTGATCTTCTTCTGGGGTTCATCAACAGTGATGACAGCAGCTGCAGCCACTTCATCTGAAGCGATTTCACTTTCAGGTAACGGAGGTTTACTCGTCGGGTAATCATGTTCATTGTTGTATGTATTTTCCCCCGACTCCGTCGATGCCTCCAACGGCGTTTCCCCCTGTTGATGTTCATCGCCTGACTGGCTCTTGGCAGGTCTTTTTCTGAGAAATAAATTCTTCATGCCAGCAATCACGCTCATCCTTTCTTAAAATCCCGTTCATTTCTTCAAAAAACCTAAAATTAGAAATCTGTTCCATCCTACACTGAATTATAAACGACCGATCCCAACTAAAAGTTACAAGCTTTTTACAACGGTAGAGGGAAAAAGTTAATATTTTGATGAACAAACAAAAAAAGCACCCCAAAGTGTGGGATGCCTCTTGCATATTCGATGGTTTTGCCGCTATGACGGCAATCATTACAATTTTGATACCGTTCAATCCTGAACATTTTTTCAAGGTATCAATGATATTATTTACCAAATGAAGAAGGATCTTCACGCCAGGATTTAAGCAACTCAAAGTCACTCTCCTGAATCGTTCCCTGAGCCAAAGCCACATCCATCAACGCCGTGTAATTAGACAACGTCTGAAGTGGAATTCCAGCATCTTCAAATGCTTTAACACCTTTATCCAGCTGGTAGCTGAAAATGGCAAGTACGGCGAGAGGTGTTGCGCCTGCTACACGTACGGCTTCGGCTGCTTTGATCGAGCTTCCACCTGTAGAGATCAGATCTTCGATGACAACCACTTTCTGTCCTTCGGTAATCAGACCTTCGATCAGGTTCTCCTTGCCGTGTCCTTTCGCTTTATCACGAATGTAGGCCATCGGCAGATCCAGCTTCTGAGCCACCCAGGCAGCATGCGGAATACCTGCGGTTGCTGTACCTGCGATGACTTCTGCATCCGGGTACTGGTTCCGAATGATTGTTGCAAATGCTTCAGCGATATCGTTGCGAATCTCCGGATAGGACATCGTTAAGCGGTTATCACAGTATATTGGTGATTTGATGCCGGATGTCCATGTAAATGGCTGCTGCGGACGTAACGCCACGGCTTTAATTTTCAAAAGTTGGGAAGCAATATGATTCGGAATCTCATTCAGTTCGATCATGCGTTCAACATCTCCTTCAAAATGGTTTCTACCGCTTCTCGCGGATTGGGAGCGCCTGTAATGGGTCTGCCTACAACAATGTAATGACTGCCTCTGGCGATGGCTTCACCTGGGGTCAAGACGCGTGTCTGATCTCCCAGACCACTACCCGCTGGACGAATTCCTGGAGTAACGGTGTGAAAAGCACTGCCACACGCTGCCCGAATTGCGGGCACTTCCAGTGGAGAAGCAACAACTCCATCCAGTCCGGCCTCTTGGGCTAGTCCTGCATAACGGACCACAGCAGCTTCCACACTTCCCGGGATGCCAATCTCGTTATTCATCGTTTCCAGACTTGTACTGGTGAGTTGGGTGACTGCAATGATCTCGGGCTTGCTAAGGGAAGGATCGGCAGCGATTGCTGCCTCAGCACCTTCACGTGCAGCACGCATCATAAGGGCTCCACCCGCTGCATGTACATTGAACATGTCTACGCCAAGACGTGTGATACTCTCAGCTCCGCCACGAACGGTGTTGGGAATGTCATGCATTTTCACATCCAGAAAAACGGAGTAACCTTTGGATTTCAGCTCCCGAATAAAGTCAGGTCCCGCTGCGTAGAACAGCTGCATACCCACCTTGAGATAACAGGGAATGCCCTCAAGAGCTTGTACCAATTCTTGAGCTTCTTCCGCTCCAGGATAATCCAGTGCCACCATCAGACGGCCAGCCATTTCATTGAAACTCGCTTGATTCATCACCAGCGCTCCCCTCCACTTGCTCATTTTTTCCGTTTTTGCCCGATATAAAGGACATCCCGCCAGCCCGCAGGCTGACTGATGTCCTTCATCAGAGAGTTATTTATTTTACAAAGACAGGCATTGCTTCCGAAGAGAAGTTGATCGTTTGCAGCATGATCAGCAGCGCACGAATCGTATCCAATGAAGTCATACATACAATGCCGTTTTCTACCGCTTCACGACGGATACGGAATCCATCACGCTGCGGTGTTTTGCCTTTGGTGAGTGTGTTGAAGACAAAGTTTGCTTCGCCGCTACGGATCATATCCAGAATGTTCGGCGAACCTTCACTTAATTTGTTCACAGTCGTTACCGGAATGTTCGCTGCTTCAAGCGCAGCTGCTGTTCCGCCGGTAGCCATGATTTTGTAACCCAGTCTGTAGAAACCTTCGAGCAAAGGAACCGCTTCGTCTTTGTCTTTGTCTGCTACAGTTACTACGATCGCTCCGGTTGCCGGAATTTTCATTCCTGCGCCGATGAGACCTTTGAACAACGCTTTAGCGTAATTCGGGTCACGACCCATAACCTCACCTGTAGACTTCATCTCAGGTCCGAGGGTTGGCTCTACACGACGCAGCTTCGCGAAGGAGAAGACCGGAACTTTAACAGATACATGATCCGATTCAGGCCACAGTCCATCGACATAACCAAGATCTTTCAGTTTCACACCCAGAATGGCTTGTGTTGCCAGGTTTGCCATCGGAATGTTGGTTACTTTACTCAGGAATGGTACGGTACGGGATGAACGTGGGTTCACCTCGATAATGTACACTTGGCCATCATGGATAACAAACTGGATGTTGACCAGACCAACCGTTTTCAGTTCTTTCGCAATTTTGATTGTAATCTCTACAATTTTCTCTTTCAAATCCTGGGACAGATGTTGAGGAGGATATACCGCGATGGAGTCACCAGAGTGAACCCCTGCACGTTCGATATGTTCCATGATTCCCGGAATCAATACCGTTTCACCATCACAGATGGCGTCAACCTCAACTTCTTTCCCCATCATGTAACGGTCGATCAGGACCGGATGCTCCGGATTGATTTTAACCGCCTGTTCCATGTATGTCAGCAATTCAGCATCGGAGTATACAATCTCCATCGCACGACCGCCGAGTACATAGGAAGGACGAACCAGTACCGGGTAGCCCAGACTTTGAGCTGTTTCTACCGCATCATCAACGGAAATGACTGTTTTACCTTTTGGCTGTGCAATCTCCAGACGGGAGAGCAGACGTTCGAACTTCTTACGGTCCTCCGCCTCATCGATGCTTTCCAGATCGGTTCCGAGAATCGTTACACCTGCATTACGCAATGGTGCTGCCAGGTTGATGGCTGTTTGACCACCGAACTGTACGATAACCCCTACTGGTTTCTCCTGTTCAATCACGTTCATGACATCTTCGAAGAAGAGCGGTTCAAAGTACAGGCGATCCGATGTATTAAAGTCCGTAGACACCGTCTCCGGGTTATTGTTGATAATGACTGCTTCATAGCCTGCTTTTTGCAATGCCCATACTGCGTGTACAGTTGAGTAGTCGAACTCGATCCCTTGACCGATCCGGATTGGTCCTGAACCCAGCACCACAACTTTTTTCTTGTCTGAAGGAATTACTTCATTTTCTGTCTCGTAAGTTGAGTAGTAATATGGCGTTGTTGCTTCGAACTCAGCTGCACATGTATCTACCATTTTGTACACTGGGCGCAGGTTCTCTGCTTCCCGACGAGTTCTAACTTCCGCTTCAGTTGTTAATGTGCCTCCTGGTTGACCTTGCGCACGCAGTTCAGCAATGGCACGGTCTGTGAATCCAAGGCGTTTCGCTTGATACAGAATGTCGGAAGACAATTCGGATTCTTCGCGAATGCGATCTTCAAATGCGATCAGACCTTCGATTTTGTCCAGGAACCACCAGTCAATCTTGGTCAGATCCTGTAGCTGTTGCAACGTATAACCTCTGCGGAATGCTTCGGCAATCAGGAAGATACGCTCATCATCTGCTTTAATCAGACGCTCGTTCAGGGTAGCTTCGTCCAGCGTTTCGGCATCCTTCAGGTAGAGGCGATGTACGCCAATTTCCAGGGAACGAACTGCTTTGTGAATCGACTCTTCGAATGTCCGGCCAATAGCCATTACTTCGCCTGTTGCTTTCATCTGAGTTCCCAGTTTACGGTTCGCCGAGATGAACTTGTCGAACGGCCAGCGTGGGATTTTGCTCACGATATAATCCAGTGTAGGCTCAAAGCAAGCATACGTTTGGCCTGTTACCGGGTTCACGATTTCATCCAACGTGTAACCCATCGCAATTTTGGCAGCCATTTTTGCAATCGGATAACCCGTTGCTTTGGAAGCCAGAGCTGATGAACGGCTTACCCGTGGGTTTACCTCGATAACATAGTATTGGAAGCTGTGTGGGTCCAGTGCAAACTGTACGTTACATCCACCTTCGATGTTCAGGGCACGGATGATTTTCAGGGAAGCTGAACGCAGCATTTGATATTCACGATCCGACAATGTTTGGCTTGGTGCTACAACGATACTGTCGCCTGTATGAACACCTACCGGGTCAAAGTTTTCCATGTTGCAGACAACGATACAGTTATCGTTTTTGTCTCGCATAACCTCATACTCGACTTCTTTCATGCCCGCAATGCTCTTCTCGACCAGACATTGCCCAATCGGGCTGTAACGAATTCCCGCTGCCACCGTCTCACGCAGCTCTTCTTCGTTCGCACAGATTCCGCCGCCTGTTCCGCCCAGTGTATAGGCTGGACGCACGATGATTGGATAACCAATCTCATTCGCAAATTCAAGTGATTCTTCAAGTGTCGTTACGATTACACTCTCTGGTACAGGTTGTTCCAATTCACGCATCAGGTCACGGAACAGATCGCGATCTTCCGCTTTTTCGATGGATGTCAGTTGCGTTCCGAGCAATTTCACATTTTCACGTTCCAGCACGCCTGCACGAGCCAGCTCTACCGCCATGTTCAGACCTGTCTGACCACCCAATGTTGGTAACAAGCCATCTGGACGCTCTTGACGAATGATTTGGGTCACAAAATCCAGTGTAATTGGCTCAATGTAGACTTTGTCAGCCATGTTTGTATCCGTCATAATGGTCGCCGGGTTGCTGTTGATAAGTACAACTTCCACGCCTTCTTCTTTCAGAGCCTGGCAAGCTTGTGTACCGGCATAGTCGAACTCAGCCGCTTGACCGATGACGATTGGACCGGAACCAATCACCAGGATTTTTTTGAGATCTTTGTTAATCGGCATGTTATTGTGCTCCTTTCACTGCGGCTGCCAATACGGCTTGACGCGGCTTTTGCGGGTTAGTGATCTTGTGCTCGCGAATCATCTCGATGAAGCGGTCGAACAGATAGCTGTTGTCGTACGGACCCGGGGCTGCTTCAGGGTGATATTGAACCGAGAATGCCGGGAATGATTTATGTTTCAGACCTTCAATGGTCTTATCGTTATTGTTGATATGTGTAACTTCCAGGTCTGTACTCTTCACAGACTCTTCGTTTACGGTAAATCCATGGTTCTGGGATGTGATGAAGCAACGTCCGCTCTCCAGTTCTTTCACCGGGTGGTTTCCTCCACGATGTCCGAACTTAAGTTTTTCGGTGTCTGCTCCTGCCGCAAGTGCGAACAACTGGTGACCCAGGCAGATACCGAAGATCGGGTATTCGCCAAGCAGTTCACTGATCATGTTAACTGCGTGAGGTACGTCTTTCGGGTCCCCAGGGCCGTTGGACAGTTGAATTCCGTCCGGGTTCAGGCGACGAATCTCGTCTGCTGTTACATCGTGTGGAACAACAACAACGTCACAGTTACGTTTGCTGAGTTCGCGCAAGATTCCTGTTTTAGCACCATAATCCACGAGCACAATACGCTCAGCCGTTCCCGGGCTGTTGTAGACATGCTCTGTAGAAGTCATTGGCACTTGGTTACGCAGCTCGGCAATGGTAGTGTCTCCCATCATTTCCAGCAGTTCTTCCACAGGCTTCGATCCTGTTGTGAGAATTCCCTTCATTGTGCCGTGGTGACGAATCCGGCGAGTCAACATGCGTGTATCAATTTCGCTGATTCCTACGATGCCGTATTCTTTGAGCAGATTGTCTACGCTGTATTCCGCACGCCAGTTGCTCGGCGTTGGCTCATGACGACGCACAACAAAACCGTGTACGTATGGACGAATCGACTCAAAGTCATCACGCGTAATGCCGTAGTTTCCGATCAGCGGATACGTCATGGTTACGATTTGACCGCAATAGGAAGGATCCGAAAGCACCTCTTGATAGCCTGTAATTCCCGTATTAAAAACGACCTCACCTGTAGTTTCACCTTCAGCACCAAATGCTTTCCCGGTGAACAGTGTGCCGTCTTCCAACAATAATCTTGCCTGTGCCTGCATCCCATTTCACTCCTCTGTGTTTATCAACGTTGAATGCATTGGGGTTGAACATGGGGGACGTTACGATTGTGCGGCTCCGCGTACAGAAAACCCTTTGATCGCTGTTATCACCGGATTACTTTTTATCATTTTTTAAATGATGTAATCCGGTGATAAAGGCGAACGCTTTGCTTCTTCGGGTCTTTTCTGTCCGCTCCGCAGTTACGTTGGTGTCCAAGTTCAAAATCATGACATTCAACTTTGCTTTGTTTCGTATGTTAGACTCTCGGCATGATTTGCCTCGAGTTAGTTGAAAAGATGTTACTGGTGTAAAAGTTGTAGATTAAGTTTTAGAGTTAAAAAGATTTGTTGTTTTAAAAAGTTAAGATTTACTGTTACTGATTTAAAGAGTTAAAGATATAGAGTTACTGATTTATTAATTTGCTAAGTTACCGTTTTACTGTTGTACCGTGTTATTCCACACGCTTTTGCCATCCACCCAAGTTTGTACGGCCCAGCCTTTCAGCTTCCAACCTGTGAATGGTGTGTTTCTTCCTTTGGTTGCAAACGTTGCAGGATCAACCGCTTTTTCCTCGTTCAGGTCAATCATCGTGATATCGGCTGGTGCTCCTTCTTCCAGTTTGCCTGTATCCAGTCGGAATACACGTGCCGGATCAGCTGTCATGCGTTTCACCAGGAATTCCAAGCTCCACAATCCTGTTTCCACAAACTTGGTGTACAGCAGCGGGAAGGCTGTTTCGAATCCTACGATTCCGAAAGGTGCCAGCTCCATGCCTTTGGCTTTCTCTTCTTCACTGTGTGGCGCGTGATCAGTTACGATCATATCCAGCGTGCCGTCTAGCAAACCTTCGATACAAGCCTGCACATCGCGTGGTGAGCGTAGCGGCGGGTTCATTTTCCAGTTGGCATCCATGCCTGGGATATCTTCATCCGACAACACCAGATGGTGCGGACATACCTCAGCAGTTACTTTAATGCCGATGGACTTCGCTAGACGAATCAAGCGTACCGATTGCTCTGTACTTACGTGACAGACATGGTAATGAACTCCCGTTGCTTCTGCCAGCAGGATATCACGTCCAACGTGGATGGCTTCGGATTCATTTGGAATCCCTTTGATGCCATGACGCTTCGAAAACTCACCTTCCGTCACATATCCACCAACAACCAGTGAGTCATCTTCACAGTGAGCGATCACTGGCATATCCATGCTTGCCGCGAGGCTCATGGCATCCTTCATCATTTGAGCGTTTTGTACGCCTACACCGTCATCTGTGAATCCAATAGCGCCTGCTTCTTTTAATGCGGCAAAATCGGTAAGTTCACGACCCAGTTCATTTTTTGTAATGGCTGCATAAGGCAACACTTTAACCAGATCAGCTTCTTTGGCTTTATCCAATACCAGCTTCACAACTTCCGCTGTATCTGTTACTGGTCTTGTGTTCGGCATGCAAGCGATTGTTGTAAAACCACCTTGTGCTGCTGAACGGGCACCTGTCTCGATCGTCTCTTTGTGTTCGAATCCAGGTTCACGCAGATGCACATGCATATCGATCAATCCCGGAATGACCAGTTTGCCTGATGCGTCTGTCACACTTTGCGCTGACTTTTCGGCATCCAGAACGGCTTGGTCTTCCAGACCAGCGATCTTTTTAATTTTACCTTCATCTATAATGATGGTTTTCCGTTCAAGTTCCCCTTGTTGGTTCAAGACGTTTGCGTTTTTTATAATCTGTAGCATAATTGCCCTCCGCTTCGGTTCTGTCCGGCTTACCAGGCAAGCCGGATGATTTTCTTTATCGTGTACTCTCTTATTGCTCTATAAGAACTACCGTACCGTCAGCCTATGACCCACAGCCAGACCCTGTTACAGTTTCATCGCACGTTCCATAACCGCCATGCGGATTGGAACGCCGTTTGCCATCTGCGGGAAGATCCGGGATGCTTCACTTTCCACAACCGCGTCATCTACCTCGACGTTGCGATTCACTGGAGCAGGGTGCATGATAATGGTGCTTGGTTTTAGGCGTGATGCCCGTTCTTCCGTCAATCCGTAGTGTTCGCGATAATCCTCAGCTGAAGTAATTAAGCCATGTTGATGACGTTCCAGTTGAACACGAAGCATCATGACTACATCTGCATCCAGCGCTTCTTCAAGACCGACATAAGGAGCATGCTCTGCGAGTTCCGGTGCCTGCATCGTTTGCGGAGCACAGAAGCGTACATCTGCACCAAACTTTTGCAGTGCCCACAGGTTCGAACGCGCTACACGGCTATGCAGGATGTCACCAATGATGGAGACACGCAAGCCCTTCAGTTCGCCAAATGCTTTCCTCATCGTGTAGAGATCCAGCAGTGCCTGTGTGGGATGCTCATTGTTGCCATCTCCGGCGTTCACGAGTGGTACATTCACTTTCTGAGCCAGTTGTTGCAGAACGCCTGCCGGTTTCAACCGGATCACGCCTGCATCAATGCCCATCGACTCAAGTGTTCGTACCGTATCGTAGATGGACTCTCCTTTTTCCACACTGGATGCGGCTGCCGTAAAGTTCAGTACTTGTGCGCCCAGGCGTTTCTCTGCCATTTCGAAGGAGAAGCGGGTACGTGTGCTGTTCTCGAAGAACATGTTCGCAACGAAGCGTGATTCCAGTACCGGAGCCAGTTTCTCTTTCTGCGCTTCCCAGTGAGCCGCTCGGTTAAGAATGGACTCGATTTCTCCTCGACTAAGTTCCTTCAGTCCAAGCAAGCTTCGGTCTCTCAATGCTGTCTGTGTAATCATTATGCTTGCTCCCCCCGGTTCTGAGTGATCTTGACTTCGTCCTGTCCGTCCGTTTCCATGAGTGCAACTTCGATCTCCTCTGATTTGGAAGTCGGCACATTCTTGCCGATAAAATCAGGTCGAATCGGAAGTTCCCGGTGTCCGCGGTCTGCGAGTACAGCCAGCTGAATGTTCTGCGGTCTTCCACAGTCCATCAGGGCATCCATCGCTGCGCGAATCGTCCGTCCGGTATAGAGCACATCATCGAACAAAATCACTTTTTTGTTATGGATCGAAAGTGATTCAGGTGTCATAATCAACATTTCCTTGCGATTCGCTTTATTTTCGTCCAAGCGGTCATCGCGGTAAGGAGTCACATCCAGCTCTCCCCAGGGGACTTTGGCGCCCTCGATTTCTTCAATCTTGGCGGCAATCCGTTCTGCAAGGTAAACCCCGCGTGTACGGATACCGACCAACACACAATCGTCGATTCCTTTGTTTTTCTCCAATATCTCATGGGCAATCCGTGTTAATGCGCGGCGGATCGCCGTCTCATCCATAATGACATGTGTCTCTGTGCTCATGCGTTCAGCCTCCTCAGGATTTCCCTTCAGCATCATGGCCCCGTGACGAGGAGAAAAAAAAAGACTCCTTGCCGTGTTTATTGGCAAGGAGTCTCCGAACTTCAGACCGCTCTGAAGAAAGTTTACTCTCGGGGATGCATCGCTTCATTTGCCGCAGCAAAAAAAACGATGTATCGTTCACGTTACCTTGCCAGTCTCACGGGACTGATTTAAAGGTGCTATTCATGTCGTTCATATTGCAGGACCTCACAGGGTTCTGTAATCAATATGTCCGTTTGTCTTCATGAATTATGACAGAAAGACAACCCCCTGTCAACACCTCACCATCGCAGGTGAAAACCCTCTGCTACGTTCTTCTTAGAATCAGCAGTTAGGCTGAAAAACATCCATGCACAATACATCTCATTGGTTATTCATAATTATACAACATTTCTGCATATTTATCCATAGGCAAATGAGAAATTTGATATAACCAAAATAAACCTCTTACTGTACTCAAAAGAGATAAAACACTTCTTTTTAGAACAGACAGTGAGTTTCATTTTACGCAATATATGAAGGCTCTGAATTAGTACCAAGTGAAATGGGTACAGTTTATAAACATGAACCCATTATTAGATACTGCAATAATCCGATATACATAAGATTCACAAATTTACGACATAGAAATAAGTTACGCCCTACATTTATGTACATTTAGGAGGAAGTCATGCGTCACATTTGGCACGTTTACAAAACAGACTGGTTGCATATTCTGAAGGTTCCCACAGGTATATTTCTAATTGTGGCTATTATTCTACTGCCCGGGGTGTATGACTGGGTCAACGTGAAGTCCGTCTGGGACCCATACAGTAATACCCAGGGGATCAAAATTGCGGTGACAACTGAGGACAAGGGTGCGACTGTTGAAGGAACCCATGTTAATATCGGAGATGAACTGGTATCCAGCCTCAAACACAACGAAAAGCTGGGCTGGACTTTTGTGGACCAGGCTGAGGCTAATCGGGGTGTGCAAACTGGAGAGTATTATGCAAGCCTGCTCATTCCGGGGGACTTTTCATCCAAAATTACAGGCATCGTTGATGGGAAGCTGGAGCGACCGGAAGTAATCTATACCGTCAATGAGAAGGTGAATGCCATTGCTCCTAAAATCACAGGCTCTGGTGTATCTGCCATAACAACGCAAATCAATGAAAATTTCACTGAAGCCGTCAGTGAGGCCGTTCTAACCAAGCTGAATGAAGCCGGGGTTGAGATTAATTCCCAGCTTCCAACATTACGCAAAATGGAGAAAGGCATTTTTACACTGGAGAAAAATCTTCCGGTTATTCAAGCCGCAGGTCAAAAGGTTCTGGAAGTAGAAAAAGCCATGCCCGAGATTGTAAAAGATGCTCAAAAGATCGTTGAAATCGAGAAAAAACTGCCTGAAATCAATGAAGCAGCACAGTATGTGCTCAAGGTGCAGGAGTATTGGCCACAAATTAATGAGGCGGCTTCCGAAGTGCTGGCTATTCAAGGGCGAATACCGGATATACAAAAAGCGGTAGATCGCATTCGAGAAGTGGATGAAAACTTTGGACAGGTATCAGATGTTATCCAAACGGCGCTGGATAAAACGAACAAAGCTCTGTCTATCGTAACGGCCGCAGAACAAGATTTGGACAAAGTATCACAAATCGCTGGCAACGGGATTGAGCTTGCAGAGGGATTAAATCAGTTCGTGGATTCCAGTGAAGAAGCGTTTCAGACAATTGGCCCGACGATCCGCCAAAATCTGCTGCTGGTGCAGCAGATTACTAACGCTGCAGGAGACGTATTTGCACAATTGCAAAATTCGGATCTTAATAACCTTCCTACAGTAGAAGATCTCGACCGGATTGCTTCACGTTTAGGGGTTGCGGTAAAACTCGTGGACAGTATGGCAGAACTACTGGGCAACATCAATAACTTGCTTCCAAGCCAACCACTTGCCGATAAAATCACACAACTGAACTCCATTTCAGATAAACTTCAGTTGCAGATCCGCTTGGCTGGCATCATCAGTGATGCCATGCGTCGTAATACAACTCCACCAACAGAGGTCATCGCTCAGTTAAATACTCTCTCGAAGGACATCAGCAGCGGGATAGGCAATATCTTAAACACCTATGAAAGTGAAATATCGCCTGCACTTGCAGCTGGTGCGGATAAGCTCAGGTCTACCCTCTCCACTTCAGCAGAAACTCTGCAAGGAGCAAAAGATCGTATTCCGGATATTGCGGACATTCTTGCATCAGCCAAAGAAGGAATTACGTTTGGGCAGGCCGAGTTGACAAAAATCCAGAGCGAACTGCCTCAAATACAATCTAAGATCCATGAGATATCAGAAACACTCGCGAACAAAAGTGAAGGTTTTATCCAAGCTCTGAACACAGTGTCTTCATTAATTCGAAACGATCTGCCCAAGCTGGGAAACAAACTGAACGAAGCAGCTGATTTTGTTCGTAATGATCTGCCTACTGCCGAGAAACAGATAGGCAAGGCATCCGATTTTGTACAGAATCAGCTGCCGGAGGTCGAAAAAGGAGTTCACCGTGTTGCCGCGCTTGTACGTGATGATCTGCCAGCATTGGAAAGTGCCATCAGCAAGGCTGCTGACAAACTTCGGGAAGTTGAAGGTAATAACCAGTTTGCCGAACTTGCCAAGCTTCTGCGCGGCGACATTGAGGAAGAGAGTGCTTTCCTTTCGAGTCCCGTGCAAATCAAAGAACAACAGCTTTATCCGATTCCGAATTATGGATCGGCCATGTCACCATTTTATGGCGTGTTGTCCTTGTGGGTTGGCTCAACACTGCTGATTTCTCTGCTTCGTGCCGAAGCTGAGAATCCAGGGGGAAAGTTCCGGGGATATGAATTGTATCTTGGACGTCTCGCTACTTTTCTGACCATTGGGTTACTTCAGGCGATATGTGTCACCCTGGGAGATATTTTAATCCTGGGTACCTATGTCGCAGATAAACTGTGGTTTGTCCTGTTTGCCATGCTGGTGAGTACCGTATTTGTCACCATAACGTACACCCTGCTATCTGTATTTGGGAATATCGGAAAAGGGATCGCCATTATCTTCATGGTGTTCCAGTTCTCCAGCTCCGGCGGTACGTTCCCAATCAGTATGACATCACCCTTTTTCCAAGCATTGAATCCGTTCATGCCCTTCACGTATGCGATCAGTCTGCTGCGTGAGTCGGTCGGCGGCATATTGTGGTCTATTGCCATCAAGGATATTCTGTGGTTATGTATGTTCATCGCGCTGAGTCTCATTGTTGCTCTCGCTTTGAAACGTCCACTCAGCAGTCTCACCAAACGTTCAGCCGAGAATGCCAAGAAGACCAAAATTATTGCTTAACTCATTTGCTCAACACTAAATAAGAAAAGGCCATTGGACTTTCCATCCAATGGCCTTTTCTCGTTTCATTATATGAATCGATACATTTAACTATTTGACTATTTCACTGAGCGTTCCTGTTCCAACTGATTATAGGATTGTTTGATTGTTGTTAATGTTTCTACATGGCGATAGATGTTGTTACTTGCCGTAACGATAACACATAACATGATCAAGCCTATAACCACTTTTTTCCCCAATCCCGGACGAAGGCTGATGCCGAAACCTCCACCCAACAGGAAAAACGCAAATAGATAATGCCCCGCATACAGGTACATATCATATTGAAATACAGCCAGGCCAAAGCCCACGACGACATGAAGCAAAAAGGCAAACAGAATATATGGCACAAGGGTCCACACTTCACGTTCACGAATGCCCTTAATGAAGCCCATAAATGCCAGTAGTAAAATAAAGATACCTGTCATCTGCACATAGATTGGATTGGAACGAGATAGATCCGTAACAAAGGCTGCCATGCCCGGGTCCAGTAAATGCATCTTCGGTGTCAGCATCGGATTTATCGTTAGCATGTTCAATGCTTTCCAATGAACAGCGAACTGGAATGGCGTTGCATAGCTGGTTCCACCATTTTGAATGCCCAACAGCCAGTTACTAACCCAGCTGCGACCTCCAAAAGCAACATACTGAATGCCAGTTAATACGACGATGATCAGAACCGCCAATGCCATGATACCGATGTATTTTTTCAAATTCGCCTTATTGCGCCATGCATGCATATTGAAGAATGTGGCAGCAGCAAATGGTACGATATTGGTCGAGGTTAGTCCAAAGTTAATCGATGCAAGCAATGCATTGGGTACATAACGTACGTCCTGACGCTCACGAGTATACTGCATGTAAATTACCGACAACAGAATAACAAACTGTACATAAGGATACGAATCCGGAATCAACGCGGTATACATCAGGTAGGAACTGAAACCAAACAGTAAAGCAAACAACAGCGGTACGATGGTCGGTTTATCTTCTTTTTGACTCAGGAACAGATAGGCCATCACCACTGAACCCGCATTTATCATCGATTGCAGGATTAGAAAGAACCAATTGCCTCCCAGAAGTTTCGCTACAGCCGCAAGGGTGACTGCGAGAAAGGAAATCAGCGGATGGATCACGGAAGAACTGTTGTCCCCATAATACATTGAAGGATCAAAGTTGAATAAATTGATTGGAAACAGCGTTGTATTAAATGGGGTATATGCCCCAAGCATCTCTGCATTATTTTCAATGTACAGAACATACGAGCCGTTCATTAAACCATAGAACAAAGCAAATCCCGCAAACAGGTAAAAGGCTGTCCAGTTGGCTCTGCGATTATAAAATAAGTAATCTAAAAAGTTCATGCTTTCATTTCACATCCTGATTAATTAAGTTCTAAAATACCAATAAACATAGGCCACCCATAATACATGCCACACCTATCCAGCGTAAAGGGCCCACTGTCTCTTTAAATACCAGTCGCGCTATGATGAGAGTCCACACATATGTTAATGCGTTCGCAGGCAACACTACAGTTAATGGAAGAAACTTCAGCAATACAATATTCAGCAACGCACCCGTTCCGTAGAATCCAAGTCCCATGAATACATGCAGACGATTGCGACTGGAAGCATAAGCTTTCAGTCCGGCCCCGCCCAGTGCACCACACAACGTCATGACAATTAATACGGCAACCATCCAGCTATCGATCAACACTGGTTAATGTCACCCCGATTCCAAGCAACACAACTGCTGCCAGCTTTTGCACCGTAATTTCTTCCCCAAGCAAAAAATACCCATAGATTAAGGCAAATACGTAGCTGGCACACATCAGAGGATAAGCAACTGAGAGTTTTTCCAGAGCAAAAGCTTTAATCATCAAAATCGCTCCAAGTCCATAACACAGAAAACCTACACCCAGGTAAATCCACTCGGTTAGTCCCCATTTCCAAAACAATTGACCCGTTGCTGTCAGAAAAGCGGAAACGAGCATCAACCATTTACCAGTATGACGCGATTTTATTTCCCCCACGTTAATGCCTCCATGTCCGGAACACGCTTGTTAATAAAGTATCGTTGACTTACAAGTTTCATGACTGGAAGGTCGGATAAGGAGTCCGAGTAGGAACATGACTGGTCATAATCAATGACCATATTCTTCTCACTCAGATAAGCCTGAATTCGGCGTACCTTCTCTTCCCCTTTGCAATTGCTGCCATCAACTCTGCATGTGTAACCATTCTCATGACGGACAAGTTCAGTTCCAATTACATGATCCACCCAGGGAAAATTATTAAAGTATTTCATATAGGCATGCGGAGATGCAGTTACTAGCAAGACATGATACCCTGCTTCTTTACGATGTTGCATCTCTACACTGGCCTCGGCAAAAATGGACGTACGCAAGCGAGTATCAAAGAAATGTTCGAGATCTTTTTCAGACATACGCTCAATTTCTTGAAAGTAGGATCGTTTGACTTGTTCAACCGTCATGAAACCTGCCTTGAATAACACGGTATGTAATGCAATGACAGGTAATCTCCATACCTGCCACGGGTAACGGCGAACACCGTAATGCACAAATTGAAACATGGAATCACTGCGTATGATCGTTTTATCAATATCAAAAATGGCGACTTTCGTGCTTTTCACCCTGATCCCCCTCAGCCTTTATTCAAAGATTGCAAAGATTGTAATAACACTTATCACATACAACATAACCGTAATTAATATGGGCTTGTCCTCAAACAGCACACGATCGGGCGAACCTCCCTGGTTCTTCATGTGGATCAGATACAGGTAACGGAACATGCCGTAAATGACCAATGGAATCGTCCACATGAGATGAATGGTTCGATCTGAAGTGAATGTGAACAGGGAATAACTGATAATCGTAGCTGTCGTCACAATTGTATTGAATTGATCCAATAATGTAATGGAGTAGTTATCCAAAACCTTACGATGTGATCCCGTATTTCCCTCAAGCAACGTGAGTTCATTTCTGCGTTTTCCAATGGCCAAAAACAACGACAACAGCATGGTACAGATCAAAAACCACGGCGTGAATGGCACATGGATCAGCACACCACCTGCAATGGCACGAAGTACAAAGCCGGCTGCAATGGTCATCATATCCAGGATAACGAGATGTTTCAGCACAAATGAATACGATACATTCAACAGGAAATAGACGATACATAACACCCCGAATAGAGGGTTCATCATGAAGGCCGTTCCTACGGAAAGGATTAATAGAATAATGCCAAACAACAAAGCATGACTCGGATTCACCTGCCCAGAAGCCATAGGACGATACCTTTTCACCGGATGCTGTCGATCCCTGTCTCGGTCTACAAAGTCATTTAAAATATACACACAGCCTGCAACGAGGCTAAATAGAATAAAACCAAGCAACGTCGCAAGAATGGTTTCAGTCCGAATCTCCTCAAAAGAAAATAGTAACGCAGCAAATAACAGCAGATTTTTAGTCCACTGTTTGGGTCTTAACAATCTGAATAATCCTGACACTGTACTGCCTGTTCCTGTAGCCGGTGAGGACACCGTACTTGTTCGTGATGATAACAATTGTAATAACTCCCTTCAACAACAACTTCTGTATATAACAAATAACGTAAAGATCTAATCATATGTTGCTTGTATAATTTTGTAAAGGGAGTAAATGAAAAAATTCTAATATGGGCATAAAAAAAGAGACCGTTTCCGGTCTCTTCGTTAGTACATGATTTAACTATTGGGTGATGCGATTAAAATTCAAATTGTACGTCGCTCAGACGACGTTTGATCTCAGCAATAACACGTTTCTCTTCCTCTTCACCCTTCGCTTCAAAGGTTACGGAGAAACGAACAAAGTTACCGGCATCATCCCAAGGTACGGATGAGATCAGTTTCTCACGGATCAGGAATTGGGAGAAATCTTCGCCGGATTCAAAGCGACGTCCGCCAACCACACCTTTTGGTGCTTCTACATACAGGAAGAATGAACCTTTAGGTTTTTCAGCCTGGAAGCCCAGTTCGTTCAATGCGGCAACGAGCATGTCGTGACGGCGAGAATATTTCTCTGCAATTTTTTCCGTAATTTCAGGGTGATTCAATCCATAAGCAGCAGCCTTTTGAATCGCGATGAACTGACCGGAGTCATTGTTGTCCTTCACATCACTGAATGCTTTGACTACAAGCGGGTTACCCGCTACAAATCCGATTCTCCAACCTGTCATGTTGTAGGACTTGGACAGAGAGTGCAGCTCTACGCCGACATCCTTCGCACCAGGTACCGATAGGAAGCTGAACGGTTTTTTGCCATCATACGTCAATGCTGCATATGGAGCATCATGTACAACCACAACATTGTATTTCTTAGCCCACTCCACAACTTCAGTGAAGAACTCCACCGTCGCGCTTGCGCCTGTTGGGTTGTTCGGATAGTTCAGGTAGAGCAACTTCGCACGTTTTGCGATATCTTCCGGGATAGCCGTCAGATCAGGCAAGAAGTTATTCTCTTTCGTCAATTGGATGTTGAACACTTCTCCACCCAGATACTTCGTATGTGTACCCATAACCGGGTATCCTGGAACGGTCATGATCGTCACATCACCCGGATTGATGAAGCATGAAGGCATCATCGCCAAAGCCGGTTTTGAACCAATGGAGTGTACGATCTCAGTATCTGCATCGATACCTTCTACGTTGAATACGTTTTTCAGGTAGGAAGCAGCAGCAGCTTTGAATTCAGGAATACCATTGTCAGCATAACCACGATTCTCAGGTCTGGAAGCTTCTTCTGCAAGTGCAGCCACAATGCCTGCATCAGCCATTTCGTCCGGTTCACCTACACCAAGGTCAATCAGTTCCACATCGGGAAAATCTTTTTTGGCCGAAGCTTTGGCACGTTTGATTTTCTCGAATTTATAAATGTTCGTGTCTTTACCATAGTTGGAGCCACCGATACGGTCGGCAAAATTAGTCTGAATGTAAGTTTCTTGGTATTTATCGATACTCATAACGTTGTTCATCTCCTCATTTGACGCAAATTTCTACACTTTAATATGAAGCATTTGCGTGATCAAAGCCATGGACAAAGTATCCGAACATTTGTACTTTCTTGGAGCTGTTAACGACTGCGTAGCGAGGCGAGCACGTCTTCCATATCTTGCGGAATCGGAGCTGAAAATTCAAGGTATTCTCCCGTTGTTGGATGCACAAATCCAAGAATGGCCGCATGAAGAGCCTGTCCTTGCATTTTGATGCCTTTATTCCGTCCATAAGTTGGATCTCCTACAAGCGGGTGACCAATAAATTTCATGTGAACCCGAATCTGGTGAGTACGTCCTGTCTCCAGTTTCAATTCCAACAAGGTGTAATCATTAATCCGCTCAGTAACGGTAAAATGCGTAACGGCATGTTTACTGTTACGTTCCGTGACCGTATACATTTTGCGGTCATTGGTATCCCGTCCAATCGGTGCATCAATGGTCCCTTGATCATGGTTAAGATGACCATGAACGAGCGCAATATACCGTCTATTCACCGTATGTTCCTTCAACTGAGCAGCCAGTGATGCATGCGCACGATCGTTCTTGGCAGCCATGATCAGGCCGGATGTATCCTTATCAATACGATGCACAATACCAGGACGCAACTCCCCATTAATACCCGAGAGGTCTTTGCAGTGATGCATAAGTGCATTAACGAGGGTACCCGATGTGTGTCCTGGTGCCGGATGCACCACAAGACCACGCTGTTTGTTGATCACGATCAGGTCGCTGTCTTCATATACCACTTCCAGCGGAATATCTTCGGCAACGATCTCCACAGCAGCTGGTTCTGGAATCTGTAACTCAACCAGATCCCCTTCGGATAACTTGGCATTGGCTTTGACTACAGCACCATTTACCGTAACCATTCCGTCTCCGATCCACAATTGAACTTGGGAGCGAGATACGTTATCTACGGCTTCCGTAATATATTTATCAATTCGTTCTTTTTTATGTTCAGCGGCAACGGTCCATTCCATACGTTCATTGCCATTCATTAGTTCTTCGTCGTTAATCTGTTCCTTATTCGGATTACTCATGATGTTCATTCCCTTCAATCTTCGCGGCTGCTTTTTCGCGCCGTCCTTCAAGCAATGTCTCCACTATGATCAACCCTACACCGATGCAGATTGCCGAATCGGCGATGTTAAAAATGGGAAACGTATAACTTCCAAAATTAAGTTGTACAAAATCTACAACTTCTCCGGTCAAGGCCCGGTCAAGGAAGTTGCCAATTGCTCCACCAAGCACCAAACTAAGCGCCACAGGCAGCAATTTGTGCGGGGTATCTTTTACCTTTTGCAAATACCAAATCAAGGCAACGACCACAATCAACGTAACCACGATAAAGAACCAACGCTGGTCTTGCAGAATGCCAAATGCTGCACCTGAATTACGATGTGATGTGATGACAAAGAAATTGCCGATGACCGGAATTTCTTCTCTGAGTTCCATCCGGGTTGCAATCAGATACTTGGTTCCCTGATCCAATAAAAATACGATAAAAGCGAGGATATAATACACCACGTTTGTTTGTCACTCCGTTCTTGTCTTTTCCAAACGATACCAGGCTTACGCCAGACTTGTTTATTGTAGCACAGCTGTTTGGAAATCGTCCACGACGTGCTACATCGCAACGCTTATGGCAAAAACGATAACATTTCCCTTCTGTAATCTTGCCCTCAATGGCACATCCTACAATAGAGTCAAAATCCGGATTCCAGCATGAAAGCAGAAAGGGGAAAATCATGTCACATTTTACTAACAAACAACTGCAATTTCTACGTTCCCAACTGATGTCCGATAAGCGCGATATTGAACATAGACTTTCGGAAAACGAGCATTATGGACTTGGAGACTCCCTTAAACTACAGACAGGTGAATTATCACCAATTGATAACCATCCTGGCGACATAGCCACGGAGGTGTATGAACGCGAGAAAGATATTTCCCTGCTGGAACATGATGAATTTCAATTGGAACGAATCGATTCTGCACTGCACTCCATTGAAGAAGGACATTACGGTACGTGTGCGGTCTGTCAGCAACCCATCCCTTATGAACGCATGGAAGCTGTCCCCTACACAAAATACTGCAAAAAACATCAACCAGAAACCGTTGTCTCTGAGAACCGCCCTGTAGAGGAAGAATTCCTTGCCCCGGCATTTGGTCGAACCAGTCTGGACGAGCGTGATGATCAAAATGGCTTCGATGGTGAAGACACTTGGCAGATTGTTGAAAGTTGGGGCACATCGAACTCACCAGCCATGGCTGAAGGACGCGATATCGACAGCTATGATGTTATGGCGATTGAAGCTACCGATGAAGTGGAAGGCTGCGTTGAAGCGTACGAAAGTTTTGTTGCCACGGACATCTATGGTCATGACGTCTCCATCGTGCGCAATAGGCAATATCGTCAGTACCTGGAGAACCGTGAGGGCGAGGGTCTGTTAGAACCGGATATGGAGACGGATGACATTTACTAAATGTACTTTGATATCTTTCACCTTTAATTACTAATCGCTTAGTAAGTGTTCATATCAAGCTGACGCTGGACAATGCGCACAATATCAGCGATGTAATCTCCAACAATGGGAAGATTGAGCGCCCCAAGTAGCTGCAAAACGTAAATGATCGTTGCTGCGAAAAAGGTAAACCCAATCGCAATCCCCACACCTCGTGCGGCTCCTGACAACAGGTTAAGTCCAATCAATTTCCATGGCCTGTTCAGCAATTCTGTGTATTGCGCAATTCGTGAACGTTCCAGTTCATTCGCCAGACGGTTTGTCAGGGTATGTAACTCTTCAATTTTGTCATGGGAATTCAGATTATCTGATGTTGATTGTTGTGAAGTGGATGCGGTTTGCTTGTCATGTTCGCTCATGTTTTGGTCAGTTCCTTTGATCAATATAGATTGACTGCACTATAGAATCATTGCCTTATTGCCTAAAAAACAAACGAGCCCAGATACAGGGAATATGTCCCTGCCACTGCGGCTCGTTTGTTTATACTCTATATTCTGTCCTAATTGAATGGGACATGCTCCGAATTACGCTTCGATGTAAATACCGATCGATTTGCCTCCGGCTTCAACACGTTCCATGGACTCATTTGGGCCAAATGTCACTTCGGTTACGAGAACATTTTCACGCAAGACATCATCAAACGCCTGAATAGCTTCCTGAAGGGATGCATCCACATCCAGTGTCAAACGTACTCTTTTCTCAATTGGGAGGTCCAGTCGTTTCCGGGTATCCTGCACAGCACGAACCACTTCACGAACCCAGCCTTCCTGTTCCAATGCTGGCGTGATTTCGGTATTGAGCGCAACCGTCAGACCGTAACCTGATGCTGAAGCAAAGCCTGATTTGGCCTGTTTATCAACCAATAATTCTTCGCTCGTCACTTGCAGCTCTTCACCTTCCGGTGAAACGATGTTCAGTACACCTTCCGAAACCACTTTACGCGTCTCATCGGCTGACATTCCTTTGAAGAAGTTTTGCAGGAACCCTACGTTTTTACCGTATTTCTTACCTGCGACCTTCAGGTTCAGCTTCAATGTAAAGTCAACGAATTCCGCATCATTATGCTCAGTACGGATTCCTTTTACATTGATCTCTTCTTTGATGATCTCTTCATAACTTGTCAGGTCAAAGCCTTTATCCAGGGAAACGATCAATTCGGACAGTGGCTGACGTGTCTTAATGCCTGTTTCGTTACGAACGTTACGGGCAAGTTCAACCACGCGGCGAGCCGTCTCCATATCCTGTTCCAGTCCTGCATCAATCAGCGCTTCATTAGCTACCGGATAGTCTTCCATGTGCACACTCTCACCTGTTGCAAGGTTCAGATAGATGTCTTCTGCCAGCATCGGTGTGAACGGAGCAACCAACTTCGCAGTAGTCACCAGTACCTCAGTCAATGTGCGGTAAGCGTCCAATTTATCGTCTGTCAGGCCACTTCCCCAGAAACGGTCGCGGGAACGACGGATGTACCAGTTACTCAACTCATCAACAAATGCTTCAATCGCTTTGGAAGAGTTCAGATAGTCGTTAACCAGCAGCGCTTTTTCTACAACCAGGATCAGGCTGTTCAGTCTCGACAGAATCCAGCGATCCAGCTTGTGTGCGGACAGTTGGAACGGGTGCTCCTGTGGATCAAATCCATCAATGGTAGCATAAAGCGTCAGAAATGCATGGGTGTTAACCAGCGTATCCACCATTTTGGATTTGGCTTCCCCTACGATACCTTTGGAGAAACGTTTGCTGTTCCACGGTGCACTGTCAGACAACAAAGCCCAGCGGAATGCATCTGTACCGTATTCTTCAATTACTTCCCAAGGATCGATAACGTTACCTTTGGATTTGGACATCTTCTGTCCGTTCTCGTCAAGAACGTGTCCTGTAGCCATAACCGCTTTGTAAGGCGCTTTGCCTGTCAAAAGGGTGGAAACCGCCAGCAAGCTGTAGAACCAGCCACGTGTCTGGTCAATTCCCTCACAGATCATATCCGCAGGATACTGCTGTTCGAATACTTCTTTATTTTCAAATGGATAGTGCTGCTGGGCAAACGGCATGGAGCCGCTGTCGAACCAGACATCGATCACTTCCGGTGTACGTTTCATCTCATATTTGCCACAAGAGCTCATGACTTTAACGTCATCCACATATGGTTTATGCAATTCAAGATTCTCTGGCACATCACCTACCGCACGAGCACGCAATTCTGCAATGCTGTGTGGTGCAAATTGTTCGCCAGTCTCCTCACACACCCAGATGTTCAGCGGAGTTCCCCAATAACGATCACGGCTGATATTCCAATCCACCAGATCCTCAAGGAATTTCCCGAAGCGACCTTCACGAACGTGACCGGGGTACCAATCCACTTCACTGTTGTTGGCAATCAATTGGTCCTTGATGGCTGTTGTTTGGATAAACCAACTGTCCATTGCATAGTACAGAAGCGGTGTATCACAACGCCAGCAGAACGGATAGCTGTGCTCATATTTTTCTTTGCTGAACAAACGTCCATGCTCAGACAGATATCTTACGATATCAATATCACAATCCTTCACGAAACGTCCGGCAAAGTCAGTAACCTCAGCAACAAATTTACCTTCCAAGTCCACCATGTTCACAAAGCTGATCCCATTCTCACGGCATACACGGTAGTCATCTTCACCATGGGCAGGAGCCATGTGTACGATACCCGTACCACTTGCATCCGTTACAAAGCTTGCACCCAGAATGATGTTGGCTTTCTCAGCCTGTACGTAGTTGAACGGAGGATCATACGTTTTGCCAACCAGATCGGCACCTTTCAGTGCACCGATGATCTCATACTCACCCTTGGCATCTTTCATCACTTTTTCAACCAGATTGGTTGCCATGATGTACACTTCATCACCTTGACGAACACGGGAGTAGTCCATATCCGGATTCACGGCAAGTGCAACGTGTGAAGGCAGTGTCCAAGGTGTTGTCGTCCAAGCCAGTACAAATTCTCCGCTGTCATTCAGTTTGAATTTCGCTGTAGCACTCAGATCTTTGACGTCTTTGTACCCTTGTGCAACTTCATGGGAACTCAGTGTTGTCTGACAAGAAGGACAATACGGGCTCACACGGTGACCACGATACAACAGGCCTTTCTCATGGATTGTCGCCAGGATGTTCCATACACTCTCGATGTAGTTGTTATCAAGGGTAATATACGGGTTATCCATATCCGTCCAATATCCGATACCTTCTGTCAGATCACGCCATTGTTGCTCGTATTCGAATACGCTCGCTTTACATTCATTAATGAATTTCTCCACGCCGTAATCTTCGATTTCCCACTTGTGGGAGATACCAAGCTTTTTCTGTACACCCAGTTCTACAGGCAGACCATGTGTATCCCAACCTGCTTTACGAACAACACGGTAACCCTTCATCGTGTTATACCGTCCAACAAAATCCTTGATTACCCGTCCCAGTACGTGACCGATATGCGGTTTACCGTTTGCTGTAGGCGGCCCTTCATAAAATACGAAGTTTGGCTTGCCCTCCCGGTTTTCGATGGATCTTTTAAATGTATTCTCCGTTTTCCATTTATCTAACACGCGTAATTCTCTGGCACGTGCCTTCTCTTTGACGTCAACTCGTTGCATGATGATTATCTTCCCTTTCTTTGGTTGGATTGTGGACCGTCCACAAAAAGCGTTTCAATCCCCCTAAATCCCCCTTGCCAAGGGGGACCCCATAGGCGCTCCGCCCTCTGGACACCCGGGATGGGTTGTCGGTGGGGGATCGGTTGCGCTTATGGGCGAGGGGTGGATGTGCGTAGTGGCGGCCATTTTGCGGCTGTTCCCTGCGTGAACGCCGCATGGCCTTACCGCGAGGCGGGCGTTGCCGGGTGCTTCGCTTTCCCGGCGGGCGGCTCTCTCCTTGAGGTCCCTTCGGGCCTCATGGACGTTCGCCTTTTTTGGACACAAAAAAGCCCCGTCCCTGGAAAGGGACGAGGCTATACTCGCGTTACCACCCTAATTCTGTTCATCACAAACCACATCCAGGCAAGCCTGGGTATGCTCTGTCATCAACAGCGCTTATGCCCTGCTAAACTACCGCAGGGTGCCGTTATAACGTACGGCTTACGGTTCGGCTTACACACGGAAATCAAGATCACCGCTTCAGCGTCACTTCTCCGGGGAGATATTCGGCTATAACTCATCCATTGGTTTGCACCAACCACCAACTCTCTGAGGGATGAGATCATAACGTACTGAACCCGTCATGGAATCACTATTCATTATGAATATAGTTATAGCCTCTTTGCAGACAAAAGTCAACCAGGCGACAGACTAATAAATTTCTTTCATCTCCCGCTCACGGTCACGCACTTCCTGCTCCCGGCTCTCCAGCACTTCCCAACCATCCTGAGTCAACAGTTCAAGCTGCGCTTCAACAAGCGTGCGGAAACGGGCACGATAAATCGAGGCCTGCTTTTTCAGTTCTTCCACTTCCAAAGCAATTTTGCGAGATTTGCCCAACGATTCGTTCACGATCCGGTCTGCATTTTTCTCTGCTTCCTTCACGATCAACTGCGCTTCTTTCTTCGCATTACCCTTCACATCATCAGCAGCTTCCTGCGCAATGATAATCGTTTTGCTAAGCGTCTCTTCAATTGTAGAAAAATGATCCAGTTTCTCCTGAACGGACAGCAACTGATTGCTCAGCTCTTTGTTCTCGCGAATGACGCCTTCGTAATCTTTGATGACTTGATCCAGGAATTCATTGACTTCATCCTCGTCATACCCGCGCAAACGTCGGGAAAATTCCTTGTTGTGTATGTCCAGCGGCGTTAATGGCATGCTGTCCACCTCCTGTTAAAGTTCCTTCCCGTCCAGAGAAGGTTTGCAGCATATGGGTACCACCCAAGGGGCCGTATCGTTGATGCCTAACCTTGGCAACGTATACGGAATGCAGGATCAGAATTGCATCCTCCAACGTTCATGTAAAGCTTTGACTTAATGTTTATCGGATACACCGCGTATTTTCTACACCTTTATGATAAACATTTCGACAAGAAAGCGGATTTTCCTGCAACAGACTCAGGCAAATTTGCCGATTTTCACTCGGCAACGCCCTTTTTTGGTCATCCCATCCTGTTCCATAACCTTGAAGCGGCCAAATCCCTGAATGGATACAACATCACCCGCTTTTAGCGATTTGGAGGGATCTTCCTCAACTTTCCAGTTCACACGGCAGCGACCAGCTTTGATCGGCGCCAGCACTTTACTGCGACTAAGCCGATACACATCTGCGCAGATTCCATCCAAACGAAGAGAAGCGACCGTGATGTCCATCGTCTCCAGTTTACTCTCTGACCATCGCATCTGATTCAAAGGAAGTAACTCTGTGAACACATGTAACCGATGCACCTGATTCAGTTGAAGCGATAAAAAAGCGCCGGTTTCCGCCGCCACCACTGTATGGCAACCGTCCTCCAGCACTTGGATATCCCCGATCTTTCCACGTTTCATCCCAAGCCCGAGCAGGGAACCCATATAGTCCCCATGCTCCAGCTCCGAGATTTTCTGATCATCAGACGTAATACTGAGCACCTGCATACCCATATCCTCATCATCCAGATACATATAATCAGGTGCAACCAGCGCACGCTTGCGTTCAGCAGCCTCGTAACCACCATCCAGACGAATCTGAACGTCGTTACGGCGATTGGCAAGAGTCTGTAATATAAAAACCTGTCTTGGATCAAGAAAGTCAGTTAGCTTCATGTCATGATACTTACCCGCCTGCTCAACCCAATCCGAAGCCTTATCTACAAAATCCCGCTCATCATGGCTAAAATGTTCGTAAATTTCACCGCTCATCTATGTCACCCTACCCTAATATGCAAAATACCGAAGTATGGAGATCAGCCCATTAAGCGCAAGTTGCAGAACGATCAGCGCCACAATCGGGGAAATATCCAGCACACCGAACAAAGGCGGTATAAATCGGCGAAACGGTCTTAGATATGGTTCCACTAATTTGCCCAGCCATTCACCGATGAAGCTTTCCCGCGCATTGGGAAGCCAAGACATCAATATGTAGACAATGACCATGTAAAAGTAAATCTGGTATAACGTGTACAACACGCTTTCAATCTGATACAAAAGTGGCTCACCTCATTCTGTTATAATCTTGCTCGCTGTCAGCCAGTATTTCCGTAATTGATCCCTGAATTTCAACCGTATCTGGCGTACAGAGAAAAATGTTTCCGCCGATTTTGGAAATACCGCCACCCAATGCATATACCGTGCCACTCAAAAAATCTATAACGCGCAGCGCTTGGTCCTGGCGAATTCGTTGCAAGTTCACCACAACGGTACGATGCGAACGCAGATGGTCGGCAATTTCCTGAGCCTCGTCATAAGAACGCGGTTCATACAGGACAACTTTAACATTTTTCTGGGAATGAATGCTCACCACATTATTCCCCCTTTGGTTTCTACGTTTATCGAGACTGGAGGTTTCAGCTTCCTGATGTTCAGCCTCATTTTCCTCCTGCGCAGCCATTCGTTCACGTTCCACAATCTCTTCCTCTTCCTGAAGTCCGAGGAAATTCATAAATTTATTCATTACGCCCATCGTGAACCCTCCTCTTTTCCTACGAGAATCGATCCTAGCCGTACCCAGGTTGCACCTTCTTCAATGGCCACTTCAAAATCATTGGACATCCCCATCGACAGTTCAGTCAATGGTTCTGCTGTAAGGGCTTGTCCATTCAGTTGATCTCTCAGCTCACGCAATCCACGAAATACGGGACGCGTCAGCTCCGGATCTTCCTCATGAGGTGCCATGGTCATCAGGCCAACGACCTTGAGATTGTTGAACGAACGAATATCACGCAAAAAAGAACTTGCCTGTTCAGGCTGTAAGCCATACTTGCTCTCTTCACCCGAAATATTCACCTGCAAAAACGTTTCCACTTGGATGCCAAGTGAAGCTGCTTTTTTATCCAACTCCTTCGCCAATGACAAACGATCCAGTGAATGTATGTAACGAAACTTGCCAATCACGTCTTTCACCTTGTTTGTCTGCAAATGACCGATAAAGTGCCAGGTCCCCTGCTGACCAAAAGCTTCCCATTTGGCCTGTGCATCCTGCCACCGGTTTTCTCCAATATGCTCAAGACCATGATCCAGCACCGATCCCGTTGTTTCAAGTGAGACATATTTCGTGACCGCAATCACATTCACATCATCACGATGACGGTTACTGCGCCGACATGCGTCCTCGATCTTCTGATTTACCTGTTGAATACGCTCCTCCAATGACACAGAGGGTCACCTCTCTTCCAGCCCAATCCAGCTCGCCATCCGCCCCGTAACACCATTTTCCTTCCGATAGGAGAAAAATAGTTCGGGATGACAACTTGTACACCATGTTGTACATTCGATATGATCCGGCATTATTCCTGCTTTCATCATAATGTGTCGATTACATTCTTTCAAGTTTAACATCGTTTTACCGTTATTCACGGCTCGATATGCTTGTTTAGAAGCAGAATCCTTGTATTTATCATTAACCGGGGAATCATCAAACCAAACCCGTACATGCTGCATGACCGCCTCATCCACTTCATAACAGCAATCCCCAATCGACGGACCGATTGCAGCTCGAATGTCCTGCCTACGGCTGCCATACTCCCGTTCCATCGTCTCCACCATGGATACAGCGATACCCGCGACTGTACCTTTCCAGCCGGCATGAGCAAGACCTACCGCCTGCTGCACAGGGTCATGGAAATAAAGCGGAACACAGTCTGCGTAGAAAGAAGTCAGCAGCACACCAGGCACATTCGTGACCAATCCATCCGTATCCTGCAACGCAGATTGACGATCAAGTAATCCTCTGCTCCGATCTTCAGCGGTAATTACAGCTACATGTTTGCCATGCACCTGCTCTCCACAGGTCCATGCTTCTGCTGCAAAACCAAGCTTCTCGGTTACAAGCCTACGGTTGTTAAGTACAACTTCAGGGTCATCCCCCACATGATAAGCACAATTGAGCGTAGCATACGGAACTTTTCCAACTCCACCATGCCTCGTCGTAAACCCGACTGACAGCTGTTCAAATTGCTGTGTCCAGGGCTCAACATATAATAATAACGGATCAGGACCGAAATCTGAATTTGGGTTCTTGGTCCGTTCAAGTAATTCTTTATCCAATACAAAGGGTTCCATTATCTCACCTCACCACTTCCAGTGTACCAAATGAGCCACATTCTGTCTCATTTATATCGTTCGACGCTGATTACGTTCCGACCGTTCAATGCGTTCCACTCGCTCTGTGCGGTTATGCTGCTGTTCATCATACAGGCGCGCTTCGCGATCACGCTCGTCATACGTATTTTCCTTCACCTCATCCATCTTCACCAGTATCACATCTGAACCAATCTTCACAATGTTTCTCCAGGGAATCACCAGATCCGTTCCCCCGCCAAAAAGACCCATAAAACGGCTGTACCCCGGCACAACAATCGCTTCAATTCGTCCCTGCTTCAGATCCAGCTCCAAATCACTGATCTGACCGAGGCGTTTACCATCCGTAATGTTAATGACATCCTTTGTCTGAAAGTCCGAGATTTTCATGCCTCGTGCCGCTACTTCGCTCGTATTTACTTTCATTCATTCCCGCCCCCTGTTATTCCTCTTCTGCCCGTTCTTCACGCTTCTATACAATATATGTTTCAGGGGCGAAAAATGTCCTGTTTTTCATCAAATGTGGAAACGGTCCAAAACAAAAAGACGACCAACGGTATACACTGCCCCGATTGATCGTCCTTCTGCCTTTGCATCGTGTTATGACTTTACATGTTTTTGCATCTGTTGTATCGCTGATTTCTCCAGACGTGATACCTGAGCCTGGGAAATGCCAATTTCATCAGCCACTTCCATCTGGGTTTTCCCTTCGAAAAACCGCATCGACAGAATCATTTTTTCCCGCTGACCAAGACGATGCATCGCTTCACGAAGTGCAATTTCCTCGATCCATGACACATCCTTGTTTCTGTCATCGCTGATCTGATCCATAACATAGATCGGATCTCCACCATCATGATAAATCGGTTCGAAGAGCGAGACCGGGTCCTGAATGGCGTCCAATGCAAAAACAACATCTTCCTTCGGCACATTCAGTACTTCCGCAATTTCGAATATCGTCGGTTCCCGGGAATTTTTATTCGTCAGGCTGTCACGGACCTGAAGTGCTTTGTAAGCAATGTCCCTCAAGGAGCGAGATACCCGAATTGGGTTATTATCACGCAGGTATCGACGGATTTCACCGATAATCATCGGCACCGCGTAGGTTGAAAATTTGACATTCTGGGATAAATCAAAATTATCAATGGCTTTCATCAGGCCGATGCAACCAACCTGGAACAGATCATCGACAAACTCCCCCCGATTGTTAAAACGCTGAATGACACTGAGTACCAGACGCAGGTTGCCATTCACTAATTTCTCTCTTGCTGAGCGATCATGGTGTTGCTGAAGGGAATGAAACAATTCCCGCATTTCAGTGTTGGTGAGGACAGGCAATTTTGCGGTGTCCACGCCACAAATCTCGACTTTGTTTCGGGTCATCGTGATTTACCTCCCAAGGAGAAACATTAATGTACATTATCTCCGGGGCAGGCTTTTTTATTCGTACTTGGCACCCTTGCCAGTAATACCCATTCTGACCAATGATGTATTTCAGACCATTTTATTGAACTCCTTGCGAAGTCTTTTAATGATTCTTTTTTCGAGTCGAGAGATGTAGGATTGGGAGATTCCGAGGAGATCGGCTACATCTTTTTGTGTCTTTTCTTCCCCATCCGTCAGGCCAAAACGAAGCTCCATAATCATTCGCTCGCGCTCCGTTAATTTTTCCAGTGCCTTGTGCAAAAGTTTCCGGTCTACCTGCTCTTCAATATTCCGATAGATTGTATCGTTTTCTGTACCCAATACATCGGATAATAATAGTTCATTTCCATCCCAATCAATGTTGAGCGGTTCATCAAAAGAAACTTCAGTTCGGATCTTACTATTACGTCTCAGGTACATCAAAATTTCATTTTCGATACAACGTGAAGCATAGGTTGCCAGTTTGATTTTCTTTTCCGGGTCAAATGTATTAACTGCCTTGATCAATCCGATCGCTCCAATGGAGACCAAATCCTCAATATTGATTCCTGTGTTTTCAAACTTTCGTGCAATGTACACCACCAGACGCAGGTTGCGCTCAATGAGCATCGCGCGAATGGCCGAGTCTCCCGAGGATAATTTTTGCAGCAAAAATTCTTCCTCTTCCCTTGTCAAAGGCGGCGGAAGTGCCTCACTTCCCCCAATATAATAAATCTCTTCACTTTTGAGTCCCAACAAAAATAACAGACGGTAATATTGCAGCTGCGCCACCAGTTTCCATTTCACAAGCATGTACGTTCCTCCTATACCACATTCAGCGGCTTTTCTGTTGCTCCCGCAGAGAGAGCCGTAGACTGCGCAGAAGCAGCGTCTTGCACAAGTTCAGGATGAATCACGGCCTGGTATTTCCCATCCGACGACAAAACACCTCCATCCAGCCCAATAAGTACCCTTGTCGTCTCATAACATGTTTCCTCCATCGTCACCTTCACCCGGTCTGGCTTCATTGCCAGCATAAACGCAGTCCCTTTGTTAATGCCCCGATAAGGCACCAGCCGCAGTCGATCCTGCCACTGAAAACTTTCCTGATCAAGCTCCAGAATAAGGTTGTCCGGCGCCTCGTCCTTGAGTCTACCCTTCCATGAAGCGGGTAACATGTCTTGCCATAACGAAACCTCCATTACCATGACCGGCATGCGCGATAAGGGATCTGTGAGTTGATTGCCCGTATCCAGAAGGCCTGTACAAGAAATGACTACCTCATCGATGCAGACCTCAACTTTACCCAAATAGGTCGTCATGCGATCCGTTTTCCGTTTGGAACTCTGCACAGCTTTGAATAAAAACAGGATAGAAAAAAATACGATAAACGTGAACCAGAAAGCAATTTTCAGATCAAATGACATACCGCCAGAAGCCGTGAACCAAATGCCGTTAAACAACTCACCGGAGCTCTGAAGCATGTAATGCACACCCAGAATACCTCCGGCAGCGACAAAATTAATCACATAGAAGGTACCGAGCGTCCTCGCAAAAGCCTGCAGACCTTTAAAACCAAAAGCAATCGTAAGCATGACCAGCGAGAACCCGAACTTGATCAGAAAGGTGAACATAAAATCAAACTCCGGTACAAACATCATGACCACGTATAATGCACCCACAATGGCTGACAGCAACCATCGCCACCAAACCAGCTTTGTCTTGCGCATCCAGGCGGTCATTCCGATGAGTGCACCGTCAATACACAGGTTTGTCAAAAAAATTAGATCCACATAAACAACCAAAGTCTTCACCTGCCTGCGCGCAACATATCGAAATACCGGTACCCGATATCCTGATATTCATGAGCATATTCACAAGTATACGGAGCCCCCTGTTCAAAGTCTGTCTAATCATGGGGGTGTGGTTCCAACTTTTTTTGTCGGAATTGCTCAGGCCCTTTGTTCAGAATTTGTTCATTACTGTATGCTATGATATCTAAATAAACAGAAAAAACCCGGTCGCTCCATAAGGAGTACCGGGTTTCCATTAAATTGATTTGCGTATTAATCGTTGTTATTATTGCGTGAACGATTGCGTAAAAATGTCGGAATGTCCAGCTGATCATTGCTCGGCTGATTTCCGAAAGGACGCAGGTTCGGCGAACGTGTATCCGTCGTCTCCGCTGTTGCTGGAGCTGGCTTACGTCCTGGTGGTGGTGGAGCAGGTTTATCTTCAAAACCGGTTGCAATAACCGTAACCTTAATCTCCTCTTTCAGGTCTTCGTCAATGATGGCACCAAAGATCATATTCACTTCCGGGTCGGAAGCAGAAGTTACGATCTCTGCCGCTTCGTTCACTTCATACAGGGACAGATTAACGCCACCCGTAATATTCATGATTACGCCGCGAGCACCTTCAATTGAAGTTTCCAACAAAGGACTCATAATGGCTTTCCGTGCTGCTTCTGCGGCACGATTCTCACCAGTTGATTCACCAATTCCCATAAGGGCTGAACCACGTTCGTGCATAATCGTTTTGACGTCAGCAAAGTCAAGGTTGATTAGACCCGGTACAGCGATCAAATCAGAGATGCCTTGTACAGCTTGACGAAGTACGTTATCCGCTTGACGGAATGCTTCAAGCATAGGAGTCTTTTTGTCTACGATCTCGAGCAAACGATCATTAGGAATCACGATCAGTGTGTCGACTTTTTCCTTGAGAGCTTCAATACCTTGCTCTGCATGGCTGGAACGCTTGCGTCCTTCAAATGTAAATGGACGAGTTACGACACCAACGGTAAGTGCACCACACTCTTTAGCGATTTCGGCAATAACCGGAGCCGCACCTGTACCTGTACCACCGCCCATACCGGCTGTAACAAATACCATGTCTGCACCTTTCAACGTGTTCATGATCAGATCGCGGGACTCTTCCGCTGCTTTTTTACCTACATCCGGGTTGGCGCCAGCACCAAGACCACGAGTCAATTTATCACCGATTTGCAATTTATGCTCGGATTTCGCCAGGTGTAACGCCTGAGCATCCGTATTCACCGTAATAAATTCAACACCTTGTACACCATTTTCAATCATACGGTTGACTGCATTGCTTCCGCCGCCGCCTACACCGATGACTTTAATTTGAGCCAAGCTCTCCATCTCGAAATCAAATTCCAACATATTATTCCATCTCCCCCTCAATGTGCATGGATGGCCCGTCCAATTTTTGATTTGAACCGAATCAATTTCATATATCGACGAACGAAAGCGTTTATTTTAGTACCGGCGCATTCAGACGGCTTCAAGAATGTATGAAATGGATCCAACCTGTTATATAAATTCGCTGAACATATTCTTCAGCCGCTCGAACAGACCGGGTTTTTGCTCCGATTCCTGTGCCGAATTTGGCTTCGGACGGTTGGTCGGTTTCTTGTTGTTATTATTGTTGTTGTTGTTATTTCCACCGCCGTTATTGATCGAGGGACGAATGCGCAAACTGCGAATTACACTGTGCAATATGCCGACTCCGCTTGTAAACCCGGGGTCACGCACACCAATATAATCCGGAACTGCAACTCGTACCGAAGCAGCAAGCTCATGCTGAGCGACCTGCAGAACCCCCGGCATAGAGACCGTACCTCCCGTTAGTATATAACCTCCAGGAAGCTCGTTGTAACCAAGACGCTTCACTTCTTGGGATATCATCTGGAATATTTCTTGAACCCTAGGTTCAATAATTGCTGCCAGATCCTCCTGTGAAAACTCCTTGTCTACATTACTGCCAATTCGGGTGACTTTGAACATCACATCCGCAGCAGCATCATCCAACCAGGCACAGCCATATTTCAGTTTCACCTTCTCCGCCTGATCCGTTAACGTGCGTAAGCCATAGGCGATATCATTTGTTACGAATTCCCCACCTATAGGCAACGTTGATGTTGCAACAAGACTGTCTTCTTCAAAAATGGCGATGGTTGTTGCACCTGCTCCAATATCAACAAGCACTGAACCCATCGTTTTTTCATCTTTGGACAAAGCCAGTTGACCCGCTCCAAGCGACATGAGAACCAGATCGCTTACTTTCAGACCCGCTTTTTCCACGCAGCGCAAAAGATTATGTATCGCGGTTTTTGCACCCGTTATGATCGTTGCTTCAACTTCCAGACGAACACCAATCATACCACGGGGGTCCTGTATTCCCTCCAAGCCATCCACAACATATTGCTTGGCGACAACATCAATAATTTCCCGTTCCGGCGGAACTGCAATGACTTCGGCTGCTTTCAACACCCGTTCCATGTCTTCTTCTCCGATTTCACGATCCTCGTTAGACACAGCCACGACGCCGTGACTGCTCATCAGTCCGATATGATTTCCCGAGATTCCAACATACACTTCGGATATTTGAATACCTACCATACGTTCTGCATGATCCACTGCGTTGCGAATCGACTGCACCGTCTGATCGATATCTACGATTACACCTTTGCGAATTCCCTCCGAGTCGGCAGATCCAACTCCTATAATATTAAAGGTTCCATTATTCATTTCCCCAATAATAGCGCGAATTTTGGATGTACCGATGTCCAAACTAACAATGATGTCATTGTTGCTCAAGTCTGTGGCACCTCCTGACTCCAATAGTAAATTACGTTCGAATTTAAACACTCTTAAAACATATTCAACACACTTCAGGCTTTCCCTCTTTTTTCTACAATGTTTTTGGGTGTCAAAATCTGGTTGCCAGACATAAAACATTGAAGAAAAAAGAAGGAGGCAACTCATGTGCCATAAGTTCAAGTGTATCATTTTTTCTTCATCTCAGAAAGAACAAGTTTCATTGCTCTGACGGGGTCAAACCCCGACCTGCCTAGGCTTTCATATTCAGTCCAGCCTCATCATGGCAAAGATCAGGGGCTTGCTCCTGGTTCAGCATCATCTTCCGGGTCATCCGGGATGAAAGGGACATAGGTATCTGCCTCAAGCATGGTGATTTTCCCAGGCCGTTCGGTCTCAATCACCTGATTCAGATACTCCACTTTATCCGATAAAAGAGAGACGGTTGTAATCACTTCAAACTGCGATTTGGTATACATCCGAATCTGATCCGGAAATGAAGGCGTTGGATTCGGAATAATTTCCGAAATATCCGTCGTCAATTCATTCGGAATTTTAGCCAGTGTCTGGCTCAGTTTGGCTTTGAGTGGATCATCAGCCTTCCATTGGGTTAATATAGGCTTCTCCACAGCAACACCAATTGTTGCCGGAACTGTCAAGCTTGTCCCGCTGGCTAATATCGCTTTTAGCGTACCATCAGAACCAAGCTCATAAGCAACCGTGGCATATTCCTGAACCTTGATATGGATAATCCCCGGAAACTTTTTGTCCACGGTAACGGTGGAAATCGCCTTGATGGTCTTGAGACGCTCAATAACCTCGGCAGTACTTGTCCCAAAAAATTGTTCGCCTTCTTTCAGCCCGCTTTTCTCCAGCAGTTCTGAAGTTGCTGTATATACGTTACCCGTAATTTCAATTGCCGAAATCCGACTCATGGAAGAACGAAAGAATAATACAGCCAGCAATACAATAAATAATAATAAGAGAATAATTACAATTTTGCGGCTTGTGTTTCCTTTTGGCCGATTCTTCTTCAGAACCGGAATTTGACTTTTAGGCATAAGTAGCGCTCCACAAAGCCTCAGGTCCCCTCCCTTCAAGAAGGGGACGCCAAGGACGTTAATTGGCAAAATCCAACTGTTTCGAAACGGGCGACTGTCGCTCAACCGATGCTCCAAGACTTTGGAATAACTTCTCGATCTGATCGTAGCCCCGGTCAATATGATGCACTTGCTCCACAACCGTTTTGCCTTGAGCAGCCAGACCAGCAATGACCAGGGCTGCACCTGCACGAAGATCGGTTGCTTCTACTGTAGCCCCGTACAGACGGGGAACACCACGGATAAATGCTGCGTTCAGATCGACTGAAATATCAGCCCCCATCACATTCAGTTCATCCACATGTTTGAACCGGCCCTCGAATACCGTTTCCTTCATCACACTGAATCCGTCTGCCAGACTGAGCAGCACCATGATTTGCGATTGCAAATCTGTCGGAAACGAAGGATACGGAGAAGTCACAATACGGTCTACTGATTTGGGACGGCTCATACAGCTCACCGTCATTATATCATTGCAGACTGTGATTTGAACACCAGTGCGCTTCAATACATGTATAAGTGAAGTAAGATGAGCAGGATTGCAGTGTGTAAGCGTAACATTGCCTCGTGTTGCTGCTGCTGCAATCATTACGGTTCCGGCCACGATTCGATCCGGTATAATCTCATACGAACAAGGTTTCAGTTTCTCAACGCCATTGATCGTGATTGTATCCGTTCCTGCACCAATAATGCTTGCACCCATAGCATTCAAAAAGTGTTGCAGATCCTGGATTTCAGGTTCTCTTGCGGCGTTGCAGATGGTTGTCGTCCCTTTAGCCATAACGGCTGCCATCATGATATTCTCGGTCGCTCCCACACTTGGGAAGTCCAAATGAATATCTGTACCCACCAGATTGTGCCCATGACAGATAATCTGTTGGTCCTGCTCTTCAATCAAAGCTCCGAGCGCTTCCAGGCCCCGGAGGTGAAGATCAATTTTGCGTTCTCCAATGGCACAGCCTCCTGGCTGATACACTGACACTTGCCCAAACTTAGCCAGCAATGGTCCCATCAAAAAAATGGAAGAGCGCATCTGCTTCATTAGATCTTCTGGCACATCATATGACCGGATAGACGAGGTATTAATCGTCACTGTTCCCTGTTCATGCCGACACGTGCATCCAAGCCGTTCCAGGATATACAGCATCACTTCAATGTCCAGCAAGTGTGGAACGTTATGCAGTGTAACTTCTCCATCTGCCAACAAACTTGCGGCCATAATCGGTAAAGCGGCATTTTTTGCTCCATGGATGCGTATGGATCCTGAGAGGGGTTTCCCGCCTTCAATCACCAATTTGTCCAATGTATCACCTCCGGGGTTTACCGCTCACCCACTACGAAGACTTCCGGTACCAGGTTAATACCGTTTTGAGATGATATAGTGCTCTGTATCTGCTGCATTAGGGTGATAACGTCCTCTGCTGTTGCTTGGCCTGTATTAACAATGAAATTGGCATGCATGGTGGATACCTGTGCGCCTCCCTGGGTCATTCCTTTCAGCCCTGCTGCTTCAATCAGGCGGGCTGCATGATCACCCGGTGGATTTCGGAATACACTACCTGCACATGCCATCTGCAGTGGCTGTGTGCGGCGCCGGCGGTCTTTGTAAGCCGCCATCGTTTCCGAAATGACGTTGCGCTCTCCATGCTGGAGTTCAAACGTAGCTTCCAGCACGATGCCTCTCCGATCATGCAGAACAGAGTGGCGATAGGCAAAATCCATGTCCTCCTTGCTGTAACGTACCAATTCCCCTGTCTCCAGTACAATCTCAGCGAATTTGAATATCCGTGACACATCCGATCCATGCGCGCCTGCATTCATGTATACGGCTCCACCGACAGTGCCGGGGATACCGCTGCCGAATTCCAGACCGGTCCATTCCTTTTTGGCAGCAACCACACTGAGTTTAACAAAAGAATGCGCCGCTCCGGCGGTTACACCGCCTTCGTGAAATTCGGCATAATCAAAGCCCTCGCCTGGTTTCACCACAACACCACGTATTCCTTTGTCTGACACCAGCATGTTTGAGCCCCGTCCTAGTTGCATCCACGGAATCTGATACGTGTGAAGCAATTGAACGAGATTCATCATCTGCTCTTTATTCTCGGGAATGACCAGTGCATCCGCAGGACCGCCGATCTTCCATGTGGTGTATTTGGCTAGCGATTCGTTTTCAAGAACTCTGCCAACATTATTCTGGGATAGTAACGATATCCACTGATGCATGTTTGCTTCCTCCTTTGCTTCAAAACCGATGAGCACGGTATGTTCTGTTATTACAGACCGTGTTCTGGCGCCATGGAACGATGGTCACGATTTATACGGTATCTTATGTCAGCCCCGTCTTGTGTGTGACAATCGCCCACAATCACACTTTATCGGTGTGCAGCAAGACGCTGAATTTCATGAACAAGCACTTCAGCTGCATCGGGTTTCCCCAGTTTCCGGGAGGCTTCAGCCATTCGTTTGCGTCCCGATTCATCATTCATAATCTTGGCGATGGCTTGATACAAGACTTTGCCTGTAAGATCCTTCTCCAGCATCGTGAGTGATGCGCCTCCACCTTCAAGCGTGCGTGCATTGGCTTCCTGATGATTATTAGTCACGTTAGGTGACGGAATCAGGATCGAAGGAATACCCAGTGATGTAATCTCCGCAAGGAATGATGCACCTGCGCGGTTTACAATCAAGGATGTGCAGGCAAGCACCTCAGGCATATTATGCACGTAAGGCAGGACATGCAGGTGGTTTGGCATCGTACCCAATGAGCTGCGAATGGCTTCACGCGTTTCATCAAAATAGGTATCGCCTGTCACGTAAACGACATGTACATCGTCCAGTTGTTCCAGCATTGGAGCCATGTCCACCATGGCCTGATTGATTGCTTTTGCCCCGCGACTGCCACCAACCACAAGAACAACACGGCTGTTCATCGGTACACCTAACGTTGCAAAACCACGATCACGGCTAGCCTGGGCTACCGTAGTCGCTCGCGGATTACCGGTGTAAATCACCCTTTTTGCGCCGGAAAATGATTTTTCAGAACCTTCAAAGCTAACGGCAACCGTGTCCACATAACGCATCAAAAATTTGTTCGTCAGACCAGGGATGGCGTTCTGTTCATGAATTATACTCGGAATTCCCAGTTTTGTTGCTGCATATACCACAGGTCCACACACATATCCACCTGTACCAATCACAACATCCGGTTTGAATTCCTTCAGCATTTTTTTGGACTTGCGTACACCTTGAATGAAACGCATGACCGTTTTTAGGTTGTCGATGGACAATTTCCGCCGAAAGCCCGTAATATCAATGGATTTAAAAGGAATATTTTCTTGGGGAACCAGTTTACTTTCCAGACCTCTGGTTCCTCCGATGTATAGAAATGTCGAGTCCGGATTCTCCGCCTCGCATTGTCTTGCTATGGCAACGGCCGGATAGATATGTCCACCCGTACCGCCACCGCTTAGAACGACTCGCATCGCATAGTCACCTCGCATAACGGGATAAATTCACTAAAATACCCAGTGCTGTGAGCATGAGGGTCAATGATGATCCGCCGTAACTGATCAGAGGCAATGTAATGCCCGTAACAGGCATCATGCCAATGACAACACCAATGTTAATAATGACCTGTACGGCGACCATACCTACGATACCAACACCAAGCAGACTGCCGAAGGCATCCGGAACGGTCATGGCTACACGCATCCCTCTCCACACCAGCACCAAAAACAACAATAATACAATCATTCCACCTATAAAGCCGAGTTCTTCGGCCAAAATACTAAAAATAAAGTCCGTTTGCGGTTCAGGTACATAACTGTACTTCTGCCGGCTCATACCCAGTCCCAATCCCGCCAGTCCTCCAGGACCAATCGCGTATAAAGATTGAATGATCTGATATCCGGCACCCAGCGGATCGGACCACGGGTCCAAAAACGCTGTGATACGCTGCAGCCGATAGGGTGCTGCTGCAATCAAAGCTGCAAACCCTGCTACGCCGCCAAGAGCAAGCAAGCTCAGATGTTTCATTCGCGCTCCGGCTGTGAAAATAATAAGCATCGATGCACCCATCATCACGGTGCCAGTCCCCAAATCAGGTTGCAGCATAATAATCCCAAAAGCCAAACCAATCAATCCCAGCGGTGGCAGAAGCCCCGTTGTGAAGGTTTTGATTTTGCCCGGTTCCTTGCTCAGCCAGTGAGCGAGAAACAGAATCATGCCCAACTTCATGAATTCTGAGGGCTGAATACCGAACGAACCAATGCCCAGCCAACTTCGTGCACCACCGCGAACTACACCAATTCCAGGAATGAGCACCCCAATGAGCATAATAAAACAGGCAATCAATATAGGCTTGGCATATTTCCTCCACACCCGGTAGTCTACATTAGCAGTTACGAACATGGCCACAAGCCCAAGCACCGCAAACAGGGCCTGTCTTTTTACAAAATAAAATGAATCGCCATAGTCATGAAAGGCAAGCACCGAGCCCGCACTATATACCATAATAATGCCGATGGCAAGCAATGCCAAAATACAAATCAGCAACCAAATATCTGGTGCCGGTCGCGTCTGTTTCATCAGGAGGCCACCCCTTGCATGGAAGTAGGGGCTTTTCCACCCCCCTACTTACAAGTTATGCGCCGCCTCTTTAAAAATGCGTCCCCGCTCTTCATAGGAAGCAAACATGTCCCAACTTGCACATGCCGGGGATAACAAAACGACATCACCGGCACTGGCAAGCTTCGATGCTTCCTGCACAGCAACGGTTAACGTCCGGGCAGCGTCCTCCTCATTATCGACGACCTTAATTTGCTTTAATCCGGCAAGTTCCGCGACCTTGGCAATTTTTGTCCGTGTTTCTCCAATTGCAACGACAGCTTTTACCCGTTCCTGGAACAAGGGTAACAACTCCATCATGTCTGACCCGCGATCCAACCCTCCAGCAATTAATACAACCGGTTCCTTGAACGAATTCAGAGCCATAACCGTAGCTTTCGAATTGGTCGCTTTGGAGTTGTTGTAGTATGCAGAGCCGTTATGCTCCAGGACATATTCAAGTCGGTGTTCAACTCCCTTGAAGTCTGCAAGCGGAGCAGCCAGCACCGCAGGATCAGCTCCTGCCGCTACGGCGATAGCCACAGCAGCCAGTGCATTTTCCACATTAAATCGCCCAGGAAGGCCAATGTCCTCAACGTCGATAATGATGTGGTGATCTCCGTTTTCATCCGCGTAGATTACCTGACGCTTCACATCATCCGCTTCTCCATCCACATAAGGAGGATCTGCATACACACCTGTATCCAATTTCTCTGTCACGGAGAAGGGGATCAATCTGCCTTTGATGTAAGGAACCAGACCACGACATACCGCATCATCCCAATTCAGGATGGCTACGTCGTCAGGCTGCTGATTGGCGAATAGTTTGGCTTTGGAAGCCACATAATCATCCATGTTCCCGTGATAATCCAGATGTGTCTCAGCAACGTTAAGTAAGCTGGCAATCCGGGGTCGGAAATCAACCGTTCCTTTGAGCTGGAAACTACTAAGCTCAACAACCATCCAGTTATCTGGAGAAGCTTGCTCTGCCGCTTCACAGAGAGGTGTTCCGATATTACCGGCAACGATCGGCTTGAGGCCAGCATGCTCCAACATTTTACCCACCCAAGTGGTGGTTGTTGTTTTGCCGTTGGATCCCGTAATCCCGATCATGGGTGCAGCACATAGATGATAAGCAACCTCTACTTCGGTCACCACTTCAATGCCCAATGCCAAAGCTTGCTGCACAGGAGCTGCATGGTATGGGATACCGGGGTTTTTGACAACCAGCTTCACACCACTGTGAATCAGATCATCCGGATGCCCTCCGCATACAACAGAAATTCCCAAAGCCTCCAATTCGGAAGCTTCGGGACATTGATCTCTCTCTTTTTTATCATTTACTGTAACCTTCGCTCCGGCGCGATCCAGCACCTTGGCGACCTGTACGCCGCTTTTGGCCAATCCGAGCACGACTACTTGTTGTCCGCGATATGATTCAGGATGGTTCATGATCTACAACCCCTTGTTGAGATAAAGTCCAAGAGCGGCCAAAATTGCGCCTACCGCCCAAAAGGTAATAACAACCCGCCATTCTGACCAACCACTTAATTCAAAGTGATGGTGAATGGGGCTCATTTTGAATACACGCTTGCCACGAGTCTTGAATGATACCACTTGAATAATGACAGACAGGATCTCGATAACAAAAATACCGCCAATGATGACAAATAGAAGCTCTGTCTTGGTTACAATCGCTACCGCACCAATCGCACCGCCAATCCCCAGAGAACCGGTGTCTCCCATAAACACTTTGGCCGGATGTGCATTGTATACCAGAAAACCAAGTACGGCTCCGATCATCGCTGCTGCACACACTGCTGCCGGCATCGACGTGGCTTGCATCGCCACAATGGCAAACGCGCCAAAGGCAATTGCACTTACCCCTGACAGCAAACCATCCAGACCGTCGGTAAAGTTAACCGCATTGGTAATGGCAAGCATCATGAATACGACAAAAGGATAATAGAACCATCCGGTCCAGTCAAACGAGAATGACGTTCCCGGAATAGAGATGGCTGTGCTGTGTCCATTCTGGATCAGCAAGAAACACATCACTGCACTGAAGAACAATTGACCCAGCATTTTTTGTCTGGCTGTCAGTCCCAGCGAACGTTTGAACACAATTTTGATGTAATCATCCAGGAAGCCAATCAGCCCGAATCCCAGCGTAGCCACGAGCAAGACATAAAAGTCTGTATTCTTGACTGCTGAAAATTTCAAAAAGGCCAATGTGAACGCAACTAAAATGACGACTCCACCCATTGTAGGTGTTCCGCTTTTTTTCAAATGGCTCTGAGGCCCATCTTCCCTAACTTGCTGTCCGAATTTCATTCGACGTAACAGCGGAATCAGGAGCGGTGCGGCAATCACCGCCAGAATAAATGAAACGCCGATTGTTAACAGTAATACCTGAAAATCCATGGGTTCACCCCTCTAGTCTACTCGATTCTGTAATGGTGCTATTTGTAGTGCTTCGACCACGTCCTCCAGCTTCATGCCTCTTGAAGCTTTGAACAAAACAACGTCTCTGGGATGTAGTTTATCCAGTAGATAACGGGTCATTTCTTCTTTATCTATAAAAGCATGCACAGCCTCTGTAGGCATATGCTTGCTTGCTCCTTCAGCAATCTTAGCTGATAGCGGACCATATACCAGCACCATGTCCATTTTGGCCGATGTGATATACTCTCCGATTCCGTAATGCAGATCCTGCTCTTGGGGACCGAGTTCAAGCATATCACCAAGCACAGCCACTTTCATGCGGTATCCTTTCAGACCTTCTAGTACATCGATTGCGGCCTTCATGGAGGTTGGACTTGCATTGTATGCATCATTCAGCAGGGTTAGACCACTAACGCCTTGCGTAACCTCAATACGCATGCCTGTCAGTTTCAAGCGAGACAATCCCGCGGCAATCTGCTCCGTCGTCACTTTGAAATGACGGGCTACTGCCAAAGCAGCCAGACAGTTAACGACATTATGCGTTCCTAGCAGAGGTAGCGTAAATGCATGTTCTCCAGACTGTTTGGTGGTGAAAACTACCCCGTTCTGCGCATTCATAAGTCCGGTAGGATAGTCATCATTATCGGTTTGCAGACCAAATGTAAACCGCTGCAATCCATCGGGTTGTTTCGTTGCGGGTTCTTCAAGGACTTGTGCAATTAAAGGCTCGTCTCCGTTGTAGATCAGTAACCCGCCAGGCTTCAATCCCGCGGCAATCTCGGCTTTGGCTCTGGCAATCTCCAGTCTGGACCCCAGCTGAAGCAGATGTGATTCACCAATATTGGTAATGACCGCTACATCAGGCTGCGCAATAACCGACAGATCGTTAATTTCCCCGCGACCACTCATACCCATCTCCAAAATGATAATCTCGGTATCCGGGTCCATGCTTAGTACAGTCAGTGGTAAACCAATGTGATTATTGAAGTTGCCTTGCGTCTTATGCACTTTGAACGTCGTCGAGAGAATGGTATCTACGATGTCCTTTGTTGTTGTCTTGCCGTTGCTGCCTGTAATGCCGACTACAGCCGCTTTATTCTCCGTTAGATAAGCAGATGCGAGTGCTTGCAGCGCGACAAGTGTGTCGTCAACAACAATGACAGCTCCTTGTGGCGGAATACCATGATCCTTTTGCCAGATCGCGCCTGCAGCCCCCTTCTCTAGACAGACTTGCACAAATTCGTGTCCGTCAAACCTTTCACCCACTAGCGGGATAAATAAACTGCCTTCCAGAGGTTTACGCGAATCGGTAAACACCCCTTCGACCATTACATTGCCATGAGCAGCAACGTCACTTAATGTCCCTCCACACATCTCGGCCAATTGTGCCAATGTTCTTTTTATCAATTGGATTTGCCCCTTATCGCTTCTTTAGCTATGATTCGGTCATCAAAATCGGTTTTGGTTGTGCCGATAATCTGATAGGTCTCGTGACCCTTGCCCGCAATCAATACTACATCGGCTGGGCTTGCCATTTCAATAGCTTCATGAATCGCCTGGCGTCGATCCACAATCATCGTATAACGTTCAGCAGGAACGGATTCTTCAATCAGGCCCTGTTCAATGTCTTTAAGAATCAGATCCGGATCTTCTGTCCGTGGATTATCGGAAGTAACCAGTACAAAATCACTATAATTCGCAGCAATTTTCCCCATGAGAGGGCGTTTGGTACGGTCCCTGTCACCACCACAGCCAAACACGCAGATCACACGTCCTTCGGCAAATTCCTTCACCGTACGCAACACATTCTCAAGTCCATCCGGTGTATGGGCATAATCGACAATAACAGCAAATGGCTGTCCTTCGTCCACTCCTTCAACACGTCCATCCACGCCCGGAACCGTCTCCAGACTGCGCTTGATCTCTTCCAGCGGAATTCCTTCAACCAGCGCTGCAGAGATTGCTGCCATTGCATTGTATACATTGAATTTGCCTACCATGCGCAAGCGAATATCTGTGCTGCCTGCAAATGTATCCACGTGGAAAGAAGTTCCCTGAGACGTGATTGAGATTTGGGATGCGCGTACATCCGCCTTTTCACCCATGCCATATGTAATCACTTCAGCCGCAGTCACAGAGATGAAATAATCCGCTGCCGGGTCATCTGCATTGATAACAGCGAATTTACGCTGTGAGACATCTTCCGTATAACCGTTACCCAGACGTGCAAAGAATAATCCTTTGGCCCCGCGATATTCCTCCATGGAATGGTGGTAGTCCAAATGATCCTGCGTCAGGTTAGTAAATACCGCAGTACGGAAATTTGTTCCCTTTACTCGCCCTTGTTCCAATGCGTGAGAAGAAACTTCCATAACACAGCAGTCCGTACCCTTCTGAACCATATCATGCAGACTACGCTGCAGATCAAGCGCCTCTGGTGTTGTTCCTGACATCGGGTAGGTGCGACCGTCATACCGCATTTGAATAGTACCGATCAATCCCGTCTTGCGCCCGTAATCACTCATGATTTTTTCAATCAAATAGGTGGTCGTTGTTTTTCCGTTCGTTCCCGTTACACCAATCATATTCATCTTCTGGCTTGGAGAGTCAAAAAAGAAATCTGCCAGCACAGCCATCGCAAATCGGCTGTCCTTCACCAGCAATTGTGGTACAGGCAGATCCAGCTGCCGTTCAACCACCAATGCAACTGCACCGGCATTTACAGCTTTTTCTGCATAATCATGACCATCTACCGTATGTCCCGGAAGACAGATAAACAGATCACCCGGTTTTACCTGCCGGGAATCTGTCTGAAGGTTTTGGCATTCTGTATTTGATTCGCCCACGAGGCGGGCGGTGGTCAGCATCGATGCAAATTGTTTTAAAAGCACATGAATAACCTCACTTTTCCAATTATACTTCTGTTTTAACATATGTCTGTATTTATTAATATCGTCAATACAACCCAATAATGAAACGCACTTGGATGAATTTTGTTGCGCTAGAAGCCTCAAACTACCCCTAAGTCCTGTTATTCATCCTTTGTGTGATCATGTGCATCGTTCAGTACGTTCCCCATATAAATGCGGATGGTTGATCCCTGATCTACCCTCGCCCCAGGTTTGGGTGCCTGATTAATCACGTATTTACCACTGCCAGACTTCGCCAGCATAAAATTCATGTTCAGGTCTTCGTACAGATCTTCAACTGTAGCTCCTGTCAGGTCTGGGACTGTCACGATTTTGGTTTCACCATACTTGTATTCTTTGGCGACCTGATCCTTCCGAACAGGTACATTCATATAATGCAAAGCATCTTCAAGGATGTTCTGCACAATCGGGGCGGCAACCACACCTCCGAACTGAATTCCTTTGGGATTATCAACTGCGGTATAGACCACAATCTGTGGATCATCTGCCGGTGCAAATCCGATAAAGGATACGATATGCTCAGTCGAGGAATAACGTCCGTTGATAACCTTCTGGGCTGTACCTGTTTTGCCACCGACCCGGTATCCATCAATGAATGCCGGACGCCCGGTACCTTTTGCGACAACACTCTCGAGTGCTTCACGTACTTGTTTGGATGTATTCTCCGAGATCACCTGACGAACCAGTTCCGGCTTGGCCTCTTCCATGACTTCTCCCGTTACCGGATGGACCCACGCTTTCGTAACATATGGCTTGTAAAGTTTACCCCCATTGATGGCCGCTGACACAGCTGCTACTTGCTGAATAGGCGTAACCGATACACCTTGACCAAAAGCAGTTGTTGCAAGTTCGACAGGTCCTACTCTCGACAGTTTGAATAGAATTCCACTGGCTTCTCCACTGAGGTCAATTCCCGTTTTGGTACCGAAGCCAAAGTCTTTAATATAGGAGAAGAGCGATTCTTTGCCCAGCCTCTGCCCCAGAGCTACAAATCCCGGGTTGCATGAGTTCTCCACCACTTGCAAAAAGGTCTGACTTCCGTGGCCGCCCTTTTTCCAGCAACGCAGACGAGCTCCACCCACCTCAACATATCCGGGATCAAAAAATTGATCCTGTTGCAGATTGACCTTTTTCTCTTCAAGCGCTGCTGCCAAGGTAATAATCTTGAACGTAGAACCCGGTTCGTACGTCATCCAGATCGGTAAATTGCGATTGTATATCTCCGCGGGATATTGCTGATAATCGGCAGGTTCGTATCCCGGTCTGCTGGACATCCCCAAAATTTCACCCGTTTTCGGATTCATCGCTATGGCCAATGCTGAGTTCGCCTGGAACTTCACCATGGCCTGATCCAGTTCTCTCTCCATGATGGACTGAATGGATTTATCAATGGTCAGCTTGAGGTTAAGGCCGTCCTTCGGTTCCACATACTTCTCGGATGAGCCCGGCATTAGCCTTCCGGCCGCATCGGACAAGTAGGACACACTGCCATTCAAACCATTCAGCTTATCATCATATTTCTTCTCGACACCCGTTAAGCCCTGATTATCAATGCCCGTAAAACCAAGAATATGGGCAGCCAAATCATCATAAGGATAAAAACGTTTATTGTCTTCAGCAACAACGATACCCGGAAGCTTCAAATCACGGATGCGCTGAGCTTTCTCCATCGTAATTTTGCGGCCGCCGGGTTGTAGTCGTACAATGAGTTCTCGTTTCTTGATGGTTGCGAGCACTTTTTCTTCCGTCATCCCAAGCAATGGGGCCAGCGCTTTAGCCGTCGTTTCAGCTTCTTTAACCTGAGCCGGAATGGCCATAATGGTTGGTGTTGTCACATTATAGGCCAGAGAGGTTCCATTTCGATCCAGGATCTCCCCTCGCTTGGCTGAGTAAGGAATATTACGCCGCCAGGATTCTTCTGCTTTTGCTGACAATTCAGGGCCTTCCCCGAGCTGTACATAAGCAAGCCTGATCATCAGGGCCGAAAATAACAAAACTAAAATCATTAAACTCCATAGCAACCTGCGTCGCAGATTTACGCTTGATCCCTTCACTAAAAGATCCCCCCACTCGTCCCAAAATCATGACATTCGTTCCATTCATGAATATTCAGGACAACCGGGGGTTAGAACAAGCTGTCAGAGCTCCCTAAGGAAGTGTAGCTCCGTTTGTTGCTGGATCGTCAGAGGATTCGGATTCATTGGTAGGAGCCTTGTTGTTATCTGTTTCGTCTGTTTCGTCGGTTTTAGCTTCTCCGCCCGAAGCCTCTTGTTCCTTCACTTCAGCTTCTGATGACGGATCAGAAGAGATTGGAGCTTCATCGGCTATACCTGTCACTGCAGCTTTGGCAGTTTGCAAGTTCAGCTGTACAGTTCTCTGTTCACCTGCAACCTGCTCGGTTTGCTTCACGACATAACCCTCGCCCTTGACCGTAACCCCCACTTTCATGAGAGAAAGTACTTCAAGGGCATCCCGGAGAGATTCACCTGTTAGATCGGGAATCTTCATCTTGCTGCTTTCTTCCGTTAGCAGATAGATTCGTTGGCCTGGATTCATAGAGGCGCCAGCAACCGGATACTGCCGAATTACATTATCACCTTGACCAAGAGTCACATAAGCAATACCTGCGCTTAGAAGCTGGCTTCTGGCCTGTTTGGCTGTCTTGCCACTCAAGTCAGGCGCCTTGGCTTGCACGACAGAGACTTCTTTTGACTTTTTGTCAGGAGTTTTGGCTGTATCTTTGGGTATTCCCATGTATTGAAGAGTCTGGCTGACAATCTTTTTGAACACCGGCGCAGCTGCGGTTCCTCCCCCAATGTTGGTTCCATCCGGTTGGTCAATGACAACAAGTATAGCAATCTTCGGATTATTCACGGGCGCGAATCCAATAAACGATACAACGTCTTTTGACTTGCTGTATGCTCCGTTAACAACCTTTCTTGCTGTACCTGTCTTACCAGCTACACGGTAACCTTCAATATAGGCGTTACGACCGGTACCAATCGTCTGATCTGCAACCACTTGTTCCAGATAACCGCTCACCAGTTTGGAAGATTCCTTGGAAATCACCTGACGGACAACTTTAGGTTTGATGACTTCCGTTGTTCCATCATTCGGGTTCTTGATCTCCTTCACCAGATGTGGCTCCAACAATTTGCCGCCGTTGGCAATCGCAGAGATGGCTGCGACCTGTTGAATTGGTGTTACCTGTACAAGACCATGCCCATAGGCTGCCGTAGCAATCTCGGATTTGTAAACCAGTGGCTTGATCGGGGACGCTGCCTCATTTGGCAGATCAATACCCGTCTTTTTGCCGAAACCGAATTCGTCTATGTAATGACGCAGACGTTCACCGCCAAGCATGTTGTAACCCAAGTTAACAAAAGCAATGTTACTTGACCGTTTGACACCTTCGAGATACGAGATCCAACCATAGGAATGACCATTATCACTAATCGGGAAACCACCGATATACATGCGTTTGGATTCAAAACTTGCATTGGGATCGAAGAGTTTTTCTTCAACAGCCCCTGCTAGAGTAACTATTTTGAATGTACTACCTGGCTCATAGATGGATTGGGTAGCATGGTTGATAAAATTCTTTTGATCAGGTGTACTCCCATACGTATTCGGGTTAAAGGTTGGCCAGTTCGCCATCCCTAGAATCTCCATCGTGTTTGGGTCCGCAGCAATGACCGTCATGCTCAGTGGATTATACTTGGCAACGGCTTCTTTCATTGCATCCTCAATGTAGAACTGGATCGTATCATCGATGGTCAGCGTAAGGTTCTTACCGTTCTGAGGTGGCAGATAGTTATCCTGTGAATCCGGAAGTTTAATGCCTTTGGCATCCTTCTGATAATTCAGATATCCATCTGTGCCTGTCAGTGCTTCATCATATGAGACTTCAAGTCCATTGACAGCTTTCCCATCACGGCTCATATACCCCAAGAGGTGAGAAGCAAGTGTTTCTTCAGGGTAAAAACGCTTCGACTCCTGAGCCATCACAATTGCATTACGAGCCTTGTACTCTTCTTGTAATTCCTCACGCAGTTCGTTGACTTTTTCCGCAAGCTCTGGACTTATCTTATATCCTTCACTGCGTACTTCACGTTGTTGAAAAAAATCACCATCTTTATTCTTCGCTGTAACTAGAGTACGCATCTCACTCTCATTTTTCCCTAGAAGGGCAGAGAGCTTCTCCGTAACAACATCCTGTATGCCGAGTTCATCGATCAAGAGGGGATTAACGGAAACCGTATACGCAGGGGCATCGGTAGCCAAAATATTACCATTTCGATCCGTAATCGTTCCACGTGCAGCCTTAATCGTCTGTTCCCGCTCTACCAAACCGGCTGCCCGTTCCTGCCATACACCGCCATTCACAACTTGAATGAAAAAGATTCGGGTTACGAGTACAAGAAAAAAGAGGGTAATACATCCCCCTATAAGCAACGTGCGCATCTTTATTCTTTTTATCATCGGAACACCTCTTTACTTACTGCTTCCTGTATTCGAGGACGACTCAGTACCAGTTGATTTCGTACTTGTTGAGCGAGGTACATAAATGACATCCTTACCGGAAGCTTCAACGTAACCAAGTTGTTTTGCATTTTCGATGACCTGGTTGTTCAATGTTTCTTTTTCCACCTGCAGGTCTGCAATCGTCTTTTCATACCCCTTAATATCCGAAATAGTGGACTGCGCCTGCTTGTTCAAATCATAGATATGAGCATAACGAGACATCAAGGCTCCTCCAACAAGGATAACTGCAACCAGGGTAATCAGATACAAAATTTTCTCGCGTGCCGGAAGACCCGTACGACGGGTCACCACTTTGGTGGTTTCTTTGTATCGTTGCTGGGTCACACGTTCCTGGGACGCTTTTTCTTTTACAGCGAGATTACCACGTGTATATGCCATACTCCGATTCTCTCCTCCACTCTTGATCTACAATTTCTCGGCTACGCGCAGTTTGGCTGAACGAGCACGTGAATTTTCGGTCAATTCCGTTTCCGTTGGAATCAACGGTTTTCTGTTAACTAAACGCAGGCTCCCCTTGCCGCCGCATACACACAACGGAAAATCGGGTGGACATGTACATTTTTCCAGATAACTGCTGAAAATCTGTTTACATATCCGATCCTCAAGGGAGTGGAAGGTAATAACAGATACACGTCCTCCTGGTGCCAGACAACGAACAGCCTGATGTAAGCCTTCTTCAAACGCACCCAACTCATCGTTGACGGCAATGCGTAATGCCTGGAAGCTGCGTTTGGCAGGATGTCCACCTGTACGGCGAGCTGCCGCCGGGATGCCTTCCTTGATCAGTTCCACGAGTTCACCTGTCGTCTCAATGGTAGATTGCGCTCGTTTTCCCACGATAACACGGGCAATTCTTCTCGAAAACTTCTCTTCACCATAGCGATACAAAATTCGAGCAATCTCTTCTTCTGGCCACTCATTCACAATCTCTTTGGCCGTCAGCATTGCATCCTGGTCCATTCGCATATCGAGCGGAGCATCGTGATTGTAGCTGAATCCACGTTCTCCTTCATCAAATTGCGGGGATGACACACCCAAGTCGTACAAAATACCGTCGACCTGTGGTACACCATCCTTCATTGGTACATCCAGATCCTTGAGTACCTGTTCCAGATCCCGAAAATTGGTTTTCACCAATGTTACACGTTCTCCATAAGCTGCGAGCTTCTCGCGAGCATTATCCAAAGCCCAATCATCCTGATCAAGTGCGATCAGACGTCCCCCTGGACCGAGCTTGGAAGCAATCACGGAGCTATGTCCGCCACCGCCTAAAGTGCAGTCCACGTATATACCGTCCTGCTTGATGTTTAATCCCTCTGTTGCCTCTTCTTTGAGTACGGTTATGTGGTGAAACAACCTGCACCCCTCCTGACTTTATAAATCAAAATTAAAATCGACCAGCTTTTCGGCAATGTCGTTGAATGCTTCTTCGGATTGATTGAAATAACTCTCCCATATGCCTTTGCTCCAAATCTCCACCCGGTTCGACACGCCAAGAACAACACAATCCTTGTCCAGCTTGGCATACTCTCTTAAATTGCCCGGCAGATTTACCCTGCCCTGTTTGTCCAGTTCACATTCGGTTGCACCCGAGAAAAAAAACCGGGTAAACGCACGTGCATCAGATTTCATCAATGGCAGTGCTTTGAGCTTCTGTTCCATGACCCCCCACTCCTCCATGGGGTACACGAAAAGACACTGGTCCAAACCCCGTGTGACAACGAAAGACGGTCCCAGAGATTCGCGGAATTTAGCCGGAATGATAACCCGACCCTTATCATCAATGCTATGTTGGAACTCCCCCATAAACATTGGCCCACTCACTCCTCACCCGTTTCTCCCACTTTGCCCCACTTTCCACCACCTAAGCATAATAGATTCGCACAAAAAAATCAAAACCCTTCTTGCATGACTTGATTTTTTAATTTTTCAGCATAAAAAAACGTCCTTGATCCTGTAACTCAGGATCAAAGACGCTTCCCTTAAACGGGCAATCGTATGTCTACCCGCACATGAGCCATATCATCAATAAACCATTCTATACCTATTGAATCATTTCATCAGCTTGTAATTATTGGATAGTGCTTAAAATTTCCAGCTATCCAGATATTTCTCTTGCTCAGCTGACAAGGAGTCGATGCCAATATTCAGGCTTTCAAGTTTATAGCTGGCAACCTGCTGGTCAATATCATAAGGTACATTAACAACGTTTTTACCCAAGTTTTCATAATTCTCACTTACATAACGCAGACCAAGCGCCTGCAGAGCAAACGTTGTATCCATGATTTCGGCAGGGTGACCATCTGCTGCACCCAGGTTCACAAGACGACCTTCAGCAAGAAGGTACATTTTACGACCATCTTTGAAACGATATTCCTCAATGTTGCGACGAACTGTGCGAATCGATTCGGAACGTTTAGCCAGTTCAGGTTTATTCACTTCAACATCAAAGTGACCCGCATTACTCAGGATCGCTCCATCCTTCATCACATCGTAATGCTCCCCTGTGATAACATCCTTATTGCCTGTAACTGCAATAAAGAAATCGCCCAATTTGGCAGCTTCCACCATCGTCATGACCCGGAACCCGTCCATGTGTGCTTCTACCGCTTTGATTGGATCGATCTCGGTTACGATCACATTTGCACCAAGACCTTTGGCGCGCATCGCTACACCTTTACCACACCAGCCATAACCTGCTACCACTACGTTTTTACCAGCGATAACCAAGTTAGTTGTACGAATAATCCCGTCGAATGCAGATTGTCCAGTACCGTAGCGATTGTCAAACAGATACTTGCAGTATGCGTCATTAACCGCAACCATCGGAAACTTCAATTGGCCTTCTTTCGCCAATGCTTTCAAACGGATAATACCCGTTGTCGTTTCTTCTGCTCCTCCGCGAATGGTTGTTGCGAGGTCAGGGCGCTCGGATGCAATAATGGTTGCAAAGTCTCCACCATCATCAATAATGAGATCAGGCTTCACCTCAAGCGCACGCAGTTGCAGTGATTTGAATTCCGCAGGCTCCGGATTGTACTTCGCATACACCGTAACGCCGTCTTCCACCAATGCTGCGCAAACATCATCTTGTGTAGACAATGGATTGCTATGCGTAATCGTCACTTCTGCTCCACCGGCTTGGATCACTTTTGCCAAGTAAGCTGTTTTCGCTTCCAGATGAAGACAAATAGCAACCTTCAAACCTTTGAAGGGCAGATCCTGTTCGAACTGGCGACGAATGCGGTTCAGTACCGGCATATGCGCTTCTACCCAATCAATTTTCAGGTGACCCTCTGAAGCGAGTCCCATATCTTTAACAATACTGTTTTGCAATGCAGGTGTAGTCATTTCACGTCCTCCTCGTTTATGTGTTTCTTCTATTATAAAGGGCTCTACAGTGCAATAACCTTATGCTCTCCAAGGAATTCACTTGAGGCCTTAATCAGTTCATCGATCCACTCGGTGCCATAACGATTCAGGTAAAAGAGTGCATTATGTACTCGTTCCTGTGGTTTGCCCGTTGGGAATAAGGAGTTCTGAATGCCGTTCCAGTGCCTTAGACTCACATTGTGTTTATCTTCGATAGCTTTGTGAGTCTGTTGTTTCAGATACTGCATTTGCTCGTTGATTTTACTCAAATTGGTGTCGCCAATTCGTTCCAGCCCCGGATGAATCTCCGCGATCTCATCTAGCAACGGTCCATACAGATCAAGAAACGCTTCCTGAACCTTGTCAAACTGTTCATCTACCTGGAACGTCTCCTGCTGTGCGAGCCATTGCTCCTTCTTTTCTTCCATATGATATTGAACATCCTGAAAAGAAAGTCCATATTGTTTCATATGTTTGTGATGAATATCTTCCATAATGGTGAAAGACAACCGCGGCAACAAAATGGGCATTTGCAGGCCGAACTGACGGAATGCTTCCCGAGTCAAACCCCAATATGCAATTTCACCTTGCCCCAAAATAACAGCGGCTACAGGCAACACGGAATCTTGCATTAATGGTCGTGTCAATACGTTGTTACTGAAGCGCTCCGGATGTTCTCCCAGTTCCTGAAGCAAACGTTCCTCTGAGAAAGAAACCAAACCTTTGCGATCACTATATAAACCGTCCTTCAACAACAAGAGCAGACGCGTACCTTCATGAATGTAGAACAGATTAGCTCCATCCTCCGCCACTTCGGCAGGCATAGCATAACCAGCTTGTTGTACCAGCGAAGCACCTTGAGTGTATGCGCTGCGCAGCACTTCATTTTTTCGTATCAACCGCTCAAACACGGGCTGTTCCAACCTGCGTAAATCTGGATCCGATGCATCCATTAGAACAAGTCCACTGCTGGCAAACAAAGCAGATATCATGCGGGCAAATGCATCACTCAGATTTGAACTGGATTGATGGATCTCTGTGATGCATTTCATCAGTCCTGGTTTATGTATCGTATCAGGTAAAAGATGTTCCACCTGTTCGAGTACATTCATCCACTGCTGCGTATCCACATGAACATTACTCACAGAATCCCTTCCTGCGAATCGTCCTTGTAACTTAACCTTGTTCATGTCTCCCTGACGATCAGGTAGATATGTGTGGTTAACCTCATCCCAGTCATGGTCTTCACCGGCAATCCAAAATACTGGGACTACCGGGCGTTGAAGTCTTTCTTCCGCTTCACGCGCAGCTGCCACTACGCTGGCGGCTTTGTATATGACGAACAGTGGTCCGGTGAGCAGACCGCTCTGCTGTCCTCCTGTAACCACTAGTGCATCTTGTTCTGCAAGACGTGTGATGGACGCATGAACCTCTCCATGGTCGTTCACCCGCTTATTATATATACGTAAATACTCTGCCAGATCACGACGATCAATACGTGTGTTTTCCGATTGGTCCAGCCACTCGGCACGCGCCTGAAGTCCTGATTCCCAGCGAATGTCATACTCGTAAAGGCCACGCGCAGCATCTCTTGAACAGATATAATCTTCTGCAAGTCTTGATCCGCTGCGGAGTGCCTCGGTAATACCGTTCATGAGGTCTGCCTCCTATTCTGCTTCAAAGAGCCTTTCTTGATTGTACCGAATTCAGGGCCGCTTCGTCAAAAGAAAGTAATTAAAATACGAAAAAAACCGCCGAACGAGTCGGCGGCATTTAATACATCAATAATAGCATATCGCTTTAATATTCCTATTATACGTAAGGTTCTGCAACCCAGTGACCTTTGGAAACCTCAATCAATTGAGAATTTTCCAGGTTGTACGGATCATTTGCAGGACCGCCAGATCCGTTCTGAATCGGGCTCATATGCTCTTCTGGCAGCAAGATGCGACGTTTGTTCGCTTCCACTTCCGGATCAGGTACAGGGATCGCGGAAAGCAATGTTTTGGTGTAAGGGTGGACAGGGTTCGCATATAGTTCTTCACTTTCTGCGAGCTCAACCACTTTACCCATGTACATTACAGCTACACGGTCACTGATATGTTTAACCATTGACAAGTCATGCGCAATAAACAGGTATGTCAAGCCGAGACGTTGCTGAAGCTCTTCAAGCAATTTAACGACCTGCGCCTGAATGGATACATCCAGTGCAGACAATGGCTCATCACAGATGATGAATTTAGGGTCTACAGCAAGCGCACGCGCAATCCCGATCCGTTGTCTTTGACCACCGGAGAATTCATGTGGATAACGAAGTGCATGACTTGGATTCAAACCTACCAGATCAAGCAGTTCCTCCACTCGTCTCTTGCGCTCTTTAGAGCTGGAAGCCAGACCATGAATATCGAGTGACTCCCCGATAATATCCATAACATTGAAACGCGGGTTAAGAGATGCATATGGATCTTGGAAGATCATCTGCATATCTTTACGCATTTCTTTCATTTTGCGCGGGGACAACTTGTAGATATCCGTTCCGTTGAAGTTAACATTTCCGCCAGTTGGCTCATAAAGACGCAGAATGGTACGACCTGTTGTGGATTTACCACAGCCAGACTCGCCTACAACGCCAAGTGTTTCACCTTCAAAGATATCAAAGCTTACGTCATTGACCGCTTTGAGAATGTTACCTTTACCCAAATTAAAGTACTGTTTCAAGTTTTTCACTTGTACCAGAGGCTTATTGCTGCCTTTGATAATACCAGCTGGAGCTGGTTTTTCCTTTTTGGGCTCGTCCAGACGTGGCAAGGCATTCAGCAATTTAATGGTGTATGGATGTTGAGGGTTACTAAAGATTTCTGCAGTTGTTCCTGTTTCAACAACTTCGCCTTCCTTCATAACAACAACACGGTCACACATACCCGCTACGACACCAAGGTCATGCGTAATCAGCATGATCGATGTTCCAAGCTTCTGCTGCATGTCTTTCATGACATCCAGAATTTGAGCCTGAATTGTAACGTCAAGTGCAGTTGTCGGCTCATCCGCAATCAGAAGGGATGGACGACATGCAAGCGCGATCGCAATCATGGCACGCTGACGCATACCACCAGAGAATTGGTGAGGATAATGATTCATGCGAATAGCCGCATTTTTAATACCTACAAGTTCCAGCATCTCCAAAGCCGCTTTATTCGCCGCTTGTTTGGACATGTTTTGATGCTTGCGCAATACTTCAGTAATTTGTTTACCAATTTTAATGGTAGGATTCAATGAAGTCATTGGATCTTGGAAGATCATACCGATATCTTTACCACGAATCGCTTCCATTTGTTTGTCTGTCTTATTCAGCAGGTCTTGCCCGTGAAAAGTAATTTCTCCGCTTTTGACCTTCGAAGGCGGGGAGGGAATCAATTTCATGATGGTTTGGGCGGTAACACTCTTACCACTACCCGATTCACCTACGATCCCCAGCGTCTCTCCTTTGCCAAGTTCAAAACTCACATGTTTAACGGCATCAAATTCACCAGAACGTGTTGAGAACGACACACTCAGGTCTTTGACAGTTAAAATCGGCTCCATAATCCCACCTCCTGTTTCTATTTACGTAATTTCGGATCGAGTGCGTCACGCAGACCGTCTCCGAGCAAGTTAAATGCAAGCATTGTAAGAACCATCAGACCTGCTGGGAACCACATCCGCCACGGGAATAGCGTCCAGCCTGTAAGTGCATCATTGATCATAGAACCAAGTGAAGATCTTGGTGCTGATACACCCAATCCAAGGAAGCTCAGGAACGCTTCAGCAAAGATTGCATTTGGAATGGACAACGTCAATGTTACAAGAATCGGTCCTATTGCATTGGGCAACAAATGACGGAACAATTGACGCCCTGTGCTTGCTCCCATGGACCTTGCAGCAAGAATAAAGTCTCTGTTTTTGAGTTGCATAATTTCACCACGCACAATCCATGACATGCTGATCCAGCCTGTGATGGTGAGGGCAATGATAATCGTTGTCAGACTTGGTTCCAGTACAACCAGCAACAAAATTACAACAAGCATGTACGGCAAGGAGTAGAGGATTTCGGAAAACTTGTTCATAATTCCATCTACACGTCCACCATAGAAACCCATGATCGCTCCATAAATAACCCCGATAACAAGGTCAATCAAGGCTGCGGCCAAACCTACAGTAAGGGATACACGTGCTCCTACCCAAGTTCTTACCCACACGTCGCGACCAAGCTCGTCCGTACCGAACCAGTGCTCCGCACTCGGTGCTGCATTGGCATTCAACAAATCATTGGAATAATAATTATAACTTGTAAACAAAGAAGTTGGACCAATCAAAGAGAAAATCACGACAAGAACCAACACGCTCAGACTGATCATTGCAGCCTTATTGGTTGCAAGTCTGTACATGGCATCTTTAAAAAGGGATACACTTTCTTGCGGTTTAACCGCTGCCTGACTAGTCAGGTTCGTGTTCGCCGTTTCATTCTTTTTATTATTCGTGCCAGACAACGTTATGCCCCCTTCCGGCTTTCCAGCTTAATTCTAGGATCAATCAGCACGTAAGCGATATCCGTAAAGAAACGAGCCAACATCAGGAGGATACCATAGAAAATCGTAATCCCCATGATCATAGTGTAATCACGGTTTGTGATACTCTCTACGAATACTTTACCAATTCCCCCGATGTTAAAGATCTGTTCAATTACAACGGAACCTGTGATGATATTCGCTGTCATTGGACCAACATAAGTTACTACTGGTAGAATACCGTTTCTTACAACGTGTTTAAACATGATTGCAGGCCATTTCAAACCTTTGGCTTTAGCTGTTTTGATATAATCTGCATGTAAAACTTCAAGCATGCTCGAACGCGTCAAACGAGCGATAAAAGCAATCGGAGATGCAGATAGCGCTGCAACCGGAAGAACATAATCCAATGGACCATCAAAGCCCATAACGTTAAACCAGCCTAATTTAGTAGCAAAGAGATACTGCAATAGTGACGCAAGCAAGAAGCTCGGAACAGCTATCCCTATGACAGCCAGGATCATCGTGATATCATCAATGAGTTTACGATGGTAAACTGCAGCAATAAGGCCCAGCAGAACACCCACGATAATGGAGATAACAATTGCAAACACTCCAAGCTTCAGCGAAGCGGTGAATGTTTCGCCGATCATTCCGGCTACATCTCGATTGAGATATTTCATTGAGACTCCGAAATCTCCCTTAATGATTCCACCCATATACTTCAGGTATTGTTCATACATCGGTTTGTCCAATCCATACTTCTGTTCCAGCAAGACCCGAATTTCAGGCGATACTTTTTTCTCAGATGTAAAAGGGTCACCCGGAATAGCCTTCATCAGGAAGAAGGTTGCAGATGCGAGTATGAAAAGCGATAGCAGCATAAATAATAGTTTTTTCAACACATACTTAACCAACCCTTGCACACCTCCACAAACAATATTTTGTATACAAATCGATTGTAGAATTAGACAGAAATAAAGTCCAATCCATTTATCGGAAATTTCAAGAATTATAAGGAAAATCGGTGCACATACAAAAAATCGGGATATATATGGAATTCCACATATATATCCCGAAGTATTCATATTAGACTTCAGAACAACTTATTTCTCTTCCAGATATGCACGAGTGTAGTCAATAGCTCCACTGAAATCAAGTTGTACACCTTTCAGGTAAGGCTTAGTCAAAGATACGTTAGTGTAATAATAGATTGGCATAACGCCCATTTCATCTTGAATCAGGATTTTCTCAGCGTCAGCAAATGCAGCCATACGTGCAGCTGGATCAGCAGATTTTACAGTTTCTTTAACATCTTTGTCATACTGTTCGTTGCTGAATTTGGAATCATTGTTTGTGTTTCCAGTAGTCCACATTTCCAAGAAGTTGTATGGATCGTTGTAGTCAGCAGACCAACCTGCACGAGCTACTTGGAAGTTTTGGTTTTGACGGTTCTCAAGGAATACGCCCCACTCTTGGTTTTCTGTTTTCACATCAACACCAAGATTTTGTTTCCACATGTCAGCAACCGCCAAAGCGATTTTCGCGTGACCATCACTAGTGTTGTAGATCAACGTAACAGCTGGCAATGTTGTGTAACCTTCTTCTTTCATACCTTCAGCAAGCAATGCTTTAGCTTCTTCAACATTTTCTGTGAAGTAATCGTCTTTGTGCTCATCACGGAATTCGCCGTTTTCACCACGGATACCTGGAGGTACAAAGCCGAATGCTGGAATTTGTCCACCTTGTGTAACTTTGTCAACAATCAGCTGACGCTGAATTGCCATTGCAAATGCTTTACGGATTTTTACGTTGTTAAATGGTGCTTCGTTTACGTTGAACTGATAGTAGTACGTACTTGCAATACCAGTAGCTTTGAACTCGTCCGGCAATTCCGCTTTTACAGAAGGAATTTGGTCGGATGGAATTTCACCGTTAGGTGCACCAGTGTAGTCCAATTGTCCTGATTTGTAAGCTTGCAGTTCGGAAGCACTGCTGTTTGTCAGAGACATATCGATTTGAGCCAATTTAATATCGGCAGCTGCATGGTAACCATCGTTTTTCTTCACAACAATTTTTTGACCTTTAGAGTATTGATCCATTACAAATGGTCCGTTAACGATCATGTTTTTGTAGTCTGTGAAGAATTTGTCATTGGTGTCAGCAGATGCATGTACTGGGTAGTACGTGTAGAATGCTGTCAGACCCAAGAAGTAAGGTGTTGGGTTTTCCAACGTTACTTCCAATGTGTGCTCATCAGTAGCTTTAACGCCTACTTGTGAGAAATCTGTGACTTTAGTACCTTTGTATGTTTCATCTTTGCTGAGGTTGTAACCTTCAGCACCTTTAATGTAGTACAATTGGTATGCATATGGAGAAGCTGTTTCCGGTTTCAAAGCACGTTCCCAAGAACGAACAAAGTCTTCGGCAGTGATTGCATCACCGTTGCTCCATTTAGCTTCCGGGTTCAGGTTGAAAACATATTTCAAACCATCTTCGGAAATTTTCCAGTCTTTAGCTACGCCTGCTTGTTCTTTACCATCAGCATCAATGCGTACAAGACCTTCGTACAAGAATTTCAGAACTGTGTTGGTTTGGCTATCTTTTGCTTGAGCCGGGTCCAACGTAGGAGGTTCAGCTGACAGGTTGATTTTCAGAATTTGATCTTTAGCAAGACCATTTCCTTCGTTTGCAGAACCAGTATCGGTGTTACCTGTGCCTTCGTTTTTCGATCCGCACGCTGCAAGTACGGTACCGAACGCCAAAATCAGCGTCAAAAGGACTAATAGACTTTTCCTTTTCATCTAACACGTTCCCCCTAAATTGATATGGTTTATATGTTTATAGATTATACAACCACCGGTCAAAAAAATCTACATTACTTTTTCAGAAAGTAATGTTTTTTTCAGTTTTCGACAAAATCGACACATTTTTTGCCTCTTTTGCGTTATGTAACCTTACATCAGTTGCATGAAGTATCTAAATAATCCAAATAAAGTAAACAAAACATACCCGAAACTCATGATAACGAAAGACATGCGCCATACGGCCCGGAACATTCTACCCCTATCGACCTTCCCTTTTAGTCGATTTTGCGCACCCCCGATGAATCCAAGTGCTACTAGTATGAGTATTAATGTCAGATAAAAACCAAAATTCGAATCAAATGTTAAGTTGAATAACGCTGAAACTGAAAATACAAGAAAAAAAGTGGTTACATCCATTGCCATTCGCAATGCTTTACGTTTGTCTTTTTTCCATACGTACATGCCCCAATAGACAAGAAAGAACGGAAAAAAGGGCAATATGCTCAACACAATAAAAAGTCCCATTAATTCACTCCTTCCGGTTGCATTCCTTCAATCAGATGAAGCAGTATTTCATGTGTAGGTGCAAAAAGGTCCAACTTCTGTGCCATCTTTACAATATGACCGTTAATTGACCTCACTTCTGTACCACGTCCAGCGAGAACATCTGCAAGCATGGAGGAAGTATTCGTGGCAGTAGAACGACAAACCGATATCAGTTGATCCCACATATCCTGATCCAAACATATTCCACTTGCAGAGTAGATTAACAATACTTCATCATATAACTGGCGCATTAGCCTCTTTCGTTCTTCCTTGACGATCAATTCTCCATTAGGGATTCGCCATAGTGCCGTGAGCGGGTTAATGACTGAATTAATCAATAGTTTCCTGTATATCAGCTTATCGATTTCATTCGACACTGTACAGTCAAATCCTGCCTGCTGCAACGATCCCGACAGAGTAAATGTTCTCTGCTCCTCTATAGAGGTAGAAGCTCCTATATGTATGTTGTACCTCCCCAGCCTAGTTTCACCTGTACCTGCACGAGTCACCTGACTTTGTGTTCGCTTCGCACCTTCTGTTGTAACCGCACTACACAGAAACGACTTTGGCAAAGCTGCTTGAAGTTTTGTAAGATGGCCCATCCCATTCTGAAAACAAGCGACATTCAGCACATGATCTTGTAATGGACTAATCTCATCAATGAAATCATCAATGCTTGTCTGCTTAACCATGAGCAGTAACCATTCTCCTTGTGTGTTCTTCCATGTGTCAGTCAGCTTACTTATTGGTTTCGCCTGTATTTGATCCGGTAGAATATGTATCTCCTCGTCTTGTTCCACAATGGTTACTCCATTATGGCTGAGGAGGTCTGCCTGAGCTGTTGTTCTGGTCCAAAATCTGACCTGGTTACCTGACGCCAGCAGTTTCCCGCCATACAAAAGACCAAGTGCCCCCGCTCCTACGATGTCAATGATCATATGATGCACTCCTCTCCGCTTCAGTAGTTTCTCCTTCTATTATCTATAATAGAACAAAAACACCAAACTAAAAACCCGTCATACCTGCCGTTGTGTAACGGAGGTGTGGCGGGTTCATACCTGACTTTCACAAATCAAACGTCTGAATTTGTTATTCAATTCGTTCCAGATTCCCGTTGGCATCCATCTTGAAACGTGTCTTAAGTTCCTCTTCTTCTTCGGACAAAAATGCGAGTCTGCGAGCCCGATCCATAATCTGAATCAAAGCTTTGTAGTCGTCATTCACCACACGGTAATCCGTCTGTACTTCATTCACTTCCTTGGAGAGACGGTCATTCTCAAGACGTAGTTCAAGCAATTCATCTTCTTTCTCCCGAAGCTCCTTCTCCAGCATCTTGAGTTGACGACTACTCTCCTGCACCGTTCCCTTCCATTGTCGCAGGAAGCGGATTACTGCATCCATCGATAATGAATCGTCTGAGATCCCATCTGATTTGTACAGATGTTCTTCAGTGTCCAGTGTAGACAGTGCTGCAACCTGCGGTCCGAGCATAGCTGGTTGCTTTCTGAGATAACTTCGTTTTTGTCGTTGTGCCTTGGCGTTACTGATGGCAGAATCATACTTTTTACGTACACAACTGTTCCAGCGAAAACCGCATGCGGCAGATGTTCTGCCTATTTTTTCGCCCACCTCTTCAAAAGCGGCCAATTGTGTACTGCCTTCCCGAATATGACGCAAAGTAACCTCAGCCAATATCAAATCGTCCTCTGTACTCCAAGCATCCTGTCTCACTGCAGTCATGCTATAATACCCTCCTAACAACATCCTAAAATAACCGTCCGCATTACCGGAAGCCCGGTATGTGAATTAGGTATAAAAGCTGCTTCATTCATTCTTATGCCTCTCATAGAGTTCATAGAATTGATTTCATACTAAAATGTATTTCCACATTCAGGCTTGCTCATACGTGACATATGTAAAACATATCCTTCTATACTTACTTTGAGCAAAAAAAGAATTCGCTTTCATATCCAAATTTGTTTACACGTTTTTCCTTTCCCGGTATAATGTTGTGTAGACAATCTATGAACGTACTTAGGAGAGGAGGATTTACCGTGGCACGCATGTTTCGGGTACTCGGGTTCTTCACGCTTGCAATTGGCCTGATGGCTTTTGCAGGAGATCTGGTCGAAATGGCTTTGCTTTTTTTCCTGCAGACTGCGTTTTTTGTCATTTTGGGATACTTGAAATTTACCGAGCGAACGTACATATTGCTCTTCTGGGGTTATATGATCGTAACATTCACGGGGTTCAGCTACTGGACCGTATTCGAAATGGGGTTGCCGCTCTAATCCACCTGCAGCATCAAAGTGATCCGATATCTGTCGGGTTGCTTTTTTGTTGTGTTCAGATTAAATGAATGCTCATGGTGTTATGTAACCACTAAGGATATTTCACGTATTTGTTTCATATATTGTCTGGAAGACAACAAGCCTGTACGATTGTCATTTAAGAAGTGGAAAGGAGAATGGATCGGTGAAACATCAACACGGCATTTCCGCCTTTATATTATGCATCATTTTATTCCTCCAGCTACCTTTAGCCTATGCCTATGGAGAGTCTTCACCTGAGGATACACGTGAGATATTACAAAAAAGTCTATCCATCGTTGAAATCGATCATGAAATCGAACGCATCACCGAAAGGCAGAAGCAGCTGGGTCAACAACACGAGACATTATCCGTCCAGCTGCAGGAACAGGAAGAGCAGATACATATTCAGCAAGATCGGGCCGGAGCTGTAGTGAGGTCCTACTACACAGGAGAACGCGACAGCCTCCTCATGACGGTCCTGGGAGCCAGGTCATTCAAAGACCTGTTTGTACTGTATGATTATTACCAGATTATTATCGGACGGGATCAGGCTGTGCTGGACAAGTATCAGGACCGTTATCGCACCCTGCAACAGACTTCCACTCAGATTCGTCAGACTACAACAGAATTAACCGAAATGAAGACTAATCTTCAAAACCAGCGGGAACGTGTAGTCGCCTTGGAAAAAGAAGTGGATGCCCAAATAGCCACCAGCGGAGATGCGGCAGCGATTCAGAAACTGATGGATGAATTAACCCTCTATTGGGAGAATATCGGCATCTATGAGGTGAAACGATATTTCAAAGCATTGGCATCTGCCATGCAGAACCTGCCCGATTTTATCCAAAAACAAAACGGAGGAATATCCACGACTGGAACAACGTATACGATTCGAATTGGACAGGATGAGCTTAATGCATTTCTACGTTCCCAAAATCCAATCTTTGAAGACTTTGCCTTTCAGTTTAATCAGGATAAGATTATAGCTTCCGGTCAGCGGGATCAGTTGCAATTAAGCATTGAAGGACATTATACGGTTGAAAATGAACCGCAAAACTCCATTCGTTTTCATGTGGACAAACTTGTATTCAACCAGCTTGAATTACCAGACACCACTCGCCGAATGCTGGAAAGAGAATTTGACCTTGGGTTCTATCCACAGAAAATCCTCTCGTTTGTGAAAGCAACCGATGTTTCGACAAGTGAAGGCATACTGGAAGTAAAACTAGCTATATCCTTTTAAAGAGGTTGAACACGAACTTAAAGTTAATTCGTTGTTTTAATACTGTCTACGTATTGATTCGCTGTAATTTCACCCTTTAAGAATTGTTGTACTTTTTTATGAAAACGAGTTATTAGAGCATGACTTTCGGTCGTTGCAGCAGGGACATCTTGGGTGGTCGGGAACCAGGATTGTCCCTTTGTCATGTCATAACGTCCAACGAGTTTCTCAGACTCCATATCCAGCTCCTGTTGCTTTGCGGGCAACCGGTTAACCTGTTGGTACCATTTCAGCTGTGTCGTAGCGGACGTCATTCCTTCAATCCATCTACTGGCCTCCTCAGCCTCAACCGACCCCGCAGTAATAACAAGGCTTCTGGAGTTTACGGTTTCCAAGGTTTCGAAAGAAATCCGCTCCAAAGAATCTTTATCAACTGCACTCGCTTGATCCGCACTTAATAATTGAGATAACAATGATACAACCATCGGTGTGCCGTTCTGGTCAGCAGTTGGAGAGAACTCTGAATTGGTAGACTCCAGCTTAATAAGGGGCTGAATCTGATTCATCAACTGAATCCCCTGCTGAAGATTCCCCGTTTGCGAATCTATCTGTGTTCGTTTAACTTGGTCTGGTGCCATTTTCGGTTCCAAATGATTCAGCCACGCATTTGTCCCGTACATATCATTGATGTTCATTGTAATTAAAGGGGTGCCTTCCGCAACGGCTTGTTGAGTAAGTTTGACCCACTGATCTTTATTGCGGGGTAATGACTCCAGACCAGCTCTCTTCAGAAATGAAGATTGTGTAGCCAGAATGTACGGATCAAAATCAAAAGGCATTCCCCACTGATAACCATTCCACTCTGTCATTCCCCGTAACCCAACTACCGTATCTCCTAGCGACTTCGATAATGTTGTTCCGTTTAACGGATACAGGTACCCTTTTTGGGCATAGTATTGCACTTCCTCACTATCAAGCAGAACAACATCACCGTTCTCCCCTAGTGAAAATTCAAGATCCAAAACATGCTTATATGTATCCGGCTTCTCATTCCGAAGATTAATCTCTACCAGCTGGGAGGCAGCAACTTCTTTGGCTATCTTTTGAAAGGCTTGAAACTCTTCATCCGACATGGCCACTACAATCTCCAGCGGAGCTTGAGCATCTTCATTACGGGACGAAGACCCAGGAAAAGCATCCTTCTCCTGATCGCGTTCCTGATTGAGCTGCGAACCTCTAAAGTCAAAACTCGGTGACAAGATCGTTAACGAAAGCAGCAATACCGCGAATAAAACAACCTGATGTCTACGCTTCATTAACTTCCCTCCCTGTTCACCTAGTTTTTTCCTGCAGCAATTATTGTAACAAATAAGTAGTACTCTTGTCCTACCCTGCCGAAAAACACTTTTTCGGATTTTTGCATAATACGAGCATATCGAGTTCTGTGTAATAACGCTTACTTATTTTTTCAGCAAAAAGCCGGCTCCAGGAGCCGGCTTCAATAACAACATTTTCCGGGAAATAAATCCCCTGAATTTTACAATAAATCAGCTGCAAGTTGTGCCAGCTTGGACCGTTCTCCTTTTTCGAGCATGATGTGTCCGCTGATTCCCTCTTGTTTGAACCGTTCCACGATATACGTCAGACCATTACTGGCAGAATCAAGATACGGGTGGTCTATCTGTTCGGGGTCTCCCATCAAAATAATCTTACTGCCTTCACCGACCCTTGATACAATGGTCTTCACTTCGTGGCGCGACAGGTTCTGGGCTTCATCAATAATGATAAACTGTCCAGGTATTGATCTTCCACGAATATACGTTAAGGCCTCCACCTGAATACTGCCAAGCCCCATTAGGATTTTATCGATATCTCCGGCTTTTTTGGTGTCAAACAAAAACTCCAGATTATCATATATCGGCTGCATCCATGGGCGAAGTTTTTCTTCCTTCTCACCAGGCAAATAACCGATATCTTTCCCCATTGGAACGACAGGGCGAGCGATCAACAGTTTTTTGTATTTATGATCATCCTCTACCTTAAGCAGACCTGCTGCAAGTGCCAGCAAGGTTTTTCCTGTTCCGGCTTTACCGGTGATAGTAACAAGCGGGATGTCATCATTTAAAAGCAGTTCCAGTGCCATGCGTTGTTGTGCGTTACGTGCACTAATACCCCAGACATTATCATTACTGAGGAAAAGCGGCTCCAGCTTTGTTCCCTCTGTGTTCACTTTAAGCAAAGCCGATTTATTGGTTCCCATCTCATCCTTGAGAATGACAAATTCATTCGGATACAACGAATAAGACAACTGTAACGGTTTGATTGGTAAAAAACGATATGTGTAAAACTCATCAATCACTGACGGATGAACTTTTAGGGCCGTATAACCTGGATATAACTCACTGAGTCCTGCCGTCCGATCTGATAAGTAATCCTGTGTGAACAGACCAAGTACATCCGCTTTGATACGCACAAGTACATCTTTACTGACAAGCACGACCTGACGTTCGACTACTTCCTTTTCATTCTCCTCAATCTGATAATTCAGTGCGACAGCCAAAATGCGATTATCGTTGGACACTTCACCAAACATTTCCTGAACTTTCACGAAACTCCGATGATTCAGCTCTACTTTCAGGTTACCTCCATTAGCCAAAGGTACCCCACTGTGCAAGTGACCCAGCTCTCGTAATCCATCTAACAGTCTGGATACATTACGGGCATTACGCCCAATTTCATCGGCATTTCTTTTTTTGGAGTCGATCTCCTCCAGTACAACCGCGGGAATGATTACCTCATGTTCCTCAAAGGCAAATATGGCATTGGGGTCATGCAGAAGCACGTTGGTATCCAATACAAAAATCTTTTTCATTCAATCCCCTCCAAAGCGGCGTCGTTAAAGGCATGAATAGTGTGATCTTTCAGCAGCGGCATGGACAATCATGATCCCATACATAAATGTATTCGACTAGGGCAAAATAATTGTCAACCATTCTGAAAAACTCCAAGAAAGGATGAACATTTATGAAAATATGGGTTTGCACGCTGCTTCTGATCTTTATACTTACAGGTTGCAACAGTTCCACACGCAGCGCTTCGCCGAATCAAGGTACACATGCGAAAGGTTACGGAGGAAATGTAACAACTCAGCAAGATCAAGGGAAAGGATCTCACATGCTCAATGCACAGGAAGATCGGATGAATCCTTCACGTTTGGACCGTCTCAATGAGAATACAGGTGAAGTCCATGATACCAACATTGCGGATGATGCACAGAGTGGCCGGATGCCCAATGAAAAACGAATCAATCACCTTAAAGCCCTTGCCAAGCAAGTAGAAGGTGTTGAAGATGCGAACTGCGTCATACTCGGTAATACAGCTGTAGTTGGCATCGATGTTGATGGTGAACTGGAACGTGCTCGGGTGGGTACCATTAAGTACGCTGTTGCCGAAGCACTTCGCAAAGACCCCGAAGGTATAGATTCCATCGTTACTGCTGATGCAGATGTCACTGAACGAATTAAAGAGATTGGTGAACATATTCGTCAAGGGCACCCAATTTCGGGTTTTGCTTCAGAACTCGCTGACATGGTGGGACGAATTATCCCTCAACTCCCGAAAGACGTCCAAGTCCGTCAAAATCCGGATGAACACATGAATCAAAAACAACAAATGCAGCAGCTGCATTCATCGGACAAAAGACAACAAAAAGCCCAGTGATCTCTCACTAGGCTTTTTTCATGGCAGCAAAAACCTGCTCATCTAATTTCTCAGCAGCACGCTGATCATATATTTTGACATATTGAGGCACAGAGGACAATTGAGCGCCGTAAAACAGAGCATTCCTCACCGCTTCAATTGTAATGTCGAAACAGCACATATTAAATGGAACGTCCAGCAGCGGATCTTGTCGTACCGCAGCACGTCCGTTCACTGCGTACACCGTCTCTTCTCCAAAGACAGTTACCGTAATGAGCGGATTAGTAATCATGTTATTCACTAAACGTGAACGATGATCGATCGCTACACGAAAAGTAGAAGCATTCTCCGCATAAATCCAGGAGATGGCTGTTGAAGTCGGACCTCCGGATTCTACATCCACTGTGCTCAGAAGCACAAAGGTCTCATTCTTGAATTGCTGTAAAAGAGATTCAGTTAATTGTGTGACGGCTTCGGACATTCAACCAGCCCCCTAACCTTCTTTATGCAATTCTTGTACTTGGTTTATGTTATTATAGCATACCGATTAACGTGCTTCCAATCCCAAAAGAATGAAGGTTATTCACTTGAAGGTGAAGCCGTTACTTTACCTGAAAGTGTATCTTGTAATGCCTGCTTGGCATTGGCGAGTTCCGTTTCATTAATATACACATATGGACTTCTCCACTCTCCAGTAACCGGAGTATAATGCACATCCGAAGTGGAAATGTTCCAATACGTTGAGATAAAGTTTTTCATTTGTTCCGATTCCACATCTGTCGTCATATTCTTGTCAACTGCACCAATCACTTTGCTGATCTTTGTAATGCCCCCAAGAGATTTCATCTGATCCAGCATAGAGTTCAGCACTTGGTTTTGACGTTTGTTACGATCAAAGTCATTGGATTCATCAGTCTTTGGATTACAATTGGATTTGCGGTAACGAACAAAATCTAGTGCTGCTTTACCATCGAGATGTTGTGCGCCTGCGACCAGATTGATATCTGTACCATCGGCTGTATCTCTATAACACATATTTTTATCCACAGTCACATCCACCCCACCTACGGCATTGACAGCATCACGGAATGCCTGGAAATTCAGGACGGTTGTATAATTAATATCTACATCCAAATACTTGCCCATCATTTCTTTCATCTGATCCTCTGCATTTTTGCCAGTGGTTTTTTCCTGTGCTTTGAATCTTGGATAATAGGAATTCAGCTTGTTGGATTTGTACCCATCCAATTGAATACGCGTGTCTCGAGGCAAAGATACAATGGTTGCCGTCTTGGTCTCCGGATTCAACGAAGCCACCATAACAACATCCGAGAGATGTGTGCCAGTTTCAGGACGGTTATCTGTGCCTAATAACAGCATCGTGATCGGTTTGGTTGTGGCTGACATCCCGGGAGGTACCGGTTTATCGATGCCTGTATCCACGACTTGATTGTATACCCAGTACGCATATCCACCGCCTACCACAATGGCAATAACCAATAGACTTAAAAGGATTCTGCCAAAAGCATTCATTCTCTTTTTCTTCTTAGGCTGCTTGCCCTTGCCATTCTTCGATCCAGAAGCACCGGATTGCGTTGGTGCCTGTCTCCGTGGAGGCAGTCCGTTCGAATTTGAGTTCATATCTTCAACACCTTTATCACATCTGTTTTTGTCTAAATAAAAGACAACCGCTTTCCCTAAGGAAAACGGATGGTCTGTACAAGACAGGATTTATGAGTTTCGAGCGGCAGCTTCCGCTTTTTTCTTTTGACGACCTTCAATAAAATAACGCACTCTCACTAATAACATCAAACCAACCGCCACCAGCAAACATTGAATGATGGGCAGCTTGTCGATCTGAAAAATAAGAAGCATGAATGTGCCCATCGCCATCAAAATATAGAGAACGATTTCCTTACCAAGTGGCAATTTCTGACGTACCCGAAACACCTTGTTATATACGTAAGTAATCAATACAAAGATGACGATGTAGGCTACGATCGGGTGTGATGCGAACCATGCTTGCATGCACAGCCAGCTCCTTTCGTGTTCATGCTAGGATAAGTTAACTGATTGATGGAATTCCCTTTAGCAACTTAGAGAGCCAGTACGTGCATCGTGACCGTTTCGGTCTCAGCTCGTTCTTCTGATCGCTGTTATCCCCAGATTTTTTTGATCCATTTTTCAATGGTAAAATCCGTGGATAAAGGCGAGCGCTTCGCTTCTTCAGAATCGATTCTGATCCCTACACTACTTTAGCTGTACAACCCTCTCGTTACTTGCCGGGCCCATCAAATGCTAACTTATATAGTTTATTTTGTTGTTATTAGGCTTTTGAAGCCATTTTGCGTTGTTTTTCTGCACGCTCACGCTCGGATTTGTTCAGGATCTTTTTACGAAGACGAATAGATTTTGGTGTAATCTCACAATATTCATCTTCATTCAGATATTCAAGCGCCTGTTCCAATGAGAAGATAATCGGAGTTTTAATTTTAACCGTATCATCTTTACCGGAAGAACGAACGTTAGTCAGTTGTTTTTCTTTGCAGATGTTAACAACGATATCATTGTCACGTGTATGTTCACCAACAATCATACCTTCGTAGATTTCAGTACCCGGCTCCAAGAAGAGCGTACCGCGATCCTCAACGCCCATCATGCCATAGAACGTAGATGTACCCGTTTCAGTTGAGATCAACACGCCTTGGTGACGTCCACCCACTTGACCGGATACTACTGGAGCGTAGCTGTCAAATGCATGGTTCATTACACCGTAACCACGAGTCAATGTCAGGAAGTTTGTGCTGTATCCGATCAAACCACGTGCTGGAATCAGGAACTCCAGACGAACTTGACCACTACCTGTGTTAACCATGTTAACCATCTCTGCTTTACGTGCGCCCAGGCTCTCCATTACGGAACCCATGCTCTCTTCAGGGATATCAATCAACAAGCGCTCAACAGGTTCCATTTTCTTACCGTCAACTTCTCTTACGATAACTTCTGGTTTGGATACTTGAAGCTCATATCCTTCACGACGCATATTTTCAATCAGGATACCCAAGTGAAGCTCACCACGTCCGGAAACGATAAATGCATCAGGGCTATCCGTTTCGTCAACACGAAGGGAAACGTCTGTTTCCAACTCTTTGAACAAACGCTCACGAAGTTTACGGGAAGTTACCCATTTACCTTCACGACCTGCGAATGGACTGTTGTTCACGAGGAACGTCATTTGCAGTGTTGGCTCATCAATTTTCAGAACTGGCAAAGCTTCCGGGTTGTTAGGGTCGGCAATGGTTTCACCAATGTTGATGTCCTTGATCCCTGCAATGGCAACGATGTCGCCTGCTCCTGCTTCTTCCGTCTCAATACGTTTGAGACCTTGGAAACCAAACAGTTTCTCGATACGTGCAGTTTTACTCTTACCATCACGCATAATAACCGTTACCGATTGTCCTTGACGGATCACACCGCGGTTAACACGACCAATGGCAATACGGCCAAGGTATTCATTGTAGTCCATCAAAGTAACGAGGAATTGAAGTGGTTCTTCAACATTTTCGGTAGGGTGTGGGATATGACTAACGATGGTATTGTAGATCGCCATCATGTTGTCATCTTGTTTGGCAGGATCATTATCCATGCTGGATGTTCCGTTCAATGCGGAAGCATATACAACAGGGAATTCGAGTTGTTGATCGTTGGCACCCAGTTCAATGAACAGGTCCAATACTTCATCAATAACCTCAGTCGGACGAGCCGCTGGACGGTCAATTTTGTTTACAACAACGATTGGTGTCAGGTTATGCTCAAGTGCTTTACGAAGTACAAACTTCGTTTGTGGCATACAGCCTTCATAAGCATCAACAACGAGCAATACACCGTCAACCATTTTCATGATACGTTCAACTTCACCACCGAAGTCGGCGTGTCCTGGTGTATCCACAATATTAATCAAGTAATCTTTATAAGTTATAGCCGTGTTTTTGGCCAAAATCGTAATACCGCGTTCACGCTCCAAATCGTTGGAGTCCATTACGCGCTCCTGTACCGTTTCGTGATCTCGGTAAGTACCGGATTGCTGGAGCAACTTGTCAACGAGTGTTGTTTTTCCGTGGTCGACGTGGGCAATAATCGCAATATTGCGAATGTGTTCTCTTGAATGCATGTTTTGTATCCATATCCTTTCCAATTTCAAATCATATCTACTTAAACTTCCCGCAATTTCGCAGGTTACTCACAAAATAAGCGTCGGTGATATCCCGACGCATGTCTATATCCCTTATATTATAGTTTATTATAGGTAAAAATCAAGATATTTCGCACGAAAAGACCACTGGGAATGTTACCAGCCTCTCCCTTGACGTCCTCGTCCAAGTAATAACCAGACTCCGCCCAAGATCAAAAGGACAGCAAGTACATAGATAATTCCCGTTTGCAGCAAGGTAAATCCGAATAATATGATCGACACCGCACCAAGGATCAAAGCCACAGGTAACACATATTCCGGTCTTCGTCGTTCAGCCATTCCATATTCGAGTAACCCTATGGCGATCCCTAGCAAGAATGCTGGCCACAGTCTGCTCATAAGTCCAGCGCCCCATGTATTCGTTATACTGAATAAAACACCATACACCGTTAGTATGCCGGCAGGAACGAGTGACCACGATGGTGAAATACGCGCATAATATAACGCATGAAGGGCGATGCCTGGCAGCAGGATCAGCAAAGGCCAGAAATTACGACCAATAAATCCAAACACACCAAACTTGCCAAGCAGAATAATAATTCCCGCAGCTGCAATAAATAGTCCAATCGCTTTTTCATTTCTCATCCTCATCTAAAATCACCTCTTATACTATGGCTATGTACTTTATTTCTTCATAAACGATACGCATTCCATGCTGACTGTTGATAATCAAACCTTTAATCATGCTTCTAGTGTATCCGATGTTTCGGCAAAAAACTATACTTTATGTCGCACTTTGCGTGCGTCCTTTACCTGTATTACCCTAAAATGTGCAACTTATGACCAGCCCAATGATTGTTGTATTGACAAGCGTATTATCTCACCACAAAACCGCCTAAACCGGACGGTTCAGACGGTCATATGTTCAAGCTTTTATCCAAAATTAAACTATGCGTTCTTACGCACAAATTTATGTGCGCCTCCAATCGCAACCACAAGACAAGCCATCGCTACGGGTAGCAGCGTATGCACCTCTGATGCCATACCCCCCAGCCATTCTCCTAACTTGGGGTCTTTCATCACCATCTCACCTGCTGTGAAGGCCAGGATGCCTGATCCGACGAATACAAGAATCGGAAATCGCTTCAACAAACCAACAATTAAGCCGCTCCCCCATACAACGATGGGGATACTGATTGCAATACCAATGACGATCAGAGCCAAATCTCCATCTGCCAAAGCCGCTATGGCCAAAACATTATCCAAGCTCATTACAAAATCGGCAATCAGAATGGTTTGAATGGCTTTCCAGGTCGTAGAAGCTTCCCGAATATGTACTTCATCCTCATTTTGAAGCAGCAGCTTTACTGCAATCCAGAGTAGCAACAGCCCACCTGCCGCTTGGATAAAGGGAATCCCCAGCAATAATACCGCTACAAAGGTTAACACACAACGCAGCAGCACCGCGCCAAAAGCTCCCCACCATACCGCTTTTTTGCGTTGTATTGGTGGCAGATCCTTGCTGGCAAGCGCAATAACAACCGCATTATCTCCACTTAATACCAGATTGATCATTAAAATTTCAGTTAACAGCCATAGTTTATCCATGTCCTCATCCCCCCACATTAACTTGTATGTCGGAGTTGTCCATGCTATTCTTAATGATTGAACCGTATATAAGGAGTGACATATATCATGGAGCTATTTAGTCCCACATTCTGGCTGGCTTTGCTGAACGTTGTCTTTATTGATCTAATTCTGGCTGGAGATAATGCCATCGTCATTGGTCTCGCAGCTCGAAACTTGCACCCTTCCGTGCAGAAAAAGGCGATTCTATATGGAACTGGCGGCGCACTTTTGATTCGAATTTTAGCAACAGTTGTTGTTTTATGGTTGCTTAAAGTTCCGTGGCTCTTGCTTGTGGGAGGCATACTTCTGATCTGGATTGCCTATAAATTATTGGCGGATCAGGGAGATGAACACAATGATGTCCAGGCGGGAACTTCCTTGTGGACCGCTATTCGTACCATCGTGATCGCGGATGCAGCCATGGGATTAGATAACGTGATTGCAGTTGCTGGAGCAGCGCAGCAGCATCTCGTGCTTGTCATCCTTGGACTCCTGATTAGTGTACCTATTATCGTCTGGGGCAGTACCCTGTTTATCAAGCTAATTAATCACTTTCCTTGGATCATCTATGTCGGAGCCATTGTTCTCGGGTATACGGCTTCCAATATGATCACTGAGGAACAGCGACTCTTGCCTTACTTTACGGAACATCCGGCATTGCGCATTCTCTTTATCGTTGTGGTTATTGCAGGTGTAGTCTTTGCAGGTTATCGCAAACGCTCCAGCAGTTCCAGCCACAAGGGATCTGGTGGGGAACAGCAACGCTCCTATTCGTAGGCTAATTTAAACTAACAATTTCATCTGAATACAGCAAAGGACTGAACGATATTTCATCGGACAGTCCTTTTTTGCAGTTAACATAGCCCTTATTATGTCAGCCATGCTAATTTTTATTGAGTTTAGAACCAGTCATCCTTCATGCCATTGTCTCCTGTTGGATTCGTTACCACAGAAGTTTCACCGGCGTGCAGTGTGATCGTTTCAGTTTGTTCCACCGCCTGATCCACCCATTCTGACAGATGGCTCATTGTTGATTCTATTTTATCCACAATTCGAAGATTTGGATTGGTTGAAGGTGACTTTGGCACAAAGAGAGTGCAGCAATCCTCATATGGCAAAATAGAAATGTCATACGTTCCGATCTGTTTGGACAAGGTAATGATCTCCTGTTTATCCATCATAACCAGTGGTCGCAACAGTGGCAGATCCGTCGCACGACCAATGACATTCATACTCGGAAGAGTCTGACTCGCTACTTGGCCCAGGCTATCCCCGGTGATCAGTGCGAGTGCCCGCTCACGCTCGGCAAGTTTGGATGCAATTCGCAGCATTGAACGTCGCATCAGCGTAATAATCAGATTATCCTGACCCAGCTGGGTAAATGCCGTTTGGATCTCCGTAAATGGAACCAGATGCAGCTTGATTGTTCCCGCATGATCAGCAAGGGCACGTGCCAAATCAATGACTTTCTCTTTGGCGCGCTCGCTTGTAAACGGGTAACTGTAAAAATGCACACATTCCACTTCCAGTCCACGGCGCATGGAAGACCAGGCTGCCACCGGGCTGTCTATTCCACCTGATAGCAGTACCATCGCTTTGCCATTCGTCCCCAGTGGAAAGCCGCCTACTGCCGGAATGGTTTCGTTGAAAATATAGGTACCCTGATCCCGAATTTCCACTCGCAGTTCAATATCAGGTTGACGAACATCAACACTTAATTGCTGGAACTTCCGAAGGATCGGGGAACCGACCAAATGGTTCATTTCATGGGAAGAGTTCGGGAACTCCTTCCATACCCGCCTTACATTTACCTTGAATGTGGTGCCTTCCTTGAATTCGTCTTCCCTTTCGTCCATAAACGCAACTGCTGTTTTCACAATCTCATCAAGCTCGGATGGAGTAACTTTAACCGGACTAATCGACATCACACCAAATACCCGCTTCAGCACCTTAATCAGTTCAGTATGTGATTCACCGCCAAGATCCACATAGACACGGCCATATTCTTTGCGAAGGCTCGCTCCTGGATAAGGTTTAAGCAAAGCTTTCACCTGTGTAATGATCGTTTTCTCAAATCGGGCACGATTTTTCCCTTTTAACATAAACTCTCCGAAACGGAGAAGCAGCATATCATATTTCATATCCATTACATCCGCCTTTCGAGGGGCCGCAACTGCGCCACCATCTGATGTAAAGCCTGTTCAAGCAAGGCTACATCTTCTTCTGTATGTTCATCTCCAAGACTAATACGCAATCCGCCAATAGCACAAGCTGCATCTCTGCCCATCGCAAGTAGAGCCCGACTCGGTTCAGCCGAACGCGAAGAACAGGCAGATTGGGTCGATATGGTTACGCCAAGTTGCTCCAAGGTGTGCAGCGCTACTTCTGCCTTCATCCCGGGATAGGAGAAGTGCACAATATGAGGTGCACCCTCTGGGCTACTGTTCAATTTAAATTCAGGAATAACACGTATCGTTTCCATCAATCGATCACGGAGCACCGTTGTACGCCGGGCAAAATCAACCTGATCTTCTGCTGCCATTCGCATGGCCTTTGCCATGCCTACCAGCAAGGCCACGTTTTCTGTGCCTGCTCTTAGGCCTTGCTCCTGTGATCCTCCTGACAATAGTGGCGTAAGCTCCACTCCACTTCGCACATACAGGAGACCTGCTCCCTTCGGTCCACGTATCTTGTGAGCAGACAGACTGTATAGATCTGCACCCCAAACGGCAGGTGTCGCCTTCATTTTTCCAAAGCCTTGAACACCATCCACATGGAAAAGCACCCGTGGTGCTTTCTTTTTGAGCTGTTTGCCAATCTCTGCAATCGGATGGATGGCTCCTGTTTCATTGTTTACATGCATCAGACTTACAAGCACCGTGTCGGGCCTGATCGCGTCTACAACCTGCTGAGCGTTGACCACTCCATCGGAATTCACGGGAACTAATGTCACTTCCCATCCCCACTGCTGCAATTGCATAAAACTTTCGTACACCGAGGCATGCTCGGTAGCCGTAGTGATGATGTGTCTGCCTCGTGACTGATAACGTAATGCCGCACCTTTTATCGCAAGATTGTTACTCTCGGTGGCACCGGAAGTAAATACAATCTCTTCAGGCTTAACGCCGACTGCAGCAGCGCATCCAGATCGAGCACGACGCAGCAACTGATCGGCACGCTCTCCATACCCATGGATGGAGGACGGATTACCGAATTGTGTCTCCATAATTTCGGCCATCGTACGAATCACATCAGGATGGGGAGGTGTGGTTGCAGCATAATCAAAATATTTCAAATGAGGTTAGACCTCCCTTATCTCTTCGTTCTTGAACCTACAGTGAGCATTGTAACACGATACCCATACAACACAAAAAGACCAACCGGGAACAGGCGTTTCAAGCGCTTCTGCTCCCACATTTGATCTCATCCTGCCTACCATGTGTTTTCACAAATGTCTATCTGTGAGTTTAGATCACATATTTCGACTGTGCCTTCTCCACCTTGGAGATATAATTCTGTGTTTCTGAAGGCAAACGGTTAAGTACACTCATCAGTTCGCTATCACTCGACACGCCCAGACGTGAAACACGACCTGGTCCTGCATTATATGCAGCAAGTGCCATCTTCACTTCTCCACCGAAACGCTGGAGCTGAAGGGAAAGATACTTCGTACCCGCATCAATGTTTTGGGCAGGATCAAATGAGTTACTCACACCCAGCCCTGCAGCAGTGCCATCCATTAATTGCATGAGCCCTTTGGCACCGGCAGAGGACACCACATTTGGGTTAAAATTGGACTCTGTGTCAATGACGGCCTTGATCAATGATTCAGGAACACCGTATTTCGCGCTTGCCTCGGCAATCAAAGATTCATAATCCGTAGGTACAGATGCACCTGAATCCACGATTCCTGTATTGGATGAAGATAATAAAGACTCAACGATGTTATTGGAGACAGAGGACGATCCTGCCGTATTTATATCTGGATTGTACGTGCTTCCGAGTTGCAGCCACAACAGACCATCACTGGATCTTTTGGAGACCGTAGCGGTAGAATCTGTATTGCTCGTCGAATTGGCACCCGTACCTAACAGCCCGTCCATCACATTGGCGAAATCCACTGTTGAACCAGCATCCGATTGTGATCCACTGGTTTGGTTATTCACATTGGACAATTGCAGTTCCAACAACTGCCGCGATCCGCTTGGATCAATCTGCATGAGTTATACCCACTCCCGTATAATTAAGCGTATTATGACCTTATTCTACATCGTTTTACAGCAAGGTTCCATTGTTTTCAAAAAAATATATGAATCTCTCCACATAACCTGCGCATATACGAAAAAAACCTTCTGTAATTCACCGCATTTGGGTGAGAACAGAAGGCTTTTGAATGAATCATTTTACACGTTAACGAGCGAATGGAATCATGAAAAAATAACTCAGCGTAGCTACAACACCCAGTCCAATGGACCAGGCTCCCGCTGTCTTACGACCATTCACATAGGCATAGTAACCCAGTACGGCTGCGGCCGGTCCAAGTACGATTGACCACATAAACAAAGACGCGATCCCGAAGGCAAGTCCCATGTAACCCGCAACCTTGCCTGTTGATTCCATGACCCGGTCTGCCTCATGCTTCTCAGGTACAGGCTCTGCCCGTTCGGTACCTCCAGTTCTTACGACAGTCGGAGGAGCGACCTCTGCCCCGTATTCTTCCCGATGTGCTTTTCTGGGATAATCGACGCGCATACGCTGTTTTTCACCGTCAACATTGATTTTAGGGCGATCCTGCAAATTAAACTTATTATCGTCATTTTTCATTGGGAAGCACCTCCGTTATGAATAGGGATGACTGCTCACTTGGGTTTGAACGTGTGACAGCATGTTGCAGAGGATGTGCGTGCATGATCATGGTGATCGGAGTCAAATGTCTCACCGGCAAATTCCTCATGCAGACGACGGGTGGCATGTTGGTCGATGTCAATCATGATGGCATCAGCGTGGCAGAAGTTGTTCTCTCCCCAAAAGTTGCAGTTGGAGACGCTGCATTTGACAATTGGTTTGTCTTGGCTCATTTTTTATCACCTCGACTACTATTGTCTCCCCGCCACAAACCTGATATTCCCCGTCAAAATGCCAGATGATGACATGATCACACCTCGTCTGATTCTCACTAAAAACACAAAAAAACCGCCACAAGGGCGGTTTCGTCCAATTTCATATTCAGGTTTAAACGTTAATTAGGCGTGATTCCGTTGATTTTGCATACGGCGCTGAGTCAGGTAATCACTTTCATAATATGCCAGATCATCGCGCAATTCTTCGTACGTTTTGGAAACCTCAAGAATGACATCCCGTACTGCACGGATTGGCTTGTCACGGAAACGAATGGCATCTTGTCCTGTGTAAGCGTATCTTCCGTCTTCGGAATAACATTCATTTTTGGGATAGAAAAAGCTATTTACGCATTGATGATACGTATTATAAAGAGCCTTTTCGGCAAAATCGACATCAAAGTTGGCACGACGCAGCACAACGCCAAGTTTTTCGTAAGAAACTTCAGAAAAAACGAGCAAATGACGGAGATCTGAAAGAAATCCTTTGTAGAAGGCTGTTGATTCTTCCGTCTGATTCTGATCCAGTTCAGGCAAAGCATTCTCATTCAAAAAATTTTCAATCCGATCGATAGCCGGTTTTAACTTTTCCCTAGTTGACTCACATGTTTTCTGTACATTGGCTGCTGACATAAAGGTAGCTCCCCCTTAAATAAGTCCTTACATATAGGTCGGCCAACGGTGGTTTTCCCCTGACCTTTGAATTCTCAGCTATAATCCTACCATAAAAAGATGACGAGCGGTATCCCTTAATCACGCTTTCCGCTTCTGCCGTTAAACATGCCTATTATACGCAGTTAGACTCGAACCCGCCTGCATAAAAATATCCGCTTTTTCTAACGATAGATATAACCAGTGACAACGACGAAGCACTGTTAATGATTGTCCAAAATGAACGAAGGAGGTTCCATCCACCATGTCCAGACCGAAATGGATTAACTGGGCCCTTGCAGCTGGTGCAGGAGCACTCGCTCTGACACTCCTGCTTCCAACATCCAATCGTCCCGAACCTAAGCCAGGTGCCCTGTCTGACTCTGCTCATGAGGAGCACACGAGTAAACAGCGTCTGAAAGTGCAGGATGTCAAAGCAACCGATCTTCTGACCCGTATGGATGCCAAGCAACATCTCAGTATCATGCTGGAGAAAACCGCCACAATGAATGCTGCGCAGGTTAACCGATATGTGAATGATCTCCAAAGTTCACATGAACATATCAGATCCATTCATCTCATGAATACCAATGGCTCTTTTAACAAGCCCTTTGATCACGCCTCCACACAAGGAAGCAAGTTGGAACAACAGAAGCTTCAACATTCGCTCAACCTTGCCAAAAAAGCGGTAAACAAACGTCAAAGTTTTGAATCCTCTTCTTTTCCTTTGGGAAAAGAAAAATACTTTGTTATGGGGCAACCCTCCAAAGATGGAAAAAGAGCTGTAATTGCCTTGTTCAGTCAGAACGTATTAAATGCTGTTGAACAACATCAGCGCAAAAATCTCCGCATGATCCCTTATCCGCGTGAGGGTAAATTCAAAATTGAGTCTGTTCACCCGGATACGCTTAACGAAATCACAGTGAAAACTGGACATGATAATGCAAATGCCAGTCATTTTTATGAAAATGAGATCGTCATCCGTTTTCGCCAAGATCCCGGTGAACGGGATATGCGTATCATTAAATCCGATCTGAGAGCGCAATCTGCGCGCAAGCTGGGATACACGTATGTTTTTCGGTCAGAACACATGAGTTACAAACAATTGCATAGTTATTTCGAAAGCAAATGGAATCCACTCTATATGGAGCCCCACTATATGTATTTAACCAATGATACTGTAACTGAACAAACAGATGTAACGATACCCAATGACATTTTGTTCTCCGATTATCAGTGGAACCTGCCTGCGATTGAGACAAACAGAGGTTGGAATATTACCAAGGGAAACAAAGATGTCATCGTAGCAGTAGTTGATACGGGGGTTGATATGAATCACCCTGACCTGAAGGGCAAGCTCCTTGAGGGTTATAATGTGGTCGAGCCGGGAAGCCAACCGATGGATGATGTGGGACATGGAACACACGTCGCAGGCATTATCGGCGCTATTGTCAACAATAATGAAGGCGTGGCAGGCATGAGCTGGTATAACAAGGTACTACCGGTTAAAGTACTCGACAACTCAGGTTCTGGTACCACGTATGCCGTTGCCGAAGGCATCATCTGGGCAGCCGATCATGGAGCCAAGGTTATCAACATGAGTCTGGGCAATTATGCTGATGCGCAATTTCTCCATGATGCCATTAAATACGCTTTTGACCGGGATATCGTCCTGATTGCAGCTACGGGGAATGATAATACCGAGCGTCCAGGATACCCTGCTGCTTATCCGGAAGTATTTGCCGTATCTGCTACGGACCCGGATATGAGTAAAGCTTCCTATTCCAACTACGGGGACTATGTGGATGTGATGGCTCCGGGGTCCAGTATCGCCAGTACCTATCCAAACAATCAGTATGCGGCCTTGTCTGGAACGTCCATGGCTAGCCCTCATGTAGCCGCACTTGCAGGTTTGATTCGTTCGTTGAACCCGGACTTGACCAACACGGAGGTGATGGATTTGATGCGCCAAAGTGTTATTGACCTCGGTGATCCGGGTCACGATAAGTATTTCGGCTATGGGCAAATCGATGTCTATAAGGCACTGCAAGCAGCATCAGGCAACAGCGCTCCTTTGCAGTTCTGGCCGCAACATGTCAGACAACAAATGGATAATACGATGAAAAAGTATACGCAGTAAGCGTAATGAGGATAATCTGTAAAAATTACAAAAGCAGCTGCGCCCCGGGGCGTACGCTGCTCTTTTGGTTTATATCCAATTCCCCGGGGCACCCGCTGCGATTAGCGTTTGCGAGAAGTTGTGCGGGCTTTGCTTGATTTTTTCACGGATTTTTTCTTCGGATTATGGCTGGATACATAACAAGGGTCTTCTTCTTTGACAACAACAGGATACATGTGGTGATGAATCGGAACACAGTGATGTTTTTTGATCACTTCAATCGGGTGGATTACAGGCACGATTTGTGGGATGTAATAATCCTCAACAACCTGGATCGGGTCACAGACAATCGGGCAAAGCGGTGGACAGTAATGGTTCATTTCAAAACCAACTCCCTTTCTGGTGATACTATAACCTATTGCAACAGATCGAAAGTGGATTGGATGTATGTCCATAGTCCGAAAAATTATATGAGCGGTAGCCTGTCCGCCACTGTCCCACCCTGCCCAGGTGTTACTCTGTCAATGACTTGGCACAGTACACGAAGTCCCTCACACAAAAGCTCAACGTTTGTTACAGTGAAGCAGATACGCAGACTTGGTGTATCCATCTCCCCTACATAACAGGCGGAACCAGGGAGGAAAGAGACCCCTGCAGCAAGTGACTGATGATGCAACTCACGCATATCCAAGTTACTCGGAAGTTGGAGCCACAGATTGAGTCCTCCCTCTGGCAAGCGCCATTGCATGCCCGAAGTAGCATGCTCTTCCAGCACTTCAGATGCTGCACACAAGCGAGAATACAATTCATCCCTCAATCGGGATACATAGGCACCGTACTGATTCTGAATGAAAGATTGCAGTGCCTTTTGTGTAAGCAGCGGACTCCCCAGATCCGCCGTAGATTTCGCGGCCACAAGCCGGGTCAATACACTTCCGTCTGCGATGGCGCAGGCTATACGGCAACCGGGAGACAACACCTTGCTGAAGCTTTTGATATATACGACATGACCTGTCCCATCCATCGATTTAATTGAGGCCGGGGGAGGGTCCCGAAAATAAAGATCTGCAAACGGATCGTCCTCCAGAATGAGGCAGTGGTAACTTTGCGCGAGATTAAGAAGTTGTGCTCGTCTTCTTGCGCTCATCGTGATACCTGTTGGATTGTGATAGGTCGGGATCGTATAGATCAGCTTGGGCGGATAGGTATCACATAATCGGGTCAACAGATCAATACGCATGCCTTCGTCATCCATCGGGACCGTAATGATCTTCGCGCCTCTACTCGTAAATACATCAATGGCTCCGGTATAGCTTGGTGCCTCCATGTACACAACATCCCCAGGTCCGACAAAAGTCCGTGCCACAAGATCGATCCCCTGCTGAGCACCACTTGTAATTAACATGCGTTCAGGTACAGCCTGTAGTCCACGCTCGGCAAAGTGTTCGGCCAAGATCTGTCTAAGCTCCCGATCCCCCTGAAAAGATCCGTAAGCTGCCATACGCTCTGTATGATCAGAGGAGAGTCGGTAGGCGCTATCGATAATCTCTCGTGTAGGCAACAGTTCAGGTTGAATCGCTGACATATGAAGTTCATACCGCACTTGAGGTGACGTATCAAAATGTCTCCAGAGCTGGGCTCGCGGTAAATAATCTACCAGTGCCATCTGCCAATTCCATGACGTACCGGATTCACTGTTGGCATTGTTCCGCTGCGTTCGGTCCACATCCTCCATCTGATCCACGTTCAATGTACCTCTCACATAACAACCTTTCCCCTGGGAGCAGGTGATCAATTGAATCGCTTCAAGTTCAGCATACGCTTTGGATACAGTGACCAGGCTGACACCCAAATCCGCGGTCATTTTGCGAACAGAAGGAAGTCGGGTTCCGGGTTCAATGAGTCCTGATCTGATGCGATCGGCAATCGTTAGCGCAATCTGCACGTACAATTTGGTACTGCTTCCCCGCTTTAATTCAATATGCATATGTGCTCCCCCAACTGTTATGATCTTCATTTTACTGTTATAGTGTAGTCCGTCTATTATAGTTTATAATATCAGTATAACAGTGAATAACAGGAGATGAGAATAACATGAGTATCCCTTGGTCCAAAATGGCACAAAACACCCCGTCCTCTGTCGTTCGCGACATGCTCCAGGCCGCTCAGGCACCTGGAATGATCTCTCTAGCCGGTGGATTACCAGCCCAGACTTCATTCCCGCTGGAAGCCATACGCGTTGCATATGAAAAAGTATTTATGGGCGGAGCAGCCGCTCTTCAATATGCGGAGACTGAGGGTTACCGTCCTCTTCGCGCCAAAATCGCCGAACGTCTTGAATCCAAGGGCATTCCCGCTTCACCCGATCACATGCTTCTCACTACGGGTTCACAGCAATCCATTGACTTGGTTTGCCGCATCCTTCTCGACCCGGGTGACCGCGTATTGGTTGAATCACCAACCTACCTCGCTGCTCTGCAAGTCATTCATTCCTATCAGGCTGAATCTCACGGCGTAGCCTGTGATGATCACGGTATGTTGCCTGAATCTCTGGAGGAACAGCTCCAGTTGCATCGTCCAAAACTTGTCTATATTAATCCCACGTTCTCCAATCCTACGGGAAAAGTATGGTCGCGAGAAAGAAGACAGCAGGCTGTGGATCTGTGCCGCAAGTATGGTGTACTCATTCTGGAGGATGATCCCTATGGTGAAATTCGGTTTAATCCGGAGCAATTGGATGTCCCTGCTCTTGCAGAACTGGATGCAGTATCCTATGACGGCCCTTCCAACGTTATCTACACCAGTACATTCTCCAAAACGGTAGCACCTGGCCTTCGTACGGGCTGGATACTGGCTGCTCCCGATATTGTCAAAATGGCAGCACGAGCCAAACAAGGTGCTGACTTGCACTCCAGCAGCATTGACCAAAGAGCGCTTCATGCACTACTTGAATCTTTCGATCTGGATGCGCATATCCGCCATATTTCAGAGGATTACGAACAACGCATGAAAACACTGACTACTCTTATGGCAGCCAAAGCTTGGGAAGGTATCTCGTGGAATTCACCTCAAGGTGGCATGTTCTTGTGGCTGCAATTGCCTGAAGGCATGCTTGCAAGCAATCTGTTCACTTATGGTATCCAGGAGAAAGTGTGCATTGTCCCTGGTGATTCCTTCTATGCAGGCACACCAGAGTTAAACCGCATGCGGATCAACTTTACTCATACGGACCCTGAGCTCCTTCCGGAAGCCGTGGAAAGAATGGATCGCGCCATCCAACGTTGGCATGCTTCCTTAACATCGGACAGTGTTGTTACACTGTAATGAACTGTCATAAACGTTTGACTATTCCATTAGCGTATGAAGATTAATAACTTGATATGAGAAACAAAAATAAGGCGGCAGGCCCGAGAATCTCGGAACTGCCGCCTTATTTTTATAGAACCTGTTATCAACAGGAGTTAAGTTTTTTTAGATGTTCATGGGTCCTTCTGATCAGTCAGGCCATCGGATAATTCATACGAGTTGTCCTCGACTGATAGGTGGACTACATTGTGTTGCAATAGTGTTGTTGTTGCAGTTAGGAAAGCTTACCGTAAGCCGGGTTCTGTGCTCTTCGTGGTTCATACGGGAACTACCCTCCCACCAGAAGCGACAATCATCTATCTAGGCCATACATTGCTGCACAGCTCAAGCGACCAACCTAGACACACCTCGGGCTAAGGTTGCCTCCTCCGAAGAGGCGGCTGTGTCCCATTAGGTCTTGCTCCAGATGGGGTTTACCAGGAACGAAGTCACCAGCGTTCCTCGGGGTCTCTTACACCTCGGTTCCATCCTTGCCTGTGCCGGAAAATCCGGCCATCGGCGGTCCATTTCTGTGGCACTATCCTTCAACTCGCGCTGACTGGACGTTATCCAGCATCCTGCCCTGTGGAGCCCGGACTTTCCTCTCGTGGCAACAAAGGCCACCAGCGATTGTCTGTCAAGCTTTCCGAACAACATTACATAGTATACAGGCATTTAGGTTCCCAGACAAGCTTAATATTACTGGGAGCTGCACAGCAACGGTCTTTTTAGATAAACTGGAATACTTCCGTATTTACCTCTGAAGCTGTAACTTGCGTATCATATCGTTTTTCTTCCAAACGGGAACGAAGCCAATCCGCTGTTTTTGGTTTCATAATCTTCTCGGAATTATGTCCCGGGTCGATGATACACATACCTGCCATTAACGCATCATGAGCCGTGTGATAATCAATATCTCCGGTCACAATAACATCCGCACCTTTGAAGCGGGCAGTGAGCGCGTAACGGCTGCCAGAGCCGCCAAGAACCGCTGCTTTTTTGATCTGCTTGTTCAGATTTCCTACTACCCGCACATGAGGCACATTGAATTGGGTCTTCACGACCTCCACTAGCTCACCTAATGTCTTAGGCTCCCTAAGGGGTCCCAAGCGTCCCAGACCGAGCGTACGGCCCTTTAAATCCATTGCATACAGGTCATAGGCCACTTCCTCATACGGATGAGCCTTAAGCATCGCCTGAACGACCTTACTTCTCAGACTTTGGGGTACGATGGTCTCAATCCGCATTTCTTCCACACGTTCCATCTGCCCTTGGGTACCGATAAACGGTTGAGTCCCTTCACCAGGTACAAATGTTCCTGTACCTTCCGTGTTAAAGCTGCACTTGTTGTATTGACCGATACTCCCCGCTCCGGCTTCCAGAATGGCCTGAAGAACCTGTTCATGATGGGTACGAGGCACAAAGACAGCCAGCTTGTACAGATGATCTGTGTGTACATCTTCCAGCGATTCTTTACTCTCGATGCCAAGTGCATCGGCCATCCAGTCATTCATCCCACCCTCGGCCACATCCAGGTTTGTATGACTGATATAGACAGCAATATCATGCTTAATCAGCTTTTCATACAATTTACCCATAGGTGTATCTGTACTCAGTGACTTAACCGGACGGAAAATGATCGCGTGATGAGCGATAATCAGGTTGGCACCGATACGAATCGCTTCGTCCACCACCTCATCCGTCACGTCCAAAGCTACTAACACGTGACGGATTTCTTTTTGCAAACTGCCGAGCTGGAGACCAATGCGGTCATCCGGTACAGCCAGATGTTTGGGAGCGAGTTGCTCCATCAGTTGAATTACAGTTTGACCTTTGGCAAACATGCCAAAACCTCCTTCAAGTTTGCGATAAGACGCTCTACCTCAGCCGCCTTGTCCCGGGAAGAATCCTGATCGGATTTGGAGATGGAGTTAACAACCCCTTGCAGTTTGACGATCTCACTTTCCCATTTGGAAAAAAATACATCCGTCGGTCGATCAACCAAATAAGGCCCCATCCGTAGCAGCAAATCTTCCGTCAATTCTGTCCCGCCTTGAAGCGGACGTGCACGATACACCTCTACATTGGCAATCGGGCTTACAGATTGTGGCATCGCCGTTATAATCTCATAGATCTTGCCATCTTCTTCGAGCAACTGTTCTGCTACAACCACCCAGTGATGCTCCAGTAACCAGCGTCTGAGGATGTCCTCTCCCACATTTGGTTGCAAAATAAGTAACTGGACTCCTTCCAGTTTGGATAAACCTCTGTCCAAAATAGAAGCAATCAGGGCACCGCCCATGCCTGCGATGGTGATGACATCCACTTCACCCGCAGAGATCACATCAAGACCGTCTCCACGACGCACCGTGATTTTTTCTTTCAGGCCGGCATCACTGACTTGTTTGCATGCAGCATCATAAGGGCCAGGATTGACTTCCCCGGCTACTGCACTTGCAGCTTTCCCACTGCGGATTGCGGCTACTGGCAGTAAAGCGTGGTCTGAACCGATATCAGCCATCCGGCTGCCATCGGGAATTTGATCATGTATTCGCTGTAATCGATTCGAAAGTTTCATGAAGCACCTACACCATTCATTTAATTTATTGATTTGCATTGAACAAGGAAAAGCGATAAAATAAAATCCAATAAAACATTTCAAGGATGAATTTCCAAAACCAAGAAATCAAGACGTTTAAATTAAAAATAAAGGAGACCCCGCCGCCGCTAAAGCGTCTTGCGGAAAGTCTCCCATAGTTCGATTATTCGAGGAAATCCTTGAGTCGTTTACTACGACTCGGGTGACGCAACTTACGAAGAGCCTTAGCTTCGATCTGACGAATACGCTCACGCGTAACACCAAATACCTTGCCGACTTCCTCCAGCGTTCTCGTCCGTCCATCGTCCAGACCAAAACGTAGACGAAGCACGTTCTCTTCACGTTCAGTCAATGTATCCAATACATCTTCGAGCTGTTCTTTCAGCAACTCATACGCAGCAGCATCCGCCGGAGCAAGTGCTTCCTGATCCTCAATGAAGTCACCCAGATGGGAATCATCTTCCTCACCAATCGGTGTTTCCAGAGAAACCGGTTCCTGTGCAATCTTCGTAATTTCACGAACTTTCTCTACACTCAGATCCATCTCAGCAGCGATTTCTTCTGGTGTCGGTTCACGCCCAAGTTCCTGCAACAGCTGACGGGATACCCGGATCAGCTTATTAATCGTCTCCACCATGTGCACAGGGATACGAATGGTACGCGCCTGGTCAGCAATAGCACGAGTGATCGCTTGGCGAATCCACCATGTTGCATACGTACTGAACTTGTATCCTTTTTTGTGGTCGAACTTCTCAACCGCTTTGATCAGACCCATATTACCTTCCTGAATCAAATCAAGGAACAACATTCCACGTCCAACGTAACGCTTGGCGATACTGACAACGAGTCGTAAGTTAGCTTCAGCCAGACGACGCTTGGCTTCTTCATCCCCGTTCTCAATCCGTTTAGCCAGTTGTACTTCATCATCTGCCGACAACAGTGGCACACGACCAATTTCCTTGAGGTACATACGGACAGGGTCATTGATTTTGATACCTGGCGGCAAGCTCAGATCATCATCAAAGTGGAATTCGTCCTCTCCCTCTCTGGTGTTGTTCTCGGAATCTTCACTAGGACGAAGTGTAACCTCTTCATTATTTTCATTCACTACATCGATACCCAGATCGCTCAGTTGCTCATAGAACTCATCCATTTGCTCTGCATCCTGCTCAAAAGGAGAGAGTTTCTCTATAATTTCCTTGTAATTCAGCGAAGCTCTTTTCTTACCTGATTCAATCAATTGATCTTTAACCTGATCCAGTGTCAATTCTGTTTCTAGTTCAGTATGCTGATCATTCGCCATAATTCGACTCCCTCCTCCCTAGAAACATCTAATCATCAGACGTTCACTGTCTCTCTAGGGCAATCATTTCAATTGCAATCTGTGCCGCGCGTACAGAATCACCTGCCCGCTCTGCAGCAATCATTTCTTCTTTTTTCAAATCGTACTCTTTCTTACGCGGATGCTTCAGCACTTCCCTGATGCAATCATCGAGCATTTGAATACTCCATTCACCTGGACCATCCATCATCGAGATTGAACTAACCGTCTTTTCCAGACGATCGTCATGCAGTGAAGACATAAAACGGCTTGTATCCGACGGTTTGCCTTGCGCATAGTAGGCATATAGATAAGCAGCAATAGCTGCATGATCATCCAAGTTAAAAGCTTCACCAAGATGCTCATTCACGTACTGGGCAGCCTCATCATCCTGCAACATCCAGGCAATCAGTTTGCGTTCGGCAGCGTGATAAGCCGGCAACAGATTGGGTGTAGGCACCTGCCTATTTTGTTGCCTACCATTATTCCACCTTTTCGGGTTATTATCCCCAAACTGGAGGTTATTTTTCATCGCCTCCCGTTCTTCATTACACTCCTGCTTCAATGTTTCGAACGATACGTCCACTTCTGCAGCCAGTTCACGAAGATACACTTCCCTTTCTGTTGGAGAAGGTAAGGGTGCAATCAACTTTACTGCTTCTTTCGAATAGGCGATTTGTCCGCCACCCTCTAGCAGTATATGGCTTTTTTTTAAGTTTATAAGTTTAAATTTTGTAGTTGTCACGGCACCGTCCACAATCTGGTTTCGGAACCGTTCACCACCATGCTTCCGGATAAAATCATCCGGGTCAAGTCCCTCGGGAATGAGAGCCACTTTGACCTGCAATCCAGCTTCCTCAAGAATAGGGAAGTTTTTGAGTGCAGCAGCCTGTCCTGCTCTGTCGCCGTCATAACATATGATGACTTCGTCGCACATCCCTTTGAGCATCAGTGCCTGATTCTCGGTTAACGCAGTACCCATTGCCGCTACACCGTTCTGGATATCCTGATCCCATGCGGAGATGACATCACCATATCCCTCGAACAAAATGGCTTGTCTTTGTTTGCGAATTGCATTTTTGGCATGATGCAGATTATAGAGAACACGGCTTTTGTTAAATAACCGGGTTTCCGGTGAATTTAGATACTTCGGTTGCCCATCTCCCAATATGCGTCCTGCAAATGCAATCGGCTTACCGCTCCTGCCATTAATCGGGAACATAATCCGGTCTCGGAATCGATCCACATATCCCTGACCTTCATTTCGCGGTGACAGAAGTCCACCCTTTTCCATCTCTTCGAGTGGATAGTTACGTTTCTCAAGAAATTGTACCAGTGTGTCCCAACGATTTGGTGCGAAACCAATCTGGAACTGGTCAATCAACTTGTCGCCAAAACCTCTTGAGCGTAAATACTCCATGGCTGACTTGCCGTGCTCTGTATTTTTCAACAAAAAATGATACAGCTTCGCGGTAAGCTCATAAGCCTCCAACAGACGTTCCGTCTCCGGATTCACATGAGCAGATTCACGCCCTTGCCAGTCCCCCATAGAGATGTGACTTTCTTCCGCCATCGTTTTGACAGCCTCGGGAAAGGATAACCCTTCGATTTCCATCCTGAATTTGATGGCATTTCCACCCGTGCCGCAACCGTAGCAGTAGAAAATTTGTTTCTCAGGTGTAACGGTGAACGAAGGCGTCTTCTCGGAATGAAAAGGACAGAGGCCTTTCATATACTTCCCCTGTTTGGTCAGATGCACAAATCGGCTCACCGTATCGACAATATCATTCTGCTGTAACACCGATTCAATAATACTTTCGGGTATACCGCCTTGTCCGGTACTCATCTCTGGCCACCTTCATCTCTTCAACACGTAAATATAATTCGATAAACTTACACATTCTCCTGCAAATCTTTTAAAAGTTTTGTCAGTTTATGTTGAAACATTTCTCGATCCTGCTCTGTGAAAGGCTTTGGGCCTTTCCCGTAATGGCCTCTTTTTCGTGCTTTGGCCGCAGTATGACGAGAATCCAACATGAAATCAATGTCACGATCGTTGAACTCACGACCACGAAAGGACAAAACATAACAACGTTTGCCAAGCGCAAGTGCCGCAAGTCCATAGTCCTGAGTGATAACCACATCATATGGCTTAATATGATTAGCAATATACAGGTCTGCGCTCTGATCACTGCGATCCACTTGCACGGTTCGTACCCCTTCTCCTCCTTGAAGCAAATGATCAAATGAAGAGACTAACAATACGGGGATGTTGAAAAGGCGAGCGGTTTGCGCAATCTCGGTTTTGACCGGGCAAGCATCACCATCCACAACAATGTGGCGTATATTTAACTCACTCAAACCCAGACCACCCGGTTTCATATAAAATAGCTGCATATTGTTATATACGACCCCGGCCAGGCAAAATCCTTCTGCCGGAACGAGGGAAATCAAAGGCTAAAATACGGAGCGGTTGTCAAAAATACATTTCACAACCCGTTCCGTATATTTATACCCTCATATATCCTTCTTTAATACTGAATTTTAGCTTTGCGCCAAGTCTGTGGAAAAGGACTCATGAAATACGCCCAATTACCAAACCAACTTGGAAAAATCAGCAAATCCTTTCAAGTCACGATCAATAGCCGCGAGCAAGGCAAGTCGGTTCGCACGAACAGCTTCATCCTCGGCCATAACCATGACCGAATCGAAGAATGAGGTAATACCATCCTTCCAGGCAGATGCAATAGCCAGTGCTTCAGCAGCATGATGCTGAGTCAACGCCTGACGATATTCTGCATTCGTTTTGCTCCATGCCTCATGTAGCTGACGTTCTCCATCTTCTGTGAACAGTTCTGGATGTACGGAAGCATTGGATGCTTTGGCAGCCAGATTACCCACACGGTTGAACGATTCAACCGTTGTTTTGAATGCGTCTCCTGTCATAACAGCCGCCATCAACGCTTCACCTTTTGGAACCACAGCGCTGATATCATCGAATCCGGAAGAAATTACGGCATCCACTACGTCGTAGCGAACTGTTTCGGACAACAATTTTTTCACACGAAGACCAAAGAAGTCTTGCAGATCTTTACGAACCTCTTCATCTGCACGTTTCAACAGGTTCATCTGGGCATGCACTTGAAGTGCTACTCCGAACACGTCTGACAATGTCAGCGGAAGCTTGTGATCCAGCAAAATCTGTACAATACCTGCAGCCTGACGGCGCAGCGCATACGGATCTTGAGAACCCGTTGGAATAATGTTGATGGAGAAACAACCCACGATTGTATCCATTTTGTCCGCAGCACTCACAATGGCACCAACAAGAGAAGCAGGGGATTGATCTCCAGCGAAACGTGGCTGATAGTGTTCAAATACCGCTTTGGCCACTTCTTCTTTTTCGCCAGCTTTACGAGCGTAATCCTCACCCATCACACCTTGCAGTTCCGGGAATTCTCCCACCATAAGTGTCACCAGATCGAATTTGCAGATATCTGCTGAGCGGCTAACGGATTCGGCAACATCACCGGATACTTGCAGTTTGGCAGCAATTCCATCGGCAATCTTGCGAATACGGCGCACTTTATCTCCAACCGTTCCCAATTCTTCCTGGAAGACGATACTTTCCAGCTTCGACAATGCATCCTTAATCTGTAGCTTCTGATCTTCCTCATAGAAGAACTTGGCATCAGACAGACGTGCACGCAGAACTTTTTCATTCCCTCTGGCAATAACGTCCAGTGAATCACTTCCACCGTTACGTACCGTCACGAAGAATGGCAACAATTGTCCTTCATTGTCCAGTACAGGGAAATAACGCTGATGCTCACGCATGGAAGTAATCAATACTTCTTGTGGAATATTCAAGAATGAGGAGTCAAATGTCCCGAACAATACGGTAGGTGTTTCCACCAGGAACAGAACTTCCTCCAGCAAGTCTTCCTTAATCGCGATATCCCATTTTTTCTCCGCAGCCAGTGCCTGAATCTGGGATACAATCATCTGTTCACGTTCCTGGATATCAGCAATGACATGTTCGGAACGCAACACTTCCACGTATGAAGACGGAGTGGAGATCACAGCCTCCTTACCAAGGAAACGATGTCCGCGAGTTACATTACCCGACTTAACACCTGTCACTTCTAGATCGATAACCTCACTGCCGAGCATAGCCACAATCCATCGGATTGGACGTACAAATTTGAAATCATAGGAAGCCCAACGCATGAATTTTGGGAACGTCATGGCATGTAATACAGAAAGTAATCCTTCACCAACTACAGAAGCTGTTTCCACACCTTTGCTGCTCTTTGTTGCATAGATATATTCGACACCGTTCAGTTCCTTGAACGTGAACTGGTCCGGTTCAACACCTTGACTGCGGGCGAATCCGAGTGCAGCCTTGCTCCAATTGCCACTGTCGTCCAGGGCAATTTTGCGTGAAGGACCTTTCACTTCTTCCTCGATATCTTCCTGCTTTTCAGCCACATTGTGAATCAAAACAGCCAGACGGCGCGGTGTAGCATATGCATTCACTTCACCATAAGCAATGCGGGATGCGTCAAACCATTTCACGACACGTTCTTGCAGCTGTGCGATTGCTGCGCGCATAAAGCGGGCAGGTACTTCTTCCAGCCCGATTTCGAACAATAGATCCTTAGACATGCTCGGCTCCCCCTTTCTTGATCAGCGGGAAGCCTAGCTTCTCACGCTCTTCCATATATGTTGCAGCGACTTGGCGAGCCAGATTACGAACACGTGTGATGTAACCCGTACGTTCCGTTACACTGATGGCTCCACGTGCATCCAACAGGTTGAACGTGTGGGAACATTTCAGCACATAGTCATATGCCGGGAATACCAGATGCTGCGCCATGGCCTTGTTTGCTTCTTCTTCATGCATGTTGAAGAGTGTAAACAGCATTTTGACATCAGATACTTCAAACGTATATTTAGAGTGTTCGAATTCTGGCTGACGGAATACATCACCATAAGTGATACCTTCCACCCATTCCAGATCAAACACATTCTCTTTATCCTGAATGTAAGAAGCCAAACGCTCCATACCATACGTAATTTCAACAGCTACCGGATTTGTCTCGATCCCACCAACCTGTTGGAAATACGTAAATTGTGTAATTTCCATTCCGTCCAACCATACTTCCCAACCAAGACCTGCACAACCAAGGGAAGGATTCTCCCAGTTATCTTCAACAAACCGAATATCATGTTTGAGCGGATCAATGCCCAGACGTTTCAGACTTTCCAGGTAAATTTCCTGAATATTGTCCGGAGAAGGCTTGATGATGACCTGGAACTGATGATGCTGGTACAGCCGGTTAGGGTTCTCACCATAACGTCCGTCCGAAGGACGACGGGAAGGCTCCACATAGGCCACTTTCCAAGGTTCGGGTCCAAGCGAGCGCAAAAAGGTCATCGGGTTCATCGTACCAGCCCCTTTTTCCGTATCGTATGGCTGGACAATAATACAGTTATGCTCGGCCCAGAATTGTTGCAGCGTTAGAATCATCTGCTGAAAATTCATAATCATGCTCCTTTTCAATGGTTTGTTAGCAAGCTTAGGACGGTAAAGACAACAATAAATAGCCCCCGTCCTACGCCTGTTGTACAGACGTAGGGACGAGAGCTATTCCCGCGGTTCCACCCTACTTGGCTTAGATCAAACAGGATGATCCTGTTCGTTCCAGCCCACTTTTCCGTGTCCATTCATGCTCCCGAGTGCCGTTTCAAAAACCGATTCAGCCAGGCTCCCACCATCCCCGGCTCGCTCATTCATGATTCCCAAGTGTTATACAACGACTTGTCTCCATAAATGCAATAAATCCAGTCTTTTACTTTCTCGTTCAATGCATGTCTCATAAAGAGAAATTATATTTCATAATATATAAAATCTAGTATGAAGTCAAGATATAGTTTCACTTCCACCAAAACGCCTCAAATCCCGTACTTCTCCATCTGATCGAGGAAAGAACGGGATTTAAGATTCAGACCGAGCTGATGATCCATAAAAGCACGCATCAACTTTTTGATCTCATCACGGGTAGATTCACTCACTGATATATTCCCCAAGCGCTGCAGATCCAACTGTGCGAACAAACGCAACAACTTCAAAGCCTTTGGACTAACTGACATCGCTGGAGGATCAAAATGTTTGCATGCTCGACACAAGACGCCACCAAGTCTGGGACTTATAAACAACTGCTCATCTGGTCGCTCCTGATTGCAGGAGATGCACTCATCGAACTGTGGACCATATCCGGATGCCTGTAATATTTTCATTTCGTACAGACTTGTAATAACAACCGGATCTTTCTCTTCCTTCAACGCCTGCAAACACGCCTTTAACTGTTTGAACCAAAATGTACCTGTCTCTTCATCCTGAAGCACCCGTTCCAATAGTTCACACGCATAAGAGGCATAAGAGGCCTTGACCAGATCTTCACGCAACTCATGATAGGATTCAACAATTTCTCCAGCGTTCAGTGTGCCTAGACCTGTATTGCGAAAATATACATATTGACCATACGTAAACGGCTGCACCAGTGCAGCATGTCGGCTCTTGGGCTTTTTGGCACCGCGGACGAGTACCCCTACTTTCCCGCCGCTTTCGGTGCAAAGTGTAATGATTTTGTTCCCTTCGCCGTAGTCCATGCTGCGGATGACAATCCCTTCCACCCTGTATAGCATGCCTCGTCACCTAACCATTCCCGAATCAGCCAGTTATCCTTCGGCTTCTTCATCTTCAATCACTTCCCTTGCATTATCCGACTCCTGTCCTAACGAGTTACACGCCTCGGTATATAACAAATAGGACTCCACATCCCCCGTCATCGCAAAAACCTTCCACGAAAAATCTCGCATCGGAATTTCATCCTCTCTTCGGAAATGACGTCTGCATCTACCAAATAGGATGGAGTCTTGCAAGGTAAACTATGTGTTGCAATTACTGGATACAATTCCGACGATCAGTCACGACCAAAGCCAAGGTCACGCAGAACCCGATCCTGATTTCTCCAGTCTTTTTTCACTTTAACCCACAGGTCCATGAAAATTTTGGAGCCAAGCAAATTCTGAATGTCGTGTCGAGCTCGTTTACCAACTTCTTTCAGAAGGGCACCTTGCTTGCCGATAATGATCCCTTTTTGGGAATCCCGTTCCACAAAAATGACGGCTGAGATATAAACGACACCATTATCCTGTACTTTCATATCTTCGATCGTTACAGCAATGGAGTGAGGCACTTCTTCACGAGTCATTTGCAGAATTTTCTCACGAATCAACTCGGCACATACAAACTGCTCCGGATGGTCAGTAACTTGGTCATCAGGATAGTACTGTGGACCTTCTGGCAAATACTTACCGAGCTGTTCCAGCAACGTGCTGACATTGCTGCCAAGCATGGCAGAGACAGGAACGATTTCAGCGAAATCGTGAAGCTTGCGATACGTCTCAATGAGTGGCAGCAGCGCTTCCGGCTCAATTTTGTCAATTTTATTCATGACAAGAATGACAGGTGTACGGATATTTTTCAACTGTTCCGCAATATAACGATCACCGCCACCCAAACCCTCTGAAGCGTCAATCAGGAACAGTGCTGCTTCTACTTCTCCGAGCGTATTCAGAGCAGTCTGGTTCATGTAATCGCCAAGTTTGGATTGACGTTTGTGAATACCCGGTGTGTCCAGGAATACGATTTGCTGATGTTCGGATGTATACACACCATGAATTTTATTACGTGTGGTTTGTGGCTTGTCCGACATAATCGCAATTTTCTGTCCGATCACTTGGTTCATCAGTGTCGATTTACCTACGTTTGGACGTCCAATAATGGCTACAAAACCGGATTTAAATGCTTGTTTTTTCATATGTTCCTCCTCAGGCGCCTAGGCCTGGAATATTGGTTTATTTTTTGGCAGAATTCAGATCAGAAGGCCCAAAAGCCCAAGGTAACAGTTCAGCAACGGTGGTCACTTGCAGATCACCTTTCAAGTTCCCCAAGATGACTTTCATATCAGGTTCACACAGTTCGTACATGACCTGACGACATACGCCACATGGAGCAATCGGACCATCCGTGTCTCCCACAATGGCAATCGCTGTGAAGCTGCGAGGCTTCTGCCCACCTGCAATGGCACTAAACATCGCTGTACGTTCAGCACAGTTACCTGGTGTATACGCAGCATTCTCAATATTACAACCATGATGCACATGACCTTCACTGTCAAGCAAAGCCGCGCCAACACCAAAATGGGAGTAAGGCGTATACGCCTTCGTACGTGCCTTAATTGCTTCTTGCATTAACAAACTGTTATCCATTAATATTCTCTCCCTTAGGGTGCAATATAAAGTTAGTACCTACGAATTAAGTTCAACCAAAGCCAATTTTACACTAGCCACTCCGAGTCCAGAATAACCCTTCGATCGCTGTTACCCCCAGATTTTTTGATTCACTTTTTCAACGTGAAAATCCGGGGATAAAGGCGAACGCTTCGCTTCTACAGGTTTATTTCTGTCCTCTTCGTTATCGTGTAATGTCAACAAGTTCAACTTAAAAAACGGTCTAACTTCACAAATTTGTGTAGTATTAAAATCACAAAACGAATCAAAGTTGACACAAAATCAGTACAAACCCAGCCAGCTCATCACCGGCTTAATGAAAACGATACAACCGATGATGACGGCGAATACCGCAGCCAGCAGAACTGCCCCGGCCGCGGTATCCTTTGCCGCTTTTGCCAGCGGGTGGATATGGGGGTGTGCCAAGTCAACCGCTGCCTCTACAGCCGTGTTCATCAATTCAGTCACCAGGACCAAAAAGACAGCGGTCAGCACAAACATCCAATCCGTTCTTGAGATTCTGAAAAAAAAGCCGGCTAAACACATCAAAATAGCCACTCCCGTGTGAACTCTCACATTACGCTGAGTCCGCAACCCATATGCGATTCCTTCCGCAGCATTGCGGAATACCAGACCCCAGGAGCGTCTTCTCATTATCGTGTCAACCCGGCCTGGGCCAATACCGCTTCTTGTTTGCCCATCATTTCAGCCTCACTTGCTTCATCCTGATGGTCGTATCCAAGCAGGTGCAAGAAACCATGGACAAACAGAAAACCAAGTTCACGTTCAAATGAGTGTCCATACTCTTCACTTTGCAGGATGGTCCGTGGTACGGAAATGATGATGTCTCCAAGAACATCCGGCATTTCTTCCATTTCTTCATCTTCGTCCAGCTCATAGATAATATCGAGCTCTTCATCCACCGTCTCGTTCATTGCAAAAGACAATACATCCGTAGGACGGTCAATACCGCGATAATCACGGTTCAACTCATGAATCTGCTCATCGTTCACAAAAGTCAGAGCCACTTCCCCGTCTGCAACACCTTCCGCTTCTCCTGCGAGATTCAGCAACTGTTCCAACATTGCAATCATCGGTTCTGTAATTTCTTTATCCTGTTGTTCATTATTCCATGCCAGATTAAGACTCATTCTTTCATAACTCCTGTCTGCTCATATTAGAGGTTGTTCAAAAAAGCATTTCTAGCTTCATCCCATCTTCTCGGTACTGAAAACCGGCCTTTTTGAACACAAACTATTATTAAATTAGCCTGCTTCGGGTGAAGTTGGCTTTGGTTTCTTGATCTCCTCCGGATATTCTATCCTGGAGTGGAAGATACCCATCACCGTTTCCTTCAATGTTCTGGCGACGATATCCAGTTCACGCATCGTAAGGTCACAATCATTGAATTGATGATCGTCCAATCGTCCTTTAATAATCTTCTCAATCATGGACTCCACTTGCTCCACTGTCGGTTTGCGCAAAGATCTCACAGCAGCCTCCACACTATCGGCAATGCCAACAATAGCCGATTCCTTGGACTGAGCCTTCGGCCCAGGGTAACGGAAATCTTCTTCCGTGAAATCAGGCTCAACGCCTGCTTCTTCCGCCTGGCGCAGTGCTTTGTGATAGAAATAGTGGAGAAATGTCGTGCCGTGATGCTGTTCAGCAATATCCCGAATAGGTCTGGGCAACTTATAATCCTTCTGCATTTCCACCCCATCGCGCGCATGGGCAACGATAATGGATTTGCTCAGTTTCGGATCAATTGAATCATGTGGATTCTCCATATTGTTCTGATTTTCAATAAAATAGATGGGGCGCTTCGTCTTGCCAATATCATGATAATACGAACCGACTCTGCAGAGCAATCCGTTAGCTCCTATGGCTTCTGCTGCTGCTTCGGACAGATTTCCTACCATAACGCTGTGATGATAGGTACCCGGTGTCTCCGTCAGCAACTTGCGAAGAAGCGGATGGTTCGGATTAGATAGTTCTACCAGTTTGAGCGCTGACAAAATGCCAAATGAAGTTTCAAAAAATGGCATCAGCCCAATAACCAGAATGGCAGTCAGTACGCCACCAGCAAATGCAAACCCAACACCATACAGTGTCGTGGTTCGGTTCCAATCGCCCGAGTCAATCAAAGCCAAGGTGAAGACGGCTATGGACCCGAACAGACAGACCATAATGGCCCCTTTCAGGATCGTTGATCGCTGGCTAGCCTTATGAGTTGCGAAGATCGCAACAAATGAAACCAATACAGCAAAGAAACCTAGTTCGAAGTCAAAAAGTTGACCCTGATGTGTATTCAAAATAATGCTGGACAACATACCGATCAAAATCGAACATACAAAGGCAAGCGAGGTATCCAGTAACAAGGCAATTAACATCGCTCCTACCGCAACAGGTGCAAGGAAGCCAACATAAGACCTCTCATTGGTCTGGATAATCGCCGTCACATGCATAACCACAATCGTAATAATAAAAATGAGAACAAGCATCAACAGCTGGGCATTATTATACTTAAAATGTGTTCCGCTGCCTTGCTGAATATACATCAGAATGGCTGCTGACAACAGGCAGGAAAACATAAGAAGTCCAAGCTGCGGCCAGTAGTTCACTTCATTTTTCAGCAAATCATTCTCACCCAGCAAAGTATACATCTCCGGGGTGATCATCTCACCCTTGGCAACTAATGTGTCCCCTTGCTTGATAAAGACGGTTTGCGTGTTCTCACGCGCCTGTACTTTGGCTTCCTTAGTTCCCTCTTCATCGTAGAAGCGGTTCGCGGTCACCACAAGGCGAGCAAGCTCTTGCACGACCTCACGTTGCGTACGCTTACCAAGAGAGCTGACACTCACCATCTCGGCTACTTTGGCACGAGCAGTGGTTGCATCGCTGATCTGATCCGTCATTAACCGGGCAACAATATCCCTCGCAACCGGCTTCATCTCCTGGATATCATCCGATGTCAGACGTGAGATTTTGATGTAAGTTTCTTCGGGAATACGGTAGCTTTGCTCCTGTACCACATTTCTGATTTCTTCCAAAAGAGTCTCGGAGTATGTACCGGCTTTCCGATTATTATTGATATAGTTGGTCACAAAATCCTTCTGGCGCTGCGGAATTTCATCCCGATATATATCAATCTTGTCCTGACTTGAGATCTGATCATCCTGATTTAATCGATCTACACGATCAAGCAGGGTAGTCATCAAATTTTCGTTTCGCAACTGGACAATCTGAAATATCGGCTGTACCCGTTCAGCAGCTTCTTCCTGTGCTTTGAGTGTGGCCTTGTTATTCGGAATCTGCATGGGCGCAGCAATGTCCACTTCACTCCGTGTCCCTTCCTGAATATCATAGCGCTCAGGGAGCAGTTTGGAAGCCAGACTGACGTAGAAAAGAATCACCAGAAACAAAAACAGAAGATAGCGTGCCCACACGCTATACTTCCATCCTGTAGCCTTATTCTGAAAAGATTTGCCTTTTGACGGTTCCTTCGAGGTCACTTTAGACAATCCCTTTCTATGCTTGATTTTCTGCGGCGTGGTTGTAAGCCACGATAATTTTCTGGACAAGGGAATGCCGTACAACATCTTGCTCGGCAAAATAGACAAATCCAATCTCGTTAACTTCGTTCAAGATCGTATTCGCTTCCACAAGCCCGGATTTCTTACCACGCGGTAAATCAATCTGTGTCACGTCTCCGGTGATGACCATTTTGGAGCCAAAACCAAGACGGGTTAGAAACATCTTCATCTGTTCCGGCGTTGTGTTCTGTGCTTCATCCAGAATGATGAAGGAGTCATCCAGCGTACGCCCCCGCATGTAGGCGAGTGGCGCGATTTCGATTAACCCTCGCTCCAGTGCCTTCGCGGTCTGTTCCTGTCCCATAACGTCATACAGGGCATCGTACAGTGGTCTCAGATAAGGGTCTACCTTCTCCTGAAGATCACCTGGCAAAAATCCAAGACTCTCTCCCGCTTCAACAGCAGGCCGTGTGAGTACAATGCGTTTGACGCTGCCTTCTTTAATTGCGGCAACAGCCAGTACAACAGCAAGGTAGGTTTTACCCGTACCAGCAGGACCAATGCCAAATACAATATCACGTTTTTTAATTGTAGTTACATAGTGCTTCTGTCCAATGGTTTTAACACGGATTGGTTTACCTCGGTATGTCGTTGTAATCTCGCCCTTGAACAGATCCAATAGCTGGTCTGCCCGCATATCCTTGGCAAGTTCAATCGCATACTTCACATCTCTCTCGGTTAACACATATCCATTGCGTATCAATTGCAGTAACACATCAAATAATTGTTCAAGCGATTCCACCTGCTGTGCGTTGCCAAAAATCACAATCTCCGCTTCACGGGATGCAATCTGGGCGGGAATCTCGGATTCAATCAGTTTAAGAAAAGTATCTTGGGGTCCAAAAAGAGATTGGCCCTCTCCCGCACTCTGGAGGGAGATTTGTATGCTGCGTGTTTGCTCTGACAAATATCCTCATTCTCCTTGACTATGGACTAGCGGAAGTTCTTCCGCAATGCTTTCTTCTACTTCAAATAAGACTTTCATATAAACTTTACCATTCTCTTTCTTCTCATGCAAAATTTTTTCACTTATAATTTTTGTTCCTTTGCCGTTTTTGGCGGTAATATCGTTCCTTGCTCCTTCCAATCCTTTCGTTCTGGCCCATTCTATCGTCTGTTGTTGCTCATGCTCTCGGGTCTCCAGATCTTTCTCTGTCAGCCAACCCATGGGAAGTGTAAAGGATCGCCACGTTAATGGTTTATGATTACTCTCGGTATCAAATGAACTGAACGGTGTACTTCCGTACCCCCACAGTTGAATCGCCCAATTCCCCAGCACCATGTAAAAACGTTCTTTGCTCTCACCTGTCATTGTATTATGTTTTTGCACCAGCGGAACCTCTACCTGATACTCACGCCATACCAGACCACGAACTTCGCCTTTGGCAACGATGGTTTTGGTGTTCTCCTCATCCCCGAGAATCCCCGAGATCAATACCTGACCCTTTTTGACACGCATGTCCTTCTGAACAACAGGGCGTCCCTGCTCCGCATAGATTTGAGTGACCACAGCATCTGACTTACTGATCAGATGCCTGGGATTCAGCAATGGTTCGCGCTTTGGTTGCGCCGATTCTACGACCTGAATGGTAATGGTTGTCCCTTCTTTGCTCACGCCAATCCAGGTTACATCCGGCAGAGCGAGTGCAAGCTGCCTGGAGAGCTTGTCTTGGCTTTGCAAACGGAACCCCCATTGCAAAGGATATATGCCCTCTTTTTTCGCTGCTGCAAGCACCTCGTCGGTGGGAATGGTGACGTTACCCTTGACCTCCACACTCCATACCATGGACGACAACGCAAACAAAGCTGCCACAAAAAACAGCATACCCCCAAGAAAGAACTTCCTCCGCAATAATCGGGCCGCAAAAAAAGGGAAACCGCTGCGATGGGTTACTTTCACCCTGCAGCCTGTCCGTTTCAACACAGGACGCAACCTGAAAAAATGCGGCAGCAGAATGTTCATCTCTGCCACGCGTCCATCGTGAGCACGCAGGTTCCACACTTCCAGTCCCTGCTCTGCCACCGTGTTGATCAATGTTTCAATGTCTCCCCCAGTGACCGTGATTCGGACTGCTCCCCGCAGTTTGTACAGACTGGGCTGCTTCATCCGTTCCCCTCCACTCCATTCATATGAATATCCAGAATCGTTCCTTCAACAGCTACTTCATCCGGCAAAATGTTACGTATCACCAAGGCAGTTCCTTTGATCTCTAACTGGCCTTGGGAAAGAGCCAACACGATACGATCCGGCGTGAAATGGATGACACCGCGATGATTCTCTATATACAGTTGCTTACTGCCGATCAGGGTTAACCGTGGCATATCATAAAGCACATCCTGCGGCAGATCCAACACTTCACTGGTCCATCTGCGCAGCTTGCGGCTGATCCGGGTCATTCGAAGGTCTTCCCCCTTCCTCTACAGTTCAACTTATGCGCAGATTCAAGAATTTATGAAAATTCCGGGGCGTGTTAGGGACGAATGTTGAGAAAAAAGGATAGAACACAGAAAAAGCCGTCTCCGGCGGCTTTATGCTCACCAGAGACGGCTTTATTTCCGTCCAATAAATTGACTTGTTTACAGTTTTCCTCTTGTACCAAACGGTTGCTTGGAACGAGGGGAACCCAGTACTTCTGCCCACAGGACACCTGTACGAATATCAGCAGGACGAAGTGGAGACGCTCCCGATTCATCGGTGCTGGTCTCATCCCAACTTGAATCAGACACAACTGGCCGATTCGCAGAAGAGATGCGATTCAAGCGTTCTTCGATCAAACGTTGCTGTTCTTCCATGCCTCTCATCTGTTCCTCAAGTGAATTTGCCATCGCACTCATCGTGCCCTCACTTCTGTAGTCAGTTGCGGGGCGAGAAGATGCAGCAGGCTCCGAATACGGCTCATCATACTGATTCTCATATTGCACGTCATCATACCGATCGTCATACTGTTCATCATAGCGGGGGTCTGTAGGTCCGGAAGACTGCTGCGGAGATGAATTGTCTCTTGAACGTTCATCCCGGCCTGAATCACCACTGCCTCCAAATGTAGGCATCCCGTTGGCAGGACGCTTTTTGTTCGGATCAGCCGATTTGGCAGCTTTCCCCAAGAAGGAGAAGAGTGCAAAACCGATGACGGCCACAATATACAGATTATCAAAAATCCATTCAAATAGGCCCATATGCACTCACCGCCTATCTTCCGTTTTTGGAATCACCCTGATCGTTGGAATTCGAACCTTCACCAGGTTTTCCCAATGTGTTACGCATTTGAGTATCCGCTTCAATGTTCTTCAGGTTCATATAATCCATCACACCGATTTTACCGTTACGAAGTGCCTCAGCCATTGCCAAAGGTACTTGGGACTCGGATTCAACAACGCGTGCTCTCATTTCCACTACGCGTGCTTTCATCTCTTGCTCTTGGGCTACGGCCATTGCGCGACGCTCTTCGGCTTTTGCCTGAGCGATACGTTTGTCAGCTTCTGCTTGCTCTGTTTGCAAGAAGGCACCAATGTTTTTACCTACATCAACGTCCGCAATATCAATGGACAGGATTTCAAATGCAGTACCTGCATCCAGACCTTTGGACAATACGGTACGGGAGATCAGATCCGGATTTTCCAGGACGTCTTTGTGAGAATTGGAGGAACCGTTTGTACTTACGATACCTTCACCAACACGGGCGATGATCGTTTCTTCACCAGCACCACCGACGAGACGGTCAATATTGGCACGAACCGTAACCCGTGCTCTAACTTTAACTTCAATACCATCTTTGGCAACCGCAGAGACAATCGGTGTTTCGATAACACGTGGGTTAACACTCATCTGTACGGCTTGTAATACGTCACGACCTGCGAGGTCAATCGCAGCAGCACGTTCAAATTCGAGTGGAATGTTGGCACGTTGTGCAGCAATCAGAGCGTTTACAACACGGTCAACGTTACCACCGGCCAAGAAGTGACTTTCCAGTTGGTTCATTGAAAGTTTAAGACCAGCTTTAGTTGCTTTAATCATTGGATTAACGATACGGCTAGGCGTTACACGTCTCAGTCTCATCGCTACCAGTGTAATAATACTTACGCGTACGCCGGATGCAATCGCTGAAACCCAGAGCATAACCGGGAAAAAGCTGAAGAATACGCTCAATACGATAATACCTACTACCGCAATGAGCAAAATCGTAATCATAGATGTGTCCATTGTTTAATTTCCTCCATTTGCAATTTGAATTTGATAAAAATATTTGAGAAGACACTCATGAGTCCGCTGCTAAATGAAAGAATGCACCACCTTGCTGGCAGCTTCAGCACGTGGTTATGTACATTGCCGAAGCGTTAATGCGCTTCGACAACAGAGCGAGTTACACCGGCAAAGCTTGCTGAACCACAATCCGGGTACCTTCCGCTTTAATCACAATAATCGGAGTATCGATGGGAATAAAATCTCCGTCGGTCACAACGTCAATTCGTTCCCCTTCAAACATCGCTGTTCCAGAAGGACGAAGCGGTGTCAGACTGATTCCTTGCAGACCAACAAGCTCTTTACGTTCTGTGGCTGATGAATAACCCCGATCCGCAGACATGCTATCACTCAGTATGAAGCGATTCCATATCCCTCGATCCTTAAAGATAATTGAGATGATCGCAATGACTACCAGTGCTGCTCCAAAAGCGATACCCAGAGATACAAATGCATCACTCGTATCATAAGCAGCCCTCACAACACCAGCCACAAGCGCAATTGATCCCAAAATCCCCAGAATACCAAAGCTCGGAATAAACATCTCCAGAATCATCATGATGAGTCCGACGGTAAATAGCACCCATGTCTCTGCTCCGGCAAATCCCGCAATGTAATTACCCGAGAAATACAACACGAAACACACGATACCTACAATACCAGGAACTCCAAAACCAGGAACAATCAATTCAATGATCACACCCGCGATTCCGAGGAACAATAACACAGTCATCACAACCGGATTGGTAAGAAAAGAGGAGATATTCTCCGCTGTTGTTCGTTCTACCTTAAATACGTCATCCTGACTGTAACCGAGCCAAGCTGCCGCTTCTTCCGGTGTGTTGCTGATGTGGTCGGCATAACCAACTTTCAGCGCTTCTTCAGCAGAGAGAGCAATAATTTCACCTTTTTGCTTGGTTTTATTGATCTCTGGCATTTCAACAACGATGTTAACATCCGTCATTCCAGCTGCAATCTTGCCATCACGACCACTGATTTCAGCCGCTCCCTGCATTTTGCTTTTCCAGAATGCAACAAGCTTTGGATCATCAACATGTTTACCCGTACTGTCGACCATTGCTGCCGCACCAATCATACTGCCTGGTGACATTACGATCTTATCTGCATTCAGAGCCAGAAAACTCCCGGCTGAAGCAGCATCTCCACGAACAAATGCAACAGTCTCAATCGGACTGTCCTTAATTAGGGTACCCAATGCTTCTGCAGTGTCGACACGGCCTCCCGGCGTATTGATATCAAGAACGATCAGGCCAGCATTCATCTCTTCTGCTTGCTTGAACCCGCGTTCCATGAACTTGCCAAGTCCCTGCTCGATTGGTTTATCAACCGGAATAATATATACGGCACCACTCTTCTCAGCTGCATGCGCTGACGGTGATCCAATCCAGACAGGAAGCAACAGCGTCAGCAGCATTAAGAGCATCAATGGCCCCGTAAGCTTCTTCCGGCGCTTTCCCTTCACAATAGTCCCCCCTTTTCCATTAATGTTATACTGTCCAGCTTATGGTATTTATTACGTGCAATGCAACATTTCGTTTCAAAATCTTAAAATTATATTTGAAAACTCGATCAATTGCAAGAATAAAAATCCATAATAATATATATTAACCATTAAAAAGAAATTTCGTCATCCCAAGGACATGATGCCTTCTGATAAATGGAAAAAACACCTCCTGACAAGTCAGAAGGTGTTTATTGATTTGCTTTATTGCAGAAATTGTTGAACTGCTTGATTTACCAGTTTGCCGTCCGCTTTGCCTTTAACTTTCGGCATAAGGGCCGCCATGACTTTCCCCATCTCGGCTTTCGAAGAAGCACCGGTTTCCTGGATGGTCTGCTGTACAATAACTTTAATTTCTTCTTCGGTAAGCTGTGTGGGAAGGTACTGGATGAGTACTTCAATTTCCGCTTTTGCATTTGCCGCGAGATCTTCACGGCCCGCTTTGTCAAATTCTTGGAGGGCATCTTTGCGCTGTTTGATTTCACGACTCAGGATATCAAGCACTTCGTTGTCATCCAAATCTCTTTTCAAATCTATTTCAAGATTCTTGATCGTCGAACGAATCAACCGAATGTTGGAGAGTCTGAACTTGTCCTTACTCTTCATCGCTTGCTTCATATCTTCGTTCAATCGTTCGCTAAGATTCATGTAATTAAAATCCTCCTAAAACTTTCTCTTACGAGCAGCCTCGGACTTTTTCTTGCGCTTTACGCTTGGCTTCTCATAATGCTTACGTTTCTTCACCTCAGCCAATACGCCATCTTTAGCGATGGAGCGTTTAAAACGACGAAGTGCAGCATCAATAGTCTCGTTTTTGCGAACTTTAGTTTCAGACACCAGTTTTCCCTCCCTCCGACCAGACCGTCCAAGAGCAATAACACGGTTCATCATCTTACATTATAGGCGAAAGATAATAAAGGTGTCAACCTCAATGTAATGATCACTTATTTGAATCCATTTTATAACTCAAAGGTATTATGAAATGAATTCATTATATAAGCATTTGGTCACACATTCGTGGATTTAATGCATATGACTAAATCCTCAATAGTAGTACCCATTAGCTCGTTTATTTGTGAGAATCGGACAGACTTGTCAACACGCCAAGTCTGGTACCACCCAACAAATGGTAATGCAGATGATGAACGGTTTGTTCTCCATCCTTACCACAATTGTTGATTAATCGATATCCTGTTTCCTCCACGCCAAGACGCTTCGCAGCTTCTTGAGCAGCCAGATGAATCTCGCCGATCAACGGCAGATCTTCTGCAGTAACTTCATTCATGGAAGAAATATGTTTCTTCGGAATGACAAGAACATGTGTCGGTGCAGCGGGCTGGATGTCATGAAAAACGATAACATGGTCATTCTCCAGTACTTTATTGGAGGGAATGCTGCCCTCTACAATTTTGCAAAATAAGCAATCCATAGTTCATACCCTCCTTTGTATTCCAGTGTATGTATTCCCCTCTATCATACTAAAAGTAAAAACCCACGTCCAATCTTTAGACACACAACCAGGTATTCTAGGTCAACTCTCCATCTATCATCAAGCCGAACACTATACAACATTGGATGTATACCAAGCTCTTTTATCGAAATATGGTTTTATCACGCACTTTTCCCAATTAAACAAATATGTATGGTTAATGACAGACAAAAGGAGATTGGTTAATTTGACCGTTTATCAACATGTGCAGGAACTTATAGGTAATACACCTCTGCTTGAATTAACTCGTTATCCATTACCGGAAGGAATCCGCCTGTTCGCCAAACTGGAATTCATGAATCCCGGAGGAAGTGTGAAAGACCGGATCGGCAAGTTTTTATTGGAGAAGGCCTTGGCACGAGGAGATGTTAAACCAGGTGGAACGGTGATCGAAGCTACTGCAGGCAACACAGGAATTGGTCTTGCAATGGCGGCTGTAGGCCTGAATTTAAAGGTCATTTTCACGGTACCTCAGAAGTTCAGTGTTGAGAAGCAGCAGTTGATGAAAGCCCTTGGTGCTACGGTCGTCAACACACCCACATCCGAAGGAATCACTGGTGCCATACGCAAGGCGGAATCGCTGGCGAAAGAAATACCGGGTTCGTATATTCCAGGTCAGTTCTCCAATGCAGATAACCCACTCGCACATTATGAACATCTGGGTCCTGAGATTTGGCGTGATCTGAACTGGCAGGTGGATGTATATGTCGCCGGAGCCGGGTCTGGCGGAACTTTCATGGGAGTATCTCGCTATTTGAAGGAGCAAAAACCGTTAATTAAAACATGTATCGTAGAACCCGAAGGTTCGATACTCACAGGAGGTCCATCGGGACCACATCGTACAGAAGGAATAGGGGTCGAAACGTTATCTTCTTTTATGGATGTGAGTTACTTTGATGCCATTCATACGATCTCAGATGAAGATGCCTTTGAGCGGGTAAAGGATCTGGCCTTGTTGGAAGGCTTACTGGTAGGAAGTTCCTCAGGTGCAGCTATGCAAGCCGCATTAAACGAAGCTGTTCACGCAGCTCCCGGAAGTAACATCGTTGTTATTTTCCCGGATAGCAGCGAACGGTATTTAAGCCAAAATATCTATAATGGAGGACAATGAAATGAGACCAAAAACCAAGCTGATTCATGCAGGTATTGTTGGTGATACACACACTGGAGCAGTGAGTGTACCGATCTATCAAGTAAGCACGTATGAGCAAGAATCGGTTGGCGTACACAAAGGATACGAGTATTCACGAACAGGCAACCCTACCCGTCATGCGTTGGAAGAAGTCATTAAAGAACTGGAGGATGGCGTTCGAGGTTTTGCTTTTAGTTCGGGCATGGCTGCAATTCACGCTGTACTATCTCTGTTGAAAACTGGAGATCACGTCATTCTGACGGATGACGTATACGGCGGGACTTACCGCATTTTCACCAAGGTGCTGAATCGTCTGGGGATCGAGTCTACCTTTGTAGATACCACCTCACTACAAGCACTGGAGCAGGCTTTGCAATCCAATACAAAGGCCATTTATGTAGAAACACCTACCAATCCGTTACTCAAGGTCACCGATATTACTGCTGTAGCGAAATGGTCAAAACAACATGAATTGTTATTCATTGTGGACAACACGTTTAGTACGCCTTATTGGCAGACCCCGCTGGCTCTGGGAGCGGATATTGTATTGCATTCTGCAACGAAATACATCGGCGGTCATAGCGATGTCGTGGCAGGACTTGCGGTTGTCAACAGCGAGCAACTTGGTGAAGATCTGCATTTTATTCAAAATGCAATTGGCGCAGTCCTGGGCCCTATGGATTCCTGGCTATTAATGCGAGGTCTTAAAACATTGGGATTACGGATGGAAGCGCAAGAACGCAATACAGAGCAGCTTGTGACATTTTTGAATCAACATCCAGCAGTATGCAAAGTTTATTATCCCGGGTTGCCCGACCATCCACAGCATAAGCTTGCTTCCACGCAAGCGAGAGGTTATGGCGGTATGGTTTCCTTTGATGTAGGCAGTGCTGAAAAAGTAGATGACGTGTTAACCAAAGTCCGTTATTTCACATTGGCTGAAAGTCTGGGCGCGGTGGAAAGTTTAATCTCTGTACCTGCCCGAATGACGCATGCCTCCATTCCTTATGAACGTCGGCAAGAATTGGGGATCACGGATGGTTTGATTCGTATCTCGGTTGGTATCGAGGATGTTGAGGATTTACTTGAGGATTTGAAATCTGCATTAAGTTAAGGGCATTTTGAAGTCCGTGCTGGCTGATACTTGCGAATGGGTAGTTGACCATTTTCTAAGGAACACAGGACGTCTCATTTGGCGTTCAGGCGCTAATTTGAAATTATAAGGAACATCAGGCACGTTATTTCTCGAAATAACTCAAAAAAATGCTTAAAGCGGCTGTTTATTCGGTTTTAACGTGTCTCAGATTCCTTAAAATTCTGCGGGCGCTTCAAAGGCTTGATTAAGATGCCTCAGATTCGTCAGCATTCACATCATGCTTTGCTCCTCCAACCGCGGGCAAGAGAACAGCATGGATTCCACCCGAAGCGAAGCTTTTTATCGGGATAGAGAATTAAAGCTTTTCGGTGTCTTGATCGTAAACTTGCACATAGGACGTTCTCGCATATTCAGAGGATGCGGTACGCCTCTGCTGCGGACACGTTCAGGTCAGGTTCTGCTTTCAGCAAGTTTGAATATACGTTATGCGCCATCCGTTCATCATCGACCTTACACTAATTAGGTTCAAAAAAAGGTCATACCTTACAGAAGTTCGCTTCTGCACAGGCATGACCTTTTTTAGATATTCGGTATGTTGCCAGTTGTATTGCAAAGACTGTTGCGATACATCAGGCTGAGACTCTGTATGTGATAAGACCTTTCTAATTCATGCTGTACGGTACCATGAATGAAACATCCATCCTCAGCTAGTTATTTTCGAGGATTTTCATAGGATGCCCATAGGGTACATAAGAATGTGTCACTTGCAGTTATGACTGTTTTTTCTAATTTCAATAATAAGGTAAAAGGGTTAACGCTGTAAGCGCAAATAACGGGAGCACCAGTCGGTTAAAACGTCTACGGCCATAACCATAATACGGATAAGGCGTAGGGTAGCCGTAACCTGGATAAAATCCGCGAGTATGACCTATCGGATAGTTTGCTCCAGGCATTGCATTTGGAGCCCAGTTCGCATGATTCACCATGGCTTCTGGTCCAACGGGAACAGCCAGGTAGATCATTTCATCATCCACATTTTCCATAATACCATCGTAGTGCATACCGTCATTCATCTGTACACATACATAACGGTGCATGTGTTCCTTACATATTTTCTTCGCTTCCACTTTTTCCACTTGCCAACGCCTCCCTGATTCTGCTCTTGATCACCTTTTCATGGTATTCAGAACTGGGCGAATTGACACTACTGACGAAAAAACACAAAAAAAGAAGCACCCCGTGAGCGGCTTCCTTGGAAGTCTGCTGCGCGGACATCTATTCAGGAAACGTCCTGATCAGATGTCCACCGGGGTACTTAAATAAAGTTTGTCGGCTTAACTGTAGTATAACAGCGGGATGAACCTGTATCTGTGATGTAACTCACTCCGCTAAGTTATCAAAGCAAGAAAAGAAATATTTTCACAAAAATAATATTACGTAATAGTGCGTGTTTAATAGGCACCATTCGTAATCAAAAGCGGACTTTTTGAACAACCTCTAATATTCATTTTGCTTGGACTATTAGAGGCGCTTCTATGATCTATATTGCTTACACATTGCCCTCTACAGAGTCTCCAAGACCACACGTGAGCCGTTTCCGGCCTCACCTGCCGGAATCACCATAAGTTTGCGCGGCAAGCGTGCACGCAGTTCAGGCACGTGACTGATGACACCAACAGCCAATCGATCGTCATGCAATTTTTCCAGAGACGTAATGACGGTATCCAACAGTTCAGGGTCAAGGGTACCAAATCCTTCATCCAGGAAGAAGAATTGAAGTGGGTACTGACCTCGCAGCTGAATCTGGGCCGACAGTGCCAAGGCCAGTGACAACGAAGTCAAAAACGTCTCGCCACCTGACAACGTTGATACCGGTCGTTTGACTCCCCCGTTGGCATCATCACAGATCACAAAACCACCACCGGAATCCACCTCCAGTGAATAACGCTGTTTGGTCAGGAAGCGCAGACGCTGAGATGCCGCATGACTAACCTGCATCAGTTGTTCCTCCGCAATATACTCAACAAAAGCATTGCCTCTGAACGCGGATTGCAGCTTGCTGAGCAGTTCGCCTTGACGGCTTACCTCCACCCGCTTGTTCTCCAGTTCGGTCCAGCGAACATGTCGCTGCTCCACATCCTCCAAATCACGTTCTGCACGTGCTTTGGCACGAAGGGCAGCCTCGTCCTCAATTCGGACCTGCTGCAAACGTTCGGTGCAGGCTAACCACTGTTCCTCCGATACGACAGCACCACCCAGCTTTTGTTCCAGTTCACGCAACTGGGATGCCAGTTCACGCTCACGTTCCCGGTGCTGCTGGATCTCCCCTGCCAGTCGCTCTGCTTCCTGTGAAGGAATTGCCGCGGATGCAACAGCATCATCTGAGTCAAATGGAGATTGTTCCAGCAATTGCTTCCACCGTTCCTGTGCTTGTTGCAGATGTTCTGTGGCCGAGGCGGCTGCCTGCTGTGCCATGACGTCTTTCTTGGCTGATTCCTGCTTCAGCGTGTCCGCTTCTTTGAAGCGTTGTGCCGAGTCCGAAGCTGTTTTCCGCAGTCCATCCAGACGAGCCTGAGCCGCAGTAATCAGATCTTCTACCCGTTGCTCCCCAACCCACTGGCGCAAGCGTTCTTCCTTCTCGGCCAGCTGTTTGCTATTGCCCTGCCACTCCGTTTGCCACTGAATCAGTTGTTTGTCCAATTCCACCAGCTTCTGCTGGAGAGATTGAATGATTTGGTCTTTTTCCTCAAGGAACGTCACGCTTTTGTTCAGACGTTCCTTGATGTCTTCGGCGCGCGCATCGCGCTCCTGCATCGCCTGATAGAGGGCCTTGGCCTCCTCCTGAGCGATGCCCGGCAGTTCTGCGGCCCAGCGGCTCTGCAAAGTAGCCGCTGCGGCCTCGCTCTCAGCCAGCTTGCGCTCCGCCTGGGTGAGCCCGGCACGGCCGGCCTCTTGCGCAGCTGCCGCTTCCATGCGGCGCTGCTGCGCGCCCACAGCCGCCTGCTGTAACGCGGCGGCTTCGGCTTGGAGCGGCGCTGCTGCGGTAGCCAGCGCCTGCGCGGCTTCGCGCAGCGCAGCGGCACGCGATGCCCAGCCTGCCGGGGAGCGCCCGTGTTCGGGCGACCCGGCGGGCTCGGGCTCCGCTGCCGCAGGCGCGGCCTCGGCTGCGGCCGGAGCTTCGCCGGCCGCAGCGCCAAGCTGCGTCAGCAGGCTGCGACGTTCGTGCAGCTGCTGGCGCAGCCCAAAGCGCAGCTCCTGCAGCTCCGCGTGCAGGCTGCGCAGCAGTTCCAGGTCCGCATCCCCTGCGTGCGGACCTTCTCCCGGCGGCGCAGCCGGGAGCGGGTGGTGCGGCGAGCCGCACACCGGGCATGGCTCGCCGTCGTGCAGTTCGGCGCGCAAAGCGGAGGACAGCCGGTCCAGCTCCTGCTCACGCATTGTGCCACGCAGCTGTTCCTCCGCAAGGGCCAGCAGGCTTTGTTCGCGGCTAATATCCTGCTCACAGGCAAGCAAGGCCTCAAGACCTGCTGACGCCTGTTCTACCAGATGCTGACGCTGATCACTCAGGCGTTTTTCTTCCTCAGCCGCCGCCTTCAGCTTGTTGGCTCCCTGTTCTGCCGATTGCTTATAGGCTTGCATGTCAGCCTTATTTTGCTGCAACTGCTCCGCGGCAGTATCCACACGATGTTTCAGTTCTAGCGCAGCTTGAAGTTGCCTGCGTTCCTCTGACTTCACTTCATTTGGCTTGAGGCTCTCCTGTAGTTCCTCTCGCCGTTTACGTCCGCGCTGTTGCAGTTCCTTTTCTTTCTCAAGCTGCTGTCCCAGCGTAGTTTGTTCGCTCTGCCCCTGTTCCAGCAACTGCGCGAGGCGCGAGCAATCGGCTTGAAGTCCGTCCCGTTCACGTTGCAGCTCTTTCGCTTGTTCGAGTTGCTCCAGGCGCAGCAGAAGTTTCGGTTCTTCCTCAGTCATTTGCTTGCGTGCCGTCTCAGCCTTCTCCGCTTCCTGAACAGCCAGACGCTCATGTTCCAGTGCTTGCTGATGAGCTGTCTCGGCAGTATCCTGCCGCTGCTTCTGTGTAGTCATGGCATCTCGAACCGTCTGCAATGCAGGCAGTATTGCATCTGCCGCAACGGATTGTTTCAGCCGTTGTTCGCCTACCTCTATCTGTGGTTCCAGTGCTTTCAGCTTCTGCTGTTCATCCGTCCGGGCCTGCCGTTCGTTACTTAACTCACGAATTTTGCCCAGTTGTTCAGCTTCCTTCACAGCTTCATCCAGCGCTTTGCGGGACAATTCAGACTGCTGAACAGCGTTTTGAAGAAGACGTTTCGTTTCTTCCAGCGTCTCCTTGCTGGCATTCCCAAGTCCCTGTTGCTCCGCAGCAAGAGATTGGTGAACCATATCATTATCCTTAACCCGCCGACTTAATTTGATGGCCAGCTGATCCCCATACTTCTCCAGATGGAACAATCGTTGCAGCATCTGACGACGTTCACTGCCTTTGAGTGACAAAAACTCGGCAAACTTCCCTTGCGGAAGCACCACTGCCCGTGTAAAATCATCCATCTTCAAACCGATCACATCTTCAACGCAGCGATTCACATCTGCCAATTTGTCGGCAAGTACCTGTTCTTCGCCATTAACCGTCTCTATGAATTTGCTGATTGTGTTACTCACCGAAACTTCATTATTTCGTTTGAAACGTCGCTCTACCCGGAACCTTCGAGTGCCTTCCGCCGACATCAGTTCAAATGTAAAAGCAACCGACAACGAATCCTCTGCATGATTCATAATGCCTTGCGTCCCGTTCACCGCGCGTTCCACTTTTCCGTACATGGCGAGTGTGATGGCATCGAGCAAAGAAGATTTACCACTACCCGTTGGACCGAAAATACCGAATAGTCCCGTCTCCGTCAGCACGGTAAAATCAATCTCCTGCATCTCCCGATAACTTTGCAGTCCGGCAACTTTTAATAAAATCGGCTTCATCTTTCCTCGACCTCCTCACGCGCACCCGGCTCGTCTTCATCCACAAGTTCCAGGAAAAGCTGTACCAGGCTGTCTTCCGGTTGTGCACCACCGGTCTGACGCTGATAAAATTTACGGAACAGTTCATGCACAGGTAGCTCGGATCGTTGCTCCAAAAGTCCTGCTGCAGCCATCTCGGGATACACCGGGCGAATATGGATGATACCTTCATGTGATTTTCGCAGCTGCTGAATCTCCTTCAGGGACATCGCTTCGTCCAGCCACACTTCCATGTCGATAAAAGCCTGTGGATCACGCCCCTCATCCAGCCAGCGATATACTTCTGCCAGACCACCACGGGCCTGCCAACGTACAAGCGGACGCCCGGACGTTAACAAAACTTCTTCTACCTGTGCTGCTCCACCCGGCGCCAGATCAACCATCGTGACAGACTTGCTCTGCCCTGCTTCCGAGAAGCTGTAGGCGAGAGGAGAACCGCTATATCGAATCACACCGTCTCCTTTGACAGCCTGTGCACGATGGAGATGCCCAAGCGCCGTGTATTGCGCACCAGTCGCTAAAGATGATGGATCCACCGTGTAGGCCCCACCGATTTGAATCGGACGTTCCGAATCACTCTCAAGTCCGCCGAGCACATAGATATGGCTCATGGCCAAGTTCACTGTATCCGGGCGAAAAGAAGCTGCCAGACGCTGCATTAACATGCCCACCCGGTGACTGTATGCTTGACGAAGCACATTTTCGTCCCAATCTGTTGTCAGCAATTCATTCAATCTGGCTTCAGAAGGATAAGGTAATGCGGCAATCTGTGCAATTTCTCCGGTTCGCTTTGCATGGATGGTTACCGCTTCTGAAGTAGGCATCCCTACGAGTGTAATGCCCTGTCTGTTCACAAGTGGAGTTACAGAAGCTACACGTTCTGGCTGATCATGATTTCCAGCAATCACCACGAGGGGTCTTCCATGCTCCGTCAGACGCGCTGCCGCTTCATAAAAAAGTTGTTCCGCCGCTGCGGGAGGATTCACCGAATCATACACATCTCCGGCCATCAATATGGCATCCGCCTGTTGCTCATCAGCGACCCTGACGAGTTCATCAACGAAATCTTCCTGTTCACGCAGTCGGCTTCGTCCTTCCAGCGTTTTTCCCAAATGCCAGTCCCCTGTATGCAAAATACGCATCGTCCGTTCCACCCCTCTCCCATGTGATATCCATGGTTTTAAATTCCGATCTTTTACAATTTCACTGCATGTCCACCATCAAAAAAGTACAGCCATTTCCGGTCAACTTTCCGACCCAATATATCTTCAATGGCCCGTCCATACAGATCTAGCTGGAAGCGATAATTTTTGGTGAGTTCATCCAAACCACCACGATGCTCCAATACCCGATCCGTCTTGTAATCAAGCAAGACAAGCTCGCCGTCCACCTCATACAGACAATCGATAATCCCCTGTACAAGCACGGTTTCATTTTCAATCGTTGCCTGCATTTTGCTATCTTCATTTATTATCTGCATATCTGAGTTCGCCGCCCGTTCATGTAGCCATTCCACAGGAGACTGATGTGCCGGAAGTCCATACACAAACGGAATTTCCCGTTTCACCCACGCTGCACGCAATAATTCTTTTCCTGGTTCTGTATTGAAAAATCCGGCCAGTTCTTCAGGTTCGATAGCCGCAGCATGATGGGGTAGCAAAATCTGAAGCTTAATCAACCGCTCAATCGTCTGTTCAATAAGTTGTGAATCAACAGATGAGCCATCTATAGGAAGATGCTGCATCAACGTATGATACACGTTCCCCCGTTCTGCCCCTGTCAGCTGCGTTGCCTCCATGAATTTCGGACGACGCAGGTGCAGTTTGAAAGACGTACCCGCAGATCCCGCATCCGAAACGTTCACCGTACCGTTTGAATCTGCCCCTGATCCAGTCTCACGCTCGTTAGATTCATCGGATACCCCACGTAGTACATGGCCTGCTTCATCTTTGGTGTAATTGATTCCTGGGTTGTTGTGAGCCAATAATTTCTCGGACTGTTCTCCCAGTTCCTCCATCACCTCTACGGACTGGATATCCTGCATCGCAAGTAACGTTTTCAACTCCGTGACAGATGTACTGGCTGCTACTTGAGTTGCTGCTTCATAGGGGTACGTCCATGAAAGTCGTTGATCAACCTCGTTGATCAGCCGTGTCTCCTCTTGTTGAAGAGCTACTATGTCTGCACCTTCATCTTCAATGTTTTGGTTAGCCGTATCTTGTGCACTCTTCGTCAGCTCTTCTACAGTTGAAGATGTAACCAACTTCACGGGTTGGACGGCTTTTAGTGCAGCAATTCGTTCTTTCCGTACCTCATTTATCCCGTCTTCTTCTCCGAGTGCCAGATCTACCACATGGTCACGGGATACCTCATCGGCGGAAATAATAGAGATCGCCCATCGTGATTGATCATCTGCAAGACAAGCTGAGAACGAATCATTGCTTCCAGCAAGTTCACGCAGCACAGCCGCATCTGGATGTCTCATCAGGGATGGTCCAATCCAGTCCAGGTAACTCCGTCCAGCAGCAAGCAGATAGTCTGGCAATGCCAATTCAGGGCTATCCTTGACCTGAGACCACGCGAGCGCTTTTTTCGCGGCATCTTTTACAGTACCCAGCAAAATCATTTTCTCTTTGGGACGGGTCAACGCAACATACAGCACACGCATCTCTTCAGCAAGCAGTTCAAATTGCGCACGACGACGAATCGCCAGATTGGCTAATGTAGGATAGGCAACCCGGTTCTCACGATCCACAAACCTCGGACCAAATCCCAGTTCCTTATGCATTAGAAACGGTGCGTTCAAGTCCTGCTGATTAAACATCTTGGATATGCCACCGACAAAGACAATTGGAAACTCCAAACCCTTACTCCGGTGAATCGTCATGATACGTACGGCGTTGACCTGCTCACCAGAGCTACTTGCTACAGTTCCGAGGTCTCCCCCGTTTTCCCGCAGTCTGGAAACATAGGTCAGGAAACGGAACAAGCCGCGATTCGCAGTTGATTCCTCATATTGTCGTGCGCGGTCGTACAATGCCTTAAGATTACTTTGACGTTGCAGCCCTCCTGGAAGACCACCAACCCAGTCCAAATAACCGGTTTCCCGATACATACGCCAGATCAGTTCACTTAGACTGCCTTGCCTTGCCTCAAGTCTCCACTGCTCCAATTGACGCATAAAACGAATTAACTTTTGCTGTAATTCCGAGCCTGAGATCTCCGTTATGCCCGGATCCTCACTTGCATGTCCCGCAACACCAGCATCTTGCATTCCATCTGTATGCAATGTATGCACATCGGATTCATAGACATCATCCAGGATCTCTGCCTCGACTGAAGCTGCTGTCTCCCGCTGTCCCTGTTCCATCTCTGCCCAGGCTTCCGGCCACTGCAACTGGACCATATTGGAATCAGGATGATTATCCTGCCGGGATTGTTGTACAGCATTAGTGGAGGAATCGCTCCAATCTCCCGCAGCCGATATAACCGCATCATAGAATGACTGTCTTTTGTCACCAAGCCGAATCTGTGCCAGTTCCTCTTCATCCAGTCCAACAATCGGGGAACGAAGCACGGAAGCAAGCGGAATATCCTGCCTTGGATTATCAACAAGCTGAAGCAGAGACATCATGATTTCCACTTCTGTAGCCTGAAAATAGCCCTTGCTCTGTTCTCCTCCAGCAGGAATTCCCTGCTGTCTGAACTCCTCAATCATGAGCGGAGCCCACATCAAGGTTGAACGCAGCAAGATGACCATATCACCGTAACGTGCCGGGCGCATCGTTTGCAGGGCTTTGTCATATACATGAAGGGCAGGTTTGTCCGTGTCTCCAACCATCTCCCGAATACGCCTTGCGATTGCCCTCGCTTCCAACTGGGCTGTTTCAAGTTCGGCACTCTCCAGTTCTGCGGAGACCGATGCATCCCCATTCTCATCCGTACTCTCTGTCAGATCAGGACCACCACCCTGACGATCGATCAGCATGAGTTCAGGTGTATACGCCTCATCGCCAAGCGTCTCTGACGGGAAGGTAGCCCCATATGCCAGTTGAGCTCGTTCATCGTAAGCAATCTCTGCCACACCTTCGTTCATGAGTTGCCGGAATATCATATTGACCGAATGCACGACTTCTGCTCGACTACGAAAATTCCGCGCAAGATCAATACGTTGACCTGTACGATGCAGACGTTCTTCCACCATTCCGTCCTCATTTGTGCTCGCTCCATACTGGCGATACTTGTTCATAAATAGACCTGGCTCAGCCAACCTGAAACGGTAGATACTCTGTTTGACATCACCGACCATGAATCGGTTACCCGGGTTTTCTCTGGAGATCAGTTTCACGATATCTTCCTGAACCGTATTGGTATCCTGATATTCATCAAGCAACACTTCATCGAATCGCGAACGGTACTCCATAGCCGCATCGGAAGGCATCGACAGTTCAGGCGTTGAATCCTCATGTCGCAAAATGTGAAGACAGTAATGCTCCAGATCACTGAAGTCAACTTGCCCACGTTCCTGTTTAGCCTGTCGATAACGTTCTCCAAATGTACTAACCAACCTCGACAACTCCTGCATGAGTGGTGCCGCTTGCTCCAACTCCTGCCAGAACGCAAACGCACTTCTTCCGAACAATGAACCTTTCAGGTCGGTAATTGCCTTTTTCGCGGCCTCACGGAGTTCCTTCACCTGATCCTGTAAAGCCGGGTCCGTCTGATCTTTTTTGCAGGGTTTCAGTTTGCCAAATGTAGCGGGTTGAAACACTTCAGGCAACCTTTCCCATGGCATAATCTCAACCGCAGACAACAGTTCTTCTACCATCACCAGGTCTTCTTTTAACGTATCTGCATAAGGTGCCGGACCTTCATGCTGCATGGAAATATGAATGCCTTGACGGAGCAATCCTGCTGCACCACTTAAAGCAAGAGCCGCATCACGCAAAATACTCTGAACCCATGCTGAATGTCCAAGTGCCTCTACACTTTCCACCTGAAAAGCAGACGCCATCTCTGAGAGCCAATGATCCAGCCAGGAATGACTGCGGGAGAAATCATACAAACGTTGCACCAGTCGATGCATCGCATCATCGTTTCGTTCTCCACTGAACCAGTCTACTAATTCGCGGAATGTACTCCCTTCATCTTCTTCGCCATACTTTTCCTCAAATAGTTCTTCAAGCAGTTCCTGCCGCATGATTTCCGCTTCATTTTCATTCAGGATACGGAAAGCCGGGTTCAACGGAATTTGCTGATAATAACGGCGAATGACTTCCATACAGAATGAATGCAGCGTTGTAATAGATGCCCGTCCAAGCAACGACAGCTGCTTACGCAGATGCTCTTCTCCAGGCTGTTCTTCCAGCGCACGTTCCAACGCTTCCCGAATCCGTTGTTTCATCTCGGCGGCGGCCGCTTTGGTAAACGTAGCTACAAGTAAACGATCCACACTGTATCCTTGGGAGGGATCTGCGATCTTGCGAATAATTCGTTCAACCAGCACGGCTGTCTTGCCTGATCCCGCCGCTGCGGCAACCAGTATGTCTTCTCCGCTTTCCGAGATGGCACTCCACTGGTCATCACTCCAGAAGCTACCCTCCGGTTTTGGCATATTCGTCATGATGTTTCCCCTCCCTTGGTGTGAGATAACATATCCCAGATTTGCTGTTTGCCCGGTTTGGACAACAGGTTATACTCATTTCCTTCTATATTCTCATCAAACTGACAAACAGGCTTATACGGACAGAACGTGCACGCCACTTCCTGCTGAATACGATAAGGCTCAATGGCCACATCCCCATCCGTAATTCGGGTACCAATCTCACGGATATTACTGCGAACCGAAGCAAGCAGCGTATCCCATTGCTCTGGCGTAGCTACAGCGGCGCTACTATAAAAGCTTCCGTCCGCCTTAAGAGCAACTGGAATAATAGCTGAATATCCCTTATCCAGGGTGTTGTCCATTTGAGCGATTGCGTCCCGATCAGCCAGAAGCAAACCTTTCATTTTGAACCGTTTCAGTAGTTCTTGTCCTGCCTGCTCTGATGTCATGCCGTTTGCAGATTGCAACAGCGGGTTATGCACATGGAAATACAACGTTCCTCCCGGCATCGCCGTTTCCCCAAGCCATTCTTCGGCAGCACTAAGCAGCACCTCCAGATAGGTGAGCATTTGCAATGACAGACCATAGTACACTTCATGTAACTTGAGGTCCGTCTGGCTTGATTTATAGTCAATGACACGCAGGAGCAGACCATTCTCTCCTTCTGCGACATCTACACGGTCAATTCGACCCACGATCTCCATCACACAGCCGTTCTCCAGTTCAAAACGTAGTGGCGGCAGTGTTTTATCGGGTCCAAAATCAAGCTCCAATCCAATCGGTTCAAAACTTCCACGTCTGGACTGTTCACCAAGAATAACCGATGCCCGGCTAACAATGTCCTTCAATTTGCGGAAAATATAACCGTATCGCTTGGTGCTTAGCAAAATCTCCCCTTGCAGCTGTGGTGCAATCTGCTCCACAGTTTGCTCGGCTTCCTGACGACATTGGTCTGGAGTCAAACTGCCCCAACTACGATTTTCTTCGCGCAATCGCATAGCCAACTGGCTTAGTGCAGCATGAAACAGCTGTCCGATATCAGGAGCCTGAAGGCGGTACAATTGCCGTTCTTTGAGACGCAGCCCATGCGAAGCAAAATGGGAGAACGGACAAGCGACGAACCGCTCCATTCGCGAGACACTCGTCCTCACCTCTGTACCATACAGTCTGCGACTGGTAGCTGTACGTAGTGGTAATGCCCGATTACGATAAAAGATTGATCCCATCAACCGTTCCAGCTGAGGTCTGCTTGTCTCTCGAGATACATGCCAATTGTAGACCGCCCACCACATTTCAGGGATGTCTTCTCCGCGGCGCCATTTGCGCAATTGTCCAATAAGCGTTGACAGACTCTGACCCGGATGGGTGACATAGGACCAATGCGCTTCTTCCGAGTTCGCAACCGGTGGTTGAGCGAGCAATGGCTGTTCTTGTAGACCAAACATCTTCCGTACATGGCGGACAATCTCGGAAGGAAGCAGTGCTTTCCCCTCATCATCAGCAACCGGGTAACTCAGCCACAACTGGCTGCTTGCCGCTGTAAGTGCCGTATAGATCAGAAAACGTTCATCCAGCATCTGCCTTGTTGCACCTGGTCCAAGCGCCATGCCTCTTTCTGTCAGTAACGCTCTCTCCAGTTCCGTTAATACGCCATCATCCTGAGGTACGGCGGGTAATTCACCATCAACGGCGCCAAGGATAAATACGTATTTGATGTCCCGAAGGCGTGTACGCTCCATAGAACCCATCAAAACCTGATCAAGTGCTGGTGGTACCAGACCCAGCTTCAGTTCCGTCAATCCGGTCTCAATCATCCCGGCAAACAGCGTGATATCCAGCCGTTCATTCCCCATCATATCGACCATCTGATCCAATAAATCTAGCACAGCTCCCCACATCTGCCGATGTTCTCTCGACCGTTCGGGGTCACCTTGTGCCTTAGCTTCAGCAGACATGTTCTCCAGCTTCCATGGGATTTCAGCATCTTCCAGCAATCTGTATACTGCCTCACACTGGGCTTTGGCTGTCTTTGCCTTTTTCATTCGCTTCTCAAAAACACCCAAAGAATCTGTAATGACCGTTCGGCAGCTCTCCATTAAAGAAAGCATCTGGTCCCGTCCTCGACTACGGCCATCCTGACCGTTGTCTTCCAGCGACAGGCTTGGTACATACTTCCATGGTTTGCCGTCAGTCCAGCGATACCCGTGAATACCACAAGCCAGTACATAATTCTCAAGCTGGTCCATATCTTCACGAGTGATGGAACCATCACGCGGAAGCAGCAAATCCGTTTTGACACAGCGAAATACATCCTCGTAGCGCCAGTGGCGCCGAACAATATCCAGTGCGGAACGGATAAACTCGGATAATGGATGATGAAGTTCATTTCTTCTGCGGTCCAGAAAGACGGGTACGTCATAATCCCTGAATAACGGTTCAGCTATATCAGCGTAGGTATCCAACTGACGAACAAGTACCGCCATATCCCGATAACGCGCACCTTCGTTTTGTGCCAGGCGCCGCATCTCACGCAGTGCTCCCTCCATCTCAGCTCGTCGGTTCTCCGCTGCAACCAGTCGGATTCCGGAATCAAGGCCATCACTTTTCCAACGAATTCGGCGGTCGAAACCAGTCTCCAGATGAGCAAGTCCCGGACGATCCTTGTATCTCGGTGGAATCTCCGAATCTAGCACGGTTATATCGCTCGGTACACCCAGTTCGTCAGCCATCCCTTTCAGACGCGCGTAGGCACTTGCCGTAGGATAGAACAGTTCCAGTTCTCCAGGCAGTGCGCCGTGATCATAAGGACGATCCAATGTCAGTGCAATCGTCACGGAAGAGGACTGCAACATCAGCCGACCGATCACACTCATCTCCTGTGGTGTGAATCCCTGAAAACCATCAATCCAGATCTGGGCATCCTGCAGCAATGCACTTTCCGACAAACGATCTGTCAGCTCGGTCAACGTGTCTTCATCATCAATATATAAATTGGTCAATTCCTGTTCATAGTCACGATATATCAGATTCAAGTCATGCAACTTGTCCTCCAGAATCGGCGAAGTCGATGAGGTAATCCCTCCAGACAATCCTTCTTCCAGCAATGATGGATCAACTTCATAACGTTTAAATTCACTATATAAGTCATTTAATTCGCCTATAAAACCCAGCTGGCTGCCGGATGCACCAAACAGCTTTAATTCTTCCTTACGGCGCTGGATGACCTTGTAGAGCAGCATCTTTTTGCCTTCGGCTCCGATCGGAATACGAGCAGAACCACCTGCTTCTTGCATTACACGATAGGCTAGACGGCGAAAGCCGAGCACTTCTGCACGCATCGTACCTTTAATTGCTCCAGAAGACACCAATGCCTGCTCTGTTCGAAAAGAACTCTGTTCGGGAACGAGCAAAATCAAAGGTGTGCCTTGCGGTTCTTGTTGAAGCAGGGATGTAATTTCCCGGGTAATCAGCGAGCTTTTGCCGCTGCCTGCCCGGCCAATAACAAAACGAACGGACATGTCTAATCCTCCAAACCACACGTACAAGATTTTAATTCCCAGTATAACATATCTGACTTGGTTCGGAACATACGTTTGCCACTATCCGGTAAAACCGGAGATCATCTCCGTTAACACAGCAAAACAGCAAAAAGCCCGCAGCTATCACACTGTGGACTTTTGACTTGATCTATACTTGATTGGAACGAAAATCATACGATTAATTCTTTTTACTGCGCACTTCGAAAATAGCAAATTTCAGGTAATGTCCTTCATCCACGCCCAAAATTTGTGGGTGATCCTTACCGGCTGCTTTCCAGTCGATCAAACGAAGCACTTTACCTGCATCTTCCGCTGCATCGGCAATCGTATCCAGGAAGAGGTCTGGACGCATGTGATACGAACAGCTGGCTGTTACCAAATATCCACCCTCATTGACCAGTTTCATTCCTTGCAGATTGATATCTTTATAACCGCGACATGCACCTTTAACTGCTGATTTCGTTTTGGCAAATGCAGGAGGATCAAGGATGACCACATCAAATGTTTTACCGCCAGCTGCCAGCGCTTTGGATGTATCCACTTTCTGTTCGGCTGCACGTGCACGTGCGGTACGTTCATCCAGCCCTTTCACTTGTTCACGCAAGTACTGGAATGCATCAGCAACTACGAATTCAACCCGGTCAGTGAAACCGTTCAGCTCCACATTTGTTCGTGCACTCTCAATGGCATGCTCCGAAATATCAAGACAAGTCACTTTTTTAGCTCCATATTTGCAAGCATTCAACGTAAAGCTGCCCGTGTGTGAGAAACACTCCAGTACAGTGGCACCATCCCAATATGGGAATGTAACTACATTACCGCTTTTATTCACAGGCAAGAGCTGCTCTGTGCCATCCTGCTCAGTCGTTTGAAGTGTGATTCCACTCTTGTAGCCCCAACCCTTCATGAGCGGTTCGATGGCTGCACGATTCTCGCGTTGGTCGAAGAAGTAACCTGTCTTCTGCCCTTCCACGATATCCACTTTAATGAGTAGTCCATTCTCTGTAACTGTGACATGCCGTGGGCACTCTCCATACAGCGGACCTTTGGTCTGCTCCAAACCTTCCAGTTCACGAATCGAGACATCACTGCGCTCATATATGCCTTCCGGCTGCATTACTTCAATGAGTGCCTGTACGATGGCTTCACGGCAACGATCCATGCCAAGTGTAAGCAACTGTACAACGAGAATGCTGCCGAATCGGTCAACGATTAATCCTGGCAGAAAATCAGCTTCGCCGTAAACGAGACGATATGCCTCTCCATCCTGGATAAAACGTTCCCGGTGACGCAAACAATCACGGAAACGAGCTGCAAAAAACGCCGTGTCCATCTGTTCGGACTCCAGTGGTTGATACGCTACAACTCTTACTGTGATTTGAGATGCGGGATTGTAATATCCTGTCGCCAGATAGCGACCTTGATGATTCAATACATTGACCAGATCTCCCGGTTCCGGGTTTCCGTCAACAGAGGCAATTTCATTGTTAAATATCCATGGATGTGCATGTTCAAGCCGCTTTTTGCGACTGCGTTCGAGTGTAACTGATGGCAAGGTAGATCCACTTCTTTCATAGTTAGTTGAAAAGATAGGTTTGGTGCGGCGCGTAAATGACGTTCCGGGTTCGAATCGATCTTCCGATCGCTGTTGTCTCCAGATTTTTTTGATTCCCTTTCTTAAAGGGGAAAATCCGGGGATAAAGGCGAGCGCTTCGCTTCTTCGGTAACAATTTCGTCTTCTTCGCTACGTTTGCACGAATCACCGTATCTTTCGAATTGGGGTGCAGCAATAGGTGACGTTCCGGTTACGAATCAATCTTCTGATCGCTGTTGTCTCCAGATTTTTTTGATTCCCTTTCCTAAAGGGAAAATCCGGACACAAAGGCGCACGCTTCGCTTCTTCAGATTCGATTTCGTCCCCTCCACTACGTTTGCACGAATCACCGTATCTTTCGAATTGGGGTGGGGTAATTTAGGTTGCTTCCACTCTGAATTCCTTTAGGCTTGTCATGGTTGTCTTTTCTTACTCATAGGATGAGTTAAGGAACCGGACGGAAGGAATGATGTTTCTATGTTTAGAGATGTTATATTGCCCTTACTCTATGGGCTTATTATCTTTTTTGGTGGCATGAAGCTGATGGAAACGGCCTTGCAGCGCATGGCTGGGCCCATGTTGGCGGGTTGGCTCAATCGCGCCACCTCTGCTCCATGGAAAGGCATGGCCTTCAGTGCAGGTGCAACGGCCCTGTTACAGAGCAGTACTGCGGTCACCGTACTCACCATTGGACTGGCTAATGCCAGATTAATTACCTATGGACGCACACTTGGCATCATCCTCGGCACCAACATCGGGACATGCCTGACAACGGAGCTGGTGGGACTGCAGATCGGACGCGCTTCCCTGCCCCTACTCGTCCTGTCGCTAACGGGCTGGGCCATGTTTGTTGTTCTTGGTGAACGCAATCTGGCCGCTCCTGAACGCACGCGCCAGACTCTGTTTAACATCCAGTACAGCTTCCTCGCAGCTGCCGGATTTGCACTTGTTATGACAGGCATTCAGGTGATGCAATCCATTGCCTTACCCTTGCGGAGCATGGGCGTATTTCAATGGTTTCTCGACCGCTCGGCCGACAGCTTGTGGTGGGGCTTCCTGGCAGGTGCCTGTCTGACAGCGCTCATTCACAGCAGCGCTGCTGTCATTAGCATGGCGATTACGCTCGCTGCCACAGGAGTATTGCCTGTGGAGATCGGCATCGCCATTGTGATCGGGTCCAATGTGGGGACCTGCATCACCGCTGTGATTGCTGCCGCGGGCGGAGCATCCGCAGGCAAATTTGTCGCAGCCTCCCATGTTGTATTAAACATTGCGGGAGCGCTGCTCTTTATGCCGCTGATCGGCCAGCTGCATGCAGCTTCGGCCTGGCTGTCAGCGGACAACGGGGCACAGATTGCGCATGCCCAGACCCTTTTTAACATCACCAGTTCACTGCTCGCTTTGCCATTTTGTTACTTGCCAATCTGGCACAAAAAACCACCGGTCCACGCCCCCGCGGCGAAGTCACCCGTGGCTTGATGATCTGCCTATCGAGACCCACAGAGCTCGCGGCTAACTGACTCGAACAATAGTGCGTTATACGTTAATGCCTAACTTGTTCAGGGCTACACGCAAGATATCATCGTTATTATCATATCCGCTCTGCTGCTGTAAGGACCATGCTTCTTCCGGAGCATACCAATCCACACCCTTGATTTCTTCAATCTGAGGCTGTAAATCACCACTCTCGGCTTCAACGAGATAATAATGAACTTCCTTGTCCACCGGGCCAAAGTCTGCATGTTGGTACGTGTAAGCAATGATATCAACCGGCTCTACAATGCGGCCCACCATACCTGTCTCTTCCAAAATCTCGCGCAGTGCCGTCTGTTCAATTGTTTCTCCATCTTCCATTTTGCCCTTGGCGAGAGTTGTTTTACCATAACGATCTACGATAAGCTGAATTTGAAGACGTCCGTCTTCCCCTGTTCTATAAACAACTCCGCCTGCTGAAATTTCTTTTTTGTTCATCGTGCTCTCCCCCATCAACTTCGATATCTTTATCTTATTTTTTGCAAAAGAAGGACCTCATCTCCCCGGGTAAGCTCCCCAAGGAAATGAAATCCTTGTTTCTGACGCCTCGATTACATCGCGGCGGACTTAAGATTCTCTTCCAAAACACGTACCAGCATAGCCTGACTCTCGTTGACGCCGGCTTCAACCACTTTGACTCGGCACACTTTACCGACCATATCCATCGTTCCATCAAAGACCAGTTGAATGTAGTTGTCGCTATAACCGTGCAGCTTGCCACTTCCCTCGCGGCCCTTGGCTTCCCCTTCGGGAATAACATCCAGTACCTGTCCAACAAACTGCTCAGCGTACTCCAGCTGCATCTGCTCAGACAAGTCAATCAGTTCATGCACACGTGCATTTTTGACCTCTTCGTCCACCTGATCTTCCATTCGTGCTGCTGGCGTACCCGTACGCTTGGAATAAGGGAATACGTGCATTTCGGAAAAACCGATCTTCCGCATCAACTCATAGCCATTACGGTACATCTCATCCGTCTCACCTGGAAATCCAACAATGATGTCTGTTGTAATCGCTACATCCGGCATTGCTTCCCGAATGCGAAGCATCTTGTTGTAAAACTCTTCCGTCGTATATTTGCGGCGCATGCGTTTCAACACCGTATCATCACCCGCTTGCAGCGGAATATGGAAGTGACGAACAAGTTTGTCCGAACGTTTGATCACGTCGAGCATGCGGTCATCGATCTGACTGGCTTCAATCGAGCTGATTCGAATACGCTCCAAACCCTCTACCTTATCCAAATCCCACAGCAGATCGGTCAGATCATAGTTCTCCATGTCATCGCCATACCCACCTGTATGAATACCGGTCAGAACAATCTCCTTGTATCCTGCGTGTACGAGTTGATGCGCCTGTTGAATAATGCTGTTCGCCTCACGGCTGCGTGAGAGACCACGAGACCACGGAATGATGCAGAACGTGCAAAAGTTATTGCAACCATCCTGAATCTTCAGGAACGCGCGGGTACGGTCAGCAAAATCCGGTACGTCCATTTCTTCAAATACACGGGTTTTCATAATATTACGTACCGCGTTAACCGGTTGACGGGACTCCTGAATTTCATTAACATATGGCAGAATCTTGTCACGGTCCTGTGTACCGATAACCAGATCCACCCCTGGGATGTCCAGAATCTCTGCCGGAGAAGTCTGCGCATAGCAGCCTGTAACGGCCACAATCGCCTCCGGGTTGCGCCGAATGGCACGACGAATAATTTGACGGCTCTTTTTGTCGCCGGTATTGGTTACTGTACAAGTATTAATCAAGTATACATCCGCTGTCTGTTCATCAAAGTCCACTTGATCGTAACCTTCGTTTTTGAACAATTGCCAAATCGCCTCTGTATCATAGAAATTAACTTTGCAGCCTAAGGTGTAAAACGCCACGGATGGCATAATTACATTCCTCCCATTTCTCCGGATTCATATAGCACGCAAGTTAGTGCTGCCATTCCAGCTGTCTCAGCACGCAAAATGCGTTTGCCCAGTCCAACAGATACAGCACCTGCCTGATCAGCCTCTGCCGTCTCCTTCTCAGAAAATCCACCTTCCGGTCCAACCACGATCAAAACTTCTGCACTTGCATCAGGTGCAAGCTGCTCTATAAACGGCTTCAATGCATCTCTCAGCTGTTTACCATTTTCTTTCTCATAACAATAACATACCAGGCTATAGCCCTCAAAAGAAGATAACAGCCCTTTCCAGGAAAGCGGCTGCTCAACGGATGGAATGCGATTCCGGTGACTCTGTTCGGCAGCTTCCTTGGCAATTTTCCGCCACCGCTCCAACCGTTTGCCTTCTTTCTTGGCATCATATTGCACAATCGTACGTTCTGATAGGAAGGGTACAAATGATACCGCCCCAATCTCAGTACATCTTTGGATGACTGTTTCCATCTTGTCGCCCTTGGGCAAACTCTGTGCCACGGTTACACGAATCCGTGCTTCATGGTCCATCTCGAGAGGTTCCACAATATTGGCTGTCACTTGGCCAACTTCAATACTCTCGATTTCTACGAGTGCTTCTCTGGAGTTTCCGTCACTGACAATCAGTTTATCTCCAGGTTTACCACGCATGACCTTGCCAATATGGCGTGCATCATCACCTGTGATAATCACAGCGTGTTCATTAAACTGTTCTGCAGATACAAAATATCGCTGCATTAGTCAATCCACCCATTCTGTCCTGTTATGACTGGAATTCACCCCGCCTGATGACAGGCGTGAATCCAATCGTCACAGATGATCATACAACTTTTACGTGTTTCTGACCAGTATTCCGGTCCATAAACAATGCGCTTTTAGCGATATAATTCGATAATCACCTTTGCTAGATCCACATACATCGTTTGCGCAAACTCATACAAAGGTTGAATCGTCACATTTTGCAACGGAGGTATAACAAGAATCAATAGGAAGATAAAAACAGACCATTGCTCCACCCCTTGCAGCTTGCGGCTGATTGAAGGTGGCAGTAGATCCTCTAGAATCCGATAACCATCCAGTGGTGGCAACGGAATCAAGTTAAACAGGAACAGGAAAAAGTTGGTTAAGTTAAAGATAGCGAAAAACGTCGTGATTGCTGTGAGCAGACGCTCATTATCAATGCCGCCGAGAGCTCCCGAACCAACCAGTGAAGCATAGATGATTGTACCGATGATCGCGAGCAAAAGATTGCTCAGAGGCCCTGCTGCAGATACGATGATGCCCATCAATCTAGGTTTGTCGAAGTTAGCCCGATTAACGGGAACTGGACGTGCCCAACCAAAGCCGGCAATAATGAGCAGCAGCACACCTAACAAGTCAAAGTGTACAACCGGATTCAGCGTGACCCGACCCAACAGCTTCGCTGTTGGATCACCAAATTTGTTGGCAAAATACGCATGCGAGAATTCATGCACCGTAAATGCGATCAGAATGGTCAGCAGGAAAAACGGAAGCTGATCGATCGGATAACGAAAGAACGAATTCCAGAAGTCCATACGTTACCCCTTTCTGGCTACAAACGCCAGCCAATCCTCATCACGGTGGATCGCACTCACTTCAAACCCGGAGGCTACCAGTGCATCATGTACAACCTGCTCTTTGTTCTTCCAAATGCCGGATACAATATAGGTCCCACCAGACTCAAGCGCATTATAGACATCGTCTACGAACAACAAAATAATCTCAGCCAGAATGTTCGCCACGACAACTTTAACCGGTAGTTGTACACCAAGTGCAGGGTCCTGACTCCCAAGGACGGACAACAGATCACTCTCTTTAACCGTAATTTGTTGTTCCAGCCCATTCAGTTCCACATTCTCCCTGGCACTAATTACGGCAACTGGATCAAGATCAAGCGCCAGTACATGTTTTGCCCCAAGTTTTATCGCTCCAATAGCCAAAATACCAGAGCCTGTACCTACGTCAATAACTTCCTCGCCGCCCTGAATAACCGTTTCCAGTGTGCGCAAGCAGAGGGAGGTCGTTGGGTGGGTTCCTGTACCAAAAGCCATGCCTGGATCAAGCTCAATAATTTTCTCATCTGGACTTTCAGGCGTATACTCTTCCCAAGTTGGCTTGATCGTCAAACGTTCCGATACACGTACCGGCTTGAAATATTGTTTCCAGGCTGTTGCCCAGTCATCTTCATCCACTGTACGCGTCTCATAACGAACCTCACCTGTATCAATTCCGAATTCGGAGAGTTCCTCAACTCTCGGATTAACTTCTAACTGTAATGCAACCATGTCCGTACCTTCGGAGAAGTACCCTTTGATGACTGCAAAGCCTTCCGGAATATCATTCAAAGGAACGTCGTATAACTCACCATATGTCGTGTCCCGTTTTTTATTTAAAGTACCGGACTCTTCAATCGAAACCCCTCCAGCACCCGCTTCATGTAAAAAATTCGAAATCATCTCCACAGCTTCTTCTGTGGTATGTATTGTTAGTTCATGCCATAACATACTTGGTTTTTCCTCCTCATTTTTCAAACATCCCAACTATTGTACTACACAAGCTAGCCGGAGCACAAAGCCGACCACTAAAAGAAAAACAAAACAGGATATCCGCAGCCTGACTGCTCGAATATCCTGTCATCTATTCATACATATCTGTTTCATTTACTTCAGCATTTTGCATAATTCGAATCTCAGTTAGCAAAAACGTCCACCATTCTGCGTGATCATCTCTGCGGCTTGCGGGAGCGAATCGTTGGATACGGACACGGTCAGCAAAATTTCTTGTTTTAGCCTGTTGGCCGAGTCCTCTTTGGGTGTATCATACACCTGACCATTGGACAACATTTCCGTTTCATCACTAATCAGGGCAAGTACATTCAGTTCGCCACTAAATCCTCCGACGACGGCCGTAGGAGAATTATTGGAGCCCGTAACATCGTTTGAGTCCAATGCAGACGCTTCATTGCCAAGGCTCTCGATGCTTAATTGGTTCGGGTGTAACAATTCCAGGGCTCTGCGTGCAGACTCAGCCTCAGTCCAGCTTGTAAAAACAGCTTCGAGGGTCACTGCCGAGCGATCTTCAGTCATGAAGCTCCCGTCCCTGTCGTCGATCAGCCGCTTCACTGCGGCGTAGTGCTTCTATATCTTCATGATCCGCAGCTTCAGCGCTGAATTCCACGTCCTCATTTTTTGCGGATTGCATACGTTTCATCTTTTCCGTTTTCGTTAAGATCTTGCCTGGACGTTCATGTTCAGCCATTGTAATGCTCCTCCTTCATATTGGGAAACTAGATCATTCCACCGGCTTGTTCGATTATAGACATAGCGCGGTGATGTACCGATTCATCTACGATGACAGTTAGTAATACATCTCTTCCTGTAGGGCCACCCTGTGCACCATCACTCATGCCGCTTGCAGAAGGGTCCGCCGCAGCCATAATTCCAGCACTGGCATTTGTTTGCATCGAATCGGGCACCCATGATGAAAAACTGCCGGAAACGCCCGGCTTGTAGGAAGCCCCGCTTGGTCCTACACCCGCATATCGGCTGAATCGATTAATTGACAGGTCCTCCACTCGCAATGCCTCCAGTTTTTTGGCCGCCCCTTGAGCCTGCTCCGGGCTGTGAAAGTACGCCAAAATATTTTTCTCGGTCATCCGCTTCACCTGCTTCCCTAATTTCTCGCATATCAGCTATGCATATCATTCTCGCCATGCTATCTTTCCGCAAGTTCGCTCAGAATATACCGAAATGCTCCCACAAATTGCTGTCGTTCTTTGTAGCATAAATCCATGGATTTCACAAAAACCACTGAACTACTAAAAAAGGCGTACAAAAAAGGACACCCCGCGGTAAAAACCGCTGTGGTGTCCTTTTGAACTTACTTTATTTTATTCTCAGTCGCCGCGGAAGGCGCGTTTCACTCTATCAAAGAAAGATTGTTCATGCTCATGTGTTTGCTCTCCATCCAGCGAAGCAATTTGGCGAAGCAGATCCTTCTGCTCGTCATTCAGCTTACTAGGTGTAACCACAACCACTTTCACATGCTGATCCCCCTGCCCCATACCGCGCAGGCGTGGTACACCTTTGCCTTTGAGGCGGAAATACGTTCCCGTTTGTGTACCAGCTGGTACTTTCAACTTCACTTTCTCGGTCAACGTTGGGATCTCAACTTCATCTCCCAGAGCTGCCTGAGCAAAGGTAAGTGGGATTTCGCAATAAATATCGTCGCCTTCACGCTCGAAGAAATCATGTGATTTCACGCGAATGACAATATACAGATCTCCCGCTGGTCCGCCACGCAGGCCGCCTTCACCCTCACCTGTCATACGCAGTTGCGCGCCATCATCTACACCCGCTGGAATGCGAACATGGATTTTGCGTTGCTTGCGGACTTTACCGCTACCACTGCACGTTGTACATTTTTCTTTGATAATTTGGCCCGAACCGCTACAGTTCGAACATGCACGACGATTAACCATACGACCAAACGGTGTATTTTGCACGACTTCCTGCTGACCGCTACCTTGGCAGACCGAGCAGGTTTCCGGTTTCGTTCCAGGTTTGGCACCTGAGCCATGACAGGTATCACAGCCTTCGGTACGCGGAATCGTAATATCGGTTTCTTTACCGAATACAGCTTCCTTGAACTCAATTGTCATCGTGTACTGCAGATCATTCCCCCGTTGCGGAGCATTTGGATCACGTCGTCCACCGCCACCGCCGCCAAAGAACATGTCGAAGATGTCGCCAAATCCGCCGCCGCCAAAATCACCGCCACCACCGAATCCACCTTGATTCGGATCGACATGACCATATTGATCATATTGTGCACGCTTCTGACCGTCACTCACTACGTCGTAAGCTTCTTTAACTTCTTTAAATTTAGCTTCCGCATCAGCAGCCTTGTTTACGTCAGGGTGATACTGACGGGCAAGCTTACGGTAAGCCTTTTTAATCTCATCGTCGTTAGCCGTTTTACTAACGCCAAGCACCTCATAATAATCACGCTTTTCAGCCACTCTTCCACCCCCATATCATTCACCATATCGCACATCGTGACAAAAGGAAAGCCAAAGCGCGGGAGCCCCGGCTATGACTTTCCCTCTAATTCGAACGTCACCGATGTTTAATTCGCGTAGAACTACGAATTAGTTTTGTTTTTTATCTTCATCCACAACTTCGTAATCAGCGTCTACGACGTTGTCACGTTTAGCAGAACCTTGTTGCTCTTCAGCACCTTGTGCTTCTTGCTCTTGCGCCTGAGCTTGCTCATACAGTTTCACGGACAGTTGTTGAACGATCTCTGTCAGTTCTTCTGTAGCAGCTTTGATATCTTCCAGGTTGTCGGAAGCCAGAACGCCTTGCAGTTTTTCTTTGGCAGCATTCGCTTTTTCAACTTCGCCAGCATCTGCTTTTTCGCCAAGATCTTTGATCGTTTTGTCAACAGAGTAGATCAATTGATCTGCACTGTTTTTCGCTTCAACGAGTTCTCTGCGTTTTTTATCTTCTTCAGCGTGCAACTCAGCATCTTTCATCATTTGCTCAACTTCAGCATCGCTCAAACCGCTGGAAGAAGTGATTGTGATTTTTTGAGTTTTGTTCGTACCTTTATCTGTTGCAGATACGTTAACGATACCGTTGGCATCAATATCGAAGCTAACTTCGATCTGTGGAACGCCACGTGGAGCTGGTGGAATATCACCCAACATGAAACGTCCAAGCGATTTGTTACCCGCTGCCATCTCACGCTCACCTTGCAGAACATGAATCTCAACGCTTGGTTGATTGTCTGCATATGTGGAGAACACTTGAGATTTGCTTGTAGGGATCGTAGTGTTACGCTCGATCATTTTAGTGAATACGCCACCCGCTGTTTCGATACCCAGGGACAATGGCGTTACGTCGAGCAATACAACGTCTTTCACGTCACCTGTCAGTACGCCCGCTTGTACAGCAGCACCCAAAGCTACAACTTCATCCGGGTTAACGCCTTTGTGTGGCTCTTTACCCGTCAGTTTTTTGATTGCTTCTTGTACTGCTGGAATACGTGTCGAACCACCAACCAATACGATCTTGTCGATATCGTTAGGCGTCATACCCGCATCACTCAATGCACGACGAGTTGGTTCAAGCGTACGCTCAACCAGACCTTCAGAGATTTCTTCAAATTTCGCACGGCTCAGGTTCAACTCCAAATGCTGAGGAACGCCATCAGCAACTGTGATGAACGGCAAGGAGATCGTTGTAGTCAATACGCCGGAAAGTTCTTTTTTCGCTTTTTCCGCTGCATCTTTCAAACGTTGAACCGCTGCTTTATCTTTACTCAAGTCAATGCCTTGATCTTTTTTGAATTCACTTACGAGGTAATCAATGATCACTTGGTCAAAGTCATCCCCGCCTAGTTTGTTGTCCCCGCTAGTTGCTTTAACTTCGAAGAAGCCATCACCCAGTTCAAGAATGGATACGTCGAACGTACCGCCACCCAGGTCATATACGAGGATCGTTTGGTCTTCGGATTTCTCCATACCGTATGCCAAAGCTGCTGCTGTTGGCTCGTTGACGATACGCAGAACTTCCAAACCTGCAATTTTACCCGCATCTTTAGTCGCTTGGCGCTGACTGTCATTGAAGTAAGCTGGTACAGTGATAACTGCTTGAGTTACCGTTTGACCCAGATAAGCTTCAGCATCGGATTTCAATTTTTGCAGAATGATTGCAGAGATCTCTTGTGCGGAGTAGTCTTTGCTATCGATTGTTTCCTTGTGGGAAGTACCCATGTGACGTTTGATCGACATGATGGTACGATCCGGATTGGTGATGGCTTGACGTTTTGCTGTTTCACCAACAACGCGCTCTCCATCTTTTTTGAAACCAACTACGGATGGAGTTGTACGTGCGCCCTCCGGATTTGGAATTACGACAGCCTCGCCGCCTTCCATTACTGCTACGCATGAGTTTGTTGTTCCTAAGTCAATACCAATTACTTTGCTCATCCGAAAATTTCCTCCCTCAACAATTTAAAATGAATGGGTCTGATCTGACCCTTATTTAGATGTTCATGTTGCTAATCGTGCTCTATGTGTACAAACCTTTATATTAAACTTCGCCCACATTGTTCAACCATGGAGCCGACTCATTCCTTCCTATAAGGAATTTATGAGCTGACTTTAACCATAGCTGGACGAAGCACTTTATCTTTCAGCATGTAGCCTTTTTGGATTTCCTCAACAACGATACCTTCTTCGTACTCGTCGCTCTCCACTTGCATAATTGCTTGGTGGAATTCAGGATTGAACGGTTGTCCTACCGATTCCATAGCCGTCAGACCTTCATTATTCATCACGGTTTCCAATTGACGGAAAATCATTTGGATGCCCTTGGAGAAAGATTCGACCTCTGCTCCTTCCGGTACAGTAGCCATGGCGCGCTCGAAGTTATCAATAACCGGTACCAGTTCGGTGACCAGCTTCATCGAAGCGTATTTAGCCAATTCTTCTTTTTCCTTCTGCGTACGACGACGGAAGTTATCAAAATCAGCCTGTGCACGGACATAACGCTGTTGTTGCTCCTCAGCTTCTGCCTTCAGACGTGCAAGCTCATCCTGCTCCTGACCAGCCATCTCTTCAGCTTGTGCTTCTGCAGCGCCAGCTTCATTAATAGGCTCCTGCTCAGTTGCTGTTACCTCTTGTTCTTCTGTAAATGATTGCTCCTCTTTCAAGATGTTCACCTCCTTATACGAATGAAATGGTTCATTCCCGAATCTTATTTGAAACGATGTGTTAGCATCGCCGTCAAGTCACGGGATAGTGTATTTAAAATATGAATGACACGTGCATAATCCATCCGCGTGGGTCCTAGAATACCGATCGAACCCAAAGCCTCACCGTCCAATGAATAGGAGGCTGTAATCAGGCTGCAGTTGGCAAAGGCTTCATGATCATTCTCAGTGCCGATTCGCACTTGAATACCAGATCCACCCGGCACGGGCATCATCAATTTCATGAGTGTTGGTGTCTCTTCCAGCAGGTCAAGAATATCTTTTACCTTTTCGATATCTTTAAACTCCGGTTGAGTCAACATATTGGTGGCACCACTGAGGAACAGACGATTATCATGTTCGTTGTCAAAGGCACTGTTCAGCACCTGCATAACTTCCTCGTAACGTGTAATATGCCGTTCCATCTCTTGCCCAAGTTCGGTATAAAGACGGGATTTCAATTTGTAGATTGGTACGCCCACAAGTTTGGTATTTAACAAGCGAACCACATTTTCCATCTCAGCTACCGAGATTTCTGGTGGAATCTGAACCGTCTTGTTCTCCACTTGACCTGTATTGGTCACGATGATTGCCACAGCTTCACTCTCGTTCAGCGGAAGCAATTGAAAGTGACGTAAGGACGTATGGAATACTTCCGGTCCCAGCAGGATCGAAGTATAATTCGTCATATGTGACAAAATATTGGATGCATGCTGAATAACTTGTTCCATAACGTTCAGCTTTTCGGCGAAGAACGACTTCAGATCATCCAACTCCTGAGGCTCCACCTGATTCCAAGGGACCAAATGATCGACATAATATCGATAGCCTTTATGAGAAGGAATGCGTCCTGCCGATGTATGCGGCTGTTCCAGGAAACCCATATCTTCAAGGTCCGCCATTTCATTACGGATCGTCGCCGGACTGTATCCAACATCTCCCCTTTTGGAAATGCTCCGGGACCCTACGGGCTCAGCTGAACGGATATAGTCATCCACTATAGCGTTCAGAATCATTCGTTGACGCTCTGTTAACATGGTGAGTATCCCTCCTTCTGACTGTACTGTCCCATGTCGTTAGCACTCCGGTTAGATGAGTGCTAAGCGGTAATACAAAAATACCAAACTGACGTGAACATTGTCAAGTGAGTTTGATGAGTGGGCTCATCTATTTATAGTATAGACCAATGTCAACGAGTCCTAACAACTTTATTGAACATACTTTGAAGTAAAAAAGGACTGCATGTAGGGCAGAGGCTGACTCGGCTCGATCCATGCAGTCCATTCAGTTGTTAAGCTGAAACGTTAAGCTCTTTTAATACCGCGATCTCATCACAACAATCCTGCTTGCTGCAATGAACACAGTCGGTCCATACTTTCTCAGGGAAAATCTCTTTTTCCACTACGGCAAAGCCGTTTTTGAGGAAGAAGGATACTTCATATGTCAACGCCATAACCTTAGGAATCTGTTGTTTCTCCGCTTCTTCTACCAGTCGGTCCAGCAATCGGGAGCCAATACCGAGCCCTTTGTGTCCTTCCGAGATACCGAGTGATCTGACTTCCACCAAATCATTCCCCAGACGACAAAGCGATCCGCAACCCACCACTTCACCATCAACTTCGGCTACAACAAAGTGCTCCAGCTGTCGGTGCAGTATTTCCCGTGATCGCGGAAGCATGATCCCACGCTCTGCATAGCCCTTAATCATTTCATACAGTGGTTCAACATCTTCCGGCACGGCTTTTCTGCATATTACCGACATCCTGCTCTCCTCCTATTACCAAGCTTTCCAGAGGAAAGCTGACTTCGTAGTTGTTAAATTAACACGCTCTGTAAAATCAATATGAATAAATATACAACAGAGCGTATAGAATTTCAAGCTATGAATTCAGCGATATGGACCCGATAAACTCCGCAAAAACGTCATTTCCGAACAGGATACCCTTCTCGCTCAGTCGGAAGCCGTCTGCCGTCCGCTCAAGCAACCCTGCGTTCAACATTTTGCCCAAAGGCTTCGCAAACACTTCTTCCATGGACTCTCCGAACTGTTCGCTAAAGCGTGAGGCCGAAGCTCCCTCCAACATTCGCAGTCCAACCATCAGATAATCTTCCATGGCTTCGGGGCGAGCAATCTCAAAATGATCCAGACGAGGCAGCCCTGCTCGTGAAGCTTCAACATAAGGATTTATACCTTTAATATTCATATGCCGTTCGCGGCCCACATATCCGTGTGCACCTGCACCCAGACCGTAGTAGTCCTCATTACGCCAGTAGGTAATATTGTGACGACTCTCAAAGCCCGGCTTGGCAAAGTTACTGATCTCGTATTGTCCATAACCTGCTTCTTTCATACGTCTCATTAATAGAAGATACATCTCCAGCTCATCATCTTCATGAGGAAGTGGTAACTGGTTCTTCTGATACAGGGTATGGAAAAGTGTATTCTCTTCCACTTTCAGGCTGTAGATGGAGTAATGCGGCAGATCCAGTTCCAGCGCTTTGTCGATACTCTCATTCAACATCTCTACGGTCTGGTTTGGCAACCCAAACATCAGGTCAATGGACAAGTTATTCAAGCCTGCTTTACGAGCATTCTCCAAACTGCGATATACATCATCCGTATTATGAATACGGCCAATGCCTGTCAGCAGATCATTCTGAAAAGCTTGTACGCCAAAGCTGACACGGTTGACGCCGCCTTCTTTCATCGCAGCGAGTTTCTCCGCATCCGTTGTTCCCGGGTTGGCTTCCATCGAAAATTCAATATCGTCTGCCCAATTTGGGAAATACGTCTTCACGGAACGAAGAAATACGGCCATCTCATCCGGTTTCAGAGCTGTTGGCGTACCCCCACCTACAAATATCGTCTTGATCTCGCCCGGTGGATTGGCCTTAACTGTATGTTCCATCTCCCGTTCCAGCGCTTCGAGATATTGCATCACGGGCTGATCTTTCAGAACGTAGGAGTTAAAGTCGCAATAAAAACATTTATTCGTGCAAAAGGGAATGTGAAGATACACCGCTTGGGGCGCACCTGTCTTCCGGCTGTGTGCTGCCAATGTCATGGCAAGTCCCCCTCTATTTGAAAAAAGGAAAGCCATCCGGCTTCCCTTTTAGCTTAGTTATTTAATATTCTGTGTTGTAACCATGTTTGCAAGCAAACGTCCTACAATTCAATTTCGATACACACATTATGTGATGTACCCGAGACAAAATATCGTTTATCCTTTCATACACAAATTATTGATGTACCAAAAGGATTCACGTGACGTTAGCAAGCAAACGTCCTAGTCATCAATTTTCAGTACCGCCATGAATGCCTCTTGCGGCACCTCAACGTTACCAACCTGCTTCATCCGCTTCTTACCTTCCTTCTGCTTCTCAAGCAGTTTCCGTTTCCGCGAGATGTCACCACCATAACACTTGGCAAGTACGTTTTTACGCATTGCTTTTACCGTCTCACGAGCAACAACCTTGGTACCTACTGATGCCTGAATTGGCACCTCGAACATTTGCCGTGGAATCAGCTCGCGCAGTTTCTCACAGACAATGCGTCCGCGGTTATAGGCACGATCACGGTGAACGATGAAGGACAGAGCATCCACCTGTTCGCCATTGAGTACAATATCCATTTTCGCCAGATTGGACTGACGGTAACCGGACAGCTCATAATCCAGTGATGCATATCCTTTGGTACCGGATTTCAACTGGTCGAAGAAGTCATATACAATCTCGGACAACGGAATCTCATAGGTAATGGTAACCCGGGTTGTGTCCAGATATTCCATATTTACATATTCACCGCGTTTAGTCTGACACAGCTCCATAATGGTACCTACATAATCATTCGGTACGATAATATCTGCCTTGACGTATGGTTCCTCGACGTAATCAATCCGTCCCACCTCAGGATAGTTGGATGGGTTGTCGATTTTCATCACTTCACCATTCGTTAAGGTAACGTGATAGATTACACTTGGTGCCGTTGTAATCAACGGAATGTTAAACTCCCGCTCGATCCGCTCTTGGATAACGTCCATGTGAAGCAGTCCAAGGAATCCGCAACGGAATCCAAAACCGAGTGCACTGGATGTTTCCGGTTCAAAGCTCAGAGAAGCATCGTTCAACTGCAATTTCTCCAACGCTTCACGCAGATCAACATAGTCCGATGTTTCGATCGGATAGAGACCACAATACACCATTGGGTTAATTTTACGATAACCCGGCAAAGGTTCCGGTGTTGGATTTTTGGCATCCGTTACCGTATCCCCGACTTGTGTATCGCCAACATGCCTGATACCTGCAACGATAAATCCAACATCCCCGACGTTCAGCTCGTCCACGATGGTCATCCGAGGTTTGAACGCTCCAACTTCAATGACTTCAAATGATTTTCCTGTTGCCATCATTTTGATTTTGGAACCGGATTTGATTTTGCCGTCAACAACACGCACATATACGATTACACCTTTGTACGGGTCATAGTGCGAGTCAAAAATCAGCGCTTTCAAAGGCTGGTCAGGATCACCAGTTGGTGCTGGAACACTTTTCACCACTTGTTCCAAAATTTCTTTGATTCCGATTCCTGATTTGGCCGAAGCCAAAACCGCATTACTTGTGTCCAAACCAATAACATCTTCCACTTCCTGCTTCACCCGTTCAGGATCAGCGCTCGGAAGGTCAATTTTGTTGATAACCGGTAAAATTTCAAGATTGTTATCCAATGCCAGATACACGTTGGCAAGTGTTTGGGCTTCAATTCCCTGAGCCGCATCCACAACCAGCAGAGCACCTTCACATGCAGCAAGACTGCGTGATACTTCATACGTGAAGTCTACGTGTCCCGGTGTGTCAATCAGATTCAATAAATACTCTTCACCATCATCCGCTTTGTAAGTCAAGGCTACTGCTTGTAGCTTGATCGTTATTCCACGTTCACGTTCAAGGTCCATTTTATCCAGAACTTGTTCCTGCATTTCACGTGAAGTGAGCGCACCTGTGTGCTCCAAGATCCGGTCCGCAAGTGTTGATTTGCCGTGATCTATATGTGCAATAATAGAAAAGTTACGAATTTTACGTTGTCTTGCCCGAATGTCAGTCATTCCTTACCCCCAGAAACAGCCTAGTGTCAATCACTTCATTATAACAGTTGAAGCACAGTGCATCAATCCCGTGATGTCTCAACTTTATAATAAAGTGTCATCATGCACTCCCAGAGGTTATATTGTACCTTAAATTTATAGTATTTTATTCAGCAACGCCGCTAAAAAGAGAGACCACCCATTTGATTCCACTGTGTGAGAGATTTTGCAATAATCCAGCCGTTTTGTCTGCCAACACATCAACTGGAGCCTTATCTTGATCCGCCCCAAGCACTTGGCTTGGTGACTGAACAGGTACAAATGGTGGTTCTTTAATTTCCTTTTGGACAGGTGCAGTCGGAACAGATTCGGTCACCGATGAAGTTGGCTCTGTTGTCACAGCGGTTGACGTGCCGTCTGATGAATTACCCATATGAAAGTTGCTGCCAGCCAACTGCATTCCAAACAGCACACCCAGCAACATTAATACAGCGATGGATAACAGTCTTTTACCGAATCTGGACATATGCTTTGCCTCCTGTCACTCTCTACTATTTTGTGCTTCATACCATATATAGTCCCTATCCACCCTGTGATGACGTTTCTGCACTGGCTTTGTCCACCTTCTGATCTTCCCAATACACTTGGGCAATCATGTCTGCTAGAATCTTCGATGTCCGTTGGAGCTCAGCTCCTGTGTTGTCGATGCCGCCAATCTCGATCAAAATGCTGTTGGGTGAAAGGGTTTGGTTATACTCTCCATTGTTGGCTCCTCCCCCATCTTTGCCCCACACACCACGGGATACCCCAGGATACTTGGCTTCCAGTTTCTTATGAATTTTCGCTGCAAAGGCTTCATTTTGCCGCCAATTCGGATTTTCATGTCCAATAATGAAATACACTTTGGCGTAGCCCAAGTCATTAATAGTTGTTGTTGTTTTGCCATGACGCTGTGAATCGCGATGAATGTCTATGAGATACGTCAGATCATCATTTTGGGAGAGTGCCGCTTTTACCGTTTGACGGGAGTATTTATAAGAATAGTTCCAGTTGTAGTCCTTAACTTTAGTGGGGTAATCATCCTTGGCGTGTTCTACGCCGATTCCCAGCTTCTCCAGACTGTCTGAGAGGTAGGTTCCCACTTGAAACACATTGCCTGTTGATTTGCCTGATGATGGATTATCACTTTTCGTACCTAGTAGTGGATTGTAGCCTTCACGTGGATGGGAATGATAAATAAGAATTGACTTTTTGCCTGTTGTCGGTGAGCCTGAATTGTCTTTCTCACCATTCTTCGCTGGGGGATCTTCTTTACCTTCTCCATCTCCAGGCTCACTAGACTCAGGTGGATCCGTATTGTCCTGACCTGGTGGAACATGCAGCTCACTACCGGGTTTTCCTCCACCTGCGGAAGCCGTATCCGTAAGACCGGGACCGGGCTGATAATCTTCGGGAGCCTCGGCTTTTTCGTTACCAGATCCAGGGCGGAGCAGAACAGGTTGGTTGGAACCCATGCCCGGCATTTCTCTCGCAATCAGGCTCTTCGGATCTTGAGGATTTACATTCGTTAGTAATTGGAAAACAAATGAGGTGAGGTTTTCACCGGATATAGCAGAAGTCTGTTCCTTCTGGGTGAGATGGGGCATCTCCATACCGAGCATATCGACGAAAAAGCGGCTTGATACTGCACTCGCAAATCCTTTCATGGAAGAAACGGGTGAATTGTTCAAACGTTTCTCTGCCATTCCCCCGAGACCAAGTACGACAAAAAACAAAGCAGATATGATCATAAGCAACAACAACGTACGGCCCATGGCCAGCACGTGCAGACATCTTTTTTTCCACTTCCCAATATTCCAGGCCAATATCTTGTTCATTCTGCTGTCTCCTTCCCTGCTGGACAACTCTTATACTTCAACTCTATGAGCCCGCCCAAATTGATAGAACAGGAAAATGAAAGATTCCAAAAACAAAAAAAAGAAAGTCCGATAGATTCGGACCTTCTTCTCAGCAGTTTTAAGTTTTAATGTGTATAGGCGGCTACGTTATCCGGATTCACGGCATCATGGAGTGCGGCGTTAAGTCCTGTAGCGATAACATTGGCAATTCCCTCAATAAACTCATCGATTTCCTTTGGGGTAACAATGAGGTCATGACCTAGTGGCTCCAGTACCTCTTTCACTAGACTCAAGCGATCTTGCTCACCAATGTCGTCCAGCATACCCATGATCTGTTTGGTCTGATCCGTTTCCTGGCGGAAGTGTGAGCGCATCATCTCAATCACATTGTTCACAATGGTGGACGCATAACATACGGTTGGTACTCCGATGGCGATGCAAGGCACACCTAATATCTCACGGGTGAGGCCACGCCGTTTATTTCCGATACCTGAACCCGGGTGAATACCAATGTCCGCTACCTGAATCGTTGTATTTACACGTTCCAAGGAACGGGAGGCCAGCGCATCAATCGCTATAATGGCATCCGGCTTGGTCCGGTCTACAATCCCCTGTACGATGTCACTGGATTCAATGCCCGTTGTACCTAACACGCCGGGAGCAATCGCGCTGACTTCCCGATACCCTGGCGCAACCTGATCTGGCACCAATTCAAAATACTGACGCGTCACCATCAGATTTTCCACAACAAGTGGACCGAGTGAATCCGGGGTGACATTTAAGTTCCCCAAGCCAACAATCAAAACCTTGGATGTTTTGTTAATTCCGGCCTTAACCATAAAATCTTCCATTTCACGGGTGAACTCGGCAGCAACTCGCTCCTGTAACTCGGTATCACCATTCCGTAGAGAAGGTACTTCCAAGGTGACATAGTGGCCTTTTACCCGACCAATGGCCGTGGCTGCTTCTTCAGTCAGGACATCAATACGTGTAATCGTAATGCCCTCTTTTTTCTCCACATCTTCCTGTAGTCCGGGAATCGTCTGTTTCTGTCCACCTTGCGCCATTTCCTTGGAGTCGATCGCCAAATCGGTACGAACTGTATAGTTTTGCAAATCCAGTGTCATTCTGTCCCTGCCTCCCTTACCGCATTTGAGCATATTGTGTGGGAAAAAGGGTTTCTTTATACAGCATGTCGAACATCGTAGGAATATCTGTTGCATTTTACATGCTAGCGTGATAGAATATTTTAAGTTGTGAAACGTTTGTATTCATGCAAATGCCTTACAGGAGGTGAATGTAATGCCAAACATCAAATCCGCTGTTAAACGCGTAAAAACGAGCGACAAGCGCCGCGCACTCAACGCTTCTCAGAAGTCTGCACTCCGTACAGCTGTTAAAGCTGCTGATGCTGCTCTGGTAAGTAACGAAGTTGATACTGCAAAAGCTGCGATTCAAGCTGCTTCCAAAAAGCTGGACAAGGCTGTAACTAAAGGTCTGGTTCATAAAAATGCTGCAGCACGCAAAAAGTCTCGCTTGGCGAAAAAACTGAACGCTCTTTCCGCACAAGCGTAAGAAGCGTTACTTATACGATCCAATGGAAAAATCCTGAACAGCATAGGCTTTCAGGATTTTTTAGTATCTGATTCGATAAGTATAAGACAAAGATAAAGCGACCTTTATTCCGATGATTTAACGATCATGGAGCAAAGGTCGCTTTGTTTGTTTCTCACACTAGTAATCTATTACGTTTACTTGTCCATTCATGCACCAAGTCTCAATAAGAACAGCTCCAGACCAAGTACTTTATCCACCGCTCCTGTTTTCATCTGGTAATCCAGTTCGCTGAGGTGACTCAAAATCATTCTCAGACGTTCCGGCTGAAATTTCCGAGCTTGTTCACCCGCAATCTTAACAGCATACGGATGCAAACCAAGCTGACTGGCAATCTGCTGCTGGGAGTAACTTTGTTGCCCCAACTCTTTCACCTGGATCATGATCCGAAACTGGCGTGCGATTAAAGCCGCAATTTTAATCGGTTCTTCCCGCTGCTTCAGCAACTCATAGAAAAGAGCCAACGCTTTCTCCAGTCGCAAATTAGCAAGTTCCTCCACCAGTGAAAATACGTTCTGCTCTGTACTACGGGCAACCAGTGACTCGATATCAGCACGTTTGATTGTCCCCCCATTACCCGCAAACAAACATAACTTGTCTACTTCAGCTGACAGGGTCTGAAGACCTGTTCCTGCATAGCTGATCAACGTTTCCGCCGCTCCCGTCTCCAAGGAAACATCCCGCTGCTTCGCAAGTTTCACTATCCAATTCAATAACTCTTCTCCACTGAGTGGAGCAAAAGCAAGAACTACTGCCTGTTTCTTGACAGCTTTCACCAGTTTCTTACGCTCATCCAGCTTATCCCCTTGGGCCAGGAAAACAATCGTACTGTAATCTGCCGGATTTTCCATATATGTAAGCAGACGATCAACCTGATGTTCAATCTTGGATTCTTTACCTGCGGTGAACAGGCTCGCATCCCTTACAATAATTAATTTGCGTGGAACCAGAAAAGGTACAGTCTCTGCTTCTTCAATAACAACCTCCACAGCCGTTTCAGACAAATCATATGGAATAATCGCAAAATCACGATGTTCTTCTTCAATAACCTGTTCTTTTAACATATCCGTAAATTGCTGTATCTGGTACTTCTCCGTTCCGTACAGCACATAGATCGGTGCCGTTTCTCCATTACGTATTGCCTTTGTTGCACTTTTTACATCCATTCACGGCGCCTCCTTATCCCTCTTATCCTACCAGAAAAAGCGCAAGACAACAAAGGGACCTTACATCCAGTTGCGGATGAAGGTCCCCTGTCCTACATCTATATAAACGCAGTCACCAGCAGTTCTAGAAAAAGCCGGTGCGCGGTCATACGACGTCAGTTGTTTGAACTGAGATAGGACGTTTTGTTACTTCCACTATATGCTTGTCATACTGAAAATGTTCTTTCGTTTAGAGGAGCGCACTCCCCATTTTTAATTATTTCGCAGGAGCTCCACCTGAAACAACAGGTACATTAAACGAGTTCTTCGCCGTTGTTCCGTCCTTGTCCGTTTCGTAATTAAAAAGGGTACCATCCTTTGACCAACTCGCTGACTTCAGTGTCCCCTCTATGCTGCGTTGTTCAACCAAATTTAGAACATCCGGTTCGCTCACAGGTTTGGAGTATATGCTGATTTGATCACCAATAAGCATAACTACATAGGAACCGTCAGGTGACTTCCATTCTTTTGGTGCTGCTGTTGTAGTCATTCCCTGATCCGGTCCTGCTGCGAATCCTTTGTTCCCTCCAGAAGCGTCTGCACCTGCACTGGAATCAGGTACAGTGTTACCTTCACCCGGAACATCTTCAGTCATATTAGGTGTTGTATCCTGAGAAGTGAAGGATTGGGCATCTCCATTTTCTGTTTCTGTTACTCCATTCTCTTCCCCATCTGCAGAAGATTTAGGAGAATCTCCTGATTCCTGAATTCTCTGCTCGGAATCTTGGTTTTGAGCCGGATTCTTCTGATTATCGGTCGAAGGAGTTCTGGACGAATTATCCTGCGGTCCTTTATTCGGAGCAGGCGTTGATTCAGTAGCCGGTTGTTGAGGTGTCGGATCTGACTGAACTTCAGGCTCCTGTACCTCATCTCCACCGTTCTCTTCAGGCATTGTTTCTACGTCTTGGTTATCTGGTTTAGTTGGTGAATCATTCGATTGACCCACAAACACATCGTTGCTGCTTGGTTGGGACGAAGTGGCAGGATCATAATTTTCAATATTCTTGCTTAATGAATTCTCATCCAAATTGCCGCCCTCTTGAGAAGCTCCAGAGCTCATCAGCATGGAATCGGCATTCTCAATCTGTTCAGGCGGATTCCCCCAGATGGCGAATCCCAATATAACTGCCGCAGCCGCTGCACCCATGGACATACGTCCTGCCATCGAGTTAAGCCATTTTTGCTTCGTTTTCCGCTCACTTGAACGTTGTAAATTCTCAAATGTAGCGGGGACAGGATTCATTTCCTGTATGGTGCTACTTTGTTCCTTCCGCGCTTCGTCAATGGCATCAAGCTGTGGCATAATCGCATCAACCAGACTAAATTTCGGGCTTACTTGCGGCAATTCTTCCAGTTCTCTGGAAAGAGCTCTGAGTAAACTAAAATTCTCGGCGCACTCCGGACACTTTGCCACATGCTGTAGCATCTGCGCGGTTTCCGCCTCGCCCAGATCATGATCCAGATAGCGGTGCATCCATTCCACCACCTCTTCGCATTTCATCCTGTCACACCACCTTTCTGATATTCCTGTAGTAGATTCTGTAATTGCTGCCTGGCTCTAAATAAATAAGATTTCACCGTATTCAACGGAAGATCGAGACAATCCGCAATTTCATTGTAGGATAAGTCCTGCAAATATCTTAGAACAATAACGGTACGATGATGCTCGGGAAGCTTGTTGATCGCATCCTGAATGTCCTGGGCCACATATGTAGACATGACCTCGTACTCCACATCCTGATTATCCTGAAAAACCATGTCATGTTCGTCAATGGAGACAGACGGCTTGGTTCTTCTGAATTTATCAATACAGATGTTCGTGACGATGCGTTGTACCCATGTTTTGAATTGGGCCTTTTCTTCGTATGAATTGATTTTGGTGTAAATTCGGATCAACGCTTCCTGCGCAGCATCCAAAGCGTCCTGTTCATTATTTAGAATGTAATATGCGGTCCGATAGACATGTTGTTCAATCTCCCGCAATAGGGTAATTAGAGCGTCGCGATCGCCCGATTGAGCGGCTCTGATGAGTTCCGGCTCTACCACAAAGGATCCCCCTCTCCCTGCAACCTTACAGACGTGATCATCAATAAAATTGTTGCAAAGTTAAGTATTTTTTTAATTTGCCATAACAAAATAACGGCGTATGTATTAGGGCCGCTGAAATCTTCTCTTAGAATAACAGAAATTGCATAACGAGTCACCAAACGTATCCAAAAGGGATTCCATTACTTACACGACTCAATTCAAATGCAATGGCATACATTATAGATAAGCACTTTTTTGGTTCCTAAAATAAAAAAAGTCGAAATTTGTCCAAATTTAAGCTGATTTTAATGCAATTTTCATGAAAATAGTGTATTGTAAATTTACATTCATAAACACGAGGTGATGAGCATGCCAGCTCTTGCGAAAATTCAAGCTTTAAAAGAACAAATGCCCAAAGAATACCAAAGTATTTCCCACTTTGTTGAACATGCATTGGAGTCCATTGATACTCTGGTCGAGGAACATCGGAAGTACGTAGCTGCACAGGCATTATACGGCGATAAAATCGTTGGATCGGAAGAACGCTTGTACAGAGAAACCGTACTGGATGTCAGAGCACAGCTATTGATGACTCTTGAGAAAACGGTAGAAGATCTGTTGCACAAGGGCGACAAACACTGGAGCAAACACTTTAAGGATGGCGTAGAGTAGTTCTTATATTTCTTCTACATTTTGAAAAAATGGCCCGTTTTCCGATATTCTCCCTCCTGGGGTGTAACGGAAAGCGGGCTTTTTTTGTACTGTGCTGTAACTTGCAATCAATTGAAGTGATTAATTGGTATATTTATCAGTAAATCGCCATCAGTTTGCCATTGAGAAACCCTAAAGCTCTTATGCCTGCGGAGCTGGCATACACCCAAACCTCGATTTTGCCTTTTGAACTCGTTTCATACGTAATGCTCGATGGATCTCCCCAAGCAAGGCGCACCTGAGTTATGTTCATTCCTAAAGCTACTTCTCCAGCAATGATTTTATTCCAAGTGGACTTGGACCAATTGTATTTCTTATACGGATCAGAAGAGAAGAATTGGTTGGAATCCGCAAGCATCTCCGTCACACTGGAAGGTGCACCTCCTGCGTAGGCAGAAACGGTTTTTCCTTTTGCATTACGGAAGATAATAGAGTAACTTCGATCACCGTATTTAATCTTTTCAATTTTGATATCTGATATGGTCACTTTACTGAAACGTTGCCCTAAACTCGTATCACTGTTGATCCAGTAGGACTTGCCAATGAAGCGAGCAAGATTCCCCAACTCTTTTTTCTTGATCAGTGCAAGTGTATCCTTCGATTCCACCAGAATAGAAGAATTTCCAACCAGCACCTTGGCCTGCTTTAGCTCAGCATCCCATCGAACCTGAATACCCGCAGCCTGTCTTAACAATTCCGCAGGAAATACAGTTTGTCCTCCAATGATTTGTACTTTCCCTTTTAACTTCAGCTCTTTGTTGTTTAATCGCGCAACAGCACTCCCTTTTTGCAAAGTAATACTGTCAACTCCAAATTGAATTTCAAAAGATGAACCCTTCACATCAATTTTGGCTCCCAAAGTTTTGAACATCGACTGTACTGGCAAGTATACATTTCCATCCAACAATGTGGCGCCTGTTAACTTTTGCTGTGAATCAACGTTCAGTTGAAGACTTGAGGCAAAATCACCTATCTTCAAAGTCACTTTGGTTGTTCCTATGCCCGTAACCTTCAGTTTGCCTCCTGCCTGAATTTGTGCAACTCGGGGCTGCTCCACTATAATTTCTTCAGGCAATGGCGCACGCTTGTTTTTGAAACCATTACTATAATTCTCCTGAACAGCAAGCGTGATCGTATCCCCAATATTAGCTTCCTTGGAAGATGCCGTAAGTGTCACTTGATTTAACGCGGGAGCTGATAGAGGAGTTAACTTTCCATTATCATATGTAGCCCATGATCCATCTTGTAACTGTGCATATAGCTCATCCAGATTAGGCGCATACACCATCCGCGATACGTTACTTAAACCAGGCAGTTGCTCGCCCTTATATTTGGCAGTTCGATCGTAGCTCCAGACGCTTCCATCCTGTTTCACCGTGAGCAGCTTATGCGTACTCCCCCACCAAATCAAAGATTGCACATTATTCGCAACCGTGATGTAGTCATCCTCATACAGCATACTTACGATCACTACCGAGTCATCATTTTTCAGCACTGCTGCGTAAACACCATTCGTTGCAATTGCTTTACCATCAGGTACATTTCCAGCTTTACGTATTTTGTTGTATTTGTCATAATATATATCTCCTGATGAAGATAATGCGCTATAAGAAGAATCGCTTCCAAAACTATAAGAATCCGCATCGATAATCGATTCCAAAACCTTAGCCTGATCATCAAAATTATAAAGGTTTCCATCCTGAAGCTGAACCCATCCATGGCCATAAACTTTCACAACGCCATTGAATTGTTTCGTTACTGGTTTATGCGCATTGTCCTTATTCCACCGAATCACTTGGCCATCGGCAGTCCACCCATAGATGGAATGGTCTTCTGATTTTGAAATACCAATCAGTTTTCGATTTTGTGTCCATACTCCACTTGTGGCCCCTTTAGACCAAAGTGTACCATCGTCCAGCAAATAGTCATTTCGGTCAAGAACTGAAGTGATGGAATTACCCGATCCAGATGATGCAAAAGCGGAGGACTGTCCTACGATCAAACCGATAACTAAAAGTCCAATGCATAGGGCTATCGCTTTTCTAATCCATTTCACTCTAAACTTCTGAGTTGCATTTCTGTTCTTTTTACTTTGCGACATTTCTACAAGTTCCATTTTCTTGATCCCCTCATTATTATGTATAGTGCTACGATCCCTAAGTATCTCTATCCCTCCTCTAAGGTGGGCCTAACTATTATTCGGTAAAAACAACCATAATCCTGCAACAAAAATCACATAACATTAATCAAATCCGTAACTAAAAACATATTTTTACATATATACAACAAACCAAATACAAATGATTGCATTTAATAATCTAAAATAGAAACATATTATAAACGAAATAGGGCGTGCAACCGTAACAAAACTATAAATGGATATGCGGGAGATTAAATGAATCTAATAATATTTTTCAAATACTTCCTGGGATTCTTTCTACTCAGTAGTGTGTTATTCATTGCATTTAATATGATAATTTGGCATAAAAGTTGGGATCAAATTGATCATATACTAAACTTATTCAGCGCAACTATAATTAGCTTGATAGTTGGCATATCAAAGGCAAGAGAGTAACTGATTTTTAGTCAACTATCCTAAGTGATAGTCTAGATGTCCTTACACTTCATGAAGTATTACTTACTTCTAGTACGAAAAGTTGAAAAAAAGATGACTGCATAACTAAAATATTATAACGCTGGAACCATCTGTCGCTAGCGAGTGAAGCAGCTTATGGACAAAATGTTCGTTAGAAAAACTCTTACATCCGTATCTGAATATAAGAAACTATGGAGAAATCGGAACAGCAAGGAATTATTTCAAATCCAAATAAAGGTCGGTTTATATAGGATGTGCAAATCCATTCTTATAGAGAAGGTACAAACCTTAGAAAAACGAAGGTTTGTACCTCTTTTGTGTGATGAACTTATTGATTATAATAAGGGCCATTTCCTGTGGATTTATTCAAGGACAACAACTGAGACACCGTTACGAATTGGTAGCCTTGCTTTTTTAGTGATTTAAGCATGTGGGGCAGCGCATCAGCTGTAGAAGCGTGAATATCATGCATAAGTACAATCGAACCTGATCTGATGTTTTTAGCAACCTCTTTATTTACGGCTTGAGCGTTCCGGCTTTTCCAATCCAGCGAATCCACTGACCATAAAATAATGGGTGTTTTATGTTCTTTGGTGACTTTTTTGACTGATTCATTCATAGCACCATAAGGCGGACGGAATAGGGTTGGTTTTTCCCCAGTCGCATCTTTGATTCGGTGCGATGATTCTATGATTTGTTTGCGCACCTCACTCAGGCTCATATTCGCAAGATTCGGATGACTCTTGGAGTGATTGCCGATCTCGTGGCCGGCCTTAGCAACCTTTTTAGCCATATCAGGATAATACTCTACTTGTACGCCCAGCATGAAGAAAGTAGCCTTCGCGTTATACTCCTTCAAAGTCTTTAGAACTCTAGGTGTCACCTTTGGGTGAGGCCCATCATCAAAGGTAAGAGCAACATATTTCCCTTTAGGATCAAGCGGAGGCTGAGTTGGCCTCTTCCCTTTTGGTTCATCGTTATTTTCATAAGTAATATTCCATTTTTTAGTAAGGTCCTTCTTCAAGTAGGAATGCAAGGATTTCAGTGGAATGTTCACTTGGACCGTTCCGGCTGCACCTGCAGCGATCTCGTATTTATTAAAGTATAAAGTAAAGACTCCGTTACCTATGGACCATTTCCATCCAGATGGATTTTTTATAGATTTTTGAAGTTCTGCTTCGAATACATAAGAGTGAACGTTTTTCTGTTTCTTCAATTCCCCCTTCACGATGGACATAATATGGTTAACAGCTGCTTTGTCATAAGTCATGATATCAGATAAATTCAATATTTTATTTTCAGCTGTGTCGATATTAAAAGATTTTATTATCGATTGTCCATTAGCACCGCCTGTGGTGATTTGATAGGAAGTGAACACTAAACTATATAAATGGTCATTAATTTTATTCGTATCTACTGTAATATTCAATTCAGCACGATGATCGCCTTGAAGCGTTTTTGCACCGGTTTTAACCTGGGTTAAGAATTTCTTTTCCTGATCATTGACCCACGTCTGAATAGGAGTATTAATCTCCTTGCTGTTTGAGAGAACGTTGCTAATCGACAGTATATAATGCTTCGTATTCTTCGTCCTTGTTTCGATATTTAAGCCTGGGTATGCACTGGGCGACACTTCAACGTTCTCTGTAACGCTGTGGTTCCCAGCTAGAACATTTTGCACCATTAGATTGATTCCTAGAATCCCGCCAGCTAATACAATAAATCCAACCAGCCAAACGGGCCACCGTGTTTTCTTCCTTTTGTTCATTTCAAATCATCCTTATCTTTATTCTAGTCATAAAACTGCAAGTCATTGTCTATCATTTCTTCCGGCGATGGTGGCCCAAAACTATCGAAATACGATACCTGATGAAAAATCAACCATCAGTTATTCACATCAAACATCGATGACAGAAAGGCACCACTGAGTGCCTGCACTCTCGACAGATCGATAATGAGGAGCCACGCAAATCCCCCTAAGCCCATCATGCATTTTACTTTCGTCCTTATCTTTTTGATTTGTCGCTCATAGGCAGGACGCCGAGGTTGTGAAAAAAGTTTTCTCCAATTAATGTAATCAATGAAGAGAACAAAACAATTTCATGGAACTTCTGCCTTTAGAACTAAAAAAAGCATCCCGTAAGAAGAGAGTCTTCGAGATGCCACATTCAGAATAATCGTCATGTTTCCAGCATAAGACTTGAATTAATGTTGTACTTGTACATTTAGAATGTCGGACACAAATTGGATTGCACGTAAAACTGATTTTTATGAATCGAAGTGGCTGCGCCGAGCGCTTTGGGAGCCATTTTCGAGAAGAAGCAGGACTCCTCCTCGTAGGACGCGCTTGTCCACTGCTCATTTTATGCACTTTTGCAGACTTTGCGGCTGAACCTCACTACACTTCATATACAAGAGATTCTGTGCAATTTCGAGCAAAACGATCATCACGCCATAGGCTCCCTTAGTAAGCTGCCACCTTTTTCAGATCCAACTTTACTGCGACTTCTGGCTTCATATCATTCGGCTTTGCCTCAGAGGCTGGCATTCTTCAAATTGAAACGGAACTCCGGTGAACCCACATATCCCGGCGCGATACTGTATTTCGGGAAGACGATAACCAGTTCGCCTTTTTCAATATAAAACGACTGTTCCGTGAACGTCCCTTTGAATTCTTCCAGGAAGTATTGATCGGGATCCTTTCTCATTTGCGCAAGAATATCTGCATCAAGCTTTTCTTTGTAGTTAGAACCGAGGAGATCCTCCAGTGTCACGCGCTGAGCCGCATAGGCATTTTTCAAGTTGTAGGTATCGATCCGGGGCATGCTTGTTCCGCCCCTGTAACCTTCCGTGATTACTTCAAGCGAAACTACTCCTGCCGGGTTTCCAGTTCCGTCCGACTTTAGCTTATAGCTGACGTAAAATTCATAGGGGTGGAACTTCTGGTGATTTACTTTTGCCTTTTTGGCCGTTTTTGCGGCATCCTTCTCCCACTGAGCAAGATCCTTTTGCGCACGGGATAAAAGGATGCCATTCAGTTCATTCTGGTATCTGGTGTCCAGCATGCCGTCCAGCTGCGGTACCTTGATGTTCACAATAAGGTTCTTGCTTGTTGTGCTCAGTACCTTCTCCACGATTTTCACTCCTGTAGCCAAAGGGACGGTTGAATGTACCTTAGAGCTGACAGTTACGTTCGCTGAAACAGGTGCCGAGGCCAGCGCATTTGCAGATAAGCTCGCTGCGCCGACGCCGAGCATGGCTACACAGCCCATGGCCCCCATCTTCATGTATTTTATCGTTTTCTTTTTCATAGCTTTCATCCTCCATCTCTTTGTATGAGTGTCTAATCAAGCACACTCATTGGCTAGACGCATGAGATGGTACAGAAAGTTTTGGAAAATCAAAAACAGAACAATGTCTCTTCGACCAAAGTACTAACAAAAACCAGCTAATGTTTGTCAAGCATTTCTGGTTGGATGAGTTCTCTTTTCGTGGTATACTTTTTCCGACCAACACGAATAACCTCCACGGCTATGGAGGTTTTGGTTAAATATGGATTACACTTGGTAGGGCTGGCCCTTCTGCAAGATGGCGAAAATGTGATGTAACAGCTTGTTTGCGCAGGCGATCACAGCCACCTTGTAGGGCTTGCCCTCGTTTCTTTTTTTCTCGTAGTACGAACGGATTCTTGCATTCGCATTCTTTCGCATTCCACATTGCACCGCTAAATATAGCGAACGTCTAAGCCTTTTAGAGCCTCGTTTCGTAATTCGTGTACTTGTCGCTGTGAACTTTCCTGAACTGAAAATCCCTGGGTCAAGGCCCGCAAACGCTACAAGTTGCTTCGCATCACTAAACTGTTTCACATCACCTAGTTCAGCTACAATGGCTGCGGCCAGTTTCGTTCCAATTCCCGGGATACTTCTCACTAGTCCGACTTCAGGCAGATTTTCTGCGAGTTCCTCCATTTGTTTTTCGAGTTCCTCCAGTTGCCGAATCATCGTCAACAATAAAGAGACCATTCCGAGCAGTGCCTTGCTTTGAGCGGGGCTACGCCGAATTTCTCTCCATTCATCCAGTACTTCCTCCAGTTTTTTCGATTTTTCATTGGTCCATCGCTTGGAATGGGATCGTCCCGAATTACCCTGAATGACTTCATTCCAATTCGTCACACTTCCCTCCAAACAATGAGACAGCACCGTCAATGATGTTGTTGAAAACACATTGTAAAATATCTGCTCATACGCCGGAAAAACTTGCTCCAGCAAGGCTCTGCTGTTCAGCTTCGCCTGCACAAAGATTCCCGTGACAAACTCATGCTGCCGAGTCAAATGCTGTAGCTCTGTAAACGTCTCATCCCAATTTCGATGCGGCTTCACGTCGCCGCGATAGTACATCTCTGCCAGATGCCAAGCATCTGCAGCATCTGTTTTAACTTTGCGTAACTGCGTTCCCTTCGCTCGCTTGGATTGCAAGGGATTCACAATGTAGTAGGTGTAGCCACTCCGATTCAGACAGGACACCAAGGCACGATGGTAATGCCCAGTCGCCTCCAAAACAACCACTGGAGCAACACCCGTTTCGGCTTGAAGGGCCCCTAACATCTCCGTGAATTGTTCGAATCCACTCGCAACATGCTCAATGACGATAGCTTTACCAACGGGCTCATTTCGTTTTTGAAACGCCTGTATCACACTTGAACCTTTAGCGACATCTACACCAACAACAGGTTCCATGTCCTCACTCCTTATCTTTCGTTTCGCCGGTCCTTTCCACGATGGTTCCAAACCCATAGCTTCGCTTGTTATACGGGGTCAACTGCCCCTACCAGCCCAAACATGGTCTTTTGGAGGTCGTGGGAGAACTGTTTTTGTTACGAGGTCCTAGCCCCTAAAACCGCCACGTTCTCCCGGCTTCCCCCATCGTAAAACGACCACAAAAAAAGGCCAACCAGTAATTACTGGCTAACCTGATAATACGAAAAACCGGCGCGGGGTACCCCATCACCGGTCTCTTCCATTACTTAATGTATTTGTTATTAATCAGAACGTCTTTCAACACATCCGTGGGAATGACGAATTCCACAGAACCCATATAGCCTGGCGCAACGTCATATTCGTTGAAAGCAATCACCAGCTTGCCGTCGTTGTTGATATAGAAGCCTTGATCCTTCGCGATGCTCTGGAACTCACTGGTGATCGGCACGTCGGTAGCTCCCGGAGCCCAGTAAATCTTATTAGGGTCCGCTTTCATTTGCACCTGCATCTGCTCTTTAACGTTGTCGCTGATGAGCCGTACATAACGATCGTCCTTGAACAGCATCGGCAGAGTTATGAGGATTTGGTTTTTCTTATCGATCGTATCAAACTGAAGCTCCTCCGAGGATGAAGCAGCGGTCTTGACCACGTATCTTTGTATAGATAAAATCTCGTCGTTGTCCGTCTTTACTTCATATCCGACATCAAGTCCCAGATGGCCTCCGCCTTGCTTCTTCAATTCGCTGATTTCCGCCTGGAACTTTTCGTAAAGCGCTTTGTTCTCCTTCATATATTTCTCGTTCAACCCGCTTTGCAACTGCTCATTCTCCATATCGGTAATGGAAGGCACTTTGATAATCGCATTGTAATTAGACTCGTCAACCACGTATTCCTTGAACGTGAGCACTTGGATAACCCGGTCCACACCCGGTATGGATGACAATGCTTTCGCTACAGGAGGGCTCACATTGATCGCAACAAGGAACATGACCGCAGCCGCACTGGAAACAGCTAACCATCTGTAATTTGAGCCGCGGCCCCTCCTTCCCTCCTTAGAGAATTTATGAATCGATTGGTTTACAATGCTATCCAATTCATCTGGAATGGGTATTTCTTGATATTCTTTTCGCAGCTGTTCCATGTTATTGTTCATCTTACTCGATCTCCTTTGGTTGTTTCATCATTCATTTTGATTCGCAATAGCTGATGCGCCTGATACAGCCTTGTTTTAATCGTATTCACATTCTCATCCAGCACAGCCGCAACTTCTTCGATCTTCATGTCTTCAAAATATCTCAGTATAATGACGCTCTTGTATTTATCCGGCAAGGATTCGAGCATTCGCTTCAAATCAATGTCCGTATACGTATCTTCTTCCCCGGGGCTGTAGGTTTCGATCATTTCATGATCCATCGCCTGAACCTTTTTGTTACTGCGCAGAAAATCCAGGGCGGTATTCACCACAATCCGGTAAAACCAGCTTTTGACCGCATCTGGGTTCTTCAAAAGTTCGAGATGCGTCATCGCTTTGTATATGGAGTCTTGTACGATATCCAGGGCATCATCCTTATTTTTGACATAGCTATACGCAAGTCGGTATACGTTCTCTTTATGCTCGGTAATACAGTGTGTCAGAATTTTTTCAGTTTTCCTATTGAACATGGCCGATTATTCCTTTTCTATATAAATCTTTTGTCGTAACAAGAAGTAAGACGTATACGGGTTCCCAAAAAGTTTTGGCATCCAAAATTTTTTTCACTTCTGCAAATCGTTCAAGGCCCTCACAAGCAGCTCAGCGTAAACCTCGGTGCCTCTATTAAATGCACCTCGTCCTTTTAAAAATAATCTTCCCATCCTTCACTTACCGAATACCAGTCTACTACCGATGACCGAATTCATTTGAAACTTTCGAAGGTTTCTTTCCGAAAAAACAATGTATCACTCGGAACCGAAAGTTGTTTGGTAGTCTGTAGCGCTTTTGTCGTTGTAGGCTTTCTATAGTAACGATATTTCATATTTTTAATCCGTCTCCTTCTGATCTGTGCCGGTGGAACCACGCTCCCCTCCCTCATTTCCTACCCTGCCACTACCAAAAAATATGTCACCACCATGCAATTAAGAAAAAAGTCGTTTCGCAGCGAAACGACTTCTTTCTTTTATAGGTCAACTAAGTACTTTCTTTCTCTAATTCCCACTTTTCCTCAACCTCTGTATGTTAAAATATAGTAACGCCTTAGCCTATCTCTTATTGAATATAGTTATTTAGGGAGGTCAATATTTAAATGACAAACACCCATAGAATCAATAGGCCGCGCGGAAAAATAGTTGCAGCTGTATTAACTGCAGTTCTCATTTCACTTGCAATGGGGATATATCACTATGTCCCTATAGATGAAAGATTAGAGAATACTTACTATTATTCATTCGGGTATAAATTTGCGGTTGGATTATTGATTAATCTCGCTATTTTACTTTTCTTACTTACGCCACTTTCTATATTGGTGGATGGATTACTTTTATACAGAAAAAAAGATAATACGTATAAAAGATTGCTCGTTGCAATCGTTGCATATGGTCTATTAGGCTTCATAGGTGGGATCATCTACTCGATATTTACACGTAACTTCAGTACTTTTTCTGCTCAAACTATCCACATTGTTGTATGTTCTCTTGTCTTTTTAACCTTCCAGTTGGTATTAAATCGGAGTTTTCTTCACTCATCTTCATACCGATAAATAGATTGCCTGCCTTCACTCAACTCCAAACAACTTGTACCGGATATCAATCTTCCCATCTTTCACCCTCATCTGAACCTCTCCCATCTGATCTGTCCGATAAATATCTGACCCGGTAGCCTCCAGACGTTCCATCACTCCCGGATTGGGATGCCCATATGTATTGTTAACTCCTGCAGATATCACAGCTGTTTTGGCGTTCCAGTATTGGAGCCAGGCTTCGGTGGACGACGTTTTACTGCCATGATGAGCGACCTTTAGAACGTCAATGGAGACAGATGCTGAAGCATCATTTAAATTACCTTGCAACGGGCGTGTAAGTACCCTTTGTACAACTCCCTCTGTAACTCCAATATCTGCACCTTTCTGTTCAAACTGGGCAGCCAACGAGCCATCCTGAATCATATAGAGCAGGTCCTGCTCGGCCGCAGCATCCATATCTCCGGTGAACAACATGGAAGCCCCCGCCATTTCCAGCAAAAAGACAACGGAATCGTGATTCTGATGTTCAGACACTGGTAAATTGCCTGATCCATTTACATCCATATGTTCCAGATCCGGAGCTATAAAATGTAAAATTGTCTCCTTATCAACCTTATAGGACATGCCTTGCTGAATGGCGTACAGAGGAATTTTACGTTCCATGGCTGTGTCCAGTAATTTATCAAAGTTTTCTTTACCACTGGTTGTGCCATTAAACATGAAACGTTTAACCGGAATCTGTTCCAGCACAGCCTGTAGTCCTCCGGCATGATCCTGATCGGCATGCGTTACAATTACAGCGTCCAGTTGATGGATACCTCTCTTTTTCAATAGAGGAACAACCACCTTGGCTCCCACCTCATACGGATCACGCCTTGTTTTCCACGATTGTTCGGTGTTCCCAAAACTAACCGTTCCCCCGCCATCCACCAGAATATGTTTGCCTTCCGGGGTTGTAATCAATGTGCTGTCTCCCTGACCAATATCCAAAAACTGCACGATGCCAGCTCCAGCAGGCTTGGGAGTCTGATATGCCCACCATAATCCAGCAATAAAGCTGATTGCGAGCAGCCTGCACAACCATTGCTGAGCTTTACTCATTCGTTCATTTGAATAATAACCTGCGCCTCGTGTAGTAAATGCACTTGTATATTCCGGCCAGGCAATACTGGCTCCTAATGTCGTTAATGAAGTTTCTTTTCCATCTACATGGTTCTTACCTTGATCCTGTACCACGGTAGACATCGAAGAGCGAATGCCCATATTCGCCATTGAAACTGAAGGTTGCCCCCTCACAAGAGGAGCCGTCTCTTCCTCAACAAACGCTGTTTCTTGCTGTTCACCATTGCCACGATGCAACAGGTAGAGTAAGGCATACAACACAGCATAATATGCGGCAATCCATAACAAGGACGGTGTTGCCCAGATCAATACAAAACCTGGCAGGCTGTTCATCCACTCCACGCTTACAAAAGTCAGTTGATTCAGTTGCATCGCTATCCATGCGAGGGGTTTCGCCAAGAGAACCCATATGAATGACAATAACATGGCAACTGTCCCCAGAGGTAATACAATGGCGCTAATCAAAGAAACCAGCAGAAAGTTAGCTACAAATGAGAGTAGTGAGAACTGATTGAAATACAGAATGGTTACTGGGAACGAAATCAGCTGAGCGGTCACGGTAACGGATGCTGTTGCAGCCAGAGATTTCGGCCAGCTTCTGAACAACAGGTTAATCAATGGCATATAGATCATCAAACCTGCGGTCACAAGAAAGGATAACTGGAAACTCACGCTTAGCAAAAAGTACGGGTCCCACCACATCATCAGCAATGCTGCTGCACTAATCATCTGAAGGCCGTCTCTGGCGAGACCGCGACGTGCCATATACAACCCAATCATGGACATCATTCCTGCCCGAATCACTGAAGGTGAACCACCGGATAATAGTACGTAAGCTGGCACCAGAATCAGAACAATCGTGAGTGCCGTCTCTCTGGTAAGCCTTAGCCAAGATAGAATGAGAAGCAACGAAGCAACATATACAGCGACATGGGTTCCGGAGATTGCCAGGATATGCGTTAGACCGAGTTGTGAAAACTGACCATAGGTACCTGGATCGATATCAGTAGCCATCCCGATAATAAGACCCTTCATATATCCTGCATGAGGCTCTGGAAATAACTGCTCAACCGCCGAGCCCAACTTATGCCTAGTCCAATCCGTCCACCGTAGTACGTTATATTGTCCAAGTCCCTCAGGAGCAACTGCTTTTACCGAACTGGCTCCCTTCACTTTGAACAACCAGTGGATATGCAGGGTGCGCAAGTAACTGCGATAATCAAACCCGCCAAAGTTCCTGGCTTCACCAGGAAGGACAAAAGAACCATTAAGCGTAATCAAATTTCCCCTCTTCCAGCCCGCTGCTACCTGTTGTTCTTCTTCCTCCAACAGTCTGACTTGTACCATCAATTGTTCATCTATGTTGAATGCAGATGATGCTACAAGATCTGTATCTGCTGACGAATCCGATATTGGTAATATTGAAGACATCTGTATCTTAAAGTCAGCCCGATCTCCATCAATACGTACATCTGACACAATTTCACCCTGAATTTCAGCTGACCATCTGTCCAACTCATGAACAGCGATATGCATGGTCTCCGGCAGACTACTATGATTGCGTGCGTCATTCCACTCCCAATGTGCAGCGCCTCCAATAAAGGCAGCGAGTAAAAATAAAACAGACCATCCACGCACATCCATAAAACGAAGTAAAAGTGGTAAACATGCCAGAGCTCCAATTAACCCCCAGATTAACGCCCAGCCTGTTAACGCACATGCTATCCCGCTCCCGCACAACCAACAAATCGTAAAACTTAATAACGGTCTGCCTTTCATTTCTCCCCCTCCTTCATTTCACCCGTTGAACGCAGAAAAACCCCCGGAAAGCCAATTCAGGCTTGCCGGAGGTTCTCCCTCACATATTCGACCATATTCACATTAATTGCTCACAGTCATCATCGTTTCCCGCGGGGGCTGGTAATTCTCCAGCCTGCGGAACGTTATGCCCTTCTGTTCCATCATATTGGTAACCTTGCCGGTATCTTTAGGATAAGAACGATGAAACACGATTTCTGTAATCCCGCTATTCGCCAGCATATTGGCACATGTCCAGCAAGGTTCGTCGGTCACATACACGGACGAGCCTTCGCGGTCGATTCGATCTGTGAATAAAAGCAAATTTTGCTCCGCATGAATTGTGCGAATGCATCTTTGCTTTTTCACCATTTCTTCTTGCCCATCGGTCACGACCAACTCATACTCTTCCGATATCATGCAACCTGCTTCAGAACAATCCGGGACGCCGGTGGGTGCACCATTATAGGCTGTTCCCAGCAGTTTCTTTCCCTGAACAAGAACGGCGCCCACATGACGACGCGAACAGCGGGAACGGGTGGAAACCATATACGCGATGTCCATAAAATACGTATCCCAGTCCTTGCGTACCTCTGTACTCATGCTGCTTTCCTCCCGCTTAATACAATTTATATTTTAATTTTACCGGATCTGCACATACGGCGCCATCTTCTCCAGCATCTTCATCCCGATTCCTTTGACCTTTGTCAGATCACTGACTTTCGCAAAAGGACCATGTGCATTCCGATAGTCCACAATAGCTTGAGCCTTCTTCTCCCCAATTCCGGGAAGCTCGATAAGCTTGGAGACAGGAGCGGTATTCACATCAATCTTGCCATTGTCGCCAGATTCCTCACGAACTACAGGTGGATTACTGCTTGATGCCGTCTCCGAGGTAACCGAAAGATCAGAATTCGTACCCTGCGCAACTGGTTCAATCGAATTTGAGGTGTCCGGTGGATTATCATTCGTCTGACTTGTAGTTCGAACAGCTGTATCACCTTCAACCCTAACGCTCGCAAGCCCTTTAGACTCTTCTGCCTTTGTCTCATTCCCAGTCTGCATCCCACTTGCATCAGCTCCCGAAGATGCTCCTGTATTGCCCTGAACCGAAGTAGCCGACTGTACAACAGGGAGTTCCTGCTCTATCGTCGGCTTCTCGGTGCCGAGCTGCAAGGGTTCCCAGCCACTAGGTGGTTGTTCACTTTTGCCCGACCATAATATAAGTATACTTCCAACCACCGCAGCAGCAATGGTCATCCCTTTGTTCCATCTCATTCTTCCACACCTCTCCCTGAATTCAAAATCATTCATTTCGAACACGGGCGGTGCTTCCGAACCGTTGAACTTTCCTGATGAAACAAGTTGTGCATTTTTCATGTCATGTGAAACAGGTCCTCACGCATAGAATAGAGGGAATGAACTGCGCCAGTACCGTAAAGCATGAAAGGAGGCCTGAAACAATGAAGGTTGGATTTATCGGAACCGGCAGCATGGGCAGCCTGCTAATCTATGCCCTGATCCAATCGGGTGCACTTGAGCCCCGGCAGATCGCGGCCAGCAATCGAACCCCGTCCAAAGTACGTCAGTTATCCCTCCGTTACCCCGGTCTGCATGAATCCCAGAGCAATCGGGAAACGGTGATCCGAAGCAACATCATCTTCCTGTGCGTGAAGCCGCTTGAATTCAAACATGTTATTGACGACATCCTGCCTGTCGTGAATCCCAATCATATAATTGTCTCGATCACCAGTCCCGTGCAGCTGCGACATCTGGAATCTTCACTTCCTTGCAAAGTCTCCAAGGTAATTCCCAGCGTCACACACCAAGTCGGCAGTGGAGCATCCCTCTGCATACATGGCGAACGAATGACCAGTGAAGACCGCGCTGTGTTGGAAAGTCTGCTCAGTCATATAGGCAGGCCGTACCAAGTGGATGAAGCCTGTACACGAATCACATCCGACTTCTCCAGCTGCGGACCTGCATTCATATCGTTCTTTTTGGAACAGTGGATCGAAAGTGCAGTGAAGCTGACAGGCATCAAAAGGGCAGATGCCTGCGCTCTGGCTGGCGAAATGCTCCTGGGAACAGGCAAGCTGCTCACCGAAGGAGGATACACCCCGCAAGAGCTTCAGGCTCGTGTCGCTGTACCTGGCGGTATTACCGCTCAGGCACTCGCACTGCTGAAGGTTAGTCTTGACGGCGTTTTCGACAACCTGATCCACACGACACATGACAAATATGATGAAGATTTGTTAAAGCTGGATGAACTATTCCGAGCCGGTGAGATTAACCGGCAACAATATTAACGAGTTTGCCTGGAACGGCAATGACCTTGCGAATGGTCTTGCCTTCCAGCGCCTGCTTAACAGGTGCCAGCTCCATCGTAAAGTCCTGCATACCCTGTGCATCCAGATCCTTCGCGATCGTAGCACGAGTTACAATTTTACCATTTACCTGAACAACGATTTCTACTTCCGCATCCACTGTCATGGACTCATCATATTCAGGCCAAGCCACGTAAGAGATCCCACCTTCGTGACCCAAACGGCTCCACAGTTCCTCTGCCATATGCGGTGCCAGTGGTGACAACAGCTGCACAAATTTCTCCATCGCTTCACGAGGCAGTGTGTCCGCTTTGTATGCATCGTTGATGAAAATCATCAGCTGGCTGATGGATGTGTTGAAGCGCAGATGTTCCAGATCATCCGTAACCTTTTTGATCGTTTTGTGAGCAGTTCGTTTGAACTCATCCGTTCCACCGTCCACCGTAATCTTGTCATTGATGGCTCCTGTGTCTTCGTTAATGAAGAGACGCCATACACGTGACAGGAAGCGGTGCATGCCTTCAACCCCGTTTGCATTCCACGGTTTTGTCGCTTCCAATGGTCCCATGAACATCTCGTACAGACGCAATGTATCTGCACCGAATTCATTCACGATTTCATCCGGGTTAATGACATTACCACGAGATTTACTCATTTTCTCATTATTGGTACCCAGGATCATACCTTGGTTGACCAGTTTGTGGAAAGGCTCTTTGGTCTCCACAACACCCAGATCATACAGCACTTTGTGCCAGAAACGAGCGTACAGCAAGTGAAGTACGGCGTGCTCTGCTCCGCCAATGTACAGATCAACTGGCAGCCACTGCTGCTGTTTCTCCTTGGAGATCAGTTCCTTGTCATTGCGCGGATCGATAAAGCGCAGGTAATACCAGCAGCTACCCGCCCATTGTGGCATGGTATTGGTCTCGCGACGTGCCTTCATTCCCGTTTCCGGATCTACCGTATTCACCCACTCCGTAACATTCGCCAGTGGTGATTCTCCTGTACCCGAAGGTTTGATCTGGTCGATATCAGGCAGCAGCAGTGGAAGTTGATCCTCAGGTACTGTCTTCATCGTTCCGTCTTCCAGATGCAGAATCGGGATTGGCTCACCCCAGTAACGCTGACGGCTGAACAGCCAATCGCGCAGACGATAGGTCACTTTCCCTTGTCCTTTACCGTTCTCTTCCAACCAAGCAATCATCTTGGCAACCGCTTCTTCATTATTCAGTCCGTTCAAGAAATCGGAATTCACATGTGCGCCATCACCCGAATATGCCTCTTGTGTAACGTCTCCACCTTGAATAACCTCGATGATATCCAGACCGAACTGCTTCGCAAATTCCCAATCACGCGCATCATGACCCGGAACTGCCATAACCGCACCTGTGCCGTAACCTGCAAGAACGTAATCAGCAATCCAGATCGGCAGTTTTGCACCATTAACAGGGTTGATTGCATAAGCGCCAGTGAATACACCTGTTTTGTCTTTGGCCAAATCTGTACGTTCCAGATCACTCTTACGAGAAGCCTGCTCCTGATAAGCCTGAATAGCTTCACGTTGGTCATCGGTTGTAATTGCTTCTACCAACTCATGTTCCGGAGCCAGTACTGCAAAGCTCGCACCGAACAATGTGTCCGCACGGGTAGTGAACACCTTGATAACTTCCTCGCGACCCTCAATGGCAAATACAACTTCCGCCCCTGTCGATTTACCGATCCAGTTGCGCTGCATATCCTTGATGCTTTCAGACCAATCCAGCTCTTCCAGGTCTTCCAACAGACGCTCTGCATACTCGGTAATTCTCAGAACCCATTGACGCATCGGTTTGCGTACAACCGGATGTCCTCCGCGTTCACTCTTGCCATCAATAACCTCTTCATTAGCAAGTACCGTTCCAAGGGCTTCACACCAGTTAACTGCAACTTCATCTACATAAGCCAGACCTTTGTTGTACAGCTGAATAAAGATCCATTGCGTCCATTTATAGTATTCAGGGTCCGTTGTGCTGATCTCACGATCCCAGTCATAGGAGAAACCAAGCGATTTGATCTGGCGACGGAAATTGTCAATATTACGGAATGTAATATCTCGTGGATGTTCACCTGTATCCAGTGCATGCTGCTCAGCAGGCAGACCGAAAGCATCCCAACCCATTGGGTGCAATACGTTGTAACCGCGCATACGTTTGTAACGGGAAACGATATCCGTTGCCGTATATCCTTCCGGGTGACCTACGTGCAGACCTGAACCGGATGGATAAGGGAACATATCCAGTGCATAAAATTTCGGTTTAGCAGGGTCCTCACCCGTTTTAAACGTTTTATTTGCATCCCAATATTGCTGCCAACTTTTTTCCATGACTTGTGGCTGATAGCCGTGTTTCGGCTGGTTATTCTCACTCATCTATTGTTCCTCCTTCAGGTTATTCACTTTAGCTTTAATTGCAACAAAAAAACCTCAGCATCCCGTAGCGTTTGCAGCGCTAGGGACGAGAGGTTGAATTCCCGTGGTACCACCCTAGTTAGTGGACGAACGTGCTTCGTCATCCACTCCCTTTGGACCTGTAACGGCGGTTAACCGATGCGGATTTCCATTCCTGAACCCAAGCTTTATACAAGCAGGTTAAACAGAATGGTGTAATCACCGCATTTCTCCAAGGCGAGTTCGCAAATCACTGTCAACCGGCTTGCACCAACCGCCGGCTCTCTGTTATGTACAGGAATTACTACTGATCCTTATCATCGAAATATGTATACAATATCGGGACCATTATATAAAAAAGCAAGCCCAAAGTCAATATTACACGTTATAATGACCCTTTTAAGTCACACGGTTCGTACCGTTCAATAATACTCGTTGCTGTTCAGGATAACCGAAAACGCTCAATGCCTTCCTCCAGATTATGAATGGTCCAATTCACATGTTCCTGATTATCATATTGACGATAAGCGCACTCAATGCGCAGCACCAGATCAAAGTACAAGTCATAGAGACTTCTTCTTTTCAGCTCACTTTCAGTCGTAATCTCATGCCCATACCCTTTCACAAAACCGGGTGTATAGTTAAAATGACTGAAATAATGCTCCATCAGAGGATCTGCCCACAGTGAACGTTCAAAATCAATAATCGCTGTGATACGACCTTTGTCTACTAGAACATTGCCATCCCACAGATCCCAACTCACAAGAACAGGTTCTTTTACATCGTCCAGCACATCCGATTTCTCTTCAATCAAGCGTCTCAATTCAGGATAATCGATTGAAAATTTAATTCCGGCTTCTTCCCCGTCGGTAAGAATATCATCCATCAGATTCATAAATGCTTCTTTCCATGTGGAATATTGCTGTTTTTGCTCCGAGAAATATCCAAACTTCTCGCCTTTGATTTCATTAATTCGACGATTGTACCGACCGAGCTGGTGTTCAATGGCCTCCTGCTCTTCCGCAGAATATTGATCCTTGACCTGATTATAGGGTGTTCCAGACATGTACTCCATGATAAAATAACGCGCTGAAGCCATAGTTAACGAATCATCATAAGCCAGCACTTGGGGTACGGGAACATCCTGTAGCTCCGTGATGAGGCGTAGTGCCTCAATCTCAGCAATCATGAAATCCTGCTCACAGCGCATCAGATTTGTCGAAGCCGACGGTGCAATTTTGAGTACCACTCGCTGTGCGTCACTCAGTGTAATGAGATATGCATGATTGGCCCAGCCATCCACCATTTCCTTGTAGTCCTGTATACTTGCAGAGAAATGCTGCTCTATTATGGCATTCAACTGTTCTGACGTAAGTCTTGTTTTATATGTACTTTCCATTTCTACACCTCACATTGACATTTGATTTATTTCCTCAGAAAACGCTTTCTATCCGACTATTATCACCTTCTTTACTTTAACTGGCAATACTTTTTGTCACGTCGTTATGTCTTTTCTTGCATTCCTCTACCCTATTTAAGACTATTGCTATTCATTCTCCATAAAAAAATCAAACAAAAAACTGCCCTTATGCACCATAAGGACAGTTCTCATTATTCGCTCTTACTTCACAGCCACGTAGAACAAGCGCTGTGCGCTGTCTCCAGCTTCTTTCCATTCAAAATCCGCATATACCTTCACGTCTCTAAAACCTGCCTTGGACAACTCAAGCTTCATCCAGTCCGGGTTATATGCACGCTGGACATGAACTTCTTCAAACCGCTGATACATATCCTTGCTACCATCATCCACACGCGAAAAAATACTGAGATGATGTTCGATCTCACAGCGATCCTGATCCAGATCACATGTCCAAATATACGACACGGAGCGCTCATCCAGTACAAAAGGCTGCTCTTCATCATAACGAATAAGGGTATTGGGATGATGCACATCAAACAGGAACGTTCCATCAGGCTTCAGCATCTCGTATGTCCGCTGGAATGTTCGAACGACATCTTCTTGTTCAAGCAAATAATTGACGCAATCACAGAAAGATATCACCGAATCCACAGGTTCCGGAACTCGCCATTCCCGCATATCCTGCTGCACCCAACGGACACTGCCCTCACGATACAAGCGATGACCCTGAGGCGTAGCCTCCATCTTGCTGCGTGCAACCGACAGCATATCTGATGAGAGGTCAATGCCTGTAACTTCGAAACCGGAGTTCACGAGCGGGATCGTAATGGAGCCCGTTCCACAGCCAAGTTCAGCGACACTTTTGGGCATTCCATGCTTTTCCCATGCTGTTCTTGCAAACCTTATCCAGTCCGGATAAGGCATATCTTCCATTAATTCATCATACACATAGGCAAATTTCCGGTAAGACATGTCAGGCACCGCACTTTCAATTTCATTTTCCAATCCTGTTAACAAAAGAAAAAACAGGGGCATCCGGTGTTTACCCAGCCTATCCCTGCCTTATCCGAGTTCCATATTACAACTATTTAATCAGGAAGATTACTTGTTTTCACTTTGATCCGCAGGAGCAGATTCGGACAGATACGTCCAGCTTTCCTTTTGGACCACCAATCCGTCTTTCATCAATTTGCCCAAGGCACGCTTGAAGGCAGACTTACTGATGCCAAAGCGTTGCTTGATGATATCCGGCGGAGTTGCATCCGAGTATGGCATGCCACCCATAGGGCGTTCTTTCATAAAGGCGAGCAGCTTGTCTGCATCTTCGTTACGTCCAACTTGTTTGAGTTGAGTCATCGCCAGATTCACACGTCCGTCTTCACGTACCAGTGTCACCCGACATTTCACTTTTTCACCAAGACGCAGCATATGACTACGTTCGGATGAATGAATCATACCAATTGCGCCAAAGCCCAGTACACCGCCCTCTACAAGTACAAAAGTACCCATCTGCAGTGGCTTGTATACCGTCGCTTCAACCCACTCGTTTAACCATGAAGTTGGCGCATGGAAAGACAATGGTGAAAGCTCACGTTCCCCGGCCAATTTGGCACGCAGACGTCCCTGCTTGTCATGTTCCATGATTACAAAGACTTCATCCCCCACTTGAGGACGCAGTTCTTCCAGTTCAGGCAATTCACGAATAGGAAGCAGCAATTGCCGTCCAAGACCCATTTCCAAGAAACAGCCCAGTCGTGGGTGAACATCAGCCACAACCAGTCGTGCCATTTCGCCAAGCATGAGATAAGGCTTTTTCATCGTTACGGCCAGACGATCTTCTGTATCAAAGAATACAAATACCTCAAGCGTCTCACCAATTTTAATATCCCGTGTTAACTCGGTGTAGTGAAGCAGTACATCTTCCGATCCTGTCGTCAAAAAGAAGCCAAACGGAGACACTTCACGTGAAACCGGCAAAGAGACGACTGTTCCAGCAATCAAACTCATACAGTTTCCACCACTTTGGCATCAGACCATAGTCGTTCAATGTTGTAATATTCGCGCTCGTCACGGTGGAAGATATGAACAACAACATCGCCCATGTCCATCAATACCCAACGTGCGGAATCCATACCTTCGATACCTTTGATCGTCGCTCCGGCTGCATGAGCCTGTTTGCGAATTTCAGTGGCAATGGCTTGTACCTGTGTATCGGAATTCCCGTGACAAATAACAAAATAATCTGCCACCAGGGAAACATTAATCAGATCCAACGCTACAATGTTGGATGCCTTTTTGTCGTCAGCGGCAGCAACCGCCATATTCATAAGTTCTTTCGATGATACTGTCATGAACCAACCTCCATAATCTATAATTGTGCAATTAAGTCATTCCGCGACAGCATGGTCAAAGGATAAATGACACGTCGTTGCGAGATCAGCAAGCTGATCGTCGAATCGAATCCGGCAATTAAACCTTCCTCCAGACTACGTTCAGCCTGTTCGCGAATGTGATCCACTCCCGGGAAATCTCGTCCCGGTTCAATGTAATCGGCAAGACATACCACTTTGTCCAGCAAGCTCATGCCTACCCGACCCGAGGTATGCCACCGGATGGCATTAATAACTTCGGAATCTTCCACACCGTAATCACGCTTGGCTACAAAAGCACCGACTTCGGAATGCCAGAGTTGCTTGTCATGCTGCAGAAGTTCCTGGTTTAACCCGTTATCACGGATGACCGCTTCCATCTTCGCTACGGGCCAGTACTTCGCCACATCATGCAATATCGCTGCCAGATCTGCTTTCACAGGATCAGCACCGTATTTTTCAGCCAACATCACTGACGATTCCATTACACCCAGTGTATGCTTCCAGCGTTTTTCCGGCATTTGTCCGGATACGGCTTGAATCAGTTCATCACGGCTTAGTGCCATATAAACCGCTCCTTACAATGTATTGGTGCACTTCATCAGGAATCATGAAGCGTACCGAATGACCTTTGGCCAGACGTCTGCGTACGGCTGTCGATGAAATATCGACCAAGGGCATCTCGGCCAGCAGGACCCGATCCTGTAACTCGTCTGGTAAATCATCCAGATGTAACTGGAAGCCCGGCCGACCAACTCCGATAAAGGTTAAGCGTTCTGCAAGCTCTTCAATCTGCTCCCATTTGGGGAGATAGTTCACCATATCCGCCCCGATAATGAAATAAAATTCATGTTCAGGATGGCGACGCCACAGTTCCTTCATCGTATCGATGGTATAAGACACGCCGCCCAATTCCATCTCGATACCCAGCACCTCATATTGCTGCACACCATTCACAGCCGCTTCCGTCATATCGAGACGTTGCTGTCCCGAAGCTCCGGCTCCGCGTTTGTGAGGTGGAACATGGGAAGGCATGAACCAGATCTCATCCAGTGCATGTGAATCCCTTGCCGCTTCAGCTGCCAGGAGGTGTCCCATGTGGATCGGATCAAACGTACCACCCATGATGCCGATCTTCACCTGCGTCACGCTCCCTTATCTAGGTAGTTCGATTTGTTTGTTATCGCGAGATTCTTTGTACAGGATGATTGTGTTACCGATGAGTTGTACAAGCTCACTTCCCGTTTCACGGGCAACTTCTTCTGCCATCTCTTTTCTGTCCTCGTCATTGTTGTTCAACACTTGCACTTTCATCAATTCGCGCTTCTCAATCGCATCTTCGATGTGACGGAACAGGTGCTCGTTGGTTCCACCTTTACCAATCTGAAATACAGGGGTCAGGTGATGTGCCTGTGACCGCAAAAAGCGCTTTTGTTTACCGTTTAACATGAATACTCCATACTCCTTATGTTGAGCAGGCCCTGATCGACAGCGCAAAAACTGTCCGGACCTGACCATTCAATTATTATTTTTCAATGGTAAAAATGATCACTGAGTACACAAAGTAACTCCGATTGCAGTACCATCTTCCGATCGCTGTTATCCCCAGATTTTTCTGATCCCTTTTCACAAAGGGAAAATCCGGTGATAAATGCGACCACTTCGTTTCTTCAGATTGGTTCTGCACTCGTCGTCTGCATGTACTCTTAATATCATTTTCACACTTCAAAACTGTTTAGTACAGCACGTCTCATCGTTTCCACAGGAGCGGGAATGCCGAGCCAATGTTCAAAGGCCACTGCGCCCTGATATACAAACATACCCAGACCACCGTGCACCGTGCATCCTCGTATCCGCGATTCTCGAAGCAGACGGGTCTCCTGCGGATTGTAGATCAGATCACTCACCGCTGCGCCTTCACGGATCAGTGCAGGATCAACCGGTACGTCATCAACATGCGGGTGCATTCCGGCAGCCGTTGTGTTAATCACGATATCAGCCGTAGCCAGTACCGTTGTAGCGTCTTCCATGCCACTGCCCGAGATTTCTCCCAAGCCATGGCCTCGTAAATCCGAAGCAAGTGTAATAGCCCTGTCCGCTGTACGGTTCAGAATGTGGATCCGTTCAGGCTTCTCCAGTGCAAGTGCATATATGACACCTCTCGCTGCTCCACCTGCTCCCAGGACAGCGATACGTTTGCCCGCAAGCTCAGGCACAGCCTCTTCCTTCAACGATCGGACATAACCAATACCATCCGTATTGTACCCTGTCAGTGTTCCACCTTCATTAACGATGGTATTCACCGCACCAATCAGGCGAGCACTTTCATCGATCACATCCAGATACTGCATCACCTGCTCTTTGTGCGGGATGGTCACATTAACACCACGATAGCCCAGTGCCACAATTCCGCGAACGGCCGCTTCCAGTTGATCCGGATGAACATGCAGTGGCATATACATTCCATTCACTCCTGCAGCCTGCAGAGCCGCATTGTGCATTGCCGGAGACTTGGAGTGAGCAATAGGATCACCCATAACACCAAGCAACACGGGAAGTGAAGAGTTGAATTTGTTCTGCTCAGACATAGGTCCGCCTCCGATCCATCTGATGTACAGCTTCTGAGATTACTAGATCAAGGATGGGCGGATCTGTACACGAATGCCTTTTGGAGCATGAACAGCAACAAGCGCTCCAATATCGCCATTAACCTTAATCCAGCCCAGACCCGAGATGAATACATCCGATTGACTGCCGCGTTTGATGCGGAATTCATGTCTGGTCCATTCAGCCATCTCTGCTGCATCCTCACGGGTTGGCGGAGACAACAATTCTCCCAGATGGTCGCGGTACAGATCATCTGCACGCTCCAGCTTCGTCCGGTGAATATCAAGCGCAGTGCTGATAAAACAAGTGAACGACTGGCGATCACCTTCCACAAAGTCAAATCGAGCCATGCCGCCAAAGAACAGCGTCTGACCGGAATTCAACTGATACACAGCGGGTTTAAGCGGTTTTTCCGGCATGATGGCAGCGAGATCCTTACGTGAAACAATCTCGCTGAAACGCCATGGATAAACGATTCCGGGCGTATCAATGATATATTTTCCATCATCCAACGGAATGTTCACCATGTCCAGCGTTGTTCCCGGATAACGGGATGTGGTCAGTTCCTGCTCCAGATCGCTGTAATCACGGATCAGACGGTTAATCAGTGTGGATTTGCCCACATTGGTGCCGCCAACCACATATACGTCACGATCTTCGCGATAGGTTCCAACAAGCTCAAGCAGACGGTCGAAGCCCTGATTTTGCTTTGCACTGCACAAGACTACATCCACGGTACGCAAACCCTGTTCTTTGGCTTGCTTTTGTACCCAGTTGCGAATCTTGTTCCAGTTAGTTACTTTCGGAAGCAAGTCCGTTTTGTTCACAGCAAGCAATACCGGATTGTTGCCTACAAAACGTTGCAGACCGGAGATAATACTGCCATCAAAGTCAAACAAATCAACGATATGGATGACAAGTGCATCCTTATCCCCGATTTTGCTAAGCAGCGCCAGGAATTCGTCCTGATCCACCGTAACGGATGATGACTCATTGTAGTTTTTGATACGGAAACAGCGTTGGCATATAACCGGTTCACGATCCAATGCCTTCTCGGGGATAAACCCTGGTAATTCCGAATTTTCTGTTTGCAGATGCACGCCGCATCCGCTGCACCTTACGGCAAGGTTGCCGTTATGCGGTTCTGTCATTTCTTCTTTTCCTCCTCAAGCCATAAGCCTTTCTTGCGTAAACTCGTTAGAGCAATCCGTTCCACGCGTCGATTGAAGCGGGTCATAAAACCTTCGTCCCCAATGGAGATTGGCAGTACCAGAACGGTATATAACCCCATTCGGTTCCCTCCATAGACGTCCGTAAGCATCTGATCACCTACTACAATCGTTTTTTCAGGAGATAACTCCATCATTTTCATTGCTCTACGAAACGGTACATTCGATGGTTTGCGTGCACTATGCACAAACTGGATATCCAGCGGGGTCGCAAACAGGGATACACGATTCAAATTGTTATTGGACACAATCATCAGCTTGAAACCTGCCTCTTTCACACGTGCAAACCATTCAATCAGTTCGGGCGTAGCGTCAGGGGCTTTGGCTCCAACGAGTGTGTTATCCAGATCAGTTATAATTCCACGGTAGCCTTGAGCGTACAGCTCTTCCAGATTAATGTCAAAAACCGTGTCTACACGCAGCTTGGGCATTAACATTTTAAACAAAGAAGTCACCTCAGTTTCATACGACACACTATATCACAAATCCGTCTTTCCTGAAAATGCATACAGCGCCTGATGGCATAGGAAAAAAGGAAAAACGGGACGGGCAACAACTATGCCCGTTCCGCTTTCAGTTCCTTCCGCAGCTTCAAGGCGGTCTGATAGACGCCCTTCCAGTCGTCGGCAGTTACGGACGCCGGACTGTAACGAGTCTGTTCAAACTTCGTGAGAAGCTCATACAATGTTGCTTCTGCAGCAGGTTTTGCCTGGCTCCAGCGGGCTACCGATTCACGAAGTGTCTCGTCTCCGCTCCGGGTCAACCCTTTGCGTTTCACATACTGAATCCAACGCTCGGTCTCTGCCACTACCTTCTGTTCAGGGGTGAGCGGTCCACCTGTCCGTAGACGAAGCAGGAAGAATCGCATGGAGAAACGATTACGCCAGAACATATATGCTACCCACAATACAATAATGGCTCCTGCAGCCCAGATAACAAAAGTCGGGATGGCAGACGATGTCTGCTCAGGTGCAGGAGTCTGCTCTTCCTCTTGTACCGGCTCCTCTTCTGGCTCTTCTTCAGGCTCATCTACAGGTTGTACATCAGGCTGTTCCGTTAGCAGCGGCATATCAAAGCCCGGCGTTGCTTCAACAGGAATCCAGCCATACTCACCAAAATAAACCTCTGCCCAGGAGTGTGCATCTGCATTGGTAACGGTGTAGGTCGTCTCAATCTCCGCACCAGGTTGACGTGGGGCCTGCATGTCCGAATTCAGGGACAATTGTCCAGGCGCATAACCTTTAACCCACCTTGCAGGAATGCCCTCCGAGCGCGCCATCATCACCAGCGCAGTGGAGAAATAGTCACAGTAGCCTTCCATAATATCAAACAGGAAACCTTCCACAAAGTCGTTGCTTACTTTTCGAGATAAATCCGGATTGTTTGTGTATTCAAAATTAGTTTGTAAATAGTTTTGCAGTAATGCCACTTTTTCATACGGAGTATTCGCAGATGCCGTTATCTCGGCTGCCAGATTCGACACCCGGTCAGGGAAACGGGATGGTAACTGCAAGTACATATCATCTGCCGGATTACTGTTATACAGATCTTCAAATGACTTCGTACGGAGCTCATCTTCCACAATCACAGGGGCTTCCGATACGATAGTATACGTCTTGGGATACTGTGGTTGCTGACGGTCTGTCACCACATGCAGTTCAGCCTGTTCAGCATTCCACAACATCCGTTCCGTTCTGTCCTCACCATTAATGGAGCTCACTTCCGAGATCGAATAAGCACCAAAGAGAATCGGATAGACATTATCATTCAGCATCGTTACATTCTGAGTCACTTGTTTGGTATTCACATTACCGGATTCTTGGTTCTCCAGAGGCTGTCCGGCTTGAACATTCTCTGTCGTACCCCGTCCACGGTCATCCCAACCTGTGCCTGTATACTCTGCACGTGTCTCACCGCGCCAGTAACTACGCTCATTGGTCGTGACAGACATGACAGGGGTATAGTCGAAGTTGAATCCTCCACCAAGCTGATTGTCTTCCCTGCTGTATCCCGATTCGGTAGCCGCGGGAATATCAAGGTTTCCGTTACCAGCCTGACTTGTGGAAGTTCCGGTATAGTTACGCCACGCCGTATATGGGTCCGTCAAGGTGGGTGGAATCTCCGGCATATTAACGCTGGCTACAATAATCAAAGAAAAGATAATGGCAATATTGGCCAGGACTTTATAAGGATACCGGATGATTCGTTTCCAACCTTGTGGATATTGTAGCTGATAGTTACGGAAATGCTGACATACGAGCCATCCCATCCCCGCAAACATCACCCACGCGATTTCAATCCAGAGTGGAATCTGAGTGAAAGAATCGAGAATCCCCATCGAAATGATGTTGACACCCAAAAAAACAAGAATGCGACGTGTGGTGGTCACGAGTCGAAGCGCAGCTTCAAGCATCACCCATGCACACAGGGAGAACCAGATGTACGGCGTCATGTGTAATATGAATTGCTCCGCTCGGTCCGTTAAAGAGCCATAAGGGATGTATACCGTATAATCAATTAGCGTTTTATGCAAAATGTAACCAACAACGACCGCCTTGATGATCGCCCGATAGATCGTTTTGAAGGGCAGAATGACCTCCAGCACACTGACCGCTGCAAGTGTCCATAACACCAGAGAAGTTGTCTCCGTGTACCACGATTCCTGCGTAAATGAAATCCACTGCATTCCAATCAGGAAAATCCAGAGCAATGACGCTGCATGATACCAGGATCGTTTGCCTGTAACACTTTCATTTCCTTTTGTACTCATAAAGAACCTCCCCCCATCACCGTTGGAAGCTCCTGCAAGTGAGAAACAGTGAATGACCTCGTGCCTCTTCCACGCAACATGGCATTCCACTCGGCACTCCGGCGGGATTCACTGGTATCGATCAGAATATGACATGGCGTCATGCCCCGCGTATCGGCCCAGCGCAACAGTTCCATTATTTTTTCATCCTTCTGGGGAGAAATCACGACAAAGTAAGCTCCCTGAGGCAGTTGACGTGCAATTCTTTCCACGCCGGGCAACAGATGGGTATCCTGACCGTTATATTGAATATCCACCAGATGATGCATCATCTTCTGTCGTTCCATCAGACTTTCACTGGGGGCCATGAAGGATGTCTGGTCTGACAATGTCAACAACCCCATCCCCATTCGTTCCCTGACACCATACTCCAGCAGAGAGGCAGCCGTGGAAACGGCAATTTCAAATGCATCCCCATGTTCATAACTTGATGCCAGCGCATCCAAAACCAGAACGGTTTTGGGCACAGACTCATGTTCAAACTCCTTGGACTTCCAGTTCCCTGTCTTTGCCGTTGCATTCCAGTGAATGCGGGAAAGTCGATCTCCGTATACGTAGTCACGTACACCATTGATCTGAGTGGTCTCTCTCCGTGAGCGGGTTAACGCCGTCTGAGGACCGGATAACCGTGATTTGCGGTCGTAAAGCTGCCAATATGGAATAAATACCGTTCTTGGCAGTACGCGAAACTCACCTTTGGCCTTAAACTTTCCTCGATGTTCAATCAGTCCAAATATGTCCTCGCTGGCACATTCCGTTTCTGAAAAAACATACTTCCCCCGCTCAAGTGGTGGCGTCTGGAATGACAGCTCCCCATTACCTCGCATATTGGGAATCAAACTTTCCTTGAACGACCACGATTCTCCGTTATGCCGATGCAGCATTTCACGCACAACAACATAGGGAAGCGGGAGGAATCCCGGAATCGTCAGACTCAGCTGTACTTGAACCTGGTCACCCGCATGCAGCAATTCTTCGTGGTCTGGACCAGAAGATAACCTACGAACTCCTTGAGCACGTCTTACCCCGCTAAATCCAGCAATGGCAAGGTATACACCGAGCAGGGTCACCATCGACAGCAACATAAGGGATGTCTTCCCGCCCTGAAACAAAACATAAGCCAGACAGCACATCCACACCATTGCGATGCTCCATACGCGTGGGTGGCGTAACCCTCTATTCACTGTTCTCAAAAGCGGCTTCATGAACTATTGCCCCATGGAGACGGGCACGCGTACTTGCTGGAGTACGGCATTCAAAACGGCCTCGGAACTCATACTGTCCAGTCTCGATTCGGGACGAAGCACAATACGATGAGAGATCACATAAGGGGCCATCGTTTTCACATCATCCGGAAGCACATAATCACGTTCCTGCAAGAAAGCAAAGGCTTTTACGGCCATCATGAACGATATGGCTGCCCGTGGGCTGGCACCCAGCAATACAGATGGGTGGGAGCGGGTTTGACGAACAACATCCAGCAAATAGTCCATAACCGGATCACCGATAAAGACCTCTTTAATCTCCTGCTGAATTGCCGAGATCTGGTCCATATGAGTCACGGATTCAAGGCGATCTACAGGCTGACCGAGTTGATGCTGTTTCAATAGGATTTTCTCAATTTCCTTATCGGGATAACCTAGACTTATTTTCAACATAAACCGGTCGAGTTGTGCTTCCGGCAACGTATACGTACCTTCAAAATCAATCGGATTCTGAGTTGCACAGAGCATGAATGGATGTGGCAGATCATACGTATCGCCATCAACGGTTACGCTGCGCTCCTCCATCACTTCGAGCAGAGCCGATTGGGTTTTTGTTGTGGCCCGGTTAATCTCATCAGCTAGCAAAATGTTGGTCATCACAGGACCTGGCCGGAAATAAAAACGCTCATCCTTCGGATGGAACACAGATACGCCCGTAATATCACTAGGTAAAATATCAGGATTACATTGAATACGTCGGTACTCACCGCGCATGGATTTCGATAATGCCTTGATTAACTGCGTTTTGCCAGTTCCCGGTACGTCTTCAATCAGAACGTGCCCGCCTGCAAGCAAAGCTGTAAGTAAAAGTTGAATTTCAAAGGATTTCCCCATAATGCAGGATTCCAGATTAGAACGAACTGCGGATATGATTTGGATCGACTCTTTGCGCACAGGCATGTGGTCTAACCTCCTAAAAAAGCATACAGATTTCCTTTTATTGTACATGATCCAGAGTCACGAGTACACTCGAAGGAACTCACAATTTGTTTCCAGCCCGTCAGATTCACCGCAGTTCTCGCATGAATACGACAAAAAAGGCCCGGATAAAAGTTATCCGAAGCCTCTGTTGAATCGCAATATGTTCAAGGAGATTTCTTATTCTATGTTAGCCTTTTGGTCTAACCACCAATGCCGCGAGAAAAGAAAAGATGATCGCTGACGAAATCCCCGCCGCAGTCAGGTCAAAAATTCCTGTAATCACACCCAGCCATCCCTCTTTTTCCAACTCCGTCAATGCCCCGTGCACCAAGGAATTACCGAAACTTGTGATGGGGATGGTAGCACCCGCACCTGCAAATTTAACCAAGGGGTCATACACGCCAAATGCATCCGCAAGCGCACCTGTCACAACAAGTGTACTCATGGTATGAGCTGGGGTCAGTTTAACCCCATCCATTAGAAGCTGTCCGATAACACAGATTAAACCGCCAACAATAAATGCCCACAAGAACTGCATTACCTTTATCCCTCCTTTTCTATGGCTACGGCATGTGCAATACAAGGAATACTTTCACCCTGCTGGTACGAAATCGGAGATAACAGCGCCCCGGTAGCAACAACGAGCACCCGTTTAAGATCACCCTTCTGCATCCGGTTCAAAATATGACCATAGGTGACGGTGGCAGAACATCCGCAGCCACTTCCCCCGGCAACCACATAAGGCTGTTTCTCCCGATCATAGATCATCAGGCCGCAGTCATTAAAAACTGTCTGTTCCATGGGAATGCCTTCTTTTTGCAAAAGCTCTTTCGTAATTGGCAGACCGACGGAAGCCAGATCCCCGGTCACAATGAGATCATAATAGCCGGGTTCCAATCCCGTATCCCTGAAATGAGAGATTATAGTGTCGGCTGCTGCTGGCGCCATGGCTGAACCCATATTAAAGGGATCTTTGATACCCAAATCCATAATGCGTCCAATGGTGGCTTTGGTAACAACGGGACCATCACCCGTACGGGAGACCACACCACACCCTGCTCCTGTGACGGTATATTGCGCATAAGGCGGCTTTTGGGAGCCATACTCCGTCGGATACCGAAATTGTTTCTCCACCGTACAGTTGTGGCTCACCGTTCCTGCAAGAACATAATCGCCAGCTCCGGAGTCAACAATCATGGACGCTAACGCTAACGTTTCCATGGAAGTAGAACAGGCTCCAAAGACACCCAAGTAAGGCACACCCAGTTTTCGCGCTGAAAAGGAACTGCTGATAATCTGGTTCATCAGATCTCCACCCACAAAAAATTGAAGCTCTTCCTTGGTGATATTTGCATTTATCAAAGCCAGTTGGGAGGCCTGTTCGAGCAGTTTACGTTCTCCCTTTTCCCACGTTTTCTCGCCGATCTCGAGGTTGTCGTAGACATAATCGAAATCAGATGACAGTGGGCCCTCGCCTTCTTCTGGTCCTACAACTGCGGATTTACCGATGATCCGCGGACGATTTTCAAACTGCCATGTCTGGCGACCCAATCGTTTCACAGGTGCCCACCTCCAAATCCCAAAAAGGCATAAACGATCCCTACGACAAATGCTGCCACGACACCAAACACAATAACGGAACCAGCAAGTTTAAACATGTTGGCCCCTACACCGAGCACCAGTCCTTCAGCACGATGTTCCAGTGCAGCAGAACACATGGAATTGGCAAATCCGGTAACCGGTACAGCCGTTCCCGCTCCTGCCCATTGAGCCATTTTATCGTAAACGCCGAGACACGTTAGAATAACCGATATGAGAATCATGACCGCTACCGTAGGACTGGAAGCTTCCTTCGATGTCATGTCGAAACCGGCCATAAAAGCCTCTTGAATGGCCTGTCCAATCAAACAGACGGTACCCCCAACCAGAAATGCTTTGAGGCAATTTTTCAGGATTGGACGAGGCGGCTCATGTTTTTTTGCGACTTTTTTGTACTCCTTTTCATCCATGGACAGGGACGACGATTTTTTTTCGCTTCCGGATGCAGATTGAGCTGGCAAGATACGAGACCTCCTCTATGTGAAAATGGTTCAAAGCTACGGCTGAATGCCAATGTGTGTAATCCTATATTCATTGTTTGTTAATAATCGGAAGGTTATGTATCCGGCGACAGACAGCATATGTTTCCAACAAGATTATGTTGTGAAAGCAAGATGGGAATACGCCGGATCTGAGGACTTTTAGATAGTCTATAAATAAAGAAGAACAATCACGAGCAAGATAAAAAGAACGATAAACAGTACTTTTTCCGTGCCCTCTTCTGGAGGCTTCATTGGATATTTAGCTCCTTCCTGTAAACAGACAAACAAATATTGAAATAAAGAACTTCACAAAATGATGACATCTCCTCCATATATTCATATTCATTGAAGTGGCATCAGGACTGCGACTACAGCGGATAGAGTCATGAAACTTGGACACGATAAGCGCCCAAAATATGCCTTAAATACGTGACATAAACATGGACAATCACTTGCGCAAGGTTCATACTGTAATGTGACCAGTGGTTAAATAACAAGTCCTCAGCATAATAAAGTGCATGTTCAAAAAGATAAAAGACTTTTTGAACTACATCTTAAAGGACAACAGGCGGGTAGCCGTTCTACTGTGACCTGAAATACATACCAACAGAGGAGTTGTTGACACATGAATGAAAAAACGATGGATATGTTCCGTACGTTGACGGAATTTCCTTCCGCATCCGGTTTTGAACGTGAGCTTCGCGGCTGGATGAAAGATAAGCTTTCCGCTTATACCGATGAGTTCGTCCAGGATCGCCTGGGGAGTCTATTTGGTGTATTACGCGGGGAGGAATCCGGTCCCAAAGTTATGGTAGCCGGACACTTTGACGAAGTGGGTTTCATGACTACTGGCATTACCGAAACAGGTATGATCAAGTTCCGTCCACTGGGTGGATGGTGGAGTCAGGCTGTACTGTCTCAACGATTGGAAATCATCACACCTGATCGTCGGATTACCGGAGTTGTAGGTTCTACACCTGCACACTTGCTGGACGAGTCCCAGCGGAATAAACCTGTGGATCTGAATTCCATGTATCTCGATATTGGAGCAGACAACCGTGCGGAAGCAGAATCCTGGGGCATTCATCCAGGGATGCAGATCGTGCCGATCTGTGAATTTACGCCTATGGCGAACCCGAAAAAAATTATGGCCAAAGCGTGGGATAATCGTTACGGCGTAGGACTTGCACTTGAACTGGTTGAAGCGCTGCACAAGGAAAAACTGCCTAACACGCTTTATGCTGGTGCAACGGTTCAGGAAGAACTGGGGCTTCGCGGTGCACGTACGGCGGCCAATCTGATTCAGCCTGATATCTTCTTTGCACTGGACTGTAGCGCGGCAAATGATATGACAGGTGACAAACAGTCATTTGGACATATTGGAGAAGGCGCATTGCTTCGTATTTTTGACCCGGGTATGTTCACCCATCGCGGAATGGTGGAATATGTTCAAGATACGGCTTCATCCAATCAGGTTAAAATGCAGTATTTCATCTCACCAGGTGGTACAGATGCAGGTCAAGTTCACCTGAGTGGCATTGGTGTACCATCAATAGTTGTTGGTATCTGCGCACGTTATATCCATACCTCTTCTTCCATCATTCATACGGATGACTACGATGCGGCCAAAGAACTGATCGTGAAACTGGTTAAAGGTCTGGATCGGACAACGATGAATACCATAATTAATAACGCGTAATAGCTGACAAGAGACCTCCTAACCATCGGGAGGTCTCTTTTTTATATTCACAACGATATCAGTTAGACACGTAGATTAATAGGCCGAACATTATAGGGAATTACACATAAGATACAATAACGGAAGATGAATTAAACACCAAGCAGCGGGGGACCTGTTATGGCAGTGAGAAGGAATGGAAAATCGAATAAAGGTTCAAAAAAAACAAATGCCGCAAACACCCTTCTCAATGGCAACCTTAAAGGAAGAAATCTGGAACTTATCGTTGCGGCATTACTGGTAAGTGGGAAGTTAAGAGTGGATGCGGTCACGTTGTTTCGAGAAGCTACATTGGTCGTTGAACTGGTCGGGCAGTATAAATCGCTACAAAATATTACACCATCGAATCAAGACAAACTGGTGCAATTCCTCGATGAGATCGGTGGTGATATGACGTTGAATGACGTTATACGGGCTTTCCAACAGAGAATCAATTCCTAAACGCCAAGAAATGAGGTTGAAGTGATGTCTGACTTTGACGGAAATGGGTTCGCTGAACTACTGATCATTGTCATTCTTGTTGTTTTATTTGTATTTGGTTCTTCCGATATTGACGACCTGACTGATTCTCCTTCTCAATCCTAAATTGGCTAGGTTATTACGATTTATTCATTATGAAATGCATACCTGTAAACGCCAGCCCACAATATGCGGGCTGGCGTTTTTGGATGGCTATAGAAATAGCGGTGAGAATGCAATCCAGGCCAAAATAAGAGTAAGCACAATGCAGACATTCTCTACAACGGCCCCACGCTTGGTCCCTGTACTCATCAGATTCACCCGTATGCGCCACTTGAGCGGTGGTAACGGACGAATACCCCGATTGGTTAGTGAATCGGCCAATAGATGCATCGCATATGCCGTGCCTCCCGCTACCCAGATCTCCGGGCCCTGCTGCTGGGTCGTGCTGTACAACAAGCCCGCCCATATTGCGGTTCCGTACAGGGTATGTGTCAGCCCCCTATGAGTCAGTGTGGTGCAGAGCATTAACAAACTGCCTGCAATCAAGTTCCACGGTGCGAACGCGTGACCATAGAAAACCAGCCCAAGTCCAATCGCAAACATCAACACTTTGCGAAGCGAACGCGAAGGCAGGAATGACACGAGCACAATGAGGATCGCAAGCAACAGGTTCCATGGTTTGGCATGAACATAGAAGTACACAAATACAGCTGTGGGCAACAGAATCGTCTGTAACAACCTGATCAGACTGTTAGGCAAGGCTCTGGATACCAGCAGCGAATTTGGCTCATCAATGTCAGGCAATAACGAACCAATCAGAGCAACCGTAACTGCTGGCGCGGTCACTGGCATACCGGCCAACTGCAGAACAGAAAGCGACACGCCTGTCCCGATAATAAGGTGGGATCTTCCCATCATGATGCAAAAACGTCCTTTCGAAGAAATCGGGAACAATACGGCCCAGTTCCGATTTTACAACGAAAACAAAATAAGAACAATAGTTCGCATTTCTTATTTGTATGAAAATAAATATAACTTTCTGTGATGGGGCTCACATTAATATATTTATGACTCTTTTATCTTTATTAGTGAATTAAATCACATAAACTGTCGTCAACCACTTGTATAATTTCAAATATAAACCACTAAAATTTTGAGTAATGTACAGCGTCTATTCAAGGAGGCATACACACATGAACGGAAAAAAAGAGAACCTCATTATCATTGGTAACGGTATGGCAGGAATCAGTACCGTTGAGCAAATTTTAAAATTAACTACGCGATTTGATATTACCGTTTTTGGCACAGAGCCCTATCCTAACTACAACCGCATTATGTTGTCTTATGTACTGGAAGGAAGCAAAACACTGGACGATATCGTACTGAACGACCTTCACTGGTATGAAGATTACGGCATTACATTGCACACAGGCACAACGGTTACACGAATCGATGCCGAGACACACGAAGTTGTGACTGAAGATGGAACTCGCGTTCCTTATGACAAAATCATCATTGCGACTGGCTCCAACTCCTTCATTCTCCCTGTGCCAGGACATGACAAAGAGGGTGTTGTCGGTTTCCGTGATATCGCCGATTGTAATGTCATGCTGGAAGCTGCTAAGCAGTATAAACGAGCGGCCGTTATCGGGGGCGGACTGCTAGGCCTTGAAGCTGCCAAAGGATTGGTACAACTTGGCATGGAAGTTACTGTAGTGCATCTGATGGAAGATCTGATGGAGCGTCAGCTTGATCCACAAGCTTCAGCCATGTTGAAGGCAGAACTCGAACGTCAGGGTATCCGGTTCAAGATGGGTGCGCAGACTTCCGAACTACTGGGCGGCGAACGCGTTGAAGGGATACGTTTTGCAGATGATACGGTTCTGAATGTTGATTTTGTGGTCATGGCTGTAGGCATTAAACCCAATACGGCTGTAGCCCGCGAAAGCGGTATGGAAGTGAACCGGGGTATTGTCGTGAATGACTATATGCAGACTTCCCTTGAGAATGTGTATTCGGTTGGGGAATGTACAGAGCACCGCGGCGTATGTTACGGCCTCGTTGCCCCATTGTTCGAGCAAGGCATGATTCTCGCGAAACATATCTGCGGTGTGGAGACCGCTCCTTATGAAGGTTCAGTTGTATCCACGAAATTGAAAATTTCGGGTGTAGATGTCTTTTCAACTGGTGAATTCATCGACAGCCCAGAGCACACCGTTATTTCGCACAAAGATGACTGGAAACGGACTTACAAAAAAATTCTGCTTCGTGATAATAAAATGGTCGGCGCTGTTCTCTTCGGTGACATTACGGATTCTGCCGAATTGCAGAAACTGATTAAAAATCAAACCGAAATGACCGAGGAATTGTATGGTTCACTCATGGGTACAGGCTGCGGCGGTCATAAGAAAGCAACCTCTGTTGAAACGATGCCCGAGGACGAGATCGTCTGTGGATGTAACGGGGTAACCAAAGGAGCCATTGTTGATGTAATTACAAACCAGGGCCTTACCACTGTTGATGAAATCAAAGCCTGTACCGGTGCAACACGCTCTTGCGGTGGGTGTAAACCGGTTGTGGAACAGATTCTGCAATATGTACTTGGAGACAGTTTCAGTACTGGAGCCAAACAGGGCATCTGCGGATGTACTTCCATGGGTCGAGATGAAATCGTAGCCGAGATTCGTGAAAAAGGATTACAAACGACCAAAGAGGTCATGAATGTACTGGGTTGGAGTCAACCTGAAGGTTGTTCCAAATGTCGTCCGGCGATCAACTATTACCTTGGCATGATTGCACCAGACACACACGAAGATGAGAAAGAATCCCGTTTTGTTAACGAACGGATGAATGCGAATATTCAAAAAGATGGAACGTATACGGTTGTACCTCGGATGTATGGCGGGGTGACTACACCAGCGGACCTCAAACGTATCGCTGACGTTTCAGTCAAATATGATGTGAAAGCAGTCAAAGTGACTGGGGGTCAGCGTCTCGACTTGATTGGTGTTAAAAAAGAAGATCTGACCAAAGTCTGGGCAGAACTGGATATGCCTTCAGGTTATGCATACGCCAAATCGCTGCGTACAGTCAAAACATGTGTCGGCTCCCAATTCTGCCGATTCGGTACACAGGATTCCATGGCCATGGGCGCTCGCATTGAACGTAAATTCGAACGTCTGGATCTGCCAGCCAAGTTTAAATATGCTGTCAACGGTTGTCCGCGGAACTGTGCAGAGGCATGTACAAAAGATATTGGTATCGTAGGTAACGACGGCGGCTGGGAGATCTTTATCGGTGGTAACGGCGGTATTAAAGCAAGACTTGCTGATTCCCTGTGCAAAGTGAAAACGGATGAAGAGTTGATTGAACTGTGCGGAGCCATCATGCAATATTACCGCGAGACAGGTAACTATCTGGAACGGACTTCCGAGTGGGTGGAACGCATGGGTCTGGAGCATATTCGTTGGGTTGTTGTGGATAACCTGGAGGAACGTAAAGCGTTGATGCAGCGGATTGAATTTGCACTTGAGCATGTTGAAGAACCTTGGCAAAAAGCGATTCGCAATGAAGAAGGCCAAAGTAAAATGTTCCATGGAATTGAAGTATCGGCTCGCCCATAAGTAAGCTCGCAAGATAATACTGCCGGAATGTTAAATATAGATAAGGAGTGGTTTAAGATGACGACAAAACAATCAGGCACCTACTTCCCTGCCGGAGTAGTTGAAGAATTCCTGCCACGAATCGGAAGAGTAGTCGAGATTAAGGACCATCAGCTTGCTGTCTTTCGTGCATCGGATGGTACCATCTTCGCTGCGGATAATCACAACCCCCACCCTAAGGGTGGGCCGCTGGCTGAAGGGATCGTGTCCGGGCATTATCTGTACGATCCGCTGTATGATTGGAAAATCGACCTGACTACCGGTCTTGTGCAAGCACCGGACAACGGTCAAGTACAGATGTATCCGGTGAAGGTAGAGAACGGCCAGGTCTGGATTGAAATATAGCTCCATTGAAACGTTCAAAGATTGATGCAAAATAATGGGGGAAACCGTGATGTATACACCAAGTGTTGAGGGAATTATTGAAGCTGCGGTTAAAAAACGGGATCAAATGAACGCAAGCCTGTCACGATATATGGTTGCTGCCTTGATGGCTGGTGCCTATGTAGGGCTTGGCATCGTTTTGATCTTCAGTATTGGTGCTCCGCTCCTTGCGGCACAGTCACCACTGCAAACCATGTTGATGGGCATGTCCTTCGGACTCGCGCTCACGCTGGTTATCTTTGCCGGATCGGAACTGTTTACAGGTAACAATATGTTCTTTACCATGAGTACACTGGCAGGCCGAACCACAGTGAACGAAACGCTGAAGAACTGGGGGCTCGTCTTTGTTGGTAACCTGCTCGGCGCAATTCTATTAAGTCTACTTATAGTCGGTAGCGGTCTATTCAAAACGGCCACACCGGAACATCTGTTATTCGTTGTCTCTGCCAAAAAGATGGCGGCGCCCGTGTCTGAGTTGTTCTTCCGCGGCATTCTCTGTAACTGGCTCGTCTGTCTGGCGATCTGGATGGCTGCTCGCTCCAAAGAAGATATCGCCAAACTTGTTCTTATCTGGTGGTGTCTGTACGCATTTATCGCAAGTGGTTATGAGCACAGTGTTGCCAATATGACTTTGCTGTCTTTATCCTGGTTGCTGCCAAACCACCCGGGTACAATCACGATGGCAGGCTGGTTCCATAACATGATTCCGGTAACGCTTGGTAATATTATCGGCGGTGCCCTCTTTGTTGGAATGGCGTACTGGTATACTTCTCCGGTACGAAAAAAATCATAATTCTTGATTCAACTGCACTTATGTAGCCTAGAGCACAACATCTACACACACTGAAGCCACGATGGATGCCGAACTCACGTTCAGTCACACATCGTGGCTTTTTATTGTTTGTCGATAAGCTGCTACTCTCTCGTACGTTTCCCTTTCATCCTCTCGTCCTTCTATAGAGAATTAAAACTTCATTTTACCTTCGTCGCTATCCGCATTAATCCACAGTTGACATAATTGGCGTATAGTCGATGGATACTCACACTTATACTCAACCAGCAAAGGATGAACGCTTATATGGGAATTCACACATACTTCAGGTCACTGAATGATCTTGAACGTATTATTCGTACACCTGGCAAATTCAAATTCGAAGAACATAGCGTATCCGCTCATTCCTGGAAAGTGGTACAGTACGCCAAAACGCTCGCAGATATTGAGGAGCAACATGGAACTACAATAGATTGGAAGAAGTTATACGAAATTACGAGCAGTCATGATTATGGCGAAATCTTCATCGGTGATATTAAAACACCCGTCAAACATTATTCACTGGAACTGCGTTCGATGCTGCAAAAGGTGGAAGAAGGCATGGTTGAACATTTTATTAATGAAAATATTCCTGAAGAGTTCCAGCCTATTTTCCGCAGACAGCTGCGTGAGGGCAAAGACCAATCGGTTGAAGGACTGATTCTCGAAGTCGCAGACAAGATGGATCAAGTATATGAAGCCTTTGCTGAGCTCCAACGTGGCAATACGGAGAAGGAATTTATCGTTATGTACCGTTATGCCTTGGTCAAAATCAAAAATATCGACCTCCACTGTGTGCAGTATTTCCTGGAACAGATTCTCCCCGACATGATCGAAGAAGGTATCCGCTCCCCGTTTGATATTCGCAAAATAACCGAAGAAGCTCTGGCCCAGTAATCAGCTCAAGTCAACATGGTGCTCATCATCCATGGACAGGGCTTTTTTTCGTTCCTGCAATTGCAGTCGGTACTCGCTAGGGTACATGCCCGTTTTGTTTTTGAAGATCCGGCTGAAATAGTGGGAATCACTATACCCTACCGCTCCACCAATAGTCTTGATATCCATATTCTCGTGCGTGACGAGCATGCGTTTTGCTTCATTAATCCGCAGACCTGTCATATATTTTAGCGGAGTCTCACCCGTTACTTTCTTAAAACACTTCCCCAGATAGTCCACACTAAAATGCATCTGTCCCGCCATGTCCTGGAGTGTAATCTCATGCATGTAATTCTGCTTCAAATACAACTTAACGGCCTCTGCGATATCCTCCGGCTTCATCTGCTCATCCAGCACGGCACTGACATGCGCAAGCGAATCCCCAGCGCTCCCAAGCTTCAATTCCATCGCATCCAGCAGTGTCCGAAGCTGTTCTTCCGATAATGGTTTGAGCAGATAATCCTCCACCTTGTAACTGATCGCCTGCCGTGCATATTCGAATTCATGATAACCACTCAGAATGACAATTTTCACATGCGGATAGGCAAAGTACAGATGTTTGGCGAGTTCCAATCCATTCATTACCGGCATCTGTATATCAGTTACAACCAGATCAGGTACGGAATGTTCGATCAGCTGTAACGCTTCCTGACCGTTCCTCGCCTCACCGATCACCTCGAACCGGGTGCCCAGTTCCCTGAATTTGCGTGAGACATTCCGGCGAATCAGGGCTTCATCTTCCACAATAATCGTTCTATATTTGATTGTCATGGGTTCAGTCATGCTCCTTTCGAATGGAACCACCTATGGTAATCTGGACACCGCCGGAAGGCTTGTTCGTAATCTGCATGTGGGCTGCCGTGCCATACCATAATTTCAATCGGACCCATATATTTTTGAGTCCCATGCCGTTGATTTCGAGGTCAGGCATACGCTCCCACTCCTGTGACTGTTCGATGTAATGCATGATCTTGGCAAGTGCCTCGGGTTCCATGCCAGGTCCGTTGTCTTCCACGTGGATCTGCCAGGTCTGCTGTACCGCATCCATATCTCCAGTAATATTCAGTTTCCATGGAGGGGTATCACCCAGTCCATATTTCATGGCATTTTCGAGTAGTGGTTGTACCATCAGCATCGGAACCTGGATATACTTCATCTCTTCCGGAATATGAAACTCGTAGTGCAGATCATCCTCAAACCTAATCTTCATACACTCCAGATATCGCTCACAATAATCCAATTCTTGAGACAGGGGAACCCCGTTCTTACCCGGAGTAGAAATATAACGCAGCATAGACGCAATATTGGCGCAGAACGCGACAATCTGCTCATTCATGCCTTCTTCCGCCATGATGCTAATATTAGTGATGTTGTTATAGAGAAAATGCGGGTTCATCTGGGATTGCAGCGCCAGTAATCTCGCTTCTGTCTCCTGAGATTTCATCGCCAGCCTGTCCTGAAACGATTGCACAAGCTGTTGATTCAGCCGGATAAACGTATCATTTAGCTCATCCATCTCCCGAATAGAACCGGGATGCTCCAGCTTGAACAATTGACCGGAATCCTGACCCGATACCAGATCATTCTCACCCGTTTTGAGAATAATGCGCTGCAAACGATGCAGCGGCAAAGTAACCCGTTTGGAGATCAGATACGAGAGAATCAGAATCAGCATGAGAGTAGCTAACGTGGCACCGATAAACATCACAGCCATCCGGTTGAGACTCGCGAAAAGGGACTGTTTGGACTGCATGACAATAACGGTCCATCCCGTCTCCTGTGACGTCATGTACGTCATCATCTGTTTGGACTGACTCAAAGGATCGCTAATCTCCTGCATCGTATCAGGCGGAAATGAAAGATTTTGAATCAAGTCCACATCATCGAAATGGCCTGCTTGAGAAGCATCGGCATCCGAAGAAAGTGGATATAGCCGTGTATTTTGTTCATCCACTACATAGATCCGAAGATCGTCGTTATTTGTCTGCAAATCATTCAAATGCTGGAACAGGGTTCCGGCATCCTGCAAAATCTCAACGACACCCTGGCTGACATAGTTGCCATCTTTGTATACCCGGGTAAGGGAAATGTAAGGTTGATCTGATTTACCCTCGCCTGTTGGCATGGGCAAGGCTCCGCCCTCTAACAATTGGATCACTCGCCAGCCACTCCGCTTCCAGGTTTCCTTGTACCACGGTCGCTGAGTCAGGTCTACCGACAGTTGACCGTTGAATGCACCCGCTCCCAGCATCTTGCCGTTCACATCATAGATGTTGGCCTGCTTGGCTGTATTGGAGCTGCTGATGATCGCGAGAATGACGTCAATTAGTGTGGTTGTATCCTTATACAATGCTGGATCACTCGTCATTGTCTGCTCACTGTCTTCTGCTGGTGCCAAGTAGTGACTGAAGTGTTCTTTGACCAGATTGGAGTACACGATATTCATGGAGAAGTTGTTCATTTTCACCACTTCCTGATCCAGGTTACTGACAATTGATACCCCCAGTTGTCTCTGCTGTTCTTCACTTCGCTGACGAATGTCACTTGCGAGAAAAACATACAGAAGCCCCGCCACAATCAGCGAAAAGATAATAAATACCGCAGAGTAATAGGCAAACAGACTTTGCTGAAGCGTTCCAAATCGATATCGCAATCCCCACACACCTCGTCCTATGATGATATCTGTCACACCATTCGAAAATGTCCACCCAACAGAACGCTTTTGTCTATTGAGCACATCCCTTGTTCACAGTAAAGTTATCCACATAAGAATACGCTTACATTAAGCGTTTCGGCAAGTGACAATTTTCTTTATATTCCGGGAGGTTCAATGATGAGAAAACGATTTCTATTTTCACTTGCAAGTGTGCTCCTGCTCTCCACTCTGCTGCTTGCCGGGTGCAACTCAGGTAAAAGTACGGAAGGTTCGGGTAAGGTGACTCTCACGTTTGGAACAAGTCAATCCGGTATTCCGCGTACAGGCATCATGCAGACGATGGCCAAGGAATATGAGCAGGAGACGGGTGTCAAAATTGACTTCCAGGTCGTGCCTGACGCACAGTGGCGTGACCTGATCAAGGTGAAGCTCGCTTCTGGCGAAGCACCTGATATTTTCAATGTCGATGTGGACCCACTGAGCATGCCGGCTAACGTAAGACCGGAGGAGAATGCCATTGACCTGACCAATGAGGAATTCACAGGTCGGATGTCTGAAGAGATTTTGCCAACTGTCAGTCATAATGACAAGGTGTACGGGGTTTCTTTTGCACCAACGAAAATCTGGTATGTGTACTATAACAAACGTATCTTCCAAGAGCTCGGCATAGAGCCTCCTACATCCTATGCGGAATTCAAGGCCATCAGCCAGAAAATTAAGGATAAAGACATCATTCCGTTCTATCAAGCACCTGCCAGCGGCTGGTATCAGGTTCTGCCTTTGTTCGAAACGGGACCTAACTATGAGCAAACAACAGCGGGAACCTACGAGAAATTAAACAACAATGAGATGAAAGTCGCAGATATGACGCAACTCAAGACGGTCATTGAACAGTTGAAAGAATTTGCGGATCTCGGTTATTTCGGCAAAGACTTCTTGTCCAATACGGTAGAAGCGGGCATTGAAGCGTTTGGTCAGGAGAAAGCGGCCATGCTGCTACGGGTGCCAGGTACGGAAAAGGAAGTGTCCGAAGCGTATCCGGAAATGGAAGACAATATGGGATTCTTCGTCATGCCGTGGGGAGATAATCAGACGATTGGAGTGAATCCGGGCGGATCGGCTGCGATGTTTGGTAACAAAAACAGTAAACATCCCGAAGAAGTGCTGAAATTCTTCCGCTGGATTACCGAGCATGATCATCTGCAACGTGTGTTCGATGAAGGTGAAGGTAATCTGACGATCTGCTGGCCGGAAATTGAACCAAAGCTGACACAGGACTATATTGATTATGAGAAAAATCATGAAAAAGGTACGGTTATGCAGGCCGCTGTGAAATACATTGATCCACAATGGATGGATATTGGCAAGGACTTATCAGGTATGTTCGCCGGAGCCATGACACCGGATCAGATTTTGCAAAATATTGATAAACGTCGTGCTGAACAAGCCAAAGTGCTGAAAGATGAGAAGTGGTAGTAACAGCGCACATCTCAGATAAATATAAACGCTGAACAACGTTACATGCAGCGGGCGTTTGCCCGCTCATGTATTTTGGCAGGAAGGAAAGGTGTTACCGGTTATGAATGCAAAGAAAATCTATCCCTGGTATTTCTCATCTGGAGCGATTGTATTATATCTGCTGTTCATCGTTGCTCCCGCCCTGCTGGGCATCTATTACTCCTTCACCGACTGGAACAGTTATAGTTCGGAGAAGAACTTTATCGGTCTGGAGCATTTCCGTACCATTCTCGCGGGTGATCCGACCTATCTGCTTTTTATCAAAAACACAGTCTTGTTCACCCTCGTTACATCCATCGCCAAGACCGTTCTGGGCTTATTTCTCGCTCTACTCCTGGTCAGCGGTGTAAAAGCCGCGAATCTGCACCGAATGATCATCTTCTCTCCACAGGTGCTGTCGTTCCTGATTGTTGGGCTTGTGTTCAAAAGTCTGCTCGATCCCAACAACGGGTTCGTTAACGTGACCCTACGTTCCATGGGACTGGACGTTCTCGCCCAGAACTGGCTGGGCTCCCTGACCTGGGCCATGCCATCCATTATGGCAGTGGATACGTGGAAAGGCATGGGATACATCATGGTGCTGTTCATCGCCGGACTGCTCGCCATTCCCCGTGATTATTACGAAGCAGCATCCATTGATGGCGCTGGATTCGGGCAGAAGCTGTTCCGGATCACCATTCCGATGCTGATGCCTACCATTACCATCGCCACGGTACTTAATATTACATACGGGCTGAGAGTATTCGATGCCGTATACGTGTTAACCAATGGTGGCCCCGGTAACGCGACAGATGTCATTAACACGGCGGTCTATTCCTCTTTTGCCAAAGGATATTGGGGACTCGGAAGTGCACTATCCACCATCCTGTTTGTCATCATGGCAATCATCTCCTTTTTCATCATTCGTTTGATGAACCGAAAGGTGGAATACTGACATGCGATTGAGAAAAAGATTGGCTTCGATCGGGTTAAATGTACTCGCCTGGCTGCTTAGCCTGGTGGTCCTGATTCCTTTTGTCGTCATTGTACTGAATTCATTCAAGTCGGACGCCGAGGCCAAAGTGCTTAAACTGACGTTGCCCGAGAAGTTTATTTTCGAAAATTACAAAATTGTCTATGAACAGGGACATTTGGGCGGTTCTTTTTTCAACAGTCTGCTGCATTCTGGGGCTTCTTCTCTGCTACTGGTGTTTGTTGTGGCCTTCTCGGCCTTCACGTTATCCCGCAACCATTCGAAGCTCAGCAAGTTTCTGTACTTTTTCCTGATTCTTGGTATCACACTGCCGCTCAACTACATTCCGCTGATGGAAGTGATGAAGTCGATGGGTATGATCAATTCACATGTCGGCATGATTCTGCTCTACACCTCCATGGGGATTCCGATATCGCTGTTCATTACGTATGCGTTTGTGTCTAACATCCCGAAGGAGCTGGATGAAGCCGCGATCATGGACGGATGTAATGGGATCAAGCTGTTCCTGCGAATCATTGTACCTTTGTTAACCTCGGTGCTGGTAACGGTATTTGTTCTTAATTTCCTGAGTGTCTGGAATGAGTTTACTGCCCCACTCTATATGCTGAATACAGTGGAGATGTGGCCGATGACGCTGGCTGTATATAACTTCTTTGGACAATTCAGTGCCCAGTGGAATCTGGTCAGTGCCGATATCGTGCTCACGTCATTGCCTGTGTTGATTGTGTTCCTCATTGGGCAAAAGTATATTGTAGGAGGACTAACTTCAGGGGCGGTTAAAGGGTAATCTCCACCGACAATCCAAATACACAAACACTCTTGTCTAAGTACATCTTCTGACTCCTCAGCACAAAAAAGCCCTTGTCTGCTCATCGTGTGAATAACTTCTTCGTACAGAAGAAGTATCACACGCTGCTGCGGACAAGGGCTTACGCTGTTGGATTCGAATTAATCGTGCGCCAACCCGCCAACATCTGATGGAGCCGCTATATCTGGGCTCTGCTCCAGAGATTTGATCATTTTCAAACGGGATGTGATTATTGCGATCAGAATAACAAACAGACCCGCGATGATAAACAGAAACGCAATACCTCTGCCTGGCCCAGTTCCAATAATTTGACCAACAGACGAAGCCAGTGCTCCCCCCTCCATCAGTAACGGATTAAACACATGGTCGGCCAGAAAACCAGCCAAACTGTACGCGATAATGAACCCGAGTTGTGACAGAATACCAATGATTCCCCATACCCTGCCCTGCTTATCGTTGGCGATATTGTTTCGCACCAGTACATCTGCGCTCATATTGACAAACGGCAGTGATGACAGGAACAGAAAACCTGCGAAGATAATAAAATAAATGTTGGTGGATATGCCCAGAAGTGAAAAGGACAAACCGCACAAAATCAGACCCATCACAAGCACACTTGCGTATCTCTTTGTTATTGTAAATATGCCGATGCACAAGCTGCTAATCAGCATGCCGATGGCACTAACAGACTGAAACGTTCCAAGTGTCTTTGCATCCGTGAATGACAGAAGCATCGGACCAATGAGTGTCTCCAGGAATCCCAGATAAAAGGTGACAAGTGAAATAATCACCACCAGCAACAGTACTCCCTTGTTGGTTACAACTTCTCTCCAGCCCTCTTGAATATCGGTGATCCAGTTTTTTCCTTCTCGATCCTCTCGCTCCACCTTCATGCTCTTCCGAATAACCAGCACAGCCAGAATGGCAACCAGGAATGTCAGAATATTAATGACCAGAATGACTTCAATGGTTGTTATACTAAGCAGAATGCCCGCAATGATGGGTGAAAACAAAAACTTCGAGGATTCAGCCAGTTGTACAAGACCGCTGCCTTTTGAGAATTGATCCTTATCCAGCAGGTCCGTAGCAGAGGCCTTATATGCCGGGCTCTGCAACGCGGAAAACACGGAACTAAAGGCCACTCCCACATAGATATGCCATAATTGGATATCACCTGTGAGCATAATGGACAGAATGAAAATCAAACCGGCTGCCGAACCCAGGTCGCCGATAATCATCATCGTTCGACGGTCGAATCGGTCTGCCAGTACCCCTCCAATAGGTCGAAGCAGGATATTCGGCAGAAACGTGAATAAGGTAATCAATGCAACACTTGTTGCCGTATTCGTTTTTTCGAAGGCATACACCCCCAGGGAGAAGGCTGTAAGTCCAATCCCAATCATGGAGATGAGCTGACCGAACCATACGACCAGAAACTTTTTAAATGATTTTTGAACGGTATGTTCCATGGATAATACTCCTTTCTCGGCTAACCTTGATTCGGAAAATAAAGACGAGTGACGTAGGCGAAGCTTCCTTGTTCTGCTCCCAGCACACGTTCCATAATATGTGTGAATGCTTCAACCTTTTTTTGGAGTTCTTCCTCCTCCCATTGAAAGATGCCTCGATCCAGCAAAAATTGTGACGATACGAGCAGGAATTCGATGGATTCCTTTGGGTTAGGTGTATGAAATACCCCCTCCTGAATGCCCTGCTCTACCACCTCGGCCAAGATGGGACTTAATCGAATTACCGTCTCAACAAGACTCTTTTGGTGCATCTCCACATTATGAACACTGTGCAATTGCTCGATGAGATCATGTTTTCTGCCGTCAGGCTGATTCTGCGCCATCATGATGCGAAAAATTTTGTCATGGGCATTCAGTTTGGGATCGGACACCACGTGCCTGGCCGATGCCTCCCCGCTCAGAATAAAACGCATGACGATGGCGTTCATGACCTCTTCCTTGGACTGAAAATAATAATAAAATGTACCCTTGGCAATGTTGCACGCCTGAAGGATATCCATGACCGTAGCTTTGGTGTACCCCTTTGTTATGAACAGAATCTCGGCGGCATCCAAAATCTCGTTCCTGCGTTCTTCCGGGTTTTTTATCAGTCTCATATCCTGACCTCCGATACGTTCGACCGACTGTCGGTCTATTGTAGTCATGGAGTTCTTTTTTTAGAACCCCATTTCAGTCAACCATTGCGCCAAATGGCTTTCCCTTGTTTTCAGATCCTGACGCTCTCTTGCATATTTTCCAATATTTCTGTCTGCAACCAGCTTACCGTCTATCATAAACAGTACACGTTCCGATCTGGCAGCGACTTTCACATCATGGGTCACCAGCAGAATGGTTGTACCCGTTGCATTAATATCGCCCAGAATATCCATGATCTCATACGTTGATTTGGAATTCAGCGCCCCCGTTGGTTCATCGCCGAATAAAATATCTGGATTATTGATCAGCGCACGGCAGATGGCAATCCGTTGAAGCTGTCCGCCTGAGGCTTGGGTGATGTTATGCCCAGCAAGCTCATCAATCCCCATTTTTTTCATTAATGACATTGCCCGTGTATTAATCGTTTCTCTGCTGCTATTCTTGGCCAGATACGCGGAAAGTACGATATTGTCTAATAGATTCAGATTCTTGAGCAGATGAATATTTTGAAAGATGAATCCCATCTTGGTCAAACGTAGACTTGCCAGATCCCTCTCCTCAAATGCCGATATTTTTTTGCCATTAAAATAGACGCTTCCAGCACTAATCTGATCCATACCACTTATGTTGTACAGTAAGGTAGACTTGCCTGAGCCAGATGGCCCCATGATGGAAACAAATTCTCCCTTTTTTAATTGAAGGTTGATATCTTTTAAGATGTTATGTTCTTCATTCTCGCCGATCGCTACGGATTTATTCACGTCTTTAGCCTCAAGTATAGTTGTCATCGTTGATCCTCCCTATTCGACAATCATTTTGGATATGCTCGTTTCCTTGATCGATTGGATACTAATCCATGCTGTCAGTACAATCGTGCCTGCAAGTAACAATGGACACAAAATATATGCTTGTAACGGGTTAACAACAAAGACAATATTGGAAGCACCAAACGTCGACATAATGGCACTAACCAGCAACGGACCCAACGTATTGGACAATATCGTTCCAGTAACAACCCCTAAGATTAATATGACAAGTGACATCACGACATACTTGAACTTGATTTTAGACAAGGCAAACCCAAGGCTTCTTAGTACAGCAATGTCGTTGTTGTCCTTGGCTACTAACATCTGAAGGAACAGTGCTGTAATTAAAATAGATATGAAGACACCGATGACCAAGGCCAGCATCGTCACCATTTTCAATTGTTGGATGGTTCCGCCTAACGTCTGATCCAGATAACCTTGAAGATCGGTTACTTTGGCTGGCGAGAAAGCCGCCTCATATTCAGCAATTTTGGTAGCCATGTCCCCGCGATTATTCAGATCCAAACTGACCACGTACCACAACACACTATCCTTGTTGTAGGGCAATAAGGCCTTCGCCGTTTTCCCACCATTCGTAACGTCCTGGTATATTCCGCTGACCGTCATCATCTGGTCCTTGCCATTAACCAGCAAGGTAAGTTGCTCACCAGTCTTCAGGCGCAGCTCGCTACTGTTGGCATCAGATAACGCAATTTCATTCTCGGTTGTTGGCGCATTACCGCTAACATAAGACAATGGGAAAATACTGAAATCCCCAGTTTCTACACTCAGATTGTCGTAACTTCCTTCCGCATTTTTAATCTTGAACTGACTTGTTACCAATGGGGAATACGTTTTGATGTCTTTATCATTTTGGATCCGGGCAACCAGATTGTCATAACGCTGCTCCACATCGTCTGTGTGCCTCAAGTCAATGCGAATATCACTTTGTCCAACACCCATATAAGAGATAAAACTTGGCGCCTGCAAAGTGTTCAGGAAGTTGACCGGCACAATCATGATAAATGAACTGACTACAAAGACAAATAACAATAATCGGAACATCTTGATTCGCTGTATCACTTCCTTCAGACCAAGAAAGACAGGTACGGAAGACCAGCGATTGCGGGACAAACTAAGCCGGTTTCGAATGATCTGTGTATCTCCCAGGCTCCCGGTACGGAGAGCATCCACCGCGGAGATGGAACGAAAACGCCGCAGTACCGTTCGACAGAACAGAACAACCATGGCAAATATTATTCCAGCGGCTAATAACGGAATCGCGAAATGCAACAGGGTTGCAGGTGCTTTTCCCATATACAACATGATGTTGGAAACAAATAATCTGTTAACGCCAAGTGATGCAATGTAACCAAGCACGGATGCAAATCCCGCCATAAATACATACTTCATCAGATACAGTCTCTTAATATCCTTCTCTGCAATCCCTATCGCTTTCATGACACTAATCTCACGATAATCCTCTTCGATGGTCGCAAGCATCGTGAATCGGATGCAAAGCATTGCAATCAGAATCAGCACAAGACTGACCAAAATAATAACGGCTGCAATAACTCCGTCGGTCATGGCATTCAATACCTGGAACAGCCCATAGGTTACGACTGGACCCGCGTTGGGAAGTCCGGCATTTTGGTAAGCCTGGGTAAATTCACTTGTCAGTCCGGGATCCGTCAACCGGAATTCGATGAGATACTCCATCTCTCCGATGCTCTGCTTCAGTTCTTGCAAATTCCCTGCACTCACGATAAAACGTTTGGAGTGCACAACCGATGGATTCATCTGAGCATCACGGACAAAATCAACGATGGTGTAAGAACGCTCAAATTGACCATTATCGATCCGAACCTGGTCGCCCACGCTCAATTTTTTTTGCTGCATGTAATATACCGGAACCGCGATCTCGCCATCGTTCACCTGAATAATCTCACTGTCCAGATTCAACAAATAGTCGAAACCCTGATTCTGTGTAACAAAGTCAATGTCCATAACACTGTTCTTTTCGGACTCTGCTCCGAGAAACAGATTAGAGCCGTCAATGTTGACCATTTCCACAATCTGATGTTGCTGAACCATGGCATTTTCTTCAGCCCATGTGTTCACTTTGACCTGATCGAGTTCTCCAGCATGCATTTGCACAAAGTGTGGTGTTTTGGATTCAGAAAATAGATATTGGATGGAACTCGTCAGTTCCATAATCATTCGTGACCCCGAAGATACCAGCAAGGCGGCCAGCAGTACAAAAATAAATAACGCAGCCGTAATCCCTTTTTTTCTCGTTATATCGTTTCTCAGCATTCGTAGCAGCATATACGAACATGGCTCCTCTCATCTACAAGTTGTTCCTATTTATCTGGAGTCATAAAGCTTGTCAGACAATGCGCAACCGTTGAAGGTTGATGCATCATGAACATGTGAGCACCCTCTTTGATGGTTTGAAGCTTCATGGATGTGCCAAAATATCGGCCCCATCTCAACGCTGACTGAAGGGTAACGGTACGATCCCGTTCTCCCCACAGATACAATACCGGCAATGAGAGCGGCTCATACTCAAGCGTTGCTGCAGATTCCAGCATCCTGAAATCCGCCCGGATGACGGGTAGAAAATAATTCAACAATTCTTTTTCATGTATCAGTTCTTGCGGAAGAGCTTCATAGGAAAACAGATGATCAATCAGATTTTCGTCTGACATCTGATCATAATTCTGCATCCCGCATTCGTCAGGCGTGTTGCAGGCAGATAACACAAGCCGTAGCGTTTTAGCTACATCTGGACGTTCCTGACATAAGCGTTGCGCAACGAAGTAGGCTGTAATCCCTCCCAGACTATGTCCAAATAACAGACTGCCGGGCTGTATAACATCCAGCAGCTTGCTGGTATACAGTTCTACGAGTTGCTGCATATGCTCCAGGGGAGTTTCGGTGTTCAGACCATGACCCGGGGGCGTAAACGCCCAAATTTCCGTGTCAGGAAGGTACGGCACTAGGGGCTGAAAACTGTTGGAGTTGCCACCGAGATAAGGAAAACAGACCATTTGTCTGTTTCCCTCCCCCTTTTGTAGCTGCTCCAAATAGATCGGTTCCATCACTTATCCACCACCATAACCAGGCTTACTTTCTTTCCAGAACATATGCAGGGAATGTCTGAAGTGAAGTATCCACATTTTTACGCTTGAAGATGACATGTATGACAATAGCCGATATTGCAAAAAAGAAGAATTGCATAATTTGAACTTGCGGATTAAAGTAGTACAAATCAATTTGACTTCCTGTAGCTACAAGCCAGAATGCAAGCAGATAAAACAGAAGTGTACCTTTGGTTGCATTGAAGATATAACTTTGGAACACGATAAATGCCATAAGCTGAACAACATAGTATATGTAAGTGGTTGAGGTGCCAAAAGAGGAAATCAAGTATCCCGGAAGCACCCATAATCCGAACAACAGGCCGGTAATCAGACCACTTGTTATATTATTTTTTAACTTCCCTTGCAAGAATGGAAGCAAAAATCCGATCCAGCCAAACAGCCCACCAATCAGCCCCGTCTCCTTGATCAGATTCACAATTCCCAACCAGATCATTTCAGGTACACTATATGTCAGCTCAGGGACCGGTATGCCGAATAACAAGGAACCAAAGTGCATTGTTGATGCAAAGATGATGGAAATTCCAATAATGAGCGGTATCCAGAACAGGTCCTGTCTGCGCGGAACCAGCTTCATAAACATTCCTTTTAATGCTTCCTTTCCGCCCATCACATAACATGTAATTAATCCGGCAATGGAAGGTGAATACAGAGCAACGATCGCAAGTGGATGCATCAAGGTTAACTCACCTGTTATGGGTACAATAAAATCCGCAAAGAACATGAACAAACTTGCGATTCCATAACATGTGCCAAAGGAAATTCCCAAAAACAAATACATATATTTGTTGGACGGGCTGGTTGCCGGACTTGTGACTGGACGAATGGATGCCTGATTAGCTGTAATCATAGTGCCGCCTCCTTCTCAGTCAACTTTCTCTCAATAAGATCATGCAAACGGTTAATCGTGCAGAAATTAGCCAAATCCAGATCTTCATTTGCTATCTCAATCTGGAATCTACGCTCTACAAAGTCCACCAAACGCATCGCAAAGAGCGAATTGACGAACCGCTGCTCAAAATAATTGTCATTATCATTAATTTGAGTGTCCTCATGATCCATGGTGAGGTTGTTCCCGATAAACTCCCGAATTTCCTGACGATAATCCACTGCCCTTCCCCCTTGTTATTGATGTTGCCCCTCGGGCACTAAAACCTCAATGTAATCTGGAAACTCTACAGCCTGTTGCAAATCATGATAAAACAGTACTCTTCCTTCCTGATCTGCAGATTGCTGCTTGAAACCGGCAAAGCGGTAGCTGATATTCATCATCCGGTTCCTTCCGGTATCCCTGAAGTCCGCAAGCATCTGTTTGCCCTGCTTCTGAGCTTCACGCATGATATACGTTAGCAGTACACTCCCTGCTCCCCTGGACATCACTCTGCAAGACATCAGAAGCATGTTTAGCCGCCATACTTTCTGCTGCATGTGAATAAGTGCAAGCCCAATTTTGCCATACGTCCCGTATTTGTCTTCGAGTTCACACACCAATAACATATGGTCCTGCGAGGTCATCAGTTGATGCAGTTCCTCGTAACTGTAGGTAATTCCCGTTGCATTTAGCTGATTGGTACGGACAGTAAGTTCCTCTGCACGTTGAAGATCATCCTCAGTAGCCTCGTAGATGGAAAATTTCATGCCAAGCGTAGCCAGAAATTGTTCTGAAGGTCCTTCATACTGTTCCTCAGCCTGTTTACGGAGCGTATCCGCCTGATACATCTGCCTTCTGCACGCAGAGTCGGCTGTAATGAATCGGGGCATCAGCCTTGGGTCATCAAGCATGGTTTCATATTGATCCGCATGAAGTACCTGGATGTCGGCATGTACACTTTGCACTTCTTCCAGTTCAAAAGGTTGATCATCCACAAACAGAATGGCATCCATACCGATATTAATGTTCTGCTGAATCCGCTGAACAGAGACGGACTTCGCATCCCAATGGATCTCGGGATATAGAAAATATTCGGCGATGCCCAGTTCGTTAAGTTTCGCCCAAGCCAGCTCTGCATCATTTTTACTGGCAACAGAGTGCAAAATACCTCGCTGGTCCAGTTTTTCAATCACCTCCTTTAAGCCCGGCTTCAGTTGCACATCTGCAGATTCAAGCAAAACCCCATCCCATATGGTGTGGTCCAAATCCCAAACGATACACTTGATATCCTTGAGCTTTTCCATGGTCATGCCACCCTTCATCTTAGTAGGCGTAGAATCCTTGACCCGTCTTCCGCCCCCACTGTCCTGCATCAACCATTTTCTGCAACATCGGACAGCATCGGAATTTGGGGTCCTGATAGCTGTCGTACAATACTTTCAATGAATGCACGACCGTATCCAGACCAATTAGATCCGCCGTCTCCAGCGGCCCCATCTGATAATTGAAGCCCTTCTTCATAATGGCGTCCACCTGCTCGGGTGTAGCGATTCCATCCTGTACAATGTACGCCGCTTCATTCATTAACAAGTGCGAGAGGCGATTAGAGACAAACCCGGGAAGATCCTCTATGACAACTGGACTTTTATCAAGAGTTTCCAAAAACGCTACCATCTCATGTTCCGTACCCTGTGTTGTATGATGTCCTTTGATCACCTCCACCATGGATTTAACGGGAACCGGATTCATCAGATGCACCCCAATGACTCGACCTGGATCAGGCAAAAATGAAGCGAGCTTTGTCACGGAAATACAGCTTGTATTTAGCGCAAATAAAGCATCCGGACGAACCTTGTGGTATAGTCGTGCGTAAACTTCCTTTTTCAACTCCAGGTTTTCAGTTACATTTTCAATAATGATACTTGCCTCTTCCACACCTTCATCTTGTGTCTGGAACGAGATCCGTTCCATGATCTGATCCAGGGGCACCTGACCGTACCCTTGCTTCAGAAAGCAAGCTGAACGATATTCACGACGTATAACATCAGGGGCGTGTTCGATGACCGACGCCGAAATATCCTGCAAAATTACACGATAACCAGCCCTCGCGACATCCAGTGCTGTGGCGCATCCCATCACCCCTGCGCCAATGATTGCAATGAGTCGATTATGCATACCTAATCACCTCCTTATTGAGCTACCATCAGATCAGCTCGTCGTAGATCTCTTTCATTTCTGCAAGCGCTGCAGGGACACGCTCACCGAACCAGGCAACATCTTGCATATCAAGCAAGATATTCGGATACATCCGCGAGAGCGTAGATACCAGAATACCGTGCTCAGCAAGCTTGCTATTTAACAAAATATCAAAAGACATCAATTCAAACGTATAATCAGCCGTATCCGTAAGCAGCTCCGTGCAGCAGTGATAAGAAGCACAGCCAGACGGCCCTTGAACAATTAAAGGCAGACCTACCTTCACTGCTTCCTGGCAGAGTATGTCATGCATCATCTCAGCGTGGCGGTTCATGCTGTGCATCGCCTGTCCTCCATTGCGTCCCAACATTTCCAACGTAGCTTTTACAGCAGCTGTACCTAATGGATAGCCATTAAACGTACCCGCATGAATTACTTTTTTGTCTACAAGCAACTTCATGATATCCGCTCGGCCAACCAGGGCTGACACTGGAACTCCGCCACCCGCGATTGCCTTCCCAAGTGTAGTCAGATCAGGCGTTACACCGAATAACTGTTGGGCACCACCGAGACCCATACGGAATCCTGTTATAATTTCATCAAAAATGAGCACGACCTGGTACTGATCACATAACTGTCTGACTTTTTGCAGATAACCCGGAGCAGGCATGACTCCGCCTCCATTTACACAAACCGGCTCCATGATTACTGCTGCAATGTCGTCTCCATGCTGGCGAAATAGTTCCTCCAGACGGGGTGCGTCATTCCATGGCAGGAGGTAGGATTGAGATTCCATGGCATCCCTTGCCCTCCCCTTTGTTCCTTTCATGTCACCAGGATAGTCTGAAGGTACCGGCAAACCTGTACGTGCAGTCTTGCCACCCATAATATTGTCCGCATTGCCATGATAATGGCCTTCAAAACGTACAAAGCGATTTTTACCTGTCCACGCCCGGGCAAGACGAAGTGCATTCTGGACAATCTCCGTGCCTGATAACCCAAAACGAATCATCTCTGCTGAGGGTACATATTGATGGATCAGTTCCAGAGCCTCTGCATCCAGATCGCAATGACTTACGGAAAGAACACGGTCAATGGTATCCTTCAGACACTCGTTATACTCCTCGTTGCCGTGGCCAACAATGAGGGCACCAAAGCGGGCATATAGATCCAAATACTCGTTGCCGTTCATGTCCGTCACTCTGCTTCGGGAAGCATGCTTGAAATGGAGCGGTGTCTCTTCCCAAGGAAGGTGAAAATTATAGTGCACACCTCCAGGTAGCCATTGTTTCACCCGCTGATTGTACTGCATCATCTCCGTGATCATCCCTTATCTCCTCCCCCATTTGTCTGGTTTACTGCTTCATATCGCTCCAGTAACCTGGACCGATCTTGCGGATCATCCAGCGAATAGGCTGCAGGCAAGGTCTTATTCTCAGCCAGCATATTTCTTACGCTCTGGCCTGGACCGATATCGATCCATACCGTCGCTCCCAGATTTTGAACACGTGCCAATGCCTGATTCCAACGAATGGGTTGCAAAAGCTGGCTGCTCAGCAGCTTAGGAATGTTCTCGGCTCCGCGAATGAACTCACCATGTACTGTAGAGCAGATGGGAAACACTGGTGCAGAGAAGGAAATCCCTGCAAGCATCTCTTCAAGCTCAGGCTGAATGAACTGCATCAACTCGCTATGATAAGGTGCATCTGCCTTCATTGGCATCATGCGAAAAGGAATGAATTCCCCACCATAGCCATCCACCTGATCATCCAGCAGTTGAAGGCCCTTCGCAGTACCTGCGACGACAAACTGTCCCGGTGAATTATAACCGGAGATCGTCACATACTCGTTCTGACGAATATTCTCGACTAATTCTTCAAGCGCTTCTTGGGTTACATCAACGACAATACCCGCTCTTCCTTTTTGCTCCTGAATGGAGCGATGCATCAACGCACCACGCTGAGCTGTAAAACGGATCCCATCAGCAAATCGCAATGCTCCCGCCGCTACTAAAGCCGAAATCTCCCCCAAACTGTGACCTACTGCATAATCTGGAGTCATTCCAGTCCGGCGAACAAATGAGTCAAATAAAACGTAGCTTGCCGTCAGTACAGCAGGCTGAGCATATTCAGAGACCGTCAATTGATCCAGGGTCCCTTCCATAACCAGTGCCTTCAAATCAAATCCGATCACCTCGCTCGCTTCCGCAAAGATCTGATTCGCCTCCGGCTCACTGTCCAACAACTCGCTGCACATTCCGATATACTGGCTTCCCTGCCCGGGAAATAGCGCACAGAACGTCATACGCTACCGCCACGCTTGTAATAGGCTTTTAATCCGTAATGCGAGATCATCTCCTGCTGCATCTGAGAGGAACCTTCAATAATCTCCAGAATTTTGGCTTCCTTATACAGCCTGGCAACAGGATATTGGTTACTAATTCCGTTCGCACCATGAACCTGTAGCGCATCACTTGCAACTTCAACAGCAACTTTGGACGTAAAATATTTGGCAATCGTTGTCTCCATGGCGGCCTGCGGGTCCTTGGCTTCTCTCAGCTCGGCTGCACGTAAACATAATGCTCGTGCTGCATGGACTTTTGTCACCGCATCTCCAATCATGCCGCGAATCAGCTGAAAATGACTCAGCTTCTGATCAAATTGCTTCCGCTTCCTTGAGTAAGTCACCATGGCATCCAGCGCTTCCTGCGCAATCGCCAGCCCTGCCCAGGCAATGCTATATCTGCCCTGGTCCAGCGCCCCGGTTACGATGTACTCAAAACCTTCATTCAGACGTCCAATAATGTGATTCTTTGGTACACGCACCTCATGGAGATCAATCTCAGCTATACCTGTCTCTCCCGCAACCATGACACCTTCAATAGGTTGGGTCTGTACACCCTCAAACTGGCGTTCGACCCAAAAAGCAGTGCTTCGTCCCTGATTCGAGGCAATAATGATAAATACATCTGCCAGATGTCCAAACGTGATCCACTTCTTTTTTCCATTCAAAACATAACAGTCCGATTCTTCTCTCCACTCGGTCTTTACACTTTTGGCATCTGAACCAACTTCCGGTTCAGTCAGGCCAAAAGCAGCAATCCATTCTCCCTTCACCAACTTGGGCAGCCAGGACGATTTTTGCTCAGGCGTTCCGAAACGTACCAAAGTTTCACTTACAAGTGAAGTATGTACCGTTAACAAGCTGCGAACGGCTGGAAGAGCCTTGCCAAATACTTCAGTCAACAGCCCGTACGCCTTAGGGCCGAGACCCATGCCGCCATATTCAGCCGGGATCGAGGCAGCCAAGTAACCTTTTTCAGCCATGGCACGGATCAATGTTCTGGGAATGGCTTGCTGCTCTTGAATCTGTTGAGCATAAGGACGAATTTCACGGGCAGCAAACAATTCAGCTTCATGAATGATCTCTTGCTCTACATCCACTTCAATCATTCGGCAACCCCCTCTTGAAGAAGAGATTCATTGAGATAAGCGGCGAACTCGGCAATTGTTTTGTATTCAAACAACGCAACCGGACTGATGTCAACTTGAAGATGCTTACGTGCACGGTTAATGATCTTGAGCGCCTGCACAGATGAAACACCAATTTTCAAAAAATTCATCTCTTCATCGATGTCCTCTGGCTCCTGATTCAACGCTGCAGCAATCTCGCTTTTGAGAAAAAGCTCAATTTCTTCTTTTGTCATATCATGACCTCCGTTCCCTGATTCACATCTATCCAATGTACATACGGCTCGAATGGGTGTGCTGGCAGATGTACAATCTGGCCAGAGCCATTCGGATGTAACTGTTCCCAATCCAGCGCAGCACCACGTACATAAAGCTGTCCCAGCAATAAAGCAAGCTGATCCTCCATGGTAAGTGTCGGCTCGGCAGACAGGCGGATGAAGCTCTCCTTGCCACTGTATTCGAGCTGCTGCACTGTCTGATCTGCAGCAATTATAATTACAATGTCGGCGTTTGCCATCTTGCCAGGTGTGTCTTGCAGACTGTCTAACGTCACTCTGTTGTACACTGGAATGGATTGGCTTGCATGAGCGCTGTGATGTTCCTCGCCATCCAGATGTAAACTGGATACAAGTTCCTCTCCTGTAGCTATTCCTCGAATCTCTTGAATGGAAGGGACCAGACGTACAAGTGTCTCAAGCAAAGTCACCCAGTAGTTCAAGGTTGATACGGTATCTTCATTAGAATCGTCTGGCCTGATTACCTTACGAGCTTGAGCCTCATCTTCTCCGCGAATCTCATGCCCCCCAACCACAATATTGACACGAGCAGCTCGGTTTCTAGGCTTGAAGCCAAATTCCATCTCTTCGATGTTCCACTCTCCGGTTGAGCTGACAGCTACTGCTGCACGATACCGATAATGTTTTCTATATCTGTTCCGGGTAAAACAAAGATCCTCTAGTGCCAGGTCCGCATGTTTCTTCACATATTGCTCCGTGTTATCAATCAGCTTTTTTAAAGCCTGCTCTGATTTCGCAGAGAACGTTAACAATTGGCCGCGTGCCGAGGCAGCTACACGGACAGGGGCTTTCCATTCTTCCAGCACAATGTGGGCATTCGTACCTCCCAGGCCAAATGAACTGATGCCTGCCTTCCGTGTTTTTCCTTCAGGTACATCCCACGTTTTATGCTCGCTAACGATATGGAACGGCGATTGCTCCAGTCGGAGGGCCGGATTCGGATTATCCATATGCAGACTTGGTGCCAGTTCCCCATGTTGCATACTGAGAAGAACCTTGGCAAGACTGGCTCCACTGGAGGCTGCAAATAAATGACCAATATTGGTTTTGACTGAACCTAATCCAATCGAATTATCGCTTGTATATCCCTTTTCCCGGAACAGTCGGAGCAAGGCATTCACCTCAATTGGATCTCCAATCCTTGTCCCCGATCCATGTGCTTCAATATAAGAAATCTCGCTCGGGTTTAGGTTGGCGTCGCGATAAGCGGCACGGAGTACCTCATATTGCCCCTGAGGGTTGGGTGCCATAATGCCCAGGGAATATCCGTCGTTATTCACCGCTGTCCCGCGAATCACACCATAAACATGTTTATTGTTGCGAATTGCCTCTGTTAGCGGCTCCAGATATACAACAACAGCACCTTCTCCCAAGACTGAACCATCTGCTTCCCGGTCAAATACCTTCGTATGTTGAGTGGAAGAACAGATTCCAGCATTGCGTGATAGTTGATGAACATGCGGTGTAGCCAAAATGTTCGCTCCACCTACAACTGCCCCAGAGATACGCTTGTCCTGAATGGCCGCCACAGCTTGTGTCAGTGCTACCAGAAAAGAAGAACATGCTGTATCTATGGACAGTGCCGGGCCTGTAAAATTGTACATGTGTGAAATGGAGGCCGCTGCTATATTGGACATATTACCTACCATAGCGTGAGAATGAACAGCCTTTCCAAGACTCCGGTTCATATATTCAACAACCAGATCGAAGTATGTGCTGGGGTTAATCCCTACATACACACCCACATCACGCTTATCCTCATGATCCACGAGCATACCTGCATCCTCCAGCGCCTCATGAGCAACTTCCAGCAGCTTGCGATGTTGCGGATCCATAAATGCAGCTTGTTCAGACGGGATTTCAAAGAACTCATGATCAAACGTATCCGGTTGCTTCAGTTCCCCAATCCAGTCATCCCAACCGGGTTGCTTGGAACGTGTTGCACGCTCTAAACTAACCCGGTCAACACTATCTAACCCGTTAACCAGATTGCCCCAGAACTGCTCTTGGGTGTCGGCATCAGGCAGACGCAGAGACAGTCCGGTAATAGCAATAGCACGATGTACATTCAGGTGATTATCTGTGGTTTCAGCTTGTTCAAAGTCCTTCGTGTCTGCTGGAAGTTCCTGCAGATATTCCACCATCTCACGTACTGTACTGCAAAAAACAAGTAGTTCTTGTCCTAATTCACGTCCCATATGTGCAGACAGCTTGTCAAGTAATTGATAAGAGAGAATGGAATTGCCTCCAAGTGCAAGAAAAGAAGTATCCATCTCAATCTTTCCTGCGGGCAATTGAAGAATTTCGGCCCAGGCTTTACGTACGGTATATTCCAAAGACGATGTGGAAACCGTCTCGTGTCCTTGCTGTTGTGTGTTTTCGCGAATCAGCTCTTCAATGGCCTCGATGTCCTTGGTAAATACTCCACGCTCATATTCGTTTCTCAGCATGAAGCGCTGAACCTTGCCACTCGTCGTTTTGGGAATAACCTTGATTGGGAGAACATGGGTGATCTCAATACCCAATCCAGCCCTCATACGTTGGATCAGATCCTGTCGCACCTCCAGAAACTGTGGAGCGCCCGATTTGTATTTAACAAATACAAGCAGCTCCTCTACTTGTTTGAGGCTGTTAAAGTGCCCGACTACCGTCAGATTCCCTCTCGGAATGCTGCTATTCTGGTACAAAATTTCTTCAAGATCATGCGCATAATGGTTCTGTCCCCGAATAAACACAATGTCCTTGATTCGTCCGCTTACAACCAGGGAGCCGTCAGCCATATAACCCAAGTCTCCAGTGCGAAGCCACCCATCCATATACATTTCACGATTGATCTCCGGAAGACTGTAATATCCGGAGGTTACCGATTCCCCACGAATCTGGATTTCGCCAACAACCCGCTCATCCAGCACTTCACCCTGTTCATCCGCAATCCGGATTTGAATCCCTGTCATGGGATATCCTTCATGAACAAATTCGATCACATCCGAAGTATGGCTATCACTGCTAGGCAGCTGTACTGGCACAGCCAGTCCTTCCTGCACCAGCCGCGAACGCGAAATACGTTCAATTCGCGGCTCTTCCCCCAGTCTGGAGGTACATACACCTACTGTCGCTTCTGCCATGCCATACGCAGGAAACATCATATTGGAACGATAGCCACAAGAGCTGAATTTTTTGACAAATCGCTCGATAACAGACGTTGATATAGGCTCTGCACCATTCAAGGTCATACGCAGTGAAGACAGATCAAGCGTTGAGAGCTTGGAATCCGGGATCTTCTGAACCATCCATTCGAAACCGAAATTGGTACAGCAAAACCATTTTCCCTGATGCTCCGTAATCTTGCGCAAGAACAGATAAGGCGACCGTACGAAGGTATAAGGTGACATCACCATAATGTTGGCTCCACTCAGGACGGGTGTCAGATGCTGTCCAAATATCCCCATATCATGCGTATGCGGCAACCAGGTAAACACATTATCTCCTTCTTCAGCTCCAAGAAAAGTCTTGCATGCAATACTGTTGGCGATAATATTGTGATTTGTTAACTGCACACCTTTGGGAATTCCCGTGCTTCCTGATGAGAATTGCAGGAACACAATGTCATCAGGAGAGGTTGGGCATAGATCAGCCATCTGCTGGCCTGCTTGAAGCTGGTTCACGCTAATCAACATAAGACCTTTGAATACCGGACTTTCCGCAAGCTGTTTATACTTGGGCATGTAGGCTTCCTCGACGATAACGACTGGACGCCCGAGTACCTCCCACACTTTCGTGAATTTCTCCAAACCGGCTGAGCCTGGTTCCCAGGCAGCCGGAGGACTAACCGGGGCGACAATAATGCCCCCCAGCATACAAGCCCAAAAGGTACGGTAAAATTCCTGTGACTGGTCAATTTCCAAAATAACAACCTGTCCTTGTTGAATGTCTTGCTCCTGAAGAGACTGCAGGTACTTGCGCGCCTGCATCAGTAATTCAGGATATGATTCAAACTGTTCGTCACCTGAAGAGCTGATATAGGTCATTCCCTTTTCTGGATGAGTATCTGCAATGTAGATTAGCATCTCAGCCACTGTTGAATAATGTTCTGGCACAATCAGCTCGGGTCCTCGCTGTATGGATTTACTGGACATGTTGCACCTCCATTGCCTCATTGTGAACTACCACTCTCACATCGCTACCAAGCTTGTCATCAATCAGCTGTTTCATACGTTTGATGTCCAGACCAGCCTGACAGGCCAGATGTACGTACAGACACTCTTCGTCGTAGCGAATAACCCATTCGAATTGGGCGAGTCCCGAATTCGAATCTTGGTCATCCGACGACTGAGACGACATTGGGATCGCTTCGCTACTGGAGATGAAGCCTTGATAATTAAACAGAATCATCTGACGCGTCTCCTGTTCTGCTTGCCTGTAGGCAGTTCCCAATTGTTCCTGTATGCCATCATATTGTGCCGAGAGGGAAGAATCATGTGTAAGTGCCATAAAGTTAATGCTGTGTTGCTTCGTAAATTCCAGACGTTCCAACAGATCTTCCTGTGTGAATTCACTGTCTACCAGCACTGGAATCAGATCTAGGAATTCTCCCACATAATCATAGTAGGATTCTTCGCCATACTCCCTTCCGTAATGCACCAGGGCTATTGGCAATTGGCTTATGTTCAGATAAGCCGCAATGATGTTGGAAAAAGTTTTAAAGCATGTCCACCAAACATCTGCAGGCTCCTTCCCTGCAAGGGACAACTCGACAGTCATCGCTGAAGGCGACAATGTTTCTGTTTCCTTCAACTTGTTCATGACGATGGCGTTACATCTATTCCATGCCTGAAGCGAAAATTGTTTCTCCATTTCATCTTCTGATACCCCTATGGGGCCTTGAGACAGAAAATTTACATAATCCTCATAATTTCGTACTTGGTACAGAAGATCACTCTCGATCTCTATACCTTGCGGTCTATATAATGCCTTCGACTCAAGTTGCTGCTTGATGATCTGGGCACTCATACCATCAAACGCAAGGTGATCAAAACTCCAAATCAGCTTATGCTCTGTTGCTCCTGTACGCAAAATACACAGACGCCAAGGTAGTTCCTTCAACGTATACGTTTTGTGTAACAGAGACTGAACCAGTTTGTACTCCAACTGCTCAATCGTAGCCGAAGCATAATGACGAATATCAAGATATGGGATAAGCTGTTGCAGCATGTCCGCCGCTAACGATATATCACATGGATGCCAATACAATTGTTCTTCCTCATATATCATGCTGTGCAGCAACTGATGCCGGGATATAACCCCAAGAATCAGGTGTTTTACATCTTGTTCATTCAATTCGCCTTCCAGCGTTGTTGTAAATCCGCTTGCTCGTGAAGTCGTAGAAGCATGTGCTTGTTGAATTGGAGATAGTGGGAATTGACCCATAGGGGTCATGCCCGCCATAAAAGATGAAACCTGATTGCAGCTGTTTAAGACATGCAGGACCAGGCTGTCCAGTTGTTTCTCATGAAGTGTTATGTCCTGTGGTATGACTATCGGGGACTGAATATGCAGGCTATCTTCGGACCAAACTGACGCCGGAGGATTAATATCTACCAATTTGGCAAGTCCTCTAACTGTCGGATATTGGAATAATTCGTTCACATTGATGGCAATTCCTTCTTTTGCCAAAATTTGAGTGAATGCAATCGCTTTGAGCGAATGCCCCCCATTTTGAAAGAAGTGATCTTCCACACCAATGCCTGGATTACCCAGGATCTGTCGCATGGCGGCAAGAATGACACGCTCTGTTTTTGCCCGAGGTGAACTCACCTCCAGAGACCTTTGCTGCTCTTCAACCAAATGCTCGGACAATGCCCTTCGGTCCACTTTGCCATTGGCATTAATCGGAAGATGATCCATTCGATTAATGCGTGCAGGCACCATGTACTCTGGCAACTGCTGGTGAAGTTCTCTTCGAATATACTCAGCATCTGCTCCAGTATCGGTTGTATAAAAAGCGGCAATGTATAGACTTCCTGATGGTTCTGTAACTGTCATGACAAAGGCATCACGAACTCCCGAAAGACGCTCCATGCAATTGCCTATCTCCGATAACTCAATGCGGAAACCTCTGATTTTGACCTGGAAATCCGAACGTTCAATAAAAATCAGACTGCCATCAGCCAGACGTTTAACGATGTCACCTGTCCGATACATTCGTTCTCCCGTGCGGAAGGGATCATCAAGAAAGTGTTTTCGGGTAAGATCCTCACGGTTAAGATATCCAATACCTACCGCATCCCCACTGATATACAGTTCACCTGGAACGTTGGGTGGTACAGGCTTCAGCTTATCATCCAGAACATACAAGGCTGTGTTAGACAGGGGATACCCTATAGGCAGTGAGCCAGTATAAGGCTCTGTTTGCTGTAATAAGTGGTAGGAGGCAAAAAAGGTTGCTTCCGTTGGCCCATATCCATTTAACAGCTTGCCCGGCCCCACACATGCAAGCGCTTTGTTGGCATGACTCACCGATGCAGCTTCACCACCAAACATCACTCTACGCACATTCTTCAAGCATTCAGCATCCCAATCCACCAGCATATTAAACAAGGATGTCGGAATATAAAATACTGAAATCCGTTGCTGTCGGATGACATCCGCCAAACGAGCCATATCCAAAATGGTCTCTTTCGAGATTAATACAAGAGTAGCGCCATTTATTAATGAAGCAAAAATATCGAAAATGGAACCGTCAAACGCATAGTTAGAAATTTGCAGGATACGATCTTCTGGCACGACGGTGACAAAATTGCTATTTTTCATAACTTTGGTCACATTGCGATGACTCATCACAGTCCCTTTTGGGGTTCCTGTTGACCCTGATGTATAAATGATATAAGCCGGGTCAAGAGCAGTCTTGTTCATATGTTCAACGGGCTCCTGCATGTCTCCTGAATCAAATGCTGCCAGTTCATCTGCCGGCACGATACAAGGAACTACAGATTGCCATGTGGAGGCATACGCCGATTCAGTCAATAACACAGCCGCATCGCAATCTTGCAAAATAAATTCAATTCTCGATGGCGGCGAAGCCGGGTCGATCGGGACATAACTGCAACCCACTTGGAGTGTAGCAAGAATACTGATCATCTGGATCGGTCCGCGGTCCAGAATAAGAGCAATACTGGAGCCTGATTTTACCCCTTGTCCAAGCAACCTGAACGCCAGCCACTGAACACGTTCATACAGATCCGCATAGCTCCATTCACCGTCTTCCCAGACCAATGCTGTCTTCTGTGCATGCACATGAACTTGTTCCTCGAATAATTGGGAAATGGTCGCATCTCGCGGATACTGAGCGGCATTATCGTTGACTCCGTACAGCAGCCATTCCTCTTCCTCCGGTGTAGTGAGCTTAATCTGAGCAATTCGTTCAGTATGCCCTGTTGTGATCTGAGACAGGATATACCGGAATTTATCCAGCATCAGTTCCATGGACTCCGCTTTAAACAAATCTGAGCGATAGTCAAGTTCAACCGTGTAACATTGTTTATGCTCGACCAGTGTCCAAGTCAGATCAAATTTGGCATCCACCTTACCTTCGACCCATGGTTCAAGTATCAGTTCCCCGGCTTCAGGATCATCGGTTCCCATGTTAATGTAATTTAACACCACATCAAATAGGGGGTTGCGGCTTAAATCACCGAATAGACCAAGTTGTTCCACCAGTGCTTCATAAGGATAATGCTGATGTTCATAACAGGATAACAGCTTGCCACGCATCTCATTCAAATACGTCTCTGTGGACCATTCTCTGTCCATGCTGGTGCAAATGGCAAGCATGTTCACGAACATCCCCATAACGTTATTGAGTTCTGGCTTCTCACGCCCCGCAACCGCTGTACCTACGACCAAATCGTCTTGACCCGTATACTTCCAGATTAATAGATTCAAAGTTGCCATAAACAACATATAGGGTGTAAGCCCTTGTTGAGTACAGAAATCATTGACCTGTGTGCTTAACGACTCACCAAGTTCAATGGAAAGTCTGTCTCCGCTGTAGGATGACGCGCCATGTCTTGGGAAGTCTGTAAGCAATTCAACCGGTTCAGGCTTGTCCTTGAATTCCTGTATCCAAAACTTGGCGTCTTCAACAGATTGTGCATGTGACGCAGCTTCATCACGCCATTCCGCATAATCCTTATACTGAATGTCAAGAGATTGCAATGTTTCTCCTCTGTACATGCGAGCAAAATCCTGCATCAGGATCGCAATGGAACTCTGATCCGAAATGATATGATGCATGTCGATGAATAAGATGTGTTCCTCTTGAGAAAGGTGAATGAGCTTAACACGAACCAATGGTGCGCTGGTCAGATCAAAAGGCTTGATCCATTCCATGACCTGCTCTAACCCTGCTGTTTCTAATTCCAGCAACTCCACCACGCTTGGAACCTGATCCTCCACAATTTGGAAAAGCTCACCGTCAATCATTTCAAATCTGGTACGGAATGCTTCATGTCTCTCTACCAGTGCATCCATTATTACTCTGAATTGCGTAGGGTCAAGTTTTCCCCTTACCCTATAGGAACTGGCGAGATTGTACGCCGTACTCTCACCTTTCATCCACTCATGCACCACATACATTCTTCGCTGTGCAGAAGTGGTCTTGTATTTCTCTTTCTTAGTTACAGGTAAGATTGGGTTCACTGAATCAGAGTCACTTGTAACCTGATGTTCAGCAATCCATTGAACCATGTGTTCAAACACAGAATGATCAAAAACCTCTTCCAGCCCCAAATTTAATCCAAACATTTCTTTAATCCTCGACGCCAAGGAAATCGCTTTTAAAGAATGACCTCCAAGCTCAAAGAAATCATCTTCAAGGCCGACTTCTCCATTACCAAGCAACTCCTGCCACAATTGCGATAATACATGCCTTATCTCATCATCAGTCCGTTGAACCCTGACTTTCCCAGATGGAGATTGGTCTAATGCTGCGATAGAACCCGCTGCAACCTGCGACATACCTGCAAGCTGATACAACGCAACATCATGTTGATGAACAATGGGGTCAAAGGAATACGTCGGCAGGGAGATTTTTTCCCTAGGCCCCGTTCCGTTTAACTGTTCCCAATCCAATTCCATGCCAGAGCACCAGCAAAAAGCAAGTACTTTCATTAAATACACGTCTGCCTCAAGCAGGCTCTGACGATCTCCAGTAAGAGCAATGATGTTTGGCTCTGAAAATGAATCCGGAGCTATTGGTTCTGTATCCTGCTGCTGATTCGAAACGATCCACAGCGTATGCCCAGCAGATTCAGAAAGCGTCTTGCGATTTAGCAGCGTAAACAGGAAATTTGGAGATAACAGTGGTGCAATACTCGACGCATGGTCTGTTACAGTTGCATCTGTCATCCTTCCTGTCAAAGCATCTGACAATGCTCCTTCTTCTAGTGACCAATGCTCCAGATTGTATAAAAGCCCCACGGCATGTACTGGATCAAGTGCATCACTAATAACCAACCCCACCAGTTCGCCAACGCCTTGTCCACAGACAGCATCCGGCTTGATACCAAGCTGCATCACGGTTTTATAAAGAGCATATTGCACAACAAAGCACTGCATGCGCTCAAGCCTTGAATCGATTAACGATCGCCCTATGCCTTGGCGGATGGCATACTGTTCCTTGGACTCAAAGAGGTTCAGTATCTCTTCAAAGTGCTGTTTGAATATCTCTGAGACCTGGCTGCGATACACAGAAGCATATAGTTCCCGAATCTTGCGCGCTTCCCAACTTGCATTTCCGCTGAGATAAAACATGACCTTAGGCTTCCCATTCATCACACTTGCCTGTGTCTCAAACTCTACAGACTGCTCGCTTGGCGGAATATAACCGTCTACAACGATTAGCGCTTTACGATGAACGAATCTGCTTCTTCCCTTCTGTAGCGTCCACGCAGCATTGGGCAACTGCTCCGGCAATGCATGGATTGCCTGTAGAACCGAATCATACGTGCGTTCCAGCGCAGATTCACTTTTGGCCGAGAAGGGCAGCAGAAGCAATGATTCATAATTGGCTTGGCTCTCTTGGACGGGCGGCTGCTCCAGAATGACGTGAGCATTGGTCCCCCCGATCCCAAACGAACTGACACCTGCTCGCAGGATACGCTTCGCGTCTTCTAATGGCTGTGGCTCCTTGTTTATATAGAAGGGACTATGCTCCAGCTCCAACATCGGATTCGTCCGATTCATGTGAATCTGTGGCGGCACCACCCGGTGATAAAGCGTCAGTACGGTTTTAATAAAACCGGCGACACCTGCTGCCGCATCAAGATGCCCAATATTGGCTTTCACAGAACCTAGAGCACAATAATTTCTACGATCTGTTCCCCATGACTGCCTGAGCGCTTCAATTTCAATCGGGTCCCCCAGTTTGGTTCCTGTTCCATGCGCCTCCAGATAGGAGATCTCTTTTGGAGACACTCCCGAACGATGCAGGGCTGATTGAATAACCTTGACCTGCCCGGCCACACTCGGTGCCGTATATCCAATTTTGTCCATGCCATCATTATTAATCGCTGAACCTTTAATGACTGCATAGATATGATCTCCATCTCTCTGCGCGTCGCGGAGTGACTTGAGCACAACCATTCCGCATCCATTACCAGACACAGTACCAGATGCCTGCTCATCAAACGGTCTGCAATGACCATCCTTTGAATAAATCATGCCTTCATGCCAGTGATAACCTTCTTTGAGCGGATAGGAGATAGAGACACCTCCCGCAAGTGCCACATCACACTCTCCCCGAATCAATGATTCAGCAGCTTGGTGGATAGCGACCAAAGAAGTTGAACATGCGGTCTGTACGGCCATACTCGGCCCTCTCAGATTTAATTTGTGAGATACTCGGGTTGTAATATAGTCCTTTTCATTTAAAGTCATGGCTTCAAAAGCCTGTAACAAATTACCGGAACGACCCAGAAATTGCACCATCCATGGTAAGCTCAGTCCACTTCCGGCAAACAATCCTATAGATCCCTCATAACTGTAAGGATCACACCCGGCATGCTCAAGCGCCTCCCATGAGCACTGATGCAGCAGCCGGATTTGCGGATCCATCATGTTGGATTCCTGATGCGGATATTCGAAAAATCCGGAGTCAAAATACTCAGTGTCTTGCAGTACACCTTTGGCCCGTACATAATCGGGATGTTTGAAGTCTTCCGGTCGTACACCCGAAGCGGTTAGATCCTCCTCATTCAGACGGGTAATACCGTCCTTACCTGCCATTAGGTTATCCCAGAACTCCTCAATATTTCTTGAGCCGGGAAAATGCCCTGCCATGCCAATAACTGCGATATCCGACGAAGAAGAAATTCTGCTACTGTGTTCTGAAGCAGACGGGATACTCTGTTCCGGTCTGCTCTGCTCCACTTTGCTGTGTTCAACTGTGCTCCTCACATACTCTTTTGGAGCTGTTGTCGGGTCCGGGTTCGTAACAGGATATCCAGCCGAAGTGATATGCCCACTCTCCTCTTGCACCTGTTGTGTAACTGTCGGCAGCATCTGCTCAGCCACCAGATGATTAACCAGTGATGCAATGGAGGAATGCTCAAACAATTGCACCAGCGGAACGCTTTTATCCAGATAGGCATTCAGCCGATTATTGATCAGAATAAGCCCCAGCGAGTTGCCTCCGATGTCAAAAAAGTGATCATGGATATTAACCGTATCCAGATTCAATATTTCCTTCCACGTTGCAATGAGCATCTGCTCCAGGTCAACTTTTGCCCGCTCCATTCCTTGAATCGATGAGCCATAAACCAGAGCCGGGTTATCCCTCTCTCCCGTTTCAAAATCAGCCAGACGAAGAGCATTGCGATTCAGTTTGCCATTAGGCAGCACAGGCAGATTTTCCAGACGAATCAAGCGAGAAGGCATCATGTACTGTGGAAGCCGCTGCTTTAACCAGGTCCGAAGCTGTACGTCTTCATCCCCCATAACGGAAGGCCCAATCCCAGGCTTCAGACTGTAGAAAAGGATTAATTGCAATGAATGTGACTCGGCCCCTTCTACCTTAACGACAGCTTCTCTTACACGTTCATAATTCATCGCTGCCTGCTCAATCTCATTCAGTTCAATCCGGTAGCCACGAATCTTCACCTGCTGATCTAACCGTCCCATTAACTCAACATCTCCATCCGGCAGTATACGGGCCAGATCGCCAGTTCGGTACAAACGGCCTCCCAAAACATTGGAGTTTGCAATGAATCGGGCATCGGTCTCAGCTGCATTGTGCAGATAACCGCGGGATAATCCTTTTCCTGCAATGCACAGCTCTCCATAACTTCCAGGTGGCAGTATTTCACCTTCATCATTCAGAATATAAATCTCTGTATTGGTAATGGGCTTGCCAATGGTAATCGCGGCTGTGTCATTCAATTCTTTGGTCGTTGACCAGATCGTAGTTTCCGTTGGTCCATACATGTTAAAGACTCGAGCGGGCGTAAGCCGCTTCAGATCGGTGAGGAGTCCCACAGGGACGTTTTCCCCTCCAGTAAGAACACACCGCAGATTGCCCAGCGCCTGAGCGAATTCCGGATTTTCGACAAATGCCTTAATGCGTGAGACCGTGCTAAGAATGTGTGTAATACCATGTTCACGTATTCGACGTGAAGCAAGAGCCGGGTCAAGCTGCTCCTGCTCATTGGCCAGATACAGCGAATATCCGGTGCATAATGGTGTCCACACTTCAAATCCGAAAATATCAAAAGATATGGTCGTTACACTGATGATGCGATCTGTCTCATGTGCAAAAATATGTCGGTGCCTGATGTCCTCAACAAAATTGACCATCGCCTCATGAGTAATCATGACCCCTTTGGGACGACCGGTCGATCCTGAGGTAAAAATCACACAGGACAGATCCGAAGACAGGAGGCTTACGTCCGGGTTAACGGATGAGCGCACATCCTGGGCAGTTGGATCATACACAAATCGCTCTCCGCTAAAAGTCACTGTGCCTTCTTCATCAGGCGTACACAGCAATACGTTCATTCGGCTGTCTTCGATCATATTCACGATGCGCTGCGGCGGAAAAGCAGGGTCCAGAGGCACATAAGCCGCCCCAGCTTTCAGCACCGCCAATAGCATAATGATCAACGATTCATCTCGTCTGGATAATATGCCTACAGGTTCATCCGGGCGCACACCTTGATCAATCAGCTTCCAAGCCAGCGTATTAGCTTTTTCATTAAGCTCCCTGTAGGTAAAAGAGGCTCCGGATGATACAAGGAGAGCTTTCTTGTCTGGTGTGTGTTCTGCCTGCTGCTCGAACAGCCGATGCAGACCCACCGCAGGATTGTAATCCAGACGTGGGCCAGCAAGACGATGGACTGGGTGCTCATGAGAACGTTCGTTTCTCTCAAACAGTTCGTTCAGAGACAGATTAGGCTGTTGTACAACCTCTTGGCAGAGTCCGATAAACTCCTGCATCATACCTTCAATTGTGTCCCGGCGGAACAGATCCAGCGAGTATTCGATATATCCTTCAATCACCTGCTTCTCCCTGTTTTCTTGACAGGTCATTAACAGATCATAAGTAGACGTACCCGTCTCCACCGGAAAAGAACTGAATTGCAAACCATGAAGTTCAAGTCCATGCAAGTCCATGTTCTGATAATCAAAACAAACATCAAATACCGGATTTCGGTTCAACTCACGTGTCACGCCCAGTTGTGCCACAAGCTCATTAAACGGATACTCCTGATACGCAAAAGCATCCAGTGTATGTTGTTTAAGTTCGCGTAAAAAATCAGTGTACGTACGATCAAACGTTGGAAAATTCCGCATCGCAATCATATTGACAAACATGCCTACTGTCTCTTTCCACTCCTCTTGCATCCTTCCTGCAACAGGCGTTCCTACCACAATGTCCTGCTGATCTGAGCGGTGTGCAAGAAGAAGATTCCACACACTTAGCATTACCATATACATGGATGCTTCCGATGAGGAAGCCAGCTCATGCAAGTGTTGTGTCAACGAACGATTCAACGTGAAATGAAGACGTCCCCCTTGCATGGATCGCTGTGATGGACGCTCATGGTCAAGTGGAAGCTCCAGCACAGGTAAAGAAGGGCCAAGATGGTCCAGCCAGTACGTTTGATGTGAAATGTATTCCTGTGAAGCGAGACGTTGCTGCTGCCATACCGCGTAATCTTTGTACTGCAATCGGACTGCATGCTCTTTGCCAAAATATAAATCATTGAAGTCACGAGTGATGATTTCGACAGATGTACCATCCGCGATAATATGGTGAATATCAAAGAATAACAGATGCTTGCGCTCGCCTATCTTAATCAGTTCAACCCGCATAAGCGGAGCACTCCCCAGATCAAAAGGACGAATCAATGTCTCGATCATCGCAGGCAACTCTTGATCATCTGCCACATGCTGCTCTGCGTAGCCCATACTTAAGCGAACTGAAGGTTGGATGATCTGAACGATCTGACCACCCTGTATCTCAAACGATGTTCTGAGCGCCTCATGATGCTGCATCAACTTCTGCAAAGCAACCTCAACTCTTATACGGTCCAATTCACCTTCAATAATGGTTGCAGACGGTAGGTTGTATGCCGTATTGCCTGGATCAAGCATCGCTTGTGTGAACATACGCATCTGTGCAGAAGAGATTGGATAAGCATCCATAGTGGGTGCAGATTGAATTATCTGTTGGTCCACTTTTGGTTTCGCCATGACATAGAGATGCTCCGCCAGTTGAATAGGCGTTGAATGATTGAAAACATCAGCTACCTCAGGCTGAATTCCTAAATGAGACCGGATCCATGCAGACAAGCTGACTGCTTTGAGAGAATCTCCTCCAACCGCAAAGAAATTAACCTCTTCATCTAGATCATCGATGCCAAAAATCGTTCGATATGCGTCCAGGACAATCTGTTTCAGTTGGTCTGAACCACCAGTATAAACGGTCCCTTTTACTAGAGTAGGGCCACTTCCCTTACCCTGCTCTGCATGCTGCCTATCATCCCCGGTACCCATTCCTTGCACTGCTGATGAGCCAGAAAGAGAAACACTGACAGGATAGGATTGTTTGTTGAAAACATAAGTAGGCAGAGAGCATTTTCGTCGTACCGTCTGCCCTTTGAGCACCTTCCAGTCCGGTTCAATGCCTTCGCACCATAACTCCGCAAGTCTGCGGTTCACATAGATACTGTCCTGCTCCGTCTCCCTTACGTGACGTAGCATATTCAGTACCGTCTGGGAATCTCTTGATAGACTGTGCTGTCTGGCAAAGGAGCTTAGTGTTCGTCCTGCACCTACTTCAATTAATACAGCCCGCTCATCCTTCAACACTTCAGCCAGGTTTGATTCAAACAACACCGGCTGTAAAATATGACGGGACCAATAGTCAGGTTGTGTGATTTCATCGCCAAGCGCCCATGTTCCACTGGTATTGGACAGTAATGGGATCTGTGGCGTATGAAGTGAATGCTCTGCTAGATAACGTCTAAATTCCTCGGCGGCCTGATTCATCATTGGAGTATGGAATGCATGGGAAGTCTTCACACGAATGCACTTCCAGCCCAGTCCTTCAGCCTTGGCTTCCATCCGTGAAATGGCTTCAGCTGTCCCACCAATCACACTGGAACCTGTAGTATTCACCAGGGCAAGCCACATGTCTTCCTCCAGTTGTGACTTCACCTGCTGCGCATCCGCCATAACGGCAAGCATGACCCCGGGTTGTTGTTGCTGCATCAGACGTCCGCGAAGTCGAACTAACTTGACAGCATCTCCGAGTTCGAACACACCCGCTACCGTTGCGGCAGCCAGTTCACCAATGCTGTGCCCGATCATGCCATCTGGCTTGATGCCCAGATCCAGTAGAGACTTGGCGAGCGCATAACTTGTCATGAACAGTGCGAATTGGCTGTACTCTGTCTGGTTTATTCGCTCAGGTTGCTGATCTCCGTATACAACGGACAGCATATCTTCTCGTTCTTCCGTAGGCAGAAGGTCCAATATTTCCTGAATATAACTTCTGAAGATTGGAGCTAGGCCTGCTTGCTCTGTAGATCTGTATAGTTCTGCACCCATTCCCTGATACTGACTGCCCTGTCCGGGGAACATAAAGTATACGGGACGAGTGCCTTGAGCCGAATGGTATACCCGTGCTTTCCCCAGCTGCTGTATCAGCTTGTCCGGATTATCCTTCCATGTCTTATCCAGAATGAGTGCCTTACGATACGCAAAAACAGATCTACCTGATTGCAAGGTCCACGCTGCGTTCGATACAGATTGATCCGGCTGCTGAGTCAGATGTTCCATAATCCGTTCAGCGGTGCGGTTCAGCGAGTACTCCGTTTTGGCGGAAAAAAGCAATATATTTACGTCATCATCCGGACTGCACTTCTCCATCTCGGGAGCCTCCTCCAATACCATGTGAGCATTCGTGCCCCCCACACCAAATGAATTGATTCCTGCGCGCATGACTCCAACATTGCCCTGTTTCCAGTCCACCCCTTGTGCATTAACTTTAAAAGGCGTATTCAAAAAATCAATTTTAGGATTAGGCTGCTCATAATTCGCTGTTCCAGGGATATAACCTTGTCCAAGACTGAGCGCTACCTTGATTAAACCAACCACACCTGCGGCTGTATCCATATGTCCCACATTGCCTTTGACAGAACCCAGATAGCAAAATTGCTTTTGGTCGGAAGCAAAGGCCCGAGTTAACGAGTTTACTTCAATTGGATCACCAAGCAACGTTCCCGTACCATGTGCTTCGATATAACTCACCGTTTCCGGGTCTACTCCGGCTACCTTATAAGCATCCTGAATGACTTCAGCCTGTCCGCTTACGCTTGGAGCAAGAAAACTGAGTTTCTCTTGTCCGTCATTGTTAATTGCTGAGCCTTTGATGACCCCGTAGATATGATCTCCATCCCGCAGAGCATCGGTTACCCGCTTCAGCACCACAATTCCCATACCATTGGAGAAGACGGTTCCACTGGCTGCCGCATCAAATGGACGACAGTGTCCATCTGTGGAGAACATCATGCCATCCTCAAATATGTAACCCCCTTCATTGGGCAACTCCACGGTAATTCCACCAGCCACGGCCACATCACATTCTCCAACGATCAAAGATTGACATGCCAGATGAGGTGTAACCAATGAAGTAGAACATCCCGTCAGAGCGGTATAGGCTGGCCCTTTTAAGTTCAGCTTATAAGCCATTCGGGTAGCGAGAAAATGATTGGTGCTGAGGGTAAATGCTTCGTATTTACTGCTATAGTTAGCATCGTTAAAAAGCACTTGACGGTACCATTCGAAGTCATCGGACCCGCCAAGGAACACACCCACCTTACCCGCTTCATCCGGTCTGCAGCCTGCATCCTCCAGCGCTTCCCATATTCCCTGATACAAAAGTCTGAATTGGGGAGACATCATTTTGGCTTCACCGGGAGTATAGTCAAAGAACCCTGCGTCAAACTCATCAATGCCGTTGGCACGTCCTTTTGCCTTGACATAACGAGGTGAACGCAGCATCGCTTCTTCCACACCAAGCTCCCTCAATTCATCATCACTATAAAAGTGAATGCTTTCCCGCCGTTCAACAAGGTTACTCCAGAACTCCCTTATATCCTCAGCACCCGGCACATTCACCGCCATGCCCACAATTGCAATGTCCTCACGCATAATGCCGTCTTTTCGTTGAAACAATTGTTCCCTTTCAGTCGGTATCCGAACTCCCTCATCTTTCGGTCCCAGCGCTGCAAATTGACGCAATGTCGGGCATTCGAAAAAACGAGGCACAGGGAACTCCACATCGGTATAATGTTTTAGTTTATTGTGAGCCTGAATGACAGAAAATGAATTTCCGCCCAATTCAAAGAAATGGTCATCGCGCCCTACTCTCTCAACACCGAGCACTTCGGCCCACACTTCGGCTATAATCCTCTCAAGCTCAGAAGACGGAGCGGTATAGAACGTACTGGAAGCGTGAGCATGCGTGATATCTGCCATGAGTGCCTTCCGGTCAATCTTCCCACTGCTATTCAATGGAAATTCGGATTTATGTACAAAAACGGATGGTATCATATATGCCGGTAACAAACGAGACAGATGCTCTCTCAATTCGACAGAAGGCAGCTCCTGCTCTGACAGATAGTAGGCATACAGCAAGCCGGACCTACCTTCAAATGATTTCATGACTACCACGGTCTGGATGACACCCGGATAGGATGACAGGGTATTCTCAATTTCGCCTGTCTCCAGTCTGGCACCCTGAATTTTAACCTGAAAATCAATGCGTCCCAGATATTCGATCGTACCGCTTGGGAGTGAACGTACCAGATCCCCTGTGCGGTACATGTACCTGAAATGCTCTGCGTCCTGTCCTTCTTGAAAGAAAGGATTAGGGACAAACTTCTCTCGGGTCATCTGTTCCAGATTCAGATATCCACGTGCAAGCCCAACACCACTAAGACAAAGCTCCCCTGGAATACCTAACGGCTGAAGCTCATCATGATTTCCGACGACATACCATCTGGACTCATTGAGCGGGTAGCCAATCGGTACATTGCCCAAGCCTTCGTAATGGCTTAACGGATAATGAGAAACCCATATGGTGCATTCGGTTGGACCATAAACATTTTCAAGACTTGCTCTAATGCCTAACCTGTTAAATTTCTCAATGATATCTGGCGTGACTGCCTCTCCGCCAACAAACATCCATTTCAGCGTTTCCAATGCTGACAGATCGGAGCGAAGCTCCATCGTTTCCAGAAAAAGACGGAATAACGTTGGAACAAAGTTGATGTGCGTAACCTTATGTGATGCCACCGTTGACACAATACGAGCAGGGTCTTTTTCTGCTCCAGGCTCAAGAATGCTTAGTGCGCCTTCACCCATGAACCAGCCGAAAAGTTCCGTGGCAGACACATCAAAGGTATATGCTGTTTTCAGCAAGTAAACATCCTGCGCCTGCATCGGAAAACGACGCTCCAGATCAAGCAGTGTATTGACTACGCTATGATTTTCAACCATGACTCCTTTTGGCTTGCCTGTTGATCCGGACGTGTACATGATATAGGCAAGGCTATGCGGATTCAGCGCCTCTTCGAGATTTGAGACATCCCCCGTATAGGCCTGATCTCCCTCAACGTAGATGTACTGGACATCCAGAGTCTCGTCATCTTTTTCGGGCTGCATAGCCAGCACTATGGATATGTCTGCATCCGATAAAATATAGGCCTTTCTGGACAAAGGATAGGAAGGGTCTACAGGCACAAAAGCACATCCGGCTTTTAATACAGCCAATAGGGCAATGACCATATCCGAGGAACGTGGCATCTGCACGCCAACTGCCGCGTTATCACTTTTTTTAATCGCAACGATCTGCCTAGCCAATTGATTCGCTTTTGCGTTGACCTGCGCATAGGTCTGATGCTGCTTGCCTTCCATTAGAGCTACCCGCTCCGGGAAACGTGCTACTTTATCGTGAAATATATCCATAATATGTTGTGGAGTGTAGGGAAAATAAGAAGTTTGATTGAATCGGTACAGTAAGTTTTCTTTCTCATCTTGTATCAGGAGGCTGAACTCCCTGATTTTTTGCTCAGAATTGGTTACTAGTTGATTCAGCAAATATAGAAATCGTTGGCCCATTCGCTCCATTGAATCTTCACGGAACAAGCTCGGTTTATATTGCAGCTTCAACTGCGCACCTTGCGGTAAACGACTCAACACCACCATTAGATCTCCTGGGAACGTAACCTTATCCTGATCCAGAATACGAGTTCCGAGCATATCTTCCTCATAGGAATCATAAACAAAGGAGATATCAAACAACGATGGTGATCCGGGTTGAGCCTGTAACATACTGTCTCTGACAATGAGGTTATTGGGATATCCGATGTTCCTGTACGTATCCATCCAGGTTGTGGCTACTTGTTGCAACAGAGGTTTTAGAGTTGATTCGAGGTCAATATGGAATCGCATAGGCAACATATGGACAAAACATCCAATCGTTTCTTCCAAGTCCATACCGGGACGATGAGAATATGGGGAGGCAAAGGTGATATCGTCTGTACCGACATATTTACTCATAAGAATGCCAAAGGCACCCATAAAGAACATAAAAACGGTTACTTCATTATCTTTGGACATCTGTGTAATATCAGCCATTAACGATTCCGAAATATCAAATCGCAGTTCATGACCAATCCCTTCTTGTACAGAACCTGCTGGAAAGTCGTGCTTTAGAGAAAGAGGTTCCACTCCCTTCATTTTGTTCAACCAGTATTCCCGCTCTTTGGAGTACTTGTTTTCGTGCAGTTTCTTGTTCTCTGCCTCAACATAAGAGATGAATCCTTCATCCAGCTTGACATCCACAGGCTGATCTTCAAGAAGACACGTATATGACTGGATAAGTTTGTTTTTCATCAGTTCAAGCGACAAGCCATCACATATTAAATGATGAATACATAAGGTCAGAATATATCGGCTTTTATCCATCTGAACAATCATTATACGGAACAGAGGACCTTTCTCCAGCTCAAAAGGTGTCCCGATGCATTCATCCACCAGTGCTTCTAACTGTTGTTCCTTTGGATTCTCCTGATTCTCGCTACTTAGGTCCCACAAGGCAAGTGAATAATCCATATCTTCATGAACGGATAACACAGGTACATCATTTTGAATCTCAATCCGAGTACGCAGCACCACTTGCTCATACATAAGCAATTCGATGGATTGGCGAAATATCTCCATTTGAAGATGATCAAATTGCATTGAAGCTGAGATGTTATACGAAGTGGGATCATTCACCTGACAATCAAAATAGATTCCCTTTTGTGTTTCGGAAAGTTCAACGGTTTTTTGTACCATCACGACCACACCTCATCGTTTAATTGAGATTCAAGCTGTGTAAGGCAAAAAATCAGTTACAGCTTAGTGCATTACCCAGATTCCACCAGCCAATACGGAGAGAACCGTGATAAACGTTTGATACACCACATCCATAATGAGATTCCCGATACTGTCTCCATCTGCCTTGCGATTTTTAATCATGACATAAGTATGTGACCAAAGACCACTTAATCCGTATATGTACATCGTTACCAATACACCAACCCAAAAGTTCCCTTGGAACCAGATGGCCATAATCCCCATAACTCCAAGCCCTACCTGGGAAAAACCGTATTTAACCTGAAATGGTCCACCAGGCCATCCTAACATTTTGGCTGTCTGATCCGCTCTGGCAATGTTGACAACATAACCAATCACTCCAACCAATCCAAACGTAACCACAAACTGATGAAGCAGCAACACCCTGCTAATCTCGCTCATTTCCCCGGGAAAACCTAACACATATAGGTGTACTCCCCCTGAAATTAGACCTAACAACCATAGAACCAAAAACCACATGCCTGTCCCACTCCCGCCGTTTGTTATTTGGAATCATTTGTAACTAAATGTACAATCTTGTAGTTAAACACATTATATAATCGCTTTTACATTTGTCAATTCATACATAATTTTCTATTTTGTCGAAGCTTTTGTCATTTTTCTTCTTCTGTACGCAAACAAGAAAACCATATAGTTCCATTTAACTTGAAAATAATAGGAATTTAGCCCTATTATTACATTAAAAGGTTTGAAACCTACTTCTTTTTTAACGCTTCAAAAGAACCACAACTCATTTATTTGACATAGGTGATAGTTCAATTATCATCTGTTTGATCATCTACGATTCCAGAACAACAGCAACTATCCATTAAAATATAATATAAAGGAATTGACATCCGATCTATTTGTAACTATTATAGTTACAACGGTGGTGATTATCCCATGAGACAAATCAGCAGTCGCTTTTCCATTGCGGTTCATACCCTGTCCCTGATCGCTGTTATGCCCAATGAATGCACCGGGGATGTGATCGCGCAGAGTGTGAATACAAATCCCGTGATTATTCGGCGGATTATGTCCAAGTTGAAACAGGCTGGTCTAATTGACGTCAGACCCGGTGTAGGCGGTGCTTCCTTGTTGAAAGATCCAGCCAACATTACCCTTCTTGATGTATATCGAGCGCTTGAGGTCGTGGAGGATGGGGAATTGTTTAACTTTCACAAACATCCGAATCCGAAATGTCCGGTCGGCAACATGATTGAACACACCTTGCGTGCCGAACTCATTGAGGCTCAGACAGCCATGGAACAGCGCTTGAATCGTGTAACCATACAGCAGATGATGGATCAGATTCATGTCTCTGAATAACAAAGCTCATTATGAGCTTTTTTTAACCCTTTCGTTGTAATCACACCTGTTATAACATTTTTGATTACATCCATATGCAAACAAAACACATATCCTAGGAGGAAAAGAAAATGAAAATTTTGGTTACTGGCGCCACAGGTCATTTGGGTTCACTGGTTGTAGAGGCATTGTTGAAAAACAATTCTGCCAAGGATGTGGCAGTAAGTGTACGTAATCCAGAGAAAGCGGAAGCACTCCGCACTCAAGGGGTTGACGTGCGTCATGGTGATTTCGATCAACCGGAGACGTTAGAGAAAGCTTTTGCCGGTGTAGACCGTCTGTTGCTCATCTCGACTGATGGTGACAATGAAACGCGTATTCGCCAACATCAGGCTGCCATTGACGCTGCCAAGAACGCAGGCGTGGGTTTCATCGCTTATACAAGCGTTGTGAATGCAGAGAAAAATACCCTTTCCCTGGCGGAAGTTCACCGCGCTACAGAAAAAGCTATTCGTGAATCCGGCATTCCGTATTCCTTCCTGCGCAACAACTGGTACCTGGAAAATGAAGCAGGCAGTGTGCAAGCATCTACCCAAGGTGCACCTTGGGTTCATGCCACCAACAACAGCCAAGTAGGCTGGGCTACCCGCAGTGACTATGCCCATGCAGCAGCAGCTGTTCTCGCAGGAGAAGGACATGAGAATACCGTATATGAATTGTCCGGCAAACTACGCACGCAAGCTGAACTGGCTGCCATTGTTGGTGAAGTGCTTGGGCAGGAAATCAACGTGCAAAACGTGGACGATGCCGCTTACGCTGACATCATGAAAGGTGCAGGTCTACCGGACTTTGTCGTATCGATGCTTGTTGATATGCAAAGTGCCATCCGTGAAGGCGCATTGGCTGTAGAGAGTGATACTTTAGAGAAATTGCTTGGCCGTCCGGCTCAGCCACTTAGCGAAGGTATTAAAGCAATTGTAGGCAAGTAAGTTTTGGATATGAGAAAGGGACACACCAACAAGTGTTGGATGCGTCCCTTTTTTTGTGTAGCTAACGATCAATACAACGGTATACAACTTGAACGGAAGACTACACATTCAATCCATTCATTGCGACTGTTGCAATTCGAGATAGGTATTTATGCTTTCCACAACAGTTCATCACTCATTGCTCACCAGTAACTGCTCAAGAATATAACGTGCAGGAATGTGATCGACCAGCCAGATATTTTCGTTTCCATGATAAAAGAGGATTCCGTCTGTGGAAGCTTGAGCAGCATTGATTCTCAAAATGACAGGCTGATCATCCCGTCTTCGTCCCACCTGATTGGCTGTATCGATGTCTGCGGACAGATGTACATATTGCCTTTGCCGCGGCTGTAAGCCATGTTCCATAATAGAATGCACTGCGCGTGCCGGGGTCCCATGGTACAGGGTTTCCGGTGGCTCAGCAGATATCTTTGATATCTTATGGGGTGTCGAATGTCCATACAATGCCCGGATGCGGCCTGAACGGATTTCATGTCTCTTTTTCTCCGAGGCTTGAATCATCTGCTCCAAATCGGCTTGCGTGACTTCCTTCCACTGCGGACTTTCATGTAAAGCCACCAGCAATTGCGAGATTTCCACCCAACCCTCTTCGTCCAGTTCCAGTTCATACTCCCATGGTGCATGTCGCAGAGCGTATGAGAGTTCCTTGCTTAATTTCATCAGATCCAATGCAATCATCTCCCACATCTATTAAAACCGTCTATTTTTGCGATTGAACCGCTGTTAAAATCTCCTGAATGTTACGTTCCAATCCTTCATCGTTTTCCTGGTTGAATTGGCGGTGTCCATCAATCCCACGTTGGATAATCGTATTCATCACCGGATGAACCTCACGATCAGAAGCCACCCGAATCAGATCATCGGCAAAATCAACCGCCTGCTGTTCACTGTAATTAAACGGTTTAATGAGCATCCGAATGCTCAAGGCATGGGCCTGCGGCTCCGCTAGCTGATCCCGATGAGTGATGCCATACACCGCGCCAAAACCAAAAGCAGCCATGACCTGACGCTCCAGTTCTGTTGTCTGTTCCAAAGGCGTGCCAATCAGCTCACACATTTTGTCCACCATCTGCTCCAGCTCGTTTGCTGCCGCAGCCAGAATTACGTCATTAATATCGTCAGCGTTGATAAATTCAGTCATATTGGTTTTCTCCATTTCTGCACCGTATTTGATCCATTCTCTCAGACTCTATGAGAACATTGTATCGGAGTTGGGGTGTTCGTTTCAAATTACTCTGCGGATAAAAAGCAATGATTCGGATGTCTACCTTGTATGAATTGGACGTAAATTGGCCAATCTCTCCGTCCTAGTGGACCTATATAACCAACAGCTCTTACCTGATTAAAGCATCTTGATAATAAGCATTACTTCCCATGTCAAGTTCCTAGAAGAGAAGTTAACTTCAAAAATTCAATTTTATGTTAAAATGCCAATGCACACCTGTAAAAGAGTATCAGATTCTAGCTATATTTATTAGTAATATTTAACTATTCTAACTTTATTAAAGGTGTTACTATTATCCTATAAAAAATACTAGGAGTGATTTTTATGAAAAAAAAAGCTATATCTTTTTTTGTAATTATTTCGTTACTAATTTTATCAACCGTGAGCCAAGTAGGTGCTGCCCCCCTTACTTACTCTGTCTTTTTTAATCAGGTTAAGCTTGATGTCATCCCTATTAACTACAAAGGGAAACTCTATTTTGATGCGAAACAGGTCTTTCAGTCTGCCCAATATAAGTATTATTTTGATACTAAAGAAAAAACATATATTATAGATAAAGCTTACAGTACAGGACAAAAAACAATTCGTTTCAAAACTGGAGAAAAAAAATATACTTTAAACTCTGAAAAACATACAACAACTGAACCTCCTATTTACATTAATAATAAGACACTAATTACTCCTCTTTTCTTTTCTGAAGTTACAGAAGAAAAACTTTCAATTACGGAATCTAAAAAAATTATTAATTTCGGGAATTATGATATGGCCAGCGTTGGGAATATAAAAGGTGTTCTTACTTGGCAGTACAATAAATACATAGGAACTAAGCCCGATGTAAATGCTAAAATTGTTCTAATTCCAAGAGACATACCAAAATACTCTAGAATTCATGATACAATTTTCGGAATTACGTTCTCTTCAAAAGGTACTAATGGAATTTACACCTCTAAGGCTGACGGTTATGGTTCTTATAACATTGACAATGTTCCTACTGGAAGGTATTTTTTATTGTTTTCATCTAAGAACACCAACAGTGATATGACAATTGGAGAGTATGATCAAAAAAGACTTGAGCCATTATTTGGAATTCCAACATGGGAAAATATAATCTTAAATCTGAAATTGAACAAATATGAACTCAGAGAGATTGAAATTTCAAAAGATCACACCCTAACGGAAAGTCACGATTTTGGATACACCTATTTTTAACTGGCTCACTTTCTGAAAACATAACTGCATTTATACAAATTCAGGAAATATGCAAGACTTTGTCCTCTTTCTTGAAGACCTACAAAATAAACTAAAAGGAAAAATCACCTACAGGAAGCTATCTCTGAAAATATAAAAGAAACAAGCCAGTTCGCCCCATATGTACGGGTAAGAACTGGCTTGTTTCTATTTACACCTATTTAACGGTTATGCTTGCATTTAAGCCTATCTACTTTAGTAACATAGGTCATGACTGCTTACGCCGTCTCATGTTGCTTTTTCGGCTCCACTTCATAGACCTGCGTATGTTGATTCTCGGCTAAAGACCATTCCACTGTACCTGGCTTGCGCACTTTCCATACCCAGGCTTGAACTCGCAGCGAGCTTCTGACCCAAGCTAAGGAAGCACAGCGTTTCTCAGAACGAACCGTCAACCCCCAATGAATAACACGAGCGAGCCAAGGATTCACATACTCATTATGTGAGCGAACAGATGGCAATTCATCCTGGAACAACCGCTGTTTCACGTCCATAGGGGGTTGCCCACATGTCCAATAATGGAGCAGAGCTGCCAAACTATAGATGTCCGACATCGGTCCTTGACTAGATTTCTCCGAATAAAACTCCAGCGGAGAATAACCTGCCGATGTAAATATCACCTGTTTCTCTCCGGATTGCATAGGCCAACGGGTAGCTGAGCCAAAGTCCAGAAGTTTGGGTGTACCATCCTCCATAACCATAATGTTGGAAGGTTTCACATCCCGGTGAAGAATGCCTTGCTTATGTATGTAATCCAATGTATCCACCAGTGGAAGCAGCGTCTCCGTTATGAAAGCAGCATCAAGAGCATGATTATGTTCAATCAAATACTCGGTCAATGTGATTCCCGTGCAGTATTCCATAACCAGATACCCCGTACCATTCGCTTCAAAATGATCCATATACGATACAATATGGGGATGATCTAGTTTCGATAATAGTTCACCTTCGAGCAGAAATGCAGCCAGTAACTCCTGATATTGCCCACCGTATCCTCGTGAAGAGCAGAACACCCCTCGCTTGTCTGCCTGCCGTTCAGCCATTCTCTGTGGGAAAAATTCCTTAATGGCTATTTTGGCACCTGTGTTACGATCTCGCCCTGCATATACAATAGCCAACTCACTGCTGGCCAATACCTGTCTTACCTGATATGTATCATTTATAATCACATTGCGCTGCAATGTCATTTTACAATTGTCTTTTCTCATAACAGACCTCTTTTCAACCTTGTCGATCGGAAGACTTTCCGCGTAAATGCATCACTTGGTTTAACCAGTCAGCAATTCATCGCCAACTATACATATAAACCAAATGATGCAATTTGAAACACCTTCACGCGAAATATTTAAATATTAATGATATCAAGCCTTCTTCGTTCTACTGCTAATCCCTATCCACACTATTCTATAGAAGAAAAGCATTCTCTTATATAGAGTATCGACAGATGGATGTAATTACTTTATTAAACTGGAGAAAAACATTTCTCATCCTTCATTAACAGCTTTTATTAATAATTATTCTGTAAAAAACGCCCGATTTCCTCGTTCATCTGAACCAATACGTCCTGTGAAGGGAAATGTCCTGTATCATACTTGATGGTTTTTACATTCGTAATAATCTTTTGAGCTCGCTCAATACACTTATCAGCTGGGAAAAAGACATCCTTCTCCCCTACCAATAACAAGGTTGGTGACGTATAATTCACCAGTTCTTCCCGCTCCGTAAGCTTGGGCAGATCCTGATCTATACTGACGTATTTAAAAAGTTTACCAATAATGTTTTTATCCATTTCTTTCATGCAGTTGCACGACATGTTGTCCGTAATTTTTTGCAAAGAAGATGGTGAAGACGTCATACGATACTTGACGAGTGGCAGCGTGATATCCTGAGCTGTTTTAATTTTGGAATTGACCGCAAGACCCGCAGGAGCAACCAATACGGCACACGAGATGCGTTCCGGAATATAGGTAGCCAGTCTGAGGATAATGCCTCCTCCAAACGATGGACCGATAAATGCACTCTTTTCAATATCATAGTGATCTAACAGATCCGATACCCATAATGCCAAGCTATCAAACCGTGTGGAGATACTCGCTTCCTCGCTATAACCAGGATGACCAATCGTATCAGGAGCAATAATCCGGTATTCTTTAAATAAAGAAGAGAACCATGACAACGTCATCGGATTCACACAATTACCGCCTTGGAGAATAAATAACGGCTTGCCATCTAGAGGACCCGTCAGTAAAACATGTGTCTTTCCAAAACGCGTCTCTACATACTCCCGAGTAAATTTCTCACCCAACTCGTTCAAATAAATCTCATACTCTTCAAGGATGCTGCTCTTGCCTTCTTCACTTCTATAAATGGAACTCATGTCTGCCTCCTGCAATATATACTCAAATACCCCATTCTATTGAATGGACTTGCTAATCAATGGACCAAAAAGATAAAGAGGGCCTGCAGATGACAGGCTCCTCCATATGTTTAACTAATCATATTCAGATGATTATAGAGCGGAAACTGGAAATTGTAAATAACGATTCTAATAGACCAGAAATTAAGGAGGCATCCTTTGGAAAAATCAATTTCATAACTCACTAAAAATGGATTTTTGTAACTAGATATAGACAAATCAAACCGCTTTGATCTATATCTAGCCTTGATTGAAGCAGCGAAAGGTATTATGAAATTGATACGGATAAATACCTACTTCCGGCCGTAATCTGCCTTGATTTCGCCCCACTGTTTGGTCTGCCATTTTAGCACTTTATTGCTGTACGTATTCGTCTGGAGCCACTGCTCGGCACGATCAATCATCAACCAGATCTCTTCCGTGGAGTTGTCTCTTGGCAACGTTGTGGCTACTTTTTTCTGCTTTAGCCATTTCATGGCATTGACCGAGTCGGTATACACCGTTTTGGTACTGCCTTCTTTTTTCAGATGTGCAAGGGCATGTACAATGGCCAAAAATTCGCCCAGATTGTTCGTGCCTTTGGAGATCGGTCCGACGGAGAAAATAACCTCACCGGTGCGGGTGTCTACCCCTTTGTATTCTACAGGTCCGGGGTTACCACGTGTGCCCACATCAACAGAGACGCTGTCGTAATCCACTTCCTCTGACGTTTCCATGCCAGCACTTCTTCCGCTACCAGCCGACTTTGTCTTCGACGCTCCGCCTGCACTTGAACCCCAGTTCCCTTTCCATCCAGCACGATACGCTTCTTCTGCGGCTGTTTTGGACTCATAGGATTTATATTTTGCTCCAGTATAATGATCCGTCTGCGCTTTGCAATCTGCCCATGTGTTATACACACCCGGCTTCTTGCCTTCCCAGACAACATAGTATTTCTGTTTTGCCACTGTAACCCGCTCCTTTGTTCACTTCATCAATACCCTATTGTAAACGATCCGGTGGGCGGAATGAAAGCTATGGATTTAGCCATCTGCATAATTTCTCCAACTCCAGAACAGTCTAAGAAGCAAAACGCATACTGGAATAGAAAGGAATATACGTATGGACTGGATATGGAAATCTGTTTTACTTGTACTTATCGGCATGATTCTGCTGCGAATTGCAGGACGTAAATCGATCTCACAGATGAGTGTCGCCACAACGGTCATCATGATCTCCATCGGAACAACGATTGTACAGCCCATCGCAAATCATGAGCTTGGCAAAGCGATTGGATCAGCATCAGTCTTCATTTTGACATTGCTTGTAGTGGAACAACTGCAATTGAAATTTAATATTTTTGAACGGTTAATGAGTGGCAGTTCCAAAATCGTGGTAGAGGACGGAAAGGTCATTATCCCGAATCTGAAACGCATGCGTTATACGATGGATCAGCTTGAGATGCATATGCGACAGCACGGAATTACAAGTGTAGACGATCTGGAGACGGCGACGGTAGAACCCAATGGTCAACTCGGTTATGTCCTGAAACGACATGCTCGTCCCGTGACGATTGGAGATCTGGAAGAGATCCTACGAAGTTATGCAATTACAGGTAGTAGTCCAGCAACGGGAGAACACCCCCAACAAGACAACAGCAGCAAGTCTTCAACGCATAGCGATAACTCCTCAGATATTTTTCAAGAAGTTAGCAAAGGTGCTCATGCTCATCCCGTTGATCCTAAGCTTCAATAGTTGATCCCTACCCCCACCTAAAAAACAAAAGACCGGCCCTGTGAGCACTCAACAACATCGCTCCAACAGGCACGGTCTATGTTCATTTCAATTGATTATTTCGAAAGATTGCTCCGGGTCATCCAAACGAAGATATAGTCCCAATCAACGTGTACTCAGGTAAGCAATGCCCAGGCCACCTGTAACCGGATTTGTATAGATTTCACAATCCACATCGAATACCTCACCAATCATCTCGCGAGTCAGAATATCAGCCGGTTTGCCATGGACCACAATCTGGCCCTTTTTCACCACATAGAGATAATCGCAATATTCTGCGGCGAGTTCGAGATCATGCAGCGCTGCCAATATGCCAATGCCTAGTCCACGGACAATATTTAGAATTTGAAGCTGGTATTTGATGTCCAAATGGTTCGTCGGCTCGTCCAGAATCAGGAATTGGGGTTGCTGTGCCAAGACACGTGCCAAGACGACACGCTGTTTTTCCCCACCAGACAAAGACACGTAATTGCGGTCTGCATGTCCAGTCAGATGTACTTTTTCCAAAGCCTGCTCTACGATTTCATGATCCCGTTCATTATCCGTCTCCAGCATTTTTTTGTGTGGGGTACGGCCCATCATGACCATCTCGCGTACTGTAAAATCAAAACTCAATTCATTAAACTGGCCAACAACGCCCATGTGTCTGGAAACAAGCTTTGGACTGGATTTGAGAATATCGGTATTGTCCAGAAAAACCTTACCTTGCTGCGGTTTGATCACTTTATAAATGCTCTTGAGCAGTGTTGACTTGCCACAACCATTGGGTCCGATCAGTCCAACGAACTGTTTACCGTTCACCTGTAATGAAATATCCTTGATGATGTCCGTGTTCAGCACAGAGATGGATACATTTTCTACGTTCAGCTTCATCTTTAATTTCCTCCAAAACCGTAGCCTTTTTTGACCAGCATATACATAAACATTGGTGCACCAATCATGGCTGTAATAATCCCGATTGGCAACTCCACGCTGGATATGAGGGATCGTGCAATAACATCCGTCCAGATAAGGAAAATGGCTCCAAACAGCACAGATACAGGCATCACCTTACGATGGTCGGAACCCACGAGACCTCTGACGATATGCGGAATAATGAGGCCGACAAAACCAATCATGCCACAGCTCGCCACCATAACGCCTGTCACCAAAGCGGTTAACAGCATGTACACCCTGCGGTACACACTCAGATTAATGCCCAATGTAACGGCTGCTTCATCCCCCAATAACATCGTATTAAGAACTCTGGACTGTAAAAGGAAAAATAGAATCGCCACCAGCACGACGATACCCACGAGTGGAAGCTTGTTCCATCCGGAAGCCGCCAGGCTGCCCATGGTCCAGAACGTCACCGTTTTGATGCCTTCAGCATTGTTGGCAAAATAAATAATAAAGTTCGAAAAAGCGCTGCATAACGCGTTAATCACCATTCCCGCAAGCACCAGCTTGACCGACGTCATTTTCCCCCGAATCCCTGCCAAAGTCAGAACCAGTAAGGACGCACCCATCGCACCGGCAAAGGCCCAGAAAGCCACCCCCGTCTGACCTAGCCACCCAATCGCACCGAATCCAATAAGAATTGCAAAGGTTGCTCCAAGTGAAGCACCTGAGGATATACCTAGTATGTAAGGATCAGCGAGCGGATTCTGCACAGCAGCCTGCATAACAGCACCGCACAAGGCCAAGCCTGCACCGATAAACATCGCCATCAGCACACGCGGGAAACGAATCTGCCAGATAATATCGGTAAAGGAACCTGCCTCAATGGGTGTTGTCCCCCACTGAAATCCCGTTAATTTGTATAAAAGAATACGATACGACTCCGCCAGTGGAATTTGTACCTGTCCAATGGAAACTGCAATACCTACGGATATAAGCGTAATCATGATTAAAGCTGCAATCAGTAAAGTAAACCCGGATTTACTATGAATCAGAGACTCTCTTTTCCCCATACGCTGTGTCTGAACCTGAACCGTCTGTGCCATCTCTTCCCCCATCAATTCGCGTAAAATGTAGAACAAATTAAATTTAGCTATTTACAATGTGTTTTCTCGGATTATAATTGAGAATGATTATCTTTGTCAATTTAAAACACATAGAAAAGGGGTTCGTCATTTAATGAAATTCACATCCAGAACCATTGGCATCGTCGCTGCTCTAAGTCTCCTGTTACTGCTACTTGCAGCCTGTTCGAACGCATCAACTTCTTCCCCTGCCGAAGAAACAACTTCAACAACTAACACGACAGAAACTTCAGCTTCTGCTGAGAATACAAATAAAACGACGTACCCGCTCACCATTGAGAATTTCACGATCTCGGGTGAGGGTGGCGAGTGGAAACCCAAAGTGCAGGTATTCGATAAAGCACCTGAACGTGTTGTTGCGAACACCCAGTCTGCGGCTGAGATGCTCATCAAATTAGGTCTGACCGATAAAATGGTCGGTGTTGCTGCTCTTTATGGTTCCGTTACACCGGATGTGGCTGATGATTTCGCCCAAATTCCGGTATTGTCCAAGGATTATGTCGGTAAAGAGCTGGTTGTAGGTGCAAGCCCAGATCTGGTACTCGGACGGGGCGACCTGTTCGCTGATGCAGACTGGGGCGTGGGTACCGTCGATGGATTGAATGACATGAATATCCGCACGTTCCTGCAAACAACCAACCACAAAGGTTCACTCGATAGCCTGTATAGTGATATTGCACAACTTGGGCAGATCTTCGATGTTCAAGAAAATGCCACAACATTCACGGAAAATCTGAAGACTCGTGTTGCAGCCATTAAGGCAAGTGTAGCCGATCAGCCTGAGCAACGTTTTGCTTATATCGTACCCGCTACAGAAGACACCATTACGGTAAGCAGCATGCAGAACGATACGTATCAGCTTGATGCACTTAGCCTGTTGAAGCTGAAAAATACGTTTGATGGTGTGCAAGGTGAAGTTAGTGTAGAGCAACTGATCACAGCGAACCCGGACTACCTGCTCTTGTCCGCGTATGCCGGTTCACCGGATATCGACAAGCTGATTCAGAATCTGTATGCCAACCCTGCCCTGCAAAGTATGAACGCAATCAAGAACAAACAGATCTATGTCACAGATTTCAGCCAGTTCTGGGGTTATGGATATCAAATTCTGGATGGCATTGAGAAAATGGGACAGGAAATGAAAGCTAATCCAATTAAGTAATGACTTGAGCCAATGAGCAGGAGAAGACATTCTCCCTGCTCATTTTTTCAGTCCACTTTAGAACATACTAAATTAACGGATAAACTCACAAATTAAATTAAAAATCATGTTAAAACCTCCTTCTTACCTTTAATCCTGTATGCAAAAGTTTGATTTTTTCAGATAAGCTTATATGCATAGTTCTGGATAAGATTAAACGATAAGAAAAGAGGTTTTTTATTCATGGCCATTAACACACCCCTCCCAAAACAAAGGGAGCTGCCTTCCATATCTTCAGAACGCCTTCCGTGGGCTGGGCTTCTTGCATTAGCCATGGCGGGATTTATTTGCATCCTCACTGAAAGCCTGCCTGCGGGACTGCTGCCGCAAATTGCAAAAGACTTGGGGATCACAGAGGCCCTCACAGGACAGTTGGTGACTCTTTATGCCATTAGATCACTTGTTGCTGCCATTCCCTTGACTACTGCTACACGCGGATGGAGACGCCGACCTCTACTGTTAGTATGCATTAGTGGTTTTCTTGTCTTTAACACCGTTACCGCCTTATCTTCGGATTATATCCTGACACTTGCTGCTCGTTTCATGGCGGGAGTCTCTGCGGGTGTGTTATGGGGAATGACAGCAGGTTATGCTCGTCGGATGGTCCCGGATTCGCTAAAAGGTAAAGCCATGGCTGTGGCTATGGTCGGCACACCGTTAGCATTAGCCCTGGGTGTTCCAATCGGTAGTTTTCTCAGTTCTTATGTCGGCTGGCGCCTCATCTTCGGGATGGTATCTCTTCTAACCGTGGCTTTAATCGTATGGGTTCTCTGGAGAATGCCGGATTTTGCCGGAGAGCCAGCTGGTGAACGTCTTCCGCTGCATAAGGTGTTTTTAATTCCGGGAGTTAGGCCTATTCTGTTTGTTGTTCTGGCCTGGATGCTTGCCCATAACATTCTATATACCTATATTTCTCCCTACCTTGCCCAGACCGTATTTGCTAACAGAGTCGACTTGATTTTGCTCATTTTCGGTTTTACTTCCATTGTTGGAATTTGGTTAACCGGCATGCTCATTGACCGATTTTTGAGGAGATTGGTTATCATTAGCTTGGCATCATTCGCTCTGGCCTCTGTCGCGATGGGAATCGCTACTCATCAACCTGTGATTATTATCCTTGGCGTCATGATCTGGGGACTTACGTTTGGCGGGGCCGCGACACTGTTACAGACTGCCATCGCTCAAGCCGGAGGCAAAAGCACAGATGTCGCCCAATCGATGCTGGTTACAGCATGGAATCTGGCAATTGGTGGAGGAGGCATCATCGGGGCCATTCTTCTTGAAGTATTTGGAGCAGGATACCTTTCTGGGGCACTGTTTATCTTGCTCATTCCTGCGTTGCTTGTAGCTATGCGTGCTTATAAATATGGATTTCCTAAGTAAGTAAAATAACAGGAAGGCATTTTGCATGAGTTACACGCAGGAGGAAAGAGGAGTTCACTTGATGTGGACTCCTCTTCTGTTTTTCATTTTAAAGACCAGAATCTTATTCTGCCTGTGCCAACAGATTTGGTCCTTCCACAAGGTTTTTATGTGCAATCGGAGAAGACATCGTAATCAAGGTCATGTAAGTACCGTACGGATCACACTTGTTCTGAAACTCCTCGAGTCCCTGAATGGTATCTGTGAGGATTTTCAGCAAGTAATTGTACTCTCCGCTTATCCGATAACATTCCACAACTTCAGGTGACGCACGACAGAAATCCAGGAAAGGATAACAATCCCGCGTACGAAAAAGAACATAGGCTGTGCTCTGCTTGCCCAATTTGGATGGGGAGATTACGGTTCGATACTCCTCGATGATTCCCTTTTCTTCCATTCGTTTGACTCGTTCAGTAACGGCGGGCTGAGATAACCCCACCAGTTTGCCGAGTTCGGTCATGGATAATCTCGCCTGATTCTCCAAGTGATACAGAATATGCTGATCTATTTCGTCCATGTGATCCACTCCTTTAAATACATAAGATATATTCAGAAATTACCTTAAGTATATTCGCTAATTCGTTATAATGCCTTTAACAAACCATGTAATACAAGATCAATCATTTATATAATAAACACAGTTATCACGAGAAATCAAATACATCAGTTGGTGAGAGGAAGATAAGCATGAGAAAAGAAGACATGACGGCATTGCATAATTATGTGGATGAAGCCATTGACCGCGCTCTAAGCGAAAAAAGAATCGTAGGAACAGTTGTACAGGTTGCATTAGGAGGGGAACTGGTATATAGCCGGGCTGCTGGTTTCGCAGACAGGGAGCAAAAGCGTACCATGTCGGAAAACGCTCTGTTTCGACTTGCTTCCGTAACCAAACCTATTGTCTCGACAGCAGCTCTGGCATTAATCTCACAAGGAAAGCTGAGTCTGCATGATCCGGTGACACGCTGGCTTCCTGCATTCCGGCCCAAACTTGCCAATGGTCAGGACGCTTTAATATCAGTACATCAGTTGATGACACACACCGCAGGCTTGACATACCGTTTCTTCCAAGAAGATCAGGGAACCTATGAGCTTGCAGGGGTATCGGACGGAATGGATTGGTCTGAAATGAGTCTGGAGGAGAATCTGCAAAGGCTGGCTTCTGCTCCGCTTCTGTATGAGCCAGGCAACATGTGGAGATATTCCATTGCGACAGATGTACTTGGTGCCGTTATCGAAAAGGTAACTGGGATGTCACTACGAGAAGCTGTTCAAACGCTGGTTACTCATCCACTCCACATGACCGACACTGACTTTGTTGCGGTGGATTCGGAACGATTGACAACCGCATATGCTAATGGTTCTGAAGAACCACGTCTCCTTCATAAGGAGTTGGAGCTGATTCCTTTTATTGAGGGTACTGCTGGCTTCCGACTGTCACCCAATCGTGCGAATCATACTTCTGCTTACTTATCAGGCGGAGCGGGTATGGTTGGAAGTACCGGAGATTTTCTTACTTTACTTGAAGCATTGCGACAAGGAGGACAGCCTCTCCTTACAGAAGCCGTTGCGACTGAGATGTCCACCAATCAAATCGGGGATCTCGTGATGCCATACTGGCCAGGCAGAGGGTTTGGCCTTGGTTTTACCGTACTTAAAGATCCTGTCACAGCTGGTACACCGGAATCCCCGGGTACGTGGCGAATGGGTGGAACTTACGGCCATTCCTGGTTTGTTGATCCAAAAGAAGAACTTAGTGTTGCAGCATTCACCAACACGGCACTTGAAGGGATGTCGGGCCAGTATACAACCGATATCTGTGATGCCGTCTACGCGAGCATTCGTGAAGGCAAAGAGGCTGCACGAATATAAATACGAATAACCGCCCAATATCATTGGGCGGCTTTATTTTGCAACGAGGGTAAGACTACTGTCTGTTATTACTCAAATTTTTCTTTTTGAGAAGGTAGATCCCCGCAACAAGGATAAACCACACCGGCGTGACAAACAGTGCCACTCGCGTATCCTCAGCCAACGCCAAGACCACCAACACAAAAACCAAAAACGCCAGAATGAAGTAGTTGGAAAACGGATATAGTGGCAGCTTGAAGCGACTGCGACTCGCCAGTTCCGGCTGGGTACGGCGGTATTTCAGGTGACAGATTACCATGATGCCCCAGACGAAGATGAAGCACACAGTCGACACACTCGTGATCAGCGTAAATACACCCTCTGGCATGATATAGTTCAGCACAATCGCGATCAGAATAACGATCGTGGAGAAAAACAGCGCATTGGAAGGGACTTTCCTCTTGTTCAGTCTTGCAAATGATTCAGGTGCGTTGTGATCCTTTGCCATGGAGAACACCATACGGCTTGTACTGAAAATGGCACTGTTACACGCTGACGCTGCGGAAGTCAGTACCACGAAATTCACAATGCCGGCGGCAGCTGCAATACCCACAGCGGCAAACACTTGTACAAACGGACTTTCAGTAGGCACAATGGCGTTCCACGGGTAGATGCTCATAATAATCAGCAGTGCGCCAACATAGAAGAGCATTACCCGGATCGGAATCTGGTTAATCGCTCTAGGAATAACCTTCTCCGGATTCTCCGTTTCCCCCGCTGTGAGTCCCACCAGTTCCATGCCTACAAAGGCGAATACCACCATCTGGAACGATATGATGAACCCATGCAGTCCATTCGGAAACCATCCCCCATGACTCCACAGATTGGTGAAGCTCGCTGGACCCTGATCCGTTGTAAAACCTTTGAAAATCATATATAAACCAACAACAATGAGTGCCAGAATAGCCACGACTTTAATCAGGGCAAACCAGAATTCCATCTCACCAAACAACTTGACCGTTGCCAAGTTCATAATTAGCAAAATGACCAGCGCAATTAACCCTGGCATCCACTGAGGTACATTCGGAAACCAAAACTGCGTATATAAACCAACGGCCGTAATATCAGCCATGGCAATGGAGATCCAGCAGAACCAATAGGTCCAGCCTGTAATAAATGCCGCCATATTTCCCAGGTAATCACGCACAAAATCGACAAAGGAATGATACTGCAAGTTGCTTAACAGCAGCTCCCCCAATGCACGCATGATCAGGAACAACACAACACCCGTAATAATGTAGGCCAGCAAGATGGATGGCCCTGTTAGCTGGATCGTTTTGCCTGCTCCAAGAAACAGACCTGTACCGATCGCACCTCCAATCGCCATCAACTGCACATGCCGGTTCTTTAATCCCCTTGTTAACGTTTCTTGCTGCATGATCAACCACCACTCTCTTTCTGTACATGCTCTCTACGATGCAAAATATTATTACTCATCATATAATAATCTGCCCAGAATACATATCCCTCTTTTATATATTTTTTTGCAAAAGCAAAGAGGCCACCTTTGTAAAAGGTGACCACTTCATATGCTCCTATTTCATGCCCTTGGCTTTTATTAATCTTAAGTTGCATCCGATCTATACTATCATCAGCCTATGTACATTCCTTTGTTGTTATTCTCATGCCATGTCATGCTGATTATACATATCTATAGAAGTATATTAAAATATAAGCCAAGCATAGAGCGGCAACAACTAAAAAGGTAATTGCTAATGAACGTTCGTTTTTCCAAATTCGAATAGCATTAGCAACATTAATTATGAATAATGCAAGCAAGTTAATGGTACCCGAGTTTGATTGAAACGAGTTGAACACGATCATCATAAATCCTACAATCCAGATTAACAAAAACCACAGTGGAGTTTTCTGAAAAAGCTGCTTCATTATGATGTACTCCTTATATATTAAATTGGTCTGTGTACAAGATATTCTTCAACGGGAATGGAAATTCCTTTATTTAGGTCATAATCCCAAATAATTAATACTATTTAGATCCAGTTTTAAGTATCTTCACAGTAAAAAGGGCTCCCGATAAAGGCGCCCTCTGGTCTGTTAATCTATTCCTTTTTCTTTTCCAATCTGTTTTGAGGATATCAATTAGTGTAATTTCATTGCCCTCTTTGTCCGTGCCATTTTCAGAGAGCGCAGTGTATCAAATTTTCGATCTTAATGCATCTCCCTACAAATGCGGAAGGTTCAGAAAGCACCATCTTTTTAACGAAAAGCGCTATCTATCCAACAACTACTTTTGCTTATAAAACTCGTGGTACAGCTTCATTAACGCTCGCTTCTCAATCCGTGATACATAAGAACGTGAGATGCCCAGTTCCTTCGCAATTTCGCGTTGAGTTCGTTCCTCCCCGCCTGCTTCCAGGCCAAATCGACCGATTACAACTTCCTTCTCCCGGTCATCCAGGATATCTAGATTGCGATAAATTTTGCTTTTTTCAATCTTGAGCTGTACCCGATCTACAACATCATCAGCTTCTGTGCCAAGGATGTCGATTAATGTAATTTCATTGCCTTCTTTGTCCGTACCGATAGGGTCGTGCAGGGATACGTCTTTGCGTGTTTTCTTCAGGGAACGCAGATGCATCAAAATTTCGTTTTCAATACACCTCGCCGCAAATGTGGCAAGCTTCGTACCTTTGCCTTGTTGAAAACTTTCGATGGCTTTGATCAAACCAATGGTTCCGATGGAAATCAGGTCTTCCTGATCTTCACCCGTATTATCGAACTTCTTGACGATATGCGCGACGAGGCGCAGATTGTGTTCAATGAGCAGATTGCGAGAGTGAGCATTACCTTCAGCCATAAGGCGCAAATGTTTGGCTTCATCACCCTCAGCCAGTGGCTGGGGGAACGCATTATTTTTGACATACGAGACGAGTAACGTTAACTCTTTAATGAATAGAGCAATTGCGGTAAACAATCCGGGCACAGATGACACCTCCTGCAGTTTTACAACGATCTGGCCTGAGCACATGTGGGAACAGGGTCGATCTATTGTATGTAGGCAGTGGCCCAGAAGTGCACGTACACTTGAAAAAGGTGAAGCTTCTGTAGTTATTTCACACGCTAACAGAGACAATAGAGCCTACCCGCTGAAGCAGAAGAAATTCTTTCTCCACACTTTGGATAAAATATGTTTTCTCCCCAAATATAACGACATCGTTCTCCATTAAGGGGACCTCGCTTTTGAAATAAATCACATTGTCCGTTTCCCGGAATGCACCTTTGTAATAGAACATCCTATTTCTCTCCTTCATGTATCTACCTATGTAATTAACTACCCGCTCCATGTGGATCTGCTTCCTTCATGCTAACATATTCGCTCTCATTCATCATGTCATATTCGCACACTAACCAACATAAAGCCCCAGCCCTGTGCAGAACAGAACTGAGGCTACATATCGATATGAATTCCTGTTTCTCCTGTCGATTGCTTCAAGAAGCTAATTCAAATTAAATTATTTGAAGATTCTTTGTGAGAACTGATACAGGCCGCTGTTCCAGACAGATGGTTCGTGTCCACCTACATCCAGATAAAAGGTATGCGGAATATTCATGCTGCTCAAGCCGTTTTTGAAGTTCTGGCTGACCCATAACAGACCGTCACTTGATCCACAGGAGATCCACAACAATTTGAGTTGGCTGGCTACTTGTCCCGGGTTGGAAACCAGCTGTGATACAGATTGCGTATTCGGTGCAGCCGAGAAGGCCCCTACCCAAGCGAAGGTATTCAGATTTTTCAATCCGAAGTTAAGCGATTGCCCACCACCCATGGACAGACCGGCCAACGCACGGCTATTCTTGTCTTTGTATACCGGATAATTGGCCTCGATATGAGGAATCAGATCCTTGAGCAGGTCTTGCTCAAACCGTTCAAACGCAGCCACTTTGTCCGGAGCAAAAATGTCACCGACTGGACGGTCGTCCTTCATGGCACGGCCATTCGGCATGACAACGATCATCTGGGACAGCTTGCCTTCCGAATACAGGTTGTCCAAAATGTTCTTGGGTTTCATTGCATTGACCCACTCATGCTCATCCCCGCCGATGCCGTGCAGGAGATACAAGACGTTATACTTTTTATTCGGAGAATATCCTGGCGGTGTATACACGGTCGCTTTCCGTGTATTGCCCACCGTTGTGGAGTAATAGGATATCAGATTGGTATTTCCGTGCGGAATATTGTTTCGATAGCCATCAAAACCCGGTGGTGCCGGCACCACCGGAGTATTAGCAAGCGCATTGTTTGCGTCATTGCCGGATACATTCATAGATTCATACGCTGTGTTCTGAGCACCAACCTCGCTGGAATCCGTAGCAAAAGCCATTGTTGGGGCAATCATGGCAACGATCATCGAAAGACTTAAAAGGATTGTAATACGTTTTTTCATCTCAATTTCTCCTCTCAATTTTGTCAAACTTAAGTATGCGTTTCTCGAAGTTTCACTGGATTACGCTTGATGCTGAAGTTCAACTTTTTCTAACGCGGTGAAGTAAGCTTCCTCTCAACCCAAAATTGAAAGCCCTTACAATAAACAGGTTAGATCACCTCCCTTCCCTTCAGAAAACACTGAAACATGTAGATTTCACTCTGTTTTCCCGACATAGAATTACTTATATAGTATATTTAAACTTATTTATCCATTTTTTGCAACAATATTTTCATTTCTAGCGATTCAATTCAATGGTCTTAGAGCATCAGAGTTTTTCTTCTTTCTTCTTTATTTTCGAATCATAATTTAAAATTGTAAAATACTGTTGTTAAATTGAATATTTTACCTTATTATAGCTTCCATAGGGGGGTGTCTATGAACAATTTCAATAGATTCATAATATTTTTCTTCTGAGATATGCTTACGCAAAAGTTTCAACGTTTCGGCTACCAATATCTTTTGCAACTACTTTATTTTCTGGGAGGAAAATGATGATGTTCAATGTACGCTTTTCGATCAAAAAAGCATGGGCTTCATTCCTGGTTATTACATTATTGCTGCCTTTACTTGTGGGGTTATGGCCATCCAATGTCTATGCTGCATCTAACAATGAAGGAAAAATATCCATAACCGCAGATGATGAGTTCACACTTTTTATAAACGGCAGACAGACGGGAAAAGGCACCGACTGGGCCAAAGCCTATACGTTCCCTGTGCCGATTCAATCTGGCATCAATGTGATTGCAGTTCAAGCGAAGGATATAGGCCTCTATGCGGGACTGCTGGCAGACCTTAGCTACGGAGATGAGAATCTGGTTACGGATTTCAACTGGAAAGTATCTGAACGATATATCGAAGGTTGGGAGCAACCCAAATTCGATGATTCGTCATGGTCACGTGCTACTGACTTCGGACGGTATGGCAGTGATCCTTGGAAACAGATTAGTGGCATGCCTGAGGAGACCAGTGCACGCTGGATCTGGGCAGGCAAGACCAATGTGAATGCTCCAGTTTCAGAAGCATATTTTCGAATCTCATTTAACGTCTCCGAAGATGGACTGGCTATTAGCAACCCCATTTCTTCTTCAGGTCAATTCGAGCAAGTCGATTATCAGTTAAAACCAACCCAACCCATGCCTGCTTCCATGGTGAAGAGACTTCCCGTGGTAAATGCCGTCTTTGAAACGGTGGAAGAGAAAGGTTCTATAGAACTTAGCACCCAAGAGGCTGCCCAGATCGGTAATAACCTAGCTCCTGGTCAGATCTTTCTCGATCAGTCCTCTGCCCGGGCTATCAAAGTTACAAGCGTCAATAGAAGCTCTGGTGGTATGCGGGTAGATTACACCACTCCGGGTGTGGAGGAATTGTTCGATTACTATGATATTCCCGAGCAGGAGGTCTCGTTCGAAGAGCGCAATATCGTCATGCCCGATCCTGAGATGGTATTGGATAGCAAGGAATGGCTTGTTCAGGAAACCCCTTCCTTGTTAGAGACCGATATAACTGACGATGCTGAAATGCGACAGTTCAACATCGACAACACGATTCAAAATGATTTAGATGCAAATACGGACATGGTTGCGGATGCAGAAACAATGGATATCGCTTCCACGGATATCGCACCCATGGATCTGAATGATGTGAGTTCCATGGACATGAATGATACAAATGATATGGATCTGAATGAAATAAACTCCACGGAATTAACTGATATTAATTCAACGGATCTGAATGATGTGATTCGTGCTGCTGGAGCAGGTGATTTTGCCAATTGCAAAAAATCCGGCAATGAGTTTGTCTGTGATTTCAAGAAGGTACTTGTAAATCAACAAAATGCAAACGGTAACAAAGTGTTCGTTGAAGCAGGTGGCAAGCTCACCTTGATTGCACCCAAAGTTACGGGGAAATACGGATTTTGGGGAAAATATGATCTGAAATTTACTGCTGGTGAGAAAGCCAACATCTATATTAAAGGTGATGCCAAGTTCAAAAAAGAAGTCAAAGTTCCAATCATGGGCTTCAACATTGGTGCTGGCAATCTCGGAGCCGTATCTGTCGGCGTTTTTCTGGTCATTGGTATTGACGGCAACGTCACCTTTGAATTTCAGGTCGATCAGGGATACACGGTTACCGCGGGAGTCAAAGGGAAAACACGTGTCTTTATTCCCGTGAAGATCCAGCCTTACAGCAGTGTGAACAGATATCTTACGGTAACCCATAAAATTGAAGGACAGATCACTGCTTGGGCAGGAGCCAAAGCGGAAGTCGGTCTGAAAATTGCCGGCAAAAAAATACTTGAGGTAAGTGTTTTTGCCGGCATTGAAGGCACAGGGAAATGGACAAGCAGCAATAATGTGCCCAGTACCATGTCTCTAAAGATTGATGCTCTCGTCAAAGGAGAAGGAGCTGTATTTAATAAGTCCTTCAAACTCTTCGAGTTGCGCTGGAATTTGGTGAATCTGGTGAAAACCCCTACCAATCCGGGAACCGGACAGAACCTGGCACGAAATGCTGCCATAACGGTAACTTCCACCTATCCCGGGTATTCAGCAGCCCGAATCAATGACGGGGATCGTAACACGGCCTTGGGGGAAAGTTATAGCTGGGCCAATAACCGTAATTCCTCACTTCCCCAATATGTCGTCATTGATTTGCCGGCATCGAGTTCAATCCAGCGAATTGATCTGTATACCACACAGGGATACCCGCTTGCCAATTATGATCTGCAATACTGGAATGGCTCAAATTGGGTGAATCTTGTACAGATTACAGGCAATCAAGAGTTAACGCGTTCACACACATTTTCAGCAGTCAGTACCTCCAAGATCCGTGTCGTAGCGAGTAAAGGTCCTTCGCATCAGCCAACCTATGTGCGAATCAATGAGCTTGAAATCTATTAAAACAACATGCCCAAAAAGCCTCAGCCCCTGGTTACACAGGATGGCTGAGGCTTTCTTGACATCTGTTTAGTGTACGGATACTGGATTAACTACCTCTGCACCCTCGGGTGAAGTCTGTCTGTCTTTCATCAACAGACTGATGAACAAACCCAGCAAACCCAGTGCAGCAATTACTGCGGCATACAAAGGCACTGAGATAAGTCCCGTATGCGTAATTGCATACCCACCCATATAGGCACCAGCGGCATTTCCCAGGTTAAATGCCGAATGACTTGAGGTTGTCGCCAGCAGCGGTGCTTCACGAGTCATATTCATGATTCGAATCTGCAATCCTGGCATAATACCAAAAGCGGCAACCCCCCAGAAAAATATGGTGATTACCGCGAGATAAGGATTCTCTAGTGTAATCGTAAGTGCAGCTAACAGAAAAGCTAAGATCCCAAAGTTGACGATTAACGAAGGCATCAGCTTCCAGTCTGCCAGACGGCCGCCAACCAAATTGCCCAAGGTTACACCGAAGCCAAACAACACCAGAATCCAGGTCACACTTTGCTCCGCAAAGCCGCTAATATCCACAAGCATCGGCGTAATATAGGTGAAGACTGTAAACAAACTTCCGCACCCCAACGCCCCAATAAGCAGAACCAGCAACACTTGTGGACGAACCAGATTCCGAAATTGCTGTCCGAGGTTCGCTGGTGCTCCTGGCGGGAGGACGGGAATGAAACGAATGATACCAATCAACGAAATGATGCCCAAGATCGTAATCGCCCCGAAAGATGACCGCCATCCGAGCTGTTGCCCGATAAACGTACCAAACGGAACGCCAATAATGTTGGCAATCGTTAGCCCCGCGAGAACAACCGATACCGCTCCTGCCCTTCTCTCGGGCGCAACAAGCCGCGTCGCCATGATTGAACCTACACCAAGGAACGTACCATGAGCAAATGCCGTTAAGATCCGTGCTGAGATTAACAACCCATAGGTGGGAGCAATGACAGACAATGCGTTTCCGATAATGAAAATGCACATCAGCAGTACCAGCAATTTTTTCTGTGGAATCTTGTGTGTAAATACGGTCAAAATCGGCGCACCTACCGCTACACCAAGCGCATATCCCGTAATGAGTTGTCCTGCCTGCGGAATACTTACATTCAGGTCTGTTGCCACATTGGGCAGCAGGCCCATAATAATAAATTCAGTCATACCAATCGCAAAAGCCCCTATCGTCAGACATAACAGGGATAATGGAAACGCCCCTCGTTTACCTGACGGTGAAACCTGTGGTTGTACTGTGTGTCCAGTCGTGCTCATAGATGTTCTCTTCTCCTGTCTCTTAATCAACGATTTTCTGTCGCCTTCAACCACAAGGCATCGGTTAGTTGTTCGAACGCTCCACGCATAGCCAGCTTGTCCCGCCAGTGTGCCGGAATACCACTCAATCCATAATAAGCACCTGCGATCTGCCCATACACCGCACCTGTAGTGTCCGCATCATCACCCAGATTAACAGCTAACAACGCGCCTTCTTCAAAGCTTGATGACTTATGAAACGCCCATAGTGCTGCTTCAAGTGAACGAACCACATAGCCGCTGCCCTTAATTTCCGGCGGTTCTTTGCTCTGATAGGAACCCATAACAACCTCTTCAATAGCAGGCGAAAAAGTAGGTTCTTCCCTCCACTGTCTGCATGTCTCCGGCATCAGCATGACGCTCTTGTCCGCTCCGCGCAGACCGGCAACAATTATGGCGGCCAGCACTTCACATGCTTCCACGCTTTCCGTTGCAGCATGTGTTGTCCGGGAGCTCAGCCCAGCATAGTGGACCGCCTCGTTTGGTTGATTAGCGTAAGCCATCACGACAGGTGCAAGCCTCATGATAGAGCCATTGCCCGCCGTCATCGGGTCGGTTGATCCGCTGTAAGCTTCTCCAGTTATCTCAAACCTCTCCAAGGCACTTCGCGTGGCCCCGCCGATATCAAAGCAATCGCCTGTGCTGCTCATATACCCGACCTTGTACCAATTGGTGTATCTGCGCATCTGATCCGCAGGATCAAAGTCTGCCTTACGTACCAGACTTTCTGCCAGACACAGAGCCATGGATGTATCATCTGTCCACTGCCCTGCCTCCAGCCCGAATACGCCGCCACCCACGATATCCGTTACGGGTTCAAATGCGCCCGGGCTACTGAATTCCACGGTAGTTCCCAACGCATCACCCGCTGCAAGCCCGATGAAGCAGCCATTGAAACGGTCCTTTTGCAGCATGTTTGTCTTCCTCCCTTACTCCATATACTTTTACAATCTTTCTTCCATTCTCCCACAGGGCCTGATCTGGCGTAAAGCTAATAAAATCCAATAAATTAAGCTCCATTTCTTCTATTATAAAAGTGTCGAAAGCTGTAGAACGGCCAGAATAGCAAATTTTCATAAAAAAAGTTTTATTTTTTTGAGCTGTAAAAACAGTTTATTCAGTACACCGCTTACATGCAAAAGGGTTAACGGTTTGCAACGTTCATCATTTTCTGAAAACAAATCATACATGTGAAAATTTTCAATGTAAACAATCATGACGCGCTTGACCCTTCGGTTTGTCCTATGTTACGGTTTTATTAGCTTCAAACGCATATTTTTTCCCAAATTAATATTCGTTTTCGGTGTATTGCGTCAACTAATATCCCGCAGGTTAATGAATACAGGGAATGAATTTGCAGAAAATTTTCACTTTTTATCCCCAAACTAATTCTGAAACAGGAGGAACAAATTTATGATTAAGGCACTGGTGTTTGATTTCGACGGAACGATTATTGATACAGAGACAGCATGGTATATTGCTTTTCGTGATGCTTACAAGGAACACGGCGTAGATTTAACCCTGGAGATGTATTCACAATGCATCGGTACCAGTCTGAAAACATTTAATCCATATGAGTACCTCATCACAGATTTGAATCTTCCGATCGATCGGGAAGAGTTCAGGGAATCCGTTCAGTTGCAGCACGCTGCATTGATGAACAAAGAAAAGGTGCGTCCTGGTATTCAGGAATATCTTGAACAAGCACGTGAAGCCGGACTGAAACTCGCTGTAGCATCCAGCTCCAAACGGGAGTGGGTTGAACAACATCTGGAACAACTGAAACTGAAAGATTATTTTGAAGTCATTCGTACGGCAGATGATGTTGCAAATGTGAAGCCTGACCCGGAACTCTATACTCAAGCACTTGAAGCCCTTGGAGTAACTGCAGACGAAGCCGTAGCGATTGAGGATTCACCTAACGGCGCGCGTGCAGCTGCTGCGGCTGGTATGCACTGCGTAGTCATATCGAATACCATCACAGGAACACTGGAATTCGATATGCCTCACCAACGGCTGTCTTGCTTGACTGACCTTACATTTAACGATTTGATTTCGAAGCCACTCGTCACTACCGTCTAAGGTCTGCACGAATTTCGCGATTTAATCCTTAAAGGGGGAGTTCACACATGAAAGCTGTACATTTTGGTGCGGGCAATATAGGCCGCGGTTTTATCGGTCATATGTTGTCCGCTTCCGACTACGAAGTCTGCTTTGTCGCACGTAACCCGAAGAAAATCTCCATGCTTCAAGAGAGACAGGAATATCCGATTACACTTGCCAATAGAGATCAGGACACTACGATTGTCAACAACGTGACGGCTATCAATGTGAATGAGCAGAATCTGGTTGCTGAAGAGATCGCTTCAGCCGATGTGATCACAACCGCGGTGGGTGTATCTGCACTCGGAGATATCGCCGAACCGATCGCCAAAGGTATTCAACTTCGCATGAAAAACAATAATCAGGCTCCACTGCATATTATCGCTTGCGAAAATGCCATCGGTGGTAGTACCAGGCTGAAGAAACGCATCTATCCGTTTCTGGATGAACAAACTCGCAAAAAAGCCGAACGTTATGTTTCTTTCCCCAATGCAGCTGTGGACCGGATTGTTCCGGCTCAAAACCACAAAGACCCGCTGCAGGTCACTGTTGAACCTTTTTACGAATGGGTCGTTCATCGTCCAGCACTTCTGGATGGATTTAAGAAAATAGATGGCGTCCACTATGTGGATTCGCTTGAACCTTATATCGAGCGTAAAATGTTTACGGTCAATACAGGCCATTGTGTCGCCGCATACTTCGGCTATCTCGAAGGATTCAAGACGATCCGACAGGTGATGAGTAATTCCACCCTGCGGGCCAAAGTGCGCCATGTTATGGAAGAGACCGGTCAGATGCTTATCCAGAAGCACGAATTCAACGCTCAGAAGCATAACAAATATATCGATACCATACTGGAACGCTTCGCCAATCCCAACCTGACGGATCAGGTCACCCGGGTCGGACGTTCCCCCCTTCGCAAGCTTTCGCCTCATGATCGGCTTGTTCGCCCAGCGATGCAGGCCAGTGAATTCGGAATTCAAATTCCTCATTTAACTTCTGCTATGGCGGCCGCAATGCTGTTTAATGACAAACGCGACGAGGAAGCCATGAAGCTACAACACATGATTCGCGAAGATGGCGTCTCCGCCTTCATCCGTGAACGCATGGGAATTCCCGACGAACATCCCGTTCATCAGAATGTAATCGCCCGTTATCAAGAACTCAGAGGGCGCAAGGAATCGACTATACTAACCTGAGTAACGGATCAGGGCATGGGTTCGATCCTGCAAACTGAATAGAAGCACGGCCAAGAAGCCGGGAGGAACCTATGCAGCAGCATCGCTCCTTCCGGCTATTTGTCTATGCACGGCGTGGCACGGCACGGTACATCTATCTATATTGTAGTAACGTTAATAAAACAGCGTATCTCCTCTCTCAAGGAAACACGCTGTTTGGGGAATCTTTTTAATTTTAATACATCGTTTGGCTCAGCCTTGTAGCTCATCCCTTTTCTACTCATTCATAATGGAATTGAGGGATGCATATGCCATGGGCAGGAAACCTTCCGAAGGTTCACCAATAGGTGCTTGGATGTGGAAAATGAAACCATTGCCGTCCAGTTCTTTGACAATAAAGTACTCTGTTTTCTTATCATTCTGGGACATCATGTATAATCTTGTATCCTTCATCGGGCCGTTGCTGAGTTGTTCAGCCGTTAACTGCTTCACTTCTCCGGTCTCGGACAACTCTTCCTTGGCATCCATCTTCAGCGTATCCAGATTGTAATTCGCCGGCAGCTTCTCAATCTCTACCTCATAATCCGGATCAATCTTCATTGTTAATTCATGGTCTTCGGCGTCAAAAGCCATCGGTTCAAACACATAAAGTGAATAACCTTTCGCTTGCGCCAGTGTGACTGGGCGTTTCTCGGTCATTCCTTCTACCGTCACTTCTAGCTCTGATGTCTTCGGACGATCGGACGTTACCGTACCGCCTGCATTGGAACCGTTATTGTCATCACTCGATTCAATCTTTGCAATCTCTGTAAGTACCAACTGTTTCGTTGTTGCATTAATCGTTTTCTCTACATATTTGAAACGAACGGAATCTTCGTCATCGATATCATCCAGAGACTTCTGCAGATCTTCGCTCACTTGGAATGACATCGGCTTCTCATTCACTCGAATCTCAACGGTATGCGGATCAGCCCATCCAGTCAGAATACCTTCTGTTTCTATTGCAGCACTTTCATTTGGTTGTTGCTCCGGTGCTGGTGACTGTTCTTCCGTATTATTCACTGTTGGCTGTGCAGCAGGATTACTGTTCCCACATGCCACAAGCGAGAATCCCATAATTAAAACCAGGAGTGATGCACTGACTTTCATTGTATTTCCTTTTCGCATATGAACACCTCCGTTAGCTTATACGCAATGATGCTTGTCCATGTTGCTTCTCATCCATTGGCTTGGCTGTATACTAGTACTTACACGGGAGACAGGCAGCTCAATCATGCAAAATATCTGAATCGTTGCTCAGATCCTCTGCTCAGCTGGCCTGATCCATCTGTACCAGTTTGGCATTGGCTCCGTTAAACGCTTTGGTCTGGAGGTTAAATTGCTTTCGGAATTCAGCAAGCTTCGCATATTCGCTATTCCGTACCCGAATGGCTCGCTTAATCTTAACCAGATTAGGTTCTGCACTTTCTCTCATCAGATCATACAACTGTTCATCGGCACTCAGACTCAGCTGATACGAGGCAACAAAATTTTCCAATGCACGTGCTCTTGATTCATATTGATCCAGCACCTTTTCAGCCTGTGCCAACGTTTCTTCTTTTTCAAATGATAGTTCTTTCAATGAACTGCGCAGGGCCACTGTCTTCTCGTTGGTCTGTTTCATGGCCTCTTCCGCCTGTTTCAACAACGTTCTTCGTTCATGAATATGACCTACTGCCTGATCCAGCAGTGCTTCGAGATCACTGTTTTTGTTCTTGCCTTTGTCTAAAATAGACTTGTATAACTTCATATCTTCCTGCTCATGACTGGTCAGCGTCTTCAAACTCTGATCGATCTCCTGACCGCTGAGCACCAATTGGTTTATCTGATTTGCCGCAGGCTCCTGCGGATCTCCACAACCACTCACCAGCAGAATTAGCAATACACTAACTGCCGCAAGCGCCACTTTTTTACTCGTTAGCACCCAAGTCCTTCCTCTCTTGCATCATCTTGTTGTTATATTACAAGCGGGTATCTCCGCTAAAATTGGCTACCCAGTGTGCATCCGGATCGTATACTTCGAACTCGTAACCCCGATCTTCGAGTAACTTCAGAATGCGTGGTAAAGCCTGCACCGTCTGCTCCCGCTCATGCATCAGAATCACTTCCTTATCCCGATGTACACTTTTGCTCACCCGGGCCACAATCTTGTCCGGCTGACCGGGAAGATTCCAATCGAGTGAATCTGTCGTCCAGTCCCACATCTTGAATCCGGCCGCTGCAATGTCACCTCTGAACTTTTCACCGATCTGTGGACTGCTGCCATAAGGTGCACGAATAAGATGAGGCGTAAAACCAATCAGGTCTTGCACCATCTTCTGCTCTTTCTTGAACTCTTTCACAAAGTTTGCCGAGTTGCCGCTCTTATACAGCTTTTTATAGTTATGTGTCATGCTGTGAAGTCCAGGATAACTGCCTTCCTTCAACAGCCGTTTCACTGCTTCTGGATGCTGATTCAACTGACGTCCGATCATGAAAAAGGTAGCCTTTGCCTCATGCTGCTTCAATATATCCAGCAGTTGTTCTGTATATTCAGTTGGCCCATCATCAAACGTTATGTAAGCCAATTTGCGAACCTGGCCCTGGAACCGTGCCGGCTCCTCCTTCGCATCCGGAGTAACTTGTATCATGCCGAGCTTGGCCGGCTGTTCGATTACAGTAATCGGAGGCGGCGCCACAACGCTTTTGATCCAATGCGTCATGCCAAAGAATACATATGTAATACCGGTAACGAACAGTACCAAGAGCATTAGAGCTATGATTACCCTTCCATACCGGATTTTTCTTCGTTTATGTGTTTTCGTGCGACTTGTGCTAGGCGGAATACTGCCACGCTCTCCCGCTCTCTCTTGTTGAACTCTCACTGTCATGCCACTTCCTTACTTTCATTTTTTCCCGATTATTGGTATATTATCTCGTTTCATGTCTCTATATAGAAGATTAATAGAAAAATGGATCGGGAGAATGACAGAATAGTTACAAGCCCGGTTACAATCTACTTATCTCTTCGTTCTCTTTATCTTTCCTGCGGTTGTCTTCTCCTGTATAATGAAGTGATTTACGCTATCAGACTTCAAGAAGGAGCTACACCCATGACAAGCTTGAACCGTGCCGGCAGATCCATCTATCTGTTATTCTTTGTCGGCATTATCGCCATTTCTTTTTCTTCGATCTTTGTACGCTGGTCTACCGCAGATGTTGCGGTCATTGCCATGTACCGTCTTTTTCTCACCAACCTGCTAATGCTCCCGTTTGTCTGGAAATACAGACATGAGATGATGCGGCTGAGCTTACGGCAGTGGGGCTTGCTGCTTGCATCCGGTGTGATGCTGGCCCTTCATTTTCTGCTCTGGATGGGTTCGCTACGGCTCACCAGTGTTGCCAGTTCCACAGTTATTCTCGCGCTGGAGCCTATACTGATTCTTGCCGGTTCGGTCTGGCTGTTCAAAGCCAAAATTAACCGCATGATGATCATCGGCATGGGCATCGCCCTGCTTGGATCAATCGTCATTGGCGCAGGAGATTTCCAGTTGGCAGGTACTGCCCTACAAGGTGATGTACTGTCTTTGCTTGGCACAATTGCAGTCGCCGTTCATATGCTGCTGGGTCAATTTTTGCGTGTGGGGCTTAGTGCATTTTCGTATAACTTCTGGGTGTTCTTCGTAGCTGCTTGCACGCTGGCGGTATATAATCTGATCATGGGCCACCCGTTCGGAGGTTACGCTGCGTCAGAGTGGGGAATCTTCCTACTGCTCGCCATTGTGCCAACGATCTTTGGACATTATCTCTTCAACTGGCTGCTTCAATATATGAATGCCACAACGGTATCCATGGGCGTACTTGGGGAACCCGTATTCTCTTCATTACTGGCCTGGATGCTGCTCGGCGAATCCCTCAGTGCATTACAGATGTCTGCCGGGGTTGTCATTATATTCGGGGTATGGATCTTCATTCGATATGGCAAAACCAAACCTCAGATTGCTTCAGCAGAAGCCTCAGTTGCGGGAAAAGGGCCTATTGAACCTACCACGGTATAACGTATTTTTTCGTAAATCATAGTAATAAACGACTCTATCACTCTCATAAGGCGGTGTATTTTGATGAAAAATATTGTATCCATGCGCTGGCTGCTCGCCAGAATGTATGAACCGGATGTAGTTATTGCAGATTGCCGATTCTTGCTCGGTCAGCCAGAGGCTGGAAGACAAGCCTATGAAGCTGGACATATTCCAGGAGCTGTTTATCTCGATCTGGAAAAAGATCTGTCTTCTCCTGTGTCTGCGCACGGAGGACGTCATCCGCTTCCTGATCCAGCTGTGCTCGCAAGTCGTCTCTCCAAAGCTGGCATCGGCTCCAATAGTCGTATTGTTGCTTATGACGATCAAGGCGGAATGAATGCATCTCGGCTATGGTGGCTGCTTCGCTATATCGGTCATGAACAAGTGTATATCATGGACGAAGGTTTCTCCGCTTGGAAAAACGCCAAATATCCGGTGACTACGGATGTGCCGGTTCAGATCCCATCTTCCTTTGAGGTGAATGTGCAGCCAGCTATGCTGGCAAGTGTTGAGGATGTGCAACAAGCCTCTGCAAATGGCAGTGCCTTGCTAATTGACTCCCGTGATGCTCGCCGCTATGCGGGTCTGGAGGAACCGATTGATGCCAAGGCCGGACATATTCCGGGTGCGGTGAATTATTTTTGGAAAGATGTGTTGGATTGGGATGGACGTTGGACAGATACTGGGGTGTTAGAAGAGCGTTTCAGTAAGCTGGACAAGGATGGTGCGATTATCGTGTATTGCGGCTCCGGCGTATCAGCCTGCCCGAACGTGATTGCACTGGAAGAAGCGGGATATACAAATGTGAAATTGTATTCCGGGAGCTGGAGCGACTGGATTAGTTATGAGGAGAATCCGGTGGCTACTGGTAATGCGGAAGCGGACAAAGACGTATAGCAGTATATCGATTTGAATACACCGCCAGGTGGCTTATCTGCCCCAGCGGTGTATTTTTCTATGTTTGGAGCCAACATCGAGTCAACAACACAACCCAGTAAGTATTTACAAGCATACAGAAGTAGACATTACGTGGCAGCTTTTTTTGATTCATGATAACGGAAAAAACCGTGATGGATATCTGTCCACCACGGTTGAATAATGAAATCTATTATTGTTTTTTACTTAACGATACATTAGCTGTTAACGTCTTGTCGATCGTCGTCCAGTTGACATAAGCACCTAGTATTTCATTAATAACAGAAACCGGAACTACGGTTTCGCCATTTAAAAGCTTAGGTACGTTACTATTGAACACTAGTTTATCGTTAATTGAATACACATCTGAACCAATTTGCGCACTTATATTTTTCGTACCTAATTTGATTTGCGTTGTACGCGTCTTATTATCCCACACTACTGTACCGCCCAATAGCTCGGAAATTGTTCGAATCGGTACGTAGAACTCATTGTTATGAACAACCGGTTTGATTACCGTACCACCTACATTCATTGCAACGTCAACATATTCAAGGAAATCGGTTTTTCGAATGAGTCCATGAACCCCTTTAGTTCGGTCTACCACCTGAGATACTTCATAATCCGTTGCCGCCGATAAGTACGCATAAGCTACACTTCTATCCATATCAAGCTTATCGGATAAGAATTGAATCGATTCACGTACTGATTCTTTCATGGCTTCATCCAAATCAGGGTCCAGTCCAATTGGAATCCAATAATCCTCTGTTTCAGCAAAAGGTTGCGTGAATTCTCCACTGTGTGGTAGTGATGGATCACCTTTCTTTAACACCGTTAACCGAACTGTCCCCCTTAAGGAAGCTTCCAATGCAGTTAACGCCACTTCCCCATCTCCTTGAGCAAAGTGTGGATCTCCAGTATAGAATAACCCGCCTTTAACTTGAATCGGATAATAAATAGTTGCACCAACACCCAACTCATTAATATCCATATTCCCTCCTGTTTCAATAGGTGGGATAGAACTCACAACTTCACTGGTATTTGGTGCAACCCCCATAACACCTAGAAACGGGTTAATTGGAAAAAGCACATTTTTGCCAGCTTTTGTTGGTAATACTCCATACCAATTGCCGTTGATTTCTTCAATAGGCGTAAATATAGATACATTATTATATAGCTCCGGTTTTGTTGCGCTAGCTCCCTCTAGTGGGCCTGTATTTTCTGGAAATTCGTTAGGAAGGGCCCCTTTACCATGGCGGTTAGAAATGACACCATACGGAACTCGAGTTTGCAACGAAAGGACTTCTACTTTAAGAACATCTCCTGGCTCCGCTCCCTCAACTGCTACTGGTCCAGTGATAATATGAGGTCCGTCTTTAACATAATCATGCTTCATCTCAGAAGCCGCAATTACCTTCGCATCATCCAACACTCCATCGGGTGAGATACCGAATTTGCCGAAGTACTCCACTGGATTTCTCCCTTGATCTTCTATCAATCCCTCATGCGATACCGTATCAAATGTTACAGCACTTCCTGATGGCACAGTAAGAATCGGAGAGCTGTCTCGATTGGGCAGTGATCCCCAGCGAATGTTCTCAATCGCAGACGTTACATAATAATCACCTTCTACCTTATCAAGGGTTGTTGGTTGCAGCGGCATACTGAAGCCCACTGAAGGTAGAGCAAATGTAAACATACTTATAATCCCTACTGAAACCCCAAATTTCCTAATCGTTCGGTTAATAAACATTACGCTCCCCCTCTATACTATGTAATATTTTCTAACACAAATAAACACTAACATATAAATACATTTACAACAATATTTTTTTGTTAACAAACATGACATTAAGGAGCTATTTTTCAAGAATAAACTTATAAACATAAACAATATGTTAATATACTTATCATATGGAAGGCGTGTAAAACTAAAATACTAATAGTAACTTAAGGATCCTTTTCCAGATATTTGAACAAAATAAATTAAGTTACAGGAAAACTATGTATGTATTTCATGTTTCTGAACCCGCCGCAGGAATACTACTGCATTCCGGTTCAGGCTTAATCACCTGTCTGCACGTGATTGCACTGGAAAAAGCGGGATACTCAAATGTGAAGTTGTATTCCGGAAGTTTGAGTTAGTGGATTAGTTATGAGGAGAATCCGGTGGCTATCGGGGAAGAGTAGGTACGGATCACAAGTCTGCAGGATCTCAAAAACAAATACACCGCCATGCAGGCTGATGCCTGGGGCGGTGTATTTTCTAGTGCCTGAGCGTCACTCGGGAATATGGGAGAGATAGAGGCATGTTTCATGGGGAGACTGATCCAACCAAATCCTTTCTCGCTCAATGAAACAGGATCTGCAAAAGAAAATGAGGAGAAGCATTCATGAGTCCATGTATCAAGATAATCACCCATATTTTACGATAGCGGGCCCATAAATAACCAAGAAACAGACCTGTAACCCCATGATTTGCAATTACTGTTGCCACATCAATATCCCAATGACCATTTCCTTGAATGGCGACATGCCAAATGGACCATAGTATTGAAACTAGTAGTATGGCGGGCCATCTTCCAAGCAACGTCTCCAATCGGGTTTGCAGCCATACCCGATAAAAAACTTCCTCCAATACGCTATTGATCATAAAACCAATCAACACCAAGAGAAGTAATTCTGTCATATCGGTTGCTACGATCTCTCCTTCTGGTTGTGCAATTGGAGAATAGAACTTTAGATAACCCCAGACCAAAATAACGATTAGTGGTACGATGACGTGTCTGCGAGTGCGAGGTTTTACCGAGATAATGTCTTGATGCCCGCCAGCCATTTTGCGATAAATCAGCAATAAAATCAACGGAGTGAACAATAATGTCGTTAACTTGAACGCCAAATAATATAGCTGGAAATGTAATCCTTGCTGGTCTATCGTTATCAGAGAAACCGTAAATAAAACGCCTGACAGCAATAATACAATCGATTGAACGACCAAGTGCTGTTTCTCCATTTGTTGGAAAATTGAGGAATCATGACTTTGATAAGGAATCATATGGATTAGAAAAATACCAAGGAATGCCGGTGACATACTATGCCATATTGGAATCACTTCCTCATGATCAGCCGTGTACCTTATATTCAAATTTCCGGTCCACACTAACCACAATACAGCAGCAAATATAATGATCATACATAATAAGCCGATTGCCTTTCCCCATGCTGGAAGCATTACTTTGAATTGCTGATTCATTCCAATTGCACTCCTTTGAGTGGCATGTTGCGTTTGCCCCATTCTTTTTTTAATTCAGTTGAGTTAAATAAATTCTAGCACATCCCTTCTTCATCGTCTATTTATTTCAGTTGAGTTAAATAATATGATATTCTGTGTGTATGCCAAAAATCGTGGACCATGAGAAGATGAAGAATATTATCGCTGAAGCTACTTGGAAAATCATTAGTGAGAAAGGCATTCATCATGCAACGTCAAGAACGATTGCGAAGGAGGCCGGATTATCACAAGGCGCTTTAAGACATTACTTTTCAAAACAAAAGAGTCTATTAGCGTTTGCAATTGAGTTAGTTAAGGAAAAGGTACTTACTCGAATAAAAAATCTGAATGCAAGAGAACTGGCGCCTCAAGAAAGAATTGTTGAATACTTGCTCGAACTAGTCCCGACGGATGAACAAACATTATTGGAAATGGAGGTTTGGTTTGCATTTGTAAGCTATGGAAAAACGCAAAAAGGGTTCGACGCCAATTATGAGGACCTGCAAAACGCAATCAAGAACTGCATCATGTACTTGAAAAATGAAGGTCTTCTGCGTACAACCGATGAAGAGAAGGAACAAGAAAAACTGTATGCCTTTATGAATGGGATGGCTCTCAATTTGTATCTAGAGCCGGATAAGATAAATAGAACACGAAGCAAAGAAATGATACAAGACTATATCAATTGGATTATACGTTAAAGGAAAACTTGATGCATAGATCAGGGAGCTAAGCCAGCTGACCCGCGCCTAGCAAAATACACAAGAAAGTCCGGTGGCTACCAGGGAAAAATAAAGACTAAAGAGCCCACGTTTTGCGTGGGCTTCTTTGTGCTTTCATTATATCCATACATTTTAGGTGCTTACATCTCCGACTTCTGTAACGTTTAGATTCAGCTTATGTTTTCGGCATACTTCGTAAAAATCTTTTGAAACAATGGGTTTGAAGATATTTATATAATCCAGCATAAAAAATTCATGCTCGCCAATTCGCTCTTCATGAAGGCAGATTTGAGATACAACTTTGACGATCTTACGTGGAGGTTGTTGTACAGATGCAGCAATGACCGCTTTGCGCCCATATTCCGAACATTCATAATCAAAAATATCCAAACGATCAAGCTGATGTGCAGTCCAATAGGTTTTTTCAACCGCACGACCATCGTGGTAACAGACCGTTGTCGGAATAAACTGTGTGTTTGTTTTCGTTTCCTCCAACAGCGTTTTAAAACGATCTGATACGTGTCTCGTTCCTGTGATCGTCTCAAAATAATCTACGTTCAGGTTACGCACCGTAGGCACTAACTCAACCTCTGCCGTTGTCCCCTCAGGCAACGGATTCTCTATCGCCAAATAATTCATATCTAATTGGGGAGTGAAAGTTGTTCCGCCACTAATAAACCCTCTACGTGGATATTGAGATTCCAGAAAATAATAGTTCAAAAGAATGATGTCTCCTTTCCAAATAAAGTGCCTTTCAATCAATTATACAGGTTAAGCGGCCCCTCCAATTACTCCGCGGTTTTAAGCAAGTTATCCACAATAAAATCAAGCTGTTTGTCTAACGAATAAATATCATTGTAGAAAAATAAACCAAAGCTCATATCAATCAGACGTCCTTCTTTGACTGCGGCGATGTTATTCCAAATTGAATTGTCTGACAGATCAACCATTCCTTCAAAGGAAGAACGGAATATATAATCACCCACATATTCAGGTAATACTTCATAAGAAACGTCCTTGCTTGTAGCATCGTTTCTTGCATTTTCAATTTCACGTTGCAAGACTTCAGGTGCTTTCATCCCTAAATATTGATAAATAATCTGCGACCCCCGGCCATAACCCAAGCCTGTCATTACAGCCATGGAACCTTTGTTACTTTCCATAATTGTGACGGTTTTATCCAAGATACCTGCTTGTTCAAGTTTTTCCTTGCTTTGCTCAACCTTTTTGTGAAGGTTATCTAACATTTCCTGAGCTTGTCCCTCTTTACCCAAAATTTCTCCAAGCAAATTCATACGTTCTTCTACTGGCAGGTCATAAGGAATATATACTGTAGGGGCAATCATTTTAAGTCCTTCATATATTTCTTCATTGGTAACAATAATGAGATCGGGATTAAGCGCAGTTACTGCTTCCGGGTCCGGATTAAATGCTCCTAATGAGGTGGCACCTTCCAGTTCACTCGCAAAAGCCGCTCCTTCTTCTACAGAAGAGATCCCCACAGGATTTACGCCTAAAGCAAGCAAATCACCCATTAAATACAGGACAACTACTCGTTGTGGATTAACCGGTACTTCAATATCCCCTTTTAAGGTGGTTACGGTCTTCATTTGAGATTGTGTATCTGTATGGTTAGCGTTGTTGGCCGCTACCTGATTCGTTGGCTTCTGAGAACCTTCATTGGCTGCAGGACTTCCTGCCCCACCAGTTGAACAAGCACTAAGCAATAGGGTTAAACAAAGTAATAATGTGATAGCCAAGGGTGTCTTTCTACTTCTGTACATCAATAATTCCTCCTCAAATATATGATGATTATGATAATCATTATCAATATATAAGGAAGTTAGATCCTGTACAATGCCTAATCGTGCCACAGTCGATGGTACATTAGGACTTTCATGCTGCTTTCGATAACGAATAGGTGCAATCCCCATATATTTCTTAAATATTTTAGCAAGATAATAACCATCAGGATAACCAACAGCCTTGGCAATTTCCTGTAAAGTAGCATCTGTAGCAAGCAGCAGTTCCTTCGCTTTGTTCATCCGGATTTGAATGACAAAATCAATCGGACTATAACCAGTCTGGCGTTTGAATAGCCTTGATAAGTGACGTGGACTGCTATCCATAAGCTCTGCTAACAAGTCCATTGTGATGGGTTCAGCGTAATGTTCCTGCATATAATATTTCATTTGTGCAACCAGGTCTGGCTTTATTGTTGGCACGCGCCCATTGTGGATCTGCCATAACAACTCGTATACAAATTGATAAAATAATGACTTTACATGGAACTGTTCCAGTGCCTCTTGCTCTTCCCAAGCTGTCATCATGTATTGTACTTTGCTTAACAAGGAAACAGGCTGATCAGGTGCAAAGCCGTATTGAAGCTTGAAGGGATTACGGTGCTCCATCAAAGCCAAAATATCCTGACGCTCAGGTAGCGGAATGATGGCTTTGTAATAAATCATATAATATTCAAGGAACTCTTCAACAGGCAAAATGTTCAGGCAACAGCCCTTCCCACCATGCAAAACATGGAATCGTGAGACCTGATGATCTTTTCCATCCAACCGTATAACAGCATTGCCACGCACCATGTATAAGAAACAGCTCGCAGGGAATCGGTAGGAGTGAAGTACCTCCTTCCTTTGCATAGTTATATGGCGAATATCCATTATTTTAATAGATGCCTTGTTCCATAATAAAAGATGTTCATTGAAATGTAAGATGGCTTCCCAGCTCCTTAAAATCATTGGTCATATATAGTCAACAGAGAGTCAACTTGCATGCAAAATAGGGGCCGGATCACCCACTAACGTGAGTACCCGACCCCTTGCTTTGATATACATATGAATATACAGACCTTAATCAACACTTTAACAGATCAAAAAGAAACAGTCTATATTTTTGGGAAAATGTTCTATATATTTAGGTTGCTGGCCGGCAAAATACAGTTGAAACGGAGCTTAAGTCGATGATGTCCAACAACCATCTTACTCGTGAAGAATTACAGGATTATGTGCAACATGTATTTGGCGCCAGTTACCTCATAACGCAGAGCGCAAGAATACATGGAGGCGCACAAAAAGTCATTTACAAAATTGACTGCACGAATGGTTTCACTTGTATGCTGTACGTTTGGGATATTTCCAGCAACTATTTTCAGGAAGAGATCTTGAATGAACCCACTTTCCACAGTTCCTATGGCAGCGAACTTTTCTCTTTGAATACTCGCTTTCTCGCTCAACATGGAATTCGAACACCAATCTTGTATGATCTAAATAACGATAGAGACCGGCACTCTTATGATTTTGCTCTTGTTGAGTATGTGGATGGACAGAAAGCCGAAGCGTATTTCCAGCATAAAAATCACAAAGATCGGGATGAGTTGTTTCAACGGATCAGGGATATGTTGTCTAATATGCATGGAATCCAAAGAAACGTTTATGGAAACGCCAACGATAACAGCAAAAAGGCTGGGCCTTGCTACCAAGTTCAGCGGTTAGATGCCGAAACAGCCTTATCTTATGCATCCAAACACATGACAGATATAAGGAAAAATGACGAAAGGTTGCTTGAGAAACTTTACGAATTGGAAGCAGCAATTCAACCTAGAGATCTCTATAGTTTCATTCATGGAGAGTTAGGTCCGGATCATATATGGATAGATCATGTTATGCAACCATGCCTTATTGATATTGAGGGCGCAGGATTCTTCGATCTCGAACATGAGCATAGCTTTCTGGAGTTTCGATTTGGAGACTTTTATCACTACTTAAAAAATAATGATCTCGACCCGGAGCGGATGACATTTTATCGATTTTGCCATCATTTGTCCTTGATATCAGGAGGACTGAAACTGCTTCACAGACAATTCCCCGATCAGCAATTCGCAAGAGGCCTCGCGGAGTATCATGCTAGATGTGCAGTTCAGATGCTTTCATGAATATGGATATAAGCCTGGAAGGAGATTTGAGCATGGAGTTTATTCACGAAGATGAAAAACTTGCAGTGAGCGTTATTCAAGCCATTCACACTGGAGATATTCCAACGTTAGAGCAACTACTGGCAGAGAATCCAGGATTGGCAAACATAAGAATATTGGAAAGAAAGCCTGACAACGTAGATGCAGACTCCAGTATCTCTCGAACACTGCTGCACGTGGTGACGGATTGGCCGGGGCACTTCCCTAATGGAGCGGATGCCGTGCGAGTATTGACCAAGTTCGGTGCGGAAGTGAACGCTCCTTTTGTCGGTCCAAACATCGAGACACCTTTGCATTGGGCTGCAAGCTCCAATGACGTTCAAGTGCTCGATGCCCTTCTTGATGCTGGCGCAGACATTGAAACGCCTGGCGCGGTGATCGCCGGTGGCACGCCGCTGGACGATGCTATTGCTTTTGCACAATGGAATGCAGCACGGCGCTTGGTTGAGCGCGGCGCGATCTTTGCCCTTTGGCATGCAGCCGCCCTTGGAGATATTCACGCCCTACAAGAACATTTTAAAGGAGCCAAACTCCCGGAACGTTATCCTTGGGGAACAAGCACCTCCCCTTCTCCTCCCGATGCAGTAACCGTTGCCTTCTGGTGTGCTTGCCATGGAGGTCAAAGAGAAACAGCCGAATGCCTTCTTGACCAAGGCGCCGAACTGAACTGGATAGCCAGCTGGGATGGAATGACTCCACTGGATACAGCAAAACGTAATTTTTCATCCGAACTGATCCCGTGGCTTGAAAGTCAAGGTGCCAAATCCGCTAGCGAGATTCACAGGTAGATGAATAGCTAGCATGGAATTGCCAATCGCCAGCCGCTGCGAATACAGTTATGAGGAGAATCCGGTGGCTACTGGTGAAGTTTAGAGGACTCCAACAAATAAACACAACGAAAAGGACATCGCCACTTGAGCGATGTCCTTTTCGTTGTGGAGTGACCCTAGAACCGTGAGAGGCGGCAAGGGTCTAATTCATTTCTTGATTTACCATCAATAATTTCACTTGCAGCCAGATTCGCAATCAGCGGCGCCAGCGTAATTGCAGAATGCATTAGCGTCAGATAAAGTCCATTCATGTGATCATGGAAGCCCACAATCGGATAACCGTCTTCAGGCATGGGTCTCCATCCAACTTTTATACTCTCCAGTTCCAGTTGATTACCGTGCTTGAGACTGCGACGCAATGTGTCGTAAGCTCGCTTACCGACCGCCTGTGGTCCATTTGCCTCCGACTCGTCAATATAGTCTTCCGCAGCCAGTAGCGTATAATCTGTCAGTTGACGCGCTTCAAATTGCTCATTGGAGATTAATGTGTGTATCAGTTTATTAGCAGTTTTCATCCGAATCAGAATCGAAGGTGACGAAGTTACCGGCACGTGACAACCTAACGGGTTACAAAGTTCGGGTGTACCTGTTCCTGCAGCCAATACCACAACATCTGACTCCACAAAACCCTTGGATGTATGAACACCAACCAGATGGGAACCCTCTTGCTTCAGCTGTGTAACGTTGGTGTCGAACTGAATCTTTGCTCCGTACTCTTGCGCTTTGCTCAACAACAGCTCCGTTACCGCAATAGGGTCCACCGCACCTTCTTTGCTGACAAACATGGCTTCATCCGGATATTCCTTCAGATTGGGCTCCAATGCCTCAAGCTGCTCCCGGTTTAATTTTTGAAAGTGTTGCTCCCTTAGAGGCGGAGTGTCCCAAGTTAGCGCGCCATGCCAATGAATTTTCAGTTCGGACAACTCTTGCTGAAGTGTGTGATATTCTTCCACAGCTGCATCGTACAAATGCCAGTATTCAGGAGCCACTCTATGCGTCGTATGTATCCAGGCAAATGATTTTTCCGTGACTTCACGCGCCGCGGCTGAGTGCCGTTCAATAACAGTTACATCTTGATTTCGTTTGGCTAGATGATAGGCCATACACGCCCCAACAATCCCTGCACCAATGATCGCAATTTTTTGTTTATTCAAAACTAACTCTCCCTTGTCACCCTATCCCCCAAGGAATCGATTTTCCGAGGTTCGGATGGGTGTGCTCCTTTTTCGTCTTCTTCGCCGTACAGCTTCTCCATATGCTGTATATGGCCGGCTCCCCAGTTGCTCATTGTCTGGAGCACAGGTTTCATGAGCTGTCCGTACTCCGTAATCGAGTATTCGACCTTTGGCGGAATTTGGGCATATACTTCCCGATGCACAATATCGTGATACTCCAGTTCTTTTAACTGCTGGGTCAGCATCTTTTTCGAAATATCTGGAATGGCTTTTTGTAATTCGCTGAACCGCATTGTACCGTTGCTCAGCAGGCGTAGAAGAATCAATGATTTCCATTTACCCGTGAGGATATCCAAGGCCGTTCCGAATCTGCAATATACCGTCATTCTTATTCCTCACTTTCTGACCATACCCAGGTTTACTTTTGGTTACCTGGTTAGGTTTAAGTGCCTACTTCCTGATTCGGCTTTCTCACTTTAGTATAGAGGCAGATATTAAAATCGAGCAAGTAAGGGGAAAAGAAAAGATGAATGTAACGTTATGGATCATACAAATCATATTGGCGCTAGGTTTCATATATTCAGGATGGATGAAAACCATTCGTATCGAGTCGTCAAAAAAGACCTGGGCCTGGGTCAATGATGTGCCGAAGAATCTAGTTGTTCTGATCGGTATCGCGGAGCTACTAGGAGCACTTGGCCTAGTTTTGCCTTGGGCGCTGAACATCACTCCTGTGCTTACACCCATCGCCGCGATTGCTCTGGCTACGGTCACCCTTTTCGGGATGCTGTTTCATATTCGGCGTAAAGAGTACCGGGAGCTCGGCGTAAATATCTTTTTATAGTTCTGGCATTGATCATAGCCTTTGGAAGACTATAAAGGAAACGGGGAACGTTTTGGAAAGTGACAAAAAGCCACTAATATTATTATATAATAACCTCACCACATAAAAGGCTGGCTTCAACAGCTCATGGAAGGAAGACAACTCTCTATTGAAAGCAACCTTGAATGTACAAGAACACATACTCATCTGGAATTGTGCATCGCTCAAAATCATGGATGTACGACATATTGTCATACAAGCCGACGAGTGCGTACGTCCTTACCTGTTCCCTGCCAGCGCCTTTTTGTACGTAACGAATGGCAATGCAACCGTGATCTTAGATGGAAATGAGCATGCTACCAAACCATTTTATATGCTCCATGGGGGCAAAAACACTCGTCTGGACATCATCCCAACGGACGAATCCTTTCATTATTACCTAATTTTCTACAAAGCCTCCTTACCGCTATCTGGCAAGCAGCATACACTTCAACAACCGGATCAACCATTGCCATTTCACCTCCAGTACGGTTTTATTCCATATCATCCTGCCATCCTCTACGAAATCACTGAGCGAATGCTGGGCGAGTGGAATAAACCGGGACGCTTGGAGCGACTCCATACCAAAACACTATTCTATCAATTTGTATATGAATTGCTCAGACAAATGGATCAACAGCAGGTAAGCATTGTTAGGCCTAACCTTGCTTCTCAGCTTATTCGCTATATGCAGGAGCACTACGCTAAGCCGCTGACGCGGGAAACCCTCGCTCATACATTCCATTACAGCGTCCCTTATCTGTCCAAGTACTTCCGACGTGAAACTGGCGCAAGTCTAATCGATTACTTAATCGGTATTAGGATGAACAAAGCAGTAACGCTGCTGCAAAAGACCGAGTTATCTCTGCAAGAAGTCGCTGCAAGCGTCGGATATGCTGATGTATCCTATTTTATAAGAATGTTCAAAAAACATACGGGAGTCACACCAAAGCAATTCAAGGATGAGTCCGGACAAGTGACAAAAGGTTCTTATCGTCCTATCCTTAGGCTTCGATCATCCATTGCTCCGCGTAAACTCCGTCGTTATATTGATATCAGAGATGATAATCATTATCAACATAGCGAAAAAGGAGATTTACGGATGTATAGAAGCAAACTACCTGTAGGAATTACCCTCCTGTTGTGCCTAACTCTATTGGTTAGCGCATGTTCCAGGCCAGCAAACACGAATGGAAGCACTGGCAGTACGCAAAGTCCAACTGTAGGTGCAGAGAGTAATATCAGTAACACCACAACCGGCTCGGAGATGGTAACCTATTCTGCGGTTAACGGTGAAGTACAAATCCCCAAAAAACCTCAAAGGGTCGTAATGGTTGCAGGAGCCTTTACCGGTCATTTGCTAGCTCTTGGCCTTAAGCCTGTTGGAACTGGTGATGAGTCCTTTAACAGTTATACAGAAGGAAAACTCGATGACGTTGTCAACATCGGTAACGATGTACCCTACGAGAAAATCATGGAGTTGCAGCCGGATTTAATTGTCGTTTGGAATGACCCTGAAACGATCGAAAAGCTGTCCAAAATTGCGCCGACCGTCGCTGTTGAATATGGAATACCTCTACGGGAGCAATTGATGGATTTTGGCAAGATGACTGGTAGAGAAGAGCAAGCGAAGGCCTGGATCGCAGAGTGGGATGCTAAGATCGCTGAATATAAACCACTCGTGGAGCAAGCGGTAGGTGATCGCACGGTTTCGATTTTTGATACGGGAAGTGCCAAAGAATTTTATGCTTACGGGAGCTTTGGTAGAGGTGGAGATATTATTTATGGCGAGTTTGACCTGAAGGCACCGCCGATCATTCAGAAGGAAGCCATCGATAGCGGCAAAGGTTGGGCCAAGTTATCACTTGAATTGTTACCACAATATGCAGGAGATTATATCTTTGTAAGTGGATGGACAGGTGATGAGAGTGGAGATTCCGTTTTTGAAGGTCCTATCTGGGATAACCTCCCTGCTGTCCAGAATAATCACGTTTATCGCGAGGAAAGCCGTGGCTTCGTGTTTAGTGACCCAATTTCGTTGGAAGCCCAACTTAAATTTGTCGTAGACAGCCTAACCAAAACAGAGTGAAATTGAGTAGGCCACGGTATGTACGAGGCGAGGAGCAATCCTCGTCTTTTTATGTTTTTGTATAGTCCTTATCTTTCATTTGAAGAGAGTTTGAAAACAAAAGCACACACATAAACAGGGACCTCTCACCCTGTTGGCAAGAGTCCCTGTCTTTAAACTTGTTATATAGCCCATTTTCCGTTAAGTGATGGTAAGGCCGCCACTTGCATATCCCGCTACCGTTGTAGCCACATCAATTCCGGCTGTTACTGATGCTGAGAATACCATAAGCAGGCGGTCACCGGCAGATACCGGAATACTCAGTCCTGTAGTCACCCCGCTGGATATTGTGCCCAGTGCCAAAATGCCGGTCAGTGGAGGAGCTAAGGTTACCAATGCACCCGGTACAGCTGTAAAGGAGTTATTAGGTGTAGTGGATCGGAATAATTGTGCAGTTAAGGTTACTGTAGATCCAACCAAACTAAGTCCGGCTGTTGTGCTGAAATAAGCGGCCAGTGAAGTAATCGTTCCTGCACGCGATGCTGAGAAAGCAAAGTTAAGCAATGTGCCTGCAGCGCCTGTGAGATCAATAATTCCTCCGTTAACACTTACTCCGGTAGAACTGTTACCAAAACCAACTAAACTGGAAGTATTCAAAAGTCCACCCAAAACTGTAGTCAACACAACGGGAAGTCCTGATGCATAAGGAATAATTGTTCCAGAACCACTCGCACCCGTAGCCCCGGTTGTACCTGTCGCACCTGTTACACCCGTTGTACCTGGCGTGCCTGTCGCTCCCGTTACTCCGGTTGTACCTGCTGTGCCTGTTGCTCCGGTTACTCCCGTTGTACCTGGTGCGCCTGTTTCTCCTGTTGCTCCTGTTGTACCTGCTGCGCCTGTCGCACCTGTTACACCCGTTGTACCTGGCGTGCCTGTCGCTCCCGTTACTCCGGTTGTACCTGCTGTGCCTGTCGCTCCTGTTACTCCGGTTGTACCTGATGCGCCTGTCGCTCCGGTTACACCCGTTGTACCTGCTGTGCCTGTCGCTCCTGTTACTCCGGTTGTACCTGCTGTGCCTGTCGCTCCCGTTACTCCGGTTGTACCTGATGCGCCTGTCGCTCCCGTTACTCCGGTTGTACCTGATGCGCCTGTCGCTCCAGTTACACCCGTTGTACCTGCTGTGCCTGTCGCTCCCGTTACACCCGTTGTACCTGCTGTGCCTGTTGCTCCCGTTACTCCGGTTGTACCTGCTGTGCCTGTTGCTCCGGTTACTCCCGTTGTACCTGCTGTGCCTTGTGCTCCTGTTGCACCTGTCACTCCAGCTGTCCCTGGTGTGCCTGTCGCCCCCGTAGCCCCAGTTGCGCCTGTAGCTCCGTTGATGCTTGGGGTTTCACCCAGCAATTCGGAAGAAACCAAACGATGGGCTGTTACCAATGCGCCTGTGCTGCTCTTACCCCATACGGATACTTGGACAGGATCATTAACCGTCGCTGTTGTTGTAAAAGTAAACTCGAAAGCATCAAGATTCGCAAAATAGTTATTGGTTATTACTTGATTGGGTGCGATGTCAAAAGACTCACTGACATACAGGACCCTCATTCCACCACTCATGTAATACCCTTGTATTTGTATGGTTGAGGTACTCACATCACTACGGTTATCAATTTTGACTGTAACTGTCTGAGTCGGCCTTACACCGCTAACAGCATTATTTTCTATTGGCCCTGTTGATAAAAAGCTCATCGCTACATCTCCTCTTTTGGGGATTTCTGATCTCCTAGATGTCATTAACTGTTTTTTCGTGCTCCACCACCCGGTGTGCATCTACCAATTGCCCAGAGGCTTGTTTGCCCCACACTGAAATCCCTACTTCCTCCACACCTTCCACGTCTGTTCCAAAAACAAACTCAAAAGCATCTAAATCTGCAAAATAAGTTCTGGTCACTGCTTCATTAGGGGCAATACTGATTACTTCACTCACATACAGTGTTCTTGTTGTGCTTAGCACATACCCCTGAATGGATACTGTTACAGAATCCACCACAGCTCGACTTACCAATCTAATCGTTACCTGTTGTGTCGGTCTAACCCCGGAAACCGGATTGTTTTCAATCGGCCCAGTTGACAAAATAGCCATTTTTCCCATCCCACCTTTATGAACCTCTGACTCTAGCAGTATTTGGCATAAGCTCACTAGATAGTAATATTCAAACACTCAATCAACGGTGTGGACAAAACACAGGGGGCACCCCACCATTATCACTTAACAACCTTCTACGCTCAGGGCTTTAGCTATACAAAAACTGGAATATGTACAACAAAGAGAAGAAATTATGCAATGTCAAAGTTGGTCAGCAAGTAAGAGTAGATTTTGTTATATAACCAGGATCGATTCCAGAAAAAAACGAAAATGACCGTTCCCCCGTTAGATTCCAGGGAAACGGTCACAGCTTAAGACGTCTTTTTCTCGTATCTAATTGTTGGCCGTGTAAAGCTATGCTTGAAAGTGTAGTTTTATAGAATACGAGATCGTATTTTACCATCAAGCCCAATGTTAAACACATAGAATAATGATTTTGGTCATCCTCTACTAAAAAATAGAAAAAGATTGTATTATCTTAAAATTGTGATATGATATCGTCAAGTTAATAAACATTTAAAAGAAAATATGAAAGATAATTACATTTAAAAGTGACCAAATCTCTTTCTTCGCCAAATTTCAGTGTTCTAACCCATTTTATTGAAAGCGATTACAAAAAGAAACCTGACAGATTATAGCTTTTCTAATCGCACCCCCAGATACAGGCTTACTTCGGGTTATAGCCACTCCCCTTGCTGCCGTGACCACATACCCGGTGCACAGGTTGTCTGGCTTAAACCATACATGACAACATGAAGACTTATCCTAACAGCCAACCTAACCATTATTTCAAGAAGGGGGTGACATGAGGAAAATCTTTTCGTTTTTTCGACATTTCATCATCTCAGCTATCCTGAATTTCAGCTCACCAACTAATCCAATCTCATGGAGGCGAAACGTATGATTCGTAAACCGCTAGTTTTGTTGTTGTCGTGTCTGCTAATCTTTGTCACCCTGCCCGTTGAATCGAGCCATGCAGCCAATGCAGCCGTTGCCAAACTTCCTGGAAACTCTAACCCCCTCATCGATCATAAACTGGGAGCCGATCCTTATGTGCTCGTCCATAACAATCGGGTCTATGTCTACATGACAGGTGATGCATATCTGTACAACAGTGACGGCTCTGTCCGAGAGAACCAGTACAGCACGATCGGGAAAATTAACGTCATCTCCTCAGCTGACATGGTGAACTGGACAGACCATGGTTCCATCCCGGTAGCGGGTGCGAATAATGCCAATAATGGACAAGGAATTGCCAAATGGGCTACTCAGTCCTGGGCTCCTGCCATGGCGAAGAAAACCATTGCTGGCAAAGAAAAGTTTTTCCTGTACTTTGCCAACTCGGGTGGAGGTATTGGCGTACTCACGGCTGATTCCCCCATTGGACCGTGGTCCGATCCACTTGGTCGTGCCCTCCTGACTCACGGTACACCGGGTATGTCTGGCGTAACCTGGCTCTTTGATCCGGCGGTACTTGTCGATGATGATGGCTCTGCTTACTTGTATGCTGGAGGCGGCATTCCGAACGATACCAATGCTGCTTCCATTGCCAATCCCAAAACAGCTCGGGTCATTCGTCTCGGTGCCGACATGACCAGTGTGATGGGCAGTGCTGTGACTATTGATTCTCCTTATATGTTCGAAGATTCTGGCATCCACAAGTATAACGGCAAATATTATTACTCCTACTGCATCAACTTCGCGGGAACACACCCCACTGCATATCCGAAAGGTGAGATCGGATACATGGTCAGCGACAGCCCGATGGGGCCTTTCACGTATAAAGGACACTTTCTGAAAAATCCTGGCACGTTCTTCGGTGTAGGCGGCAATAACCACCATGCCGTGTTCCAATTCAACAACGAATGGTATGTGGCGTACCATGCGCAAACGGTAAGCAAGGCATTCCTCGGTGATGGTAAAGGGTACCGTTCCACACATATCAACAAACTGACACATAATGCGGATGGAACAATCCAGGAAGTTCAGGGGAATATGACAGGTGTACCTCAGACCACTAACCTCAACCCGTATGTCCGCGCGGAAGCCGAAACCATTGGCTGGCAAGCAGGAATTAACACTGAACCGAGTCAAGCGAGCGGTGGACCTGTAGCCAATCAGAATGTCACTAATATTCATAACGGGGATTGGATCGCGGTCGGCAATGTTGATTTTGGCTCAGCTGGAGCCTCCAAGTTCAAGGCCAATGTCGCTTCTACCGGAAATGGCAACATCGAGGTTCGACTGGACAGTCCGACAGGCCCACTAGTTGGAACACTTAACGTAAGTTCAACTGGCGGTTCGCAAACTTGGCGCGAGATGGAGACCAATGTTACCAATGCTACAGGGGTACATCGTTTGTATCTGGTGTTTACAGGCTCGGGCAATGGAAATCTGTTCAAACTGGACTACTGGCAGTTCACATCCGGTTCGGGCGGCAACCCTAACCCAAATCCTAATCCCAATCCAAACGTTACCCGTTACGAAGCCGAGAATATGACGCTTGGCGGTCAATACGCTGGCGTAGTCAGTTCCCCTTTTAATGGAGTCGCTCTTTACGGGAACAATGATTATGCAGCATACAATCAATATTTTGGATTCCCAACCCACCAGTTCTCTGTCCGCGGCGCTTCCAACAACAATAATACAGCCCGTGTTGATCTGGTCATCGGGGGTGTAACCGCTGGTTCTTTCTACTTCACGGGAACGGAGCCGACCGTTCAAACCCTCACCGGCATCACTCACGGTACAGGCAATCAGGAAATCAAGCTGGTCGTAACAACGGATAATGGCACTTGGGATGCTTACATTGATTATCTGGAGTACTCGCTTTAATTCATAGGACATGATCAATTGGGAGGATAGAATATGTGGAAAAAAATCAGTGCTCTTCTACTCGCTCTTCCTTTGCTTATAACATCATTCCCTTTGACAAGTCCGGCAGCTTCGGCCGCAACGTTCAGCAATCCGGTTATTTACGCGGATGTTCCTGACAGTGACGTCATTCGGGTAGGCAATGCATTTTATATGACAAGCACAACGATGCATATGAATCCGGGAGTCCCGGTCATGAAGTCTTACGACCTGGTCAACTGGAGCATCGTAAACTATGTATACGATACGCTTGGAAACGGGGATATACAGAATCTGAACAATGGACAAAACGAGTATGGGCGTGGTTCCTGGGCGAGCAGTTTGCGGTACAACAACGGTATATATTATGTGGCCTTTGGATCGCTTTCCACGGGCAAGACGTATATTTACCAAACCAGCAATATTGAAACAGGACCATGGACACCTTACACATTGAACAGTTATTACCATGACCCCTCCCTTTTGTTTGACGGGAATCGAACCTTTCTTGTTCATGGCAGTGATAACATCAGTATCGTTGAGCTGACACCTGATGCCAAAGCCGTTAAATCCGGCGGGCTCAATCAGGTCCTGATTCCAAACGCAAGCAGTGTTGCCGGCTCCAACATGATTGTAAAGGCAGAAGGAGCACACATTCAGAAGATCAATGGTATGTACTATGTATTCCTGATTGCCTGGCCTTCGGGTGATGGTCGCATTCAGCTTGCCTATCGTGCAAACACATTGACAGGTCCATACACAGGTAAAGTTGTACTCAGAGACTCGGGAATCGCCCAAGGAGGCATCGTGGATACCGCATCCGGCGCTTGGTACGGCTTGCTGTTTCGTGATAGCGGAGCCATTGGACGCATCCCCTATCTCGTTCCTGTGACGTGGTCTGATAACTGGCCTGTGTTTGGGGTGAACGGCAAGGTTCCCCTTAACATGAATATGCCCGTTGAAGGTCAGCCTGCTGCCAAAATCTACGGGTCCGATGAGTTCAACGCAACCACATCAGGCACACCCTCAGTAACGCAACTGTTAGTGAACGGCGGCTTTGAGGAAAGCAGCATTCAGCCGTGGACCAGCAACAATACGGCGAACATCACCGTAACAAATGCCGAAGCATTCAGCGGTACAAAAAGCCTGCTCGTCAGCGGCAGACAGCAGACAGCAGGCGGAGCCAAACAGATGGTTACAGGCAAGCTGGTACCTGGAGGAACGTACTCTTTTTCGGCAAAGATCAAATACACTACTGGTCCTGCAACCAAAACGTTCAATCTTAGCATCCAGAACGGTGCAAGTTATACCGGAATTACCATTATGGGCAGTGCGACGTTAACCCGTGGACAGTGGGGTACCATTCAAGGTACGTATACCGTTCCGTCGAATGCAGACCTGTCCCAAAGCTTTATTTTTGTGGAAACACCGTATAACTCGAATCCGGACCCGACCAATGATTTGATGGCGTTTTATGTAGATGACGTCTCCCTGACGAGCAATTCATCTTCTGGTACATCCAGTCTCGGTACTTTCTGGCAGTGGAATCATAACCCTGATGCTGCCAACTGGTCCCTGCTCCAGCGGCCCGGTTTCATGCGGTTAACCGCAGGCAAAATCAGCAAAAACCTGTTAGAAGCCCGCAACACCCTGACACAACGAACCTTTGGTCCAAAAAGCACAGGGATGACCGCTTTGGATACAGCAGGTATGAAGGATGGTGATTATGCTGGACTTGCCGCTATTCAGGCCAAATATGGTTTTGTCGGCGTAAAAATGACGGGCAGCACCAAATCCATCGTTATGGCTAATGCCAGTTCCGGCACCATGACTGAAGTAGCAACTGTGCCATTAAACCAGAACAGAATCTATCTCCGCGTCATCTGTGATTTTACGAACCAAACCGACAAAGCCTACTTTGCTTATAGCCTGAATGGCAGCAACTGGACAACCATTGGCAATACACTTCAAATGTCTTACACCCTGCCACACTTTATGGGATACCGGTTTGCACTATTCAATTATGCAACGAAGTCTACCGGAGGATATGCAGATTTCGATTATTTCCGCGTAGAATAGATGTAGTTTTATTCGGTTATTAATTTTTCACTTATTGATCAGGACCTGTAACTTCACCATGTGTGGAGCCAGGTCCTTTTCAGTACATTTTCTATGAAGAGCTTCACCTTTTAACTTCAAAAATCCCGGAACTGCTTTATATAACGCATGTATTCTTCAGCACTTCGGTTAATCTCTTCATCCGTAGCCTGGAACGAGGCACCATAGACTGCATAATGCGGCAGCGCCTGAACCCCTACATGATTCATGCTTGCTACGAAGGGTGCAACAAGTTCCTCTACGCTGTAACCGATGGAACCATCTTTCGCATAATTCTCCTGCTTATCCCCTATGGACATGGCCAGACCCATCCGCTTTCCCTTCAATCGATTACCTTTCGATCCGTACGCCCATCCATGGGTAAACACGTCATCAAACCATTTCTTTAGCAGCGGTGGGTAACTGTACCAATATAACGGGAACTGCAACATCATATGATCATGCGTCTCCAACAACTCTTGTTCTCGGCAAACATCAATCTTCCATTCGGGGTAGGCCGAATATAATTCGTGAAGAACAATATCATCTGTATGCTGCAACAACTCCTCCTTCCAGCGACGATTGACTCTTGAACTTTCGATATCGGGATGTGCCAGAATAACAAGTGTTTTCATCATAAGTTCCTTTCTTCCCATCCAGGGTGTTGGTTTCTTTAATTGAATATGGACTTACAGAATATGGACTTACAGAATATGGCGTTACCGCCAACACCATCGTGGATGTCATGTGTGCTTGGGGGAGGGACAATATTGCTTTCAGGCAACAACGGGGCGAAGATATCGTTTTGTTGGAGAACAACGATTCCGTATCTTGATTTCACAGTTGCACATTCCCATACATTATGTAGGACATATGTCTCTTTTTCCACGAAAACGATTAAAAAACCTTTATATTCCAGACAAAATGATCGATATACAAAATGGGACACCTGAATATCCCGTGTTGAGCATTGGATTCACATCTCACAAAAGCAACACGGGAAACAAAATGATACATACGGTAGCGAGTAAGAGAAGAAGAGAAGCTCTGCCTGGTGAGATGGCAAGGGCTAACAAAGGAGTAGTCATATGAAGGTACGAACGAGTCAAAGAGGAAAAACACGCAACATCTACATGAACTTGCTGTTATCTGTTCTGTTGTTGATTAGCAGCATCCCGCTGTGGCCGGTCTCAAAAGTGAACGCCGCTGATGAGGAACATCATCTGTTATCCCTGAACCGGCCTGTGTACAGTTCCTCATCTCTGGGCGGCAATACGGCAGATCTTGTGGTTGACGGCAACAAAAACAGCCGCTGGGAAAGTATATGGCAGCAAGATCCGCAGTGGATCTATGTTGACTTAGGCACGGTGGCCTCCATCTCGGGCATCTCCATCCAGTGGGAAAATGCGTATGCTTCCGCCTTTGATCTGGAAGTATCCAACGACGAGGTCAACTGGCAGTCTGTTTACTCGACAACAAAGGGGCAAGGCGGCCTGACAGAAATTGAGGTCACAGCGGAGGCACGATATGTGCGCTTGTTCAGTCATCAAAGAGCACAGCCAGCATATGGCGTCTCTGTATACGAATTCAATGTATATGGGACGGGCGGAGCAAATCCACCTCCCAAACCATTAGCAATGAACCTTGCACTAGGACAACCGGTTACAGCGTCTTCGGAAGAAATTGATGAGCCCAGCCGTTCAGCCGAGGATAAAGCCAAAATGGAAAAAGGGAATTACGAAGCACGGAATGTAACGGATGGCCGTCCGGATACACGCTGGTCTTCCATCTACAAGGATCAGGAATGGATTGTTGTAGACCTTGGACTAATCCGGGAAATCGGGAACGTATCCCTACAATGGGAAAACGCTTTTGGACGTGCATACGATATTCAAGTATCAAATGATGCAGACCAGTGGACTACATTATACCGGGAACTGCACAGCGACGGTGGACGGGATGAGATTCCGGTATACGCCGAAGCACGGTATGTGAAATTAGCCGGACTTGGCAGAGGAACAACCAACGGATACTCCCTGTACGCATTCGACGTCTACGAGTATATCGAAGGCGATGCCAAACCTGTGCATACAATTCCGAATATCCCTGAACCGTCCTCGGTAAAGGTGGGTTCCGGCAGTTACGCTGTAAATGACATCACCATGCTGCAGCCGAAAAACCCGAAAAATCGCACGGCTGACATCACAGCGCCCCTCCCTTCCAATGACTGGTGGCAGTCTATTCTTGTATCCGATCTGGGGGATGGCAACAGTCTGGTCACACTCCCGCTTAAAAGCAGATATACCAAACAAGGACTTCAACTTCTGAATCCCGGAGCTGGTTACGTTTCGGCTGATGGCGGTTCTATGGACGCTGACGGTGAACCGGATCTGATCATGAGCACCAGCAATATGAACCCGGCGGAGGTAAATACCAAGGTGGCGGGATATGGGGATTATTCCGCCACGATCATCATGAGCGATGATGACACAGCCAAAATGAATACCACGTTTGTGAAAGGTTCCCCTTTCCTGTACAACACCTTCGATAACCCGGATACCATTATTGTTCGTTCTCCCAACATCACACGTCTCTTCGATGATCAGAACCGTGAAATTGTTCTGAATGATGGAGAATCGCTGACGGCCGATCATATCGGTGTTGAAGTAACCAATCAGGACAGAGCGCCCACGCCTCAGACCTTTACAAGAAACTACGGGATCTTTGCACCTGAAGGAACCGTATTTATGAAACTTGGCAATACGCTCAAAATCAAGCTGGGCCAGAGCGAAAACTATCTGTCACTGGCTACCCTGCCGTCCGCGGCAGAACTGTCTTATTATTACCGGCATGCCTACGCCTTTGTAACCGATACAACAGTGGACTACAATTATAATGAGAGCACTTCACTGGTAACGACTACCTTCAACTCGGTAACCCGGACGAAGCGGGCAGGCTTTTCCTCCGAGACACTGATGGCCTTGTTGCCGCACCAATGGAAACTAGCGACTACTCCGGTAACGGAGCTTGCTTACCCTTCCATTCGCGGCATGATGAAAGTAAGTGAAGGCAATACGTTTACGACACAGGATCGATTCTATGGCATTATTCCGCAATTTGTGGAGCCAGATGATCCAACCTACTCGCGTGCACAATTAATCAGCTATCTGGATCAGCTTGACGCGGATACGGCAGGCAATCTGATGAGCGAGGATCCTTACTGGCAAGGGAAAAAGCTTCATCCGCTTGCGCTGGGTGTGCTCATCAGCGACCAGATAGGAGATTCGGTACGACGAGACAACTATCTGTCCCTGCTTCGAACCATTTTGACAGATTGGTATACCTATTCGCCGGACGAACCTTTGCACTCGTATTATTTTTATTATTCGGATGAATGGGGAACCATCTTCCCTTACGGTAGCGGATTCGGTGTTAATACCGGATTGACAGATCATCATTTCACCTACGGTTATTACGTTTTTGCATCGGCTGTACTGGCCACATATGACAAAACATTCTTGCAAGATTACGGCGATATGGTTGAGCTTCTGATTCGGGACTATGCCAATCCTTCACGAACAGATGATCAGTTTCCATGGCTTCGCAATTTTGATCCGTACGCAGGCCACTCCTGGGCAGGTGGTTACGCCGATAATCGCAGCGGGAATAACCAGGAGGCCGCAGGTGAAGCGCTCTTTAGTTGGGTCGGCCAATATATGTGGGGTGAGGTGACAGGCAACAAAGCCTATCGTGACACCGGGATCTGGGGCTTCATGACCGAAGAGAAAGCTGCCGAGCAATACTGGTTTAACTATGACGGGGATAACTGGCTGGAGGAATACCAACATGCTACGGTAGGTCATGTGTACGGCAGCGCCTACCTGTATGGAACGTACTTCTCTAATGAGGCGGAGCATATTTACGGTATTCACTGGCTGCCGCCAGCAGAATGGATGACCTATTATGGACGTGATCCGCAGAATACTAAGGCTCTCTACAATGGTCTCATTAAGGACCTGGGTGGTCAGCAGGAGCGCACATGGCAGCATATTATCTGGCCATTCCAGTCCATTGGAGACCCGCAAGGTGCTCTAGCCAAATGGAATACGAGCGAGATGCAGCAAAATGAAGTCTTTAACGCGTACTGGTTCATGCACAGCATGGGTTCTACGGGAACACGCACGATGGATATATGGGCAGATGATCCGGCAGCAACCGTGTATGAAAAAGACGGCGTCTATACAGCGCAAATCTGGAATCCGTCCGACACTGTCAAAACAGTTCATTTCTACAATGCCCATGGCGCTTTGGGTTCGGCTACCGTGTATGCCAAAGCGCAAGTAAAGGTTAACCCGCTGGAACATTCCGTCGTTAAACAGCCGGATGCCTCTCAGGGTGTAGTCTATCTCGATCGGAGCCAATGGACCATTACGGCATCCTCCAGTTCGGAGCCGGTAGAGCGCATGGTGGACGGTGATCTGACTACACGCTGGTCATCCGGACAGATTCAGAAGCCCGGCGATTGGCTGCATATCGATCTGGGTAGCGAACAGACTATGGATACGGTATTCATGAACTCCGGCAACAACGGCGGTGATTATGCTCACGGGTACGAAATCTACGTATCCAAAGATAACGAGAACTGGAGCGAGCCTATCGCAGAGGGAGCAGGAACATCTCCAAGTCTGTCCGTTGATTTGGGCATGCAAACCGCCCGTTATGTCAAAATTGTATTGACTTCCTCTGCAGACAGCTGGTGGTCGATCTCTGAACTCAAGCTTGCCCGATTTGGCAAGCTTGAAGCAACACCAGAGCTCCCACAGCCCGTACCGCCTCCAGATCGCTCTTCATGGATCGTAACCGCCTCCTCTACTCAAGGAGCAGATGTTACAGCCAACATGCTGGACGGAAGTTCAGATACACTATGGACAAACGGTAGGAAGCAAACCAAAGGACAATGGATTACCATTGACCTCGGCCAGAAGAGTTTTTTCGATGCCATAGACTTGGACCCGGGCCATGCGAAAGAAGACTATCCGAGACAGTATCGGATTTATGTCTCGGATGACGGTGAACACTGGGGCACATCCATTGCGGGCGGCGAAGGCACGCCTGGACGCATGTCCATCACTTTCCCTGAACAGCAAGCACGTTATGTGAAAATGGTGCAGATCGGGGATTCCGATCAATGGTGGACGATCTCCGAGTTGTTTGTTCATCATAATGGAACGGGCAAACAAAAGAGGCTACTGCCAGATGGCTGGTCCGTGACAGCTTCCTCCGGAGACGATGCAGCAGCTATACTCGACGGCTCGGACCAAACACGCTGGACCTCCGGTCAGACTCAAACAGGCGGCGAATGGATTCAGCTTGATCTGGGAGCCTCGCAGCCAGTGAATCGGATTGTGCTGGACAGCGCGCACAGCCGGGAAGACTTTGCTCGCGGTTATGAAATATATACTTCTCTGGATGGAGAGCATTGGGGAAAAGCCTTGGCTTCGGGTGAAGGATCAGATGCGCTACTTTCTATCGCTTTTACACCGCATGAGGCACGTTATATTAAGGTCGTACAGACAGGTACCGATTCTCATTGGTGGTCCGTGGCTGAATTAGAGGTCTATACCGCTGATCAGACACCTTGGATATCCGGGGAACAGGATCATCTGCTACCTGCTGAACTGGATCGAACATCATGGACAGCGACTGCCTCCACCTCTGAAGATGTTGCGGCGATGCTCGATGACGATCTGAATTCACGCTGGACCTCTTCATCTGGTCAACATGCCAATCAATGGGTCCAGATTGATCTGGGAAGCAAGCAGAGCTTCAGCCGCTTGACAATGGACTCAGGCAGCAGCAGCAACGATTATGCTCGCAGCTTCCAGTTTTTCACTTCTGATGATGGCGAACGTTGGGAAGGGGTTACGGAAGCACTGGGAACAGGACCTGTCATCTCACATACGTTCTCCAGACAAACGGCGCGATACATCAAAATTGCCTTGACCGCGGACACTCCCGAGTGGTGGTGGTCCATCGCCGAGTTAAAACTTTACCATTAATGTTATCATGATCTCTCCAACCATCTCTCTCCCGTCCTTGCGGGGCAGGGGTGGTTTTTCATGATAAGGATGAAGCATACCTCATGTAAACTTCATGTTCCATATATCACCTTTATAGTAAGATATAGATTGATGTAAATATTATTAATTTCTAATCGATAAGGAGGGCTTTATTTGAAAAATATAATTGTCTTTGGTGCAAGCAAGGGATTGGGCGATGCATTTGTCAGAGGTGTGCCACAATCCGGTGATAAGGTCTGGGTGGTCTCCCGCAGCAAGCCGGAAAGTCTGTCCGTGGAGGATGGCGTCGAGCGAATATGGATTCAGGCTGATCTTTCCGAGCTTCAGGCCGCAGAGCAAGTTGCCAGCCAACTTCAAGGCGAGACGTTGGATGTGCTTATTTATAACGTGGGGATCTGGGAAAAGGAAGGATTTGAAGAGCACTACACGTTTGATAAGGATGAACCCGCAGATATCAGTCAGCTGATCCATGTGAATGTGACTTCTACAATTGTATGTATACAGGCTTTACTGCCTCAGCTCCGCCAGTCTGAAGCAGGCAAGATCATCCTGATTGGTTCAACAGCCGGTTTGAGCAATGCAGGCAGCAGCCAGGTTTCTTTTGTCGCCTCCAAATTTGCCATACGGGGTATTACGGAAGCTCTAAGAGAACATACGAGAAATGACCGCATCGCGGTGACATGCATCAACCCGGGAGAACTGGCGGCAGAAATTCCGTATGAAGACGGGATGGAACGTGCACTGGCCGAGTATGATGGGACCCGCATTCCCCTGCAAGATATGGTCTCCATCGTTCGATGTATCATCAGCTTGTCCAAAGCGGCCTGCGTGAAAGAGATCAACATGCCCGCATTAATGGATACGAACACCTAGATAGCAATGACATCTACACGCCTCAATCGGTCCGTTCACCGGAGTGCGCTCTGTATACACACGCTGGACAGAAGCCCGTTTACATTAATACATGCGACAAGTGCTCAATACCTATAGAATTCAGGCGTTCTTGCTCAGGGATATTTTCATATAACAAATGGGATTTTCCGGCCTTGTCCAGGTGATCACGCATAGCTGCAATTCGTCCTTTGTTAACATCAATAAAACGAAAATCGATTTGGCGCAAATGCTCCAGCCCGGTCAGTCCAGCAAACGAATCCGCCTTGAGCGCCGTATTAATCTCTTTCAGTTCAATAGACTCCAAAGCACGGGCTGTCCATAGATGTGTCGTATCCCGCAACGATTTCATATAGTCCAGTTCGAGCTGTCTGAGAGAGGTCATATGGGAAAAGTCGCATAACTGCTCCAGCTTGGGCAAGGACAGATGCAGATATTCCAGCCCGCGCATCTGTTCGAGTCCCTGAATACTCGTCAGTTTGCGAACAGAGCTGAGCTTCAACATCGAGATGGTCGACTGTGTCAATACATCTAGTCCCCCTTTTAACTCACAGTGATCCAGAGATAGATACTGAAGCATAGGCAGTTCCGCTAACACATCAGCACTTTCGATCGTGCAGTTCAGAATGAGCGTATGTAGTTGGAGACATGCCGCAATGGAAGCAAATCCGTTGAATTTGCCACGCAGTTCAAGAAAGGTCAATCGTTTGTAGTGTTTAATAAAATCGAGCACGGTTGCCTTTGCAGGTGAATTCAATCTTAGAAACTGCAGTTGCTCCATCGCACCCAGTATCGTCAAATCCTGAGCCTGCGAAAGATCAAGTTGCAAGGCAGACACATGTTTCAACTGTGCCAGTCGCCCCAAAAATCCGGATGAATATACCCCTTTAGGGTCCATATGTAATATGTGTAGAATCAGATCCGGCCGGGCAAAGAATACTTTGGCATCGAGCTCGGCAAGGTCCTCGTATGTATCCGCGTCAACGCGAAAATGAACCGTTGCTCTGCGACGCAACAGATGCACCGCCTGGTGCATCTTTTCGGCATTCCATGGAACCCCCTGTATTGAAGCATGCCATAACTCACTCACAGATAATACCCCTTTCCATCCATAGTTCCAATTCATTCCATTATAAACAAGATCGCCTGGATGAACCACTACCGATCCCGTTTTTTCATTCCTTTCCTCTTTTTTCATCCCTCCCCTTTCACCCTGCTCATACTCATACCTTTCCTTTCCGTTGCTTTCAGGATTATTCGACAGAAATCTACATAAAACTATAGATTAAGCCGACATATAACTTAGGCGTTTTGAGCTTTTTATTAATCATCTGGGGAGATGGAATATGTCGAACATGTTGAACAAGTGGGGGAAAACGGGAGCACGGACATCCAGTATGGCAAATACGTTGTCCATTGTGCTGCTGATCATTATCGTAGTTGTCTTTGCCGTGCTGGGAACATTTATGTTTGCAAGCACACGAAACATTCTGGTGAAACAGCAGGAATCCATGCTCCAGACCAAGACACAAGCCATTGTTAGTGAATTTGATGCACTATTCAAGGAAAAAGGTGCACTGGTCAAGCAAATGTCCACCAACACATTATTTCAGCAATACATAGAAACAACAGCATCTGCTGCGGATGCGAAAAGTTCAACCTACGCTGCGGAAACACAGGCGACACTCGCCGCTATCGTTAAGGCAGAGCCTTCGTTTGCCGATGCCTGGGTCGCGGGCCTGGATGGAAAAGGCTTTTGGATTCAAAATGATGGTGTCGTATCTGCACCGGACTTTGATATCCAGTCACGTCCATACTACAAGCCGGTTACCGACGCAGACGGACTTTATTTCTCCGATCCGTACATTGATATTGCAGCAGGCGATGTACTCATGGGTATCTTCTATCCGATCAAAGACGAAAACAACAACACGATCGGCTTTGCCGCAGCGGATATTGCATTCAAGGATATCCCGGCGATTATGGAGAGTTATTCCCTTGGAAGCACAGGTTATTCTATGTTGCTATCCAAGAGCGGGGAAATTCTGTACCATCCGGATCAAGAGAAGGTATTGAAGGAGAACATCCTGAACAGTACGGGGGACATGGGAGACATCGGCAAGAAAATGCTTGCCGGTGAAAACGGCGTACAACTTATGAACGACAATGGGGAACGTCGATATATCGGCTACGCTACCAGCAAAGATACGGGATGGTCCGTTGGTCTGACCATATCCGAAGAAGAAGTTCTTGCGGAATTAAAAACATTCACGTGGATTACGCTTGGCGGTTTTGCTGCAGCCACCCTTCTGCTTGTGATTATCTGTTATATTACCCTTCGCCGTCTGTTACGCTCCATACCACAGCTGCTGGCCAAGATTAAACAGATTGAACAAGGTGACCTGACTGTCAAACTGGATATCAAATCTAATAATGAAATTGGACAGATCGCCACAGGCTTGAATTCCATGGTGCAGAAAATTCAGGGCATGCTGCAAATGGTCGGCAGCTCGGCGCAAATCCTGAACCAGTCGTCGAATGATCTGCAGGCCATCTCCTCACGAACGGCTGTGACCATGAATGACACATCAACAGCCATCAACGAGATTGCCAATGCAACGAATTATCAGTCCATCGAAACGGAAAATATCTTACGCAAAACAGGCTCATTATCCAGCCAAATTGATGAAATTGCTACCGATGCGCAGGCTATGGGAACGGTCGTGCAGACATCTGCTGATCAAAGCAGCCAAGGACTTGCGGTCGTGGAACAATTATCGAAATGGTCCGACGAAAACCACCAGTCCACCCAAGCAATGTCCTCTATTATCCAGGAGATTGACCTGAGTCGGAATGAAATATCCAGTTTTGTGGATACAGTCAAACAGATTGCCTCTCAAACGAACCTACTCGCCCTGAATGCCTCCATTGAGGCTGCACGTGCTGGCGAACATGGAAGAGGATTTGCCGTCGTTGCCGAAGAGGTCCGCAAACTTGCAGAACAGACGGCTCAGGCAACAGAGGAAATCAACAAAAAGGTGAATGTTATTGAAGAGAAAACAACCCTGTCGGTTGAACATACCATGCGCGGTATGAAGATTGCGGAGGAGAATGCCAAATCCGTAGAAGATACCAAACATGTTTTCTTCAGTATTAACAAAGACTTGAAAGATCTGCAGCAACGTATGATGCAGATTACCACTAATACCGCCAATGTACACAAACACAAAGATGAGATATTCCAGGCACTGGAGATAATCTCCTCCACCACAGAGGAGAACTCGGCATCGACGGAAGAAGTAAGCGCCAGCACGCAGGATCAGCTGGATAGTATCGAACAGGTAGCGGATCTGTCGAAACAGTTGAACCAGCTATCTGGCAAACTGCAAGACGAACTAAGTCAGTTTAAAGTAAAGTCATGATCCGCAAGCTTTCCCCTGCTCTTCTCTTTTTGTCGCTGTCCATTTATTATTAATGAATATGCGTACGAAGAGGATTGGAGGCTGAATCATCATCATGAACTTTGCCAAACGAATGGATCATTTCAACGAAGGAATATTCACCCGGTTGCTGGAGATCAAACGCCGCAGACTGGAGAACGGTCAGCCCGTTATTGATCTCAGTGTGGGTACGCCGAATATCCCACCTGCGCAGCATATTATAACTGCACTATGCGAGGCCGCTGCTGATCCGGCTAATTATATATATGCTGTGAATGATCAGAGTGAGTTGCTGCAAGCTACAAGCGATTGGTACAAGCAACGCTATCAGGTCGAGTTAGACCCGGCAACACAGATCTGTTCCTTGCTTGGTTCACAGGAAGGGCTGGCACATATATCCCTCTCCATTGTCGATGAAGGTGATCTGGTGCTGGTCCCTGACCCCTGCTATCCCGTCTTTGCGGATGGACCGTTACTAGCAGGTGCAGAACTGTATTATATGCCGCAAAAAGAAGAAAACGGGTATGTTATTCAGCTTCAGGATATACCGGAAGATATCGCTTATCGAGCAAAATTCATGCTGGTCTCCTATCCTAACAATCCAACAACTGCGATGGCACCGGATCAGTTCTATCTCGACCTGATTGCCTTTGCCAAGAAGTATGATATTATCGTGCTTCACGATAATGCGTACAGCGAGCTCGTATTTGACGGAATGTCATGTGGAAGCTTCCTCGCATTCCCTGGCGCCATGGACGTCGGTGTGGAATTCAATTCCCTGTCAAAAACGTACGGACTGGCAGGAGCTCGAATCGGCTTCTGTGTGGGCAATGCAACCATGGTCTCCATGCTGAAAAAGCTGAAATCCAATATGGATTACGGGATGTTCCTACCGGTCCAAAAAGCAGCAATTGCCGCCATTACCGGTGATCAATCCGAGGTTGAACGGGTCAGAGCAATCTATGAACAGCGAAGAGACATCCTCTGTGATGGATTCAGCAATCTCGGTTGGCCCATCGCTAAACCTGAAGCAACGATGTTCGTCTGGAGCCGGATTCCGGCGCACTACGACAGCTCGGAGCAATTTGCCATGGATCTGGTTACACATGCAGGAGTCATCGCAACCCCAGGCAGTGCCTTTGGTCCTTCAGGCGAAGGTTACGTTCGCTTCGCCCTCGTTCAGGATAATGAAATATTGCAACAAGCGGTACAATCAGTTGATGACAGCGGGATTCTGAAATCCAGCTAACGGGAGCACAATTCGAATGTGCTCAAGCCAAAATCCCCTCAAGATCCACAGGGAGTAAGAGTTTCACGTTTGATAAACGTGGTCTCTACTTCTTGTAGACGTGAGGGGATTTTGCCATTTGGTGCGGGAGTAGACATTCATCGGGTGAGGTTATCTGTGGGTACCACACGTCAGGTCCAATGATCCAATATCTATGCAACCGGGTTAAACAGGAACATAAGATCATGGCTGGAGGGCATACCGTGACAGCAAAAAGCCTGCTCGGGGAGCAGGCTTCAGGTTTGAACTTTTTATACAGACTTGCGCCAGTTGGAACGATACATCAGATACAGGAAGTACGGTGTTCCGATGATCGCAATGAGTATGCCTGATGGAATCTCTGTCGGTGCCATGACGGTTCTGCCGATTGTATCGGCGAGCACCAGCATAACTGCACCCGCTAATGCGGATAGGAACATCGAACGTCTTAACTTATTCCCCGTCAGTAACCGAACCATATGTGGTGCAATCAGGCCGATAAAACCAACGGTTCCTACACAAGCAACCGCACCTGCTGCAAGTAATACACCCACTGTCATGGCCAATAATCGTGTACGACGTACTCCTAGACCAAGCCCGGATGCACTGTTGTCGTCAAATACCAGCAGTTCGAATCTGCGTGCCAGCCACCAAGCCACCGGTACCAAAATAACTAAAAATAATCCGATAACCCTCACCTGTTCCCAGGTACGAGCATAGGTGCTTCCTGTCAGCCAGATATATCCGCTGCTACCGTATACCGCACCACGGACAATCAGAATCTGAATACCTGCTCCAGCAATGGCAGACATCGCGATCCCCAGCAACACAACCGCCGAAGGGTTCAGTCCTTTCTTCCAGGCGAGGGAGAACACCACCACTGCAGCAATGGCTGCACCGATGATTGCCGCAATTGGCAGCAAGTATATCGGAAGACCCGGCCATAAGATGATGACCATCATCGCTCCAAGCCCTGCACCTGAGGACACACCAACAATTGAAGCATCTGCCAGCGGGTTACGTACCGCCATCTGAATGAGTACACCACTGATTGCCAGTGCAGCTCCTGCACCTGCGGCAACAAGTGTACGCGGAATCCGAAGCTGAATCAGCGCGGAGAACAGTCCATCCGATTGGAACAGACTTGGTAACCAATCGGCCAGAGGAATTCGCATACCGCCAAACATCGTACTGAGCAAGATAAGCACGACCGTTATGACTGAGAATAATACAGCCATCGGGCCAAATGCAAAACGACGCGCAGCTCCTCCTGTGCTCATTGAAGTAGACATGCCTGATCCGTTCGCAGCCTTCATCCGTGTAAGAACAAGCCAGATGAGCCACGGTGCACCAATGATCGCCATAACAGCACCCGTTGGCAGTTCCATGCTGGAGTTATGCACCATCTTGGCGAGGACATCTGCTCCAACCAGGAGCGCTGCGCCCCATATGAACACACCGGGTAAAAGTAATCGGTTAGAACGTACACCACTCAATCGAACCAGATGTGGTGCGACCAGTCCCACGAAGCCAATCGGCCCGATTACACTTACAATCACAGCAGCCAGCAATACAGCAAGAATTAACCCTACTGCACGAGCCAATGTAACCTTTTGTCCCAAGGAAGAAGCCGTTGATTCATCCAACTCCAGCATATCCCACTGTCTGGACAGGATTAACGCGAGAAGGGTAATACCAACCACCCAAGGCAAAGCATAAAACACACCACTCCAGTCATTCTGGACAAGTGTTCCGGAGCCCCAAAGGAACAACCCTTGTGTCTCCATGGAGAAAAAAATATGTAATGCACTTGTAAATGAACCAAGCACCATCGATACAATCATACCGGACAACGCAAGTCGAACCGGACTTGATGTTCGTCCGCCGCCCATGAAATAAGCCGCAAATGCTGCCAGCAAACCACCTAGTGCTGCGAAAAGAAAAGGCGACTGACTTAATAGACCTGGAAAAGCGATAGCTCCCAGCACCACCACAAAGTACGCTCCTGCATTAATGCCCAGCGTATCTGAAGCAGCCAATGGATTACGAGTAATCGTTTGCAGCAAAGCGCCCGCAACAGCCAGTGCGCCACCCGCAAGAATACCAATCACTGTACGCGGCATGCGCAAGTCCCAGACCATATTGTGCTCTAATGAATCCTGTCTGCCTGTAAGAGCGTCCCAAACGACATGCAAAGGAATGGAAGCTTCTCCATAACACAGACTTACAAAAAAAAGCACGATGAGAGCGGTTAGACCGCCCCCATATATGCTAATTGTGCGCCAATTCATAGCTGGCTTAGATCCTTGAACCGAACTCATTTGGTAATCGCCTCGACTACCCCATCAACCAATACTCTGGAGGAGATCGGTCCACCAAATGTCCATGTTGTGCTATCGAGTTGATATGTGCGTTTTTCCTTCACAAAATTCAGTCCGTTCCATACCGAGTTATCTTTCATAGCTGTGCCAAAGACGTCATCGTCTGGTTGTGTAATATAAATGAAGTTACTGTCCTTCACATCGGTTAAGGATTCAATACCTACTGTAGAGAAGCCATAGTTCTCAACTTTATCCGGCTTCCATTCGTTAACCAGTCCGATTTTGTCCAAAGTACCAATCACAACCGAGTTATCGGTAAACATACGCAAGCTGACTGCATTTTGATATGTGAATGCTTGTGTCAGTGCAAAATTGAAGTTTTCTTTCCCCGCAGCAGCCAGTTTTTCTTTGGCTTCTACATAGTGCTGATCGAGATTACTCAAAACTTCTTTTGCTTTGTCTTCTTTACCGAGAGCTGTTGCAATGTTATTAAAGATCTCTGTCATCTTGTCATAATCATAGCCGTCACCATCATACGGATCATATTCAATCGTTGGAGCAATTGCATTCAGCTGATCGTAGACCGCTGTGTTATTATCTGCATTAGCAATGATGAGATCTGGCTTCAATGCAGCAATAGCTTCCAGATTGGGTTCACTGCGTGTTCCGATATCCGTTACACTGTCATCCAGTGCTGCTTCGGATGTTACCCACACTTTATAGTTAGCGTTATCTGCGTTACCTACTGGTTGAACACCCAGGGCAACGACATCTTCCGTATATGTCCATTCAAGCGTAACAACACGTTCTGCTGGCTTGTCCAACTTAAGCTCTCCACGTTTATGCTTCACGGTAACAGGACCTGCTGTCTCTTCAGCCGGAGCACTACCCGAGCCACTACCTTGACTTGTATCAGTTGTAGTCGTGGTTTTACCACAACCCGCCAAAACCAGCACAAAGGCCAGCATAATCAACAGTCCATTCAACCCTTTTTTCATATCTCTTTTCTCCCCTGTTAATATGTATTTATATGATAACAATTATCATTATCACTATTGGATTATGCCGTAGGAATGGATTTTTGTCAATGGAAAGTACCTTATTCCCATTCTTTTATCAAATAAAAAAGGAAAGGATAGCTCAAAAGCCATCCTTCCCTTCTATTGATTGCTGTTAACTCAACTGCATCGTAGTGATGCATGTATTATCATTTTCATATGTAGACAATTGCGTTTCTGCAACCTTTCCATCTCCAACAATACGAATCAGATAGGTTCTGTCTCTAGGCACCCAAAAATCCATAAATCCGTTTGCACCAGACTTCATCACTGCATCTTTCATAAAAGTGTTGCCTTGAGAATCGTGAATGGTAACACTGAATTCCTTATTGCTCATTTCCCCCTGACAACCGGTCAAGCTATGAATTGCACAGGGATGGGTCTGGTCCACATAGGGTGCAATGGAAAGGAAAAATTCATTTTCAGGCAAATCATATGTAATGGTTTTTTCATCTTGATCGGTGACGATTAACTGTTTTGCATTAATGGAGGCAGATTCCGGTGTTTCTTTTCCTGTGCTGATATCTTCCACCAATTTTCGGATGTTGGGCGCATTGGCTGTACCCGCCTCTTCCTTGCCCGTATTGCTTGCAAACAGATAGGTTCCGATTACAATCACAACTACAACACTTGCAATGATCCACATTTGTTTTTTCATTTGGAGTCCATCTCCTCGTCCGTTTTCATCAAGTATAATGGAGAACAAACCATCATGGACTTAAACATCGAGAAATTCACCAGATATTCACATATATGGTTCGCTCATTTCGGGATATGCATATATGATATCTGGTCGATAAGTCTTACAGTTCATTGCGTGAGCGACAATTAATATGCCATAATCCGGTCTGCCATTTCCTCGGCTTGAAGTACCGCAGACAACGGGTCGGATAGAAAATATCTATTCCAGTCAAGGCTAATAATCCGGCAGTGATCTGTCTCGATGGACTTCTGCCATGGTTTGCCTGAAGCTTGATCAAGTCCGTGTCTTGGACCATTATCCAACACCAACAGGTAGTCCTCCAGGTACCCACCTACCGCACTCCGCGCAATATCCAGGTATTCCAGGCCCGGCTCCAATAGTTCCTGGCGAACCTTGCCTGCTGGCCTCAAGTTCAGTAACCCGTAGGCTGCCTTACCTCCACGAGTTCCCGTATTTCCCACAAGGGTAATATGTTCTCCCCAGTTCGGATCAATGACGGTAAATGTCTTCTCTGTCGAGACCTTGCCCGGGATCGTTTGCTGCAAAGAATGTACTCTCCGCCCGTATTCCTTAATCCATGTTTCGGCTTCTGTCTGGCGATTCAGAATACGTCCCATCTCTCGAATCCCCTCTGCTACAGAGCCGTAACCACTCCCTCCATAGACCACCGTAGGCGCAATCCGGGCATACGAAGCGTAGGCAGCAGGATTCCAGGTGATAATCAAATCGGGCTCCAGTTCAAGCACTTTTTCGAGCGAGATAAAATTATGATTGCCGATATCCTGTACTTGATTATAGATATAAGGCTCCAGCATTTGGTTACTTTCAATGAGTGAATGCGGCGCTCCGAGAGGCGTCACTCCCAATGCCAGCACTTCTCCCAAATTCCAGTCGACGACAACACGGCTAGGCTTGTTAGGTATCGTAATCTCGCCCATGCTTGTGGCAAGTATCCGAGTTCTGGCTCTTGGCAACGCGGCTGCCGAGGATTTCCACTCTTGGACTCTTTTCAAATCTATAATCTTCTGTTTTGGCTGGTTTTTGTCAGCTTCAACTATAGGTACCGTTCGTTCGCTCCATCCCGAATAATGACTTTCCAGAAGGGCATGTGGTGGGGATGTTTGCAGGGCTACATCTGGAGCACTGCACTCTCGACGCTTTCTGTAAAACTCAGGAGATACACCATAATGTTTCTTGAAATAACGACTTAGCGTGTAGCCGTTCTCATAGCCTACTCTCTCCGCGATTTCCTGTAAGGTCCCATTTGTGCTCACCATTAGTTTTAATGCCTGTTCCATCCGAATCTGTGACAGCACACGACTGGGACTCGTATTTAATTGAAGCTGAAACAATTGGTTCAGATACCTTGGACTACAATTCAGCATTTCAGCTACCTGTTCTATCTTGAGTGGTTCCCCGTAGTGACGTTTCATATAATGCACCGCTTGATCTACCCGATCCAGCTTAGCATCGTTAAACTTCTGCTCCTGCATTTGTTTCAGCATCTCGGCGAGCCATTGGTAGAACAGCGCCTTGGTTTGAATCCGGCCTGCTGACTGTAGTTCATTCCATTGTCTGTATATCAACTGCATGATTTCAATTAATGGCAATGGACACGCTGGTTCAAAACCAAAACTTACTTGCAAAGACTCCGACCCAGTATATGTTTGGGATCTTTCAGTATTTGGCTTCTCTGACTCTGGTGACGAATAAGACAACATATGTATTTCCATCGGCTTCTTAGCCAGACAATCCAGGCGCGTTCCTTTGGAGGCGTGCAGAATATATGTCCCTTTAATGTGATGCATCGCCTGACCGAGCCAAATCTTTCCCTTGCCATTCGTAATTAATAAAAAAGCATTCGAGGGAAGCGTCCACGTATTAGGATCTTCAGTGATGTTAACGGTAATGATTCGAATATCCAGAAATCGGATTGTTATATGCTCCCATAATGCCCCGTATTCTTCTATGTTCATCGTCATGGACCTTTCTTTGTGTTTCCTCGTTACTACATCCAAAGCTTCGCCTCATCATATATGATAATCATTCTCAGTTCAACCTGTCGATTGAGTTCTGAAATGGTTATGCTTCCGCTTCCGAATCGGTTATTGTGCAATCGTTAGATTGTCTCTAGAGTTATATTAAATGAAAATCATTATCAATTAGAAAGAGGGTTTGTCATGTTGTTTAAGAAAGCTTGGTATCGTATCGTCCTGCCTGTTTTGCTGATTATGGCCGTATTCATTAGTGGTTGTACCGAAAAAAAGACGGTGGAACAAGTCGTGACAGAAACAGAAAGCACCGCACCACAGACAAGAACAATCTCCACAATGATGGGAGACGTTACAGTCCCCCTCAACCCGGAGCGAGTAGTTGTTGATTGGAATATAGGACATGTTCTGGCTGTCGGTGTAACACCTGTTGGTGTGCCGAGCAGTCTGCTGGATTATGGAATGTTCCTGCGTGACAAACTTGTCGATAGCGCCGATTTGGGTAACCATAGTGAGGTTTCACTTGAGAAAATGGTAGAGTTGGAACCGGATCTGATTATCACATGGGACCAGGAGAAATTTCAGACCTATTCCAAAATCGCTCCGACTGTCGTATTCGTACCCGATCAGTATGATTCCATGGAAGCAGAAGTGACAGCCATGGGCGAGATTCTGAACCGCGAAGCAGAAGCTATAACTTGGAACGAATCATTTAAACAACGGATCGCAGCAGCTCAGGCCAAAATTAAAGGTGTCATTCCGGATGGTGCCACCTTCACCGTTGCCGATTTTAACTTTTTGAAGAACCCAGCCATTATCGGCAACAGCGCCAATCGTGGTGGAAGAGCAGCCTATGAATTGCTTGGACTAACTCCGGCACCCAAGGTAAAATCAGATCTTCTGGACCAAGGCAAAGAAAACCTGGAAGCTAGCGCGGAGGTCTTTGGAGAGTATGTAGGTGATTACCTACTGATGATGGTTACAGAAGGCACGAAAGATCACTCCCTGTTGCCTACCGCCTGGGACAATCTGCCTGCGGTGCAGAACGACCATATCTACAAACTGGATATTCATAAATATTTCACTGCTGATCCCTATACCTCCATTCTACAAGCCGAAGAGATCGCAGATCGACTCGCAAGTGGACAGACTGAGCTGAATTAGCGCGAGTTTTCAAATCTAGTGAGACCCGAAACCGAACCTGAACGTGTTCAGCGTAGGCAAGCGCACTGAATCCTGAATGTATGAGAACGTGCCCTTCAAGTACGAGCAAGCGATCAAGACGTCGTGAAAGCAGATTTTCTTCCTTACAATGAAAAGCTTCGCTTTGGGCGGGATTCAGGGTCGTTCTCTCGGCTCGCCGCCGGTTAGATCAAAACATGGAGCGAGCGCTAACGAATCTGAGACGTCTTATTCAACAATTTGAAGCGCGTGCAGAAATCTAAGGAACCTGAGACACTCTATATCCGATTAACAAGCCGTTTTCAGTGTTTTATAAGGTAATTTTTGTAGATAACGTGTCTGATGTTCCTTAGAATTTAAGAAGAGGAGCGGAAGGCCAAATAAGATGTCCTGAGTTCCTTAGAAAATCATCTATCCATTCGCCAAGATCGGCAATCTGGGATTCAAGTTTTTATCCAGCTCAAAAAAGATTACACAAACAGCGCCCACCAGAACGATTCAGGTGGCGCTGTTTTATTTGGTTTGAATATCTCGCTGTCGTCAATGATCATAAGCCGAAAGACTATAAATATCTAGTTACAAAAATAAGTGTTCATACTTTCGAATCTGGGATCTTAAAATTTGAGCAACTATCTCAAAATCTTGCTACTACTGACAAAAGTCTTAGGAGAATCCTTGCTCACCTGCAAAACGGGGATGGACATCAGCACAAGACAACTCCTCATTAGAAAATCGAATCCAGACATAATCATCATATAACACACCATGTGTTTGTTTTACGATCTCCGAAGCTACATAATCATTCAGACCTAATGATTGCAAAATTTTATCGGCATGATGTCTGGTGCGAGGGAAACATCTGGATTCAAAGTAATCCAGTACATCCCCAACGGTTACCTTAGACTTGCTTGGAAAAGGGAGAAAAACAGGCGATACACTTTTATCTTGCCATACTTCAACCGTTTGATTGCTATAATCCAACTTCACTTTGGCAATCACCTGGTCATGCTCCAAGACCTCAAATTCAAGAGGAGAAGATATAAATTTGTTTATCTTTTTCATCTGCTACCTCCCATAGTGATCTTTCATATTTCTTTGTTATGATTATATCATTTCTTCAACTTGTATTTCATTTCCTTACTTCATCATTCTATTGAAAAAAGCCCGAACAATTTCGAGGAGATCTCGAAATTGTGTCGGGCTCTTCAGATTGCCCTCCTCCGTGCAAACCTATCTACGTATTGGAGAGCGCTTTGTTTTTCTCATAAAAACGGGCATTATGGGAAGAGACACCCGCCATATCGGAAGCAGCAGGTTCCAGATACGTCTTGGCACTGTTGACTGCGAGCACCGCATCGTTAAAAGCACCTGCGATCAGCCTGACTTTGCTTCCATAAGTGATGAAATCACCCGCTCCAAATATGCCTGGAATGTTGGTACGCATGCGCTGATCAACGGATACGCCGTAATCTTCCCGCGCCAGTCCCCATTGCACAAGGTTACCAAAATCACGATCATACCCATGGCTTACGACAACTTCATCCACTTCAACATGTGTGATCTCACCAGTTTCTACATGGGCCAGCTCGACACGATCGATTTTGTCACCTGTACCGTATAAGCGTGAGATGCTAAATGGCGTCATGACGCTCGCTTGAGCTTTCATCTGAGCAACTGGCGACTCGTGTCCGGTAAATTCATGACGTCTGTGTGCCACCGTAACTTCACTTGCTATTTTGCCCATTTCATTCGCCCAGTCGACTGCGGAATCGCCACCACCCGAGATCAGAACACGCTTCCCGGCAAATCGGGACAGGTCGGTTATCGTATAGTGCAGATTTGTCAGCTCATACCGATTGGCACCCTCGACATCCAGCTTTTGCACCTGAGTCATGCCTCTACCCGCACATAACAGAATGGTACGTGTGTAGTGACGTTCGCCTGTTTTGGAAATGAGTACAAATACACCATCCTCACGTCGTTCAAGCTCGGCAATTTCCTGCCCAAACACAATCGTTGGATCGAACGTTCTCGCTTGTCTCTCCAGCGATTCAATCAGCTTCTCACAGCGAATCGGATCAATTCCACCTACATCCCAGATCAGCTTCTCTGGGTACGTACGCATGAATCCACCCAGTTCCTGCTTGGCTTCAATGATTTTGGTACGCATGGCTCTCATGCCACTATAAAAGGAGGCGTACATTCCAGCAGGCCCACCACCTATAATCGTAATATCGTAGATATCCAATTGTGTCTCCGTTGTCATTTAAGGCACCAACTTTTCAACAACATAGTCCATCAATTTTACAGAGCCAATCGGACCTACACCTGATACAAATTGGCTTGTCTTCAACGGGAAGACATGATCATTCTTCACAGCCTCCAGATTCGACCACACCTGGCTTGCTTTGAGATCTTCCATAGATTTCTTCGTGTCATAACCTACGAGGGTTCTGTCTTCCAGGAAAATATAATCCGGATTCATCTCAGGCAAGAATTCCAGGGAGAACTGGCTAAACCAATCTGTAGAGTCTTTGATCGCTTCAGGACTATTCAGACCCAGGATATCATAGAAGAAAACACTGCTGCTTCCTCCTTTGGGACCCATGAAACGGTAACGATTGTGCTCTACCCGGAGAACCAATACGGTCTTGTCTCCCAGGGCTGTCGCAATTTTCTCTTTCGCTTGTGAGGCTTTCTCGTCGAATTCAGCCAGTACTTTGGAAGATTCTTCAGTCTTATCGAATATGGCAGCCAGCTTCGGCATAGCACGTTTCATTTCACTGTTGGCATCCAGTGCCACCGTAGGAGCGATTTTGGACAATTCATCATATACGCCCTGTTCCATACCCTCGCCAGCTGTAAGGATCATATCCGGTGACAACGCAAGCAACTGCTCATAATTATATTGATATTGCTCGACTTCAATGATCTGGACCCCATGTTCTTTCAAATAATCAGGACGGTATTCTGCTTCAACTTCTGGAGTTAACAAAACGATTTGGGGTGTAACACCCATTTCAATCAGATACTCGGCATAAATCGAATCAAACACAACCAGATTTTGAGGATGGGTTGGAATCGTTACTTCTCCAAACTGATCCTTCACCACCTTAGTCCCACTTTCAGTCGCTGTTTCTTCTGCAGTACTCGCTGCTCCTTCAGTTGAAGCCCCTGCTGTTCCAGCTGTAGCATTCTCTTCCTTGGTTCCACCGGAACATGCCGCCAACATCATACTGATCACCAACAGCATGATACCCAACCCTTTAAATCTTCGTGACATGATATACTTCGCCCCTTATGTATATTGATAATGATAATTATTATCAAATAGTATCAAATAAGAAGTGTTGCTTCCATAGCATATCGTGCGTATTCAGTTGGATTATTGTGCTCTCTCATGAAAAGATTCCGTAAAATGGCGAATGATCTGATTAAGAATCAGAGTGTGTCCCGTTATTCCGTGACCGTCTACCCACAGGTGAGTATCTACGTAAAATACCCGATTATTTTTCACAGCCTTCAGCTCGTTCCATTGCGGACTCTCCCATAGTTTCCTCATATTCTCTTCAGCACTGAAGTGCTGCATAATCCGCTTCTCCACAAAGAGGTAATCGGGATTGGCTTGTGTGAGCAGTTCAAGCGAACAAGGGTTAAACCATGCTGTACCTGAATCCAGTGCTTGCGGCAGTGTTAATCCAAGCTGTTCATATAACAAGTGTGATACCCCGTGTGAATGCCCACCCAGATATCGATAACCAAACGCTTCTACCCTCAGCAGCATGACAGTGGACGCGGATTGGATGAAGGGTTGCAACTGTCGCTTAGCTACGCTGACTTCGTGTTTCATCTGCTGATGCAGTTTATAAGCCTCATCTTCTTTATGAAACCAGGCTGCCAATTGATCGAGCATGGGTTCTACATCTTGATGAAGTCCGGTTAGAATGGGTGCAATTGTGTGCAGCTCCCTTTTGACCTCTTCCGTCAATACGTTTCCTATCAACATCTCCGGTTGAACTTGTCGAACAAGCTCTATCTCCACCTCATACTGTGTTACCTCCAGCATCTGCACTCCACGCGCTATAAATTGTTCATGGTGATGTGGGGACAACAGGATCGGGGTGACCACTACGGCATGGGGGATGACACCCAGATGAATCATAATTTCTGCACAGATTGGATAAAGTGACACCATCTTGCGCTGCGTCATCGTCTGCCTATATATCTTAGGTGATACGCCAGTCAACTGTTTGAATCGTCGGCTAAAATAATGAGCATCTTCAAATCCAGTTTTTTTGGCAATATCCTGTGAGGTTGCAGCGGTTAATATCAGTTCTTCCTGCGCGCGATAGATCCGGTAGTGGGCCAGATAATCCAGAGGTGGCTTACCATATCGCTCGCTAAATTTGCGGGAGTAATGCCATGGACTGATTCCGGCAATCTGAGCTAACTGTGTACGTGTAATGACCTGATCATAATGCTGCTGCATGTAGTCAATGGAGCGAAGTATACCGTGTTCTGGCTTCAACTCGTTATCCGGCTGTTTCCGATATAGATTACTTAACAACTTATATAACAAATGCTGATTGCCAACCCTTTCTGCACTCTGATCCTGTGTATGCACTTCACTCCAATGCTGAATGATACTTGCCAGACCTCCACCGGACAGTTGCACTTTCTGATACGCCTCTCCTAACGGTAACCGCCATTCGAACTTCTCAGCTTCCCGTCTATCATGCAGCACCGAATATGTATCGAACTGAACATACCAGCCTGCCAGATCCAGGTTGCCACCTTCAATGACCTCCATTACAGAGTTCTCTTCAAGCGCAATTAATTCTCCATAGGAGACGTGAACTCGGTGTCCATTTATATTCCAGATCGCTTTTCCATCAATGATAAATATCAAGGTGTGACTGGGAAAGTAATGCAGCTCGCCTTTCGTTATCCATGTGTTGCTTAGTGCATTCGTTGACTTCCATTGAGCAATCCATTCCATGTTGTCAGACATAGGTTATCCTTTCAAAGGGATTAGTAATCCAGATTTATAGGTTTCACTATATCAAAATACATGACAACTCCATAACCAACAAGCTATGGCTTGAATAAAATGGTGGACAGCGATTGTACATTCCATACTTACATTAATCAGAAAAACACAACAAAAAAGCCCGCACCATAAGGTACAAGCTCTTTCTTACAACTTTAATGCTACTTTTCAATGCTACGTTTTACATATTAATCAATACTAGCTTTCGGTGACCCCTGTCCCCGTTTCTGTCCTTTTCCTGCCATCCAATACGTTAGTCCACCTGAGACACCAAATGCAATAACCACACCAATGCAAGTGTGTAACAGATTCAAGCTACCCTCTTCGATGAAGAGCGGGAGGCTGACCAAGCTCGGATTCCCCACCATAGCAAATGCCTCGACAGATAACAATCCAAAATACAGTCCACCCGCAGCTCCACCCAGCAATGCCGCGTAGAAAGAGGAGCTTTTTCTCATGTTGACCGCATACAATGCAGGCTCTACCACTCCAAGGAGGGCTGTTCCCATTGCCCAGAAAGCAAGTCTTCTGGATGTTGGCTCTTTCGAGCGGATTCCGTTTGCAAGCGCGGCCCCCGCTTGTCCAACAATCGCCACTAACATGGCAGCAATCACCATAGAACCACCATTCATAACCATTTCATTAATGATGATGGCAATCAGCCAGTAGTGTAATCCCATAATTAACATTAACGAGAAGACTGCTCCCAGTAACATCACCGTCAACACTGGAGCATTAGCTACTAGTGAATCCAATGCCTCCGGCAGATACTCATCAATCCAGGTGCCGACTGGACCAAGTATCATCAATACTAGCGGAACAAGAATCAGTAACGTCAGGAATGGAGCAACCATCCCTTTGGAGAATTTTGGACTCCATCGTTCAACGACTCTTTCCAGGCAGGCCGCTGCACAGATCGTGAGAATGACCCAGATGGGCGTAGAGTAAAAAGCAGGCTGGGACACAAGTGGCAAACCCAGGAAATGAACCTCTTTTTCCCCTGACATCAGCATGGTCATCTCCGGATAAAACATGAGTCCGCCAAAAGATGCTGCAACATAGATATTGCTCTTCAACCGATACGCTGTGCTGATTGCTACCAATATAGGCAGTACATAAAATACACCGTCTCCAATGATCCTGAAGATCGTAAAGGTCTGGCTGTCCATCAACGCAGAAGAGTCCGCAGAACTGTACGTATCCATTAACGCAATAATGGCGACTATAATTTTAATAACAGCGGCTCCGAGAATTGCAGGCATCAAGGGCCTGAACACATCGGATACAAAATGTAAGATCGAGAATCTGTTCTTCTTCGTGTGTCCTTCTTCCTGCAACGCTGTCCCTGTCGAATCCCAAGCGTCCATTCCCAGTAACGCATTGTAGATAAGTGAAGATTCATCTCTTATTACCAGACGGCTCTGCTCACCTGTTACCCGAATATCTGCTACAACATCTGCGGAGGCAAGAACCGACATGTTCAATTGTGTACTTTCCTTCAGTGCTAGCGTCGTCGTGCCCTTATCGTGTTCTACGAGCTTGATGTTCTCCTTGCCTCCTGCGAGTTTCAACCAATCTTCAATCTGTGTGTCATGCATTATGTACGATCTCCTCATATTACGGTAAACCCGTGTTTTGTGATGTGTTATGATCTAATATGCCTCTATCTATATACACATTTCCATGAAAAAACTTCAATAGGATAAAAAAACTAATTTCCCTGACATTGCATGTTCATTTATACAAGGTATATGGACCTATGAAAGTCGAAAAAGCAAAAAAGCCTACTCTTATGTAGGCTCTTATCCATCTGTACTTATGAGTCATACTTTTCATACTCATAACCGACATTCGCAGTCATCAGATGGCGATGCACATAAATATACATCCTCATCCTATGACAGTGCCAACATCGCGTTCATATCTTCTTCTGCCGTTGTAATTAACTTCAGACCAAACATATCCACGAGTACATCCAAGACACCTTCCGATATGAACTCAGGCGGTTTTGGTCCAATTCGAATGTCCTGAATGCCAAGGCTGAACAGGCCAAGCAGGATCGCAACTGCTTTTTGCTCAAACCAGGACAGCACAATGCTGACAGGTAACTCGTTCACGGTACAGCCAAAAGCATCCGCCAAAGCCATTGCAATTTTCACCGTAGAACCGGAATTGTTGCATTGACCCAGATCGATATAACGCGGTATACCCGTGTCTCCAACCGTACCATAATCCACATCGTTGAAGCGGAACTTACCACAGGATGTCGTCAGGATTACAGTATCATTCGGTAAGGATGTCGCGAGTTCACGATAGTAGTTGCCACCTTTGCCTGGCGCATCACAACCGGCAATAACGAAGAACCGACGAATATGACCGTCTTTCACCGCTTGAATAATTTCGGGCGCAAGCCCAATCACAGTCTCATGATGATATCCTGTCGTTAAGACTTGCTCTGACTGTACATTAGCCGCAGGCAGAGACAATGCACGTTCAATCAGCGGTGAGAAGTCATCATCCATGATCTTGGCCACACCCTCCAGACCCGCCACTTCGTAGGAGAAAAAGCGGTCTGCATATGTGCCTTTGATCGGCATAACACAGTTCGTCGTTGCGAGAATAGCACCCGGGAATTGTTCGAAAAGTCTTCTCTGATCGTACCATGCTTTGCCGATATTACCCTTGAGATGGGCATATTTCTTCAGCGCCGGATAACCGTGTGCAGGCAACATTTCCGAGTGCGTATAGATGTTAATTCCTTTTCCTTCGGTTTGACGCAGCAACTCCTCCAATGCATACAGATTATGCCCTGTCACCACGATGCACTGTCCTTCGATCTGGTTCTGGCTAACCGTAATCGGTTGCGGTACACCAAAGCGGTCCGTGTGCGCACGATCCAACACATCCATAATGCGGATTGCTGCATTACCTACCTTCATCGCCATCTCCAGATGTTCCTGTACATTAAAATTCGAGTTCGTTAATGTCATATATAATGCCTCATGTGTAATCCGATCCACCTCAGGATCAGAATATCCCAACTGGCGTGCATGTGTCGCATAAGCAGCGATGCCTTTTAACGCAAAAATCATCGTATCCTGCAAACTTGCGATTGTTTCGTTTTTGCCGCATACTCCTACCACGGTACACCCGCCACTCGGCGTCTGTTCGCATTGATAACAAAACATATGGTTTCCCCTCCAAACTTAGATTAAACGCAGTTCGTTATGTAATAGCGTAACAGACCCTGATATGAGCTAGTGTGATGGTGCACACAGTTTCTGATCCAACATCTATATATGGTTCTCCAGACTATCATCCAAACTGGAAATAATAACATTCAAAAAAAGGCATATCTCGGATCATTATGAAAAATACTGTGTACAGCTAAAAACGTATAAATCCATAATCTTAAAAAAATACGAAAATGAAACGATTCTAGATTTTGCCCGTAAGGGTAATACACAGAGAAATCTAATATTCAAGGAGCTGGTCAATTGCAACATTACAGACACAGTGCGGAGGAAACCCTTCAGGCTGTACAGAGTTCCTCCAAGGGACTTACGACCTCCGAAGCTGCCAAGAGAATTGAAACGGAAGGATATAACGAGTTAAAAGGTAAAGATGCAACACCAGTCTGGAAATTGTTCCTCGAAAATTTCAAAGATCCGATGGTCATCGTGCTGCTGATTGCAGCCGCGGTACAGGTTGTACTTGGACATCTGATTGAATCATTGATCATATTCCTGGTTATTTTGCTCAATGCGGTGATCAGTGTAGTGCAGACCAAAAAAGCCGAGAGTTCGCTTGACGCACTGAAACAAATGTCTGCACCTGAAGCCAAGGTCATTCGTGACGGGCAGAAAAAAACCATTCCAGCGAGGGAACTCGTTCCCGGTGATATTGTTATGCTGGATGCAGGTGATTATGTCCCGGCAGACGGGCGTATCCTGGAATCAGGAAGTCTGAAAATCAACGAAGGCATGTTGACCGGAGAATCCGAAGCTGCGGAGAAACACGCCGATACCATCCCGGATGAGGCTCCAATCGGAGATCGTCGCAATATGGCCTTCAGTGGCTCACTCGTCGTATATGGACGGGGTATGCTTGTCATTACAGGTACAGCTCTCAAAACCGAAATCGGCAAAATTGCCGAACTGATTGAAAATGCCGAAGCCAAAAACACCCCATTACAGCGCAAGTTGGAATCATTCAGCAAAAAACTGGGCTTTTTCATCCTGGGCTTGTCGATTCTCATCTTTGGCATTGAAGCCGGTCGTGTATGGTTGACCGAAGGTACGGAGAATATCGGGCCTTCCATCGTAAATGCACTGATGTTTGCCGTAGCTGTTGCGGTTGCTGCCATTCCTGAGGCATTATCCTCCATTGTGACTATCGTATTGTCACTCGGAACAAATAAGATGGCCAAACAACATGCGATCATTCGCAGACTGCCTGCCGTTGAGGCGCTCGGCTCTGCCAGTATCATCTGTACGGATAAAACAGGAACGCTAACTCAGAATAAGATGACTGTCGTGGATTATTACATTCCCCATGGCACCAAGGACGAATTCCCGGATGATCCCGATCAGTGGTCGGAAGAGGAGCGACGTCTGTTACATATTGCAGTGCTCTGCAATGATTCGAATATTAACCAGGAAGGCAAGGAACTGGGTGACCCAACCGAAGTGGCTCTCATTGCCTTCAGCAACCGGGTGAACAAGGATTACAATGAAATCCGTGACCAGTTCCCGCGTGAAGCTGAGCTTCCTTTTGACTCGGATCGAAAGCTCATGAGTACGGTGCATACCTTCGAGGGACAGACGGCTTTGCTGACCAAAGGTGGACCGGATGTGCTGTTCAGCCGCTGTAGTCATGTATTTATCAACGGTGAGGTTCAGCCCCTCACACCTGAGATTCGCACACAGTTTGAAGAAAAAAATGAGGCCTTCTCTAAACGTGCCTTCCGTGTGCTTGCCTACGCGTACAAAAAATTCGATGATAAAAACCAGGTCACCATTGATGACGAGCATGATCTGACACTGGTTGGTTTGACAGCGATGATTGACCCACCGCGTGAAGCGGTATACGGTTCTATTGAAGAGTCCAAAAAAGCGGGCATTCGCACCATCATGATCACTGGAGATCACAAAACAACGGCTCAGGCGATCGGTGTGGATATCGGCCTTGCCGAACCGGATGACCTCGCCATTACCGGAGCCGAACTGGACAAAATGTCTGATGAGGAGCTGGATCAACAACTCGAACATATCTCGGTTTACGCCAGAGTATCACCTGAGAACAAAATCCGGATTGTGCGTGCATGGCAGCGTAAAGGCAAAGTTGCAGCCATGACCGGAGATGGAGTTAATGACGCACCTGCGCTGAAACAAGCCGACATCGGCGTAGCGATGGGTAGCGGAACAGATGTCGCCAAGGATGCGGCTGCCATGATTCTGACGGATGATAACTTTGTCTCCATCGTGAATGCGGTCAGTGTTGGACGGATGGTATTTGATAACATCAAAAAAGCCATCGCATACCTGTTTGCCGGTAACCTCGGCGCGATTATCGCCATTTTGTTTGCCTTGATCGTCGGCTGGGTTAATCCATTTACGGCCCTACAGCTGCTGTTCATCAATCTGGTGAACGACTCCCTGCCTGCCATTGCTTTGGGTACAGAGAAACCCGAGCCAGATGTCATGCGACGCAAACCGCGTGATATTAACGAGGGTATCTTCGCAGGCGGAACCCTGCAAGCTGTGATTACGCGTGGTGTCCTGATTGGTGCGGCTGTTATTGTGTCCCAATATATTGGACTTGGCATCTCGGAGGAAATCAGTGTGGCTATGGCATTCACAACCTTGATTCTGGCACGCAGTCTGCAAACTTTTGCAGCACGTTCCAACACACAGACGATCTTCCAGGTGGGTTTCACGACCAATAAATTCGTGCTTGGCTCCATTCTGGTATGTCTCTGTCTCTATGCAATCACACTGATTCCAGGTGTTCGCGGTGTATTCGCAATCCCGGATACATTCGGCTGGAATGAGTTCCTGATTGCAGGCGGACTTGCACTTGTCGCCGTCATTCTCATGGATGTCATCAAGTGGATTCGCAATCGCGGCAAACAAGTTACTGCGGCGTAAGATCTGCAGTTATAACATGCACAAACAGGCGCCCGTTATCGGAGCGCCTGTTTATTTACAGTTTTTTTTACACAAAGAGAACAGTCCACACACATACTGATGTTTCTAAAACATCCTCGCAAAATGTTTAAGCATTAAGCTGATATCTATATACCAACCAACAGATGGACAGGATAAGGATACATAATCCCCAGGATACCGAGGGGATGGTCGCCGACCAGTTAAACTTTTCTTTCCCTTTTGAACCATTTGTTAATCCGGATGCTATTAAAGCTATTCCAATAATTAAACCGATCTGGGCAAACAACAATAAAAATCCTTCTACCATTTAGATTACTCCCTCACATACTCCGCTATCAATTTGAACATCATTAGCGATTAATAAGTCCGTTTTCTGTATCTAATTACCCCTGTTTAATGCCAAAAGCGATCCATCGTCCATCAATATCCTCGATCACAAACTCCTTGTTATTATAGTCTGTATGATTGAGGGCACGTACGATATTCACATCGGCGTTGATCAATTCCTGTTGAAGCTCTTCCTGGTTTTGGGTAATAAAATATGCATCATCTTCTCTTCATAAAACTGCGCGGTTCGATTCATATCAAGCGTCGGAAATACGCTATGGGACATTAATAATGCATGAGTCATGGGTATAATCTCCTTCATTTTCAATTCAACATGCTAATTACTTACATATCTAGTTACCTAACCGCTGATCCATCTGCTTATGTATGCTTCAATGATCATTTTAGTTAAATTCAGGAAATCCGTCTATTGTTTATTATTAATATCTTTCTATGCTCATCACATCCGAATGAATTATTATGACACTATTGCCATATGATAAATTTGGGTGTAAAATGATATATTGCTTTTCATCACATTTTCATCAGAGCTCAATCCGAATTCATATTCATACCCAAGACAGGAATGGTACCGTGAAAGATAAAATTGTCATGCCACTCTGGACATGCTGCTTGTTCATCGTTGTGATGAATACCACCATGTTCAATGTTTCTTTGCCAGTCATTATTCAAGATCTACAGATTACCTCGGACCTGGGGTCTTGGGTCATCTCAAGTTATTCGATTGGTTACGCCCTGTCGACGGTGATCTACAGCCGATTGTCAGACCGTATCCCGGTACGCAAACTGTTAACGGTCGGGCTTCTGATCCTGGGGTTATCTTCATTGCTAGGGTTGTTCGCGCATAACTTTGCAATCCTGTTACTGACACGTATTCTGCAATCTGCGGGTGCAGGAGTTATGGCCGGGCTGGGTCTCGTCATTGCAAGTCGTTACATCCCGGTGGAACGACGCGGAGCTGCCATCGCGCTGATCTCATCAGGTAGCGCCATGGCTTTTGGACTTGGCCCCATTGTCGGCGGACTCATTAGCGAATACTGGGGCTGGAACGGACTTTTTGCCATAACGGTGCTTGTCTTGCTCGCCCTGCCTGTATTGCTCTATTTCCTTCCACGGGAAACAGTCAAAACAGATCAGCCGTTCGATGTTATTGGTGCCATACTAACCGTCATTAATGCCACTACACTTCTCGTCGCGATCACCCAGCAATCCTGGTTATGGTTTGCCGTGGGCGTTATTTCACTTGTTGCACACCTCCTGTATATTCGAAAAGCGAGTCTTCCGTTTGTGAATCCACAAGTATTCCGAACGCCAGGATACAACCGGTTAATCCTTATCGGATTCTGCGTGCTGGTGGTGAATCTGGGCAATCTGTTTTTGATGCCGCTTGTGCTTGCTGATCTATATGGGCGCTCTTCGCTCGCCATTGGTTTGCTGATTGCTCCTGGGGCAATCGTTGCAGCATTCTGCACCCGTTTCGTTGGACGCTGGATCGACCGTTATGGCAATATGCGATTTATGATCATCGGACACACCCTGCTCGCAGCGGTACTTGCTTTATTCATGCTCGGACTGGATCAGTCCGCCTTGATCATTACCAGTGGTTATCTCTTTTTCTCACCGGCACTGTCAGCCTCCATGGCTTCCCTGAATAATGAAGCGTCACGAGTGCTGCCCAAAGCGCAAATCGGTTCCGGTATGGGCATGTTACAATTGATTCAGTTCTTCGGTGGTTCGGTGTCTGTAGCCGTGTGTGGGCTGCTGCTACACAGCATTCCGGGAGTCTCGGTCGAGCAAGCTTATCATGTGGTGTATGCTTGTCTGTTGCTCGTCTGCGTTGTTTCACTCGGGTTGACCGTCTGGCATAGCAGAGCTTCACGCTCAGGCATTAAACCTGTTACATTGGACAATTGATAATTGAGTTTAAAGTTCAGAACAAAGAGGCCCGCACCAAGCGCGAGCCTTTTTTAGTTTGGAACAGAAATGCCGTTTTTTTTAAAAGTAGATCACTCAATGAACTTGAACTTACCGGTTACTTTCCTGATTTCATCCTACAGCAGCATGCCAACTATTTACCGTCCAGTGCGAACTTCCAGGCCTCCATTATGCTAATTGGGGCTTTACTACTGCTCTCGCCCTCACCTTCCTGCGTCCAAAGTGGTGGGTAATACGCAAATACTTGTCCTGTCTGGAGCTGAGACATATCCTCTTGCCAGCCTTTCCAGCGAAAGGTCCGATAGAACTGCTCCAGATCACCATTCGCCAGCCAGTTGATGAAACCTGAATATGCCAGTTCTGTCGATTCCCATTCGAGTGTATCCGGTGCAAAATAATATATGTGTCCCGTGCGGCCATACTTGCCTGTATCCAGTCCAAAGAAACCACCTGCCGCATCATATGCAACGACCATCATACCTTCCAGCACATCTACCCAAGGTTGCTCACTCACACCATTCCAACTGGTGAGACTCCCAGATGTACTGTCACCACCCGCACCAAGCAACGTGATCCAGCCATGGTCCAGTACAATACCTTCTGTCTCATAAGCAACAGCCCCCAAATAGGATTTGGTGCTTATTTGCAGACGATAGAGGGTATCCTCTCCAGCCTCTTGTTTTGCTGGAACATACACATATGTATTTTGCCCACTATCCAGGAGTTCCTTGAGTTCTTCCCATGCGTGATTCTCCCGATCTACTAATTCAGCTATCGTTAATGTATTCATGAGCAGTCTCCTCGCTGATTTTATAAGAGCATATCATGGGTTATTAACCCGTTCAAATCTGCTATAATCTATCTTCAAAGCTAAATTCAAGGGGGAAACGATTTGATTCGCGTAGTTATACTTATGATTCCGATTCTGATGTTGCTGGTATCCGGTTGTCAGAATCATACATCTGCCATGAAGGAACCCGTTTCTGTTCAAAAGTCTGATCCCCAGGTCATCCATTACATATCACCCCAAGGAAACGACTCGAATAAAGGAACCATTCAATCTCCTTGGAAAACGTTGCAGCACGCAGCCGACCACGCTTCGCCAGGAAGCACGATCTATTTGCGTGAAGGTGTCTACCATCAGAAAGTCAAAATCACCCGGAGCGGTAATTCTTCCGCTAATCCAACCCTATTTTCAAGTTATCCTCAGGAGCAGGTTATCATTGATGGTAAAGGTTTATCTGTCCGGGGCATTGAAGGGTTAATTGAAATTGAAAATGCCAGTTATATCACGATTCAAAATCTCGAAATTCGTAATTTTACAACCACACTTGGGGGCCAAGTTCCAACCGGGATTTATGTCCACGGAGCAGGTGAGCATATTCAGCTGTTAGGCAACACCATACACGCGATCGCTAGTTACGCAACTCCTGAAGGTCCCGATTTGCGGGGCAGGGATGCCCACGGTATTGCCATATATGGCACAGAGCACCCTCAAGCTTTACGCGATATCATCATCAAGGATAATGAATTGTATGATCTTACACTTGGTTCAAGCGAGTCACTCGCAGTCAACGGTAATGTTGATACCTTTGCTATCCAGGACAATATCATCCATGATTCCGATAATATTGGTATTGATCTGATCGGGTACGAGGGTACGTCCGAGGACGACACGTACGATCAGGCTCGGAACGGCATTGTACGAGGAAACGAAGTATACGATATTACGTCCAATAACAACCCCTCCTACGGTAAAGACCTGCCCAATGATACCAACTCGGCGGGCGGCATCTATGTAGATGGCGGGAAAGATCATATCATCGACCAGAACCGGGTATATCAGAGCGATATCGGAATTGAGATTGCCTCAGAGCATGCCGGACGTTCAACCAGCAACATTACCGTGCGTGATAACCTGATTTATTCCAACAGATTGACGGGGATTGCCATGGGAGGTTATGACGAGGAACGAGGAGCTACCGAGGATAGCAAGATTATGTACAATACACTTGTGGGAAATGATACCCTGAATGCAGGCAATGGACAGTTATTCATGCAGTCACGGACAAAGAACAATACGTTCATGCGTAACATTCTCGTATCGGGCAGCTCGGAAGTACTGATATACAACGAATATACTAGCAATACCGGCAATGTGTTTGACCATAATGTCTATTACTCACCAGGTGAGCAGGAAGATGCCCTGTGGGTTTGGAAAAATAAAGCCTACTCCGGCATCGCTGCCTACATCAAGGGATCTGGCAATGATGCACACTCCATATATGTGAACCCGGCATTTATGGATGAACCGAGCGAAGATTTTCGTCCTCAGGCGAACTCTCCGGCTAAGGCGTATGGTTACCTTGCTCCGCGATAAATTAACCCTGAGTCTGCCATCTCAACTTAGTCAATCTTTTTCATGCAAATAAAAGGAGCCTGTGCATGTGGGATCATCTCCCTCATCATGCACAGGCTCCTTTTTGCTTTCTTTTGATGCAATCCAATTCTTAACTTTTTACCATCTGAGCTGCATGTGTCACCCGGTTTCGTCCTCCGGTTTTGGAGGCATACAGGGCGTTGTCCGCTCTTTGGAACAAGGACTTTTCCGTATCTTCCTCTACTACAGTGGCCGCACCGATACTCACAGTAATGTTATATTCACCCCAGTCGGCTGAAGCAACCTGTGAACGATATCGTTCTGCAATACCGATCGCCTGCTCCTCTTCACAATCTGGAAGAATGACAACAAATTCCTCTCCACCGTAACGTGCAACTACATCCGTACTTCGCGATACCGTTTGCAGCAGCCCTGCCAGATTGCCGAGCACCAGATCTCCGATCGGATGTCCGTACGTATCATTAATGCTTTTGAAATGATCAATGTCCACAACGAGAAGGGAGAAATAACGTTGTTTCTCCTGGAACATCATTAAACTTTCAAGCATTTTTTCCTGGAAAAACCTGCGGTTCTTCAATCCTGTCAACAAGTCGGTGGAGGCCAGTGTCTCCAACTGATCATTCACTTTGATTAACGCCTGCTCTTTAATTTTATATTCCTCATGCAGTCGTTCAAGCTCCTTGTTCGCTTCTTGCGTCGCTTGATACAGCTCCTGTAGTTTGGTTTTGGTATGCAAAATATCCTTCTCATGTTCGATTCGCTTACGCATGACTACAACGACACAATCTACCACGCTTTCCCCGTTACGTGTCTGACGAACACCGTTAAGCAGAACAGGAACAGCCTGCTGATCACGGGTACGGAACGTGAAGTACATCTCGTCCACATGTCCATATAACTGGATGTAGGGATAGAAATACGTATGGAAAAACACCTTGTTGCTTACCGACATGGTGGATTCAATATGTTGCCCTATGAGCTCATCGCGTTCATATCCAAGCATCGTAAGCATAGTTTGATTAATCGACTGTACGACGCCCGAATCAGAGATAGAGAAGTATCCACAGGGAGCCAGATCTAATTGTATATCCATGGAATAACTGCCTTTCTTCCGCGTTTTATGCGCTCGTTAAATAATCCTTAATCATTCGGATGGTTTCTTCCGGTTGACTTAGATGCGGATAATGTCCCTTGGCCGTCATCTGTTGCAACCTGCTATTCTTCAGATGGGCGTGTAGATAATCCCCTACTTCTACTGGGGCAATGCTGTCATCCGAGCACTGAAGAATTAATGTTGGCACAGTTGCCTGCTCCAGATCAATACGACAGTCAGATAAAAACGTCACTTCGGCAAATTGTCTCGCAATATGCGGATCTCTGGAGCAGAAGCTTTTCTCCAACTCTTCCGTCAGCTCTTTCCGTTCCGGATTGTTCATCACAATGGGTGCCAGATAACTCGCCCACCCAATAAAATTCATCTGCATCATCTCAAGCAATTCATCGATATCATTCCGATCGAAACCTCCATAATAATTCGGCAGATCATTCACGTAACGTGGGGAGGGCCCTAACATTATAATTTTTTTGAAATATTTAGGGTTCTGAATCGATGCCAGCATACCAATCATACTACTGACGGAATGCCCGACAAATATGGTGTCCTTTAGCTCAAGCGCTTCCATAACTTCCAGCACATCCTGGGCGTATCCTTGAAGGTTGCTATATTTGATAGCATCATAATAGTTAATTTGAGATTCGCCAGATCCAACATAATCAAACAACACCACACGGTAGTTCTCCATAAAACCTGGAATAATGTAACGCCACATATCCTGATCACATCCAAAACCATGAGCAAATACAATCGTTTGGCTACCCGAGCCAAGTACCTTAACATTATTTCTTACAAGTATATCAACCGTCATTGCATATCACCTCTCCGAGGTAGTATTCACTTGAATCATTTTATCTGATTAGTATACCGGAAAATGTTGGAATATGAATTAAAAATAATTAATAACTTCTCTCATCCACTAAAAAATCATGAACTCCTGCTCTGAATACGCGCTTTACAATCTGACGATCGTCAGGTAAAATCAGTTCAACATGTCGCGCGACAGAGATCAATATTACGGAGGAAAACCATGAGTACTTCAACACATAGCTCTACACCTCAGCAACTCTGGGGAAGATCATTCCTATTTATCATGTTAGCCAACGCATTATTGTTTATGGCATTTGAAATGTTGCTTCCCACCTTGCCTTTGTTTGTCTCAAGTCTTGGTGGCGAAGCCTCCCAAATTGGGCTTGTTACCGGCGTATTTATGTTTTCTGCCATCTTGATTCGACCCTTCACTTCTGTTTTGGCAGCTCGAATAGATAAAAAATATCTATTGATTATCGGCATCACTATCTGTGCATTAATGACAGGCGCATACTACCTATCGTCAGGTATTTGGATGATTCTTGTATTTCGAGTGATCCACGGATTCGGATTTGGTTTGGCAACGACATATTTTGCAACGATTGCCACTGAAAACATACCAAGAGATCGCCGGGGAGAAGGTATGGGGTATTTCGGCGTAGGGGAGACGGTCGCTATATCCATTGGTCCATTGATTGGAACAAGCCTGTTGTTTAGGTACGACTACCAGAGCCTGTTTATGGGAGGTATGTGCATTTTGCTGTTAGCTCTCCTAATGACAGTGTTTGTATCCAGAAAGCCGAAAACAGAAGGTAGTAGTGAGTCTATGCAAACTCATGTCCCTTCGGTGAAACTGATTGAAAAGAAGGTACTCTTCCCTTCCCTTCTCATTATGCTCGTTGGCATTGCAGCGGGTTCAATCATGTCCTTTGTGGCTTTATTTGCCGCCGAAAGAGGGTTCGAGAATATAGCCTGGTTTTTCTTCATCGTTGCCATTGCCAGCTTCGCCGTTCGACTGTTTTCGGGGAAAATGTTTGATCGATGGGGACCAGGTTCCGTGTTGTTACCTTCTGCCGTGTTTGCAATCGCGGGGCTACTGGTTCTGATTATCGCCCAGAGTGATGTGCAATTCCTGATCGCCGGTGCGTTATACGGCTTTGGTTTTGGTGCCATATTCCCGGCGATTCAGACCTGGTGTGTGAATCTTGTAGAAGAACATGAGCACGAAAGTGCGATGGCTTCCTTCTTTAACTTCTTTGACCTCGGAATTGGCGGTGGTTCGTTGATCCTGGGCGTTGTGGCTTCTGCATTTTCCTATACGGTGGTGTATGCTATCTCTATAGGCATTTTTGTGGTATATATCTTGTTATATTTGGTATACTTCCAAAAACAGCAGAGGTATACAGCTCGCCAACTGGAGGTAGACATTGAGTAAAAAACGAATCAAGGAAATTGCCATTCAACATTTTAATCGTCTGGGTTACGAGGGGACCAAGATGGCGCAGATTGCCGAAGAGGCAGGCATTCGCAAGCAATCCCTGGCTTATCACTATTCATCTAAAAAAGCGTTATTGCTGGAGTTATATGAGGAAGTTGTGCAGGAGGAACAACAGTTTGTACGCCAATTTTTCAGCGACTCTGTTACCCAAACTCTGGATCAGCAGTTATATGCCTTTTTGCATGAACACAAAAATCGCTTTCTAACTCACCCAAACGTTGCTTTTATGTATATCCTGTCCTTTATCACACCGCTGGAGGTACATGATTTTGTACTGGCCCAGTATCGAACGTACCTCGGGACACTGAAAGAAGAGCTGGCAGCCGTATTTACCAGACATTCCGATATACGCCTGAGTCCGGAAGAAGCCACCGTAGCTTTTGTCACCGTGATGGATGGATTGGATGTACAGCTCGTGTATGAGACACGGCAATCCTATGAACAAGCTTTGGCGATCACCTGGAATGTCTTCTGGTCAGGCATCCAGCGTTAACGGATCAATTACGATTAGACTACACAAATAAGAGGGGCGTCCCACCAGCCATGTTGATGACTTTTGGGACAGCCCCTCTATTTCTTTATTTCACAGTTAGGATCACACGTTGATAATGCTTCAACTGATGCTCTCCATCATCCTGTACTTCGGCAACGATATGAAGAGTATCACCCGATTTGGCATCGTCAGGAACGGTAAATGTCACCGCTTCAGTGTCACTGCCCTGCAATTTTATCGTATCCACCTGCTCATCCTTGGCAAGTTCACGATGTAATCCAAGCTGCAGGTCACCCGCCATTTCAGGCTGAACTTTGTTCGGTGTTACTTTGGAATCCTCATACGTGTCCGCTTCGAAATATCTCCACCACGTATAGGTCAGTTGATCTCCATCCGGGTCTTTACCCTCCGCGTGAAGAGTAACTTCCTCCCCAGGACTAACACTCAGATCCACCCCTTCCTTAATCGTTAAAGACGGATTATGGTTGGCACCTTCGTAAGTGTCTGCAACTGCCCAGTCTGCACGTGCTGCAAAATCATCCTGCACATCGTCAAACCATCTCATCAGAGAGTATTCGGCTTCATAGCGTTTGGTGTACGGATCGTAATCAAGCACATTGTTTCTAAACAGCTTGTCGTTCACAACTCCAAAACGTCCACCCCAACCGCCGTAGGAAGGGTCTTCCATACTGCGCAGCCCATTATCAATCAGATAAAAGAAGGAAGGAGAGTCACCCTCAGATATAAAATCGTACTTGTCATATTGTGGATTGTTCTTCAGATACTCAGCACTTCCCCGTTGTTCTTCGGCCAGTTCGCCTTCGATCATTTTACCATCACCCATCGATGCATACATATCCATCAGCTTGCCATGTCCGTTCAGAATATTCTTGACCATCCAGTCGCCATGAAGCTTACTGTTCACTTCTTCGGCATGCATCTTCCATGCATAGGCAAAATGCCAGAAGTTCGATTGGTCGTTGAGAATGCGGATATCCGGCCAATTCTTCGCAATGTATTCGTTGTAGCTGTCATCCTGATCGAGGATGATGTACAGGACCAGTTTGTCACTGACTTTTTTGCGAATCGTATCCCACTCGGCCGTATCTTTGTACTGTTCCTCAATCGATTTCAGCGCTCTGGCTGTGGTATTGGTGCCCCCCCATGTCTGAACAATCAGGTCTCGGGAGTCATCATCGAGGAAAAGAGTTTCGAGGAACTCGGAACCTTCGGTTTCCTTCTCCATCTCCCCTTTATCGGAAATATTACCGATCTTGGTCATCGCTCGAAGCTGTTCCGGCTCCGGGTACCCATCCGCATGTTTGGATAAGTTCGGGTAGATCTCGCGATAGGCATCGATCATATCGTACACCCACTGTGTGCCTGTCCAGCGGAAGGGTTTGATCCCCGCTTCCTCGTCTCCAGCATAATGATACACCGAGCTGGTCAGTACAATTCCAGCAAGGTCCATTTCATTCGAATATAAGAGGAAACGAATGACGGAGTTCATATCATCCACTTCACCGTCGGTTGTAATCACCGTTCTGCCTTTGGCAGCTTGGTTGTTTGCAGGTTCCTGGGTTTCATTCTCTGTCTGCTCTGTCGCCTGATTTGGTGTGTCACTCGCGGTTTGTGGCGCTTTGGATGCGCATCCACTAATCACCAGGATGATACTGAGACAACCTGCGGCAAAACCGTTTAACCATTTTCTCTTGTTCATAATGCTCCCCTTTCTTCTGTACAGCGTGATGTTAGTGTTGGGTTGGAAATAAGTACGTCCTCTGTTTTTCTATCCTTAATATGGACCGTAGAATGCAAAAAAACCCGAACAACATTATGAATGGAACAAAGTCCACGCATAGTGATGTTCAGGTTTTGCCTGCCCGAAGCAGTAACAATCCTTATTTGAGTGAAAGTATATCATGTCCACTCATGAATGTAAACGTATTCAAATGTTTTTTTGAATTTATCTTTGATATAGTATAATGCTTATAGCCAAGAATCAAACGAATCGGCCTGTTATTATATCAATGTTATTAGGAGGACTCAGACATCATGCAACAACTGGATGCGGCCTTAAGCCGTTTGGTGGAACAGCAGGATTTATATAATGAAGCTTATGGACTTTTCAAAAATCATGATCTGCGTCCCCGCGAACAACATCACCAGCCGGAAGTGGATACACGAATACCTCTTTCTCCAGAACTTCAGTATCTGTACAGTCATTATGAAATGATGGATGCGGATGCGGAAGGTACACTCAAAATGAAAAATGCCGCCGTCGAAATCGGTGATGCCGCACTTATTTCCTTTGTCGCACCTGAACATCTGCTTCGTCAGCAACTGGGGTTCCGCTGGATTGGCATGAATGAACCTTATGAGGAGTCCTCCACTTGGCCAAAAAATCACGTCGTCATCGCGAACTTTAACGATGATCCGTTAATTGTAGATGTGGAAGCACCAAACTCTCCTGTATATGCCGCTTTTACAGGTGGAGAACCAAACCGTGTTGCTGATTCGCTGTCAGACTTTTTCAGTGCACTAGCCATCCTGATTGAAGCGGCGCGCACCTATGCCGGAGAAGTAAAAGATGAAGAAACCTATGAAACTAAGCCCGAGTATCTGGAACAAGTGGAACCTTTATTGCAAGATCTGTTGGGAGAAGAGTATACTGCTCATCTGTTCGAGTATCTGTCCTTTTGTTAATTATATATTTACTCTGTAATAACGCTATTATCAAACTAGAACCCAACATTAATTGTCGGGTTCTAGTAGTTGTATCATTAATTCGATGTGATGCTTAACAGAAAGCTTTTTAGGGAATCCCAATTGATGGAAAACTCCGTCAGCTAGATTATCACGAAATTGTTTAGCTCCTATAGTTTCAGGAGTATTATTATACTCGTTTAGAAACTCAACAAGCTTACTTAAAGCTTGAAAATACTTACCTTGAACGTTCGAAGTGCCTTCTTTATCATCAGATACAAAGTGACGAATCCAAATTTCATTGCTCTCGGGACTATTTTTATAGGTTAAATGTAGGGCAACTGCATGAGCAGGTCCTCCTCCTCCTGTTCCTGAACCTATTACTTGATAATCTCCAAAGCCAAAAAAATCTGGCCTATACACGCAAATTAAATCTGAATAATACTCAGCAGACTGATAATCAGCATTGCGTGATAAACGGTTAAAACAATCTTTAATAATAACCCTATTAAATTGTTTAAAAGAATTAGAAAACGAATTACTAACTTTCCCATCTTGGAAAATGTGATAATCGATGTCTCTTTTCTCCTTGGATCCTTCTATAAAATTTAAAATATTATAATTACCCGCTATGTAGATAAAAGAGAACGAGAATTCTTTGTAAAAATTCATTACTTGCTCTAGTTCCGATATGCTTGTTGACTCTGTAATAAAATAGCCTAAACTTACTATGTTTTTATTTTCGAATACCTCTAATAAGGGATTATAAATTTCATATCCCTTATTACTTAAGTCTCCAGTTTGTGGATTAACAATTAGAACAAAAGGGACTCCCGAGTTATTTATTTCAGGAAGTATCCTCCTAGTTGTTGAATTGAGATTAACGGGTTCAATTATCGGAGTTACTTTTTGACTTTCTTTGATCAAAAAGTTTAATTCATTTATTGCAAAAAGCTCATTTTGCTTACCACGTAGAAAAGGAAAGTACATAATTTATCCTCCTATTAGATAACATTTAATGTATTATTCTACGAAACTGTAAAACTTCTGATCTTTTAAGAGAACCCCTCTCAAGTAGAAACCTAATAGATTTAGGCCAAACAAAAGAATTATCTATTTTGGCTTGAGCTCTAAGCTTGAGTTGTTTGACCATCAAATCATGTGCATCTAATGGTTCCAATTCCTTGAACAATTTTAAACACTCTTCAAAAATGAATGCATCCGAGACTCTTGGCACATCACCATAAGCTTCTTTAATCACTGCTTCATACTCATGTCTTCTTAGTGTCAGAAACATTGAACCAGGATTTAATTCGTTAGTATATTCTCCAGCTTCTCTATATACTTTTAATGCCCCTCTTTTACTCAAAAACATAATTCCTACATGATTAGGTACTTGTGAAAGTATTAATTCGATGTTTTTTTCATATGAGACAACCATAGTTTGCTTGAATAACTGTTGATAAGAATTTATCTGATTAGCTAATCTCCGATTGTTATCAATTTCAGTTTTTATTTCATAAGCTATTGAAGTCCCATTCAACCACAACAAATCTGCGACACAACTCCCACTTTTCACTTCGGTCAATATGCCATTTTTCATCTTTTTACGACTTTCTTTTTTCATTTTACCATATAGTTCCGATTTGTAAATATATTCACATCTATAGTGCTTCAAAAGTATACTATATGCTTCATCGAATAAGAGTCGAAAATCTCCATTAATATTAGCTTCTTTGACAAATTCAAAAGATTTCGAGAGTTCATCAAGTAATGGTTGGTATCCAGATGAGATAATTTGTCGGATAAATGAAGCAGAATATATTCTTGCTAAATCGCTAAGTGAAGACAACCTAAACACCTCTCAATATTTTTAATTCAAAGTAATAGAAATTTATAGAAGAAATTTCATATCAAGATTAAATCAATAGAACCATCTTTCATAATATCATACTCAATTTTGATTTGGTTACATTCCTGAAAATGGTTTATAGTTTCTTTTTTTGTATACTTATATATAATAACTTCAAAGAAATTATGTATTAATCTTCCTATATCATTCGATAGTTGCACATTATTCAATTAGACATTCTAAGTTATTCCCTATAATTGTTATTAAAGTACAGTTCATATCAAGGAGGGGCGCCCATATGATCTATGTGGCTTTGTTACGAGGCATTAATGTAGGCGGAAATAATAAAATCAATATGAAGCAGCTGAAAGAAACATTTGAACAAGCAGGCATGCTGGATGTCGTTACCTATATCAATTCTGGCAATATTATTTTTGCCGATCATCAGGAACATGCCAATGCGAATGTGGAGATATCCCATGTGTTAGAACAGGCCATCGCCGCCGATTTTGGCTTACAGATCAGGGTAATGGTGCGGAATATGGATGAAATTCAATCCGTTATTCAGGCGCTGCCAGAAGAATGGGTTAATGATGACACAGCCAAAAGTGATGTGATGTTCCTATGGGATGAGATCAATGATCCCTCCGTGCTGAACCAGCTGCCCATCAAACCGGGAATCGGCACACTAATCTATGTTCCCGGAGCGATTTTATATTCAGTCAGCAGAGAAGATGCGTCCAAAAGTGGCATGAACAAGCTTGTGGGTTCCAAAGTCTATGCTTATATGACGGTTAGAAATGTGAATACCACACGTAAGTTTTATGCCCTGATGCAAGCAGCAGCAGAGAAATAATACAGACAGGTGGAGATGATGCCACACAGCTTGTGGCAATTGGAGGTAGTCTAATGAACAGAGCATGGACATTAAACGTCAGTGTCCGATCCGTAGAGCGGGAACCTTTCTGGTATGCACCCCAGACTCCCTGGCAGATACAGGGACAAGGTTTTCGAGTGAAATTCCATACCAATAGGGCAATCGACTTGCTTGCTCAAGATCAACTGCTTGTTACCGTTGGTGAGGAAGGTACCGCGAACTGGGCTGCTTTTATCGGAACAGTCGTGGAATGCGAACCAGACTCTCTCCTGCTCTATACAAGTCCTCAGTACGAGGCACAGTTAATGGATATTCGGAGGTTGGAACGCGAATTTTCTCCTTTGGCTTCCATTCTCGGAGCGCAACATGTAATCGAAACTCTGGGCTATTTCCCTCCCTTCCATTATGACGAAATTACGGATGTGCAGCTGGAAACAGTCCAAAATATACAATCCCTCTCTCTTGTACTAACGCATAATACTGATCAGGAATGGGAACAGCAGGTGCACTTCCATTTTGAACATATTCAGCAAGAGATGTTCTCCCCTGTGGAGGCATCTAACGTTTGTTTACAGCTAAGTTTCACTTATGCAGCCGATCAGATTCGTGTTAACTTGGATGCCGTATCCGGCTTCTCCGCTACATTCCTATGCAGCACAATTCATATTCAATTCCATTAACCCGGTTATGTAAAAAATCCCTTCATGGGATAACATGACAAAACATCTTTACAGATGTTCTTCCATGCCTATTACCATAAAGGGATAGCTCAACTTCTTCAGCTACACATTTTGCATCTGGTTTAGTCAATTTGAATGCGTCTGCGAGATTGATCATCACCAGGACGTTTTGGAATCTCGAGCTTCAGCACACCTTCTTCCAATTTGGCCTTAATGTGTTCCTCATCAATATGATCAACATAGAATCGCCGGATAAACTCGCCGGAACGGCGTTCCTGCCGTATGATTCGATTGGAGTCATCCTTCTGCTCCACTACATCATTGCGTTTGGCACGAATAATCAATTCATTACCTTGAACCTGAATGTCGATATCCTCTTTGGCAATGCCCGGAAGCTCGGCTTCTACCGAATATTTGTCTTCTTCCTCACGAATGTCGGTCCGGAATGGCTGGGAGCCAGTTCCAAAAGGGGAGAGGAATGAGTTCTCAACCATGTCATTGAAGGATTTCAACATGTGTCCGAACGGGTCTTCATTTCGTTTACGAAACGGAATCAGATCAAACATGAAAATCAGCTCCTTTTGTGTGGTTGGTTTATTGGTGTTGCTTACATTGATTATTATAATACCCGTGCAAATAAGGCTCAAAGTCTGTAAAAGACGAAAAAAACCGATTTTCTTTCATCATGGTTCACTATTTTAAAATAGATCCTATTTTCTTTTGTTTTGACCTTATTTGATCTTCTGACTTTGTCTGACTATAACGAATGAATGGGGTCCGTTACAGTATTGGATTCATTCTTCCGCATTCCCATCATCATGATTGCCAGCAAGACAACCAGAACAGCTACGAGCATAAATGGAACATGTTTGTCCACCTGATAAAGTGTCGTTGTAAGTAAAGGCGTAATGACGGCGGATATCCCCTGAATCGCTGCTACCAATCCCGCTGCACCTCCCTGCTGTTCTTTGCTAACTGCCAGCGAAGCACCTGCCATGAACCCCGGCATCATCAGACCCGAACCCATGCCAAACAGGAAAAACGAGAAATAATACATGGATAACACATTAAAGACCAAAAACAGGATCATGCTTGCGATCAGGAAAAGGGACCCGAGCAAAATCATTGGGCGTGGCTGCCATTTCAACCATTTCATCTGAATGACCTGCATGATCAACATCGCTACTCCAGAGAACATGAGTCCAAACGAAACCATTCGAGCCGTCGCCGCTGAGGATAGAGCCAGTTGATCCTGAAAATAAAATCCCCCGACAACCTGTAGTGTCATGATACCCATCATCGTGACCAAGCCGGCAGCAAGGTACATTCGTAAACCACGTTGGAACGGGTTGACTTTAGGCGGTTTTACCTGAATGATCGGTTTCGCTGACGGGATTAACAACAAGGCAATAATAAACGCAGCTATCGCTATAAAAATGCCGAAATAAAGCGGCCAGAGCAGACCGATAAGGGTAAATGCTCCTGCAATCGCAGGTCCAAATACTAGGCCAAGTCCATTCGCAGCACTGATAATCGCCATCCCGCTTCCCCGCTCCTCCCCTTCTGTCACATCACCCATATAGGCCTGAGCAGAAGAAAGTACGGCAGGAATAAACATGCCAATCAGACTGCGTGTCACAATCAGAAGGGTTAACAGGAGCCCTCCTCCGATCCATGCATTTAATCCCCCGTACAATGCCAGTGCAAATAATGCACAGCTCACAGACATTCCTATGAACCCAATCAATATGATGGGTTTTCTACCCTTCAGATCACTCCATCTGCCCCATACCGGAGCCATGACAGCCATCATAATGGACCCAAGCGAGATAATAAGACCGGAATGACTTTCTTTCATGCCCAACTCGCGAATAAGTGGTGGCATAATGGGTGCAATTAGCATCAGACCCAACATGGCTGCAAATACGCTAAAAAAAATACTTCCACTGATTCTATTCATGTTTGTACACTCCTCTATATTTCAGTACAGTACCCACTGTACCTGGAGTATACAAGGCTGAATGAATCCCCACTGCCTCTATACGGAACAATTCACGGCAAGCCGGATTATTAATCTTATTTTAAATAAGATGAACCCTTAAAACTTTACACCAGACCACTACGATTACAGTACCATCTTCCGATCGCTGTTATCACCGGATTTCCGTGATTCCCTTCTATTAAAGGGAGAAATCCGTTGATAAAGGCGAACGCTCCGCTTCTCCAGACTGGTTCTACACTCTTCGTTCTCGTGTAAAGTTTCTGTTCATCTTATTTAATAAATCTTTTTCATCTCGGAAGGCTTCACGCCGAATTTGCGATAAAATTGCTGCGAAAAGGCACTGACATTGCTGTAACCGACCGCAATCGCGGCCTCGGTGACGTTGTTATTCTGATTGCGCAGCAACTTCATGGCGTTGTCGAGACGAACCTGACGCAAATATTCGAACACCGTGCTTCCGAAAAGTGCCTTGAATCCTTTTTTTAATTTAAAATCGTTAAGACCCACCTGTCTGGACAATGCTAGCAAAGATGGAGGATCTACCATACAAGCCTCCATAATCTCCCGTGCCGTATGTAACTTCCGGATGTCCTCTCTGGAGAATCCCGCGGGAATTGGCGCCAGATCAAACAATTGGATCATAAATCGATTTAAGATCTCCAACGCTGTCGCTTCCATCATTAAGGATGATCGATAACTGTTGTTTAATTCTACAATCAGACTGTCAATCATCGTTCGTATCCGGTTATCCAATTGAAATACAATCGGCTTGAACACTTTTCGTCCCAACACCTGATTAAACGCAATCGACTTGAAACCGCCCAGTTGTGCCGCAGCATAATTGAACAGAGAAACCGGAATCCCCAGCGAAAAGGACGTATACAGTTCCCTTGCCGGAGGATGAAACCACGCTTCGAAATCATGCATAAAAATAAGGGCCCCTTGCCCTATCGATAATGAATAATCCTGACCGGATATATCCACATTTCGCTCTCCTGACAAGGCAAATTGCAATTCCACAATGGGCGTTTCGGACGCAAAATACGTAGGATAAGGCTGATGATATTCAACCTGGGAATATAAAATCTCAATGCCACTGTATGTCGTTACTCTTTTAATATTGCCACTTCCCGCCTTGGGAGAGAGCAGATACGTGTGTTCATCTTGCTGACTGTAAGGCTCCTGGGTCAGGTAATGCTGATATACTACGCCTAATGCATCATCCGTGCGCATGGGTATTCACCTCGCCTATATCTTGATCAGACTTGTCAGTAAAAAAGCCCGAATTAATTGATAATGATTCTCAATTATAATTCTAGCGTATTTTCGCCCGTTCGACCAGTCCTATATATATGAAGGCTCACGTCTGCTTTTTTCTTCATGTGGCAACATCATTTTATACACTAACTTACATATCCAATTTGGAAAAATATCTCTTATCTAACCTTTTACACAAATCGCAGACTTCTCTTACCTCTCCTTAACATAAGCTCCCTATACTAAAACAATTGTACAACTCATTACACACGAAACGATAAAGGGGATCTGGAACATTGAAAAAGAGAAATCAATGGCTCGCCGTTCTGTCGATGACTGCCATTCTTACCGCAGGAGCAACCAGCTACACATCCATGATTCATGCCGCTGACGCAACTAAAACCACCAATGATCATGTCGTACTGCGCACAGCCATCCAAAATATGCAGGGTACGGCCACATGGAACGGAAGCAGTCGCAGTGTTGATATCCAGATCGCAGATACCAAAGTACAACTTCCTGTAGGGACGTCTTCAGCCACCATCAACGGTGTGAAAACCCCTTTGGACAGTAAAAGCTACATCACCAAAGGTACAACGTATGTATCTTCCCAAACGCTAAAATTAATTACGGATCAACTGATCCTGAAACAAAATAAAACCGGTTTTGAACAGACCGCATCGTTTCAGATGCCTGGTGGCAAAGCAGAAATATCAGCCTCCACGCCAGATGGACAGCGCCTGCTCGTAACCGAAGCGGACAATGGTAGCATTGCCATACTGGATATTGCTGACTTGAAAAACATTAACGTATTAAAGACAGTCAGCTTCCATGACCTCTCCGCCAAAGCTGAAGTCACAAGCGTAACCGTGTCCAAAGATGGCAAATACGGTCTTGCTGTTATTCGTACAGGGGATACAGACAGTGAAGCAAACAAAGGATTGCTTGCCATTGTCGATCTAACAACCTACAAAACCGTAAAAACGTATGAACTGGGCATTGGTCCTGACTCGATTGCACTGTCACCTGACGGTCTGCATGCGGTGATCGCCATAGAGGATGAAGAGCTGAATACAGCTGCGGATGAAATTGACTATGCCAACACCAAACGTCCGGGTAGCATTATGGTTGTATCTTTTGCTGGCGGGAACGTATTGGAGGGTGAAATCACCAATTTGCCAGTATCTCTGGACAATGTAGAAGGTGCCATCTATCCGCATGATCCACAACCAGAGTATGTTGCCATTAGTCCAGATAGTAAAACAGCAGCTATCACTTTACAGGAAAACAATGTCGTTGCCATCGTAGATCTGGAGACAAAAAAAATCAGCTCGATCTTCGCGCTTGGTACTACTTCACATCAAGCAGATCTGAAGGATGACGGTATCGTTCAGTTTAAAGAGACGTTGACCGCTCGTTATGAACCGGATGGGATTGCTTTCTCGGCAGATGGTAAATACCTGCTGACAGCTAACGAAGGGGATTTGGGCAAAAATGAATTTGAGGATGGTGTAAAAGCAGGCGGACGTAATATTGCTGTCTGGAATCTGCAAGGCCAGAGGATGTACGATAGCCAGAATCTTATTGACGAGGCAACTGCCATGGTTGGCTTGTATCCCGATGATCGCAGCCCCAACAAAGGCAGCGAAGTCGAGAACCTGACCGTTGCTACTGTAGACGGCACTACGTATGCAGCCGTAGCTTCCGAACGGGCAGATGCCATTTTGTTCTTTGATCTTGCTGATCCGGTCAATCCGGACTACCTGGGTCTGATTCCTACAGCCGGAGAATCACCAGAGGGAATTCATCGTGTTAACGGACGCAGCCTGTTTGTGAGTGCAGATGAAAGCACGGGAACACTTAGTTTTTTTGCCAAGAAATAGTTCGAGTGCCCTCGGTATGTAAAGGCTGAACTGAGCGGTGTCACGTTGTATTGAGTAGGTGGGGGCGAAAAGCCCCTATCCTCTCATACTATTGTACGCGCTATTCCACGTACCCACATATAATGCTGCAAAGGTTATCGACGCTTCATATTTTCCAATTCCCGCCTGTTCCGCTCTACTTCCTCTTGCAACACTCGTACTTCCATCCTTAATGCGGATACTTCCTCTTTGACGCCAGACCTCTTCATCACAAGATAGAAAACCAGATATAATACAAGACCAATCATAATAAAGAAAATTAATAGCGTTATAATACCTGCAATACCTATAGAGCTAATCATAACTTTACTTTTCCCCTTTCCGACATTCTATTAATTTATATTTACAACAATACCATAATTAAGCATAACGAACAGTATAAAAAGCCAAGAGAGCATGCTCCCTTGGCTTTCAATTTATCTATATATACCTTCCTATCCGGTGATCCTTATTCCCAGAAGAAACGACCTGCGAACACTTTTTCCGTCAACAGTTTATACGTTTCTTCAGGCAATTCTTTTTTCATCTTTGCCATAACGGCGTCTTTGTCTTGATTATATTGTGTGGACATGCCAATCTCTGCCGTTGTATTGCTAGCATCCAGACGCATGATTGGGGCTTGAGCATCTTTCGTCCAAGGTGTCCATGCCGCTAGATCAGGTGATCCACCCGTACCTGGATTGCCTGTGTACAGGAACTGCTTCAGATATGCTGCCATCGCGGCGGACAACTGATCACGTCCTGGTTTGTTTGTATCGCTAAAGTACCCATCAGGGAAGTAGGCAGCAATTCCGTCTGCGTGTCCTGTATAGAAGTCCATATCCGCACCATGTGGTGCGCCCAGTAACGTGAGCAAACGCTCAGAGATGACCCCAGGTTGTGTGCCCCATGCAAAACGATACGCATATACCGGTGGCTGACCTGCTTCACTGGTCAATTGCTCCGCTACACGCTCTGCATTAAAGCCTGCATAAGCTTCGCTACCGTATTTCAACGCAGCAGCATATTGTTCCGCCTTGGTTTTATCGGTAAACAAAGTCTCATCCGTGATGGATGGAGAGAAGTTTGGATCACCGAAGGCAAAACCGGAGAACTCCGTTTCCAGGCTGCCGAGCAATACAGGGACTTTCGTGTAATTGCCATTATTAATGGCGTCAAATCCTTCTTTTGGAATCACTGTGCCATCACGGAACAGATGCGGGAATGGGTCCATACGGATTGCCGTTGCACCAAACGCTGTGACCAACTTGTCCGCAGGCAGTCCACGCAGGTAGCTCTCCAGCTGTGCCTGAGATTGCTTGCCAATCCATGCTTTTGCTTCTTCTGCATTAGCCGCTTTCCCCTCTTGCACGAGTAGCTTCACAAGCACATCCTCGGATTTTTGCTCACCTTCTTCCGGTGATGCTGTCGTCAATCCTCCGCTGAAAGCAACTGCTTTTTGATACAATCCTTTGCTAAGTGGCGAGATCAGAGTTGCCAGCACATCACGTGCACCAGCAGATTGTCCGGCTAATGTAACATTGCCTGTATCTCCGCCAAATCCTTCGATATTATCCTGTACCCACTCCAATGCACGGAATGCGTCAAGCAGACCATAGTTACCTGAGTCATCCAGGGCATTGCCTGTTTTCAGTGCTGCATTCTCGAAGAATCCAAGGGCTCCCAAACGGTAATTCACTGAGATGATAATGCTGTTGGTACTCCGTGCAAGCTGTTCACCTTGAAAATCTTTACCTGATCCGGTCATATTCCCACCGCCGTGCAGGAACACCATAACCGGAAGTTTCGAACTGGTTGTGTCGGGACGCCAGATATTGAGATACAGCGAATCCTCGCTGCCTACAGTATTTTTACCAGAGATCTGCAAGCTGTTCGCTGCAAATTCCTTAGCCGATCTGGTTCCTGTCCATGATTCCGGTTCTTGCGGGGCTTTCCAGCGCAGTTCCCCTACCGGAGGTGCCGCGTAAGGAACACCGAGCCAACCGAGCGTGCCATATTGCTCATAGGTCTTGCCATCAATCGCGCCATACTTGGTCTGTTGCACCGTTTGAGGTTTGAACGCCCCAGCTTCTTTATGTTTCAACCAACTCTGCTCCAAGGTTCCACTGCCATTCTTGAGCTGTATCTGCAAAGCCTGTGCGGTTGCCTCTGCCATTAGGCGGTTGGTAAGTTGACTCGCTCCCTTCCCTTGAAGCGCCATGATTCCTTTCCCAGCCGCATAGGTGGAAGCTGATCCCTGCTCATAATCCGTACCTGCTTCATATCCAAGCACCTTCAGTAGCATTTCGGCATAACCTTCCGCTGTAAGGGGTGCATTAGGTTCAAACTTCTCCGTTCCTGTTACGATCTCAGATACATACGGATGCTGCTTCAAGTAACCAACGACCGGTTGCAATACTTTGCCTGCCTGAGCCGCATCGTCGTACGTTTCCGATCCCTGATAAGCGAGTGCTTCTTTCTCCAATCCGGACAAACGCAAGTAAAGTACTGCGGCCTGAATGCGTGTTGCCTTTTTGTTCAGATAAGCTGCATTAACACCTTGACCGCTGCCGCGAATAAGCTCGGATTGGATCAGCTTGTCCATCGCTGCAGAAGAAGTAGGTCCTGTATTGCCTGCTGCATAAGCTGGTAGAGCGGATACACATAACCCCAGAATTGTTGCTACAGCAATCGAACGTTTAATGGTTTTCATGTCATAAATCTCCTCGCTGTCGAATAGTGTGTGTTGGGATAATTTCATTGGAAATGTTCAGTTGAAATGCGTATCTAAGAATCAGTATTCCAATGTCTGGATGAGTCTATATCTCTATTTATGAAAAATTAAATCTGCTGCGCTCCTTTCTGCTCGAAATATCTGCTACGGCGCTTGCGGTCATGCCATCAGGCATTTTTTTATATAAAAAAAACCTGAACCGAAGGCAAACAGACATCGCTTTAGCGTGGTCTACTGCCCTCAATTCAGGTTTTGCCTGCAATCAGTAACAACCCTGAGGAATGAGGTTCATTCCATATGAAAATGTAAACGCAATCAATCGTTTGATGAACAAACAACCAACGAATGAACTGACACAGGTATTGCCCTAAACACGGTTACAATCCTGTTGTTATGGTGATGTTAGCACATAATGTAAGCGTTCGCAATATCTTTTTTTAATCGTCAATATATCTCTCTGAATGGGTAACATTAAAAACAAGCTCTGCAAGTTCCATATCATATCGAATCGGAACCTACATTGCTTCGGGTATCTGCCCAGCCAGAAGCCCATAAATATTGAGCATGGCGGTCGCTGTGCCCAGAGGTTGTAAGCTTTAATCATACAGAACCGCCGACATAACAAAACAGGCCATAGGCGCATCCACCTATGAACCTGCTCTGATATAACGTGATTTGCGTCAAATTTGTAGAATGAAATGTTTTTTTATTCCTGTAGCTTGCTCACTTGCTCAATCAGGCTATCCAGCCCCTTGTCGACCAGATAAGGTCCATAATTCCAATAGTTGCGAGAAACATTAATGATCCGATGATTTTTGATCGCAGGAATACTCTGATACACCGGCTCATTGAATAGCTCCATCATCTGCTCCATCTCTTCATCGTCCATCTGAGTGAAGAAGTAGTCTGCAGGTTTATCCGCCAGCTTCTCCAATGAGAGCACGGTTCCACCATCTGCATAGGCTTTGTACTGTTCAGGCATATCAAATCCGAAATCCTGGTATATCAACTTGCCCAATGTGCCGCCTTCTCCCCCAAGTAATACCTCCTTATTGTAGATAACGAAGGACATGGCCGTTGTTCCCGGTTCAATATTGATGTTCAGTTCATCCCGGATCCCATTCAATTTACTTTCGAAAGTAGCAATCCATCGCTCTGCTTCCTCTTTTTTATCCATAATCTCACCCATCGTTCTCAGGGTGTTGATGACATCTGGGTCACCGCCCCAGGCTACCGTAATCGTAGGCGCAATTTTCTCATAGGTGCCGATCACTTCCGTGCTTGTATAATCAGGTACGATGATCAGATCTGGCTCTAGATCCGAGACCACTTCTACGTTCCCCGTTCCTGATCCGATATCCGGTACATTAGCCATCTCTTCCGGGTACAGATCCAGTGTTTCCTTGTTGGCACCCGCTGGCTTCATTCCGAGTGGCAACAAATACCCCCCATATGTGATCACAACCGGTTTGGCAGATTGGGCTGGAATCTCAACCGTTCTCCCCGATGCGTCGGTATACATTTTGGTTACAGGCAGTGAAGCATCTTCATTTGCTGTTGACTGTGGATCAGCTCCTCCCCCGCAAGCTGCTAATAGCAGGGATAAACTAAATAATAAACTGACCGCCAAAGTAGGCTTAAAACGAACATTCAAGTCATTCACGCTCCAAGTGTTGTATTGATAATGATTATCGTTATTATCAATATAGCGTTGTGTGAGTTCTCCAGCAATGAACGATTCAGACTTCTTATTAGTACGATTTGAACCTTTAAACAGATGACTGTGCATTTTATATTGAGCAGGAGTTTCTCCCATCATTCGTTTGAAGATTCGGCTAAAGTAGTACAAATCTTTATATCCAACGCTCTCAGCCACATCACGAATCTGAGCCTCTGTCTCTGTTAGCAATACTTTGGCTTGGTTCATCCGGGTTTGGATGACGTAATCCATCGGACTGCAACCGAATTTTCGCTTGAATACCCGTGCCAGATAATGACTGCTGTAATGAAATTGGGCCGCCATATCCTCCATGGACACGGGATGTGCGTAGTGCTCCTGAATGTATGCTGCAATCTGCTCGGCTAATTCTGGAGGATCAGCTACCTGATCACTCGCCTGCTTCCATTGACGAAACTGTTCGTATACAAACTGATACAACAGTCCTGTAACCTGCAACCTGTCCAATTCTTCGCTGCTTGCCCAGCATTCATGCATTCTCTCCATTATGGGAATTAGCGACAGCGGATATGTTGCTGCAAAATAATACTGCTGCGGGGAAAATTCATACTCTTGTTGTACGTTTTCTACTCTCGACGGGTCGGTACCAGTGGAGCTTGGCTGGGGTTTATATAAAATAAGATAATATTCCAAGGGGAGATCCAGACACTGGATATGTATAGTTGTGCCTTTGCCAACATGCAGAACCTGCGTCTGGTTGGACCTAAGCTTTTCTTTACCCAAATGAACAATGGCTTCTCCTCTGACCATCAGCAAAAAAGCATGGGCTGGCAAAACATACGGCTTAATTGCCTGTCCCGGCTTCAAGACCAGATGACGAATGTCCATGAGCTTCACCTGATTTTTATTCCACCACTGAATGGCTTCTGACCATTCTTTCATTACAAACCACCTCAAAGCCGATCATTAGACGAGGGGCATTCCCTGGCCCGATTTTCTCCTTAACATACAAGAGTGGTCCTCATTTTGTCCAGTTCACCTGAATTCCAGCATCCTTCACTAATCGTAAATTTTACATATAGTTAACCCATTTCATACGTTAGTTTAGCAATTGTTGTATACACTTGGTTTGGGATACCAACTATACATATATTCTAGGAGGATGCATTCATGTTAAACCGGTTTAATGTCCGTGCAGCCAAAATGATGCTCGCGGTGACAACAATTGTTACGGCTACACTCGGAGGAAACAGTGCAGCGTGGGCTGTGGAAGATACCACCTCAACGACATCTGCATCACCGATCAAAAATGTGATCATTCTGATTCCTGACGGTATGGCTAACGATGCTACCGCTCTGGCTCGTTGGTATAAGGGCTCGTCCCTGACGCTGGACTCCATGGCAAGTGGCATGGTTCGGACACACTCCGCCGATGCGCCGATTGCCGACTCAGCTCCTGCCGGAACTGCTTTTGCAACAGGTTATAAATCTCATACCGGATTTGTTGGTGTACTGCCGGACAAGGCTACCATGCCTGGGCAAAAGGCTATTGCGCCTGGAGACGAAAGAAAACCGATCGCTTCTGTACTGGAAGCTTCCAAACTGGCGGGTAAAGCAACTGGCATTATCGCTACATCCGAGATTATGCACGCCACCCCAGCGGACTTCTCCTCTCACTATCCGGACCGTAAAAACTACGATGCACTCAGCAAACAACAAGTCTACAATGGCATGGATTTTGTGTTGGGTGGAGGTAGCAAATATCTTGAGCCAGCCGGACGTAAAGACGGCGAGAATCTGATTTCGTCCATTAAGGCACTGGGTTACGATTACGTCACTACACCAGCTGCAATGAAAGCATCCGATTCGAACAAACTGTGGGGTATGTTTGCACCCGCAGGCATGGCTTATAATATGGACCGTGATCCTGCGAAGCAGCCAAGCCTTGCCGAGATGACATCCAAAGCCATTGAAGTACTGTCCAAAGACAAAGATGGCTTCTTCCTCATGGTCGAAGGCAGTAAAGTGGACTGGGCAGCTCACGCCAATGATCCGATTGGTATTATCAGTGACGTACTGGCTTTTGACGATGCCGTAAAAGTAGCCATGGATTTTGCTAAAGCGGATGGAGAGACTGCCGTTGTGGCTGTTACGGACCATGGTAATGGTGGACTCACCATTGGTAACAACGCAACTTCCGGCACTTATGACAAAGAGCCGTTGTCCACATTTATCGGACCTTTGAAAAAGGCCAAGCTGACAGGCGAGGGCGTTGAAGCGAAGCTGAATGCCAAGCGTACAAACATCAAAGCAGTGATGAAACAATATTATGGCATTATCGATCTTACTTCCGAGGAGATTGCCACCATTAAAGCGGCCGAGCCGGGCAGTCTTAACTATGCAATCGGTCCAATGATCAGCAAACGTGCAGGGATTGGCTGGACAACCGGTGGTCATACAGGTGGAGATGTTGTGCTGTACACGTATGCTCCGAACAATGACCGTCCATTCGGTGTGATTGATAACACGGATGTCGCCAAATATATGGCACGTGTACTGGATCTGGATCTCGACAACGTGAGCAAACAATTGTTTGTACCTGCCAAACAGGCATTTACAGCCAAAGGCGCGACGTACAAGCTGGATCTGACCGACGCCAAAAATCCGAAGATCCTCGTTACAAAAGGAAACACCAAGCTGGAACTGCAAATCTACAAAAATATTGCACTGGTGAACGGCAAAAAGACAACTTTGGAGGGTGTCATTGTGTATAACGGCGTAGAGGCATTTGTACCACAAACGGCCGTTGATCTGATTCAATAATTCGTTAGAACTACTGGAACTACAGGAGATTACACCATTTAGCTGCCGAATATTTCGGCAGCTATTTTATTGTTTACTGATAAGGAGTAGGTTCCTGTTAACACCTATCGTATAATGAACGTAACAAAAATACATATGATGCAAGAAAAAGGAGAGATTCACCATGTTGATCAAATTAAACTGGATTACGCTGAGGGTCAGTAATTTGGAAGCTTCGCTCGGGTTCTATCACGACATGCTCGGACTTACCATTCAGCGCAGATTCGAAAGCCGTGGACGGCAGATTGCCATGCTGGGCATGGAGAATGAAGCCAAACTGGAACTGATTGAGGGCAGTGAATCGATTCTTAAACCTGAGGCCGGCGTGTCGATCGGTTATGAGGTGAACTCGCTGGATGAAGCCATGGAACGACTGGCAGAACTGAATATTCCAATTGTGCGCGGCCCCATCCAGCCCAATCCGCATCTGCGGTTTATTTACATTACAGATCCAGACGGCTTCGAGGTACAACTCGCAGAGCATGTCTAATTAGGCGAGAGCACATAATTGTGCGTATCACGATGATCAGTTGTGTGTGCAAGTGTGCAGTCAAATCAGATGCAAGCTCACACCTACATCGGGCAGCGCAAGCACGTTTTTTGTCTGTTTACAGCTTCATGCGGCGCATCAGCGGCACACCTACGCGATTCAACAACCGATCAAGCAGCAGCCAGCACCAGCGTCTGCCCCATGGAAGGTGGCGCTCATACACAGCCGAATATTCAAAATCCGCCACAGCACCGCGATTGCGCTTGAACTGCGCAGCCCCGGCGCTCTCATGTAACAGATGACCGTTCTCGCGAGCCTGTCCGATCAGACAAGCTGATAACATGCGGTATAGTCCGACGGATTGGGGCACCGCTGTATCGTAACCGAACAGCGGCGTTGTCATAACTCCATTGCGGCAGAAATAACCCATGACCGCGTCCAGGCGCCCTTCCTTCCGCAATCCATAGAGCCTGAGTGTCCCTGATGCCATCGCAGCAGCAATGAACTGCTCGGTGAATTGCGGATTGTGATAGGAGTATTTTTCAAGATATAACAGCTTGTACAGCTCAACGATTCGCGGAATATCTGCATCTGTCATATCTGCTTCGGATACGAGTTCGTAATCGTGCTTGGCCAATAATTCGAAATCCCGCTTCAGCAACCAGCGCGACTTGGAGTTGCCAAAATTCGGATCATGCGCTTGGTACAGGTAGATTTGTCGGCTCGGAATCAATCGACACCCCGCTTCTGGTAGCCTCGCCGTCAGATCGGGATGAAGTCCCGGACACAAGGAGCGAAACACAATGACATGCTCAGGGTACCGATCTTGTACCACTGCAAGCAAACAAGCTGCCTGATCACCAGACATGGCTGGATACAGATTGGTGGACAACAACCAGTTGTTCACATGCACAACTTTGTTGATCTTCGATTGCTTCATTCCCCAACCTATTAGACTGAGCAGCACAGAAAGACCTTTTTCCAACACTGGCTTCTGCAACATGGTCAGTTCCTGCTTGGCGTAACTCACATAATGCGTATATGGCGAACAAACGTAAGCATTATCATACTCTGTATCATTCACCGTCAGCGGAATAACGAGATTATCAATCCGGGCGAGCAACAATGTCGTTTCCACATTGGACATAAAGCTTTGGGTTCCGTCCAGCATCATAGGTTCCAGATAGACTCTGGCATATCTGCCATCCTCCGTATCGGGCCAGTCCATGTCTTTGAACGATTGCTGATCATAAAAACGTACGCGTGCAGCCCTATTATCATTCTTAACCTCATATGTACTGTCATCACAGTCCAATCTATCTTTCATTCCTTTATCCTTCAACCTTCTACTCCCCCATGAGGTTACATCTTCTTTTAACTACCATTTACAGTTTCAGTTCTACGCTCTTCATACTCTACACATCACTGTATAGGAAAAAAATGTCGGCATCAAGCTGTATTCAAGATGAAAAAAGCCCGTCTAGTACGCTAAATACGTACCGACAGGCCCTCAACTATTAATATTAAAGTTTATTCTCAACGGAAGAAACCTGATGATCCGAGACTAACTCATTCAGGTCTACAATCAGTTGCTCCAATTCTCCAAAGCTCTCTACCATCTTCTGTGTCAGGTTACGTTGTTCTTCCATGCTCGCCAGAATCTCTTCTGTCGCTGCACTGGATTGCTCCGTTACACTCGAAATCTCGGAAACTTCATTCACAACTCTGGTGGAAGATTCCTTCATGGTCGCCGAACTAGTCTCGATATCTGTCGCTTGATTCAACACATGCTGAGAGTTGCTGTTGATCGTACGGAATACTTCCTCTGCCGTATGGACGCTATCTCTTCCTTGTTGTAACGATAGACGAATACGTTCGAATCGATCTGTCAGTGCCTGCGTTTGTCCTTTTAATCGAGACAGGATGGTTCCGATATCACTTGCGGACTGACCCGAGTTCTCTGCCAACTTGCGCACTTCCTCTGATACAACGGCAAACCCGCGTCCATGCTCACCCGCACGAGCGGCTTCAATGGCTGCATTAAGCGCGAGCAGGTTGGTCTGACTCGCAATATCCGCTATGCTGTTCAGCATAAGCGTCATGGATTCACTTTCCTCGTTGAACTTTCGCATGTCATTTGCAGTTGTATTAATCGTTTCATATAGATCTTGCATCTGGATGTTTAGCTGGTCCATCTGTGTGCTTCCAGTTTGCGTGCTCGTTGCCATACTTGCGGACAACTCTTTCATCTGCTGCGAATACGAAGCAACGTCCTTGATATGCTGATCCGACATAGATAAGGATTCCGAGATCTCGGCCACACTGGTCGCCTGGAACTCAACACCTTTTGCAACCTCACTGAACCCAAGCGTCACCTCATTGGTGATAGAGCCGGTCGCATTCACTTTTTCCTTCAATTGATCTGTATAACGTGATAGACCTTCGACCGATTCCTTCACACGCTCCAGCATGGTTTCCACTCTTTGCTTAGAATGCTCCACCTCATTCTGGCGTACTTCACTTTCATGGAAGAGCCTTTGATTCAGCTGGGAGACCAGCATCAGAATGGCCCCCGTGAGAGCGAATAGTCCCACATTAACGATATTACCTATTAGCTCAACAGAGTCAACGGTATTCATAACAAATAATTGAAGAACACTGTTGACTAGTAATACCGAAAATCCAACCACAAAAAATTTCTTGTTAGGAAATAACAGTAGAACTGCGGTTATGACCAAACTTAACGCAAAATTGACCGTTCCCCAACCGACATAGACTCCACATATTGTCAGTAATACGGTAATCAGCCATGGAATGAGATGAATATGTTTCTTTTTCGCATTAGCGTATGTAATCCAAACTACAAAGACTAGAGCTACTCCATTGGACACAAGTAACTTCGGCATCGTAAAGGCCAGCCCCATACCAATGGCAATAATAATCCACAAAATGATACCGATTAATTTGTTCCTTTTCCAAATAATTTCGTCCATACGATCCATGCATACCCCGTCCTTTTATGTAGGTTAAATGTAAGTTGTAGGGCCTTTCTGTACTACATCTAGTAGTCTTTGGTCCTGCTTATGTGCAAATCGCAAATACGCAGCGCCTTAGCATAGTACATATTAACTTCATAAGTATGAAACCAGCGCTACTTTATGTATATCGGTATTCAACATTTAAAATGAATATGAAATGTAAAATGATATGTAAGCATATCATTTTACAAATAAAAAAAGGCCTGTCTTATGCGTTGTGACGCACAAGACAGGCCTTTTTGGTCATGAATCGATGTGTAGCAGCTCTTACTTTCCGAATACAAGTGTTGTATTGGAGGAGCCTGCATACTTGGTGACGAACTCACGCGCGTAGCTGGCACTTTCTACCTGATAACTGTAATTGGAGCTTGGTCTCCAGTTCGTTTTAGGAGAAATCGGACTATTAAGCGCTGGTGTACTGCCCGTATCCGTAAACTCACCTTTTCCTTTGTCATCCAGGATGCCTCCCTTTTCAGCGCCAGCACCAAAGTAGTTGTTTTCGGAATAAATCCGTGCTTTTTCACCAATTGTGATGGCCTGATTAAAGTTGTTTGCATAATTGTTTTTGAGATGGAAGTAACCATATCTTAAAAGCCCAGGACCACGTACATATAAATTTTCGAAGTAATTGTTGGACATCGTCACATGAGGTACGCCATTGTAACTGCTGTTACCATCATTTGGATGACCGAGGATGACGCCATACTTATGGTTCGCAAATTTGGAATTGCTAATCGTAATATAGTCGGCGCGATCGCCAATATACAGAAGTTTGTCCAGATCACTACCGCCAGAGCTGTAACTGTGACCAGCAAACGTCACATGATCAATCCAGTAATTGGAGCCTGAAGTGATATACATCTGGATATCATCATTGGCATTAATATTGGAAGCGTGTTCAAAAGTCAGATTCTGAAAAATCACATTGCTTGAACTACTTGTGGATCTGAAATGAATATTCGTTAATGTATGTTTGCCAAAGGAACCTACAAGTGTCTTGTTCGCTCCAAATTCAACCTTTTGCAGTGTAGAGGAAGAAATATTCTGTTCAACGACGACAATCTTGGCTGTAGAGCCTGCCATATGTGTTCTCAAGTCATTGAGATTACTAACGTAAACCACCTGACCGTTCTTGCCACCTGTCGTAGCTGACTTGGATACACCATTTTCATTCTTGGCACTGCCTGCAAAACCAGTCAACCCGTTCGTACCTGTGTTCGGATAGCTGGCCGCACCATATGTAGACGGGGCTGTGGAGACAGTTAATAACAATAGAGTTACAGCGAGTAAAAGCATCGAAAATTTCTTCAAAATTTCACCATCCTTTATAATATTATCCTCTAAGACAACTCGATTATATCGTGTAACTTTGGCTGTGACAATACAAAAATTGCAAAAAGACAACAATTATCATTTTTATGCAACAGCAGATCAGATATAGTGAAAAAACGTAAAACCAGGCCATTCTTTCACACAAAACAGAGCCGCTAATTAGCGGCTCTATTAACGAGTACTATGTGATCCAACTTGGAACTGATCCACCCCCGGATCAATTCCTAAAGCCTCTGACAAAAAACATCGCTTGCGGATAATAATATGTTACGACTTCTGATAGCTGCGGCGGAACGCGCCAGGTGTAAGTCGTTCCAGCTTCTTGAAGATGGCTCCATAATAGCTGGTCGATTCGAAACCGACTTGACGAGCAATATCCTCCATACCCCGTTGCACATTATCGAGCAGCAGTTCCTTACTCTTGTTGACTCTTACCTGATTAACATAACTGATGGGACGAATACCTGTCGTTTTCTTAAACAAATGACAGAAATATTCTGGTGTGACACAGATCAATCCAGCCAGCGTTGGCAAAGTGATCTCTTCAGCATAATGCTGTTCAATATAGTCCAGAACCGGTTTTAATCGCTCATACTGCTGCCCGACCGTATCGCTGCCCTCAACAGATACGCGTTGAATAATCTCTGTCAATAAGGTATAGAGAATGGCGGAGCAGGCGTAATTGCTTAATGTCTGCTCTTGTGGTGTTAAGGCAGCTTGCAGCAACTCCCGCATTCGGGATAGAAGGTATTCAGGTTGTGCAAGCGTGTATACGCATGTGTCGACAATGCCAACGGTTTCAAACAAGCTTGCTGTCCCGTTGCCATCGAAAATGATCCAGTCGACTTCCCAACTGCCGGATAGCGCATAGTATTCGTGCTTCTGTCCAGGGAATAACAGCATGCCCATACCTGGCTTGACAATATGTTCCGTTTCACTGAGCTTGAGCTTACCCACACCGCTGCGGCATTGTATCCACTGATAATCCTCAATGCCTTGGTCTCGGCGGATATGCTCCTGTTCATGATGCAGGCCGATGCCAAGTAAATAAAAAGGGAGCAGCTTGTCTCGGGAAGATAACACCGGAAAATTACGATTGGGATGAGGCATACGGCTAACTCTCCTAATCTTAATATTGTTATATCATATTAATTATTTAAGATATTCACTCGAATTAATATAACATATAATCGCAATATATTGATAAATAAAGGAGATCACAGGATGACAATTAAGATCGGAATTGATTATTATCCAGAGCAATGGACCCCGGAGTTATGGGAGAAAGATGCCATACTTATGCAACAGACAGGGGTTGCAGTTGTGCGAATGGCGGAGTTCGCCTGGAGCCGAATGGAACCGACTGAGGGTAATTATCAGTTTGAATGGCTGGATGCGGCCATAGAAGTATTCGCTTCGCGTGGTATGGAAATTGTGTTATGCACTCCCACCAATACCCCGCCAAACTGGATGACAACCCGTTATCCGGATGTGCTACCCATGGATGAACAACGCCACATCATTCGGCCAGGTGTGCGTGGACATCGTTGCAACAACAGCCCTTCCTTGAGAATGCTGGGCTCCAAATTTGTGGAAGCGATATCACAGCGCTACGGTAAGCATCCCGCCGTTATTGGCTGGCAAATCGATAACGAGATGCACTACCAGGAATGCCATTGTGATACATGTAATCGTTCGTTTGTCGCTTGGCTGCAAAAGCGTTATTCCAATCTGGAGGAGTTGAACCGGGAGTGGGGTACGGTCGTCTGGAGTGGTGAGTACAGCAGCTGGGCTGAGGTAACAACGCCACTCGGTGCCAGCAAACCGATGAATCCTTCCTATCTTCTGGAGTACAAGCGATTTTGTTCTGACAGCGTAGGCTATCTGCTGGGATGGCAGCTTGAGATTTTACGCCGTAACTGTCCAGGCCAATTTGTGACGCATAACATGTGGCAATATCCGAATAGCCTGGACTATTATGATATGCACAACGAATTGGACTTCGTCTCTGTTGATTATTATCCGAATGAGCTGTATCGCGATTATGGCGATCGGTTTCCGAGGAATGGAGCGCTTACGCTGGACTTGGTTCGCGGCATCAAACGCCGGAATTTCTGGGTAATGGAACAACTCAGCGGGGCACAGGGCGCCTGGATGCCGATTCAGCGCACGCCCTATCCTGGACTGATCCGAGCTCGCTCCTGGCAGACAATCGCTCGCGGTGCGGATATGGTTGTCCATTTCCGCTGGCGGAGTGCTACCGTCGGAGCGGAACAGTTCTGGCATGGGCTGATCGACCACAGCAATGTTCCTGGACGCAGGTTCAGGGAGTTCGCGGAGCTTACTCGCGAGGTGAACCAGTTAGGAGAACTCTTGGCCGACTCAACCATTGTTACCCAGGTTGCTATTCTGCATTCGCATGATCAGCACACAGCGCTTTCCCTTCAGCCGCAGGCGGAAGGGGGAATGCACTACTTAGACAACTTGTCCTCTATGCATAATGCATTTCTGAAAATGGGCGTCGGTACAGACGTTATCAACTGGACTGAGGAGCTCGATGGATACAAGCTGGTCATTGTCCCTTCCCTCTTCCTGTTAAGTGAAGAAGTAGCACAGCGGCTGGAGCGATTCGCAGCCAAGGGTGGTACGGTTGTCCTTACCAATCGGACTGGCGTGAAGAACATGAGGAATGTATGTGAGATGTTGCCTCTGCCGGGGCTACTGGGTGAAGCGGCGGGTGTTGTCGTAAGTGAATATGATGCCATCGGCAACAGTGAGCATCGGATACGGAACGCGGAGGGCAAGACTTTCGCTGCGAAGCAATGGTGTGATCTACTGGAACTGCGAGGTGCAGAGCCGATCGCCTGGTTTGACAACGACTTTTACGAGGGTGTACCGGCGGTTACTATCAATAAGTTTGGTGAAGGTGAAGTGTATTATGTCGGCACTTGGCCGGAGCCATCGTATTTCTATCAGTTGTTTGAAGGCATATTGAAGGAAAAGGATTTGGCGCCCAAAATCCAGTTGCCGGAAGGTGTCGAGCTGTCGATTCGAACGAAGGGGGAGCAAAACTTCCTGTTTCTGATCAATTTGACGAATGAGCAACGAGAGATTACGCTGGACGTTCCTTATCGCAGCTTGTTGACCAGCGAGAGGTTGGATCAGAAGTTGACCCTTCCAGCTCTGGGAGTAGATATTCTAACTGTATAAGATCAGCAGCTTGTCATATTTAAGAAGGGATGTCTCACAAGGCTTACGACCTTGCGGGACATCCCTTCACTTACTTCACTAACGTCTACCAATTCGAATAAGAGTTATTCCAGTTAGTTCATCTTATTTGATTTTGATTTTCAGTTCATCCTTCTTGGCTTCTTGTAAATCATCGTAGACCTTATCTGGTTTGCCACGAAGTATTAATATCATTGACTCCGGATTGTCCAGCAGATTGCTGCTGAAAGAATACATCATTCCGTCTTCCGTTCCGCTCCCGCCTACCATGGATAACTTGGTCTGCTTCCCATTCCTGGAGATCGAAATGATTTCGATAGGCCGAACAATCTCGTTGAGCGACAACTTCGTTTTGTAGTCCATCTCTTGATCAGGTGCATGGACAAATTTGACCCGCGTTACTAGCGGAGACATCTCCACCTCCGACAATAAGACCTCATAGCCTCCAACGGTAAAGGTCCGATTAACGTTGATGATTTCCGTTTTGGGGATAGAGAATTTGGGATCCAGTGCAAAAGAAAGATTCATTTTTTTGGAATATTTATATTTCCGTTCCTTTTCCCCTTTTTCTGAATTTCCCACCACATCTGGAACAACGGAAGAAAGCTGGAACTGAAGATTCACTTGCTCAGGGACCGGTTTATTTCGATTACGCTCAATTGTATTCCGGCCATAAATGGTATGCTTATCCTTCGAAAAATGCATACCTCCTATATTTCCGTTATCAAGGACATAACCTGTTCTTGCATCCGTCATCTTGGTATTGACTATCGAATAAATCTCTTGCGAAGCATCCGTTCTGGCGGTATACAATACCGTTATCCTGTTCTCATCTGCCAGAACCGCATTCACGGTAAACTGATATATGCCCGATGTAACCGTCCGATCCACGAGTTGCACATAATCATGATTTAGCGTTGAAGTAATCGTGGCACTATCCATATCCGAAGTTAGCAGGCCACGAAAGGGCTCTAGTACACCCCAATGGGTGACAGGCTCAGTATATGTTGCCGGTTGTTGCCCATAGTTTCCAAGCGGGCCCGTAAGAAACCAACCTGCAGCAAGGACCGTGACCAGCACTGCCGTAATCCATTTGACACGAACGATCCTACCTGATCGTCTTGTTCTGGCCTTTGCGATACCACGTTGAATCGCAGCAGTCGTGTCCGCCGGATTCCACTGCTGTTTCTCTCTTTTCACCTGATATGCGTCTGCAAGAAGTGCTTTCTCCTCCGGGTTAGTGGTCATGCCAATCCCTCCTGTTCTTCATCAACTTGCGCAACTGCTGGAGTCCCTTGTGCTGCCAGGTCTTGATCGTCCCTTCTGGTTTGCCAAGGATCGAGGCAATATCCGTCAGTGTCATGTCGTTATAATATTTCAGCAGTAGTACATGGCGATATTTCGGTTTCACCTTTTGCAAAAGAGATTCCATAGCGATTCGATTATCGTCAACACTAATCATCCAAGATGCCGGAATGCTGTCCTCCATATCCTCCTTCGCCAGAGGTGTCGCCCGCTTGCGGCGCCTCTGTTCATCGATGCAGACATAGATGAGAATCCGAATGATCCACGACTTGAACGCCTTCTCATTATTCAGCGTACGACGTTTGATCCAAGCCCGGCACGTCATCTCCTGCACAGCTTCCAGCGCATCTTGCCGGTTACGCAGGTAGCTATAGGCAATAGAAATGAGCGTATCTTGATGTTCCATAATGGATTGCACAAATGCCGTCTCGTCTTCGGTCTGCACATAGATCCTCTGGTTTATCTCTGCTTTTGTTTCCACCCCGCATCCCTCCTTCTCTCTCTTTCTGTGGTATAAGACGGGTGAGTGAAGCAAACGGTTTTTATTCATCAAAAAAAGCTCCGCCATCATCATGAGGGAGCTTGATTACATAGCACTTCTGCCGCAGGTATACTGAATTACGTACACGCATGACAATCCAAGATCAACTAACTTACAAGTTGCCGGTAACTTCGATCCCGTCAGCCAATTGCAGATGGTTCCTCACCCAAGCTGTGAACTGATTCAAAAACATCCGGAATTCCGGCTCTGCAACCACCTGTTGATCCAACTCTGATAAAATCCCCACCCACACTTCCTTTGTAATCGGATTCTCCCAGCAGGGATCAAATGTCTTCATCTCTTCTCCAGTTCGCGGGTCAGTTAAGGGAAATGCGCGATCCAATGCAGGACGAATGTAGTCAAAGTCTTCATTATATATGAACAGCATGTCTTCCATCTCTACTTCAACCGATTCTTCTATGTATAAAGGGGATAAAACAAAACCCACATTCCGCTGTGGACCTTGATACTGATAGATGAGCGCAGGAATTGTTTTCTTTGATTTTTTAGCCATATATGCTCCTCCTGTTTCAGGCAAATCTTCTACCGATCAGAGTTCAAACCAGATTAATCCACCACCAACCTGCCTGCCTTCTTGCTCCATCTGTTGCATCCAGCTCCGCCCCTCTTCACCCCAGATATGGAACAAACAGTAGATATACAATTCCCCATCCACAATCTCTTCTAAACCAGAGGCCTCTTCTATGCACACTTCAAGAGCTATAGGCCAGGAAGGATCTTCACGTTCCAATACAAAGCCTTTGGTTTGGTGTTCCAAACTATACATGTCGGTAAACGTTAATGCACCTGCCAGACGCTTCACAACTTCAGGTAAAATCACAGGCTCTGTTGCTCTGATTCCATATTCCCAGCCCATATGTACAACCTCCTTCAGACTTCGTTCGCTCCAGATTGTTGCTTTTGTTCATGCATTTGATGGATCGAACGATCCAACCACAACTCGTACCAGTCCAGAAAATGTAATCGATTCGTATTGCCCCAATACTGATCAGGATAGATTCCATTGCGGTTAGCCCGGTCATCAACCCAGATCTCTCCGTAGGAGGCTCCCTTAACAATCAGATTCATGGAGATGCCACAGCCAAAATCACTGATGCGCAGCATGCCTGCCGACCATTTTGGATCAAAATATTCATGTTCCAGCGCTTCCCATTCCTCTTCTTCCTTGCTATCATCGAACCAGTCATAGTTCCAGTTCCATGCTTCCGTGAATTGGAAAGGGTCCGAGATCGCATTCAGCTCATCATTATAACCCAGCACAGCGTATACGCCGTCATCCGGGTTTTCCAGACCATAATAAGGTCCTGTACCACCCGTTCCCATATGAAGAAGCCATACCTTATAGTCCTCCGGCAACTCAATTCGCCATTTCTGTTCAAATTGCGTAATATCCTCCTGTGTCCATACAGGTACCATCTCATATTCATGGTTTTCTGCGCCAAACAGCTCCAGATCCGGGTCCAGACTTCGGAGAGTGATCAACTTTTCACGCATACGCTCCAGTTGCACTTTGTACATGGCTTCCCTACCTCCCTTCTTTACTCTGTTAAGTTTGTTCGACGGGGTACCCGCGTTGCTGCAACTCACCCAGTGTGGCTGCCACATCTCGCTCAGGACACAACTGCTTAATCAGTCTGGCGGTCACCGGTTTTCCTTCATATACTTCAGCTACGGCTTCCAACGGCAGATCCGGCAAGTCATAGTACCCTTTGGCCCAATCAGCGTAATCTTCCGAGTTTTTTTCCAAATATCCCAGTAAAAATTCTGCGCCACCTCTGGCGTCCGCTTTGTCTTCCTTGGCCATCGCCATCTGAATCCAGTTACCAACCTTCCATGGCAAGTCGTTCCCTTCCTGCCATAGGCAAAAGGTCACATCCTCCATATCCAACGTTTCCTCATGATCTCGCAGTACAGCCATCAAGGCCTCCGGCACTTCATCGTACATGCCCGGATAGATTTCTCCGTCCTCACGAGCATGTGGGCTCAAGGGTGACTCATGATCAAATCCTTTGATCAACGTGCCTGAGTTCGTAAACAAGACATGCAGATGATCACCTGCGCCGTTATTGATGTTTCCCCATGCCAGACCTGGCTGAATTTTATCTTCATAATGATGAACGCGTAGCCATTCTTCCTCCGAAAAAATGATATCCAAAGCAGTGAGTATTCTCATCCGTTTACGCAGGGCATCTGCATTCATCATCGTTATCTCGTTCCATTCCTGCATATGAATCCCTCCTGTTCGTATATGTACACTATATCCGGATTAATTCATCCAGCGTGTTATTTCCCTGAATACTTGGTGTCATGACAATGGTGATCCGACTGGCTTCTCTGGAGACGATACACGCATAATTTCCCGGCTTTAACTGAAACAGAACCCCTTCACACGTCTCATCCGGCTCCAATTCACCGCCAGTGACATCATCCGCCGCTCCCAGATAGACGTGCCCAGACGGAACTTGCAGATGATACACCTTTTCCCGTTCCGCTGCGTGATCTGGATCTGAATCCTCATCCACATCCTCCAGGCTCCATTCCACCTCATACACTCCATCCGCACCCAGATTCAAGAACAGACAATGACCTGTATTCACCTCAGCCAGCTCATCCACTGGAATGGACCACCAGTCCGAAGTATCCTCAAGCCGATGTTTTAACGCTGCCAGATCATACAGGCACAATGTTGCCGTATCTGTAACCATTTGAAATGTTCCTCTCATATTCACCCGTCCCTTCTGTCTGATCCAAGTCTGACCTCAGAAATATATTCCATCATTATATCAAGCCTGATACACGTGTAAAAGGAACCCACGGACCATCTCTGCTTGCGCAACTCTTCATTTCTCGCTCCAAATGGTCGATATAAGCATAACTGACTTTTTTTGAACCTGATGGAGGAAGCCAAGCCATGTCAATTAACAATAGAAAAGAACCCTTTCGATACACATTGAAGGAACCGATCCACTTTGAGATCTATATTCTCAGCATCAACGGGGTTAACGCACCAGCCAAGCCCATTCAGGCTGAACTCTGTGACATCAGTCGATCCGGCTGTCAGCTGTCATTTCCGCTATCCCTTCCTGTAGAGAATAACGATATTCGGATTGGAATGAATATGCTGCTTTTTGAAGACCCTCTATATATGGAAGGCACTCTCCGCTGGGGTCAAGAAAAAAATACCTCATGGCACTATGGGGTTCAACTCGAAATGCAGGATGGGAACCAGGACCGCCTCTCTAGAGAGATGCGAATGCTTGCAGGACAAGGCAAAATCATTGTGAAATAGTTAAATAGCCTTAAAACCTGTAACAAAAACCAAAAAACAGCCCAATCAAATTGGACTGTCGCAAGATGAAACTCTTTATGCCGCTTTACTAACTGTCGCTGGTTGTTCCATTTTGGACCAGTTCACGGTTTTTTCAAGAACCAGTGAAACCAATACCCCTATGACGAGACCATTACTTATGATCGGAATGAGGTACATGGGCAAAGTTTGAAAGGCCTCCGCAGGAATATTCATGACCGCAACTCCCGTGAGGACCGGCAACGCTACACGATAGATCGTTTTAGAATTAAACGTCGTACCTTCAAGCGTTCTAAGTGCCGTGCCAAACATCTGAAGATAAGCCACGAACAAAACCGCACTGCCGACGCTTGGTGGTATTTGTGCAAAAAATGCTGTCACTGAAGGTGTAAGACCTATCACACATAACATCCCCGCTCCAATAATCAAGGCAGCACGACGCAGAATGCGAGTACTCTCCAGGAACCCGATCGATGATGCAAATAAACCAAAGGGCAGCACACCTACACAGGCTGACAACATCGTGAACAGACCCGTTAGCGCATAGGAATGCCTATACTGACGACTTGTTGTTTCTGTCCGGTATAGTTTCTCAACTGTGCTTAATGTGGTGATCGAATTCGTCATGTTCACCAGTCCCACGAAAAATGCAGTAATGACAATACCCGGTTCCCATCTGGGCGCTCCCCACGGAAACAGTTCGAGACCAGCCGGGGCCTGATTCGGCTGTCCGCTATGTTGTCCAGGAAACAATAGACTATAAGCGATCCAGCCTGCCACAATCCCAATCAGGATCGCGTAGTTCCCCAGCTTCCCCCTGCCCTTTAATTGAATCCATGCCACCAAAAATGCAATGACAACGGACAATGCGGCAACAGGCAGATCGAATCGACCAAACTCCGTATATCCAATCATACCTTTGAAAAAATTCATGGTTAATTGAATCGTCATTAAGAACAACATGGCACTCTTCACCATAGGTGTGGACAGCTTTTGCAGCACTTGCGCTGCTCCCAGCCAACCCAGAATCACCATCGTTAATCCCGCTAACAAAAAACCTGCAGCCAGTCCACCGCCAATACGCTCCAGACTCATACCGGCCGATGAAGCAGATACCGTCAAACTTAGCGTCAATCCCCACCATAACCCTGACGGACCATCCATAATCGCATATCGATGACCAAATACGGCTTGAAGAATACACACTGCTCCGGTAAGGATAAATGCGTGCTGCATGGAGGTAGCGATGGCATCCGGAGACAGATGAAAATTATGTCCAATGGATAGCGGAACAACAACGGTATTGGTAAACAGGAAGAAAAACCACTGTATACCTGCCAAAATCAGTGAAGATACGTCCTTCATATTCTTTTGTAAAAAATGCTCTTGATGTCTGTTCATTCGTTTGGAATATCCTTTCACTGTTCTGTATCATAAATGTATAGCCTTTTCAGACTTGGGTTAATAGTCGTTCCATCTCGGCATACCGATGCCGGCTCGCATGTGCAAGCGGTGTAATCCCGTCCCGATCCGCAATCTTTGGATCTGCACCATATTGTAAAAGCAAGACAACAATCTGCTGCTGACGCGGCCCACCATCTCCCAAAATGACCGCTTCCAGCAAGGCTGTCCACCCCAGGTTGTTGATATGGTTCACATCCACATCACTGCGTGTCAGCAGAAGCTCCACAATGTCCACATGGCCCCGATCCGCTGCTGGGATAAGAGCTGTGCCGCCAAAACGATTTGTTAACCTCGTATCTGCACCTGCTGTAATCGCCAATTCGACCATGTCATACATACCCTCAGCACTCGCGTATAACAGCAGGTTGTCCAATCGTGCATCCCGAAGATTAATGTCGGCTCCGGCGTCCACTAACATCCTTGCCGTGTCTATCTTGTTACCGTGCACCGCTGCCAGCAGAGGTGTCCGCCCCAATGTATCCCGTTCGTTCAACCGGTTACCCTGTTGTGTGATAAATCGAATGACCTCATCGGTATGGCCCGCTTGAGCAGCATCATGTATTGTTCTAACCACGTTGTTTTATCCTCCAATTCAAGGTCTTTCTCATGCAGTAATATTCATATAGAAACCAAACCCTGTTAGTCAGGTATGCAAATCTAATGTATGGTAACATAAGATCGTAGTATATTAAAAATACATGTTTTGTTGCCTTTCCATATGAATTACATATACATTGCAGGCGAAGGAGAACAACCACTTGGATATCAAACAATGTCGCTATTTCATTGCCATTGCTGAGGAGAAACAGATTACAGCCGCAGCTCGAAGACTGCACATGGCTCAGCCACCCTTAAGTCAGCAGCTAAAGTTAATGGAGGAAGAGCTTGGCGTAATTTTGTTTGAACGCAAAGGACGTATGATGGAATTAACGCAGGCGGGTCTCAGCTTCTATGATTATGCGGTTACCTTGACCAAATATATGGAGGAAGCTGTAATGGAGATGCAAAGTTTCCGTCACGGCATACGGGGCAAACTCGCCATCGGCATCAATACCATATCGGATCGCCTGATCCCGCAAGCACTGCAACAGTTTCGCACCACCCACCCACAGGTTACCTATAAAATTCAACAAAATGAATCTGCGCAATTATGCCGATTGCTGGAAGATGGCAAAGTTGAACTTGCCTGTGTACGCATGCCTGTCCAGACTGAACGTTATGAGGTGCTGCATCTGCCACAGGAACCCCTTTTCTACATTTCTTCAACACCGCTCGATAGTCCGACAGAGATGGGACCAGGAGTGGAGATGGGGACTTATTTTGAGCAGCTTACAGGTATCCCTCTACTGCTTCCAAGCACAGAAGGACTCGGTATGTTCGAGCTAATTTTGGACAAGTTTCGGGAGCATCAGGTTACCCCCTCCATCATGGGTGAGTGCTCAGACATTAATATGTTACTCGAGCTGGTCCGACTCGGCTTCGCCAGTTCCATCGTGCCTCACACGGTACTACAGCTATATCACGAGCACCCATTCCACGTATATCGCATCCAGGATCAGCATTCCACGGTCGGTTCGGCGCTGGTCTGGCTGCAGAACCGTTATCTGTCCAAGCCTGCACAACACTTTGTGCAACTGGTGCAGGGTATGCTTCCCGTGTAAAAGGCTATAAGCAAAAAAAACAGCAGCTTTACCGGATTACATTCCAGTGAAGCTGCTGTTTCATTTTTATGGTTAAGCTTTAGCTGTGAACAACAAGTCTTTTTCTTTGATCGTAGTGCGACCAGCAGACTCAATCGACTCATACTGATGCATATTTGTAATAATGACTGGTGTAATCGTTGTGTAACCGGCTTTTTCGATCTGTTCCCGGTCAAACTCCATCAGTACATCACCTACAGCAACCTTCGCACCTGCTTGAACTTTAGGAGAGAAGAATTGACCTTTCAGCTTCACGGTATCAATCCCGATATGAATCAACATCTCTGCGCCTGTATCACTTACCAGACCAATGGCATGTCCACTCTTCGATAACGAGAACACGGTTCCGTTGATCGGAGATACGACGCGACCTTCAGATGGTTGAATCGCGAATCCTTTACCCATAATCTCTTCAGAGAACGCAGGGTCTGGCACTTCGCTCAGCGGTTTAACTTCACCTGTGATCGGGCTGAATACTTGCTCATCTTGTGCTTTTGCTTCTTCAGTTACAGCAGCAGAAGTTGTTGCTGCTGGTGTTGCCGGCTCAGCTGCTGGTGCAGCTACTGGCTCCGATACATTTTCTTCTTGGAAGCCCAAGATATACGTAATGATTGCTGCCGCTACGATGGCAATCAAACCACCAACCAAAGCATAAATCAATGTGCTAATTGCTGGACTGACAAATGCCGCAATACTCGGCAGACCTGCAAGTCCTGTAATAACATACGATTTAACATTGAAGATTCCCATGAATGCACCAGCAATAGCACCCCCGCTGAGAGCTGCGATAAATGGTTTTTTGAACTTCATGTTGATACCATACATCGCTGGTTCCGTGATCCCCATAATAGCCGTAAGACCTGTGGAATAGGCCAGGGATTTGGTTTTGCTATTTCTCGATCTGAGACCTACACCAAATGCTGCACCACCTTGTGCCAAGTTAGCTGCAAACATCAGTGGAATAATAAAGTCGTAACCCAGTGTTGTCATTGAACCAACAACGATTGGCAGCAACGCATAGTGCATACCTGTAATGATCAGCAGTGACATCGTACCACCAATCAGGATACTTGCGAAGATGGACATGTTATCGAACAACCATGAAATACCACCGGACAAACCATTACCAAGAACCGTACCCAATGGACCTACTGTCATCAACGTCAGTGGAACCATAATTAACAAGGTAACTGTTGGAACAATGAGTAACTTAAGTGAAGCATGTATAACACGATCAACGGCTTTCTCTACATATGAAGCAATCCAAACGGCCAGAACAATTGGAATAACTGTAGAAGAATACGTTGCCGCTATGACTGTAATCCCCATAAAGGATGAGTTATGACCATCGGCCAGCAATGCTGTAATGGTCGGGTGCATAATGCCCGCAGCAAGCGCCGCGGCAATATACATATTACTACCCAGCTTACGTGCAGCACTGATCGCCAGAATGATTGGCAGGAAGTAGAAGGCACCGTCACCAATTGCCGACAAAATGATATAGGTTGAACTAGTATCGGACAACCATCCAAGTGCGACAAGGATAGCCACGATCCCTTTGATCATACCTGCACCCGTAATTGCAGGCAGGATTGGTGTAAACATACCTGAGATGAAGTCGAACAGCGCACTTATTGGATTTCTCTTTTTCTTCTCCCCAGTTGAAGCGCTTGAGGTTGCATTATCTGCGTTTGGTGATTTGGACATGTTGCCAACGAGTGCGTTATACACGATAGGCACATCGTTACCGATGATAACCTGGAACTGTCCACCGTTCTCCATAACGCCCATAACGCCTGGTGTATTTTTCAGCGTCGCTTTGTCCGCTTTTTGGTTGTCATTCAGGTTAAATCTGAGTCTTGTCATACAGTGTGTGACTTGATCGATATTCTCTTCGCCACCAACAAGCTTCAAAATATCCTTGGACAATTGTTGTTTATCCATTGTGTTTTGCTCCTTTTATGTGTAATGAAGGTTAAAAAAAAACCTAAACACTGAATAATGACAAAGCAGAAAAGCTTATCATTATTCAACGTTTAGGTTTTGCCTTTTTAGCAGTAACAATCCCAACTTTATTCAATTGTTTGTTCATTTCTGACAATTCGTTCAATATGAATGGTCAGATACAGTATTTCTTCCTTGGACAACACCCGATTATAGATCTTACGCGTATAGTCACTGATCCTTACTGCACATGCATGTGCTTCCGGATACTGCTTGCTCACCAAGTCATGAAGCGGATTATCTACTTCTTTATCTTCAATCGCCGTTCCTTGCAACACACGTTGGGCAAAGAACTTCAGATGAGTTAAAAACCGATAATAACTCAATGAATCTTCATCAAGTTCAATCACAAAGCTACGTCTTACGATGTTAAGTATGTCCTTAACGATGTTCGTAATACTGATCGTTTCCCTCATCTCACCGTTCATCTGGGCATTAACCAGATGCATTGCAATGAATGCGCATTCGTCTTCGGGTAGCAGGACACCTAATGTTTCCTCAATAATCTGTAGCGCCTTGAGTCCAATGGCATATTCCTTCCGGTACATGCGCTTGATCTCCCAGAACAATGCGTTACGGATCTGCAATCCTTGACGATGTCGATCAATGGCAAAATGAATATGATCCGTCAGTGAAATGTAGATGCTTTCATGTAGCTTCTCACCTAACACCGTCTCGGCATAACGGATAATCTCATCCGAGCACTCGACATATTCAACCGGGATATCAGACAGAAGTGTTTTAAGTTTCTGTGATACTTCCTTACTTTCAAGCGAGAATATTTTTTCGACGAGACTCTCGTCAATCGATTCACCAGTATGCTTTTTGAAGGCAATTCCACGTCCCATAACGACCAGTTCGTTTCCTCCCGGATCAATTACGGTAACTACGTTGTTGTTCAGCACCTTCTCAATTTTCATTTCTTCACATCACCTTGCACCGTCAAAGTAGTAAAAGGCAAAACCAAAGCAGGTCACGAAATATGCCCCGCTTCTGGTTTTGCCTGATTGAACAGTAACAATCCAGTATTCATTAGCCTTAGGCCCATCTTACCATATAATTATCCATATGACAATGTTTTTGTGAAAGCGGTTAATGTGCGTTAATGTGACATCAGAAGGTGCTTGCACAACTATGCTTATAGAACTAGTATTTACTCGTTGTTGTTCTTAAGACTTGCGCCATTTGTACTAATAACTTCCTTATACCAATGGAATGATTTTTTCTTGTAACGATCCAATGTTCCTGAACCGTCATTGTTGCGGTCTACATAGATGAAACCATAACGTTTCTTCATCTCTGCTGTTGAAGCACTTACCAGGTCAATACAGCCCCATGACGTATAACCCATCACTTCTACGCCATCCTCAAGAGCTTCGCCAACCTGTACCAGATGGTCATTCAAGTATTGAATACGGTAATCATCGTTCACCGTTTTATTGCCATTTTCGTCCGTAATCAGCTCATCGACTGCGCCCAGACCATTTTCGACAATAAACAATGGTTTTTGATAACGGTCCCAGTATTTGTTCAAGGTTACGCGCAGTCCTTGCGGATCGATCTGCCAGCCCCACTCACTCGCTTTCAGATAAGGGTTTTGCACACCTGCGAACAGGTTTCCTTTGCCTTCGATACGTTTCTCGGGATCACCAGTCTCACAGATACTTACATAATAACTGAACGAGATAAAGTCTACGGTATGCTTCAGAATTTCAGCATCGCCATCTTCAAACTTAATATTGATATTATTCGCTTTGAAATAACGATTAATGTATTTCGGATAATAACCACGTGCATGGATATCAGCAAAGATATCATTGCGCTGTTCCGCATGCATCGCTGCAACCACATCATCCGGGTTTGGAGTCAACGGATACGTAGGCATGCTCAGTACCATACAGCCGATTTTGGCTTCAGGCATAATTTCATGACCCAGTTTCACAGCTAACGCACTGGCTACCAATTCATGATGAATCGCTTGGTACAGATCCTGTTTGGACAGTTCAGCTTTTGGCGTATAGATGCCGCCACTCATGAATGGTTCCTCCAGGATGGAGTTGATTTCATTGAATGTCAGCCAGTATTTAACTTTGCCTTTGAAACGGTTGAAAAGAACTGTTACATAACGCTCGTAGAAATCGATCATTTTACGGTTAACCCAGCCATCATATGTTTTGGACAAATGCAGCGGTGTCTCATAGTGAGAGATCGTTACGAGTGGTTCAATCCCGTATTTGTGACACTCATCGAACAGGTCATCGTAGAATTGCAGACCCTTCTCATTTGGCTCCAATTCATCACCTTTAGGGAAGATACGGGACCAAGCGATTGATGTACGGAACACTTTGAAGCCCATTTCAGCAAACAGTTTAACATCCTCTTTGTAGCGGTTGTAGAAATCGATACCGATCAGTTTCAGGTTATCTTCTGTAGGTGCTTCCGTTCTAGGCGTTGTAATCCCGTGTGGCATTACATCTTGAACAGACAGACCTTTGCCATCTGTATTATAAGCTCCTTCAAGTTGGTTGGCTGCTACAGCGCCGCCCCATAGGAAGTCTTTCGGAAATGGTGTAGTCATATCAATCATTCCTCTCATTATTTATCATTATTAAGTTGGTTATTGAACTTAGTTTGTTGGCAATTGTTCCAATCGTTGCAGAATCAGCTCCAGCTGAGCACCTGTAACCGACTTCGATGAATCAAATTGATCTTTGGACATACCGGACATAATACCGGCTTTGGCACTATTTTGAACGGCTTCATAAGCCCAATGCTTATCATTCAAATCCTTGAACAATACTACAGTTGACTCGTCTGCATCATTCCAGCCGCGACTCGTCAAAATATGGTCTACGATCACTGCCATCTGTGCACGTGTTACTTCCTCTCCCGAGGCAAATATCTGATTGCTGACACCTTTCATCAATCCTGCCTTGGTCACTGTTGCGATGGCCTGACGAGCCCATTCAGGAGCAGAATCTGTGTACGGGTAAGCAGATTCGGATACTTCAGGAAGATTTAACTTGTCGGCAAGCACGAGGGCGATCTGCGCTCTTGTCACAGGCTCAGTTGGTTTTGTTCCATGTTCTATGTTACCTCCATCCTGTTCCCCTGAAGTACCTTTGCTTAGTTGGAACAGGTCGGCAAGTACTTCTTTGTTGTCAAAAGCCGGTACCCACGACCAATGCTTCATGCCACCGTACAGTCTTTGGCTATCCATGTATGCATCGTCATACAGCGTCATATTGACATGCTTGGCTCCAAGCTCAGTCAAAGCCTGATAAGCCAAAGAGCTTGTCCGGCTATCAGTGGTTGGATCATTTTTGGCATGCATAATCCATACTGGGACATCCACAATATCTTTCAGTTCTTTTTTGAATGCTTCTACAGATCCGGTGTAATCCGCTACCGTATCCTTGGCCGCTACAATAATCGCTCCAGCAAACAGATCGGGATATTGTGTCAAGAAACGGAAGGCACCACCACCGCCACTGGAAACACCAGACAGATAGATCCGATTCGGATCAACTTTACCTTCAGCAACCAGCTTCTGAATCAACTCATACTGCGCCACGAAGTACGCCTGCATCTGGGCCAGTTGCTCCGGGTTATCATAGATTTTGAAGCTGTAATTCTCAGGATACTGTACGGCCAGTACGGAAGTATCATACCCCGATTCCGCCCAGACTACAGCTCCACGATTTGCAGTAAGATGGCTGCGCCCATCCGTACCAACTTCGCCACCACCATGGAGCCATACCATGAGCGGCTTCGGTTCTTCGGACGTGCTTCGTTTCAGTTGATAGGACAAGTTCGCACCATTACTGCCTGTAAATTGTCCTTTTTCAAACTCATCGACCGTACGCGTTTTGACTACATTTACATTTTTATCGTCAAAAGAAAGTTCAGGATACGCATTGCTTGTGACTGCAAATGCTGACTTAAATCCACCTGGATATTTAAAAGGCTTTACCGCCATATGGATGGTATGATCCGTAATTGTCAATTTTATTCCGTCATCTTCATACTCATTCTGTATGATCTCTTCCGCTTCATTTAAAGGATAGCCATCATAATTGCCAGTAAGTTCGAAGTCTGAAGCTTTCAGATTCTGATATTTCTCCGGATTCGCTACAGTAATGTCAAAGGACTCTACCATCTCTCCAGGATCACCAACATAGGTATTGGCCTGGATTCGAGTAACCTGGGTGCTTTCCGCACCAACGGTTGCTGGCCAGATCACACTCAGACTTAGTGTCAGGGCAAGCATCCATCCCATACTTTTTGTGTTCATACTCCATCTTTTCAAAAGATATCCCTCCATATGTAATGTTTGCAGCACATAAAAAAGCGGACAAACGCTAATCAGCAGGCCCTCAGGAACATTAAATTCCATTAAACACTAACTGTTATATCAGGTTTGCCCGCTCAGAAAACGTGAGAACTACAGTTGCTCACCATTACTGGAGATTACGTTTTTGTACCAGTCGAATGAATCTTTTTTGGAACGTTTGAGTGTTCCGTTACCTTCGTCATCCAGATCCACGTAGATGAAACCATAACGTTTGGACATTTCGGAAGTGGACATGCTCACAAGGTCAATCGGGCCCCATGCTGTAAATCCAATCAGATCGACGCCATCTTTGATGGCTTCTTTCATTTGTTCAATGTGTTTTTTCAGGTAATCCACACGATAGGAGTCATGGATCGAACCGTCTTCTTCAACACGGTCATATGCACCCAGACCATTTTCTACGATGAACAATGGTTTCTGGTAACGATCCCAGAAGTTGTTCAAGGTTACGCGCAGACCGATCGGATCGATCTCCCAGCCCCAGTCGGATGCTTCCAGATAAGGGTTTTTCACGCCGCCAGTCAGGTTACCCGATGTTTCTTCCTTGTCTGCAGATGCAGATTTGGTTACGGACATATAGTAGCTGAAGGAGATGAAATCAACGGTATTGTTCAGCAAGATCTCGTCATCGCCTGCTTCTTTTTGAATCACGATGTCGTTTTCTTCAAAATAACGAGCCATGTAGTTCGGATATTTACCACGAGCATGCATGTCCGTGAAGAAGAGGTTGATTTGATTCTCGTGTTGAGCCAGACGAACATCTACCGGATTACATGTTGCTGCATAAGTTTCCATACGAGCAAGCATACAACCCACTTGGGATCCAGGCATAATCTCGTGAGCAAGCTTCGTTACCAATGCACTTGCTACAAATTGGTGATGCAGCGCTTGATAAGTGGTTTGCAGTTTGTTGTCCACTTTATCGATCAGAATGCCGCCGCCAGTGTAAGGGCTGAACAGCATGACGTTAATTTCATTAAACGTCAGCCAGTATTTCACTTTATTTTTATAACGGTTGAACACCGTTTCTGCATACCGAACATAGTGCTGGATTACTTCACGGCCAGCCCAGCCGTTATATTTTTGCGTCAAGCCAAGCGGTGTCTCATAGTGAGACAATGTAACGAGCGGCTCGATGCCATATTTCAACAATTCGTCGAATACTTCATCATAGAATTTCAAGCCTGCTTCATTCGGCTCTTGATCATAACCGTTCGGGAAAATACGTGCCCAGTGAATGGACAAACGGAATACTTTGAAGCCCATTTCAGCGAACAATGCAATATCTTCTCTAAAGTGATGGTAGAAATCGATACCAAAACGTTTCGGGAAACGTTCTTCAAATTTGCCGGAGAGGATCTCTTCGATTCGGGAAGAGGAAATTTCCATAGCATGTCCGCCTGTACGCTTCTCTTTGGGAACATGAGCGATCATGTCCGCTGTGGAGAGGCCTTTGCCGTCCTTATCGAATGCACCCTCCAATTGATTGGCAGCTGTAGCGCCGCCCCATAGGAAGTTTTCGGGGAATCCTTTTTTTGCCGTGGTCATGAACAACAACCTCTTTTCGAAATTTATTTTGGTTTTTCCAGGTAAAAAATGGTGTGATTTAGAGCAGAAAACAAGAAAAACCTAAACTCAAGGTAAAATAGCACCAAAAAAAGGAGCTTTCATTTCACCATCAGTTTAGGTTTTGCCTGTCTTCACAGTTACAATCCATCAAAAGATGTTATTGCATATTCTGTTGTATTTGCTCTTGTAATGTAAGCGTAACATATCTATTTTGCAAAATCAACTTCACTGGATCAACTGATCGTTCGCACACTCTCACCATCGAAAAAATTAACGCGGCATACGCATAATCGCTGCCCTTAATGCCTGCGCTCCTTCCTCCGTTTCCAGGTAAACAGCGGGACTTTGGTCCCCTAAAGCCGGGATATCTTTCGCCATCCATTCAAAAGCGTACTCCCCCATTTCACACAAAAGCACCCGACTTATATCTGCCGGAATCCCTTGTAATCGCGCATGTTCTACCCACGCGGGGTCCAACTTTTGTCCAAGTTCTTCAAACAGTTCGGAAAATGAGTCCCAGCTTGTATGATTAAACTCCTTTAAATAGATACCTTTCATACTCATGTAATTTCACTCCCTGGATTGCAATTAATAACACCGAAGTCCTATCTGACACAATTCATCCTTAAGCCGCTTGAATCCGTTTCTGTAACAGGTAGACTTAATTTTAAATGTTTTTCGGGGGAAAGAACAGTCAAGGAGGATTCAATAATGACTCAGGAAGAAAACACATCTGGTTGGGATGCGATTGATCAATCCATGCGTGAATTGTATGGGGAACAAGAGCCAAAACACTACGGCACTGCCCTTCCGTATATTCTTGGAGGTCCCGATCCACTCGATGGCATTAGCGTTTATGCTGTCGATTACCCTATGCCTCACTGGCATTTTGTTACCTACGGTTTCTCTGAATTGTATGAAAAAGAGATGCAGGATGCATCCAAGAGCGGGTATGGTTTTGAGCTCACCTTTCGTCTTACACGCAGTGAAGCAGAGACTGATCCGCCAGCCTGGGCGCTGAATCTGCTACAGAATGTAGGACGTTACGTGTTCAACAGCGGAAATATCTTTCAGCCAGGAGATTACATGGACGCCAATGGCCCCATCTGTCTGGAATCCGATACTTTGCTGACTGCTCTCTCGTTTATTGAAGATCCGGACCTACCCGCGGTCTCAACGCCTAATGGTTCAGTGCAATTTATTCAGATGGTTGGCATTACAGGTCGGGAACTGGAAATGATTCAAAGTTGGAATGCTCGTGGCTTCCTGTCTGCCTCCTCCATGTTCATGCCCAAATATGTGACGGATCTGATGAGAAATTCGTACGCAGATATTCCTTCGGTTATACAAGCGGTTGAGGATGGAATGGAACAGGACGGGTCCAGCACAGCATTTTTATTCATACAACAACTGGCTTGGGAATCTCCTCGCAAAAAATTGCTGCAAAAATCGGTTCCGGCCAAACTCCAGCTTGGAGCCAAACAAGCCGTATTAGTTGGCACCATCCTTCGTAGCCGAATTTCGAAAGGTGCCTCTCTATCCTTGATCGGACCGGATACTAATATTCTGTTCGAAGCAGGAGAACATCCAGCTGTATTGGAATCGGACAGACAAGTTACCCTGACGGTGAACAAACAAATTGTTGATGAGCTGGCAGAGAACCTTCGCCCGTTTGAAGGAACATTTGAGATAACTTCATTGGATCATATTATCGTTCAGATTGTTAGAACAGAGATTAAGAACCAGGAAGGACACGTCATTCAAACGATTGGATGAGAACTGTGCAGCAAGGAGGAAACAACATGCCTGCCATTACATTTACCTCACGCCACGAAGAGTCTCCGACTTGCTCACATTCAGCAGGAACGGCACCGTTTGACTATTTACCAAAACCCAGTCTGGACAGGCTTCGTAAAATCAATCATTTCCTGATTCATGCATTCCAGAACAGTATCTCGGTTATACAAGAGAATTTAACGGGCACTTATCTTTTTTTACTCACAGATAGCAACGGTGTGCTCCTCTCGATGAATTACAGTTCAGATCTTAAAGCTGTAGTAGAAGATTCCCCCATTCGTCCGGGCATGTTCTTCACTGCACAGAGCTGTGGAGTTAACGCCATATCTGTAACGATGGACAGCAACGAGCCTGTAGTGCTGCTGCCCGAGCAGCATGAAAGTCCTTATTTTCAAAGCTGGCATTGTTACGCCGCACCTCTGTTCATGGGATCGCAACATGTAGGTTATCTGGATGTGTCCACCATTAATGCAGATATGCAAGGTGAACTGATCGCCATTGCCAAGCTAATTCCAGCGTACATGCAGAACTGTTATCAGAGTCAACAGACTGCTGAAGTGTGCGACAAACCGGCGGTGGAGTTCACCGAGCGTCAGTTAACCATTCTGGAGATGATAGCCGGAGGTCTCACGGTAAAAGCCATTGCTTTGAAATTAAAGATCAAGGAATGCACCGTGAATCATCACAAAAAAGTGATTTTTAACAAATTAGGTGTGCAATCCAGCACAGAAGCTGTTTCAATTGCCAGCCGAATGTCTTATGTATAGAAGACCCCTATAGATTCCTATAGGTAGTATATGAGAACGTTTGTGCTACAATTTAGGAAGCAGGCAACATGTAGAGAGAGAGAGAAACAAACACACACACATTTCAGGAGGGTAATATGACAATTCCAAAAAAAGCTTCTTTATTCGCCATGCTCATTATGATTATGCTGGTTGCAGCCGCTTGCGGTGACAAAGCAGATAACACAGCCGAAACAGAAGAGACTACCCCGACAGAAACAACGACTGGTACTGATTCTGATACAGCGAATACAGAAGAAACAGAGAATACAGAACCAGCAAGCGAAGAGCCCAAAGAAACTGATAATTCCCAAGACGTTGAGCTGGGGACTACGGAAAAAGGTTCTTACACCAATGACTATTTTGGCGTATCTCTGAAATTCCCGGAAGCATGGGAGTTCCAGGATGCTGCAGGCATGAATGAGCTGACAAGTGCTTCATCCGAAGCGATTGCTGGTGATGATGAAACAAAGAAAAAACAAATTGAACTGTCTCAGACCAAAACATTGAATCTGCTTATGGCTTCAAAGTACCCATTGGACGGCGGTCAAGTTGGCCCTTCCGCTATGGCCATTGCTGAGAAAGTAAGCTTGTTGCAAGGCATTCGTACAGGTAAAGACTACCTGGAAGCAACCAAAAAATTCATGGTGGATAGCCAGTTCCCTTACGATTATAAGGAAATGACAACGGAAACCATCGGTGGTAAAGAGATGGATCTGATGCAAATCACGATGGATCCAGGTGACGGTTCAACCGTTACTCAAGATTACTATAGTACAATTATTGAAGGATATGCTTTCAACTTCATATTCACTTACGTGGATGATAAGACCAAAGCCGAGATTGATACCATCAAGAAATCGGTTCAATTCAAATAATCGCTTTTGATTACTGCCAATTATACGAAGAACATATAACTCAACCCCGATAACGATCTGTGGAGATCATCGTCGGGGTTCTTTTGTCGTTGAAACAGACTATATATTTCACTATCTAACTAGATATGGCTACCCAGTGCCCTTCCGTGACTTCTACCCACTTGGAATGTTCGAGATTATAACGGTCCTCTACTTCAACATTCTCTCTTGTTGTTTCTTTCACAACATGTCTCTTTTTCTTCGCTTCTACCGCCGGATCAGGCACGGGAATAGCAGATAGCAAAGCCTTGGTGTAGGCATGTTGCGGGTTGGAATAGAGTTCTTCACTCTCGGCCAGCTCTACAATTTTCCCGTTATACATCACCGCCACTCGATCACTGATATGTTTAACCATGGACAAGTCATGCGCGATGAAGAGATACGTCAATCCGAGTCGCTGCTGCAACTCTTCAAGCAATTGTACGATCTGAGCCTGTATCGACACATCCAGTGCAGACAATGGCTCATCACATACGATGAATTCAGGTTCCACAGCCAGAGCTCGTGCAATACCGATCCGCTGTCTCTGCCCACCCGAGAATTCATGTGGATAACGCTGCGCATGGGTGGGATCAAGACCTACCATCTCCAGCAATTCCTCCACACGCTTTTCCCGCTGAGCGGCAGTGCCTGCAAGTTGATGAATATCAAGCGCTTCTCCAATGATATCCATAATCCTCATTTTGGGATTCAGAGATGCATAGGGGTCTTGGAAGATGATTTGCATATGTCTACGCATCGTTTTCATCTCCGAAGCCGACAAGCGATTGAGCGGGACTCCTTTAAACAGTACATCTCCACCTGTTGGCTCATGCAATCGCAGAATCGCACGGCCCGTGGTTGATTTTCCGCTACCGGATTCCCCTACAACGCCAAGCGTCTCTCCTTGACGAATATGAAAGCTAATATCATTCACGGCCTTTAAGGTATTGCCTTTCCCCAGATTAAAATGTTGTCTGAGTGATTTCACCTCAAGCAACGGCTGATCATCCTCCAAATCTCTCGGGACCAACGATACCGGTTTGGGCTTTTTCTTCTGATCCAGCCGTGGTAATGCATTCAGAAGTCTGATCGTATACGGGTGTTTGGGATTAGCAAAAATCTCTGTTGTTGTCCCGGTTTCCACAATCTGTCCTTCTTTCATAACAACAACCCGATCACACATGCCTGCTACTACGCCCAAATCATGCGTGATCAGGATAATCGATGTGCCCAGTTGGTCCTGCATATCTTTCATCAAATTAAGAATTTGTGCCTGAATCGTAACGTCAAGTGCGGTTGTCGGCTCATCGGCAATGAGTAATTCAGGACGACAAGCAAGTGCAATACCGATCATGACCCGCTGGCGCATGCCTCCGGAGAATTCGTGTGGATATTGGTTGTAGCGTATTTCACTACGAGTTATCCCCACCCGCTCCATCATGGCAATCGCCTGTTTCTTGGCTTCCCTTTTGGACACCTTCTGATGTTTGATTAGACTTTCGGAGATCTGTTTACCCACTTTAATAGTCGGATTAAGAGAACTCATCGGGTCCTGAAAGATCATGCCAATATCACGCCCACGAATGCTCTCCATCTCTTTCTGCGTTTTATTCGCCAGATCGACCCCTTTGAACAGAATCTCTCCATTTTTCATCTGTGAAGGCGGCGATGCAAGCAGCCTCATAATGGAACGTGCGGTTACACTCTTGCCACTACCCGATTCGCCTACAATGCCTAGTGTCTCTCCTTTGCGCACTTCAAAACTTACCTCTCGTACTGCATGAAACTCACTCTCTCCAGAATGAAAAGAGACCGATAGATCATTAACTTTCAATAAAGGTTCCATGTTATCACCAGCTCTCATCCGTATTTCACATTCACTTATCTCATATGTATACCATTTAATTCCTTGACAATTGTTTAGACCCTAAATAATATATACTATATCAATCGGAATAATGCAATTTAAACCTGAATGAAAGGAGGCACGCTTGGTTTGAATCTTGCAGAAAGCAGCAGACTCTCGCGGTTGGTGCACAATTTAAGTTTTATTTATGGCAAAATGCTGCTTCATCCTTCCTACCGATATGTTCTGTTCATTCTTGGATTACCGATCAATCTGGTCGTGTTTCTAATATGGCGTTCGAATCGAAAAAATGACGGCTGGGTAGCTGCCAGGCAGACGGCTGAGCAAGAACTGCTCGCTTCTTCCTATCGGAACAAGATGAAGTTGGAAGTCGAAGAACAGCTGCGACGCAAACATCGTTTTTTCCAGCAGCAGGTCAGTGAGGAAGAATTCAGACGTCAGACCGAGGAATGGTTGGAAGAAACGGTTCAGAAAGAGTTGAAGGAGCGGACTTCTCGCATACTTCAGGAACAGGGAAGTCAACGTCTTACGATGGCCGATACATTCCACACCCTTATCGACAAACCGTGGTTTTTCGCGATATCCATTATTCCTGGCTGTCTGATGTATGGCATCCTCTTTTTGTATGGAAATCCTTATCTAAAGTACATATTTGAAAGAATACTGATGACGGTATTTGTCATTCTGGGCGTAGCCACACTCGTATTTACGATTTTGTATATGTCTCCGTTCAACCCGGCAGCTAACATTCTCGGAGAGACAGCAACGCAGGAACAGATTGCAGCATTCAATCAGGTGTATGGCTTGGATCAGCCTTATCTTACACAGCTCTGGAACAATATTAAGGGAGTTGCTCTCTTCGACCTTGGCAAGTCTTTTGCAGGAAATGAAGACGTAACAGCAACGATTGCAAGGAAGTTTCCAATTACATTGACGCTGGCGGTTATCTCCCTGCTGCTAGCACTTGTCATCGCATTGCCCATCGGTATCATCTCAGCGATTAAGCCTAATTCATGGTTCGATTATACGTTTATGTTCATCGCTCTGATTGGATTATCGATCCCGAATTTCTGGCAAGGACTTATTTTCATTCTGAACTTTTCGATCAAATTACAGTGGCTTCCCGCCACCTTCAACCCGCAGAACTGGCTGTCGATCATTATGCCAACCATTGTGCTGGGCACAGGACTTACGGCTGCGGTGGCACGGATGACCCGGTCTTCTACACTGGAAGTCATTCATGAGGATTATGTGATGACCGCCCGCGCCAAGGGGTTAAGCGAACGTCAGGTCATGCTGAAACACGCTGTACGTAATGCATTGATTCCAATCGTAACTGTGGTTGGGCTTCAATTCGGAGCCATGCTTGGCGGGGCAGCAGTGACGGAGAAAGTGTTTAATATCAGCGGTCTCGGCAGCTATATTGTGGATAAACAATTCATCCCCGATATTCCGAGTATCATGGGCGGAGTAATCTACACCGCAATTACGATCTCCATTATCAATGTAGCGGTTGATCTGCTGTACGCTTTTATTGATCCAAGAGTGCGCTCCAAGATGAAACAATATTAAAGTGTGTGTTGAACTACCTCTTAAAGCAGGTGTATTATGACAAACTCGTCCTTAACACAAGAAATGCGTTTCCGGCTTAAGTCTTCTCGAGAATACAGTCAGGCAAGCTTCGCTTGGATCACGTCCCTTCTCTTGACTGCCTTGTTGCTGTTCAACAGTTATGACTGGAGCGGGCAGACGTTCAAACCATTTCTGCTAACGATACTTGGGATCTATGTATTCTTCACACTGGTCCAAAGTGTCATCACCCTTCGGATTCGAAAAGACTTAATCCGTACAGGTACGATCTCTACTTTGACCCGCAGGTTAGCCTGGGTTCAGCTACTTGCCATCATTTCTGGCAACATATTTATCGTAACGGCAGCCTTTCATCTGATTCGAAAAGCCAGGAATGTGGAGTACACCTTTGCGGTATATATGCTGTTAACCCAGCTGTTCGTCATCGGTGTATCTGCGTTAAATGTTTTCAAACCCTATGTGGCTGACAACTTTCTGCCAGCTATGGCGGTGCTCATATTTATTCTGGTCATCGACCTGGTCGTACTGATTATCGTATCCCGATATAACGCGACCTCTATCCTCCCTCGCTGGATGATCGGTGTCAGTGTAGTACTGATTCTGACCTCAATCACAGGTAATGTATTTGCCCTATTGCTCGGCATTTCCATTATTGGGCGCATTCGCAGACAGGGGAAACAAAAATCAAACTTCTGGAATGATCTGTGGGAGCGACTTGCTCCGAATATGACTGCCATGTCCGGTTTGTTTTTTATCATTTTTCTGTTCTCGATATCGATTTGCAGCTTCTTTACTTTTGATTACAGCATGGCTGTGGAAAACAACTACTCCGCTCTGCTTCAACCCCCTTCCCTTGCGTATCCCTTGGGAACGGACGACTTCGGACGATGTTTATTTTCCCGGATTGTATTTGGTGCCCGGATCTCCTTAATCGTAGGTTGCATGTCGACCATCATTCCTGTGTTGATCGGTGGAGTCCTCGGAGCATTCTCCGGTTTCTACGGAAGGCATACGGATAACATCATCATGCGGCTGCTGGATATTCTCTATGCGATTCCGGGAATTCTGCTCGCCATTGCCATTATTGCGGCGTTTGGAGCCAATACGGTCAATCTTATTCTGGCGCTGAGTCTGGGTTCGATCCCAACTTACGCCCGTACCATGAGAGCCAGTGTGCTCTATGTATCTACTTTTGAATTTGTGGAAGCTGCACGTGCACTGGGGTACAACAATCGTACGATTATTTTCAAACACATTATTCCCAACTCCCTTGCGCCCATGATTATCAAGTCCACACTCACGATTGGTGGAGCAGTTATTGCTACCAGCAGTTTGAGTTATCTGGGACTCGGCGTGGAGCCGCATATTCCGGAATGGGGTAACATTCTGAAGCTCGGCAGTACATACCTGGAGACCCACTCTTATCTGGCGATTTATCCAGGCTTGGCTATTATTCTGCTGGTTCTTTCGTTTAACTTTCTCGGTGACGGCCTGCGTGATGCGCTTGATCCCAAGCTGGAAAAGGCATAACTGATTCGTCATTGAAATGAATGATATAGAAAAAAAATTCACACATCACACATTCAAGATATGGAGGGTAATCCCATGAAAAAACGTACACTGATCTCATTACTATTCATTCTCGTCATTGTGATTTCCGGCTGCAGTGTAAAAACGAAAACCGAATCCCAGGCGGAGACCACACCAGCGGATACAACAGAAACTGCACAAAAACCGGCAGACATTGAACTGCTCGCCATGAGTTCTTCCGAAAATGATGTAAACATTGTCCGCGACCAACTGACTAAAAACGGCTTCAATGTGAAGCTGAACCTGCAGCCGGATTACGGTAGCTTTAAATCCCAGCAGGATGCAGGGAATTATGACATTGCCTTGTCCAGCTGGACAACGGTAACGGGAAATCCCGATTATGCGGTGCGTTCCCTTTTCAAAACAGGTGGAGATTACAGTATCCTTGCGGATGGGGAACTTGATAAACTCATCGATCAGGCAGCTACTCAAACTCCGGATGAGTACAAAGACACGTACAAACAATTGGAAGATCGCTTGGTAACGGATCAGGCGTATATCGCTCCTTTGTACATTTCCCTGAAAAGTCAGGCTGTGAACCAAGACATTCTGAATGTCGACACTGTTCGTCTCTCCAAATCCCGCGCCATGGCTTGGGAACCGATTGAGTTCAAGGACAGCTCCAAAAATGCCAAAGATCCGTTGATTCTGACGCAAAGTGCATCCGTACTGACTTCCCTTGATCCAATCAAAGGAAACGACGGCTCCATCAACCAGTTGAACACCAATATGTATGTACGTCTCGTTAACTTGACGGATGACGATCAGCTGACAGCAGATGGATCACTGTCCCATAATTTCAGTATTGCTGAAGGTAATTCGGACTACTACTTCATTCTCAGAGACGATATCAACTTTGCGAAGATTGATAACAAAAAAGCCGTAGATACAGGAGAACGTGTCGGTGCAGATGATGTGATCTTCTCCCTGGATCGTGCTAAAAATAAAGATTCCGTTCCGGATCACCGGACGTACAGTCTGCATGAACACATCAAAGAAGCTGAGGTTGTAACGGATCTGAGTGCATTACAATCCATCAAACAATCCAGCGGTAACGGCACAATCCTCGAAGCATTGGAACAAGGATTGGGCAGCAAAATTACAGAACTGGTGACGGACAAAACCAAAGCAGATAATAGCGCAGGTAAATATCAGGTCGTTAAACTGACAACAACTGAACCTTTCCCGCAAGTACTGAACTATCTGGCTCACCAATCTGCGGGCATCGTGTCCAAAAAACAGGTGGAGAGCATCAACACATATGATGTAGCTTCCTTTGACGTCAACAAAGATATTCCTTACGGTGATCAGAACACGGTGACTGAAGGCGCAGCATACAATAACACCCTTTATACTAGCGGACCTTATATTTTGTCTTATAAAAATGACTATGAAGGTGTATTCTTAAAAAATCCAGCTTACCGTAAAGGCACGGAAGATGAGCCGAAAATTGCTCAGGTTAACGTCCGATTCATCGCGGATGCAGACAGTGCCCTCTCTGCTCTTCGCAGCAGTGAAATTCACTTATACTACGGTGTACCTGAAACCAAGTATGACATCATCGAAAATGACAGCAAACTGAAACTGCAAAGTCTGCCAAGTAACGCTGTCTCCTATCTGTTGTTCAACACGGCCAATCGTGAAGTTGCCAAGAGCAGTGACCTGAGAAAAGCCGTGCTGTACTCCATTAATCAGGATGAGATTTTGAGTTTCTACAAGAACAACAAACTCAAAGCATACTCTACAGTAAGCCCGCTCGTTCAGACCGGGAATGAATTGAAAGCTGATCCTGCAAAAGTAAAAGAATTCTTGAGTAACTACAACGCCTCCAAGTAAACGCATAACAAAAAAAGGTTGTCACCAGGATCATCTATTTGATCCTGATGGCAGCCTTTTTTTATTCTTCCAGCACACGGCAATCTGCCAGAACATCGGGATAGTTTCGCATGCTGTCCGCATCAGTAATTTTGCGAATAACTCTGCACGGTACGCCTGCTGCAAAAGAATGCGGTGGAATATCACGAGTCACCACGCTACCTGCTCCAATGACACAGCCGTCTCCAATCGTTACGCCCCCGCACACTGTGACGTTTGCCGAGATCCATACATCGTTACCAATCGTGACCGGTTTGGCATAACATAGCGACTTCACATCACCGTTCTGGTCCACCATCTGTCTCCGCTCGCTGGCAATCATGGGATGAATGGGGGTAACAATCGTAACGTTGGGTCCAAAACTGGTATAGTCCCCGATCGTCACTTGCGCGTCATCTTGTATCGTCAGATTGTAATTACCGAAGAAATGCTCGCCTATCCGGGTATGCACACCATAATGAAAGAAGATGGGGCCTTGCATGAATCCACCTTCACCGATCTGCCCCAGTAGCTGTTGCAATATCTGATCCCTTTCCTCAGTCTGTTCTTCAAAGGTCTGACTGTAACGCTGACTGAGATTATGGGCCCGCCTTTTGATGATCTTTAATTCGGGATCACTTGGACTGAACAACACGCCTTTCATGATTCTCTCTTCTTCACGCATCATGAATCCTCCTCTACAAGGGTTAGCTTATAAAATAAAAGCCACAGACATGAACTGTGGGTTATAAGGCTTCTGATAGAATGCCTGACTTCAACGCCTGAAGCACCATTCCTCGTAACCCAGCATCAAAATCATGTTGGAACGAATCCTGATGTACGATCTCAGGCAACGACGGCATGGGGTGATCCTTCCCGTATTGTTTCCACGCCATATCCAGCTCTTCTCTCTCCACCCGTTCCTGATAAATGACAATCTGGTGCGGGGCAACGACGGCATTAATCGTTTGCAGGATGTGACATACGTTCACTACAAAATCATCTTTGCTCATGTCACGGTGCCAATCAGGTGAATAAGGAAGATACTTGATCTCACCAAACATCCCGTTTTTCCCACGGATCATCTGTCCATTCAACATCATGCCCATACCCGGCGGGTATCGGTTCGGAAAATAAATTCCTGCTACACTCCGTTCCTTCATATCCGCATGCTGTGTACAGTATCCGCTAATCGCTGCATTAACATCATTCTCCACGAGAACGTTCAATTGAAACTCGCTTTCGATCTCCCGTATCAGATGTGAATGGATAAGCTCTTCATGACTGCTCACCGTGATGTCCCCATCCACGGCTTGCCCCGGAATACCGATGCCGATCATATCAATGGAGGGATATTCCTTAATGAAACGCGCGATAAGTTGCAGCATATGCTGTTTATCAAAAGCAGGCAAGATGCGCTCTTCCTTCAACACAACCTTATTCTCCAGATTCATGACCGTCGCCGAAATCAACTCCTGGCCTTTCATCTCTTTGATGTAAAGAACCAAAGCAAGCTTGAAGTTATAATTATATCGATATGCCTGAGCAGGACGACCGCCGTTAGAGGGAACCACTTTATCCTGGAACAACTCTCCGCCATCACATAATTCCTGAATCAGCGCATTAATGGTAACAACACTAAGATTGGTTAATAAAGCTAATTGCGGTTTGGTCGCCGTCTCAATCTGCTGCATGACTTCACGCACATTATTCAAATTGATGTATTTCATCATTGTAGCGTTGGCTTTTTTCATAACCCTCTCGTTTCTACTCTGGTTCAATTGAGCCAAAGCAATGGTATGGATGTCATTCACACCATATCATAACATAATGCCTTACTCGAACACATGAGTTCCATCGTGCTGGAAAAGGATCGAAATCGGCCGAGCTACTTTGTTCACTCAAACAAATCATCCATCGATTTCACAGGCTTCACTTCAATCGGTTGCTTTGACAAGACCATACATGCATAGGTACCTGCCCATATTATAACTGTCATAATAACGTAGACCATCCATACTTACCTCCCTGTTTCATACGGATTAGGATTTTGCGATACTTACCACATGTGACTATTCCTTTAGTTAATAAATAAACTTTATAAAGTATATTACGTAAGTATGCGAGGATAATAGTTCTTTGTCAATATGATTTAGATTTATCCGAGCCCTTTTCAGTCCAAGGAACATGTGGACAACATGACTACAACAACGCGTATTATCTCGATGCCCATAAAAAATAACTGCCGAAAGAATCATTCAACGATTCTTTCGGCAGCCGTTTGTTCAATATACAAGCAGTTTATTTTGAATATATTCGTTGTATCCCGGGCAATAAGGTCACAACTTGAATACCCACTCCCCATGCAAAATAGACCAAGTGAATGATAGAGACATCCTGAATCCAGTACACCTGCACCATAATCCAGATGATGAGAGCAAACCCCGTATACAACGAAAAAGTCCAAGCCCAATAGCGGTCAGGATAGAGATTCAGTCTCTCACCCAGCCCCCAATGAATGTAGCAGATAAGCGAAATAGCAATCATTGTAGGCATCACGCCAAGAACTAGCAATAGGAAGATCCCCGGGAACAAAAAACTGGCAAGAGGATTATGCTCAAACCCTCTAGCACCATTCTCACACATGCCGCGTATTGTTCCTGTGCTTCTTTTCACTGTATTGATCTCGAAAATCATTCGTAATGGAAAAACTTGATAAAAGAACGTACGTTCGGTATAATGGGATTATCCTGAATAAGCGAGAGGCAGATATGGACGACAAATTTATTAAGGAATTACGCGAGATTAGTCGGGATGACAGACGAAGATCGGAATTTATGATTCAAGGTTTGAAGGAAACACTGCAAGAACGCAAAGAAGAAGGCATACTCAAGCGCTGGATACGGCGTAAGAAAACAGAGAAAAAAATCTCTCAAAGATTTAATCAAGATCCTCACTCGGATCAAAAGTAACAACATAAAAAGGAGGCGGAATACGCCTCCCTTGCTATTTACATAAGTGAATTATTTAGACTTTGTTAGTTGTGACTCAACCCATAAGTTTGCCATAATACACATTTATCTTTCCAATAGGTCACATACTAGCAGGACTTGGTTCCTGATAAGCTAACTTACCTGACTTTCTTATAAAGGGGTGAAAATATGACAAATACTTCGGGCTCAATATCAAAAAAGAAGGCGATAATTCTGGTGACAGGAATGTCGGGTACAGGTAAATCAACGGTTCTGGGCGAACTTGCTCATAGAGGGCATAGAGTTATCGACACCGATTATGATGGTTGGAGCGAGAATGTGGATGGTTCTGGGTGGTTATGGAACGAGAATCGAATTGATGAGCTGCTCACTGAACATAGCGAAGGTACTTTATTCATTTCGGGTTGTGTATCAAATCAGGGGAAGTTTTACCCGATGTTCGATGCAGTAGTGTTGTTAAGTACCCCCCTCGAAGTAATCCTTGAACGTATAGCTTCCCGTAAGACGAACGATTATGGAAAAACTGTCGATCAACGTGAAGAAATTATACAAAACGTCGCTAGTGTTGAGCCTCTATTACGTGCTGGAGCTACTGTTGAGATCGACACCACGAAGCCGCTTGATGAAGTTGTAAACGAGCTTGAGCTCATTGCCAACTCCACTAGCTGATCACTTCTTCGCAACCCCTTTTACTGTAGAATCCTCACTTTTCAAAAAAAGAAAACGAACTATCTATTGATAGTCCGTTGAAATTATTTAGAGTTGAAGCCATCTAGTCACTTCTTCAGATATAAGATTATTCTGACGATGTGTGACAGGCATTTCACTGATTTGTAATAAAAAGTAACTATCATGCGTCCGCAGACACTCAAGAAGGTACTTATCTAACAAATCAATATCATCAGCTGTTTTAATTAAATACACTCTGTCATGAAGATGTTTGACCTCAAACAGGTGTTCAAGATGAAAGTTTATACACTCCTCGGTCCATCCTTCATTTTTAGGCTTATAAGAAAACAAATAGAGTTTAGATATAATATTCGCCCCCTTTTACTCTTATAGTCCGCCTTCTTTTGAAGCAGTTTCCTTACGTCGCTTAAATAACACCTTTAACATTGGTGGAGCCATTAAAGTTGTAAGAATGACCATTATAACAACTGAAGTGAAATATTCAGGTAAAAGAAGCCCTGCTTGTATACCAGTTGAAGCAATAATTAATGCAACTTCTCCTCTTGATACCATCCCAGCTCCTATAGCAAAAGAAGATACATTGCTGAATCCTGTAATCTTTGCTCCCAATGCACCGCCCAGTAATTTAGTCAAAACAGCAGCAATGGTTAGAACGACAAGGAATCCTATCTGTTGTCCTACACCTTCAAATGAAACATTGAGGCCAATGCTCACAAAAAACATGGGAACAAAAATTGAATATGCAATGGGCTCGACCTTTTTTTCAACAACATTCTTAAAATTCGTTTGTGAGATTGCAATACCGGCAGCAAATGAACCAATTATACCGGCCATACCCATCAAATCAGCAAAGTACGCAAATCCAAAACAAATGAAGAGTGCGATTGATATTATGGGTTCTGTTACCTTAAGAGTTGAGAGCCACTTCATAACACGAGGAACTATAAATACCCCTGCAACAAACACCCCTATGAAGAACAGCACTTTCTTCCCTACTAAAAGTCCTAACGATACATCCTGATCTGTACCCAAGAAACTCATCATAAATGCCAAAAGAATAACAACTAAAATATCGTCTACTACAGCAGCTCCGAGAATAGTTGTGCCTTCTTTTGAACTTAAACGATCCATATCCTTCAGCACTTGTACTGAGATGCTTACAGATGTTGCACTGAATAAAACCCCCATAAAAAGTGCATAGTTTGTAGATAATCCAAACAAATCTGCTACTCCAAATCCACCGATAAAAGGTAGGATAATTCCACCCACAGCAACGGCAACTGCTGATCTCCAATTTTTCTTTAACTGATCTAAGTCAGTTTCTAATCCAGCAATAAACATAAGTAATAATACACCTATTTCAGAGACATAATGAATGAACTCATTATTATCAATCCACCCCAGAATTGCAGGTCCCAATATAATGCCGATAACCAATTTTCCAAGCACAGAGGGTTGGCCCAATCTTACTGATACATGTCCTGCTATTTTTGTACTAACAATGATTAAAGCCAAATACCATACAAACTCCATTCTATCTACTCCTCAACAACAACAGATCAAACAATGCGAACGCGTTCCCTAACATAATAATAGACCTAAAAATTCAGGTCAATATAGCTTTTAAACCGCCATAAATAGCCCTACAACCCCTATAATAACCATCACTAATCCCTGTATACGTATTTTTAACATAAGCCATTAAAATAAGTATCAGAGGTGTTTTTGAATATGTAAAAGTAACCACAATAAACCATAAGAGGATCATATGTAATCAAACTCGTCCTCATGGTACATTTTGCTTCGCTTAAAGACGCCCTTTTGAATGGCAGGTAATCTAAGTATCTTGTTTGGTCTTTGTAGCTTGGATTAACTATCTCTACACTTGTTAAATTAACCTGCCCGTTAGCTTAACTAAAAAACAGCCGACTATTTAGCCGGCTGTCTACTTGAGTATCATTCTGAGTTCTGTGCCTGATTTATCTATTTCAGCTTTTGATCTAGCTAGTTTTACGGCAAAATGGCAAAAGACCGGACTGGAAAACCAGAAGCTTTCTCCGCTTTGGGTACAATATTGAAAATAACAGCGCCCTTGGCCGGCACCTGATCCAGATTTGTTAACAGCTCGACCTGATATGTATCCTGGGCAAGTACATAATATTCTGCCAGAAGTGCTCCATTCTTCTGATAATCCACCGCTGAATCCGTATCAAAGGTTTCATGACCGATCGCTTGAATTTTTCTCTCCTCAAATAAAAACATGAGCGCACTAACCGACCATCCGGGTGCATGACTGTTGCCCTTATCATCCTTGTTATCAAATGCTTCATGGTTAGGCCAGCGTTTGCTCCAATCGGTACGTAAGGCTACAAAGCTTCCAGCTTCAATCACGCCATGCTGTCTTTCAAATTCAAGAATATGCTCCACATCCAGTGTGAAATCCGGATTGTTCTCTACTTCGGCAGACTCGTCAATGACCACAAGCGGGAGCACAAGCTCCTTCAAACCTAGTTCATCCAGATACCGGGTATCCCGAACGAAGTGGATCGGCGCATCAAGATGTGTCCCGTATTGACCCGGGAACTTGAAGCTCTGGGCAAAGAAACCTTGATCGTGATCAAACAGTGTATCGAATTGTGCTGCCTCAAAAGCTGAAAAATGTGGAGAGCCTGGACCAAACGTATGGGTCAGATCCACCCATTTCTTTTCTTTTAACAATTGAATGGCTTGAATGAGTTCGTTGGACATCCTAATCACCTCATGCACAAAATGGAATAAATTTCTCCTATTATATCTTATTCCACTACAATTGGGGAGCAGTCCCTTATTAGTTCTTAGGGCTGTTAATTTTCAAATTTAAAAACTTCACTGACCGTAGATGTCAGTGAAGTTAATTTATAATACAAAAGTAATCCATTCAATCATGAAAACAAAAGGAGCATGTATGATGCAAACGAAGAACGTATATCTATATGTATTTGATACGATGGCAGACTGGGAGGTAGGATATCTAACTGCTGAATTGAACTCGGGAAGGTATTTCAGGAAAGAGATCCAGCCTTTACAGGTCGTAACCGTAGGCGTGGATAAACATCCGGTAACTACCATGGGCGGATTGAACATCCTTCCTCATATTTCTATTGATGAATGTACATTGAAAGGTGACGACCTCATCATTCTTCCAGGAGGAAACACCTGGATGGACACCATCCATGATCCCCTAATGAAAAAAGTTGCTGCCTCTATAGAAGAGGGTACGGTTATTGCGGCGATTTGCGGTGCGACAGTTGCACTTGCAAAAATAGGGATACTGGATTCCAGACAACATACAAGCAATGATTTAGAATACCTGAAGATGATATGCCCAGATTATACTGGAGCAACCTATTATGTAACGGAGCCTGCAGTAACCGATGGAAATCTAGTTACTGCATCTGGAATAGCTCCGTTAGAATTTACAATGCATGTGTTGAAGCTCTTGAATGTCTATACACCAGAAACCTTACAGGCCTGGTACAATCTATATCAGACTCATGAGTCCAAATACTTCTACGAGTTAATGAATTCTATTGCACCTGAATAACCAGTTTCCCGCGGGTATGATGGGTTTCACTCTTCTCATGTGCTTCCCTTACTCCCTGTTGAGTTAGCGGGTACGTTCCATCAATAATCGATTTGAGCTTGCCTTCCGCAGCCAGTTCAGCCAATTGATCCAGTTGATCCCCTTTGGGCTCCATCATGAAGACGTTGGCCGTTACTCCGGCTTCCTTGGCAAGCTTCTCATCCGGTTGTTCCACCAAGGATACCAGATGCCCGCCAGACTTTAACACCTTGAAGCTATCGCGCTGAATATCACCGCCCATGGTGTCCAGCACAACATCATAACCGGAGAGAATCTCCGAGAAATCTTCTTTTTTATAGTTGATAAAATGATCCACACCCAACGAACGAAGCAACGCTTCGTTTGATTCACTTGCCGTGGAAGCCACTTCAGCGCCGAGGGACTTGGCGATCTGAATGGCATACGTTCCCACACCACCTGCACCAGCATGAATGAGTACCTTCTGCCCTTTGCCTAAACGTCCGTGATCCACAAGTGCCTGCCATGCCGTCATCGCAGCCAGCGGGATCGCTGCCGCTTCCTCAAAGCTCAAGTTCTCCGGTATACGGGCAATAATGTCTGCATCAACAGCAACATATTCTGCATAGGTCCCGAATTGACGCGGACGTGCAAATACCCGATCACCTTCTCTGAACCTCGTGACATTTGAGCCTGCTTCAGCCACAATACCGGCAACATCGCCGCCCAGAATCAACGGAAAATTCTCCGCTGCTTCTTTCATATAACCTTGTCTGATTTTGAAGTCTACCGGATTCACCGACGTGGCATGTGTTCGAATTAATACCTGATTCACTCCACATGTTGGCTTGGCTACTTCTTGTTCCTTCAATTGTTCCGCTCCACCAAATTCCTCAATCACAATTGCTTTCATTAGTAATCCCAGCCTTTCCATTGATTATTGTTATACTCTCTCTCCCTTCATTACCCTTTCCCGGCGATCACTTGACCTATTCATTCAAAATTCACAGCAATCTGGGATTCACAAGCCCGTTCAACAATCGTGATATAATGTCCATTATCGATTACGTTAAATCTTAACCCAATAACTGAACAAGCGAGGTAACACGATGGAAGTAGAAGTAAGTACATTACATTCATTTTCGGACAAGGCTCATGGCGGAAACCCCGCAGGTGTTGTTTTACAAGCAGCGCATTTGTCTGAAACCCAGATGCAGGAGATTGCCAGACAAGTCGGTTTTTCAGAGACTGCGTTTGTCATGCCATCGGATCAGGCTGATTTCAAAGTGCGTTATTTCACCCCAAGTGATGAAGTCGATCTATGTGGACATGCCACAATTGCTTTATTTTATCTAATGAAGACACAACATCTCGTTAATGTTGGTACATATACACTGGATACACTGGCCGGAATTCTTAAAGTTGATATCGAAGTCAATGGAGAAGTCTATCTGTCTCAGACGTTGCCTGAGTTTGGGGAGATCGTGGATCGACAGCAGATTGCCGATTCGTTATGTATTTCTATGGCGGATTTGCATTCCGAGCTACCTGTACAGATTGTGTCTACCGGGCTACCCGATATCATGATAGGCGTTAAAGATGTTGATGTTCTGACCAAAATCGATCCTGACTTCCAGCGTATCACTGAAATAAGCAAGGCTCATCATGCCATAGGTTACCACGTGTTTACACTCGAATCAGATGTTAAGGACGTTCTGGCAGAATGCCGTAATTTTGCACCGCTTTATGATATACCGGAAGAGAGCGCAACGGGCACATCCAATGGTGCAATGCTCTGTTATTTATCCCAGTACAACCAACTCACAGATCCTCATCTTCACACGTACACCATCAGACAAGGGTATACCATGAACCGCCCCTCCGAGATCCGAGCCAGATTAACGCTGGGCAGCTCTAATGAAATCACACAGATTCAGGTTGGCGGTAATGCAATTCATATCGAAAACATTCAAATACACCTCCCTTAATGGGAGGTGTTTTACGTACTTAGGATATGTAAACTATCTTATGCGAAGCAGTGTAGTAGCCAGTGTTCATCATTGAATTTGTTGTAAAAATCGTAGTACCGCTACCTCCAACTGGTTCAGCCCTGGCTGCTCTATAGGAAAATGACCTGCCCCTTCCAAGATCACACATTCCTTCTCCACCACCAGACGATCAAAAAAAGATTGGCTGAACCTGATCGGTGTCATGGGGTCCAGTTCAGGGTGAACCAACAGGACCGGACACTGGCTGAACTGTTCCGGGCTTACCTCCGGTTTTTTATTAAGGAATGTTCTTAATAATTCCAACGGAATACGTGTAGCTGCCGCTTGTGGATCATTCATAATAAGCCCGGTTAAGTCCTGGTTATTAGTAATCAGTTGCATTCGGGATACCTGTTTGACCGAAATACGTACATGATCCAGCAGACTAGGGAACAGATCCATCATCCGTTTTCCCGCCCGGCTTACCAGACGATTCGGTGCAAGCTGATCTCGCATTTCCTGATTACTCGTGTCTACAAATGTAGTTGCGATCAAACCCTTAACACGCTTGCTGCGTGCACTGGTGTGATAGGCAAGCATACCTCCGATGCTACTTCCCAATACAACGATTGGCTTGCCATCATTCTTGTATTCCCGTTCGATGAGTGACACAAGCAACTCTATCCATAGTTCGTAGTTAATACGTGTACCAGACATTGCGTAACTTAAACCATATGGCGGAAGATCTGGCGATACCACCTCGTATCCATGTCGCTGCAACATGCGGGCATACGGAGCGAGCAACCTGCCATTGCCTCCCGCACCATGAATGAACAGAATTTTGATTGAAGACTCCGGCGCAGGTAAACGATCGATATGCAGATGAACCCCATTTGACTCCCACCATTCTTCCTCAGGAGTTGTATGCTCCCCTAACCTCACTTCTTCAGGGAAAAAGGCCTGATACTGTTTCCAATAGGGATGTGTTGTCTGATATGAAGGCAAACTTTTTTTCATACGTTACATTCTCCTCTTTTTGTATACAAAAAAAAGCCGTACAGTGTACGACTTTTCGTTAAGAATACGTCTATGACCATACTTCTTTTTATAACAACTCCGTATATCTGTCAATCGGGAAACTGTACATTGCCCGGTACGATATATGCACCACCTGACCCATCATTAGGCAGAGCCGGGATCGTGTCATTTAATACCTGACCGCGAATATCGGTAATACGAACGTTTAATTTTTCTTTGCCCAGTCCAGTTCCGAGGAAATGATTATAGTCTTGCTTTTCAAGATTGAGCCACGTGCCATCCTTCTGTTTCACTTCGAACTTCAGCACCGGATATTTGTGATTACGAACCTGAATGGCTGCCCACCACTGACTGCTGCCTTCCTTGATCCGATAAGAGACGTTGCCTTGAATTGGAGCTTTGACCACTTTCCAGCTGATATCGATTTTGCCTGCCTTTGGGTCACCGATCAAGTTAAAGGCATTCGGTGAGAGATCCAGCGCTCCGCTGGCGCCTTCTGGATAAAGGTCTGTTACATAGACGGTTGTTTTGCCTTTAGGACCCTGCACCTCGAGATAGGCTCCCGCTAAAGCGGCTTTGACACCGTTATAATTGAGTTGAAACGGATTAAGTGCAGTAATCTTCATGTCCGCCGGGATGGGATCAAGCAACACTGCACCTCCCGAGTAACCTGAGCCTGTATACGTCGCGTAACCCTGATATGTATCGTTCCATGCAGCAGATGCAGGCAGAGCAAATAATACGAGACTGAGCAACATCCCTGTACCGGCCCATTTTAACCGTTGAAATCTACTTTTCTTGTTCATGAGCTATTCCTCCTCGTTCGTTCTCGTGTACATAGTGCGTTCAATTACTAGATTTGAATATAACATTATTTTACATAATATGTTCTTATTTTCAATCCCTCTCAACCAAATCACAACTATAGTCCTGCCCGTGGACTTAAACATTCACGACCACGCACAAGATATGGATACATACCATAATTTGGTGAAGTAGGTATAATAACAAGGCTGTATTGGATGGGTTCCCAGTAATAAAAAAACGCCACACCCCGGAGTAATTTCGCTCTCCAAATGGTGTGGCGCCTATTAAACACTACGGTCAGAATAACCTGTCTGTCCTAGGACAGACAGCGTTTGACTCAACCCGTTTCCCTTCGTTTCATCCGCTTCCTTAGCCGCGCATACTGAGCATAGATCCGTGGAGATTCTTTGGTCAGGATAGGCCCCAGCACAGCCAGAATTAACACATACAACACGGCAAACGATTGGATGGATGCCATCAGCCCTCCGGCCTTGCCGATGTTCGCCATGATAATGGAGAATTCGCCCCGGGAAACCAGGGTAAAGCCCACATTCAACGAGGCCTTAGGGCTCATTCCAGCCAGTCTGCCAGCGATCATACCTGCACCATAGTTACTGGCAATCGTCAGAATAACGGCAATAATCGTCATCCCAACAGCTCCGCCAAGTGAAGCCGGCTCGATGGTCAGGCCAAAACTGAAGAAGAAAATTGCACCAAAAAAATCTTTGAAAGGCATGATCTGATGTTCAATCCGACTCACATGTCTTGATTCGCCCAACACAAGCCCCATCATCAACGCTCCAATAGCTTCCGCTACGTGCAGCGTCTCCGAGAAACCGGCTACCAGGAAGAGCAGTGTCATGACGGTAAGCAGAAACAACTCTGATGACTTGATATTCAGTGCCTTATCAATATATTTGATGCTTTTCCTGCCAATAATCAGGAACAGCACAATAAACAGCAGGGCAGACAGCGATACTAACAGAACACTTAGGAATGAAGTTGCCCCGCTGAGCACAAGCCCGGTCAGGATAGAGATATGAATCGCGATGAACAAGTCATCGAACATGATCATGCCCATAATAATCTCTGTTTCAGGGTTTGCCGTGCGTTTCAGATCAACGAGCACTTTAGCTACAATGGCTGTAGAAGAGCTGGTCATGATCCCGCAGACAACAAGTGTCTCCTGAAGGGGCAGATCCATGAACCACCCCAACAGCAATCCAGAGACAAAATTCAGGCCCACATAGAACATGCCCCCGGTCAGAATGGCTTTGCCAGACTTTAATAACCGGGAGACCGAGAACTCCAAACCCAGATAAAATAACAAAAACAGAATGCCAAGCCTGCCCATAAATTCAATAAAGGTCGAACTTTCGATAAAACGTAAATCCACTATGCCAATTTGTGGTGCATGTGGTCCAACAGCCATACCAATCAGGATATAGAAAGGAATGACCGAAAATCGTAATCGTGAAGATATCAGCCCAGTAAGTGTAATCAGCGCAACGGCAATTCCCACTTCGAATATGAGCATATCCATAGGCTAAGTCCGTCCATCAGTTAACAATTGTTTGAGATGTTTGATCTGATTCCGTTCACCGGCAACTACAATTGTAGCTCCAGCGGTAAAAGCATAATCCGGGCCTGGATTAAAATGCTTCTCCTTATCCTTGGTCACAACAGCGAGAATTACGGCGCCCGTGGCCTGACGGATATCCAGTTCACCAATCGTCATGCCTACGCTTGCGGCGTGAGGCTCAATCCGTAGCCATTCGATTAACAGCCCTTCAAGCATCACTTCACGCTCATCCTGAAACTTCGGTTTATAGGTCATACCACCAACAATAGCGGCTACCGCCCGGGCTTCATCATCGTCCAGGGTGACAAGAGATACCATATCACCCACCTCTTCAGGTGTATCTCCTGACTCCATATGGAACAGGTCACGTCGCTCGTCGTTATGAATCACTATGACCAAATGCTCACCACTACGGGTATGCAGCCAGTATTTACGTCCAATCCCTGGTAAGTCCGTCTCTTTAAAGTGCATGATCTGCACCCCCTAGCGCCGGCTCGTTCAAGGTTTCGCTTTTCAGCTCAATCCCCGTAATGCGGATTCTCATGGAACCTGATGGTGTATGAACAGACTTAACTTCCCCTTTACTGCCAAGCAGTAATTGACTCCCTACTGGAGAGAGGAAGGAAATACGACCCTCATCAGGATTAGTATCCTCTGGCATGACAATCATGAAAGAATCTGACGTATGAAAATCGAGATATTCAAAATCAATATGACTGCCGATCAATACAGCTGAGTCCAGATCTTCATCAGGACCAAGGAGCAGTTTTTCCACATACTCTGTATATGCGGACAATTGTTTTTCCAATTGTATCCGCTCTGGATCACGCGCGTCGAAATAGGCGTCGAGAAATGTTCTTTTCTCTTCACCGAATGTAAATAGCTGGCTCACCAGCTTCTCTCTGCAATTATGGCGGGAGGTCCTATGGTTCATAATAAATTTCACCCCCTATACAAGCCTTGTTCTCCATGTTGATTGGCATGTTTCTCTTCATCATCTTGTTTTCCTCCTTTATATTTTAAAAAGATCCCGGGATACGAGACCTTCTTACCATCTTACCAAAACTAATATTTTAATCCAGTATATTCGTCTAACTTGCTTTTTTATTATCATTTGTGGTCATATCTTCCATTTAATAACTTAATTCTTCACATCATATGGTAGATCCATAGAACATTTTAATTACTGCATAAAAAACATTTTATGAATTTTCATCTCGTATTTTTATTTGCTTTCCTGTATATTTAACTACAAACTTTTATTCAATTTATGCAAATAAGCCTCTACAGACTTTAACACAATAAAGGAGTGCATCGAAAAAGTGTCCACGATAACAAAAGAAACTAAAGAGTCCGTTCAAGTTACTGCCGCAGAATATGTTCATTCCGTTTATGAGTCGGTTGTTGCCAGAAATCCGCACGAAGACGAGTTCCATCAGGCTGTCAAAGAAATTCTGGATTCCCTTATTCCTGTTATTGAAGCACACCCTAAGTATAAGAACCATAGTCTGTTGGAACAGCTTGTTGAACCCGAACGTGTAATCACATTCCGTGTCCCATGGGTGGATGATCAGGGCAAAGTTCAGGTTAACCGTGGATTCCGGGTGCAATTCAACAGTGCCATTGGCCCTTACAAAGGCGGACTTCGCTTCCATCCTTCTGTATACTCGGGCATCATCAAGTTCCTTGGCTTCGAACAGATCTTCAAAAATGCTTTGACCGGTCTGCCCATTGGCGGTGGTAAAGGTGGTTCTGACTTCGATCCCAAAGGAAAATCAGATCTGGAAGTCATGCGTTTCACGCAAAGCTTCATGACAGAGCTGTACAAATATATCGGTTCCGATACGGATGTACCGGCAGGTGACATTGGTGTAGGCGCAAGGGAAATCGGTTACATGTTCGGCCAATACAAACGTATCCATGGCGGACATGTGGCAGGCGTATTGACAGGTAAAGGACTACTGTACGGCGGAAGCTTGGCACGTAAGGAAGCGACTGGCTTCGGCTGTGTGTACTTCGTGAAGGAGATGCTGCAATCCAAGGGGCTCAGCTTCCAAGACAGCACAGTCGTTGTCTCTGGCTCTGGTAATGTGTCCATCTATGCCATTCAGAAGGCACAGGAGCTTGGAGCTACAGTCGTGGCGTGTAGTGACTCAGGTGGCTACATACACGATCCACAAGGAATCAACCTGGATACTGTGAAACGTCTGAAAGAGGTTGATCGTCTTCGCATCAGCGAATACATCAAAGAACACCCGCATGCTACATATACCGAAGGCTGTGAAGGCATCTGGTCCATCCCTTGTGATATTGCTCTTCCATGTGCAACGCAAAATGAGATCGATGAAGAAGCTGCGGCCCTTCTAATCAAAGGTGGCGTGAAGGCCATTGGCGAAGGGGCGAATATGCCTTCCACCCTGGCTGCCATTGACGTCTTCCACGGTGCAGGCGTGCTGTTCGGTCCAGCCAAAGCGGCTAATGCCGGCGGTGTAGCCGTGTCTGCTCTTGAAATGTCACAGAACAGCATGCGGTTGTCCTGGTCATTTGAAGAAGTAGACGCCAAGCTGCATGACATCATGAAGAACATCTACACCAGCTGTGTAGAAGCTGCTGAAGAGTATGGCTGTGAAGGCAACCTCGTAGCCGGAGCGAATATCGCCGGTTTCCTCAAGGTAGCGGATTCCATGATTGCTCAAGGTGTAGTTTAATTTAAATACGTGATTCTCCACGATCAAAGGGCGTTCCCATCTATTTGGGTAACTGCCCTTTTTTCCTTGTCTTCAATTGCTCTAATGGCAAGGCAATGGTAAAGTGGTACTGACGTAATTCCATCTATTTGTACTATTATAAGGAAGTGTTTACATTGTCTAACCAACCATTTGCCAGCACTGCGAGTCCTCATCTTAGCGCAGACTGTGAGCAATGTTTTGGCCTGTGCTGTGTTGCCTTGCCCTATGGCAAGTCATCGGACTTTGCTTTTGACAAGGCCAGCGGCACCCCCTGTCCCAATCTGCGCACGGACAATCACTGCGGTATCCATACCCAGCTTCGGCAGAAAGGGTTCAAAGGTTGCACGGTATACGACTGTTTCGGAGCTGGACAGAAGCTGTCCCAAGTGACCTACGCGGGCAAAGATTGGCGTGATCATCCAGAGTCTGCAAACGAGATGTTCGATTGTCTGCCTGCCTTGCGACAACTTCACGAGTTGCTCAGTTATATGAAGGAAATGATGATGAGACCGGAAACGTCATCCCTTCACTCGGCATTTGGTGAGTTATATGAGGAGATTGAGCGCTTGAGCAATCTGGAGCCTGCGGCACTCCTCCGTCTGGACATCGCCAATTATCGGTCCAGTGTGAATCAACTCTTGGTCCAGGCAAGTGAGATGGTACGTGCGAATGTGCCACCCACCGCTCATGGACAAGGTAAGTCGAAGAAGAGTAAAAAACGTACCGGAAGTGACTTTTTTGGTGCCAATTTAAAAGGGGCTGACCTGCGGGGTGCAAGCTTCCGAGGGGCTTTAATGATCGCAGCGGATCTCCGATATGCAGATACACGAAATGCGGATTGGATTGGCGCGGACTTGCGGGATACGGATCTGGGCGATGCAGACCTGAGAGGTGGCATCTTCCTGACGCAATCCCAGATTAATGCAGCCAAAGGTAATGTGAATACCAAGTTGCCGGATCATCTTAACATTCCCTCACACTGGGTGTAGGGTGCCATTTCCACAAGAGCACGGGCAGAGATACAAGCAGGATAGTACCTGCCAATTCATATGAATGTATGAATCGTATACAGCAACAGCAAAAAAACAGCTCGTCCTATACATCCAAGGACGAGCTGTTTCTATAAAATCACTGGAACGAATCAGAATTATAACAAGTCGCGGCGAAGATCTTCAGCCGATTTTGGAGACAAGTGACCGAGCGGAATATCAAATACCGTTTTCGCTCCCTTGTGTCCTTCCACGCTCAAGCGTTGTGCGGCTCTTGCATACGCTACAAGTACGCTTGCTGTAAATTCAGGATTGCTGTCGAGTTTCAGACCAAATTCAATAATTTGCTTTTGACCAGCACCTGTAACCCCACTGCGAATTACAAATCCACCATGCGGCATACCTTCATGCTCGGATTTCAATTCTTCTTCGCTAATGAACGTTACAGTTGTATCGTAATCTGCAAAGTAGTTAGGCATCGACACAATCGTCTCACGGATCTCATCCTGATTAGCACCATCTTCTGCTACCACATAACATTGACGCAGATGTTTCTCACGTGTAGACAGCTCTGGTGTCTCCCCTGCACGAATGCGGTTGATCACCTCTTCAACAGGTACAGTATACTGTACACCCGCCTTAACGCCTGGAACACGACGAATAGCATCCGAGTGGCCTTGGCTCACACCTTTGCCCCAGAACGTGTACTCTTTTCCTTCTGGCAGGATGGACTGTGCAAGCAGACGGTTCATGGAGAACAAGCCTGGGTCCCAACCTGTGGAAATGACACTGACGTGACCGCCTTGCTCTGCCGCAGCATTAACTTCCTTGTAGAATTCAGGAATCTTCGCATGTGTATCGAAGCTATCTACCGTATTGAACAACTTGGCGATGGCTGGTGTCTGCTCTGGAAGGTCGGTTGCAGAACCACCACAGAGGATCATAACATCAACCTTGCCTATGTATTGCTCCGCTGCAGAGATATGCTCAAAACGTACTTCTGTGCTTTCAGCGACCATCTGCTCCAGATTACGACGTGTAAACACAGCAATCAGTTCCAGATCCTCGTTCTGGGAAATGGCTTTCTCTACACCTTTACCCAAGTTACCGTAACCAACAATACCCACTCTAATCATGTTCAATCCTCTCCTGTCTTCTTCTATAGTTGTCTATTACTCTGTTTATAATGATATAACATATCATGTAACCTGTCAGGTTTCCAGTTCGAAATAAAAATACCTTGCAGCGGTGCAGCAATAATGCGGCTCCGTATGCAAGGTATTATGGCGTTCATTCGTTATTTTAGGAAGAAAAAAAGCAGGAAAGAAAAGTAGCCCTTATCTTCTGCTTATGATTCTGTCCAGGTCAACGTCAGTTCAATGACGCCTTCCTGTCCCGCCAATGTTCCTCCAATCAAGGACCAGACATCCTGCGTTTCCGGATCGGTTCCCTGAATGATAATATTTTTGTCATCGATCGTCTGACCTGCATCGGTCAACTTTTTGGCGTTGAAGTAATCTTTATACAGCTGGGATACGGTTTTCATATCTTGTTCAGTGGAGAAAATCACCATGGCCGATTGCTTGCCTTCATTCTCACCAGAATTGGCTAAACGAATCGTAGCATCTTCCGGCAACGGGAAATCACTTGGCAAGTTCTCCGGCAACTCATTGGTTCCAGCAGTTGCTTCCTCACCACGATCTGAATCCGAGTCGGTTGGTGCAGTCATACCCTCCGTTTCGGTCACTGCACTTGTTGTTGCTTCGCTTGCACCTTCATTAGTCGCTTGTTCACCAGTTCCAGAGGAAACTTCAGTGTCCACCTTCTCCGTATCACTCGGTTCGTCTGCCGCGCTGCTGCAAGCACTCAAGGCCACCATCATCGCCAGTGCCGCACAGGCCAATACATATTTCCTTCTCTTCACCATCTGTTACCACTCCTTCTTCTTCGTTTCATGTGCTAATCACGTTCAAACGGCTGGATCACAGGCACCGCATGAACGTTATTCTTAACCCATATCACAGATACAGATAATACACTTAGAGACAATAGACAACTGACTACAAGAATGGACAGGAAGCGGGTGATTACTTTAAACTTTTTCATCCATCCCTCCTCCTCCTGTTCATCATGTGTTTGTGGAATCATGTTACTCATAGGTCACTGGCGGTGTCACTAATTTCATGATCTCGGCGGCGACAATATCCGGTTGACTGTTGTGGATACTGTGTGTCGCTTGTGGAACCGTCAGCTGTGTTCCGTGTCTTGACCATGAAGCAAAATCCGCTTGGTCGGCCTGCCATGCATGACTGTCCTCATCCAACTCCTCCGAACCGGCTGTGAGGATCGTCAGGGGAAAGCCAAACTTCGTTTTGTTCTCAAGCACACACGCTGCATTTGTTCTGGAATTCCGAACCTCTTCCATGACATTGTCATTGTACGCATGTCTCAGCGTGGATATCGTGACGGCTTTTTTCATCGGTTCCGTTACCAGATTTGGGTCAATGACCAGAGATGCCATCATGCGATCCGATTGCAGCAATGTTCGTGCGATGCCTGTTTTCACCAGAAAACGGGACCAATCCATCATCCATTCTGGTGTATTCAAGTCCGTACGACTGTAATACTCCGGGCTTCCGCCATCGATCATGACCATGCCAGCCACCTCATCAGGATACCTTTGCGCAAACCGCAGTGTCTCCAGCGCACCCAGGGAGTGACCGACCATGATGTAAGGGGGACGTTGACCGGATGTGCGCAGCAATTGGTGGATCTCTTCCGAGATGGTATCAACATCACGAGGGTCATCCGTATAATCGCTGTATCCATACCCGAACCGATCATATACCGCAATTTTCACCTGTGATTTCAATTTGTCATATAGCGGACTGAAATCCACATACGGATTGGGTGTACCCCAGCCTGAGGCAAACACCACGGTTACCTCTCCTTTGCCGGCGGTGTAGAGGTGCATATTGCGACCACTCACTTCATAATACTTGCCTGGCGGGGGATAGGACTTCATATCCTGCGTGGATTGATACGCTTCATACGCTGTACCTGCCAGCAGCAAAAGTCCTGTGGCAAGCATGATGCCTCCCAGCACTTTTAACCCTCTCCGTAACCCCTTCTTCATCTTCTCTACCCCTTACCCCAAAGGTTCATCTATATATGTATGCTTCAATCGTACCCAAGAAATAGCGGGATTGAAACAATCCCGAGTCCAGTTCTTTCCCCAACCAAAGTCCAGTGTCCCTCCCCTACCTGTAACGCAAAAAAAACTGCAAATCTCCCATTCAGGAAACTTGCAGTTGATCTATACTTGTATTCTAAAACTCTTACCTTAATCTATCTCACGATGATCCTTACCTATAGTTGCAACGTAAGACCCACCGGGCAATGATCACTGCCCATCACGTGGCAGTCGATATGCGCATCTGCCACCTTAGGTGCCAATTGATTGGATACGAGAAAATAATCAATGCGCCAGCCCACGTTCCGTTCTCTAACCTTCGGCATATAAGACCACCAGCTGTATACATCCGTACGATCAGGGTACAGATGGCGGAAGCTGTCCACATACCCGGAAGCAAGCAAATCGGTCATCTTGCCGCGCTCTTCAAGGGTAAATCCGGAATTGCCCAGATTGGGCTTCGGATTCTTCAGGTCAATCTCCTGATGAGCCACATTCAGGTCTCCACAGACGATAACCGGTTTAGTCTGCTCCAGTTGCAGAATGTAGCCCCGGAATCGATCCTCCCATTCCAGACGGTAAGGCAGCCGGGTCAGATCCCGTTTCGCATTAGGGGTATAGACGTTCACCAGATAAAACTCATCATACTCCAGTGTAATCATCCGTCCTTCCGGCTCGCTGTCCTCCTCCATCCCGTAACGAACGGATAAAGGCTTGATTCGGCTAAATACAGCCGTGCCGGAATATCCTTTTTTGATCGCATAATTCCAATATTGATAAACATCTTCCCCCAGGTCCATCTCAATCTGTCCGGCTTGTAATTTGGTCTCCTGAAGGCAGAAAATATCCGCCTGAGTCTCTTGATAATAATCCATGAATCCTTTGGTAACACATGCCCTTAAGCCATTCACATTCCAGGACACCAGCTTCATATCCTCATCTCCTCACATCTCTCCAATATAGCATGGGCTCATTCAGAGGGACAAGCCTTACGGCTCTGGAATGAGATGGAGTCATTGGAATCCTTGTGGGCTAGCTTGCCTATATTTCGCTTCGTAACTTAGAGAACACCGCAAGGTCAATATATCTGCCTTTCTCAAACTCATGCTGCCGCAGTACACCTTCCTGTTGGAAATCAAGTTTATGTAACAGGTGAATTGACGCCTCGTTCTCCGGTTCAACCTTTGCTTCGATCTTGTTGAGCTGCATGCTTGTGAATCCAAAATGTAACACAGCACGGGCCACTTCCGTCATAACACCGCGGCCCCAGAAAGAGGAACGCAAATCGTATCCAATCTCTGCACGGTTATGTACATCTTCATAGTTCAGGAACCCACAGGTTCCGATCACTTTACGAGTTTCACGGTCTTCAATCATCCAGCGTAATCCCGTGTTTCCCTTGAAAATCTTCGTATACCAATTCATCTCACCCTGTGCATCCTCTACGGATTCAAAGGGAGTGAATGGCATATATTGAACCACAGCTTCATCGGAATATAACGCGAGCAGATCATGGCTGTCTCCAGCCTCAGCTGACCGGAGGATGAATCGTTCTGTCTGAATTAATGGAAATAGATCAAACCTAAATTGCTCACTCATGCGAGGTCTCCTTTGCAACATTCATTGTAGAAGTCCATTTTACTACACTTGCCTTCATCAAGCTTTTACTATTAATATGTTCTATTAAGGCATTACTGTAGAAAAGGATACATAGGAGAGGACGTGCTATTATCACACAATCATATGACGTTATTATCGTTGGAGCCGGCTCCATGGGTATGAGTGCAGGTTATTATCTATCGCGCAGTGGATGCAAAACTTTATTACTTGATGCCTTTGATCCTCCGCATACGGAAGGAAGTCATCACGGGGATAGCAGACTGATGCGCCATGTGTACAGTGGTGGGCCTGACTATATCGCCATGGCATTACTTGCACAGAAGTTATGGCACGAGCTGGAGGAAACGACCGGAGACCAACTGTTTGTTCCTTCCGGTGTAATAAATGTGGTTGATCCGGAGATTCATTCCTTCCACAACCGATTGAGCCATGCAGATGATGCAGGTATTCGGTATGAAACGTTGCACGCAGCCGAGGTGATGAAACGCTGGCCAGGTATTACAATTCCTGAACATTACGAGGGCATGTATGAACCGGATGCGGGTTATTTGTATAGTGAACCTTGTATTCGTGCCTTTCGCAAAGCAGCCGAGGCTCATGGTGCCACCTTGTTAACACACACTCGGGTGGAGCATATCGAATACGGACCACATTCCGTGGCAGTTCAGACTTCAGGTGGCGAGACATACCATGCAAATCAAATCATCCTGAGCGCTGGCGCTTGGTTTCAGACATTAAAACCTTTCGTGGATCTCCCCATTCAGGCAGTGCGTAAAACGGTTGGATGGTTTGATGCACCAGAAGCTTTGTACGGCGAGGAACACTTCCCCGGTTTTACACTGGCAGGAAAAGAAGGTACATATTATGGATTTCCAAGCATTGGCGGATCAGGTCTGAAGATGGGTCGTCATGATACGGGTCAGGTGTGGACACCAGGAAGTACAATGGCTCCATTTGGTACGGAAGAAACGGACGAGGGGGATCTGCGCAAGCTGCTCGAACTTCATATGCCTCAGGCAGCTAGAGCATTGAAACGTGGTAGTGTATGCAAGTATGAATTCACTTCGGATGAAGATTTTATTATCGACCGACACCCTGCCCATGAACGTGTGTGGCTCGCAGGCGGTTTCTCCGGTCATGGCTTCAAGTTTGCAAGTGCCATTGGGCAGATTCTATCCGAATTGGTGCAAACGGGGCACACGGATCAGGATATTAGCAGGTTCACCCTATCCCGTTTTTGTTAAGTACCAGCTGGGTGTATAAATATATGTATGTCTAAAATAGCTACTTTCCTTGAGGGTGCAGTGTTGCTTAGAGCACTGCACCTCCAAGAAAAAAGAACACGTAATAACGTTTAATTCATGTGTACTCACACTAATTAACTTTGACGAGGCTCCATTGCTGATTGGCTCCGCCATTGTCGGCCCACTGAATCGTGGAGGCACCTGCGGTCAGAGAACCTTGATTGATGTCAACCGTCAGGCCACTGTTTCGATTCGCAAGTACCACATATCCTCCCACATCAATTGGCAGCCATTGCTGATTGTTGCCCCCGTTATCCTGCCACTGAATCAGAGCGGCTCCGCCTTGTGTAGAACCAGAATTCACATCCAGCAAAAGCCCACTGCCCACATTGCGGATGTTGTAATATCCGTTACCTGCGGACTCTAGCTTCCACTGCTGGTTGGCTGCTCCATTATCATTCCACTGAATGATTGTTGCCCCACCCGTAGAAGAAGCACCGTTAACATCGAGTGCAAGTCCACTGTTGCGGTTGATTAATTTGTAGATGGCCCCGGCTTCATATCCTGTACCGCCATTGTAAGTTGCACCGGAAATGACGTAGGTTGTGACCGAATTGGCCTTGGCCGTAGCCGTAAAGGTTTTGTTTTGCACCGAAATATTGGTCAGTTGCTGCAACTTCTCCGTTGAAGAGGTCCGATATACTTGAGCAGACGTGCCTGTGTTCGTAAAACGACTGAGATCATAGGTTACCGTTGTATCCGTCGATTCCGAATTGGTTGTTACCAGCACAACTTTGCCGGAGGCTGCATCATAGGCTGCAAGGGTATTGGCATCATTCATGCCGATAATCTTGTATCCAGGACGAATAAATTTGCTGTAATTGCCCATGACATAGTATTTTTGGTTCACGGTGTAACTGGTCGTTTGTGTATTGTTCAACACGTTTTTGAAAAATCCCCATCCTTCTGCACTATCCACGGCTTGCCAATACACCCATCCACTTGCGCCCATATTGCGAATATCCTTGAGGATGGTCCGTGACATCGTAAGTCCGCTTGCATCTCCGTCTCCATATTCCGAGGTCCACAGATGTTTGCCCGCAGACGTCGCTGTGTTGCGCAAAGCAGTACGATTGCTTCCGCCATACGTATGGGTGTTGATCTGAGTGATCGCTGATTTAACCGCATTGCTGTAGCTGTTGAACGACACATCGGTATCATCGATACTGTATTCTTCTGGTGCGCTCAGCTTTGTGGACAGGCCCTTTGCATTCAATGAAGCTTGTACCTGACTCAGAATCGTGTTCTGATCCGCCCGGTCAAAGTGCATGCCCTCCTGGTCATTACCCTGCTTCCACCACGTCGAGATCGGTTCATTCAGCGGAGTTACGCTATCAAATGTGATCCCCCAGTTATCCCGAAAATGCTTCACAACCTCGGTTAAGTAATCGGCAAAATCATCGTAGTAATCGGGCTTGAGGTTGTTACCTCCATTGGCCGAACCGGACACATTGCCACTGATCGTCATCCAGTACGGTGCGGAATTCGCAAAAGCTTCGATGACATTCACGCCTTGAGCTTTGGCAGCTTGCAGCATATATCGTTGGTTTGCATCTGCATTCCAGTCATACACGCCCGGAGAAGGCTGGTAACCAGGAACGGCTTTGCGATATTCAAGGATATTGGATGATGGATTATCCCCGCCTCCAATGTTGTACCGCAGGATGTTCAGCCCAAGTCCGGTATTTGCATTGAACATTTTCTCCACATACTCATCCCGATTGGAATATTCTCCAACCACTTTGCCCCACCACGCGAGGGATGTCCCCCATCCTTCCATCGTCTGATATTGCTTCGATGGATCGGCAACAGCCGTGTAGGCTCCCGCAGCAGATACCTCTGTTCCGAGACCCAAACTGCCTGTTAGCAGACTTCCTGCCAGCAGCAGCGAGCTCATTCGTTTTAACCACTTCATCCGCTTCACTCCTTATCATTTTACACTTGCACTCCGATGTCAGAACAACTTTCTGATCGCTGTTATCCCCAGATTTTTTAATTATTCCTTAAACGGGGAAATCCCGGGATAGTATATGCTTCCGATGCAGCTTTCTTTCAGAAAGCTTTTAGGCGCACGCTTCGCTTCTTCAAGTTATTTCTGACCTCTCCGTTATCGTGTAAATGTATAGTTAAACTTATTTGTATTTTTAAAAAATAAACACCTATTATTGTGCAACCTCTCGGAAGGTCGCGTCTGACTTATCGAGTGCAGTAACGACAGCTTCCAGTTTCAGCACATTATTGTAATGTCTCAGGTACAGGTGCGGGTTACTAAACGAGGTATACGATGTCCAACTGGCGTTAGCAAGTCCATTTACACGTTTGAACGTGGCGTCATTTCGGAATGCAGCGCTGCCGTCATTTTTCATGAGTGTGATGCTGCCATTATTATTGCGCAGGAAATAACCCGGATAATTCATGGACTCAAACGAAATGCCTGTTGCATTCGACAGCCCGGGAACGATACGGAATTGTGCATCCTCCGCCGGACTGACATTGGCATCAATCCGTGCCTGATAGTTGTAGTGACGAATGAAGTTGCCAGGCACATTGAATGACTCCAACTTGCGGATATCCCCCGGTTGTCCGGACTCTTTCAATACGGTCATATGCCGGACGAGTCCGGTAAGACCTGCAATCTCTTGTTTGGCACCCCAAGTCTGGAAGTTGTCAGCAGAGTCGCTGTAATAATATTTTTGTGTTGCATAGCCGTCAAAGTAGATTCGCCATGAACCATTATCCAGCTGGACAAGCGCCGGACCTTCCACCCAAGAACCCCAACCTGCCCAATCCCCTGTACCTTTAAAGGTATAAGGACCCGTTAGCGAGGTTGCTGTCGCATATTCAATGTATTTGGTGGTCTCGTTCTTGGTAAAAGCATGATAGGTTGAGCCTGTCTTCACGATAAAAGTGTCGATATAATTGGGAGCAATGCCTGCCAGTTCAGTAGGTGCAGACCATGAGGTAGATGTTAGATTACTACCTGAAGCTGTGAGTACATAAGGTTTGAAATTCTGATAGTTGCCTGGTGAGAGGGACACGATAATATTCAGACTGCCGTTGCTGTCTTTGAACCATTCTGGTGCCCAGGTGTGTGCGATTGTGGTAGGTGTGGATAATGTAATGTTACGGACAAATGTCCAGTTTACCTTATCCGGGCTGGAGGCGATGCCAATGGTGTTACCTGACCAGTTCGTGGTGTAAACAACGTAATATAGACCATCTGTGTGCTTCATGATGCTGGGATCACGGATCAGATTGGCCGGAGGTGTATAGGCTGGCCCTTTTAGCAAACCATAGTGGGTTGCATTATACGATTCGTAGATATACATATTGGACTCACTTGTGTTCGTAAAAGCGGATATCGTATATACACTTGTCGCTGCTCTGGCTGTATTGGGGAATAACATCGTTAATAGAAGTAATGTTCCAAGCAGCAGAATCATTCCGGCCTTGAAACCTTTGGACTTTCCTGCTCCTATTCCCTCTTCCTTCTTCGTCAACATTGGGTCATCTCCTTATTCATGAGTGATGAACAGAGGAATACCTTACTGTATTACCAATGACAAAGCGTACCTGGGACTGCCACTGATGAGCAATACCTCACAACTACCTGTTCAAATTCCAATTACATGAAGCATCACTCCCTTCACAGATCATGGATGAACACTCTTTATATATGTAAACGGTTACAATTAATTAAACTACAAGTGTTACCTTAGTTCGTTGTACCAACCTGATCACCACAGCTCCCCCATTCCCTTAGCTAATTCACTCACAAGACTGAATCCAATGATTCACAAGCTCGGGTTATTTGACTAAGAAAATGAGGTAGTGTGACTGTTGTAAAAGGTGAAATGCTGCGTCTAACTCGAACTATCTCGATTCAGTTCTTGTTCTCAACCATAGTTGGATCGGTAAGACAGCTATCGATCCATACATGAACTATTCCACTACAACCCAAGGATAACGGGATAACGCATCCAACAGAAATCGTACACGTTCTGGTGTTCTGCCTTCTTCATCGAACAAAAGTAATTCATTCTCTTCCTGTAGCCAAGCTACTGGAATTTTGTAATCCTCTTGCGGACCAATCTGCCAGTAACGGCCCAGATGATGTCCGTTCAGGTGAATGGTTCCTTTGCTCATCCCGGTCAGGCGAAGCATCAGGTTCACTTTATGATGCTCGGAAATAGTAGGTTTCGCGAAACGCCAGCGGTACCAGACCGGCTGACCATACGATCCTCTGACTAGAGTATGATTGGATACAGGGTGAAACTTCTCACTCAATGTAGCACGATTAACCGATTCATTCGTGGTGTCAAGCACCAGATTGGCAGTACAATTGCCACCTGCGGCGATACCAGGCTGTCCTGCACGCTGGATTGACCCCTGTGCTCCAGGATGGATCGATTCCGGTTCTACCTCGTAGCTCTCCCATTGTTGCGGAAGCAATGCATCCGTCCCTTCCATACGCCAATCCTTCAGTTCTCCCTGACTCGGATATGTAATCAGTTCCAGTCGATTCAGCGAAGAGCGGCTATACGGCATTTCCAGTGTATTTGTCTCTCCGGTCTTGATATACAAGGATATGTCTAACGTCTGGAAGGCAAACCAATCCTGATATCCTTCCATCGGAACTTCGATACCATTGATACAAAGACCTTTGCTCAAGGCACCCACAAGAATCGCCCGATCCATGCCATCCAGCGTAAAACTTCTGCTCAGCAGTGGAGATTCTTGGAGAGAGTTCACCTCATCGAGATGCACAAGTCCACTTTCCATACGCCAATCCCGACGAATATCCTGAACCTTTCCATCCAGATACACAGCACCAGCCAGACCTTTGCTCTCACCCAAATACGGAGAGAAGTTCAATCTGCCCATATGCTGTACCAGAATCTGAAGTGTATTCTTCCCTTTGGCGATCTGCAACTGCACACCTGCTGCCCCTACCTGACGAACCAGTGCCTGCTGTACTCCATTGACAATAATTCTGGCGGTATCCTGGATGTCCGGCAAAATGAGACTAGTGATTCCTTCGGTTGGACTCTCGAAATCACATTCGTACAATAAATAACCAAAATCTTGTCCATACCGGGAAAAGTCTTCCGGTTGTCCACTCGCCGAACGTTGCTTCGCAGTTAACGTAATACGTGACATCTCAGGAGAATCAGACAATGTCGGCGCACTCGGTAATGTCCACGGAAGCTGCTGCTGTTTGCCTGCAATAGACTCCTCGCTGGCATAGAAATCGTGACCTGTTAACGTTTGTTCTCCATCGGTCCAGTCACCAAGCAGCGTAATTGTGCGATCTGGGTCAGTAATCATGCCCTTGACCTGACCCGATGGTAATACGTCTACGTCATCGAAGCCGATCACATAACGTAGTCCCTTCTGGTCTGTTGCTTCCAATCGCCATGTTCGATTCATCGTTTCTTGATCCAGAATCATGAAACGGATCGGTGTGCCGTTTGCTTCCAGTTGGATTGTTCCCGGTTCTTGGAAATGAAACAGATCGAAGCGGTATACGTTCCTGGCTGAATCATGCTCGACCAGCACTTGCACCGTACTGCCCGTGACATTCAATGCCCCGGCTTCCAGTTCAACAACAGAACGCTGTCCGGCAGCCGCCACGATGAACAGAGTCAATTCTCCATTTATCATTTCATTGCCCGTAATCATCGTACCCGCAGTCAGGTATACGTGTTCAGCAACCTGTACTCGATCCAGCAACGGAACAATCTGTCCTGGATTCAGAGATACGGGAAGAGTACGGCCTTCTTCCAGTGTAATGTGCATCGTTTCGCGTTCATCCTTGTGACTCTCCAGGAACCAAATCTTCTGTTTGTTAGCTTGTCTGCCTCGTACAGTTATGCCTTCAGGACGACGTACAACGATCTGTTCTTCTGGAATTTCCTCTGTTTCCATCAGAAGGGCCCCGAAAGCATGGACGAAATAGGACAAATTCTTGGTTACTGCATATTTCGGTGTCACCCGTCCATATTCGTTCAGCGGTGCATCATAGTCATAGGACGTAATCATGAAGATGTCACTGCTACCCATCGTTCTGCCGCCATATCCACCAAAGTTCGTGCCACCATAGAACATGTAGTGACTGATTCCGGTATACCCGGCACGCAGAATCTCCATGATACGTCTCTCTAGTAAAGGGGCTGTCTTCTGAATGGCTGAAGGTCCTCCCCAATTCTCAAACCATCCGGTCCAGAATTCCGTGACCATCTTCGGGGTGTCCGGCTGTTTGGCTCGGAGTTTCTCATAATGCCCGTCAGCACCTGACCAGAAATTAGCCCCTTCAATTGTGCCTTCCGCCCCGCCAACGCAAGTGATCAGCGTAGCGTCAATGCCACGTTGCAACAATCCATCTCTCAGCGTATTCATATGGTCACTTGCAGCAGCGTCATCCATCAGATACCCGTATTCATTTTCCACCTGAACCAGAATGACCGTGTCCCCAGCGGACAGCTGGCGTTCCCGAATAATCGGCACAATCCGGTCAAAATACAAATTCACATAGTGCAGATACGTCTCATTATTTTCCCGGAATTTTACGCCGTCCTTCGTACCAAGCCAGTATGGAAAACCGCCAAAATCCCATTCTGCACAGATAAACGGACCCGGACGCGCGATGACCCACATGCCCAGTTCTGCGCACAAATCCAGAAATGCTCCGCAATCGTTGTCCCCTTCAAAGGACCACTGTCCTTCTTCCGGTTCATGCACATTCCACGCAAAGTAAGTGTCGATGCAGTTCATACCTGCCAGCTTCGCCTTCAGCAGAACCTCACGCCATTCCTCCTTTGGCATACGGAAATAATGGACCGTGGCACTGTTCAGAAATACACGCTCTCCGTTTAGGAAAAAGCTGCGTGCATCGTATGTTAATTCAGATTGAACACCGTTCTCAGCCCTTGCGATGTTCTTCTCCTGTTCCTGCAGCAAAAGGGATGCTTTCTCTGTCAAAGTTATCCCCTCCTTCTCTTTATTTAGGTTCATATGTCCTGTAACTAATTTAAGGTGAACCATATCCGTTAAACTAAAAGCCATTTACACGGGTACTACGATTACAGAACAACTTTCCGATCGCTGTTATCCCCAGATTTTTTTGATTCCCTTTTCTCAAAGGGAAAATCCGGGGATAAAGGCGCACGCTCCGCTTCTTCAAGTTATTTCTGTCCTCTTCGTTTCTGTGTAAATGATTAGTTCAATTTATATTGTCCATATTCACACCAGCACTCAGATGTCAGAACAACCTTCCGGGTGCTGCTATCAGTTCCCCTGCAACGTCACGCCTTCCAGTACAACCGTTGTGATGGAATTGTCGGCCGTAGGCACTTCAAGTCCGTTGGCATACACCGGAATGTCTTCAAGCTGTTCCATGTTCCGATCCGGTGAAGTTTGATACACCTGAGCGCTGGATGATTTTCCATACGCATACCCTTCCAGTTCAAACGACGTTGTTCCCGCTGACAATTCGTTACGAATCACCAGCACCAGTCTCTGACGTTCCGCGTCATAGGCAGCCAGTGTGCGTCCACCATCCGTTGGAATAATCGTCGCGCCGGGACGAATAAACTTTGTGAACTGGGCCATGCCGTAATACTGTTTGGTCATCTCGTACTGCTCTTCTCCGTTGAAATTGGCATGAATGAATCCCCAGTTATTATTGGCGCCTTCATCTTCAACGGCCTGCCAGTATACCCAGGCGGATGGCTGCATGATTTTCAGATCAAACATGATCCGCTCCGCCAATTCTTGCACCGAGGTCATATCCTCATGACTGTGCGGCTCGCTGCCGCCAGTTCCGTACTCGGACATCCACAGCTTCTTGCCATGGCGTTCTGCCAGCGTGCGCAGCTCTTCCATTTTGCTACCATTATAGGAGTGGGTATTGATCTGCTGGATTACGTCCAGCGTGTCCTGATCATAGAGGTTGAAATTAAACACCGTCTCATCAATGCTGTTATCGTCCGCGGCACTAATGACGGTTCCATCCAGTCCTTTGCTCTTCAACGATGCAGCAACTTTCTTGATAATCTCGGCCTGTTTCTCATTCGTAAAATGACTACCTTCCTGCATATTGCCCTTCTTCCACCAGTCGGAGGAAGGTTCATTGAGTGGATTCAGTGTGCGGAAGGTGATCCCCCACTCGTCCCGATAATGCTTCACAACTTCAGTCAGATAATCGGCAAACGCATCATACTGGTCGTCACGCAGATTATTGCTGCCATCCACAGCTCCGGTAACGGATCCACTGATCGTCATCCAGTAAGGTGGTGAATTGGAGAATGCTTCGGTAATGTTCACGCCACGCTCCATCGAGCCTTGTAATACAGCCCGCTGACCTGCATCAGCATCCCAGTCCCACTCTCCAGGTTCAGGCTGGAAGCCAGGTACATCCCCGCCGGGACGAAGAGCTTTCATCTCCGGATTTTCCTCGCCGCCAATATTGTAACGAACGATGTTCAGACCTAATCCTTTCTCCGGATCAAAGACCAAATCCATCACTTCACTCACCTTCGCCTGATCCTTCCATCCGCCAAGATCGTTGGCCCACCAGGCAAGTGACGTGCCCCAGCCTTCAAAATGATCATAGGATTGATCCAGCTTCAGACGTACCGGTTCCCCTTGGAACTCAATTGTTTTGGATGATTCATTGGCAAAATGATTGATAACAATTCCTCCTCCTGCCAGCAGGGCAATCAGAGCGACACCAATGAGGATATAACTCCGTTTGCCTCTGCTGCGTTGTTCTTTATGCGCCATGGGCTATACAATCCTTTCTCCATGTACGTTGATTATTCCGTTGACCCTGAACATCAATTTCAATACATACAACCACTACAGACACTTCGGTTACTTGATTCCGCTGCTTCCGCCGCTAATGTTGGCTTCATAGACATAACGTTGTCCGAACAGATATACCAACACCATCGGAATGGTGAGGAACAGGGAAGCGATCATCACAAGGTTCCATGGTGGCATCTGCCCGCCACCTACCGTAGTCAACAGCTGCACTCCGAGTGCCAGCGGCATTTTCTCCGGATCATTGATATAGATGAGTGGCCCCATGAAGTTGCCCCAGTTATAGGAGAATGAGAAGATCGCAATGGCCGCAAGTATCGGATAAGTCAGTGGCATGATGATCTTCCAGTAGATTCCCGGGTGTCCCATACCATCGATCATGGCGGCTTCATCCAGTGATTTTGGAATACTCATGACAAACTGCCGAATCAGAAATACGTTGAACGCTCCGGCGAAGAAACTCGGCACGATCAGCGGGTAGAATGTATTAATCCAGTCCAGATGACGGAAGATGATGAACTGCGGTACCATCGTAACCTCACCCGGAATCATCATCGTACTGAGCAACACAATAAACAGGAAACGGCTTCCTTTTGCTTTGATTCGGGCAAAGCCGTAGGATACGATCGAAGCTGATAATACCGATCCGACAATCGTAAAGATGGTTATGATGACCGAGTTTTTGAGATATGTTCCAAGATTATTATTCGTAAAAATCGTATAAAAGTTCGACCATTGGAACTCCATTGGAACGAAGGTAAAGGCTGATTTGACGGTTGTTGCGTCACTTGCCAGTGCAATAGAGATCATGTACAGGAAAGGCGAAGCAAGCAGTACCCCGACCAGAATCAGAAAAATATAGGATATCGTCTTCTCCACAGTGGATGGATTACTCATTGGCTTTTCCCTCCTCGTAGTGCACCCATAGCGCCGATGAACGGAATACAACGAGTGTCAACACCATGATGATGATGAATAATACCCAAGCAATCGCCGATGCATATCCCATTTTGTAGAATTGGAACGCATTCTGGAACAAATAGGGAACAACCATCTGACTTGAATTGTCAGGTCCCCCGGCAGTTACGATGAATACCTGCGCGAAGGTCTGGAGCGCTCCGATCATACCAGTCACGAGATTGAAGAAAATGACGGGAGTCAGCATTGGGAATGTAATATGGAAGAACGATTGTGTACTTTTCGCCCCATCGATGGCAGCGGCCTCGTACAGCTCCTGTGGAATGCCTTTCATCCCTGCAAGCAGCAATACCACGCCACCACCCACACCCCATAAGGACATGAGAATCAATGCAGGCTTAACCCAGTTGGGATCAAGAAGCCAGGCAGGACCCTGAATACCGAAGATCGCAAGTGCCTGGTTGATCAATCCTTCCGTCGGCGCAAGCAAGTGGATGAAGAGCAATGAACTCGCAACCACCGGAACAACGGAAGGCAGATAGAACAGAATACGGAAGAAGGTGATACCTTTGATTTTCTTGTTGAGGTAATATGCAATCCAGAGCGAGATCGACATGCCCAGCGGAATGGATATCAGCGCATAGAAGAATGTATTGCCGACGGATTTCCAGAAGATCGGATCATCGGTCAATAACGTTTTGTAATTGTCGATACCGATGAATTCAGGGGACTGGAACAGATCCCAATTCGTGAAACTCATATAGATGGAAAACAGGATCGGACCCAGAGTCAGCCCCAGAAACCCGATCAGCCAAGGCGAGATGAAGATGTAGAACCATTTCCCGTCCTTTTTTCTCACGTTAAGCCCTCCCATGACGCAGAGAGCAGATGGAACCCGCATTCACGTCGATTCCACCTGTTCTGCTGTCGCTGCTATTTGTGCATGTTCAGAAAAATCCTCTATTTGTAGAGTCTTTCCAGTCCACTCTGAATTTCGGTTACGGTATCATCAAGCGTGGCTTTGTTGTTGAAGTAGACACCCAGCTTATCGTTAATGAGCTTCATCATTTCGTTCCATTGCGGGTTGAATGGTTCCGCATAGATCGTTGATTCACTGAACGCAGCCATGTTGATTTTTTTGCCACCGTATTCAGCATTCAGGAATTCATCACTGGACAGACCTGCTTTGGTTGCAGGAGCATCCTGACCGGCTTTGACCATTGGCATCTGTGCTTCTGGTGTGGTCAGTGCTTCAATTACTTTGAATGCTTCTTCCTTGTGTTTGGAAGCGTTGGTAATCGTTAACCCGTTAAAGAATGCGTTCGTTTCGCCCCATACCGGAGAGATATCCCAATTAATGCCTTCCACCTTGGCAAGTGAACCGATGTTCCAGAACCCTGTCGTTTCCATGGCGATCTTGCCTTGAGCGAACAACGGATCAGCTCCGATATTCCCCATGTCGGCAATCTCGGTTGGCGTTGGTCCCGCACCGTGTGTGAAGGTCAGATCATTCATGAATTGTAATGCTTTCCGCACAGGCTCTGTATTGAAGGTTGGTTTACCGCTCTCATCGAACAATGAGCCACCGTTCTGGTAGATCAGCTGCATCCATTGCGGCCACCAGCTGCCAGGGTAGTAACCCCATTGAGTCGTCTTGCCGTTCTCCTTCACCGTCAGCTTCTGAGCTGCCGCCATCAGATCGTCCTGCGTCCAATCTTTGGTTGGATATTCCACCCCAGCCTTGTCGAACAGATCTTTGTTATAAAAGAGGACCATCGCGCCTGCCCGATCCGGCAAACCAAATTGTTTGCCATCATACTTCATCAGGTTTGCGATATCATCGGAATAACGCTCGGACATGTTCACATTATTCGCCTGAATCATGTCATCCAGCGGTATAATCTGATTCTTGGAGGCGTAAGCCTGATAGTTCTCGGCAATCATCATGATGTCCGGTGCCGTTCCTCCGGCGATCATGGTCTGTACCTTCTGGTCATAATCCCCTGCAACCACGTTCAGCTTCACGTTAATATCAGGATACGTCTGTTTCACAATGTCGAGTCGTTCCTGATAAATCTTCTTCTCATCCTCCGAGCCCCAGATTGTCATGCTCAAATCAACCTTGCCACCGGACTCGCCGGAAGAACCGTTTTTACTCCCGCTGCTACAGGCTGTCAGACCCATTACCATGACCAGCATCAATAACGAAATGACCTTTAAACTTCTTCTCATACGTTACGCCCCCTTGATATAATGAATGGATGACTACACTGAAACCCGTTTCATGAAATGGGTTTCATTAAGCTGAAACATAAAACCCGTTCCACTTTATGAAAGGGGTTTCATTCACGCACTCATTATATTTCACCCTTCGATGAAATGTCAACGCTTTCTTTTCCAATTACAGGCCCTTTATCTTGCAGCAGGTCCTGTACTTTGACGCACAATTAGCTCCGGTTGCAGAACGATCTGCTTCTTCGGTTTGCCTTGGTTAATCAACTCATGCAGCACATCTACAGCCTGTTTGCCAAGCTGATACGTGTTCTGGGATACGGTTGTCAGTTCCGGTATAACGGCACTGGCGAGCGGCGTATCATCAAAACCTACAATGGATATATCTTTCGGAATCGAGAGCCCATGCTCAATCGTCGACTTAATCGCACCAATCGCTGTGTTGTCATTCACGCAGATGACTGCGGTGGGTGGATTGTCACGATCCAGTAGTTTGGACATCTCCCGTTTGCCGTCGTCGATGGAGAAGCTGCCGAGCAGTTGCCGTTCTTTGGGTATTTCGAGCCCATGCTCCCGAAGTTTCTTCTGCACAGCTCTGACCTTGACCATGGTGGTGGACAACTCTTTCAGACCGCCAACAAAGGCGATATCGCGATGCCCCAGTTCAAGCAAATGCTCAGCTGCAAGGGCTGCCCCTGCACCTTCATCCGTGTATACCCGGTGGAACCCACCTTTGGCAATATTGCCATTGACCAGCACGATCGGCATACGTTTGCCCATATCAATCAATTCCTGAGCCATGTCATCCGGACAGACCTGCATGTTAATACGCCCGCCGAGAAAAATAATCCCGTCTACCCGCTTCTCTCGCAGGATGGACAAATATTCAGATTCCCTGTTGTAGTCGCCTGCGGTATTGCACAGAAAGAACGTATACCCCAATCCGCGAGCCTCATTCTCCGCGCCCCAGAACACTTCCGGGAAGAAGGGATTGGTAATGTCCGGCAGGATGATGGCAATAGTGCCCGTCTCTTTTTTGATCAGACTGCGCGCCTGCGCGTTGGGCTGAAACTGGTGTTTTTCAATGATGGACATAATCTTCTCTCGGGTGCTTGCACGCACAGGTGCCGTATCATTCAGTACCCGGGAGACCGTCGCTACAGATACATTTGCTTCTTTGGCGATGTCGTATATCGTGATCGGTGTCATAGCGGAACCTTCCTTTTTCTCTAATTTTCCCTATTTTCCCTGCTTATCATACCAGATAAGGAATGGCGATGAAATGGGTTTCATTGTCGGGCGAATGATTTCACACTGAACCCATAGAAGTTCCGGGTATAACATTCATACGTGAATTGTTCGTTGCATTACGCATTAGCGTCAATATTTTTACAGGACATGTTTGCTTTTCTTTATTTCACCTTCTAATCTGCGTTTATGGTCCATATATTAAATTGTAAGCGAATTCATTGGAGATTAGAGGAGTGTGAACGACGTCATGATCATTCAAGTCAGTCCGCTGGCAGAAGCAAGACTTACTGAAAAGCTGGGAGATCGACCAGGCTATTTCAAATTGTTTTATGATACCGATGGATGCGGTTGTGACGGAATTGCGGTACTTCTGATCTTGAACGAACCGGATAGCGATGATGTTACCGTAGAAGCGGGGTCGCTTCCCTTTGTAATCAACAAACAGCAGCAGATTTACTTTGAACCCTCTCTGCGTCTGCAATCCGAGCACAGTTTCCCTTCGTTCCGACTGAGCAGCGATTCCATGATCTATGGCAGTAATGTCAAAGTCCATGATTTACGAGATACCGCAGACGTAGCCCCTCAGCCCACTGGATGGTTTGTACGATAAACGTTGAATTAGCACTATAATCAAAACCTCCCAAGCCCAGATGTCATGCGGGACGGGAGGTTTTTTATCAATTCTAAAGGCGAAGAAGCCAGACCAGAATTTTGTGACCGGCATTAAGCAATACCGAATTGATAAGCGCTGGTTGTACCTTTCACTAGTAAAGACTTATATATCAACGTAATTGTCGTTTACCGGATCGGGGAACGAAACGTTAATGAGCTTTTATATCACAGACTTTTGCCAGAGCATTTGCCAAAAAAAGACGTGATTAAATTTGTCGTTCACAGCGACAAATTTAATCACGTTTATCAAGACATGCTATCAAAAGGATTGCGTCTAGATCCAGCTTGTCTCGTCGGGCTAACTGCCCGGCCAACGAGCACCTTCTCGCATCTTAAAACGAAAGTGCCCTCCCTAATTCAGTCATCTCTAGCATTCGCTCTTGTGGGGTTGTTATAGATCACTAGAGTTCTATAAGGATTGAATTTTCTTTCCCTATTTCCGTTTATGTTCCAGTATCCGGCAATCCGAACATCGCATGATGCGGGAACTATCGATCCAATAGGTGATTCGCAGGAAGCGAAAGAAGTCTTTCTATACGCCATCTGCCATCTATCCAAATCGCCTGAAGCGTAAATTCCATGCCACAGCACCTCAGCAAAAAATGGTGACGGATATTACGTATATTTCGGATGGAAACACGTTTGTTTACCTGTCCGTGATTCAAGACTTGTTCAACAACGAAATTGTAGCTTGGCAGTTGTCTAAACGGAACGATGTTCAGCTCGTATTGGATACGGTAGAACAATGGACACAAAGAAGAGACGTTTCGGAAGCCGTGCTCCATTCGGATCAGGGCTTCCAGTATACGTCTCAGGCGTACAACACACGATTAGAAGAATTTGGCGTCAAGGGCAGCCACTCTCGCAAAGCAACCTGCCTGGATAACGCATGCATCGAATCCTTCTTTTCGCATCTCAAGACAGAGAAGCTGTACCTTAACCAGTGTAATTCAGAAGCAGAGATTCGACAAGCTGTGGAAGATTACATGTACAATTACAACTACCGACGATTTCAAGCCAAACTCAAACAGCGCGAACCGATTGAATATCGATGCGCGCTGGCAGCATAGCTTTTTTCATCTGTCTACTTGACAGGGGTATGACCATGTATGACATGTTTTTTTGTTTATTCATTTACTCCTGATAGACAACTATACTTACATTAGAATTGTTATCTTCTGGCGTACTTGCTGTAAGTATGACATTATGATCCATCGTGGTGACATTCCACCCAGGCATTGAATTCTCAAATGCAGAACCAATTTTCTCAGCCAGTCCATTTAATGTCTCTGTTCCTGACAATCTTAAACGTTTGGAAACTTCATTCGTACCGTCTCGAAATACAACTCTAATAATCCCTGGCGCGCTGGGGCCAGAATCAATTTTTAAACTTACAACTTGCTTTACGCCTGCAAAGGTCTCCGATCCTGGTGTAGTAATTGAGCTTGATAGAAATCCAATACCAGTTGTCGCTTCCACGATTGCCACGGATAGTTTAGGATTATTATCCGAAGGTGCTCGGGCTGTAAATATAACATTTCTATCATTTGACGTAGCGTTCCAATCAACTAAAGACGTGTTAAATGCCCAAGCTATCTTCGTTGCTACTTCGGCAGCAGTTTCTGTACCTATTAATTCAATATCTTTAAGAATGGTTGTGCTACCGTCTGTAAATGTAGCAGTAATCGTTCCGGCAGCTGTAGCCCCTGAATCTATCACTAAGGTAGCCACTTGTGCTTCGCCAGTAGGGTATGGAGCTCCTACGGTCGTTATTGTACTATCTGGCATGCCAATTCCTGTGTTTAATCCCGAAAGTCTCGCCATAGCTTTTATGTTATTCTCTGCCGGAAACTCGGCTGTAAAAATTACATCTGAGCCCCGTGAAGAAACGATCCAATTCGGAATCGTGCTCCCGAATGCTGCTACTATCTTGTCAGCAAGATCACTTCCTGTTTCAGGACTTCCCATCATAGACACATAGGCTGTCCACGAGGAGACTCCATCCGTGAATTTGACGCCTATCGGCCCATGGTCACTCTCTGAATTGGGAAGACGCAGCGTAATCACTTGGGATGTGTTAGTCGTAAGATTTCCTGGAACTTCAAGTGTACTTGAAGGCGCCCCTACTCCTGATGCTTCCAAAGCGTATATTCGAACATTTTCATTATTAGTACCTGGCGTTTGCGATTTGAAATGTATTCGACTCCCATCAGCTTCTGCACCCCAACCAGCTACAGATGTTCCAAATGCGGCTGCTATTTTAGATGCTACTTCAGCCGCTGTTTCTGTTCCCAAGATGTAGATATTTTTTTGAACTGGCACTCCTCCATCTGTAAAATAAACATAATATGAACCCGGAGCCGTTGCACCGTTCTCTATCACTAGTGTTGCTATTTGTGCTGTACCCTGTAACGGTGCTGTTCCTACAGATGTAATCGAACTATCTGGCATACCAATCCCTGTGTTTAATCCCGAAAGTCTCGCCATAGCCTTTATGTTATTCTCTGCCGGAAACTTGGCTGTAAAAATCACTTCTGAGCCCCTTGACGAAACGATCCAATTCGGAATCGTGCTCCCGAATGCGGATACTATCTTGTCAGCAAGATCACTTCCTGTTTCAGGACTTCCCATCATAGACACATAGGCTGTCCACGAGGAGATTCCATCCGTGAATTTGATGCCTATCGGCCCATGATCACTCTCTGAATTGGGAAGACGCAGCGTAATCACTTGGGATGTGTTGGTCGCAGGATTTCCTGGAACTTCAAGTGTACTTGAAGGTGCCCCTACTCCTGATGCTTCCAAAGCGTATATTCGAACATTTTCGTTATTAGTACCTGGCGTTTGCGATGTGAAATGTACTCGACTCCCATCAGCTTCTGCACCCCAACCCGCTACGGATGTTCCATACGCGACTGCTATTTTAGATGCTACTTCAGCCGCTGTTTCTGTTCCCAAGATGTAGATATTTTTTTGAACTGGCACTCCTCCATCTGTAAAATAAACATAATATGAACCCGGAGCCGTTGCACCGTTCTCTATCACTAGTGTTGCTACCTGAGCCGTACCTACATTGTTATAAATACTACCTGGGACAGTTATGACACTTCCACTCGAAACCACACCTGTCATAATGCTTTCAACGGTGGCTTTAACATGATCGTTGTTAACAGCTGGATTTAATGATGTAAAATAAATGTTTGCACGCTCAGCATCCACATTCCATCCTGTTAGTGCATTATCAAACGCTTGTACGATTTTAGCAGCTACCTCAGTATCCAATTCAGTTCCATCAAGCTCTACGTAAACGGTCACTGGATTGACTCCATCCGTAAATGTGGCACGCAATGAACCTGCCGTATCTGCACCACTTGTTATTGTCAGAGTGGCAACTTGAGATATACCTTGAACGGCTTTGACTCCTTCAGTGGCGATTAATGTGGAGGTCTTCACTCCAGTAGTAATCGAAGGTGAACCGGATCCATTAGATGTAGTGTTTGAATCTGAATTTAAAATCGCAGTAGGTATAGATGGTGAAGGTATATTATCTTTATCTTCACTTTCTGTCTCTTGTTCTTGTTCTTGTTCTTGTTCTTGTTCTTGAATCAAGCTTATCGCTTTATCCAACATCACAACTGCCTCAGCTCGCGTAATTGGAGATGCCGGTTTGAATGAACCATTTGTATAACCAGTAATGATATATTTTGAGAATGTAGCACCTATGGCACCCTTACTCCAATATGTAAACTCTGAAGAATCCTTAAATGCTAAAGCTGCTTTTTCATTACTAGGTAATTTCAGTAAGTCTGCTACAATAACTGCAGCTTCTTGACGGCTTATCGGTTTAGAAGTACGTATAGTTTGATCTTTATAACCTTGTATGTAACCTGCTTTTACCGCTTTTTGCACTTCTAGATAGCTCCAATTTGAAGACGACAAGTCAGTGAAATGTAGTTCTTCTACCTCATTAAAATCAAACTGACGATTAACCAATGCCATAAATTCTCCACGTGTAATTACATCGTTGGGTTTAAGTGTTTGGTCGGAATATCCTTTAATCAACCCTTCTGAGAGCCATTTGCTAAGGGTATACTCGGCCCAATGTCCTTCAATATCTAAATTGGTTTTCTGACCATATGCTACCCCACTCAAGACGGATACCAAACTGGTTGCTAATATGAATGTGCTTACTTTTTGAATCACTTTTCTATAAAACATATACTTCCTCCAGTTCAAATATAAAGCTATTTATTTACTCAATAGAATAGATTAGTCTGTGCCTCCCCTCCAGTTACTCTTCCTTAAAGCGAATTTGAATTAAGGTATAAGCTTCAACCATCCGCCTTTTTCTTAATGCTATCTTATTATATCGGTTTACACTAGTTCACGAGTTATACTTATTACTTATGTTCTTTTACTCAGCACTATTTTTTTCTGAATTAAGCGAGCCTTGTACTCAAATTTGCGTTCTTGTAATGAGCTATCTATAGGGTGGTATCAACCGCCCCGGCATTCGTGATGATTAATTTCTTGGCTGAAGCTTGCTCATAACCAACCGTTACCGGTGAAAATAATGGAGCGACAATACTTAAAAAAGGTATCGTTTCTGAAACATCTTCGAACTCTGCGCTAATGGCGACATCCCCGCTTGGCATGATGTAAGTTTCACCCGCGATCGGATAGCCCACAGGATTAAAGATACACTTCAGCGATCCTATTTTTACTCTTTTCCCGAAATTCGGTAGAATGTTCAAGCTAATTAAGTTACCGGTTGGGGAGATTGTTGGGGTAGCAATAATCATGCCACCTACCAAATTGTTTATCGTTACAGTGTATTATTCTATTTTAGTAACTACGTTAATTGTAGCGTTGCCCGACTTACTGCTGTTGGCCGTTGAGATCGCGGTGATCGTATAAGGACCAGGTGGAGTATTTGCTGCTAATGCTTGATGAAATTGTAACAAGATCAATTTTATTTTGAAATCCTCAGATCCATTTAACTCCATTTTTAATCTTTATAAAACTATGATGACATCGTCTACTGATAGTGAATTAGATTCAATTCTACGTAAAAACATTATTGTAAGCTCTCTAACTTCTTTTAAGGCAATATCATTTGTTAGGTAATGTAAATCAACGTTCACCTTGGTTATCTTTATAAAGGGATTGTTACTGTTTGCAGTTCTCCAATCTCTCATCAAATTTAAAACAACACCTAATGAATAATAAATCTCTGTGAGTTTTTTTAATCTTTTCTTCTCCCACTTCTCCCTGTATATTTGGCCTACAGTATCAAATATAATGAAAGTCAAAAATGCTTCCTTGATTTTAGGTAAAAACTCTATGTACATACTGTATTGATTTAATGTGTATTCCTGTCCTATCATCATACTCACCCAGCGCATAGGGTTATAAAAAATATTTGAAAAGATTGCTGATGTAAAACCATCTTATTTGGATTTTTTTTATATTTATGAGAAATTTGTTTACATCTATCTTTTAGCCGCTTTATCCAAACTCTTCTTTACGCCCACCTCACTTAATGTTAGATTTTATAACATATCATTATGAAAGCGAGTGGGTTGAAGATGGATCTGCAACAGTTATTGGCTATCCCCATTCTCTCCAAAGCAAAGGTTATTGCCGGGCATCGTGGCCTTGATCGCTTGGTGCAATCGATTAATATTATGGACGCACCAGATATTGTCCAATTCCTGAAGCCGGGGGATATGCTGCTGACCAACGGTTATATCCTGAAAGACCGCCCTGATGCTCATCTTGCATTCATTACAGACATGCATGCAATTGGTTGTGCAGCGCTTGCTGTCAAGACACAGCGTTTCTCTCTTGAATTATCTCCGCAACTGCTTGAGACAGCCGACAGACTGGGCTTCCCGATCATCGAACTGTCTGAGATAGACAATACACTCGGTGAAATATTTCAACATTCGATCAGTGCCATCCTTCAGAACAAAACCCATGAGCTACACTACGCCTTATCTATTCACAAGCAATTTTCCACGATGGTGATGCAGGGAAAAGGCATACCATCCATCGTAGATACATTGTCTCACTTGCTATCCTCACCTGTACTTCTGCTTGGTTCGAAGAAGCAGATTACGGCAGGCTCCCATTATGCACAACAGATGGATCACCAGTCCCTTGCCGCGCCCATACTGACATTTATTGATGAGCACCCTTCCTTCCACACCGCAATCTCGATCTGTCTGCTTACTGCTGATAAATATCGACACGCCGAGCTTCATCCCATCTTCACGGATCGGCACGAGGGCTATTTAATCGCACTATATGACAGTTCCGCAAGCTCTAAGCTCTCCACTCTGGCACTGGAGCAAGCCGTCAATGTGATCGGCCTGGAGTTAACCAAGAAGCAAGCCGTCAAAGAGCGTTCCCGCCGTTACAAAAATGAATATTTCTCCGATCTCATTCAGGGTTTCATTCGTTCGGAACAAGAAGCGCTGCATCGCGGCAAGAAATATGGGCTGCAAGCCAAAGGAAGTTCCGTTCTGATCATTGCCAAAAAGGATGAATCCTTAGCGGGCATACCTAAACAGAACTCTACTTCCTCCGGGGAAGAGCGATTAATCTCGGAACGAGACGCTAATTATGAGCTGATTAAACAGGAATTCGCCAGATTGGATCTCTCCTTTGTCATGTTCACTAAGAACGACCAGTTCGGCATACTCGTTTTTTTGGCTGAATCGTCTTGGGACGAACACACCGTTGTTCAGCAGCTTGAGCGGATGGCGAGCAATCTGTATACAGAGTCGCAGCTCAGCCTATCCTTCGGCATAGGTAATTCCTACACCAATGTATTGGATATTGGACTCTCCTATAAAGAAGCAGTCAAGGCGCTCCAATCCGGTTATCAGATGCGAAAGACACGCTTCGCTCATTCCTATCAAACCATGGATATAAGCCGTCTGCTGCGCATGATCCCCCACGATGAGATGCTGCAGTTCCATCAAGAAACCTTTAAGCCCTTCAACGACCGAGATCCAAACGAGCGTAACGAGCTGATGAAAACCTTGTCCTCCTTCTATGAGAATCATTGCCAGATCGTTGATACAGCCAAAGAGCTGTTCGTACATCGCAATACAGTGATCTATAGGTTGGAGAAATGCGAGAAACTAACCGGCAGGAACATTAAGGACCCGATGGAGAGCCTGCGCTTTCGACTTGCCTTCGCACTTGAGTCCCTTTTGAATGTTAATCCAGCCCCTAGTGAAACTAATCATACGTCTTAAATCGAGAACGTGTCATGTTTAATGACACGTTCTTTAATTTTTCTTTTCATATTCAATTCATGTTCAATCTTCATTTGTGTATTTTAACTGATTTAATTCTATTTTTATGTTCAGAGTAACTAATGACAATTATGCAAACAGTCTATATGATTAGGAATATATTCATTAATGTCATGTTAATTAACATCAAATTACATCAAGAAACGAAAAAACATCAGGCTGTAGGAAAGGGGCTACCTATCATGGCTATACAGATACAAGGCGTATCCAAATCATTTGTCAGTGCAACTGGAGAAGATATTCAGGTCCTGGCTGAGGTTTCAATGCAAATCAAGAAACAGGAGTTCTTCAGTATCGTGGGACCGAGCGGGTGTGGCAAAAGTACGATTTTCAATATTATCGCAGGTCTGCTTAAGCCAACAAATGGCAAGGTTATTGTCTGTGGCGAAGAGATCGATCAGACCACCGGGCATGTCGGCTATATGATGCAGAAGGATCTGCTGCTTCCTTGGAGAAGCATCCTGGATAATGTCACGTTAGGCTTGGAAGTGAAGGGCATGTCCAAAAAGGATCGCGGCGATATTGCCATGAATTATCTGGATCGTTATGGCCTGGCCTCATTCGCAGAAGCCTATCCCTCCACACTATCAGGCGGTATGCGCCAACGTGTAGCCCTCATACGTACCCTCGTTACCCAGCCCGATATTATATTACTGGACGAACCCTTCTCCGCACTTGATTATCAGACCCGACTCATTCTGGAAGATGAAATCTTGTCCATTCTCAAATCCGAGGGCAAGACAGGCGTTCTGATCACGCATGACATTGAGGAGGCCATCGCCATCTCCGACCGTATTGCCGTTATGAGTAAACGACCAACAACTGTGAAGCAGGTGTATGACATTGGTCTCGCCTCGCAATATGGCTCAGCACTGAAAGCCCGCTCCGACCAGAAGTTCAAACAATATTTTGAATCGATCTGGTCAGAGCTTGATATCCAAATGGGGAGGATCAGCTAATGAAGAGCACATCACCTGAAATTACCCTTGCCGGAAAGCCTGCTGGAGTTACGAAGAGCAAGAGCAAACGCAGACAGTCCACCTTCTCCAAAGAATGGCTGATGACGATGCTGTGGCGGTTCATTATTGTAGCGGTCATCCTGGTGATCTGGGAATCCGCTGTTCGCTTGAAACTCGTTAACGGATTCCTCATGGGATCACCAAGCGCCATTCTTGATGCCGCCATCACCATGGCTAGCTCAGGACAACTGCTTACAGACGCGTTTGCAACGGTAAATGCCACCGTTATCGGCTTTGTAGCCGGAAGCTTAATTGGCTCATTGGCAGGACTACTCATGTGGTATTCCAAGTCCGTTGCCCGTGTGCTCGATCCATTCATTGTAGCGATGAACGGTATTCCGAAGATCGCACTTGCTCCCATGATTATCATCTGGTTTGGTTCAGGCATCTTCTCCAAGATTGCTCTGGCCTCCGTAGCAACATTTATCGTAGCGCTATTATCCGCCTACCAAGCGACTCATCAAATCGACGAATCCCAGATTAATCTGATGAAATCCTTCGGTGCGAAGAAATCACAAATTTTCCGCAAAATTATCGTTCCTTCCTCTCTGCCATGGATCATCTCGGCCTTCCGGATCAATATCGGTTTGGCATTGGTGTCTGTCGTAGGTGGAGAATTCATCTCTTCTGACAAAGGACTTGGACACATGGTATTCGTCGAAGGTAACCTGTTCAACCTTCCGGCCGTATGGGTCGGCGTGTTCATGCTTATGCTGGTCGCCATGCTCCTCTACACCTGTGTCGGTTATATCGAATCCCGTCTCCTTCCATGGAATGACAACAAGACCAGCAGCAAATCCACATCTGTATAGCTGACCTACAACGATTAAAGGGGACTGATGACTAATGCGTACATTCAAAAAGATAGCTTTTCTAGCAACCATGACGGTTATATTGACTTCACTGCTCAGTGCATGCGGCAGCAATGCCACAACTCCTGCGAGTGGCGCAGGTGCATCTGATAGCGGGGGGCAAGCAAATACGCAGGTAGACAAAATTATGGTCTCCGAAGTGTATCACAACCTGCTCTACCTTCCCTTGTATGTAGCGAACAACCAAGGTTTTCTAGAGGAGAATCGCATTGAGCTATCTTCCATCCGTGCTGCCGGAAGTGGCCCAACAGCATTGTCTTCGGTGATCTCAGGCGAGTCTGCATTCTCCTTCCACGGTCCTGAGCATGTCGCATTTGCTAATGCAAAGGGCGGAGATGCTCGCTCACTGGTCCTTCTATCCGGCAGTGCTCCAGTATGGGCAGTTGCGCGAGAAGGAGTAACCGTGAACTCGACAGCGGATTTCAAAGGTAAAACCATCGTTGTGGGCTTGGCACCTACAAGCTCGAACAGCTTACTGCGGAAACTATTCGCTGACAATAACATCGATATCGACAAGGATGTGACGATTACTGAGGTTCAGAATGGCTCCGAGCTTGGTGCTGTATTAGCCGGCAAAGCCGACATTGCCATCGTTTACGAGCCGCAGCTGGATCAAGGCATTGCTGAGGGACTGCATATTGTCCATGATTTTACGAAGGATTATCCTGACTTTGCCTTTGCAACGATGAATACAACCGCAAGTTTCATTGAAAAGAATCCTGATCTCACCCAACGCTTTGTCACCTCTATTGAGCAAGCCCTGGACTACATTCAATCGAATCCTGAAGGCGCAAAAGCAGTTGCCGTGAAAGAATTTCCGAATCTGGACAAAAACGTCGTGGAGCAAGCGGTACAACGCATGATCGATAGCAAGGTATACCCTGCGGAGGGACTTATCAATGAATCAGCATTCAAGACCGCAATCGATATGCAACGCTTCATCGGCAATCTGAAGGAAGACCTCGCTTACGAGGAGATTATCGATTCAAGCTTCACCACCAAATAGAGAGAGAAAGGGTGATTACTCTGAACCAGGACGACTATCTCACACACCGCCGTACAGAAAGCGCCAAATATGCGGACGGAGTTATTACAAGCGAGGAGCTTGCCCTATTTACAGCAGACTTGGAGCTGATTCGAAACTTCAAGTTGCCAGAAGAAGTAGGGCCCAATCCCCCGCATAGGAGCGTGCCTCTTCGATGATTACGAAACCACTTAACGAGCTGACGATTGCTGAAGCCGCGACACTGATTAAAAATAAGTTGATATCTCCTGTCGAGCTTACAAAATCCTATTTGAATCGCATTGAGAAAGTAGAGCCTGCTGTGCAAGCCTTCGTTACAGTCACCGCCGAACAGGCTTTGCAGGCCGCAAGAGTGTCTGAACAGAAACTGATGAATGGCGAATATCTCGGTCCTCTGCACGGCATTCCCTATGGAGCCAAAGACATTGTCCATACCGCTGGCATACGCACCTCGGCCGGATCAAATACCTTTCCAGACTTCATACCCGGAACAAATGCAACTGTAATTAATAAGTTGCAAGCTGCAGGCGCTATCCTGCTCGGCAAGACAACAACGACGGAATATGCCTTTCAGGGAGGAGAACCACCAACCCGCAACCCATGGAATTTAGAACATACCCCGGGCGGTTCCAGCTCCGGCTCTGCCGCTGCAGTAGCGGCTGGCATGGCTTCCTTTACACTCGGAACGCAAACCTTTGGATCTCTGCTCAGACCCGCAGCTTACAACGGATTAACCTGTATGAAACCCACTTACGGCAGGGTTAGCCGTAATGGTGTCATCACAGCCAGTTGGAGCCTGGATCATATTGGCGCCTTCACTCGATCGGCACAAGATAACGCAATCGTTCTGGAAGCGATGGCCGGGCAAGATGAGCTGGACTCCTTCACGCTTCCTTATGGCAAGCCAGACTTAACAAGTGCTCTTGAGCATCCTATTTCAGGAATGGTGATCGGTCTGCCGAGCAGCTTCTTCCAGACTGATGAACCGGCGATCTTGTTAGCGGTGGAGTCGGCACTCGCTGTGCTTGAGAAGCTGGGCATGCAATGGAAGAAAGTTGACCTGCCTTCTTATATGGAAGAGACCATTGCTGCTCATCGTACGGTAATGCGGGCAGAAGCTGCCGCCTTCCATCAGGAACGCTTCGCGGAAGCCGCTGATCGTTACGGCCACACGATGCGGGAGCAGCTTGAACTCGGTTACCAGACGAGTGCCGTTGATTATTTGCAGGCACAACGCATCCGAACGATATTCCGGAGCGAGATGATGATGCTTTTCGATGAAGTGGATGTGTTATTGACTCCATCAACACCCTATGTGGCCCCATACGGCTACAAGACGGGGAGCCCGATTTTTAACGGACCGTTCACCAATACGGGTCTACCGTCCATCACCGTACCCATCGGGTTTGATACCACCTCAGGGAAGCAATTACCTATCGGCATGCAGCTTGCTGGTCCACTCATGCGAGAAGACCGCCTGTTGTCCATCGCTCATCATTATCAGCAGGCTACGAACTGGCATCAGTTAACACCAATCATACACATTCATTAGGAAAGGAATGACCGCTACGATGTCTACCATCATACATGCAAGTGCAGCACCCAAGTTCCCGCTTCCTTTCTCCCATGCTGTCCGCGCAGGAGATTTCCTCTACGTCGCAGGTCAGGTAGGTGTCGATCCACAGACGCTTGAGCCCATTGGCGGCATTAAGGAGCAGACGGAGCAGTGCATTCGTAATATTGAGGTGATCCTGCAAGAAGCCGGACTTACACTCGATCATATTGTGAAGGTAACCACTCATCTGGCCCGAGTCGAGGATCAGTCCGAATACAACGAAGTGTATGTGCGAATGATTAAACAACCCTATCCCGCCCGTATTACCGTATTCAGCGGTTTAGGCCCTTATTTAATTGAAATGGAAGTGCTGGCGTATGCGCCTTCCATTCGAGGTGAGTAACACATCACCAAAGAGCACCTGTAGCCATAGATGGGTACAGGTGCTCTTTTGGTTCTAGAAACCCGGTTCTCTTTTGAGAAAAGGGTTTCTTTTCGTATTCCTATTTTGTTTTAAAGCGAGATGCTTCTTCGGCAAGTTGTTTGGTCAGTCCATCGATTCTCTGCACCATATCTGTCAAATGTTCCGTCATGCCGGACTGTTCCTGCATTGTTGCTGTGACTTCCTCAACAGAAGCCGACACCTCTTCACCGGAAGCAGACAAGTTCTGTGCCGCCCCAATGACGTCATCCTTATCACGTTCAATGGATTCGATCTCTGTGGCAATAGCTTGAACCTGGCTCATCATCTCATTCATATTCTCGGTGACAAAATTGAATGTCTCCTTGGTCTGGCTAACGCTGCTCTTATGCTGTTCCGCAATTGCTTCAATAGCCTGAACACTTCGGTTATTCTGCTCCACGTGATCAATGGTCTGCATCACAATTCGGTTGATATCCTCCGATTGAGCTGTCGTCTGCTCTGCCAGCTTGCGAATCTCAGAAGCAACGACTGCGAAGCCACGTCCCTGATCACCAGCTCTCGCCGCCTCGATCGAAGCATTCAAAGCAAGTAATTTCGTCTGATTTGCGATTTCGGCAATCGTACCTGTAATCTGGTGAATGCCCGAGGAGCTTTCGGCGAGTTGCACTGTAATTTTGGAGATGTTGCCAACTTCAATCTCGTTCTGCCCGTTCACCGCAATGAGTGCATCAATAACTTCATGATTATTTTTGAATGCATCCGTAATTTCATCTGCCTTGAACTTCACTGCCTGCGACATTCCATTCACGTTGGCAATCTTGTTACCAACATTCATGAATTTGTCCACAATGGCTTCCGTATCGTTCGCCTGGGACTCCATCGCTCGTGAAATCTCAAATGCTGTTGTCGTTGTTTCGGCAATCGTGGTCGAAGTTTGCTGAGTGGACTGTTCCAGCTCGGATGTACTTGTTTTCAGGATGCCGATGGAATGGTTCATGCTGGAGATCAGCTGTTTATTGCCTGCTGCCATGGTATTGAAGCTGTCCACCAATTGTTTGAATTCTCCGCTATATTTACCTTGAGCCTGCACCGTCAGATCGCCGTCAGCAAGCTGTCTGAACAACACAGTTAGTCTGGTAATTGGTCTGGTTACCAGCAAAGAGATCAGAATACCCGCTACGACGGAAACCGCAATAGCACTAAACAGAACAATATACATCTGTTTTGCCATCGCACGCAAAGGCTTCTGCACATCACTCAGTTTATCTTCAACAACGACGGTCCAGTCCGATCTTGGGATTTTGGAGTAATACGCCACTTTCTCATCTGTGCTAATATCCCCTTGCTGTAGTTCAGCGCCAGGAGCAAGATCTATCAATGTTTGGTATTCGCCGGACTCCATCTTCTGGCCTGCCAACTTCTCATCCGCTGAATCGTAGATGACCGTACCTACACGGTCCAGAATGATTACTTTCCCCTCATCATTTATATTGATATTTTGTAGCTGATTAACGAAGAACGAGGTGGACGCCGCAGATACGAGCACTCCCTGTACTTCTTGATTCTCATTGTAGATTGGCATGGCAAAAGCCGTACCTAGTTGTCCTGAGGACTTGGCTACAATCCCCTCACTAATCACATTTTTACCTTGAATGGCTTCTTGGAAATATGCCCGATCTCCGCGTTCCGCCTTGATAACTGCCGGATCATTCGCTGCAATAATAATGCCATTCCGATCCAACAAAATCAGACTGTTGTTACCTTCCATACCTGCCAGACTGTCCGCGAGAATACCACTCGCCTTATCCAGCAGCTCATTGTTTTCCGAGAAGAAGTTCTCACCTTCCTGTCCATCCGTATTCCGAATCTCCAGCAAATCCTGGAAGGTCCGATGTGTTGTGATCAAAAAGGTGGATTGTTCTTCCAAACTTAGTGAAGCATACAGACCTGCCCCCACCCGGTCCGAGGTTGCTTTAATCTCATCTTTGCTTTTGTCGAGTGTGATGACAGCCGCTACAGTGTAGGATACTACTGCAGTTACCGCCAGTACGATACACACCAGCAGACTGATCATAAGTGGCAGTTTGACTCTGAACGACATGTTGCGCATGCGTTCTCTTGCCTTGCTAAATACCATAATTACATTCACCATCCATTTTCATTTTCATCATTATGAAGTCCAAATTCTATGTATCTACTTTATATCGGTCGATATCAAATAATCTGTAAGCTGTTTCCCCAGTTATACTAGGTCAAAGGCCACTGCAAACGATTGGAAAATGAAGACTTTGGGTTAATACAAAATATGACATCAACATCGTATAATATATGAAATACATATCGTGCAGGAAGAGGGACAACGCATTGAATCCGAAAATGCCTACTTTATTAAATGTCGAATAGGAGAAGTGATATGGCAAAAACAGCATTACCTACGCTATTAAATGTCGTGCGCATTTTATTGAGTGTAAAACTGATCTACGTGATTGTGTCCTTTATCGTGTTCCTCATTGACTTCAACCAGAACCTGGAGACCTATCTGGGTTTCTTACGCAAAGGAGATGATCTGGCTTACGCCTCTGGCGTAATCTTAGCCAGAATGTTGTTTATCATCGGTCCCAGCCTGCTTGCTGTTATATTCATCACCAAAAGAAAGTTCAAGCTCACCGTGACGTTTCTGAGTCTGGCGCTATTCGTTTCCATTCCAAATGAGAGTAACCTGTTCACCCTGATTCATCTCTTTGCCCTGCTTATCGTGCTCTTGCATCGTCCAAGCAAGTTGTATCTGAAACGAAAGGATACCCCTGTCAATGAAGCCGTAGTTGAACCGAAGAATTAATTCGAAAAGCGATCACATGACATTGAAGTCCAGATAAACGGTGGAGCGCACAAGATATGATGTCATAATAAAAAAACAAGGACGTTCCTTAGTATTACAGGAAGGTCCTTGTTTAATGTGACTCATTATACAAAGTGATTGTGAGATTTACAATTACAGTGCAGCTTGATAAATTTGTATTACATCTTCACGCTGCAAGTTTTTGAAGAATCCGAACGGACCAAATCGCATCGCTTTATCAGCCATTACGTCAATCTGACTGTCGTCGATGTCATAGTCCGCCAGACGGCTAGGGGCACCAATCGAAGTCCAGAATGTACGCAGCGCTTCAATGCCTTCTTCAGCAACTTGTTTGTCCGACTTTCCAGTAGGATTAATATCAAATACATTAATGGCCATACGTTTGAATCGATCTACATCCACATCCAGATTATGCTTCATCCAGTGTGGGAAGAGGATTGCAAGACCTCCCCCATGAGGAATGTCATACACAGCCGATACAGCATGTTCTATATTGTGAGAAGCCCAATCTCCGGCAAGACCCATATTCAGGACATCGTTAAGCGCCATTGTTCCGCAGTAGAGAATGGTTTCACGCAGTTCATAGTTTTCTGGATCTTTAATCAGACGAGGGGCCGTATCAATGACGGTACGAAGAATCGTCTCACAGAATCCAAGCTGAACTGGTGTATTCGTATCCAGATGGAAATAATGTTCAAACACATGAGACATCATGTCCACCATGCCGTATACAGTCTGATCCAGTGGTACGGTGTATGTGTACTCCGGATCAAGAATGGAGAACGCCGGGAAAGAATACTCGCTAAACCATGCCCATTTTTCCTGTGTGTCCTGATTGGTTATTACTGAACCGTTGTTCATCTCGGAGCCTGTCGCTGCCATCGTTAGAATTGTACCCAGTGGAAGGCCGCCTTCTGGGGTTGCTTCGCGCACAACAACATCCCACATGTCTCCATCGTATTTGGCTCCTACTGCGATGGCTTTCCCGCAGTCAAGCACACTGCCGCCGCCAACCGCAAGAACCAGATCAATGTTATGTGTTCTGCATAGTTCTACACCCTTATGAACCGTAGACAGACGAGGGTTCGGTTCCACACCAGCCAGTTCCGTAACCTCTGCTCCGATCTCATTCAACTGGCTGATTACCTGATCGTACAGCCCGCTACGTTTGATGCTTCCGCCACCATATACAAGCAAAATACGCTTTCCGTATTTTGGAACTTCGGTTTGTAGTGCTTGAAGTTGCCCTTTGCCAAAAATCAGCCGGGTCGGATTATAAAACTGAAAAGATCTCATAACGTATGTCCTCCAAAGGAATCTGAAATTTTGTGCATCCACCATTATAGTTCTCTTTATTCGTAAAAACAAATACAGGCAAAAAGGAGAAAACAGATGAGTATGGAGTCTGTCACATTACAACAATTAATAAAACAAACCATTAATCAATATGTATCCTCGGATATTCACATTCTAAGTATCAAAAGTAACCCAATCGGTGCCGGATCTCAAGCCGTTGAATTGCTTCGACATCACATTGAATTCCTTATAAATGGAGTGAAAAAGGATATTTCTTACGTAACAAAGAAGGCCACGTTCATTGAACACTCTGCCTTGTCCAGATTATTTTTACAGGGAGCCAATGTACCCTATAGTCTATCAAATGAAGTTCATACTCAAGATCGCAGTCTGATCTGCATTCAGGATGTGGACTACCAAACCGATTATAGTCATCTGGATATAGACCTGCTTCAGAATAAAGAATTACAAGCACTGGCTTACATACATGGGACGAATATGGGGTCGAAAAAAGAACTGCCATGGATACCTATTGTGGATCGATCTCATATCATCGAAATGATGGAAAGACGCTGGAGGCCTTTGTGGAACATCGCCATAAAAAGTCCATCATTCATTGAGGAATTTGGATCACCGCTCATTTCGGAAATTGAAGCTGTAGCAAGTCATATTGTAGATGATCTTGAAATTCTCATTAAGGATGAACACACACATACGATGATTCATAATGATCTGAATCCTGGCAATGTATTGGTACACAACAATGAGGATGTTTATTTTATCGATTGGGAGGAAGCAAGGTATGGCTCCCTGTTCTTTGATATCCCTCTGCGCTGTACACATTTGAAACAAGTTGATATCTATCGGGAGTCCCTAAGTTCTCACGGATACGATATTTCACAACATCAATTCGAGAAGTACTTCTCTCTGGCATCCCGATATCTCGGCATTCGTTATATGAGTTGGAACCTTGGGGTTTGGGAACAATACCCACATGCAGAAAACGACTTAAAAAGGTATATGAAAATGGTGACTCAACCTTTGTTCTCCTAATCCCTCATCAGATTAGACGTACGATGAATGCCTTGTTCTCCTGGACAAAAAAGCTCCTGCCAGCAAAGTGGCAGGAGCTTACGTGACAGGGATTAAGCATCAACATCACATGATTCATGATTTCATGACAGGCATGCTATACGTCCCCTCAGATATTAATAATTCGGTACTTAGGTTCTACCCCAGATCGGCAATCCGCTGTCCAATACGCGGAAACAGCCCGAAGGCATTCTCATAGAAGACTTTATCATGATGCTGCTCCGGTACAAGTCGACGGACAAATTCGGCATACAGATCGATGGGCGCAAGCGGCCAGTCGGTGCCAAACAGCATTTTCTCGTAATGATCCGAATAGACCAAGGCCCGGCGGAAATGATCCATGAATAAAGGTTCGTTCATGAACCGTTCAAAATGAGGCCGATCCCCCACCACAAGACCAGACAAATCAGCGTACACGTTAGGATTCTTCGCCACCACTTCAGCTGCATCCATCACCCAGGGATCACCCAGATGACAGATCATGAAGTTCACACCACGCTGCTGCAAGGCTAATTCATCCACCGTCAGTGGATGCGAGTACTTAAGCAACCCGTTCATGGAGTACGTGTCACCCGTATGAATCACGACAGGTAGGTTGTACTTGGCTGCGAGTTCATAGACCGGGGTATAGATTTTGTCATACACATAGTGATGATAGTATCCCGCATAGAGTTTGATTCCGGCTACTTCAGGGGATTGCAGTCTAGCTTCAATCCGGTCCAGCTCGTCCTGAGCGTGTTTACCGTCTAACGCATTAGGATTGATCCCCGCACATTCCATGAGGAATGACGGAACCTTCTCTTCCAGATCAAGTCCCATCGGGTTAGGGGAACTGGAATCCGGGAACGCTCCCTTCGTCTGCTCCGTAACCCCCATTCCGATACCCATAATGACGTCGTTTTTATCAAACTCCGCTTTAAGACCAGCGGCAGAGTAATCCACTTTAGACAGATCAATCGCTGTTCGGTGAAAGCTGTCGATGTCCGACAGGTGAATATGAATATCAATGATCGGCATGTGAAGCCTCCTTTTCATCGGTAGAAGTTGCAAAATTAAGTTTGAGAAGGTCCTGCACATCCGGTGAACTTAGCGGGATTGGTCCCAGAACCAGATACGTCGGCTCCGTCCAGACCGTCTCCCCCTGCTGGAGTGTCAGATGATGATGAACATTCAGACCAGTCACCTGATTATTGGCAAACCCCCATGCACTCTGATTCGGGTAACGATGGACCGCATGCAGCATGTTTTCACGCGAAACCGATCCTACTCGCAAAAGATCTTCAAGTGGCAGGCCCACATCCACCTTGCCCAGCGGGAATCGATCTTTACCCGGTTGCTCTATCCAACCTTCCGCAAATACAGATGAAGGCTGGAGGAAACGTTCCTCCGCAAGCGAGTAATCCGTCAGCGTCAGGCCACTTTCGTTTGTTACGGCAAGCAACGTGCATAGCACAGGAACACCGGGCAGCATCAGATAATGCTGGTGGATCGTGATTCCACGATTCGCTTCATGCTTCTCAATCCGGGTGGTCAGCTTTATACCCTTCCAGACGTTGCCGTATTGATCCTTCTGCTCTGTCCAGGAAGCGGCTCTTTGTTCCAACTGGCGGCTGAAACCATTCATGCCTGGAACCCCGACACCCAGCCCGCCATACCACGGATTCCACCACGAGCGTGGAGCCGGTTCAGGGTACGAGCTATCCAGCCATTCTTCTCCTGCATATTGCAGGGAATGTACTACACTCCCGAATACAGGAGCAACAGCGATCGACAACACTCCATTGTCTACAGTGTACAAAGGTCCAGCAGAACCTTCTTCAATCTTCTGCTTCACCTCTGTTCCGCTCTGTGGGAACCAAAGGGCAGTTCGCTCCTGAATCCGATCTTCGCCCCGGTATAGCCCACGAACTTTCCAACCACTCGCGTGCTGGTCTCGGTCCGCTTCGTCTGGTGAGAATGTCAGCTTGGCTGAGTTTAGATTCTGCTCCGGATTGAATTCCTTAGCATTGGCCATAACCTCCGGTTCGCCACCCTGCTGCACATATAGCTCCAGCTTGCCCGCAAGCGGAACCAGTTTATGTTCAGTCAACGTTGCTTGCAGCACGTCTGGGGCAAATGGATTCCCCTCACTCAGTGTCAGATCCAGATGACTGTCCAGCAACGGAATGACCGGGTTACGCTGCTTCCGTGCAAACGCACGGAAATCATGCCATTTGGCAAACGTGTTCAAAGCATATACAGTTGCTTTGGTCCGCACAACGGCTCCTGCGGCAATACGGCCAAGCTCATGCTGCAACCCCAGCGTGTATTCCGGGCGAAGCAGCTTCAGAGAAGGGTCCCAATAGATACCGCTGGCACCATACTCTTCTTTGCAGAACAGCCAGTTCTCCGTAATCTGTGAGCTATTCCAATGGCTCGGATCGCCAGCGTAAGAATCCCCCATATCCACGAAGCGCCCCTGATAAGGAAGGATTAACCTGCTACCATAGAACCCAAAGTTATTCATTAGATACAGGTCCTCTTCCCAGGCGGTATCTCGTGTATTTTCAACCTCATGGTGGAATTCGGCGATTCCATTCGCAGACAGCTTGACCACAGACTTAATCTGCAAGCCAGGGAAATCCTCCGAGTCATACAGTGCTTCAAGAACCTGACGTTCCCCTTCGGGATAAATATTCACTTCTTTTGCTTGTTTCTTGGATAACTCTTCGGCAAACGGCTTACCCAGCTTCGGATAAGTCCACCAGAACGAATGACGGGAGCCCGGGTATTCAATCCACATGAAATTATCATGTTTGTTCATATGAATAGAGAATGCACCATTAACAGCCACCCATTGATCCTCAATCTGCCCACCATATTTCCCTTCGATTCCCTTCATTAGTACAGAAAGTTTGCTTGTAAAAGAGATCGCATGGTTGCCCACTGGGACAGCCGTCACTTCTACTTCTTGGGAATAGAGACCATATGAACGCAAGGTGAAAGGTACTGGCACAGACACTTTGCCTTTGGCAGGCACCGTAAAGCGCACCGAACGCTCTGCCCATTCCAGGAATTCACCCTCAGGCAGGTCCAAGCTGAACTCCGTTTCTGCATCCACATTATTTTCCACGTTCAGAACCAACTCAGCCGGAATACCTGGATAGAGTTCCTTCACAGGCAAGATGGTCTTGATCTTGGCCGGGAATTTCGGGGCAATACCTAACCTGAACTCCGCTTTCTTACCGCCGATCAACCAGGTGCTGGCAACCACGGGATGAGTCTTATTGTTATTCTGTTCCTCTGTAATTGGATCAACGTGGAACTCACCTTCCACGATGATGGTTTCTCCCGAAGCCACTGCTCGTGCAACGTCCAGCGCAAATCGAATGTTTTTGTTATCCTCACCCTTGATCTCAACCGCCAGTTCGGACGCAGAATTGTTCTTAATGCGATAGCGAACCTTATAGCTGGAACCGAATACCAGATCATGATCATCGACTTCTGTTGAGATTTCGTAATCTGGTGTTTCGAGGGCAGTCAGCCCGCGACCCGACTTTTCAAATTCAGCCCGCAGGGAGACATCTCCCTTTTTCCACGTATAGTCAAAGAAATCAAAACCACGCTCCCGTCGGCCATCTGGCTCGACCACGAGTTCACGCGTGCTATCTGCATACCAATCCAACTCCTCAAAATAAGGAGCAAGTGCTTCGGTCTGCAAAATGGTAGGGATGAAATTCATCAGATGCACATTATCGTCTTTTTTCTCCCAGAAGAATCCACATTTCTTGTACATCGGTACAGCCTTCGTATTGCCTGCCCATGTGAACAGATCCAGGCGAGGCCATCCGGCCTCCACGGTCTTGCGCACAGCATTCAGGATCAGATTACGTCCGACCTTATAACCGTGATAGTCGGGGCGTACGTTAAGCAGCGGTACATATAGCGCTCTCTCGTCATAGCGGTAATGAGCAAAACTGCAGAAGCCAACAACCTCTTTCTCATGAACGGCTAGAAATGCATAAAGATTGGACGAACTCTCCATCTCGCGGCGAACTGTTTCCTCTGTTCTAAGGTTGGTGCCACCTCCCCAGCTTTCGTTACTGCGGTTCCACATATCCGCGAGTGCGGCAGCGTAAGAGGGGTCGTATTCAATAATATGGATTTGATCAATAATCGAAGTTACTGTCATATTTGGATCTCCTTATCTTTATCTATAGGATGGTCTTTGTGAACTTTCGATATGGCCTTTGCCCGATAGCCGCAGAGATAATACAGGCCATGTTTGAAGAAGCTAGCGATAGTCTTATCATACTATAAATGGAAGCATTTTCAGAGAATTAAAAATCTTTCTTTCCAACTTATATGTGCCTTTCGGAAGCTCTTGTTAGAAGCGTCAAGGATGGACAAATCTATTTAGGCATGAAAGAAAAAATCCACGTCTTTTAGTTAGACGTGGATTTAGGAATATGATCAGCTACTAATTTTCAATTATGCCAATATAGAACGGACATTGCGTAGAACTGATTTCATAAATTCAGAGGTTGGTTCGGCATGCCCCGCAATTTGGATACGTCGTTGCCGCACATCAAGACTCTTCAACTGATCCGTCAAAACAACACCTGAAAATGGCAGCTCTTCTGGTAGTGTAACTTCAAAAGGATAATCCTTGGCTTGGCTCGTTATGGGACATACAACGGCAAAACCCGTTATTTCATTGAATTCAAGTTCCGATAGAACAATAGCCGGTCGTCTCCCGGTTTGCTCGTGACCCTCTTGAGGATCAAAGTCAAGCCATATCAGATCGCCTCGTTTGGGAATAATCAAAGTAACTCGTTCCCTTCAGTACCAAAGTCTATTTCTTCATGTCTTGTATCCTGTTTCACTTTAGAGAGCAAAGTCTTTAGATGGCTACGTAGTTCCTCATTGGACTCTACAGGCTTGGTTTTTGGACGCAACAACAATTCATTATCTTCTGTCACCAAAATCTCGATTTCCGAGCCTTCTTCCAGATTAAGACGCTTAAGCAATTGGTTAGGAATGCGAATTGCACTGCTATTTCCCCATTTGCTAAGTGTGGCTGTAGTCATGGCAATCCCACGCCTTTCGTTTGATTGATGCTCCAATTATACCTCACCTCCTTACAGTTGTATATCTATATGATATACATGAAACAATAAAAGGATACATTGTATACAACCATAAAATAATGATTGTACAGCCTATGATTATGAATAGATATACCATTGGTATAAAGCAAAATAAGCATATAAAAAAACCTCATTTGGTCGAAACGAGGTTTCACAGTCAGATCATCCCCAACAATGAAAAACAGCTGTAAGCCTTAGACGAAAAAATGAAGTCCAGACTGCCCCTGTTTTATGGAGCTATAGTCCCTCGGTAGCTTACCCTTGTATAATGTGCCTTGATCTCGACTGCCAGTTCGGACGCAGAAGTGTTCTTAATGCGATAGCGAACCTTATAGCTGGAACCGAAAACCAGATCTTGATCATCGACCTCTGTTGAGATTTCGTAATCCGGTGTTTCGAGGGCAGTCAGCCCGCGACCCGACTTTTCGAATTCAGCCCGCAGGGAGACATCTCCCTTTTTCCACGTATAGTCAAAGAAATCAAAACCACACTCCCGTCGGCCATCCGGCCTCCACGGTCTTGCGCACAGCAGCGTAAGAGGGGGCGTATTCAATAATATGGATCTGGTCGATAATCGAAGTTTCGGTCATGTTCTGATCTCCTTCTCTTTATGTACAGGATGGTGAAGAAGCTAGTGATAGTTTTATCATACTATAATCGGAAGCGTTCTCAGATGATTATATCATTGCCTGGTATCCACTTCTGTATGAAGTGTCAATCCATGCAACCCTTATGTATGGGTAAACATATTGCCGCAGTGTGACCTGAAAAGGCCTTTCATGTGAACTTTGACAAGCTCTATTCGCTATTGTTACTCTTTGTACAGGAGTGTTTCTTTTATATATAAAAAAGATAGATTCATGGAGGGAAAGCATGACAGAATGGATTACGCAATTTATACTCTTTTTTAAAGATTTGTCATACGCAGGTCTGGTCATTGCCTTGTCGTTTGAATTCGTACCTGCTGAACTTGTGCTGCCCATGGCGGGATATTGGGTGTATCTTGGGGATATGAAGCTTTGGCTGGCTATACTCGCTGGTACCGTAGGCGGAACGTTTGGACCTCTGACATTGTATGCCCTGGGACGATACGGCGGCAGGCCGATGGTCGAAAAATTCGGCAAGTATTTCTTGATTCGCCCCCACCATCTAGACGCTTCCGATAAGTTCTTCGAGAAATATGGCAGCGGGGTAGCTTTCTATGGACGCTTTGTCCCCGGTATTCGGACAGTGATCTCCATCCCTTGCGGTATGGCGAAGATGAATGTGTTTAAATTCAGTATCTTTACATTCTTGGCCATGCTTCCAATCACCTCATTGTACATCTACTTAGGCTTCAAACTAGGCTCTCAATGGGAGCATGTGGATGAGATTGTTAAACCTTATATCGTTCCGGCAGCGGTGATTTTCTTAGGTGGTTTTGGATTGTACGTGCTGTTGAAACGTTGGAAAAGAAGAACGGCTTTGAACAAGTCATAGGCTTGTTGAAGTAAGTAAAAGAGATGGGAAGTCAGAGGTGCTTGTTACTCATTGACTGACTGGTGAGAATACATGTAAAGCCCCGCGATCGTGAGGATCAGCGGGGCTTTTGTTCTGGAAAAAAAGAAGAACCCACTATATGCGGATTCCTTTTTTAGCCATCATAGACTTAAAATCTTGATTTACTTTATTTATATGTTTTTCGTAACCTACCATACCAAGGTCACCCCTGTAAGCCTCACGTATCTTTTTCATTTCAAGCTCTATAGAATGCTCGGCGCCTATCGGTGGTGGAACGATCATTACGCCATCTGACATACTTCAACCTCCTAATATTCCTAAATCAGTTCCTGCCTTCTTTTCAAATACACATACAACACTACGCCAGATGCCGCACAGATCACCGCACATAGACCGATGAATCCATATCCCGCTTGAAGCCCGCGCAACAGCCCTAACTGAGTCGTTGAACCGTACAGATTCTTCACGCCCTCAATCACCCAGCCAATCACATAGTTACCAATTACACTACCAACCCCCATCAAGGTAACCGTGAATGTAATCGCGGTGTCACTGCCGTTCGGATATCTGCGTGCGATAAACGCCATAACTGTTGGATAGATCATTGCTATTCCCGCGCCAGATATCGCAAAGAAAATCGCAAGACGCTCTCCCCCTGCAAGCGCCACGAAGGTACATACTCCAGAGAAAGCCGAGAACAGAATCAGTGACAATACAAATCCGATCCGGTCCGTCAATGGTCCAAGCAGCAGGCGTCCCAGCGAGAACGTGAGGAAGAACGCAGATAATAACCCGGAGGCTTTGACCGTGTCCCATGTGTAGGCTTTTTCCAGGAAATTAACCAACCAACCCCCAACTGCCAGCTCCGATACCACGCCAAAAGAGAGAATGAGCACCATCAGCCAAAGGGCAGGATCACGTGTTAACGTCTTCAGTGAAGTCCGATCTTCATGGGGAAGATCATCCCCCGGGAACTTGCTGCGCAGCGCCGCAATAATCGGCAGCAGACAGAGTGACAACATCACCATATACATGCCGCGCCAGTCCAGTTCGTGTCCAAACACCTTCAAGGACATGACACCTGTCGCCAGCAAAGGTGCTACCGTTGAACTCAGCCCATAGAAGAAATGGGACAGGTTCATCATCGTTCCTGTGTTTTTCACAAAGATCCGCGCACCCAGAATCGCCAAAGCAATCTCCAGCATGCCGTTACCGATGTACATGAAGAAGTACGATGAAGCAAAGAGTGGATAGGTATGAGACACATAAATGAACACACCCGAGAGAATCATCGATGCAAACGATATAATGCTAACCGCCTTAATGCCCCATTTGCGAACCAGAATAGCCGTGAAGGAGCAGGCGATCAGATAACCCAGTGCGTTCAGGGACAATAACGTCCCGAGCTGTTTCTCATCTAGATTGAAATCAAATTGAATGCGCGGAATGGCCGGCCCCTTAATATTTTCCGATATGCCAAATACGATAAATCCTAGAAAGATCGTTGCCAGTTGCATGGCGTACAGCTTGTTGAACTTTCGTTTGTTCCCTTGCGTACCTGCTTGCTGATTCAAAATAAGTTCCTCCATTGTGTTCAGAAAAATGATTGCCCGTTATAACTACGATTGCAGTACCATCTTCCGACCGCTGTTATCCCTGTATTTTTTTGAATCGTTCCTAAAGGTGAAAATACAGTGATAAAGGCGTTCTTCAGATTGGTTCTGCCCTCTCCGTTATCGTGTCAATGATTTGTACATTTGAAATAGGAAACATAGTTAAGCATTATTCCTAAAAATAGAATACTTGTAAAAGTTCCTTTTTCCTTTACCACTGCTTCTCAACCACCTGAATGCGGTAGGTCAGGCTCTCCAGCGTCACCGCGACCAGCCCCGTGACATATTCGCGACGAGTGTCTCTTTGGATGATCAACTCCGGCATATGCTCCAGTGGAATCATTCGATCCAGACAACCTTGCATCAGGTCATCCCTCATAGCAGGATCCGTCGTATCCCCTGTGACTACAACCGTAGCGGGGTTAATGATCGCGATGATGGATACAAGCGTCTGTACGACGAGCTCCTGCAAACCCTCTGTCGTTTTCAACATGCGCAATTGCTCTTCTCGTGACACGTCAAAAGGTAAAAAGGACACCTCGCCCCCAAATTGCGTATTCCCGGTCAGCGGACGACCATCAATGATAAAGCCTGCACCCGGAAAATGATTCTCCGGAAACGTCACCACCGCAAAGTTCTTCTCTTCCTCAAATTGTTGTTGGTTATACAGTCCGTAGACCGTCAGGTTCATGTCGTTTCCAATGACCACTTCCACGTCTTCATATTGTTCCTTAAGCCTTGGCCCAAGCGGCTGATACATCAGCTCCGGTACATCGCAAATGCCAATAACACCGTTGTGTGCTACACCAGGTATACCGATACCAATCGCCTGCACATTGTGGTGTTGTTCAATCAGGTTCGCAATTAGATCCTCTACCACCGTTACATTAATTTCTTCCAAAATGAGCGTCTGTTCGTCCGCCATCTCTCCGTTCAGATTGGCATATGTATGTGTAATGGAGTGAATACCGCCCTCTGTTCGAATAATTAGGCACAGCACACTGGCGTAGTCCGCATTGAATTGATATCGACTCGCCGGTCTTCCCCCACTCGATTCGTCTGGACCCAGATCGATAATCTCACCCGTTTGGAGTAATTCGTTAAGGATTGTGCCGCATGTCGCCACGCTGAGTTTGGTCAGGTTCGCAATGGAAGCCTTCGTGCCAAATCCCATGGAGCGGAGTGTATTCTTCACCAGTTCAACGTTAATGCGTTTGACCTGCTGAGTGTTGTGTGATGTGGGTAACATGGTTAGTTATATGCCTCCTTTCGTTCATTTCGAACCATTCAATGAATGTTTTTAAAAGTGTTTTAATAATTGAAGTTTAGGGGGATTTGGGAGGAAAGTCAATGCTTAATTGGGATCGAAAAACGTTGGATGGACAGACAAAAAGACAGTTCAAGATCATCTTGTGTGATCCTGCACTGTCCTTTAGTTAAGTGGTTTATGTAGACTGGCTCATTTGATTTGCCAAGATGCTCTTATCCAGTCGGACTTTAAATAACTTTCGGTTCAGATCCTGTTCCATGGAATGAAGGTGATATGCTGCTTGTTTTACTGTGTCCATGTGTAGCACTCCTGCTCGCTTCGCGATAATGTCCATTGCGTCTAGGATGAGTTTGTTGCATGTAACCAGTTGGTCGACGTAATCGTCTTCTTGTTGGATGAGTTGTGCGTACTGCGAAGACAGCTCTTCACTGTTGGTACTTGTCATGTTACCCTCTCCTTTTTTAATGAGAGGGTAACATATCACTAGTAAAGATGTGGTACGTGAGAACGTACCATTGTATTCCTATTCGCATCATTGTTTATTAACAGTAATCATCTATTTGACTGAATGAATTTATAGTAATCTTTAAGTTTTTCCTGCTACACATGCGGCTTTATGAAGTATTATTATTATAGATTTCCAACATAAAAATCATTAATTCAATTTTTTATATAAATATGTGAAACATTTCTAGAAGTTCCACCGTCTAATTATTGGAAAGAACATAAATTTAGATTGGAGGTTAGCTTTATGAATAAAAAATTAGTTTTTTCAACAGTCATACTCTCTTTAATGGCAGGAGGAATGATTTACTCAGGTACACTTGATCAAAGGAATTCAGGGTCAGTCGTTAATGGGGATGCTCAGACTTCAGGACCTATTAATAATCAAGAAACGGATGAAAAGAAAACCTTCAAAGGTCAACTAGAGGTATTTCCCTTCGAGGATGGGGTTAAACAAGCAGATTTAATTGTCAAAGTAGTATTACGTGAAAACCTTGGTGAACTTACCGAACCCGTGCCTAAAAGTATATTTAATGCTCAAATTCTAAGTACACAAAAAAGTGACCCTACACTAGTATCAGAAACTATTAGTATCATGCAACAAGGTAATAGTGAAGTCTTGTTTAATGATAATCCGTTATTCCAAGAAAATGAAGAATATATTCTATTCTTGAAAAAAGCTGTTGGTTCTGTGGCAGAAGAATATCCAAACCTTTATTGGATACTGGGTGAAGAGACTAATATGTATAAAAATATTAGAAATAACACTGTTGAAAAATTAGGGTATATTGACAAAGAACTTTATGATGTTGAGAACAACCATACTTTAACTCTCAATGAAACGCCTAACACTCAAGTGCTCAACGAAGAAGAATTCATTAAGAAAATAGAATCAGTAACTAAATAATTATTAACAAAGAGAAAGAAATGGGGTATAGATTATGAGAAAATTCCTAGTAAAATTGTCAATAACTTCTCTTCTTTTATCAACTCTTGTTCCTATAAATGCATATGCACATAAGTCTCCTAATACTTGTCACCCGAATGGAGAATCTTCTGGATACTCTGTTGATTGTAACAATCATCAAGGTTCTTCAAGTTTCACTTATAATCTCCAAAATGTTGACTCAACATACGCTGGATATGTCAGTAACGGAGCCTCAAGGTGGAATACTACTGGTGTAGTTAATATTACAAAAACTAATACTGAGTCTACTAACGGAAGAGTTATTAAATACACTGATCCTAACACGAGTACCATTGCTTACTTTGGTAATTATTATTCTGACGTTAACGGACATTTATATGCTTGGACTTTAGGAATGAACACATCAATTATGTCTTCTAAAACAGCTGCCCAAAATTCACATGCCTTAACACATGAACTCGGTCATGCTATTGGATTAAATGATCTTTATAGTGATAATAATCAAGGAAAGCTAATGTATGGATATTCGACTTCAACAGCATCTTTTCCAACCAGTAGAGATATTGCTGGGGCAACCGAAGCAATCAACGGAAGTTAGTCGTATTTTAATTTCGCTCTGATATCTTATAAATGAATCTCATAATTCAATCTAAACAATCCCCTTCCATACAAAGTAGATGTTTTGAAACAGTCCCCTAAGCAGCCTTGGTTCAATATTCGACTGAACTAAGGCTGCTTAATTTTTCTTGTATTCAAGTCCGACAATATAAAAAATATCCACTTATCTACAACTTAGGTAGCATATTTGTTACATTACTGTTGGAATTTCCTCCCCTATTTGACACCACCCTCAAAAAGGTTTATCCTAATAACGAATCATCCATTCACTATTAAGGAGTCGTTCCCGATGGTGCAAGCCAAGAAAGACGAAGTCAGGAAAGAGATTGAATACGCGGCGCTCAAAGTCTTTTTCGAAAAAGGCTATGTGGATGCCAAGATGAGCGATATCGCGGATGAGATCAATATTTCCGTGGGCAATATCTATACTTATTTTAAGAACAAGAAAGAACTATTCTACGCTGTCGTGCCGCCAGATCTCGTGGATTATCTAAAAAATGTGCTGGTGGAGACGATTCACTTTGATAACCAGACCCTGTTCGAGGAAACAGATAGCGAGCGAAAGTCGGCGCTGTTACAGGAACAGGTGGATGTCCTACGTAAATACCGGAACCAGATTGTCATCATCTTTGAAAAGAATAAAGGTACCATCTACACCAACGCCAAGAACGAGCTCGTCGAGCTGATGATCGAAACCAAGAAGGCCTATCTGAAGAACCAATATAAACGATATGAGATTGGTACCGAGGAGAACTTGATCTTGCTGAACATTCTCGCGCACAATGTAATCGACATGAACCTGGATCTATTGAAGCGGGATATGAGTGAGGATAGCCGAAAGCAAATATTCGAAGCTTTGTATGTATACAGACTGTACGGTATGAAGAGTCTCAACGAATAACGCTCCTTCTCATCAATTATGCCGGGTAGACAAAGCGTGCAGATCAGATCAACTCACTTGGTTTGCACGCAAAAAAAACATTAACATTAAGTCACTCTATTTTTTTGGCCCAAAAATGAATTTATAATTCATTTTTAAGACGAATATTTACCATTTACCAAACTTTTTAAGTTGAACCCATATTTACACGATAACGGAGAGGACAGAAATAACCAGAGGAAGCGAAGCGTTCGCCTGAAAGCTTTCTGGAAGAAAGCTACATCGGAAGCATAAGCTATCACCGGATTTTCCCTATTAAGAGGGAATCAAAAAAATCTGGGGATAATAGCGATCCGAAGGTTGTTCTGTCATCGGAGTGGCAAGTGTACATACCCTCTTTCAACTTATATAATCCCATCCACATTCCAAGGAGGAACACAATGTGAACACTGCTTACGCATTGAAAAACGTCAATCTGATCCACGGCGACTCAAGCCGCAATCTACAAAAAAACATGACGATTCTCGTCAATGAACAAGGACTTATCCAGGATATCGGCCGAGATCACGAGTTGCATATCCCAAGTCACTACACAACCATCGACCTCTCAGGGAAATACGTAATGCCAGGACTAATCAACGCCCACGTACACCTCTTTGCAGATGGTAAACCGTTCAGTCTCTCGGTCAGTGAAGGTTTGTTGCAGTTTGCCTATGATTGGATATTGAACACGAAGTTCGGCAGAAACGTATTGAAAAAACGCATGAAACGCAATGCGCTAACTGCACTCCATGCGGGTGTGACAACGATGCGCAGTGTGGGGGAATTCTTTTACACGGACGTCCAGCTGCGGGATGAGATTAACAACGGTGACTTTGTCGGCCCTAATCTGCTTGTCTCCGGATTTCTCCTAAGTGTCACTGGCGGACATGGTGCTCCATTTCTGGCTCTGGTGGGCGACTCTCCGTGGGAAGCACGAAGAAATGTACGGATCAATGTGAAACACGGCGTGGATCTGATCAAAATCTGTGTTACGGGTGGCGTGACGGATGCGAAGATGGTCGGCGAAGCTGGACGTTTACAGATGACGGTGGACGAAGTTGCGGCGGTCTGCGATGAAGCGCATAAGATTGGTTTGCGGGTGGCAGCTCATGTGGAAAGCACGGAAGGCGTAAGAGTTGCTTTAAAAGGTGGCGTCGATACCATCGAGCACGGTTCGGAGATGGACGACGAAATCATTCGTTTGTACAAAAATAATCCCAATGCCCTGAATGGCTACACCGCACTCATCCCCACCCTGCAAGCTGCCTATCCTTCCGCTTCACTGGATACCAGCGTAACGAAGGTAAGTGCAACGGTAAAAGAGAATTCCAGACTCGTCTACGATTCCATGCTCAAAGGTGTAAAACAAGCGATCGAAAACGACATCACCATTGGTATCGGTACCGATGCCGCCATGCCTTACGTGACTCACTATGATATGTGGAGGGAGATGGACCATTACATGAGACTGGCCAACCTGAACAACAAACAGGTCATCGACATGGTGACCCGAACCAATGCGAAAATCCTCGGTGTTGAAGATGTAACAGGAACGGTGGATATCGGAAAACATGCTGATTTGATTATCATGGAGCAAAATCCGCTGGAACATATTGAGGTCTTATCAGACATCTCTATGGTCATGGTCAAAGGAAATCTAATTCAAACACCATCTGTCACAAGAATCAAAGAAGTCGACGATGTTCTAAACTCAGTTTGGTAAATTCAGGAGTGAAATCATGCTTGGTATATTGATCAATTGTTTTTCCCTTATATGCGGGAGTGCCGTAGCTTGTCCTAAAAATTGTCGTGCATAGGCTGACAGTGATTCAACATATCTTTTTTGACCCTCAGCATACAACGTATCGAAAGCCAAACTTGATTTCCCTGATCCACTCACCCCTGTAAATACGACAATTTGGTCTCGGGGAACATCCTCATTGATATTTTTCAAGTTATTCTCTCTTGCACCTCTGACATTTATAAATTTTTTCATTATTATTCCTCCTGTCAATAACATAAAAAGACAAAAAAAACAAATGTCGTATCATTTCACTTTTATTAACTCAGTAACAATCTTAAGATTATAAATAAGCAAACACACCTTTTTTACTAGGTATAGGGGAACACGTTACTTTATTAAATTGATTGTTTTACATGCAAGGATACAAAATTTATGCTTCATGACTAGTTTCATGATGTAATTCAAATAAGATAATCACAACATTGTGTAATCTTATTTTTAAGCATACACTTTTTGTTATCCTCTATGATTATTGGGTCAACGGTAGTTTTACAACTTTTTGAAAAACACCCTACAAGATGGACTTTTTCAAAGTGTCTATCTTATAGGGTACAATTTAGTCTTTTAAAAGATAATCTGTATCTCAACTTATTAGATCATCATCAAATCAGTATTCGGTAAAGTTGTCTCATAATAGTAGTCCACTGATCTGGCAGAGCTATATTATGACTATTCCGAGTTTCCAGACCACTTCTGGACTTTCACTCGTCTTACAAATACACCTAGAACAAGTCCGGCAAGGGCTACAAACATCGTGAAGAATAATGCGTTCTGCATACCAGTTGTTAACGCCAATGTTGCATTTCCCGGCTCCGTAGGATCAGCCACACTCTTAATAAAGTCTGCGGTTCCGGTTGTCATGATACTTACTGCCATTGCAATACCGATAGCTCCTGCGATTTGTTGAAGTGTGTTCAATATAGCCGCACCATCGGGGTACATATCAGAAGGTAGCTGATTCAGACCATTTGTCTGAGCAGGCATCCATACCATCAGAATTCCGACAATCAGACAGGTGTGCATGACCATAATCAAAGTAATGGACGAAGCAACCGTAATATTAGAACAGAACCATAGAGTGACTGCAACTATGATAAGACCAGGTACTACCAAAAACTTAGGTCCGAATTTGTCAAATAGTGCCCCTACGACAGGAGAAAGTACAGCTGAAATTACACTGCCTGGTAGAAGAATAAGTCCAGTCGTCAGTGCGCTTAATTCAAGAACACGAATCATAAACATGGGAAGAATGAACATGGACGATAGGAAAACCATCATACATATGAATACCAGCAAAGTACCTATAGCAAACATAGGCTTCTGTAGAGTTCTTAAGTTCATTAGAGGTTTTTTCATGTTCAGTTGACGAATGACAAAAAGGATTAATGCAATAACCCCGGCAATCAGGGGTACAATAACAACAGGGTTACTCCAACCATGATCTCCCTCTCCTGCACTACTAATACCATAAACAAGTCCACCAAAACCAATTGTCGACAAGACTAGAGAGTATATATCGATACGTGGTTTGGTTATAGGTGCTACATTTTTCATAAAGGCCACGCCTGCCAACAAAGCAAGCACCAGAGCCATCAACGATACCCAGAATATCCAATGCCAGCTTAGATAATCAATTAAAAGACCTGAGATGGCTGGGCCTAAAGCAGGTCCCGCTGTGAACACAAGACTGACTAGTCCCATCGCTTTTCCGCGTTTCTCGGCTGGGAATATAATAAGAGCCGTATTAAGCATCAATGGGAATAATAGCCCTGCTCCAGTTGCTTGAAGTATCCTCCCTAATAGCAAGATATCAAAACTTCCTGCCATAGCACCAATTGCAGATCCTAAGATAGACATACTGACTGATGTCAGGAAAAGTTGACGTGTTGAAAACCATTGTATCAATAGTCCAGAAAGAGGAACTAGAATTCCCAGTGTAAGTAAGTAACCACTTGTTAACCATTGAACTTTAGCTTCCGTAATCGCGAACTGATTAATAATATCACTTATAGCAATATTAATTGCCGTTTCATTAAAAGTACCGATGATACCAGCAAGCATCAATGCAAACATAATAGGGAAAACCTTAACATTTGGAACTTTTTGATTTTCAGAAATAGTACCTGATTGCAAAACCTTCACTCCTCAGTGTCTTTCAAATTTTTGACTCATGTTAGAAATTAAGTAGAACAAAATACCTCTGTCTGCATATGTTAACCAGAACTGCAATAGCAGAAAAGGCATTGTGTTTTGCTCATATATAAACCTCCTTTTGGAAAGTTATCTGATTCTCGTTCAAAATCTGCAGGAGAACTTTCAACTTTTTGATCATAACATACGCCTGTCAAGGCCCCCCCTGAACCAAAGAGAAAGTCAACCCCCCTTTTTTTTTAGATTCACAAAAAAACGAAACGATGTGCTACTTTCTTACGATATTTTTTTACAATTACCTATGTTCCCAGAGATTCAGCGATGTTTAAACTTAGTCTGTCGCGTCTGACCTGAAACCAAAAAGGTGTATTCAGATAATATGAGCAAGTTGCGAAGTCAGTTATTTTGCTTTGAAGTTTCTTCAAAAAAAATTGGCGACCTCTCCCCGATTGAATTCTAGGGAAAAAGTCGCCGCTTAGTGAATTTTTTTATTGTCTCTACGAGATGGGGCTATGATCAGAGATGTACTTATTTATTAGCACTTTTACAATAATTTTGCTTCTCACTCATATTTGATTTTTTGGACCTTTCTTTCGAGACTCCTTAGCTAACTCATCTTGCAAATCAAAATCTATGCGATTAAAAGGATTTACTCTAAAAGGTCGTGATATTTCTACAATTTTTCTCAGAACTTGCTGTAAATGCTCTTCATTGATATGATCATCACCTTTTTTAGAAGCAATAATTTTAGATATTTCAAAAGGGTCTTCCGCCTTATCTCCAAGATCTACATCAAAGTTCGATACTTCTCTTTCAGAGATGGATTCAGTAATACATTCGGTTTGAATCTTTTTACCTAATAACATTACCAAGTTGGCTATCCATCTCATTGGAAATTTGACCTAGCAATAACAACTCCAGCGAATTGTTGATCGAGATATCGATTCTTGTAGAAATGATGCTTTAATTCAGTCCATTCCCGTTACTAGTCATTATTCTCAAAGTTTTCCCATCTATTATGAAAATATTTTCACTAATTGTAACAACTCACAGTTATTTATTCCGATCTTTCTGCTGAAGCTTCAGATATTTGCTTCAATTAAATACGCTTTATCTTTAGAGTTCAATAATTCAGGCATTATGCTTTGAGGTGGCGGAATATCTTCAACAGGTTCTCCATCCAAAAATAATTCAAGTGCTTCTTTCGCCATCACTAATGCTTCTTCAATTGATTCGCCACAGGTGATACATCCGGGCAGATCAGGAAATGTAACATTAATTCCATCCTCAGCAAAATTAAAAATTGCGTAGTATTGGTAAGTTCGAATCATATGGGACACTCTCCTGTTATCTATACTTTTAGCAAAAACAGCAAAAAGCCTTTCGGATTATATCTGAAAGGCTCTCAACTCGCTTTTACTCTTAATTTCCCTCAAATATATTGTTATAAGATTAATCATTCAACCCTTTGCCCTCCAGGATCGGTTGCATATACTTCTCGATTCGTGACACTTTTGTTTTGGATTGCTTCGGTTGTGAGAAATAATAAAGATATGCCCGCTGCCGTCCGGGTGTCAGTGCTTCAAATGCATCTCGGAAAGCAGGATTCTCATCGAACTGCTGCTGGAGTTCCTCGGGAACGCTATATTCGGCAGTTTTTTTCATTTCTACTTGCAGTCCGGCCTGTTCTACTTCAATCGCTTGCTGGATATAGGCTTTGATCATAGCCTCCTGCTCCACAATCTGCTCCAGACTGGTGAAGCGAAGCTGGCGTTCTGCCTGTACATTCTCCGTTTGCTGGACCAAAATGCCGTGTGTATCCTTCAGCAGAGCACCTTTGAAAAACAGAATGGCCACGTATTCTTTGAATCCATGGATTAAAACGATGTTTTTTCCATCCAGCATGTAACAAGGGTGCATCCATTTCATATCCTCTGTCAGTTCAAAATCCCGAATAATCTCTCTCAGCTTTGTGGACTCTTCCTTCCACGTTTTGAGTTTCTTTAGATAGCCGTCAACTTTGCGATTCCCACTTGTATCCGTCATGGAGAAATACCTCTCTTTATCTCATGTTCTTATAGGATCAATTGTAATGGTTTTCAGTGGATTGTACAGCGTTGCTTACAGAGCTTTTATTGACTTTTCCAAGTGAATTTAAACCTTCATAGAAACAAAGACCATCCTGTTAGATGGCCTATAATTTATTTTAATCCAATCTCATCTAATAAGTTTCAATCGACAGTTTACCATACCCATAGTAAAATAATGGAATGCCTATTGCCATAATTCCAACATATGAAAGGATGATCTAAATGAGAGAGTACACGGTCGTTCCAGGTCCAAAAAATGTTCAAGTAAACCGAGGTGATACTCAGGCTGCTGTTAATTTATTTGCGGATATCATCAATCACAAAGCACAATCTGGATGGACCTATCAATCGATGGAGTCGCTATCCGTCACTGAGAAGCCCGGTTGTCTCCAGCAACCTGTTACAACGCATCATTATATGCTTATTTTCTACAGAGAGATTTAATAATAGTACAACAATCATGAGAAACTCAGAATCTGAGGAACTGATATTTAATAACATGCCATCCGAAGAAGAACTTATTAGACTCTTACATACACATCATGAAGAAAACGACCCTCGAAGCAGTTTCTATATAAGAACTCATGTTATTCCAGAAATCGATTGGTTGAAGTCTTTGCTTAACGTTACACTTGCATTATTCGCAGGGCTAATCATCTCTATGATCTGTTTCTATCTCTTGAATCCATTCATTCCAGTATATGCTTTGCTGAGCGCCCAGATTGTTTTCATAGCAAGTATGTTCTTCATAGTTCTACGACGTGTTAGAGCAATCCTGATATGGAGTATTAGAATTTATCAACGTTTTGCCCCCATTGAGGTGAGGAACAAATGTCGTTTTGAACCAAGCTGTTCTGTGTATATGATTCAAGCTATTGAGAAATATGGGGCGATTAAAGGTCTTTCCTTGGGCATCCATCGTCTTCGCAAATGTAATATCAACGGTGGAGGATATGATTATCCATAAAGCCAAAAGGTCCATAGACAATCTATGGGCCTTTTGCTTTGGTTAACATTTCTGGCTTAAGCTAATACCGAGCAGTGCCTGTGTCTCTTCTTCCAACATGGAGGAAGCTATCATCCTGAAGTCATCAACCCCAATTTCAAAGTGACCTTTACGAAATGGAAACCCCCAATTGCGATTCCCGCGTGTAAAACTGAGTTGGTCTAACAACGTTGCGATCTTTACTTCTCGACACGGAAGATAACGAAGATCTCGGCGAAAGGGTACAAAGGATTCCGACATCTGATATTGGTATATCCTGTCGTCGGTAATTTGACCAATAGCGGTAAAAGCCTGAAGTGGCTGCCCTGTTGATATGTCTGTACGTGGAGAGTAGTATATCAGCCAGTCACCCGGGGACATCTGTCGCAACAGTGCTGACTTGCCATGGCACAACTGCGCAAACCCTCCCTCTACGGCTACATTTACATGAGAAGCAGATACAACACCAATCCAATATCTGCTGTCCTGATTTGGTTTCATGGATACATCTCATTCCCTTCTCTCGTTTACATTTCCAGATTCGATTTCAATCGATCCAATTGCAAAAAATGATGTCTGTAGTGCATCTCTATCAACAAAAACCACTCCTGAGCATTTAGAGCGCCAAGCCTTGGATGACGTATTTTGTTGTTTACGGACGCTTGGTGTAAAACAGATGCCGTGCTTCTCATCCGATCCACTACCTCGTGAAGCCCATCGATCAAGGATCCCATACTCTCGGGTGGTTGCGGGGTGTACTGCGGGGAAGCAGGGACTTTAACAGGCACGGGAGGGAATTGTCCTAATTCAAACACTTGCCTACCCAGTTCTGTTTTTTCCTCACCCGAGTTTAACGTCGAATCCCCGCTGCTCAAACACTGCTCAATATTATGCAGATGCATGAAAAGCGCTGATTGAATCAAATGTACATACATCTGTCCAATGGACCATTCCTCTTCACTTTGTTTTTTAAGTAAGCTACCCATATCCAATTTGTTCAGTTCTGCCAAATATCGTTCTACTGCCGTTTCAAATGATTTCAATACTTCCGTTGTACTTCTCATCCTTCAACCCACTCCTCTTGATCTGTGATATATCAAAGTATAAAAAAACACTACTGACAGGTGTATGTCAGTAGTGTTTTAAGATGTTTTTGGCTACTTCCTGCATTCGGAAGCGCAAAGACTCCGGCTCCAAGACCTCGATATCTCCACCCCATCCAAGTAAATAATGCAATATTTCTTCCGGGTAGCGGACACGAAAATGAAAAACAACACCTTCCTCTTGCTCCTCAAATGCATCCATATAAAAATGAAGGGCCTCCATAATTTTGTCAGCAATTTCAGGATTAGCCCGAATTAATACTTGTTCGTTACGGTCCTCAGGAGGTCGATAACTGTTTAGATCAAAATCCGGTGGCAAAAGGAATTGATCCTCCAGCACGGAAAGTTCAGTCATCCGTGACAAACGAAAATGACGGATGTCTTGTCGCATATCACAACGTGCAATTAACATCCAATTCTCCTGAACCAGTGAGAGTCCGTAGGGTGAAACCTCACGCATATTATACCGATTGCCATCCGTTCCTGGCATTTTTTTCAGGTACATAAAACTGATTTTACGTTGCTCCAAAATAGCATTACGTATCTGGTTAAGGTATGTTTTCACCCGTGCTCGGGTTAAAGGTTCAACTGTATGAAGCAGTCTCATCGTTTCCCGAACACGCGTGGATTCATTACGAACGGATTCTGGTAAGATTGCTTCAATTTTTCGTTGAGCCGACTTAGCTTCCATTGCGTATTCTGTATCCATTCTCTGTTCGATAAAATCAGCTCCCATGAGCAGGGATACGGCTTCTTCTGCGGTGAAGCTTACCGGGGGCAGAAAATATCCTTCCATGAGGGAATACCCCTGACCCGGAGCACCCATAATCGGAACGCCAGCTTCGCTTAATGCCTGAATATCTCGATATATCGTACGTACACTTGTCTCAAATTGAGCAGCTAAATCTTCTGCTCGTAACATCTTTCTTCGCTGCAATTCAAGCGTAATCGCAAGCTGCCGCTCCGTTTTGTTCATTTTCTAGCCCCCACCGTTTCATCATCCAAATCTAACTCATTCTATCACAGTAACTTGTCCTTTCGTTTCGTGAATTACAGCAATGGACCTTCTTACATGCCACCCCCGAAGAGATGAGCAACTCTTAATCTCAAAAAAACTGATACCCCAAAAGGATATCAGTTTTTTATCTACATTATATCTGCTGTAAATACGGTTAATTCTCTTTGTTACTTCTTACACGTACATGGCCAGCAACAAGTTATAGATCATCGTCGCAGCTTCCGCTCGGGTCGTTTCACTTCCTGCACGAACCGTATGGTCCGAATATCCACTCACAATCTTGGCCTGCACCGCTGCATCCAGTGCTTCTTGTGCCCAAGATGGCGTCTGCGATGCATCAGTGAAACTTGGTTTAACGGATGTATTACCAGACATTCCGGCTTGTGCATCTGAACTTACTTTCAGCGCATTCGCCATCATGACAGCCATCTCGGCACGGGTAATGGTCCGATCAGGCTTAAATGTGTTATCACCATAGCCTTTCACGATTCCGGCTTGCACGGCTGCGGCAATATCACCTTTTGCCCAGTCTGGCAGACTACCTTGATCTGCAAATGTCAGATCCGAATCCACGGACTTCAATGCCAGTGCCTTACTGAGCAACGTAACAAACTCTGCCCGTGTGATCTTCTTCGATGGTTGGAACGTACCATCTGTGTAACCTTGAATCACGTTCATGCCCAACAAACGATCTGCGTAGCCGGAAGCCCAGTGTCCATTCAGATCAGACAGATTCACCGGTGTGTAACTGGACACAACGAATGTACCCAGATGATTAACATTGGCCGTTATGCTTCCTGCTGCATTCATCTTGCCACCGATAAATACCCAGCTCTGACGAGCTTCATTATAGTAATAGATTGCAGGTTGGGTACCGTTAGGCAGATCTGCCGAATCCACATTCAGGCTCAATGCCGCCTGATCATTCAATGTTCTTCCGCCACTGCGGCTGATCTGTACAGCTTGTCCAAGTACATTCAGGGAAGCTGTATTCTGCAACTTGTCCTTGGCAACCACAGACACTTGCAGTGTATCCTTGGAACCAATGGCTCCCGATGGAACATTGAATTGCACGATGTCTTTCAAACTCGTTTGGACCGGCTGATTCGCTTCCACCTCTACCTTCACTTCAGTGGATGAATCTGACCCCGTTTCCGGATTGGTTGGTGTGGTTGGAACGGTAGGCGTTGTTGGCACACTTGGTGTGTTTCCTCCAGAATTCCCACCAGAGTTGCCTCCATTACCTCCACCTGAACCCCCGCCACCATTGCCTGAGCGGGCTTGTACAGTCACGGTACGGATAACTTCCTGTGCCGCGTTACCAGCGATATCCTTCACGTTATACCGAAGGGTGTAGATCCCTGCTGCTTGTGTGTTCACCGAGCCATCCACCTGCACGGAACCACGGATGCCGACATTATCAGAAGCCTGTGCTCCAGGCTCGTTGTACGTATCTCCTACGTTCAGCGTCATCTGGCTGCTACCTTGCAGGGTGATGACGGGAATCTCACGGTCTATTTTAATGACCAGAGGTAAAGTATACGTTTGTTCCAGATCGTCTGTTGCTCGGAATAAAAGGTTGTGCTCTCCCGGCTCCGTTACCTCCAAAGGTGTATTCTCTGTATAAAGTTCATACGTCTGCCCTCCATCACGGGACAACTCGATAATTGCGGAAGTAGCAGGCGCGTATACTGCGCTGGTTACACTAACCGTTACGGACTGGTTCGTCCATGTATCCGTGTGATACGGCTGGCCGTCAGCGGTAGTCATGTTGCTTTTTAATACCAGCGCCTGATTATTCTTGCCTTCCACAATGACAGTGAACGTTTTGGGTTGTGACTCCGTGCCACGTTGCACGGTTGCCGTCAGTTCCAATCGCTCATTATTGTCCGGTTGCGTTAGCAGCTTGCCCTCGTTATTCATTAGTTCCGGGTTGGAGCTGGACCAGCTAATCGTTGCACCATGCTTCCCTTCAACAGGAAGGGTAAGATCGGAATGGACCGCGTTCAGATCGCCCAGATCGATTGCTTGAAGCGTATCGGTTACCGCCTGTACATCACTGTAAGGTGTGGCACTCACGAAGATTGGGTTAGAGTAGAACCACAGATCGCGATAGTTGCTATCGTTAATTTGATTAAAACGAGTCGTTGCATCAGCTGTCGTATTTTTCGGATCAAGCTGCGGTTCACCATTTACAGTCTCACCTGTCACGTTCATGCCCAGATTCGTACCGCGCAAGCGGAAATACTTGTCCTGGTCTGTAGCTTTGATCTTGGTTGTGATGACATTATAGCCTTCGGCATCTGTCGTCCAATCGTTGGATGTGAAGGTAGCCAGTACTTTGGTAGAGTCGTTGGTGTCTTTGGTATATGCGGCTGTACCCTTCTGGGCCTTGGCTGTCACATCCCCAGCGATGAGATCAACGTGATCCACCACGGGTACTTGTCCAGCGGACGTACCACTGTTGATTGGATTTTCATAGTTGTTGCTCGTCGTTGGACTCTTGAAGCGAATCTTCAGCTCTACTTCATCGCCTTGAGTCACATTAAGGTCTCCGCCCATCTCAACCTGAGCACCCGCTCCGGAAGCTGTAAAGTCCAGTGCGTTGATCAGGTCGCCGAATACAGAAAATGATTTCCCCGAACGCAGTCCATCCAGAACAGCCTGCATGCCTGTACCCTCAACCCAGGAATAAGTCTTGGCATATTCGCCCGGAAAATAACCACTGGAATTCGTGCCAATCGTCTTGAAGTGGTAATCCGAATTGCCATAGTTCCAGAAGTGACGTCCTTCTCCAAGCAATGCATCCCATAGTCCGCCAACCCTGGCGACCATATAGTCTACACCGCCGTATGTGCGGTATTTGTATCCATCATCTGCGGTCGGATTAGCTACATTGTAGCTTGTGTTGTACCCTCCACGATCCGGTTCCATCTGGTTACCCAGCATGCCTTCGATACCAAATACCACTTGTGGAGCCAGATCGTTGAACTCACGGAAGTCCGCGACGGTATATTTGTTTTTGCCGCGTGAAGGGTGGTTGATCATCGCATAACTTGTCATTGGATAGTTCGTTGCGAGCCAATTGATGGCGGTTAGGGCATCCTGATGAGTCGTGTACGCACGCCCTCCGTTCTGATCCCATTTGGTTACGTCCGCCGCATTAAACAGGTTCGCTGCGCGATTCGTGAAACGGTATTCGAATTCCTTGGCAGCGTTCAGCGCTTCGGTTGAGTTAGGCTCATCCGTAAGAATCCCCACCCCAACATGTTCATGTGTCGGCATGTCCCATTCGAAACCGGAAAAGATCGTTTTACCTGCGTATTTGCCTGCATCCTGAAGTGCCTTGATCTGTGGTACCTGATATTCATTCATCCCTTGAGACATGGGGATTGACCCACTTGGAATGTCTACGCCGTTGTGATCTCGCTTGGATAACCGCAAATGATCCGTAAGCGCGATCCAGTCCAGCCCATATTTTGTTAAACCCGCATCGAGCACGTTCTCCAGTGAAACCTGTGCATCATCAGACTCAAACGTATGTACATGCAAATCTCCCGTTTGCCAAGAACCTGTTGCCGAGCTGTTGACTGGCGAGCTATCTCCCGCATCTGCATACGTTATCGCAGCAGGGAAAGCTCCCATGACCATCCCTGTAGCCAAGGGTATAAGTGTAAGTATAGCGAGCATTTTCTTGCCTGTATTAATGAACAAAATCATCCCACCACCCGTTCTGAGTTGTTGTGTCGGGAGTAAATATAAGAGACTTTTGGGGGCAGGGTCAACGGCCTGGAAGCATGTATTTAAAATTTTACATATACCTGCATTCTTTCATATTCCGTTAAAGGTTTTTCTAACTTATCCTAACGAAGTTATACTCTATACTGCTCCATATTGGGGGAGTGAATCTAGGGATAACGCTGCAAATAGGAGGTGATACAAAATTCAGAGATTGTTCACGATTCAGGAAAGTTCCACCACTGCTGTGGATCATTAGGAGGAGAACTGGCGTAGGAGAAATGATGATAATGAGAAACTAGTGGGTTTTGTAAAAAAATCAGAATGACGTATACGCTGAGTATAGAAAAAAGTACCCACGAACTACAGGCATAATATGCCATGAAGCCGCAGGTACTTTGGGTTGAGCGGGATTTTGTATCAGCATTTACATCTTTACTTTTGTGAACTGGTAGTGTGTTATTTGTGAAATCAGACCTATCTCCACTTTATATTTAAACTGGAAAAATACGATACATAAACCGATAATGTGAAGATGGCGAACAACGCAAAGATCATTATACATTGAAGGAGTTGCACACTTTTGAAAAGATTCTATCTAGGTTTTGGATTAACGATTATCGTTATCATTGTACTATTATCAAGCTCTACTCCAACAGAAGCAGCATCGAAGAAAGTAAACTTAAAATTGTCAGATGGAGGGACGTACTATGGTGAAGTTTTAAACGGGAAACCTCATGGTAAAGGAACCGCAAGATGGGGAGAAACCGAAGTTTACTCTGGAGATTGGGTGAGTGGTAAGCGGCAAGGAAAAGGCAAGTATACATATACATTAGTTGAAGGTGGAGGTGTCCCCTTTGAGGATTACAATGAATCTAATATGGGCCATGGAACAGGTGAATTCACTACAAAAACCTACACCGGATCATGGATTAATGATACATATCATGGTAAAGGAAAAGAAATTACGCAATGGTTAGAAGTACAGTATCTTACTTCTGATGGCAAGGTTTACCCTGTACATGACCGTTACAACAACACCATTAACGATGGAACATTCAATCAGGGCAAGATGTCTCAGGGATATTACGCAATCCACTCTTCAGATACTGTCTCACTAGGATATACTGATCATACGACTACGATTACTCTCAAAAATGATTATTTCAACGAAAAGTTAACTGGGGATAAGGACTTTTTTGACACGATTATCAATTATAACAAGAAACACGGTTCTTCTGAAAAATATATTGGGATTAAACCATCCGAATTCTCCAAAGGTACATTAACTAGTGGCAAATTCACGGGGGTTACGCATCTAATCGATTATAGTGATTCAGTTAGTTATTCTAAACAAGTCATAATGAACGATAACGTATTAAAAGAGAATCACATAACATCTGCCGTCTTTGATAAGGATCGCAAGAAAATCATTAATGAATTCCTGCAAGCTATTAGGCCCTATTCAGTCAAAATCAATACCATCTCTAACGAGATTATGTCATTAAAAGACATTAACTATGAGGAAATGATTCCCTAGGTAGTGGGGGTCACAAAATGAGAAAAAAGCGATGGATTGTGAGCATAGTCATTTTGATTATCATACTTTTTATGAGCGAATTGATGATATTGTCTTCAGGAAAGGTTGGAGTTCTCAACATAACGCAGAGAGTTATTTCAGGTGCACCTCATGTTATCGTTCAAGGGCAAACACTGTCTTACCAAGGTAAGGTTCATTGGGAGGATATCCAAAGTAGTATCGAAGAATATTCCGTAAGCGATGAAGGAACGGTCTTGTATAAAGCACTAGGCACCCCCGTCCCCCCACCTTGGATATATGTGAGAAAAGGAAACCATCAGGGTTTCCGATATAAAATCCCGCAGCTTCCCTGGAAACTATAAAATGATCTGAGAACTTCACGAGCGGGCATCACCAGATGTCCGCTTGTGCTATGAATTTGTAGTCTACCTCGCTCAATGGTGACATCTCCTATGGTTCAGGTATCAAATACAATCCACACTATTGTTCCTCTCACTTTTCTTCCAATCCGTTAAACTGCCTGAGCATGGCGGTGAAACGCTCCAGTTCCTTATCATCCCATCTGGATATACGGTCATAAAAAGCTGACTCCTTCTCCTCGAGCGCACCAACCGTCGATTGTTGACCAAGTTCCGTAAGAGATAGTAACACCCCGCGCCGATCCTTGGGGTCTTGCTCTTTGCTAACATATCCCGACTTTTCAAGTTGTTTGATTAATCGGCTGACCGAGCTGCGGTCCATTGCATTCGCTTCTGCCAAAGCCGCGGCACTTGTTGGGCCATAGGAGTAGAGCCACCGTACCAGTTGAAAAGCGGCAGGTTGCAGGTTCGCATCAAAACGCTCGGCAGATCGAACGTTAAGCGCATGCGAAGCACTGATCAGTGCATGAATCTGCTCACCCAGCGCTAGCTCGAGGGTTGCTCTATCTTTGGTTTTGACTGGATTTTCACTCATTATTGTTAACTCCCTCTCCCTGAAACATGAAAGTAGACTCCTGAAATATAGTTGACAAATATCAATTAATATTTATAGTTGATTTATGTCCATTATATAATTCCGAATCTATTCGTGTCAAAAGGAGCTCTTCTTATGAGAACTAAACATCCCATTATTGTAATTACCGGAGCAACAAGCGGTTTAGGGCAGCTTTCAGCCATGGAACTCGCCAAACGCGGGGCACATCTTATACTCACAGCCCGAAGCAAGGAACGTGCCGAGGCTACCAGGTACAAAATCCAGGAAATCATGCCTTCTGCCAAAATCGAATTTTTCTATGGAGACTTGTCCTTACTGAGTGATGTAAAACGTGTTGGGCTTGAGATTGCAGCCGCTTATCCGCGTATAGACGTACTTTTGAATAATGCCGGACTTCATGCTTTTGAACAGAGAGTCACGTCCGAAGGATATGCCGAGATGATTGCCGTCAACTATTTGGCACCTTGGCTGTTAACGCACACATTGCAATCCTCCCTGATTCAGTCGGGCCATGCCCGTGTCGTCAATGTTGCATCTGAAGCTTCGCGGAATCACGGCACTCTGGTGTTGCCAGATGACTTAACGGATATCACTCCATTTACTGCACGTGGTTCCTCTCCAATCTATGGCAAAACCAAACTGCTCAATATTATGTTTACTGGTGAACTAGCCAGACAATGGCGCGGAACCGGAATTCGCGTAAATGCCTTGAACCCTGGCTTTAATGTTACGGGTCTTGGACGAGAGCTATGGTTTGCAAGTGTGCTTGAACGCATGTTAACCTTTTTGCATATTGGCGACCCACGCCGGGGTGCGGATATCATTACTCGTTTGGCTGTGGATTCGAAGTATGGCGAGGTTTCGGGAGGTTATTTCAATGTGGGAACTGGAGCATCTATTGTACCTATACATCCTGGCGGAGATGAGGCCATGCAAAACAGACTGTGGATCGTTACAAAACAACTGATGAAAGATCACGGCGTGCTAGATTAATTGAACAAGAACAGGGGTGTTCCATAAGCCAGAAACATAGCTAGGAACACCCCCTCCTTTTTTCAGTACCTTAGATTGCCGCGAATACCTTGTCAAAACCTGCTTTCGTCTTAGCGAACAGTTCACTCGTACTTAGGGTCGGCGCTGGAGTTAGTACTTCCTGAGCCACCACACCATTGTAGCCAATCGCCTGCAGGTTTCTCAGAAATCCACTAAGATCAATAACCCCTTCGCCGGGGTATAAACGCTCATAATCCAGTAATTCCTCGATCGGCAAATCATAAGCATCGTTGATATGCACATGAACAATCTGCTCTTTCTTCAGCTTTAAGAGATCTTCCATCGGTAAACCATTCGTTTGCCAGTGATAGGAATCTACCAGTAAACCTACGTTAGGCGCATGGATCGTCTCGATCCAGTCCAGCGTATCTTCCACACGCCAGATAAACGGATTCTTCCACTGCGTCCGCAAATGGTGGCAGCCAACAAACTCCAGACCCAACTTAATCCCGTAAGCGTCCAAGATATCTGCGCAGAGTCTCAAGCGTTTCGTAGCCGCAGCCATAAATTGTGCTGCCGGTTGATCCGTTGAGGGTAAAATATACGTGCAACAGCTGTAACAGTCCAGCGAAGCAGAAGCTTCTGCCATAGCGACCAACGATTGCAATCCCTCACGAAACTGCTCATCTGTCGTCCGCCACTCTACCGTCAGACCCGATGAACCGATGATCACCTGATTGCTTTCCAACAGATGTTGCGCTTGTTCTTTACCATACGTTTCAATCAATGAGAGCGGATTCAAATCTACAGATCCGAATCCGTGCTTGGCCGCATCTATAATATATTGTTCATCAGACTCGATGTTGCCCAGTCCCGCATTCGTTAACCCTCTAATCATCCCAATCTCCTCCTGTGACTCGTCTGGAATTGCAGCTTGTGTATCATTTTCTTTATCATTTTATAATAGCAGTACTCTCCGAAAAAGAAACCATCAAAAAAGAGCCGCAACAACGTTACCTTAACGTCATTACCGCTCTATCTTTTCTATCTAACACTCTCCAACGTATACCGATTACGCGGAATCTCAAGACCCAGATTCTCCCGAAGCGTCTCATGTTCATACTCCGTACGAAACAGCCCTCGTTCTTGCAGAACCGGAACAACTAGCTCCACAAAATCTTCCAAGCCATTGGGCACCACGGTACGAACATTGAATCCGTCTGCCGCTTCGCCTTCAAACCATTCCTGAATCCGATCTGCGATCTGATCCGGTGTACCAATGAACGATGTACGTGGAGTGGATGCCAGCAATGCCACTTGACGCAAGGTCAGCCTTTGTTCTCGTGCCTGCTGCTTGATTTTGTCTGTTGTACTGCGGAAGCTGTTGCTGCCAATCTCCCCAATCTCGGGGAAAGGTTCGTCCAGCGCGTGCTGGGAGAAGTCATAATGATCGAAGTAACGTCCCAGATAATTCAACGCCTGATCAATATTCACCAGTTCGGCAATTTCCTGATATTTCTGCTCCGCCTCTTCCTCCGTTCTGCCCACAATCGGGCCGATGCCAGGGAAGATCAGGATATCTTCTGCCTTGCGTCCATAAGCCACCGCTCTTGCCTTCACATCCCGGTAGAACTCCCTTGCTTCCTCCAGCGTCTCATGTCCTGTGTAGACGGCATCCGCCGATCGGGCAGCCAGATCTTTACCAGATTCAGATGAGCCCGCCTGAAAAATCACCGGATGCCCCTGCTTCGAACGCCCTACATTAAGCGGACCCTGTACCGAGAAGTGCGCTCCCTTGTGATTCAGCGTATGTAACTTGGCAGGATCGAAAAATACGCCCTGTTCCTTGTCTCCGATAAAGGCATCGTCCTCCCAGGAATTCCACAGGCCTTTGACCACATTCAAATGTTCTTCCGCAATTTCGTAGCGTAGCGCATGGTTCGGATGTTCGCCTTTGCCAAAGTTCAGTGCCGAACCTTCCAGAGGTGAAGTAACCACATTCCATCCGGCTCTCCCACCGCTTAATTGATCCAACGAGGCAAATTGCCGCGCAACCGTGAAAGGTTCACTATAGGAAGTAGACAATGTAGCAACCAGCCCGATGTGGGAAGTTGCCCCGGCGAGTGCGGACAGAAGCGTCAAAGGTTCGAAGCGATTGAGAAAATGAGGATTGGACTTCTCGTTGATGAAGAGGCCATCTGCAATAAAGAGCAGATCAAACTTCCCTTTTTCCGCGATACGCACCTGCTTCTTGTAGAACTCCAGACTAACGCTCGCGTTAATGGGAATATCCGGGTGACGCCAAAAGGAAATGCTGTTACCCACTCCGTTCAGATTAGCTCCCAACTTCAATTGTCGTTGCGACATATATATTCCTCCCTATGTTGTGGTGATGACACTGCCCAAGCCGCTCCAAGTAATACAATTCCTGTGAAGAGAAAAATAAACGGAATGCCGATCCATCCACCGAGAAAACCACCGATTAACGGTCCAAGTACAATACCGAACTGACTCGCCGTCTGGCTCAAACTGACAGCCCTCCCACGAAAATCGTGATCAGCATATTTGATGATCAGCGCATTAAGCGCCGGATAAACCGCGGCAAAGAATAGACCATAAACAAATCGCAGGCTGCCAAAATAAATCAGATTCGTTGCTGTCATTTGCAGCAGACTGCCAATTCCGCCGCCAATCAGACCAATAAACAGGGTTTTCTCGTATCCGATCCTTCCACCAATCTTCCCCCATCGCGGCCCCATAATGACCGTTGCCACACCAATCGCCGAGAAGACAATCCCTGCACTAAGTGTTGCACTGCCAACATCTCCGCTAATCTGAACCACATAGAGCGTCAGCACCGGTTCGATGATGAGCACGGAGGTCGAGACTAGGAGAATCAAACTGTAGATTCGAATCAAACCCGGCGTGGAAGCCGCTCTTTTCAAATCCCCTATGATCCTTGTTGGTACTATCGTACGAGCTTGTCGTGACTCCTTAACACCGAGGACCATCATAGCCGCGAGTAACGTAATGACAGCGGATGCAATGAAACATCCCCGCAGTCCGATCCAGTGACTCAACACACCACCGGCAAGAGGACCAAGAATCCCACCCGCAGCGCTGGCCGTGGAGATCACGCCAAGTGCATAACCCACCTGTTTCTCCGGAGTATTGGTGCCAATCAGTGTAATCGAGGCGGGATGAAAACCAGCCATGAGTCCCTGAAAGACCCTCACCGCGATAAACGTATACGGATCATACACAAAGAAGTTAGCCAGATGTGCAATGCCTAGCCCCACTCCGGAACGGACTAGCATCAGTTTGCTACCATATTTATCAGCCAGTGATCCCCAGAAGGGTGCGCATAATCCGCTGATCAGAAAGCTGATGGAGATCGAAATACCGGACCAAGCCTCCAAACCGCTCTGTATACCAAGATCATTTTGCAGAAATATAGGAAAGAACGGAACGGACAGCGAGTACGCCATATGATTGAAAAACAGGCCGAACCACAGAATATACAGATTTCTCTTCCATTGTGGCATCTTGGCATTCTCCATACTATATAATTCCTATATAAAAAGTAGGTTATTATCCATATTAGGGTAACGTCATCAGAAAGTATAATAGAAAAGTTCAATAGACCCATTCAAGAATTAAATGAATGGGTCTATCTTATCGGCGATACATCGTATTTAATTATTGTCCTAACTGTGATTGATACTCGTATTCGAATACATGTTTCATAATAGCCAATTCCATATTTTTCAATTCAATGATTTTATCAAGCATGACATCATACTTTTTGTATACACCCTGCTCCATGATGAATTCATTCATATACATGACCAGATTACGGAGTTTCAAAGCTTCGCTTACCAGTTCTTCCAATCGGATTTTTAACGAAGGATCGGGGAGAAAGTCAAGTATGGCTTGAGCAAGCAGTTGTTTATGTTCGTAAAGCAGGTGAAAAGGATGTATAGCAAACGGCTGATTTTGCATCCCTTTCTTCTGCATCCCCAGCATATCAATCATCTTATCGTATATTTCACTTCCAAGATAACGGTGATCCTTTCTCAGAATACTGCGAACTTGATTAGTCTCTCCTACGTATTCTTTCAAAATATTCATTAGATCCTCTTTGGAAAACTGGAGAACCGTTTCATAATAATATTCACTGGGTTCCTTATACTCATCTGTCTTTTCAATGGCCCATATTCCATTTAGGTAATCCGTAGACCATTCAGCATCGAAATTCGAATCTTGAATAACAGTAATCTCATCATAGGGAAGCCATTTCTCACCGTAGAATCCATCCCAAAAATCATGGCACAAAAACTCTTTACGATCCAAATCAAATCCAGAGATGAATACCTCATGTTTACCACCGCCAGGAATATTTCTCAGGAAATAAATATAATTATTCTTTTGAATTAGTTCCACTATAAAATCTTGCAGTTCCCACTGTTTTAAAATCATATCTCTATCGTACACCCTTGTAATCAACATAGGGCATGTCGACATTTTGAATTTGTGCCAAGGATAATATTGTGAACAGACGTCCAATCCATAGCCCCCTTCATCATTGTGACTCAGGATGACCAATAGAAAATTATGATAAATCCAGCTACGTGAACGCTTGTCCAAATCTAGCATCGAAAAGAGACTCGCATGATGTGGGTAGGTAGTCATTAAAGGCTCGTTCATTTGCAATTTTTTAATCATGACTGATCTCCAATCCTGAGCAATTTATTAAGTTATGCTTCTCCAGTTCATGAATGGCTTCCAGCTTGCTTGTGAATTTTCTCCACTGATTATGTGTCATATTCTCCCGATATACCGCCTTCGCCAGCACGTTACGTAACTCACTCCACTGATCCTGTATTGCCTGAGCAGCAGAAACAAGATCGGTATGATGTTCATATAACCGTTGCATACGATAGGTTTCGACCTTTTTGGCATTCACAATGTCTACAATGGATTGTAGAACAAGTTCAGCATAGGCCATATCAGGTGAATCTTCTTCATTGAACTGATACGTCTTCTGTATGAAGGACAGAAGATGACTCAGTTCCTGATTAATCTCTTCTGGTGTAACACGCACATGATCAATAAACATGTCACGCAGTTCTCCCAGCATGATGTTGTTTCTTGTTTGTGAGACAGTCTCACAAGCTGAAAATGCGTAGAACGTGGGTACTTCTTCTTCCTCCATGAAAAGTCGTACGAATCCTTCGTAAGCTTGTACAATATCATTCATAGGCATCTCCATCGGTTGATACGTGAGATTGTCCCGGTGATCATGTTCTATTACATGGAACACTTGCCGCTGGAGATCATACCCATAGATTAATAAGGAATGAGGCCAGTGGGTACGTAAGTACATGTCTTTGCGCAAGGACTCGTAATAACAGTCCACTCGGATAATTACTGGGCGGTTCAAATTAACCGCCTCCATAATATCTTTTCGTACATCCTCGCTGTAGGTCTTCGTTTCATAAGTTAGCCCCATACGTTCAATTAGCTGGGCATCTGATAATACAGCTTGATACTCTAATCGGAGTATGCCCTGATGTTCATCGAATCTATAGTGCATTCGGTCGTTGATCATCACAGGCAGTACACCAATAGAATAGAGGTTTAATACGGGAAAAAGTGAATTATAGAAGCAATTTTTGTAGAAAACATCATTAAACGGCTCTATTCCTGCGATGATAACTATTGGCCTATGGGAATGATGTAAGATAAGATGATCCGCTTCCGTCGTTGCCCCGACTTCTTCGGTAAATTGCTCCATTGCACCATCTGTCTCTGGCATATCCTGCTCTTCAAGAAGTATCTCTTTTTCAGAGTTATACTTATCCGCTTCATACCCCTTGTTTCCAAGCACTTCAGCCAGTGATGCAATAGTCTCATGCCGCATCACTTCATCAGCAGTAAGCGGAATACTCTGCCTCTCCATATCGGCCTCAAGTTTGATGACATTCAGTGAATGCCCTCCAATTTCGAAGAAGCGGGCATGAACGTCAATCTCTTTCAATTGCAATAGATCCGACCACAATTCGGCGAGCACCTGCTCTAATGCATTGCGTGGAAGTGTAATATCTGTCCCTTCTCCCTGTAAGAGCAAGGGATCTGGAAGAGCCTTTCGGTCCAACTTCCCATTGGCCGTATATGGCATATGATCCAACATGGTGTATCTGGAGGGCAGCATATATTCAGGCAATTCTGTCAGCAAAAAAGATCGCAATTGCTCCTGATTGATACTTTGGCTCTCCGTTACTGTGTAATAGGCACATAACAGGGACTGCCCATCCTGATCTGATCGAACTGTGACCGCAGCAGCCGAGATAGCCGGGTACTGGAGCAACCTGTTCTCGATCTCCCCAAGTTCGATCCGATAACCACGTATTTTCACTTGAAAATCGGAACGACCCAGATACTCCAGATCTCCATTCGCATTGAGACGTGCGAGATCTCCTGTTTTATACATATAAGCGCCTTCATGAAAAGGATCTTTTACAAACCTCTCGGCCGTAAGCTCAGGTCTGTTCCAATAACCTCTGGCTACTCCATCTCCTGCGATGCATAACTCTCCCGTTGCTCCGATTGGCATATGCCGATGCCGCTTATCCAGAATATAAATACGGGTATTGACAATTGGATGACCAATCGAAATTGTCGTGGTATGCGAAAGTTCCTTAATGCTCGACCATATTGTTGTTTCTGTGGGACCATACATATTGTAGATTCGGGCAGAGGTCACCCCCGCGACCTCCTCATACAAGGCATACGGTAGAGCTTCCCCTCCAATCATCAATGTTTGAATTACGCTCCACACCGGTGAATTGACTGTAAGCCCAATCTGAAGCATTCGCAGACGAGAAGGAGTTATTTGTATTAATTCAATGTTGTGAGTAACAATTAGATGCGCAATACGGCTTGGACTTAACTGATCCTCCTCTACTGCCATTATCAGTGTTAACCCGTTAGCGAGTGCCCCGAGCGTTTCCAGTACAAAGATATCAAAGGAGAATGTTGTGAGGGCGAGAATTCGTTGGCCAGCTTCAAAAGGAATGCTGCGGGATACACCTTCCACAAAGTTTCTTAGTGCCCGATGTTCAATCATGACCCCTTTTGGCCTGCCTGTAGATCCGGAAGTATATATCAAATAAGCCAACTGCTCCGACGAAACAACTGGCAGTGAGAAATGTTGGTCATCCCATTCTTCCAAGTGAGAAATATCGATTATTTGGCCTTTGTATATGAGTGAGCCGATCAGATCGGGCTTCGTTAGCAAAATCTCAGCCTGGCTATCCTCCAGCATGAACTGCAAACGATTATTTGCATATGCGGGGTCCATCGGCATGTAAGCAGCCCCCGCCTTAAGTACACCCAGCATAGCCAAGAGCATGTCTTCCGATCGCGTTAACAGAATTCCTACAACGGCACCTGATCTTACTCCCTGAGCTAACAGGTATTTCGCAAGTTGATCTGATTTGCAATCCAAGCTTTGATAGGTAAGAATATTATCTCCGCAGATCACTGCGGGAATATCCGGCTGTTGTGCAGACCAAGACTGAATCATCTGGATGATTGAACGAACTTCAGGAAAACGTATCTCCGTATCATTCAGATGTTGAATAACCTGGTCTTCCTTGAGTGAGAGCATCTTTATATGATGTAATCCCTCATTTGGATGGGCTGTACAAATAGAGAGCACACGCATCACATGGTCTACAATCTGTTCAATGGTTTCTGGAGAATATAATGCGGCATTGTAATTCATGCGTAGCGCCAGCCCCACTTTAGACATTTGAAGTGAAAACACCATATCGGCTAGGGGGCCTGTTTCCTGTAAATTCTCCTGCATATTGTCCATTCGAACCACAGTGGCCACCCTTGGCGAGTCTGTCCCCTCATGACCAAGCAATTCAAGAATTTTCTCCAGCGAAAGATGGTTATACTTTTTGGCTGTACCCACAAGGGTACTGAGCTGAAGAACAAGCTCCTTAAAAGAACACTCTTCACCAAAATTGATGCGAATAGCACGTAGTTGACTTGAATTTGCTGCACCAGACGAAGCGGGAATACCTACAGTGATATCGTCATTGTCTAGATAACGGTGTAACACATATGTGACACCTGCCAGAAGAAGAATAAATGTCCCAGCTTCGGTGTTCCCGGAGATACGAAAGATTTGTTCTGAAACAGGTTGAGGAAATGCAAATTGCATCTCCTCAAACACTTGCTCACCCCATGTTCCCCTCGTTTTTTCACCAGGGAACATGCTGAATTGAAGGTCCCCCGAGAGATGGTTTAGCCAATATTGCTTCTCCTCTTCGAACTTTCGGCTCGATAATAGCAAATTTTGCATGAATGTACCTGGCTCTGCTGACAATTAGCACGCCTCCCATTCTCTTTGGGATCAAGAATAATCAGATCAGGTTGAGACCTTTTTTCTTTGCCATCTTTTCTACCTTGCGCAGCATAACGATTGAGATGATTGTATACGAAATGGCAAAAAAGATGAGGATGCACCATTCCATCCAGATCGGTGCAAGGGGCACCCAATCTGTTTTGAAACTGTAATAACGCACCATATCATACCCCCAGGTATAAGGCAGGAGATATGCGATCCAACGAACGACTGCCGGAAACTGGTCCACTGGGAAATAAGCACCTGCTACAAATTCAAACATGATAAACAAAATACCCACAATGGATGAGACCTGGCGGTACAGAATCCCCAGTAGTGCAATCATGACGCCAAGCGCCATTAATGCAACGATGACCACAAGACAGGTGACTAGAATCATCATGGATTCAGCAAAGTTGAGACCTGCGTACAGAACAAGCAGGATATACATCGGTATGAACACAATGACATTCATTAATGCACTGGCTACAACCGTCCCCACATAATACGCATAACGAGAGATTGGATTGCAGTACAGATACTCCAAAGTGCCGTTATGGAGATCATTCGTCACGGCACCGAGCGGAGCGTTTAACGCTACTCCGTAGAACAGCCATACAAGGATTGCACCCAGGTAAAAGATAAACAGGTTATCTCCTTGAAGTACATTCTCTCCCTCGTATACAACAAACGTGGACATCAGCAGGAAAAAGAGTACTCGTAGACCCAACTGTAGGAAGTTACCGAAGAAGTTGGGCAGATACCTTACAGCAATCTGCAATTCCTTCACGGTTGTTGCCCACACGACGGTGAAAAATCCGGTAGGTTTACCTATGGCTTGTAGCTTTAGCGTTTCCTGACCTGTCCCGGTTTTAGCGTATTCGATACTCACTGTTCTCTGCCTCCTGCCAATGTGTACTCTAAATTCTCATCAGACTTCACATAGAGCTGAACAAACAAATCTTCAAGTGTTAGTTGTCTATGCTGAATGGTCGTATGGATATTGCCTTCTTTTAATTCACTAATAACCGCGCCCATCCCGTCGTACAGGTTCGTGATTCCGAAGGAAACCGTGTCTTCCTCCTCACGAATAATAGTGGAAGTTACCTCCGGCAGAGCAGTGATTCGCTCCTGAATGGAAGGGGGCAAGTCTGCTCTGGGAATGTCGATGAATTCGACTGCGCCCAGATTGGATTTTAGTTCGGCAATTGTACCTGTTTTAAGAAGCGTTCCTTTGCGCATCAGGGACACACGGTCCGTCATGTCTTCTACCTCAGTCAGAATGTGAGAGGTCAGAATAATGGATTTCCCCTCATCCCGCACATAACTTTTAATGAACTCACGTACACGTCTGGAGATTACGGGGTCCAGGCCCTTGGTCGGTTCATCCAGATATATCACTTCAGGATCATGCAGCAGGGCTCGCATAATGACAACGGTTTGCTTTTGGCCTCCCGATAATTGCATAAATTGTTTGTTCAGATGTTCCGAGAAATCCAGATACGTACTTAATTTGTCAATCTGGTTTGAAATCTCCTGTTTGCTAAGTCCGGTAAGTCTTCCAAAGAATATCAAGTTCTCTCGAACAGTTAATCTCGCATAAGCAGAGCGTTCAGTATCTTGACCCACGTATCCGATTAGTCTCCTGATGATGTTCGCATCGGTATCCAAATCGTAGCCGCCGATATTGACAATTCCGGAATCCTTGGTCAACAGAGTCGCCAGGACTTTAATAAAAGTTGTTTTACCTGAACCGTTAGTCCCCAGAATTGTGTGGATCTCACCCTTTCGAAGCTCAAAGGACATGTTATCTAACGCTAGGTGTTTACCATAGGACTTCGTGACGTTCTCAGCGGATAGCACTCTCACTTGTTCTCCCCCTTTATGTATTGCCTGTATTGCTGAATTCATGGGAGGGCGAATACGCTATTACAGCGCATTTCGCCCCTAATGTAATCACTTTACGCCGACAGCTTCGTGTACCAGATACTCCGCCAGTTCGTAGTGATGTCCAGTATCATCAATGATATGATTCATCCACTGATTTCTTTCTTTAACAGGTAACTTTTTGGTTTCAAAGATGCCCTTGAGCAGTTCCAACGCTTCTATCATTTGCTCTTTTGAGGGTTTGTCCCCTGCATTTTCAACCTGCTCCTGAATTGCCTGGATTCGTTTGTAACGCTGAACAACACCTTTTTGATACTCTGCTTCATCCCAATTCTGGTTCGGCGTTGCCACTGCAATTGCTAAACATTTAGTTATGACTGTGGGTACTCCTTTTTTCTTTTTGCCATCCGATTGAAACATGCTGATCAATTTTTGACGTTCCGCTTTTTCGCCAAAACAGAGCGAATTGATATCAGGACAGTTCGTTTTGGTCAATTTGTTCAGTACATTTTTGGGTCCCATTTCGATGGCAAGTGTGACACCAAAACGCTCAAGGTACTGAAGAATCCGTGTCCATTGGACAGGTTTGACCATCTGATCTGTCAGTAATCCCGGAATTCGCTCCACATCACCATAAGGTTGACCTGTAACATTGGATAGTACCGGCCATTTGAACATATTGTACGAATACTTTGCCAGTTCTTGGCCGAGCCGCTCTGCATCTTCTGCCATCAGCGAACTATGAATGGGTGCACTGGACATTAGGGGAGTAACCTGACCATCGGCATCCAAAACGGCTGCTTCGATCTCCTCCAGTACGTATTGATGACCGGATACGGCAGCTTGTGTTGGCGAATTATAACAGGAGACTACAGCTACACCCTGCTCGCCGCTGTATTGTTCACAGAGTTGCTCCACGATGGATGCGTCAATACCGTCCATAATGGTCATTGATCCTGTGCCCCGATCAATATGAATCTGCATCATTGCACCACGCAATTTGGTGATTCGAACAGCATCGGAAAATGTCATGGCGCCTGAACATACCAACGCCGAATATTCACCCATACTGTGACCTGCACAGAATTGTGGTCGAATCCCCACTTCTTCCATATACACTCTGAAAGCCGCTACATTCGTTGCCAGAAGAGCAGGTTGCATGTTTTCATTCTGATTCAGTTCAGATAGACTTCCTTCAAAACATAGTTTTGCCAGATCCACACCTGCAACGTCACTCGCTTCCTCGTACGTTTGCTTGGCAATGCTATATTGATCATAGAAACTCTTTCCCATACCTACATACTGAGAACCTTGTCCCGGAAACAGCAGTGCTATTTTTTCCATGTCGTAACCTCCATTAATAGGGTTGGTGTATTAATTATTAATAATGTTCAGTTCCACATATGAAGGAATTTTCTGAATATAGCTCATGTCGTGTTCAAAAATGACAAGGTCCTCTTCCTGATGGATTTCTTTGAATCCGCCAAATTTATAGGTCAGATACATCATCCGATTACGATCGGTCATTTTGAATTCAGCCCGTATCTTGACCCCGGCTTCTTTCGCCTGTTCCAGGATATAATTCATGAGAATCGTGCCTACCCCTCGTGACATTACACGGCAAGACATCAACAGCAGCTTCACGGTCCAGTACTCCTCTTCCATCTCAAGCAAAGCGAGTCCAATTTTTCCATATGCTCCATACTTGTCTTCCAGTCCTGTAATGAGAAGTTTGTGATTAGGAGATTGACTGAGTTGTTCCAGATCTTCATAGGAATAGGTATACCCTGTGGTGTTCAGCTGATGAGTCCGCACCGTCAACTCTTCAGCACGCTGCAGATCATCTCCCTTGAGGGGAGATATCGTGAATGTCATGCCAAGTGAAGCCAGAAAGTCATCTTTGGGACCTGTGAATTCATCTTCCGCCTTATTACGGATCTCATCGCTTTTGTACATTAAACGGCGAAGTTTGGAGTCCTCCGTAATAAAACGGGGATTCATCATCTCCATGTCGGGAATGTCCAGGTACTGGGCAGCATCTATGCATCGAACTTCAGCATGCTCAAACTGTACCTCTTCCAGCTCAAACATCTGATCATCCACAAAAGCAACCGTATTCGCTCCGATATTAATGGAAGTTATGATGGATTGAATCGAGCTCGACTTGGAATTCCAGTGAATCTGGGGATATAGGAAGTATTCATGAATTCCGAATTCCTCAAGCTTCTCCATGGCTGTCTGATGGTCATTTTTACTGGCGATGGATTGCAGAACCCCACGCTCGTCCAGTGTCCGAATCACATCAATAATTCCCTCTCTCAAGACAACATTCTCATCTTCCAGAAGGACACCTTCCCAGATTGTATTATCCAGATCCCAGACGACCAGCTTCACCTTCTCTTGCTTTTGCTTGTCCATTACCGAACTTACCGATGGATCACCCATACCTGAACCCCTCCTTGGCATATTGTTCCAAACTATTGCTTCAAGACCATCAGGCAGTCTATGCTGTCTTTCGTTCAATCAGTTCATTAATCTTGTTCAACGTACGGAAGTTGCTAAGATCCATATCCTGGGTCTCAATCCGAATGTTGAATTCTTTCTCCAGAAACATCACCATCTGCATCGCAAACAGGGAATTGGCAAAACCCAATTCAAAAATATCCTCATCATCCTGAATTTCACGTTTGCGATAGAAACGACTCAGAAATGTTTTTACTTTGACCTTGGACTCCATGTACAGTCACCTCGTAAAATTTATAGTCGATACACTTACAGAATCACGTGCTCAAAGAAGCCTTGACCGCTTTTTGCTCCTAACAATCCGGCATCCACCATCTTGCGAAGCAAGGGACATACTCTGTATTTCGGGTCCTGATAACTCTCATAGAGTACATCCAATGAATGAACCACAGTATCCAAACCAATCAAATCTGCTGTGTGAAGTGGGCCCATCTTATGACCGAAACATTTGACGAATATGTCATCCACCTCTTCCGGTGAAGCTACCTGATCCTGAACAACAAAGGCAGCTTCATTCATGAGCAGATGGGATATTCGGTTAGATACAAAACCGGGAAGATCTTGTACCAGTATGGCTTCTTTGCCCATGGTATGGAGCAGGGATCTGGTCGCTTCAATCGTTGTATCCGAAGTGTGATAACCCTGAATAGCTTCGACTACGGGCTTTAACGGGACCGGATTCATAAAATGTACACCGATGACCTTGTCAGGCCGTTTGGTGATGGAACCAACTTTTGTAATCGAAATGCATGATGTATTGACCAAATAAATACAAGAATCGGGGCAATAGTTTTCAAGCTGTGCATAGACTTCTTTTTTCACATCCCATTGCTCAGGCACGTTCTCAATAATGAAATCAGCATCGCTGAGCGAATCGTAATGTGTCGTAAACTCCACACGCGAGAGCACCGTTTCCGGGTCTTCGGCCTCGGTATCCTTGTTGTAGAATCCCGAAAATCGGATATTGGTAAACAAGGCTGTTCTCGCCTGATCCAAAACTTCATCACTCACGTCGATCAAAACCACGTTGTGCCGAGACTGGGCAAGGCTCTGCGCAACCCCTTTTCCCATGACGCCTGCTCCAATTACACCAACCTTCATTCCTATCAACGCCCCTCTGTGATCTGGCTAGAAATTGAAATTCACTTCTTCATCTACAGCTTCATCCGTGATATCCGTGACACGATCCACTTCAATATCATAGATCAATGTATCCGGCTGCTCTGAAATTATCTCAAGAATTTTCACAAAATCTCTGGCGATATATTCAGCTGTGCCAGGTAAGAACAAGCTTGTATTATATTCCAGAATAAACTCGATCGTACCCTCCCGCTCAATCGCATCCAGTGCCAGATCGAACCTTGAAACTCCACTGTCATAATCGATTAATGTGCCTTTGAAAGCCTCAATCTCTCCGGTGTACATCCCTACATTTTGCAGTGCAAAATACACATCAAACAGCGGATTTCTGCTCGGATCACGTGTACTATTCACAAGCTGTACAATTCGGTCGAATTGACAGTCCTGATGTGCAAATGCCGATAACGTACGCTGCTTCACGTCCAGAAGTAACTCCCTGAATGAGTCATCAGGCACAGGTTCGTTTCTTAGGACAATTGTATTTACAAACATGCCAATGGTGGCATCAAAGTTACCCTGTTGGCGACCCGTTACAGGCGAACCGATGAGTATATCACTCTGGTTCGTATATTTATGCAATAGGACATTTAAGGCGGATAAGAGCAACATGTATAGCGTGGTTCCTGTACGTGCTCCGAGCTTGCCTATACGAGCAGTGAGTGCTTCGTCGGCATAAAAAGTCATTTTGGCTCCATCATAGGTTTTTCGATCAGGCCGTGAAAAGTCTGTTGGAAGTTGCAGTGTGGGCAATGGCCCTTTCAGCGTTTCCAGCCAGAAGGCTTCCTGTGATTTAATCAAATCCGATTGCTGATACTGGTTGCTCCACTCCGAGTAATCTCTATACTGATAAGGAATATCCGGTAGAGGTGAACCACTGTACATTGACGTGATTTCGTGCATCATATTGTCCATCGACATACCATCTGTAACCAAGTGATGCACATCGAACATCAACAGATGGCGACCGTCATCCAACGTACCAACAATCATGCGGATCAACGGTGCCGCTTCCAGATCAAACGGTCGGACAAACTGTTTCACTACATCTTCCACTGCTTCCGTTCCACGAATGACATCTGGCAACGTTTCGATCGAAAAATCCACGTTCTCGTGAATTCTCTGAATCGGCTCTCCTTGTTCCCAGTGAAATGATGTACGGAACGATTCATGGCGCTGAATCAGAGTGTTCATATAACCGTTCAACGTGAATGGGTCAAAATTGCCCTCCATAATCAACGCTTTGTTCAGGTTATAGCTGATGTTGTCCGGGTCCTGAGTGCAAAGATAGAATATCCTTTTTTGAGCTGATGAAAGTGGATATTTTTCTTTGACTTCTGCATGAGGGATGGACTGTTGTCCGACTGTTGCACTCTCCACATCGACCAAAGATTGCAGGTGAACTCCCAGTCCCCAGATCGTCGGATATTGCAGCACATCCGAAGGATTAACCTGTATCCCCGTTTCCCTGTATATATCCGATGCCATCTTGAGCCCAATAATGGAATCTCCACCATATTCGTAAAAATCATCATACAGATCCATTTCTGTCAGTCCCAAATGAAGTGACCAAATCCGGGATAACATCTGTTCCATGGCTGTATATTGACCATCATTGCGGCCGTGTAACGAGACTTCTTTGTTCAGCGTTGCCTTTCTCATCTCCACTTCAGCAATCACGCTGGCACTTTGATCCTGAATCGTGTTGTACACTTCCTCCGACATCATCATTGGCATATCACCTACGTAGGCCATATATTCCGAGTCATAATTCAGTTCGCCGATGATAGATCGATGCACTTTACGCTGAAAAGCCTGGTCAAAGGCCTTTAATGCAGACTTTGTTAAAACAGACTTGAACACCATGTCATCATTTACGCCAAAATCTTTGGCCATCCCGGTCTCTTTCCAGGCCACCCAATTGATCGTTAACGTTCGTCCGCCCCTGCGATTGCGATACGCTGCATAAGCATCCAGATAACTATTCGCTGCTGAATAATCTCCTTGACCCGGAGAGCTGAATAATGTTGAAGTGGTTGAGAACAGAACAAGAAAATCCAGAGAGTCTTGGGCTGTTGCCTGATCCATATTCCAGGTTCCCTGGACTTTAGGAAGCAACACACGGTTAAAGGTCTCCGCATCCTTGGATGCAAGGAATCCTTCACCTGCTACCCCTGCTCCATGAACAATGCCATCCACTTTGCCGTACTGCTCTCTGATGTTCTCCATGAGTCTTGATACTTGTTGAAGATCACCTGTATCCACGCTGTAGAGACCTACTGTGGAACCTTTGTTCTCAATTGAATGTATCCATTTAATTTTGTTGCATTGCTCCAGATCCTTGTTATCCTCCAAAATGGCTGGCCATGTTTCCCGATCAGGGAAATCCGATCTGCCTGCAAGAATCAAGGTAACGTTGTGTCTGTTGGCAAAATGTTCTGCGAATGCTCGGCCAATGCCGCCCATTCCACCAGTGATGAGATAGACCCCTTGCTCCTTAATGGTTACTTCAGAGAGCTCAGCTCCCAACAAATCTGTCTTCCTGAACTCTTCCACATATCGTTGACCCTTCCGATAAGCAGTGGAGTAGAAAACATCATCTGCATTCATTGCATTGAGCAAAATAGGAATAGCGGTGTCATCATCTATATCCATGACTTTGCATTCCAGCTGAGGATGCTCTTGTCCAATCGCTTTGCCCAGGCCAAACATCGTTGCATATTCAGGAGCAAGATGTGATTCGTGGCCGCTAACTTCGTGAACGTACTGGGATAACAGAACAATGCGCATTCGATTTCGCAATCCTGCACCTGCAATGGCTTTTGTAAGGTAAAACAAGCTATGCACACCTCGGCATAAGGCATCCTCCAGTTCCTTCGGACTCTCGGGTGCTGTATGACCATTTATGGTAAAGGTATGAATAATCTGATCTATTCTGTGGTTCTTCGTAGCCTTCAATAATTGAAGATACTGCTCCTCCGAACCATCAATCTGATAATGAACCGGAGAGATCTTCGCATATGTTGCACCAAGAGTAACTTCAATTACATGTGCTCCACGTTCAGTAAGTTCCCGAGAGAGACTGTCACATAACGGAATTGTCCCCTTCAAAAGCAAGACGGTTTGCGGATTCGGAATGAGCCGCTCAGGATTAGTCGCTTCCACCCAGCCAATGGTGTAATGCATCGTTGGTTCTTCCTTCTGCACAACGGATGGTTGAACCGCAACTCGTTCGGGAATATCAATCCAGCAACGATTGCGCTCGTAAGGATACGTTGGAAGATGGAGCCGGAAGGTTTCCTCTTCTGCGTACAATCTGGACCAGTCAATATCGGCCCCCTGTGTATAAAGAATCGATATTTCCTCCAAGTGCTGATCTTCCCATCCGTGCTCGTTAATGAGCTTCAGTACCCTGTCTGCTTGCTCGTTTAATTCACGAAGTTTTTGTTCCGTCAATTCGCCAACACCCGGCTCCTTCGTCTCAGGAACCATTCGATGTTCAGATGCATAAGCAACGGGCGGTTTAATCTCGCTAAACGGGCACCCATGCAGCTTGTCCAATCGGGATACCAGCTCTTCTTTGTCTTTAAAAGGAATGGCGATACGCAACTTGTAGTGTCCTCTTCCCTGAGCAGCTGTTCCGCACAAGCTTAACAAATCCAGTTCATCGTAACTATCGAGATAATCATGATAAGCTGCGATCAATCTGGATAGAGAGTCTTTACTTTTGGCGGAAAGAGGCAAAATATAAGGTCTGCGTTCCTCTGCTTGGACAAATGTCTGCACTGGGGCCTCTTCCAGGATAACGTGACAATTGGTTCCACTAATCCCGAAGGCGCTAATCCCACAACGTCGCGGTCCTTCCTCTGAATGCCACGTACGAAGACGGGTATTCACGAAGACCGGTGAATTGGAAAATTCAATAATGCGATTAGGTCGATTAAAGTACAGTGTCGGAGGAAGCTTTTTCTCACGCAGCGCCATGACCGCCTTCACCAAACTAATCACTCCAGCAGCCTCCGAAGAATGCCCCAAGTTGGTCTTGATGGAACTCACCGCACAGAATTGCTTGCGATCTGTGTAGCTCGACAGTGCATCGGATATGCCCTTAATTTCAATCGGATCTCCCAATGTCGTGCCCGTGCCATGTGTTTCAATGTAGGTGATTGTCTCCGGTTCGACTCCTGCATCCTCCAAAGCAGATATAATAACCTCTGTTTGAGATGCCGGATTAGGTGCCGTGATGCCTATTGAACTGCCATCCTGATTCACAGCCCCGCCTTTAATTACAGCATGGATCGAATCATGGTCATCCAATGCCTGCTGAAGTGATTTCAGCAGTACCACTGCAACCCCTTCTCCAATACCTGCTCCATCTGCCTCATCATCAAAAGCTTTGGAGCGATGATCTGTAGACTCAATGCCAAGTTTCATATTTTCATCATCCACCGGACACAGATTAATCTTGATTCCGCCAGCCAGTGCATAATCACATTGTCCGCTACGAATAGCTTTGCAAGCCATGTCTACAGACACCAATGAAGATGAACAGGCCGTATCAATAACCATGCTTGGACCCTTTAGATCCAATAAATATGAGATCCGGGCAGACATCATTGCTGTCAGATTACCCACCATGGAGCTTGAACCGCTCCCAGGATCAACTTCATATAAGAGTCGTGCATACAGATCTCGCAAGGTTGCCGCATAGCCCAGATATACGCCCGTTTTACTACCGCTCAATCTGGTGCCGCCATACCCTGCATCCTCAATTGCAGTCCACGCAGCTTCAAGAAATAATCGCTGATTGGGATCCATTAGACTTGCTTCCTTGGGCGATAACCGAAAGAAACCTGCATCAAACTTGTCTATGTCTTCCAGATACGCGTTCTCGTTGTATTTCATCAGTGTCTGGTCATGACCTGTGAACGCAAAATGCTTGTCAATATCCACTTTTCTCGATTCCGGAAACGACCGAACCAGATCCGTGCCGTTGACGAGATGCGCCCACAGCTCCTCAGGTGTGGAAGCAAGCGGCACATTCACAGCCATGCCGATAATCGCAATATCTCCATCTCGTTCCGCCGCAGTACGCTTCTTGAGATGCATCGCTGGAGAAGAACGCTGTTCCTCCTTCTTGTTTTTTCCACCGATAAATTTTGCGAGATGATGTACATTCGAGTATTCGAACAGGTCCGTAACATTAATAGCTCCTGGAAAAATTCGCTCAATCTCACTCTGAATTTTCATTAGCAGAATAGAGTCCGCACCTAGCTCAAAGAAGTTGTCGTGAATATCAATTTGATCAAAACCTAATATTTTTCTGCAACATTCGGCCACACGTTTTTCCGTATCACTAAACTCTTCGTTGAGACTTCCTGTCAGACTTACTTCTCCTGCTGGATTTGTTGTTACACTCTTTGCTTTGTTCGCTTTTTCCTGCTTCTTTTTTTCCTTAAATAGTTCAATTTGCGCAGTCAGCACAGGAGAGAGCATCACCCCTGATTTTTCGAGCAGGAAGACTCCACCGTTCTCATAATTGAGATAACCTACAAGTGCTCTCGGTACATTATGGGATAACACCTGCTCAAACCCTTCAAGAGCCTTACCCGTTGGCAACGTCTTAAAAATGGTATCGATTGTGAAACCACCTTCAAGGGCCATACCGGTTTCTTTCCAGGTCGTCCAGTTCACCACATGTGTCCTTCTGCCGAGCTTGTTCCGATATTCCCCGTAGGCATCCAGATAAGCATTGGCTGCGGTATAATCTCCTTGAACGGCTCCGCTAAACATCGTTGCTACCGAAGAAAACAGAATAAAGAAGTCCAGATCATCCGAATGGGTAACTTCATCCAAAATACGTGTACCCATCACCTTCGGATTGAAAATGCTTTTAAACTGGTCATCCGTACGATTCATCAACAGGTCGGATCTTCCGATTCCCGCGCCATGGATAACCCCCCGGATCTTCCCATGACGTTGACGCAGCTCTTCTACAATTGGAACTACCTCTTCTTTTTTGGAAATGTCAGCGCTGTATATTTCAACGGTAGCTCCCATATTTTCAATATCAAGAACTCCCTGAATCTTTCGGCATAACGACTGATCCTGCTTTGCTTCCAAAATTGCTTCCCATGTTCTCCGGGGTGGAAAGGCAGTACGATTAATCCAGGCCAGATGTACCTTGTCCCTGCCAGCCAAATATTTGGATACTTCAATCCCGATACCTCCGGCTCCACCAGAGACAAGATATATCCCTTCTGAATGAAGAGCCGGAAATTGTCCATTGTTACTGTCCGACTCTGCAACAGGCTGGAGTGTACCGAATGACTGAATATACCGTTTTCCGTCTCGAATGGCGGTAAGGAATTGATCTGTTTTTCTGAAAACAGACTCTGCACTCCCCTTGCTCCATAGCGTATCTTCCAGATCGATAACTCGACATTGGATGTTCAGATGCTCCTTACGTATGACCTTGGCAAGACCTTCTAGCGGTGCGAGTTCGGGTCTAAGAATCTGTTCTTTGCCTGTGACATGATGGACGCATTGGGTCAAAATCACCATATCCATATCATAATCAATACCATGTCTGGTCAATGAACGAAGCAGATACAGCAGGCTGTAAACGCCGCGTTCCTGTGATTCATTCAACTCCACCAGATTCTGAACAGAAGTGTCCGAAGCAAAGGTAGGTGCGTAGATGACCTGTGACCATGATTTTGAATCCAAAGCATTGACTAAAGAATCAAAATCGACCTCTTTGGAACCAATTCGAAAATCAGTATCGTTCCTCTGTTCATAGTAATCTCCCGGGCAAACCTTAATGACGTCCTTACCCGATTGTTGCAAAAGCAATGCAAGGTCAGCCCCACCTTTGTCATCAGCCGTAAAGAGTACAACTCTCTCGCTTGAATGAACTTCGTTATCCTCGTAATCTCCCTCAAGCTCATGCCACGTGAGAGAAAACAATCCGTTGTCATGGTGGACACTCTCTTCTGCTGGTCTGCTTCCCATGTCAATCCAGCATTTCTGCGAATCAAAAGGATAACCCGCCAGAGGTACGGTCTTCGTAGACTTGCCCTCATACAGACGCCACCAGTCCACGGATGCCCCTTGCACGTAAAGAGTACACAGGCGCCCCCAGTCAAATGTAGCCTCATTTATCTGGTTCAATTCTTGCCGGACCTCTTCGCTTAACGCACGAACGTTTTTCTGAGTAATATCATGTACCCCTGAAACTTCCCGATTGTCGCTGATCAGTCGGTGTTCCCCATAATGAAACCAAGGTGCTGTGAACGTATGAATGTCTCCAGATATAACCTGGGTCAGCTTAATGCGCAAATCCTCCAAATGTTCAGCCAAAATGATCACTCGGTGAGCATAATGTCCGCGACATGCATTGGCTGTTCGACACACATCCAGTAATGAATACCTGTCGGAGAAGGTAGATACTCCGTCCAGATACTGTTTCATCAGAACTTGAATTCCATGATCTGATCCCGCAGACAACGTGAATGGATGAACACCCGTATGCCCATCATGCGTAACGTTCAAAGTGGCCTGTACAGGAGCTTCTTCCAGCACTATATGACAATTCGTTCCGCTCAAACCAAATGTACTTATCCCGCATCTACGCGGATCAGCACCTCGCTCCCACTCTCTTAACCTTGTATTGACATAGACGGGTGAATTCCCGAAATCAATATTCAGGTTTGGATAATTAAAATGAAGGGAAGGCGGGAGTTTCCGATGATACAACGATAAAAGTCCTTTAATCAGACTGGCCATACCTGCTGTTTCATACAGATGACCAACATTGGTTTTGACCGAACCAATTGCACAAAATTGCTTTTTATTCGTATATTTTCGGAAAGCACGTTCCAGCCCCTGAATCTCGATAGGGTCACCCAGATTCGTTCCTGTTCCATGGGTTTCAATATAGGCCAAGGATTCCGGGTGGATGCCTGCTCGCTTCCACGCTTCCTCGATTACTTCGGATTGAGCAACCGGATTGGGGGCCGTGATGCCCATGGACGTTCCATCCTGATTCAAAGCGATGCCTTTGATTACACCATAGATGTGGTCTCCATCCTTCTGAGCCTGACGAAGCGGCTTCAAAATTACTGCAGCCACACCTTCACCCATACCGGACCCATCTGCTTCTTTATCAAAAGCTCTTGTCCGGTAGTCGGTGGATTCAATCCCAATCTTCAGAAAATCATTGTCCACTGGCAAAATATCCAGCTTAACGCCTCCGGCAATCGCCATGTTGCAATCCCCGTTCATCAGCGATTTACAAGCCAGATAAACGGATACCAACGAGGACGAACAAGCCGTATCCACTACCATAGTCGGTCCTTTTAGATTAAGCAGATACGAGATGCGGGTAGGAAGCATTGACGCGATATTTCCAGTCATCGCAATAGACAACTCTTCCGGATGGGTATCCTTGATCATTTCCTTATAGTTGTTGCTATTGGCAAATCCGGTAAAGACACCGGTATTGCTTCCTGCAAGCCTTTGCCCGCCGTAACCGGCATCTTCGATGGCATGCCATGCTGTTTGCAAAAATAAACGATGACAAGGGTCCATCAGACTAGCCTCTTTTGGCGAGAGACGGAAGAACTTATAATCGAATTGATCCACTTCATCCAGAAAAGCACCATCCAGATATTGAAGAAATTCGTCTGAATATCCGCTTAGTCTGAGGTACTCATCCGTTACAGATTTTCGATCAGATGGGTAATCGCCTATGCAATCAATCCCCTGCTCAACAATGTGCCAGTATTCCTCCGGACGATTTGCATGGGGAAATTTAAGGCTCATGCCTATGACTGCTATATCCTCTTGATGATTTGCTTCTTCCTGCTTCAGCAGATTGATGACCTGAATCCCCGTCACTTTGTCAATTTTGCCGGAGGCTATGTTTTCAACAACATGTTTGTAGACTTTCTCCACAAGCTCACTCCCCTGGCCGTATTTCATCCAAACGATGAAGAATGTCTTCGACAGATACTTCCCCGTCCTGCAACTTGTCCAGCATATGGCTTAATGAGTCATTCCAATCTCCGTCCTGCTCTTCTGATGCGGATGTTATCGGTGCAGCTTGCAGGATATGTTGCTCATTGCCTGCAATGTAATTGCTGAGTTTGTCTACGGTTGTATATTCGAACAGATCTACCAGTTTGATCTTATTGGGGAAATGCCGATCCAATAACTCATGCATCTGGCCCAACATGATCGAATCTCCCCCTAATTCGAAGAAACTGTCATAAATATTGATTTCACTGAACCCTAGTACCGAACCGAAGATTTTGGCAATCAGATCCTCAGCATCGCTATATGCTCCTTCTCCTGTCCTGCCATCCAGAGTAACTTCTGCATAACCGGTCTGGTTCTGAGTTTCAGGAAACACAGTTTTCTCATCAGTAGCCAGGGATCTCAGGTCATCAGATAGTCTCACAGCAACACTTGACATCATGCCAAGCAATTTGCTTTCACGATTGATCTCGCCGACGATTACCCGATTCAAGTTCATTCCCATCGCACGATCCAGCCATGCAATGCCCTGCTCCGTAGGTATGGCAGAGAATACGCCATCCACATTGATGCCGTAACGAACGCCCATCCCCGTATCTCGCCATGTGTTCCAATTCATAGTTAGGGTTCGTTTCCCGAGCTTGCTTCGATATGCAGCAAACGCATCCAGGTATGCATTGGCAGCAGCATAGTCCCCCTGGCCCGGAGCAGCAAACACCGAAGAGATCGTGGAGAAGAGCAGGAAGAAGTCAAGATTATCCTCAAGCGTGACCTGATCAAGCGCCCATGTTCCATGGACTTTGGGACCTATCACCGCTGAGAACTGTTCCTCCGTCTTGCGTATCAGCATGCCTTCACCAGGTACACCGGCACTGTGGACTACGCCACGAATGGGACCGCAGGTATGTCGAAGTTCATCAAATACCTCACGTAGCCTATCCAGATGCCCGATATCCACTTGATAAAATGAACATGACGTTCCCTTCTTCTCCAGATCCATCACCCGGTTTATCGTCTCGCACACTTCCCTGTCTCTGTTCTGATCAAGCCATTCAGTCCACTGGTCACGCGGCGGAAAAGGTGAACGGGCAAGCAAAGCAACATGTCCTGCTCCCTTGTCAGCCAAGTACTGGGCAACTTCCAGTCCAATGCCTTTCGTGCCGCCAGTAATCACGTATACACCGTCATTTTGAATTGCTGGCGCATGGCCGATCACCGTCGTATCGTCTAAAGTCTCGAACTGTTCCTCATAACGAGTACCTTCCCGGTAAGCAACAAGATACAAATCAGACTTTCGGCCGATCTCTTGTAACACATCTTCAGCAGAGACAACATCATCCACGTCCAGAAACTTGCAGGATATGCCCATCAATTCCTGACCTACAACTCGTCCCATTCCCATAAAAGGAGCTTGTTGTGGCTGAAGGACACGTTCATTGCCTGTCACTTCGTTCACATAATCAGATATCAGCGTAAGGCTCAGTCCGCGCTCATAACCCACATGTGCCAGTGCCTGTGTAAGATACATCAGGCTGCGAGCCCCACGTTGCTGGGTCACCTCTAATTGTTCGATACTCTCGGGAAATACTGCTTGCTCAGTCGTTGACATATGGATAATATGTGTGAATTGATACTCAGATTGAAGATCTGTTAACAAGTTCTCATACGCGTGTTTATTTGAATCAACGCCATACCATCCATCGCCTGGAGTAGAATCCTTTTGAAGTCCAATCTCTACTCTTACAACCTTCCGACCCGCAGCTAGTAATCTCTCATAGATCGATGCCGAAAGAGCGGTTTTTCCTGTGAACAATAACACATCTCCAGATTCGGAGGACATCCATGATGTCCCATCGTTGGATGGCGTGTTAACCCAACGAATAACATGAAATGGTTGTTCCATACGTTCCACTTTTACAGGGGCGACGTCGGGTATGTCCAGCCAGTGTGTCTTACGCTCGAAAGCATACACCGGGAGCCGCACTTTACGAGTTGCCTGTCCGTCATTCCATAATAATGGTGGCAAATCTGCGCCCGCCGAATACAACTCACTAATTTTGACCTGCATGGATTCGTCCCTGTACAAGCCGTCCCTCCACGCTAATGCCACTTCTTGAATTTCGGCGTTCAAACTTTCCTTCTGAACCAGAGTAAGATCATCTGGACGTCTAATCCCATCCGTACCTGATACCAATCGGTATTCTCCATAACGATAGAAAACCTTGCCGGTGTCACCCAGTTCAGGCTCCCAAAAGTAGAGCCGGTTCAATTCATTCAAACGGGAAACAAGCTCCATTGTCGTATTCACTGCAAAAATTAATCGATGCGGATAATGACTGCGCCCAGCCTGGACCGTGTAACAAATATCCTGCAAATCCATTTGTAATAATTGCGGGCCATATGCTACGTACCTCGTAACAAGTTGCTGCAAGCTCTCACGTGATTTGGCTGAAAGCATGAACAACTGTGGCCCAACGTGAGGAACATGGTCAGGGAGTTCTTTATGGGTATACTCCGCCGGTGGCTCTTCCAGCACAATATGGGCATTGGTTCCGCTCATGCCAAACGCACTGACGCCAGCTCGCCGCGGATGGCCTTCAACCTCCCACTTACGAGTAACGGTGTTGACGTATATGGCAGAATCGTAAAACGGGATATTTTCATTGGGTCGATTAAAGTGAATCGTTGCAGGCAATTCCTTGTTTTTAAGTGCCAACGCTACTTTGATCAACCCGACGATTCCCGCTGCCTCAAGCAGATGACCCATATTGGCTTTGACAGATCCAATCGCACAGAAATTTCGTTTGTCGGTGAACATACGAAATGCATTCGTCAAACTGTTTACTTCAATCGGATCCCCTAAAGGTGTACCCGTCCCGTGAGCTTCCACATAACCAATGGTCGCAGGATCAATGCCAGCATCATCCCATGCCTTGCGAATCACGTCTTCCTGAGCCGCCGGATTTGGTGCTGTCATCCCGGCAGAACTGCCATCCTGATTGGATGCTGATCCCTTAATGACCGCATAGATTTGGTCGCCATCCTGTTTAGCTTTTTCGAGTGGTTTGAGCATGATTACACCGATGCCTTCGCCAAATCCCGTTCCTTCGCATTCCTCATCAAATGCACGCGTGATTCCATCCATGGATTCCATGCCTATTCCCATGCGTGTATTCGTGTGATGAATTGGCATGGTATGGATTTTAATTCCACCCGCTATGGCCATTTCACATTTGCCGCTACGAATCGATTGACATGCAGCATCTACAGCAACGAGCGATGATGAACAGGCTGTATCTACGACCATCGATGGCCCCTTCAAGTCCAGCATATAAGATACTCTTCCAGAGGTAACTGCTGCTGTGTTGCCCACCATAGCGCTAGATAGCAGAGTCGGATTGGTTTCATAAATGAGTCGTGAATACATATCGCGAATATTCGGCGAGTATCCAACAAACACCCCGGTATAACTTCCACTAATGTTTTCTACACAACCGGCATCTTCAACTGCTTCCCAGCATGCCTGCAGGAAAAGACGCTGATGTGGGTCCATCAGGCTTGCTTCCTTGGGAGACAAACGGAAAAAGGTACTATCGAACTTATCAATCTCATCAATATAGGACCCTTCCACAAGAGCAACGCTGCCCTCAGGAAACTGTTTATATCGAATATAGCGATCAATGGCATCCTTTCGTTCTGCAGACAATGCGGTCCTGCAATCCAACCCGTTACGAATATTGTCCCAGAATTCATCAGTATTGTTGGCGTTAGGCAGTTTGACGGAAATACCAATAATGGCTATGTCCTGTTCCGTTCCTTTCATCGGTGTATGATGTGTCATGTTGTTGCTTCCCTGGCGTTTATCTACCAGAAAACGGGCCAGTTTATAAACTGTTGCGTGCTCAAACAAGTCCGTAATCATAAGTGAACCTGGATCAAGCAGTTCCAATCTGGCATGCATCGTTTTTAACAAGAGGGAATCGGCTCCCAGTTCAAAGAAATTTTCATGGATGTTAATTTCCTCGAAACCCAATACCTGTCTGCAAACATCAGCGACACGTCGTTCTGCTTCGGTGTAATCCTCTTTTTCTTTTCCCGTTAGGATCACCTGACCCGTGCCATGTTGTGAAAGTGATCGGGTAGAAGCCCTTTCTGCTATAGACCTGGTCGTAGACTTCATTCTCTTCAATCGTTCGAGCAAATGTGGAGCAACCCGAATCCCTGAACGTTCGAGTAAACGAATGCCCCCACCATCTATGTTTAATTCCCCGATAATAACGCGGTCTACTTTTTGAGTAACAACGTCTGCGAGAGTATGGATCGCCTGTTCAGGTAAAATGGCCTTAAATATAGTATCCGCCGTAAAACCCGAACGTGCTGCCATTCCCCGCTCCCTCCAGGTCACCCAGTTAATCGCGAGTGTGTGAAGTCCCTGCTTGGTTCGTTGTGCAGCGAACGTATCCAGGTAGGCATTAGCTGCAACATAATCTCCCATAGTCAACGTGCTGAATGTTGTAGCGATAGAAGAACATAACAGCATAAAATCAGGCTGATCTTGTCGGGTAAGTTGATCAAGCAGCCATGTCCCCCTGATCTTGGGAGCCAACGTGCGCTTGACGTCATCTTCACTCTTCTGATCGGTAGACAGATCACTGCCCGTTCCTGCACAATGCACAATTCCACGTATAGAACCAAACGTTTGTCTGATATCATCCAACGTATGGGTAAGACGCATTTCATCGGATACATCTACGCTAAAATAAGTTACCATTGCTCCAAGACTCTCCATGGCATCTATTTCACGAATAATCTGCTGAACAGCTGTCTGGTCTTTCCCATTCTTACGAAGCAGGGGCCATTGCTCTCTGTTGGGTAATTCAGTCCGTCCCAGTAGGACAATTCGTACCTTTGTCTGACCAGCCATCCATCTCCCAATCTCTGAACCTATCCCCCCTGCTCCACCCGTTATGATGTATACTCCATCTTCAACCAGTTGCCAGTCGCTATTTTCCTGAGTCTCTGTGTTCCATTCATCCAGCTGTTCAACATAACGAGTCCCATTCCGATAGGCAAAATTCTCGTTGGAGATGCCTATGCCACCAACCAACTCCGGAATAGATTCAAGTGAACTATGTTCATCTCTGTCAATGCACTGACAACGGATATGCGGATATTCCTTTCCTATAACCTTAGCCCAGCCGATCAAGGCAGCGTGCTCAGGATACAGTTCCACTTCGTCCCCCGTCACTTGATAAGCAGTTGTCGTAGCAATTGATATGTCTACAGGGCCAGACACCGCCCTCTGCACCAGAGATTTGACCAGTCTGAACAGACTCAGAGGACCCTCTATTTCCGCCTGAGAAAGATCCGCCAGATTATGCACCTGCATTCTGGACGTTGAACTCAGTAGATGAATAACACGGGTTATATCATTGAAAGGCAGTGCACCAAGCAGATGATCATAAACATCTTCTGAAGAAAGTTGAACTAGACCTGAGAGTCCTTCCATAACAGCAACATCTCCGTCAAATGTCACGGATACCAGCTTTCGTCCCAGATTACGCAAGGTGGTTTCAAGCCTTTCGCCTTCAAGGTCTTTATCTTTTCGCAATATCAAGGTTATCCCATCATCAATTGGCTGCTGCTCCTCATCGGGTATGGATGGTTCCAAAGAATCCGCGATCCAGCGCGTTCTATACATGCTCCGATACATGTCATCTGTCTGGCGTTGATCCATGTCCGATTTCCAGTCCAGCCAGCATATGTTCGGTTCAAACTGGTATGACGGAAGTGGAATCCTGCGCACAGACTTTTCTCTGTACAGATCTTCCCAACTCACATCGGCTCCCTGAACATACAAATCACAAATGGCCTCCAACAGCACTTCCCTCGGATGAAGATGCGCTTCTGAAATCCACCCCTGTGCCTTCTGGCCAAGTAACTTGACCTCCTGCTCCGTGATTTCCCCTGTACTTCGCGTGGACTCCCCTTCACCCGCTGTTATAATCCGATGTATGCCTGTGTGTACTCCATTTATCTCGAGATCAGGACCACCATTTGCGTCTGATACAAGCTTCAATTTTCTTTCCAAATCCTTGCGATCACTGTAAGTGATCGCAAGCCTTTGAGTGTAGTGCCCTCTTCCGGTATTAGCCGAGAATGATAGATCTGCCAGCGAAAGTTCAGGATTTGAAACGAGTAAGGCCTGATACGCTTGCACCAGCTTTGTTAAGCTGGCAGCACTTTTGGCAGAGATCGTTAAAATTTGCATATCCGGGGTCACTGCGGTATCTGCCCTGTGATAACGTGGCGGCTCTTCAACTACAATGTGACTATTGGTTCCACTTAGACCAAACGCGCTGACACCACATCTGCGTGGAGCTCCTTCGGCATGCCATATTCTAGGGCGAGTGTTGAGATAGACTGGAGAATCTTCAAAGTTGATTTTTGAGTTTTGACGCTGAAAATGAAGTGTGGGTGGCATCATGCCTTCACGCATTCCCATAATGACCTTGAAAAGCGAAGCCATGCCAGCTACACAATCCAAGTGGCCCACATTTGTCTTCACTGAACCAATAGCACAGAATTGTTTCTTGTTTGTAAACTTTTGGAACGCTCTGCGAATGGCCTCAAACTCAATGGGATCTCCCATATCTGTCCCAGTACCATGTGTTTCAATATAATTAAGCGTCTCCGGGTTAATCCCCGCATTTTTCCATGCTTTCACCAGCAAATCTGCCTGTGAAGCAGTATTCGGCGCTGTGATGCCTACGGAAGTTCCATCCTGATTCACAGCACTTCCTTTGATGACTGCGTAAATATGGTCTCGATCCCTGAGTGCTTTGTTCAATGGTTTGAGGATAATAGCGGCAGCACCTTCACCCCACACCGTCCCATCCGAATCTGCATCGAACGCCTTCACTTTGCCATCTGGCGCTTCCACACCAAGCTTGTTCCCTTCATCCAGGGGAAACAAACGTATCTTGACGCCACCAGCGACAGCCAGATCACAATCCCCGTTTCGAATGGCCTGGGACGCGAGATGGATGGCTACGAGAGAAGATGAACATGCTGTATCGAGACAAAGGCTCGGCCCCTTCAGATCCAGCAAGTAAGAAATCCGGCTAGCCAGAATGGAGGCCAGATTACCTGGAACTGCACTGGGATCTGCCTGAGGTTCCAAGTCAGTGATTAATCTTTTGTAGTCATATACTTCATCGTTTCGAAACCCAACGTACACACCTGTGTTGCTTCCTTTAAGTTTCCCGCCTCCATATCCCGAATTCTCAATGGCGTGCCAAGCCGTTTCAAGAAACAACCGCTGATTGGGGTCCATGAGAGAAGCTTCACGGGGAGACAGGTTGAAGAAACGATAATCGAATCGGTCAATATGATTCAAAAACCCTGCTTTGGTATACGCGACCGACTCTCCCCGTGTCTTCATATAATAATCTGTGAAAGATTGTCGTTCTGCGGGAAAATCGCTGATACTGTCCACACCGTTAACCAGATTGCTCCAATATGCCTCGAGTTCCTCTGCACCAGGGAATCTGCCGGACATTCCAATAATGGCAATGTCCTTAGTCGAAACACTTTCGATATCGACCGATTCTGCTCCGGATTCCAGGAGATCATCCAGTTTAATACTTCCCATTAATCCTTTTCTCATTTTGCTCTCCTTTACAGTCGGCTTGAGATCATTCGAGTATCGGGTTCAGTAGTTTAAAGTAGAGTTGCAAGAGTGACTCTACCTTGCTCTTCCGCCATTTCATTGAACGGAATCCACATACGAAGTGCAGGCTGTCCTCCTGATGAACCACTTGTAACGTTAAGTCGTACAGTTCAGACACCGGCACTCCCGAAGCAACTGCACCAGCGTTATAGAACAAAGGTAATGTTCCTGTACCGGGCTCCTGCAAAAGTGTACTAACATGTTTGGTGTGGAAGGTCTCTCTGCCATCTTGACCCTTGGATTGATGGATAAGCTGGAATAATTCATTAAATTGTTCCAACGAGCCGAAGTCCAGATCAAATACTTGAATATAGTCGGACTGCCCAATGGCTGCATGCACACTTATCCGATCACGGTTGGAGGCCTGTGCGAGAAGGTACGCAAAGCCGGCAAATAAAATATCATCCACCTCCACATCCCACCTGCTGGCAGCATTCACCACACGATCATAGAGTTCTGCCGATAAGGCAAACTGCAACTCTTCTGTTTCGTTTGATGTTGAATCTCCTTCCACGAAATAATCCATGGACAAGGGAATGCGGGAGCGTGATACGTGGATTACATCCATCTCGTCCAACTGATTCTCGATAAATGCGGTAATATCCGAAATAGTTGGCAAATTAAACATGTCGGTTATCTTCACAATTCCCGGATATTGGTCATCAAGTCTGGCATGTGCTTTGATCATCAGAACAGAATCGCCGCCGATCTCAAAGAAATGCTGATTCACACCAATGTGAGTATTGCCAAGTACTTCGCTCCATATCTGTACCAATAGTTTCTCAATATCATTAGCGGGAGCCTTGTATTGGACCTGAGCTGTGTGTAGAGCAGTTGGTTCAGGTAATGCATTACGATTGATTTTTCCATTTGCTGTTAAAGGGATGGCTTCCAACCGGATAAAGAATGAAGGCACCATGTACTCCGGCAATCTGGATATCAGAAATTCTCGCAATTCAGCAATGGAAACTTCTTGATCAGAGACATAATAGGCACACAGATATTTTTTCTTTTGCTCGTTCTGCCTGTCCATTACATACACACGCTTCAAGGCGTGGTGCTGAATGAATATGGCTTCAATTTCACCGAGTTCCACGCGATGCCCCCTGATTTTGATCTGGTTGTCCTTTCTGCCCAAAAATTCAATGTATCCCTCTTTGCGCATGACGCCATGGTCTCCCGTTCTATACAATCGACCAAGGAGTGGGTGCTGAATGAATGCTTTCTCCGTTTTATCCAAGTCATTCACATATTGATTTGCAAGACCTACTCCGCCGATAAACATCTCACCTGGAACATCAACCGGACATGGACGCAGTTTATAATCGAGCACATGGAATGTTTGATTCGCCAACGGATACCCGTAAGGGATACTGTTCCACGCATCAGATATTGAATTAATAGGGTAATAAATGGACCAAATACTAGCCTCTGTTGCACCACCGAGACTCACAATGCTTGCATCAGGACACAGATTTCTGACTTTGCCCGGTAACGATAGAGGTATCCAGTCACCGCTGAGCAGTATAAGACGAAGACTGCTTTGATGGTTACCCTCGTTGGTGATGTTTACTGCTCTTTCTATATCAGAACTTTGGATATTTAAATTAGCCAGCGGAGCGGTCTGTGCACCCAGGACTGCTACGGAACGTTCCGATAATAGGGTTGGGTCAGCAGCCATTGGGTTTTCGCCATAGGATACCGATACGCTTGGATTTTGTCTGATATAATTTCTGCTGCTCCATTCTTCCATAGAAGCCATATCATCGTCTGGCTTCAATCCTGCTTCCACCGTGTGAAGCCAGATCTGATTTTCATTTAAATTGAATAACGGTTTTATTTTCTCAAAAGGCATATCTCCGATCGAACACATCCCAATGCCCAACATCTCTCCAACACTATTTAGTGTGGATACCATAATTCCGGTATCAATAAGGGAGTATAAATAACCTTGCGCGCCATATTTCGGCATGGTTGCTTCCGCGTTGTAAATGAAGAAAACAGTAAACGCTGAAGACTGATAAATGGACCTGTTCGTGTAATAGTGCATTTCATCAGTGAATGACTGATTCCCATGAACGAGGCGTACCGTGTAATCCACTGGACTAAAGTAGTACAAGCCCGCCTCCATTCCCGCAACTCTTCCTTCCTTCACATACACAAACACATCTATCGGATATAGCCCTCCCGCAGAAGGATAGTAATACCGAATTTCCTGTCCTTGATCATACTGACCCAGTACTCCCATCAGATCGGAGAACTGTGTCATGGTGACAGGCTGATCCTCCTTAAAGGAACGATGAGAACGTCGCTTGGAGATGAAATCAGGATATTCAACACCACGCTCCAGTGAGACCTCAAGTGTGGTGTTCTCACCGAAATTACGATGCAACTGTATTTTTTTAAATTCCTCGTATGCCTGTGCATCGTATGCCACCTTTTCGTCATACGGATTGCGGAATAACTGCGTCTGCTTCTTGAAAATTTCCGCTGGCTCCATAAGTCCGCTGACCAAAGCACGTTTGCGAATGAGCAGTTCCATGAGCGAATTCACTTCACTAGCAGGTACATTCGGGAAGAAAGAAGCAATCTCGGATTGCCGAATCCCCTTTTGTGCCAGGAAATACAGTTCAGGGAACATACCTGTTGCATATTCAGGGCATTTGAACTCATCCACGTAGATATGCTTTCCATCCATTCGCCACAGCGTGGAGAATGACCAATGGTACACCGATTCTACTGACTCTTTCTCCACAGCCAGTTGGGTTGACGCCTGAATCTCTTCATCACTTGCCCAACGGTAGCTTCGTCCAGCATCGGATTCCAGTCGATCCATGAACATATCCATAATCGCTGGAACCGAATTCCAGATTGTAACCTGATGGCGATCAACGGCCTCTTTCATCATTCGGATATCTCTTTGGTCAGATACAATTACGAGAGCTGCACCCGAGGAAAGTGCACCGAACACGTCATATACGGATAAATCGAAACACATGGAAGATACGCCAAGCATGCGATCCTTCTCATGAACACCGAACTTTCTGTTCATATCCTGAATCGTATTCGTTACAGCCCCATGAGTAATGGCAACACCCTTTGGTCTCCCCGTACTTCCTGAGGTATAGATTACATATGCAATATCATCAGGTGTTCCAGATGGCTCACCTTCGAGTAGAGGATAACCTGAAGCCGAGACCTGATCATAGGCATCCACGTCCAATACAATTTGGCAATCACTATTCTTAAGCATGTAAGCTTGCCGATCTTCAGGATAATCCGGATCAAGTGGTACATATGCCGCACCAGTGCGAAGTATAGCCATTACATTTACAATGGTCTCCATACGGCGCCTTGCTACAACGCCAACTCGATCCCCTCGCCCGATCTCCTGTTCAAGTAAATATCCTGCCAGTTGACCAGATCTTCGGTCCAGCTCCGAATACGTCATCCGCTCATCCTCAAACAACAATGCATCCTGATCTGGATAATGTTTGGCCATACGATCAAACAAATGTTGCAATGTTGTTGGCATGATATTTTCTTCTGATTGGTTATACCTTTCCAAAATGCTGCGATCGACTGAAGGAATGTCAGGCCCCGTAATCGTTTCTCCTACAATTAGGCCATCCAGCAGTGCATTATATTGCGCAAACATCGTTTCGACCACCTGTTGGTCAAACAAGTCATCCACGTAATCCCAGGTTAGCGTTAGCTGCCCTCCCGCATCCGAAGCCTGATGATCCAGATATACCTGCGATGTTTGGCTGACCCCAGTTCGAACCTTTCCAATCAGTCCCTGAGTTGCTTCAGATGTCTCACGTTCATTAAAGATCATACTTGTGAAGACAATTGGCATTACGGTCTTGTTCCCCATTTGATGATGCTTGGAGAGATCACGTATGAATTCGATGCCTTCATAATGCCTGTGCTCCAGCGCCTCCAGTATACTGTTCTGAACATGGCGCACATGACCCATAAAATCGTTCCCCGAAGTCATATCCACATCAATTAAAATCATGGAAGTAAAGTCCCCAATGATATCCTGTATGCTTGGGTGGAATGGATAACGATTGAAAACTGTCAGGTTCAGTGCAATCTTCTGTTGATTGCTCCAGTACGATAAGATCTGGGCATAGGCTGCACAGAGAAGCGCTGAAGGTGTTAGCCCGTGTCCATTAGCAATCTTTTTCAATATCTCCCAACGCTCTGCTTCAAACACTTCATTAAGTCGCTTGAATTTTGGCTCGCTGATCTGTGCAGGATCTGTCTTCAATGGGAGTGCAGGTGCTGCTGGGAACTCCTCTATTCGGGCAAGCCAGTATTGTTTGTCAGCCAGGTACGTATTCGATTTACGGAATTCATTGTAAGCAAGAATATAATCGCGGAATGTAAATGGATTAGGCTCCGGATCAATCTCGGGATGATGATAGAATTTCAGTAGATCATTATTGAAGATCTGTATGCTTGCCCCATCAGCAATGAGCAGATCATATCCAAACAACAGCAGATGTGTATTTTCAGATATTTTTTTCGCACGTATCTCAAATAATGGCCATTGCTCCAATTCAAAAATATGATGAGACATGCGTTCTCTTTCGGCTATGATCACCCGTTCCATCTCGTCAGGACTCAAACCACTGATATCTTCAATATCCATCCGGTATGCCGGTACATGTGGCAGGATTCGTTGCTCTCCGGTAGGCAGGATAATTGCCCGTAACATAGGATGGTGTTCAATCAGCTTGATTAGTGCTTCATTGAAGCGCGTCATCTCCAGTTGAGTTTCGAATTCGAGGTACCCGTGTGTCGAAGTGCCTCCCATTTCAAAAGCCTGACTTCTTCCTGCAACATAAGCCATCTGTACCTCGGTCAGCGGGAATGGTCGGCCTTCAGGATCAGGGCATGGATCATGCTGCGGATAATGAATTGTTCCCACTGACTCTTCATTTTCCACAGAGCTCTCAAGCAAAGCCGCCAGTTCATAAATATCTCTCAGGGCCATAAATTCCTTGAAGCTGAGACGTTGATTGAATTCCTGCCCAATCCGATTCACCAGCTGCACCATTAGAATTGAATTGATCCCCATCTGGAAAAAGCTGTCGTGAGTTCCTATTCCATTTATACCGAATACCGATTCACAGAGTTCAATCAGCTTTTGCTCCGTTGGGCTTTCTGTTCCTGCAAGTGCACTGGACTGTTGTCCAAAGGTTGGTTCCGGTAACGCTTTCCGATCAATCTTTCCATTGGGTGTAAGTGGAAATTCAGGCAACTGGATTAAATGCTGAGGAACCATGTAATCCGGAAGTGCTTTTGCCAAAAGACGCTTCATCTCCAATTCGTCATAGCTGCGCTCCGCTGAGTAATAGGCTACCAGTACCTTTGTCCCTTGCATGTCCACTTTATCTATAACGACAGCCTGCTTCACGCTAGGAACTGTAGATAATCGGCTTTCAATTTCTCCAAGTTCAACCCGATAACCCCTGATTTTCACTTGGGAATCCCGTCTGCCAAGGAATTCAATGTACCCTTCTCTTCGCAAGACTCCAAAATCACCTGTACGGTATAAACGTCCCAATTCCGGATGATTAAAAAATGCATTGTCGGTCCTCACCGGATCATTAAAGTATCCTTGAGCCAATCCTGCTCCACCGATACAGAGCTCACCAATGACATTGACTGGGCTCAGGCAACCCGTGTAGTCAAGCGTATAGAATGTCTGATTCGCAAGTGGTCTTCCATAAGGAATGCTCTTCCAATCAGACTTGACAGTATCAATGGGATAATAGATAGACCAAATGGATGCCTCTGTCGCACCTCCCAAGCTGATAACCTGTGCCGAAGGAAAACGCCCATGTACTTGCTCTGGCAATTTCTTTGGTATCCAGTCCCCACTGAGCAGGATGAGTCTTAATTGTTCATTGGTTTGATCGGTTACGTAATCTGCCATCAGTTGCATAATGGCTGGAACTGAATTCCAGATGGTTACTTTATGCTGTTGTATTGCGTCGTACATGTCATGAATATCACGCTGGTCAGCAATGATCACAAGTGCTGCACCCGTCGCAAGTGCACCGAAAATATCATAGACTGACAGATCAAAGCACATTGAAGAGATACCAAGCATCCGATCTTGATCCGTCACTTCAAACTTCATATTGATATCCCGAATGGTATTCATTGCCGGGCCATGGGCAGTAGCTACCCCTTTTGGAGTTCCCGTGCTGCCAGACGTATAAATAATGTAGGCAAGATCGTCAGGTGCTGCGTTATTTTCCAGTGGCTCTACCGGCAATTCAGCCAGTCCCTCAAACGTATAAAGTTCGGGTAATAACAGCATTTTGCAGTTACTATTTTGTAAAATGTATTGCTGACGATCTTCAGGATAATCGGGGTCAACAGGCACGTATACCGCTCCTGCTTTGAGAATGCCCATGGTATTCACAATTGTCTCCATACCACGTTTGGCTAACAACCCCACCCGGTCTCCCCGTGTTATTCCTTGTTGCGTCAAGTAATGAGCGAGCTGATTGGAACGTTCATCCAGCTGTTGATAAGTCAATTGCTGATTACCGTAAATCAATGCTGTCTGATAAGGAGTCTTGGTCGCCTGCTCCATGAAAGACCCATGCAGTGTAGATATAGGAAATGTTTGTGCTGTTGCATTAAATGCATTCCAGATGGCCTTATCCTGTTCAGGCAAACCTGGTAAAAACTCGATATTCTCTTGCTCACATAGATGAGTAATTATCGCTGTATAATCATCGAACATGGCGGAAAGTGTATCGTAATGAAAAAGATCCTGAATATAGTCCCAGTTAATGGTCAGTCTCCCGTCAGTCTCCATTACCTGATTATCAAGGTAGACTTGGGAGGTCTGACTGATACCCATTTTCAGATCTCCGATATGCTGCCAGCTTCCGATGGCATCCACAAATAATGTGCTGGTATATACAATCGGCATAATGGCGGAAGTACCCGCTTCTCGATGACGGGCCAGTTCTCGAATGAACTCCACGCCGTCATAATGTCGATGTTCCAACATATTGAGCATGCCACTCTGCACGTCTCTTGCTTGTTCCCAAAAAGGCTTGTTTTTTTGTTCGTTAATTTCGAGCAACATGATGGATGTAAAATCACCGATAATTTGATCGGTTTCTTCATGAAATGGAAAGCGGTTGAACGCCGCCAGATTGATGGCAAGTCGATCCTGATTGCTCCAACGTGCCAAAACTCGAGCAAAGGCAGTACATAGAAGCGCGGAAGGTGTTACATTTTTTTGCTGTGCCTTATGCTTTAATTGCTCCCACGGATCTTGTTCTAATATCCAGCTTAGCCGTGAAAATTGCGGTTTCTTGATATGTCTTGGCTCCTGCTTCAGCGGAAGTGCTGGAGCGGAAGGGAATGTGTCCAACTGATCCATCCAGTACTTCTTGTCACGTGCGTACATCTCACCCTTTTTCAGTTCTCCGTATGCCATCATATAATCCTTGAACGAAAACTTGAGTACAGGAAGTTCCTTTTCCGGCTCACGGCAATAATGCACCAGGTCCTCTCCAAGGATCTGGATACTCGCACTATCACAGATCAGCAGATCATAACCAAATAACAGGTAATGCCGTGTATCATCTATTTTAAAAGCTTTGAATTCAAACAGCGGCCATTGGCTCGGCTCAAACACATGATGGGACATTCGATCCCGTTCCGCCTCAATGTGTTTCCACTTTTCCTGCTCATTCAGATTGCACACGTCAACGATTTCCAGTTGATAGTCTGGTACCTGTGGCAATATTCGTTGCATGCCCTCAGGCAATATGACCGCTCGCAGCATTGGATGGCGCTGAATCACTTTTTGCAATGCAGTCTGGAAATGCGTCATGTTCAATTTGGTTTCCAATTCCAGATAATAGTGAGTGGATGTTCCCCCCATTTCAAACCGCTCGTCTCGACCTAACAGATAAGCCATCTGTACTTCTGTCAAAGGGAAGTCCTCATACAGGGTCGCCGGTTCCGGCTCTTGCTGGGGATACTCGGATATCGCTCCAGTTTCCTTGAGTGCACCAATCAGATGAATTGCAAGCTTCGCCAGATTATTACCTTCAAAGAAGGTGTGGTAGTTTAGGTGAACATGGTAGCGTACCCGTATTTCAGTAATAATGCGCATCATTGATATTGAATCAACGCCGAGTTCAAACAAGTTGTCATATACATCTAACCCGGTAAACCCGAGAACATGTCCAACCAGTTGGGCAAGTTCCTTCTCCTTAGTTGTATATATACCGTTATCTCGTCCGTGCAGTTCAACCTTTTGTTCATATTCAGTTCTCGTCAGCTGGTTGTTATGATAATTCAAATGATTACGTTCCTGTTGAATTCGAGCTGTCATGGCTTCCGAAAATTGGATAACCCTTGACGACTCTAACAACGGTAGAAGTTCACTCGCATAATTGGGCTCACCGATCAACACTCGGCGTATACGACGGCTCAATACCATGTCAAAAGCACTGATCGCTTGATGAGTCGCTAACGTCTTGAATGCTGTATCCACATTCAGACCAAATCTGGCAGCCATCCCGGTTTCCTTCCAGGCAGGCCAGTTAATGGTTAGCGTTCGGCCCGACCCATTTGCACGGTAAGACGCAAAGCTATCCAGAAAACAGTTTGCAGCAACATAATCGCTCTGCCCCGGTTCTCCTAACATGGATATGCCAGAAGAAAACATAACGAAGAAATCGAGTGGTTCCTGCGCTGTTACTTGATTCAGAACCCAGGTTCCCTGAACCTTCGGTCTCAGAACCTCTTGGAATGCAGTCTCTTCCTTACGGATAATCAAGCCATCATTGGCAACACCAGCGCTATTAATTACCCCATAGATTTGCCCATATTTTGTTCTCAACCTCTGCACAACCTGAGTCATCTGCTCCAGATCGGAGATGTCTGCACTGATTAATTCAACACTTGATCCTCCGGCTTCAAGCTCCATAATGGTTTTCATTCGTTCAATCATTTCCATGGATATTATCTTTGGATCTTCTTCTTGAATAAGCTTGTCCCACACAGTGCGATCAGGCATCGCCGTACGACTGATTAGTGCCAGACGAATGCAGCGTTCATCAGCCAGATGCTTCGCGAACTGCAAGCCAATTCCGCCTGTTCCACCAGCAATAAGATATAAACCGTTCTCACGAATAGTTACTTCCTCATGACTGGCTTCCAGAATGTTAGCAATATCCAATTCTTCAACGTATGACTGATTATGGCGATACGCCACTTGAAAACGGTTATGGGAGCTATTCAATTCTGCATAGATCGTATCCGCATCGGTATCTGAATCCACATCAATGAATCGGCAGGATATTTCCGGATACTCCTGTTCAATGACTTTTGCGAATCCGTTAAGCGTTGCATTTTCCGGTCGTACCTGACTTTCATACCCCGTAACTGCATTCGCTAGGGAGGATATGAATTGAAGCTGAAGTCCCTCTGTCATATGATGATGTAGAATCGCACGGGTCAAGTAGAATGCACTCTGAATTCCACGGTCCTGGCTTAACTTCAATTGTTCCTCGCTTTGTAAATAATCATCTGAATCATTCTCTGCCAGAGTAAACCCGTGAATAATGCGGGTTAGCCCCTGACCCTTCATATCATCCAATAACTGAATGTAATCACTTTCATAACCACGAATCACATAGTGCGAATCATCATACTTCTCGTAACGATCCCCCCAGGCTACCTGAATGACTCGTGCTTCGAGCTCACGCTCCAATCGGACCGTCAAGGCAGCACTGACTTGATCGTTTCCGCGGAAGAGAAGTACGGCGCCTTTCATTTTTGAGACGACAGAATCTCGAGATACGGGCGTGTATCGTTGCCATACAGCTTGATAAAACATGCCCTCTGCCTGTACCTTTTCCGATCTTCTGTTACGTTTTGGAATGTCGATCCAACATCTGTGCGTCTGAAATGCGTAAGATGGCAAACTGACCTTGAATACATTCTGATTCGCATAAAGCGCTTCCCAGTCAGTATCGCCCCCAGAGACATAGTATGAAGCAGCCTGATGTAACGCATTGATGTCTTGCTGCCCACTGTTCATGAATTCTCCAAGAGCTTGTCCCAGCGATACGCTCATCTCATGCCTGGATGAGAGCGACATTCTGAATTCCTGATCCGCTGCCTCCTCATCTTGAACCAGCTTGTGAAAACCGGTATAGATGTGCGAACCATGTGAAGTACCAAATAGCTGTTTTGAACGCTCCAACTGAGTAAGTTTCTGATGCAAATCGATGTTGCTGTTCATTATGATTGCTACCCGATATGGAAACTTTCCTCTTCCCGTGTTGGCGGTATAACACATATCTTGTAATGTTGGCAGTTCATTTTTTTCAAGAAAATAGATATACTTACTGATCATCTGACGTAGCGATTCCTCAGACTTGGCGGACAACGTCAGAATGGATGGACCTGTTACAGAAGTGTTCGCTTGATGCGCTGCAGTTGCCCGATCAGGTGCTTCCTCAAGTACGAGATGACAGTTGGTTCCCCCAATGCCAAAAGAGCTGATACCACACCGTCTTGGAGTTGTGCCATCCGTGTTCCACTCTCGTAGTGTAGTATTTACGTAAACGGGTGATCCACTGAAGTCAATCGCTCTATTTGGCTTTTCAAAGTTCAAGGTTGGAGGGAGTTTTTTATTTTTCAACGCCAGAATTGCCTTAATTAAGCCAGCAGTTCCAGCTGCTTCGTACAGATGACCGATATTGGTTTTAACCGAACCGATCGCACAAAATTGTTTCTTGGAAGTATATTTCTTAAACGCGTTCTGAATTCCCTTAATCTCAATGGGATCTCCCAATTCTGTCCCCGTACCATGCGGTTCGAAGTACGAGATCGTTTCGGGATCAATGTTACCGTCCTCCCACGCTTTTACAATCAACTCAGCCTGAGTGGATGGGTTTGGTACAGTCAATCCGCCAGAACTTCCATCCTGATTGACGGCCAAACCTTTAATTACCGCATAGATCTGATCACCATCACGCATTGCAGCGTCTAGTGGTTTCAGCAATAAAGCAGTGACTCCTTCGCCCATTCCCGCCCCATTTGCAGAATCATCAAATGTTTTGGTCCGGTAGTCTGGAGATTCCATCCCGATTTTCTCATTCTGATTCTCGCGTGTCATAAGATGAAGTTTCACACCGCCCGCAATTGCCATATCACATTCCTTGTTCCGGATGGCCTGACATGCCATGGCAACAGCTACGAGTGAAGAGGAACACGCTGTATCAACAACAATACTGGGTCCCTTCAGATTCAGAAGATACGAGATTCGATTGGATAATATGGAAGCCAAATTTCCCACGATGGACAGTGCACTTGTCTGCATCGTTTCGGTAATATATCGCATATACATATCTTTGATATTGTTGGAAAAGCCTACATAGACACCTGTATTGGTGCCCGATAATTTGTCGTTACCGTATCCTGCATCCTCCATGGCATCCCATGCCGTCTCCATAAACAAACGCTGATTAACATCCGTTAAACTGGCTTCTTTGGGAGGCAAACGAAAGAATTCATGGTCGAATTGGTCAATATTGTCCAGGTACGCCGCTTCGTAATATTGAATATCTCCCTTAGGAATATCCATATAAGAGAGAATAGCGTCCATATCCGATTTTCGTGTCTTGGGAATGGGACGTATGCAATCTACACCACTCTGGATATTATCCCAGTAGTCATCCAGTGTTTCCATATTGGGCAACTTGGCTGAAATACCGATGATGGCGATATCCTTGACGGGTTTCTTTTCCCCTTCTTTTAGCATTTTCACGATCTGAGCCGCCGTTGTTTTGTTCATCTTCTGGTCCTTGACACTCTCTACCAGGAGCTTCAGAATTTTCTCCACGCTTCACGTCCCCCTACATCTTTTGAAGGTTGATGATTGCTTCATCCAAATCCATTGCTCCACGTTCGATCTCATCGAACAGATTCTCAAGATCTGTATCCCGTTCCTCTTCGAAAGTTTCCTTTTGAGGAGACTGGTGAGGCTTCTGCTTTTCTGTGGTGCTCATATAAGTAGTTAGTCTGGAGATACTTGGATATTCAAACAGATCGGTCAGTATGAGTTTTCCAGGGTAAGTTTTGTCCAATTTCAAGAAAATCTGCTTAATCATAATAGAGTCTGCACCGAGTTCGAAAAAGCTGTCATGTACATTCATCTCTTTAATGCCTAAATATGGTCCAACTATATTCGCAATAGTCCGGTCCATCTCCACGGAAGATTCCAATTTAAGTTCATACTCTTCCGTTGGGATCTGAACAGAAGAAGCGGATTCCTTCTTCATTGATATTTGCTTTGCTCTCTCCGGCATTCTCATCAATTTTTGTAACCTTTGTCCAATGTTGGCATCAAGATGAAAGTGGTAGTTATTCAAAATGTTTAAATAGGGTGAATCCCAGTTCATTTCCCCCACCAGCAAACGGTCGGTCTGTTTTCCCATTATTTCGAACAATCGATCCAATGCCCAATCTTTAGGCATCGCTTTGAATAAGGTGTCAAAATCAAACCCGGCTCTGGAAGCCATGCCTACCTCTTTCCAGGTCGTCCAATTCAGCGTTATCGTACGCATCCCTTTGCGGTTCCGCATCGGGGCATAGGCATCCTGATATGCATTCGCGGCGGCATAAGCAGCCTGTCCAGTAGAACCAAATAACGTAGCGACGGACGAGAACATGACTAGAAAATCCGGCTGATCTTCGGCTGTTAGCTGATCCAGCAGAGGAGTCCCCTTCACTTTCGGAGCCAGCATTGCTGTAAACTCTTCCTCGGTCATCTGGTCAGCATGTTGTGTACTCCCAACGCCTGCTGCATGGATGATGCCACGTATACATCCAAAACGACTTCTTAATTGTTCAATGGCTTGACTTAACTGATCTGCATCGGCAACATCAGCTCCGAGATACATCAACTGTCCGGCCCGTTTCTCCATATCAAGCAACCGAAGAAGCTTACTTTTTAGATCTGGTGAAGTATTTTTCGCATTTAGAATGATGTCCCAATTGTGACGTTTGGGCAGTGCCGTTCTTGCAATCAAAGCCAGATTCATACGTCCAAATGATAACAAGCGTTCAGCAATCTCCATCCCCAGACCACCAAGTCCACCTGTAATAATGTATACGCCGTTTTCTTTCCAGTTCATATCAACATCAGGCATGGAACCCACATCAGCAGGTGCGAATTCAGCTTGGTATGCTTGTCCATTTCTAATCGCCAAAGACTTCTTCTCCAACGGCCCCAAAATGTAACGCATATACTGAGAGGTATCCCAATCTTGGTCAACATCTATACAGAAGCATTCGAGATTCTGAATCTCACGCTGTACCGTATGTCCGAAAGCCAGCATCGCCGAATTCTCCGGATACAGAACTTTCTCGTCACCTGTCACATCATTAGCAAAGCTTGTCACCAAAATCATCTCAACCTGCTCTGCAAAGACGTGTGAGCATGCCTTGGTAAGTCTCCATACAGACATAAGACCTTTATCCAGCCTGTTTTCCTTATTTTCTAAATGGTCAAGTGATGCTAAATGCACGATCCGATAGGGACCTCCAAAGGACACTTCCAGCAAAAGTTTGATATAATCACTCTCGTTATTTCGAATTACATATGTCTGTGCATCCTGTTGAAGGTAAGATGTTCCCAATATCACTTCGATAACTGCTACTCCAGCTTCACGAATTTGGTTCACCAACTGGGTTGCATGTAGCTGTGTATCATTTCGTATTAATAAAACACGTTCAACATTATGGATGCTGGATGAGTTAATCTTGCCGATCTCGCTCCAAGGCTTCCATGACAATGAATAATACATCGCTTCTTCCTCAGTCTGTACCGAATTATCGGGGTTAGTATCAATCCAGCACTTACTCTCCTCAAATGAATATGTGGGCAAGCTCAACTTGTTATAGGTCACATCTGGATAGATTCTTGACCAATTGATCTGAGCACCGCCTTGATAATGTGTGCACAACTCCTCTAGCACGGTTGCTCTATCACATCCTTCGATATGCCAGTTCGAGATAAGTTCTTCTGTAGTGAATAACTGATTTCTTTTCCTAAATGTATCTTGTTCATATTTACCGGTCTTGGGTTCTGTAAGAAAGTCGTTTAAATGCTGCAGCAATTGATCCAACGAACTGACCACCCACACCGCTCGGTGTGCATGATGCTGTCTTCCAGTAGCTGCTGTGCAGCATACATCCCTCACATCGGCCTTCGGGTTCTCATTGATCCACTTCACATATGATTGCACCTGACGGGAGAGATTTCCGGATGATACACTTGAGATCAAAAAGGGATAATGGTCATCGCGCCCCAATTCCACTGATATGTTCGGAGCTTCTTCCAGTACAACATGGCAATTGGTGCCGCTTAACCCAAATGAACTGACTCCACATCTTCGAGGAGTGGCCGCCTCCCACTCCCTTGAAATGACATTGACATAGACTGGTGATGTATCAAATTCAAATTTTGGGTTTGGCTTATTAAAATGAAGTGTAGAGGGAATACGTTTGGATCTGAGTGCCATAATCGCCTTCAGCAGACCCGCTAATCCTGCACTGTCGTACAAATGGCCCACATTGGACTTAACCGATCCTATGGCACAGAATTGTTTTTTGTCCGTAAATCTGCGAAAAGCCGATTTGATTCCTTCCAGTTCAATCGGGTCCCCAATGAGCGTACCTGTCCCATGTGCTTCCAGATAAGAAAGACTCTCTGGATGAATTCCAGCATCACGCCAAGCATGAGTCAGTACTTTTTCATGAGCTACCGCATTGGGCGTTGTGATCCCTGCCGAATACCCATTCTGATTCACAGCTGTGCCTTTTATGACTGCATACACATGATCATGATCCCGCAATGCCTGTTCCACAGGTTTTAGTACAACACTTACTACACCCTCACCCATTCCTGATCCATCCGCATCTTCATCAAAGGTTCTTGTTGTTCCATCACTGGATTCAATACCGATTTTGTAATACTCTTTATCCAGTGGAATCATATTCAGCCTGATCCCTCCAGCGATAGCCATATCACAACTTCCTTCACGTAATGCACGTACTGCCATATCCAGAGCAACCAGCGAAGAGGAGCATGCTGTGTCTACAACCATAGCCGGCCCCGTCAGATTAAGTAGATACGCAATTCTTGCAGGAATGATGGACGAAAGATTACCTACGGTGGCGATTGGTAACATGTCTGGACTTAATTCCTCGACCATCTGTTTGTACTTGTAACCTTCTTGATCTCCGATTACACCCACGTACACCCCAGTTGAACTTCCAGCCAAACGGTCACCACCATAACCTGCATCCTCAACCGCACGCCATACCGTTTGCAAAAACAATCGTTGGACCGGACTCATCAGCTTGGCTTCCTGTGCACTCATACGGAAGAAGGAATAATCAAATTCATCGATTTCGTCCAGATAAGCTCCGTTCAAATAACGTACATGCTCCAATGAACCTTGCTTGTGAAGCAAGTATTGATCCAACTGGCCCTTTCGATGATTGGGCAATTCCCGTATGCAATCAATTCCATAATCAAGCATCTTCCAAAATTCATCCAGCGACTCTCCGGTCGGCAACTTCGCACCGATACCTATAACAGCTATATCATGTCTATTATCCGTTGTTATATCCATTTCAGTAGTAGTGTCCTGGTCATCTTCTTCTTCCCATTGCTCTCTGTCGAACAATTGATCAAGCATGGCCGTCCCCCTATGAAATTTCATTTCAATTCCGGTTGTACCAATAGTTGAAGTCCTCTCACATAATTGGCAATAAGACGTTTCACACGGCTCTGTTTTAATTTACGTCCATTAAAACGACAATTGCACTGCAGAATATCACCTTCGTCAGACACTAGGATAATCAGATCGTAATAGTTCAGTACATCGTCCGATGCCTTGAACAGATGCTGTTCACCATATAAAGGAATAATTGCCCACTCCGTGCTGCTTGTTCTGATCTGGCTCATCTGCTCGACGGGAAACGCTCGATTCGAAGGCATGGTTATGATCTGTTGATGAACATTTTGAAAGAGCTCTTTCATTGTCTTGTATTGATCGAAATTCAATCGTACAGGTGTGATCATTCTCGCTGTACCATAGGATACGTGCATATCAATAGAGGGTTGTTCTGACAACGTATGTAACAAGTAAGCATACATAGCTGATGCCAACACATGAATACTGATCGCTTCGGATTGTGCAACCATTCGCATATCCTGTACCAATGAAGCTGGGAGAGTGAATTGATACGACAAAGCTTCGTAACCTCGATCCGTATGGAAAAAGCCCCGATTCATCCGTACAGGCTCCATTTCCACTCTGTCTTGTCTGATCAGATTCGCCCATGAGACAATAGAGGTATGTGAATACAAGCTGGAAATTGCCATTTTGTCTGGAAATGCATCATCGATTGCCTGATGAATCTGCGTTACTTTTAGCGAATCGAATCCAGCTTCAGCCAGGTTGTCCGTTACTCCGACATTCCTAAGTCCCGCTACGGACTCAACAATCTCAATCAGCTTTTGTTCGATATAATCACGAGCTGGTTGTACTTCTTTGATCTCCTGGATATGGCTTAACATGCTCTGAATGGATTGTTCGATTTCACTAAATTCTCCTGTTTCGTACCGCTCCTGAAGCCTGTAACGTTGAAATTTTCCACTCGTCGTTTTAGGAATTTGCTTAATGGGCAGCACGGACTTGAGTTCAATCCCCATCCGCTGCTGAATATGTGCTTTGGCTTCTCCAACTCTTGCAATAAAAGATGGCAAGTCCTTTTTATACAGCACAAACATTACAACGCTTTCCGATCCTGTAAGTGGATTGGAGACACCACATACAGCGACTTTCCCCAGATCAAACTGCTCCAGTTCCTCCGTCACACGTTCAATATCATGCGGATATACGTTTTGACCATTGATAAAGATAATGTCCTTGGTTCTGCCCGTAATGACTATTGCGCCATCATTCATAAATCCAATATCTCCAGTACGAATCCATCCATCGGCTGTACTTGCTTTTTCCGTAGCTGCTGCATTGTTGTAATAACCGCTTGTTACACTCAATCCTTTAATTTGAATACTGCCCAGCACCAATTCCTCGACCGGCTTATCATAATCATCACATATTCGTACATCACAGTATTGAACCGGCTTGCCTACTTCCACAAAAGAAACAGCATGTTCTGAGCCCGGTTCTACTTCTATGAATGGTTTCCCGGTCTCCAAATATCTTCTGTCCAGTACATAACAAGTCAAATCACCGACGTTACCAAAGGAAACACCAACGGTTGCTTCGGCCAAGCCGTACGCCGTCAGCATTGTATTGGAAGCCAGTCCATAAGGACTCATCGCCTCCAGAAAATTGAAACAAAGTGCCGGAGATATCGGCTCAGCACCGTTCATAATAAAACGTACCGAAGACAAATCGGTTGATGCAAAGGTTAGTGGATTATATGAATCCAGAAAATATTTATAAGCAAAATTTGGAGCATATAGTTGGGTGACACGGTGTTCAGAAGTTTTGGTTAACCATAATGTAGGGTGACGGATGAATAAGGAAGTCGGCATAATAAACTGTTGCAGACCTTGGAAGGTACTTGTAAGGTGAAACGCAATCAGACCCATATCATGGGTCAGGGGTAACCAACTCAAAGAACGGTCATTAGAGGAGATTTGGGTTGCTATATTCATAGCTTGTATATTTATCATGACATTGCGGTGTGTAATTACTACACCCTTGGTTTGTCCTGTAGAACCTGAAGAAAATTGGATAAACGCTATGTCATCCGGCTGGATGCTAGCTTCAATTCCCTCAACAATAGGTTCTTCTCGTACGTTCGAGTTGCCCTGTACTATAAAGATTCGGGCATGCATTTCGCGGACAACCTCTTCCAATCCATTCTTCCGGGCAAACTTGTCCAAGCTTTCCGTGAGATCCTGATCAGCAGCAATAAACGGATGATTCAACGTTTTCCACACATTGTAAAGCTTCATTCTTTGCTCCTGATTTCCGCCTACGGTAATCGGAACCGGTATGATTTTTCCAAGCGTGCAAGCCCAAAAGGTGACAATAAACTCTTCTTCCGAGTTCAGTTGGAAGATCAATTCATTACCCGGCTGCATCCCAAATGCTTGAAGTTCTCCTAATCGGATTTTGGCTGATTGCAGAAGGGATTGGTACGATACAACCTTTTCTTCTTTGCTGCCATTCAGAAAAGTAATACCTCTGTCTGTGACTGAACCAAGGGAGTTAAATAATTGAGCCAAGTTATCCATGCTCATAACTGGAACACACTCCTTGTCAACTAGATTACGTAAGGTTGCAGCTTTTCATTTATAATTCTCGTTGTTTCCTGAATATTATCCTGGATATAGAAGTGTCCTCCATCCAATTTGACAATGTCACATTGTGAACCAGCGTACTTTTTCCATCCGATCAGATCGCTAGATTTCACTCGGGTATCGCTTCTGCCAGTTAACACGGTAATATCACTCTGAACCTTGAAAGGCTTGGGCTGAAAACGATAGAGTTCGACAATCCTGAAATCGGCTCTAAGTACAGGTGCAAATAACGAAAAGAGCTCTTTATTAGTAAAGACCTCATCCGACGTTCCACCCATGTTCTGAATCGTCTCTCTGAACTCTTCGTCTGGCAATGCGTGAATATTCTCATCCTTGAAAATATGTGGTGCACGATTGCCTGAAAGCATCATATGTTCAGGCAATTGTTTCGTTGACTGTGCAAGTCGGTAATATAGTTCGAGCGCCATCCAGCTTCCCATGCTATGTCCGAAAATAGCATAAGGCCCATGAATTAGTGAGGAAACCGTGGGGTAGATATCTTCAATCGCTTCTTCAAAGCTTTCATAGAATGGTTCCCCCACCCGAGCGCCTCTTCCTTTTAATTCGATCGGTATTACGTCAATAAAAGGGCTTAAAGATGATTTCCAGCGATGAAAAATCATGGCTGATCCACCTGCATGAGGCAAACAAAAAAGTTGAATTTTCTTCATTAGCCCTATCATTCCTCGTATTCTTATTTTTATCGTAATTTATCATTTTACGTAAAAAAATACAATATTTTCTGTGTTATTGAATACATTATGTAGATTGAATAGATAGGGGCAAATTTCCCTTGTTGCTTCTGAATTGATTGCGATGTTCGGTCGGGCTTTTGCCCACTTTTTTCTTGTACATTGCACTAAATTGTGTACTAGAACTGTACCCTAACTTCGTTGTAATTTCAGAGATTGGAAGATCCGTCTTGGTTACGTACTCCTGTGCCTTATCCACCCGAATCTGCTGTAGGTACTTCAGTGGCGAAACATTGAAAACCTTAGAAAACAGATTACACAGATACACTGGATTATAACCAACCATATCTGCCAGAAATTGCAGAGTAATTGGCTGCTCATAATTGTTTTGGATATACTTGCATATCATGATCAAGTTCCGTTTGACCGAGTCCTCCCGATCCGTTTCCGGTCGCATCATATTAGCGAGATTCGTCTGATAGTAACTGGAGTATACTTCAAGAAAATCTCTTTCAGCTATTTCGATGTCCTCTCTACTCTCTACCGTTCGGTTCAACAGACTTACAGCAAGATCATAGTGTTTACTACCATTCTCACTTAATATGTGACAGCTTGGCAGTCGCTCAAGCAGATCCGATCCAAAAATAATACCTCTCATTTTCAGAACAGGTTTATCGTAATTTTGCAGTCTTATTTTATTTGCCAGCAGCACAGCCCCTGCCTTAACTTGCACCGTTTTGCTAAACACACTGATTTCCAATGCATCCATAACCTCAAATATGGCAATCTGTCTTCTGAGAGACAAGTCAAATAGATGTTTTTTTTCACGGACGACCATATCATAAGAAACAACAGAACGTAGTTGGAAATCCATTATCGTTAACCTCCTGATTGTTTTTCGGACGGTTTTGACAAGTACGGTGCTATACATTCATTCCTAATCTTGATCTAAGTTGTGTTGAATTTTTTAAGCTGATTACGAATGTAATCCAATAAATCTTTTTTTTCCTCAGGTGGTATCCACTCCGTTAGTCTGGCTGCAGCAATGGGAAGAACCCATCGATGTATCTCGCGAATGCCCATGCCCGAGAGAGACAAGTAATACTCGATATACGCTTTACTCATCCTGCTTTTGATGATCTTCAGCAGAACTTTCATCATCAATGGAGCGCCTTTGGGCAAATTTCCGTATTTTAATAACACTAGCGTCCTTGCCACATCTGCTGCTGGACAGCCCGATGCGCCTGTCATCCAGTCTATGATCCAGGATTCTTTGCCTGTAATCACATTATTGGGATGGAAATCTCCATGACATAGAGATCTGCCTTCCGGCAAACTATGTACATAGTCCATAATCTGTTGCTTCTCAATGTCCGATAGATCACTTGCGTTTGATATATTCTTCTCTAATACAGTCTTATGCTTTTGTTGAATCCGTTCACCCGATTGCTGGTGTATTTGATGATGAAGTGCTGCCATCTGCCTTGCTCTGCGCTCAATGGACCATGGTTTAATAATCATCTCTTCCAAAAGTGTCCTTCCACTGGCCAACTCAAATATGATTCCTTTACGATTATTGATCGTCACCATATCGATTGTTTGTGGGCATTTAACTCCAAGTTCCAAAACGATTCGAGTATTATCAAACTCATGCTGAATCGCTTCCGCAGAGAAATCTTCTCTGAAAAGTTTCAAAATTGAAGTTTCACCATGTCTGAATATTTCCGCTGTCTGTCCCTGCCCAATCCGTTTCAATCCTAATCAACTCCGTATCTTTCCTAAATCAATTATGGTAAAACATCAAAGAACCTAATGATCAAGCCCTTTTTTCATAGCATAATGAATGATCCTGCCTAATGCAAAAAAAGGGCTCTTCCTTAGGTCCTGCAATGCAAAATCTAAACGTTTCGATTCGCGCTATCCTTAACTTTTTCTGCTTTATTTGAACGTCTTATTTCACGGCGGTGTGTTACAACCTCCTGTGTTGCGATTAAAATCTCATGCATCTGAGTCGTGCCTTCGATAATCTCATTGATTCGGGCATCCCGATAATATCTCTCTACGGGATAGTCTCGATGGCAACCATTGGCACCATGAATCTGCACCGCATCACTGGCAACTTTATTCACCATGGTTGAAGCAAAATATTTGGCAGTCCAAGTTTCCATAATGCTCTCTGGATCACCCACATCTCTTAAATATCCTGCTCTGTAACACAGCATCCGTGCCGCTTTCATATTCACTGACATTTCAGTGATCATTTTTTGTATCATTTGATTCTCGCGTATAGCTCTTCCGAATTGGATTCTGGAATTGGCATAATGTACCGATGCATCCAGACATGCCTTGGCTAAACCGACACAGCCACAAGCGATCGTGTATCTTCCATAATCCAGACAAGGTAAAGCAACATGTGATAACCCTGTACCGACTTGACCCAGGAGGTTTTCCTTCGGAATACGACAAGAATCCATTTTCAGTTCAGCAATCATCGATGCTCTCGCTCCAAGTAACCCGCTCATAGGTTCAACGCTGAACCCAATGGAATCTCTCTCCACAATAAACGCTGTCGGCTTGTTCTCACATTGGGCAATAATCAAAAATACGTCTGCAAGCTGCCCCATGGTGATCCATTTTTTATGACCGTTAAGTATGTATTCGTCTCCGTCTAACACGGCCGTTGTTTCAATGCTTTTGGCATCGCTTCCAACACTCGGTTCTGTCAATCCGAATGAACCCAAAGTTGTTCCCGTAGCTAATGCAGGCAACCAGTACTGTCTTTGTTGCTCCGTTCCCCAACGCAAGATCGCTAAACCCACCATCCCCTGAACGGTTAACAAACTTCTGACAGAGGAGCACCCACGTCCAACCTCTTCGTTAAGAATCCCGATAGTGATATTGTCCAGTTCCATCCCACCATATTCTTTTGGCAACATGGAGCCCAGATAACCAGCCTCTGTTATTTTCGCAAGGAGTTCCGGGTGAATTCGTTCTTCGCTGTCATTTAAACTAGCATATGGAATAATCTCGCTGTCTACAAAATCCTTGAATTGTTCCTGCCACATCAATTGCTCCGCATTCAGTTCAACTTTCATCACATATCACTCCTGATTTTGAGGTTATAAGTCCAATAAACGGAATTCGATGCTGTGATTGTCTGATATGAGCTTGTGTCGTCATTTTCCCTTTATGACTCATTGGGAATCTCATAATTGATGCACTTACGCAAACTGTCTTTCAGATGTTGCAATGTTGTGAAGTTCTCCAATTCAAGATACTCATCGTCCATCTCAATATTGAATTCGTTCTCCAAGGCAATGATCAGTTTGATAAATGAAATGGAGTTTAATCCAAGAACTCTTAAATCCTCATCTAACGCACTTACATCCAGCTTTTGTTCAGAAAACATTTCCACGACCTGATAGAAGTGAATATCAAACTGATCATAAGCCACAGGATATTCTTGCAAAAAAGATTCCTCCTCGATGTGAGACATGTAATCTTTGAAAATCCATTTTTGTGACACCATTTCTGTGATCAGAATCTGTTCGAACGTTTGCCTAAGAGTATAGGAATCGGAACAAAAAAAGTCCTACATTTTGTAAATATTCCATATATTCTCTGACTTCGATACTATCATAATCTTCCTGAGTCAAGCAATCACTATTGCCATGTATTCACAAATATTTAATAGGTTTCCACCTTCGAGATGATATCCCTATCTTGCGACAAGGATTCATTCTCTCAAAGGTGCTTTGACATAAATACATCGACCTCATCTTCACTGTCCAATATAAATCCAAATCGTTCATACAATCGCCGAGCAGGGCTTCCCTGCAAAACATTTAACATAACACGTTTCCCCTGAACTTCATCCTGTTCCAGCAGCATGTTCAGTACATGAGTCCCTATTCTCTGGCCTTGATAATCGGGATGTATGTAGAAATGTTCCAATAGATATACCTCAGACTTGGGCTTCAACGCTACACAACCTACCATTGAACCCTCCACTTCAATAATCTGTGTCTGGGCAGGATTGAATGTATTCCGGAAACGTTCACGCACCTTCACATCATCGTACCTTCCCAGTCTCGTTAGATCATCGTATAATACCAAGGCTCGCAAATCAGCGAGTTGCTCTTGGTCTGCCTGTACAGCTTGACGCATTGTTATTGGGTTCATTTGTTGAATTCCTTTCCAGTGGAGACACGTTAGTTTTTGAATGTCATATCGCACTATAGAACACTAAAAATCATACCTTTGGCAGCTCACTTGAGCAATATCGGATTTTAGAATGCACTATATTTTTCAAACCTATTGAACTCCTCAAAAAAAAATAAAAAAGCCCAAAAAGGATGGTGCAGTCTTGCTTATACCAATAAGCGAACCCGCAGCCATCCCTTCTGGGATGTAGATTATTTTAGAAAACTATGAAACATGTGAAGCTTGTGCTGCATGTTGTAATGCTTCCAGACCCAATGCTAGCGCACCACATAGGCCTGCATGCTGGCCCAATCCGGGCTGCACAATATATTGGTCGATATGTTGCGTGATTGGGGCTGCATTTACATAACCATTGAGATTCCGCACTACCTGCTCCCGAATCATAGGAAACAGATGATCTTGCTGCATCACACCACCGCCCAGGATGATCTTCTGCGGCGAATGAAGCAAGATGGCCGTAGTAATCGACTCTGCAATGTAAAAGGATTCGATCTCCCACGCCGGATGATCCGCCGGCAGTTCACTGCCAGGGATCTGCCAACGGGCTTCAATGGCTGGACCTGCTGCCATACCCTCCAGACAATCGCCATGATACGGGCATAATCCGGCAAAGCGGTCGTCTGGATGGCGTCTTGTGCGAATATGTCCACCCTCGGGATGTAACAATCCGTGTACTCTTTTGCCCCCTGCCACAAGTCCGACACCAACTCCTGTGCCAATCGTGTAATATACACAGTTATCCAGCCCTTGCGCCGCACCCCACGTCACTTCACCGAGCGCGGCAGCATTCACATCCGTATCCCATCCAAAAGGAACCGAAAATTCATGCTTCAAGGTTCCAATCACATTACAGTTTCCCCACCCAGGCTTAGGTGTGGTCGTAATATAACCATAGGTGGGACTATCCGGTTGCAGATCAATCGGACCAAAGGAGCCGACCCCTATGGCTTCCACATCTTTATCCCTGAAATAGTCGATCACCTTGGCAAGAGTGGTCTCCGGGTGTTCTGTTGGAAAGCTGACCCGATCTTCAATCTGTCCATGCTCATTACCTACACCACATACAAACTTTGTTCCGCCCGCTTCTATAGCTCCAATACGCATCGTTCTGGGCTCCTTTCCTTCATTACAATTAACCTTTAGCCTTGGTTGATGATATCTCATAGATATGAAGTGAAGAGAAGACCAGATCTGTATTTTCTGCATGAGCAGAGATGCCTTGGCAATCCGCATCCGGATAGATCAGATCCGTGATAACCGCCTGACCATCATTTGCAAATACCTCCACAGATGAATGATCTACAAAGATACGCAAACTTTGATTTCCATCCACTTCTTTTAACTCAGCTGTATGACGGCTCAGGAAAAGTTCATGAAAATTGCCGATGCCCGATCGACTACGATCAACGTACACTTCACTTCGGATCGAGTCTACACCAACGACCGTTTCGTGATCTGCGCCGCTTCTTAGTGCAAAATGGAACGTCTGATCCTGAGCCCACTCTGCATGGATCTCATAGTTCACGAGTTGCAATGCGTTCAACTGCTCACTCACTTGCTGAATCGAAGCATCCTGTAGGGACAATACTGGCGTACGGGCTTGCTCAAGTTCACGTGCAGGACGTTGAATCAATATAACTTCTCCCGCTCTTGTCTCCAGTGTCAACTCCCGGGCAATGGTCATTGCTCCACGGTAATCATTGGTTGGCGTCTGGTTGGCATACATCCAGTTGCTCATCCAGCCGATAATGAGGCGTCTTCCATCTTCCTCAGGAACGTCAGACCAACTAACTCCTGCGTAGTTATCCCGACCATAATCAATCCAGCGAATCGTCTGGGATGCCTCGTCTGGGACAAATGTAGTTCCATCAAAATCTCCGGTAAAATATTGTGTTCTGGAGCCTTCAATAAAAGCAGGATCTGCACCGATGCTAACGAGCATCACCCATTTCTCCTGCCCTGAATCTCCATCTACTGCAAGCGGGAACAGGTCGGGGCATTCCCACACGCCATCGTGTGAACCAATACCGGCTCCAAATTCACTTCCTAGCGTCCAATCCTTCAGATTGGGAGAACGATACAGACATACCGTTTGACCACAAGCGATAATCATAACCCACTCCTTGGTCTGCTCATGCCAGAACACTTTGGGATCACGGAAATCAACAAAGGACTCATGCTTTAATACCGGATTACCCTCGTACTTAGTCCAGGTTCTGCCGTTGTCTTTGCTATACGCCAGACTCTGGGTTTGTATGGCATCTTGGTTTTTAACTTCAAGATGATGGGTGAAAATAGCAACCAATCCTGGCTCACCCTCAAAGAATCCGGTCGTATTATTCCAATCCACTACGGCACTTCCCGAGAATATAGTGCCATTCTCATCGGGGAGTAAAGCTATTGGTAGTTCCTCCCAGGAGATCAGGTCCCTGCTCACTGCATGGCCCCAATGCATGGGGCCCCATGTAGTTCCATGTGGGTGATGCTGATAGAACAAGTGATACTCCCCATTGAAAAACACCATGCCGTTCGGGTCGTTCATCCACTTCTCTTTTGGTGAAAAATGGTATTCATTTCTGTAATCTTGTTTAAGAATTGTCGACATTATGGTTTCTCCTCCGTACTTTTCTTTATTTGTTATTACGGTCATATCCCGCTTGTTTAATCTGTAGCCATTCTTGCAATCCAAGGCGATCCAACTCTTTCAAGTAAGCATCCCATTCCTGATCTATTTTCCCGTTCTGATACCATTCTGTACGCAGACGTAACACGTAGGCGAAGAGATCGGTCTCAATCGTGGACAATCGATCCAGTTCATCAATGGAGAAGAACACACTTGGATATACGTTCTCCGCTTTCATATGCGGAACCATAACCTTGTCGAGAAGTTCCATGCGCCAAGCCGCATCTTCCGGTTTGGTTGTGTATTTGTCATAATAACTGTCGAGAATGGCCAATGGTCCTGCGATACTGGTTTTTTGTCTGAGTTCCACAGGTGCAGATCCTTCCAGTGGAAGATGTTTCAGCATCCCTTTGGCTTCATCGAATTCAAAAATATTTTGCTGACTCTCGTCTCCATAGGTACCCCAGTTGTTCTGCACAGATTGGAGCGGATCGTACAGTTGGTCTACCCACTTCGCTGTAGATTCCAGGTTTTTATTGCTGCTGGTAATGACCATGCGACCACGATCAAGCCCAATCCCGTTTGTTCTTGTGACATTGACCTCTCCGTTAGGCCCGGCAACAGGAGGCAGAACATCATACGTATCATTCATGCCTGTAATGTTAGCCTTATCCCATGTGAAGTACATGCCGTACTTATTATCCTTGCCTTTCGCAAGATACGTGTTCCAATCCTGCTGGTACGATTCGACATCCACGAGGCCTTCCTTAACCAGCTCATGAATGTATTTAACCGCTTCCTTGTAGCCTTCATCAGCTGCCGTGAAGACCACTTTCCCATCATTGGTTACCACGGTATGATCCCAGTTCTCTCCGAGTCCAAATGCCGCAAAGAGAAATGTCAGATCTTCTCCGCCCGGTTTGTTAATGAAAGATAACGGAATTTCGTCGGCCTTACCGTTGCCGTTTGGATCTTGAGTTTTGAACGCGATCAATACTTCTTTCAGTTCTTCGGTTGTCGTTGGCATCTTCAGTCCAAGCTTGTTCAGCCATTCCACATTAATCCAGGGCAAGTTATCCACTGCCTGAATCCGTTGTTTGCCACTTCCGAGTTCTTCAATCCATGGGAATGAGTAAATATGTCCGTCTGGAGCCGTGATCATGCTCTTGTATTCGGGAGCTTCCTCCAGCACCTTTTTCAGATTGGGCATGTGTTGTTCAATCATGTCCTCAAGTGGAATGATCGCCCCGTCCTTCGCCAGTTTCAGGAGATCATAATCCCCGTAACCTGCATCAAAAATGGCATCCGGCAAATCACCGCTGGCAACCGCCAGATTTCTTTTTTCTGCAAACACATCACTCGTATAGTTCTTCCAGTTGATATGCACATTGGTTTTCTCTTCGAGACGCTTGTTAATCAGCTTGTCGTTTGGATCAGCGGGAGCCAGCGGAGAGCTCTGTGTTATAAAATTCAATGTCACCTTGCCATCAGGGGATTGCGCCTCACTTGCCGCGCCGCCTCCACCTCCGCCACAGGCGGTTAAAAAGAGCATTGCAGATAACATGGAAATGGACGCCGTTGTAACGGCTTTTCTGGACTTGTTTACTTTTTTCATAATAATGACCTCCATGAGTTGGATTGGATCAACTTACTGTATCGCAGGCTGTTCACTATTTGAGGGAACCGACCATGACACCTTTTTCGAAATACTTCTGGAAAAACGGGTACATGATGATGAGTGGCAGACTCGAAATGACAATCGCTGAGTATTTAATCATCTCGGAGAGCCGTTTCAGTTCTGCCATCGCGAGCTGATCACTGATCATGCCCGGTGCAGCCTGATTCTGAATCAGAATGGAACGCAGAACGAGCTGTAACGGATGCAGGTTCGGATTATCGAGATAGATCATTGCATCAAAATAGGAATTCCATTGCCCAACGAACGCATAAAGTGCGAGTACAAAAATGATCGGTTTCGACAACGGAATGACGATCTGGAAGAAAATCTTCATCTCAGAGGCGCCATCCACGTTTGCAGCTTCTTTCAGTTCTCGAGGAACTCCTTTGAAAAAGGTTCTGGAGAGAATGATGTTCCAGACGTTAACGGCTCCAGGGATGATGATCGCCCACACCGTATCCAGCATGCCGAGATTACGTATGAGTAGATAAGTAGGGATTAATCCCCCGCCGAAGAACATGGTAATGATAAAGATAATCATGAAAAACCCACGTCCCGCGAGCCTATCATCCGACAATGCATAACCTGCAAATATGGATACAGTCACGGTGATCAGTGCAAAGGAAACCGAGTACAATACCGCATTTGCAAACCCCCGGATCATGGCTGGATTGGACAAAATCATCTGATATCCGTCCAGACTCCAGTCCGATACATTAAAGGACAGTCCACGATTCAGTAACACCGTGGGGTCCATGAATGAGGCGATAACAATATAAATCAGGGGAACAACCACAACCAGTACAGCACAGGTGAGAAAGATAGCATTGAGTGTGAGGATCAACCGATCCATTCCCGTGTGTTTAACAACCATGGATAATACTCCTTTCCTAATAGAGGCCTTCGCCTTCATTCAATTTCTTCACAATCAGGTTCACCGTCACCAGCAAAATCACATTGATAACCGAGTTGAACAATCCAACTGCCGCAGAATAAGCGTAATCTCCAGACTGTAACCCCACCTTGTAGACATACGTGGCAATAATCTCGGAGGAAGGCAGGTTCATGGACGTCTGCATCAGATAGGCCTTCTCAAATCCAATGGACATAATCCCTCCAGCTGCAAGGATAAAGACGATGGCCATAATCGGACGAATCGTTGGAAGGTCAATGTGGCGAATACGCTGAAGGAGATTGGCGCCATCCAGATTAGCCGCATTGTGAAGCTCCGGATCCACATTGGCCAAAGCTGCGACGTATATGATGGAAGCCCAGCCCGCTCCGGTCCAGATATCGGACAAAATGTAGATCCAGCGGAAATATTCCGGTTCAGACATGAACATGATTGGCTGACCTGTAATCCATGTAGCTAATTGATTAATCGGCCCTGTCGGTGAGAGGAAGATGAACAGCATACCCACAACCACAACAACCGAGATGAAATTGGGTGCGTACAGAAACAATTGAATATTTTTCTTGATGCCAGCTTTGCGTACCTGATTCAGCATGAGTGCCAGTAAAATAGGCACCGGGAAACTGAATATCAATCCCAAAAAGCTGAGTTTAAGCGTATTCATTAAAATGATATCGAAATTGGGTGAAGCTATAAATTTCTCAAAATGCTTCAGTCCTACCCAATCACTACCCATGATGCCTTTGATCGGACTGAAATCCTTAAACGCAATGATGGCTCCATACATCGGAATGTACTTGAAGATAAGAGTCAAAATTAAGGCTGGTGCAAGCAACATATATAAAAAGTAATTTTTTTTGAGCTGCTGCAACCTATGACCGCTTGTCGTCCTCACTTTCAGTACCCTTCCTTCGCCCTTTTTGCTGTCGGCTATGTTATCCAACACGATACCCCCGTTCATTCTAGAAGTTGACAATTGTTTTCAGTAAGGGCTTTCAATATTTACAATTGCCTATTTGATAATTTACAATTTATCAGGTTTCAACGGATTTAGTCAATACGTTTTGTAAAAAAATATTTGTGCATTTGATCATTTTATCTTTGCATTAATGTAACTAAAGAGGATTAAATTTGCATATATACAGCACTGAATCGTTAATACCCGCATAGATATTTCTATATCATGACTGTAATAAATCATCATTGTTACACTAGTTAACAAAACTTCTGGAACAATTATGAAAATAGAATTCAACTATCTAAATGTAAATGTAATTGTGCATTTGTAAAACAGAGATTGCTATTTGTCCCGTTCTATTATACATTTGACTTAGAGAAGAATATGGATGACTATTGATGATTAGAGGTGAAGCATTAGATGGCAAAGGAAAAAGTCACGATACAAGACATTGCTGATGCTTTGGGGATCTCCAGGAATACGGCTTCCAAAGCATTAAATGATAGCGGAAACATCCCGGATGAGACCCGAAATCGTGTAATTAAAAAAGCAATTGAACTTAAATATAAACAGTTTGCCTATATGGACAATGAGCATGTTCTAACCAAGGCTCCGGGCAATATCGCCCTGTTAACTGAAAACCTGCCTAATACATCTCACTTTGGTTCGTTGTTAATCAGTGGTTTGGAGAAAAGAATTAGTGCGGAGGGATACAATCTCTCGATTCATATCGTGCGTGAAGACGATCAAGATACACTTACACTTCCCAACAATTTTGATATAGCCAAAGTGGACGGCATCATTTGCATTGAATTATTTGATCTGGAATATACACAATTGATTACCGATCTGGGCATCCCCACCATCTTTATCGATTGCGCTTCCAACATATGTTATCCCGAATTCAAAGCAGATCTGCTACTCATGGAGAATGAACATAGCATCTATCAGTTAACCACAAAATTAATTGAGAGCGGCTACACAAGTGTCGGATTCGTCGGGGATTACAATCACTGCAAGAGCTTTAATGAACGATGGGTTGGATATCAGCGTGCTATGCTGGAGGCGGGGTTGCAGGTCGACCTGTCCCATTGCATCGTAGATAATGATCGCCTGTGTTTCTCCAAGCCAGGATGGTTGAACCAGCGAGTGGCAGAGCTGGCCTCCCTACCTTCCGCTTACGTATGCGCTAATGACTTTATAGCAGTTGATCTAATCAGGGCGTTAAAAGACAGAAATGTCGCTGTGCCACAGGATATTGCGATATGCGGATTCGATAATGCACCCCAATCTCGAATTATTGAGCCAGCATTAACGACGGTTCATATTTATAGCAATGAGATGGGCATTAAGACTGCGGAGATGCTGTTATCCCGGATTAATAGCCCGACACAGCCGTATCAGGTCTCCCACATTGTGACCAAACCCATCATCAGGGAGTCCACACCAGCAATCATGGCCGATCATTCTCAGATGGTTCATAGTTCTGCAAAATAAAAAAAAACGTATGTCTCACGAGTAACAGCTCGTGAAGCATACGTTTTTTTGTGGTTTCGATTGGGTTGGATGAAAACTCTATCCTATCCATCGCGGCCTAAATAAAAATCATCTCGCGATTAGATCTCTTTCAAGATGCCTTTTACAAGTCCGATAAAGGTTGTTTTCACTTGCGCAGCCACTTCAATAACTTCATCATGACTTAACGGCTGATCCAAAATACCACATGCCATGTTGGTCAGACAGGAAATGCCCAGTACCTTCATACCGCCATGAATGGCAACAATGGCTTCAGGTACCGTGGACATCCCCACTGCATCCGCACCCATCGTACGAATCATGCGAATCTCCGCTGGTGTCTCATATGCCGGGCCACTCCACCATGCATAGACACCTTGCTGCAAGCCAACATTCTGCTCTTCTGCAACCTTAAGGGCAATACTGCGCAGTTCACGATTGTATACCTGTGATACGTCTGGGAAACGAACACCCAGTTCGGCGTTATTCGGCCCCATCAACGGGTTATTGCCTACAAGGTTAATATGATCTGTAATGAGCATCAGTTGACCCGGCTCAAAGCTTGTGTTGATGGCTCCGCAGGCATTGGTGATAAGCAATTGCTCGACACCCAGCGCCTTCATGATACGAACGGGGAAAGTCACTTCGTCCAATGTAAAACCTTCATAATAATGAAGGCGGCCTTTCATCGCTACAACCGTTTTGCCCATCAGTTCACCAATAACCAATTCATTGGCATGACCGATAGCCTCCGATTGGGCGAAATACGGAATATCTGTATATGGGATAACGGTCGCATTTTCAATCTCGTCCGCGAGCGCTCCCAGTCCAGAACCCAGAATCATGCCTACGGCAGGTTGGGTATGGATTCGGTTTAATATGTAATCTCTTGCTTCCTGAATATGTGCGGATTGATGCATAATGATATCCTCCTGATGATCTGAATTGAGTTAACAAAAACTGAGTTAATGAGGTGCTACTCATCAAGTGTAATGAACAATGGTCTTGATGTAAATGGAAGCTGTTCTATATACAATAAAAAAACGACCCTATGCTCCAGAATCGTTTAAAAACATGGACATACCCTATTCCAATGTATATTTGTTTCTACTTTTCATGTAATCGATTGTCATAATCAGTAACAGCATGAATGTAGCAAACATCAGTGGTTTGGCAAAAGTACCTTCTTCAAAAATATAATAGGCAGCGACCAAGTTTCCTGCAAATATTAACAGATAATTGCGGGTGCGATCCATCTTCTCAACTCATTTCGGAAAAGAATATTGTTCGAGATTGCCTTTCTTTTACCCTATCATGAACTTCCATAAAAAGCCATATACTTACACACATACAAGCGTGGTGTTCAATCACAAACGAGATAACCGCACTGTATAATCTATATTGACTACAGCAAAAAATCGGCCACATCGTGACCGATTCTCTCCACTTCCCTGATGTTCAGGACATAGGGTTAATGATACGCCAAAATGATTCCTTGGGCTGCAACTGCTGATCAAAAACAAAGGGCCAATTTTTGCGTCCGCGTACCGGGAAATGGTCTAACCAGGTATAATTGTCCGCTACTCCCCAGAACGTCACAGAGGTAATGGATGATTTATACTCACGGAACAAATTAAAGATTTCTTCATATCGACGCTCCTGTAGCTCAGCCATCTCTGAAGTTGGCGCGGTGAGGTCCGTTCGACGATCCTCATGACGAAACACGGACATATCCAGCTCCGTAACATGCAACTGCACATCCAGTGAAGCATAACGCTCAATAGCCATTCGGATCTCCTCAATTGAAGGACCATGAATATTCCAATGCCCCTGCAACCCAATCCCGTGTACAGGCGCTCCCTTGTCCAGCAAAGACCGAACCAGATTGTAGATCTTCTCCCGTTTGACCGGATCCGTCTCATTGTAGTCATTATAGAAAAGAAGAGCATTTGGATCAGCTTCATGAGCCATACTGAACGCTTGCAGCAAATAATCTTCCCCCACCAGCTCTAACCACTTCGTGTCCCGCATGAACAGGTCGGTCTTATCTTCAACAGCTTCATTAACGACATCCCACGCATATATTTGCCCCTTATACCGACCTACTACCGTATCAATATGTTGCTTCAAGCGAGATAATAACAGCTCTCTGGAAGCGGGAGCACCTGAGGTATCCTCAAAGACCCATTTCGATGTTTGATTATGCCAGACCAAAGTATGTCCGCGCACCCCAATCTCTTGGGCAACAGCAAAATCAACAATTTTATCCGCCGCCTCAAATGAATAACGATCCTCTTCCGGGTGAATTTCTTCAAATTTCATCTGATTTTCAGCCGTGATACTATTGAAGTGTTTGGCGATAAATTCCCCTTCGGACTGCAACATTCTGGTATGTACAGCAGCACCTATTTTGAACGTATTAGCGTACGTAGCATGTAGTGATGGAATTTCAGTTGGCATTTACAATTCCTCCCTGCCAGTTTTTATCCATCATATCGTTTGTTGAATACGCTTACAATGAACAAATTATACTTCTTCCCCCTCATATTTAACTATTTATGATCCTCGGCCCTGTTTGCACAACAAAAACACCTCCACGTATGTCCGACTGCTCATCTAAACAGAACATTTCTCGGAAGGTGTTTTGTGATCGGGCTGTTCAATTAAATTCAACTCATATACAAAGAAGATATGAAGCCTTACAGCTTGTCCACCTGTAACAAGGTCACCTGTTTCACTGTGCATGCCGGGTTAATTTGTTCCTCGGACAGAATGTTCAGCTTGATCAGGCTTTTCAGCTTATGGCTGTCTACCTTGGACAACAATCGCCAGATGTCCGGGTCTGGAAGAGAAGCATACAGCTTCTGATCATCGTATTCCTTCCGGTTCTGAAGCACTGTTTTCACGGTGTAACCACCAACCTGCGTCTCATAGACCCCTTGTTCTGCACAATACGCGACAATCTCATCTCGTAGTACAGACAACTGCTGCTCAATATCTTTTTGCTGCTGTTTCAGTTCAAAGTAAGTTTGCACTTTCTGCTCCATATCAATCACGCTCCTCTACTATCATAGGTATGCGAGGATCGCTAGTTTAGGACTGACTGTTTATTTTATTTAAAAAAAGTGGTCTTTCTATTACTTAATCGTATACTGTCGTCATTGTGTATCCCCGTATTACGATTACAGCAGATGTTCATTCAAATACGGATTATGGACAGCCATGCTGTGAACCTTTTCCATTACATCCGGCCCCATGGGGACATCCCCAACGCGCTTTAACAGAATCCAGCGAAGACAAGCTACAGCTTCAAAAACCTGCTCCTCTTCCAGCGTGTACGTATAACTTGCAGAACGTGCAAATTGAGCGCGATACATCTCGCCATAACTTTCCCCATTATAGACGGTGATCAGAAACACAGACCATGCCATATCGTACCTTGGATCACCATACTGCCCATTAGTCCAATCGATGATGGTGTACTGGTCGTCCATCTCAAGAATGTTTCCCAGATTATAATCGCCATGAATCAAGCGATCCTGTCTGATCTGGACCTGCTGAATCAAGTTTGCCAGAAGATCATTTATATCGTCATGTAACTCAATTTGTGGAAAAAAGTATTGAACAAAATCGTACCTGAATATGTATTCTTCATCTTCTTCAGTACCCGCTTCATTCACCGGATAACGATGGACCTCCATTAATCGCTCAGCCAAATGTGTCAGTTTGGTTTGTGTTAATTGGGTACCCGGCTTTCCATCATAGCTCGTTAACAGCACTTGATTCTCTTGCTCGTCTAATCCCCAACCGTAGGGTTTGGAAACACGAATTCCACTTTGATAAAGCTTGGACAATAATCGATATTGTTTGGCGATATCCGGTTTGGAATCCTTGTCCCAGACTTTCAATACGTACGACTGATCTTCCATTTCGATTCTCATCACACTCGCTTCCAGTCCAGGTGGCAAGGGAATGATCTGATACTCCTGTTTAATCACCTGCTGAATACGTTCATCCAGTTCTACCCAATTCACCTGGCTAAGTTGAATCGTCATCGTTCTCCTCCTTCCATGATACACAAGATTAGATTATAATCGTTTATCAAATACCTTCTGCCATTTCTTCTCTTCATATCCGATAGCTATATAAAACCGATGTGCAGATTCCCTTTTTCCGTTACAACGTACCCGAATGTTATCAAAGCCGTTAACCCGAGCCCATTCCTCGCATTCGCTCATGATTATCTTACCAATCCCCATCCCTTGATGAATCCCATCCACAACTAGTCCACCAATCTCGGCAAAAGATGGACTCTCAATGGAATGTCTTCCCTGTACATGGCCCCAGCCTACGACCCTCGAATCAATCTCAGCCACACATACATAATGGTCTGGTAAGGAAGAGAGACGAGTTAATCTCTCCTTGATTTCTTCAGTTGTGCTGACATAACCCAGTTGATGGGATAATTGGCTCATCACTTCGCCATCCTGAATCGTAGCTTTCCTGCAATGAATCATCACTTCTCCTCCGTTCATTCATGTCATGCCGCTCTCTCCCTGTTAGTCAGGTATAATCAGGCCTTTGCCAATGACATTGGCGGATACTGGCTGTTTGCCCAATTCTCTGGCCCATACCGACAGCTGTCCCATATGGTGAATCTCATGGGCGATCACATGTCGCATAACTTCTCCCCATGAATCTGTACTGGCCTTGCCAGCTGAGCGATGATCAATAAAAGCTCTTTTTTCCATACTCGAATCCCATGCTGTAACCAATGCCTCCACATCAGGACGTAACTTGCGATCGAGTCGCCTTACCGCCTCAAGATTCTGGTAGTTTGCAAAATCTTCTGCATCATCCGGTTTGCCCTGAAGCAACTGAAGCCAGCTCCACTCTACATCAATGATATGAAATAATGTTTGTAATATGTTGCCTACTCCGCCCGTGCGAGGCCGAAGCAATTCTTCAAGCGGTACATCTTCACACCAGACATACCATTGCTCACGTACCATCCAGTTATAACGAAAGAAGGTTTCCATCGGTATATTCCCCTTTATCGGCTTTATTTTTCAGAGAGATTTGATCAATTCTGTATTGGCAAAGGTATCCTCCGAATGTTTACACTTACCACTCCGATGACAGAACAACCTTCCGATCGCTGTTATCCCCAAATTTTTTTGATTCATTTTATAATGGGAAACTCCGGAGATAAGCCTATGCTTCCGATGCAGCTTTCTTTCAGAAAGCTTTTAGGCGAACACTTCGCTTCTTCAGGTTTTTTCTGTCCTCTCCGTTTCGTGTAAATATTCTGTTGAATTTATTTAGTTAATTTCTTTTTTATATATAAGATCACATGAATACCTGCATAAATAAACAGGACATTGAACAAATATAGAAGTACATTTAAATAGATGCCAGATATAAACCAGATAGTTCCCTCAGAATTAGCATAATGATAATCCGTAAAAAATCGGAGCGGGAAACCATACTCTGTTCGGAGCGGTCCATCTTCAGTATGTAAAGTTCCAGGAATACATAGGATGGCTAATACAGCAAGCCAGGCTGATAGATTCATTATTCTTTTGTTAATCGTCAATACATCTCCCCCTTATTCAACACTAACGGTATCTTCACCAAAATACGTCCCTTCCAACTTTTGATCCAAAAAGTCTCTTAAGTCCTTTTGATCAAGTATATATTTCGAATCTCTATTAAATCTGCTTTTTGTGGATACAATAATCTGTTTCCGATTGTATTGAATCGTAACTTTAGCGTTATGCTTTAATTTCAAAGCAATTCCCGCACTAATACTTCCTGTGACATCATCTACTGGTATTTTGGCTGTTTCCGGGGCTGCATTCAGCCAGCCGACTATACGGCTAATGTCTTCTTTACTTAACGTAACATTGTCAATGCTAACGTGTGCTCCACCGTCGCCTGTCCTGGTGTACACGACTATGCTCATCTCTGTGTTTATCACTTGATTTCTTGAAATCGGCTTATTTGGATCAGGGTTACTCGTGATTAGAAAATACAGAAACATGATTGCCGCACCTATGAAAAACCAGAATCGCCTACGTTTTCCTAGCATTACAGCGCATTCTCCATATCCACCACGTTGGCAAACAGTCTCAGTACCGTATTGTGATGTGCAATGATCTGCTCTGCTTGAAGCGTCTTTGAATTCCATGTGCTGTGCGCATCTTGAACCAGATTGACCGTGTATCCCAGACTGTACGCTCTGCGGCATGTCGTGTCTACACATACCTCGGTCTGCATTCCCGTAAGGACTAACTCCTTCACGCCATTATCTTGCAATTTCAGATGCAGATCGGTTTTGTGAAACGAATCCGGTGTCTCTTTTTCGATAACAAGGTCACCAGCTATAGGTGCAATGGACGGATGGATGTCCCACCCCTGTGTTCCTCGTTCCAGTGGACTGTCTGGCCCTTCGCAGTGTTGGATATATATGATGGAATGCCCTGCTTCACGGGCCCTGGCAATTAACACCTGGATCTTCTGAAGCAATCGTTCCCCTTGATATACGGGATCTGCTTCATCAAACATCGCTACCTGTACGTCAATGATTAGAAGTGCACAATGCGTTGTCATTTTGCTTTCCTCCTGACAAATCAATTTAATTCAACTCTTTCTTCTTCGTACCTTTAACAAAACTTCCAATCCCATATCGATCAGTACAAATAGAATAGCGGCAAGAACGCCAAATAAGGTCAGAACTAACGTCTCTTTGAAACACAAGATTGCTTCTCCTGCGCCCATGACCAGATAATAAATATACATGCCTAGAACTCCAGCACATGCATAGTCTAATATCCTCGTACTTAGATACAACACATGATTAGGGAATTGTATTCGGCTGAGCAGATAGTCTAACAATATCGATAAAGGTAGCCCGATCAACAGGATCAAGGGAGTCGCGTATATCGGATAAATAAGAATGTAAAAATCAAAACTGTAGGTTTCATTCATCGATATGAGACTTGCCGCCAAAGTAAAACAAATGATGGTTAGAACGGTTGTCATCAGCTTTCTTCCCATGTTCATCTCATCACTCCAATACAGTTATCTCTATTCATTGGATGTGCTCATGCGTCAGATTTTGCCGGCTGCCATCCGATTTCTTGAGACCAACGATGTGCTCTCTGTAATATGCTCCACACCATTGGTCCTTTTCCTTCAACATATTTGGGACGCTGATCTTTATACAATGACATGAGTCTGTGCTTTTCTTCCGCATATTTCAAACAATCTTCTGGGTGCTCCCTTAAATAGTCTCTGAACAGCAAGGTCATCTGTTCGGAGAAACTGCCTGCCTGTCTAACGTGTATATGTATCCTTCTGCTTCCGGGTTCTTCACGAAAGTAACGTTTAGTCTTATCTGGATTTTCTGCTCTGAATACAAATCCGACTGTTTCGATCTCACGTTTGTAGTCCAACAGATTCTCATAATTAGAAACAGATATTTGTATATCTATGATAGGTTTGGCGTCTATTCCAACAATTGAAGTGGACCCAACATGGTCAATCCGCAGAGCCTTTTCTCCTAAAGCTTCTCTTAATTTCGAATTCGTTTCGAGAAACAAATCACGCCATGCCGGGTCATACTTCGCAATTCTCCATTGATCCTCCATACAACTCCTCCTTGGTTATCCAATCAAGCTATATAATTAAATAACACGTTCTTTTGACCTTTTGTTACATTCAGACTATTTTAAAGATTCAATAGAGAGATCATCCGAAGTCATCATTATTTATTCCGAGTTCTATTTGTTTTCTGGATTCAATAATGTATTCGTATACATCATCAATTTCTGCTATTCCTTTTATATTCTCCTTTAGCAGTTCAATAATTAAATGATTATCACTCTCTCGCATCTTTATATCTTCCATATAATTATCGTTATAGTCATTCGTAAAATCTAATTTATTCTTATAAAACCGAAATCTTTCCAACACATAAATTTCTTTAAGATTAATAAATAATGCTATAAAATCCTTAAGGTTTCTGGCCACTAACGTTACTTGATTCCCAAATGCCGTAGGTTGAATAAAGATAATAGGCGCTTCTTCCAAATCACTAATGGATCTGTTGAACGTGAAAAAAGCAAAATGGTCACCATCTGCCCCTGTTCTTCCAAATATGATGGCATCATCTGGCGTACAATAGTATCTATCATCATCATTGTTAAAACTAATATAAAAACCCATATAATCGTCGATGGTTCCAACATGTTGTTCACGTAATTTCTTATCTATTCGAACGATGTCTACTAAGGATTCTGGCATTTTATAATGTACTTGCAAGTTTAAATCACTCTCTTCTATTGGCATTTATTAATATATCTATATTTTGACACAAATTAAAAAAAAGAGAAGGACCCTTAGGCCCTTCCCTTAACTTCTTAATGATAATCACACTTGAAATTTGTAAACTCCGCTGAAGTATCTTGCCCGCTCGCGTATAACCCAATAAGTACGCCTGTAAAACCTCCTGCCACCTCCGAGGATAGGTATCTCGTCTGTGCCGTGCCTAGCAGAATCTCTTCACCATCTGTTTGAAACAGGAAACTGTAGCGATCTTGATTTGAGCGGATCACCAGCGTTGCATGCTGTTTATTTCCCAGATCCACTTCATGTTCTCTCGATTTGATATCACCGATATTTAGACGCTCGACCACCTTATAACCGTCCTGCTGCCCACGAATAGCCACTTCATAATGATGATTCTCATCCATGTAGATCGTGATCCCGGCTTCTCCACTCGTCAGACTAACATCGACAGAAATTGTTGCATTAAAGTCTTTTTGACGTAGCCCGATGAACGTTGGGGATGCCGGAACGTCAAGCGTTACGTCGGTTCCTGTTAGCGTAAGCTTATCTGATTCAAGCTGATAATGCTCTGTATTTGGATGACGAAGATAACACCAGTCGAGGTTCCAGTCTGTATTTTCAAACGTATAATTCTTCTTATCCTGCTGGATCACCGTATCTGGGATACGATTGGTCTCAAAACTTGTCAGTGTTGTGCCTTCATGCCCGGCTGTAAACCATCCGTCTTCATCAAACGTAATCGGAGTCAAGAACACCTCACGACCCAGATGATGGTACGTAGCCCATCTGCCGATCTGTCGGAATCCCAAGTGAAAGAGCCACCAGTTCCCCCGAGCATCCTGAACCAGATCACCATGCCCCACACCCTGGAGCTCATACCCGCCCAGATTGCGATTCGTTAGAACCGGATTGTGCACGTAGGCTTCGAACGGTCCCGAAGAAGAAGTCCCCCGAGCATACGTAACCATATGACCATATTCGGTGCCGCCTTCAGCTGCAAGCAGGTAATAATAACCGTTCATTTTATAGAGATGCGGACTTTCCAGATATCGTCCACCTGTTCCGTTCCATATCGAACGACTTGGGCTAAGTTTGCGACCAGTTTCAATCTCAAGCTCGCACTGAACAATTCCGCCAACGCCTTCATCATCCACCCCGTTACTCATAAACAAGGTTTTTCCATTTTCAAAATACAAATCGGGATCAATCCCGCCTTGATCCACATAAATAGGCTCAGACCATTTTCCGTAAATATCGTCCGTCCAGACATAGAAATTCTGATGCGTCGTATCATTCGTTGTGACCATATAAAAACGCCCCTTATTGTGCCTGATTGTTGGGGCAAATACACCTCCGGAGCTGTTCACCGTCTCGAGCTGAATCTGGCTTTTACGAGTCAGGCAGTGGCCAATTTGCTTCCAATTCAGCAGATCCTTGCTTTCAAAGAGCGGTACGCATGGAAAATATTGAAAAGAACTGCACACCATATAGTATGTATCGTGCACCTTAATCACACTAGGGTCTGGATAAAAACCTTTCACAACAGGGTTATTGTATTTCATTACTCCACTCCATCTCTTATTATAAAATTCACAAATATAAGAATTCAACTTCGTAACAACTACAAAAATTAAACACCATCGGGTGTAAACTTGCAATGAATCTGAATTGCATCTTGGAGTTAATTTTATTAAATTAATATATATGTGATTTTAGAAGATTGAGGATAGGGAGTTGTACAGATGATCAAAGCAAATGGGGAGCCCCAGTTCCTTCCTTTATATGAGGCGCTGGCAAGTGAAGTCAGATGGAGAATCATGGACATGATTGCAGATCGCGAAATGAACGTGAAGGATATTGCCGTAGCATTAGAGCTTAGCCCCTCCATTGTCACGATGCATATTCGCAAACTGGAGGATGCGGGTCTAATTGGCAGCAGACGAGTTCGGATCAACGGAGGGACGCACAAATTATGTTACCTCAAGCAAAATCATATTGAGATCGAGTTGCCATCCCCAAGCCAAACTTCACGAACCAGAGAACAGACGATAGCCGTGGGACACTACACTGCTTTTGATATTCATCCTACTTGTGGGCTAGGGACACTTGAGAAAGAAATCGGCGTATGGGATGATCCCCGTTACTTCCTTGATCCCGAGCGGGTACACGCCGCTATCCTGTGGTTTGGGAAGGGCTATGTTGAATATAAAACACCTAACTTTGTACTACCTGATCAGACAACCGATGCTATCGAAATTTCGATGGAACTGGCGTCTGAAGCTCCGGGATTGCGAGATCATTGGCCTTCCGATATTCGTTTCACCTTCAATGGCGTTTCCCTTGGAACGTGGACAAGCCCTGCCGACTTTGGCAGAGCAGCACGCGGCAAATATACACCAGAATGGTGGCATCGTAATGTGAATCAGTATGGATTATTAAAGACCATTCGTATTGATGGTTCCGGTACCTATATGGATGGTGAGCGGATGTCAGACATTACTCTCGCGGATATTAAGCTTAGCGAACCGTTCTGGACGCTACGTTTCACGGTTGACGAGGAAAGCCCCAACGTAGGGGGATTAACGATCTATGGTGCCGGTTTTGGTAACCATGATCAGGATATTGTTATTCGTGTATTGGGTTAAAGTGGCTAGCTGCGCTGCACAAGAATCCTCCATTTCCTGACCTACAGGAGAGGGAGGCATCCGAAAATGCTGCTCCTCAGCTAATTTTGAAGCACAAGCCTAATCAATCTTTACCTTCGCTCTTTCAACAGGTCCTTAATCTCCCTTAACTCTGATAATATTTCTTTGGTGTGCTGGCTATTTTTGGAGTTATCTATTCCAACTTTCACAACATAAATACCGAGGAACAGATACACCACCAACATAATGATCATTCCCATGTACATCTCTCCTTTCCAAAGTAGCAGCACATTGCTACGAACGTTCACTATCCTCTCTCTCCAACTGTTTGCCATGGAATGCCTTCAAAATAGATGGCAACCTTCATTGTGACTCCTCCTCAGGAATATACATCGTCTGAATCTCCTGCACACCCGGAATAAATCCCAGATTCAGATACACGGACTCCGCATCATTTCCTTGCATCACATACAATCGCAGCACGGGATATTGACCCTTAAGCGCATTCAAAGCTCTCTGTAACATCAGTGTAGCAAGCCCTCTTCCTCTATATTCCGGACGAACACCTATGCTATACACAGCAGCCTGATTATCTTGCAAGCACAAGCGACAATTTGCAATAAGCTGTCCCGTTTCCTTGTCGTATACAAGCGTGGACGCTTGGGTGAGAATTTCATTGGAATAATTAGGGTCATCACTTGGTATAAAATCTGCAAGAGTGGTATGTTTTCTTCGTGTAGCTTCAAGACTTCCTGCAAAACTCTCCAGGTCACATTGAGCAATTTCATCTTCATTCACATATTTTCTATTGCCGGTTTCACTTTCAATAATCTCTGGACTCTTCACGGTTACCCTGCTGTCCCATTCGATTTCAAAATGATCTGTAGGCCGCTGCATCCAGCGACATTTGAACTCCACTGGCCAGAATCCAGCTCTTGCATATAGATCAACTTGGTCTGGAAGAATCTCAAAGGTCAGAATGCGTTTGGTGCGATCCGACCACTGTAATAATTTATGCTTCAGAAGCTTTAATACATCAAAGCACTGCTGGAATGGCGGGATAAAAAACAAATGATACATCCGGTTAGGCTCCATTCTCACGCCACCTATTTTGCTTTCCCCCTTGTAAATCCAGTACGCACTGATCTTGGAAGAACTGAACTCTTCTTCCCTGAAAAATCCGACATAACGCATATCATAATAAACCGTGCAATATAATCCCCATTCGGCAAAATCAGCTTTGCGAATCGAATATTCATCCGACAGATCATATTGAAGAATATCTGTAGACCACTCAGTTAAACTCATATGTAATTCCTCCTCAGTTTTAATTAAATGGCAAGCAATCAAATTATTTTTCTATACGCCACCCCAAGAACATGAATTAACACATGTTGTGCCTCCATACATTCGAAGAAATCCAACATGTCCATAAACAGATTCTCGAAATACGAAGACTACCAAGGAAAACCTCTAATGTCTGCCCTGTTTCTGTATTCTTGAACATACAGTGCTCGCCGTGAACATCAAAATACCAATTTCCCGTTAATTCTTCTTCTCCGTGGATTACATCCGCATTGGTCAGCAAATGGTACGCACCTTCGAGAATTTCCGCCCGATCAGGCTGATCGGTTTCCAATATCAGTTGGTCGATCAATTGCCGCGCGATTCTTGGTACATATCCATCACAGCCAATAATTCTTCCGTGATTTCCTGGGTTATCGCCTTCACACCTTCATATCCTTATCCGGGTATCCAATTTCTGCAATTTCACCTTCGATATCACTTAATTTCAGTTCATCATTTAATTGCTGTAGTAAGACCTCATCGATCGGCTTCATATCAAATACCTGTTCAACCAGATTGATATCCAACGCTATCTCGTAGTAATCCTGTGCCCAATCATGATAATATTTCGCGCCGCCTACCAAAATCTCTAACAGTTCGTATTCATGATCCCCAAGCTCCGTGCCCGTAGCCCACCCTTCCTGATCCGCCACACTCCAGATACAGAACGTCGTCTGATCCATTACAAATGCCGGCTCTACCACAAAAGTATTAAATGCTTCTGGAACGCTTTTTACCACCTCACTCCTATCAACCTTATGCTGAAGTGTATACTCTTTATCAAAGCCTTTAATAATCAGCCCATTCGGACTGAATATTGCAAAATAATGATCGCCTTGCCCATCTCTCATCGATGCCATTTGCTCATTCGTGTCCCACTGGGAATTATACGAGTAATACCTGTACTCCCATTCCGGCATCAAAATGGCATCCAGCATAGCTGCTGCCTTTAGAATCTGTTTGCATTCACTAATGTGAGGAAGTTTATCAATAAAATTAAGATTACCCATCGTGTGATATTGCCTCCTTTACCCTTTCAAATGGAATAATTAGTTGCCCAACTTTCCGGTTAGCAAAGATACGATAACGTATCCAAAAAGTTGAACCGTAAATACAATGGCAACAAACTCAACCATTATGCTGTTCGCTGCATTAAAATCATTCACAAGATCCACGAAGATCTTCCAAGGTCGGGATAATATATCCCACGAATTCCACCGATTAAATCTCCCAATGTAGACCCCTATACTGCTCAATAGCAAAATAACACCGACAACCATCATACTAATGTACTTATTTACTAATTTGTTTAACATGCCGTGGAGCTGAATGATCGAACAAGTCGAGAGCAGCAATCCGATGATCGCTACGGCAAACGTCAGGGTGAGTCCATACCAAAAATCAATATTAACCCAAAATCTAACCTCCCCTTGAGCATCAAAATATCTGAATGAATGCAGAATCTCCGTAAAAAGGTAGGCCGCATTGGGCAGAAAAAAGAGCCATACTCCACACATCAGCCCCATACATATCATGCTCGTTGTGGTTAATTTCTTATTAAATATGTATCTAATGCAGGATGAGATGATGAATGGTACCCATGCCAGGAACATGTCCCAACTTAAAAATCGATACATATTCGTATCTGATTGGGCACGTAAATACATCACAACACCTAAACAACATAAAGTAGCCACGAGCAAAGTAACGATGAATCGGAGATCTTGAACTGGATGTTTGTTATCTTTCATTTCTTTGCTTCTACTTCCTTTTCCTTGATGAATGTTATAAGTTATAAATACTTTTTAAATGCCTTGCTGGATTCTCCGTTGTACCCCAATTTCGTATAAAAGTGATGTGCTTCGTTTCTGGATGATCCGCTCGTAAGAAACACCTTCACACAATTTTTCTGCACACATACATGCTCTATATGTTTCATCAATTCAGATCCATATCCCTTGCTCTGCACATGTTCCGTAATGATAACCCGTTCAACTACGCCGAATGGTCTATTTTCCACCAAAGCATCCAGACAAATATGTAAATGAGCCGTACCGATCACCTGATCACCCAGTTCATACACCAACAAGAAACTGTTTGGGTTATTCCGAACCTCTTCAATCCGTTCTGCCAGTACCTTCGTGTTTAAGTTGTTCGGCAATAATTCTTTATACAGCCTTTCAATAACCGCTGCATCCCTAGCTTCTGCCTCTCTTATCATCAAGCTTACCCTCCCTATTACCTCACTTGAAAACTTAAAATGATATCACCGTTGTCTTCAAACTCTCCCGTGTCCTGAAATCCGCAACGTTTGTACAGCGCATTTGCCGCAATGTTATGTGGAACATGGGATACCCTGATTTGCTGGCAGTCACTTCTCTCTTGCAACATACGAACCACTTCTTGAATAGCAAGTTTGCCGTAACCCTTCCCCTGGTACTTCTCATCAATCATGAAGCGCAGAATCCAGTAATACCCGTCATTGTAGATCTCGTTATCAAATAAAATAAAACCAACCATCTGATCCTCTGCCAAAATGCCGTATGGTTTGGACGTAATCTCCTTCGTCGCATGAATCAATGAATCCGCATTGCTAGCTACCAAATCTAGCTGATCTTCCCGTGGTTTAAGGTGGATGCACTCAAGTTCATTTTCTTTGGTTATAGGTCGTAACGTCACTTGCTCCATACCCACAATCCTCTCTCCTTGCAGCTTATTTACTAGATTTTCTTGATCAATATAATCTCCAAAGGTTGTGTATCCAGCAACAGAGCCCCTGCATCAACATACCCCAGCTTTCGATAGAAATGTTGGGCATGTTCGTCTGATTGCGTTGAAGTCATCACCGTATCAAAGCCTTGTTGCTTCATTAAATTTTCCCAGTGATGTACCACTTTTTTGCCATATCCGCCGTTTCGATAGGGTTCATCAATCCAGATCATATTCATGAAGGGAAGGTTATCCCAAAAGTACCCGTACCTCATCCATCCAACTCTTGATCCCTCGTCCTCGTCCCATAGGATGAATATTTCTTTCTCACTAATCTTCGTTTTCACAAGTGGCTGATGGATATGCCGATCTCTTTCAATGATATAATCGTAGTCAGCTTCAGTTGCATACTCAATCTTCATTTGTAATACTCCCTTCATTAACTACGTCCATCATAACCCAAAATGTGGTATATGCGAACAGTTCTTTCCTCTTTTTCTCCCATGCCAAAAAACCACGGTTTCCCGTGGCTGCACCCGCTCTATTTTCCTCAATCCGCTGTTGATCCGCTGACCAATTGCCCCTTGTACCATACGGCCTGCCGCGCAGATCGCCGCGCAACAGCTTCCGCCGAACAACTCGCATGCACCAATACAAAACTCGCGGTGTCGCCTACCTTCGGCCAGACTTGTTCCCCTTGTGAATCCAGCGGTGTAATACCGCCTGTTACCCATGCCAAAGATTGAGACAAGGACAGTTCGTCGCTATATCCGTACAGTTCTGCGAATCGTCCCGCTTTCTCAAGCATATCCCCATTGCCAAAAGGAGACCAGTGATCCGTCAGGCTGTCTGTGGCCAGCTTCACGTTCACACCCATACGGTGGAGCATGGGAAGAGGCATCATCGTTCTGCCAATGGGCACCGTGGAAGCAATGCTCATCCCAAGCGAGGCCATTCGCTGCGCCATATCTTCTGCTTCCTGCTGCTCTGCGCGGGCGAACCAGAACGCATGACTGACCGTAACTTTACCCTGAAGCCCTGCTGCTTCGGTCAGATTTGCGAGTTCCAACAACGTTTGTTTGCCAGCCTGCCCGCCATCATGCAGATGTATATCAATGCCCGCCTGGTGCTGAACAGCCAGTTCAACCATGGCGTTCAGTGATTTCTCGATCTGTTCGTCCACCGTATGAGGATCAAGTCCGCCCACATGCGTTGCACCTTCCTTCATCGCTTGGCCCATAAGCTCCACTGAATGGGAGCGAAGCAGTCCATGCTGCGGGAAAGCCACAATCTCCGAAGCGATTTTGCCCGAAAATGATTCCAGAGCCTGCCGCGTCGCTTCCAGTCTTTTCAAGCCACTGACGGGTTCAATATTGCAATGACTACGAACATGAGTGGAGCCGTACCCCTGGATCAAGGTCAGAATACTCTCCGCTTGACGCTTGGCATCTGGTAACAACTTGGGCAACAGAACCTTCTCTTCTTCAATACGTTCGAAAATACTGGAGATACGCTTAACGGCTGTCCACGGCCCATCGTAGTAAGTTTTATCCAGATGAATATGTGCCTCCTCGAACGAAGGCAACAGCAGAAGTCCCTTGCCATCTACTTGTGGTAGATCCCTAGATAACGGGTTGTTTCCTTCCACAATCTCCGCGATCACTCCATCTTTAATCCGCAGATGAGCGGGGCTTGTCCGTGTCCCCGTCACCTGTTCTCCCTCCCGAACATAACCCCGCTCCACAGTCACGTTTGTTAACCAATAAGCCTGCTTCATCATGTCATCCCTCTTTTCTTACCCGGCATTACGTCCCCCGGATACAGATTGATCTATGATCCATGGTACCATACGGTTTCACAGGGCAAAAATACGTAAAACGTTGGTGTTCCATATGCGGAACGTTTGTATTACTCTACTTAATACATGTAAAAAAACAGGCACAATACGTGCCTGCCCCGTCCACTCACCTTAATCTTCTTGATTACGCGAGTCTATTAAAAATGAAACCGCGCATGTCCTCCATCGGTCACGCCTTCAATCTGTTCAATATCCAGCAATCTGCGCTTCATCTCTAGGCCTCCACGGAACCCGGTCAGCTTGCGATTAGCCCCGATAATGCGGTGGCAGGGTAGCAGAACCGGAATTGGATTGGCCCCATTTGCAGCCCCAACCGCTCGCACAGCCGATGGTCTTCCAATCGCAGTAGCTATATCACCATAGGTCCGAATTTCACCGTAAGGCACACGCCCTAGCTCTCTCCATACCTCCTGCTGGAAGTTCGTTCCGATCAAGTCCAGTGGGATTGCATCTGTATAAGCCATCGGTTCCCCTGCAAAGTAGGACTGCAGCCAGTCCACCATGCCTGTTTGTTTCAGCGCATGCTCGTTCTCTTCCAGTTCCACGCCAGGTGCAACTTTCTGTAACCAGCCGTTCCAGTCTTCCAGTGTTTCGTTGGGCATGACCACTCGGCACAATCCCTGTTCCGTAGCGAGCAGCACCCATGGACGACCGTCCAACTGCATCGTGGTGTACATCAACTTTTTTCTCATTCGTTTACCGCCCTCTCCCTGGTGGAATGCTTAATGCTAGAACTAGGAGGTAATCTGCTTCTTCACCTTACGTTTCATACTGCGGATCATCTGCTTGCTCTCTGGATCCACGCGATAAGATTCCGTGATTTTCTGAAGTGCCTTATTATACGTAAAATCGTCCAGGGTATTATGGTTCAAATATCGCATAGTCACCTCAGGTTGTTTCACATAAGCCATTGAGATGGCCCAAGCCACTGCCATTTTCACATAATACGCCTCGTGCCTAATCTGATCCAATGCAGATAGAACCTGATCGATATATCGCTCATTCAGATAAAAATTCAACAGCATTACCACACCAAACCGGATTTCATATTCCTGATCAGATCTCAGATACGGCTGCAAGAACGCCCACATGGGCTCCGAATGAACCTTCGTATATTTCAGTCCAGCACAGAAGCTGTCACACACCGACCAGTTGTCAATCTTCGGTACAAATGTTTCAATAGCCTTTAACAGTTCGTCCAGATCAGCCTGTACATGCCCAATGACCATCGCTTGCAACATCACTTCTTCAAAATATTCATCCTCTGCCGTTTTCAGATACGTGCGCCAGTCCCCGGCGGCAAGTTGCTTGGCAATTTTTCGTAAGGCTGGCAGCCTTACACCAAGTACATTCGTGATGTTGGGAATAAGTGCGGCCGAGAATTTTTGATACTCCGGCTCAACCATGCTGAGCAATTGTGTTCTGATATCTACTTCCACTAGCGCATGTCCTCCTTGTCTGTTGCTGTACAACAAGTATATCCTTGAAGTGGCTGTTTGTAAGCCCATATCGAATGTTTGAGCAAGATTACAATATCATTTTGGGACTCTCATTTTTTCTCCATTTGTTTAATTCCCAACCCATTTCGTTTAAAAATATGAAGCTGACCGAATAGAAAGGAGTGTCGATATGAACGGACCTCATACCAAGAAAGATTTCTCCGTGGAGGAGATCACCGAACAACTCGTGCAACATGTACAATCCCGGAACCTTCCCGATTTCTATAAATTGGTGAAAGAACTGCATCCCTACGACCTCTCACTTGTATATAAAAAGTTCCCTGAAGAAGAAACCAATCGGTTTTTGCTCCTGTTCAAACCCGATGCTCTGGCGGATCTCGCCGAGACCTTGAAGCTACACGAACAGATTCAACTGTTTGAACGACTTGGGCCGGAACGAACACTTGAAGTCATGCAGCAGATGGACAAAAGTGATCTGATCCGATTCATGCACGATTTGCCTGCCAAACGCAGAGAAGAATTGCTGTCCAATATGAACCTGGATCACTCTGCCATTATCCGATCCGTGCTTAATTACCCGCCGGAAACGGCAGGACGCATCATGACAGATCAATATCGGACCCTGCTCGCTCATGAGACAGCCAAGGAAGCCTTACGACAATCGCAAGGTACCATGCATATCTCAGCCTCCAGTTATCTCTATGTAACCGATAATGAAGGCAAACTGGTCGGTGTCGTGAGTTATCGATCCCTTGCCCTGGCTGACGATAAGACCCAGGTTGAAGAACTGATGACCCGGCGGGTGATCCATGCAACTGTAGATATGGACCAGGAAGAAGCAGCACAACTTCTACAGCGTTATGAGTTTATTGCACTTCCGGTGGTGGATGAAAATCACAGGTTATGCGGTATCATTCAGATGGATGATGTCATCGATATTATTATGGATGAAGCCAGTGAAGATTTGGCCAAGATGGGGGGCGGCAGCAAGGATATCGACTTTGATACTAAACCACTCGTGGCCGTCAGACGCAGGCTTCCCTGGCTCATCTTGCTTCTATTGATTGGTCTAATCTCGGGAAGTATTGTGGATTTCTTCGAGGATACACTCAATCAGGTTGTGGCATTGGCATTTTTCATGCCGATGATCGCAGGTATGACCGGTAACACAGGAACGCAGTCTCTGGCTGTTGTGGTACGCGGACTGATCGGACGCAAGCTCGACAAAGCCACCGTACTCGCACTGATTGGTCGGGAGATCAAGGTAGGCATAATGATCGGCTTGGTATGTGGATTACTGATCACCGTCATCGCTTATTTCTGGCAAGGGGACTGGTTGCTGGGCGCCATTATTGGGGTATCTCTGTTCCTCACTCTGGTCATTGGTACACTGACCGGTACATGCATCCCGCTTCTGCTTAGTCGTTTCAAAGTCGACCCGGCTGTTGCCTCTGGCCCGTTAATCACCACATTGAATGATATCTTGTCCCTGTTTATCTATTTTGGCATCGCCACACGTTTCCTCGATGCCTTAATGTAACTAAGTCGTGCATACAGCAAAACAGACCTGATCCTGAGATCAAGGTCTGTTTTTTCATTTTACCAAGTGTTACGCTGATCTTTTATTTTTATTATAGATATCAAACGCTACAGCGAGCAGCAGTACCAATCCCTTAATCCCCTGTTGCCAGTCAATACCGAGACCAATCAGGGACATCCCGTTATTCAGCACACCCATAACCAAACCACCGATGATGGCACCAAATACCGTACCTATGCCCCCTGAAGCGGAAGCACCACCGATGAAGCAGGCCGCAATGGCATCCAACTCGAAGTTGGTACCCGCTCTTGGCGTAGCTGCATTCAGACGTGCGGCGAAGATCAACCCGGATACCGCGGCAAGTGTACCCATGTTCACGAAAACCCAGAAGGTTACCTTTTTTGTTTTGACTCCAGACAGGCCTGCGGCCTTCTCATTACCTCCAAGCGCATACACATGCCGTCCCATGACAGTACGATTCATAACGAAGGAGTACACAACGATCAGGACAAACAGCAGGACCAGGATATTTGGAATACCTGCATAACTTGCGAGTACAAACGTAAACAGATTTGTCACAACAGCCACCACAATCAACTTGAGCAAAAATAGTCCCTTTGACACGACCTCGAATCCATATTTTCGCTGGGAACGGCGTTCCCGCAGTTCATTGACAATGTACCAAACGGTGAGCACAAGACCCACAATGATAGACACTAGACCGAAACCTGAGAATTGAATGTCCGCCAAGAAGCCAGAGCTTATTTTCTGGAAACCACCTGGAAAAGGAGAGATCGATTGCCCCTCCAGCACGATCATCGTCAAGCCACGGAACAGCAGCATACCTGCCAGCGTCACGATAAATGCCGGAATCCGCACATAAGCGATCCAGAAGCCTTGCCATGCACCGATCAAAGCACCAACCAGCAAGGAAGCGATGACTGCAAGCCAAGCCGGAAGCTGCCAATCAACCATCATAATCGCGGCAACGGCACCAACAAAGGCTGCAATGGAACCAACAGACAGGTCAATATGCCCGGTAATGATGACCAGCACCATTCCGATCGCCAGCACCAAAATGTAACTGTTCTGCAAAATCAAATTTGTAATATTAATCGGCTTGAGCAACAGCCCGCCTGTAAGTACCTCGAACAAAAGCATAATCACTACCAGGGCAATAATCATGCCGTATTGACGGATATTATTTTTGAACAGTTTTGTTATCATTTCCATGCTTGCCGCCTCCAGACTTGGTCATATATCTCATCAACGTTTCCTGCGATGCTTGCTCCCGGCTGACTTCACCGGTGATTCGTCCGGCATTCATCACATAGATCCGGTCACACAGGCCAAGAACCTCCGGAAGCTCGGATGAGATTACCAGTACGCCCTTGCCTTCAGCAGCAAGCCGATGAATGATCGTATAGATTTCGAATTTCGCTCCCACATCGATACCGCGGGTAGGTTCATCCAGGATAAGAATATCTGGTCCGGCAAAAATCCATTTGCTGAGCACCACTTTTTGCTGGTTGCCTCCACTTAGATTACCGGTCTTCTGCAAAATACTTGGTGCTTTGATGTTCATGCTTTTCTTCATCTTTTCCGCCACCAGTACTTCTTCACGCTCGTTCACTACTGCGTTTCGCGTCAGCTTGCTCAGACCCGTTAAGGAAATATTGCGCTTGATGTCATCCATCAGAATGAGTCCGTATTCCTTGCGGTCTTCTGTCACATAAGCAAACCCATTCTGAATAGCCTCTGTGACGGTATTGTTGTGGATCGGTTTACCATTCTTAATGAGTTGACCCGAAATATTCCGGCCATAGGATTTGCCAAATATACTCATGGCAAGCTCGGTACGCCCAGCGCCCATCAGCCCAGCAATACCTACAATCTCACCACGTCTGATATTCATATCGATCTGATCCAGTACTTTTCGCTCGGCATGATGTTCGTGATATACCGTCCAGTCCTTTACCTCAAGGATAACTTCTCCAATGGTGGCATGACGCTCCGGATAACGGCTAGTGAGATCACGTCCTACCATTCCGCTAATAATCCGGTCCTCCGTCACTTTTTCGTTCTTCATATCCAACGTCTCAATTGTCTTACCGTCCCGTAAAATGGTCACGGAATCGGATACCTTGGATACCTCATTCAGCTTGTGTGAGATCAGGATACAGGCGATGCCCTGTTTCTTGAATTCCAGCATCAATTGCAGCAGATTTTCACTGTCGTCCTCGTTCAGCGCAGCGGTTGGCTCATCCAAAATAAGCAGCCGCACCTTTTTGGAGAGCGCTTTCGCAATTTCGACCAGTTGCTGCTTGCCTACCCCGATGCTGGATACCAACGTGTTTGGATTTTCGCTCAGTCCCACCTTCGAGAGCAGCTCCCGTGTACCTACAAAAGTTTCCTTCCAGTTGACAATTCCTCTGCTCGCACGCTCGTTGCCCAGATATATATTTTCCGCGATTGAAAGGTAGGGAATCAGGGCCAACTCCTGATGGATAATGACAATTCCCAGATCCTCGCTCTGCTTAATATCCTTGAACTCACAATTTTTGCCCTGAAATAAAATGTCGCCTTCATACGTGCCATGTGGATATACACCACTCAGTACCTTCATCAACGTAGATTTACCTGCGCCATTTTCACCACATATGGAATGAATTTCGCCTTCACGGACTTTCAGATTGACATTTTCCAGCGCTTTGACGCCAGGAAAGGTTTTGGTGATGTTTTTCATTTCCAGAATGATTCCGGCCATGGGATGTGCTCCTTTCATTTATTATTTCAGTCCGATTTCTTCCTTCGTGTAATACTGTGTACCAACGATATCCTGCTCCACATTTGTACGGTCCACCGAGATGGGATCCAAGAGATACGCCGGAACAACCTCAATTCCGTTGTTATATGATGTTGTATCATTAACTTCCGCCTGTTTTCCTTGCAAAATACTATTGGCCATCTCTACCGTCTTCTCCGCTAGCTTCCGTGTATCCTTGAACACCGTCTGCGTCTGTTCCCCGGCCACAATGGACTTGATTGAGGCAAGTTCGGCATCCTGTCCTGTAATAACGGGCAGCGGTTTGTTCGAAGTACCGTAACCAATCCCTTTCAAAGATGAAATGATACCAATACTGATTCCATCATAAGGAGACAATACTGCATCCAGATTATCACCCGAGTAATACGCACTCAGCAGGTTATCCATCCGTGACTGGGCCAGTGCTCCGTCCCAGCGCAAGGTCGCAATCTGAGCCATCGTCATCTGCTTGCTGCGCACGACCAGCTTGCCGGAATCGATGTACGGCTTCAGGACAGACATCGCACCGTCGAAGAAGAAATAGGCGTTATTATCATCAGGAGAGCCACCAAACAGCTCAATGTTATACGGTCCTTTTCCATCCTTGAGTCCAAGCTTTTGTTCGATGTAGGAGGCTTGAAGCACACCCACCTTAAAATTGTCGAACGTGGCGTAATAGGTTAAGTATGGCGTATTGCGAATGAGCCGATCATACGAGATCACTTGTATCCCTTCGTCATGCGCTTTCTTTATTACATCCGTTAATGTGTTGCCATCCACGGACGCAATCACCATCACATCCACACCTTTGGTGATCATGTTTTCAATCTGTGAAATCTGATTCTCGACCACGTCCTCAGCATACTGAAGATCGGTTTTGTACCCCTGCTCCTGAAACAGACGGACCATATTCTCCCCGTCTCCCACCCATCGTTCTGATGATTTGGTTGGCATCGATATACCGACATATCCCTTTTCTTTGCTGCCTGGGCCACTCTCTGCCAGATTGCAGGCCGAGAGCATCAAGGTCATCACCAGAAGCCAGATGAGCATTGCTCCTTTTTTCATATGAAGTTCCCCTTTCCTCACGTCATACGGTTCTGAATGAGTTATAAGATAACGCTTACAATACATGTAGTGCATCCTGTTGCTTGCTGTTCCTATCTGAGACTAATGGTAGCATTCGAGATGCCGCAAGGTCTTTGCACGTTTTGAACCTTTTTTATAAAAATTTAACTTTTGATGGAAACGCTTAAAGTATAAGTTTGATCCACGAGATACCATTCCAGAGTCAAAAAAAAGGACATGCTCCACTTCGCTTCACACGAAGTAGAACACATCCATCTCATTTATCACATGTCTAAGTGAATAACTGTAATACGATATTTAATTCGCAGAAGGATGATAGGCTGTCCCCCCGTTCTTTCGATACTGCACTGGTGAAATGCCCATTGTTTTCTTAAATGCAGTGCTGAAATAATGTTGGGTATCATAACCTACACGCTCAGCTATGGTGTGGATCGGCAGTGTTGTTGAATCTAATAACTGTATAGCCTTGCGAATGCGAGCATGCGTGACATGCGTGACAAAGGAATCATTCAGCTCTTTCTTCAGCACACGACTAAGATATACGGCAGATACTTGTAGACGGGAAGCAAGCGATTCCAGGGTCAGTTCCCGCTCGGCATATTCTTCGTGAATAAGTTGTCTTGCCCGGCGAACCAGAGGCGACAACTGTACTTCCCCGAATACCCTTTCACGGCAATGACGGTACGTATCCGGCGTTTCTTCCAGTGTCCCTGCATGTGTCTCCACATGAGCATGAATGGCAATATTCAGGCAAGAACTGATCTGTTGTTCCAGAAGGGACTCTATTTCTTCAGGGGCTTCCTGCCACAGACACATGCCGATCAACCCGCTTACGTCCCGAAACAGGACATGTGGCACGTCCCCCAGCAGTTCACTAATTATATTTTCCACTGCAAACAGAAACAACTGACGATCATTCTCTCTCAGTATCGTCTGACGAGCTTCAGCGGCAGGCCAGCGTACGACCCCGATCTGCACAGGTGGGACGGGGGGCAGCCGCAAAAACACAAGCTGCTCCGTCAGATTCCTCCCTTCAGCCTGCCCCTCCAGCCACTCCAGCATAAATCGCTGGCGAAGCAACGGGATATTACGTTCAATCTGATGAGCTGCCTGTTGTACATATGCCGTCCTCTGGTGCTCTTCAGTAAGTCGCTGATGCAATCGCTCAAGTGCAGCATATAATTGTTCTGCTTGCACAGGTTTTAAAATGTAATCCTCTACGCCAAGACGAACCGCCTCCTGCGCATATGCAAATTCATCATGTCCCGAGATGATCAGGTAACGACAGCCTGGACACTTCTGCTGAAGGGCACGGATTAGTTCGATTCCGTTCAGAAATGGCATATTCATATCAACGAGAACAATATCCACACCCAAATCAGCCGCCCGTTCCAGCGCTTCCTCGCCATCTTCCGCTTCACCAACAACCTCCATCCCGAGAGTTTCCCAGTCAATGGCATCCCGAATCCCCTCACGAATGATCGGTTCATCATCAGCGATGAGCACGCGGTATTTCTTCGCCACATGGCTATCCGGCATAATCTCCATTACTGTAGTTAATGCGGATGTCTCATCTGTTTCAGTGGAAGTTGTCACGGCCGATTTCATGAATTTTCCCATTCACTCTCCTGCCTCTCTTCGTTATTGATTTGCTTGGTTGGTGGGAGCTCTCGCATCAACGGATGAATGATGGTCACACTCGTTCCTTCACCTTCCTGGCTCTCCAGCACAATACCGTATTCATCGCCAAAGGACAGCCGCAGACGGGCCTGCACATTCAACATTCCATAACTTTTGCCTGTCATCCCAGGCGAAGACGCTTCCAAACTTGCCAACGGAGCTTCGAGCAACTGCTGCATCTCGGCAAGCCGTTCGATGGACATGCCTGCTCCATTATCATGAATGGTCAGCAGCAGTCTGTTATGTTCCAATCTGGCCTCCACCCGAATGTGTCCCGGCCCACGCCTGCCCTTGATTCCATGATAGATTGCATTCTCTATCAGGGGCTGAAGCAGCAGCTTTAACACCAAAAGGTCCCGCAGTTCCTCTGGAATATTCAATGTATACTGAAGACGATCGCGGTATCGTGTCTGCTGAATTTGCAGATAACTGGTCATATGTTCAATCTCGGAATGCAGCGGAATGTAATCCTGTCCCTTACTAAGCCCTATGCGAAATAATCGAGATAACGCACCAACCATGCCGGATACATCTTCTGCACCCTCTTTGCGTGCCATCCAATGAATGGTATCCAAGGTATTGTACAAAAAGTGTGGTTTGATATGCTCCTGCAAACTTCGCATTTCAGCGTCGCGCTTCTGCCGCTCCCGCAATTCATTTAGTGATATCAGTTGTCGAATCTGTGCCAGCATTCGGTTATAACTGTTGCCAAGCATGCCAATCTCATCAGCGCGATCGCTCCAGCGGCCTGGTCTGAGATTGCCGGTCTCCGCCCTGCGCATATAGGACATGAGCCGGAAAATGGGCTGAGCAATGGAACGGGAGAACCATAAAGAGGCGCTCAGGCCAAACAGACACACCACAAATACAAAGCTAACCACGTAAAACTGGATTTGGCGTACTTCGGATATCGAGTCTCTTGTGGGAAATACCCCTACTGTTCTCCAACCTGTAAAGGTAGACGACTGATACATGAATAATAATGTTCCACCTTCTGTATCGGCGGTAAATGTTCCACTCTCACCGGAGGGGAACCAGTCTGTGGGAATGTGTTCTATTAGCGGGTGCTCCGGCTTGTATACACTTTGACCTTCTGCATCCGTCACCATCACATAACCGGATTTCCCCAAGGTTACATTACGGGCAGCCTGAGAGACCGACCTTAGTTTAAGATCAATCATAATAACCCCCCGCACACGTCCTGACGCTTCATCCGTTATGGAACGTGCAACCGATACAATCTCATCATTCTTGTACCGTACATGTGTCGTGAGATTACGCTCTTTCGGCTGACCCAATACCATGAAGATGCCCGGATTGGCCGAAGCTTTTTGATACCAATTTTCCTGGATCAGGCTCTGTTCCGCTCGGGGATACATCTCGTTGCTAATATAGTCACCATGTGCATTGACGAGAACAATCCCGGCGATTTCAGGATACAATGTTGTGAACCCCTGCAAGGTTTGTTTGATGCCATATAACCGATTTTGCTCCGTTTCGGCATTGGTGTCCATGTTCATTGGTACGATGCCTTCATCATCATTCGGTGGCATTTTGTCGTCCATAAAAGCATCAATATACGGGTCAAAGGCAATCAGGTAGGTCATGTTTTGCAAATTCTCCATTTTGCTGTTCAGAGCTTCATTCACTTTGCCAATCAGTTGCATGGTATGCCCTTCAACCTGTCGCTCAACTACGCGCTCCACCGTCCAGTTCACAAGCAACCCAAGCCCTACGGAAGGTACAATGGCGAATAACAGAAAAAGCAGCATCAGCTGGTAGCGAAGGGGCATATTACGCAAGCGTAAACGCCGAATCCCGTTCCTGAAAGTGGAGAGAATTGCTCTCCTGCTCCAAGGCCTTGGAATCTTGAAATCTTCCTTGTTATTTGGCATAGTAATCATCCACATCTGAGCGTGTTACCACAGAGATCCCTGTGTCTACCATCACGGGAAGTGGTGCATTTTCACCGGATGAAGAAGGGGCAGGAACCGTTAATTGGTGATGCAGATGGAACAGATATTGGAGTGACCAATATCCCATATTCCAGGTTCCCTGTGCAATTGTAGCTGAGATCGTACCGTTCTTGATCATATCCAATGTAGTCTTGTTTGTATCAAACGAAATAATCTGCAATGGATGTCTGTCCCCGGCAGTTTGAACAGCTTCCCCCGCTCCTGCCCCTCCGGTAGCTTCAGTCACAAAAATTCCCGCCAGCTCGGGATGTTCCTTCATCATTCTGATTGTTTCGTCTCTGGATACCATCGCATCACCGTGTCCGTCTGCAACTTCAACAATCTGCATGGAAGGGTATCTCTCCTTGATCGTATCGCGGAAACCCTTCGTGCGCTCTTCATGATTTTGTTGCCCAGGCAAGGTTAATACCGCGACCTCTCCCTCACGACCCAGCAGTTCAGCCATTTTATCGGCAGCCATTACACCCGACTTGTAATTATCTGTCCCAAGAAAAGAATAGGCCTGGCTATCGGGTGCATCCGCGTCAAATAATACAACAGGGATATCTGCGTCGATTGCCTTGTTAATCGCTGGAACTAACGATTGAGGATCGATTGCAGATATAGCAATGCCTGCGGGTTTACGAGCGATAGCCTGCTCGATCACCATGGTCTGCTCCTTCGCATCATACCGGGTAGCCCCGCGATATTCTACGGTCACGCCGAGTGCATCCGCGGCATCCTCGAAACCTTTGAGCGGGCTCTTCCAATACTCCAGCCCGGACTGGAATGTAATCATGATATACGTCTCTCCGATATCACCGCGCAGCCCCCGGTCCTCCCAAGAACTGTTTACCTGACTGGTGTATTCAAACCTCAATACATACAACGCAAATGCTGAGATTAGCAAAATGTAAACAAGCAGCATTTTTTTCATTCCGTTCACTTCCTCAAGTCGTCTGATCACCTTATACTTCGTTTAAATTGTAAACGCAATCATTCAAAAAGAAAACTCCCTCGTATCTTTTAAAAGCAAGCTCCTGTTGCTAACGATGCACCCGCTGCAATAATGTACTATATGGTTTCTCCCTTTGGACGTATGATCATGAAACTAAACTACAACCAGAGGAGAGCATCATCCTTATGAATCTTGCATCTTTTTTAATCTACTGCATCGTCGTAACATTTACCCCCGGCCCCAGCAATATCGTAATTCTTTCTTCTACACAGATCGTTGGCGCACGAAAAACAATGCGTTATGTCTGGGGAGCTACGTTGGCATTTGGTCTGCTGCTTACCGCTTCAGCTTTTCTTAATCAGCTTCTTGCGGGAGTATTACCCGGAATTCTGAAGGTGATGCAGATTGTCGGCGGCCTGTACATGGTGTATCTGGCGTACCAGATCTACAAGATGGGTACCACCGAGGATGCACCGAAACAAGTTACCGGATTCTGGAACGGTTTCATCATGCAATTTGTGAACCCAAAGGTGGTCTTGTTTACTTTCACTGTCATTCCAAGTTATGTATTGCCCTTTTATCAAAGTTCATTCTCATCGTTTCTGTTCGTGGTGCTCATTACATTCATTGGATTTCTGGCCTATTCCAGTTGGGTTGTTTTTGGCACGGTTTTCAGAACGTTGCTGAATCGCCACCAAAAATTACTGAGTATTCTCATGGCACTTTTTTTGTTATACTCAGCCATTATAGTATCCGGATTGATCTAAAGCTTGGGAGGTGTGCTGCATGGAACGGTTTAACTATAAAAAGTCGCAAGACGTGCTGGCACTATCCGCCAGCTTTACTGATTTTGCATACAAAAAACATTGCCATGAAGAGTATGCGGTTGGCGTAACCCTGCGTGGCATTCAACAATACAACCTGGACGGACAATATCAGGCGTCTCACCAAAATGGTGTCATGTTGTTTAACCGTGAACAGTCCCATGATGGAAGTTCCTATGATAAGGCTGGCATTGACTATGTGATGCTGTATTTGAAGCCGGAATTAGTAGAGGAGATTATAGGCAAAAAGGAATTGCGTTTTGGAAGTCCCATCGTCTATGACCCCGAGCTTGCACGTAACATTCTGATGCTGAACGATGCCGTTCAACTCAGACAGAACGAAGCCGAGTGCAGCGAACGGGTCTTTGATCTGGTTCACCTGCTGGCTCAGAAGGAAATGGACACCAAGCTCTGGTTGCCTCAGGACAACCTGGTCCGCAAAGCCAAGGAAATCATGTTTTGCAGCACTGAAGATGTGCTCAAGCTGGACAACCTGAGCTCCGAATTTGGCATGTCCAAGTTTCAATTTATCCGTGAATTCAAAGCACAAGCAGGCATATCCCCCTACCAGTTCTTCTTAAACTGCAAAGTAGAGCGTGCCCGTCAATCCATCGAAATGCAGAAGGACGTCTATGCTGCTGTTGCCGATTGCGGATTCGTCGATCTGACCCATCTGAATCGACATTTCAAACGGGTATTTGGTGTCACAGCTTATGAATACATGTTGCAGCTGAACTAGTTCCATCGGATCGATAATCTCGACTCCAATTGGATACAATTTTGACGCCACTCCTGAAAATCCCCGTATAGAACGGCAATGTTTCTTAACGTTCTGTACGGGGATTAGCTTTTTTTCCGTTGGGCAATCAGATTCTTTTCTTTCGTCTCCAGAGCCACAGTACTGCCAATGCTGCTAATACAATGACTCCGCCATATAAGATGAGATAGAGAGGCCCACTTCGCCCACCACCATCATTGGTTTCTCCAAAATCTTCTTTACTTACAACCTTTCCTGCACCCAGCAATTTCAGATCGTCTCCAGCTTGTTCAATTGGAACATTGCGACTGCACAGATTCGTATGTAGCTTATGATCCACTTCATATTGATAAGCATAGATCAGGTAGGACTGATTCTTTTCAAATTGAATGCCACAGGATTCAGACCCTCCGTCACTCGCAAGGATTTTCATCTTTTTGGCATTAACCCCCTTCCATGCAGTATCTACATCAAAGGTATACTCTCTTAATAAGCCATCATGCTTCGACTGTTGAGAACGTCCCTTCTTCACCACTTCTCCTGTAAATACAGTTGTGTTTGTCTTCAATCTCTCTTGAACATCACTCTCGACACAACTGCAAGCATACACTTTCTCTCCGGGAAATAGAGCTAACCCAGACGTAACCAACAGTAAGATCAACATGCACATCACCAAACGTCGTTTCATTCCGACCGCTCCCCTCCTACATACTCTGCTTGAACAACCGTTGTTAAGGTTACATATTTTTATTGCTGCTATATTTATTGTAAAATTATAGCACAATACAAATATCGTTATGTCCGAGATACACAAGGACACAACATACGAAATCAACCATCACGGAGGAACTCAACATTTGATGCACAACTGGAAAAAGAATATCTCCTTCCCGCTGCTCGTTGCAGCGTTATGCATGATCGCTTTTATAAGCATCGCCCTGTCCATCAGCGACAACCAAATTCATCGATTTGATGATACCTTAATCGGATGGATTCAGGGGTTGGAATCCCCTGGTATGACACAATTCATGCACCTTTTCACCTGGATCGGCAGCGAAATGCCAGTGGTCTTCATTACCATCATCGCCATGATTGTGTTATACGTTTGCCTGCGACAAAAACGCGAACTGCTCTTCCTGGCTTGTGTGATCGCAGGTTCAACCCTGTTAAATGCATTGCTCAAACTGGTATTCCAGCGTGCCAGACCTACCATTAACCGGATTATCGAAGTGAGCGGCTATAGCTTCCCCAGTGGGCATTCCATGGCAGCATTTAGCCTGTACGGTGGACTGGCCTTTCTAATCTGGAAACATGTACCCACCGTCACAGGACGTGTGCTGATGATTGTTGCCAGCGCCGTATTTATACTGACCATTGGTATAAGTCGTATCTACTTGGGGGTGCATTATCCAAGTGATATCGTAGGCGGATACTTCTTGAGTGGTTGCTGGCTCTCCACATGCATATGGTTTTATCGGCGGCATTTGGAGCGCATGTCCCATCTGCAAAGCAGAAGGCTGGCCTAGGCGGCCCGCTATGGAACTACACAAAGAAATACCCGGCTTTCCTTAACTGAAGGATCGCCGGGTATTTTTATATTCATATATTGTAGTCCTGAACTCGTTCAGGACCACATGGACCGCTTGTCCCATTTAAGGGAACAGCCGGATCTGGTTTTTTTTAGCCAATTTATAACTCTTCACCATTGGATTCAATGACTTTTTTGTACCAGTGGAAACTCTTCTTCGGTGTTCTGCTCAAGTCTCCGTTACCGTCGTTGTCCTTGTTGACATGAATGAAGCCATAACGCTTCTTCATCTCTCCAGTGGATGCACTAACCAGGTCGATACATCCCCACATGGTGTAGGCAATCAGATCTACGCCGTCAGCTACCGCTTCTTTCATCTGTTCAATGTGACCTTTCAGATAATCAATGCGATAGTCATCCTGAATGGAGCCGTCTTCCTCTACCACATCGACAGCACCCAGACCGTTTTCAACCACCATCAGTGGAATCTGATAACGATCATACAGATGATTCAGCGTGTAACGCAATCCTTTGGGATCGATCTGCCAACCCCAGTCGGAAGCTTCGAGATATGGATTTTTGATACCGCCCAGCAGATTACCTTCTGCTCTCTCAAGGGACTCATCCGCACTTTCAACCAAAGACATATAATAACTGAAGGAGTAGAAGTCTACGCAGCCTTCACGCAAGGTCTGCTCGTCTCCCGGTTGCATCTCGATCTGGATACCTTCTTCGGCGAAGAAACGTTTGGCGAATCCAGGATACGCGCCACGAACCTGTACATCACCGCAGATCATATTAGAGATTTGGTCTTTCTTCTGTGCAAGCAACATGTCGTCCGGGTTACATGTGTTTGGATAGGTGGTCATGAACGCAACCATACAGCCGATCTGGAAATCAGGGTTAATCTCATGTCCCAGCTTCACCGCTTTGGCACTCGCGACGAATTGGTGATGTAATGCCTGGAAACGAGTCTGTGGATCATCCACTCCGTCGACCAGTGTCTCTTTGCCTTCAAACAGAATACCTGCAGCCATATATGCACCCATCGGCATCGTCAGACAGTTGATTTCGTTGAACGTCAGCCAGTATTTGACCTGATCCTTGTATCGATTAAAGAGGGTTGTACAATAACGGATATAACAGTCGATGACTTCACGGGAAGCCCAGCCGTTATACTTCTGTGTCAGACCGAATGGCGTTTCATAATGGGAGATCGTTACGAGCGGCTCAATATTGTACTTTTTCAACTCGGCAAAAACATTATCGTAGAACTGCAATCCCTCTTCGTTTGGCTCCAGATCATAACCGTTCGGATAGATCCGGGACCAGTTGATGGACATGCGGAACATTTTGAAGCCCATCTCTGCCATCATGGCAATATCTTCTTTGTAATGTCCGTAAAAATCAACCGCTTCATGGCTCGGATAATACGTGCCCTCTTCCAATACAGGCGTAATCCGGCGTGGAATCGTGTGGGTTCCTCCTGTCATCATGTCAGACGTGCTTGGCCCCTTGCCTCCCTGGTTCCATCCACCTTCGAATTGATTGGCAGCCGTAGCGCCACCCCAGTAAAATCCTTCTTTCATTGTCATGACCAGTTCCTCCTTCATATTTAACTCATTTCGATATAAAGTGCTTGATATTATGCGAGTAGCCGTTCCGGTCACGAATCGTTCTTCTGATCGCTGTTATCCTCGGATTTCTTTTATTCCCATTTCTAAATGGAAAAATCCCATGATAAATGCGAACACTTCGTTTCTTCAGAATCGATATCGTCCCCTTCACTACTCCCCAATAAATGAAGAACAAATTATAAATCTGAGTCAAAATGTCTTGGTAAGACTTTTACACCAGTGTACCACCCATACCCTGACACCTGTTGTCATGGTATAATCAGAGCATGGAAAATAACCGACTATTTCGAATGTTGCTTTTGTTATTGGAGAAAAAGAAAGCCACTGCACCAGAACTCGCCCGTATGTTCGAGATTTCTGTACGTACGGTGTACCGCGATATCGACCGGCTGAGCGCTGCGGGCATTCCCGTCTATACAACGACCGGCAAGCATGGCGGTATTCATCTTATGGACAACTATGTCATGGACAAGTCTCTGTTGTCTGAAGAAGACCAGAATGAAATTTTGATGGGACTATACAGCATCAGTGCGATCCCACATCTTAACAGTGCCCATATGCTACAACGGCTAACCGCCCTTTTTGATCACAAGCTGGATTGGATCGAATTCAATTTCTCACCATGGGGCAGCATCCCTCTGCAGGAGAGAGAACTGTTCAATCAGGTGAAACAAGCCATATTAACGAATCAACTGATTACGTTTCATTATGTTAATTCGGATGGTGAGAAGAGCATTCCGACCGTGGAGCCACAGAAACTTATTTTCAAAAACAGTACATGGTACTTCAAAGGCTACATTCATGATGATCCTGATCGGAAAGAATTCGAGACATTTAAGATGAAACGGATCACCCAGTTGACTTTTCTGGCGAGAAAACACGATCACTCTGTTACTGCCGGATCAAACGACCCTGAATCAGAAGCAGCTCCTGTCCTGACTCCTCTTACACTCTCGTTCTCCAGCAACATTGCATACCGAGTGTATGATTTTTTCGAACCCACCCTCATTAAAAAAGAGCCTGATGGCAGGCTCCGTGTTTCTCTCGAACTGAATGTAGGGGAATGGCTCTACTCCTTCCTGCTGTCGTTTGGTTCCGAGCTGACCGTAATCGAGCCTGTTCATGTTGGACAGGAATTGCTCAGACGTCATATCAAAGCCGTTGAACATTTGCAGAACGTCATGAACAAACTTCCCAACAATGAATGATATAATATAGGCCTATACAACTTTTGATCACAGCTGACTCTCCGTCATCCATCTGCCCGAAGGAGGTTTATCCATGCAAGACATTAGACGCAACAATGTGGAACGTTTCAAAGGTTTTGGTACGTTATACGATCAGAACCGACCAGCTGCTCCCACTGAAGTGGTGGATATTCTAACGACATATCTTGGCAGCACACCGCGTATGGTCGCAGATATTGGTTGTGGCACCGGCTTATCCTCCTGGATCTGGCTTAATGAAGCTGAACGTATCATCGGCTTTGAACCTAGCGATGACATGAGGTCTGTAGCAGAATCCAAGTGGGAATCTGCCGGGAAGCCGGATAACCTGCGGTTTGTGTCCGGCTTGTCTCACGACCTCGGACTACCAGATGGCAGCGTGGATGTGCTGACCTGCTCGCAATCGTTTCACTGGATGGAGCCGCAACCCACACTACGCGAGTTTGCACGTGTACTTCGTACAGGGGGCATATTTGCAGCCTACGATTGCGACTGGCCGCCAATGTTAGACTGGCAGTTAGAACAAGCCTATCTGCAGCTGAATAAGGAAGCAGATCAACGAGCAGCCAGTCTGGCTCCCCAGGATAGTCAGGCACACAAATGGAGCAAGGATGGGCATTTGCAGCAGATTCAGCAGTCCGGGCTGTTCCGATATGTTCGGGAAATCGTATTTCATCACCACGAGACATTCACAGCCGATCGATATGTCAATCTCGCCCTGAGCCAAGGCGGCCTGCAAACGGCGTTGAAGCTGGGAGCGGATGATCTACTAACAGTTGCTGACGAGTTCAGAGCGCTGGCTAATCGTGTATTTGACGGAGAATCCAGAAAAGTACTCTTTTCTTATCGCATGCGCCTTGGTATTGTTTGAAAACCGTCCGTTACTTGCATCTCCGTACATACCAAAATGAAAAAGGAGGTCCTACACGTCATAAACATGATCTGTAGGACCTCCTTTTGTCTACATCCTCAAGAAGAGAATAAGTCACTTAATTGTCGTTCCTGTACATTCAATGCCAACACCAATTTTGTTGGGTCTTGTCTTGAATAGATGACGTTAATGATATGACCTTGCTGCACCTGCGGCAGGGCAGATGACAAAATCTCTTTTTGCGTTGTCACATTGAAGGTTTCACCGTTCGTTTTCGTTATGCTGAGTTTGAGCTGAAGCTTGATCTTGTTACTGCCTCCACTTCCAAGTGGAGTGACATCAAGGATCTTGGCCATCGCTTTTTCCCCTGTTCTTGCAATATCCATCATTTCAGGTGATACCCCTTGCTGTACCATCTTTTCATCCAACAATTGCTGCATATCCTCCTGTGATAATTGCCCCTTCAGATCAAGTCCTACCTTGCGCTCATCCTTTACGGAGACCACTAACGGAATAAAACTGCCCGGCTGAAACTGTGCCATGGAGGTCAGCGGAATGACGGCTTTCATCTCGGTATCGTATTTCTCACGCCCCTTACGCGACACCGTCAGACCCAATCGAACCTCCGGCTGTTCATTAATATACGTCCCCGTCTGTTGTATAGTCTTAATGACCCCAACTGCTGGTAAACCTGTCTTCACTCGACCTATGCCAAAAATATTGCTCAAAATCGCAGGAACAAAGATCAGTGCAAACCCGGCAAAAATCGCCGGAGTATACCACCATGCCTGCATAATCATAAACGGATCATTCCACAGCTGCTGTGCCAGAAATGGGGAGAACCCCACCCCGAATACAGTTAATACGCCAATGAATCTCAGAAATCCCACCATATGATCCACCCTCTCTTAATCCTTCTCTTAATATCTCTATCAACACCTCGAATAATATATCTATAATTCGTTGTTATACGCATTATTCAAATAGAGTATCACTGTGCTATAACCAAGTACCTTCTAGATGGACATTAGCCCCATGTAGATCAACTCGGACGGATTTGCTGGATTTTGACCTAGTCCCACTCGATCACCTACTCGTGGAATCTGCATTTTGGACACCAGTGTCTCTAATGTTCGCTGATACTGGTTGCCATTCGTTTCTGTCACATCCAATACAAGCACAACAATCGGATCAAAGTTGATCAGTTTGCCTGTATCGGTGATTGTCACCACCGTAGCCGTAGCTGTTAAAGGCAGAGAACCACTTGCCGCCAACTGTGCCTGCTTTGCCGAATCCAGACTTTGGTTGATAGCATCCCGATGTTCCTTTGATACAAAACCTTTCATCATCATGCCAGTGAGTCCTTTATTCATCATTTTATCCGCTTTAGCAATCGCATCTTCCTGTTTGTTCTTTTTACCGAACCATCCCATATCAAGCACCTCATTTGTTTTATTTTTAATTATAGAAGTTGTTCAAAAAGTCCACTTTTGATTACGAATCATGCCTAGCGGCATCATCAGCATCGAATATGAAATTCAGCCGAAATGTCCGTTGCTCACGTAGGTCTCCTACGCTCCGCTACTCCATTTCTAGCTTCATTCCATCTTCTCGGTACTGAAAACCAGACTTTTTGAACACGTATTTATAATTAAATTATAAACACCGCGGCTTGTCCTTGAATACCCTTCTGGCGGCATACAAAAAAAACGAAAAATCCGGCAAATGAATTACGGGATAATCGTTTCTTTGGTAAAGAATGATGCTAATTCCGCAAAAAAAGATCTGCTAATCCGATCTTCATTTCACGATTGGCGGTCATATTTTGTGCCAAGTGCTTTGGCAATGCACAAAATCATGCCATAATCAGGCTATTGCAAGCCGATTCTCACTCTATTTTTTGCGTAACAGATAGACCAGCTTCCGATAATACATCGCCGCTTCTTTGTATTTCCGCTGATCCTCAGACACTACTGCCATCCCTTCATATAACGGTTCAAGCCGCATGACATGCTGCGCAGATTCGAAATAAGGCAGACACGCAAGTGCCCGCTCCATGAAAACTTCGCGATCTCCATGCGCAAGAGCCAGATGGCTCTGGTAAAAGGTTACGCTCATCTGCTGGTCCTGTGTTGTTGCACATTTCAAGAGTTGATCTACACTCTGCGCGAGCACGCCCCAGTTCTTCCGTGCCAGAGCTACTTCGCATCGATACACACTGACGAGCGGCTGCATTGCGAGCTGAGTTTCTTCCGTTTCCTGCTGCAATAGCGATTCAAATCGTTCAATCTCTGTCTGTGCCTGATCCAGTTCACCTGTCATTGTTAACATGACAATACGATTGTTGGCAATCGCCGTTACCAGATCTCCCTGGTTGCCAGCATACACGAGGTTTGCCTCCGCCATGGTTAATGCCGAGAGTGCCTCCTGAACCAGCCCCATTGCGAAGCAATAACCACTATATGCCACATATAACCCGGACAACCTGTGGAACATCCGCTGATCATAGACATGACGCATCGTAAGCTCAAATACCTGTTTTGCCTCTTCATACTGTTTGACCTGGATGTAGGCTTCCATCTTGATATTTTGCACAGACAACCAGAATTCACTGCCAGGAAGCGCCAGCTCACTGAGCCTGGTTGTATGAGTTAATACATCCACAAAAGCCATTTTGGAGCGATAATATTGTATTTTATAGAATAAAAGTGCCTTGACTAACGGGCGTGGCAGATCAATATCGTCTGGACGACCGTATTTCTCCAGGTAAAAATTGAGGTAGGACGTATGTATATACTCATGAGCCGTTGCATCGTTTAATTGCTGATAATAGACCGCCTTCATCAAGGCCGTTGTCAACTCTACGGTCAACGTGTCATCCCGATCTGCCAGTGCATGCACCGTATCTTCGGATATCGCCGACGCTGGAACAGACATTTGTTCGAAAATAACCTCTGCCCGTTCAATTGTTTCCTCGTCCTGATCCGCAACCTTTAGAATATAGGAAGGAGATACCCCAAGACGCCCGGCGATGGCTTCTGCCAAGTCCTCAGGTAGCGGATAACGATCCGCCAGGATATTGGCAAAGTGGGCCTGCGTGACCAGACCTTCCACAAGGTCTTTACGGGAGATCTGTTTTCTTTTGCTTAGCAGTTCAATGCGTTCCTTCAGCATGGTATCCCTGTCCTTTCTATCCTAACAAGCGAGTACATTCTATTCACATCATCGCAAAATTAGAGATATAACGCCACCCTTCAAGTGAAATCAAACGAAACGGTTTCCGTTTCCGAGGTAATTGTTTTACAATAAGAAAGTATGTGTAAGAGCATTTTATCGAAATGCTGAAACATGAGCTGAATATGAAAGGATGCAAATAAATGATTATTAAACCAAGAACACGTGGTTTTATTTGTACCACTTCCCATCCTGTAGGTTGCGCTGCGCAAGTGCAGGAACAGATTGATTATGTAAAATCCCAGCCTAAGCTGAAAGGACCGCGTAATGTACTCGTAATCGGTGCTTCCACCGGATACGGTCTGGCGTCACGTGTAGTTTCTGCTTTTGGAGCTGGAGCGAATACAGTCGGCATTTATCGTCCAAGCAGTTCCACAGAGAAACGTACAGCTTCTGCAGGATGGTACAACTCCGCTGCATTCGAAAAAGCCGCGGAGGAAGCAGGCCTGAAATCGTACAGCGTTACAGGTGATGCATTTGCAAACGAAACACGAGACAAAGCCGTTGAACTGATTCGCAGTGAACTCGGTCAAGTCGATCTGGTCGTATACAGCGTAGCATCGGCACGCCGTACCGATCCGAACACGGGTGAAGTATTTAACTCTGTGCTGAAGCCAATCGGACAATCCTACACGAACAAAACGGTGAACTTCCACACAGGCGAAATTAGCTCCGTTACCCTTGAACCGGCAAACGAAGAGGAAATTCGTCAGACGGTAACTGTTATGGGCGGAGATGATTGGGAACTATGGATGGATGCCCTGCAACAAGGCGGCGTGCTTGCCGACGATGCAACAACGATCGCTTTCTCCTACATCGGTCCTGAACTTACGCATGCCATTTATCGTGATGGTTCCATCGGTCAAGCCAAGAATCATCTGGAAGCGACTGCACACAAGCTGAATGATCGTTTGAGTGCAAAAGGTGGACGTGCGTACTTAACTGTAGCCAAGGCGTTGGTGACTCAATCCAGTTCTGCGATTCCAGTCGTGCCGCTGTACATCTCAGCATTGTACAAAGTCATGAAAGAAAAAGGCTTGCATGAAGGATGCATCGAGCAATTGCAACGTCTGTTCGCTGATCGCTTGTATACGGGGGGAGAAGTTCCAACCGATGCCGAAGGCCGTATTCGCATTGACGATTGGGAGATGCGAGCTGACGTTCAGGAAGAAGTGGCGAAGCTCTGGAATGAATTGACCACAGAGAACATCTACGATCTGTCCGATCTGGAAGGTTACCGTCGCGAATTCTTCCAGCTGTTTGGTTTTGAAACCGATGGTGTGGATTATGAAGCAGATGTTGATCCCAACGTTGAAATGCCTCATCTAGTGAACTAAAGAAGTTTGGATATTAAAATCAAATGAAGAAGGAGGGGCCCTCTGGCTCCTCCTTTTTTGTCCTTTTTAGATCCTCCACCCTTAACAATTACAATTTCCGTATCCATACATTCTTTCGTATATCCTCTAATCAAATTGATTTAAGCAGCTTTTTCAACTCTTTTGGTACCGTCTTCTCGATAGTAATGGAACGTGCTCCATGCATGGACGCAAAGAATTGAAGCCCCTCCCGAAAATCAGTAATCCATTCCTCCACAGGTGGAGCAGTCTCCTCCATTGATAACAAACGAACGGTAAGTACTCCCGTTTTGCGATCAAGTCGTGGGTCCATACGTCCAATCAACCGATCACCGTGAAGAATAGGCATGGCATAATAACCGTAGGTTCTTTTCACCTCTGGCGTATAAATCTCCCATTTATAATGAAAATCAAATAAATCAACAATACGTTCTCTTCTCCATAACAGGTTGTCCAGCGGCGGCAGGAAACGTACCGGGCCAGACGGATCATAGTGTGGCTCTTCGCTTTCCATGTGCAGCAGCAAATCCTCATCTTCAGCACGAATATAATAAGGCGTGGCCACGTCCTCCACCTTAAGCGGGATCATTCACCCATCTGACACACGTGCAGCAATATCGGCGCGTCGTTCAGCCGCTGTAGATTTCAGCCAACCCAGACGGGGATCACGGGCATCTACGACACGATACGCATGAATGTATTTATCCAGCAGAGCCTGTCTCTGGGCCAACACATCGATGTCATCTTTCATCGTAAGTCCCTGTTGCTGCAACTCAGATTCGGTAATATGAAAATAACGTTCATTCCCCTGCCTCGCCACCACACGAATCACAGCGGAGTCCAACAGTAGATTCAGAGCAAGTGTGGTATCCTTTGTCTTTGGCACATCAACACTGTCCCAATAACCACTTACCCTTTCAACAGCACGAAAAGCTCTTGAAGGTAAAGCTCCTTCTTCCTTCAAACGCTGCAATACATGCTGCACTGTTTTCTCCAGACCTTGCAAGGACGGAGCCAGACGCTCCCTTAATCGAGCACGCACAGGTTCAAAGAGAGCATAGTCTTCCATTGGAATGACACAGGCAGCATTTGCAAAATATTCAAACACCTTGTGATCACTCAGCAGTGTATTTAAGCTTTCAGCAGTATAACCAGGGTCACGAGCCCCCAGCACCAAATGCTGGTTTCCAGTTACAGCAGCCACAGGATCGATCTGCACGCAACCAAGGGAGCGAATCAAAGTCAAAACTTGATCAGGTCCCGAAGGTAAGGAAACTGCGGGCCAACGTCCCAGTAAAGCTTGCGTTTGCAGCAAAAAACGCCGAACGATTTTTTTATTCAAGTGCAGCGCTGTTGTCATATGTATAGGTTCTTCCCTTCATTTAGTGTACAAAATTCTATCGTCCTACTTATCCAGCAATCCGCGCCTCACAGACAAAATAAAAAGAAGCACCACCATCTTGGATGATCTGCTTCTTGTGTTTGACCTTTTGCAATTTTTCCTGCTTCGTAGGCATGAGCCGTACATGCTGGGATAACGCACCATAATCTCCGTTAACTCTTCGGCTCTGTTCCGAGCACCATTGACCTGACCGCTCTGCTTTGCGTAATGCTTTTTGTGTTTGTGTACGTGCCATAATGGATCACACACTCCTTTGGTTGATATACACTCAATATATCATGTGCAGCTACGCAAGTGAAGGTGCTTCCTACTGGAATGAGATGTACATCATTAAAAAGGCTTCCACCCAAGTACTTAGCGGGATTGCCGCTTTCGCCGAGACTGCCACGTCTCGATTGGTTCATGATCATCTTCTTCGATCAGTTCCAATGCTTCTTCCACTCTTCTGGCTTTGAATAACAGAATTAATTCCATCAGGTCTTCCCTGTCCAGCAGCTTCACTCCATTAACCGCTGCAAGCGTCCGACAGGCTTCGGTGTAACGGGCGGACGTTAATACAATCGACCGGTCGGCTTCATAATAACGCATCGATGTATATATCTCCTGCACAGCACTCAACCCTACGGGATGGTTCGCACCATATCGCTTCGCTTGTATCACACTTCGTCTGCCGAGTCTATCAACAAACACCAGATCTGCCCCAAAATCCCGGCTGCTTGTTGTCTTATGCACCTCATCGTACCCGAGCTCTTCGAATAAATGATAGAGATATAATTCAAATTCCGAACCATCCTTCATCTTGTCGATGTCCTTTATTGTGATCTTACGAGGATTCGCTTCACTTCTGATCCGCTGCCCGCGCCCGATAACCCTCCGAATAATCCAGGCCAGCAGCAACAATATAATGATACATCCAATGACCCATAGGGTCACATTATCACTCCAGTTCATAGCTATTCTCCTTGTTTCATTTCCTATGTTCTATCCAGCGTCTTAAGCTGATATGGCTTGTCACCGCACTAAATATATCAGACTTCTACCTTCATCGAAAGAAGATGAATTCCCTGTAACCGTTATACTTCCCCAAACATAGTTATTTCGACAAACCAATGATAAAAGGTTACAGTGCGTTCGGTTGAATTGAGCTTGACTTTAATGGTAAAATTCAACAATCGGTTCTATTTTGAACCGAAGAAGAAAGGTGGTTTATCACTTGCATACATTGACCAAACACAAGTCCAAAACATGGGCTGCCCTCATTCTCAGCGGCATGCTCCTCTTCACCATGAATACAACAGGTTACGCTGCTGCTTCAACCGAATCCATGCCCAAACCGGCGTGGACGTCATCTTCCCTGATGTTATCTGAGGCTAATACAGAGAAAGATGTCCTGATCAAGGGAATTCATGCCGTGCCATCCAAAAATCTTGTATATGTACATGCCTCCCAGCCCGTGACCAAAACAAGCAGCAAAACAACACTCGACTGGCAACTGGACTCTCTCCAAGCATTCGATGTTACAACTGGACAATTGAAGTGGAATACGATATTCCATGAGAAAAGTGGTCCTTATACCACCTACTCTGATTCGGTATATGCCAGCAACGGTACAGCTTATGTATATATGGAATATTCGGACAAAACCAAAAAATTGTACTCCTTCAATACATCCGGTAAAACCAACTGGGTCAAAACGGTGAATTCACCTGCAAGCATATCCCTATTGGATAACGATACGCTGATGGTTGCTTCAAGTCAGGGCGTGCAATCAAATGGTTCGGTTCGCTCCGCCATCTCGTTATATGACAAAAAGGGCAAGCTGATTACTGAAAAGACCATCAACGGTAACGTGCTTAAGGCTGACCATGGTCGAATTGTAGTGGATGCCAGTAAACAAACCAAGGTAGGCAACTTCTGGCAGCAAGCTGCTAATCCCAAAGTAGAGATCTATGATCGTACGTTGAATCGTCTGTCCTTCTATCAATTCCCTGCCAATGCAAATACATTAGGAGATGGAGGCGGTGAATCGCTGGCCATTCTCGACGATGGTTCCATCATTATGCGCGCCAATTTTGAGAACACCGGTAACCGACTGATGGGCTTTGGCACCGATGGTAAGCTTGCTTGGGGACGTGCCATTGCTGGTGATGCCTACATTCAGACGGCTGGCAACGGTTATACAGTCTTTACAGGGCAGAAGCTGGAACTGTACACGATGAAAGGCAAAGTGACTGAGCGTACATTCAAAGACGCACAGCCTGCACTTATGCGTGTTGACCAGACACAGGATGGTCAGTATCAGCTTGATTTTGCCAAAACAGGATACATTCTTGATCCACAGACGCTGGAAGACGTGCATATCTACACGACCAGTGCCTCGGTTCCTTCATTAGAAGGTGTTTCAACCTATGTGGATGATGTCATCTATTCCTTGAACGATGAGACATTGTCCAAATATGTACTGAAGTCCAATTCTGCAAAATAAATACTCGATCTAATAATAAGCCGGGAGAGTTCCATAAGGAGCTCTCCCGGCTTATTACATTGGCAAATTAGAATATCATCCTATTTCCAATTCTCGTCTATAAATTCGTCCCGTCCGGATAACGCACGGTCTTCCTTATAATGTTTTTCGTTTTTCTTGTGGTAATCCTGATGATAGTCTTCAGCCGGATAGAATATAGCTGCATCCCGAATTTCCGTAACAATCGGTTGAGTGAATCGTCCGCTGGCTGCCAGTTCCTGTTTGGACTGTTCTGCAAGCTCACGTTGACGTTCATTATGCACAAAGATCGCCGTACGATACTGTGTCCCCCGATCCTGGAACTGACCTCCGTCATCCGTCGGATCAATCTGCGGCCAGTACAGCTCCAGCAGTCGTTCATAAGGGAATACATCTGGATCAAATGTAATCTCAACCACTTCGACATGACCGGTCTCCCCGGTTTTGACCTGCTCATATGTTGGATTCTCGACGTGACCGCCAGCATAACCTGATATAATGCCATGAATGCCCGGTTGTTCTTCAAACGGTGTAACCATACACCAGAAACATCCGCCGGCGAATGTAGCTTTTTCCATTCCGTTCATCCCCTCTTATCGAAACTAGCTATAGAATACTGATGCTAAGTTACGCATACATTCTTATATTTTAAAACAACAAGAGGTTGATTGAAAGCCATGGTTATGGCTCTCAATCAACCTCTTCATTGGTAATGCATTTGGCTGACAACTAATTCAAGAAATTATCTTGATTAAGTTACCCGCGACTACGTCCCATCGAACGGAAGATCAAGCTTACGATGGCTACAAGAACGATCGCACCGATCAATGCAGGTACAATGTAGAATCCGCCCATCTCAGGACCCATATCGCCCAAGATTACTCCACCTAACCATCCACCGATAAAACCAGCAATGATGTTACCAATAACACCACCTGGAATGTCACGACCAACGATCAAACCTGCCAACCATCCAATGATACCACCGATAATTAATGACCATAACCAACCCATATCATTCACCTCTAATTAAAGTTTTTGTTGTTGTCTGTCTACTATTAACCGCTACAGAAGCATTTAAACAATTGGCATAAAAATTTTTGCATATTACCTTTTGTCCCCATGCATCTTTCTCTGCAAAACAAGCCTTAGTCAGGTATGGAAACAGATCGCGTTACTTTCCGGCATCTCACCAGCTCAGGGCTGCGTTATGTACCTCCCGAAAGTCATTGTATGTTAGAGCAGACAAGGTTAGTATCACCAATTGAGGTAGGATTATTTATAAAATTGCGTCATATTATAAGATTGATGGGTTAGGTCTGATCAATAAAAGCCTGCACGGCCCTTACCTGGCTGTGCCAGCCAAGTATGTTTATGGCTCTTGTCCAGCTCGCCACGCATCGACTGAATGACTTTCACAATGTCTGTCTGTCCATTCTGATGCCATTCCAGCGCAGCACTGACATATAACTCACCCAGCTGCGCAAGAGAGAACGTATCGGTCAGACGAGCTGCTTCTACTGCGCCTTCTTCACCCGCAAATACGGTGAAGCCTCGTTGGCGCAAGTATTGCAGGCGCAGCGCTTCATCTGGCAGCGGAATTTCGTAAGCTCGGTCAAACCGCCCAGCACGGTTCATGAGGCCAGGATCTATTTTCTCCGGATAATTCGTTGTCCCAATCAGGAAAATTCCTTCTTTTGACGTAGCTCCATCCAATGTATTCAGGAAAAAGGAACGGACTTCATCCGGCATCGAATCGATGTCCTCAATGATCAGTACCATCGGTGCCAACCGCTTGGCAGCCTCGAACACTTCACGCACCGATTCACTGTTGGTATACTCCGTAATCTGCCAATACGCAGCCGGGCCCGGGATACTTCCCGCAATGGATTTCACCAACGTGGTCTTACCATTCCCCGGATGCCCATACAATAAAATGCCACGTTTGTACGGGATATCATAATCTCTGTAAAAAGAACGATCCGCTTCGAAGAACTGATCCAGCGAGCGGAAAATATCCTGCTTGATCTGCGCCGAGAGAACAACATCCTCTCTTCCTACGGAGCGTGTGATGGATTCGACATGACGATCGCTGCCATTCCGGGCATCGGTGTAGACCGTTACTTTTTTCATATTTTGCTGACGTTCCCGTTCCCGGACACTTCCCAGAAATTGCTTCATCTCCTCATCACCGATGGCAAAGACAAAGTCTTCACTGTAGATCCCGTTCTCTCGAAAAAACGGAACCCGCACAAGTGCTACGCCCCATTTCGGATAAGCAAATACGTTATTGCGAATGGAGTAATGCACACCATAAGTGGGTACATCTCCATCATCGTCGTAATGCAACGTCTGAAGTTCCAGATCCTCGAATATGCGGGCTACCAGTTCCACTTCGTCACTGCCATTTTGCAGATCTTCCCGGAGTAACTCCCAGTATTCATTGTTCGGGTCAGAACTGGCATAGAGCTTGTACTCAACCCCATAGCGCTGATGGAGCGCCTCACTGATTCCACGAATCAGCCTTGAATAGATGGCGTACCCTTCCACTCGAATTCGAGTATCATGTTGTTCGTCATAGGTATAGATCGCCTGGGTTGGATCTGTTTGTTTTTCGTTTATTGTCATTATTTCGCTCCCTTTACCGCTACAAGCGGTTTGCATTTGGCTACAACTTGAGCCAGGCCTGCGCCGGTAACACTGTCTATAATTTCATCTACATTTTTATAAGCCTGAGGTGATTCATCAATAATGGATTCAAGTGAGCGTTGATTTACCACGATCTCATCTTCTGTACCCACACCCAGTGCCGTAGCAAAATCTTCCACGCTAATCAATCGTTTTGTTGCCGTCCGTGAACGGATCCGACCCGCACCGTGACATATTGAATAATAATTATCAGCACCCTGCGGCTGACCTACCATGATGTATGAAGCAGTTCCCATAGACCCCGGAATAAGTGCCGGATGTCCAGTTGACAGATAAGGCTTTGGATTGTCCGGGTGACCTGCCGGCAACGCACGTGTCGCACCTTTGCGATGCACAAAAACAGAACCTTGGTCTGCGTGAGATTCCTCCCAGGCATAGTTGTGCATCAGATCGTATAACGTACGAAATTCACATTTGGAGCCAAACACATCCCGGAATGCTTCGCGAATAGCATACGCAATCAGATGACGATTGACAACAGCGTAATTCAATGCAGAATACATCATGTTCACATAATGACGACCTTCCGCATGCTCCAGTGGAGCAAATACCAGTCTGGGATCGGATGTACCCAGGTTAAGCCGCTGCATGACTTTGGCAATCGCTGACGAACTCGTCTGACTTACATAACCACCCCATGCACGAGAGCCGGAATGAATCATGACCACGACCTGTCCATCATACAATCCCCAAGCTTCGGCGATTTCACGATTCTCTTCAGCGATCTCAATCGCCTGGATCTCGGCAAAATGATTCCCCCCACCCAGTGTTCCAAGCTGACGATGCGAACGATGCCATGTCATATCAGGAACGTGGTTTAACACATCCTCATCGTAACTGAACTTGCTACTTTCCACATGTGTCATCGCGGTTGATTTTTTCGGTGTATAGCTGTCCGGAATATACTTTTTGGGTAAACCATGCAGTCCTTTACGAACAATATGCTCCAGTCTGATATCCGAGTAATGACCTCGCTGGTTCGCCTCCATCGGCAACACCTTCTCAATGGCCTTGACGAGTTTGCGGCGAAGCTTGATGTCTTTCAATTCGTCCTTGTGCAAGTTTGTCATATGCACTCTCATGCCACAGCCGATGTCACTGCCCACGATGGAGGGAGAAACGTATCCGCTCTGTGCATGCCACACGGCTGTCGTTCCAATGCACGTACCTACACCGACGTGTACGTCTGGCGTGTAACTCATATAAGAGATTCCCGGAATCTGCAAATTATTGTTTGCCATCTCGAATACCTTGTAATCGAGCGAGGAGAAGAGTTGTTGCGCCGCATATACGGTTAGATCACCTGCAGGCAATTTCACTTCATGCCGGTAGGCACCTGTTAATTCGTTTGGATTGGTAAATAAATTAAATTCTGTATTCATAAAAGTGTATTATTCCTTCCTGTACGTTCAGCAAATTCGGTTTGCTGATTCATCTGTAAAATAAAACTAAAAAAAGCCATAGGCTAGTCGCCCATGACTTCTACTGAATGACAATAACGGAGAACAGAACAGCATAAACATGCTGTGTGTCTGTCATCCATCGCTATAATATAAGCGAAGAACGCATATCGATTATAAAACCTGCTAAACGATATGCCTATCCCCTATGTCGACCGTATGAGGCCAATGAAACGATGAGCCGGATATGCTATTGTGTCTACGTTGCGCCCTGTTTGAATCAAATCATAACCAAGCATCATGTCTCTCGGCCTCCCTTCGTTAATGTTAGTCTTATATTAAGGGGACTAGAATTCATGTGTCAACCCTTTTCTTGGAAATTGGTCCATGGTGTAGATTGCATATGTAAACAAAAACAGGAGATTGTCCTAGGACAATCTCCTGTTTCCCAAATAATAATGATGTTGTTAGCGTAACATGATTATTACAGTCCTGCTTGTTTTTCCAACTCTTCAACCGGATTTTCGTCTTCTTTTTCAGGAACTTTGGAAGACAGGAACCAACCACATACCGCAATGGTGATCAGTACAATATAGAATCCGAATTTCCAAATTTTATTTTCCGGGAAATGCTCATCCAGAACACCCAATGAAGGGTGTGCAAGTGTAATAACGGCCAGCTTAACCCCTACCCAACCTACGATGACAAAGGCTGCAACTTCAAGTCCTGGACGGGAATGAAGCAATTTTACAAAGTATGAGGCTGCGAAACGCATGATCACAAGCCCGATGAATCCACCGAGGAAGATAACGATAAACTGTCCACCGTCGAGTCCGCCAATTGGAGGCAATCCACTTGGTGGCAACGCCACAGCCAAAGCAACAGCAGCCAGAATGGAATCAACTGCAAATGCTATATCCGCTACTTCGACCTTGAAAACGGTCATCCAGAAACCGGATTGTTTTTTCGGTTTCTTCGGCGTTGAATCAGCTGCTTCATCTGTCTTATTGCGACTACCCAGTATCTTTTTAACGATATGGTTAATCGAAATATACAGGAGATACAGGGCACCGATCGCTTGTACTTGCCATACATCGACGAGGAAAGAAATCAGGAACAACGAACCTAAACGGAAAACAAATGCACCCATCAGACCGTAGAACAACGCTTTTTTGCGCTTATCTTCAGGCAAGTGTTTAACCATGATTGCGAGTACCAATGCATTATCTGCTGCGAGTAATCCTTCAAGGACCACTAAGACAGCAAGCACCCACCCATATTCTAATAATAATGAAACATCCAACATTGACTCCTCCTTAATATTCTTATGATGTACAAAAAAAAGGACCTTTACCATCACTGGTAAGGTCCTTTTATATCCACAAAAAGAGACCTTTACCGAGCATGAAAACTTGGTAAAGGTCTCGCTAACAACAAAATTGCTGCCAATAAAGCCGGGGATATGATCCCGAATTGACGACTTTACTGTAAAAGCTACTCCCCTTTAACAGGAATATGTAGTTTTAGTTGGAACGGGTTGTTTAACCTGTACTCATCATATTTCATAACGTTAAATAAAGTCAAGCTTTATTTAGTTGACGATACAGCTTACGGAATACGACAACATCATAGATCATATTCCCCAGTGGAATGAAAGAAACAAAGAACAGAGCAATTGGACGGCGCAGACGCCATTTCTGTGAGGTGTACATAGTCACCATAAATAACAAATACATTAAAAACAAAAAACCGTACAGATTCCCAAACCATGTGACAGCCTGCGGCATAACCCCGGCATCTCTCAACGGAAAAGCAACAAACAGTAACAACACGTACGAAATGCCCTGCAACCACAACATCAGCCGGAAGCGCCCCAGCGTAGAATGTAACATTATTTTCCTCCTGCTTTTATACATGTAACGAATTCAATTGTTTCCGTACAGTATATCACAAAAGCTGAATTTCTCGCTTCATTCCATGCAGCAGAATATTCCTGACGCTTATATGGGTGGTTCACCTACCATTTCGCAGGAGCCAAATGCTTTAACTTCTCATAAGATATATGACGAAGATTGTTACAGATGTCGGACAAGGAGGAGCCGGATCATGAAAATAGCTATGGTTGCACCCGAGAAATTGCCTTTACCCGGTAATGGTTCCGTGGAAATCTGTATCCTGGGCATCGCTCGTGAACTAGCCCATCGCCATCAGGTAACCATTATAAGTCGTCAAATGCAAGGTCTCGCCGCCACAGAACAGATCGACGGTATCACCATTCAACGTGTCCCTGCGTCGAGTCCTGTCATGTACACCAAAGCAGTCATACGTTTGTTATCCCAACAACCCTATGATGTAATTCAAGTGGATAACAGGCCACGAAGTATGGCTACCATCAAACGAGCCTTTCCACGCACTCCCGTTGTACTTTATCTTCACTCATTAACATTTGCTCAGCCCGGGCCTTCCAAACTCACATTAATGAAAAAAGCTGATTGGATTGCCGTCAACAGTCATTCCCTGCGACAAAGGTTAGGCCGCAGATTTCCGTTGGTAAAACACCGAATGAGTGTTGTTCCATTGGGTGCAGATCTAAGCCGCTTCAGACCTGTTGAATCCAGCGAAGAACAGATTCATCTGCGTACACAATTTGGAGTAACTAAACCATTCTCTATTCTGTATGTCGGCAGGCTGATCCCTGGAAAAGGTGTAGACGTATTAATTCGTGCGACTGCCCTCCTTCAGCAACAGGTACCTGTTCAACTGGTTGTTGCAGGCAAAGGACCTCCGTATTACATGCGTAAACTTCGCGAACTTGCCCAAAAACAAAAAGTCCATGTTTCCTTCCGTGGTCAGATAAACCATGAGCATATCGATCAGTTGTATCGGGCAGTCGATTGTCTGGTCTGTCCGTCTCAAGAACACGAAGCTTTTGGCCTGGTTAATGTTGAGGCGATGGCTTCAGGATTACCCGTCATTGCTTCGGATAACGGAGGTATTCGTGAGATTATTGAATCAGGTATCAATGGATACCTTGTCACTGCTTATAAGCGTCCCCAACGGTTCGCCTCTTACCTGTACAAACTTGCAAGCAATCCCACTTTTGCCGAGATGTTAGGGAAGACTGGCCGAGACAGCGCAAGGGCATATTTCAGTTGGGCAAGAACAGCCATGCATCTGGAAGCGACCTATACCAGGCTCATCCGTAAATGAGCCTTCTTTTGTTAGGATGATCAAGCTTTTTCACGAAATTGCCATCCCTTAATCAAAGAATCCATCTGTGGAACAGGAATGTGACTCATCTCGATTAACTCCATAATCACCATATCTCTCATCATGAATCGTACTTTGGCACACGTTAGTTGATGAAATACATCGTAGAATGCCGTCCCGGCCCAACATCCATGAGGTACGACCAGCGGATCATTAACGATATAACCTACGGCTCCAATCGGGGGAATAACAACCTTAATTGCTTGATAATCCAAACGATTATCTGGATCTTTGACGAGATACACGGTATCCCCCACATGTAAAGCCTGTACTCCATGGTAGTGATCCATTCCATACATAGCTGCGAATAATTTGGTGCTCATATTACCTGCTCCTTTTTCCTGTATTTCTCCATGATTAAAATTTTTACAAAGATACATCGGTTTCATAATGTTCCAACCACTCGACAAGTTGCCTGCGTATCTCTCTACGAAACTCACGAGGTTCAAGTACCTCTGCCTCGGGCCCAAATTGATACAACCATTTCAAAAATTCTCTGCTGCTATTCAGTGTCACTTCAAATAACAATCCCCCATCGGACATATTCGTCATTCGCGGGCGAACAAACATTTCTTCTTCTTTTATGTAGGGGGCCACTTTCTCAGAGAATCTTACCTTGAAATGGATATTTTCGTCGCCACGGTCAATAGACCATGTGTTCTTCATATACTGCGTTATGTTGAAATCACCCTTGTCGAAACCGGCATTTGTTCGTGTCACATCCAAAAAACGGCTGATCCGAAACAATCGAACTTTCTGCAGCAAATGGCAGTATCCAATCAAATAAAAACGTTGATCACGTGGAATGAGATAATAGGGATCGATATCCCGGACTGTGATCTCATTTCTTGTCAGCGTATGATATTGAGTACGAATGGTTTGCTGGCTTAGAATAGCTTCGATAATGGGAATCAGCAAATTAGGGTCTTTTCCTTCCTCGCGATAAGCTGGCGTGCCCATCCGAATAATTCCCGCAATATTCTCTACAATGTCACTGTTTCTTGATTTTAATTTGGTATGAGCCGACATGACCTTGTCAAACGCTGAATCAAACTCAGCAGGTAACTTGGAGGTATCAACTACGGACGGCAGCATGGAGAAGACCATCGCTTCCTGTTCAGTAAAATCTAATGGATACATCGCAAACTCACCAATAAATCGGTAACCCTTGCCGTATCCTTCATTCATAATCGGGGCGACCCTATCCAAAATCCGGAGATCACGATAAATCGTGCGTACAGTCGTACCGCATTTCAGCGCCAACTCCTTGGCCGAAATTCCAGGATTTGCTTGTATAGCCTGAAGTATACGCAGCAGACGAATTAATTTCTCTGTCATGTAGTTTCTCCCCTTCGATATTTTATCGGCAAGGAAAACTAGTTCCTTTAGTACAGAACTAAATCTTTAGTCCCAATATTATTTTCGCAATTTCACCATTTTTGTATAGTCCAATTGCACTCTTACCCCCTTTTAATATACATTCTCTTACTCGCTTGCGTAAAACATTAACCCAAAAGACCTTAAACCTAAGCCTGAAAGCCTATACAATTTTCTAAAAATAATACAAAAAAAGCCCTGATCTCCACAAAGAGACAAGGCTTTTCTCGGAATTACTGGTTATGCAACTGTAATAATTGATTCATCACATTTGCCATATGCTCACAGAGTTCAGCAATGTCCCCCATCTGGTCTTCATTCACACTGCGGTCAAAATAAACGTGAGCCGTGACGTTATACATGATTGGCTGTTCATCAAAGATATACTTGATGCTCTGGCACATCCTCTGCTCAGGCCAGCTCTTCTGTAATATCGAACGAATGGCTGGGCACTGCTTCTCAGGCTCCTTCACAACCATACTAAACCGTAGTTCCAAGCGGCAACCCGGATTCGCACCAGGCGTCTCCAGGATCTCCGCTGCAAGCTCCTCAAGGGAACTGCTTAATACAACTTCTCCTGTTACTTCCGGACGATCCCTGAGACAGAATTGTAATGTGAACTCTCTGGACATCACTGCCATCTCCAGCCGATCTTTACGCCCCGTAATCCGAATACGTTCGTCCAGGTTATCCATATCATAGAGATAATTCTCAAACCCGACTTTCAGATTGTCATACACCGTTGGATCAAACATTGAATTAAACCTACTTTCTAACCCTTTAACATGTATTGTAGTACATTCTCATTTTTCATGCGAACGATGTGCCTATTGAACTCTCTTGCTCGGAAAATAAAAAAAGCCCAGTCATTAGGACTGGGCTTTGGTTAAGCATGAGATCTGGCAAGATCCCGTAGCTTGGCTTATTCTTCTGTAGCTTTTTCTTCAGTTGCCGGTTCAGCTTCCTCAGCAGAGGCCGTTGGCTCTTCCTCAGCCGCTTGTGGCGGCATGACGGAAGCGATGATGGATTCAGGTGATGTTACGAGTGTCAAACCTTTATCGAGTTTGATATCTGCAGCAGTCAAGCGATCACCAATGTCCAATCCGCTCACATCAACTTCAATGGACGTTGGCAGATCCGCAGGCAAACCTTCTACTTCCAGCTGTGTCTCCTGTGTCTGGAATACACCGCCAGCTTTCGAGCCGGCCGCTGTACCTTGGAAGTCGATCGATACACTTACGCTGATCGGCTTGTTCTTGGAAATTTGCAAAAAGTCTACGTGCAGCAAACGTCCGTTACGCTCTTGCTGATCCTTGATCAGCACCGGAAGCGTTTTACCGCCCTCAACATTCAGATTGAACATTTCGGAGCGGCCTGTGCGTGCCACTTTCAGCATTTCTTTTTCATCTACATGTATTGAAGCACCTTCAAGTCCCGGGCCGTAAACGACTGCGGGAACTCGTCCGCCTTGTCTTAACAGGCGCAGTGCTGCACCTTTCTTTTCCGTTCTTGGCGTTGCTGTAAGTTGAGCCATTTTTCCGTTGGATTTCATGATTGAACATCCTCCTTCAAGGGATCACTACATTATATTTGTTGGAAAGCACTGAGGCTTATCTCATAGACCATGATGGTCTTTTTTCCTTTGGCCGAATCGTGGGCCATATCTATATTTACCCCAATGATAGAGGATCTCAAACACGAAACAGGACAATTAATTATTTTTTGGCGAGTTATGCGGCTTATAATCAGACCAAAAAAGCAGTCGGAATCTCTTCCAACTGCTGATTTAACAAGGTTTTGACGAACTACATTCAAAGTTATAAATAAAGAAACTATGCGCTATTACGATCCTCTGTTTTTTCGCTTTCACGAATGATCTGCATCTCGTCTGATCCGCTACGGACAATAATGTGTACATCCCCGTCTTCAGGTACAATGTCCACGTAACGGTCTCCGCACGTATCTTTAGCTTCCCATTCGTTCAATCGAATGATCAATCCCAGGTGATGCAGACCCGGAGCAACGCGGAAGCGGGCTTCGGCGGCATTTCCGACTTGTTCCAGCCGTACGGCTCCGTCCTCCATACCTGTGCCCCATACCCAGACATCCCAACCTTCATAATGCTGGTCTTCCCGTTCGTATCGAAGCGTGACGGTTCGCGAAATCTGTTTATGAATCGTTACGCCAAGCGTTGCCCGAATTCCTCCAGCCTCAGCAATAATATGGGTTACTCCAGGTGTCATCGCACGTACGATCCCTGCTGCACTCACCGCTGCAAGTTCTGGATGAGAAGAGCTCCAGCGTATATTGGAATCCTGAAGCGGCTGACCAAATTGATCCAGAACCAAGGCACGGAAGCGACTGATTCGAGTCATGTACATGACAGGTTCACCCACAATTTCAATTCGTTCAGCATGACGATAATCCACTTGTAACATACAGCTTGCCGTTATGTCCCCACAGTGGACTGTAATCGAAGCTTCCCCTCGTTCCAGTGCATGGATTGTTCCATCAGGCTGGATCTGAATAATATCCGGATCAGAAGAAGTCCAGGTAACTGGAGCTTTTTCCACCACATTGCCAATACTGTCCCGTACGATCGCTCGTAGTTGAGTGGTCTCCTTCGGACTATATACCTGGCGAGGAAAACTAATCTCCACTGTTGATGGTTCAGCGCCTCCAGCATGCTCTGTGTCATACAGTACCATTAAAGACCATCGTTCTACCTGAACAGTACCACGAACAGTCTCGATCACGTCTGTGCCTGCCTGATGATCATTGACCACAACATGCCAGTCCCCTTCCCCCAGGTCGACATGCTGCTCATGTTCCGTTCCGTTATAGATGACCATAATCTGATTCCAGGTGTCCTGATTCGCACCATTCTGAAGTATAAAGGCAACTACATTGCCATCCGCACGAATAACACGAAGGTGATTTCGTACCTGTTCAGCATCGATCATACGAAAAGCGGGATGTGTTCTCCGCAAATGAATAAGACCACGATAGTAATCAAACACTGGTCTGAACCGTGATTTGTTGGCCCATGTGATGGCGTTCACCGCATCCCCGCTCCGATAACTGTTATGATCACCGGCTTTGGATCTGAGCATCTCATCCCCTGAATGCAGAAACGGAATTCCCTGAGAAGTAAGCAGAATGCCGGAGGACAGTAACGAGCGACGAACCATCTCATGATTCAAAACATCATCTGCATCCACATACCGATAAGGATCTGCTGCTTTTACCGCGGACTCAGCACTCCCTCCACCCACGGGCTGTCCGTCCTTCCATACGGGAAATCCTAATTCATGTCTAAGGTTCATTGTTGTCGCAATTTTATCCCACAGATTGAGATTGTCATGAGCAGTTACATAATTGACAACTTCCACAGGTGAAGATGTGAAATCATCCAATGCTCCCGCTAATCCCCTAATAAGCTCATATTCCTGTCCTCCGGCACCCGTGACAAACCCTCTGCCACTGCCATCACTATCACCCTTGATTGCACTGCGAAAATGATCATTAAATACAGCAAACCCCTGACCTCGCTGGGTTCCTTTTAATGTTTTGCGGTCCAAAGGTGAATCTCCACCCATCCAGGGTTCCCCATAGATCAGAAACGCCGGATCGATCTGTTCCTTCAATTCGCGTGTCAATTCATTCATCGTTTCCGTATCAATCAGGGCCATGAGGTCAAATCGAAATCCGTCCACATGATATTCTTCTGCCCAATATCGGAGAGAATCCAGAATATATTTTCGCACCATTGGACGTTCTGTCGCCAATTCATTGCCTACACCAGAACCATTACTGAGGGTGCCATCCTCCCGATAACGGTAATAATAGCCTGGTACAATCCGTTCAAAAGGACCCTCTTCCACGCTATACGTGTGATTATAGACAACATCAAGTACAACGCGAATGCCTTGTCTGTGCAGCGATTGAACGAGTGATTTGAGCTCCCGAATTCGAACTGCAGGATCATGAGGGTCGGTAGCATACGAACCTTCGGGAACGTTATAATGCTGGGGATCATACCCCCAGTTGTATGGTGCTCTGACATTTGAACCCACTTCTGCCGTAGCAAGTTCATTCACCGTCTGATAATCCGCCACAGGCAGAAGATGTACATGAGTAACTCCCAGTTCGGCAAGATGGTCTACGCCAATACTATTGCCTGCTCTATCCGTCAGACCGGATGCCGTGAATGCCAGATATTTTCCCTTATACGGAATATCTGCATGTGGGTCTGAGGAGAAATCACGGACATGCAACTCATATAACACGGCATCAACAGGACGCAGAAAAGCAGGTTTGACATCCAGGTCCCAATCGACCGGATTGGTGGTCTCCGGATCTATAATAGCCGTTCGTTGCCCATTAGCCGTTACCGCTCTGGCATAAGGATCAACAGCCACTTCAATCTGCTGATTATCATGAATAATTCGGTACATATAATAATATCCTGCCCAATCGCCGCTGAGCTTCAGACTCCATATTCCGTCCGCATCACGTGTCATGAAATGTTCCTGCCCATTTTCATGATCTTGTACTTTACCACTATCGTTGTAATGCCCTTCATCGTCAAAAACCAATATATAAACCTGTTGTGCCGTAGGTGCCCACAATTTAAAAGTACTTGCAGCACGAGTATATGTTAAGCCAAGATCGTTGCCATCGTAACAAAAAGAAGTCCATTCCGGCATCGTTCCCACCGCCTTTATATCCATTGATTTCGTGTTGTCCCGATGTTACGGAGTGGGACGTTGTTTGTCAACCCGGGGTTGTCTGTACTCATCATATCGGTCCAATTTGCGTATTCAATTAGCAATCGCTTTCAAAATATAGGATATGAAAACAAGCGCCATAGATTGACAGCATTTGTACCTGTCCCGACAAAAAAAGTTTGGAATATACGAGAATAAATTGCAGGATGTCATTTGGTTGAGATTAAAATGCACCAAAAGGTGCACAGTATAAAAAAGCTCCAGACATGACGATGTATAGCCCTGCGACCAAGGCATTGGTTTCTGACGCATCAACAAATCCCCCTTTCTTACGGGAAAGGGGGATTTGTTTTATCTCAATTTATTTGATTAGATTTGATTGGATATCTAGAACGTGGCCTTGTTAGCGATTTTACTAATGCTTTGTTGGTACCCTTCAATTCTTGGCAAGCATTGCGTTCATTAGGAATTCGAATACATCACCGTTAGGGATATCGCATTCACATTTACCTTTCCATCCTGTATGGTGCGTATCGTATCAACGCCTGCTTGTCCTTTTTCTACAATCACATTCCATGTCCCTGTGGGGACAGATATGTCACGGTTTTCTTTTGCCGCGTTATAGATGACAACAATACGTTCCCATGAATCGCTGGCTGCTGTACCGTTCAGTTCATACGCTAACAGCCCATTACCTTTTTCGATTAAACGAACATGCTTCTCGATCTCTTCCCGTGTACGAAGCCGAAAGGCTGGATGTTCTCGCCGAAGACGGATCAGCCCACGATAATAATCAAATACCGGCTTGAACAGCTGCTTTTGCTCCCAATGTATGGCATTGACTACGTCTCCACTCTGGTGGCTGTTGGCGTCCCCATATTTGCTGCGAAGCAACTCATCTCCGGCCGCGATCAGGGGAATACCCTGGGAGGTTAAAACGATACCATTGGCAAGCAGACAACGCCTAACGGTCTCATTCTCCAGAATGTGTTCTGGATCGATCTGCAGGTAAGGCTTAGCCTTCTCTACGGCCTCTTCCACACTCTGGCATCCACGAATACTTCCATCCTCGTCATAGGTGAGGAAATTCAAGGTATCGTGGATTCCTTGTGTACGTGCAACTTTGTCCCACAGGTTGAGATTATCATGCACTGTTACATAGTTAATCGTCTCGGATGGACCATCCGTAAAATCCTGAATGGCTCCCCGGACCCCAGTCCACAATTCATCTTCTTTCCCGTCCGCGCCCGTCGCAAATCCCGTACCCATGCCATCGCTGTCTCCCTTGATCACTCCTCGAAAATTATCGTTAAACACAGCAAAACCAGCTCCGCGCTGCGTTCCTTTTAGGGTCATATCATCTCCAAGAGGCGAATCCAGTGCGCCCCATGGTTCACCATATAACAATATGGATGGGGATACTTCGGCGTGCAACTCCGCTGCAAGCTGTTTCATCGTAGTTGTGTCGATCAGACCCATCAGGTCAAATCGAAAACCGTCCACATGGTACTCCTCTGCCCAGTAACGGACCGAGTCGATGATAAACTTGCGAACCATGGTGCGTTCAGTAGCCACCTCATTGCCCGTACCTGAACCATTGCTGTAGGTCCCATCGGCGTTTTGACGATAGTAGTACCCTGGTACAAGTTTTTCAAAAGAGCTGCCTGCCGTATCAAACGTATGATTATATACCACATCCATAATGACACCTAACCCCTTGTTATGAAGGGCAAGCACCATGGATTTGAACTCACGAATTCGTGTCTCCGGATCATCTGCACGTGATGCATAGGAACCTTCCGGTACATTGTAATGGAGCGGATCATATCCCCAGTTATAGTTGGAGGCATCAGACGTATCACCATCCACCCTGGATTCATCCACCGTCGCAAAATCAAATACTGGGAGCAGATGCACATGGGTAATCCCGAGTTCAACCAAATGATCGATCCCCAGTGTGTTGCCCTCCGAATCACGCAGACCCGTCTCGGTAAAAGCCATGTATTTGCCTTTATTCGTTATACCAGATGATGGGTGAATGGAAAAATCACGTACATGCAGTTCGTACAGGACTGCATCTACAGAACTGGTCAATTCCGGGCGAATATCCTCACTCCATCCCTTCGGATGTGTCTGCTCCAGTCTCACAATTACACCCATTTCTCCATTCATGGTCACTGCTTGTGCGTAGGGATCTACAGTAGTAGTTGAATGTCCATCTTCGAAAGTAGGCTTGTACATGTAACGGTAGCTACTTAAATCACCCTCCAGTTCCAGAACCCAGATGCCTTGTTCTTTCTTTTGCATAGGTAGCGCCTGCTGTTTCCGTTGATTGGGCTCTTCCTCCGGGCTCCCCCCTGTCAAAGGTGGGTACAGAAGTAGTTCCATCTGAACAGCTACCGGTGACCAGACTTTGAAGTGACAGGTTTGTGCTTCTAATGTGACACCTAAATCTCTTCCTTTGTATGTATCTTCTGAAATCAATAGTTCCTGCTTATCCTCTTCAATCATATGTGTTGTTCCCCTCTCGTTGAGAAAATTGATGAACATGGATGGTACGAGTGCTCCTTACCCTTTATACCCGTTCTGCTGCCCAACCATAATCCGAATTACACAAAAGAAGACAAACGTCATGTAGATTCACATGACGCCTGCCTTCTTTATGGGTAAAACGATATCTCCCTAATGCGGTACCTGGGATTGGAAATCATTCCTGCTGGATTGATCGGCGTGGTACAAAACCACGTCCCCATCTTGCATCGGCCAGCTTTTTCCCTGACCATCTACCGGGCTGTTATCAAAACCTTCCATTTGCCATTGATTCATCAACGGTGCATGAATATATTGCAGATGCGGTGCACTCGTATTGCCACTGCGCAATGTTTCGATATTGAAGTTAACCACAATGTAACCGTCCCTCAGAAATACCATTGCCTTCTCATCCAACTGGTTTTGTCTGGAAAGCGACTCGAGATCGGTTCCTTTGGGTACAGCATATACATCTGCTGGCAAGCTATATTCCCCATACCAGCGCTGAATCGCTGCATTCGCCCGATCCACATTAACACTGGAGGGAATATCTGCTTTTGGGCCAATGAGTGTACGGATCTGTGAAGGAAGAATCATCCAGTCATAACGACCTACCCACGTTTTATGATGAGAGGTCTGATCCACGAAACGAACCATATGTTCCGCCATTGTACCCTGATTGCGTTCCTCCGCCGACAGTTCATAGGTATACTGATAACGCGCTGTATCACCTAACTCCGTACCGGGGACATTCCGCAACCGTGAGTTCAGGACAACAAAGCGTTTTTCTAAATCTTGTGCCGATCCGATACGAATGAGTCGTTCCTGTCCTCGATGGTAGTATAAATCCACTTCTTGCCGGGTGGTGCCATCTTTACTCACAAAAGAGAACGTCGGCGTGATTCGGATACCATCCTGTTTCCCAAACATATTACCCTTGGTTTTCAGATCAAACTTGAAATGGTAACCCGTCTTCACTGCAGCATTTCGGAAACCCTGTATCGGATGACTGCCGGGACGAATAGGCAGGACATAGGGAGCCAAATTACCTCGGGGATCTCCGTCTATACTGTTTCCTCCGGTCCAGTAGCTTACACCCGTTGGTTCGGGGCTGCCTATCCGCTTACGGAACACATTCTCCCAGTTGTAGTCTGAAATATCGGTGATGTGAAAATCATATAATCGTCCGATAACGTCTACAGCAACGGTATCTGCTGCGACATGATGAGTCAGATTCGTATTGGCATCCTGTTGTTCTGTGTAGTTTGCAGGTGCATTTTCGGCGATATTTCGAAACTCGATCTGGTAATTCCCTTCATCTACCCATACAGGAAGATAAAAAGGAGTGTCCAACTGATTTACCGGAATATCCACCCATGTCATGGCCGGAATAAACTGACTTCTGGCACCGTTATAGACATCAAATGGGAAACGAACCTGTTTGATCCGGAAATATTTCGCATAATCATGGTTTCCATAACCAGGGTAACTCGCTACATCCAGATGCTGCCCTGAAGTTGGGATGCGTACAATAAACGGACGCTCTAAAATAAGTGCAGCTCTTGTCGGATCAGGCGTGGTCTTCTGGTTATGCGGCTGATCATCTGACACCCAGGCATAGTTCACAACTGGAGTATGTACTGTCACCGAGTTGATGTCCAGAATGGGGAACTTCTGATCCTGACCTCCGTTAACATTACCAGGGAGCAGTCCATACGTTATCTCACCCGTGGTTGGCTGGTTAGCTTTGTTCATCAATGTGTTTTTGATTGTCAGACGGTTCTGGTACAGAACATCGTCTCCGATCATGCCAGGCTGGGGGATCGTCCCAGGTCTTGGAGCTGTTTTTTCCACCGGGGCAGAATCCATAATTGTCGCTCCATTAAAGGTTACCTTGTCGTTATTAACGGTGTTCTCTCTAACCTCCGCTTCAGCTTTGGATTGAAACAATGATGTCTCATCTGGCGTAGGCGGTTCATCCGAACCACCAGGAACCCCTTTGATGCCAAGATCAATTTCTCGACATGGCGCAGGTTTCACATGATTGGTAACCGCAGTATCCATAGCCGATTGCAAAGTCGGTGGTGTATATGCATTGGGCATAAGGGTCACGGTGTCACCATAACCGCCTAGCGCATAGTTAGATACCTTGGCCTCATTTAACTTGTATACCTCCAGGTTATCGATCTGCCAATAGCTATATGTCCTTGTTACTTGCATGGTTTTATCCCCGGGCACATCACGTTCTCTGGGCTGAGGAGGTATCCCTGGATCACCCTCACCACTAGAGGCTCTTCCTGGGATCGTCCAGGTTTTATGATAAACCCTTTTCACTTTAACGGTGTAAGTCACCGTTCCTGTCATGTTAACCCAACGGTGCTGAAACAGATATTCCTTGGCTAAAACATTGGCATAGAGATCTTCCGAAGTCGGAATACCACGGGTAACATCAAACTTCTCAGATCCCCGATCGTCTGCCTTCAACACACCTCGAACAGACGGGTCCATAACCGATGCTTCAATAACCGTGCCTCTACTCGGTGGGCTGATGGTCACGGGGCAAGTGTTCGCAGGGTCACCCCCCGGATCGCCATCATTACCACCCTCTCCATTATCCGTGCAGTCCTTCACCTCAAGCACCTGAGTCCCTTGTTCATCCAGTTGCTGAGTAGAATCAAGAAAATGAGCTTTGATGGTAGTGCTACCCACGATCCCTTTTGTCGTGATTTTTCCATCAGCGCCAATCGTTGCCACAGCCGGATTCGAGCTTTGCCACGTCAATTTAGGATGAGCTGTCAGTTTATGAACAGAGCGATCCGGTTTGGTTAGAACTGCTTCCGCCTGTAGTGGTGTGGTATTGGCTTTACAAGCATTCGGCAAATTCACCACGAGTCCTGGCTCAGACGTAACGGTTATGGTGGCTGTATCCGAGATAAGGTATGTACCATTGTTCCAGATTGCACGCACAGTGACCGTGCCCGGACTTTCGGCCGTTAACATCCCTGTTTTCAACTCTATACTCGCAATCGTCTCGTCAGAAGAAAACCATTTGAGCTCTGCTTCCCTGCGGGATACGTCGATGCCCTCACCAAAGGCTGTCGCACCATAGCCCTTTGTCTTCACCTTTGCTTCCATCTGTTGTGTTTTCCCTATGGTAAGGGTTGAATCTGGGGTTACATCGATTTCTTTTTCTTCGTGAATCTTACCTTCCCAGAAGATGCTAACAGGGGTGTGGTATACCATCTTATATTTGGGTTTATTGCCTGGCCTAGTCCCATAAGGTTCCCTTTCAAAGAACTCAAACCCTTTGCCAGTATATGTTCTAAGATCCGCATTTTTTTCACTTGTAACTCTTGGACTACCTATTCCTTCATAACTATTTACCTGCTGATATTTCACACCATCAGGATCGTTCTTTAACTTAATATCAGTTACCATTTCCTTCTCAATTCCTATACCTCTATATGGCTTCCAACTTAGTGGCGGCCATCTACTCATATCAACATTATCAGGAATTTCTGTTTTTACAGGGTATGCATCATAATCAGTTCCTCCGTTATCCACATCTTTGTGTGTGCCTTGATATTCTGCCCTAAATTCTCCTGAATCAAGTTGATACCAGTAAACTCCCGGTGTTCCTTGAGTTGGGTTTGCATCAACTGTTACTGCTGGCCCTTTCATGGATTTGGAACCATATTGTTCTTCTACGGCATTAGCTTTAAGAGTATCAAAAGTGCAGTAATAGACTGGTAATATCATAAATATAATTACTAAGATTCTATATAAACTTTTAAAACCACCTAGTAGATAACGTTTAATATTAAATTTAAACACCACCAAAAGTTCTATTGATAGATTTGAACTTCTTTACCAGCATCATTCTTCAACATATATCCTCCCTTTACAGGATCCAGAGTATGTGATGACCAAAATTTGGCAGATACCCCTTGCCTCAACATTGCGTTTGAATCGTCTGGTAAAGTAATATACCCTTTTTCTTTCAAATAGCTCACGTTAAATAATCGTTGAATTGGAATAGCTATATTATCATTCGCTCTAGCAATAGTTAAAAGATTTGACTTATCAAGTTTTGAAGTAAACGTTATCTCAGCGTAGGTAGAGAAGCGCCCCTTTTGTGCCCTAGTCAAGTTATTTTGATCTACAAATAACGTGGCGTACAGTCCCTTGGGCTTAGCCCCTCGGGTATCCACTACGATAAATCTATGGTACCTTACGACCCCCACATTATTTTTCAACGTGTACTCTGTGTTAACTATATCTCCGAAGTTACCTTTAATATATTTGTAATTTGATACTGTCGTTAAATTCGTACCCGTCGTGCCTACCTCTCTCAGCTCATTCAGATCACTGTACTTCCCGGCATCCGTGCCCTCCACATCCATATAACGCAGCAAAATGGCCGATACTTCTGCACGAGTGGTGGAATCCGCGGGTTTTAATGTGCCATCCTGGAATCCACCGACAATGCCTGTGCCACGAACAAGGGCAAGATACGGAATCTGCTCAGCACGAATGGTGCCACGGTTCACTTCCGGTGTGGGAAGCAGCGTGTTTTTTGTATCGTTAAAAGCATCCTGGAAGCTGCTCCCGGACTTGATCAGTCCATTGGCAATCCACTTCATCATCTCGTAACGTGTCAGCTCCGCATTTGGATTGAACCCTTTGGCATAATCATCAGTGTTAATGAATCCTTGTCCGACAAGTTGGCTAACCGCCGCTTCAGACCAATGTCCCTTGAGATCAGCAAAGGGATTCTGTCCCTCTACCTTCTCCAGTCCAGTCGCACGGGCAAGTATGGTCGCATATTCCCCACGCGTGATTTTGCCATTAGGACGAAACGTTCCATCCTGGTAACCAGAGATCAGGTTTTTTTCATACGCTTTGGCAATCGTTGCTTGAGCCCAGTGGCCCTTGATATCCTTGAACTTGCTAAGGGCAGTGTCACTTGTTCCCGATGCAGCAGTCGCTGTTGACGTCAAATGTACGGGGCCAACGGGCAATAGTGTTCCTGCCAATACAGCCGTCGTTAACAACCCGACGATCCAACCGTTCCGTTTTTTCTTCTTCTCGTGACCTTCAATTCGTTTATTCAATCTACTCACGCTCCTATGTACCTTAGTATGGGGATGCTTAACTTGGTCAACCTAGTCAATTCTCTTCATAACCAAAACCTAAATTTGACATAATAATCAATATTCTACCATGTCGACCTAGGCTATTGGTATCATTTTTCGTCCATCCCCATCACTTCAAGGCGTGCGCCCCTCCTTACATAGACCCACTTCATTCGCCTAAAACACAAAAAAAGGCCATGAATCCACAGATTCATAGCCTTATGCTTTAAGGGTGTGGTCTTTCTTATGATATTGAAAAATGAACTCACTCATAGAATAAACCATATCATTCCATTTGATCAACCTTTTTTTATTTCACCCAGCTTTATTTTCCGCTCAATTCTTTGTAGGATGCTTCCAATTCCGTGATCAATTGATCACCACCGGCTTTTCTCCAGCTTGCAATTTCCTGCTCCCAACCTGCATCATCGATTTTACCCATAATGTACTTGGTCTGCGCATCCCAGATCATCTGATCCAACTCCTGACCACGCTCGGTATAGATCGCCGAAGACAAGGTGAGTGCCGGATTGGCAATGGCATACTGCTCATTCTCACGCGCCATCTTTGTACCTTTCATACCAATTGGAACATCGACCAGTTCAGGTACATTATAACCTTCAATACTTAACAAATTATCACGGTATGGCTTCACTTCACGCTGATAAGCGTCAAAATCCTTAAGTTCGGTTTTCCCATCAGCAGTCTTGGTGTAGTGCACATCGAGCAATCCACGGAGCTGCAAAGCGCTCAATTCCTCATCCATCAACTGATCCAGGAACGTGAGCACCTGCTTCAATTGCTCCTCATCCGTTACGGATGCCTTCGGGATGACCAGCATTCCGTAGTTTCCTGGCTCGCCGGCGATGCGAATACCATCGGTTCCCTGGAATGGAGCCACATCAATCTCTCCGTCCGGAGCGTTAGGTGTAAGCCGCTGCTGAGAGGATTTTCCGTTCTGGGCCACACCGTTAAGCTTCATGCCAACTAAGCCGGAATCCATTTTTTTGTCCGCATCAGAAGGGTCCAAGGCAGGGAAATCACTATTAATCAGTCCCTCGCTGAACAGTCGCTTGAAGAGCTTCATTGTATCCACATATTCGGTGGTCAAGAACTCCGGGGTCAGTTTCCCGTCATCATCCACACCCCATTTGTTGACGCCCCCAATACTTACAGCAATCCGCGTCAGTGGGGACGAGACACCCTCATTATACTTTTTGAAAAGCAGTGCACCGTACGTATCTTCCTTACCATTCCCGTCAGGGTCATCCTTACGAATAGAGCGCATCACTTCATACCAGTCATCCAGCGTTTTGGGTATATCCAGCTTTAATGTATCAAACCAGTCCTTGCGATATACGATCGCAGTCCGTCCAATATCCCGGAAGTTCGGAATACCGTAGACCTTGCCTTCAATTTTGATATTGTTAAAATAAGCTTCTGATTGGGCAGACAGGTTCTTATAATCCTTCAAGTAAGGCCCCAGTTCCCAGAACAGTCCCGTTTTGGCGGCATTAAATGTGGTCGGTACATAATTCACACGCATAATGGTCGGCATCTCGCCTGAAGCAACCATAACATTCACCTTATCATCAAAAGCAGACTGCGGAATCCACTGTACATTGACATCCGTATTTGTATATTCCTCAATCTTCTTTTCAATCCCGTTCTCCTTGGCCGGTATATCTCCTACCTGCATTAAAGAGATGGAAATGGGAAGTTTACCTTCCCCTGCAGCAGGTGCTTTTTCTCCCCCGCAACCTGCAAGCAATCCAGCGGACATTGCACCAATTACAACGATTCCGCCTAAACGGGACATTGGACCTTTTGGACTCATGAACCATCTCTCCTTTTTGATAGCCAAATTGTTCAGCAATCTTGCCTCACTTTACTCAAACCAACCATGTATGCGCTATCATAAGTGTTCTAAAAAGAAGAACCAGCATTACGCCAGTTCAATCTCCACTCCCGCCAAAATGAACGGAGCGACCGACTTTGGATCATTGATCCGAATGGACTCGGTCACATAATACTCATAGGACCCGTCACGATACGGGCTTCCTCCAAGACCGGCTCCGCCGTTACACTGCGTCAAAGACAGTACGCCTTCACGGTCCGTTTGCAGCAGATGCTGTAGCAGACCCTGATACCCTTTTTCCGCAACCGCTTTGAACTTGCCACTCAGATATCCTTTACGTACACCTTTGGCCAATGCATAGACAAACATTGAGGTCCCGGAAGCCTCCAGATAGTTCCGCTCACGTCCCGGTTGATCCAACAAATGTGGCCATAGTCCGGTCTGTTGATCCTGCACATGAACAAGTGCGTTTGCTACCCGTTCGAAGATACCCACAATCTGCCCGCGTTGCGGATGATCTACCGGCAGATAATCCAAGGTATCCACAACCGCCATCACATACCAGCCCATCGCCCGACTCCAGACATGTGGTGAACATCCCGTCTCACCCGAACTCCAGCGCTGCTCTTTGCTCTCGTCCCAGGCATGGTACAAGAGACCACTACGCGGATCACGTGTACGTTGCTCCACCAGCAAGAGCTGCAGAGCCGCCTTGTCAAACCACTTCTCTTCCTCCGTCACTGCCCCATACTGGGTCAGATACGGAGTAGCCATATACAATCCATCCAGCCACATCTGGAAAGGGTAAATCTTTTTGTGCCAGAACCCGCCTTCACTCGTATGTGGCTGTCCCTTAAGCTGAGTCATAAGCAACTCCGCAGCTTTGCGATACTTCTCTTCTCCCGTTTTCTCGTGCAACAGAAATAGTGATTTCCCCTGATTGATCTGATCCAGATTATATTCCTCGATCGTATAGGAGCGAATGGAGCCATCTTCCTGAACAAAATGATCCATCAGCTCACGGATATAGTCAAAATATTTTTGCTCCCCCGTGTGCGTATACAGCTCCTCCAGCGCTTTCAGTAAGCAGCCGTTCTCATAATGCCAAGTGGAATACAGCTCATGGTTGCGATAACTTTCCATGAATTGCTGTGCCATGCGCACCGATGTGAGTTGCAGTGTTTCCTTCATGATCAAGCCTCCGCTTCCGGCTCTTTATTGAGCCTGTTTTTTATAATCTTCGGCATATTCCTCACGAATCTTGTTTCCACCCGCATTGCCCCAATTCTCGATTTCCTTTTCCCAGCCACTTTGATCGATCTTGCCCATAATGTATTTGGTTTGCGCATCGGCAATCACCTGATCCAGGTCTGCCCCACGGTCACCATACGTTGGAGAATATAACGTCAGCGCAGGGTTTGGCACAGCGTGCTCCGCCAGTTCCTTAGCAAGCGCCGTACCTTTTTCACCAAGTTCGGTATCCTTCAATTTCGGTACGTTATACCCTTCGACATAAGGAAGATTATCACGGTAAGGCTTCACTTCACGCTGGAATGCATCGAAGTCACTCATCTCCACCTGATCTTCGCCCACTTTGGTGTAATGTTTGTCTTCCATACCACGCATCAACAGGGTCGCCATCTCAGGGTCCATCAGTTTATCCAAGAAGGAGAGCAGGTTTTTGAGTTCTTCTTCCGATTTCACCGTTGATTTAGGGAATGCCAGAATCCCGGAGTTACCTGTCTGTCCTGCAACACGATCTCCGTTCGCTCCAAGCAAACCAGCGATGTCTACCACACCATCCGGATTGTTTTTGGACAGACGTTCTTGCTGACTTTTTCCGTTCTGAGCAACACCAACACGGATCCCCACAACACCGGAATCATACTTTTTCTCCGCTTCCGTAGAGTCGAATACAGCAAAATCCTGGTTCAGCAGTTTCTCATCGTACAAACGTTTCAGCAGATCCAGCACCTGCATATATTCCGGTGTCATGAATTCCGGCGTGAAGCTGCCATCATCTTCGACCTTCCACTTGTTAGGTGCACCAAAACTTACGCCAAGGCGCGTCGTGAAGGAATATTGATCCTCATTATATTTTTTGAAAAGCATCAGTCCAAACGTATTATCCTGACCATCTCCATCCGGATCGGAGGTTGCCAGTGTTTTGATCGTTTCATACCATTCATCCGGTGTGGCTGGCACCTTGAGATTCAGCTTCTCGAACCAGTCCTTGCGATAGATCACTGTAGCCCGCGCAATATCGGAGAATACAGGAACCCCGTAGATTTTACCCTCTACCTTGATGTTGTCAAAAAAACGCTCGTTCTGTGCCGACAGATTTTTGTAGTCTTTCAGTAAAGGCCCCACTTCCCAGAACACGTCATTACGCATCGCGCTGGTCACCGTAGGGTTATATTGCACCTTCACAATTTTTGGCATATCGCTTGAAGCGATCATCACGTTGATTTTGTCATTGTAGGCCGAAGCCGGAATCCACTGGATATCCAGTTTGGTATTGGTATACGCTTCAATCTTTTGCTGAACTTCATTGCCTTTGCTTGGCACATCACCCACCTGTGCAATGGCTATGGACACATTTTGTACGCCGCCCTCGGCAGCCTGACCCTCGTCTGATCCGCATCCTGCCAGCAAACCTGTCACCAGTGCCAGTGTGCTCAAGACAGCTACGGCTTTCTTTTTTGTTGCTTTCATAACATGAAAACCTCCCTTTTTTTACGCAGTCATACTGAACTGACTTCGAACCATGCGACGACTCAACCTTTCACCGAACCCAGCATCACTCCTTTTGCAAAGTGCTTTTGCAGGAATGGATATACCAGCATAATCGGGATCGTGGAGAACACGATAACGGCCATACGAATGGTAAGCGGCTGGATCTCGGTCTCTTCTATACTTGTGTCTCCGATTCGGCTCTGTGCCAGAATGACAATCTCACGTAGCCAGACTTGGACAGGCCACTTCTCACTATCATTGATATAGATAACAGCGCTGAAGAAACTGTTCCAGTGGGCCACCGCGTAAAAGAGTGAAAATGTCGCCATGGCTGGCATGGACAACGGCAGTACAATCCGGAACAATACGCTGACATCGTTACATCCATCAATTTTGGCTGCATCCTCCAGTTCGTCGGGAATGGCCTGGAAGAAGTTTTTGAGTACGATCAAGTTGAATGCACTAATGGCAGTAGGTAACATCAGCGACCATAACGTATCCGTCAGATGCAAAGATTTCACAACAAAGTATGTTGGAATCATTCCGCCACTGAAGAGCATTGTGAACAATACACCCAGCAAAATGGGCTGGCGTCCACGCAAATATCTTCTGGAGAGCGGATACGCCATAAGTGATGTAAACAGCAGGTTAATGAAGGTACCGATCACGGTAATATAGACCGATACACCCAGACTGCGAATCAAGGTATCTGTAGAGAAAATGTAACGGTACGCAGCCAGAGAGAACTCTTTTGGAAAAAGAATGAATCCTCCCTTAGCCACTTCATGCGGACTGGTAAACGAGACAGCCAAAATATAAATGAACGGGATGACCGTCACAATTCCAATCAACAGCAGCAAGCCGTGATTGAGAAAATCAAAGATCCGGTTGCCCCACGTTTTATCCTGTTGCATTTTAATGTTCACTCCTGTCTGGTGAAGAACGTCTACTCCCGAGGGTTAGTAGACGCCTTCCTCCCCGAATTTTTTGGCCAGCGTATTGGCACCAAGAACAAGCGCCAGCCCGACAACCGATTTGAACAACCCGACAGCAGCACTATAACTGTACTGTGCCTGGGTAAGACCCTTCGTGTACACGTAGGTATCAAATACCTCGCCCACATCCCGGTTTGTCGGAGTTAGCATCAGGAAGATCTGTTCAAAACCTGTATCCAGGAAATTGCCCAGACGCAGAATGAGCAAAATGACGATGGTACTGCGAATGGCCGGCAACGTAATGTGCCAGGTTTGGCGCCACCGATTGGCACCATCAATCCGTGCAGCTTCATAGAGCTGTGTATCCACACCGGAGAGCGCCGCCAGGAAGATAATTGTGCCCCAACCAACTTCTTTCCAGATGGATTGTCCAACAATCATCGTTCGGAACCATCCGGGTTCAAGCAGGAACGCCACTTTTTGGCCCGTCAGGTTATAGAGCAATTCATTAATCGCACCACCCTCGGTTGTGAACAGCATGTAGAACACACCGACAACAACAACCCAGGAAACAAAGTGTGGAACATAAACAAGAGTTTGTACAAATCGTTTGAAGCGTTCACGGCGAACTTCATTCATCATGAGTGCCAGTACAATCGGCAGTGGGAAAAAGAACACGATGTTATAAATGGCAAGTAAAAACGTATTTCGAAATAATGTCCAGAACTGCGGTTCTCCGAAGAAACGCTGGAAATGTTTGAACCCTACCCAGTCACTTCCCAAGATGCCCTTGTAAGGCGTGTAATCCTGAAAAGCCATCGTGATGCCATACATGGGTATGTATTTGAAAATAACAAAGTAAAGCACACCCGGTATTAACATGATATACAGCCACCGGTTTTTGATAATGTCCCTCCACAGCAGGTTTTTGTCACTGCGGGTAGCGGGCCGTGTTCGAGCCGCCGTTTCGGCTTTCATATTGTCTTCCTCCCCACATTGGAAACGATTACAAAATATCACTTCCTGAATTCATGTCTTCATTGTGGAGGATAAACGAATGACTGGCTATCGTCTCGTTTTAGCCTTTTGTTTTTCCTTATGTAGCAAGGGTTTAGCTCATTTATATCACAGAGTTCAAAGGCGCAATGAACTGCTTTCAACCTCTATATTCCTGTCTTAACTTCATGGAGAAAAGTGGTCTTCTTCCTTCATCCAAACATAAAAAAGCCTGCCTGCCATGGCGGGCAGAGCAGGTTTGTTTTATCGCTGCTGCTCCCGGTACTTGCCGGGGGTTGTTCCTGTGATTTTGCGAAACGTACGGATAAATGCGGTTGGATTGGTATAGTTTAATTTCTCGGCAATCTCCGATATTTTAAGATTTGTTGTTTGCAGCCATGTCTTTGCTTTTTCCATACGGTACTCTGCGAGATATTCCGTAAAATTGACTCCAGCTTCCTTCTTGAATACCCGACTTAGGTAGACAGGATGGAAATTAAGCTCTGCTGCACAGGCTTCCAGCGACAATTCACGATCATAACGTTCCTCGATCAAACGAATCATACGTCTCGCAATATTCATGTATTGGGATTCTTCCTGCTCTCGCCAGAAACGGATGACGGGCAGGAACAGCCGCTTGCGGAACCAATTGGTCATTTCGTCCAATGTGGACAACTTCAGCAAATGTGACATGGATGCTTTTTCACCCAGTACTTCGGCTACATCCCCGCCCTGCTCCTGCACAAGCTGATATACACGAGACAATAACTGAACCATAATGACGGGGTATTCACTGAAATGAAGCTTTTTGTCTGCAAGCAGTCCCAAATATTGCTTAAAGTAGGCGTCCGTCTTCTCCTCATCTCCTTGCTTGAGCGCAGACGCAAGCTGATCCTCGATCATACGTAACTGGGTATACAACGCGGCTTCCATCTGACCACGTGGCTGTATATCCTCGTAATGCAAAATAATACGGCTGCCCAGACTGACCCGGCCTTGCAGAGCCTCTCGGCTCTCCTGAACCGCTCTTGGCGTATCGCCAATACAAGAGTAGTAACGACTGATGCCGATACTTACGGGCAGATTAAGATAAGTTACGACACGTTCACGAATCCAGTCTGCCTGGGTATGCATCCATTCCTTCAGCTGCACCTCATCCGTGAGTTCGGAGGCAAGAACGGTGACCTGAGCATCATCCAGCATGACTGGGGTGAACCGAACTGCCGAAGGGAGGAGCTCACCTACCATATTATTGACAGCAAACAGCAGCAGATCGCGATCCTGTTCCTCATATCGTGTCCCTTCCAAGGTATCAATCTGGAGCATGAGTACACCAAGACTCGCCCACCCTGTCGGGAAATCGTACAATTCTCCCTGATATCTGAAATCCTCTTCCGAAATTTTACCTGTCAGCAGTTTGGTCATAAAAAACTCCTGGAGGTGCACATGCTGCCCCTTCATCTGCTCACGCATCGTTTTCTCCGAACTGAACAAGGTTGACAATTGCTCCTCAATATAGATAAATTCATCTTGACGGCGTCCTGACGGGGCAACTGGGGAATCCAAACCCTTCGTAAATTGCAGCAGTCTGGAGATTGGTGAGTACATCCGCCGACTGCCGTATATGGCGAACAATCCCGTTACACATAACATGACCAGTGTAGCGATACCGGTAACCAGTGCAATTTTCTGTGACTGGGCCGTGATCTGTCCAAGAGATACAACGGACACGTATAACCAGCCATTGAGCGGAGATTGCCTATAGCTAACCGCCACTTGATTACCTTCCACCTCCGCACTGAAGAAACCCTCTGGCTGGCCCGTCGTTTGCACCATTTCCTGAATTTCCTTATTCAGCCCGTCATATTTCCCGCCTTGCTGCATATCGTTCAGAAAATACTTCTGCTCCCGATCCAGAACGTACATATCTCCAGAATTCGTATTTCGGCTCAAGTATGTACTCAGTTCCGTATCGGCGATATCAATTACAAGAAATCCCTTTGGTTTCACATTGGTTGGTATCATCGGGATTTTGAATACCATACTGACCACATTATCCGATGATATAAGAGCAGGTGCCTGTTCGGTTGTTAGTTCACCCATACCTGCTGACACAGGTACACTTTCTTTGGCTGAACTAGCATTCTGAGTGACCCAGAACAGGCTGTTGGTATAACTTAGGTAGGAGCCAATTCGATCTCGAATGCTGAAATCATCCAATTTTCCAAAAGAACGCATCGAAACGACCCAATCTTCATCCAGATTAACCAGATAGGCTTGGTCAATGTTCGTAACCGCTTGCAAGTTGTTAAAACCGGAGGTTAGATCACGAATCTCCTGAAACTCGCTGCTGTCTAGTGGTTTCTTCATCGCTTGTAGTACCAGGGGCGAATTAACATACTGGATGGAGGATAATTGCAGGCTACGCAGAACTTGTTCTACCCTCATTTGGGTCTGATGTAATATCTGAAGATTGCTCTCACGCACTTTCTGTTCAATGTCACGTGATGCAATCGTATACGAGACCGAACCAATAACAATGACCGGAAGGGCTCCGAGGATCAGGGTAAAACAGAGCAAACGCAGTAAATACTTCGGCAAGAAGAGCATCCTCCTTTATACGTATGTTTATTAAAATAAATCGCTTTTATTGGATTAATTTACTATTGTTATTTTAAAACCCATTCTTATTCAAGTCCACTCATTTATTCTAAAGGTTGACTTCAAACCAATTTCCAGTTTATATTGGTTGCATATTCCTCAATCAAAGGAGAGATTTTTAATGTCGGTGAATGTTCTTAACTAACCAAGTTTCATATTCAGGAGTTTGGCCTTTCATTGCGCTTGTGCCCATATGGCATACGTGTATTTCATGATGCGCCAGATCCCTGTACTTAGTTAAGAACAGCGGATATCATAAATCGCCTCCGGGATTGTAATTGTCCGGGTCTATTTCCGCGCTGAGTTCAGCGCGGATTTTTTAATATAGACCTGTAGTGGACTTTGCTTTCCCATACGTTTAGGGCGGAGAATGACGTTTGTTCATTCTCCGCCCTTTTTGCGTTTTCCAGGAATATGTTTCAGCGCGTCAACTGAAATCCCAATTCAAATTCAAGGAGAGATTACGCATGAATGAGAACACATTAAACAGTTTGAGCTATCCACAAATTCAAAAAAATGTTGCAGACTGCGCCCTGTCTTATCTGGGCAAACGTTATGCGAGAGAACTAAAACCGATGGTAGATGCTCACCTGATCGAGATTCGCCTGGAAGAAACAGCAGAAGCTGCTGCGTTGATTCGCTTCGGGGCCAGCATCCCCCTCCCTTCACTCGACGGAATGGAAACCATTATGGATCTGCTTGGCACCGGTTATCTATTCAGTGAACGCGACTTCAGTCATCTCGCTCAGTTCCTGCGAAGCTGTGCACAACTTATGAAATACATGGAGGGCAAATCCGGGGCCGCTCCCACTGTCAGTCGTTATGCAGCATCCATGATTCTGATCGAACCTTTGCTGAGTGAGATCGAGCGCTGCATCCATAGTGGACGCATTCAGGATCAGGCAAGCAAAGAATTGATTCGAATTCGTAAAAAAATGACGGTGAATGAGGAGCGCATGAAACGAAAGCTTGATTCTCTGGTGAGTAAACATCGCTCCATTATGCAGGAACATGTCATCAGCCAACGGGGAGGAAGAACGGTCCTGCCCATTAAGAAAGAGTTCCGTAAACAGGTGAAAGGCAGTGTACTGGATGAATCCGGGAGCGGGCAAACCGTATATATCGAACCTGTTGAATTAGTAAGTTTACAGATGGAATTGGCCGCTCTACAAGCGGAGGAGTCCCGAGAGGAGATGAGAATTCTCGGTGATTTAACCTCTCTGGCCGAATCGTATAACCGTGAAATCGCTCTGAACACCGAAACGGTAGGTGTAATGGACTTCCTGTTTGCCAAAGCCAAATATGCGGCCACCATGGATGGGCGTACCGTTCGAGTCAATAAACAAGGCCACATCAGCCTTCAACGTGCACGTCATCCATTCATGGGTTCTTCCATGGTTCCACTTGATTTTGCAATCGGCAGAACGTATTCGTCGCTCATTATTACTGGCCCGAATACCGGGGGTAAAACGGTCGCACTCAAAACGCTAGGTTTGCTAACCCTGATGATGCAATCCGGTTTGCTTATTCCGGTGGAAGAAGGTGGCGAGATGGCCGTTTATAACGAGGTAGCGGTTGATATTGGTGACGGACAGAGTATGGAACAAGCGCTCAGTACATTCTCTGCACATATTCGCAATATGATTGGCATACTGGAACAGGCCAATACGTCGACTCTGGTGCTCATTGATGAGATGGCTTCCGGCACAGATCCCGGTGAAGGTGTTGGACTGTCCATCGCCATGCTGGAGGAACTTCACAGCCGCGGAGCAACCGTTGTGGCGACAACACATTTTGGTGAAATCAAACATTTTGCAGCTGCCACGCCAGGATTCGAAAATGCCCGTATGGAATTTGACACCGTTTCTCTCCAGCCGCTGTATCGATTGCGTATCGGAGAAGCTGGTGAAAGTTACGCCTATTCCATCGCATTGAAGCTAGGCATGCCACAGCGAATTATCGAGCGATCCAAGTCCCTGTCAGATCAAAGTATTTCAAGAGATCGTACATTCGTGTTCACGTCACCTCCTTTGGAAACTCCGGCCCTGACGCCTGATCGTTCCGTTGCAGAATCAGTCAGCCCAGCAGAGTTATCCAGGAAGAACCAGTCGAAACAGTCAAAGGATTCAATCGGTCTCCACAAAAAAACAACACCCAGAGAGTCAGATACCCCTGCTCCTGCCAAAAATTTTCGCAAAGGGGATCGGGTGTATGCGGCCTATCTCAATCAGTCGGGCATCGTCTGTGATGTCGAGGATAGCCGTGGAAATATCGGGGTCATGTTACGGGGACGCAAAGTCAAAATCCATAAGAAACGCCTGACCCTGCATATATCTGCCAATGAGCTTTATCCGGGTGACAATTATGATTTGGACATTGTGCTAGAAACAAAGGAAAATCGTAAGAAGCGTAAGTTGATGGGACGCAAACATGTGGAAGGCCTACAGATCGAATTACCGTCTGAAGAGTAGCCGATGAGAGAAACAGATGTGGTGAACTGGAAGTCATATATACAGAGTGAAATCCATAATCACCGGCGTATTTCTGTTATACTGGGACCAGTATGTTCAACTTCAGCTCGTAGCTATTCCACAGGGAGGGAAGAACTGAATGTCTGTAGAACAAGACAATCAAGAGCACATCCATATCGATGTTCTTGTCTGCCCGTTATGCGGGGAAGCTAATCGCTGTTCCTATGCCGAAGGACATCCTCATTCGGAATGCTGGTGTAACCGGGCTACTTTCCCCGAAGGTGTATTTGACCGCATTCCGGCAGAGCAGCGCCGAAAATCGTGCATATGTCAACGCTGTTTGGATGACTATGCCAATAAAAGCCAACCAAAAGAAGAGCCACACAGTTAACAACTGTATGGCTCTTCTTCATTATGTCTCATCTATACTATTAGCTTACAGCCATTGCTCTTACATTTGGTTATACTGGGCAACAGCCTGTTCAAGCACCGGATGATGCTCATCCATGGACGTATAATGGTGGAGCGCAGCTGTAATCCCCTTCTGGCGGATCATGTTCTGTAGTTCAACTGCTTCCGGATCATCGGAGACATCGAACTTGCAGGCTGCTGCCATGCCCATAGCCAGATAGGTCGTTTCGCTTCCATCCGCATATGCCTGAAGGGCCGGGCGAACCAGACGATCATTCGGAGACAACTTACGCAGCGGGGAACGACCAACACGAGTAACCTCATCGGTAAGATACGGGTTGACAAACCGTCCCAATATTTTGACAATATACTGCTCATGTTCTTCCGGGTTGAATGCAAAACGCTTCACTAGAACTTTTCCAGTTTCCTGCAAAGCGCCGTATACAATGGATTTCACCTGTTCATCAGCAATAGCCTTCTGAATCGTGTCATACCCGTGCACATTACCGATGTACGCAGCAACGCAGTGTCCTGTATTAACCGTGAACAGTTTACGTTCGATATACGGCTCCAGATCATCGACATATACGATCCCCTCAACCGGTTTGAATGCAGGAGCCATCTGGGAACGGTCCACCACCCACTCGTAAAAAGGCTCCACCTGTACATGCAACGGATCTTCATGATGCTGAATAGGTACAATCCGGTCTACGGCCGAGTCTGGAAAATAAATATACTGATCAGCAAGGGAACGTACGTCTTCATTGAGCAAAGCATATACATGTTCTTTCAATTGTGTACTGGCTCCAATTGCGTTCTCACAAGCAATAATGTGAAGAGGGTTTTGAGCAGGACCTGAATTCAGTCTTTTCTCAAGTCCTTTCGCAATGCCTGGTGCAATATGCTTTAGTACTCCTACACCCACTGCGGTTGTAATCAGATCCGCTTCCACCACGGTTTGGGCAACCGTCTCCAGCTGGGTTCCATCGATTGCATTTACACCTGTGACAGTCTCCTGATCCTTGCTCTCGTTAGCCAGTTCTACCGTATACTGCCCCTGTTGCTGGAGAGCTGTTACCAAGGTCTGATTCACGTCTGAGAAGACCACCTCATAACCCGCACGGGACAGAATCAAGCCGATAAACCCGCGTCCAATGTTACCTGCGCCAAAGTGTAGGGCCTTCATAGCTCCATTTCACTTTCCAGAATAGCAATAACTTCTTCGGCTGTTTTCGCCAGACGCAGGGCCTCCATATTCTCATCCTCAGCACAGATTACCGCGATGCTAGTCAAGATCTCCATATGTTCCCCGCCTTGAGCCGCGATACCAATGACCATATAGGCTTTTTCTTCGCCAAAATCAACACCTTGTGGATACTGAATAACAGAGATACCTGTGGATAAAATGAAAGCTTTGGATTCCTTTGTACCGTGCGGAATAGCCAGACCGTTCCCTACATAGGTCGAGACAATCTCTTCACGTTCAATCATCTTCTCAATGTAATCAGCGGTAATATGTCCCGCATCCTTTAGAATCTGTCCTGCCATACGAATCGCTTCGTATTTGTCCTGAGCCGTCGCATTCATGATGACTTTATCTGTTGTTAACATACTCATAATGGTTGACCTCCAATTTCGGTTTTACTGCGATAAAATCCAACAAGTTCCTGGGACAGGTAATGAATGAGTTCATCCCTGATTCCCTTTTCCAGCAATGTAATCATTTCTTCCTGTAATAACAGGGCGCTGATCTCACTGAGAACCTCCAGGCTTTCCTTGGATAATTCTCTGGGACCGAGCATCAAGAGGACATGGGTAACTCCTGCCGGATCATCCGGCGTACGAAGGAGTGGCTCAGTGAGCTGAAACAAGCTAATGGACGGCCTGTAGATCCCCTCACTGCGTGTATGAAACAGCGCAAGTCTTGTGCCGGGAATCTTCTGACTCCCCACTGCCTCACGTGCCTCCAACCGTTTTGCGACCTCCTCCGGTTCCTTCAACACACCAGATCCATGGAGTACGTTGCACATCGCATACACCGTTTTATAGAATCCGACATCTTGGTTATCCAGCGGATACACCTGAAACTTGCCAATAATTCGGACGATTTCAACTAAGATAGCTTCCATTCCGTCAGGGTCCGAGTAACGACTTGTCGTCTGAACCTCTATTTCACGGGGCTTATTATGCTGTCGTTGTAACGTTGTTGTTCGGATAAAATGACGCAGACTTTCGCTCTCTTCTGCTGTGAGCAATGGACTCACTTTGTAATACTGATGCTCATCCATCGGCAGATCAACAGTGGATAACACCAGATCATATTGATCTGTAGGTATACGGGCAGCTTCATACCAGGACACGCTGTCCATGATCCGAATCTCGGGAATCTCCTTGGATAATCGGCTGGAGAGCATACGTGATGAGCCGATTCCGCTTGTACACACGATGATCGCCCTGATCTCCCGTTTCAATGCACGTAACCTCTCGATGGAAGCCCCAAAATGCATGACCAAGAAACCAATTTCTTCATCCGGAACTTCTGTGCCTGGCCAAGCTTGATGCACGGATTGTTTGACCTCTTCGAAGAGGGAATCATAATCCTTGCGAATCTGCTGCAGTAGCGGATTACGAATCATCTGTTGCCCTTCAATTCGCTCCATGACAGGTTGCATATGACCAAGCAGACCTTCACGAAGCAAACGATCCTCATGAAAAGCGTAATGTGTTCTCGCCTGCATCTGATCAATCAGTGAATGTACCCTGTCCAGTAAAATCAAATCGTCTATTGGCAACAGCCGCGAAGAATGAATCCGCTGCTCTGTCTCAACTAATAGTCTGTGAAAATAAGCTTGCTCATCTTGGGAGAATGTCAGCCCCAGCTGGGTCGATAACACACCACACAAGCGGGAAGCCATATAAGGTGGAACCTTCATCTCATCCTGCTCTGCGACTTCATCTCCCGTGTTCTCTCGTGGAGACATACGGCCAATGTCAAAGCCTTTACGAATACGTACAACCGCTACGGATAATTGAATCAGCAACTTCATGTATTGGCGTTCCGGGATGTTCTCCAGCCATTCGATGTCTGGTTGCCATAATGCATTTTCGACCGTAAGCACATCACCGTGTCCAATCATATCCAGCAGTTTTTGGTTTACGATGGAGCCTCCCTGTTCTGGCTGTCTTCCGAATAGGTCCGACTCATCCAAAAATTCGAGAGCAAGTGCAGCTATGGCTGTGCGATGAATCGTCTCACTTCCGTTAATCTTGACGCCATATCCACGTCTGCGAACCAGCTTTAGTCCCGCCTGACGAATCCGTGACTCCAGATCGTCCAGATCAGTGGTTACGGTGGATACGGTCACTTTCAGATCCGAAGCCAAGGCGAGTAACTTTACAGGCTCCGGTTCATCCAGCAGGATGCAAAGCATGAAGAGCTTACGCTCTTCTGGCGTAAACTCTACATATTCTTTACCCTCTAGTTGCTGGCGCAATACAGCCAGATCATCGGAACTGGCATCGATTCGGATACCGGTTCCTGATTTTTTTTCCAGCCTCATGCCCAAAGGTTCAAGCCATTGTTCAATCATTTGCAGCTCCCGGTGAACCGTTCGGGTACTGACCTTTACTTCAACGGCGATTTCGCCGGCAGTGACTTCATGTGGATGCTCCAGCAGGAACTCCACGATTTCACGTTGTCTTTTGGTAATACTCATATCTCAGCCTCCGGCTCAGGGAAAACAAATGCGTGCAATTACTTCAGACGTTCAACGAGCGCATCGTATTCCGGGCTTTTTAGGAAGTTGTCGATGGATATATGTTCTGCGTTCGGCGCAACGGAGCGGGCACGATCGGTCAATACTTGTTGTGTGATCACCACGTCTGCATCCGGCGGGATATCACTGATAGCCGTATTGGTCACCGTAACGTCAATCCCCTCTGCCTTCATCTTCTTGCGTAGAATGGAAGCACCCATGGCACTTGACCCCATGCCTGCATCACAGGAGAAGACAATTTTCTTCACGTCTGTTTTGACGGTAGAAGAAGCCATATCTGCGGCTCTGTCTGCTTCACGTTGATTAGCCGTAATACCAGCGTTTGGCAGGGTTCCTTGACTCTTCATGTCTTTCATCCGACTGGATGCGGACTCCAGATCTTCGTCCTTTTGTTTACCCGTTTTCAGCAACACTGCTGCAACCAGGAAAGAAACGACGGCTGCTACAAGCACCCCTGCGAACATCGGCAGGTATCCACCTTTTGGTGTTAAGAAGAAATACGCGATAATACTACCCGGTGATGGTGCTGAAACAAGTCCTGCTCCGGTGAGCATGAATGTTAATGTACCTGCGACGCCACCCGCAATTGCGGCAAGAATCAGAATCGGTCTCATCAGAATGTAAGGGAAGTAGATCTCATGAATTCCCCCGAAGAAATGAATGATTACGGCACCCGGTGCAGAAGATTTGGCCATTCCGCGTCCGAAGAAACAGTAAGCAAGTAAGATACCAAGTCCCGGACCCGGGTTTGATTCAAGCATGTATAATACGGATTTTCCTAATTCTCTCGCTTGATCTGTTGCAATTGGTGTAAGAATCCCGTGGTTGATTGCATTGTTCAGGAACAATACTTTACCTGGTTCAATGATTAGGTTGACCAGCGGCAGCAAACCAAGATTCATTAAGCCCTGTACACCGGCAGATAATACTTTGCTAATCGCTTCTACAGCAGGCCCGATGCCCAGTAGCGCAAAAATCCCCAAGATCCCGCCAATAATACCGGCTGAGAAGTTGTTAACAAGCATTTCAAATCCGGCTTTAACTTTACCTTCAATGGATTTATCAAACTTTTTAATGATCCATGCTGCCAGTGGTCCGGCAATCATGGCACCGAGGAACATCGGAATATCACTACCCACGATGACCCCGATGGTCATAATGGCACCCACGACACCACCACGCTGACCATGCACCATCGTACCCCCGGTGTAACCAATTAACAGTGGCAGCAAATATTTGATCATCGGATCAACTAGCTGCGCAAGCGTCTCGTTAGGGAACCAGCCTGTTGGAATGAACAGAGCTGTAATTAATCCCCAGGCGATGAACGCTCCCATATTCGGCATGACCATACCACTCAGGAATCGGCCAAAACGCTGAACACCTACCCGTAGCCCACCTTTGGAATTGGACGATTGGTCCAAATTACTCATTGTATTATCCTCCTTGGATCAAGTGATTATGATTTATGAAAGGGGTATCATTTCTCCCCTGCTGTAATCCTAAGCGAGAATGCTCTCCTGTTCAATGAAATGAAAGCGTACTTTCGTCATGAACAATGATGACAACATTAGGTTATGTAATCGTTTTACTTGATGCATAATGGCTGAACCCATTGGTACACAAGGATTTTCTTGCCTATGACTTTTGTCATTTCCAGAATCATTTTCTAAACTATAGCTTGGTCCAATCAGGTGATTTACATCCACAATCTGCTTCATTCCACATTCAAAACCATTCTTGGAAAGCACAAAAAACCTGTGCAAGCATCCGGCTCACACAGGTCGAAACAATATGAAGCTCATATCATTTAATTATAAAATATATGTTAATAAGTACAAGTTCGTTGATACTATTCTTTCGTATGTTTCCGATACGCGTCTGCATTCATCAATGTAGACAATGCTGCTGTCAGATCTCCCTCAACACGGATCTCAATCATCCAGCCTTCCTCGTAAGGAGAGCTGTTCACAAGTTCAGGGGAGTCCTGCAACGAATCATTCACCGCAATGATTGAACCAGTGACGGGAGAGAACAAGTCCGACACCGTTTTGACCGATTCGATCGTTCCAATGCTGTCCTCTGCTTTTACATTGGTTTCAAGGTCAGGCAATTCCACAAACACAATGTCACCCAGCTGATGCTGCGCGAACTCGGTAATGCCAATACGTACAGTATCCTCCCCTACGGTTTGCACCCATTCGTGCTCTTCACTGTACAGGAAATCACTTTTCAATTCGCTCATCGATATCCGCCTCGCTTTTCATTAATGAGTACATGCGTTCTTTGACCTTAACCTTTTTCCCAGAACATAGCGTATGATATTTATGAATCAAATGTCAAGATACCTCACAATTTATTTGCTGAACACCTCTAAATCCTGTAACCGGATTACACTCTTTCTTCATATACTGGTGAATATTAGAATAGTAAGCGCAGTCTTTATAAATACACGAACAATAGTATCGAAAGAAAAATAAATATTCGGTTTTTAATTATTATCTATGACATCGTTCTTGACATCAGTAGTGGATTCACGTTTTAATGAGAGGAGTAAATGTGTTTATTGGACTATGTTATACCCGCGGATGAATGTAAAGGGAGAGATTACCCGTGACACCCGATTCGGGATGTACATGAGGTAACGCCGAAGGAGTAAACCACCGATAAGCGGGGGTGAATCTCTCAGGCAAAAGGACTTTTACGGGACGCAACTCTGGAGAGCATCTATTCGCCCTGTGCGGGCGTTATGATCACCCAAGGGGAAACCTGCTGCGCAACGCAGCGGGGTAACTCTCAGGTACAAGGGACAGAGCCTTAGAATACAGCGTGCTACTTGGCATGCCGATTCTTTGGCCTGTCCTTTTCCTTTTTCCCAAAAAACGAAAAACAGGATGTAGAACGGCGCTGCCATAGCTGCCCTTACCATACTTATCTGATGAAAATATCTAGCTGAAAATTTAAAAACACCCTGGTTCATTGATCCACGATTGTATATCCGGCCGGCTGACGGCCCATGACGAGGTGATTTGATGTCCGATTTGCTTAGAACACCACTCTTCCCACTGTATCAGCAATACGAAGGCGTACGGTGCATTGACTTTGGAGGCTGGGAGCTTCCGGTACAATTTAGCGGAATCCAGAAAGAACATGAAGCGGTACGCGAGCGCGCGGGACTGTTTGATGTATCCCATATGGGCGAATTCACGGTACAGGGTGAGCAGGCTGAAGCGTTTTTGCAACAAATGATGACCAATGATGTGACCACGCTGGTTCCCGATCAAGCCCAGTACACCCTGATGTGTTATCCAGATGGCGGTGTGGTGGATGATCTGCTCGTGTATAAGCTGGAAGATCAGCATTATATGCTCGTTGTTAACGCCTCCAACATCGACAAGGATTGGGCGTGGCTGCAAGAGCACTTGATCCCTGGCGTGAGCATGACCAATGATTCGGAGCAGACAGCGCTGCTCGCCTTGCAAGGTCCACTGGCTGTAGACATTATCGGGAAAGTTACAGATACGGATGTAAGCTCGATTGAACCGTTTCGTTTTGTGCAGGATGCTGAAGTATGTGGAGTAAAATTACTGTTGTCCCGTACCGGTTATACCGGTGAAGATGGCTTTGAGCTATATGTTCCTGCAGATCAGGCTGCTGTGGTCTGGAATGGATTAATGCAAGCCGGTGAAGGTCACGGACTCGTACCAACCGGACTTGGTGCCCGGGATACACTGCGCTTTGAAGCAAGGCTCCCCCTGTATGGACAGGAATTGTCGGCAACCATCTCTCCACTCGAAGCTGGCGTAGGTATGTTTGTGAAGCTGAATGCGGGACCTTTTATCGGACACGAAGCCTTGTTACAGCAAAAAACTGACGGGCCTGCCCGCAAACTGGTCGGCATCGAAGTGCTGGAGCGCGGTATTCCCCGCCCCCACTATCCGATTTACGCCGAAGGCGTACAGATTGGTGAAGTGACAACAGGCACGCAATCACCTACATTGAAGCGTAATCTGGGGCTTGCCCTCATCGACAGCAAATACGCTGCGCTGGGAACCCCGCTTGAGATTGAGATCCGCGGCAAGAAACTAAAAGCCGAGGTCGTGAAGACCCCTTTTCATAAACGGACACGTACGTCGAAGACACCTACTCAAGGAGCTGATCAAGCATGAGCAAGCACCGTTACATTCCCATGACTGAACAAGATCAGAGCGCCATGCTCGCAACCATCGGTGTGGATACGCTGGAGGATCTGTTTCAGGACATTCCAAAAGAGATTCGTTATCAGGGCGAGCTGCCCGTATCCTCCAAACTTGATGAATATGCGCTGACACGTCACATGTCCAAACAAGCTGGCGCCAACGCCAATTTCGAAACACACGCCAGCTTCCTCGGCGCTGGCATATATGATCATCATGTTCCTTCCGTCATCAATCATGTCATTTCCCGTTCCGAGTTTTACACTGCCTACACACCTTATCAGCCTGAGATCAGCCAAGGTGAACTACAGGCCATTTTCGAATTTCAATCCTACATCTGTGAATTAACCGGTATGGCTGTAGCCAATGCCAGTATGTATGACGGTGCAACAGCTTTTGCGGAAGCCGGTAATCTGGCCGCAGCGGCAACTCGTCGCAAACAGCTCATCGTATCCCGTACCGTTCATCCGGAAGCCCGTCAGGTATTGCAGGCATATGCGCACGGACTCCGTCTGGAGATTGTCGAGATTGGTTATAAGGATGGCGTCACTGACTGGGATGCCCTGCAAACCGCCATATCAGACGATACCGCTGCTGTCATGATCCAGAGTCCGAACTTCTTTGGTGCCGTGGAAAATGTGAAGCAGGCTGCCGACCTCGTGCATGCGCACAAGGGCCTGCTCGTTGTAAGTGCCAACCCGCTATCGCTGGGTCTGCTGGAAGCCCCAGGCAAGCTGGGTGCCGACATCGTTGTAGGTGATGCGCAGCCCCTCGGCATCGCCGCTTCACTCGGCGGTCCGACATGCGGATATTTCGCCGTGTCCCAGCCTCATATGCGCCGAATTCCTGGCCGAATCGTAGGCCAGACCACGGATCGCAATGGCAAGCGTGGTTTTGTACTGACATTGCAAGCACGTGAACAGCACATCCGACGCGAAAAGGCGACATCCAACATCTGTTCCAACCAGGCTTTGCTTGCACTCAGCGCATCTGTATATATGTCCATCATGGGTAAACAAGGAATGATCGATGTCGCGGATCTGAATTTGCAAAAGAGTCATTACACCCTCAATACATTAACTGCGATTTCTGGAGTTAGCCTTACTTTTAATGCACCAACATTTAATGAGTTTGTTATTAAGCTTCCTGAAGGAACCGACGTGGATACTCTTCAGTTGAAACTGCTGGATGCAGGCTTTATTGGTGGCTACGAACTCGGACGTGATTATCCGGAGCTTGCCGGACATATGCTGATTGCTGTTACGGAACGGCGCACTAAGGAAGAGATTGACGAATTCGCACGAGCATTGGAGGGATCGCTGTGACTCAGGAAACGACGACGACAACGACAACATCGGTACACGGACAATCGGAAACAGGTACCTCTGTCTCCACTTCGGTTCAACCTGAGACGGATACAACATTTAGTGCACAGACCTTATCTCCTGCTTCGGAACAATCATTGATTTTTGAACTCAGCAGCCCTGGGCGTGTCGCTTATTCCTTGCCAGAATGTGATGTTCCTCGTCAGGCTGCCGATACGTTGATTCCCCGGGAAATGCTCCGTTCGGAAGCAGCGGCACTGCCGGAAGTGTTTGAGGTAGATGTTATTCGACACTATACCGCGCTATCCCGTCGCAACTTCGGCGTAGATAACGGATTCTATCCACTGGGCTCTTGTACGATGAAATACAATCCAAAGATCAATGAGGATGTTGCTCGTTATAATGGATTCGCCAAAATCCATCCGTACCAGCATGAATCCAGCATTCAAGGTGCACTAGAACTGTTATATACGTTGCAAAACGACCTTGCAGGTCTGACAGGTATGGACGCTGTGACCTTGCAACCAGCAGCTGGTGCCCATGGAGAATGGACTGGACTTATGATGATTCGTGCCTACCACGAAGGTCGTGGCGAACAACGTACCAAAGTCATCGTGCCCGATTCTTCGCATGGTACCAACCCGGCAAGTGCAACCGTTGCAGGATTTGAAACTGTGACGATTCCATCCCGCGCAGACGGACTGGTCGATCTGGACGCACTCCGTGCAGCAGTCGGTTCGGATACGGCAGCATTGATGCTGACAAACCCGAATACACTTGGTCTGTTTGAGAAAGACATTCAGGAGATTGCATCCATCGTACACCAGGCTGGTGGCTTGTTGTATTACGACGGAGCCAACTCCAATGCCATTATGGGCATTACCCGTCCAGGTGATATGGGCTTTGACGTGGTGCATCTGAACTTGCACAAAACGATGAGTACGCCTCATGGCGGTGGTGGACCAGGTGCCGGACCAGTTGGTGTGAAGAATCGCCTGATTCCATTCCTGCCTAAACCAATGGTGATCAAGAATGATGATGGTATGTATGCATTCGATCGTGAAGGCGATCAATCCATTGGCCGGGTGAAAGCCTACTACGGCAACTTCGGTATTCTGGTACGTGCCTATGCCTACATTCGCACCTATGGACCGGAAGGGTTACGCCGCGTCTCTGAATGTGCGGTACTGAATGCCAACTATATGATGGCCCGTCTTGCACCTTACTACGAGATTCCGTATCCGGGTGTATGCAAACATGAATTCGTCATGTCTGGTCGGGGTTTGAAGCAATACGGTGTGCGCACACTTGATGTTGCCAAGCGATTGCTTGATTTTGGATATCACCCACCTACGGTGTACTTCCCGCTCAACGTGGAGGAATGCATCATGATCGAGCCGACAGAAACCGAAAGTAAAGAAACGTTGGATGGATTCATTGATACGATGATACGGATTGCCAAAGAAGCGGAAGAGACACCAGAATTGGTACTCAACGCACCTTACGGAACACCGGTCACTCGTCTGGATGAAACCACCGCCGCTCGCAAACCTGTACTGAATTGTGCTTGCAGTTAAGCACTAAGTGTATTACTAATCATGCTCTTGCTGATGTTAACTACACCAGTAAGAGCATTTTTTTGGCTAGACATTACAGGACCTTTCTCCTCGTACTCCCCTTCTAATTCCTATACGTTCGAGCAACAAAAAAAGCCAGTACCCGCTGTAACAGCGGATACCGGCAAAATCGCTGCATCAATGCAGCTCATTATCGGAAAAAGAAAAACCTCAAATCCGGAGGAAACCCCGGCAAAATTACGCTTGAATGCTTTGAACCAATTCAACAACTTGTTCAGCCGTTTGCATATCCAGAGCTTTAGCAGCCAGTTCCTGCATATCCGCACGGGACAGCTTGGTAATCTGACTACGAGCTGGCAGAATGGAGGTTGCGCTCATGCTGAACTCATCCAATCCAAGACCAAGCAGCAATGGAATTGCTGTTTCGTCTCCTGCCATCTCACCACACATGCCAACCCATTTGCCTTCACGATGCGCTGCATCGATAACCATTTTAACCAAACGCAAAATGGCTGGGTTGTAAGGCTGGTACAGATAAGCCACTCGTTCGTTCATGCGGTCAGCAGCCATCGTGTATTGAATCAGATCGTTCGTTCCGATACTGAAGAAATCCACTTCTTTGGCAAATTGATCCGCCAGAACTGCAGTCGAAGGAATTTCGACCATGATTCCGAGTTGAATGCTGTCAGAAACAGCAATACCTTCAGCAACCAGCTTCTCTTTCTCTTCGAGCAAGACAGCTTTTGCTTCACGGAATTCACCGAGTGTTGCGATCATTGGGAACATGACACGCAGGTTTCCATGTACGCTTGCACGCAGCAATGCACGCAATTGTGTACGGAAGATATCCAGACGGTCCAAACACAGACGAACTGCGCGGAAGCCGAGGAATGGATTCATTTCTTTTGGCAGATCCAGGTATGGAAGCTCTTTGTCTCCACCGATGTCGAGTGTACGAACAACGACAGGTTTGCCTTCCATTTTTTCCAGTACCGCTTTGTAAGCATTATACTGAATGTCTTCGGAAGGAAGCTTGTCTCTGCCCATGTACAAGAACTCGGTACGGTACAGGCCTACAGCCTCGCCGCCGTTTTCCAGAACACCCGTTACGTCATTTGGTGTACCAATGTTAGCTGCAAGTTCAACATGAACGTTGTCCACCGTTACCGTTGGCTCATCACGAAGTTTTCTCCACTCTGCACGTTGTGCATCATACTGTTCCTGTTTGGCACGGTATTCAGCAATAACTTCATCAGTAGGGTTAACCAGTACGTGACCATCCAGACCGTCAACGATAATCATATCGCCTTGTTTCGCTTGAGCCAAGATGTCCTTGGTTCCAACAACAGCCGGAATCTCAAGAGAGCGAGCCATAATTGCCGAGTGAGAAGTACGTCCACCAATGTTGGTTGCAAAACCTTTAACAAATTGGCGGTTCAATTGAGCCGTGTCGGAAGGTGTTAGATCCTCCGCAAGCACAATCACTTCTTCATTGATCTCAGCCGGACTCATGAAGTCGATACCAAGCAAGTGATTTAGCACACGTTTGGTAACGTCACGCATATCTGCCGCACGTTCCTGCAGGTAAGCACTCTTCATGTTCTCAAACATGGAGATAAATTGCGATGCCGTTTCGTTCAAAGCAAATTCTGCATTGATCATGTCATCCGCAATTCTAGCTTTAACCGGATCAATTAGTTCCGGGTCATTCAGAATGAGCAAATGCGAAGCAAAAATCTCTGCTTTTTTCTCGCCAAGCTCTTGTAAAGTACGCTCTTTGATCGCCTCAAGCTCAGCCTGGGATTTACCCAGAGCTGAGTCGAGTTTCGCGATCTCTGCGTCAACGTCGTTAATTTGGCGTTTTTCTACAGAGTAGTCAGGATGCTCCAAGATAAACGCCTTGGCGATAGCAATACCCGCCGAAGCCGCGATCCCGGAGACATTAAGCATTAATTTCGCCCAACCCTTCGTTAACCATAACGTCAGTCAAAGCTTGAAGAGCTTCAGCTTCGCCTTCGCCTTCAACGATAATGCTGATAGTGTCGCCTTGTTCCAATCCGAGGGAAAGAACACCCAGGATGGATTTCAAAGTTACTTTTTTACCGTTAGCTTCTGCAAAGGATTCTGCACCTTTGAATTTGTTTGCTGTATTAACCAGGGCTGTCGCCGGACGTGCGTGGATACCATCTTCGTCTGTAATTCTGAATGTTTGTTGCATTACAATCATCTCACTTTCAGTAGTTTGGTTTAGGCATTGCATATATTTACACTTGCTTGCCATCGTCGTAACACTTCTTATTTTATCTCAATGATTGGCTGTTCGCCAACTTTCAGCACTCCACTCTTCTTCAGAGTTACTGTAGAGCCCTCTGGAAGGTTAGTGAAAATAACTGGTGAAATGATCGAAGGAGCATTTGCTTTGACATACTCCAGATCCACTTCCATAATCGGCTGACCTGCCGATACCAGATCACCTTCCTGTACCAGTACGTTAAAGCCTTGACCTTTCAGCTTCACCGTATTAACACCTATATGAACAAGCACTTCCTTACCACCATCGGACATGATGCCCACGGCATGTTTGCTTGGAAATACATTAAACACTTTACCATACACAGGAGAAGTTATCGTACCATCATGTGGCAAAATTGCGAATCCATCACCTGTCATTTTCTCAGCAAAGACCGGATCAGGTACGTTTGTAATGTCCAGCAATTCACCATTGACTGGCATGACGATATCCTCAGCAACGATGCGCTCGCCCTGCTCACCTTGTGCCTTCTCCTCTTCAGGAGTTGGTTTGGCAGCTGCTGGCGTTGGTGCTGGAGTTCGTCCTGCAATAATATCCTGCATCTGAGATTTGATCGTGTCGGAACGTGTTCCGAAGATGGCTTGAACATTATTACCCACTTCAAGTACACCAGATGCACCCAATTGTTTCAAACGATCTTTTTTCACATTGGATTTCTCATTAACTTCAATCCGCAAACGAGTAATACAAGCGTCTAGATGTTTGATATTTTCCTTGCCACCAAAAGCTTCGAGAATGTTATGTGGCAGGTCATCCGTTGAACCAGATCCTCCGCCAGATTCGGTTTCAGGCGTTGCATCTTCACGTCCTGGTGTTTTGAGATTGAATTTGCGAATGATAAACCGGAAACCGAAGTAATAGATCACCGCAAGAACCAATCCGACAATAATAACGTCCCACCAAGGTGTACGGTTCGGAATAATCCCGAAGATCAGGAAGTCAATGAACCCACCGGAGAAGGTCATACCGATCTTGACACCCAGAATTTGCATCGTCATGAAAGACAAACCTGCAAAGATACAGTGTACTGCAAACAGGATTGGTGCTACAAACAGGAACGAGAATTCAAGTGGTTCTGTGATACCTGTCAGGAACGAGGTTAGCGCAGCTGAACCCATGATCCCTGCAACATACTTTTTGTGCTCCGGTCTTGCTTCATGGTACATCGCAAGTGCCGCTGCTGGCAAACCGAACATCATGAACGGGAATTTACCAACTTGGAATGTTCCTGCTGTGAGAGCAACGCCATCACGTAACTGGCTGAAGAAAATCTTCTGATCCCCACGAATAACATCTCCGGCTTTATTCACATACTCACCAAACTCAAACCAGAATGGGGAGTAAAAAATGTGATGCAAACCGAACGGAATCAATGACCGTTCCACAACTCCAAAGATGAACGCCGACAAGGTCGGACTTGTATCTACCATGAAGTGTGATACAGCATTCAGTCCATTTTGAATCGGAGGCCAGATAATCACCAGAAGCAACCCGATTACAAGGGATACTACCGATGTGATAATCGGAACGAAACGTTTACCTGCAAAGAAACCGAGGTAAGACGGCAGTTCGATTTTGAAAAACCGATTGTAACATAGCGCGGCGGCAATACCTATGATAATACCTCCGAACACGCCTGTACTTAATGTTGGGATACCCAAGATGCTGGCATAACCCGGTACTTCACCGATCATGGCCGGAGTAACACCTACCGCAGATCCTAATGTAACATTCATGACCAGGTAACCGATGATCGCTGCAAGACCTGCAACGCCTTCGCCACCGGCCAATCCGACGGCTACACCGACGGCGAACAGCAATGCCAGATTATCAAATACGATCTGACCTGCGTTCATCATAATTGTTGCGATCGAGTTCACCCAAGGGGTGTCGAGCGCCGTTACATATTGCAAGAAATCTGGATTAACCAGCATGTTACCAATTCCGAGCAGCAAACCTGCCGCAGGTAGAATGGCTACAGGCAGCATGAGAGCTTTACCTACTCTTTGCAATACACCAAAAAGCTTTTTGAACATCGCGTCGTTTCTCCCTTTCGTCTAATTTATATGTTGTGATGCAAGCAAGGGAACACAAAAAAAGGCATGAATTAATAAAGTAAACTGTGCCAACCTTGGGGTATAGCATACCCTGTACAAGGAAAGAACAATCACACTTTAATTAACTCATGCCTGATCGAGTCAGTAACACGTCGCTTATGTTTATTCAGTTGCTTGATTACGGAAACCATTGTAGCACCAGTTCTAATCTATTGCAAGCCTTTACACCAAAAAAATAAATTCCGCATTCCATCACTGGAATGATCTCACTTATTCTCTTCTTCCTTCCGCTGATTCAGCCTTTGCAGATGAATGGTCAGATAACCTACTTCCGCAGGATAAACCGGCAGTTTCAGTCTTTTCTCCATTACTTTGGTCAGTTTCCATGCAAGCGAGTACATTTCGGGATACTCCAACTTAAGCAGGGAATCCAACTTATGAAGCTCTTCCACTTTGTCTCCACGGCGAACACGCTCAAGGGCAAAACGAAGATGCGTCAGCAAACGAGAGTAATCCAGCGATTCCGTTTCAAACGAATAATCGAGTTGATCGGACACCAGGTTCACCAAATCAGTGATTAATTGTGAATGCTCACGTACCTGGGATATATTTTGATTGGTCATTGCGCTATAGATATGGAGGGCAACAAAACCAATCTCGTCCATCCCCAGATCTACACCCATTTTCTCTTTGATCAGACGAACAGCGTATTCTCCCATTCGATATTCTTCAGGATAAATCTCGCGGGTTTCATATAAAAATGGATTTTGTATGATAATGCCCTGCTCCTTGCGTTTTAACGCAAAAGAAATGTGATCGGTTAATGCAATATGAATATGTTCATTCAGAGGAACGTCCGTACGCTCTGCAATATACGTAATAACTTCGTTAATAATCTCGATCAGTGCTTCATCCACCTGTGGAAGAAGCTGTTTGTACTGCTCTTGCTCCTGCTGGTTTTTCAAAATGAACATTTTCTCCACAGCCATCAATGGAATGTGATCACTCGGTTTTCGGTTAAAGCCAATGCCTTTACCAATAACAACGACTTCCCCGTGTTCTGGATGCTGTGCAATGATTACATTATTATTTAGCGCTTTATCTACATGCAAGCTGCTCATTGTTTGCACCTCTTTTTCACACCATCTTAGGTGTGATTAAGTCACACCCTGTTACGAACGAAAAGACACCCGGAGCGGGCAAACCGCGCCGGACGTCTCGCTTAAAAAGTAACAAAAATTCGCCTTAAGGTCAATAGAGCAACCATGCAAGATTGGAAGTGCTTCTTACTCGTCAACTCCAGCTCTTTCCACAATCTTGTCGATTATAGAAGGAGTTGTAACAGCCTCGCTCTGTTGAATGGCAACTGGCGCAGGTGTTTTAGACTTCGTAAGGCCTTTAATCAGCTGCTCTACATCGATGCCGGATACACTTTTGAGCATCTCTGGAGCGGTCGCCATAAGTTCAGTAACATAGTTACTCACTCGCGCTGCACCTTCACCTTTACCTGTATCTACCACCGTCAGTTTATCAATGGATGCAATTGGCTCTGCAATTTTGCCAGCCAGTTCAGGCAGCATTTTGACAATGATATCGAGTACAGCTGCTTCGCCAAACTTCTGGAACGCTTCGGCCAGTTTTTCTTTTGCTTCTGCTTCTGCAAGACCACGCAAACGAATAACTTCTGCATCTGCTGTACCTTTGGCAAGTTCCGCATCCGCCATGGCCTGACCTTCAAGTCGCTTCTGCTCAGCTGTTGCTTTGGCATGTGTTTCGATGGAATACTGTACTGCATCGGCTTCACGCATTCTTTTGGCTTTATCCGCTTCGGCAGCCTGCTCTACCGCATAACGATCCGCTTCTGCCTTTTTCTTCACTTCGGCATCGTATTGCTTCTCACGTACGACGATTTCTTTTTCCTGGAGGTCAATCTCACGTTCTTTACGAACGAGTTCAACCTTCATTTCTTCTTCCACCACGGTCTGTCTCGCACGAGCTTCATGGATATGGTACGCCTGGTCGGCTTCCGCTTTGGCTGTATCCTGATCCCGCTTAAACGTGGCTACTTTCAGTTCTTTCTCTTTGGCTGCCTCAGCGATATTGGTATCACGCAGCAACTCTGCTTTTTGACCCTGCTCTTCCGCATTGGCCTTCTGAATACGTGCATCACGCATCGCTTCCGCTTCAGCTATCTCTGCATCCCGCTTCACTGCCGCAATTCTCGGTTTACCGAGAGCATCCAGGTAACCCTGTTTGTCACGCACATCCTTGATGGTAAATGAAACAATTTGAAGGCCCATTTTCTTCAGATCTCTAGCTGCTACGCCTTGAACCTCTTGCGCAAACCGATCCCGGTTCCGATATACTTCTTCCACCGTCATTGTACCGAGGATGGCCCGCAAATGCCCCTCCAGTACCTCCTGTGCTTCGCTTCTCAGCGCTTCTACAGGTTTACCAATGAATTGCTCAGCTGCCGTAGCAACGTCTTCTACAGCGCCTCCAACCTTGATAATAGCTACACCGTCAGCAATAACCGGAACCCCTTGCTCCGTGTACACTTCAGGTGTGGAGACATCCAGCTTGTGGGACAATAAGGAGATAAACTCGGATTGCTGGAATATCGGCAGGATAAATGCACCGCCACCACGAACAATCTTAATTTTCCGTCCAGAATCATCATCGGAGATATTTTTGCTACCCAGGAATGATCCCGTAACGATCATTGCCTCATCCGGTCCAACCGTTTTGTATCTCGCCCAGAAAGCCAAACCTAAAATTAGAATGACTCCGACTACAACTATAGGAATCAACAAAACATCCCAATCTAAATTTTCCATTCCACATCTCTCCCCTTATTCATTCATGATGAGTGCTTAAACTACTTAGGTGATAAGAATACTTTATAAATCTTTAAGTACATTTTCATCCCATTCCGACACACGCAGTACACCATCTACAACATCCACTACGACAACACGTGCTCCCGCCGCAATGGGGAGGTGTTCAAAGCTGGATGCCGTTTGAATCGTACTGCCGGAAGCAAAACGAATCATCACTTCGCCAAAACCTTTTTCCGGCACCGGAATGGTAATTTCCCCAATTTTCCCAGATAACTCTTTCATTGAAAATGCAATCGAGACATCGCTGTTACGCATCGGTTTGATATATGCGAAGAATACCAGCATGGCTGCAGCAATACCTATAAGCAGGGATAATATTAGACCCGACATCGCACTTAATGAACTATAACGTGTCAGCATAATGCCTGCCCCACCGAAGGTTGTAATGGAACCAGCTAACACAACGGGTTTGAAAAAATCAAGACCTGGCATTTCGAAGGCTCCGTCCAGCAAGCCGTCAATCAAGTCACCCAGCACAAGGCTGACAACCGCAAATATTGCTCCTCCGATCAGACACCCCCAATAAATTGTCTCCATCCCCTGTTCCTCCTCTCTCTGCCGCAAATTCATCCTAACTGGGCATTCCACATGTAAATAAATACGTAACTAACTTCAAAATGTTTCAAAATCTTTCCTCAAATGTATTCTGAACCCGATAATGGGTATTATCACGACATTCTGTTCTCCTTGCTTCATGTTCCTCCATCATTCACGTGTACAGCCCGAATACATGAAAAAACCGCAAGCCCCCATGAAGGAGACTTGCGGTTATTGGACAACTTGATGTGTCCTTTCACTTTGCAGTGATTATAGAATTACAGAGAAGCCTTGTAGATGGATACAACATCTTCCCGTTGCAGTTTCTTGAAATTACCGAATGGTCCAAACAGCATCGCTTTGTCTGCCATTACGTCGATCTGGCTATCATCGATATCGTAATCAGCCAAACGGTTAGGGGCACCAATGGATGTCCAGAATTTGCTGAGCGCATCGATACCTTCTTCGGCAATCTGTCTGTCAGACTTGCCTTCTGGATTCACTTCAAATACATTGATCGCCAGGCGTTTGAAACGGTCCACATTGACATCCAGGTTATGTTTCATCCAGTGTGGGAACAAGATTGCAAGTCCACCGCCGTGTGGGATATCATACACTGCGGATACCGCATGTTCAATATTATGTGTTGCCCAATCTCCTGCGAGACCCATATTCAGCACGCCATTCAGTGCCATTGTTCCGCAATACAAAACCGTTTCGCGCAGTTCATAGTTCTCCAGGTCTTCAACCAGACGAGGCGCTGCTTCCATGACAGTACGCAGAATCGTCTCACAGAAACCGAGTTGAACCGGTGTATTGGCATCCAGATGGAAGTAATGCTCCAATACGTGGGACATCATATCCACCATGCCGTATACCGTTTGGTCCAGTGGAACAGTGTATGTATTCACTGGATCCAGGATAGAGAATGCAGGGAATGAGTATGCGCTACCCCAGCCCAATTTTTCTTGTGTATCCTGATTCGTAATAACCGAACCGGAGTTCATTTCCGAACCAGTTGCCGCCATGGTCAATACGGTACCGAGTGGAAGAGCGTCCTGTGCCACGGCTTTGCGCTGAGCAAAATCCCACATATCGCCATCATATTTGGCACCTACAGCGATAGCTTTGGAGCAGTCCAGTACACTGCCGCCACCTACAGCGAGGATCAGGTCGATGTTATTTGTTTTACAGAGGTCTACCCCTTTATGCACCGTAGAAAGACGTGGGTTAGGTTCCACACCTGCCAGTTCAGTCACTTCTGCTCCAGCTTCCTTAAGCAAACCGATCACTTGATCGTACAGACCACTGCGTTTGATACTGCCGCCACCATATACAAGCAGAACCCGTTTACCGTATTTCGGCACTTCTGTCTTTAATGCTTCCAGTTGTCCTTTGCCGAAAATCAGCCGGGTTGGATTATAGAATTGGAAAGATCTCATATCTATTGTCGCCTCCAATGGAGTTTAGTATTTTTGTGCAACTCCAATTATAGTACCCTGTTTATAGAAAAACAAATCGATAGTCACTCACTTTATAACAACCCGTTAATCTCCAAATGAGCTCGAAACATCTCGCTTGATGAAGGCAAATTCTCAGCATCCACCCATGTTTCTGTGTCCCATAATCCAGCCTGTTTGAATGCCCGCGGACAATGGATAAAACACTCTTCCACATCTACAATAACAGCCGCACCTATGGTTTTACCACTCCAGCCCATACTGGCGATGAATTCCTCATCCTTAGTAATGGATGCTGTGCCATTAATACGCAGCACTTCATTCATACCCGGAATCAAAAAGAGCATACCAATACCAGGGTTCGACAACATGTTCAACAACGAGTCTATCCGCCGATTGCCTGGGCGTTCGGGATAAACGAGCCGATATGTATCATAGACTTTCACAAATCCTGCTCCATCACCCCGAGGTGACACATCACTTTTTCCATCACGATCGGAGGTGGAGAGGAAAAATAATGGTGACATGGATATAAAGTTCTGAACATGTGAATCCACAAATGAAATTGCCTTGTTACGCACATGTTCATGCGGTTCACCCACCATGCCTTGCAGTTCCTCAGCATCTGTAATCAACGGAATATTCAATGCCTTCTTTTCCAATTATTCGTCCCCGTTTCTTCATTGAGTTATGTTTTCAATGGCTTTCCACCATTATACATGCGGGAACTGACATCTTCCATTTCTGAGAACGAGTATGAGTGCCGTCATTCAAATACCGGGCCCCCATGTCCCCTCGGGTCACCTATTGGAGATTCAGTATTGTTAATCTCATCTAACAGTTGTACTGTAACCAAAAGAACTTCAAAATTCTTAATATAAATATAAGGAGGTTATTGGATTGAAAAAAGCAAGCATCTTCGTCTTTGCTCTGCTAATGTTCCTCGCACCCTGGGGACAGATGGTTATGTATGCTGAGCCGAATAAAGAAAAAGACTTCATAACGAGCGCTAATGCTCATGGAATCACAATAAACGACTATGTGGGCACTTCGAAAGATGTCATTATTCCCGAAACCATTGGCGGTCAACCAGTTACTTCTATTGGTGAAAAAGCATTTTACAGCGATCATTTGACTTCTGTAGTTATTCCGCATACCGTCTCCACTATTGGAGAAAGGGCATTTGAAATAAATCAACTGACTTCTATCGTCATTCCAGAGACTGTCACGACTATTGGAGACTTGGCATTTGCATACAACCGGCTGACCTCTGTCGTCATTCCGGACAGTGTATCCACGATTGGGAACTCCACATTCACTAACAACCAACTGGCCTCTGTCGTTATTCCCGAGACTGTTATGTCGATCGGAAATAGTGCATTTACAAACAATAAACTGACTACTGTCGTTATCCCAGAGAATGTCTCAACTATTGGGAACTGGGCTTTTGCATCTAACCAGCTGACTTCCATTGTTATTCCAAATCGTGTCTCTTCCATTGGACATGCTACATTTATGGACAATCAACTGACTTCTGTTGTCATTCCGGATAGTGTCTCCTCTATCGGGGCGATGGCATTTGCGGACAATCGGTTGGCGACTGTCTTCATTCCAGCTAGTGTCTTGTCAATTGGTTTCTTAGCGTTTGATGGTAACTCATCCCTTATTATTACGGGTTTTGATCCTTCAGAGGCTCAAGATTTCGCTTACTGGGATAACATTCCCTTTCAAAAACTGAATGTGGTCGTCTCCTTTGACTCCATTGGAGGGAGCCCGGTTGCAGTCACTCAAGCCACTTATGGGCAAACCATTGTTACTCCCACTCAGCCTACCAAGGACGAGTTTTTGTTTGAAGGCTGGTACATAGATTCGGTATACTCCCTTCCCTGGGATTTTGCCAGAGATACCGTGACTGGGGACATCACACTGTACGCCAAGTGGACGAGTTCAGTGACAACTGCGTCCAAATATACGAATAAGGAAGATCCCATTTCCGCTTTGACCGTCTCTTTTGATTCTCAAGGCGGAAGCCCCGTTTCCTCTACTATTACTAGGAATAATCAAGCAATAGCACCTCCCACTCAGCCCAGCAAAAGCGGGTTTTCATTTGATGGATGGTACATAGATTCGGCATTATCTCTTCCCTGGAATTTTGACCGAGATACCGTAAGTCGGGACATAACGCTATATGCCAAATGGGTAAAGACTGCTAGCTCTAAAAACCATGGTGGCAGTTTTTCTTCTTTCTGGACCAGCAGTTCTCCTACTTCCACATCTCCCCAGGAACCTGATACAGAAACGGAATTTAAAACCGAACCTAAACTTAAAGTTGAACCTGAACCTAAAGTGCCAATAACATCATTGACCCCAGTTGTATTCAGTGATATTTCAACCCATTGGGCACGCTTGATGATTGAAAGTATCGCTGCACGTGGTCTGATAACGGGATATCCCGATGCCACATTCAGGCCTAATCAGCCAATCTTGCGTAAACACATGGCTGGTATAATCAACGGAGCGTTTGAGCTACCCATAATCCGAAAGGCTGCTCCCTTTGAAGATGTAGAGCCCACACATCCCTACTTTGATGCTATATCTCGACTACAGGAGGTCGGCCTTATTGATGGATTCCATATTTCAAACGGCTTAAATGATTTCTTCCATCCGGATGCGGTACTTACACGGGCCGAGGCAGCAAAAATTCTGGTGCTCGCGCTGGACCTGCCGCTGATCCAAACGAGTTATTTTGAGGATGTCCCCTCCTCCCACTGGGCTCACGACTACATAGCCACACTGGCCCAGACTCGAATGGTTGTTGGATATCACGGACAGTTCAGGCCGGATGACTCCCTAACCCGAGCAGAGTTAGCTGCCCTGATCTATCGTTCAATTCCAACAGAACAAACGACTGGCTCACAACTCCGTTAAAAATCATATTCAAAAAAACACCAGCCCTTGTATTATGGGCTGGTGTTCATCGTTATACATGTCTATTCAGTGTATCCCATGCTGCTTACAAAACGACGGAAAGCTTGACGTCCTGCTTCATCATATTTGTAGACCCCTGCATGTTCCAGAATCTCGGCGAATTTCAAGCCAACTTCCTGTTGTACAATGGCAACGGCTTGTTCTTTGTCCAGGTTAGGACCAAACCGTTCAATCAATTCTTCCGCCCAGCCCAGGTGTTTGTTCAACACATGATCAGAAGCTTTGGCGGATTCAGCGAGTTTGGCATCTCCAGCGAGGATATCCGCGATACTGTCCAGTTCTTCTTTCAAACGACCTGGCAGGATGGCAAGCCCCATCACTTCGATCAGACCAATGTTTTCTTTCTTCAGATGGTGCATTTCACGGTGCGGATGGAAAATGCCTTCTGGATGCACATCATTTGTGCGGTTGTTACGCAAGACGAGATCCATCTCATACCCACCGTCTGCACTACGACGAACGATTGGTGTTACCGTATTGTGTGGTACTTGTTCCCCGTCTACTTCACTGAATGCTTCGATATCCACAGCAGAATCACTGTAGACCTTCCACGCTTCATATACGGCGTTACCCGCTTCTAGCAACTCTGCAGGATCGTGTGAAGCCAGACGCATCACAGACATTGGCCATTTCACAAGACTCAATGTAAGTCCAGGTGCATCCGCATGGCGGAAGACCGCCTCTGGCTGTGCATTTTGAATAGCGAATGTATGACGTCCACCCTGGAAATGGTCATGTGTCAGAATCGACCCACCTACAATCGGCAGATCCGCGTTAGATCCGATAAAGTAGTGTGGGTACTCCCCGACAAAGGCAAGCAGTCTGCGCAGTGTATCTTTGGTTAATTTCATCGGCACATGATCATGATGGAAAATGATGCAGTGCTCGTTATAGTACACATACGGCGAGTATTGGAACAACCAAGGCTCGTTGTTAAGCTCCAACGGAATAACTCTCAGATTCTGGCGGGCCGGGTGATTCACCCGACCAGCGTAACCTACATTTTCACGACACAGTTGGCATTTTGGATATACCGGAGGCGGAAGCAATTTCGCCATGGCAATTTCCTTTGGACTTTTCTCCGGTTTTGACAGGTTGATAGTAATCTCCATGTCTCCATAGGCCGTGTCCTGTGTCCAGTAGACGTTCTTCGAGATCCGATCCATCCGAATGTAGTTGGAGTTAATCGACAAGTCATAGAATTGAGATGTGGCCGCCTCAATGCCTTCCGTCTGCTCCGTGTGGCGGAATGTGCGTACCACTTCAGATGGGCGTGCCATCAAGTGGCCCATGATTTTGGCATCCAGCAAATCACGGAATGTATCGCTATTTTCAGGAATGAGTCCAATAGTGAATCCATAATCGATCAACGTATCCAGCATCGCCTGTGGGCCATCGGGCACTGTCGTGTCCAACGCTCCGGCATAAGGCTCTGAGAATCCGAATTGTTCCAGCAAGAGGTTGCGGCTGTAATCCCAATCCGCCTCCTCGATTAATTGTTTCTGCAAGGCAAATGCAACCAGACGTTCAATGGCATGCAGTGCTTCCTGCTGCTCCGGTGTCCGCTCTGTGGCACCTGCTGCAATATGAGTCTGTGACATAAGGTGTTCGCCTCCTAGTTTTTTCCGTAGCCGTCAGGACGTGATTGGTGCCAGCTCCAAGCGCTTTGAATGACATCTTCCAGATTGGTCCATTTTGGATTCCAACCCAGGACTGATCTTGCTTTTGCAGATGAAGCTACCAGCACAGCCGGATCACCTGCACGACGTGGCTCCTGTACAACCGGGATATCCAGGCCAGTCACTTTTTTAGCTGTTTCGATCACTTGTTTTACCGAGAATCCTGTACCGTTACCAAGATTGAACACATTACTGTTCTCACCTTTACGAAGATAATCTACTGCACGCAGATGTGCATCAGCCAAGTCGCTCACGTGGATATAGTCACGGATACATGTGCCATCTTCTGTTGCATAGTCGTCACCAAACACGGCGATGTGCGGGCGTTGTTTCAATGCTGTTTGCAGTACAAGTGGAATCAAGTGACTCTCTGGTTGGTGATCTTCACCAATTTTGCCGCTGTCATGAGCACCAGCTGCATTGAAGTAACGTAAGGAAACGTATTTGATATCCTGAACTTTATCGAACCATGACATCATGCGTTCCATCATCAGCTTTGTTTCGCCGTATACGTTGGTTGGTTCTGTACGATCACTCTCTTCGATTGGCACTTTCTCAGGCTCACCGTAGGTAGCTGCTGTAGAGGAGAAGACGATGCGGCGTACGTTCGCTGCATTCATCGCTTCCAACAGACAGAGTGTACCAAACACGTTGTTGTCATAATATTTAACCGGGTCTTTCATACTCTCGCCTACGAGTGAGTTGGCTGCAAAGTGAATGACTGCATCGATTGAATTCTCAGCGAACAGCTTCGCCAGAATTTCTTTTTCACGCAGATCCCCTTCATACAACTTACCGCCGAGCAACGCTTCACGATGCCCTGTCTGCAAGTTATCCAGTACAACAACTTCTTCTCCACGTTCCAACAATGCTGCTACCGTATGAGAACCAATATACCCTGCTCCACCTGTCACCAAAATTGCCATTTTACTTCGCCTCCTTCAATTCTTTAACACCGTCGCCTACACCGCATACATAGAAATCACCTTTGAGATTGGTACGCGCTTCATATGCAGCGCCCACTTCGCTTACAAAACGTTCGACATCATCTTCATGCACAAGTGATACGGTACAACCGCCAAATCCTGCGCCAGTCATCCGAGCACCAAGCGTGCCTGGAATCCGCTGAGCTTCTTCAACCATAACATCCAGCTCATCACAGCTTACTTCGTACAAGTCACGAAGCGATTCATGAGAAGCGTTCATCAGCTTACCGAAGGTTTCCAGATCGTTACCCTGCAATGCTTCGACTGATGCGAGAACACGTGCGTTCTCTTCCACGACATGCTGCGCACGCTGCCTTACTTTCTCATCCTTGATCTGATCCTGTAGTGTTACGAACTGCTCTGGCGTCAATTGAGCCAGATAATTCAGTGCAGGCAGCTGTTCCTTCAAGATGGCAAGTGCCTGCTCGCATTGGGAGCGACGTTCATTGTAAGCCGAATCCACCAGCCCGCGGCGTTTGTTTGTGTTACCGATGACCAATTTGTAGGAGCCTGTACGGAAAGGAACCTTTTCGTACTCCAGTGTGTCACACATCAGCAGAATCGCGTGATCCTGAGCACCGTTTGCGACAGCGAACTGATCCATGATCCCACAGTTGACACCGACAAACTCATTCTCTGCCTTTTGCGACAGAAGCGCCAGTTGAACTGTATCAATATCCGCTACGCCCTCCAAAGACTGAATCGCGAATCCGGTGAGTACCTCCAGAGATGCAGATGATGAAAGTCCTGCCCCGTTCGGAATCTCCCCGTGGTACAGGAAGTCGTAGCCTTTTGTTACATTCACGCCTTTGCCCTGCAATTCAACCATGACACCAACAGGATAGTCGGTCCATTCTCCGGTTTTTTCCTTACCTATGGAGGAAGTGTCTAGTACCCCTTCATAAGACATGTTCGTGGAAGCCAGTTGCAACTTGTTGTCCTTACGCTCACGAATGATCAATGTTGTTCCGAATTCAAGTGCTGCCGGAAGCACGTAGCCACCGTTATAGTCAATGTGCTCACCGATCAGATTCACACGCCCAGGGGCATGAAATACACGGATGTCCGCTCCACTCTCTCCGTACTTCTCAATAAACTTTTGTTTCAATTCAGTTACGTTCACTGCTGGTGCACCTCGCCTCGTTGTTGTGGTTTTCTTAATGTTATTATATAAGAAAGCGGTGCCTCTTGTAATGCAACCATGTGTGTTTCATATGGATAAATGTGACCTTAAGGCGTATAATGATCGGAGCATCCCGGAAAGAAGGAAACGACCATGTCAGATCAATCCAACCCCAAGAAAGAATCCCTTGCATCTTCTAACGAAAAAATACAGGAATCACCTTCCGGTAAAAGCGGAGCACTCAGTTATTCGGTTGCCTCCAATCCGGTCTATTATGAACAAGGCGCACTGCATGTCCTGTTTGCCGGAGCAAGCCAGACCCTTCCGGGTCACGCCCTCGGTCCTAAATTGTTTGATTATTATCTGCTGCATTATGTAGAAAAAGGGGCGGGTACGTTCCGTACCGAACTGCACACCTACGAGTTATCCGCAGGTGATTGTTTCCTCATTCATCCTGGGCAACTGGTAAGTTACCAGTCTCACGCCCGCAACCCATGGCAATATCGCTGGATTGCCTTCACAGGCAGCCAGGCTGGCCAACATACCGAGGAAGCCGGGTTCCGCCCGGAGAAGTCCGTTTTTCATGCTGGACCATCCTGTGGAATATCCGATTGGCTATCCGTGATGCAGGATGCTTTTGCCGAGCGCAAAGAAAGCTCCCATTTCACATCACTGGGTACGTTATATATGATTCTAGCCGAAGCACAGAATCACCTTTCGCAGGGTCAAACCTTAATTCCCGGTGAATCCTCCATCCGACGTACGGTGAAACAGATGATTCAATATATGTCTACTCAATATGCCTATCCTGTCTCCATTGAACAAATGTCAGCGAGTCTTGGATACAATCGTGCGTATCTATCTCGTATTTTCAAACAGGAAACCGGTCTTTCACCAGTCACCTATCTGCTAAAACTACGGATCGACAAGTCGCGCCAACTCCTGAGAGAACGCCCGGATCTGTCCATCGAACAGGTATCTGCATCGGTTGGACTGCCAGACGCGCTGTATTTCTCCAAACAGTTCAAACGATTTCACGGTGAAGCGCCCAGCTTGTATCGAGAGAAAATACTGTCCCGACCACTACATCAGGGGTTGCAGCAGAATGCTCAACAAATCAAACGGTGAGCAACATAACGGACGGAACCACGTACGACAAAAAAAGGTGCATTCCGCCATTATGGCTAAGATGCACCTTTTACACTTTATTTATTTGTCATCAGGCTCTGGAGACAGGATGGATTCAATCCGTTCCAATTCCTCTGTAGAGAAATCCAATTGGCTGAGTGCAGCCACATTCTCTTCAATCTGGGAAGGACGACTTGCGCCAATAAGCGCGGAAGTTACCCTGCCATTACGCAGCACCCATGAGAGTGAAAATTGGGCCAAACTCTGACCACGGGCTGCTGCAATCTGGTTCAGCGCACGCACTTTGCGGAGCGTCTCTGGAGAGATGTTGTTTTCATTCAGGAATACCGACGGTCCTTTGGCACGTGAGTCTTCCGGGATACCATTCAAGTATTTGTTCGTGAGCACACCTTGTGCCAATGGACAGAATGCAATACTGCCTGTTCCATACTCATCCAGCACGTCCTGCAAACCATCTTCAATCCAGCGGTCCAGCAGCGAGTATTTCGGTTGATGGATTAACAGAGGCGTACCCAGACCTTTCAGAATTTCGGCAGCCTGTCTTGTCTGCTCTGCGGGATAGTTGGATATCCCCACATAAAGGGCTTTGCCCGAGCGAACAATATGATCCAGTGCCATCATCGTTTCTTCCAAAGGTGTTTCGGGATCATAACGATGTGAATAGAAAATATCCACATAATCCAGGCCCATACGCTTCAAGCTCTGATTCAGACTGGATACCAGATTTTTGCGTGAACCCCACTCGCCATACGGCCCGGGCCACATATAATACCCCGCTTTGGTGGAGATCACCAGTTCATCCCGATAAGGTTTCAGATCCTGGGCCAGTACCTGTCCAAATAACTGCTCTGCCGAACCTGCCGGTGGGCCATAGTTGTTGGCAAGATCAAAATGTGTAATACCCAGATCAAATGATCGGGTAATCATATTACGACCATTCTCAGCGTTATTGATACCGCCAAAATTATGCCACAGCCCCAGTGAAATCGCTGGCAGTTTCAAACCTGAACGTCCAACGCGGTTATATTTCATCGTTTCATAGCGAGTATCGCTTGCTACGTAGACCATTATGAATCCCTTCTTTCCCCAGGTTCCGCCTCTTGTACCCGGTCTATGCCGGAGAATGCGGTTATTCAGTGCATACGTTCAACCAAGAAGCTGGTCCACATTATTCATTACCTCGCCAATCGGCTCTGTAATCAGCAAATCAGCCCTGCGGTCGTAAGCGGTAGGTGTAGCGTTGAGCAGAACGGTATGTTTTCCCTGAAAATACGTAATTAACTGCGCCGCCGGATATACCGTCAGTGACGTGCCTCCCACAAGTAACAGATCTGCAGAAGACAGTGCATCAATGGAACGATACAATGTCGTCTGATCCAGCTCCTCTTCGTACAGCACCACATCCGGTTTGATCAAACCACCACATGTGGTACAGCGAGGCACGGTATCTTGGGACTGTATAATATCATTTAAAGTATAAAACTGCTTGCAATCCATGCAGGCATTACGATGAATTGAACCGTGAAGTTCAAAAACATTGCTGCTACCTGCCTTCTGATGTAGTCCGTCGATATTTTGCGTGATCACTGCCTGAAGTTTTCCCGCCTGCTCCAGACGGGCCAATAGTCGATGACACCCATTCGGTTCCGCATCTGGATGAAGCATTTTTCCACGATAAAAATCATAAAAAATATCAGCATGTTGATCAAAAAAATGCCGGCTTAATAACTCTTCCGGTGGATAAGGCGAATGCTGCTCCGTCTGATACAGACCCGCAGCCGAGCGGAAGTCGGGAATCCCGCTTTCCGTTGAAGTCCCTGCCCCTCCGAAAAAAACAATCCGGGAGCTTTCCTGAATCCAGGCAGCCAGTTGTTCTGTTGCGTTCATCCTCTCTCCTCCTTTTATATCGTTCAATCAGGTCAGGGTGACTTATAAAATAACGCTTATCTCATTATAATGACGAATAATGGCATGGGCATCAACCAGGTGAGATCCTTGATCTAACTGCGGACAGTAACCGAGGGTATAGGATACCTCTGCGTGCCGCCCCATCTGCATATCCCCATTGCTGTCTCCAACTACAACGGCCTCCGCAGGATCGATATGTAATTCACGGCAAGCCAAGAGTGCTGCTTCTCTATCCGGTTTGCCCTGGGTCACCCGATCACAGCCCACAATGGATGTGAAAAAGGAACGAATCCCCATCCAATCCAGATGTGTTTCTGCTGCCGCTGTACTATCTGAAGTGACGACTGCCAATGGTATGTCTGCAGCCCTGCATTTCTGCAAGAAATCCAGCAATCCTGACATTGGTTCAGCGGATTTGCGCTCTCTTACCGATCTCATGGCTACACTTGAAAATTGGCGTATCGTTGTGATCGCTTCATTCCATGGTATGCCTGCTGCATATAGCTGCCCAGCAAGCAATCCCGTGCACTCATCCACAGTCGCAATGGCAAGTGGGCCTTGCGGATCATATCCAACAATATGACCTTGCGGATTATGGGTAGTGCCCAGAACATGCTCCCGTTCAACTGTAAATGAAGCTCCGAGTTCATTCATACGTGATTGCAACTGATCCAGTAATGCCTCTGCCCACGGCCCCCATAGCTGAAGGAATTCCAGCAGTGTTCCATCTTTATCGAACAGGATCCCTTTACATGGGATCTGCGCTCCATTCACTTGAAGCATGGTCATCCATATCACCTCCATCAAGTTATGCTATTAATGCATACAGCCCTTAATGCAGAATAATTAAATCAAAACCTACTTGATGGTACTTAACCAAGCCAGCACCGTCTTGACCGTCTGATTCAGCTGTTCTTCTCCACTCACTTCCGGCTCGCCATCTCCTTTTTGATGACCATAATCACCAAACTGGGCGTGGTTACCACCTTCAATGGTGTAATATACCGTGTCTTCTGGAAGATACATCCGTCCACTCTGATACTTCGTAGCATTCACGACTTCATCTTTAGTACCTAGAATAGATAAAGCAGGTATTCCAAGTGACTTTACGCTCCCTTTTTCATCCGGGTAAGATGCCAAGAAGAAGATCCCGTGAAGTGCATCTGGATGTGCGGCTACATAACGTGCAGCCATGGACCCGCCGAGAGAGTGTCCACCCATAACAAATTGTTCGTCTGGATATGCAGCCAGAATCTCATCTGCCAAGTTTGGCTTAAGCACTGCCAGGTTAACTGGCATCTTGGCAATAATCGTGTGATGACCGGCAGCAGCCAGCTCATGCGCAAGTGGTGCATAACTTTCCGGTTTTACCAGTCCACCAGGGTAGAACAGAACGCTCTTACCAGTCGGTTTATCTGGCACAAAATCAATCCAGTTCTCTTGTTCGCTCACGGTCACCTTATTGGCTGTTTCCATGGCCGCTTGGGCTGTTTCCTGTGGACCGTATGGTGTGAATAATTTCCACGCAACAAATCCACATCCAATGACAATGAGCGCCAGAAGTACGAGCAGGAATTTCCCGATGCCCCTCTTCTTGCGCCCTATATTATACCGATTTCTCAACGTTAATCACCTTTCTTCACTTCCGCAGGTGCCGCGGCTCACAGAATTGGGAGCCTTTGTTTATCAGGCTCCCCTTCTACGAATTGAAAAAATATTATTCAGCCTTGGCCTTGCGGTAAGCATCCATATATTGTTCCGCTTTGCGACGGACATGACTCAGGTCACCCGTCTTCACAGCTTCCGATGTCAAGTCGGAGCCGATCCCTACAGCGACTGCTCCACCCTTGATCCAATCCCCCAGATTAGACAAGGATACCCCGCCAGTTGGCATAAAATTCGCCTGCGGCATAGGGCCCTTCATCGTTTTGATAATCGAAGGATCATACAGGTTACCCGGGAACAACTTCACAATGTCCACGCCGAGTTCCAATGCGCGTTGAACGTCAGCAATCGTCATCACACCAGGCAGAATCGGAATTCGATACAGGTTGCAGATCTGAACGGTATCCGGGTTCAGGGAAGGTCCGACTACAAACTCGGCACCCGACATGATGGCCGCTCTTGCCGTTTGCGGTTCAAGCACCGTTCCCGCACCAATAATCGCGAATTTCTCTGGATCTTGTGTGTTCCAATGGTATACACGGCTTAATTTTTCAATGGCTTTGAGTGCACTGGGTACTGTCATCGTAATCTCGATAACTTTAATGCCACCCGCAATCGCTTGCTCGGCCATGGCAATGACTTGATCAGCAGAATCTGCACGCAGAACTGCCACAACCCCATTGTCCGTAATCTTTTGCAACAGCTGAAGCTTCTTCATTTCATTCTCTCCCTTGTCAATGTGGTGGTTGTGTATACAAGCCTTACATTTAAGAACGAAGATGAGCCATATATGATTTAGAGCGACTAACGCTCAACATGGGCAACGTTGTTCAGCTTGGCCTCGACCTGCCCCCACGTCGGGAGCGCCTCCCAATCGCCAACAGCCTGTATAACCATGGAACCGGTCAAATTGCCGAGACGGGTTGCTTCCTGCGGGGAGTATCCTTTTAATATACCCGATAAAAATCCCGCGCAGAATCCATCTCCTGCTCCTACCGTATCCAGAACATTATCCGCCTTAAAGTACGGAACTTCAGTTAGGGTACCATTCGCCAATACATAGGTCAAATCAGGGCCACCCTTCACGATGCACACAGCATTCATGGCAGATAAACGCTCAAGTACTTTTTGATCATTTTCTTCGTTATATAGAAGTTTCATCTCGTCCAGACCCGGTAAAAAGTAGTCCGCCAGTTCAGCTAAACGCAGTATAACCGGACGGGCCTCATCCGCAGACCATAGTTTGAGACGCAGATTTGGATCAAAGCTTACTTTCACACCTGCCTGTTTGGCAATATGTATGGCAGCCTCTACCGTAGCAAGTCCGGACGGGCTTATCGCTGCCGTTATACCCGTAACGTGCAATATCTTCGCCCCGGCAATATAATCAGGATCCAGATCATCAGGTGTGATCGCACTTGCAGCAGATAGCTTCCTATAATAATGCACCGAGGCTTTCCCGGAAGCGTTCTCACGAATCATTAAACCAGTGGGCTCGTCATCACTTAAACGTACTCGGGATACATCTACGCCTTCACCGCGAATGGCTTTCAAAATCATACTGCCCATCGGATCATTGCCCAAGCGTCCAAACCAACCACTGGTATGCCCCAGGCGGGATACGCCAATAGCCAGATTGCTCTCAGCACCCCCGAAAGACTTGTCCAGTGTGGCTGCATATTCCAGCCCTCTTGTATCCTTGGCAGTCAGCAAACCCATACTCTCCCCAAACGTAATAATTTCCGGGCTTGGATAGGGACTCGTTGACATGATTTCTTCCCTCCTTATAGTTACATTCCCTCATCTTCTTTTTCTATTGTCATCCTCTATGCAACCGTTGTCAATCCCGTTGCGTTCATTTTGTTGTCACAGCTTTGATAAAAGATAACGCTTACTAATGTGAATTAAATCACAATAGATAATGAACATCCATATTACCCTTATTACAGATGCAAATGACCTTGCAAACAGGGTCTATAAGGGGGCTACACCATGAAAAATCAGACACTGATCCGGGATGATCAGGAATCTTTCTTTTACAATCTGCGCTTTATGCTTATCGTCTGTGTCCTAGCTGGTAATGCACTTGAACCACTCATTACACGTTTTGCAGGAGCGGAAGCTCTGTTCCTGTGGATATATACGTTTCACATGCCACTCTTTGTATGGGTAACCGGGTATTTTGCGACACACTCACTCCAAGGTGCATCTGGACGAAACGTTCTGAAGCAGATTGCACTACAGTATGTACTGTTTCAGTCCTTATACGCATTGATGGACTTTACCGTATTCCACACACCCCATATGCGGCTATCCTTCTTTGCACCTTACTTGCTGTTATGGTTTCTCGCGAGTCATTTCTGTTGGCGACTGTTGCTTCGTCTGACGATTTCCTGGAAACCGATATATCGGCTGATTGGATCAATTGCGCTCGGTGTAATTGCCGGGTATTTGCCCATCGACGGGTTCTGGCTCAGCTTCAGCCGTACGTTTGTATTTCTGCCGTTTTTTGTCATCGGTTATGACTATGGAGCAACCATCCGTTCACGTTTATTATCCGGTTGGGGGCGAAAAACCGCAGCCATCCTCTCTGCTGCACTGTTGGTATGGATCGGGTATGGTGGTTTGAACATTTCATCCGGATGGTTACTCGGCAGCATGACGTACGCCGAACTGGGTCACCACGAATGGTATGCCGGTATCTTCCGGGTGGGTGTCTACTTGCTGGAAATCGCATCGGCAGCACTGTTCTTGGCTTGGGTACCTTCCTTGACTTCCAGACTGACGGACCTTGGACGACGCACACTCTATGTGTTCCTGCTGCATGGGTTTCTCGTTCGTCTCGCGATCTGGTCCGGAGTCTACAGTTATATGGGAAGCTCGGCGTATATTCCAGTCATACTGGTCATTGCCGTACTCTTTGCAGTCACACTGGCTCTGCCGGCTGTACGTCACACGTTCAAACCCGTAATTGAACCGGATATATCCCGATTTTCTTTCAATCGACATGAAGTGTTTAAACGGTCGGCCTAATGCTCTGACGGATCTCTTCACCATCGATTCTATCCTAGTGAATTGTTTCAGGCTGGAAATAAGGTGGTAAATTAGGGATACGCGCTACAAAAACAACTTATCGTTGTAAGGAGTGATTTGTAATGGCACGTCAACCGACGTCAGAACACAAGATGAGCCGTGAGGAAGCTGGCAGATTAGGTGGCAAAGCGACTTCCAAGAACCATGATCGAAGCTTCTACCAGATGATTGGAAAAAAAGGTGGAGAAGCGACTTCAGATGCCCATGATACTGACTTTTACAAGCAGATTGGTCGCAAGGGCGGAGAAGCAACCTCCGAAACTCATAATAAGGAATTCTATCGTGAGATTGGACGCAAAGGCGGAAGCAACTAATGAATTCCGCTCGCCACATCGAAACATGATCATAGCTTTCCCGCAAATCAAGAAGTCTAATTCCATGAAAATGGTTTGAGGCTTCTTTCTATTGTTTGTAGAAATATGACGACGGTTGTGATAGACTCAATAGAAAAACCGGGTGTTCACGGGTTTAAAGCAGCAAAGAATTTCACAAACTACGGGGAGCTCGACACCGGCATGCCGGTCCTTTTTTTTAGAGTACGGATGAAATTAAACGACAGATGCACTGCCATTTACTTTTCCATTCATGTTGCTCAATATTATATATTTGGGGGGAATACACCATGTCAGCCAAGAAGATGCGTTCCGATATGATCAAAAAAGGTTTTGACCGTGCACCACACCGGAGTTTGCTCCGCGCAGCGGGCGTTAAAGAAGAGGATTTCGGCAAGCCATTTATTGCCGTATGTAACTCATACATCGATATCGTGCCCGGCCACGTCCACCTTCAGGAATTCGGTAAAATTGTAAAGGATGCTATTCGTGAAGCCGGTGGCGTTCCATTCGAATTCAACACCATCGGAGTAGATGATGGTATTGCCATGGGACACATTGGTATGCGTTACTCGCTGCCAAGCCGTGACATTATCGCGGATTCCGTGGAAACCGTTGTATCTGCACACTGGTTCGACGGCATGGTATGTATCCCGAACTGTGACAAAATCACACCAGGCATGATGATGGGTGCACTTCGTGTAAACATCCCTACCCTGTTCGTAAGTGGTGGACCAATGAAAGCTGGTCGTGACAGCAATGGTAAAGCTCTTTCCCTGACATCCGTATTTGAAGGTGTAGGTGCTTACCAAGCAGGTAAAATCGATGATAAGAGCTTGCTTGAACTTGAACAGTTCGGCTGTCCAACATGTGGATCATGTTCCGGTATGTTTACGGCAAACTCCATGAACTGTCTGGCTGAAGCGATGGGACTGGCTATGCCAGGTAACGGAACCATCCTTGCCGTTGCTCCTGAGCGTCGTGAGTTTGTTAAACAATCCGCTACCCAATTGATGGAACTCATCAAAATGGACTTGAAACCACGTGATATCGTAACTGTAGAAGCGATCGATAATGCGTTTGCACTGGATATGGCGATGGGCGGATCTACGAATACAGTACTGCACACGCTGGCACTGGCTCATGAAGCAGGTATCGAGTATCCAATCGAACGTATTAATGAAGTAGCTAACCGCGTTCCACATCTGGCGAAACTTGCACCTGCTTCCGATCTCCACATCGAAGACGTTCACAATGCAGGCGGCGTAAGCGCAGTGCTGAACGAATTGCTCAAGAAACCAGGCGCAATTCATGGAGACTGCATTACAGTAACAGGTAAAACAATCCGTGAGAACGTTGAAGGAAAAGAAATTCAGGATACAAATGTCATTCACCACCTGGATAACCCGCATTCCGAAAAAGGCGGCCTGGCTGTATTGTTTGGTAACCTTGCACCACAAGGCGCTATCATCAAAGTTGGTGCAGTTGATGCTTCGGTTGGTGGATACCACAAAGGTCCTGCCATCTGCTTTGACTCCCAAGAGCAAGCGCTTGAAGGTATTGCTAACGGCAAAGTAAAAGAAGGACATGTTGTTGTTATCCGTTATGAAGGACCAAAAGGCGGACCAGGTATGCCTGAGATGCTGGCTCCTACTTCCCAGATCGTAGGTATGGGATTGGGTGCCAAAGTTGGTCTGATCACCGATGGACGCTTCTCTGGAGCATCCCGCGGAATCAGTATCGGACATATCTCTCCGGAAGCAGCTGAGGGTGGTCCAATCGCCTTTGTTGAAGAAGGAGACATCATCGAGCTGGATCTGAACAACCGTATCATCGAATTGCACATCAGTGACGAAGAGTTTGAACGTCGTCGCGCAGGTTGGAAAGGCTTTGAACCAAAAGTAAAAACTGGTTACCTGGCTCGTTATTCCAAACTGGTTACGAACGCAAGCAACGGTGGCGTACTGAGTATCTAATTCACTAATAAATAAAGGGTTGCTCTTCTGCCAAATCTGGCGAAGGGCAACCCTTTTCTTTTGCTGGTAGGTGTGATCAGTCCGTTTAGTTCCGCTCTGGCAGTATCTCTTGTTCAATTAACAACGATTCATCTCTGGATTCTTCTACCGTTGCTGCTACCTGCATCGTATGTTGACCGTAACGTTCCAATAATAGATCCAGCGGCATGGCAATCATCTTGGGTACCAGTTGTTCAGTACGCTGTTTCAAACGTTTGGTTCCTGCCGGGTGGATTACACTTAACAGCAGCTTCAGATATACTTTGGATGCAGCACTGAACGGTCCAGGAGGCAATTCTTGTATGGTAAATCCGAATTTTTCTGGGCCTCTGTTAATCATACTCACACCGTATATGGCCTTGGCAGAGCGTAACTCAGGTTCGAGTGCTACCATGCGTGCCAGATCCGGCAATTGCTGTTCCATGGTCCGAATCATGCGAATAGCCAAGTGCATACTGGAACGTGACGTCACTCCAAGTTCAAACAACTTCTGATTGTCAAAATGCAGTTCTATTACCGGATCTCCATTTTGAATAACATGGCCATCATTCATCTCCACCCGTGCTCCGTGATATACACGTGATCTGAAGTGCAGCATTGGGTCCTCTGGCGAAGCCGTCCGTAGATGATATACCCAGTGGAACAACTTCTCCCAGCCCAGCCATAGGGCAACAACGATTCGTTTCCATAGTTTCAATGGTGTCTGTAATTGCGTTTTGTTCTGAGATTCGCTCACTGTGATACCTCCCATCAACGTATCAACGCGTACGCTTTGCAGGCCTAGCCGTTCAGCTTCCTGTAATACGACTTCCAGCGCCTGAAGCATCTGCTCCGGCGCGTGTGCATCAGCACCAAGGGTCGTTCCTCGATCATGCAGCAGCATGACCTCACCGCCTCTCAGTTCCTTCAGCATCCGTTCAGTCAATCTCTGGGCACCTACTCGGCTTCTCCAGTCTTCAAACATGGAAGACCACAGTACAATTTTTCGTTCTTTCTTGCTGAAAAAATCAAACAAATTCATAATCCCCCACGGTGGACGATAATAACAAGTCTTCACGCCGGTTACTTCATGAATAATCTGACCTGTTCGCTGAATCTGATCTCGAACGGTACGTGGCCGCATGAGCCAGTTCGTCTTGTGAATATAATTATGAATGCCAATAAGATGACCTTCCTCATGTATGCGCTGTATGAGTTCAGGATGACTCGCTGCATGTTCTCCAACGACAAAAAATGTGGCTTTTGCTTGATGCTGACGAAGCAGATCGAGCAGTCTTGGCGTATAATGTGGATCTGGTCCATCGTCAAACGTTAATGCAAATTGTGTATCACTTCTTCCCCGTCGAAATACACGAAAACCAAAAAGCCTACTGATCAAACTTGGAATAAAGGCGTAAAAAGATGAAAGATACAATAACCACAGTAAAATACTATGAAGTATCGTTGTCATGTTGCAAGCTCCCCACTTCTCCTGCTGAATTACGGTGCACTATGGCACTATCTAAAATAAACCGCCTTTAATTTTATCATAGTTCAGACTTTTCTTGAATCCTGTTTTCCCAAAAAGATAGCTATCGTGTACAATAAATACAATCTAATTATTGCCATCAAAGGAGCCATGTCCATGCTACCGCTTTACAAAAAATACGGGCGAACTGTCTTTGACATCGCATTGCTCGTATTAACCGTGTATGTTATCATGTACGGTTTCAGTCAATTATACCATGTGGCTGCACCGGTCTTTCTATCATTCATTGTGTATTGGATGATTGAACCGCTGGCTAAATTTTTACATCGCAAAGGATTGCCCAAGACACTTGGAGCCGCCATCTCCGTCTTGTTGTTTCTTGCATTAATTGTCGCTGCCTTTTTTGGGGTAGGCTTGATTATCATTTCACAAATTTCCAATCTTCAAGATAATTTCCCCGTATACATTGAAATGATACAACGTGAATTCACCAATCTTGTTTTATTCATTCAGGACAAGTCAGACGCTCTCCCTGATGGAGTTATGGAAAAAGCGAATGATTATTTTGCAACACTGACCGGGTTCCTGTCCAAATGGGTAACTAGCGGAGCGCAATTCGTAGTAGGTTTCCTCAGTTCATTCTCTTCGTTTATTACGAACTTCGGAATTGCGATTATTCTGGCATTTTTCCTCAGTATCGAGATTGAATCCTGGCGCAAGTTCGCCCGTGCGAAAACGCCCAAAACATTAAAGTTAGCTATTGAATTCATGCGTAATCACGTGTTCAAAACAATCCGCTCGTATCTGAAGGCACAGATGATCATGATGCTCATTACGTTTGTATTGATTTATGCAGGTTTGTTGATTTTGGGAACCTCTAATGCCTTTACCATTGCAGCAGTCTGTGCGGTTTTTGATCTGGTACCCTTGCTTGGCGTTCCTGTTGTGTTTATTCCATGGATCGTCTACTTGTTCATTATTGGCAATAGTAGCCTGGCGATTGGCCTGATTGTGATTCTGGCAGTAACGATGCTGACACGGCAGTTGCTGGAACCGAAAATATCGGGTAACTCGATTGGTGTATCCTCGGCGTACTTGATGCTTTCGTTTATGCTGATCTCTCTTTCGATCTTTGGCCTGGCTGGCGTAGTGTTATCTCCAGTGCTTCTGATCCTTCTGAAAGAACTGTTACAACAAGGATACTTGCAAAAGTGGATTCACCTGCCAAAAGATGAATTTGAGTCCTCTCCATTAGTCATGGACCCACCCGTTAATAAGGCCTCATCGAATTCTGCCGAATCTACTGTACAACGTCCCATTCCTGCGAAGGATCATGAGGACTCCGCCAAATAGTCCATCACCTTCCTGAAGAGAGCTGTCGCCTGATGATGGCTGTCTGGTGAGACATTTTGGACAAGAACAGCTACGGCGTACTTGGGTTGTTCTATCGGTCCATAACCAATGAACCATTGATTGTTACGCTTCTCTACATGTTTCTGTACCTGAGCTGTACCTGACTTCCCTGCAACATGCCACCGTGCACGCTGCAGGGATTTTCCTGTTCCCTCACGGACTACCTTATTCATCCAGGATATCAGTTTATGCGCTGTTGCGGGAGCAATCTGTCCTGATGCTGAAGGTGAATCATGCAAGGGCATTTCCAGCATGGTGCCACCATCCGCATATCGGATGCGCTTAACGAGACGTGGGGAACTAACCTTTCCATCATGTAACAGTGTAACGATCAGATTGGCAGCTTGCAGCGGTGTGACCAAGACATCTCGCTGACCAATTGCTGTCTGTATTTTCGCACCTTCATCAGCGGAAGAAACAGCCTCTGTTCTCACACGCCCGTGATCCTCATGATCAAAATGTCGTAACACAGGCATTCCTGCCATCTGCTTCCCCTCCCAGCCAATCGGACGCGCGAGTCCCAGACGATCAGCCATGTTCTCCAGTTGTTCCATACTAAGCCTGCGTGCCGTTTCCGCAAATACGATGTTACAAGACTTAGCGAATGCTTGCTCCAGATTCAGGTCTCCATGCCCATGCTCCTTCCAGCAAGACAACCCATATCTTCCGTACTCACCACCGCAATGGAATTCTTCTCCGTTAGAAACCGCATGATACTCCAATGCGGCAGCCGCAGTGACAATTTTGAAAATGGAACCCGGTACGGCTCCCTGTAATGCACGATTCCCCCAGGCCGATTCTTTAGGGTCCACATGTTGTGGCTGATAGAAAGGGCGGGAGATCATGGCGCGAACATCTGCGTTAGCGGCATCTAACACAACAATGGCCCCTTCTTGTAATCCAGATTCTTGCGTCAACTCCTCCAACCCACGCTGTAACTCAGCATCCACAGTGGTTTCCACACGTAAAGGATAATGGCTATTGGCTGGTGCAATGACGTGCGGTTGAATATCAGGGATAATCTCCCCACCACCCGAGACCATGCGTGATACAAGCGTAGGGCCAATTCCCCTTAACAGCGGTTCAAGTGTCCTTTCCAGTCCAGCTGCCCCTGATTTCATGGCAAATGGCTGTTTTATTTCATCCTGATGCCCTGTTAGAACTTTGGAGGACTCAGGCTGTTCAGCCAGATAACCCATCCACTGCATTCCTGTATGCCCCTGAAGGTACCTTGTCATCATCGGATAGATGCCAGCTCCTTGCAGGTGCAAACTGCGTAGACGCTCCACCTGAGCAGCGTTCAAAAGAACAGGCTGATGTGTACCTGCTGTCCAGAAATGAGGTATACTTTCCTGATTCCATTCCTTCTTCAATTGATCCGGATCGGTATGTAATATAGCTGCCAACTGTACCATCTCGGAGCCTTCTAATGCCCCATCCTTGCGTAATGTCTGTAATGGACTTGCCTGTGGAAAAAGAACCAGTCCCCATTGCAGCTTACCGGTCAATGCCTCACCCTTGTAATCTGTAAATTGCCCCCGCCCCGGGTCAAGCATCACCCCGCGTTCACGCTGCAATACAGACATTTCACGTACCGTTCGGTGAAATCCAGGCATCGTCTGATTCACCTGAACGATCTGAACCCATCCCAATCGTAATATAAGCAATCCAAAGACAAGAGTTAGAAGAATACAAGTTATATAGATTCGCCGTTTCGCAAGGAGATGCATCCCAATCTCACCTTTTGTCGTTTTGACATATTATTGCTGATATGACTTGGAATTATCCGGTAAACAAAAAGAAAACCTGTCCCATGTGCGGGACAGGTTCTCCTCATTTCAACCTTGGCTTGTTACACCGTAAAGCGTGACAAGGTTTCTTTCAGTTCAGTGGACACATTCTCCAGTTTGCCAGACAGATTGACCAGCTGGTTACTGATATTTTGCTGTTCACTGCTCAAGGAAGCTACTTCTTGGGACGTTGCAGAAGATTCTTCAGCTACAGCGCTGACATTGCTCATGGCTTCAGACAACGTACCTTGAGATTTGTTCAAATCTCCAATAGAACCTGTCACCATGCCCAGACGTTCCACAAATGCACCCATCTGTTCCTGTACGGAAGCAAAGATGACGTTGGTATCTTTAACCGCATCCATCTGTTCCTTGAATAACGGATAAGCTGCCGACAAAGCATCAACGGTCTCATTCATTTCAGTCATGATTTTGTCTGTAATCTCTCCAACCATCTCAATGGATTGTCTGGATTGAGCCGCGAGCTGACGAACCTCATCAGCCACCACCATGAATCCGCGTCCGGCTGCACCGGCACGTGCTGCTTCAATGGTTGCATTCAGGGAAAGGATATTTGTCTGTTTCGTTATGTTTTGCAGCACTTCAAGCACTTTCAGAACAGAAGACGTACTCTCTTTCAGCGAATCAACCTTATTCACCAGTGCACCAATCATTTCTTCTGTCTTCTGGGTTTTGGTCATCAACTGATTCAGATGTTGTGTTCCTGTCTGACTGGACTTCTCTACATGACGAGCAGAATCACCCATCTGTTCATTAGCAGCGATTACACTCTGCATCTGACGAGAGATATTGTCAGTTAATTCATTGCCACGTTCCGCTTCAGTTGCCAAACTGCCTGCACCGCCCGCGATCTCTTCTGTAGCTACGGCAATCTCCGAAGCAGACACAGCCGTTTTCTTGGATGCACTGCTCAGCTCAGAGGCCGTATCCAATACTTCCTGCGCAGAACGATTGGTTTGTTCAACCAGCTTAGTGATCTGCTCCATCATCAGATTGAAGGCGGTCGAGAGCTGACCAATTTCATCCTGGGAGCTATATGGTGTACGAACTTTAAGATTACCTTTTGCACCTTCCTGCATCAGGTCTTTCAATTTGCCAAGTGGACGAGCGATCATACGCACCATCCAGATCCCGATCAATACTGCAATCCCCGCATCAATCAGCGCCATCCACAGGGTCAGAGTCAGAATGCCTTTTGCGTCCTGAACCAAAACAGAGGTAGGTATCATACCAACCAGTTTCCAATTGGATGTATCCATCGTACTGTATACAGCCAGCATTTCCGTAGATTTGCCATCTACCGAATACTCCGTATTCGTACTACCTGCTGGTTCGGTCAACTCTTTGACAAATGCAAGCTCTGTTTCTTGTCCTGTACGATCCGAGATGGAGGATGCAACCACTTTATTATCCGGAGCAATTAATTGAAGAATAGCTCCTGGCCCAAGATCAAGCGATTTCAATTGTTCCTCCAAAACTTCCAGTTTCAGTTCAATAACCAGAACATACGACTGAGTCGTCCCCTGCAAGTTTTTCATGGAACGTGCAATTTTAAACGTTGGCGTTGAGCCACCTTCTTTGACCTCTGTTGGAAGCCAGCGATAACCGCCCGCTTCAATTAACTCACTGTACCATGCTTCCTGGCGAATGCTGCCCATGGATGAACTGTTGCTGCCGGTACCCATAATGGACTTTGTATCGTCCGTAGGTACCAAATAAATCGCTTCCATAGATTTATTTGTAAATGCAACATTGGACAGTTGCTTGTTGATGGAACTTGAGTTCACGAATGTATCATACGCAGTCAAATTCGTATCTGACATTTTTTGTAGCAAGGACTGCATTTCCGGATCAAAGAAAATCTGTGTGGATGTATCGACAAACCTCTCCAAAATGATGTCCATTTTTTGTTTGGTCTGATCAATGGTCTCCTGATTGGCACGCGAGGCATTTTTCTCTATCGTACCTTTGGCCTTCGAATAGGATAATAGACCTAAACTTACTACAAAAATCATAATTCCCGCAAAAAAGATCAAGAACAGTTTAACCCCTACGGATTTAACCGGATTTGCCTTCTTAATCTGTTGGAAAGAGGAACCTCCAATGTTTTTCCAATCCCGGTTTTTAAATTGTTTCTTTACCCAATCAGTCTTGATCCAGCCCAGGTTGAGCTTACTGCGGTTAATCTTAAACATTTTTTTGCCACTGCCTGTTGTTTTGCTTTTGACTACTTTTTCTTTCTTCACTTTCTGAACCTTCTCAGGATTAACCTGCTCGGCTTTTGTCACTTGCTCCCCACTGTCTTCCTGCTTCTTTTGAACCAATCCCATTCACCTGCCAGTAATTTACTTGTTAGATTTTTCTTTCTCTCCCCTATAAATATGTAGTATTCGACAGCTTTCTTCGTTCCCCTTTCACTTCCCAGAAATATTTTACAACTTTATTCCTATTTTTCTATAAAAAAAAGACCCCCATCTGCCGATAAACGGAGGTCCCCATGTAAATTTCATAACACTATGTTGTTAAATCATAATACAATATTGACACATTATAGGTATTTGAGCCTACTTCTTTTTTCTCATCATATCGAAGTACGAAACCGGTTGATCTACCTTCATTTTAATCAGTTGCAACGGGTGACGAGCAGCATCTAGAACATTGCCTTCTTCATCCTGTATTTCACCGACGACCTGTTTGAAAAAGTGACCACCCGGACCGAAAAATTCGATTTCCTGTCCTGGTTTGAAGTGATTGCGCTGTTGAATGGTTGCCATTCCTGTTTCAGCATCATACCCCATGACCAATCCAGCAAAGTCAAAAGGTACGGCCTTTTCTTCCGGTTCATAGATATGATCTTCATGATCTGGTGTATCATAGAAAAATCCGGTATTCAGCGGGCGATTCGCCGCTTTGTTCATTTCTTCAACCCATTCAGGTTTCAGAACATAATTTTCCGGGTCTGCCATATAGGCGTCAATGGCTTGACGGTATACGTTAACCACAGTTGCCACGTAGTGGATCGATTTCATACGTCCTTCGATCTTGAAACTGTCCACACCCACATCAATCAACTCGGGAATATGTCCAATCATGCACAGATCCTTAGATCCCATGGAGAATGAATTATCCTGTTCCTCGAATAGGGGAAGCTGGTTCTCACCCAGTTTGAATGGTGCAGGTGCCTTCATCTGCATGTCCTCTTCGCTGACCCACACCGTATCTTCTCTCGCATCCTCGAACAGATCATACTTCCAGCGACAAGACTGGCAACAGCCGCCCCGGTTGGAGTCCCGATCCGTAAAATGGTTCGAGAGCACACAACGTCCGGAATACGACGAACACATTGCCCCGTGAATAAAGGCTTCAATTTCGATATCCACATTGGCCTTGATCTCTTCAATCTCTTCGAAGCTAGTCTCACGTCCGAGAACAACTCGCGGGAGTCCTTCATCTTTCCAGAACTTCACGGCTTGCCAGTTGAGTGTGGATTGTTGAGTACTTAGATGTACCTCAAGGCCTGGCACAGCACGAAGGGCTACTTCAATAATAGCCGGATCAGCTACGATGATCGCAGAGATTCCCGCATTATAGAGGTTTTGCAGGTACGTTTCGATACCTTCAACATCCTCATTATGTGCATAGATGTTCGTCGCTACGAACACTTTGGCTCCATACTTTTTGGCAAACTCCACACCTTCACGCATCTCTTCAAAGCTGAAGTTATCCGCGTTGGAACGCAGTCCATAGGCTTGTCCACCGATATATACGGCATCTGCACCGTAATGGATTGCAAATTTCAGTTTTTCCAGATTACCCGCCGGAGCTAGCAGCTCCGGTTTGTCCAGACGGTTACGTTTCCCCGAGAACTTCCGCTGTACCGCCACTGTTTCCATTCTGTTCACCTCGTCTATTAATACACTTGTTCTTTATAGAAAAATCCAAACGACAATTCACGTTCAGGGTCCTGTAACTTCCGCACCTCAGCGAGCCACTCTTCAGAGAACGCATATGCATCAGCATCGGCTATATAACTGTCAATCGCTGTCCGATATGCACGTACAACAGCTTCATTGTAGGTGAGTGATTTTAACATACCTTCTATTTTGAAACTGTGCACGCCCGCCTCCATCAACAGATGAAGATCTTCGAGGATACATATATCCTCTGAGCTCATAATGTGTGTACCGTTAATATCCTCGTAGATCGGGAATTTCTCATCCCGACGTTCAGCCTCGATCAGGAACAATCCCCGCTCTTTCCCCAGATGTCCCTCAACCGGCCGCCCTTGATGAGCCATATAACTTTGCACCAGACTGCGCTTGGAATGATAAATATTCGTCATACCATGCACCTGAACCTGAGCTTCCACTTTCAGAAAAGGGACCATTTCCGTCAACTCGTCCATATTCAACTCACGGGCAAGCACAACACGACTAGCTCCCTTGGTTCCCCAATAGTTGGCCGTCGCATAGTTCGTTGAAGTCATCTCCGCATTCCAGTGCAACTTCACATGTGGCGCGTATTCCTTCATGGTAGCCAGCACGGATGGATCATTAAACTCCACACCATCAATACCGATTCTGCCAAGTGCTTGAACATATTCAGGCAATTCTTTCAACAGTTCGTTGGACATCAGATTAGTCATGGATACATACACACGCGCCTGATGTTTGGCTGCAATGGCAACCACCTCTGCTGTCTCTTCCACGCTAAAGCTGCCTGGAAGACGCATGCCGAATCGATCATCTCCAATGACCAGAGCATCTGCTCCAGCCTGGAGAAGCACTTCTGCCTCTTTCACATTCGCTGCTGTAACGAGCAGTTCATGTTTCTTACTCATATAATCCCCTCCGCTTATTGCGCAGCCTTACTTTTGGCTATATTTTGCTGGTGTTCCTTATACGTTTTGGCAAATAGATGTCCAGACGAGCCATCCTTTTTTGTCACATAGAACAGATACTCCGAAGCTTCCGGATTTAGCGCTGCTTCAATGGACGGAAGACTTGGACTGGCAATTGGACCTGGTGGCAAGCCTTTGTTCAGATACGTATTATAGGGACTTTTCACCTTTAGATCCTTGAAAAATAATCGTTCCTTCGGTCTGTCGAGCAAATATTGAACGGTAGCATCAATCTCCAGCTTCATATCCTGATTGATCCGATTGTAGATTACACCTGCAACCAGAGCACGTTCCTCGTCCACTACAACTTCTTTCTCCACGAGTGACGCGATCGTCAGCAGTTCATGCAGGGAAAGGTTCTTTTCCTGCAGCTTGGCTTCCAAATCAGGAATGGAATTAATCTTGGTCTGGAATTCTTCCAGCATCCGTTGCATCACATCATGCGTGGAACTTCCCTTTTTCAGCTCATACGTCTCCGGGAATAGATACCCTTCCAATACGTAGCGAAGTTCTTCATCCACTGGAATATCTTTGATGATATCTACATCAAAGGCCGAAGGATCATTGGCCAGCTTGATGAATTCATCACGATCTACTACATGCTCATAAGAAAGCTTACCCGCCATTTGCAGAACGTTATAACCCTCCGGAATCGTAAATTTCACCATTTCTTCCGGTACAACTTCGCCACTACTCAGCTTGCTAACAATCTCATCATATGTCACGCCAGGATTCATTGAATATGTACCCGCCATGAAATTAGAACCTAGTTTCTTCCACTTTAAATACCCTTTGAAGGTTAACCCGCTTCGGATAAGGCCTTCTTCTTGAAGCTGATCCGCGATTTTCGAAGTTCCCGATCCGCTCTTAATCTCGAATACGACCGGTTCTGTAGAAGCTTCCACAGGACGCATCATACTCCACACGTAACCGCCTGCGCCTCCGACAAGAACTACAATGATAAGCAGTATGACTACAATTGCTTTCCCTTTCAAAAAAGAAACAACTCCTTTACACAACCAAAAAGAGCGGACTTCTCCGCCCTCCCGGTTTCTTCAATTTGAAGCTGATTTAATCTTCGTCAATGGGGAGTGTACACTCATCATACAGTTCCGAGATGTTCTCCCACTCATCATCATCGTCGATCGTAACTAACTCTGGCATGATCTGGTCTTCACTTCCAGGTGATACCCGCAGAAGTTCAACCTCGTCATAAGGTCGCAACGAACTGCGGAGCACCGCGTACTGCTGACCGTTCACTTCGAACTCAGCCAACAAGTCATACGGTTGTGATTTACCGTTCTCTTCCTCGAGCTCAACATGAGCACCGAATGCCAGACGCAGTGAATCTGTCCATTTCAGGTCTTTGCGGCTATATTCCGTCATTTAGTTCGCTTCCTCTTCATCTTCAGCAAGAAATGTATTAAACGTCTCCTCGACGATATCCCATTCGGCATCATCTTGGATGACGAAAAGTTTAATATCGTCGCCCTCTTCTTCATAACGGAATGCATATACATCCGTTTCGCCATCTTCAGGTTCAACCGGAGCAACCATCATGTACTTGGCCTCCGAACCATCTACTTCAAACTTCATGATGACTTCAAATTCCTCTTCATTACCCTCGTCATCCGCAATGTAAATAATTTCCGCTTCTTCTTCCATACCCAGTTGATCTTCAGCCATTGTTGATCCCCCTCACCTTCTACTATTGGCATCCAAATAATTTTGCAAAATCAAGCTTGCGGCCATTTTATCCACAACCTGCTTGCGTTTTTTCCGACTGACATCCGCTTCGATCAGCGTACGTTCTGCTGCCATGGTTGTCAGCCGTTCATCCCAAAGGTGAACAGGTAAATTCAGTTCATCCCGCAGGCGATCGGCAAAAGCAATGCATATCTCACCGCGCGGTCCTACGGTGCCGTTCATGTTTTTGGGAAGTCCGACTACGATCTCACTAATCTCATGCTCACGCACAAGTTCGGCAATCCGAGCGAACTCACCTTCATCACGGCGGCGTTCTAGCACTTCCAATCCCTGGGCAGTCCAACCGAAGGCGTCACTCGCGGCAACTCCGATTCTTCGGTCCCCATAGTCCAAACCTAATATTTTCATCCATGCTCTCCCATCCTGGGGCCTGCTCAGGTCGATTACAAATAATCGCCTTCTCAAGCTTCAGGCTGTCTTCTGTCGGTTCATTTCCCGCTGCCTGCAAGGCTGCAACACAGCGGAAGCGGCGTACATTACCGGTGATTGGCCAGATAGGAACGTACAAGCTCTTCAATCAGCTCATCGCGCTCCTTTTTACGGACCAGACTACGTGCGTTGTTGTGACGAGGAATGTATGCCGGGTCTCCAGAAATCAGATACCCAACAATCTGGTTGATCGGATTATACTCCTTATCGACCAATGCATCATATACCGTGAGAAGAATCTCTTTGGATGATGCTTCCTGTTCGTCACCTTTCACATTAAATTTAACCGTCTTATCCATGGAGTCCATTGATGACACCTCGCTCCTGCATGAACATGGGGACCATGTCCTGCCGAATTGATTTCTGTTTATATAATAACATATTCTGACTGCCACAAGTAAACAAAGGATAAGGCAATTGTGTTTTTTGCTTGTCCTTTACTGGCTTCAGCATATTGCATCATTCGATTCCACACGCTCTCGGGTACAAAAAATAAACGAACAGAACCATTTCGATTTATTTTTTGACGATTGAAAGCCGTTCAATGGATTTATGCATTATGCCCGCTAACCAGCGAAACCGCCAGTTTCAGCGCTTCATCCAGCTTGGTCGCATCCTTACCTCCGGCTTGCGCCATATCTGGACGTCCACCGCCACCGCCGCCGCATACTGCTGCGACTTCTTTGACGATTTTGCCTGCGTGTAATCCTTGTTTTACTTGTTCAGCAGGTACTGCTACAACAAAATTCACTTTGCCGTCCGCTGGAGCACCCAATACGAGTACCGCGTTAGGCAATTTTACTTTCAACTCATCTGCCACTGTACGCAGCGCATCCATGTTCGGAGCATCTACGCGTGCTGCCAGCAATTGTGTATTTCCTGCTTGTACCACTTGATCGGTCAATTGACCCGCTTCCATGGCACTCAGCTTGCTTTGCAGGGATTCAGTCTCTCTGGCTGCTTCTTTCAGTTGTTGGTTCAGACCTTCAATCCGTTTAGGTACATCAGCCACATTTGCTTTGAGCAGTGCTGCTGATTGTTTAAGCAGTTCCAACTGGCTTTCCACATACAGATATGCGCCGCGGCCAGTTACAGCTTCGATCCGGCGTACGCCGGAGCCAATTCCGCTCTCGCTCACCAGTTTGAAGATTCCGATCTCTGAAGTATTATTTACGTGACAGCCGCCACAAAGTTCCAAACTGTAGTCTCCGACTTGAACAACACGTACAATATCTCCATATTTTTCGCCAAACAGGGCCATTGCACCCATTTCTTTAGCTTCATCAATAGCTTTCAGCTCGATGTTCACGTTCAGACGATTCCAGATCTGTTCATTCACCTGACGTTCAATCTCTGTCAACTCTTCCGGCGTAATACTACCGAAGTGAGAGAAGTCAAACCGCAGACGTTGTGGCTCTACGAGCGATCCTGCCTGGTTTACGTGTGTTCCGAGCACATCTTTGAGTGCCTTGTGCAACAAGTGGGTAGCCGTATGGTTTTTGATAATGTCGCCACGTTTCGCTGAGTCTACTTCGGCATTAATCACATCGCCTACACGCAGTTCACCAGACTCCACAGTCACCAGATGTACATGTTGTCCAAGTGGAGCTTTGAACAAACCTTGTACTTTCGCTGATACACCAGCACCTCGCAGCAAGCCCTGATCACTCACTTGACCGCCACTTTCCGCGTAGAACGGAGTCTTGTCCAGAACAACCTGACACGTCTGTCCTTCGCCTACAGATTCAACAAGGGCGTCACCAGCTACGATGGCTACCACTTTTGCTTCCGTCAACAGGTCAGTATAACCAACAAACTCGCTTTTAACCTCCAGGTCAGCAAGTGGTCCGCCTTGAACTTTCATGCTCTCGTTCTCTTGGCGCCCAGCACGTCCAAGCTCACGTTGTTTCTGCATGGAAGCATCAAAACCTTCACGGTCCACAGTCAGACCATGCTCTGCGGCATAATCTTCTGTCAGGTCAAACGGGAAACCGTACGTATCATACAGTTTGAAAGCTTCAGGTCCGCTAATAACGGTGCGTCCTTCGGATTTGGCTGTGCCGCTGATATCAGCCAGAATAGCCAGACCATCTGTGAGTGTTTCGTGGAAACGCTCTTCCTCGGTTTTGATTACTTTGGCGATGAACTCCTGTTTGTCTACTACCTCAGGGTAGTACATGCCCATCACTTCACCAACGGTTGTTGTCAATTCATACAGGAATGGACGGTCAAGTCCAAGCACTTTTCCATAACGAACTGCACGGCGAAGCAAGCGACGGATGACATATCCACGTCCTTCATTACTTGGCAGAACGCCATCACCTACTGCAAAAGCAACCGTACGGATATGATCGGCAATGACTTTCAGTGCAACATCAATCTCTACGCTGTCGTTATATTTCACACCCGCAAGAGCGGCTGTTCTTTGAATCATCGGTTGGAACAGGTCTGTGTCGAAGTTGGAATCCACATTTTGCAGAATGGAAGCAAAACGCTCCAAACCTGCACCTGTATCAATGTTTTTGTTAGGAAGCGGTGTGTAGCTACCATCTTTGTTATGGTTGAACTGGGAGAATACCAGGTTCCATACTTCCAGATAACGTTCGTTTTCTCCACCTGGATACATTTCAGGATCACTCATGTCGTTTCCGTAAGCTTCGCCGCGGTCATAGAAGATCTCGGTACAAGGACCACATGGGCCTTCGCCGATATCCCAGAAGTTTTCATCCAATTTAATGATACGTTCAGCAGGCAGTCCTACTTTTTCGTTCCACAGTTTGAAAGCTTCTTCATCTTCCGGATATACCGTTACGGACAGGCGTTCCGGATCGAATCCGATCCACTCTTTGCTGGTCAAGAATTCCCAAGCCCATGTTACGGTCTCTTCCTTGAAGTAATCTCCAATAGAGAAGTTGCCAAGCATTTCGAAGAACGTATGGTGACGACGCGTTTTACCAACATTCTCAATATCATTGGTACGGATACATTTTTGGGAGTTCGCAAGACGCGGGTTCTCCGGCTTCTCACGTCCGTCAAAATATGGTTTGAGCGGTGCCATACCTGCATTGATCCACAAAAGAGAAGGATCGTTGTGAGGCACGAGCGATGCGCTCGGCTCAATTTTGTGACCTTTACTTGCAAAAAACTCTATCCATTTGGACCGGATTTCACTGGCTTTCATACTGGATGCCCCCATTAAATTATAATAGTCCGTTGCGTATTCGCTCCGGTTGGTCAACATTGTTTTGGTAAAAATAAACACAAAAAACGCCCCTGAATAAATCAGGGACGATGTTATCGCGGTACCACCCTGGTTATTGCTGTTCATCCCTTGCTGCCCGGACAAACAAACAATCTCCTCGTTCATGCGAAATAACGGTCGCTCCCGGCAGGGTTGTCCTGCACTCCGAAATTAGCTTTCCGCCGCTTCATCTTTCAAGACTCTTCCAGCCATCAGTTCAGGCTCACCCTGATCCGATGAAGTCTATTCTCTGAGGAAAGGAACCCTCGGCGTACTTTATTTCATCATCGATTTCATGTTCTCAACATACACACTCATTATATCGGTAGCACAAGCGGGTGTCAACGCGGCCTCGTTGATGTTTTAACCCTGCTATTTAGTCGGTCCTTCGTTTGATGTAATAGGCGAAAAAGTGTTGCACAATCACCTTCAGCACGGCAAAAACGGGTACTGCCAGAATTAAACCTACAATGCCTGCCAGTTCACCTCCGACGAGCAGTGCAAATATAATCGACAGAGGATGCAGATGCAACGTACGTCCCACCACCTGAGGAGAAATAACATTACTCTCCAACACCTGGCACAGTGTGTTCACAATGACAACAAGTAGTACCATTTTAAACGATACGGTTGATGCCATGACCACAGCAGGAGCAGCTCCAAGGAAAGGCCCCAAGTAGGGCACAATGTTAAACACAGCTACAATGCTTGCAAGCAGCAGGGCATACGGCATATCAATGACGATATAACCAATGTAGGCAAAGATACCAACAATGACACAGACAATAAACTGTCCCCGAATGTAGTTCCCCAGTGCAGTATCGATCTCTTTCATCACCGAGACAATCGCTTTCCGACGTGAACGCGGAAGATACGCCACAATAGTGCGCTCAAACACCTCAAAGTCTTTTAACATATAAAAGATCAGAAATGGCACGATAAACACATTGAATAACACATTAATGGTCGCCCCGATATTGTCCATGAGCACAGCAATTCCCTGAGTTAGTCGATCCTCCATCTGAAAAAACCAACTGTTCATGCCTGTTCGCACACTTGGCGGCATTAATTTGTGATCCATATTGTTCATCAGGCTCTGGGCACGCATGGACAGTTCCGGCATATGCTCGTTGAGTTCCCCTAGCTGTTCAATCAATACCGGAATGACATTCATCAGAATGACACCGAGGCAGGTCAGGAAAAAGGCATATATGAGTAGTACCGCAATCGTACGCGGCACCTTGCGCCCTCCCAGCATGCTGACAATCGGATTAAGTACATAGGATATGATAAGGGCTACGATAAAGGGTGCCAGCACTGTTTTCAGGAACGCATATATGTGAAGCAGTAAAGGCCGCAGCAGCCAAATAAAATATAAAATGATCAATCCGAGCAGCAGCCAGATCGCGTAACGGAACAGCTTGTTTTTGGTTAATTGCTCCACTTGCATCTCTCCTTTTGGACTGGCTCTGAGAGTCAGTATATGTAGGAAAGGTAATATTTATTAACACAGCGCAAAAGTGGAAAGGAGTAATCCGAACATTTTTTTCTTAAACCCAAAAAACGCCTCCTTCATTAGAGAAGGAAGCGCATTTTGCAGTACGGGTTAGCATATAATCAACCATACACCAGCCCAACCATTATGTAACCGCATCTATATACATCTGCCAACAATTAACGACAGCCTCCCATGACAGACATTGTCATGAAACCGCATATAGAGGAAGTTATTCTGCTTATTAAGAAGAAGCGTGAAGATGAGGGAAGTCTTGTGGCAGCTCGTCCCCGAAAAACAGATCATCCAGGGAACTCAGCGTACCGTCTTCTTCCACCTGATATACAGACATTTTCTCACCGTTCACCGTTAATTCGATAAAGCATCCCCAGCAATAAAACTGGTGGGAACCAATTTTCCCGATATCTTTGGAACTACAGTTTGGACATTTCATATTCATTCACCTATCCATTAACAGAATGAATGGCATTTTCCAAGCGTTGTTCACTCAGAGACGGCACCATAATGGCACTTTCCCCGATGGACATATCGCTTGTACATGGCAGCCATTTGCGGCCCTCGATCAGATCGGACACAAAACCGTCCGTAATTTCAATCCCTATTATTGTATTTCCCAACTCTTGGTCAAAATAAACATCGGAGACACGCCCGAGCAGCAAACCTTCTTCGGTGAGCACGGACATCTCCTTCAATTTAGACCGACCGAGGAGGTACGTGTATTTTATGTCGTCGGCTCCCGTCTTGCGGACAGCCTGTTGATTACGGATCATGACGGCATCTTCGCCGTAGGCAACGATATCTTGCCACTGCACGATTTTGACATGATTGGTAAACAGACCTTTGTTCTCAAGCTCAATGCCTTCGATCTCCCAATCATCATTCACAATGAAATCCTGGATTTTACCGACCTGCTTCCCGTCCTCAACATCAAAAACGGCAAGTCCGATCATTTCCTGAAGCTTCATCGCTGGGTCCCCCTCATCTTCTTATCATTAAATAGGCGCGGCGCTATTGCTAGGTATGCCCAAAGTTGATGAGTGGCAATCAGACGCCGTTCATCAAAACCGCTTCTATCCAACCGATGAAATGGAACTTCTTCCCTCCTTCTGTTCCATGTGTAAAGTTCCCCTTAGGGTCTATTACGCAGTCGTCCAAGAATGGTTCCAATTTTTTCGGCGGTTATCATGATTTCTTCCGTAGTATTACCCAATCCCCAGCTAAATCGAATCGCAGAGTGTAAAAATGTTTCAGGCAATTTCATCGCTTTGAGCACATGAGAGACTTCAAGTGAACCGGAAGTGCAGGCAGAACCGCTTGCAACAGCAATTCCTTCCATATCCAGATTCATTAACATCGTCTCTGTGGACACTTCTGGAAAGCTGATATTCAGGATGTTTGGCAGCGTCTGCTCCAGGTGTCCATTCACGTGAAAGTGCTCCGTACCCACATGAATTTCAAGCTGTTCCAACAAAAGTTTGCGCAATTCCAAATCATGCTGGCGATGCGCCTCCGTCTGTGCTGATGCAATCTTGAGCGCCTCTGCAAATCCGGCAATACCTGCGATATTTTCCGTACCAGCGCGACGCTGACGCTCTTGCAACCCACCGTGAGCTCTTGCTTCCAGCACAATTCCTCGCCGTACATAGAGTGCACCCACGCCCTGAGGTCCGTTGATTTTATGCGCAGAGAAGCTGATCAGATCCACAGGCAGATCCTTACAGGAAATATTCTGACTGCCCAGAGCCTGAACTGCATCGGTATGGAAAAGGATATTATGCTGACGGGCAAGCTCACCCACCTCACGGATCGGCTGAATCGTGCCTACTTCATTGTTGGCATACATCATGGTGATTAACACCGTATCCGGTCGAATGGCCTCTCGCAACTCATCCAGATTTATTCGTCCATGACGATCAACCGATAGATAGGTTACTTCATAACCTTGCCGCTCCAATTCCTGACACGTATGCAAGACAGCATGGTGCTCAATTGCGGTCGTAATGACGTGTTTCCCCTTATCCTGCCTGGATGAGACTGCACCAAAGATTGCCAGATTGTCGCTCTCCGTGCCGCCTCCGGTGAATACCAATTCGTCCGGGAAACAGCCCAAAGACGCCGCAATGACATCCCTTGCTCCGCTGACAGTCCGTTTGGCCTCACGCCCAAAGGCATGGATACTTGATGCATTGCCAAATTGTCCTGTCATGACGTTCATCATCGCTTCTGCGACTTGTGGATGCATAGGTGTCGATGCGGCGTGATCCAAATAAATTCGTTTCATTTATCTTCACCCCGTTATATGTTAAATTTCTATCTCATGGCAAACTGTCAAAATTGGAAACTGAAACGGATGCTCTATTGTCACATCTTCGTGTATAATGTTATATATCCATTTCAAAAAGGAGAGAGAGACATGAGTAATCCCATTCTCAGGCAGATTCTGAATCAGCTTCAACAAATGGACAAACGATTCGACAGTATTGATGGACATCTTGGAAAAATAGACCACCGGTTTGATGCTATGGAAGAGAGGCTCGGTGCCGTAGAGAGCAGACTCGACACTGTTGATCGCACACTCAATGCTATTGAGGAACAAACTAAAAACATTCCGCTTCTTCAACAAGCTGTTCTGGAAACATTGACAGTTACGAAACGTCTTGACGCTTCCCAATCCGCCTCTGAACGCAAAGTAACTACCGAATTGAATACCCATCAGCACAGCATTGATATTTTGAATCGCCGTCAGTTACGCTTGGAAGCTGATATAGAAACCTTAAAAAGTCGCTGATTTACAAGTGATCCAGTTAAGTTCACACTTGACCATCTTGTTAATCCCGCGGCTGAATACATAGCCCTGCTCAATTAAAATGATCTGCAGAAATTGAAGAACAAAGTACCCATTGGCATGTCTAAAGCCCCCAAATTGGAGGCTTTATTGTGTCTTCTGTGATGCGAATTAGTGACCTTAAATGTAAAACATGTAGCTGTCTTTTTTGTCCTGATCCTGGAAGGTAATCAGGTCTTTCAGTGTTGTGGAATCCAATACTTCCGCAATCCCGTCACGAATACGCAACCACAGATCACGCTTCGCTGGATCATCTTCCTCCGTGAAGTCTACTGGAGAGATTGGCCCTTCCAGTACACGGATTACATCGCCTGCAGTCACGGTTGCAGGATCACCTGCAAGGATATAACCGCCGTAAGCACCTCTAATACTTTTCACCAGTCCTGCATTACGTAATGGAGCAATCAGTTGCTCCAAGTAATGCTCCGAGAGCTGGTTGCGCTCAGCAATGCTTTTAAGTGATGTAGGGCCTTCGCCTATTCTGGCAGCAAGCTCCATCATGATTGTGAGGCCGTAACGGCCTTTTGTCGATATTTTCAAAGGAGTCACCTCTTTCAATTTTCAGAAACAATTGGAAACTTTATATTTAATCCTATGGTCCATGACCGTCTGTTTCACGATCTGTCCACAGCGGAGATGCATTGAGATTAGCATAAACCTTCTAATCCTCCGTATTCCGATCATAACCCTCAGCTAATGTTAACATATCTGCATGCTTTATGGAAAAGAAAGATTGACGATATTCCAAAATGTGCGTCTGTGGTGGACACTATCCAAAATTGGCCGGGTGTATCGTATCTTGAGTCCGGTTATGCTAGAATAAGAAACGAAACACATTTATATATAGAAATGGTGATAACGATGTCCAAAACAATTGAAAATACACGGGTCGTCGTTGGCATGTCCGGAGGTGTCGATTCTTCCGTTACCGCACTGCTGCTGAAAGAGCAAGGGTACGATGTCATCGGCATTTTCATGAAAAACTGGGATGACACCGACGAGTTCGGCCACTGTACCGCTGAAGAAGATTCAGAGGATGTACGCCGCGTATGTGAACAGATCGGCATTCCTTACTACACTGTCAACTTCGAGAAAGAATATTTTGATAAAGTATTTACCTATTTCCTTGATGAATATAAGTCGGGTCGCACGCCAAATCCGGATGTCATGTGTAATCGTGAGATCAAATTTGGTGAATTCCTGAACAAAGCTCTGGATCTCGGCGCAGATTATGTAGCTACAGGACACTATGCTCGCCTGATTGAAGAAGATGGCACACTCAAGTTGCTTCGTGGTGTGGACAACAATAAGGATCAGACCTATTTCCTTAACGCACTCAATCAGAACCAGCTGTCCAAAGCCATGTTCCCGATTGGTCATCTGCCCAAACCGGAAGTACGCAAAATCGCAGAAGCGGCTGGTTTGTATACCGCCAAGAAAAAAGACAGCACAGGTGTCTGCTTCATCGGTGAGCGTAATTTCAAAGAGTTCCTGAGTAACTATCTGCCTGCCAAAGGCGGAGACATGGTTGATATCGCAACCGGTGAAGTCAAAGGTCGCCACGACGGTCTGATGTACTACACACTTGGACAGCGCCAAGGTCTTGGCATTGGTGGTTCCGGCAATGGTGAACCCTGGTTCGTTGCAGACAAGAATCTGGAGGAGAATCAACTGCTTGTTGTTCAGGGCGATGCCCATGCAAGCCTGTACTCCACAGGTCTAACTGCAACGGGTGTGAACTGGATTGCTGGTGCAGAGCACATGCCTAATGTGCCATACCGTTGTACTGCCAAGTTCCGCTATCGTCAGCCGGATCAAGGTGTAACATTGACCTGGCAAGAAGATGGAAGTGTGGATGTACAATTTGACCAGCAGCAAAAAGCCATTACGCCAGGACAAGCCGTTGTTTTCTACGACGGAGAGGTTTGCCTGGGTGGGGGTACGATCGATCAGGTGCAAAAAGTACCTGTACCCGCAATGCAATAATAGAGCTTGTCCATTAAAATGCGGATTATACACAATACCGTGTATCCCTATTAAAAAAGCCGTCTTTCATGTATACCATGAAGGATGGCTTTTTTCCTGCTTATTTTTGCAAAAAAATTAAAAAAGTTCGTTATGCAGTCCACGAGACTCCTGCCCAGGCGGCCAACACCCCAACTACAACCGAACTGATGACGTAGAGCGCCGCGCTTGCATATCGTTGTCGACCCATAAGTCCTAAGGTTTCATAACCAAAGGTAGAGAACGTCGTGTATGCACCGCAAAATCCGGTTCCCCACATCACCCAGATTCCATCTGAGATCATTGCAGATACATGCCACCCATATAACAACCCAAGCAGCAGTGAACCACTGACGTTGATGATCCATGTTCCCCACGGAAAAGCCGGTCCCAGCAAGCCAGAGACCCATTTTCCCAGACTGTAACGCAGTACTGCACCCAACACACCTGCAAAACCAATCCACAGGATCATGAGGCATCACCCTCTTGTCTTTGTGCTCCCAACATACGCTTTCCAAGGCTCATTCCCAGCGCACAGAGCAACAATCCTGCCAACAGACTCACGATCATATAAATAGCGGCACTGATCCATTCGCCCCCTTCGGATAAACGAACAATATCAAGCGTAAACGTGGAGAATGTCGTAAATGCGCCAGTAAAACCTGTACCAATCGCCAGTCGAAGTTGTGGTGTTATTTTGCCTGGAACAGCTATGGTAAAGAACCAACCAAAAAAAAGGCTGCCCATCGCATTGATTAACAGCACTGCCCATGGGAACCCCCCATGGACAGTTGGTATCCCTAACTGTATGGCATATCGGGTCAATGTACCGAGAAATCCACCCGCCCCTATATACAAAAGCTCTTTCATGTTGTGTGCATCTCCCGAGTGATCTGACTGATCTTATAGATCTCTGCGCCGCTGTTGGTTCAGCCTGATCTTCGATTCGTTACCCTGCTCCGTTGCCTCATAGAATACTCTCCGTGAGAGCTGCTTTGGCAAATATTCTTGTTTCACGTAATGCCCCGGATAGTTGTGTGGATATTGATAGCCCTCATGTCCAAGCTTCACGGCACCTGAGTAATGCGTATCTCGTAAGTGAAGCGGAACTTCTGCCGATTTTACCTCATCAATCGCGTTCATGGCTTTGGAAATGGCGGTGTACACCGCATTGGATTTTGGACTTTCGACCGCGAACAGAATCGCTTGTGCAATGTTCAGCTTGGCTTCGGGCCAGCCGTTATTTCGGTACGCATCAAGTGCTCCAATCGCCTGAGTCATGGCTTGCGGGTTTGCAAGTCCAATATCTTCACTGCTCGCTGCAATCAGACGCCGAATGAAGGTCATCGGGTCCATGCCGAGCTTCTCCACCGCGTATAGAAACCAAAACAACGCCGCATCACTGGAACCCCGAATACTCTTGTGAAATGCAGACAGCACATCATACTGTGTGGATTCATCTGCCTTCACAATGGGGCGCCGAATAGACTCTTCAGCTACACCAAGCGTGATATGAATGGACCCATCCTTCTCCGGTGGCGTGGTCAACGCAGCCAGTTCAAGCGCATTAAGCGCACGCCGAATATCTCCGTTGGCCATCGTGGCAATATGCTCTAGCGCCTCATCGTCCGCCTGTAGTTCCATGAACCCCAGACCTTTGTCCACATCACTCAATGCTCTGCGCATTGCAATTAGGGAATGATCCTTGTTCAGCGATTCCAGCTGGAACAGGGTGGAGCGACTCATCAAGGCTCCATTGACATAATGAAAGGGATTCTCTGTTGTTGCGCCGATAAAAATAATCGTACCCTTCTCTACCGCTGGCAATAGCGCATCCTGACGTGAACTGTTAAACCGATGTACCTCGTCGAGGAACAAAATGGTTTTTGTTCCATACAGCTGTTTGTTCGTTTGGGCCTGTTCGATAACTTCACGCACATCCTTGACGGAAGCTTCCACTGCATTCAGACGTACGAACTGTCCTTGCGTTTGCTGGGAAATAATATGTGCCAAGGTTGTCTTGCCACATCCCGGAGGGCCGTATAACAAGATGGACGAAATCTGATCAGCCTCGATGGCGCGCCGGAGTAATTTCCCTGGTCCAATAATATGTTCCTGTCCAATATATTCATCCAGATGCTCTGGCCGCAAGCGGTCCGCGAGCAGTCTAGCTTGTGGTTTTGAGTCCTGTTGAAACGAAAATAAATCCATTGCTCATCACTTCCTTAACGGATTGCCTTGCCTTGATTACAATTATACTTCTGATGGTTCTCCACTCTCTATCATATCATACTCTCGCGGTAACATAGCCATAAATGCATGAAGTGCACTGCTGACAAAGGTATCCTTGCGAGTAATAAAATGAGTCATCATGCGATTCATACCTACGGGGAGTGTATGCGTGCGCAATAATCCATTTTTGATCTGATGCCTAATCACAATCTCTGGTAATAAGGAAATTCCCATACCGGACGTAACTCCACTAATAATCGCTTCAAGGGTTCCGAATTCCATAATTACTGGACGGGTAACACCACCCACCTCTAACCATTCCTCCAAAACCTGACGATAGGAACACCCCATGCTGTAGACAAGAATAGGTTTACTCTTAAGATCTTCATCCGTAGGACCCATACCAGAATAGACAACAAATAGTTCCTCATCAAATACGGGAATAGAAACGATATCAGGATGATCACAGGGACAGCCTATAAATGCTCCCTCCAATTCATACCCAATAACCTGATCCATAAGCATCTGCGAATTGCCAGTAACCAGTGACAAGGAGACATCTGGATACTGTTTGTAATATCTGACGAAAAGTTCAGGTAGCCGCACGGCCGCTGAGGTTTGTGTAGAACCTATTCGCATTGGACCCGATGGTGTGCTCGTCGCCCGAAGCGCCTTGGAAGCATCATTCAGCAAGCCAATAATTTTATCTGCATAGGTCAGCAGCATCTCTCCGGCTGGAGATAACGTCATGCCTCGGTTATGACGAATGAACAACGTTGTACCTACTTCTGCTTCCAGATGCCGAATTCGTGCCGTTACGTTGGATTGAACATACCCCAGTTTAGAGGCAGCTTTGGTCAGATTCCCTTCCTGTGCAACACACTGAAATATTCTAAGATCCCCGCTCTCCATGGTCCCTCCACTCTGACATCATTCAAAATGATATCCGCTTCATTACCAATCATTATACTTCATGTGTAAACCGGACTACAATTCATGTAGATCCCAAACCAGTCATCTGACTGGATGATGATAAGGAGTGTTCAGCATGACATACTGGAAAAATAGAGTTGCTCTGATCACAGGTGGTGGAACAGGTATAGGACGTGCTGTAAGTGAGATGCTCGCTGAACGCGGAGCCTTGGTCGCTGTCAACTATTCCCGCTCACAAGATGCAGCAAGAGAGACTGTTCAACACATTTTGGATACGGGAGGCCATGCATTCGCCGTTCAAGCTAATGTTGCCAATGATCTTGATGTCCGGCGGATGGTCACTACAATAACTGAAACCTACGGCCCGATCACTGCACTTGTAAATAACGCCGGAATCACGCGTCATATCCCCATGCACGATCTGGAGTCTGTTACAGATGACGTCTGGAATGAGCTACTTGATGTGAATGTGAAAGGCATGTTTCATTGCGCTCGTGCAGTGACGGAAGGCATGAGACAGGCTGGCGGTGGTTCTATCGTGAATTTGGGCAGCATCGCAGGCAGTACGGGCTCGGGCTCCTGCCTCCCTTACGCCGTCTCCAAAGCGGCCGTTCACGGTCTAACTTTATCACTTGCGCACGCACTCTCACCACACATTCGGGTGAATGCTATCGTCCCTGGCGCAGTTGCTACAAGGTGGTGGGCTGGAAACGAGGAGCGAATGTATCGTCTTGGTGGAGAAGTGTTATTACAGCATATTGCCTCACCTGAAGATATCGCACACATGATCTGTGCTGCGCTGGAACAGCAATCCATGACCGGGCAACTAATTACTGTAGATAGCGGACAGACGTTATGAGCTCCAGTCATGATAAAGATACCCGGATCATCAAACCATTGAAATATACATTATTGATCATTTTGACAACGTTAATCATGGGCACTTCTTTTCCAGTTGGCAAGATCGGCATGTTATATGCCCCACCTTTCCTGCTCATGGGCATACGTTATATACTGGCAGGTGGCTTGATGGCCTTGTTCCTTCGTAAACGTCCTTTGCCTACTGGATGGCAGTCTTGGTTGAAAATAATCCTTATTGGCCTGTTCCAATCCGCAGGAGTGATGGGCTGCGCCTACTACAGCATGAACTGGATTACATCCGGTGAATCCGCCATTATTACGTTTACCAATCCGCTACTGGTCATTATCCTCAGTGCTCTCTTATATAGAGTGACCTACCGTTTCAGTCAGTGGATCGGTGTTATACTCGGTTTCATCGGGATTATGTTAACCTTTGGAATGCAAATGAGCTTTAGCCCCGGAACCTGGATTGGATTTGGTGGAGCGATCTCCTTTGCCGTGTCCACATTGCTCATCAAACGCTGGGGCAATGGCTACGATACTTTTGTCTTAACAGCCTATCAGATGCTTGCTGGAGGTGCTGCGTTGCTTCTGCTGAGCGTATGGACTGAACAGCCTCACTTTACGATCAATACCACCTCGGTTATGGCGCTGCTCTGGTTAACGCTTGTTTGCTCCATCATTCAGTTCTCACTCTGGTTTTATCTGCTTCAGAATAGTGACCCAGCCCAAACCAGTTCGTATCTGTTTCTGGCGCCGTTCTTTGGTGTACTATCGAGTTGGATTTTACTAGGAGAGCACGTTCAGTGGTTTGCATTAGCAGGCGGTTTATTTATTGGTGTTGGCATATTCCTGGTGAACCGTCGCTCATCCAGAATGAGAAATAGCGTAACATAAACTTGAACTCCCCCATCGTTCTTCCTTGGAAGATTAATCATTTCTCGCACAAAAGCAAAAAAGGCATGCGCTTATGGGACTCTCCATAAACGTCATGCCTTTTTCTGTATAAATAAACTTTATCTAGCCAAGCTCTGGCCAACCCTGAATGGTTACGGACTCGCCATCGGGATTATGTGTTGCAGCCGCATAGATCGGCAGTTCACCGTCATGGAACAACCACAATTCGTGCAAGGCCCGTGTACAACCAACGTACAACAGCTTTGCATCACCTGCATTTGGCAAATAATGCTTCTGATCTACGTCTGCCACAATAACGGCATCAAACTCCAACCCTTTAGACAGATAGACCGGTAAAACGGAGTGCCCACCTGTGTACTGCTTTTTGCCACCATCGATCAAGTTTAGATCCCAGCCTGCAGCCTGTAGGTCACGGTGAAGTTCCTCTGCTTCATGCAGTGTACGAGTCAGGATGGAGACCGTTCGGTAGTCTTTGACCGTTAACAGCTTCAAAGCCTGCTCCAGACTCGCCGTCCGCCCTTCGCCTCCATAAGCCAACGTCCGAACCGGATCACCACTACGGAAAACAGGAATCGCCGTAATCCCGCTCTTGACACCACGTTCCAGAATCGTGTTGGCATAATCGATAATTTCCATCGTTGAACGATAACTTCGGGTCAATGCAAAGTATGCATTCTGTTCCTCAGGAAATAAAGAACTCATCTCTTCCCACGCATGAACACCACGGTACTCATGAATGCCTTGAGACAAGTCACCCAGTATGGTGAAGGAATGCCCTTTGACGAACTGATCCAATAACGCCACATGAAAAGGGGAAAAGTCCTGCGCTTCATCGATCACAATATGATCAAACCGCTCCGAGCCCTCAATATCATGGACCAATGTATGAATGTATACCAATGCAGGCAGATCCTCTTCACGGACGATATCCTGTTTCAGATCTGCTGCGGTTTGTTTCATGACTAGTTTTGGAATCAGCCCGCTGAGCGAGGCTGGCACACAGCCGCCCTTTCCAGCTTTGAACAGCTGTTTGTATAACGTAAGCGGCTCGTATTGAGGCCATTTTTTGGCATAAGCTTTCTCACGAGTAGACGCTTTTTTCTTGCGTTCTTTACGCACAGCTTCTGGCATCGGTTTCTTAAGTTCCATCTCAATCCAGCGGTGAACTCTCGCCATAACCCGTTCTTTGCGTTTGGCCAGTGGATAATGTTTGTATTCCTCACCGAACCAGTTCTCGATCTCTGTCTTGCTAAGCACCTTACCATCCCATGGACTGAAGTCCGTATCCGGTACGGAATCCGCTTCCATCCCCGACAACCATTCTCGAATAAGCTCCATGAAACGGATGGATCCTTTGTAACGCCCAGGTACATCATCATTCAATTCAGGTCGTGCATCAGGTTTTTCGAACCAGGTGTTCAATGTATCCGACGTATTCGCCAAAGGCATATCCAGCCCCAGCAGGTTCATCGCCCAATCCGGGAATGTCCGCTGTTGAATGTCCCCTACTCCAAGTTCCGGAAGCACATCAGAAATGTAGTCCAGGAACATATGGTTGGGTGCAAAAATAACCATTTTCTCCGCAGATACCTGCTCCTTATACTGATATAGCAAAAAGGCAAGTCGATGCAGGGCAACCGTCGTTTTCCCGGATCCAGCTACACCCTGAATGATCAATGCAGTGTTTCTCGCCGCACGAATAATCAGATCCTGCTCCGCTTGAATCGTAGATACGATATCACGCAGTTTGTTATCCTTGTTCTCTCCGAGACGATAAACGAGGAATTCATCAGATACCGCTGGCTGGTCGCTATCACGGTTATATGTATCCGCCACACGTTCCAATATCCGCTGCCGAATGACAACGTTTCGTTTCAGATATACGAGACCTTCAATAAGCCCTTCCGGGGCTTCATACGTAGCGGAGGCTTCCCCTCCCGTAAATGAGTAAAACAGGCTTGCGACAGGAGCACGCCAGTCGATGACGAGCGGATGCTCTCCCACCTCTTCGCGGTCTACGCCAATTTTGCCAATATACAGCGGTTTCCGTGCACCACTGCCCTGTTCTTCGAAATCCAAGCGTCCGAAATAGGGTTGCTGCGCGCTCTTGGACAAGGCGGTGCGGCGCTCTTCGCGTCCAGCTTCCAGCACTTGTTCTGTGAAGTCGTGGCCGGTGTATACCGGAATGTTCTGCAGTCGTTCCAGCTGACTATCCACTTCCTCCATCGTTCGCTCTAACCTGTACTCTTCTTCTTGATAGGCACTTTGAAAGCTGTCTGACATGTTTCAGTTACCTCCTAAGAATATGTTTTGCTCTGCATCGCCTAGATCTGGCAATACAAAAGGATACTTACTATATCACATAGGGCAATTGAAAGCCACATCCGTTTTTGTAGGCTTACTTTTGTAATATATGAGGCTCATCTGAATTGATAATTAATGATGGCACTGACAAGCGCACAACAACCAAACAGAATAAACCACCAGGCCCACTTGTTTCTGGCCAGCCTGCGCCTGCTGTTTAATGCGCCGTAAATCCCGATTAGCAGTACGATGGTGGAAAAACTAATCCCTACAATCCAACCAGCCATTATACCTACCGCCCCCCTTTGTTTTCAGTACACACGAACAGTCTCTCATTTCCTGGATTTTAGATGAAAAGCTCCTCCTCGAATATCCACTTGGAATTCACTTTTTCCACTTTTGTGTATTAGACAGTTGCTGTCCCCATGAAGGGGAGTCAAATCAAATTCGCTTTTTAACGCTCCTGATCTTCTTTTAAGTAAAATTCGGAAACCTTCGTTATCTGGAATGGAAACCACTACTTTTGATCCTGTGGATACGGAATGCAAGCTCTCCGGCATCTTGAGACAATCCATATTCAATCCTCTGCCTGTAGTTGTATACTGCAAGTGACGGAATTCCCCTGATATGTCGATCTTGGCTGAACTGGATTGAAGATTAAGCTTATCTGCACTAAGGTGCTGCCCTTTCACTATCGATGCCAATGCACACAGTTCAAGCTCATCCATCCTCCCTGATAGGTCTACACTACCTGAGGTGATCTTACATTGACAGCGAGTGGCCAGAAGCCGATTCAACCGGAGTTGTCCTCCTGTGGAGTTTAGTAAAATACGATCAAAAACCCGATCAGGAAGCTGAATCTCCAATGCTGTTCTAGCAATATTTATTCCAACGAGGCCTCTCCTTTTTCTCCCGTCTACAATGCTTAAGGTATCCCCTCGTATGTTAACTTGCATCAGCCTTCGCTTGGAAAAGCACGCATCCGCATATTGCATAACGTGAATCAGTTCATCCACACTCGGAAGAACTCTGATATCTCCTGACAACCAATTTAACTGTATATCATGAATGGGTTGATCAATGTCTATGCTCTTGCATATGGCAAGCTCACTACTTTTCAACATCTTTTCCCTCTCCATTTCAAACAATCAGGTATATGTTTATTCCGCCTCCGCATAGCCTCCTGTGCTGGCATGGCGATTCGTAATTCGCTGAATGAGCTGTTCGCTAACGATATCTGCTCCCAAGAGCTTCATCATGTGTTGCAAAAACTTAAGCCTTTCCAATGTCTGCTCCTGATCTCTGCCAAATAGAAAAGGGTTGATCCAAATGTTAACAAGCAGCATGAAGATTTCAGCACACTCCAGCGGATATTCGACTGAAATGGACCCATCTTCCTTGCCTTGTTCCATAATATTGGCAATAATTCGTGCATCCTTCAGAACACCTTTTCTGATCCCTCCAAGAACAAACTGCGGATTCTTGATCTGAGTGCTAAGAACCTGATCAATTGAGTTGGACTGAATTCCAGGATCAACGATAATATTTTCCAAAATACTGATGAGCTTCTGTCTGGCATTCGGAGCATGCGTGTTCTGGATGAGTTCCATAAACATGTCTTCTGCCCGCCCGAGCTCCTTCTCCATCACTGCACTAAGGATATCCTCCTTGGATTTGAAATGATGATATATCGCACCTTTAGACATACCTAATTCATCTATAATGTCTTGAATACTGGTTTTTTCATATCCCTTTTCGGTAAACATTTGAGTTGAGACAGTCAGAATCAGGTCCAGTGTCTGCTCAGGATATTTATTTCTGGCCATAAGTTCCTCCTTATACATACCAACGGTCGGTATCTATAATATAGAGTATGTTGGTCTTACTGTCAATATGAGGAATTTTAGAAAAAGAAAAAGGATCTCCGTTGAAATACCTCATGGGTATTACGGAGACCCTGTATTAATGAGAATTACTCTTCGTTTTGTACTGTAGTTGCATTGCCTTCCTGTGCCACAAACTGTTTTTGAGCTAACTCACGGTATACCGGATGATTGCTAATTAATTCCGTATGCGTTCCTGTTCCGGTAACATGCCCATGCTCCAATACAACAATCTGATCGGAATCCACCACTGTGGACAATCGGTGCGCGATCACGATCGTAGTTCTTCCTTCCATCAGATTGGACAATGCTTGCTGTACTTCATACTCCGAGGTGCTGTCCAGACTGGATGTCGCTTCATCCAACATAAGAATATCCGGACTGCGCAGTAAGGCACGAGCAATAGCAATCCGCTGACGTTGGCCCCCGGATAACTTGATTCCCCTCTCGCCCACTTCCGTGTCATAGCCCTGTGGCAGCTTGTCGATAAAGTCGGCAGAATAGGCCATCTCAGCAGCTCGTCGGATCTCATCCATCGTGGCCTCACGACCTAATCCGTACGTGATGTTGTCTTTGATCGTACCCGCCATAAGTGGACTTTCCTGAGATACATACCCAATCTTGCTGCGCCAGGAGGCCAAAGAATAATCTGTTATGGCTTGTCCCCCATATGAAATATGGCCTGAATCGGGCATATAAAACTGCTCCATCAAAGAGAACAGTGTTGATTTGCCGCTACCGCTTGGACCGACAATGGCTGTCACTTTTTGTGTAGGTACCGTCAAATTGATTCCGTGCAACACTTCCTCACCTGTAACATAGGAAAAATGTACATCATGGAATGCAATCGTCTCATTTCCTTTTGGCGCTACCTTAGTGCTGTCATGTGGCTCTTCCTCATCGGCAAGAATAGCTTGTATGCGCTCCGTTGCACCTACGACTTTTTGCAAACGGGAGTATAACGTCGTGAATTGTCCCATTGGCATAATGACCTGGAACAACAGTAAAATGAACGCAACCAGTTCACCAGGCGACAACAGTCCAGACGCTACGCGCATTCCCCCCACACCCAGAATAACGACTAGAACGGCAGTCATGACAAATGTAAACAAAGGACCGATCAGAGCAAGAATGCGCGCTTCCTGCAAGCCAAAAGCAAACATTTTACGAATCCGGGAATCTCCTGCTTCCACTTCCTGTTTCTCCGTTCCGTAAGCTTTCACCAAGCGGATCTCGCCAATAACCTGACTGAGCACGGACGTAAGACCAGCCATCTCATCCTGCTGCTTCTTGGAGATCTTGTACATTTTCTTACCCACCGGCAACAGAATCAACAGCGTAAGCGGCACCAGACTCAGAATAATGAGCGACATCACCCAATCCAAGTAAAATAGTAATGCCACGCCACCCACAACAGCAACGATGTTGGATACAAAGGAAACCAGATAATCCGCGATCAACGTCATGATCTGGCTTGTATCATTCGTAATCCGGCTCATCGTATCGCCTGTACGATTGCGGTCGAAATACGGCATTCGTAGCGACAATACCTTGTTCCACAGCTTGGTGCGAAGTGTTGCGACGACGCGTTGTCCGGCGTAATTTAACATATAAATGCTAATACCCGAGGCAATCGCCTGAATCACAAATGCCCCAAGCAATAACAAAATAACAGATTTGTTCAATGCCGAAGTGGTTAATCCATCAATCAGACCTTTGGTCATCAATGGCACGATCAGTCCGGCTGTAGTTTGAATCAGGGTTAAGATGAGGGCCAGAATCAAGATCAGTTTTGGCGGGTTCGTGGAAGCGATAAGCTTGACGAAATCCTTAAATCCCTTTTTTCCTACCTTCGGTTCATTCTGCCCTGTTTGTTGCTGCTCTTCCATTCCCGTTCCTCCCGTTCTCCATCTGCTCACCAGAGATCATACGTATGAACTTACATGACGTTGCCTTTTGTTATTACAAAACTCCATGCAACACAAAGTTGGCTAAAAAGAGGATGGAAATGCCATACATGACCACAGGCACCTGTTTACCTTGACCTGCTGCCAGCTTCGCTAATGGATAGGCAATAAATCCAAACGCCATACCGTCCACGATGCTATATGTAAATGGAATCATGACCATGATCAGAAATGCCGGGAATGCCTCTGTGAAGTCACCAAAATCCATATCTTTCACACCTTGTACCATCAGGCCACCAATAATGATCAAAATGGGTGCAATTGCACTGTCCGGAATGTAACCGAGCAGTGGGATGAAGAAAAAAGTAGCCCCGAATAACACGGCTGTAACGAGCGGAGTCAAACCTGTGCGACCGCCTGCTGCAATTCCGGCTGTAGTCTCGGCTGCAGCAACTGGAGGGCTGCTTCCGAATACGCCTGCCAATACGGTACTAATGGATAGTGCGCGTAGACTTCCTTTGAACCGCTCTGGACGACCAATCATCTGTGTCTGAGCGGTAATTAATCCGATATTTTCGAACACCACAATTAGCAGTAGCAAAAATACCGCGATCCAGAATGCGACATCAGCCAGTTTCATCAAAGATAATTCGCCAAACAAGCCGCCGTATTGACGCAGCGCATCCATAGCTGATACGGACTCACCCGGGTTCACTGCACCAAGTACATAGGCAAGGCCTGTCCCGACCAGAATACTGATCAGAAGTCCACCCTGTACGTTACGTATAAATAAAATCAAGGCAAGCACCAGCGTAACGCAGGCTGTAATGACATTGGGATCATTGAAATGCCCAATCGCAACAAACGTGGTCTGATGTGCGATAACGATTCCACTTTTTTGCAAACCGATAAATGTCAGAAACAAACCAATCCCGACCGTAATGCCATGCTGCAGATTTTTCGGGATTGCTTCGCTGATCATTTTGTATAGTGACGTAAACGCAACAATGGCAAACAGTATACCTGTAACGGTTACAACAGCCAGCGCTTCTTGCCAGCTTAATTTCATGGAATGTACAAGTGTATACGTGAAAAATGCATTAATCCCCATTCCGGGTACCACGATAATCGGTGATTTTCCGCCAAATGCCATGAGCAAACATCCTGCAATGGACGTCAGCAGTGTTCCAACCATAGCTGCCTGCAAAGGCATCCCGGCATCGGAAAGAATTGTAGCATTGACCATAACGATATAGACCACGGCAAAATAGGAAATGGCTCCCGCCACAACTTCCTTCTTCCACTGGTCTCCTGGCTCCATGCCAAGACGTCTGGTCATCCATCCGTGTTTCATTTCGTTCTATTCCCCTCTCTGTAGCCGCAAATTCTTTATGTATGTATCATCATTTCGCGCAGCAGTGAATATCATACACGGTTTTGACTTTGAAGTACATGACGTAACTCTGACATTTATCTAGGAATACAGTTCGGCTATCATAGACGATTGACGTCCCATCCGCTCCTCTCTTGCGAAGTATGATCACACAAAAAAGCGCAGATGCCTTATCAGCATCCACGCTTCTTCAGTTGGAAACAAGTTACAGCTGCTTGTTCTCTGCAATTTCTAACAAATCCTTAATCGCAACACTGACCATAATCAGTCCGGCTACCGGAGGCACAAATGAGTTACTCGCAGGTGGCTGTTTAGCCTTGCGAATTTCCGGAGCATTCTCGGGAACGATTTTTTGTGTTACATCCTCACGCGGTTTCATCGGCTTTTCAGTCGAGAAGACCACTTTCACACCTTTTTTGATGCCGTCTTTACGAAGTGTCGTACGCACAACACGGGCAATCGGGTCCATGGTCGTTTTCGAAATATCTGCAACCTGGAATTTCGTCGGGTCCATTTTATTCGCCGCACCCATACTCGAAATCATCGGAATTTTACGTTTCAGGCACTCTTTAATGAGATGGATTTTGTAGATAATCGTGTCGGATGCATCCAGCACATAATCCAGATCATATTTGAACAATTCCTCATATGTTTCTTCCGTGTAAAACATATTCAGGGCAATTGCATCACATTCCGGATTGATCAGTTTCACACGTTCCACCATCAGATCCGCTTTTTTCTGCCCCACTGTCGTAGTCAGAGCATGAATCTGGCGGTTAATATTGGTGATGTCCACGACGTCCTTATCAATCAGGATGATACGCCCAACGCCGCTACGGGCAAGAGCTTCTACAGCAATTCCACCTACGCCGCCAATACCGAGCACAGCGACTGTACTATTCTTCAATGTGTTCAGACCTTCAGGTCCGATCGCAAGTTCTGTTCTTGAAAATTGATGGAGCATTGAGAATCGATGCCTCCTTTATTTCTTTTCCGCTACCGGTTTACGGGCTACGCGGATATGCAGTTGTTCCAATTGTGAGTCATCCACTTCGGATGGTGCATTCATGAGCAGATCCGTTGCACTTGCCGTTTTCGGGAAGGCAATCGTTTCACGCAGATTCGTGCGGCCCGCCAGCAACATCACGAGGCGGTCCAGACCAAAGGCAATACCACCATGCGGTGGAGTTCCATATTCGAAAGCTTCCAACAGATAGCCGAATTTCTCATTCGCTACTTCTGTAGAGAGTCCAAGGGCAGCAAACATTTTCTCCTGAACATCACGTTTGTAGATACGCATTGAACCGCCACCTACTTCATAACCATTGAGAACAAGGTCATAGGCTTGAGCACGGATTGCACCCGGATCAGTGTCGAACAGATGTACATCTTCGTCTTTTGGACGTGTGAAGGGATGGTGTTCTGCCACATAACGTTTCGCATCTTCATCATATCCGAGGAGTGGGAAGTCCACAACCCAAGCAAATTTGAATTTGCTGTCATCGATCAGTCCAAGTTGACGGCCGATTTTCAGACGCAATGCGCCCAGAACGTCAGCAACCACTTTTTTAGTGTCTGCGGAGAAGAGCAACAAGTCGCCATCTTCAGCACCAGTACGTTCTTTGACAGCTTCGATTTCTTCAGGCGTGAAGAACTTCACGATTGGCCCTTTGAACTCGCCGTCTTTCACTTGAATCCAAGCCAGACCTTTCGCACCGTAACGTGCAGCAAATGGTCCGAGATCATCGATCTCTTTACGACTCCATGTGCCACAGCCTTTAGCGTTCAGCACTTTCACTTCTCCACCTTTTTCGATGACAGAAGCAAATACTTTCACACCACTGTTTGCTACGATATCGTTCATTTCAACCAGTTCCATACCAAAGCGCAGATCTGGTTTGTCTGAACCGTATTTACCCATTGCATCTGCATACGTAATCCGTTGGAAAGGCAGTTCCAGCTCAATTCCTTTGGTTTCACGTAGCAATTTGGCCATCAGTTCTTCCATCATTGGCAGCAGGTCATCCTGTTGCAAGAAAGAAGTCTCGATGTCGACTTGAGTGAATTCTGGTTGACGGTCTGCACGCAGATCCTCATCCCGGAAACAACGAGCGATCTGATAATAACGCTCAACGCCACCAACCATCAGCAATTGTTTGTAGATTTGTGGGGATTGTGGCAAGGCGAAGAATTCACCTTCATGCACACGGCTCGGTACGAGATAATCACGCGCACCTTCCGGGGAGCTCTTGGTCAGGATTGGTGTTTCCACTTCAACGAACTCTTCTCCATCCAGGTAGTCACGGAACACTTTGGATGCTTTGGAACGCAGTTTCAATGTTTCAAACATTTCCGGACGACGCAGGTCCAGGTAACGATATTTCAAACGAAGGGATTCATCAACTTCGACACCATCTTCAATGAAGAATGGAGGTGTTTTAGCTGCGTTCAGCACTTCGATTTCTGTAATTTGAACTTCAATTTCGCCTGTAGGCAGGTTTTTATTAACAGTTTCTGCATCACGTTTAACAACTTTACCCGTTACAGCGATAACATACTCGCTACGTACGCGATCTGCGATTTGCAGAGCTTCACCGGAATAAGCCGGGTTAAAGACAACTTGTACAATCCCGCTGCGATCACGCAGGTCGATGAAGAGTACGCCCCCCAAGTCACGGCGGGTCTGAACCCAACCGTTCAATGTTACTGTTTCACCGATGTGTGCGGGTGTTAATGCGCCGCAATGATGACTTCTTTTCATAACCAAACTCCTCATTATGTGAATTTCCGTTCTGTGTGGGCAGTTAGTACCTGCTCTTCAACAGTCCGGTTACGTGTAGACCATGTATTCGAAAAGGCATGTTACCTCTGGCTCGCCAACTTCCGCTTAATTGGAATCGTCGGTGAACCTCAGTACTTTTGCCGGATCAATTGTTTTACTCGAAAGTTTTGATCTTAATGTAACACTTCGTGCTTATTTACCTTCGCGAATTGTCGCTACCAGGTCATCAAGTTTCACGGTTTGTTGCTCACCCGTATCCATTGATTTGAGGGCGATCTCACCACGCTCCAGCTCGTCATCACCAAGGATGGCAGTGTAGCGGGATTTGAAACGGTCAGCTGATTTCATCTGTGCTTTCATCTTGCGACCCAGATAATCACGTTCCCCAGACAGTCCAGACTGACGAAGTTTGAACAACAGACGGTTCACTTCACGATCAGCAGCCTCTCCCAGAGCAACAAAGTACACATCCAGTGGAGCCAGCGTACTAACCTCAATATTTTGGTGCTCCAGAATCAGTTGAATACGCTCCAGACCAATACCGAAGCCGATGCCCGGCTGATCAGGTCCGCCGATATCTCCAACCAGACCATTGTACCGACCACCGCCGCCAACCGTATCTATTGCTCCAATACCTTGGGCTTTTAATTCAAAAGCAGTTAGCGTGTAATAATCCAAGCCCCGTACCAGACGATTGTTCACAGCATAATCCACTCCGAAATCATCCAGGTATGCCTGCAGCTTGGCAAAGTGATTCAAAGACTCTTCATCCAGACTATCCAGTATCGACGGTGCCCCAACGAATTTGTCTTGATCGACTTTGCAGTCGAGCACACGCAGCGGATTACGCTCCATGCGGGACTGGCAGTCCTTGCACAGGCTGTCTTTCATCGGTCTGAGGAACCCAAGTAACGTCTCGCGGTATTCTGCACGGCTGGTTGAGTTACCAACGGAGTTGATCTCCACTTTTACATCCTTCAAGCCGAGCTCGACGCACAACTGGTAACCTAGTGCGATTACTTCGGCATCAATTGCCGGGTCCAGCGCACCGATGGCTTCTACACCAAACTGGTGGAACTGACGCTGACGGCCTGCCTGCGGACGCTCATACCGGAACATCGGACCGATGTAATAGAGCTTGCTCACATCCGGTTCACCGTAGATTTTATTCTCTACATACGCACGGACAACACCTGCTGTTCCCTCTGGACGAAGAGTCATGCTGCGATTGCCTTTGTCATCAAAGGTATACATTTCTTTCTCAACGATATCGGTAGTCTCTCCTACACCGCGTACAAATAAAGAAGTCTGTTCGAAGATCGGTGTGCGAATCTCACGGTAATTAAACCGTCGACACAGATCTCGTGCTTTTTCTTCTACGTACTGCCATTTCTCGACAACTCCAGGCAGTAAGTCCTGCGTTCCAGTCGGTTTTTGAAAAGCCATCTTGATCCCTCCAGCATTGATTTTTTTCTCTAAAAGTTAAAAAATTCTACACGTGATCACTGCGCGGGCAGAACAACCTTACAATCGCTGTTATCCCCAGATTTTTCGAATTAATTTTATAATGTGGAAATCCGGGGATAGCATATGCTTCCGATGCAGCTTTCTTTCAGAAAGCTTTTAGGCGAACGCTTCGCTTCTACAGCTTGGTTCTACAATCTCCGTTTTCGTGTATTTCTTTTAAATCAACTTATATAACAAAAAAATCCCTCGCCCTGTCGCTGTGTATACAGCAAACAAGGGACGAGAGATTGTGTAATATACATTCACCCGTGGTACCACCCACATTCCGGAAACCTGACACTTTAGCCGTTCAGGTGATCTCTGATGATTCAACATTGCATAAGGCACTGTGATCAGCAGATATTCCGCTCTACGTGTAACGCACGTCCTGCGCAGGCCAGCTACTGGTCAACAGATCATATCTGCTGTGTTCGCCGTCTGTTCTCGGGGAAGTCATTCGTCCGCTCATCAAGAGAATCCTTACAGCCTGGGGATTCCTCTCTGGTCATGTGGGCACGGAGTACTTGGTCCCGTCATCAAATCAGTAATATAGTTCAAAAATCGACTTGTATTGACTATAGTCAACGTATTATTTTCTGATTGTAATGAACCGCAGTGCTAAAGTCAAGGGTTAACACGAAAAGATAGCTCTAAAAAAATTTTGCTAACACGCTGCACCGGATGGGGGAGTGACAGAAATCACGGATAATAGAAGCTGGATTCATCATATGAATTCCAACTTCTATTCGCTTCTTATTTCTCTATTGTTGCAGCATCCACTTCAACAGATCCGGCGCGCTCGCCCATAAACGGGAATGCATAATGACATATTCAATCGCTTCGTCGGAGTCGCCCATGCCGACAAAGTCAGGGAGGTTATGCGGCAGCCGTTTCAAACCCAACAGGTAATCAGGCACATGTTTGTTCACACCCCGGGCCACACGGTACAGCATTTTGAGCTGGGAGGTGATTCCGTTTTTCTTATACTCCAGAATGATCTTGTCATAGGCAAAGGCCGTTGCGGCGTCACCTCTTCCATACTCCTCCAGCAATTGCTCTGCCTGTTCCAATTGGTTGCTGTACAAATACACAGCAGCGAGCAGGTAACGTGCTCCGGTATTGTCTTCCGTATTAAGCTCCAGCATATGCTCCAGAATCTGTGCTGCTTCATTCGTATCTCCGCCAAACCAGCAGGATTCGGCATAACTTTTGCATATCCGGATATAGGGACGAGTCTCATGAAGCCCCCAGAAGTCCCCTTTGTTCTCCTCAAAGAACAGTTCGCCCAGTTCACGTTTGCCAGCAGCGATTCCTTCCTTGAGGTAAGATCGTGCATCATTCTCATTGTCCGATTCCTCAGCTAGAATAAGATACGCATCAGAGCTGTCAGGAAACATCTCCAGCGCTGTTTCCGCCAGATGTACTCTCCGTTTGGAAGAGCTCGCTTCCCTCGCCTTAGACAGCAGAGCCTGTGCTTTGTCTTTCGATGTGCCTGGACCGTTCAGCATCAATAGCTCGTCCGTTTCACCGCCCATGCCGTATTCTTCGATGTAACTATTCATCTCCTTAACCTTCCGGGAGATCGTGCCTGTCGTTACCTCATATTTATCAGCCAGCTCAGCCTTTGTGACATTGAAGCCGTATTCCTCGGACAGCAAAAACTCAATTGCAGCAGAGAACGAGCCTGTCTTCTTCACAGTAGGGCGGGTCTGACGGGAGTAGCCGTTCCATAACACCAGAGCTTCCAAAATTACCTCTGGCTCATATTGGTTCCTCATGTTCTCAATAGTCTGCAGGGCCAGCTGTTCGTGAGCCGGGTGCTCCCATCTCAAATCGCTTGCCACCATCTTTTTCAGCTTGGTCAAGGTCAGTTTGCTCTCAGGCTGAATGGAGGCTTCCCGGACCGGCTGCTCCGTTGATATTATCCCCAGTATGGATTCTACTGCAGAGGACTCCTTGTTCAGACAACATTTCTTATATTTTTTCCCACTACCGCATGGGCATACATCATTTCTTCCAATCTTACTCAAAACTAATTCCCCCTTAAATCTGTCTCTAGCCATTCGCATGAGAACTCTGTTGCTTTAGCATTGTAGGTGTCATTTCTCAAACGAGGCATTCTATATTACTTTCAAATTCCATCGATCAAGCAGAAACCGCTGCCCCGTACTTATATAAAAAAGGCGGGGCCGTTTCAGCGAGTATATGTTCATCTGGAATATGACGGATCACTCTGGCGATGAATTCCTCATACTCTCTGTCATAGGATTGGATTCGCCTGAACCCAATCGCTGGAGCTAGATTTACCGTCCAATGTAGCCCAACTATGAAAACAATTCGCTGTAGAATATATAAACCCATCTCTCTATTCTAGCAAAAATTGAATAAAGGGGTAAGCTCTACCCAAAACATACACATTCTCAGCTCAAAAAAAATAGCCTGCACACGGTGTGCAGGCTCAAAGGATATATAAAAAAAGGGGGTCATGTGTGTTATTATAAGCCCACTATGTTAAAGGCTTATGTATGTAATATTACAGTAATATTACAAAAATGATAGCGCTTTATAAATTAGTTTTTTTAATATCCTCATGATCAAAAAGCCCTTGCACATCACTCGACTGTGTAGTCGAGCAGTGCAAGGGCCAAGAAGTATCTACACGTTAATTCAAATCTTCCACATAGGCATGGTTGGAACGAAGCTTATGAACAATCTCGTCATAATCCTCATCCCTTACTTTGGCAGACAGAACATAATGCAGATCATTATAATCCGCCGAAGACACATCTGCAGCATTCAGCAGGTCTCCATCCTCATTCACTCTGTCACGAGTATCCCGTTCTGCATCACGGTCCACATTGGCTACCACAGGGATCACATTTTCGCTGGCCGGAACACCAGGGGCTGCACCTACACCCATTGTTCCGTTGGTGCCTACGCCACCTGCTGTATTATAAGGCACCAGTGGCACCATAACACGCGTGTCTCTACCTATCGCACTATCCAGTTGACCTACTTCCAAATGCTCTGTACGGAACGTCTGAAGTGAAGTTCTTGCTCCCTCTGCCTCGTCCTCGGTTCGAAAATACGCCTGAATATGTTTTGTCATGTCAAACCCTCCTTTTTCGGAATGAAATGCAACGTGAAGTTTCGTAACCCCACGATGTAACGTAGTTAAGATACATCAATATATGTCAGTTGCACTAGCTGAAGTTATATAACTTTTAGCAGTTCACGTACAAACGCTGGCTCATCTTCAGGTGTTCGGGATGTAATATAGTTTCCATCCACAACGGCCTCATGATCCTTGAACTCTGCTCCTGCGTTTACCATATCATCCTTAAGTGGTGGATAGGATGTAATGGTACGGCCTTTCAACAGACCGGCACTAGCCAAAATTTGCGGACCATGACAGATCGCAGCAATTGGTTTCTTCGCACTGTTGATCTCGGTGACAAACTTCAAGATATGCGCATCACTTCGCAAATTCTCAGGGGATGATCCACCAGGAATCACGACTGCATCATAATCTGAAGCGGAAGCATCACCAATCGCCTTATCTGTGGTATAGGAGGCCTTTCCTCCTTTACCTTTAAGGGTCTCACCGGCTTTTAATCCGATAATCTCCACTTCATGTCCAGCTTTTTTTACTTCGTCATACGGGACCTGCATCTCCGAATCTTCAAAGTCATTCGCCAATAAAAAAGCAACTTTACTCATAACGTATGTTCTCCTTTCCGTGTTCGAACTTTCTTTATAAAATCGGGTCTTTCAGTACATTGGCACTTCGTTGTGCCTCGTTTTGTTATTACCCTCACCAGAGCAATTTATAACAATTCAATGTAATTTCATTTTGTAACGAAGTCTTCAAACGAATAGTTAAAAAGATCAACTCACGACAAAAAGTCCTGATTCGGGAAGGAATCAGGACTTTTTCAAAATCTGTATAATCCAAATATCGGATGTTTATATCCCTGTGTAGACATTCAAGATCGCGGAAGATGACTCTGCTTCCCTTTGTCCGAATCCTGAAGTGCCCAGATCGTTGCAACATACTCAGCAGCCGAACGGGCAAGTTGCAATGATTCATACAGGTTGCCAGGGAGTAACAAAGGTTCTGTACGGGCACGTGTTTCTTTCGCAGATTGGCGCATAATTGGATGGATACTCCTTTGATCATGAAATAGTCATCAACGAATTATCCCTTATTATGGCCTGAACTCCATGGAATTATGCACTTGGTTCCTGACGAACCGGACTTTCAAGCATCAAAGTCACGGGTCCCCAGTTGGTAAATGTTACATCCATCATCGCTCCGAAACGCCCGGTTTCAACCTGAATACCTTTATCACGTAGCAGTTGATTAAACGTTTCATATAACAGTTCTGCCGCTTCAGGTCGGGCCGCAGCCGCAAAGCTCGGGCGCTTTCCTTTGCGACAATCTCCGTACAGGGTGAATTGGGAAACAGACAATACAGCACCGCCAACATCAAGCAGACTGAGATTCATCTTCTCCTGATCATCCTCAAATATCCGCAACCCACTAACTTTGTCAGCCAGATACTGGGCATCCTTCGCGGTATCCTCATGGGTAATGCCCACGAGTAGCATTAATCCGGATTCGATCTTACCTGTCAGCTCGTCTCCCACAGTCACCTGAGCCTCTTTACAGCGTTGTACAAGCACCCTCATCTTACAGGCTCCTTACTGCATAATCCGATGCACCGAATAGACATCTTTCACACGTTTGATCCGTTCTACAACGGATTGCAGATGATCCGTATTACGAATCAGAATTGTGACGTGCACCAATGCTAATTTATTTTTATCTGTCCGTCCTGTAACGGCAGATATGTTGGTTTTACTTTCAGATACAGCCTGAAGTACCTCGTTGAGCAAGCCATTCCGATCATGGCCTGTAATCTCAATATCCACACTGTAACTTGCTTCGATATTCTCTTCCCACTCGACCTCAATAACACGTGCTGCTTCTTCACCGTCTGCACTTGTCGGGATATTCGGACAGTCACTACGGTGTACGGAAACGCCGCGTCCGCGTGTAACGTATCCGATAATGTCATCCCCAGGTACAGGATTACAGCATCGTGCGAATCGAACAAGCAGATTATCGATGCCTTTAACACGAATACCGTTGGTTGGACGATTTCTGCGCTCAGGCGCAGGTTTCAGCTCGCGCATCTCGGAATTTAATTCCAGCAAACTGGACTCTTCCTGCTCTTTACGCAGTTTTTCGGTTGCTTTGGTTACAATCTGTGCAGCAGTAATCCCACCGAATCCAACAGCCGCAAGCATGTCATCAATATCGTTAAACGCATATTTTTTGGCAGCTTCCATCAACTTGTCATCCGTCATCCACGCAGAAGGGTCAAGCCCCATACGCTTCAGTTCGCGCTCACAGCTCTCCCGACCTTTTTCAACGTTTTCTTCACGGCGTTCCTTCTTGAACCATTGCTTGATCTTCGCTCGTGCATGAGAAGATTTCGCAATTTTCATCCAGTCCTGGCTCGGTCCGTAAGAATGTTTGGACGTCAAAATTTCGATTATATCACCTGTCTTCAGATGATAATCGAGCGGAACAATCCGACCGTTTACTTTGGCACCAATGGTCCGATTACCAACCTCCGTATGGATTCGATAAGCAAAATCCAAAGGAACAGAGCCGATTGGCAATTCGATGACTTCTCCTTTTGGCGTAAATACAAATACCAGATCCGAGAAGAAATCCATTTTGAGTGACTCTACGAATTCTGATGCATCCTGTGCTTCGTTTTGAAGTTCAAGAATTTCACGGAAGAACGTAATCTTGTCTTCAAAATGATTTCCGTTCGCAGCGCCTTCTTTGTAGGCCCAGTGGGCAGCAATACCAAATTCAGCAGTCCGGTGCATATCCCATGTCCGGATCTGTACTTCTGTTGGTTCGCCATTGGGACCAACTACCGTTGTATGCAGCGATTGATACATGTTCGCCTTTGGCATCGCAATGTAGTCTTTGAAGCGTCCAGGCATCGGTTTCCATAGCGTGTGTATAATTCCCAGGGTAGCATAACAATCCTTGATATTATCCACAATAATACGAATGGCAAGCAGATCATAAATTTCGTTAAACTGCTTGTTCTTGGTGGTCATTTTCTTGAACACGCTGTAGATATGTTTCGGGCGGCCCGAAAGGTCTGCCTGAATTCCCATCTCATCGAGTTTGTTCGTAATTCCATCCATAACCGTATCAATATATTGCTCCCGTTCCGCACGTTTTTTGTGCATGAGGTTAGCAATTCGGTAATACTGCTGCGGATTCAAATAACGGAGGGCGATGTCCTCCATTTCCCATTTGATTGCAGAGATACCCAAACGGTTTGCAATCGGACAGAAAATTTCCAGCGTCTCATATGAAATCCGGCGCTGGCTTTCTTCCGACTGAAACTTGAGTGTCCGCATATTATGCAGACGGTCAGCCAATTTAATCACGATGACACGGATGTCCTGCGCCATGGCGATGAACATTTTGCGGTAGTTCTCGTTCTGCTGTTCTTCCTTGGAGCGAAACTGAATACGTTCCAGCTTCGTCAAGCCGTCAACAAGCATGGCACACGTATTGCCGAAATGATTGCGGATCTCTTCAAGTGAGACCGTAGTATCCTCTACTACATCATGAAGAAGCGCTGCTATTATGGAGATGGTGTCCATCTGCATGTTCACAACAATGTCGGCAACCGCAAGCGGATGCAGAATATACGGTTCTCCCGATTTTCGCGTCTGTCCATGGTGGGCCTGATCAGCAAATTCGTAAGCTTCTCGTATGCGCACCAGATCGGGTTCTTTGATATATGCCCCGGCCTTCTCGAGTAATTGCTCTATGCCCATTCTGATCTGTTCCGTGTCCTTTCTATACCAAATGGAACCCGTGACAGTGCTGCAACACAGGTTCCCCGTAAAAGTAATTTCCTATAATTATGACGCTTCGCCCGTTTCCCGTCAACTGCTGACGAATAAGAGCGCTTATCCAATTTTTATATTGATGATCTGAATTACTTCTATCTCGTTTCCCTATGACTCACAGGGGATTGGATGTATTTCTTATTTCTTATGTATTATTGCCGTTATTTGCTGAAATAGAAGGAAAATTCATGAAAATATTAATTCTATCGCTCTGTTACGTCAAAAATGTTATTGATTAATTAAGAGAAACTCTGTAATCTATTGAAAGTTTGTGTTTCGGAAAAGGAGATGAAATTCATTGCAACGCGAAATCCAGGTTAATCAAAAGATGCCACTTGGCTCAGGTTCACTGCTTAGCCTTCAGCATTTGTTCGCCATGTTTGGTAGCACAGTACTTGTACCAAACCTGTTCGGTGTTGATCCAAGTATGATCCTGCTGATGAACGGAATTGGAACATTGTTGTACATACTGATGTGTAAAGGAAAGATCCCTGCATATCTCGGGTCCAGTTTTGCCTTTATTGCTCCTGTCACTTCAGTATTGAAAACACATCCAGAGAACGGCTACTCCATGGCACTTGGAGCTTTTATCATAACAGGACTTGTGTTCTGCCTCGTGGCTCTTATCATTAAATATGCTGGAACAGGATGGATCAACGTTGTATTCCCACCAGCGGTTATGGGCGCCATCGTTGCTCTGATCGGTCTGGAGCTTGTACCTGTTGCAGCTGGTATGGCAGGATTGATTAACTCTGATCCTATTGCTAACCCGAACTGGGTGCCGCAGGCCAAACCCATTATTTTATCCATGGTCACATTGGGAATCACAGTAATTGGTGCCGTAACGTTCCGTGGATTCCCCAAAATTATTCATATTCTAATCGGAATTGTATCCGGATATGTATTAGGCTATTTTATGGGTCTGGTTGAAAAAAAAGCTATTGCAAACGCTGATTTCATCTCATTGCCAACCGTAACAACGCCTACATTTGACTGGTCCGTTATTTTCACCATTTTACCTGTAGCGCTTGTGGTTATCGTTGAACATATTGGACATTTGCTTGTAACGAGCAGCATTGTAGGCAAAGATCTTTCGAAAGACCCTGGGCTTCATCGTTCCCTGCTTGGTAATGGGGTCTCCACCATTCTGTCCGGGTTTGTAGGATCTACTCCCAATACAACCTATGGTGAGAACATCGGTGTAATGGCCCTGACTCGCGTATACTCCACATATGTCATTGGTGGCGCAGCAGTCATTGCAATCGTACTCTCCTTCTCAGGAACATTCTCGGCGCTTGTAGCCAATATTCCTGTGCCTGTTATGGGTGGCGTATCCCTGCTTCTGTTCGGGGTTATTGCAGCATCAGGTCTGCGTATTCTGGTTGAGCAGAAAGTCGATTTTGCCAAACCGACCAATCTGCTGCTTACTACACTTGTACTGGTCATTGGGCTAAGTGGTACAGAAGTTACCTTCTACGGTATTCATCTGAAAGGGATGGCACTGGCAACCATCGTCGGAATTCTGATGAGCTTGTTGTTCAAACTGTTTGAAGTGCTAGGTTGGTTGAATGACGATTCACGTAAACAGCCTATCACTGAAAAAACGCCCGATTAACTTCCATCGTATACACATCAAAAAGCCTGTTCTCCCTAACCTTATGGTTGGAAGAACAGGCTTTTTGATAATCATTAATGCTGTATATTATTTCCCGGGAAACGGAAAAAACAATTCATGTTTCATCACAGCGGTACATGTGGAGATTTCAGCTTAATAATTCATCAATGTGAATACATCGATTTCTGGCAATTTGGCACGACCATTCAGATCAGACAGCTCAATCAGGAAGGCAGCTCCGACAACTTTCCCACCCAATTGTTCAATCAAGTTGATGGAAGTTGCAATCGTTCCACCCGTTGCGAGCAAATCATCTGCGATCAGGACATTTTGACCTTTTTCAATCGCATCTGTGTGCATCGCGAGTGTATCCTTGCCATACTCGAGATCATAACCAACTTCAATCGTCTCTCCAGGCAGTTTTCCACTTTTGCGAATCGGAGCAAAACCGACACCAAGAGCGTATGCCAGAGGGGCGCCCACAACGAAACCACGTGCTTCAGGTCCAGCAATAACGTCAATTTTGAGATCAGAAACCATCACTTTCAGTTCATTGATCGCATTGCGGTACATTTCTCCATCCTTCAACAATGTTGTAATGTCCTTAAAGCTGATTCCCGGTTGTGGAAAGTCAGGGATGACACGAATATAATCTTTAAAATCCAAAATAATCTCCTCCTAAAATAAATACACAAACTTCCATCTAAGATACGCCCTTCATCCGGGATATCATCCATTGTGTCAGTTGCGGTGTGGCTGCATCCAGCATCACCTGTTCTATCTCGGCCATATTTTCGAGCGCCTGATAGTGACGTGAAGCGGTTAGTTCACGCTTAGGCGGGTTATCCACAAACGCAATTTTGCCGTTATCACGGGTAATGAAGGATAACTCTTCGAATACATCCAACATCATCGTAATCATGCGCGGCGAACAACCACACTGACGACTGAGCACAGGAGTAATCTCTTGTTCCTCCACGGGTTCAGCTTTCCATTTCAACACCTGCATATAAATACGCTTAAAGAGTTCTCTGGAAGGCATCTGAAGGCGATCTCGGCGGTTGCCTGATCCGTGCAGAAGGATGATATTCTCAGCTCCACTGAACAAAGCCAGCATGGCATTAAGTTGTTCCGGGGTTTCCGGCGTATCAAACACAAATAACGTCCGGACTTGTTCCTGTCCATAATGCTGTGCAGCAGCATTACACGGAAATAACCCGACCTTTCTATCATATACCCAAAGGCAAGGTTCATACAATGAATTTCCCTCGGAAACATCTGTTTCTTTCCTAACAATAGCACCAACAGAACCAGATTTATATCGCAGATGCACCTCAAGTGAGCTCAAGAAATGTTTCATCGCATTTAATGGCTCGGCATTACCGCGCAAATCAAACACTTGGACCTGAGGAACATGAATGTCCTGAAGCATCAATTGAGGTTTTCTCATCCCATTCCATTCATTGATGGACAGTTCTCCCATCACATCAATAACGGAACCTGGGAGAAGGAACTCTGCTAACGCTCCCTTGCCAAAAGCAACGGTTTCCAGTTGCTGACCATCCTGTTCCAGAACCAGTTTCAGATGGCGTTTCTCTCGTCCCATTGTTCTGGTTTCCTTCACAGTCACACTTCTCAATACAAACCGTGGCGAAGGATTGCTCATCCCAAAAGGCTGCAATCTGTCGATCTCCTGGATCACTTTCAGCGGAACATCACTGATTCTGCATTCATCATCCGCAAGACGTTGAGGTACAAAGTCCTCTTCAGTTAATACAGATGCAGCAAACTCATTCAAACCAGCCTCAAGTTCTTCCAGCTGTTCCCGATGCAAGGTCATACCTGCTGCTGCAGGGTGTCCCCCGTAATGGTCCATAGTGTGTTTATTGACTGTGAGTGCCTGATAGATATCCAAGCCCTCAATGGAGCGCGCAGAGCCCTTGCAGACACCGCTCTCTGGATCGATCCCAAGGATAAGTGTAGGTCGGTAATAACGTTCCAGTAATTTGGAAGCCACAATACCAACCACTCCGACGTTCCAGCCCTCACCAGCCAATACGATTACATCTGGAACGGATCCTGAACGAAGCTGTATCTTTTGTTCCAACTGTGCCGTTGCTTCTTGTAATATGCCCTCTACGACTTGCTGCCGCTCCCGATTCAATAGATCAAGCTGACCGGCTAGCGTATGAGCTTCATCCAGATTCTCAGTTGTGAGCAGCGACACCGCTCGTCCTGCATGATCCAAACGTCCACTGGCATTAATACGAGGTGCCATGGCAAAGGCAATATTAATCGAAGTCACCTGACTCTGATCCACACCACTGATTTCCAGCAATGCACTTACACCGGGAAGACGTGAACCACGCATCGATTCTATTCCATAACTGACGATAACCCGGTTCTCCCCTTCCAAAGGCATCAGATCGGCAACGGTGCCGATGGCGGCAATCTCCATCCATTCACCGGGCACTTCCCCGATTAATGCCTGAGCGAGCTTCAAGGCTACTCCCGCTCCTGCCAAACCTTTAAAAGGATACGGGCATCCTGGAAGTTTCGGATTAATAAGTGTAAAGGCTTCGGGCAAAATTTCAGGCGGCTCGTGGTGATCTGTCACAATGACTTCGATGCCCAGCGTGGCCGCATAGGCAATCTGTTCAACAGCACTGATTCCGGTGTCCACGGTAATAATCAATGAAACGCCTTGTTGATGGGCCCAATCCAATGCATGGTTGTGCAATCCATACCCTTCATTCGAGCGATGAGGGATATATATATCGTACGAAGCTCCAAGATGACGCATCAAATGGATCATGAGCGATGTGCTGGATACGCCATCAGCGTCATAATCCCCGTAGATCAAAATATGTTCTTCCCGCTCCAATGCCAGCTTGATACGTGGCACAGCTTCATTCATGCCAAGGAGCAGATAGGGATCATGCATCTGATTCAGGTCAGGATGCAAAAAACGTTCGGCCTCCTTCTCATTGTGCACTCCTCGACTCACAAGCAAACGTCCAACAAGGGGTGAAACGGAAAGCGCCTGCGAGAGTCCCGCAGCCGCCTCCAAATCGATATTCGGTGTATTCCACCGGTATTGCGAATAAAGCAATGATAACGCTCCTTTCCTGATCTACTGGACCCGCGCTTCACTACTGAATTAATGTCGCTTCGTGATCGGGCAGTTCATGATTGGATTTATAGGGATAACCTGGATCATAAGGTATCGCTTGAATCTGTACTTCTTTCACATGACTGAAACGGGTGAGCAGTAATGTCTTGGCACGATTTGCAATCTCCTGTGCTTCCAGTATCGAGATCCTCGGATTCACACTAATGACCAGCTCAATCGTAACGTCATGTTCCTGTTCACGTGCAACCAAATGCTCAATGGTAATGATGCCATATACCCGCTGTACGGTCTCTTTAAAATCTGAGGCTTCTTCCTGCTCCAGCTCCTGAACGAGTGAACCATAGACTGTGTCCACAATCATTCGGTAACCCTTGTGAAGCACAAAACAGGAAGCAATCAACGCAGCCGTGGGGTCTAGGTAGAGCAGCATGCTCAATCCCGTCTCTTCACCAGCCATCGATCCTATAATGCCGATTAACACGGTGAGCGAACAATAGAGTGCACGGCGATGTTGCTGTGCATAGGCCAGCGCCTGAGACTGGTTCCGTTTACGGAAATATCTGTACTGAAATTGAAAAATCGCTTCTTTCACAGCCAAAGCTGCAACAGCCACCAAAAGTACCGACTTGCCGGGTGCTTCCGGTTCACTTCCGGAGAGACTACCCAATGCGGAGATGGCAAGCTGTAATCCACCCATGAGAATCAGCACAGATAACAATACTGAGATTCCGGGTCTAGCAACACTTGAATGTTCTTTAAACCGTCCCCTGCGAGCCTTCCTCTTATCGCGTACAGACTTGGAGGGAAAGAGACCAGCCAGGGCAGAACCAGCTTCAGAAGCAGAATACAAGCCGTCAGCGAGCAATGATTTGCTGTTTGCCATATAACCGACTCCCGCTTTGATCACCGCAAGTCCCATATTACCGGCAATACCGCTCCATGTGGCAGCCTGAGCAGATGGGATATGTTCTCTGGTCATGAATATTCCCCCTTAATTCTGTACATAAAGTTGCAAAACCGCGCCTGGCAGACGCGGCTTCACAATAAGATGTTTAGTTAGATTCTTTAGCTACTGTTTTTGGCTTATCCACTTGTTTACCTTTGAGCATCAGCCATAGTGGGGCAGCGATATAGATTGAAGAATATGCGCCGAACAGTGTTCCGATAACCATCGCAAGCGAGAACATGCGAATGGATTCTCCACCAAATATGAACAAACAGATTGAAGCTGCAAACACGGTGAATGTTGTATTAAGGGAACGTGTCATCGTTTGAGCCAAACTGCGATTGACTACCTCGCGTAGGTCGGCTTTGGTTGTCTTTTTGGCAAAACGCAGATTCTCACGAATCCGGTCAAAGATAACGATCGTATCGTTAATCGAGAACCCGACAATGGTCAATACTGCGGTAATAAAGGTCAGATCGACTTCCAAACGGAAGATAGAGAACACACTTATTACAACAAATGCATCATGGAAGAGTGCGATAACCGCAGCCAAACCAAAGCGCCACTCAAACCGGATCGCAACATAGATCATGATCCCGATACTTGCAATGAGTACTGCGTAGATCGCGTTGCGCTCCAATTCTTTGGCCATCTCCGGATCAACGGTATTTACTTCATACGAAGCTGATGCATCCAGTTTGGCAAATTCTTCTTTGAACTTACTTTCTTGATTTTCATCCAATACGTTCGAGAAACGAACATTTACACGGTCAGCCCCCGATGTAATGGTAACATCACCCTCATCAACACCGATGCCCTTAACGATAGGTTTAATCTGCTCCGCTGTGATTGCTTTGGATACCGAGATATCCACATTCGATCCAGCACGGAAATCAACTGCATAATTCAAACCCAAAGCCAGAATGCTGATGATCCCCGTAATCGTCAGAATAATCGAGAAGATATAGGCAATCTTACTACCTTTAACATAATCAAAATTCCAATTAAAGCGCACGAATTTCACTCTCCTTCACTCCGAAGTACTTAGGCTTCTTCAACACGTTACCCCGTACAAGCAGGGTCAACAGGAAGCGGGAGAAGAAAATATTCGTGATAATACTGGTGACAATATCAAAAATCAGCACGAGTGCAAAACCTTTTACCGCACCTGTTCCCAAGAAGAACATAACAGCCGCAGCAATAATGGTTGTGATGTTGGAGTCAATGATTGTTCGGAAGGAATGCTTACCACCCGCTTTAACCGAAGACAAGATCGACTTACCACTGCGCATCTCTTCTTTAATCCGTTCGTACGTGATGATATTGGCATCCACCGCCATCCCTATACCCAGGATAAACGCCGCAATACCTGGAAGGGTAAGCACGAATTCTCCTAAATAGAAGATTGCAAGTACCAGCCACGTATGTGTGATCAAGGCAAAACTCGCGATTATACCAGGAATGCGATAAAGCCCAATCATGAACACTAGAATAATAACGGAACCAATCAATCCTGCTTTAATGGTCTGATCCAGAGAAAGCTTACCAAGTGTTGCACCAACACTTTGTGAATACTTCTCTGTAAGTTTCAGTGGCAATGCACCCAAGTTAATGGTGTCACGAAGCTGGTTTGCTTCGTCACGTGTGTAAGCACCCGAAATCTGAGCGGAACCATCTGTCAACTGTTGTCTAACGGTTGGAGCAGATAGAAGCTCATCGTCCAAATAAATCGCGAGAGGTTGTCCGATCAAACGTTTGGTAATCTCGGAAAATTTGGCTTTATCTTTCACTTGAATGTCAATCATCGGCTCATTCAATTGAGTGAACACAACTTTGGCTGCATTCTCAACAAATTCATTTCCGCGAAGCTCAATTTTGGTGTATTCGCCTTCCTTGTCGTTCTCAGCTTTACTACGGAAGGTCAAAACAGCCGGCTCTTTCATTTTGGCTCTAACTTCAGCCTCATCCGTAACCCCTGCCAACTTCAATCGAATCCGGTTGCTTCCTTCAGTGGTTACCTCCGGTTCGCTTGTTCCGAGCGCATTGGCGCGGCTTTCAAGACTTTTGGCCGTTTGCACCAAAGATGCTTTGGTGACTTGTTGACCTGCTTCGAGCGGCTCTGCTTCATATAAGATCTCGTAGCCTCCCTTTAAATCAAGGCCCAAGCGTATATTTTTGAGCAGTTCCGGGCTTGTTCCCACCATTACCCCTGTGGTGACAAGCACGACCAGAATGAAACTGATAATTCTTTTCATGCCGTTCCTAGATCCCCTTTCGTTCTCAATATTCCTATTATAGCGATGCCGTAAAAAGCAGTCAATTTTCAACAAAAAAGATCCCTTTCGTCTAGAAAGAGGACCCCCGGTATGCAGACACGGTCATAAAGTTCATAAAGCTTGTTGCTTTCAGTGACAAAATGTCGTTCACCAGCTGGTGAAGCGGTGGAATGCCCTGTTTTTCATATTTATGACTGACGCAATTCCAGACATCTTTGCTGGTGACATATTCGTAACCGACAAGCCTTAATTCCTCCGCTTTGCTACGGCAGAGCATCTCTATTGACTGTTCCAACTCCACATCATTCATTTCTTCCAACGGGGAGCCTCCCTTCGTACATCCAAGCCTTTATGCGGCATCAATATTACATGATTCGACTTCGCCTGATCATATTCCTTCTTGCTGAATATGGTTCTTTTTGTTAATCGTGTCCAAGTTGTCATGAGAAGATAAAGGACTGGCATAGGATGAAGAACAACGGCTTTGTCCCGTTTATGTTGATAGCCTGTACTTTCAACCGGGAAAGAGGGGTAGTCTTGAAGAAACAGACATTTATCCAGGGGGCCATGATCCTGCTCGCGGCAGGCATAATTAATCGAATACTTGGTTTCATTCCGCGCATTGCGCTGCCACGAGTCATCGGTGCAGAAGGTGTTGGCATCTACCAATTGAGCTATCCCTTTTTTATCGTACTGGTGACATTAATTACGGGTGGTATTCCGCTCGCCGTAGCCAAGCTCGTAGCCGAAGCTGATACCGGTGCCAATCGTTATTCCCCCCAGCGAATCCTGCAAGTAAGCTTAAGCTTTACGTTGACCCTGGGTGTTGTATTCATGTTTTTGTGCATCCTGTTTGCACCCTGGGTTACCAAGTACGTGCTCACAGATGAGCGGGTATACCATACGTTCGTTAGTATGAGCCCCATGATTGCCATTATCGCCGTATCTGCTGTCTACAGAGGGTATTTCCAAGGTAAGCAAAACATGATGCCTACTGCCATTTCATCCATTGTTGAAACCATCATTCGTATCGTCTGTGTCATTTGGTTTGCCTGGCTTCTCCTCCCCCACGGTATTGCCCAAGCTGCTGCTGGTGCCATGCTGGGAGCGCTCGTTGGAGAATTCGGCGGTATGCTTGTACTCTTGTGGAAGTATAACAGGCAGAAGAAAGAGTTACCGCTCGCTATGCAACAGAACATGTCCAATCTCACAACCAAACCTACAGCCAAACCTTTAAACCCAATACCTTCAGTTCTGAAAGAGGCGGGTACTCCACAGCCCGGATTAATCCGGCGTTTGCTTGCAATCTCTATTCCTGTTACAGCAGGCCGATTGGTTGGCTCCTTATCCTATTTGGCCGAAACCATCGTTACTGCCCAAAGTCTGGCTCTGGCAGGCATATCCAAAGGGCTCGCTACAGCACAATATGGTGCATTACAAGGTATGATTATTCCTCTGTTGCTGCTGCCGGGGGCACTAACCTCATCGCTCGCGACATCACTTGTGCCTTCACTGTCCGAAGCTTCTGCTCAGGGAGATCGCGCACTGATTCACAAAAGAATGCATCAGGCATTACGCTTGGCACTTGTGACAGGTGCTCCGTTTTCCGTGTTTATGTATGTGCTTGCCGAACCGATGTGTCTTGTTCTGTATAATGATGCATCGATCGGAAGCATGCTGAAGCTAATGGCTCCTTTTGCTTTGTTCATTTATATTCAAGCTCCTCTTCAAGCTGCATTACAAGCTCTTGACCGTCCGGGTAAAGCATTGCTAAATACGTTTATCGGTGCTGTTATCAAAATTACGTTGATTCTGACGCTTGCTTCCCGGCCTGAATATGGCATCTTCGGTGCAGTCATCGCCATCTGTGTGAATTCTACGGTAGTTACCCTGTTACATGCCCAAAGCGTACGCAGTCTGCTACAGTTCCGCTTCAAAATGATGGATTGGGTCAAGACGGGTGCAGGAATGTTTATTATGGGAGCAGCAACCCTACTCGTATACGAAGAGACTGCCATGATATTGCCTTTTTGGGTGAGGATGCTTCTCGCTCCTTTTGTCGGGCTTATCGTGTATTTCATCGTCATGGGCTGGACCAAAATGATTGACTTTCATGATCTGTCCCGTGCTCCTTTGATTGGTTCATGGTTCAAGCGCCGCTCAGGCAAATGATTTTCATTTTTTATCATCTTTTGGACTGACATATATCTTCCCATTGTGGTCAATGGAGCATATAAATACATCTTTGAAATCCATAATTCCGTTCTGTTGAATTTGATTTTTCAGCCAAAATCTCGTTTTCTGGATGATCTCCAGATTCTGATCCTGGACCTTTCCGTCCATAATTAAGGGGAGTGGCAGACCTTCATATTTGATATTTGGAAATCCGTCAATCTGATTTTTCTCTGTTTTGGATTTACCGGAAGAAACCCCTTCTGAATCAGAGCCGGAAGAACTGCTGCCGTTAGAAGTATTCTCATCCTTGGGAAAAACGGTCAGCTTGCCTGTGGTCTCCAAAATAGCGAAATCAACCTCACCGATACTGTCTACATTCTGTTCACGGAGTTGTTGTAATAGATCATCCAGATTATATCGTTGCTTCCGCATCTCATCCCGGTGAAGAACGCCTTTGGAGATCAAAACAGTAGGTTTCCCATCAATTATCAGGCGAAGACGCCGACTTTTAAGGCCTATAAAGGCCATTCCGATCTGTACAATGATCAAGGTAAGCATGGGGGCAATCCCGTGAGAGAGCGGTTTATCAATATCTTCAATGACAAAAGCAGCCATTTCAGCAAGCATAATGGAGACAACAAGATCAAACATGGATAGCTTACCAATCTCACGTTTACCCATAACCCTCATTGCACAGTACACCAGAAAGTACATGAGAATGGTTCGAAAGATATGTGATCCGACATCTGGGAAGTTCACAACAGGGGTCCTCCTTCGAAACTGAGTTTTTAACAGTTAGCTGGGTAGTGCAATCCCTATTTTGACCTGAACCTTACATGCTCATGCAGAAATAATCCGTTCATTTAATGGAAAACAGTTCATAAGTCCGAAGGCTTGACCATACACTGTATTAACTTATAACTTGTACAAGGGGGTTGCTTCATGCAATTGATCCGCCGCTTGGTTTCGTTTCGAGTGTCCAATCCGATTCTGTCAGGCCTCTGTCAGGCTTTTGTATGGATGTTTATCGGGGCATTTATTCTCTCCTTGTTTCTCTGGATGAGCGGAATGCGGGAACAGGACCTCTCATTGTATACCTATGTTGTTCATGGCTTGTCATTATTGGTTGGTGGTTTTGTCGCAGGCAAACGTTCTGGTGAAAAAGGATGGTACTACGGAGGGATTACCGGAATCGTATATGGACTGCTTGTGCTGTTGATCGGATTTCTCGCGCTGGATGCTTCGTTTAATTGGAAGGATAGTTTACAACTGCTTAGCGCGTTCTTCATTTCAGCTCTCGGTGGCATGTTCGGTGTTAATACGCATCGCTCCTAACTGACTGGTAAAGAACATCGACCTTCCCTCATAAATCAAAAAAGAGAACCGGGTCTCCAAGGAGATCCGGTTCTCTACTAGGGAATACGCCACAAACGCACCCTCGTTATTCTATGTTACAGTAACTATTCAACAGCCGTATCACGAGCTACAGCCGTGCTGATTGCATTACGGTCAAATGTAAGCTTAGTTACATCGTTTACACGCAATACAACCACATCGTCCGTAATCTCAGCGATCGTACCGTGAAGGCCACCAATCGTTACAATTTTATCGCCTTTTTTCAATTGGCTCAGCATGGAATTCCGTTGCTTTTGCTTTTTGTTCTGTGGACGAATCATTAAGAAGTAGAAAATCGCAACCATGAGTACTAAAGGTACAATCAAAGATACGATCCCACCGCCTTGCGCTCCTGCTAGAGGCATTCCTTGAAACATTCAAACTCCCCCTTATCGACTATACATACAGATATTGCTTGTTACGACGGTTTCCTCAAAAACTCAATCAGAAACCTTTGTCATTGTCATGAAGACCATATTGATCGAAAAATTCATCCCGGAAATCAAGCAAACGATCTTCCATAATGGCTTTACGTACATTACGCATCAGATTCTGCAAGAAATGAAGATTATGGATCGTTGTCAAACGCAGGCCAAATGTTTCATCTGCTTTGATCAAATGACGCAGATAAGCTCTGGAATAGTTGCGACAAGTGTAGCAATCACATTCAGGGTCAAGTGGCCCAAAATCAGTTGCAAACTTGGCATTGCGAACTACCAGACGTCCTTGGCTGGTCATCGTTGTTCCGTTACGGGCAATCCGAGTTGGCAGAACACAGTCGAACATGTCCACTCCACGAATTGATCCCTCAATCAACGCATCGGGCGAACCTACCCCCATCAAATAACGTGGTTTATTGGATGGCAACAAAGGTAACGTATAATCCAATACACCATACATCAAATGTTTCGGTTCTCCAACACTCAGTCCACCAATAGCATACCCCGGGAAATCCATGGAAGTCAAATCTGCGGCGCTCTGACGGCGAAGATCTTCATGCATGCCTCCCTGTACGATGGCAAACAGACCTTGGTCATGCGGACGAGCGTGACTTTCGAGACAACGTTCTGCCCAGCGGCTTGTTCTTTCGAGTGATTTTTTTACATATTCATATTCAGCCGGATACGGTGGGCATTCGTCAAACGCCATCATAATATCGGAGCCAAGTGCATTCTGGATTTCCATCGCCACTTCAGGAGAAAGGAACTTCTTGTCTCCATTCAGATGAGAACGGAAGTTAACGCCTTCTTCCGTAATCTTGCGCATCTCGCTGAGAGAAAACACTTGGAATCCGCCGCTGTCCGTCAGAATTGGACGATCCCAGTTCATGAATTTGTGCAACCCGCCAGCTTCACGGATGATTTCATGTCCTGGTCTCAGAAACAGGTGATAGGTATTACTCAAAATAATCTGAGCATCCATTTCTTTCAACTCTTCAGGGCTCATTGTTTTGACAGTCGCCTGTGTACCTACAGGCATAAAGGTTGGTGTCTCAATAATACCGTGAGGTGTATGTACACGTCCCAGACGTGCACCGGATTGTTTGCAAGTTTTGATATGTTCATACGTAATTGCTGCCATTGGTTTTAATCATCCTCTAAAAGTTAATCGTTATACTAATATATCAACATGGCATCGCCGAAGCTGAAGAACCGGTATTTCTCTTGGATGGCTTCCTCATATGCCTGCATAATATGTTCCCTGCCTGCTAGTGCACTAACCAACATAACCAACGTGGATTTCGGGAGATGAAAATTCGTAAGCATCCCATCGATCACTTTGAAGGAATAGCCCGGATAGATGAAAATGCTGGTCCATCCGCTGCTCGCTTGCAGTATTCCATTTTCAAATTTGCTGCCTACCGTTTCCAAAGTCCGACAGCTCGTTGTCCCAACCGCAAAAACACGGTGTCCATTCGTTTTAGTCTGGTTAATCAGATCTGCCGTTTCTTGTGACAAGGAGTAATACTCCTCATGCATAACATGATCTTCAACAACGTCAACCGACATTGGTCTGAATGTTCCCAGTCCTACATGAAGCGTGATGAAGGCCACATTAACACCTTTGGCACGAATCTGATCCAACAATTCATCCGTAAAGTGCAGTCCCGCTGTAGGTGCAGCCGCCGACCCTTCATGCTTGGCGTACACGGTCTGATACCGTTCGCGGTCATCCAATGTCTCCTTGATATAAGGTGGCAACGGCATCTCACCCAGACGGTCCAAAATCTCTTGGAAGATTCCATCATACGTAAAAGTAAGTGTACGTGCCCCCATCTCGCCCTCTTCTTCAATGATTGCCTTCAATTCCTCACCAAATACGATGACCGAACCGGCTTTCAGCTTTTTACCCGGCTTAACCAGTGCTTCCCACTTGTCGCCTTCCACATTTTTGAGCAATAACACTTCCGCTTTTGCTCCGGTATCTTCTTTTGTACCGAACAGACGGGCTGGTAGAACACGTGTATCATTCAGAATTAATGTATCACCGGGATTCAGAAAATCGATAATATCGGGAAACGTTTGATGATTAATCTCACCACTATCTTTGTTCAAGGTAAGCAAACGGGATGCCGTGCGATCAAGCAACGGCGTCTGTGCTATCAATTGCTCTGGTAATTCAAAATCATATAAGTTCACATTCATTTAGTTTCATTCCTTAACAATAGTCGCATTTTGATAATAGTGTTTCAATATTGCCTGGTAATCATACCCTTCATCTGCCATGCCTTTGGCTCCCCATTGGGACAAGCCCAATCCGTGGCCATTGCCCTGACCGATGAACATGAAGGTCTGACCCTGCGTCACCGCTCTCGCTTGACCATCACCACTCATAACCACAAGTGCATTACCGGATGATGTTCCTGCGCCAGAAGAAGACAATACAGAGGCACCATTTGAGCCGGTTTTACTGGCTGTTTTGCCGTCAGCGCCTAATACAGTATAACTTCCGGTCCCTGCAATATCAAATAAAGTGCTCGGTAATCCACCGAGCGCAGAGCGGTATGTATCGGCATATTTCACCGTCATAGCCTGTCCGTTGGCAGTGACTTCAAGTGCTCTTCCGGAAGGTCCACGCTTGGTCACTTCCAAGGTTGAGATTGAAGCAGGAACAGACGCTGTTGTTTTACCCTGAAGGGATTTAACCAACTGGGCAGACGTGAAAGGTCCTCTCACCCAAGCATAATCGTTGGATTGAGCTACTTTTGCCAGTACAACAGCTTCGTTGCCTGGATTCATTTTGGCTACAGGTTCAACGGTGGATTGAATTAACGGAACGGCACGCACATTGGTATTCTGAGCCGTTACCGTCACTTTTGCCAGTCCCGCATTGGTCTTGGTCGTTAATTCTTTGATGTTGTCCTCACGAATGTACCCGCTAACGCCTGTATCCAGCAGCACATGGTACCACGTATGTAATCCTGCCTGAGCTGATGTATCTCCTGAGCTAACCACATTGGTGAACACACCTGCTCCGCCGTTCCATACTTCAGAAGGATGAGCCGTCTGGCCGCCAGCATTAGAGGAGAATACAGCTTCGATGATTTTCCCACCGCTCTTGACCACTTCTCCAGCAGTTGCATCCACTGCACTGGTTACTTTATCGTTCTCCGAACCAATCCCGTTGTAGGCTTGGCTGAGCGTTGTATCCACGACATTCGCAATTTTGAAACGTTCACCCTGTTGAAGCGCGTAAGATCGAGCAGCTACGGCTTGAACTTTCAGAGCTTCAGCAGGCCAGGAGGAATACACCTCTGCCCCTACGACAGAGTACAGGTATTGCTCCAGTGGAACGACGTTGACCAACGCCAGATCACCACTTACGATGCTGATTTCCATATCTCCACGATACGTTCGCTGGGAACGTTCCACTACTTTGATACCATTGCCATTCCCTTGTACCAATGCTTTGGATTCAGTACCTGCAATGGTGTAATGCGGAGCTGTTTTGAGTGCATCCGTACTTAATCCTGCATCCTGGCGGATGATGAGCCCTGCATTAGTGTTGACAGGTGAAAGGCTTACCCCCGGAGCTTTGGCTTCCACACCGTTCTTCAATGCGGTTAATTCCGCATCCGTTGAAGCTTCACCCACCCATACCGCGTATGCTTGGCTTCCACCACTCAGTTGAAGGACTGGATAGACACTACTAACTCCTGTTGATAAAAGGATGGCTTGTGCTGCCTCTGCTTCCTGAATCGAACCATAGGTTCCAGCAGACAGGCGTTTACTTCCCGTTACAGCTGGCTTTTGACCAGCCAATTGAGCTGCTACTACCTTTTGTACTCGTGTAACAGCTTGTCCTGCCAGTGCCTCCGTTGCATAGTTGCCTGTGTAGAGCTGGTAAATGGCATTTCCATTCACAGACGTTGTGAACAGCAACGGTTTATCTGCGGTTGCCTGCAACAATTTTGTTGCTGCAGATGCTGCCTTAAAGTCCGCTGTTTCCAACACCTTTACTCGGAATCCATCTGCACTGAAACGGACTTGTCCTGCCGGAAGGTTTACATTTGCGCCGCTCTCCGATTGGATGCTCCATTGTCCTGTCGATTCAAGCGTGATGAGTGGTGTAGTTGATTTATACGTACTGCCCAGATTCGCAAACATGGCTACCCGGATCGTCTGTCCATCATTTGCTGCTGCATACGCAGGCACTTGCAAACAACCCACTGTCAAAAGAGCTGCCGCCAGTACCTTCAATCGACGACTCCACTTCTTCGTTCGTATTGCTTTTCCCACAATCAGACTCCTCTCCATGCATTTCTTTCATTTTATATCGGGTTAACACGTGATTATTTCAAGGTTTATGGTGAACGTTCACATGTTCAACAGATTCGATTATTTCCCATCTCTTGGTGGAACAGGAAGACCCAAATGATGATAGGCGAGATCTGTTACGATCCTGCCCCTTGGTGTACGCTGAATCATACCAATCTGAAGCAGATACGGTTCATAGACATCCTCGATCGTCTGACTTTCTTCACCGATTGTAGCAGCAATTGTATCCAATCCTACGGGACCTCCCCGGAAGCTGTTGATCATAGATTTGAGCATCTTATGATCAATGTCATCCAGGCCACGCGGATCAATCTGGAGACGTTGCAGCGCTTCTTCCGCCAGTGTCTGCGTTATAATCCCATCACCACGCACCTGTGCAAAGTCGCGTACTCGTTTTAACAAACGGTTCGCGATCCTCGGTGTCCCACGTGAGCGCAATGCAATCTCTTGCGCAGCATCTCCCACAATCTCCACACCCAAAATTTCGGTAGAGCGTGAGACGATATAAGCCAGCTCATCAACCGTATAGAATTCCAATCGACTGATAACACCAAATCGATCTCGAAGTGGAGCAGACAGCAAGCCAGCACGCGTTGTAGCCCCAATCAGAGTGAATGGTGGCAGATCCAGCCGAACGGAACGTGCACTTGGACCTTTACCAATCATAATATCCAATGCAGAATCTTCCATAGCAGGGTACATGACTTCTTCAACTGTACGATGCAAACGATGAATCTCATCAATAAACAGGACATCGCCTTCCTGCAGATTGGTTAACAATGCTGCAAGATCACCCGGGCGTTCAATGGCCGGGCCTGACGTAGTTCGTAAATTAACGCCCAATTCATTGGCAATAATGTTGGCAAGTGTTGTTTTACCAAGTCCAGGTGGTCCATATAACAAAACGTGATCCAATGCCTCATTACGAAATTTAGCAGCTTCAATATATATCTTTAAATTTTCCTTCACCTGATTCTGCCCGATATATTCATTCAGATACCGGGGACGAAGACTCAACTCAACATTTTGGTCCTCCATCATCAGGTTCGCAGAAATAATCCGGTCATCCATGTTCATCCCTACCTTTTTTTGCAGGCTACAGCTATATTATAATATGCAATTTGTATTATCCCGTAAACAGCATTTGCAGCGCCTTTTTCATCAACACATCAACGGAATCTGCTGTAGTAACATCCTTTTTCAATTTGAGCCATACTTTATCAAGCTCACTGTCAGTATACCCAAGTGCCTTGAGACCTTCACTTGCCTCATCCCAGGCTGAACCACTTCCCGACTCTTCCGATGGAGGAGCGAACAACCCTGTTGCATACGCTGCCGCCCCAAAACTATCCAGCTTATCCTTGAGATCCAGAATCATGCGTTGTGCAGTCTTCTTGCCGATGCCTGGCAATTTGGTCAAGAACGTAAGATTCTCCTGATAAATCGCCGTAACCACATGTTCTGGTGTACCTCCAGCGAGTATGCCCAGAGCTACTTTTGGACCAATACCGGATACTTCAATCAGTTTACGGAACAAACGCTGCTCATCCCGTGTAACAAATCCAAACAGCAACATCGCATCCTCACGCACATGATGGTGAGTGTACACGGTAATTTCGCCTTCTTGCTTCGCAAACACAAATGGATTTGGACAGAATACGCGATAACCTACACCATGAACATCCAGCACAATATAATCATTCTCTACATGAATGAACTGTCCTCTTAGAAAATCAATCATTTTCGCAATACCTCATTCAACTTGGAATTTAATGTATAAGAGTGTGCGTGGCACACGGCTACAGCCAATGCATCCGCTACGTCATCTGGTTTAGGAATGACCTGAAGACGCAAAAACATTTTGACCATCTCCTGTACTTGCTTCTTCTCTGCTTTACCGTACCCCACAACAGCCTGCTTGATCTGCATTGGCGTATACTCTGCAATAGGCAAACCCTTCTGTGCGGCAGCGAGTACCATAACGCCTCTCGCCTGACTGACAGACATTGCTGTTGTAACGTTCCGATTGAAAAAAAGTTTCTCCAGCGCTACTGCGTCCGGTTTGTATTTATCAATCAATTGCACCATACCTTCATATACATGAAGCAACCGTTCCTCTTCAGGGGTATGAGCTTCCGTCTGAATACATCCATATTGTACGGGTACCACCTTACTGCCGATTTTATCCACAAAACCAAAACCAACAATCGCAATCCCCGGGTCAATTCCCAAAAAACGCAAAACCATCTCTCCCTCACAAAAGCGAACATATGTATCGTTCATTTCATTATAACAAAAGATAGACCCTGCGGCAGGAAAAACTTTGTCTAACTGATTACTCGTCTTTATTCGTGAATTTTTTACATGTTTATACGTATTTTCATGTATTTCAGTTCAAACGACAAAAAGGACATCTCTTCGATGTCCTTCATCACATTCCACGTATTTTAGATTCAATCGCTTGGGTACGTAAACCACCAATGTTATTGCTGCCACCATCGTTTCAGTACTTCACAATTTTAATACCGTAGGTGAGGACGTTTGGATTACCCGCCATTACGGATTAAATGATGGTCTTCATCCACGGCATAGTCACTGAACGTAGAGATCACGCTATCATACTCATCCTTGTCTTGAATCCGAATACCCTGTTGCAATTGCTCCAGTACGCCTTCAGGCAAAGAACTTTCCAACGTTCCAACATCCAATTGAAAGAACGTACGAATAACCTTCTCTTCTGCAGGCTTACCCTCGTACAAATTAAGGTTCCCTACAGCATCTATACTGATATAAGCCTGTTGTTTACAAAGCGGTGAAAGGTCATCTACACGTTGCTTCAAATGCAACTCATCTGATGTTCCAACGGTAGCATCCCATTCCGGATGTTGAGCCAGCAGCATCTTCAACTGTGGTCTAGCCATCTTGCCTAACTGCTCTGTTTCCACTCCGCAGATGTACTGTGTCTCCAAAACCACACTTGTTAAATGATCCGGATCAGAATCAAGTTGCTCTACTAACGCCTGAATCTCCTGTTCAGATCTTGCTTCCTGCGTAACAGGGCCCATCACACTCGTTGCCTCACTAAAATTAGTTGTCAGCAAACGCTCTATCGCCGATGAGATAGACAACCCGCTGTAAGCCAATATCGTAACTGCAAGCAGAGCCGCCGTCATCCATACTGTTCGTTTCCACCGTCTCCAGCGTCTCTTGAATTGTTTTCTGAAGTTAAACGTGTTCACATGAACCCCTTCTATCACTTTTTAAACCTATTGTGACCTAAAGATTGAGGCTTTATGCACAATTAACTTGTTGTCTGAAGAAGGAACACGCATGTGTTAGCTTAGAGAATTTGTCATAGTTAATATCGAACCTGCATTTATAAAATCTTATATAGATAAATATAAAAAAACACTATCTAATTATAGATAGTGTTTTTAGAGATCGGGATGACACGATTTGAACATGCGACCCCCTGGTCCCAAACCAGGTGCTCTACCAAGCTGAGCTACATCCCGTTATATATACCGGCGAGAGGACTCGAACCTCCACGGTTTCCCACTCGATTTTGAGTCGAGCGCGTCTGCCATTCCGCCACGCCGGCAAATTTGAAGTTATAATGGCGCGCCCTGAGAGATTCGAACTCCCGGCCTTTTGATTCGTAGTCAAACGCTCTATCCAGCTGAGCTAAGGGCGCAAATATTGGAGCGGAAGACGGGAATCGAACCCGCGACCCTCGCCTTGGCAAGGCGATGCTCTACCGCTGAGCCACTTCCGCACACGGTATTATTAATATAAAAATGGCGGAACCGACGGGATTCGAACCCGCGATCTCCTGCGTGACAGGCAGGCATGTTAGGCCAACTACACCACGGTTCCAGATCACTTTCTCAAAGGAAAGTATAATTGCGGGGGCAGGATTTGAACCTGCGGCCTTCGGGTTATGAGCCCGACGAGCTACCGGGCTGCTCCACCCCGCGTCGTTATAAAAGTTTATATGGTGGAGGCTGAGGGGATCGAACCCCCGACCCTCTGCTTGTAAGGCAGATGCTCTCCCAGCTGAGCTAAGCCTCCATCTATATGACCCGTAGGGGATTCGAACCCCTGTTACCTCCGTGAAAGGGAGGTGTCTTAACCCCTTGACCAACGGGCCTTAATGGCTCCCCGAACAGGGCTCGAACCTGTGACAACTCGATTAACAGTCGAGTGCTCTACCAACTGAGCTATCAGGGAATATATGCATTTGCAGTGCAAATGCAATTCATCGTACAACATCAACATGCAGAGCCTGTTTTCTATGTATGATGAAAGAGTTCGCTTGGCGGCGTCCTACTCTCCCAGGACCCTGCGGTCCAAGTACCATCGGCGCTAGAGGGCTTAACGGTCGTGTTCGGGATGGGTACGTGTGGAACCCCTCCGCCATCGCCACCAAACGCATAGCTTAGCTTACATTTCAGAGATCGTTCTCTGAAAACTAGATTCGAAACGAAACATGCGAATTACAACTTGCTATTGGATAAGCCCTCGACCGATTAGTACTGGTCAGCTCCATGCATTGCTGCACTTCCACCCCCAGCCTATCTACCTCGTCGTCTTCAAGGGGTCTTACATACTGGGAAATCTCATCTTGAGGGGGGCTTCACGCTTAGATGCTTTCAGCGTTTATCCCGTCCGTACATAGCTACCCAGCGGTGCTCCTGGCGGAACAACTGGTACACCAGCGGTACGTCCATCCCGGTCCTCTCGTACTAAGGACAGCTCCTCTCAAATTTCCTACGCCCACGACAGATAGGGACCGAACTGTCTCACGACGTTCTGAACCCAGCTCGCGTACCGCTTTAATGGGCGAACAGCCCAACCCTTGGGACCTACTTCAGCCCCAGGATGCGATGAGCCGACATCGAGGTGCCAAACCTCCCCGTCGATGTGGACTCTTGGGGGAGATAAGCCTGTTATCCCCAGGGTAGCTTTTATCCGTTGAGCGATGGCCCTTCCATGCGGTACCACCGGATCACTAAGCCCGACTTTCGTCCCTGCTCGACTTGTAGGTCTCGCAGTCAAGCTCCCTTATGCCTTTGCACTCTTCGAATGATTTCCAACCATTCTGAGGGAACCTTTGGGCGCCTCCGTTACTCTTTAGGAGGCGACCGCCCCAGTCAAACTGCCCACCTGACACTGTCCCCGCACCGGATTACGGTACCAGGTTAGAACCTAGATACGATCAGGGTGGTATCCCAACGTTGCCTCCACGCAAGCTGGCGCTCACGTTTCAAAGGCTCCCACCTATCCTGTACAGATCGTACCCAAATTCAATATCAAGCTGCAGTAAAGCTCCATGGGGTCTTTCCGTCTTGTCGCGGGTAACCTGCATCTTCACAGGTATTAAAATTTCACCGGATCTCTCGTTGAGACAGCGCCCAAGTCGTTACGCCATTCGTGCGGGTCAGAATTTACCTGACAAGGAATTTCGCTACCTTAGGACCGTTATAGTTACGGCCGCCGTTTACTGGGGCTTCGGTTCACAGCTTCGGATTGCTCCTAACCACTCCCCTTAACCTTCCAGCACCGGGCAGGCGTCAGCCCGTATACTTCGCCTTACGGCTTCGCACAGACCTGTGTTTTTGCTAAACAGTCGCTTGGGCCTTTTCACTGCGGCCCCCTCGTGCTATTCACACTACCGGGGCACCCCTTCTCCCGAAGTTACGGGGTCATTTTGCCGAGTTCCTTAACGAGAGTTCTTCCGCGCGCCTTAGAATACTCTTCTCGCCTACCTGTGTCGGTTTGCGGTACGGGCACCATCACCTGGCTAGAGGCTTTTCTTGGCAGTGTGAGATCATGACCTTCGCTACTACAATTTTCGCTCCCCATCACAGCTCAGCCTTACAATGTGCGGATTTGCCTACACATCAGCCTCACTGCTTAGACGGACATCCATCAGTCCGCGTCACTACCCTACTGCGTCCCCCCATTGCTCATAACGGCTTACGGTGGTACAGGAATTTCGACCTGTTGTCCTTCGACTACGCCTTTCGGCCTCGCCTTAGGTCCCGACTTACCCTGAGCGGACGAGCCTTCCTCAGGAACCCTTAGGCTTTCGGCGGATCAGATTCTCACTGATCTTTTCGTTACTCATACCGGCATTCTCACTTGTATAATGTCCAGCGCTCCTTACGGTACACCTTCAACCCTTATACAACGCTCCCCTACCCCTGATGCAAAGCATCAAGCCATAGCTTCGGTGGTGTGTTTAGCCCCGTTACATTTTCGGCGCAGAGTCACTCGACCAGTGAGCTATTACGCACTCTTTCAATGATGGCTGCTTCTAAGCCAACATCCTGGTTGTCTGTGCAACTCCACATCCTTTCCCACTTAACACACACTTGGGGACCTTAGCTGATGGTCTGGGCTGTTTCCCTTTTGACAATGGATCTTAGCACTCACTGTCTGACTCCCGGAAGTAAGTCTATGGCATTCGGAGTTTGACTGAGCTTGGTAACCCTTGCGGGCCCCGCACCCAATCAGTGCTCTACCTCCACGACTCTGTTTTCCGAGGCTAGCCCTAAAGCTATTTCGGGGAGAACCAGCTATCTCCGAGTTCGATTGGAATTTCTCCGCTACCCCCACCTCATCCCCGCATTTTTCAACATGCGTGGGTTCGGGCCTCCAGTGCGTGTTACCGCACCTTCACCCTGGACAGGGGTAGATCACCCGGTTTCGGGTCTACGTCCACGTACTACATCGCCCTATTCAGACTCGCTTTCGCTGCGGCTCCGGCTCTTCACCTTAACCTTGCACGGGAACGTAACTCGCCGGTTCATTCTACAAAAGGCACGCCATCACCCCTAAAACGGGCTCTGACTTTTTGTAAGCACACGGTTTCAGGTTCTATTTCACTCCCCTTCCGGGGTGCTTTTCACCTTTCCCTCACGGTACTGCTTCACTATCGGTCGCTAGGAAGTATTTAGCCTTGGCAGATGGTCCTGCCGGATTCATACGGGGTTTCACGTGCCCCGCACTACTCGGGATCCGTCTCGGAGGGAACCAACTTTCAACTACAGGGCTTTTACCTTCTTTGGCGGGCCTTTCCAGACCTCTTCGCTTAACCGGTTCCTTTGTAACTCCATGTGAGACGTCCCACAACCCCAAAGAGCAAGCTCTTTGGTTTGGGCTTCTCCGCGTTCGCTCGCCGCTACTGACGGAATCACTATTGTTTTCTCTTCCTCAGGGTACTTAGATGTTTCAGTTCCCCTGGTATGCCTCACACTAACCTATGTATTCAGTTAGGTGTAACTGGAAATTACCCCAGCTGGGTTTCCCCATTCGGACACCCCCGGATCAAAGCTTGCTTACAGCTCCCCGAGGCAGTTTCGTTGTTCGCCACGTCCTTCATCGGCTCCTAGCGCCTAGGCATCCTCCGTGTGCTCTTAGTAGCTTAACCATTTTGTTCCGGTTTCGGTCGCTCGCTTCCCTTGTTTTGCTTGCGCAAAGCCAAAAGTCGCTCTCACCCGATACCATCACAAAAGCAATTTGACTACCGTTTTTATTGAAACTTGTTTAACACAAGTTCAGCTAAAAAGGAATGTTCTAATTCGCGTTTGTTTCGTTTCGATATCTAGTTTTCAAAGAACAAGCTCCATGCAAAAGCAAGCTGTTTGAGAGTTTGAGCTCTCAAAACTGAGCAACGAGTGAGTGTTTTGCAGCTAAGCTGCATATTTGAATGTTTCCGTTGCAGGAAACGATTCTCCATAGAAAGGAGGTGATCCAGCCGCACCTTCCGATACGGCTACCTTGTTACGACTTCACCCCAATCATCTATCCCACCTTCGGCGGCTGGCTCCTTGCGGTTACCCCACCGACTTCGGGTGTTATAAACTCTCGTGGTGTGACGGGCGGTGTGTACAAGACCCGGGAACGTATTCACCGCGGCATGCTGATCCGCGATTACTAGCAATTCCGACTTCATGCAGGCGAGTTGCAGCCTGCAATCCGAACTGAGACCGGCTTTGTTGGGATTGGCTCCATCTCGCGATTTCGCAGCCCGTTGTACCGGCCATTGTAGTACGTGTGTAGCCCAGGTCATAAGGGGCATGATGATTTGACGTCATCCCCACCTTCCTCCGGTTTGTCACCGGCAGTCTATCTAGAGTGCCCACCCGAAGTGCTGGCAACTAAATATAAGGGTTGCGCTCGTTGCGGGACTTAACCCAACATCTCACGACACGAGCTGACGACAACCATGCACCACCTGTCTCCTCTGTCCCGAAGGAAAGATACATCTCTGCATCGATCAGAGGGATGTCAAGACCTGGTAAGGTTCTTCGCGTTGCTTCGAATTAAACCACATACTCCACTGCTTGTGCGGGTCCCCGTCAATTCCTTTGAGTTTCAGTCTTGCGACCGTACTCCCCAGGCGGAGTGCTTAATGTGTTAACTTCGGCACCAAGGGTATCGAAACCCCTAACACCTAGCACTCATCGTTTACGGCGTGGACTACCAGGGTATCTAATCCTGTTTGCTCCCCACGCTTTCGCGCCTCAGCGTCAGTTACAGCCCAGAGAGTCGCCTTCGCCACTGGTGTTCCTCCACATATCTACGCATTTCACCGCTACACGTGGAATTCCACTCTCCTCTTCTGCACTCAAGTCACCCAGTTTCCAGTGCGATCCGGGGTTGAGCCCCGGGATTAAACACCAGACTTAAATGACCGCCTGCGCGCGCTTTACGCCCAATAATTCCGGACAACGCTTGCCCCCTACGTATTACCGCGGCTGCTGGCACGTAGTTAGCCGGGGCTTTCTTCTCAGGTACCGTCACCTTGAGAGCAGTTACTCTCCCAAGCGTTCTTCCCTGGCAACAGAGCTTTACGATCCGAAAACCTTCATCACTCACGCGGCATTGCTCCGTCAGGCTTTCGCCCATTGCGGAAGATTCCCTACTGCTGCCTCCCGTAGGAGTCTGGGCCGTGTCTCAGTCCCAGTGTGGCCGATCACCCTCTCAGGTCGGCTACGCATCGTCGCCTTGGTGAGCCGTTACCTCACCAACTAGCTAATGCGCCGCAGGCCCATCCCCAAGTGACAGATTGCTCCGTCTTTCCAGTTTCCTTCAGGCGAAGAAAACAATTATTCGGTATTAGCTACCGTTTCCGGTAGTTGTCCCAAACTTGAGGGCAGGTTGCCTACGTGTTACTCACCCGTCCGCCGCTAAGTATCAAGGAAGCAAGCTTCCTATCAACTCCGCTCGACTTGCATGTATTAGGCATGCCGCCAGCGTTCGTCCTGAGCCAGGATCAAACTCTCCAATAAAGTATTGAAAAGAGCGATAAGCTCATTTTGAATCTGACGAGATTAAAAATCTCATTTGTGCTCCAGTCGATCCAGGCCAAGGCTTGTCTCAAACTTTCGCGTTCATTCTGCAAGCAGAATGTTAACTCACTCGTTGTTCAGTTTTCAAAGATCAAACTTGTTTTGTTATCTTTTGTGTTTCCCGTGTCAGCACTGCGTTTCAGCGGCGACTTAAATAATATATCATACGGCTGAATGTAATGCAACAGTTTTTTTCATTTCTTTTCTTTAGTAGTTTTACATTAGCTAAAGCTATCATATCTGTACCCTATCTTGTCCTATCATATTAGGTCATGCTCATAGGGTACAAATATTTTAACACATTTATGAAAGGGTTTACAATAACTTCTTAATAAAATGCTTTCTATTATTTCCTGAGCAACTATATCTCCGTTATGTGCAACTCAATGTTTACTCAGGTAAGCGGGAAGCCAGCTCTCTATTACAGAGCTGGCTTCCCGCTTATATAACAGGCACCTCACTTATTCATCAATCGCAATCTCCAGGTTAGTTCTGTATCCATGGATTACGACGCTTTTTATCGGATTTCCGTTGGCTGGAAGTAGCTGCACCCTCTCTGGACGGTTTCCCGGACACGGACACCTTGGATTTATTCTTCAGAGGAGCCTTGCTTGTTCTGCGCTTTGCAGCGGCCGGCTTATTCCCCGCTTGCTTAGACTTCCCTTCCGAATCTGATCCAACCTCTTCAATTGCTACCTGACTTAAGTTAGCGTCTTCACGCCCCCCTTTTTTTCCACCCTTCCCTTGCCCCTGAGGAGGATACATTTCACCAAATGCTCCAAGCGGGGACGGGGGAACCATGTTCTGAGTAGGGTACGGATTCTGATAAGCATACTCAATAGGCTGGTTTGGCATCGTTGATGTGGACATTTCAGGCGGCATACCGTACGAAGGACCATACATATTCCAAGCCGGATCCTGATAACCAGGAGAAGGATAAGTATACTGAGGCATATGTGTATGTGAGCCACATCCGCATGGAGGGTACGGAAGCATTGAGTATGGAGATATGAAAGGCGGCTGATGATTCATATGACTAGGTGCTACATACGTTGGGAATGGACTATTCACTTCGCCAGCTGGCGCAATCGGAAATGAGTTGTTTTGCATTTCTGCGGACAGATTCGGCATAACGTTATTGTGGTTATAACCCTGCTCCGCGCCAGTCCACGGACTGTTAGGCAGATCACTGCCACCATAAGGACTAACTTCCGGAATCCCTGGAAACGACGCATTGTTACTCGCTCCAGCCGTGTACATGTCTTGCTGAGCACCATACACCTCTTGTACAGGAACCGGGATTTGAACATAAGGGTGCTCGGCTGGCGCATGATGCAACTTATTACCACAACCACAAGGCTTTTTCGTTGCTGGTGCAACCTCAGTTGGAGACTTTGTGTTAGGCATTACAGGCAAAGGCATAATTTCAGGCGAAAGATTAGGCATTGTGTATTTCTTGGATTCTGCTACCGGTTTTACATAAACTTCGGGTTTAACCTCTTCTTTTTTATGCGTTTCCTTTTCGGGTTTCACTTCAGGAAGCTCCGGTAACTGCGGCAGTACCTCCAGTTCAGGCTTCACATTCGGCTTCTCCGTATTGGCTGGTGGTGGAGCAGGGACCGGAACAGGAACCTCTGCTACCGGAGCAGGGGGAGTTGGCGCTACTGGAGTCGGTTGTTCCGGTTCTTTGACTCCCGTGTATTCCTTACCTTCAGGTGACAACTTTTCATGAGCAGCAATGTTGCCGGCACCCGAATTAGATGTGCTGTTTCCTTGTGCGTGCATAGATGGAATATAAACTGTCTCCCCCACCAGCAGAGCGTTCGGATTTTTCAACTGTGGATTGGCATTGACCATATCTTTTAAAGGAACTCCCCAGGCTTGTGCCAACTTCCATAACGAATCTCCTTGCTGTACCTTGTGACTGTGGAGCACACCCTCCGGTTTCGGTGTTACTGGCTCTGCAGGGATTTTAACCTTCATGCCAATATCCAACTTGTCGGGATTTGTGATTTGCGGATTAGCCGCGATCAATTTGTCCAGCGCTACATTGTATTTTTGGGACAGCAGATATAATGTGTCGCCTTTTTTCACCATGTGTATTTTCACAGGGAACTAACCTCCTAGACGTCATACTTGGGCAGTACATTCGCCCATACCGTTACTACATCCTATGCAGAAACCGGGCTAATGACATCAACTAAACAAAAAAAATCCTCCTGTCTCTAAAATCCCCATATACCAGGTATGCAGAATTTTATCGGACAAGGAGGATTCCTGTTCCCTATGTTATGCAATTCTAACTTAAGATTCCCACACTTTATATCCATCTTTGTCAACAATCTGACGGAATGCTTCCAGCAGTCTCAGCGTTACCGGACCTGCTACTCCCGTGCCAATTGTTCTTCCATCGACTTCATATGCAGCGATAACTTCTGCAGCTGTCCCGGTGAAAAAGACTTCGTCTGCGATATACACATCATGCAGGGTGAATGGCACTTCTTTTAATTCAAGCTCCAGTTCGCCACATAGATCGATAATCGCTTGACGTGTAATCCCTTCAAGTGCTCCGAGATAACAAGGCGGCGTGTACACTACACCATTTTTGATGATGAAGATGTTATCACTTGAACCCTCAGTTACGTAACCTTGGGAATTCAGCATAATTGCTTCACCAGCACCTGAATAGTTAGACTGGATTTTAACCAGGATGTTATTCAGATAGTTTAACGATTTAATTTTTGGATTCAACGCGTCTGGGATGTTCCGGCGTTGGGATACCGACACGGCTTTCAATCCAGTAAGATACGCTTCCTCCGGATAGATCGCCAATTGCTCCACGATGATGATTACGGATGCCTTAGGGCAACGTAACGGGTCCAACCCCAGATTACCAGGGCCACGCGATACAATAAGACGAATATAACCATTACGCATATCATTGCGGCGCACCGTTTCAGCCATGACTTCCAGCATCTCATCAATGGACAGCGGAATGTTCAAACTAATGGATTTTGCCGAATCATACAAACGATCCAAGTGGGCCTTACATCTGAAAATATTTCCGTTATAGATCCGAATACCTTCGAAAATCCCGTCTCCATACAAAAATCCATGATCATACACTGAAACGGTTGCGTTCTCCTTGGTCACATACTGACCATCCAAATAGATCCATTGTTCTGCCACTGATGACTGCACCTCCATAAAATATCCATTCCCTGTACTCCGAAACGTTATTAACCCGTCCATTGTACACCAAATGACAAGCCATTACTCGCTCATTCTACCCCGACTTATGACAACCTTCTAACATTCCCAAACACCATCAGGTCAATTATCTCGAAGGATATGTATAACAAGGATAGCTACCCAGAACGCGCACCTGACAATTCAATGCTTCAATCTCTGCCATGGCTGCGGTAAGCAATACCGAATCGACCGTTTCCACAACATCAATGTAAAAATAGTAACTGCCCAATCGTTTCTTCGTTGGACGAGATTCGAGACGGGTCAAGTTCAGCTTCCGCCATGCAAAAGCCGACAATACCTGATGCAATGCACCCGGTGCATCTTCTGGCAACGTCACCAGCAAGCTGGTTTTTACATGATCGGGTTCACGTGGAATGTTCACAGGTTCATGGCCAATGAGCACAAAACGGGTGTAGTTGTTGTCATGATCTGTAACCCGTTCAGCCATAATGTCCAAGCCATGCTTCTGAGCAGCAAGCTTTGTACCGATCGCCACCCAGCCCTTACCTGGATTTTTTTTCACAATTTCTACAGCTTCGGCTGTACTGTTCACACCTTCAAGATCCGCCCCGGGTGAATGCAGCCGAATAAAATTCTGACACTGCGGAATAGCCACAGGGTGAGACATAATCTTGGTAATTCTACCAAAGTCATACTCGCCACTCTCTGTCTTAAATTCCGAGCCATGTCCAATCACATTCTGGATGGATGGGTATACCCACTCCGCTTGCATTGGAATATCCACTTCATTTACAAGCCAGTCCATATGAAGACTAACGGAACCCTCAATGGTATTTTCAATCGGAATGACACTGTATTGTGCATTCCCGCTATCCGTTGCTCTAAACACATCCGAAATCAGCTTGGAATGAAGCAAATCTAATGGTTCCCCGTTGAAAAGGAAATCAATTGCCTCATGAGAGACTGAGCCTTCAGGTAATACTGCAATTCGTTTCATGCATTAACTTCCCCTTTGATTCTGTCCAGAAAAGGACGTTCGTCTTGATCAGGCAGCACGGTTACACCGTCCAAATCCGGATCGAGCCACAGTGCAGAAGCAGATATGCCCTCCCGCTCCATAGTGTCCAGCAAATATTGTTCCAATCCCGCTTTCCGGGTGTCATGACGATCTACCAAAGTCAATACGGTCGGGCCAGCTCCGCTCAGGGCAGCTCCCAACGCTCCATGATCAACAGCATGTTCTAATATCTCAGCCATGCCTGGCACCAATGATGCCCGATATGGTTGGTGAATTCGATCTGACATCGCCTTCTGAATCATATCCAGTCGTCCACTCGCCAAAGCGGCAACGAGCAGTGAGGATCTGCTAATGTTATGCACCACATCAGACATGCCAAATTGCTCTGGAATTACATTCCTTGCTTTTGAAGTAGACAGCTGGAATTCAGGTACAATAACCAAAGCCTGCAGATCCTGGTGTGGTTCAATACGTATATGATCTACCTGTTGACCATTCCATGCAGCCGTAATAATACCGCCATACAGAGATGCTCCCACATTATCAGGATGCTTCTCGAGGGATGTGGCCATATCCAGAAGCTTCGCATCGGATAAAGGAGCACCAATTAATGCATTCGCTGCTGCCAATGCACCAACGATGGCTGATGCACTGCTCCCGAGTCCCCGCGTAAGCGGAATATCGGAATACATGGAAATCTCCAATTCAGGGATGGATACCCCAGCTTCATTGAATACCATCTGTGCCACTTCGTAAATCAAATTCGATTTATCTGTTGGCAGACCTGTCAAATGATTGCCGTGAAGATGAAATGACGTCTGCTCGGCAGGTTTCATTTCCAACCAGGCATACAAAGACAATGCCATGCCCAGGGTATCAAACCCCGGACCGAGATTGGCTGTGCTTGCAGGTATTTTTACGGTTACCTTTTCACGCAAACTCATACAGATTGCTGCTCCAGTTGTGCAATAGCCGCCATTACTGCTTCTTCCGTATCTTCAACAACAAGTGGCTCAGTCGCTACTGTTTTGATCGCAATATTAGGATCTTTCAGGCCATTACCTGTCAGTACACAAACTACAGTCTCTCCGCCTTTAAAGTACCCTTCACTCTTCAGTTTGTATACACCGGCAAGGGAAGCCGCAGAAGCAGGTTCAGCAAAAATCCCTTCCCGAGAAGCAAGTGTACGATACGCTGTCAGGATTTGTTCATCCGTTACATAGTTGATCTGTCCACCAGATTCCTCAGCTGCAGCTACTGCCGTTTTCCAGCTCGCCGGATTACCGATTCGAATTGCTGTTGCTACCGTTTCAGGTTCAAGGATCGGCTCACCTTTGACAATGGCCATCGCACCTTCTGCTTCGAAACCAACCATACGTGGAAGCGTGTTGGACTTGCCTGCCTCTTTATATTCTTTGAAGCCTTTCCAATAAGCCGAGATATTACCCGCATTACCGACTGGAATAGCCAGAACGTCAGGCGCTTCGCCAAGTTGTTCAATTACTTCAAACGCTGCTGTCTTCTGTCCTTCAATCCGGAACGGATTCACAGAGTTTACAAGCGTGATCGGATGTTTGGCTGTGATCTCACGCACAATCTCCAGTGCACGGTCAAAGTTACCATTAATCGCGATCACCTTAGCTCCATAGATCATGGCTTGGGCCAGTTTACCCAGTGCAATGTTATTATTCGGGATCAGTACGATACAATTAAGGCCACCACGTGCGGCGTAGGCCGCTGCAGCTGCTGACGTATTACCTGTGGATGCACACATGATCGTACGGCTGCCCTCTTCCATAGCTTTGGCAACAGCCATAACCATACCGCGGTCTTTGAAAGATCCCGTAGGGTTCAAACCTTCATACTTAAAATAAACATTCAAACCGAGTTCCTCAGACAGATTCTCTGCATGAATCAACGGTGTATTTCCTTCCTGAAGCGTAAGCAGGGGTGTATTTTCATTAACTGGAAGGTGCTCTCTGTACGTTTGCAAAAGTCCTTGATATCTCATTTTGGGTAAACTCCTTTATGTTTTAATAATCTGAAATGATGACCTGTTGAAACCGGATATGATTAACTTGTACGTTATAACTGAAATAATTGAGATGCCATATGGGATAAGGACAATTATCCTTCGACCCGGTAAACACTCTTAATGCGGCGAATGACGCTGAGTGATTCAAAATGTTTTAACACTTTATCCATGCTTGCCTTACTTGCATTATGTGTAACGATAATGATCTCGGCATCCGGGTTGTGCTCATTCGGCTGTTGAACAACCGACGCCAGACTGACATCATATTCTGCGAAAATTTGTGTGATTTGTGCCAATACACCGGCTTTGTCGTCTACGTGTAGTAAAATAAAGTTTTTCGACACGATCTGCTCGTCGCTTTGCAGTCGCTTAATCTTATAAGGCACAATTGCTTTGAGACCGTTCACGCCAAGTTTAAGGTTTTTGGTAACCGCCACAATGTCAGCTACAACCGAAGTTGCCGTTGGGAGTTCTCCCGCACCCGCACCGTAGAACATCGTCTCCCCTACAGCTTCACCGTGTACATATACTGCGTTGAACACACCGTTGACTGAAGCAATTGGGTGATTCTGTCTAACCATTGTCGGCTGAACGCTGATCGTGATCTCATCGCCAATACGGTCCGCAATACCAAGTAACTTCATCTCATAGCCCAATCTTTTGGCATACATAATGTCTTCACGAGTTACGGAGGATATCCCTTTAACGGTTACATCCTTCAACTCCACATTGGTGCGGAAACCGAGTGTACTCAAGATCGCCATTTTGCGAGCTGCGTCAAGTCCCTCCACATCGGAAGTTGGATCCGATTCGGCATATCCCAGAGCCTGTGCTTCAGCCAGTACTTCTTCATAGGATGCACCTTCCTGACTCATTTTGGTCAGAATAAAGTTCGTTGTTCCGTTCACAATCCCCATAATGCGGGTAATCCGATCAGAAGAGAAACCTTCAATCAGCGTACGAATGATCGGAATCCCTCCAGCAACACTCGCCTCATAGAACACGTCACATTGTTTTTCCTGTGCCTTCGCCAAAATCTCTGTACCATGCAGTGCCATGAGATCTTTGTTTGCTGTTACGATATGTTTCCCACGTTCCAACGCTTCAAGAATATACTCCTTCGTCTGATCAATGCCGCCCATGACTTCAACGATGACATCAATATCCGGATGACGAATGACTTCCCAAGGATCTTCCGTAAGCTTGGCACGGTCTACAGCAATAACACGTTCTTTCTCTGTATTTTTCACTGCGATTTTCTCGATGATAATCGGCGACCCAACCTGACTGCTCAGATCCTCCTGATTCCCTTCCACAATGCGAACGACTCCCGTTCCGACAGTTCCCAGACCCAACAATCCGACTTTTACCGGTTTCACTAACGATCTACCCCCTAATGTCTATTCTTGTCCGTCAGTCCTGTATGTTAAAGCCTAATTACCCTTGACCTACAATACGTGTACGTCTTACTCCAGGCATATCTTGCATTCGATCCAGCATTTCACCAATTTCGCCATGAAGATGTGTCGTTTCCACCGAAATGACAACATTGGCTCTTCCTTGAAGCGGGATACTCTGATTAATCGTGAGTACGTTAGCTCCATAACCAGCTACATGTCCAAGCACACGAGACAAGATCCCCGACTGATGCTCCAGATCAATGGAGATCGTTACAATTCTCTCGCGCTCAAGCTGGTTGATCAGATGAATTCCATCTTTGTACTTGTAAAAGGCACTCCGGCTTAATCCGACCTGTTCAACCGCCTCATGCACTGTTTTAACATCACCAGAAGCCAGTAGTTCTTTTACCTGCATGGTCTTCACCACAGCCTCTGGTAAAATATCTTCCCGTACTAAGTAATAGCGTTCGTTCACAGAACGTCCTCTCCTCAAAGACTCATGTATTCATATAGTGGACATTATATAGGATCTATGACAAAAGGGCAATACATGACACGCCTATTTTTTGAAATACGTTCCTCACAGTATACAAGTTTATCCCTCTCCCATGTCAGGAAAAAACAAAAAAAACGCAGAGTTGCGGGTCAACTTCCCACTTCTCTGCGTTGCTATATCAATCTGTCTCTCCACGGAAGACGGCTACTTAGTAGTAACTGCTGCCTTCCACGAATTCGAATTCAAAGTCTCCAATACGAACGATGGTGCCTTCTACAGCTCCGCGCTTACGCAACTCAGCATCCACACCCATATAACGCAGTGTACGTGCGAGTTTCAGTATAGCCTCGTGCGAGTTCAGTTGCATCCGTTTCATCATGCGGTCAATCTTGGCACTTTCGACAACGAACATTTCATTCTCACGCACAATTTTGAAACCATCGTCTTCTTTTTTGTCCAGACTGTATACTTTACGTTCAGATACATCTGCTACCTCTTCAACCACTCGCTCGTCTGGAGCCTGATCCAGCAGATCAGCTGCACGATACAGAAGTTCTTGAATCCCTTTACGAGTCAAGGATGAAATTGGCATCACTTCAATATCAGGTTGCACTTCACGAACTTGCTGTAAAAATTGCTCCAGGTTCGCTTCAGAGTCTGGCATATCCATCTTGTTAGCTGCTACAACTTGCGTTCTCTCGGCGAGAAGCGGATTGTACAACTTCAATTCGTCATTGATTTTCTGCCAGTCTTCAAAAGGATCGCGTCCTTCCGAACCCGACATATCTACGACATGAACAATAATACGAGTACGCTCGACATGACGCAGGAACTCATGTCCCAGTCCGACTCCTTCATGCGCACCTTCAATCAGTCCAGGCAGATCAGCCATGACAAAGCTTCGGCCTTCTCCTACACCGACTACACCCAGATTCGGTGTAATGGTTGTGAAATGGTATGCCCCGATCTTTGGCTTGGCTGACGAAACGACAGAAAGCAATGTGGATTTCCCAACACTCGGGAAACCAACCAGACCAACATCTGCCATCACTTTCAGTTCGAGTACGATGTAACGCTCTTGTCCTTCTTCACCGTTCTCAGCAAGTTCAGGTGCAGGATTGTTCGGTGTAGCAAATCGGATGTTACCTCGTCCGCCCCGACCACCACGAGCAATAACAACCTGTTGACCGTGACGTGTCATATCCGCCAGTACTTCTCCACTGTCTTCATCCAAGATGATAGTTCCTGGTGGAATGCGCACAATCATGTTCTCCGCGTTTGCACCGTGCTGACTTTTGTTACGTCCCTTCTCACCACGTGGGGCCTTAAAGTGACGCTGGTAACGAAAATCCATCAACGTACGCAAACCTTCATCCACGCGGAAAATGATGTCAGCTCCTCTGCCTCCATCGCCCCCGGCAGGTCCGCCGTTTGGTACATACTTCTCACGACGGAACGAAATAATTCCGTCCCCTCCATCTCCGGCTTTTACATAAATCTTCGCTTTATCTACAAACATTGGTTAACCCCTTCTTCCTATATTCCACACGGCATTCTGAATTGTATAAACGTATCCTCAGACGGAAACTGCTCCGTTCTGACTTTTTTTCCTTTGAGTACGGCAGTAAGCTGCCGCAGTGTTTCCGGATCGGGTGTTTGATCCCCATCCAGTCGGACAACCACATCTCCATGGTCCTGTCCGAAGTTTAAGGTCAGTTTGCGAACCTCTCCCCAAGAAGACCGGCCGCCGCCATATTGATAGGCCCTGATTGCATCAGCAATCGCCCCGGTAAGTGACTCGCCATCCTCGGGAGAGACCAGAGCACTAAGCTGCAACTCATCTTCTATTTCCACATGCAAGTCCAGCGCAATTCCACTGGCACGAAAAGACTGAAGATAAAATACGAGGGAAGGAATACCTAATCTGGAGATTCGGCTTTCTTCTGTAACCCGCTCTTTTATTCTTTCCACACATTGCAAGGATTTATCAAGTTTGCCCAGTCGAAGATATCCATATAACACCTGAAGGTCGTTCATCCAGTCGTGTCGATGATGATTTAATGAAGCAATTGCTGTTTTTTCCATGGATTGTATGATGGCTCTGCGTTCCGCCTCCGCCTGTTTCTTCATCGCATTCACAGAAATGAGCAATACTGCGACGGACCACAATGCGCACACGACGCTTGAGATCATCGCCGGATACAACATAACGAAAACCAAAGGAATCAGAAGTGAACATGCCGCAATCCACGGCACTCTTTTCCAAGATTTCATGGCTTCTCCCCGTTCTACAAAACTCGGTTGGTCTACACCCACCGTAACCAAGTATAACATGTCTCTTCTGCCAGTTCATTATCGAATAACCGTTGAATACAAAAAACCTTCGGCAAAAATGCCGAAGGCTCCTTAGGCGGAATGCCGATATTACGCTTCTACTGCTGCTGCTACAGGAGCAACATTAACAGGATAGATGCTTACTTTTTTGCGATCGCGTCCCCAACGTTCGAATTTTACAACGCCGTCGATTTTCGCGAACAAAGTGTCATCTTTACCGATGCCAACGTTAGTTCCTGGGTGAATTTTCGTTCCGCGTTGGCGAACGAGAATGCTACCACCAGTTACAGTTTGACCATCAGCACGTTTAACACCCAGACGTTGAGCATTACTGTCACGTCCGTTCTTCGTGGAACCTACACCTTTTTTCGATGCGAATAACTGAAGATTTAATTTCAACATGATTGGTTGTCCTCCTTCTTTGCTTATTTGAATTGCTGTATTTTAATATACTTCCCGTATGACTCTGCAATATTAGAGAGCATAACCACCATGGATTCGAGTAACAATTGTACCTGGGACCAGGTTTCCCCTCTCTCTAACAAAGGTAAAGAACCGCTTAAAAAGCCATTCTTCATCTTGGCATCCATTTCGACACCGGTCAATGTTTCAATCGAGTTCACCGTACCCACTGTAACAGCGGATACCCCGGCACATACGATGTCTTCTCCCCGCTTGGCAAAATTAGCATGCCCTTCAATGGAAAAACGTTCGATGTTCCCGTCCTCATCACGAAAGATTTGAACGATAATCACTTATCGCACCTTCTTTACGCTTTGATTGTTTCGATAGTTACTTTAGTGTACGGTTGACGGTGACCTTGCTTCACATGGTAGTTCTTTTTAGGTTTGTATTTGTATACGATAACCTTTTGTCCTTTGCCATGTTTCTCCACTTTAGCCGTTACAGTAGCTCCGGAAATCAATGGTGTACCTGCTGTCAAACCTTGATCGTTAGATACAGCCAGGACACGGTCGAACGTTACGCTTTCGCCATCGTTCGCAGTCAATTTCTCGATGAACAGAACATCGCCCTCTTGGACTTTGTACTGTTTGCCGCCTGTTTCAATAATTGCGTACATTTGCCTTGCACCTCCTCATGTCTCAGACTCGCCCGTTCTCAGGTGACAGTGTCCTTGCGGAACTGTTCTTATACCCGGCCAGTGCGGTTACAGCATGTGCAAGACCATTAGGCTAAACACATACTTGAAGATTATATCACGCAATATATCAAAAATCAATGCAAAGGTGAAATATATCTTTTTCCCGTTCCATGGCAGGAAGAACACGGCTCCACATAGGGCAACGTACTTTCTTCCCGCACTTTCTTACGGGTAAGTTCGAGCAAACCCAGCTTGGTCCAACCCATTACAAATGCTTTGGTCCGATCCTTCTTGAGCTCACCCTCCAAGGTTGCTGCGACTTCATGCCGATTCGAAGCTTCCTCCATATCAATGAAGTCGACAATAATCATGCCACCGATATCCCGCAGGCGCATTAGACGGGCAATCTCCACTGCTGCCTGTATGTTGGTCTCTGTCACGGTCTCTTCCAGACTGTCACCGCCTGCTCCCGTATATTTACCCGTGTTCACATCCACTACAGTCAGAGCTTCGGTATGATCAATAACAATGTATCCGCCTCCGGGCAACCACACTTTCCGAGCAAAATCCTTATTCAACTGTTCCTGCACACCATAGGCAGCAAAGATGGATTCTGTTCCCCGATACACCTGTACTTTGGGTTGATGACCAGGACTAATCTCTTCGAGCAATGCTTTTACCTCACGGGCTTGTCCTTCACTATCAGTGATGACTTCGTCACTCCCTGGCGTATACACATCTCTGATGATTCGCTGTACCATGCTATGATCCCTATGCAAGAGGCTTGGTGAAGGCAAACTGTCCGCTTTTTCACGAATCAGATACCACTGCGAACGTAATGTTTCCAAGTCCGACTTAATGGCTTCATGCTGCTCTTCTCCAGATACGGTCCGAATAATAAGTCCTTCTTCATCCCGCCTCAGTTGCTCCCCAAGTGCCTTAAGACGGGAACGATCCCCTTCACGGGCAATTTTCTTGGATACCGCTACATAGTCAGCAACAGGCATGTAGACAAGCCAACGGCCCGGGAGTGAATAATGAGTCGTCACCCGGGCTCCCTTGCCTCCTACCGGTTCTTTCAGAACCTGAACAATGACTTCCTGACCCGGACGAAGCAACTCCGAGATGGAAGGCTTCACCTTGGGCTGTTTCTCCAGATGGGGATGCAACACATCATCCACATAGAGAAACGCATTCTTTTTCTGACCAATATCCACAAAAGCAGCTTGCATACCTGGTAACACATTCACGACCCGTCCCTTGAAAAAGGAACCCAGCAGTCCACGATCACGTGTACGCTCTGCCGTAAATTCCACAGCTTTGCCTTCTTCCAGAAGCGCCATTTGCATGAGGTTATGTTCATTATGTACTATCATTTGTTTCATGGCTTCACCTCTAGAAGACAATTCAAATCATCCACATCCATTTCAGTATCTTTTCAATTCTCATTGTACATATATTAACCCATTTCAGAACAGGTCCACCAGAACACTACAATTTATTACCATTTTGTTGAAAATAGGAACCGATAATCCGTTGCTCAGGCAATACGGCCATAATTCGACCCTGTCTGTTCATCACGTATACCATATGGTATCTTTCTCTCTTTAATAGACGCAAAATAGTGTCCAAAGGTTTCGCCGGGAATGAGATTATTGGCTGCGCCAAACTGCCAGTAGCCGCGTGACGAGCAAACGCACCCTCTCGATTCATCAGAAAACGAATAAAGCGATAGGGCACATTTCGGTAATCCGTTACGTTGGAATAGAACAAAAAAAGGCCGATTAACAGAATGTTGAGCGGTAGGCCGTAGTCTCCAGTAAACCATCGGCTGATAGCATATAAAATTACCCCTACGCTACACAGAATGCTAATTCTGTAAGTCCACATTAATGTTGTATAGTAAGGTGCCCACAGACTGACAAGTGCCTGAACAACTTTACCTCCGTCCAGAGGAAGTACAGGCAGCAGATTAAATAGGGCAATGAGCAGGTTCCCCTGAATGATATAGTTGAGAAATACCGGATCGCCCAGATTGCCATACTGCAACAGCATAACCACGCCAACCATCAGCATGTTTTGTAATGGACCAGCCAGAGCAATGATGATTTCCCGGTAGGCAGTGATCGTACCTCCATCTTCGATAACCGCTACTCCTCCAAAAGGGAGCATCTGGATCGACAAGACACGATAGCCCAGAAGTGCCGCCGCCGCAGCATGTCCACATTCATGAATGAATACAATGGCAAACAACGTAATAAGCTCAATAAAATGTCCAGTCAGAAGGGAGGCCATCATGATAATTACAAAAAACGGATGAAACGTAATACGGACTCCCCACACCCTAATCAAGGGCAACAACTTCCGCCGGGTCTACGTACTCCTCCCCCTCTTTCACTGCAAAATAGAGCGTGGCCGGTTGTTCACCACCCGTAGCCTTGAGACTCCCCACTGGATTCCCCGCTTCCACCCAATCATTCACGCTCACTTCACTTTCGTTCAGCCGACCGTATATTGCCGTGACATTGCCTGTATGTTGGATGACAACTGTGAACCCACTTGCTACATCGCCGATAACCTCCATGACACGCCCAGCATCCGAACTTGCGACCTGTATAAGTTCTGCACCTGCGGCATCCGGAACGATCTCAATTCCCTTCATGCTCAGCGCAAATGGCTGAACCACTGTGCCTGAGATCGGTTTGCCCAGTAACTGCCTTACTTTTAATCCGTTCACGGCATCCGTCGTATGTCCGAGGACCGGAAGAAACGAAGGCGTTCCTCCAAAATGCCGTTCATACCAAGCCGCTGCTGAGGCAAAATCCATATCCCGATGGAGTGCATCCGCAATTACTGTTTTGGGTGATGTCGTCCACGATGTATCCAACTGAAATAAACCCCATACTCCGCCAAATATCAAAGCGCTAATAACCGTCCGCTTGAGAAGCGACTTGAACAGGTTAAATCTCGAATGCCCCCCTGGAACGAAATGACCATTCTCTTTTTTCCACAACCATTCCGGATCTCTTTCCTGTGCCCCCTCACTAGGCGTAAATGGTTTTGGGTGTATGATCTCATTCTTGTCCAACAGTGAACCTAATTTCTGCTCCTGTAAGACCTCCACAGCGGCACCATCCATCAGTCGCCGGATGCGTTCTTCTCGTCTCTGCTTGATTCTGAGTTTCGTGTTCATGGAATGTCCTCCCGCCGAGGCTTGTTTACTACATCCTATGAAGAGGTGGTTGATAATATGAACAAGCCTGCCCGCAGGTAACAAAAAAAGCCGGGCTATAAGCCACGGCTGTCATGTAATCAGATAATGAATAAGTCCATTTAAATGAGTTAACCCATTCCCAAGAACTTTTTAAAACGTGTAAAAGCGCCCTTTTTCTGCTCCAGCTGCATCAATGGGACCGTATCTCCCAGAATGCGTCGTGCGATATTCCGATACGCAATTGCCGCAAGTGAATCCGGATTCATGACCGTAGGTTCTCCTGAATTGGCCGCTTTGATGACCAGTTCATCATCAGGTACGATGCCAATCAGGTCAATATTAAGTACTTGTAAAATACCATCGATATCTAACATGTCACCCGATTTAACCATATTATTGCGAATTCGATTCACCACCAGCTTTGGTGATTGAATGTGCGAACTCTCCAGCAGGCCGATGACACGATCCGCATCACGCACTGCAGCATTTTCCGGTGTAGTGACCACGATGGCCTGATCTGCTCCTGCTACCGCATTTTTGAAACCCTGCTCTATGCCGGCTGGGCAATCAATAATGACGTATTCAAAATCTTTTTTCAATTCAAGGATAATATCCCTGACCTGTTCTGGCGACACTGAGTTTTTGTCTCTCGTCTGCGCCGCAGGCAACATGTATAATTCTTCGAAACGCTTGTCTTTGACCAAAGCCTGATTCAGACGGCAGCGGCCGTCCGCAACGTCGCACAGATCGTAAATAATACGGTTTTCGAGTCCCATCACGACATCCAAATTACGAAGGCCGATATCGGTATCTACCAGACAAACCTTTTTGCCGAGCAGCGCCAGCGCTGTCCCGATGTTTGCCGAGGTGGTTGTTTTACCCACGCCGCCTTTACCCGAAGTGATCACGATCGCCTCTCCCATGAGCTACACTCCTTTAAACACATTAAAATCTCGGCGTAACCGAACGATATTGCTCATTTTGTCTATCTGCATCTGATTGTCCTGTAAGTAAGCAAATTCCATTCCGGTCTCTCGGCTCTCCCATTCATCGGGAGGACGACTGATGATATCCGCAATCCGTAGCTGCGTCGGTGCAAATACCGAAGCGGCAATGATTGCTTCCTCGTCCCCGCCAATTCCGGCATGAGCCATACCTCGGAGTGAACCCAACACATATATATCTCCGGTACACGTCACTGTGCCCCCCGGATTGATATCCCCAAGAAACAGGAGATTTCCTTCATGATGAAGCACCTGACCTGAACGCACCATACCACACATGGTTACAATCGGCGGTGGTCCTTTAACCTCCGGTTGGAGTGCAGGTGAGTCGATGGATCGAATAAGCAGATTCCCTTTTTGCTTCAATATATCGAGGATTGCTTCTTTCTGGTCCTCTGTCACTTCGCGGGCACCCAACTTGATATCCACATGAACAATCGGTCCGGTCAAAATATTTTGATGGCTGTGTTCCAGCTTATAGCGGAGCTCATAGAGCAATTCCTCGAATTCACATTGATCGTCCAACAGGAAAACCAGGCCGTCTCGGATGCCTTTAATCGTTACGTGATTCGATTTTACCGTCATAAGCCTGTCCCTCCCATCTCATTACATTTCGTGCCCGGGGCCCCAAGTTCCTGCTTTGCGCTCCATAAATGTATTTAGGAAGCTTCTTCTGTCTTGCTCCGTCTCTTGCCGATCCGCTCCAGTTGTTTCCGAAGCGGGACATAAATGATCAAGGCAAACACAAAATGAATGAACAAATTAGGAATCATGTATTCAATCAACGCCCAGTCAAACGTCACGTGGTTAAGTTGGAAGAGCTTGTACAGGAAAAATAGCATGGTGTCATTAAGCAGACTTCCCAAAATGACAACCGATACCATAACCGGCAGTGGTGCACGTGGTGCTTGAAAAATGAGTCCCATCATATATGCCGATAATCCCATCGAGAATCCATAAGGTCCAATCATCTCGCCGTAGAATACAACGTCATGCAATAGTCCAAAAAATATACCGAGTACTAGTGCCGTGTGTCGATGATGATATACAGCGATAAACAAAATTACGATATAGACCAGATTGGCAGAAATACGCATCTGCCAGCCAGAAGGGATGAGCAGTGGCAAAATTGTGCCTTCCGCAATGAACAAAAGGAATAGTAACAGGAACAAAACTTGCTTACGTGTTACCATTATTCTTTTACCTCAGGCGGGATAATGACAATCAGCTCTTTCCAATCAAGGAAACTTGCATATGGTTTGATAATCGCAGTTCGCGTTAAACCGTACTCCCCAACTTCAACCTTTTCCACTTCACCAATCCGCATATACTTGGGAAAGTTATTGATGATCCCCGAAGAGATGATCTCATCACCCTTTTTGATGTTTGAATCCTCCGAGATTTTGGTCATCTTGAGCATGCCCGTCTTCGGATCGTAGCTCTCAATCATACCAAACACTTTCTCTTTACCTACCGCCGTTGCTGCAATGGCATTGGATGTTGGATCATTGGCGTCCATGGACGTTAACAGATTAACCGTTGATGTATATGAGCTGACATGACTGATCACGCCGACCAGCCCTTCCTGGGAGGTAACGGCCATCCCCGGCTTGATTCCCGCATTTTCACCGATATCAATGTTAATGGTTCTGCTATTGGGATCCGAATTGGCACTGATAACCTGAGCAATTCGTGAACCGTAATTATAGCGATTCTTCTGTTCTTCTGTGAAATTGAGCGCTTTCTGAAGCTGCTCATTCACTTGCTCCATATCATTGTACTTCAGCCGATCCCGGGTATAGTGACCCATCGCGATGCGGAGCTCTTCATTCTCTTCATATACCGTACGCATGTTCGCTACATCTTTGAAAAAGCCCGCTACATAGGAAGCGGGCTTGTAAAATACGTATTGTACAAATCCAACTGAATCCTTCAGGAATTTCTCCGGCCAGGATAGAGTGGTTCGCGGACTGAGCGTAAAGCCCATTAACGCGATAAATGTAACAAGGCCCACCAGCAAAACAAAAAGTCTTTTGTTGCCTAGCAGTTTAAACAGTTCGAACACCCTCTAACATCCATATTCTCTTCCGAGCCATGCCCGGCGGGGAGACTGTCAGACCTGTAGTCCCTGCGAGAATATCAGCCGATCCTCCCCTGTTAAGCGGGTAATAGCTCATCCCCGGGGTTAACCGGGTCCTCTATAAAGATATCTTGCCACTTGGTCGCTATGCCAAGTTAGGCAAATACCAATTAACGTTTGGAACGAACTGCCGAACTGCTTCTGCTTTTGAACAAATGAATATTCTCTAGCGCTTTACCTGTTCCGATGGCTACACAATCCAGCGGGTTCTCAGCCACAATGACAGGCATTCCTGTCTCACCAGCGAGAAGCTTGTCCAGGTTGCGAAGCAACGCCCCACCACCTGTAAGAACGATACCCCGATCCATGATATCGGCAGCAAGTTCAGGCGGGCATTTTTCCAGTGTTACTTTTACCGCTTCAACAATCGCATTCACAGTATCAGCCAGCGCTTCACTGATCTCGTCCGAAGTAATCGTAATTGTCTTCGGCAAACCTGTTACAAGGTCACGTCCACGAATTTCCATCGTTTCTACTTGTTCCAATGGCATAGCTGATCCGATGTCCATCTTCAATTGCTCCGATGTACGCTCACCGATCATCAGATTGTATTGGCGTTTGATGTACTGGATAACGGATTCATCCATCTCGTCACCTGCTACACGAACCGAACGGCTCGTTACAATACCACCAAGAGAGATAACAGCCACTTCCGTTGTACCGCCACCGATATCGACAACCATACTACCCGTTGGTTCCCATACAGGCAGATCTGCACCGATTGCAGCAGCAAAAGGCTCTTCAATCGTATAGGCTTCACGGGCTCCAGCCTGTTTGGTTGCATCTTCAACCGCACGTTGTTCTACTGCCGTGATCCCGGATGGTACACATACCATCACGTTTGGATGACGCTGGAACATGGAGCGTTGTTTTTGCGCCTCACGGATGAAATATTTGATCATCGTTGCCGTTGTATCGAAATCGGCAATAACGCCATCTTTCATTGGACGAATGGCACGAATGTTACCTGGTGTACGTCCAATCATTTTTTTGGCGGCTTCACCTACTGCCTCGATGCTATTTGTATCTGTCCGTATAGCGACAACCGAAGGTTCTCGCACCACAATTCCTTTTCCTCGTACATAAACCAACGTATTTGCTGTCCCCAAGTCAATACCCAAATCTTTCGTAAAACCACCAAACATAACATAATCTCCTTTTCTGCCTCATATAGCCGCTCCATTCTGATCCAGAGCGTAATAATTTTATTCCCACGCAATACGTGGAGCTAATATTCGCATTTGTTTTTTTGCATTTGTAAAGTGAACCTATCTTTTACGGACAACGCCGTTAACATTCATAGGAAAACATCAACGCCAACCATTATATTATACTAAGCCCTTCTCCTTCAAACTTACGTACGTTCCATCTCCGATAATAATATGATCAAGCACGTCAATGCCAACAATAGCGCCTGCTTCAATCAGTCTCTTGGTTATTTGGATATCCTCCGGACTGGGCGTAGGATCACCACTCGGATGGTTGTGTGCGCACACAATCGATGCGCTGCTGCATTTGATGGCAGCCCGGAACACTTCACGTGGATGTACAATCGAAGCGTTAAGGCTGCCCATGGAGAGTGTTTCCTGGGCAATAATATGATTTTTGCTATTCAGAAAGAGACACACAAAATGTTCTTTTTGCAAATAACGCAATTGTTCCATCAGGATATCAGCTGCATCACGCGGTGTACGAATTGAAGTCGACTGTGTGAGTCTGCTCTTGGCAATCCGATGACCCAGCTCAATGCCAGCTTTCAATTGCACAGCCTTGGCATTGCCGATCCCTTTCATCGCGGTCAGTTCTTCCAGACTCAAATCCATCAACGAGCGAATGCCACCCGCTTCGGCCAGAATCCGCTGTGCCATATGCACCGCGGACTCCTGTCTTGTACCTGTTCGAAGTAAAATTGCCAGCAATTCAGCATGGCTTAAGGCGCCCGCCCCGTATTCCATCATGCGTTCTCTCGGGCGTTCTTCCTGGGGGATGTCGCGCATCATGTATTGAGGCGACTCCATATGTTCCCTCTTTTCATTTCACAACATTTGGCTTCATTCATGTTCGTGGCAACACATGTACGCCGAACCCGTCCAACATATCACTTAGCAAGGATAGCGGCAAGCCAACCACATTAAAATAACATCCTTCAATGCGGTCGATCAGTGAAGCACCAATGCCCTGAATGGCATATGATCCTGCCTTATCTGAAGGCTCACCTGTCTGCACATAAGCACGGATGGTCGCATCCGACAGCTCTTTCATCGTTACATCGGTCTGGCGGTAATGAACTAACGACTGTCCATTGCCCGCATCAATACAAGCGACGCCCGTAAACACCCGATGTACGCGGCCCTGCAGCCTTGATAACATACGTTCAGCATCCGCTTCGTCTAAGGGTTTGCCTAGAATCTCACCATCCAGAACAACAACGGTGTCACTACCAACAATAATGGCTTCCTGCTCGCGGCCTTCAAGCCCGCGATACACGGCAAGCGCCTTGCGCAAAGCAAGTTCCTGTACCGTCTGTTCAGGTGTCCACTCTGGTGGTGTATCTTCATTGGCATGACTTGGTATTACATCAAACGCTAGGTGGAGTGATGCGATCAGTTCTTTGCGCCGAGGCGATGTGGAGGCCAGAATAATAGGGCGCTGTTGTGTGTTATCCAAAATGAACGGCTCCTTATGCCACGGCAACATCCTGTCCGGATCACGATAATAGATGTCACTGGTTTAATTTTTTTCGTCATAACTCGTCATTCTCCTACAGTCTGCGATACAGCCACACAGCGGCAATCATACCGATCAGACTCAGAAGGCTCATTTGAAATTGAAGTGAAATATTATAACTGATAATATCCAGATCAGCCTGTGGCGACCAACGTATGGTCGTGGCTTTCGTAAGAAAGGATACTGCCTTTACAGGCTGCAGTGCCTTGGCGATCCACGCTCCGGCCATCCAGCCGAGTAGCAGAAACAGCAATAACATGCCGAAGTTTTTTTTCATCGGTAATCTTCCCTCGCCATTTTTTGACACCCACATTATTATACGGGGTTTTGTACGTCAATACAAACACAAATCCGGCAAGGGGAACTATTTCCAGTTCCTTGCCGGATGGGTATTTCCAAGCGTTGTTATGGGAAAGAGCATGTTACTGCTTTATCGCTTCGAGCCATTTTTTCTGCTGCAGTACATATTCCATCAGATCGGACTGCACGGACCACATGTGTACATCATCCGGGTTTTTGTTGTACTCCGCGATAGCCGTAATTGCACTGTTCATTGATTTCTCCATTCCACCAATAATAGGTTGTACATCTGCGGTCAGGCCAGGTGTAAGACTATTCAATCCCGTCAGCCATGACTCGTGCTTATTTTGAATCGCGGTCATCGTTTCTGTAGAAACTGCTGCCGGAGCAGACTGTCCCAGCTGCTGAATGGACAAGGTAGATAATTGTTCCACCAGTGCAGAACTGTTTGTGAAGAAAAGCTGCACATCCTCTTGTTTGCCACCGAATATAGCCGGATTGATCTCAGGGTTCACAATCTCCTTGACATACAGTTCAACTCCCTGGGCTTTTAGCCGGGAGCTAAGTAGCTTGGCCTCTTCACGATCAGCCGAAATGCCTGCATATACTCGATTGCCATCTTCAGGATCAGAACCTGCGGCTATACCTGCCTGAGCCAGTTCAAGCTTAGCCTGCTCAGCTCGTTCAGGAGAACTGAACACGCCGTATTGAAGTGCATAATACGTACTGCCAGTCGCCGCTGTCTGAAGCTGCTGCTCTGTACCTGCAGTCCCCTCCTGACCCGTCACAGTGGAAACTGCCTGATTGACGGGCAGAAGATCGCCTGGCTTCGCGGCTCCTTCTTTATTAAAAAATGAAAGAATAACCATACCAAAAAGTGCTCCGGTAACAAGTGCACCAGTGACAGAACCAATCATTTTCCAGCCTCTTGGAGGGCGATTGCGTTTATAGGAATAGTTCTCCGAATCTGCAAGCCAGTCGTGGCCCTGATCATCATGGGCATTGGACAGATCACGACGCTCTTCCTCCGGATTATCAGTGTGATTAACATAATCGTAACCGGAACGGTTCCCAAAATAATGGGCCTCATCCAAGTTCAAGTTCGAATCATGACTCACCCGCTCGTCAGGTTCAGGTACAGTAGAGCTTGTCAGCACCGTCTCTCCCCAGTCTCCGGGGATATCCTCAGGCGTCCATGATGGGGTTGTATCCATCTGCTTAGGCGTTAGAGGTTGATTATGCGGTAATTCTTCACTTAACGTCACCAATGGACTGGACGCGGATATCCTCTTGTTTTCAGGCTTGTCCGACTCATGATCCCCGAAGCGAAACGTCATTCTAGCATTGCTCACCCGTACCCTCTCCTTTGTCCCATTTATATAAGCTATATGCAGAGACTGGAGAATACATTCCATATAACGCAAAAAACGCCTGCTTCGTATCGAAGACAGGCGATTTCTCAATTGATCTATTTCAAACCTTTGGCAAGTGTATCGCCGACTTTCCAGATATCACCTGCGCCCATCGTAATCACAAGATCTCCTGGCTGCAGACGATGTTGCAGATCAGCTACCACTTCTTCTTTTGTAGGAAGGTAACGTGCAGAAGCATTACTGTTTTGAACGATCAGTTCAACCAGTCGGGCTGAGGTTACCCCTTCGATCTGTTTTTCGCCCGCAGGAGAATAGATGTCCGTAATAAGCACCTCATCCGCTTCCGCAAAAGCACGACTGAACGCATCCAGCAGGAAGAACGTCCGCGTATAACGCTGTGGCTGGAATACCGCAATAATGCGTTTGCCCGTTGCTTTGGCGGCACTAATGGTAGCTTCAATCTCAGTCGGGTGATGAGCATAATCATCGATGATCAGCATATCGCGCGCCTCGCCCAATACCTGGAATCTACGTTTTGCTCCATGGAACTGGATGATAGCTGCCACAATCTTCTCAAATGGAATGCCTGCTTCCAGACAGGTAATCACAGTAGCCATCGCATTATAAACGTTATGCTTACCCGGCACTGATAATTCCACCGTGCCCATAGCAGCACCCTGATGATTCATCGTAAAGGAGATACGGCGATCGCCCAATACAATATCCGTTGCCGTATAATCTGCAGCACGATCAATACCATAGGTTGTAATCCGCGACTTGAGTTCTGGCAAAATCGCTTGAACATTCTCGTCGTCAGAACACACAATCGCTGTTCCTTCCGGACGAATCTGGCTCAGGAACTGCACATAAGCCCTTTTGAGCTCCTCAAAATCACTGTTGTAATTCTCCAGATGATCTGCCTCAATATTGGTTACAATACCGAGCCATGGATGGTACTGCAAAAACGAACCATCGCTCTCGTCCGCTTCAGCGACTACCCAGTCGCCTTGACCGGCCTTCGCGTTGGTACCCACATTCATGATTTCTCCGCCAATAATGTATGTCGGATCTGTATCACATTTATCCATAACAAGTGCAATCATGGATGAAGTGGTTGTTTTACCATGAGCCCCAGCTACAGCCACACCTTTACGTTCGTTCAACAAACGTGCAAGCATCTGGGAACGATGCAGAATCGGAATGTTCAGCTCTGCAGCTGCTACCCGTTCCACATTATCAGCAGGCGCTGCTGTAGAGTAGACAACAAGATCTGCTCCAGTGACGTGCTCTGCCGTATGTCCGATATATATTTTCGCTCCCTTGGCTGCCAACTTCTCGGTCAACTCCTGTGAAGCGACATCCGATCCGGTAACGGTGTATCCCATTTCCAACATAACTCTTGCGATGGCACTCATGCCATATCCGCCAATCCCTATAAAATGAACGTGTTCCGATGTATTTAACAAAACTTTCACCAACCTTTTTCAGAATCGGTTTGATGCAAAAGGGCTGCCCGCACATCCGCAATCAGGTACAGTGTGCCGGAGACCACCCCCAGATCTTCCGCTTCCGTCCGTGACTTCAATAGATCAAGTGCCTTTGCCCATTCGGGCTCGACGATGATTTCCAGTTCCTGCTTCGCAATGGCGGGACGTACCCGTTCGACAATCTGCAGCAATTCGGCTGCATCCATTTTGCGTCGGAAATCTGGCTCGGTCAGGATCAGCGTATCCACTAGTGGCAGTATATGCTGCAAATACGCTTCGTGATGCTTATTTGCCAACATACCCATCATCAAAATTAACTTGTTGTGCGGATAGACATCCATAATGCTCTTGGCCAGTGACTCTGCCCCTTCCGGATTATGTGCTCCATCTAGCACAATTCGGGGTTCATCGACGACTTTTTCGAATCTTCCTGCCCAGAAAGCATTCTCCAGTCCAAGTACAATATCGTTGTCATCCAGCATAAATGCCATGTATTGTCTAAGCAATTCAAGCACCATAAGTGCGGCCGCTGCATTGTCACATTGATGTGAGCCCTGCATGCGTATGCGAACGTCCAGATCACGGAACGGGCCTGTAAAATGAAAAGATTGTCCGTTCTCATTGCTGTCCAGTCTATGATAAGAGAATTGATCTCCAGCCAAATACACGCTTGATTGAAGCTGCTGTGCTTTCTCCTGAATCACCTTCACAGCTTCGGGTTGAGTCGCGCAAGTCACAACGGGTACTCCCGGCTTGATAATACCTGCCTTTTCTCCAGCAATCTGCTCAATCGTATCTCCAAGTACATCCGTATGATCCATACCAATGTTGGTGATGACGGACACAACAGGTGCGACAATATTCGTTACGTCCATCCTTCCCCCTAGCCCCGTCTCCCATACCACAACGTCAGGGTAACACTCCTCTGCATAGTACAGAAGCGCCAGAGCCGTGGACACCTCAAACATCGTGGGTGATCCAAGCGGAGTGGAGGCCATTTCCATGACTAGTGGATGTAATCGGTTCGAGAGCTTAAGCAGGATTTCTTCAGGAATATCCTCACCGTTGTATTGAAAACGGTTTGTAAACTTGGTGATATAAGGCGACGTAAAGGTACCCACATCATATCCAGCCTGAAGAAGCACTGACGTCAAAAAAGCGCAAGTCGAACCTTTGCCGTTCGTTCCCGCGACATGAATAAATTTGAGACGTTGGTGTGGATTGCCTAACATGGACATCAGACTCTCGATTCGTTCCAATCCAGGTCGGATGCCAAAAGGAATAAGGCCATTGATCCAGTCCACGGCCTCGTTGTACGTAAGTAAAGGAGCTGCTGCATCTGTCCCGTCTAATTCCGTCATCTGATTCACCTTCGGTCCCGAGTTTGAGTGAAAAAAGCGGCCGGATGGCATAATGGCTCTCCATCCGACCCACATATATTAACCTTTAAGTTCCTTGATTCGTGCAATCACTTTATCCCGTTTATCGGAATAATCTGCTTGCTTGGCGCGCTCTTCCTCAATAACTTTGGCAGGAGCTTTGGCAACAAAGCCTTCGTTCGCCAGCTTTTTCTCTACACGGAGAACTTCGCCCTCAAGGTTCTCCAACTCTTTCTCCAAACGAGCCACTTCCTGCTCGATATCAATAAGACCTGCGAGCGGCAAGTATAGTTCTGCCCCCGTAATGATCGCAGTCATTGCCTTATCCGGTGAGTTTAAATCCAGCCCACTATCGAACTCGGACGTATTACAGAACCGTTTGATGTAATGGCTGTTACGCTCAATGATGCTGGACGTCTCAGCACTGTTTGCTTTGACCATCAATTCGATCTTTTTACTCATCGGCACGTTCACTTCTGCACGAATGTTCCGAACCGCACGAATGGTATCCATGAGCAGGTTCATCTCGGCAACAGCCTCTGGGTTCTCAAGAGCAGGATCGTATACCGGCCAAGATGCCAACGTAATCGTCTCACCTTCATGTGGCAGATGCTGCCAGATCTCTTCAGAGATGTATGGCATGAACGGATGAATCAGGCGCATCGTCTGATCCAGTACATAAGCCAGCACGGATTGTGTTTTCTTCTTGGCAATCGGATCTTCTCCGTAGAAGGACAGTTTCGCAAACTCAATGTACCAGTCACACAGGTCATCCCAGATAAAGTTATACAGCACACGGCCCGTTTCCCCAAATTCATACGCTTCGATTAGACGCGTAATATCGCGGGAAGTTTCGTTAAGACGGTGCAAAATCCAATAATCCGCTGTACCAAGCTCTCCGCTAATGTCACGTTCCTCATAGGTGAATCCTTCCAGATTCATCAATGCAAAGCGCGAAGCATTCCAGATCTTGTTGGCAAAGTTACGAGCCTGCTCCACCCGTTCCCAACGGAAACGCAGATCCTGACCTGGCGTGCTGCTGGTTGAGATCATGTAACGCATCGCATCTGCGCCGTATTTCTCAATCACATCTAACGGATCTACACCGTTGCCTAATGATTTGGACATTTTGCGTCCATCTGCGTCACGAACAAGACCATGCATCAGCACATCCTTGAACGGAATCTCATCGGTGAATTCCAATGCAGTGAAGATCATACGTGCAACCCAGAAATATATGATGTCATACCCTGTCACAAGTACACTTGTCGGATAATAACGTTGCAGATCTTCCGTATCTTCCGGCCAGCCCAATGTGGAGAACGGCCATAAGCCGGAGCTAAACCAAGTATCGAGTACGTCTTCGTCCTGTCTGAGCTTGCGTCCAGCATTCTCTGGCAGTGTCGTCGGATCTTCAGCAGATACGATGATTTCACCCGTTTCTTCATCATACCAGGCAGGAATACGATGTCCCCACCACAGTTGACGGGAAATACACCAGTCACGAACGTTCTCGATCCAGTTCAGATAGGTTTTCTCAAAACGATCTGGAACAAAATTAACCCCTTCGCCGCTCTGTTGTTTCTTGATCGCTCTCTCTGCAAGTGGCTTCATCTCAACGAACCACTGTGTAGACAGATACGGCTCAACAACAGCTCCGGTACGCTCACTGTGTCCAACCTGATGCGTGTGATCCTCAATGTTGATCAATACGCCCTGCTCTTTCAAGTCAGCAACAATCTGCTTGCGGCAGTCACTGCGGTCCAGTCCCTGATACTTGCCTGCCTCAGCATTCATTGTGCCGCTCTCATCCATTACCGTAATCTGAGGCAGATCATGACGAAGACCTACTTCAAAGTCATTTGGATCATGCGCAGGCGTGATTTTAACTGCACCACTTCCAAACTCTTTATCCACATAATCATCAGCGATAATTGGAATTTCGCGTCCAATGATAGGCAGTACAAGTACTTTACCAATCATATCTGCATAACGCTCATCTTTCGGATGAACAGCAACCGCTGTATCACCCAGCATCGTTTCAGGACGCGTTGTTGCCACTGTAACGTAGCCACTTCCGTCTTTGAGTGGGTACCGCAGATGGTACAGGTGACCCTGAACCTCTTTATATTCAACCTCAATGTCGGACAGAGCTGTCCGGTTCACCGGGTCCCAGTTAATGATGCGTTTGCCTCGGTAAATAAGGCCTTTTTCATACAGTTGAACAAATACTTTGCGAACCGCTTGGGACAGACCTTCATCCAGCGTAAAACGTTCACGTGAGTAATCAAGCGACAATCCCATTTTGCCCCATTGTTGACGAATGGTAGTGGCATATTGATCTTTCCAGTCCCATACTTTCTCCAGAAACTTGTCACGTCCCAGATCATAACGAGTCAGACCTTCTTCACGCAGCTTCTGCTCCACTTTGGTTTGAGTAGCAATACCTGCATGGTCGGAACCCGGAAGCCACAGTGCGTCATAACCTTGCATCCGTTTGGTGCGGATCAGAATATCCTGCAGTGTAAAATCGAGCGCATGCCCAATGTGCAGCATCCCGGTCACATTTGGGGGTGGAATTACAATTGTATACGGCTCGGCATCTTTACGTTGACCGGCTTTGAAATATCCACGCTCCATCCAGGTGGAGTACCATTTATCCTCTGCCGCCTTAGGATCGTAAGTGGTCGGCATTTCTGTTGCAGCTGATTTTTTTTCCTCAGACATGTGTCATTCCTCCGTTACTTCATCATCTTCGCCAAAAAAAACAAAAAAAACCTTTCATCCATCAAAGGACGAAAGGTTAGCTTTCGCGGTACCACCTTTGTTTCACGCCTACAGCAAGATAGACTTCACCCTCTGTACATGACGTGACACTTCAAGCAGATAACGGCTGCTACCGGCCCATCCTACCTCAGAAATAAATGACGATAGATCTCATTCATCCCTTGTATTCAAACAGGCAACTCCCGGGCGACTTCGATCAGTTGGTTCCTGCGGAATCTCACAGCGCTGCAATTCCACTCTCTGAAAGGTCATACTGTCTACTACTCCCGTTCCACGTTGTTCTTCAAAAAACCTACACACATCATACCTTGCTCGTGCGCGATAGTCAACCTGACAACAGCGGATAAAGAGCGCTGGAATGCAGGTTTAGGACGAATCATGCAAAAACCCGCAATCCTCAAGGGGATCACGGGTCGTAACGAAGGCTTTAACTACGGATTAAGGGATGTACAATATCTGACCTTCTTCCACAACCTGCTCAGATAATCGGTTATACAACTGAAGTTCCCTCGTGCTCAATTGATATCGATCTGCAATAGCATCCAGTGTATCTTCTCGCTGAACGATGCAAAGTTTCACCTTGCGGAACGGGGTCTGGTCCACGATCGTTCCCAGGAACAGGTTCTTCCATTCCACATCATCAGCTGGATACGTTTCTTCCTGTACCACACCCGCAGGAACCTCATCGCCTCGCTCCACTTCAGCATCGCGTGCCGCTCTACCGGAGGATAACAAAGAAGAGATACCTACGCCCTCTTCTTGCCGTGGTGCGGATTCTTTTTTGCTGCCAAAAGCAACCTTCAGCTCCGGCTTGTCTTCCGTCTCAGCCACAGGTTCAGGAACAAATGCTTCGTTCTGTACGAACTCGTCTACCCCAGTCGCTTCAAAAGACGGCCGGTCTTCCTCAGCGTTGCCTGGTTCGGACGAAGCAAATACACCTTGCCAGTTCTCCGCCTGTGATTCGCCCGGGACATCGGCAACTGCCTGATTCTCCTGCTGAGGTACAGATCTCGCGGATTCGAAGTGCCATACCTCTGGTGCGTCCGGTACATCCGGTGATGCCAACTCATTAGATGATTGAGCAGTAGGCTCTGAGACTGCTTGATCTGCACTTCTCGAGTTCGCAGGCAATGCATCCACGGAAGGCTCGGACCAACCCGAAGACTCATCTTCCAGAGGCAACAATGGTTCCGACTCAGGGTAAGAAGCTAATCGATCTGCGGTCTCAGCCATAAATGACGAGATCGGAGAAGGTTCGCTGTATTGCTCATGAGATGCCAATTCATCTCCATTCGCTGTCAGAGATGCGGGATCTTCATTTGCATCAGGTTGTCTGTTTTCGTTAGCGTACTCCGCACTTAGCTCCTCAGATTGAAGTGGCTCTGCGGATGACGCATTCGCATAATCCTGCTGCCATTCTTCGCTATTCCTTAATGTCTCTTCCCTTGTGGACAGGTCAGCGAATTCCGGAGCACCATATGCAAGTTCTGCTGCATTCGCAAGTCTCTCTTCCTCACTCCGCTGGAGCAGGTACTCTTGTGCAAATGTGTTGGGATCGCTACCTGCCTGTGCTGCTTCATCGGAACGGTTGGGTTGCTGAACATCAGGTGAATGAACAACTGTAAACTCATCTGCTGACCACACTTGTGGCTCTTCAACAGGAAAACCTTCGATACCTCGTAGCGACAACACGCCTGTAATGTTCAGACTGCGATTGGATAACAGATCCACGTCAAAATTTTCGATCTCGATGGAAATATCTTCAATCGATCTGACCCGGTTCAGCGGCACTGTGATCTCCACGGGAATGAAATGTTTGAGCTCCTCTGAAGCCTCATTTTCTCCTCTGTACGCACCTGTAAGTAAAAGATGCCCTCTTAATGTGGCATGATCATCCTGCCCTATGACTTGAATGCGTGGGTATAGTTCAATCTCCTCCAATTCCTCAATCGCAGGAACTCCCTCAGACAAATGAACGCGCTCATAAATATCGAACCGCAAACCATAAGGTTGATTCAACAAAGGTGGCGTCCTCCTTTCGGCATATGTTCACCATGATCCTTCTCATGGGACTGATCCATGGTCCAAATCCTTCGTTACCCCATCTATATGCCTTGAATGAGAGGAGCATGCCACCTTTTGAAAAACCTTGCTATATATGTTCAACTCATGGTTATTTACACTGTCACTCCAATGACAGAACAACCTTCTGATCGCTGTTATCCCCAGATTTTTTTCATTCCTTTTTATAAAGGGAAAACCCGGGGATAGCTTAGGCTTCCGAAGTAGCTTTCTTTCAGAAAGCTTTTAGGCGAACGCTTTACTTCTTCTGGTTGTTTCTGTCCTTTCCGTTTTCGTGTAAATAGTTAGTCGAACTTATATAGTGTATTAATAATTTTGACGCTCACGCTCTGCCAATTGTGTGAAATCGGACGGCCATGGGTCGTTCACTTCAATCATCGCTCCGGTTAAAGGATGACTAAACTTAAGCAACTCTCCATGAAGTGCTTGTCGCCCAATGGCATCCGCTCTACCTCCATACAACGCATCACCAATGAGCGGGTGTCCCGCGTAACTCAGGTGTACACGAATTTGGTGTGTTCGTCCTGTATCCAGCTTTAATCGTACAAGGGTTGCTCTTTCCCACACTTCGACGGTCTCCACATGAGTAACAGCTTCCTGTCCACCTTCCGAGACACGTCTGCGCTGCTTGTGATGTCTATCCTTGCCAATCGGAGCATCAATTTTGTGGAGTTCAAGGGGGATATGTCCACCTGCAATGGCTACATAATGGCGGCCAATCTCTTTGCGACGCATCGCTTCATCCAGTTTGGCGAGGGCAAAAGCATTTTTGGCATACAGGACAGGTCCGGTTGTATCCTCATCCAGTCGATGAACATGGCGAACGCTCGCCTGGATTCCGTTCATTTCGTAATAAGAGGCAACCACATGATCCAGCGTGATGGCCTGATCGGTACGGCTTCCATCTGGATGCAGTTTCATGCCTGCCGGTTTGTGCATAACCAGACAAAAATCATCCTCATACAATACATCCACATCAGCCCAGCGTGGCTCAACATCGATTGGCTGGGACGCAAAAAGGGCCAGCCGAAGCCGGTCCCCTGCAAGTTGTATTCCTTGGTTTGCTTTTAACTGACGGAGCAGTTTCTCCGGAAACTGAAGTTCAGACAATAACCATTGCTCTGCAGCCATCGGTTTGTCCGAGCTGCCTGTTACGGCTTTCCCTGGCATCAGCTCAAGCCATTCCCCGCGGCGTTTCCAACTTTTGATGGTCATAGCGATTGAAGAGCTTTACGATTCGCCTCAATCGTATCGTCAATATCCTGCTCCGTGTGCACACCAGAGACAAACATACCTTCGTATTGCGAAGGCGCAACACTCACACCTTGATCAATCATGGCCGCAAAATAACGACGGAATTGATCCAGATTGCTTTCTTTGGCAATATCATAATTGGTTACTGGAACGGCACTGAAGAATGGACAAACCATGGAACCCACACGGTTAATGGTTATCGCAATACCCGTCTCAGCTGCATTTTTCTCGAATCCGGCTTGCAGACGTGCAGACAATGTCTCCAGACGGTCATAGACCTCTGGTGTTAACAATTTGAGCGTTGTATACCCTGCTGCCATAGCCAGCGGATTCCCGCTCAATGTACCTGCCTGATAGATTGGTCCTGTTGGAGCAATCTGTTCCATCAGATCCCGACGACCACCATAAGCGCCAACCGGGAGGCCGCCACCGATAACTTTACCCAGACAAGTCAGGTCAGGTGTAACCCCATACCGTCCCTGAGCACAGTTCAACCCTACGCGGAAACCGGTCATGACTTCGTCAAAAATAAGCAGGCTGCCATATTGGGTCGTCAAACTGCGCAGCCCTTCAAGGAAACCGGAAGCCGGAGGAACAACCCCCATGTTACCTGCCACAGGCTCCACAATAACAGCGGCCAGTTCTTCACCATAACGTTCAAAAGCAAGTCTCACGGACTCCAGATCGTTATAAGGCACCGTAATGGTATTCACAGCTACGCCTTCAGGCACGCCTGGACTATCTGGAAGACCCAGCGTTGCAACACCTGAGCCAGCCTTGATCAGCAAGCTGTCTGCATGTCCATGATATGATCCTTCAAACTTCAGAATTTTACTGCGTCCGGTTACCCCGCGTGCCAGTCGAATGGCACTCATCGTTGCTTCCGTACCGGAATTAACCATCCGCACGATATCGATAGAAGGTACACGCTCACAGACCAGTTTTGCCATCTCGGTCTCCAGCAAGGTAGGCGCACCAAAGCTTGTTCCTTTGAGGGCTGTCTCACGCAAAGCTTCTACAACGTCAGGGTGTGCATGTCCCATAATGAGTGGGCCCCACGATCCCACATAGTCAATAAAAACATTGCCATCAATATCGTAGATTTTGGACCCTTCACCGCGCTCTGCATAGATCGGAGTAAGTCCCACCGATTTGAATGCGCGTACAGGGCTGTTCACACCCCCGGGTATGTACTGCTTCGCTTCCTCAAACGCGCTGCGTGAGCGCTCATCATTGCGACGATTACCTTGTTGTGCAGTCATGAATATCCTCCTCAATGTAATTTATTTTATTTCTCAGCCAACCAGCGTGAAGCGTCTTTTCCGTAGTAGGTAATGATCATATCTGCACCTGCGCGTTTCATGCTGAGCAGGATTTCCATGGCAACTTTTTTCTCATCGATCCAGCCTTGAATCGCCGCCGCCTTCACCATGGCATACTCGCCACTTACATTATAGGCAACAAGCGGAAGATCAAATTGATCCTTAATCGTACGCATGACATCAAGATAGGACAGCGAAGGTTTAACCATTAGCATATCCGCTCCTTCGAGCACATCCGTCTCTGCTTCACGCAAGGCTTCACGCGCGTTCGCCGGGTCCATCTGATATGACTTGCGGTCTCCGAATTGTGGTGTGGAATCCGCAGCTTCACGGAATGGACCATAGAATGCGGATGCATATTTAACAGAGTAAGACATGATCGGAATGTGACTGAATCCATTCTCATCCAGCCCCGCGCGGATCGCTTGTACAAATCCATCCATCATGTTGGATGGTGCAATAATGTCCGCTCCTGCTTTGGCTTGAGACACTGCCGTTTGCACGAGTAGATCCAGTGATTCGTCATTTAACACATCTCCGCAGATGTGACCGTCAATCTCCACGGTGTGTACCATACCGCAGTGACCGTGATCCGTGAATTCACACAGACAAGTATCCGCAACAACCAGCAGTTCCGGGTACCAGGATTTGATCAATCTCGTCGCTTCCTGCACAATGCCATCTTCAGCAAAGCCAGATGAACCCACACTGTCCTTCGTCTCGGGAATACCAAACAATAACACGGCTGGAATTCCCAGCTCGGCAATTTCCGTTACTTCCTCCTGAAGACGATCCAGCGAGAAGCGGAATACGCCAGGCATGGATTTAATTTCAGATTTTACATTTTCTCCATACGTAACATAGATTGGTTGAATAAAATCATCCACGGTTAGATGGGTCTCTCTGACCATATTGCGAATACCTGTGGATTGACGTAAACGGCGATGCCGTACAATTGGAAAACTCATACGAGTAAAACCTCCTTGAAAAAGTTAAATAGAGCAAAAAGGGAAGCGCGCTGGTATCCTATCGAATTCAGCACGCTTCATATGTTGACATGATTACATGTGTATTAATTTCGAAGAGCGCCTTCTTTGGTACCTGTCCGTTTCCAGTCGCATAGCACTGTGATCAAGCTATCCATCGTTGCTTCCTCTGCCATCAGTGTAACCTTTAGTCCAGCGGCTTCTGCCGTTTTCGCTGTAACAGGCCCGATACACGCAACCTCCACATCTTTCAATAAAGGCAGTGGATCTTGCAACCCCATACGTTTCAACATACTCATGAAGTTGGTAACCGTCGATGAACTTGTAAAGGTCACCGCATGAATACCACCTTCTTCAAGTAGCTTGAGTAGTTCGTCATCATCCTCACCAGCGAGGATCGTATCGTAGGTGATGGCTTCGGTGACCTGAAGCCCTCTTTCTCTCAACTGGTCACGTAACCATGTACGTGCAAGATCACCATGCGGAAGCAGTACTCTCTGGCCTTCCTTCAGCTCGCTTTCAAAAGCCTCAAGCATGCCTTCGGCCTGGAAAGGACCTTTGACAACTTCAGCTACGATGCCATGTTTGCGCAAAGCATCTGCTGTGGAAGGTCCTACGGCAGTAATTCTCGCTTGATGAATCGAGCGAATATCCTTGCCTTCCTGTTCCAGATGGCGGAAGAAAAACTCCACGCCGTTCACACTTGTGAAAAACACCCAGTCATAGGTATTTAAAGCACTGAAGGCGTCTTTGACACTTTGCTTGGCAGATTCACTGGATGGCATGACCGTCTCAATAACCGGAAACTCATACGGTTCGCCGCCGAGTTCCTCAATGCGATTCACCAGTTCACTCGCCTGACTGCGAGCACGGGTTACCAGAATTCGTTTGCCAAATAGCGGCAGCGCTTCTGCCCATTTCAATTGTTCCCGCTGATTGACAACATCTCCCACCACAATAACAGCTGGTGGTTGGAAATTGGCTGCGATCACTTTCGCTTCTATATCTTCAAGGGTACCTGTAAGGGTATCCTGTTCCGCTCGTGTTCCCCAACGAATCAGAGCTACCGGTGTTTGCGCTGGACGACCATGACGAATCAATTGTTCGCTGATATATCCAATTTTGGCAACCCCCATCATAAATACAAGTGTGCCCGTTGCATTCGTCACTTTATCCCAATGGATACTGCGATCAAGCTTGTCCGGACTCTCGTGCCCCGTAATAATAGAGATGGAAGATGCATAGTCACGGTGAGTCACAGGAATTCCGGCATACGCAGGCACACTTATTGCAGCGGTAACCCCAGGTACAATCTCAAACGGAATTCCGTTTTTGTGCAGCAAACCCGCCTCTTCGCCCACACGTCCAAAGATAGTTGGATCGCCGCCTTTAAGCCGAACCACAACCTTGCCTTCAAGAGCCAGATCAACCAACAGTTGATTGATCTCTTCCTGTTTCATCGTATGCCGATCCGGGCGCTTGCCCACGTAAATCTTGACTGCGCCGGGTTTCATTTGTTTCAACAATCTCGGACTTGCCAAACGATCATAGACTACAGCATCGGCTTTCCCGATGGATTCCCACCCTTTTACCGTAATCAGCTTTGCATCCCCAGGACCTGCCCCTACCAAAAAGACCTTTCCCACCATGTCTTCATCCCCTAACTTCTGCCAGTATCTGCTCTGCTCCCCGTTCGATCAATCTCCAAGCCACTTCTTCTCCCAGACGAACCGGGTCCTTGCCGATCATGGCTTCCTTAAGAATCAGCCCACCATCCGGCGTGCCGACCATACCTGTTAATTGTAACGTGTTTTCACCATTCAGGGAATCTGCATCTTGCTGAGGCACCCACACCGCATGAGCACCGATCGGAACCTGACAGCCCCCATTTAATACACTGAGAAAACGGCGTTCCGCCTGTACAGGAAAAGCTGTCTCGGGATCGTTATACAGCTGCAGCAAGTGCAATAGTTCCTCATCGTCTTCACGACATTCGATACCAAGCGCGCCTTGACCCACTGCCGGAAGGCAGGCTGTTTCCGTCAGGTACTCTGTGATTCGGTCTTCCCAGCCCATACGGTACAATCCTGCAGCTGCCAGAATAATCGCATCGAATCCTTCGGTCTCCAGCTTCCGCAGACGGGAATCAATATTGCCGCGAATCGATTCCAATTGCAAATCTGGACGATAGGCCTTTAATTGACTCGACCGGCGCAGACTGCTTGTTCCGACTCTAGCTCCTTCTGGCAGTTGATCCAGAGTTAGTCCACCATTAGAGATCAGCGCATCCCGTGGATCTGCACGACGGGGAATAGCACCATTGATTAATCCTTCGGGTAACTCGGAAGGCATATCCTTCATGCTATGCACAGCCATATCAATCGTACGATCAAGCATCGCCTGTTCAATCTCTTTGACAAACAAACCTTTGCCGCCCACTTTTGACAACGTTACATCCAGAATGAGATCTCCCTTGGTAACAATCTTATGTACTTCAAAGTCAAAAGCTAATCCTTCCCGCTCACAAATATCGCGTAAATCCTGAATGACATGGCCTGTCTGGGTTAGCGCAAGCGCGCTCTGTCTACTTCCAACTTTAATTGTACGCATATCTACACTTCCTCCTCATTACGGGATATCCAGTCCCCGATTTCTTCTTCGGTCCACCACTGAAAATGGCCTGTACGAATATCTTCTAATATGTGCATTTCAGTTAATTGCCGAAGCAACGTACTTCTGAGACTTGAAGAAGATACGCGTGACTTCACCTCAGTCCTCATCTGGTGCAAAAACTCAAGGTACGTCTCATACTCATCACCGAACTGTCGTTCGAGTGTGGCACGTATCTCCGCAGCTGCTGCCGGTCCCGCTCCTGCTGTGGATATGGCTATACTTAATCTCCCACGCCTTACCACGCTTGGCGTAATAAAGCTGCTGTGCTCCGAAGACATTGCGTCATTCACCAATATGCCCGCAGCCTCCGCATCCCGAACCACAGTTGAATTGACCTCTGAACGGTCAGTCGCTGCATATACGAGAAAGGCCCCCCGCAAATCTCCATTGCGGTAGGACCGGTCTATCCATTGAATTCGGGATTCATGATGCAGTTGTTTTAATACGGGAGTAAGCTCCGGACTAATGACCGTAATCTGTGCCTCAGCATGCAGCAATCCCTTAATTTTACGTTCGGCAACACGTCCACCACCAACCACGCAGCACTTTTTGCCTGAAGTATTCACAAATATCGGCGTGTAACGGTCCATCCCCTTCACTCTCCCGTCCAACGATGAAACGCTGAATACGCATTGGATAAAAAACTTATAATGACAAATCCGTACCCGATCAGTGTCCATCTTGCCATGATAATTGTAGAGAACTGTTTCCTTCTCTTGGATACGAAGTACCCCACATAGATGGCTATAGCAAGACCTGTCGCAATAACTTTGAGATCCAAGAGTAGAATCCAGCGTCTTTCAGCCACAATGGATAATACGGCAAGCATCACAGAAACGCCAAGGAGCGGTGTACCTATGAAATTAGCACCATCCATGTATTTGCCGATCACTTCCAGGCTTGGCATCCGTCGCATCGTATCATTCCACTTTTTTTTCTTCAACTTACGGTGCAGGAACAGATATAACATGGCAAATACCGTAGCAACGGTTAACGCCGCAAAACCAAGATTCGCCAAGGTAATATGCATAATGAGTAATCCATGTACCGTTTGCCAGTTATGTAGTGATATCTCTCCGGCCGTAAACCACAGTCGGTTTAATACCGTAACGGAAAAACCTACAACATTCAGCAACAAAATCACAAATTCGGAACGCTGGATGCGAGTCATGACGAGAGACATCAGCACAATACTGAATGAAAATATAAACAAAAAATCAAAGGTGGTATAGATGGGGAAATGGCCTTCAGTCCACATCCGCAATATGACATGCGTTACCTGCAGTCCCCAAACAACGACAAGAAACCCTGTGCCTGTCCGCTTCGCCCCCGCATTGCGTCGAATGCAGTCCGAGAAATAGAACAGTAGGCTCAGGGCATACATATAGATTAGAGCTTCATAAACTTGTTCAGCAAGGGTCAAGCTGCCCACCCGCCTTATACGCCTGCCGGAGCATAAGCCGGCACGGGGTCTTGCCGGTTTTCGTTAAGGTGAGCGGCTGGTTTCGCCAGAGCTGTAGCATCACTCTGACTCACTTTTTCAGCGGCCATCTCTACTGCATCTTCCAGAGCGAAAATCTGAGTAAACATGCGCAGAGCTTCATCACCTTGCTTCGTGCCTGCCATTTCCTTAATCCGATTAATCGGATCTGTCGTCATTTGGTTCACAATACTCTTGGTCAAACGACGAATGACTTTACGTTGATGTTCATCGAGCTCAGGCAGTTTATTAAACAGGCTATCCATCGTTTCTTCATGAATGGAGACACCTTTTTCCTGCAAAGCGCGAATAACGGGACGAACACCCAACGTTTTGAGCCAATGGTAATAATCCTCCATCTCAAGCTCAATCATTCTCTCAATCTTGGCAGCTTCAACCTTACGCATCTCCAGGTTGCTCTCCACGATTCCTTCCAAATCATCAATGTCATAGAGAAATACGTTGGATAATTCACCAATCGCCGGATCAATATCGCGTGGAACCGCAATATCAATCAGGAACAATGGACGAGATTGACGACGCTTCATGCTCTCACGCACCACTGCTGCATCCATGACATAACGTTCAGCTCCAGTCGAACTAATCACAATATCAACTTCATTCAGTCGATCTAATGCCTGTTCCATCGTACAAGGTGTACCCCGGAACTTGGCTGCCAATTCTTCAGCTCTTGCGAGCGTACGATTCGCCACGATGACCTCGGATGCCCCGTTGGCATAGAGATGTTTCACGGTTAGTTCACTCATCTTGCCCGCACCCAAAATGAGCACCTTCTTGTCTGTGAACATGCCAAAGATCCTCTTACCGAGTTCAACAGCAGCATAACTGACAGATACGGCGCTCTCCCCGATGGAAGTCTCCGAATGTGCCCGTTTGCCCAGCGTAACTGCCTGTTTGAACAGCATATTAAACCAGGTACCTGTTGATTTCTCTTCTTGCGCTTTAAGAAAAGCCTGTTTCACCTGTCCAAGAATCTGAGTCTCACCAATGACCATGGAATCTAGTCCGCAGATGACGCGGAACAAATGGCGCATGGCTTGATCATCTTCATATATATATAAGTGTTGCGTAAATTCTTCCCGTGGTACGTTAAACCATTGTTCCATGAATGTTCGAATAAAATAACCACACATGTGAAGACGGTCCACCACAACATACAACTCGGTACGGTTACATGTGGCTACGATTACACCTTCCAATACACTCTTGGTCAGCTTGAGCTGCTGCAGCGCTTCAGACAAATCCTTTTCTGCAAATGTGAATCGTTCCCTAACCTCTACAGGCGCCGTGCGATAATTCAAACCAACGACAACGATGTGCATTGCAAGTTCACCTGCCTAATAAATTTCCAATCAAAGTGCTTACTGCATATGTCTATCCATTTATGATTGACAAGGTTAATTATATCACACATCATAGCCGTGACCGGGTCATTTTTATGAAATGTTTATGAAATCACCATGTTCATCATCATATGCACTGTCATTTATTGTAGTGTCTCACCAAAGTTCACCGTTATGCGTTAAAAAGTGTCGATTATGAATATTCATAACGATACGCATATTAAAACAAATAGCCATGGAATTATTCCATGACTATTAGAGTTTGGGAGGTTATGTGTCCATCCCGATATGTGAACATTGTGTATGCAATATACTTTTTATTTAAACCCGTTCAATCTGGTTGTTCATGTCTGGTGTTTCAACTTGCAATTCGCCCAAACCACGTACCAACTTCTTTGCATACGTTTTTTCAGGCTTTAATACGGATACCAGGTAGTCAATAGCAAGCTGTGGATCTACAGTCTCCCCACAAGTGTAACAATCAATCGCTGCAAAACCTCTCTCAGGATACGTATGAATGGAGAGATGGCTCTCAGACAATAGTACAAGTACGGTCGCTCCCTGTGGATCAAACTGCTTGGACTGTACGGACATCACTGTCGCGCCACATGCCTCCGCTGCTTCAACCATTTGGGCTTCCAGATACTCTGCATTGTTCAGTAGATTAAAGTCGACACCCCAAGTATCAACAGCAACGTGTCTTCCGAAAGTTGAATATTCCATCCTTCGGTTCCCCCTTCCTAGGAATAAAATGTTTGAAAAATTTCATCCGCTAGGACCTACGTCATTCACTTCCCGAGGGAAAAATCTCTCGCAACATATAATGTCCTGAGTGAATCCTGGTTCCTATATTGTTTTCAACGAGATTAAAAATAACATTGAATCAGAGTGAAATCAACCCTTTTCCAGAAGATTGTAAAATAAATATTTCCAATTCGGAATATTCGATCTCACATCAAAAAATTCCCCTGAAACCTCCACATTGGCGAGTGCCACTGCCCGGAAGATACAAGGGAATTCATTACGTTTATAAACATACAATTTTAAGTTAATAAGCTTCAAGCTCAAACAACCGTTTTTGATGACGAGCAAGGGTCTCATCAATCTGATGGAGCTGATCAGCAGTCGCATCTTTTCTAGTATCCAGCAGTGAATCAATCTCGGCATACACACGGTTGATTTCGCGTTCTACATCTCTGGCCTGGAACAGATGTTGCAATTCAAGCAACGTGTTTTTGTATTCATAGATCACTCGGGTGTTCTCCCCGGTCTTCTCCACAATTTTGCGGACAGTGCCTTGAGCATAAACATACGTCATGGTGAACCCTTTATAGATCCGATGAACGACCCCGTCACCCTTAAAAGTCACAAAGAGCTTCCGGACAACGTTGGTCAGATGCAGATTCACCAGGCGGCAAGATAATTCACAGATATAAAACCCTTCTATGCGGTCAAAAGGGAAATGCACTTCTTCTCCACTTACATCCCCCAGCACAACCTCCTGACAACCATTGTCCAACACCTTAACCCGGTGATGAAGCCTGCCGTCTTCTGTCATGCGCAAAAACTGATGCATCTGGGGTTCTGACAATTTCATAGTGGCCTTAACGTACTCTGTGGCTAACCGCTGAGCCATACAAATCCCTCAATTCTTTCCCGATTGTTTTGTCTTCCTGCACATGTAGCAGTCATCTCAAAATTCTTCAGGCCGGCATGGCCGGTAATTTTGGTACTGTTGGCAATATGCACCTATGCTCATTATACACTACCCTAACGTTATTTTTCTCCAGACCCAGATAATGAATTCTCACGAAATCCCTTAAAAAACCGGATTAATCTGGATCTCATCAAAGATTCATTTAGCATGCTCGCTTTCCTGCACTAAAACGGTATACTATCTCGGTTATCCGTTAATTCCGTTGGTTTCTTCCTCATCAGAAGCACCCTCTGCATCCAGCACTGGTGCATACTTATCTATGCGGGCATGGCGGGTAATGATGTCCCATAACTCTTCTTTCCCCAATCCCTCTTCGGATGAAAACGGCACAAACAAATCTCCTGAACGAAGACCCAGTGATTCCTTAATGACTTTGATATATTTGGCTCTACGTGTTTTTGGAATCTTGTCCATCTTGGTTGCTACGACAACCAAAGGCAGTCCATTATGACGAAGCCATTCGTTCATCATCTTGTCCTCTTTGGACGGTTCATGTCTCATATCAACCATCTGCATGACCAGTTTCAATTCCTCGCGTCCCAACAAGTATTTCTCCATCATTTTACCCCAGGCAAAGCGTTGCTCTTTGGAAACTTTAGCGTAGCCATATCCCGGGAAATCGACGAAGTAGAGATCCTGATTAATTTTATAATAGTTGAGTTGCTGTGTCTTACCCGGTGTTGAGCTCGTCCGAGCCAAGTTTTTACGATTGATCAATCGGTTGATCAGGGAAGATTTCCCCACATTGGAGCGTCCCGCCAAAGCAATCTCTGGCAGACCGTCCTCGGGGTATTGTTCAGGCCGAACGGCACTGATAATAAATTCAGATTGATTTACTTTCATATTGTATCTTTCCTCTCTTGAACGCCTGTGCTATGCATCACCTGTTGAAGGTATTATGCCATGGATTGTTCTATCATACCAAAAAAACCGTTCCAGCGGACGCCGAAGCCTCCGCAGAACGGTCTAATCTTCATACGAACCTTTCGGATACGTGGATTACAGGTGAATTCCTGTCTGCTCAACAAGTGCATGCTGCAATACCTGATCCATATGGGCTACAGGGACAAACTCCACATCTTCCTTGATGCTGTCTGGAATGTCACGCAGGTCCCGTTCGTTATCCTTAGGCAATAATATTTTTTTATAGCCGGCACGATGGGCTGCCAGTGATTTCTCTTTCAGACCACCAATCGGCAGCACACGTCCACGCAGTGTTATTTCACCAGTCATCGCGATATCCTTGGACACATGTTTGTTCGTCAAGGCTGAGATTAACGCTGTTGCCATCGTAATCCCGGCAGATGGACCATCCTTCGGAATCGCTCCTTCCGGAACGTGGATATGGATATCGTTCTTCTCATGGAAGTCAGGCGAAATTCCAAGCTGTGTAGCTTTGGAACGGGTGTAACTGAATGCGGCTTGTGCCGATTCCTTCATGACATCCCCCAGTTTACCTGTGAGAGTCAATTTACCTGTTCCAGGCACAACAGTCACTTCAATGATAAGGGTATCTCCACCCACTTCAGTCCACGCCAGACCCGTTACGGTACCAATCTGATCTTCCAGTTCGGCCATACCATAACGGAACTTGCCAGGTCCAAGGTAGTCTTTGATCTCATCGGATGAGATGTTAATCTGACCTTCCACACCCGATACGATGTTCTTGGCAGCTTTCCGGCACAACGAAGCCATCTGCTGTTCCAGATTACGCACACCTGACTCCCGTGTATATTCACGAATTACACGCAACAACGCGTCATCCGGGATTTCCAATTGCTCTTCTTCCAAACCATGGTCCTGCTTCTGTTTGGGCAACAAATAGTTTTTCGCAATTTGTTGCTTCTCCAGCTCCGTATAACCAGGGATGTTGAGCATTTCCATCCGATCCAGCAATGGACGCGGAATATTGTGTACCGTGTTGGCAGTTGTTATAAACATAACGTTGGATAAGTCAAACGGCAATTCTACAAAATGATCACTAAACGTATTATTTTGTTCCGGATCAAGTACCTCAAGTAACGCTGCGGAAGGATCTCCGCGGAAGTCTGAAGCCATCTTATCAATCTCGTCCAGCAGGAATACCGGATTAAGTGACCCTGCCGTTTTCATCCCCTGGATGATACGCCCAGGCATAGCCCCTACATAGGTGCGCCGGTGACCACGAATCTCGGCTTCATCCCGCACGCCGCCAAGAGATATTCTTACAAATTCCCGACCCAGCGATCTCGCGATCGAACGAGCAAGTGATGTTTTACCGACCCCTGGAGGTCCAACCAGACAGAGAATTGGCCCTTTGAGCTTCTTGACGAGCTTCTGGACAGCCAGATATTCAAGCACACGCTCTTTGGGTTTTTCCAGTCCGTAATGATCTGCATTGAGCACATCTTCCGCTTTTTGGATATCCAGATCATCCGCTGTCATCTGACTCCAAGGAAGGCCAAGCAGCCAATCCACGTAGTTGCGAATGACTCCGCCCTCGGCTGAACTTGCAGGCATTTTCTCCAGTCGATCAATTTCTTTCTCGACCTTTTCTTTCACCTTGTCCGGCAAGCCGAGTTCTTCCATCTGAGTGCGAAGTTCCTCGACCTCACCCGCACGGCCTTCTTTTTCACCCAGTTCTTTCTGGATCGCTTTCATCTGCTCCCGCAAATAATATTCCTTCTGCGTTTTCTCCATCTGTTTCTTCACACGTTGGCTAATCTTGCGTTCAAGCTCCAGCACTTCGCGCTCATTGTTCAGGATATCCAGCAATTTCTCCAGACGTTCCCGAACGTCGATGGTCTCCAGAATTTCCTGTTTATCCTTGATCTTCAAGGACAGGTGACTCGTGATGACATCAGCCAGACGCCCTGGTTCTTCGATGTCAGACACCGCTGCGAGTGTCTCTGGTGTCACTTTTTTGGACAGATTAATATAATTCTCGAACTGGTTCAGAACGGTACGCATCAAGGCATCCGTCTCCGGATGGGTATTCTCCTCTTCAGGCAGCTCTTTAGCCAGTACTTCATAATATTCCTCGTTGTCCGTATATTCAATAATTTCAGCCCGTTCCAAGCCTTCAACGAGTACACGAATCGTACCGTTTGGAAGCTTCAGCATCTGTCTGACCTTGGCCACGGTTCCGATTCTGAAAATGTCCTCTTGTGTTGGTTCTTCAATATTTACTTCGGCTTGGGAACATAGGAGAATCAGATGTTCTTCTACCATCGCTTTTTCTAAAGCCTTGACCGATTTCTCCCGGCCCACATCGAGATGCAGTACCATACTCGGGTAGACGAGAAGTCCTCTTAAAGGCAGTAAAGGAAAACGACGACCTTTCGCTTTGCTCGGTCCCATCGCTTTCGCACCTCCAATGGCTCTCAGGTTGTAGTCATTCATTATTCTATCAAATGTTCACATAAAAAACCAATGAAGGGAAGCGCTTAGCAGCTTCCCGAATCTGTAACCTGTCCTGGACGAGGCACGTCCGCACGCAAATAGGAAGCGGATGCCGGTGGAAAAATCTCCGGTGCAGGTGCAACTGTCTCCTCTGCAAGCTTCGTTTGTTCCATCTGTTGTGATTCCGGAACCCAGGCGAACACTTCACGGAATACATCCTGTACCGTATCTACCGGGATAACGCGCAAGCCATCCAGATTCTCAAAAATGGACTGCCAGTTCTCCGCGGGAATAATAACGGTCTTCGCTCCAGCCTGAAAGGCAGCCTCCACCTTGGCCAGCACGCCACCGATAGGCTTAACCCGACCATGAATACTGATCTCGCCAGTCATCGCTGTCTCATGATCCACAGGACGCCTCTGAATGGCTGATGTAATGGCAGTCGCCATGGCGATCCCGGCGGATGGACCATCAATAGGTGTCCCACCTGGGAAATTCACGTGTAAATCGTAATCATTCGGACGAATACCCATGGCTTTTAATACGGTTAACACATTTTCAACCGAGCCTTTGGCCATACTTTTTCGCCGGAGTGTACGCGAACCGCCTCCAATCTCTTCTTCATCCACAACTCCTGTAATGTTGATTCGGCCTTGATCTTTAAGAGCCGGAACAGCAGACACTTCGATCTCCAAAATGGTTCCCATATTCGGTCCGTATACCGCCAAGCCGTTAACAAAACCCACCTGCGGCTGTGTAGGGACCTTCCGATCAGGTCGTGGCTGAATCTGGCTGCTACCCGCCACCCACTCCACATCAGACGCCTGAAGCGTCTCACGCTTCTCTGTCAGCGCAAGTCCAGCAGCCAGCTGGATGATATTGACCGCTTCACGTCCATTGGTTGCATATCGCTTGACCACATCAACGGCATCCGGACATGGACTGAACCCTATTTTCTGAACAGCATCCTCTGCAATTCGCCCAATCTCCTCAGGCAACAGAGGACGGAAATAAACTTCCATGCAGCGGGAACGCAGAGCTGGTGGCAGTTCATGAGGCGAACGTGTCGTTGCTCCAACAAGGCGGAAATCGGCCGGCAGGCCATTTTGAAAAATATCGTGGATATAAGCAGGAGTATGCGTGTCTTCCGAGTTATAGTACGCACTCTCCAAAAACACCTTGCGATCCTCCAACACTTTCAACAGCTTATTCATCTGAATCGAATGTAATTCACCAATCTCATCAATAAAAAGCATTCCCCCATGCGCTTTCGTGACAGCGCCCGGTTTAGGTTGGGGAATACCTGCAACACCCATGGCTCCTGCTCCCTGATATATCGGATCATGAACCGAACCAATTAAGGGGTCCGCAATACCACGTTCATCAAAACGGGCTGTTGTTGCATCCAGCTCCGTGAATTTGGCGTCTGGCTTGAAAGGCGATGTTGGATTCTTCTTAGCTTCTTCCAAAACGACCCTTGCGGCAGCTGTCTTCCCGACTCCGGGTGGGCCATAAATGATAACATGTTGCGGATTCGCACTGCACAAAGCAGCTTTAAGGGCACGCAGCCCGTCTTTTTGCCCAACAATATCGTTAATGGTAGCTGGACGCGTCTTCTCCGACAGCGGCTTGGTGAGTGAGATCGAACGCAGCTTGCGCAGCTTCTCCAGTTCCTTGCGAGATTCACGCTCAACGGCACTGCGGTTTGTTTTCTGGCCACGCAGCAGGTTCCAGAAATACAAACCAATCACCACTCCAAAAAATAACTGAATCAACATGATGACCATACCAAATTCCATGTCTTCACATCCTCCTATTTTGTCGCTATTCTCATATGAGATCATGCTAATACTTGGTAGTATAGCCTTTTCAACGCGACGTAAACGGGCGATACGGAATTTGTATGCGAGAAAATAAAAAGCCCGCCATCGCTGGCGAGCTTTTGTTGTAACAAGATATGAATCAATCAGTGCGAACGACCAGGAATAACACCTGTCTCTTCGTAGGCTTCGACGATTTTGTCGATCTCTTTTTTTAATTCCTCAACCATGATTTCTTCAGGCACTTTACGAATCATCTTACCATGACGGAACAAAAGACCTTCTCCACGAGCACCGGCTATGCCGATATCCGCTTCTTTGGCCTCACCTGGACCATTAACCGCACAACCCAACACCGATACTTTAATCGGCACCTTCAGTTTGGAGATATACTCTTCCACTTCGTTGGCAATGGAGAACAGGTCGATATCCAAACGTCCACACGTTGGGCAGGAGATCAATGTAGCTGCATTTGTAATCAGTCCAAATGTTTTGAGCAGATCACGAGCGACCTTGATTTCTTCTACCGGGTCCGCACTCAGTGAGATCCGCATCGTAGAACCAATACCCATGGACAATAAGGCTCCCATACCTGCGGAGCTTTTGATCGTACCGGAGAACAATGTACCCGCTTCGGTAATCCCGAGATGCAACGGATACGGAATGATTTGAGCTGCTTTGGTATACGCCTCAATTGCCATCGGCACATCCGATGCTTTGAGAGACACGATGATATCATGGAAATCAAGCTCTTCCAAAATACCAATGTGATACAATGCACTTTCTACCATAGCATCTGCCGTAGGATACCCATACTTCTCAAGGAGATGGTTTTCCAAAGACCCCGCATTTACTCCAATCCGAATCGGAATACCGCGGTCTTTACAAGCCTTAACCACTTCTTCCACTTTAGCACGTTTACCGATGTTACCTGGATTAATCCGAACTTTATCAATGCCGTTCTCAATCGCAAGTAAAGCCAGCTTATAGTTGAAATGAATGTCCGCTACGAGCGGTATATTAATGCGTTTTTTGATTTCCTTGATGGCTGCGGCAGCTTCCTCATTATTCACCGTTACACGTACCACTTGACAACCCGCTTCTTCCAGCCGCAGAATCTCTGCAACCGTTGCTTCAACGTCTGCTGTTTTGGTTGTACACATACTTTGGATAATGACTTCGTTACTGCCACCGATCGTTACGTTTCCCACTTTCACGGGACGTGTATCCTGTCTTAAATACATGAGTGATTTCTCTCCCCACAACGTCAAAGCTCCACCCTGACAGAGACATGAATTCGCCTTCTGCCAAAGTGGAGAACTGACAAGTCTATATTTCAGAGTTCAACGGGATTGAGGCCTATATCAGGCGCTCTCTTCCTGCTTATCGTCCTTCGATTGGCTTAGTTCAGGCACGACTCTTTTCTCAACAACTTCCTCGGTAATGACACAGTTCGTAACATCTTCACGTGAAGGCACTTCATACATGATTTCCAGCATGATACCTTCAATGATGGCACGCAATCCACGTGCACCTGTGTTACGTTTAATTGCTTCTTTTGCAATCGCAAGCAATGCAGCTGGTTCAAAGACCAGATTCACATTATCCAGTTCAAGCAGTTTTTGGTACTGTTTGGTAAGCGCGTTTTTTGGTTCGGAAAGAATCCGTACCAGCGTATCTTCATCCAACGGCTCCAAAGTGGAGATGACTGGCAGACGGCCTACAAATTCCGGAATCAGACCAAATTTCAGCAAATCTTCCGGCAATACCATACCCAGGTATTCACCTGGTTTCAGATCTTTTTGCTCAGAAACGGTATTAAAGCCAATGACTTTTTTACCGATCCGGCGTTTGATCATTTGCTCCAGACCATCAAAGGCACCGCCGCAAATGAACAGGATGTTTGTTGTATCGATCTGAATGAATTCTTGATGAGGGTGTTTACGGCCACCTTGTGGTGGTACAGAAGCCACAGTTCCTTCAAGAATTTTCAAGAGAGCCTGTTGCACACCTTCGCCCGATACATCACGAGTAATGGATGGGTTTTCGGATTTACGCGCTACTTTATCAATCTCATCGATATAAATAATGCCACGCTCTGCTTTTTCCACATCATAATCAGCAGCTTGAATAAGTTTGAGCAGGATGTTCTCTACATCCTCACCTACATAACCCGCTTCTGTTAATGACGTAGCATCCGCAATAGCAAAAGGAACATTCAAAATTTTTGCCATCGTTTGCGCAAGCAACGTTTTACCAGAACCTGTTGGTCCTAACAGCAAAATGTTACTCTTTGACAATTCAACGTCTTCGATCTTGCTTTGCGTGTTGATCCGTTTGTAGTGATTATACACCGCAACAGACAATGATTTTTTCGCTTGTTCCTGTCCAATAACATATTGATCCAGAATATTACGAATTTCTTTTGGTTTCGGAATATCTTTCAGGTCTACTTCTTCATCATGACCAAGTTCTTCCTCAACGATTTCGGTGCAAAGTTCGATACATTCATCACAGATGTACACGCCTGGTCCAGCGACCAACTTGCGTACCTGCTCCTGAGATTTACCGCAAAAAGAGCATTTCAACTGCCCTTTCTCATCGTTAAATTTAAACATGAAACCACCCCTTTAGGAATTGATCGGTCTACTGAGCACCTGGTCAATAATGCCGTACGTCTTAGCTTCTTCAGCGCTCATGAAGAAGTCACGGTCGGTATCCCGCTCAATTTTCTCAAGAGGCTGACCCGTACGATCGACGTATATTTGATTCAGTTTCTGACGTGTTTTAATAATCCATTCTGCGTGTATCTTAATATCCGCAGCCTGTCCTTGAATGCCGCCAAGCGGCTGATGAATCATTACTTCGCTATTTGTCAGCGCATATCTCTTGCCAGGTGCACCGGCTGTCAGCAATAACGAGCCCATGCTTGCTGCCATCCCTACGCAAATGGTAGATACATCCGGCTTGATAAATTGCATCGTATCGTATATACCCATCCCTGCGGTGACAGAACCACCAGGTGAGTTAATGTACAAGCTGATATCCTTCTCAGGATCGTCGGCTGCCAAAAACAAAAGCTGTGCTATGACAAGATTGGCTACATCGTCATCAATCGCACTGGTTAGAAAGATGATGCGATCTTTCAGCAAACGTGAATATATATCGTAAGACCGCTCGCCTCGATTGGTTTGTTCTATAACCATTGGCACCAGACTCATGAGACCAACCTCTTTTCTACATGTAATTAGACATAGGCCACCTGTAAAGCAAACCCAAATTCATTCTAACACTTTCCTGTGACAATGTCATTTTTCACAAGAGGGGTGAGACATCAATTTGTTTACTTTTTTAGCCTGATCATATTTAACCATGTTTTCTATGTATGTGCAAATTGAAGCCATCCTATGCCGTCTTGCCGTTTTTTATTTGCATGAAGTACATAGGTATGTAAAAAGTGTACGCGGATCAATAAAATTAGTGTTCATCCATATAATTACTTCATTTTCTATAAAATGGATGTCATAATTTAAAAATAAGGCACGCAATAATTCACGTGCCTTATCGTTTATTCAACTGACAAGTTGATAACAGCTTGTCTTATTTTTCGTCAGCTTCTGCAACAACTTCTTCAGCTGGAGCTTCAACCGGTTCAACAACTGTGCTGTTCTCAAGGAGAACGTCAATCGTTTTACGCAGTTTAACTTCATCGCGAAGGCTGTCCAAGGAACCATTACCTTCGAGGATGCCACGGATCTCATCAGCAGGACGCTTGTAAGATTCAGCCATTTTCTCGAGTTCTTGATTCACTTCTTCATCAGATACTTCAATGTTTTCCGCTTTACCTACAGCTTCAAGCACCAGGTTGTTGCGAACACGTTTGGAAGCATCTTCTTGCATTTGCCCTCTCAGGTCAGCTTGAGTCTGGCCAGAGAAGCTCAGGAACATTTCAAGGTTCATACCTTGGTTACGCAGACGGTTGTCGAAATCACGCATCATGTTTTGTACTTCGCTCTCTACCATTGCAGAAGGAATGTCCACTTCAGCGTTCTCAGCCACTTTTTCTACAACTGCATTTTCTTGAGCAGCTTTGGCTTCGTCAGCTTTACGGGATTCCAATTGTGTTTTCAGATCAGCTTTGTACTCTTCAAGTGTGTCGAATTCGCTAACATCTTTAGCAAACTCATCATCCAATGCAGGAAGTTGTTTGCGTTTGATTTCGTGAATTTTCACTTTGAATATCGCTTGTTTGCCAGCAAGTTCTGCTGCATGGTAGCTCTCCGGGAAAGTCACTTCTACGTCTTTGAAGTCACCTGTGGACAGACCCACAACTTGTTCTTCAAATCCAGGAATGAATGTGTTGGAACCCAGTTCCAGGGAATAACGCTCAGCTTGTCCACCTTCGAAAGGTACACCATCAACGGAACCGTCGAAGTCGATTACTGCAACGTCGCCGTTAGCAGCGGAACCTTCGTCAATTACAACGAGTTCAGCGTGACGTTGTTGAAGACGCTCAAGTTCTTCAGTCACTTCTGCGTCAGTTACTTCGCCTTTTGCTACAGCAACTTCGATTCCTTTGTACTCACCAAGAGTAACTTCTGGTTTCACAGTTACTTTTGCTTTGAACTTGAATGTTTGTCCTTTAGCAAATTGTTCAACATCTACGTCAGGACGATCAACCGGGAAGATATCCGTTTGGTCGATTGCTTCTGTATAAGCTTCAGGAAGCAAAATATCGATTGCTTCTTGATAAAGGCTCTCTACACCAAAACGTGCTTCGAAAATGGAACGTGGTACTTTACCTTTACGGAATCCAGGTACGTTTGCTTGTTTAACCACTTTATTAAAAGCTTTGTCGAGTGCTGCAGTTACACGATCTGCATCCACTTCAACCTCAAGAACCCCAAGGTTCTTCTCTATCTTTTCCCAAGTTGCTTTCATTGTATACTTTCCCCTCCAAAATTCACATGTTCACGTAGGCAATCACGTACAAAATAACCATTTTAGTATAAACAAGATTAGATTCTTTTTCAAGGGGAATCCCTTGATACAGTTTAAGGAAAACGTTTCCGGCCTCGATTAACCATCCAAACCGGCAGATACAAACTGTTTCATGGAACGATAAGCCTGCTCCAGTCGAAAGCGCATCGCGCCTGTCACAGCATACATTGAGCGGGTATTTTCCTCATCATGCGAACCACCCAGACTGTCTGCAACGGTCATATGTAGAGCTGCTGCCCATATATCTGTCATGGAATCATTTTCTTCCAGCATCGATACATAATCACGGGTTCCATACACCGCCATGACATATTGTATCCACAGTTCCTGGGCAAAATAAAAGAGCGTAGGTTCATGAACCTCCGTCTGATCTGCCACTCGTTCCAGAATCTGAACGATTTGGAGCGGGAATTCCTCTGGTCTAAGAGGCACGGTGTCGATCTCGACTTCAACCTGCTCTTCGCCTCTCGTAAACAGGATCATACCTTGAACACCTCGTCGGCGCAAGGTTTGCAACACCCGAAATTGAAGCAGAGGGTGAAGCGACTTATCTTTTAACCAACTCGTAAGTGCCTCGTCAATCTTCGGTAGATCAAGATAGGCCAGCTGCTCCAAAGCCAGCATCGTCTGTTCAGACAGCGGCTCCTCCATTACTGTGCGAAGCATCTTATCTGCATAACCATCATCCTGTTCAAGCTTCATTCGGGCATGTTGCCGTGCCATGTCTTCCTCACTAATCTCTTCTTCCTCTTCTCGTTCTTCAAGAACGGCAGGCGAGGTTTCTTCATATTGAGGAAACGCAGCCTGAAGCCATTCGAGCAGAGCCCGCCATTCATCATAATGGCGCTCTTCCTGTCCCTGACATTGCAGCAAAAAGTGAAGCAATTTCATCGCTTCACCATACCGTTCATTTTCAAGCATAACTGTCAATTGAATCTGGTAATAGTCCAGCGTCTTAGGAAACAGCACAATATTGTTGTTATGCTCGGTTTCCGGGGTCGTGGATTCCTTAATGGGAGCACCTCCTCTATATCCTGAATCTCCAGTCGGAATCAACATAAATAGATGTATATATTAAAACGATTGTTGATCTATTTTCTGAGTTCTCCTGATATTCTAACATAACCTTAAATATAATGAAAAAAACGTTACTGCCGCTAAATATCATATACGAAAAATAATTCAAAATAAAACGCTTGATATTCCTGTATGCATATGATAAAATCAATTTTGCTTGAAAAAATTCATGTCTCAGTAGCTCAGCTGGATAGAGCAACGCCCTTCTAAGGCGTCGGTCGGGGGTTCGAATCCCTCCTGGGACGTATTAAAAGAAGCTTCCTTCGGGAAGCTTTTTTTGCGTCTAGGGATGAGAAACCCAATGGTTCGTCGGAGCATTCGCTTCGTTAGCACCACTTCGCAGTCTCGACTGCAAGGAGAGTATCCCTCCTGGGACGTATAAAAAGAAGCTTCCTTCGGGAAGCTTTTTTTGCGTTCTAGGGATGAGAACCCCAACAGTTCGTCGGAGCATTCGCTTCGTTACATGCTCTATGTCGCTGCATTGGAGCGTCCGCGTTTGCTCACTCTATAAGCAACGCGTTGAAAGTACCGACGTTCTAACGAACATAGGACACTTTATTTGCTCCCAATTCAGCATTGTGGAATTCTAACGAATCTTAGAGAGCTTATTTCACCATTCCGGGGTATTAACTCACTTATTTGCGCTTCATAGCCTGATTAACGTCGCTGAGGTTCGTTAGAATCTGAAAATAGCGATTTTACCCATTATAAGACCTCGTGGATTCGTTAGAGTTCACAGGCTAGTCAAGGCACCCATTGTCCATTAGGTGTTTTTTCATTTCATTGCTCAATATTGACATAGAATGTTATGCTTACGGAGTGGATTATGTAACAATCCATACATATTAACTTCTTAGAAAACAGGAGATTTTATCAATGTCATCTTCAATACAGCAACACTCATCGATCCATACCGAGGAAGAACATTCTTCGACATCCAAAAGATTCGGCCTGTTATTAGCAGGCATTATCGTCATCGCCGCTACCATGAGGTCACCGATTACAGCAACCGGACCTGTAGTGGAGATGATCCGCTCAGATACAGGTATCGGCCATACGATGGTCGGGCTTCTGACCTCACTTCCTTTGCTCGCCTTTGCAGCAGTCTCTCCTTTTGCACCACGTCTTGCCAAACGTTTAGGACTCGAATCTGCTCTGCTATTGGCTGTTATGATCGTAACCATTGGGGTGGCCTTACGCTTGTTGCCTTCCGTTCTCTCCTTATATGCAGGAACCGCAATTTTGGGGTGCGGCATTGCATTAAGCAACGTGCTTTTGCCAAGTTTGATCAAACGTGATTTTCCATTACGGGTAGGTATCGTCACCGGATTATACTCTGTATCCATGAACATATTTGGCGCCATCGCCTCAGGTGTGAGTGTGCCCGTAGCAGGAGCCACATCTATGGGTTGGCGTGCTTCGTTAGGCATGTGGGCCTTGTTGTCCATATTGGCGCTTCTCTTGTGGCTCCCCCAGATCGCCGCAGGACGTCAGCGAATGTTATTCATAGCCACACAGAGTGAAGGGACACCTGTACGTCTACGGACCTCTTCCCTGGCCTGGTTCATTACTTTATTTATGGGTCTGCAATCTCTAATATTCTATACAACGATTACCTGGCTTCCCGAAATTCTTGCTGAGCAAGGATTCAGCCCCACCTCAGCAGGGTGGATGCTCTCCCTGATGCAGATGGTTAGTGTACCAGCTACCTTTATCGTTCCAATCCTCGCCGGCCGAACGCGAGATCAGCGTGTTCTAACCGCGATAACGTGCTCTTCTTTAATTGTCGGGTATGCTTTATTGTTAAGTGGCATCGCTTCGCTCGTTACCATTGGTGTCACGTTGGCAGGAATAGGTGCTGGAGCTTCATTTGGCATGGTAACAATGTTCTTCGTCCTTCGCACAAAAGATGCCAGACAAGCTGCCAGCCTGTCCGGTATGGCCCAGTCCTTCGGATATATGCTAGCGGCAGTTGGACCTTTACTGTTCGGTATGCTTCATGACTGGACAAAAGGATGGACCCTGCCGTTGCTAATACAGGTCATTCTGGCCATCGCTTTGTTAATCGCAGGGATTCAGGCCAGCAAAAATAGAATGATCGGTTAGTCATACAATTCATTTATAAAAAAACAAAACGGCCTCCATCCTGCAAATCAGGATGGAGGCCGTTTATGCATAGAACAATTCCTTCATTAATTGAATCCATTTTAATCAATTTCAATGAGGAATGAACTTACTTCACTTTTACCTTAATCGTGTCTGTGCTGGTAACACCGCCTGCGTTAATTAACTCTGCCCGATACGTATACGTGCCCGATGTTTTCCCGGACAGTGTAGTCACAGCACTTTGTGCATAAGGTGTAGCCGAACGGAGTTCTTGCGTATCGATCAACTTATCATTTTCATAGAGACGATACTCTGTAGCGTTGGTCCCCCACCATAGGTTCATGGTCACCTTATAATGGCCGTCGCCATCCCAGTTATCGTGAGAAATAACCGCTTTGCCTGGCGTTGCGTTGGTAACCCGAACAGTCAACGTCTGACTACGCGTTGTTCCCTTGTCGTTGGTCAGCTCAGCCACGTACGTATACGTGCCATTGGCTTTGCCCGTGATCTTCGTCTGAGCAAACTGCGCCCAAGGCGCGTTGTAAGTCAACTTCTGCGTATCTACCAAAACCCCGTCCTCATATAACTTGTAGCTAGTTGCGTTCTCGCCCCACCACAGGTTCATTGTAACGATATACGCGCCCTCTGGTAAGCCGTTGCCTACCCAGTTATTGTGAGACAATACAGGCGTACCTGGGGCCTTGGTTGCCGGAGTTTCAGGTTCGGTCTCCACTGCTTCCAATTTCAGTGCCGTATTGGCTGTACCCGAAAGCCCCTGTTGGTCTTTTACTGTAAGTTCAACAGCATACTCGCCTGCTTCAATTCCCTCCAAAGGAAGGTTGAAGGTACCATCAGCTTGTACTTCAAAGACTCCTTCTTTATAAACCGATCCATCCTCTTTTTTCACAACATACGTTGCTTCCAGAGAAGCGGCCGGATCAAACGTGATGTCCCATCCGCTGGCAAGCGCAGGAGCTACACGGAAGTACAAGTCTTCCACGCTACCGTTAAGGACAGCAGACTCATCCTCTTTGAACTCCAACGCTTCTGGTGCAGTTACAGCCGGAGCTGTCTTTTTCACCAAAAATGGCGAAGTGTCTTCCTTATAGGTTTTGCCGTCCGTACCAATAGTAGTGATGTCTACGGTATATAAACCATCCGGAATCTCAGTCACTTCATCGGTTGTGTAATCTGCATATGAGCCGTCCCAAGCAAGGTTGTATCTTGCATTGGCATTGAAGTTGAAATAGTTACCAAAGATGGAGCCGATATAACCATCTTGATAATATCCACCTTCCGGATTAAGACCATCATAGATCTCAATCAGGGCAAATGTCATCGGATTATAGAATTCCATCGCAACATTCAGCGTATCCAACGTACCATCAGCCTTCAATGGATAGTGGAATGGATTTTTCTCAGTGCCTTTTACGGTTTCGATATACTTAACTCCACTCAACGTAACGTTGAAATGAGCAACATATGGCACAGTAAAAGTATTGGTTCCGTTTGAGAACTCAATGTATCCTTGTGCTTCTGTAGTTGCAGTAACCCCTCGTGGAACGGTGATTGTTACTGCAAGTTCTTCCTCACCATTCAATGTGAAGGAACTCTTGTCCACGGCAACGGATACACCAGCGACATTACGAGTTGGATTCACATTTACGGTGTAATCCCCGCCACTCCCATTCAGCGCTTCAACTTTAATTGTTTTGGTAATCGTCTTTTCATCTGTGCTCAGGAAATTACCGTAGTTGATACTTCCGGTGATATTCTCCTTTTCAACAACAGAGCCACTTTCTGTGTATTGAGTTACATCAAGCACTTTGACAAAAGCAGCAGGATCAATGGTATTTACAGCCTGAATACGGCCAGCGCCTTGATCAAATACATCAAACTTGGTTGTATCCAGCACCTTACTATTGTTCATCAGTGCAACTTTGATATCAAATGGAGTCCATTCGGGATGCTTCTCGATCAGCAACGCAATCAAACCAGCTACATGAGGTGTAGCCATACTTGTACCTGATTTACGATCATAAGCTTGTGCGTAATCTGCGTCTGGCTCATCCTTGCCGTAGGCAGGAATCGTAGACAAAATGCTTGTACCTGGTGCAACAATATCCGGTTTGATGTCCAGTGTTACCTTTGCAGGTCCACGTGAACTGGATGAACTCATTTCATCGCCCGGAGTTTGGGAACGTTCAAAATCACTAAAGCTCACTTCAACGGCTTGGCCTGCGTCCAGCTCAGCCTTGATCACATCTCCATCTTCCTTGGACATGCTCAGTGTTGGAATGAGTTCAAAGTTATCGCCCAGACTTACACCAATTGGGCCAGGAATGTTGTTATATACAATAACAGCCACGGCTCCGGCCGCTTTAGCATTGGCGATTTTCTCTACAAATGCGATTTCACCACGCTGTATTAATGCCACTTTACCTGTAAAATCTTTACCTTCAAAATCAGTTGGCTTACCCAGTGCTGCAAATTCCAGCTCATATTTCCCTGTCAAAACAGTTTCAGGGTCTGCCGACAGGCTCCATCCCATCAGATCCAGACGGTAAACCGACTCTGTAATAGCCAGTGGAGCTTCAGTCGGAGCAATTACAGACTCTTCTTCCACAGGAGCAGCTTCAGGAGAAGCTTCAACGGGTGCAGAAGGTGATGCAGATGGAGTATTTTCTTCCGTTGTAGCTTCTTCTACATTCAGATCTTCAGCTTTGTTAGAAACTGTGTCCTCCACAGCTGCTGCACTTTCCTCATCAGCAATTGCGGGTACAACTTGCTCTGAAACTTCTGGTGCTTCTGTTCCAGGTGCCGTCCCCAGTTCAGGAGATTGTTCAACCTCTGGCACCGGTTGTTGTTCAGGTTGTGCCTCTTCGCCTTCCTCACCAATCCAGAAGTGAGTATCGGCTGTAATCAGCTGGCTAGGTCCTGTAGAGTTACCTACCGTAATGGCCATTGCAGACGCACCCGGAGAACCGAGTGTATAACGGTTAGGTCCACTGTTACCACTTGCTACAACCGCTGTCACACCAGACAACATCGCATTGTTCAGGGCAACCGAAGTGATATAACTCGGGTCGTTGGCGGCGTTACCTAACGAGAGATTAATTACGTCCATGCCATCTTGAACAGAACGATCAATTCCGCCGAGTACCCATGAGGTTTGACCACTACCATACGGTCCAAGTACACGGTAAGCATAGATATCTGCTTCAGGAGCAACACCAACAATACCGTAGTCCCCCGCTTCGCGAGCAGCAACGGTACCCGCTACGTGTGTACCGTGAGATGTGTAATAGGGGCTTCCAAGCTCGTTAAGCTCAGGCTCGCCCGATCCTTTCCATTCTTGATATGTTGTTTCATACGGATCATTGTCGTTTCCAACAAAATCCCATCCACCTTTGTAGGCTTCTTGCAAATTAGGATGTTCATAGTCAATCCCTGTATCAATGACGCCGACTTTAATGCCATTTCCTTTGTAACCCAGATCCCATACTTCAGGTGCACCAATAAAAGGCGCTGTGTCTTTCATGTACGGGTTCACTTCATCTGTCTCGGGCGCTATTGTAACTTCAAGGTCTGGATATACGCTGACCACGCCAGGTATTTGAAGCAATTGTCCCACCTGGTTTCCTTTAAGCTCAATCGCTACACCATTCAGGGCATATGCATATTCTTCCAATACTTCATGTTTGATTTTCTTCTGAGTGAGGCTATGTACAAATGACTGTTGTTGTTGCTCAACTTGAGTCACAGCCTTTGTTTCCATAGAGGAGGTAAAAGATTTTCCGGAGAGGGTTGATTCACCTTGCGCTACTGCAACAGGTTTATTGGAAAGCTCAACGATCACTCGGGTGTTCTCGCCACCCAGACCTTCCAAGCTTTTATCCAAAAATGGATCTGCGGCAAGTTTTGCTTCCCGTCCTGCAAGAATCTCTCTCCATTGTTTGGCTTCGGCTGTACTGGGTAAGTTGTCAAGCTGAATAACTGAATCTGCGGGAGCGGCTCCAGCCGCGGGGAGAATAATGGAAAAGACCATCAGAACACTTAATAACGTGGATATCAATCGTTTACTCAAGGCTTTGCCCCTCCTTTTAAATGTGAATACGTCACCAAATGATGGGTTCCTGCTGTGTTTGTGCGTACTGCAATACGCACTCCAATTTCACCGCCTATCTGCAAGAAGATTGACCCTTGGTAAATTATTCTATCAAAATACCACATTTTCCTTCTAAATACTTACAAATATGATATAGAAATTACTTATATGGGTCTTGAGTATGATAAAAATATCCATTTGTAATTATTTGTCGTTTGAATATTTCATTTTTGAAATAATGCATCAAAAAAAGACCAAGAGCCTCTTTATCCGAAAGAGATTCCTGGTATATAGGGGAAGCGTGATTAGTATACAAAGGATCGTGATAGTTCGTCTAACATCGATAAAATTGCTAATTATCGCGAAATTTCACTTTATTCTGGCTTCACGGCTTCAATACGCAGGCGCTTGTAATCGGCATACATCGCATCATCTTTCCAAAGGTGAGACATCACGATCTGACTGGTTTCATGGCATATTTGTTGTATCTCTTCATGACTGAGACCTGCAAAATAGTCGCCTCCAAAATGAGCCAACCAGCCTACTATACCCTGCTCACCATCTGCCAGTCTGGTAGGACGGTCGTAGTGATAGACATGACGCACCATAAATCCACTTTGCTCTAAAATATGGCTATATTCTCCGATCGAAGGAAAGTACCAAGGATTGCGTTCCGATGCACGAATGCCCGTGTTTCGCTCCATAACCTGCTCTAATGCATTCACAATGGTCTGCACGTTCCCTTTACCACCAAATTCTGCGACAAAACGTCCTCCAGGCTTCAAAGATTTCCATATACTATCCACCACTAATCGCGGGCTTCGCATCCAGTGCAGGGCTGCATTGGAGAAGATGGCATCATATAGTCTATTCGTCTCAAACTGATGACCGTCTCCTTCCACGAACTCAAGTTCAGGGAATTTCTCCCTCGCACGGCGAATCATGTCCGTCGATGCATCCATGCCAATAACTTCAGCTCCGGCCAGAGAAATTTCATGCGTCAAATCCCCCGTCCCGCAACCCAGATCAAGGATGTATTCCCCTTTTTGGGGTTGAAGCCACGAAATCAAGTTTTTGCCGTATCCGGACACAAAAGCCAGTTTGTTGTCATACTCATCTGCTTGCCATTGATTTAATGATTTCATAGATACCACCGTCGCTTTCGTTATTGATGTCCTCATTGTGGCATAGAATTGTTTATTCTTTAAATATATAAATTCTATATTATTTATAGGTATAACCAATAGAACACTTCCTCTGAACGCAAAAAACTTCCCGAAGGAAGTTTCTTTTTAATACGTCCCAGGAGGGATGCTCTCCTTCCAGTCGAGACTGCGAAGTAGCGCTAACGAAGCGAATGCTCCGACGAACCATTGGGGTTCTCTTCCCCTGAACGCAAAAAAAACTTCCCGAAGGAAGTTTTCTTTTAATACGTCCCAGGAGGGATTCGAACCCCCGACCGACGCCTTAGAAGGGCGTTGCTCTATCCAGCTGAGCTACTGAGACAAATATGTATAATAAATTTTCGGCGCGGTTCTTATTATACTCTGATTTCTATATTTTTCAATAGTTTTATAAAAAAATTAATAATTATACTTAAATGCGGGTTCAAAAACTCCGGTTTTCAGTACCGAGAAGATGGAATAAAGCTAGAAATGGAGTAGCGGAGCGTAGGCAAACTACGTGAGCAACTACATTGTTTCCAAAGGAAACAACCTTCGTAAGCATCCTCTTATTTCGGCTGAATTCCATATTCGATGTTGATGATGCCACTAGGCATCATTCGTAATCAAAGGCGATAAATGTACTTTTCGGTGTTATTCTCATACTCCAGCCCCTTTGAGAATATGATAGCTTGAACCAGGTTATATTGAGGAGATTGGGACATTTAGAGTAAGATTAACATCAGACATTTTCAATGTCAGAATTGCTGGGTAATCTTTTGCATACATACATTTCAATGATCCATTGAAGGAGAGAATCGTCATGAGACAGCTTTTATCAGCCCTATCCTATTTCAGTATTTTCTTTGCCCCGTTCCTGTTTCCGATCATTATATGGATTGTTGCCAAGGATGATTACATTGAGGGACATGCAAAACGCGCCTTATTCTCACATGTATTCCCCTTTCTCGCTGCCATTCCGTTATTTTATTTCTTCGTGACTGCGCATAGTCTGGGTTCCGCCGTTGGGTTTGTCATTCTATTCTTTGTGATTTACGGATTAAGCTTTGTGTACAATGTGGTTAAAGGGATTCAAGTGCTGCGCGAGTATGCTTGATCACATCTCCACCTGATCTGACCATCGCATAACAAAACCCGCCGTTCAACAACGGCGGGTTTTTCCAGTTACAGATACAGTCAGAGCAACCAGCAACAGCAACAGGTCACATCTACATGTAGCTCAACATCGAACTCTATCCCACTATCCGCCACATGTGTTGCTGGAGCGTTACCTGTTAAGCCTGCCCGATCAGATAACGCTGAAGTGTTGGACCAAGCAAACCAAAGGAAAACAACTCACTTTGAAACCGAGCTTTATCTTCTTCTACTGTCATACCTTCGCTGTTCTCAAATGCGGTATCTGTCGCCTCTTCAAACGCAGTATGCATATTATTGTTATACCAGTCGATCGCCGAATCGGAGTGATTGCGTACAATTCGAACAACTTCCAGCGAATTTCCGGGCTGTGTTGAAGCCACGTATACAAGTAACGACGGATCTCCGGCATTTCCAGGCTGCACTTCAACCTCTGCACAAGACAATCCATCCACCTCGGTTAATCTGCGTATTTTGGCATCTTGAATGGCATACATTCGTCATCGCGCTCCTTTTCCTTTGTGCTTATCATGTACTTTGTTCAATCTGGTATCGTGTCTCTGGTGTGCCTAATCGGTAAATCTCTCGATACACCTGTTGTAATACCGTTTCATAAGCTCGGTTTACGGACTCCTCCGGTGTATCTGGCCATGGGAATACCATGCCAGGAAAGGCCTCTTCCTCCTTTTCCTGCATGAGGCTCAGCAGTCCCAGTAATTGCTCCGCTTCCTGCGGCGTTGCCTGAATGATCCATTCATATGATGTTACCGACGGATCCGGAATAACGGAGCGGCCCATGACAGACACATAATACTTCATACTGTCCATTGCATGTTCTCTCCTTCACAGGCATGTTGAGGCCGTTGTCCCTAGAACTAGTTTCCGAAGAGGACAGACATTTTATGCCTGCTTTCGGCATATATTTGTTACGACCTCTGACGAAAAGACAACATTTGCTGGTTGCCAGTAACTAAGCAGCCATACGGATGAATGACTCGACCAAGAAAGGATGAACAAACCATGTGCGGTATTACCGGCTTCATACAGTGGAATCGGGATTTGACCCAGGAATCAGAGCTGCTGGTCCGTATGACGGATAGCTTGTCGAACCGGGGGCCCGACGCTTCAGGTACATGGATCTCCAATCCTTGTGCCTTTGGACATCGGCGTCTTAGTGTAATGGACCCCGAGAACGGCGCACAGCCCATGCATGCGTTACAGGGAGATACCTCCTATACCGTCGTGTATAACGGAGAACTATACAATGCACCCGAGTTGAAAAAGGAATTGCTCCAGCGGGGGCATCAGTTCCGCACGCAATGTGATACGGAAGTGTTGCTCGCCTCTTATATTGAGTGGGGACCGGCATGTGTTGACCGGTTTAACGGTATTTTTGCTTTTGCCATATGGGATGGGGGACGCGAACAGGTTTTTATCGCAAGAGATCGCCTTGGCGTGAAACCTCTGTTCTACAGTAATAACAAAGACACTCTCGTATTTGGTTCAGAGCCCAAAGCTCTGCTTATTCACCCTGATGTGGAAGCCGCTGTTGGCCCGGAAGGATTGGCCGAAGTGTTTATCGTAGGGCCTGCACGGACACCAGGACACGGCGTATACTCTTCACTAAGCGAACTCAAGCCTGCGCACGCGCTGATCTATAACCGAAACGGTATCCGAACCTATGCCTACTGGAAACTGGAAAGCCAGAACCACGAACATAACCTGGAAGAGACGGCAGCAGAGGTACGCTCTCTCTTGCAAGATACACTGGAGCGCCAGTTGGCTTCGGATGTTCCAGTATGCTCTCTTTTATCAGGAGGACTGGACTCCAGCGCCTTGTCTGCATTAGCCGTTGATTATTACAAGCGAACCGGGCAAGGCCAAATCAGTACGTATTCTGTCGATTATGTGGATAACGCCAAGCATTTCCAGGCGCATTCCTTTCAGCCGGGTGCAGATGGACCCTGGATTAAGCGAATGGTGGATGAACTCAAGACCGACCATCACTGGATTGAGATTGAGAACGGAGAACTGATTCATGCACTGACACAGGCCATGTTAGTCAGGGATCTGCCAGGTATGGCAGATGTAGACTCCTCGCTCTATTTGTTCTGTAAAGAAATCAAAAAAGGGGCCACCGTTGCCATTTCAGGCGAAGCAGCGGATGAAGTGTTTGGCGGTTACCCCTGGTTCCATCGCGAAGATATGCTGAACTCCGGTACGTTTCCGTGGTCTGTAGCACCTGATATGCGAGCAGCGTTGTTATCCCCGGATATTCGGGAATGGATTCGGCCACTCGATTATTTGGCAGACCGCTATTCGGATGCAGTGGCTGAAGTGCCTCTGTTGGATGGGGAAACAGGTAAAGCTGCACAAATGCGGGTGATGTCCTACCTGAATATTACACGTTTCATGCCTACACTTCTGGATCGCAAAGACCGGATGAGCATGGGGGCAGGACTGGAAGTGCGGGTACCTTACTGTGACCATCGTCTGATCCAGTATGTGTTTAACATCCCTTGGGAAATGAAAATAACGGGCGGACGGGAAAAAGGTATTCTGCGTAAAGCACTCGAAGGTGTCCTGCCTGACGATGTGTTATATCGCAAAAAGAGTCCGTATCCGAAAACACATAATCCGCAATATCTGGCCGCGGTCAAACAGCAGGTACTTGATATCCTGGATGATCCCACTTCGCCGATTTTGCCTTTGATCGACAAAACTCAGATCCGCAATCTTGCGTCTTCACCAGATGCAGCTTCCAATCTTCCCTGGTTCGGACAGTTAATGTCTGGGCCACAGTTATTTGCATATCTGACTCAGATCAATACCTGGTTGCGGACATATAAAGTCGCTATTCGTTAAGATCAAGTTATGCATTGATTCAGCATGATGAATTATTTAAGGGTGCCCAAACAGTAACTACTGTGTTTGGACACCCTTTTATTACTTTTTTATAAGAATCTCTGTCGTATGCGCTCGTTCTTCATCCACATTCCACTCAGTTCGATTTATTGCACTTTGAAACGACTGACGGTCTGTTGCAACTGTTCTGCCATCAAGGAGAGATCATTGGCTGCGGAAGCAATCTCCTGCATCGCAGACAACTGCTCCTCTGAAGATGCACTCACTTCTTCTGTTCCAGCGGCCCCCGTTTCGGTCACTTCCATGATTGTTTTCATAGACCTATTAATCTGTTCTACCCCTGTTGACATTTGCTCAATTGAAGCAGAGACTTCCTGTGTTTGCCCCGCTACGCCCCCAACCGCCTCACGAATTTCATCAAATGTGGCTCCCGCCTGGTGAACAAGTGTAATCCCCTCTTGAACCTCTGCGGATACAACCACCATAGATTCAGCAGCATTTCGCATTCCCTTCTCAATCGATGCCACCAATGGAACAATTTGATTAGCAGAAAGCGCAGACTGCTCAGACAGCTTCCGAACCTCTGTAGCAACAACCTGAAACCCTCTTCCCTGTTCGCCAGCTCGTGCAGCCTCAATAGCAGCATTAAGGGATAGGAGATTCGTCTGTGCTGATATTTCCGAGATGCTGTCCACCATTTTCACAATATCCTGAGAGTGTCTGCTCAGTTCCTGGATCACGACCGACAGATTCGACACCGTCCCTTGTATAGAATTCATTTGACCTATCGCAGACTGAACTGACTCGCTACCCGATATTGTTTTTACGGAGACTTTGGTAGCTTCTTCAGACATATGGAGTGTGTTCTCCGTAACTTGTTGAAAGCCTGTCGTTAACTCATTCATCGTTTGGAATCCATCACTCGCCATTCGAACCTGTGTATCCATACCTGTTGCAATCTCACCCATTGTGATGGCCACTTGCTCTGTGGCGGTTGCTGTCTGTTCGGTGCTTGCCGTCAACTCCTCTGAAGAGGCAGCTACCCGTTCTGCACTGTCTCCTACCTGATGAATGAGTGTACGCAAATTTGCAGACATGATGTTAAAGGCTTGGGCGAGATCACCAATCTCATCCTTGTTACGGACCACAATAGGCTCACCAGTCAGATCTCCGTCTGCAATCCGGCTCGCGGATTGGGCAATAGCAGCAACAGGCAAGGATATCATTCTGCCAATGACATACGCCACAAGTGCCCCGATTAGAAGAGAAGCCACTCCAATAATTGCAATCCACCTAAGGACCTGCACAATCTGAAGATTAGCCTCCACAACGCCTGAGTTCATGGCATCTTGTTGATGCGTTTCCATACCTTCCACAATTGCTTCAAATTCAGAGATCAGACTTGGGGCTGTGTCCTTCAGTAATCTTGAGATTTCACTGTTATTCCCCTGTCTTGTCAATGTCATAATCTGCTGCGCAAGTTCATAATATTGGCTCATCGCTTCATCCGATCGTGAAAGGTAATCTTTCATCTTTGAACTTGTAACTGTTGATTTTAATTCTTCATTTAACGCTATGTAATCTTCATAAGCTTTATTAAATGCCTGTTCGTTCTCTGCACTGTCTTCCAGAATATAATTTCTCAAAGCAATCTGCTGTGATTTAAGATCAATCGACATATTTTTAATGAGTAATAGTTTGCTTGTTCTATCATTAATTAATTCTGTATACGTTTTCTCAACGGCTATAAACTGCGTATATGTTATAACCGTTATAGCCACCAATAATAACAGCACAGATGAGAAACCCATAAGTAATTTACGGCTAATTGAAATTTTTTTCATGTGTACTCCCCCGAAAGTTCAGATAACGTGCATGATACTTCCTACATCCACCCTCCTTTCAATTAAATTGAGACTTTAGACCCAATTAAAAATATAATTCGCGATTATATGTACAAATACTATTCATAACAGGGTCTTTTTTCCTATTCATACTAACCCATAAAATATAAAATTTGAATCATAAACTTAAAAATATTATTTTTCAAAATTGTCAAGGCCCTTTTAATAAAGAACACAAACACTAACTCTTAGTCCGGTAAAACAAAAAAAACACCTTCCAGAAGGCAAGTCCAAACCAAAGGTCTGATCCTGCCTATACTAAAAGATGCGTTTGAAGTTACGCTGATATGTGGTTTAGAAACGGATAAACATATTCCAGCTCCCCAGTGGAATAGCTAAATATGAAATGCCGGTCAACGAATCAATACCGGATTACGTTCAAGCAGCCCGCTGCCAAACGTTTCCCTGAACGGGGAATCCTCCATATGGATATAACCGATGTAACAGCCACATTTTTTCATGCGACAGGGCCGATCCTCAGACAAAGCCTGCAAACCATCGCGATATAGATGTCCAATGATTCGTCGATCCTTGTAACATCTCTTCACATGCCCGGACCCCTGTATATAAAATACTTCCGAACCGGCAGCACATCGTTTGCCCAAGCTCTCATAATCCTGCAGATTACCTTCAAAAAGCGGATCAAGCCCACGTAAAAACTGAATCTCTTCCGGCGTGTAATACTTGGGCCGATCTTTGAAGGCATTAACCCACATATACACATCATCCGGCAAAGCCTGTCTCATGGACTCAATTGCGGGGAAAGCACTACGGAGTCCGACAGTACCGACACTAAAAGCAAGTCCCATCTGACGCAAGGTCAGACATTGTTTAACAAAAGAAGCCTCTTTTGTCTCACGAGGATGATACGTCGCCCAAAAGGCCGCTTTATTCGCATCCAACTCCCTCGCCCAATCCAGTTTGACGGACAGGTTGGTTTGAATTGCAACCTTATCCACATGTGGCATATGTGACAGCTCAACCATCGCTTCCCGGTACCACCGACGCACCAAAGCTTCACCATAGGGATTGAAGAAAATCGAAAATTGATGCCCAGCACTCTCTTGCTCCCTGACCCAATTCACAAATTGACGCAATTGTTGTTCATCCACTTCCAACGTCTCTTTGGAATCCACGGTTTTGCTAAAAGGGCAGTATGGACAGTCGTAATTACAGGAAGACAACTTCCCCCGATAATACAAAGTCGCTCTCATGAGAAAACAAACCCTTCCATCTGTTCACGAATTTCGGCAGATATAAGCCAATCTCCAATCGCATCGGAGTAACCCAGTCCTTCTTCTGTCAGACGCAGCACCTGCTTGTCCTCATCACTCTCCAACTCCGCCATGCCCTCTGTCAACAGTTCAGCCAACCAGACATAGTCGGACATCACATCGGTACCAAAGCGTTGTTGGTAGTCAGACAACGTCAATCCCTCCCGATGCAGCAAGGCTTTCAGAATAAAGCGACGTCTCTGTTCCTCACGGCTTAACACGATGCCATAATCCGCCACATCGTAGCGCTCGGTTGCCACATAATCGGCAATGATGCTCTGTGTGGCCTTGTAACTCACGCCATACTTGGAAGCATAATGTACTTCACTCGTATAAGAGCGTGCGCCACACCCCAGACCAACCATGCCTTCCTCCTGACAGCTGTATGGCAGAAGTGCTTTCGAGGACGACTGTTCTTTGGCAAATCTGCGCATGGAATATTGCACATAACCTTTACTTTTTAAAGTCTCACGTGCAGCTTTATACAGTTCCATCCGAATATCAGGTCCCTGACGTCGAATATCATCAGGTTTCACGATTGTATTTTCCCGTGTATACAAGGGATAGATGAAGATTTCGCCCGGTTCGTAGGCCAGAACTCTTTCCAGTGAATATATCCACGATTCCACCGTTTGACCCGGCAAACCATAGATCAGATCCAGATTTAACAATGGGAAATCATACCGAGTAAGCTTCTCAAGCGCTCGTTCAACTTCCTGCGGTTTTTGTGGACGATAGATGGCAGATGCTTCAGCTTCAATAAAACTCTGGATGCCCATACTGACACGATCCACACTTCGTTCCTTCATGATGGCCAGCTTGGCTTCCGTAACGGTATCCGGCGACGTTTCCACCGAAATCGATGCTTGCGCAGGGTCCAGCCCCATCACATGTTCAGCAATATCAAACAGACGATTCAACTGAACCTCATTTAATAATGTAGGCGTTCCCCCACCAATCGCGAACCGCGAATACGGTCTTCGAGATGTAATGGGTGCCCACTGCTTCGCCTGACGTTCCAGCGCATCTACATAGCGTTCATGCGTATCATCCCGTCGATCCGGCAGTGTGAACAGATTACAGAATCCGCAACGAGCAGCACAAAAGGGAATATGCATATATAAAAAATACGTATCGGTATTCTCTCGTTCCCACAGTGGCCCTAGTGGCAGTGGTGGATCAAGCTCCCGATAGGCGGTCTTGTGTGGGTACGAGTATAAGTAAGAACGATAAGGGAATGCCAGTACTTCACTGAGACTTGTAGCTATATTGGATCCGGACTGTGTGGAATGGCCTGTTGTTGTATGTTGTATATGTTTCTCCATCGGTTTCCTCCTGTCTCCGGTTGTTGTCCTCATAAGATCAATACATTCTATACTAAAAATTCACGGTAAGGCACCGTCCAGACGACATCATGTGCAAGCCGGTGTCCTTGATACCCGTCTTCACCGTAAGCTGTACCATGATCGGAAAAAGCCAGGCAATACGCAGGCCGGGCGCGTTTCCTCATCGCCTCAAACAATGGTCCAAGAGCCTCATCTACATATCGAAGTGCAGCACGTTGAGTCTCCACCGAGTCCTCCTTCGCTCCTTCTACAAAGTAACGATTGGGTCCATGAATGGCAGACACGTTCAAAAACATAAATATCTTTTCATCCGACGCTGTCTGTTCAAGCAACTTTAATGCATGCTGTACCTGATGCTCTGTTGATTTGGGGTTGGTTACCCCAAAGTTCATTCTCCAGTAGCTCTGTTGGAAATAACCGGGCAATACTTTTGCAAGCGGATTTTTTTTCGTAAAAAAGATGACGCCGCCAATACAGATGGTACGGTAACCTTCAGCTGCGAACCCGGATACGATATCCGGTGTATCAAACAGCCAGGTGTGCGGATGTGTTTTGAGTCCGGTATTCCGGGAATGAAATAGCCTTACATGAGATGCCTTATCTGTATTGGCAGGAGTCGGCATAAAACCACCAAAAAAAGCATGGTGTGCCGCATATGTAAAACTGCCTGGGGTATGACGCTTCTCCCACGGACCCGAACCACACAGATTAGGACAATTCTCCTCTTCCAGCTTGGCTACGTCATAGCGTAACGTATCCAGCGTAATCATTAACAGATCATGGGAGCCCACAATGGTGTTCATATCAGGCATGTTGAATAGGCTCCTCCTTTCGTAAAAGTTCCATTTCCCACTCATAGGTTCCGAGGCCATGATGCTCAACCCTGTATAACAGATCTCCAAATGGATTCACATCCAGCACATAGGCACGCGGATTCGAACCACTAGTAAGCATCACATCAATCCCGGCTGACCACGAGTTGGGAAATGCAGACATGGCTGCTTGCGCTGCCAACCGTACCAGCGACATCCGCTGTTCATCCAGGCCTGCTTCAGCAGGCAGCATACGCTCATTGCGCAGATGCAGATTGGTAATCGGGGTACGGCTCAGCCGCATAATCGCGTGACCTGCCTGTCCACCTGCAACCAGTTGGCGAATATCATAGGCCCGCTGATCAAGCGTGGCTTTTGGCATCCATCGTTCAATCTGTGCACCTTCTGCACATAACCAGTTCATCAGCGTAGCAATCTCTTCACTGCGGGTATACTTGCGTAGACGTCCTTCATTGAAGAAAATCGTCTTGCCCTGTCTCTGTTCCATCCCCATCGTTGTTACAGCGATTTCATCACCCGTTCGAGGATTGACTTGATAGGCAACAACTCCTGAAGCCCCGGAGCCGCACGCAAGCTTCACAAACACACGATGCATCTCGGCAGCCTTCATTGAGCTACGCAAGTCCATATAATTACGGATTGGCTGCGAAAATTGCAGCGCCGGAGGTACATCAACTCCATGTGAAGATAGATGCTGCTGACATGTTCTCTTGTCAAACATCAATTGGATATCGGCGGGATCATTCAAGAATCGGACTTCAGGCCATATTTCCCGAGACTCACGGCCGATTCGATCCAAACATGCTTTCCAGCCACGAAACCACTGGGCGGGAGCGTATATTCTTCCCCACTCCTGTTCCAGCGCAAGTGCCTGTTCTGCGGGAAATGCTTCTGTACCCATTCCACCCGTTAATGTTGACGTATCGTCCATATCCCCAAGGAACAGTAAGTCACGTTCCACTTCCCAATCCTCTCCAGGAGCATCTATTCGAATCAGGGGTACAGGCAGATTGAAATCTACTGTATCAGCGATGGTTCGTCCGTGTCTCCAATTCTGCAGCAATTGAGCATATGGCAGTACAACCGCAGGTTTCAAACCCAATCTATGCCTAGCCTCTTGCAGCCCTTGTGTTCGTCGGTTATCAGGGTTTCCGATCAATAAAAAAGGCTGATCTTGCGTTAGATCAGGTACATCTATTGGTTGATGCAAACTCTCATTCATTTCCTTTACACCTGACATCGACTATTCCGTTAACGATGGATAGCGCCAGTCATCCTCATCACTCTGTTGCTGGTCGCTAACATCTACAGATATACCCGATCGGTTCCAGCGACTGATCATTTCATTGGTCATGTAATGGTAACTCAGATCAAGATGTTTCAGTTTCTTGATCTTGTCACTGGCAAGCAACGCCTCAGCCCCTTCATCGGACAACGTTCCTTGCGATAGATCCAGTACTTCAAGTTGATCCAGAATAGGTGCTTCAGCTGCTGCTTTGGCAATCTCATCCTGAATTTCACTGTCTTTCAGACCCAAGTAAACCAGCTTTGGAAATAATCCTTTTTCTAACAAAGGGAGTACATCTTCAAGTGATCCATTGAAACCATAATTATCCACACCCAGGTACAGTTCCAGTTTACGCAATTCAGGCAACTTGGCATGGGTGATTGAAGATAACACTTCTCTCGGGAGACCACCACAAATAATAATTAATTCTTCAAGCTTGGCATGCTGGAGTGGTTCCAGACTGAGGCCGCTACTGCCCATTACAGAGAATGATTTTAATTCTGGAAAAGCACCTAACAGTGGTGTGAGATTTGTCTGGATAATCCACGATACTTCACATTCTTCGAATCCCATATCTCCGATGAACAGTTTCTTCAATGACGGAAAGCTTGGAGCAGACTCGACGAGCGTACCTATGAACTCATCAGGCGAATTTTCATAAGCCTGTCCCCAATCTCCGATGACCAGACTTTCCAATGAGCTAGCCTCCGGTTTAGCTGCCAGTTCCTTAATTAACTTTTCCATACGAATGCCGTCCTCATAATCATCGTAAGATACAACAAGCTTCACTTCTTGCATGAGTAGATCCCTCCGTTTAAGGTTCATATGTGATTCGTTAGTTTGAATGTTAACCCATACCACACAAGGCTTGCAACTTCTTCCAACTCCAGTCCCAATGAGATTCCCAATCGTGCAATGTAAACCATTTCTCATGTAGGTACAAGAACATATGTTCTGATGTATAGTCGCAGAAATAGCTATCTTCAATTAGGTATATGGATGGACCCTCACCAAACCCGATCAAACACTTCAATTCATAGAAAAAGCGTTAATGGCGGATGAAGCATCCCATCGGAATGCTTCTGTCCTTCCATTAACGCTTTGATGTTCACATATCATGAAGTTAAATCAAGATGTTTCATTTAGTCTTAGCCTTCAAGTCTGGATACAAGCGCTCTCAGCGCATGACCACGGTGACTAATCGCTTGCTTTTGCTCAAGCGTCAGCTCTGCCATCGTCATCTCGTATTCAGGTACATAGAAGAGTGGGTCATATCCAAAACCGCCAGCACCTGCAGCTTGAGCCGTAATCCAGCCTTCCGCAGTGCCTTCTGATTCATACTTATCACCTGTTGTTGGATCGTACAGGACCAGCGCACAAACGAAACGAGCCGGACTTAGTAGCGGCTGCTCGGTGTCCTCACCGGATTTCAACGATTCCAGCGTCTCCAGCAACTTCGCATTATTCTGTGCATCCGTTGCTCCTTCACCTGCATATCTCGCTGAATATACCCCTGGCTCACCATCCAACAGGTCTACACATAAACCTGAATCATCTGCCAGAACGGGCAAACCAAGCGCATCACCAACCGCTTTGGCTTTCTTCCAGGCATTCTCCGCAAACGTTACGCCATCTTCTACCACATCCGGTAGCTCCGGATAGTCAAACATGCTCTTAACCTCTTTGTCAAGCGGTGCGAAAGCATGAGCGAATTCACGGACTTTACCCGCATTGCGGGTTGCAACAATGAGGATTGGGCTGTCCAAACTCATCTTAGGCTTCCCCTAATCCACGCGCGCCGATCTTGAGCGCAATCGGTCCAAGCACTTCTTTTTGACGCTCGATCATTTCCAGAATTCCCTGTTCGCCCAGTTCCAACATGGCGTTCAGCTCACGGCGATCAAATGGTGCTTCCTCACCTGTTCCCTGAAGCTCGACGTATTTACCGCCACCTGTCATCACCAGGTTCATGTCTACCTTGGCTTTGGAATCTTCATCATAGTTCAGATCCAGTACAGGCTGTTCACCCACAACACCCACACTTACTGCGGCAATGAAATCCGTAATCGGGAACACTTGCAGTTTGTGCTGTTGGGAGATCTTGTTCACGGCAAGCGCCAGCGCTACAAACGCACCGGTAATGGACGTTGTGCGTGTGCCTCCGTCAGCTTGAATAACATCACAGTCCAAGGTAATCGTACGCTCACCAAGAGCCTGCAGATTAACTACCGAGCGCAGTGCCCGACCAATCAGACGCTGGATTTCCATGGTGCGTCCAGTTAATTTGCCACGATTGGCTTCACGTTGGTTCCGGGTATGTGTTGCACGTGGCAACATGGAATATTCAGCTGTTACCCAGCCTTTACCCTGCCCTTTCATAAAGGGTGGTACACGTTCCTCTACTGTAGCTGTACAGATCACCTTTGTATCTCCAACTTCAATCAGTACAGAGCCCTCGGCGTATTTATTCGTGTTCACTGTTAAATTCAGCGCGCGCAGCTGTTCGCTGGTTCGTCCGTTTGATCTCATATTTTCTGCCTCCTACGACTTAAGCATCCTGTAATGTTGAACTTATTCACACTTTTAGAGATTGTTCAAAAAGCTCGCTTTTGATTACGAAAAATGCCTTAAGGCATCATCAGCATCGAATATGGAATTCAGCCGAAATGTCCGTTGCTCACGTAGTTTGCCTACGCTCCGCTACTCCATTTCTAGCTTCATCCCATCTTCTCGGTACTGAAAACCGATCTTTTTGAACACGTATTTTTACTAATCCCTTATATTTTACCAAAGAGTTCGGTTAAAAGCATCCTTAAGCATTCCTTGGTCATTAAATCGGAATTTCGTTGATATATTCAGGCTTGGAAACCGGCGCACTGTAATCCCTGTTGTCGTCACCCATGACCGTTTTTTGGCCGTTCCACTCGATCTGTACTTTGGCATCCTTGCTGGCTGTATTCTCCGCAGTGGTTAATACGACAGACTGTAACAGCTCGCTTGGCACGATATCCCCTTCGGCAAACATATCATCTTTCAAGGCAACCGTTACCGTGCCATCCTCTGCCGTTTTGACCGATTGCAGCTCCGTTCCGCCTGTCATGACCTCTTCCAGTTCTCCACCTTTGTCAGGTCCTTTGATGAGTTCGTTCAATGCTGCCTGCACCCGATCTTCACCAGGTGTAACCAGACGTGTCACCGGAACATAATATTGGATGCCTGCTGGTGAAGCAGCGGAGAAATAGACCGTGACCGGGCTGCTATTCGTCACAAACGTATCACCCAGATCCAGATTGATTCCCACAGCCCGATTCAGCGGTTCAGGCAACGGCGTGCTGTTCACCGGCATTTGCGTTAACTTTTTGCCATCCACCCAGATCTGCACATTCTCCACATCAGGCGTTCCCGTCAATGTCCACGTGACAGCTTCTAGCATTTTCCGTTCTTCCTTTGCATCATACTTGGCAAAATTACCCGAGAACTCAACAACCGCCAGCTTGTCATCCGTGTGAATCGTTACATTCTGCACAACCGTTCCCTGCGGGAGAACGCCCTGGAATCCTTCAGGCAGCATACCCGCATAGGCCCCGCCTGTGACAAGTGTATCCAGAGCTGTCTTTGGACTGCTTGCGTCTGTTCCAGAAGGAAGTGTCAGGGATACCGGAGCGAGCAGCCCCTGCTGGTCTTGCAGATATACCGTCGTTAACGGGAGCATTGCGAGTGCTCCATTCCCTTCGGCCGCTTGAATCATAGCTGCTTCCTGGATGGGCGGTGGTGGATCAACAGCTTCGGAAGACTGTGCTCCAAACATGCCGCAGCCTGACAATACCATAGGAATACTCAGCAGCGCTGCTGCCGATACCGTACGCAAAGAATGGATCTTTCTCATGATCACGTTCCCCCTCATCATTTTTACAGTTTGTACTACCATGTATACGAGCCTTTGTCCAAAAAATAACTAAAAGATAATAAGAAAAATGTCTATCAACGCACTTTCACGGAAGACAGACCGTGTTTAACTGAAATTTTCCATGTGGTAATCGAATTGTTCCACTTCACTGAAACTTATAATTTTATTATCTTAAAGAAACGTAAACCAGGTTAATAACGTATTAGGAAGCAAGAGTAGGGACATTGCTAACTTCAGAGGAGGAATCGCCCATGGAACATCCTGAGCAAGAAAAAATCCCTTACAGCCTGAATAGCCGCAAGGTGGCGGAGGCCACAAGGGAATGGCTGCATAAGCGGGGCGTCACGATCCCTGAGATCGCAGAGCTGGTCATGTTATTGCAGCAAAAATATTATCCAGGTCTTACGATGGAAGAATGTATCGAAAATGTGGAGATGGTTCTCCGTAAACGTGAGGTACAGAATGCTGTTCTGACCGGAATTCAGCTTGATATTCTGGCAGAACAGGGGCAACTCATATCTCCTTTGCAGGAGATGATTGAGAACGATGAAGGATTGTATGGCGTGGATGAGATTTTGGCATTCTCCATCGTCAATGTATATGGCAGTATTGGATTTACGAATTATGGTTATGTGGACAAGCTGAAACCAGGGGTGCTTGAACGACTGAATGACAAGAGCCTGGGCCCTGTCCACACGTTCTTCGATGATATTGTCGGTGCGATTGCATCAGCAGCGAGCAGTCGGATCGCCCATCGCAAACAATCCGAGCTTGAAGAAGCACTGGGAGAAAAACCTGTTAGTGATGACGCTGTATAATGCGTAACTCGTTTTATATCTGAAGCCATGTGGAACATTGGACATGTGTATGGATGCTTCGTGAAATGACTGTTCAATAAAATAACTGTTCATGGAAAAAGCGGCCTGATGGCCGCTTTTTTGCATGTGTAACGATACATATTGGATAATCCACATTTTATTATTTCAGATGTTTAGGTCGTACCGTTCCCACCAAACCAAAACCTTCAACCCAATTCTGCTCGGAAGGTGAACCAGATGTTGCACGTTTCGGTCCAATCGTGATTTCCGGGCCTTTACGCTCTCGTAACATGCCACGTAGCACGGTTATACCGAGAATGCTGAGTCCGGTAAATACATATATCATCCGCATGATGATGTTGCCAGAATCCGTTCCGGTAACCATGCCGTGAACCAGCAGACCAATGAACACTGGATAGGACAACATGTGGAACATGAACCACCATTTACGGCCCAGCTTGTTCCGCAGATCACTGGATAACAGGACAATCACTAATCCGTAGAAGGCTAACGTTCCCAGACCACTGCCGATCGGATGCACGGAGGCGGTAAAAGGAATCAGAAGTTCTCCCCAGCTAAATGGGCTGTAATGATCAATATATAACGTTAATGCGTGCACGAGTCCAAGTCCGAAGGCGAGCCAGGTCGTTCGGGTATGCCATTTGAACATGTCTGCTTTTGGTTTGCCTTTGGCCAGAGGCATCCCTTGCGCAATGCCCAGAAATACTCCGGCAAAGAGCAGCACATAAGCAGCAATTCCACTAATTCGAATGATATTCCACGTTGGCAGGTAATCTACAATCCATTGTGCCATAACCGGCTCCCCCATATCTGTTAGACTTGTCCTCGTTTATAATAGACTGAAGCGATGATCCGGATCAAAACCGGGCCAGTGCTCAGCGAGCGTATCCGTATTCCCTCTAAAATAATTACTCCCATCCCGTGTCATCCACAGGACGTCATGCCGATCGTAATGTCGGTTTAACCAGCCCACCGCCTCGGCACTCCCCAGAATGCATACCGTCTTGGCAATGATCTCGCATTGCGAAGCATGCTGTCCCAGAACGGTACACTGCAATACGTCCGTATCTGCCGGCTCCATCGTCCGGGGGTCAATGAGGTGGTGTGCAAAGCTTCCATCCGTATTCTTCCATTGTCTGCGGGAAATACCCGAAGTGGCAACAGCTCCTCGCTGTAAACGGATCGCTCCCGACATAGCACCCTGATTCTGCAAAGGATCTGCTACTTGCAAGGTCCATTGGGAATGGTCTGGTGAACCCCATACTTGAATATCTCCACCCGCGTTAATCAAACCCGCTGGAATATGCAATGTTCGCTGCAACCAGTCTGCGATACGCTCTACTGCCCAGCCCTTAACAATGCCTCCTAAGTCCAACTCAGCTCCGGGGTCCAGATGAACCATCCGGCTACCTTCCCGCTGAATCCAGCTCGGACGGCTGTGGTCATATCGATCTTCCATCCAGCCTGATGATTCAGGTGTTCTCGTTCGCAATACACGTTCAATTAATGGACGTTTCAATTGTCGTTGCTGCACCTTCTCGAAGCTTAGATCATATCCCGAAGCCTGAAGAGCCTGCGAGATACCCGGTTGAAAAATCCCTTCGGTCAGGCCAATATATCCATAGGCCAAACTCAAAACTTCATCCATCGCAGCGGAGATGGGCATCCATCCGGTTGAAGCATTCAAACGATTCAGTTCACTGTCTGCAACAAATCGGCTGAAGCGCTGCTCCTGCGTCTCAAACCAATTCTTCACCACGGTTGCTGCATGTTCAGCTTCTTCCCGCCCAGCTGACAGTTGCACTTCAACATCCGTGTTCATCGCACGGAATTGAAATCGGAGCGGACGAGCAACTTGCTCCGTGCGGCTCATGATGCACCTGTACGTGACTGATAGTTGCCACTGCTGTATCCGGAGTCTGTACCCTGGTTATTTTGCCCGATACGCTGAGAATCTGAATAATTCCCCTCGTTACTCGAGCTCTGATCTGGCCGAGCTGCTTGTGTGCTATCGGATGTTCCATTATATTGACTATCATTATTGTCATTGTCCTGCGTGTTCCAGTTGTTGCTGTCCGTTGTAGTGTTGATCCATTCATCCATCACATCATCATGCGTATCCACTTGGCTTGAAGCAGTAACGCTTGTATCTGTGCCATTTGCTGCTGTATAGGCCACATCAAAGGCATCCGAAGTTCTTACATATTGAAAAAGTGCAGCCACAGTCAACGTTGCTGCCGCTGAAGCTTGCCATTTTCTCCATTGATTCCGTTTTCTTCTGGTCATCGCTCTTCCCTGCTTTCTTTAGGGTGTGTCTTAAGACACGCCCTAGCGAAGTTCATAGATGTATCATAGGCGCGCTGGCTTAAAAATAGATGAATGAACCGTTAAGAGAGGCTAAAAAGGCCCAGAACAGGTGAATTTCCTGTCCCGAGCCTCTATATAGAATCGTATTATCATTTCACATCGATATCATCATTCCGTTAAAATCGAAAATAGAACGTGCCATCCGGTTGCTGCTCTTGCTTCACTAGTTCGCGTCGAATTAACTCCTGCAAATGGGCTAACGTCTCACTCATGGCAAACCGCAGTTGATGGGTACCTAGCCGATTGCCAAACATGTGCACACAGATGTCATACGCATTCGCCGATGACTCCTGAATTCGCTCCGTCATCTTCTGAAGGCGTTCCTCGTGATGAGCCAGCAATTGAACTGTCCGTTCGTTGAACTGGGCAAAAGGATTCCGATGCCCTGGATACGCCTGTTTGACATTTAGCCCCCCGAGACGTTGCAATCCTTCCATATAAGACAATAATGGCTGAGGGTCACTGCCGGGTTGCAGACTAATATTCGGTGAAATCTGTGGCAAAACTGCATCTCCGCACAGAATCTCCATGGACTCCGGCGCATAAAAGGATAAATGGCCTGGGGCATGTCCCCCCGTCTCCACAGCAACCCAACGTTTCCCGCCCATATTAAGCCACTCGCCATCTTCAATGGGTGTCACCTTCGGAAGTGGTGTGATCTGCGAAGTAAATGCCTTCATATGTTCATGTATCTGCTCAGTCTTGTCATCCGGCATTCCGTGGCTTCCATAATAATCAGGTAATAATGTATTAATACGTGAATCAGGTCCCCACATATAGTCGGCCTCTTGGCGGGAGCGTGTGGACATTCGAACGGGTGCCCCCGTCATCTTTTGCATCCAACCCGACAACCCAAGATGATCGGGGTGATGGTGGGTGAGTACAATTTGACGAATATCGCTAAAGGTCAGGCCGAGATCTGATAGCGCTTCACTCCACTCCTGTTCTGTTTCCGAATTACGCGGTCCCGGATCTATAATAGTTATCTTCCCATCCGGTTCTGAAAACACATAACTGTTCACCCATCGTAAGGGAAACGACATGCTGATCTTGACCCGGTGCATGCCCTCTGTCATGGGCATCTCTTCTGTGCGCTTCATGTTATCCCCCTTCCAGACTGTCTCTGTTCACTCCACAGGACGACGACCAACAAAAATCATGCGCGGAGAAGTCTGCTCGTCATATTTCTCTTCGTCATAGCCGCCATGTACCTGATCTACCCGGAGTCCGGCGGCACTTAACATCTGACTCAGTTGTTCCCGTGTGTACAACTTCACACGTTCCTGATATACCCGCGGTTCATGTCCGGATGTGGTATCCGTAATGCGAATTTCCTTTTGCACAAACCCTTCCTCAATCTTGCGATACTCCTCAATACGCTGTCCTTCATCCTCTCGAACGGAGTGTTGCACCAGATGACGAGTTACATAAGCCGTATTCATAAAATCAATAATATAGCTGCCACCCGGGCGAAGCATGCGATGAATGGCACGTAATACTTTCAGTTGTTCTCCGTCCTCCAGGAAGTAACCAAACGATGTGAACAGATTAACTACAGCGTCAAAACCACCTTTCAGCGGGAGTTCACGCATGTCCGCATGACACCAAGATACTCGGTGTTCAGTGTCCATTAGGCGCGCTTCACGTAGAAGCACATCGGACAGATCAACTCCGGTCACTCGCAATCCTGCGTCAGCAAGTGCCATGGAGTGCCGTCCCATACCGCAGCATAGATCCAATACTTCAGAATTGGGCTCAAGCTTCAACCAATTAATCATTTTATGTACTTCCTGATGGGCACCCTGCACATCCCGGTGCTTGTATACGAGCAGATAATCTTCTCCAAAACTCTTTTCATACCATTCCGTCATCCATTCTCGCCCTCCACTTGGTCACTGGCTCTCTATCTATAGTCACTGTTGTACAAGCCTGATCATTTCCCCTAGCTTTAATGTATTGTAACGTCTTTATTCTGCAAACTCAAAAAATCCCAGTAAGTTTCCAACATTGAAGAGCCAAAATGCACACGAGGGAATACTCTGTTTATTGAATGTACAACATTATTAAAATGTACATAATTAACCTTGAGCACTTAAAACATGTACATAAATGAATAATATTTACACAAATCAACGTTAATAAAAACCCAGATTTAATAGAAAGAACCGTTTGAATAAAGAAGGTAGCCAGAATTTTATTCTGGACTACCTTCTTTTCCTATCTTTATTTCAATTAACTTATAGCTTATTTCGAATCGTATTCTGTTCATTAATTTTAAATACATAATCAAAAAAATTCGAGGAATAGAAGTTTTCCCTTCTTAGAGAGGTTGTTTAACATAATCTGTAGAGGTATCTATTTATAAGTCTCAAATATTGTCTGTAACAGTTAATCTGTTATGGATCTGATTCATGAATTTTTAAGTGGCAACAACGCTTACATTAAAATCAAAGGAAATATCCTCATTATAAATATAATATATAGGTTTAAAAATACATTTACTTTAATTCGATTATGTAAGGTTGCTATTTGATTTGATAAGCTTATATATGCCAATTGAGCAATATTTTTGTAAGTACAAGATTTTCAAAAGGAGAGGGCATAAATTGAAAAAACTTAAAACCACACATAGTAACACTGCGGATGCTGCATCTTCTGTCCGCCTCCCATGGGTAGGGCTAATTCCGCTTGCCTTAGCTGGATTTATAAGTCTCTTAACTGAAATTATTCCGGCTGGTTTATTGCCACAGATAAGCGAAGGACTTGGAATCTCAGAGGCATTAGCTGGGCAATTCATAACGTTGTATGCCCTTGGCTCTGTCTTGGCAGCAATTCCACTAACTACAGCTACACGCGGTTGGCGGAGGCGGCCACTGTTGTTGCTAAGCTTGATTTGTTTTTTCTTGTTTAACAGTGTTACAGCTCTATCTTCCAGTTACACAATAACTCTTGTTGCCCGATTCTTGGCAGGTGCAGCCGGAGGTGTTTTGTGGGGAATGTTAGCAGGTTATGCTAGCCGCATGGTGCCTGATTCGCTCAAAGGTCGAGCTATGGCGGTAGCAGGAATAGGTACACCTTTGGCTATGGCGCTTGGTGTTCCCGCGGGAACAATACTCGGCACTCTTGTAGGCTGGCGTACAGTTTTTGGAATCATGTCAGTGTTTACTGTCTTGTTAATCGTTTGGATACTCTTAAAAGTTCCAGACTTTGCTGGTCAATCAACGAATAAGAGACTTCCCCTTCATAAAGTTTTCGTTAAACCGGGGATTCGCCCTATCTTGTTTGTCGTACTAATATGGGTACTAGCTCACAATATTCTATACACATATATTACGCCTTACCTCGCTCAAGTTGGGCTTGTTCAACGTGTTGACATTATACTATTTGTTTTTGGTATTGCATCGGTTGTGGGGCTCTGGATTACAGGAATATGGATTGACCGCATGCTTCGTCCATTGATTCTATGCAGCCTTGCGGGTTTCGCTCTAGCATCTATGATGTTTGGGATAAGTAGCAGTCAGCCAGTAGGGATCTTTTTGGCTGCTGCATTGTGGGGGCTGACTTTTGGCGGAGCCGCTTCACTGCTTCAAACGGCTGTAGCTGAAGCTTCTGGTGATAATGTGGACGTGGCTCAGTCTATGCTGGTAACAGCATGGAATTTGGCTGTAAGCGCTGGCGGGTTAATTGGTGCGGCCCTTCTTGTAACAGTTGATGTCCTCTCATTTCCATGGGTTATGCTTATTCTCGTACTCATTGCGCTACTCGTAGTATGGAAAGCGAAAGAACATGGATTCACAACAAAGAGTGGATAGATTCATTTTTCAACTCTTCGAGAGATGGAATGATGGGTTTATAATCAATGGGTGAAGACATAACAATTAGAATCGTATACGTTCCATACTTATCACAGTCATTGCCGAACTCTTCAAGTGCGTATGTAGAGTCGGCAATGACTTTCATTAAAAAATTGTGTTCTCCGCTCATACGATGACACTCGACAACAAAGGGTGACGACCGAACAAAATCGAGAAAAACATTACAGTTTCTAGTACTAAACAGGAAATAGGCGGCAACATTTTTTCCGGTTTTTTGCGGAGATATGATTGTGCGATATTCCTGAATAATTCCCTTTTCCTCCATCCGTTTGACTCTTTCCGTTACAGCAGGTTGGGATAGCCCCACCAATCTACCGAGTTCAGTCATGGAAATCCTAGCTTGATTTTGAAGGTGTAAAAGGATTTGGTTATCAACATGATCCACTCTAAGTATCCTCCTTATAATTGAAAGGTATTATTATATTATCGTTTATACAAATTAATTTATCAATTCATGGACATCAATGCCGTATTCATAAAATCAATTATAAAGCTGCTCCAACATTGAAGAGCCAAAATGCACACGATATAATGTTAGACATATGCCTGCAAATCGGTTAATTATAAGAGGTTGTTCAAAAAGCAACAGGAGGTGTTCTGATGATTCGCATCGGACTTACCGGATGGAGGGAATCAGGAAGATCTCTATCCAAACCGTACCAAAGCCAAAGACAAGCTCAGTCTATACGGACAGTACTTCTCCACCGTGGAGGTGGATAGTTCTTTCTACGCCGTTCAGCCGCGGGATCGAATGGCACGGTGGGCTGCAGAGACGCCCGAATCCTTTGCTTTTATCATCAAAGCCTATCAGGGAATGACCGGACATCTGCGAGGCAAACCATACTTCACCAGCACGTCGGAGATGTATAAGGCTTTTCGGGAATCACTGGAACCGGTCATTGAAGCCGGCAAGATGCAGGCAGCCTTGTTTCAATATCCGCCTTGGTTTGAGTGCAATAAAGACAACGTGAAAGAGCTTCGTGAAGTGAAACTGAGAATGGAGGGTATTACGTGTGCCCTGGAATTCCGTCATCGTAGCTGGTATGAAGGTGACATGCGCGAGCGGACGCTTTCGTTCCTGAAAGAGCAAGGCTGGATTCACAGCGTCTGTGACGAACCTCAGGCAGGTCTAGGTTCTATCCCCATCGTGCCACAGGCGACGGATTCCGAGATGACACTGGTTCGCATGCACGGACGTAATGTGTCCGGGTGGCATCAGAATGGTGCGCCTAATTGGCGCGAGACCCGTTATTTATACCGTTACAACAAGGAAGAATTGTTGGAATGGAAAGGGTATCTGGAGCAATTGCAGGAGCAGAGCAAGGATGTCTATGTTATTTTTAATAACAACTCCGGTGGCGATGCAGCGGCGAATGCCCAGATGATGATGGACCTGCTGGATCTGCCAGTGAAGCCTTTTCCTGACCGTACTGAACCGGAGAAGGAAGAAGGACCGGAACAGCTGGAATTATTTTGATCCGAACTAATGATGGAGTTATTCATATTATTGGGTGAAGGTAAGTGTATTTATCATTGCTATTATGCAGATCAGTTTCGAAATTGGAAACAAACTAAAAGCGACAAGCCCGGGGGCTTTGCCGCTTTCTTTAACTGCTTATCAACCTATAGAAGCTATCCACATACATTCGTTTCGTTGTGTCAAACATCAGCGCTGCAAGGCTGTAACCGAAGAATCGATAGACGCCTTACGGAGCTGCTGGTTCATTTTATACACTTCAATGCCTGCCAAGAGCACAATGCCGATCCCATGGGTATCGTTCAGATTCCATCCCAGATCATCGCGATAATACAAGGCGGTAAACGAGTATCCGGAACCTCGGCATACCCCGTATATATTACCTTTATAGTCAATCGACAAACGTGTCATGCCTTCCCATCCTTTGCACACTGCCTCCAGATAGGGCTCTGGCTGTTCCAGCCAGCCTTCCCGAATACCACGGGCATAAGCGTAGATGAACATCGATGTGCAGGAGGTTTCTTCATATGAATCCGGGCGGTTCAGCACCTGATGCCAAAGCCCATTTTCCCCTTGCAACGCCAAATAACCTTCACTTAAATCACGATAGAAAGTTAGCAGTTCCGACCGTTTCACATGATCATGCGGCAGGATGGATAACAATTCGGTTAAGGAGAAGAGCACCCAGCCGTTACCCCTTCCCCACGGAATACCTGTCGCCCGACCACGTACAAAATCATACACATGGGACATGATCTGTTGATCGGGAAGGTAGAGGTATTTACGGAACATCAGGAACTGATTGACCGCATCATCCCAGTACGTCGCATCTCCTGTCAATTGACCATAACGCATCAGAAAAGGTGTACTCATGTACAAGTCATCACACCACATCGTCTCCTGACGCATCTCCCCACTGCCGCGAACCCGGTAAAAGGCACCATCCTCCAAACGTTCCTGCTCATCCGTAATGTAACCCGCAATCCGATCCGCAGTATCTCTTCCCCCACGAATATCGCCCAACTCCATCGCAACGAGCAGTGTAGATCCAAACGAACCGCAATCATCCAAACTGTCGATGGCAGACAGCTGATTATTAATCCCTGCCGCACCGTACCCTTCCCGATCCCACAGACCATAGCGATCAAATGAAGTACTCAGTTCAATATGTTGCCGCACATACTGAATGTAATCATCCCGTCCCAATTCCTGTCCCGTCTGTAGCAGTCCAAGCAGGGTAACGCCAAGCGGATAATTCCACTTTCCGTAATGTGTATTTTCCAGGTAAGGACGAACATGGGTGTCGGGAAGATCTACCCGCCAATACACACCTTGTGCGCCATCATCAAATACGGTATCTGTTCGCACGATGTCGGCATGCGATGGTTCAGCACCGGGAGCAAACACACCCGTGTACAGCCAGGGGTCAGAGCATCCCGCAACCGGATGAGGCGATTTCAGTCTCCAGCCTTTGGAATCCGAACGCTCGACATATTCCAACGTGAATCCCCATGAACCGCCGACTGCCTGAATTTCACCTTTCGCCACCAGATCGGATGTACCGTAACGGCGAGGAAGTTCAACGCGGAAATTACCGCTGCTTCCAGCAGAGTATACTTCCGTGCCATCCACATACAGAGTCAAGGCTCCATCATGACATCCTTGTAAAATAACTGGCTTTGGTTCTGGCAAGGTTACATCCAATCTGGACCATGCGTAGGCAACAGCGGGCTTTTCTGTACCAAAGATGCGGGCAAAAGAACCTGCGCTCTGCTCCTCATCTGTCCAGCCCCTGCGCGGATACCAGGTAAGACCCGTTTCTTCTTCCGTCATGCCGTCACGAGGAAGAGATACTACAGGTTCATCGACGGGTTCCGAATATAACCAGCCCTCCTGACCCTGACGATCTGCCCCAGGAGTGAGGAAGTGCAGCGGGAAATTTTTAAACGAGGCTGTTCCGTAGATACCGCCGAATCCCACTTCTGTTTTGACAAAACACAGCAATACATCATTCCAGCCATAGTTCACGGAAATCGGAATCTGGGTTCTTCGCTCGGGAAATAACTCCTGTAACAACTCAGACTTGAATACCTCTTCACCGTTCACGTAAATCGTCACCGGACTATAACAGTTCAGGCCCGTATTTAACGTTGCATTCTGCTCGCTCCATAACTTGCCCCATACATACACGTATTGCCCTGCATGCGCCTCTACGCATTTCTCATTCAGATTCAGGTCGTAGCGGTAGTCCCCACGTCTACGAAAACCTCCCTGATGATAGGCTCTGAACAAAAATGAATGTTTCGGATGATCGCCAATATAACGCTGAGCCACCGTTGTCAATATATCCGGAATTGAATCGTACACCTTGCCTGCAATTGCCTCGTTCTCATGAAAATAACGAATGATCGTCAGCTCCCTTCCTTATACCTTGATTCGTTCGCTTAGCCGCAATGTCTCTCCGCCCTGCACTTCAACAACCTGTTGATCTGCGGTGAACCAAACCGGGATGGCAGACGGATTATGGATGATGGAGCGATCTGCTGAACACTCCAATCGTTGTACCGCTTTCCAATAGGCAATCACTTCGATGTTCGTGGCATACCAGATATCGTCCCTGCCGCCAATCTGCTCACCAAACTGTTCGATGATCTCCCAGTTGTCGTTGTCATTGAACTCATAACTATGACCCCAGACGTAGAGTAATAGTGGCGTACCTGTTTTGGAATGTTGGATAAAACGTTTGGCATGCCCCGCCAGATCATGGTTATGATGACAGGTCGGGTGCCATTCAAGGGGACGGTCTGGCAACGTGTATCTGCCATGTGATTCAACGGTACGAGCATAATCGATGCCAAGCCACTCCAGCTTGGTACTTAACGCACGGTCATACCCTCCGTTGGGATAAGCCATGCCTCGTACCGGATAACCGACGAGCTGCTCCAATGCTTTTCGGTCTTCGATAATCTCTTCGGTCAATAGTTCATTCGGAACATAAGGCAGCGTAGGGTGAGTAACCGTGTGAACAGCTACTTCATGCCCCGTATAAAGTTCAGCGACTTCCCCAGCCTCAATGCGGCCTGGGTTACCCAGGGTACCGGAGTTCAGATTAAAGGTTCCCCGTAGACCATACCGATTACAGATTTCCACCAGTCTGCGATCATGCACCACTCCATCGTCATAACTGAGTGTTAACGCTCTCATCACACCACCTGGATAGCGGTCAAACTGAATACGATGTCCCATTCCTTACTTCCACTCCTTTATCCCAATTCTTCAACAGGTACATGACCTGCATCCTGTAATCGATGATGTTCCGAATCAAAATACGTACCTTCCAGCAGGCCGATCAATGTGTTGGTAATCCGCACTTCAATGTCGTTGTCTCCCGGACGCAACCAGGAGGTCTCTCCCTTCCAACGATACGGAGACCAGCATCTTACACCCGGGCTATGTCCGTTTACCCGCACTTCCACCACATCCTGCACACGCCAATCGCTAAATTCCAGTTCAAACGAGGTAATATCTTCACCTGGCTCATCCAGCCAGAACGTGCGTTTATAACTCATTTCCCCGGCAAAATGGGGATACAGCGGCTGCGGTTCAGGTCCGATGCAAAGGGCCGTGTCCGGTTCCCGCACAAGCGAAACCATGCCTTCATGATGGAACTCCACGCCGAATCTTCCCTGTAGATACAAGGGATCCACGATGCCATCCTCATCTTTCGTTACCTGCACAATCACCGCCATTTCGTTGAGACCGCTGTGCAACAACTCCGTGATATCACAAGCGATATTATTGTGATCGGTGATTTCAATTGGATCGAACTGTTCTTTTCCAAGTGGTTGCCCATTAATCTCCATGGACCAAGTGCCCGAGATCGCCGCTCTGTCCATGAATAAAAGGCATGCAGGCAATGCCGTTCTTAGCTCAAATGTAGTCGTATATCGACATTCGATGGGATAGGCTAAGGATGCTTTTTTCGGTGTGCCAAATACCTGATTAAACTGGACTGGCAGATGCTGCTGCTCCGATAATTCTGCCGCCTGATCAATAAACGGTTTTACAGCTACATGCTGGCTTTCCAGAATCACACCATTAACATTGGAAGCCTGAAGATGGAATTGTCCCATTCGCAAAATGTTAGGTTGCACCGTTTCCAGTCGCCATGGCCCTTCCGAAGGGACCATGATCTTACAGGCTTGATTAGCTCCTGCCAATACATCCGTTACGAACGCCGAACCCGTTTTGTCTGTTACATCCACCTTCGTTGTTAATGCCTCTTCCTTCGCAGGTTGTAAAGTAAGACGAACAGCATGCGCTTCATAAGGTGCCAGTGTTAGTGAAATGCACCATTCCCCACCACTGCTCGTATACGGCAATATCTGAAGCCGCCCTGTCTCCAGATCAAGTCGTTCTGCCACAATACAAGCACCCTCTGTCAACTCCGTTCCATCCCACAGCTGTCTGGCGACCAGCTTCAATTGACCAATCAGGTCCTGACCCTCCTGATTGGTCAAAAAAACCATATGCTCCCCAGACGACAATTGACGGGTATGCATCAGCAGGGAGGCGCTTTCCTCCTCCATGATCCAACAGATGGGTTCCGGCAATACCTGATCGAGCAGGAGAGAGATTAGCTCCAGCGAAAAGTCATCTCCCTGCCCCGTTCCTGCGGGTAGAAAATAGGCATTCCCCTCACCCTGATGCCACATGGTTTCACGGTTATCGTGATCTGTTGTCACGTTACGGCCCCAGTACACCTCTTCCGGCTGCTCGCCCGCATCAAAGAACTGGGCAGCTTCATCTCCCTCTGGACTTCCCTGCTGAATCGCAATATGTGGAGGCATCCCAACAGAGATGACAGTTCCTCCCTGTTGAACAAATCGCTTCACCTGTTCCCAGGCCACGACCTCCAGATTCAGCATCGGTGGCAGAATTAATACGTCATAACGGGCAACGCCGAGCTGAATGATGCCATCCGTTAAGTCAGCTTCAGCCAACAATTCGGGATCAAGGTGATCATAGTCACGTCTGTTTTCGAGCAGATGTGTCGTGATCCTCATCCAGTCCTTCGTCAGGCGCTCCAGTTGCACCCGTTCTGCTTCGTCCTCGCCGCTATACTCAAATCCATGCAGCGGATTACCCATCAGACTCCAGAATGTCGTCGTTGGGTCAAGTACAGCAATTCGAATGTCTGCTGCTCCAGTGCTCATGAGATAGCTCAAACGTCCGGTGTAATCCCCTAACTGCCGGAAATGCTTCCAGTAGGGATTCTGTAAAAATTGAGATGGCGGTGCGTCATGCTTCACAAGCCCACCAATCGTATAGAAAAAGGCGTGAAAGTTATAAAAATTGGTGCCCATGGCGGCCATTCGATCAATCATCCACTTGGCATCCTGTAGCGTCATGGACCAGCCTACACTGTGAAAACATTCAATCAGATTGCGGCTTCGGCCCAATTGCCGGGCAAGCGAACTGACCATCTTGGGATTGTCACGCATCTTTTTACCATATCGTTCCAGAATCCACGATAAGGATCGTCCAATTTTCTCATGTGCTGAATCACCACCTGGCATATGGCTAAACAACTGGGTCGTCATCCGTACACCAGGCACTTCAGCCGCATACTGGATTCCTGCTTCCTCACACCAATCATGCACCTGTTTGTGATAGGACTCCCTGAGAAGCAGGTGCAGTGACTGGTAATAGTCATACCGAATACGATGCGCGTCCGGAACATCACCATATAACAGCGCCGGTAGCGAATCGATCAGACTATAACCACAACGCACGCTGAAATAACGGGGAAGCTGTTGCGACCAGGGGATACGACCCAGCGGTGCAATCTCATCCGAGAACATGCCTTTGATTACGCTTTCAAATTGATCTCCAACCGCTGACTTATAACGCTCATGTGTCAGTTCAATAAAACGACTCATCGCTTCCTTGTGGCAAGGATCAACAAAGTTGCCGTAATATTTGAAATCATCGATCTCCATTTCTTGAAATATAATCAACTCCCAATCACCCGGGGGAACATCCCACAACAAGCGGAACGCTGTTCGGTAGGTGAAGAACCGCTTGCGGTTATACGTTGTGAGTCCTGTCTCCTGATAGACCTGATCGGTCTGGATATTGCCGATTTTGCTGCGCAGATCGATGGACCCATGCCACAGACGCTTGCCCTGTTCATCCTTGGGAATCGCCTTGGCAACCAAGACTCGTCCCCATGGCAACTCCATATCCACAGCTTCTCCGCCCTGAACCACCAGTTGGTGATGCACGAGCTGTCGTTGCTTCGCTTCAGGGAAATCAAGGGTCACTTCCCCACCAGCCATCCCGCTTGGATATGGATATTCGTCATATAACCATACCTGCATGCCGTGAGCAGCCGCCGCTTCCACTGCAATCCGCACCTTATCAAACCACGCTTCCGACAGATAGGGAATTTGCAGTCCCTGACGTGGACAGATGAAGAATCCACCTACACCTTGCGCCGCCATCTCAGCCACTTGCCGCTTTATCTGTTCTTCTTCCATATCCCCGTTCCAGAACCAAAAGGGATGGACCCTGTACTGCGCCTCGGGATTTTCAAAAGCATCCCCGTTCCACATGTTGCCTTCCTCCCTGCGTGTCCAAGAGTGTGTGGTGTCCAGCTTTACCAATAACGTTCATTTCAGTTCAAATAGGTTTTTTTCGATTTGATTATACATCAAAAACCATATTCAGGAAGTCATAATTCCCAGAAAGTTGGATGAAACTTTGTTCACGGATCAAGCCATCACAGCGATAAGCAAAGCCCGGCTGTTTCCGCTACACTGAAAGTACGGCTACCGGGCTTTGGCTTATAAGACTACTTCAGTGCAGCGTACAATTCATTGACTTCTTTGACATAATCGTCTCCGCCGTTATTCTTCCACAGGGCAACAGCATCTTCGAATCCTTTCTCATCAATCTGACCTACGATATATTTGATTCGTGCATCGTTAATGATATTGTCCAGCTGTGGTCCTTTCTGAGCGTAAACATCAGAGATCAGCGGTTCGCCAGGATTGGCGATGACAATCTCTTCGTTGGCTTTCTGCACCTGTGCAACCTTTTCACGGACAGGTGTCTGTTGTACACGAAGCGTTCTGTCTTCCGGCACAAACATCAAAATCTGATTTAATCCTTGCAGGTCGCGGAGCGCAAGCTTGTCAGTGCTCGGTATGATGTAGTCTTCTTTTTTCTCATACTGCTTGCCTTCCAGTCCGTTGTACAACAATGCCTGCAATTCCGGTTCATTCAGCTGATCCAGAAAACTCAGTACCTTCTTCAGGTCTTCTTCCGTTTTGACACTGCTTTTGGAGATCGCAATCAGGCCGGAGTAGCCAGACGTTGGCATATCACGCAATCCCTTTGGACCTTCCATCGCTTGCAGCACATCCACGCGTCCTGTCGCATTGGGGTCTTTATCGAGTATTTTCTGATCCATGCGCTGTGCATTATCTGCTACATCCACCATGACACCTGCTTGACCATTCACAAATGGATCAGGCAGTTTCGTTGCATCCATCACGGCAAAATCCTTGTTGACCAGACCTTCGCTATAGATTTGCCGGAAAAATTTCAGGGCTTCCATGTATTCTGGTGTCTCATGCGCCGGAATCAGACCTCCGCTGCCATCATCTCCCCATTTGTTGGGTGCACCGAACCATACCTGCATGTTATCCCACGGGCCCGTGAATTTGCTGGCAACCAGACCGTACGTATCATCCTTGCCGTTACCGTCCGGATCATCCTTCGTGAACGCTTTCAATACATTGTAAAATTCGTCAATCGTCTTTGGCTCTTCCAGCCCCAACTTCTCAAGCCAATCCTTTCGGATTGTGACCCCATTACGTCCGAGGGCCCTTGCCCGGTAGATCCCATAGGTTTTGCCATCAATTGACGCATTGTTGGTAATGATTTCATTCATTTTACTCAGATTCGGATAATCTTTCAGATAAGGACCCAGCTCCCAGAAAGCCCCGGTTCGGGCCGCATTGATAAAACTTGGGGACTTCCCTAAGACCACCATAATCTGAGGCAGCTTTCCCGAGGCCAGTGTAATGTTAAATTTGTCTTCGTACGAGCTGCTTGGCACCCACTGCAGGTTCACATCCACCTTGGTCAGTTCTTCAAGCTTCTGGATGACCGGGCTGTTCTCCGGCGGATTCTCCGCTTCAAAGTTCGGCAGCATAATGGTAATTTCGTCTGTGCCACCGGCAGCGCTCCCTGAACCTGTTTTATCCGTGGAGCATGCTCCCAGAATTGTACTCAATACCAGTGACGCCGAGAGTAACAGTGCACCTTTTTTGAATCCCGTTTTTTGTCCCATACGTTCTCCCCCTTGGCTTTAACCTTTGATTGAACCTAACATGACACCTTTGGCAAAATGCTTCTGCAAAAACGGATACACCAGCAAAATCGGAATGGTACCTACAACGATCACCGCCATTTTGATTGACTGCTCTGGTGGCTGTACAAAATTGGGGTCCATGTTCGCCATATCGCCGACACTGGCTTGCGAAAGTAACACGATCTGTCTCAGCATGACTTGTAGCGGCCATTTGTCACTGTCGGAAATGTACAGCAGTGCCGAGAAAAAATTGTTCCAGTGCCCTACGGCGTAGAACAAGGCAAACGTGGCAATGACCGGTTTGGATAAAGGCAGAACAATTCGCCACAGCACCCCAAGATCCGAACAGCCGTCGATGCGGGCCGCTTCCTCCAGCCCGGGCGGCATTTGCTGAAAAAAGTTTTTGACAACTATTAAGTTAAAAGCGCTGATCGCGCCAGGAAGCATAAGGGCCCAGTAAGAATCGAGCAGTCCCAGTCCACGAATGACGAGATACGTTGGAATCATGCCACCGCCAAATAACATCGAGAAAATCACCATGTTCATCATGACGTTACGGCCCCAGAAGTCACTTCTGGATAGTGGATAGGCCATCGTTAGTGTGAAGAACAGATTAACCAATGTACCTGCCACCGTGATGAAAATGGAAACACCAATGCTGCGAAAGATCGTGGACGAGGAGAAAATATACTCATACGCGCTGAAGGAAAACACCTTCGGAATGAGGAAAAAACTGCGTTCGGTGATCTCGGCTTCCGTTGCGAAAGAATTCCCTATAATATACAGGAACGGAAGGACGGTTAATATGCCCAGAATCCCCAGCATGACGTAATTGAAGATATCAAATACCTTGCCGGCAGGGCTGTTGTATAGACGGCTGTTCATGGGCGCTCCTCCTTAATAAATTCCGGGATGGCCGAATTTTTTCGCAAGTTTATTGCTGCCAAGCACCAGAATAATCCCCACCACAGACTTGAATAGTCCCACAGCGGTACTGTAACTGAATGCACCTTGCGTAATCCCCACCGTGTACACATACGTATCAAATACGTCCGCCACATCCCGGTTGAGGGAGTTGGTCATCAGATAGATCTGCTCAAATCCGGTATCGAGGAAGTTCCCCAGTCTGAGAATAAGCAAAATGACTATGGTCGTACGAATGGCTGGAAGTGTGATATGCCACATCCGCCGTAATCGTCCTGCGCCATCCACAATGGAAGCTTCATATTGTTCCGTATCTACACCTGCGAGGGCTGCAAGGAAAATGATCGTGCCCCATCCCATCTCCTTCCACATCATCTGAACAATAATGAGCGGGCGGAAAGAACCCGGGCTGGAGAGTACATCAATGGGCTTGCCTGTAATCCAGGCGATCAGGTCGTATAACACCCCGCCCTGTGGGGTCAGGAACACGTACGTGATACTCGCGATAATAACCATCGATACAAAATGGGGTACATAGACCAGCGTTTGAATCGTTCTTTTGAAGAAAGCGACCCGAATTTCATTTAATAACAAAGCGATAATGATTGGTGCCGGGAAAAAGAAGATGAGATCATACAGGGCAAGGACCAGCGTATTACGTAATAGTCGGAAGAAGTCCGGATTGGAGAAAAAGTTCGTAAAGTTCTCTAGCCCCACCCAGTTACTCTCCCGGATGCCCAGGAAAGGCTGGTAGTCCTGAAAGGCAATGATGATCCCCCACATGGGCAAGTATTTAAAGATGACAAAGTACAAAAAGCCGGGAAGCACAAGCACATATAACCATTTGTTTCGTTTGATCTGCCTCTTCCAGTTAGACTCTCGTCTCATGGGCCTTGTGGCCCTATCCGCTTGGGTGGTTGCAGTGCCGTTGGTATTCCAGTCCGTCTTCCCGTTCATCATGTCTCCCCTCTCTCAACGATGTAAGCGTTATCAATTCATCTGTTATTCAGACTATACAGACGCCTAGTTTCCGGCAACCTTCATTTTTTGCATTGCTGCGACATGATGGCCGAAAAGCCCGCTATAACGCCATTTTCACAAGAAATTGCACATAACGTAGCAGGTAGAATTGCACATTTTTGCGGGTTTATCCTTCTTTGTATCACGGTAAAAAAAAGAAAAAACCGGCATCCGCTAAAGCCGAATGCCGGTTTGAAATGACAAATATATAAACGGTTATTGTCCGAACCATTGATCTCGATACTGACTCGGGGTAACTCCCTCCTGTTTCTTGAAAATCCGATTAAAATAACTATGCTGATATCCCACAGCCGCCGCAACATCATTAATTTTCATCGTTGTCTCACGTAACAATTGCTTCGCCGCATCCATTCTCACACGTGTCAGATAATCAATAAAATTGATGCCCGATACCTGTTTGAATGCCTTGCTCAGTGCATAAGGTGTCATCTGCTCCTCGTCAGCACAGTTTTCCAGCGAGATGTCGTTGCGGTAATGTGTATCGATGTACAACATCGTTCGTTCCACCACCAGTTTCAGCGGTTCCTGCGATCGTACCTCAACCTCTTGTATATAAGGTATGAGTACCTCATTCATCATCCATTGCTTCATCTGTACAGGTTCACGAATACCGGATAGTTGCTCATACATGTTGTAACCACCAAACAGCTTATAAGGTGTGACACCCGTTTGCAGCATCATGTGCTGAATACTGCCGAGCAATTGAAGCATCATTTGCTGAACTTGGAATTCGGTACTGCCCGTCCGCGTAATTTCACTCATGAATTGTTCCAGCACACGTTCCGCTTCGGTTTGTTTGCCCAGCCTGACCGCCTGTAACAACTCCCGTTCCAGCCCAAGCGGATAGGAAGCTGCTTCATTTTTGTGGAAACACGCCTCATCCTCCAAATCGAGAATCTGACTTCCTTCCTCCACACTGCGATAAGCCACGGCCTGTTCCATCTCGACGAATCGTCCGGGCAGTTCCTGAAGTGAAGCTGCTGGGCGACTGACCATCAAGGTCACCTTCATTTTGAGCGTACGTCCAATGACCTCCACCAGTTCCTGTCCCCATAACAGCGCTTGTGATTTCACAGGTTCGTCCTGGGGAGCAATCACAAGCATGGCGGAAGACAAGTCATGAAAGTTCATGACACTGATCTGCCTGAAATAATTTTTCGCAACTTCCTGTGTAATATTCACTGCTGCAAAGGTGACTAATCCCGTGTCCTGGCTTCCAAATCTGCCTTGCAGCTGCTCGTACCCCGTAAAATACATCTGCACCAGCAAAAACTGCTGGCCCTCCAGTTCAAAGCCGAGATTACGCATGCGCTGCTGGAGATCCTTCTCGTTATAAGCATATAGATGCCCCTGTACAAGTTGTAAGACAAAACTGTCGCGCAGATGGGGAAGCTGCTCCTGCAATTGGCGATGTGCCGTGACATTGCGGGAGGTCAGTTCGTTCCACTGTTGCTCCAGCAGCTTAAACTCGTCCAGCTTGGCATCCGTTGGTGTTGTTTCGTTTCTGCCAGGCGTAAGCAGATGCAGCATCCGTGCTACAGGCGAATAGATGCGGCGGGAAGCAAACCAAGATAACAATAATCCCAGGATGAGGCTGCCTGCACTCGCAATGACGATGATTTTGGATACCAGTTTGACTGGCGAAGTGACTGAGGTCAAAGGTGCTGCGGAGACATAAGTCCAGTCTGAATCGATCCGACTCAATGAACCGTATGAGACAGAATAGGTCTGATCCTCATATCGGAACAGGAATGAGCGGCTGCCCGCATGCAGGGCTACTTCTTCTTTTAGCTGCTGCTCAAAAGCAGAAGTCTCTCCCGCCGTTCCCGGATCCCCGGTAACCAGTGTGTTTCCTTCCTGATCCATGAGGAACGTCAAACCTTCGTCATAGGGAGTAAGCGTTTTCAATAAGCTAGCTACTTTCTCGTTATCCAGCGTGATGATCAGTGCACCAAACGGATTAATGCTCTCCCCCGGTATCTTATGTACTAGAACAAGTGCATTGCCTGCATCCGTATGCAGTGGACTATCGTTGGTCGAAGGTTCGGTATCTCTGTTGATGCTGGAAACCCAGTCTGTCCAGTACACGTGGTTACCCATGGAAAGGTATCGATCATATGCTTGTACTTTGGCTTCATCGTTCAATTCGGTATAATCCCGATTAAACAAGATTGGCTTCGGTTCCTGCAAATACAGCTGTGCTGACTTGATCAGTGGATGAGAACCTTGTAATACGTATAAGGTAGTCACAATCTCCTGCGTTTCATTAAAATAATATACAAAATCCAGTGTACGCAATGCATTGCCAAACCTCGGTTCAAAAGCCCAATGGGATAAGTTCATCTCCAGATAAGCCAGCTGGTCATCCACATTGCGTGCCCGGTTCTCTATCTGGTTCTGATGCATCTGATTGAACTCGGTTTCCATCCGGCCAACAACCTGTTGATACATGACGATACCTGTGATTAGTCCGGGAATGCTGGCAATGAGTAAAATAAGCATCAGGCTGTTACGATAAAATCGTCCTTTATGCCTTCCAGCCTTCAAATCGGATAACCGCTTGAATCTGCCAAATATTCGATCGCTCCTAGTCGGTTCCATCGCTGCTCACCTGCCTGCTTGCATCGGGTCTGACTGTCATGGAAACTTCCTCAACTCCCCTGAGAATATATGGATGAAATCCTTTTCTTGTATTATACGCACAATCTTCAGGTGAATGAAACGATCTGTAACCGATCATTTTTTTAACCAATGTTTTATTAACATGACAAAATGGATTACAATGAGATATAGCAAACATGAAGGAGGCCTTTTTAATGAAAGAACAGACTTATTTTGAACAAAATAGAGAAAAACACCTGGCAGAACTGAATGAATGGTTGTCCATTCCAAGTATCTCTGCCATTTCAGAGCATAAAGAGGATATTAATCGTGCAGCACAATGGGCAGCAGATGCGCTCACACGTGCAGGTATGGAAAACGTAGAGGTCATTCAAACGGCTGGACATCCGATTGTCTATGCAGATCACCTGCATGCACCCGGCAAACCGACGGCTCTGATCTATGGACACTATGATGTACAACCTGTTGATCCGCTTAACCTGTGGGAGACACCTCCTTTTGAACCTACCGTTCGTGATGGCAAGCTGTATGCCCGTGGTGCAACGGATGACAAAGGACAGATTTTCCTACATATCAAGGCAGTTGAAGCCATTCTCGCCGAAAACAAAGAACTGCCAGTTAATATCAAGTTCTGTATCGAAGGCGAAGAGGAAATCTCCAGCCCGAACTTGCCCATCTATCTGAATGAACATACAGACAAGCTGCGTGCAGACATGGTACTGATCTCGGATACATCTCTGCTTGAAAAAGGTAAACCGGCGATCTCCACTGGCCTGCGCGGCCTTTGCTCGCTTCACGTAGATCTGAACACAGCCAATACCGACTTGCACTCCGGTTCATTTGGTGGTGGTGTACCTAACGCACTGCACGCACTCGTATCCCTGCTCGCTTCGTTGCATGATGAGCAAGGTCGTGTGAGTGTAGACGGTTTCTACGACGGCGTTCTGCCACTGTCTCCTGAGATGAGAGAAGAATTTGTAAAACAAGGCTTCAATGAAGAACAGCTTCGTCAAGACCTTGGGCTGGAGCAATTGTACGGCGAAGAAGGTTACTCGTTCGTGGAACGTGTAGGCGCTCGTCCAACATTGGAACTCAACGGCGTATGGGGTGGTTTCCAGGGCGAAGGCAGCAAAACGGTTATTCCGAAGGAAGCTCATGCCAAAATTACGTGCCGTCTCGTGGCGGATCAAGATCCACAACATGTATTGGATCGTATCGAAGCACATCTGCGTGCTCACGTTCAACCAGGTGCAACGCTGCATGTGAAACAGATCGAGAAAGCTTTTGCTTTCAATACCGATCCTTCGAATCCAATTCTGCAAAAAGCAGCAGACGCGTATGAGCACGTGTATGGCGTTCGTGCCCTCTTTACCAAAGATGGCGGCTCCATTCCGATTGTTGAGAAGCTCTCACGTGTACTCGAAATCCCTGCTGTTATGATGGGCTTTGGTTTGCCGGATGAGAACCTTCATGCACCGAACGAGCACTTCAACCTGGAGAACTTTGATAAAGGGTTGTTGACGATTGTTCAATTTCTGAAGAGTTTGTAATCATCGTGTTTAAAACCAGATCATGAGAGCGTGCTGAGTGGACGTTCCGGGGCCGAATCGTTCTTTAGATCGCTGTTATCGTCGGATTTTTTGGATTCCCCTTCTCAAAGGGTAAAATCCGACGATAAAGGCGAACGCTCCGCTTCTTCAGAATCGATTTCGTCCCCTCCACTACGTTGTAGCTTCTCGCATGACTGATTTTAAGATTGAGCTAACTATTGAATGGTTAGTGTAATTAGGAGAACAAAAGGACGGCCTTCGGGTCGTTTTTTTGATTTATTTTGTTTTTTTGTTTTTTTGTTTTTTTGTTTTTTTGTTTTTTTGTTTTTTTGTTTTTTTGTTTTTTTGTTTTTTTGATTTTGTTTCTTGTTTCTTGTTTCTTGTTTCTTTGGTGAAATTGTAGTTTTTTTGATGGTTGCTTTTTATGATGGAGACGATGGAGGCTTACTTTTAAAAAGGTTAGTGTATTAGTGATAACAACATGGTAGCCCTATAGGCCGTTTCTTTGATTTTGTCTCGATCGTTACGTTGTAGCTTTATCATGGTGCTTTAGAGGGTTGGGTCTCACTTTGATGGGTTAGTGTGATAGATTACCTTAACGATGGGCTACTGAACACTTTTTCGATTTTTTTCTCGATAACTTCGTTATTGTTCTTCCTATGACTGATTTTATAGACGAGGTCTCGGTTTTAATGGTTTAGTGTATGGGAGATAACACACGCGACCTTATAGTCTTTTTTGATTCGGTCTCCTTCACTAGGTTTCAGCTTTTACAGCGGTTGCTTTATTGTGACTGGTTTTAGACGACGGCTAACTTTTAAGGGTTTTGATAGAGATAAGACAAGAGGTGGCCTTTGGAGGTTTGGTTGAATCGATTGATATTCAGTATTTAAAATGAACCTTATGGAGTATGATGTGGATCGGGTAACGAAGATGTTGATAGCTAAAGGGGTTTTGTGGATGGGTGGGTCTTTCGGGATTCCTGCGTTTTGACTTGCTTATGTTCAGCGACTTCGGCGCGGGACTTTGCCATGAGTGTTTACCTGCTGTTGCGCCCCGGCAAGCTAATCCAAAATGATGAGGTGAATGTTGTGTCTGCTTCTCACCTGACCAAAAATGCGCTGGCTCACTCGCTTAAATCACTGATGGAGCATACTCCATTGAACAAGATTACGGTCAAACATCTGGTGGAGAATTGCGGAGTGAACAGGCAAACCTTTTATTATCATTTTCAGGATATTTACGCGCTGCTTGGGTGGATCTATCAGACTGAAGCGGTGGAAAGTCTTACGGAGTACCGAAGCTACAGCACATGGACGGACGGATTCTATAAAATCTTTTGTTACATCGAGAACAACAAACCGTTTTGCTGCAACACACTCGACTCGCTCGGGCGTACCCATCTGGATGTATATCTCTATGAAGTAACCCATGATCTGATCATGGGTGTTATTGATGAGCTGGCCTGTGGGATTAAGGTCTGCGGTGAAGACAAAGAGTTTGTCGCCAACTTTTATACCCTGGCTTTCACCGGGCTGATCATTCAATGGATGAGGGGCAACATGCAAGAACCGCCAAAACAGATTATTGAGAAGCTCAGTGAGCTAATCGAAGGCAATTTCCTGAGAGCACTGCACAGGTATGAGAATAAGCTGCCATCCACTTAAGGATGCGCGGCTTTTTTCACATGTGATCTATGCCTAGGTTTTAGACACTTTACTACAAGTGACCAAAAATTGGACACTCCCTTTCTTTTGATCATACCTTACGGAACCTGCAAGGTTTACATTAGGGATGTGATTACAGTAACTTTTGGAGGCGAATGATCGTGAAGAAAGAACATGGTAATAAACAGGTCTATTTTGTAGGCGGCGGCATTGCATCTTTGGCGGGTGCAGCTTATCTGGTTAGAGATTGTGGCTTTCCTGGAGAACACATTCACATTATCGAAGAAATGCCAATTCTCGGCGGCAGCAATGACGGAGCTGGTAATCCCGATCAAGGTTATATCATCCGCGGCGGGCGAATGCTCAATGATGAAGCCTATGAGAATTTGTGGGAGTTGCTGGCCTCCATCCCTTCCATCGACCGTCCGGGCATATCTGTCCGACAGGAAATCACCGAATTTGACGATGCCAATCCCACACATTCCAATGCGCGGCTCATCAACCGTGACGGCAAGGTCGAAGATGTGCTCTCCATGGGTTTTGATATGGCGGACCGGTTGGCGATGGGCAAACTGATTATTACTCCTGAAGACACGCTGGGTAAATTGCGAATCAACGACTGGTTTGGCCCTCATTTTTTCAAAACAAACTTCTGGTATATGTGGGCGACCACCTTCGCTTTCCAGCCTTGGCATAGCGCCGTGGAATTCAAAAGATACATGCTTCGCTTTTTTCACGAATTCCCAAGAATTCAAACGCTGGAAGGTGTCACCCGCACACCGTTCAACCAATATGACTCGATTATCCTGCCATTGCATAACTACCTGGAACCGTTTGGCGTTGATTTCACGCTGAAATGTACGGTTACCGATCTGGATTTCAAAGACGGAGACGGCATTACGGTAAGTCGGATGCATGTGCTCAGGGGAGGTGAAGAGGAAGTCATTGACATCCTCGAAGGTGATCTCGTCATTGTCACAAACGGTTCGATGACCGAAGGGGCCGATATCGGCTCCATGACTTCCGCACCGAAACTGAACGGCAAGGGCAGCTCATGGAAGCTGTGGGAGAACATTGCCGCCAAGAAACCGCTGCTGGGCAATCCTTCTTCATTTAATGATCATGTGGATGAGTCCAAATGGGAATCGTTTACGGTCACCTTCCAGGATTCCGTCTTCTTTGATCTGATGGAGAAATTCACACGCAACCGGGCAGGTACCGGTGCTCTGGTTACTTTCAAGGATTCCAGCTGGTTCATGTCTGTCGTTCTCGCCTTCCAGCCGCACTTCCGCGGTCAGCCGGAGCATGTCAACGTATTCTGGGGATACGGATTATTCCCGGATAACGTGGGCGATTACGTGAAGAAAAGAATGTGCGACTGTACAGGGGAAGAGATTATGCAGGAGTTGATCGGCCATCTTCATTTTCAGGAACATCAAGAGGACATCATGGCTACCGCCAACTGCATTCCTTGCATGATGCCATACATTACAGCGCAATTCATGCCTAGACTAAACAGCGACAGACCGAAGGTTGTACCTGAAGGCTCCACCAACCTGGCCTTCATCAGCCAATTCTGCGAGATTCCCGATGACGTGGTATTCACGGAAGAATATTCGGTCCGGGCAGCACGGATCGCTGTCTACACTCTTCTCGGAGAGAACCGGCCAATTGAGCCGATCAATAAGTATCAGTATGATGTTCGGACGCTGTTCAGTAGTTTTGTGACTTCGTTTAGATGACCACTTCAAAGAGGATTCAGACATTAGATGAATGAAGGAATGTTGGATGGATCTGTGGATGGGGATAGATCTTTGGAGATATCTATAGAATTCGGTGAGTAACTTTGTGATCTTTAGGAAGCTTTGTTATCTTAATTCTATGGATTGTGCCAAGTTAGTAAGATATAAGTTACTACATGAGTTAGCTTCAGAAGCTTGCATCCCCGTTGAACGAGTTAATGAGTGAATATGGTTGTTGCTGAACTGATTAGTCGTTGTATAAAGAAAATAAAGAGAGTTCCGTCAGCTATGACAGGACTCTCTCTTTCGTTTACTCGTGTACTATCTAAGTCCAACCCATAGCTTTCATCGAGATTGCCAACTGTCGTCTAAAGAACCTCACAAACCTTATTACTTGAAATTTCGCAGGTTTGAAAATCTAACGAATCGTAGACATCTTATTTGCGCTTTAGACATGTTTAAGTAACAAAATATCGTTAAATTGCATTAAATAGCGTGTCTGAGATTCGTTACATTTTCTATGACTGCCAAATCATTGGAATAAGGCTTCACAGATTCGTTAGCGCTACGCGGCCTACGGAGAAAACTACTTATGAGAATGGAATGGCAGTGATATGTTATTGTCGATATCCTAGTCCATTCTTTCTTGAGACTTAACTTATAACTCTTCCTAGTTACTCATGTATACTCTTGTGGTTGTTCTTATTGTTCTTATTATTCTTGGTGTTTATTTTAATTTTTTCGTTGATACTCATCGCTTATGAGAGCCACATATTATACTCTTCCTACTCACGCCGCTTATTACAGCCTACATATCACACTTCGCTTATGTGCGGAATGTTGTGAACTTCAGCATGTGCACTAGCTTGGATAAATGTGCGATCTCCTGCTGGACTCCAGCGGTGTCCATACCTGCCATTGCCTGGTTTGCTCGCAGCGTTCTGCGCGTGTTCAGCATACCTTCGATCAGTTTCATGACCGTGTTGCGTCCACGATGATCGACAATCATATACTTTTTGCGTGCATCCAGCTCTACCCATACGATGTTGCTAAATGATGTGAACAGATGCCTGCGGTACAGCTCCATATCGGTCTCATTGTAATGCTCACCATAAAAGGCATAATATCCGTGTATGTGCAACTTCTCCGCCAACACTGTGATGAACGGATCATGTTCGAGCATAGCGTTACGTTCCATGTTTCACGCCTCCGTTATGCGTGATCCGCAGATCCCGTCTTTTTGAGATCTATTTTAACATATTGTGCAAGGTGTTGCCTCTACACAGATAAAAGCCAAGTTTTAACTCCGAAGACTAATTCATCACAAATGAGAGTTATTAGCACGATACTAATTTTCTAAATCTAATATGACTCGCCGATCTGTCTGCCCTTCACCCACACACCCTCAATATCCAACTCCGCATTCAGCAAAACGATATCTGCCTGCTTGCCTTGAGCCAGGGAACCTGTCCGGTGATCAATGCCCAGCAGGCGTGCCGGGGTCAGACTTGCTGCACGTGATGCATCGTTCAGACTCAAGCCCACTTCCTGTATCAGGTAACGGAAACCGCGAATCATTGTCAACGTACTTCCCGCCAGTGCGCCGCCGTCCTTCAGTCTGGCCTCGCCATGCTTCACAATTACGGGCAGGTCGCCGATTTTGTACTCCCCATCATCCAATCCCGTAGCAGACATGGCATCTGTAATCAACACGAGTTGATCATCATGTTGCTTCAGCTGAGCCAAGATTGAGATCGCCGCAGGATGCACGTGAATTCCGTCGGCAATCACCTCGGCACTGATACGTGGATCACTCAGCACGGCTCCGGCAGCCCCGGGTAGCCGGTGATGCAGCGGTGTCATGGCATTGAACGTATGTACTGCATGATGTAGTCCTGCCTCAACTGCCCGCTCCACCTCTTCATAGGTCGCATCCGTGTGACCAAGTGCCGCTGTAATCCGTTCTTCTCGCAGCCATGAAATGACTTCCAACGCGCCTTCACGTTCCGGTGCCAACGTAACTTGCCGGATCAGGCCAGGATATTGCTTCTCCCATGCTTCGAGCCAAGATACATCAGGCAGAATGATGTGTTCCGGATTTTGCGCTCCAGGCCATTTCGGACTAAAAAACGGACCTTCCAAGTGTATACCCTCAAGCTGTGCATAGGGCATTTCACTCGAACGATAGCGGTCGACTTCGGCAAGTACGCTGTCCAGGCGCTCTTTCGGAGCCGTCATGGAAGTCGCAAGCATCGCTGTTGTGCCCTGTGTACTATGGAAAGAAGTGATCTTGTCCAACACCTCCGGGCTTGCGTCCATAAAGTCTTCTCCATTCCCACCATGCACATGGATATCAATGAATCCAGGCACAATGAGGCCGCGTTCCGGTACAGACAGCGGCAGAGCCTCGCTCCGAATCCGTTCAGGAAGACCTTCCGGTATCCCAGCATAAAGGATTTCCCCATCCTTCCAGGCTATTACACCGTCTTCCAATAATTCATCTTCAAGGAGCAGCTTGCCCCGAAGAAGAGAAATATTTTCATCACGCTGGCCCCAGCTAACATGGCTATTCTCCTCGGTCATCTCACCAGCCTCCCAGCTGCACGGTCCAGCAATACCACCACATTTGGATGACATTGCAAAAGCGATGCAGGACAGGCAGTTGTGATTGGCCCCATGAAAGCTTCGCGAATAATCTCGGCTTTTTCCTCGCCACGGGCAATGAGCAGAATCTGTTTGGCTTTCAAAATGGTACCGACACCCATTGTAATCGCCTGAGCCGGAACTTCATCAATGCTGTCAAAGAAGCGTGCGTTTGCCTTTCTCGTCTCTTCTTTCAAATCCACGACATGCGTTCGTCCTGTAAGTTCAGTTCCCGGTTCATTGAAGCCAATATGACCATTATGTCCAATACCCAACAGTTGAAGGTCTACCGGTCCACGATCGTCCAGCCGTTGTTCATAGGAATTACATTCCTGTTCCAGATCTGCAGCCTGACCATCAGGCACTTGCGTTCTAGCAATATCTACATCGATATGATTGAATAATTGTTCATTCATAAAACTGCGGTAACTTTCACGATGTTCTGTTGGAAGTCCGACATACTCATCGAGATTAAAAGAAGAAGCCTGTGAGAAGCTGACAAGCCCCTTTTGATATAACGTGATAAGCTGTTTATATATGCCTACAGGAGAACTTCCTGTCGCAAGCCCCAATACAGCCCGTGGTTTGGTCTGCAACAAGCTGGCAATGAGGCCAGCACCTGTGGCGTTCAAATCTTCTTCATTTTCAAAAATGCGTATATTCATCTTCATCTGTCAGGCACCTCCGTTGTGTTGGACTCGATAAGATTGCACATTGTGATAGGATTGTTCCAGTCTGGGGATAAAACGGTCGAAGTCGGCACTTACCATGCCTGTGAACAAAATATCGACCACATGCAGGAGTGCAATACGGGAAGCCATATCTCCACGCCTCATGCCTTCTTCCAGAGAAGAGGTGAACAGCGGGATATCGGATACAGTTGCGAGCGCGTTACTGCCATAGGAAGTCAGTGAAATCGTAGAAGCTCCGGCCTGTTTGGCACAATGCAGGGCATCGATGGTCTCTGGTGTTTCGCCTGAATAGGATACGGCCATCGCCACATCTCCCTCGGCGAGCGAAGATGCGGATGTAATCTGCATGTGTGAGTCGGAGAAAGCCGTACAGCTCTTGCCGATCCGCACCAGTTTCTGATAGAAATCCTGTGTAACAATCGAAGAGGTGGCCACACCGTACAGGTCGATGCGGCGAGCCTGGCACAACAATTGAACGGCTTGCTCCAATCTGCCCAAATCCAGCAAACGGGTGGTATCTGCAATAGACGCGAGGTGGTTGGCTTCGATAGCTTCAACAATTTTGGATAGGGGATTGCCCGCTACAATATCCTGATACGCCGTTTCATCAGATGCGTGGGACAATTCTGCGGCGAGTTTCATTTTGAAATCGGGAAAACCTTTGAAATGAAACGACTTGCAAAAGCGGGTTACCGTCGCCGCACTTGTGCCACTCTGCTCTGCCAGATGACTAATCGTCCAGCCTGGAATGTCCGATGGAGATTGCATAATGACTTCGGCAATACGTCGCTCCTGAGACGGAAGGTTATTCAGTTCTTGCTGCAACGCACGTAATATGGCTGCCATGAGGACCTCGCTTTATGAAAATTATTTTTATTTATTTTTAATAAATTAAGAAAATTATTTTTATAACTTTATTCTAATCAAGACGATCCTGCAAATCAAGAGGAATTTCCCATGGCTTTTGCAATATCAAAAAAAGGAGCAATTCAATGAATCGAAGACAACGGAGAAAGTTCATTCCTTCCACCTGGATTATTGCCACCAAACAAACAGAAGGACGCGCCTATTATACCCTCTATGCTATTGACTGGAAACGCGGAGGTCGGCTGAGTTGGGAAGGCTGGAATCAACTTGAAGACTTGCTGCAATTTCATATTCCGATCAAACGAAAAGCCGGAGGCCGGAAATCTTCTTCCCAGCCTGCCGCCAAAATTGCGAAAAGAGCGCTCCATCTTCATCTGAACGAAGCGCAATTTGAGGAATTGGAGCAGCTCTTTTATCAGCCATTTTCGAAGAAAAGATGGAGGAAGTTCATTCAAATGAATAGGAATCTATAGGTGATAAATTATTATGGAGCGGTTGTTTCATTTTTTCACGTAAAACAAAAAAGCCTCTTCCCTTCTTTGAATGAAAGAATAGGAAAGACTTTCGGGGTACAACGATTCAATTCATTTTGATTCAAGTTAGCTCGTTCTAATTGATGCCATCATATCGTTTTAAGAACTTGCTAGCTAAGCTGGGGACAGTCATGTGATAAACCGATTGATTCTCAATCTCCTCTGCCAGATCGTCATCTGTTAGAGAAACAAAGAACGTAATGTCTGCTTTGGTTTGTCCATATCGGGCAAAAACGTCATCTGCTGTCTCATTCACAACTTTCGCAATGATTCGAATGATCTCATCCTTATACTTCTGGACATCTTCTGTTGCATACAACAATCGGCTGATATGGTTAAAGTGCGTCTCCTCGCCATATTGATATTCGGAGCAGCCCCATCTGTAATAGATCTCGTCCTCCTCACTATCACATAGCCCTTGCTCTTTCATACTCACAATATGCCCAGCAAGGGATTCCTCTGTATTTACCGCCATGAACAGCGTTACCCAATCACTGTCCGTTCCAAATGCACAAGCATATACTTTTTCATGCTGCACTTTAGCCAGCGTTTGTTCCAGATCAGGGAGAAACCCCGCTCTAAATTGTTTTTTTAATTCACTTAAGAAACGATCCATTCAGCTCATCCTTTCATTATTAATGCAAGTTAAGATTTATCTCATTGTTACTATAAAGTCTCTCAATAACTACAAGGTACCACATAATTACAATTAACGCGCTTACTTCCTATATCCTTAAACAACTATGCTATAATAAAAATACGACTATCCAAGCGAGGTGACGCAGATGAAATGGGGAGAGATTACTGAATTACACCCAGATCGATTCGTACTTGTGGAAGCAATCAAGGCAAGCTCCAGCAACCGTGTACGTCAACTAGAAGATATAGCTGTGATTCAAAACTATGATAATCCTCAAGAAGCCTGGAGCGGTTATAAAGAACTGCACAAGCTCCATCCGACACGCGAGTTATACGTATTTCATACGAGCAGAAACGATGTTGAATATGTAGAAGAATTTTTCTCAGGAGTGCGGCAACAAACATGAAACTACAACTACACCAAGGCTTACCTATCGTATCCTTGACCGTAGGTGGAACGAGCGAAATTTGCTATGAACAGTACATTCCCAATCTTCATATTGAGCATATTGGTTTGACTGATTTTCCAATTCAACTTGGTTCAATTCAGGAGCCTTACGGCTTTGACGGAATTATTGGCATTGATTTTATGATGAGAGCCTCATGCAAAGTCGACTTTGAATTAATGAATGTTCAATTCTTAAAATAGCCATGTAATGATAACCTTTCGGATGATTATCATTACATGGCTTATTTTTCGTATAAGATGATTGGGTACTTCATGCCGTAACTACGAATGATCTGATATTAATAAACTGTAAGATCGGCAGCAAAAAAGCCTTGCCCCATTCTTCATCACAAAGAATAGAGAAAGGCTTTCATGCTGCTACTTAATCCTAACTGTAATCCGCAACTAAATCTTCAGCTCTCCAAGCTTAATCACTCGACAACTGCCTGCGAACGACCCTTAACATTGAGTTTCTGCATCACATTCGAGATGTGGTTTGAAGTACACTTCAATTAGCAAATGGACTGTTATTCCTTTATTGTCTGTAGCTCCTCTTCAAGCGACTTCATATCAGTTTGTTCTTTAAGAGCCTTTTTTTCTTCTTTACTAAGGGATTTCTTCCATTTGTCGAACAAGCGGTCATACGCAGTATACAGAGCAAAGCTATATAATATGCTGGATCTTACTTGGGCTATAGGTACATCAGGAAATATTAATTCAAGCTTTATAAAATAAATAGCCGCTGACCCCAAAGCGATTATTGCGAAATTCATGACATAAATGACTCCCATGAATTCCTTTTTTAGTTGATTATGTCGATTTTCCCAATCGTCGAAAGTTTCCGCTGTTATAACACCATGCTTAAGTTTCCGTTTACTCCTTAAAAATACCCTAGACAAATATAAATAACAAGAACCAGATAATTTCAGCAATATATAATTCATAATAAATGAAAATGTTAAACAAACAGTCATTGAATCAATATAGTTTCCATATTTAATTTATTCAAAATAAATAATGTTATAGCGATAGGAAGAAAAGCAATCATTAATAAAAGTAGTGCTACTAAAAAGTAGATTTTTCGTATAGATTTATATTTACTTGATCCTTCTTTTTTTTCAAAGAAATAATAAGATGACATTAAGACTGCCGTAGCAAAAATAACAATAGATATGTAACCAAAAGCCCATTTCCCCAGATAGCTGTTCATATCAATTGATTCTACATTAATTGAAAAAAGAAAGGTGCAGAGGGAAATAATAAGCATTATAATAAAGATCCACAGTTTCGAAATATCGGGGTTGTCATTTTTACCGTAAAAATCAGAAATATTTAAACTGCTCACTGTCCATCATCCCTCTCTTTTTCTACAATCCTTATGGTTAATTGTATCATGCGGCTATAAGTGTTACATTCACTTCTTTGCTAGTCTAGACTTTTGAGATGAAAATCATTCAAAGACAAGCAAAACGAAGCCATATGAAATTGAGAGGAATTGAAGAACTATATTCAAGTAGTCTGGCACTCGTAAAATCAATCATTAAGCTCCAACATCTGAACATTTCGAGCATGGTGGTTATTGCCAGTTGCATAAACTTTGTCGAACTCGTAAATTGCTTTTCATAAGAGCAGATTTAATGTTGTGTTTGTGTGAATATTTATTATTCAAACTGTGGTTTATGCCTGAGAAGAGAAACATATTCACACCTTAAAAATCCCTCTATTTCAAGACTCGCCTAAGCCATATTACCTATGTAGAGTTAACTATCACCACAATACATGCGATGGAGTTCATTTGAATTCATACTGATTGTTATTTAAAACCATCTTAAATAATTACGCAGAAAGCAAGCAATTTTCGACAGTTGTTATTCCTTTATAGTATAATTGTAACAAATATTCATTTGAAAGGAATAGTCACTTGTTCACAGCAATTGAATGGACACGAAGCAAGTACTCCAAACTAATCACGTTTATAGACAAGTACAGTAATATCATTCCGTTTAGTCGGTACATATTGTTCTACCTCAGGATTCCTTTTTTTGCAAGAATCTTTTTGGCTGCGATTATGTTCATGTTAGCACACGGAATTTCATATATAATAGGATTTATTATTCTGCAAAGCAAAGCAAAGAATGAGGTACTTTCGCTTATTACAGCATTTCAGAACCCCATTAATTTTTCTGACAGGTTGGTACACTATTATGCTTTTGTTTATTTCTGTGTTTTAATCCCGACTCTTATTTTATTTGCTGCTTACCTTTTCGGCGGAATGATTCTGATCCGAAAATTCAAATCTGTGGGACTGAAGCCAAAAATCGCACATTATATAATTGCCCCTATTTTTTATGTATTTAGCGGGATCGCATTATGGTTCTTAGTGAAAGTAGTGCCATTTATCCCTTACTATCTGTTCTATGCTTCGAAAAACCCATCGTTCTGGGAGCTGCTTATCAAGTACATCTTTATGGCTCAGGAATTACCATGGTCTAACCCAATTCTCGACTACGATGCTTTCCAGAGAGAAGTATTTATTTCCTTGCAGTCGGGAAATATGTTGATTATTGCTCTCATTTTCTTCTTTTTAGTGTACAGACAATATTTTCAACGCAAAGAGGACGAATTCAAAAGTCTACAGATGATTATTGAACGTGATATGAGCCTAGCCATATATAGTAATTTCATTCCTATCCTAGTTTCTGTTCGTTCATCATTAATTCACCAGAAGATAATAAAAGGACTGTCAACTTTATTATATGGAGGATTAGGCAGTTTCCTAGTTATTGTATTATCACTGTTATTTGTAATGCACACAGCATATCAATTAGGCAGTTTTGGTAAAAACCTTGCCCAGTTTGATACTGATTATGTCATCGTTAATTATCTGTTTAATGATCAAGTTGAGCAAGTGAAGGGTATTCGTGTTTATCAGGATAAAAATTATATTATTATACGAGATAGTCTAAATAGTATTCACAGCATCTTTGCAGATCAAATTCACATTCAGACCCAACAAGAAAATGCAGACTAATGAATATACTATTGGCTGGAGGATTTACCGAAAAATTGATGGACACTGATTTATAGCTTCACAATTGTCAAATTACAGCCATCAGATGGTTTTTACCCTAAAAAAGCAAACCATCTGACGGTTATAAAGCATTTACTATTGTTTCAATTAACATTCTCTTAATTGATTTATAATGCTAAAACTACTTGCCCTTATATATATTGTTCGTTCAAATATGATTACTTTAACAACGGTATGAGCCAAACCAGATTTAAATTAGGAGAAGTTGTATCCGTCGTTTTATTTTCACTAGTTTGCAATTCAATATTCTGAAGTGTTTTTTCTATATAAGCATTTCGCTTCTCCATTTGTTTTACTTCATTTTTATCTGCAATTTTATCCAAAATCCCTAAATATGAAATTAGTATCTGCACCATTTGTTTTTTATTCTCAACTAACGAAATTGGAAGGAAGTTATTCAACTTATGTGCGAACTGATTACGTTCATTTTTAAATGGATCTAGTTTTCGATATAGCTTCTTTATTTCATCAATATGCAGATTTTTAACACGTCTTCTGTTATGCTTCAGTTCATCCAGATCTACTAGCACATTGTTTATATATTTTTCACCTTTAGCATAACTATGGTTGTTCAGATAAACGTAATCATTACATTTCTTGAATGTCTCAACAATATCAATATAGTGTCCAGTCATTGTATACGAGAGTTTACGTATTCTCCTTCTAACCTCTTTTTTCTTCCAAGAATTTCTTTTTTGAATAATTTTTCTCATCTGTTTCAGGTAATCCTCGCAATTATCATCCATTTCATCAATTAAGTCTTGAACGTGTATTCGAATGTCATCCAGTAAATAAATTGTTTCTTCACTCATTCATCATCTCTCCCATCATTTGTACTTTTTATATAAGAAAAAATATCGAAATCAAAATCATCATCGTCGTCATCTTCGATTTTTTTAAATTTACATTTTCCGCGTTTTTTTCTTTCTACGACTTCGATTTGAAGTTCATCATCATCAGCTTCATCCTCAATAGATGTAACTAGATACTCCCTGTCGGATTTGGAGAGATACCTCCAATGGACAGGCAATATTTTTTTCAAAGTGAACTCTTTCCCAGGTTGAAGTTGATCAATTCTATCTTTTATTAGCTGAAAGTACATGTCTTTCAGATCGTCCCCTAGTAGACGTTTTCTTGCCAAAGAACTTAGAGATAATCCTAAATCTCTCGCAATCAAAGCAAGGTCTTCTTTCTCTTCTACAGGGATTCTAATAACAAGTCTGTCTTCCACAGTTCATCTCGCCTCCACAAAATTATACACTTTATCTTGTTTATGTTGCAACAAAAAACAAGATAAATTAACACAAATAAGTTATATTGTTAACAACATCTTAATATCAAATAGGTACTAATGTCAATTTCAGATTTCTATTTTTTTCTAAAGAAAGCTTACTGAAAAACAAGCGATGCCCGGTTTAAGCATCACTTGTTTTTCACTAAATATTAAAGACACAGATTTAACTCACAATTCAAGATCCTGCAACGACAACCCAAAGGTCGTCACCACCTGAATCTCCCCATCACGACTAACTTTAATTTCGGACAACAGCTTTTTTAAGATAAGCTGGATTTCGTCAAAGGAATCAAAATCCAGATCTAGCAGCTCATCCAGCATATCCATGACCTGTTCATACAGCTTGGTTAAATCCGACTTCTTGCGTTTTTCCTCATTAATCTCTGTCAGCCGCTTCTCCAGTTGTACAATTTCCTGCTCATAAATCGTTTTCTCCATATTGTACTGCTGTTCATCGTGGAACCCACCTGATAGCTTCTCTCTGCGCAATTCAAACAGGCATTTAAGGTTATCTGCAATTCGTTTGTGAAGCTTCTTTAACTCGCCTTCAAGGTCAGCTTGATTAATCTGAATGAGTCCTTTATGTTTCTCCAATAACTCCTCAGCTGAGGTAATGTTTCTAAGTGTGTGAGACAATGAATGAATCAGGTCATCTCGAAAGGGATAGTAGGGGAGTCAAAAATCATTATTGCAACCCACATTACCTTGTCGTCGTCGTTTGGAGCAGATTAGATAACGGTATCCTCTGGACCTATGTCAAAAAAGTAGACACTACGCTGCAGATTTGTCCGTAAATTTCATCGTAAAACGAGCAGGGGAAAGATACCCTAGCGCGCCATGCATTCGCTTGCGGTTGTAATAGAACTCAATGTACTGGTAGATGGCAGTATAAGCCTCTTCCGGCGTCTTAAAACGAGGGTTGCAGTAAATGAGTTCCTTCTTTAAAATACTGTGCCATGACTCAATACAGGCGTTATCATAACAGTTTCCTCGGCGGCTCATGCTTGATTCCATTCCGTATGATTTTAGTTGCTCCACGTATTCTTTTGACGTGTATTGAGAGCCGCGATCCGAGTGATGGAGTAATCCCGGAGCGGGGCGTTTGGCCTTGTAAGCTTCCTCCAGTGCACCCATCACCAAACTGGTTTCCATATGGTTATATATAGACGCCAGCCTACAATTTCACGTGTGCACAAATCCAGAACGCTGGCGAGATATAGACGACCTCCTCGGCAAGGAATGTAGGTGATGTCGGTAACCCATACCTTATTCGGTTTGGACGTTTTAAATTGCTGATTCAGCGTATTTGGCGCAAGGGGATGGTCGTGTTTGGAATCCGTCGTCTGAACGCGATATTTGGGCATGACCACAGAACGTAGATTCATTTGACGCATGTATATACTGACGGTACGTGAAGAGATTCGCAGCCCTTCTAAATGGAGCAGATACGTAATTTTAGGGCTTCCACACCGCATCTGGTGGTCGTAAAAATGATAGCGAATACGCTTCATGACCTCGGCTTTTCGGTTCTGCCGCTTGCTGGTTTGGTCCATTCGCCATTTGTAATATCCGCTCCGTGATACTTGAAAGGTTCTGCACATCTTCTCCAAAGAAAACTCGGAGCGATGATCTTCTACAAACTGAAATCTTAGCTCTTTGGTTTGCTGAAGATGTGCACTGCTTTTTTTACAATCGCCAGTTCTTCTTGTGTATCCGCAAGCGTGTGCTCTTTCTCTTGAAGCAACCGGCGCATCTCTTGAAGCTCTGCTTCCAGTTCCTTCACTCGATCTACGCTGGCAACAGGCTCATGTTTTAGTTCGCGGTACTTACTCATCCATTGGTGCAACGTACTTTTTGGAATGTTGAGTTCTTCTGCCAAATCTCCAAGTGTCTTCGTCTGCTCTTGAATGAATTTGACCGTTTGTTTCTTGAATTCTTCGTTATATCGTTGCCGCTGTTCTCCCATGTGGACACCTCCGTTAGTCTTATTATCCTTCCGTCCGTTAACGGGTGTCCACTTTTCATTCTAGCTCCACTCTGCCTTCACGGTCTGTCTTCTTACTTTTGGATTTCATACTGTCGATGGAGGAACCACAATGCGCACATTTGATAATACCAGCAAAGATGTTGATCTTTTGCTTTATACCACCACGTTCACCGCCACCGCGCTCCAGCCTCAAGGACTGTGCTAACTGAAAAATATCCTCTTCAATTATACCTTGATGAGTTTGCTCATCGAGCGGTTAACGATTTGCTATTGAACCCAAAGGAAGCAAATAATTTAACCGTTATCCGAATAGACTGTTCAATATTATCCCATTCCTCTTCAATTTTCTTCATATTTGCATTGTTGAAGTTATCCACTTTGAAAGAGATATCAGAAAGATCACATAGAACAAGACAAGATTTCAATACAATACCCTTATCGAAATTGAATCCATCGCCATACTCATTAATCTCATCAACAAGCTCAGCGATTCTGTCACGGGCATCCTCATTTTCCCATTGAGCAGTTGCAATAGAAAGGAGTAAGTCCGAATTAGTCAATTGAGTACCGCTACTGTTAACTCGAATAAAGATATTGAGAACTTTATCCAATTCATCGCCTTTCTCCATAAAGAAATGAATCACAGGAGACATAATGACTTGTTGGAACAACATCATTAGGAATTCTGATGCAAAAATCTCAGTGATGTTATTAGCAGTAATAAATTTGAAAATATCTGGCATCCCATTACAGTTCAATATATCCCTACACGATACCAAAAGTACTCGTCTGATGGATATGCTGTAACTTCCTTCTCGGACAAAAACTTGAAGTCGTATCGAAAATCGATTCTATCCGAAGGGGCTAAGAGATTCAAATACAGCTGCTTCTTATCGTACGCGTAAGGATCGTTCACTCATTTATAGCGAAGTCTTTCTGTATAAGAACCTTTAAGTCCTATGTATAAAGAAGTAAGTCGCTGCTGCCCGTCCAAAATCGCAGTTAATGAATGCATCCCCGATGTATTAGCCTTTGGATTTCTCTTATTATCTTTCTCATGAAAATCACGAATAAATTCATAGAACTGATAGTTATGAACATTCTCGCCTTGAACAGACCAGAATAGAAAGGAGCCTAGGTGATATTCCTTCATTAAATGAGTCAAATAATTTCTCCATTTGCTCTGGCTTCCATACGAATTCCCTTTGGATAGAAGGAAGAAGAAATTGCCATACAGCCATGTTTTCCACAGCTTCTTTGATCGTTATCGGCTTTTCAAATGCCATTTTGATTAGATTCCTCCGGTACTCCAGTGATTTATTTGAACAAGTGTCGTGACTTCAAGCCTTCCAGCGTCATATTCTCTTGAACGTCTGTATGAGGGATTAGAAGATAGCTCCATTCCTTGCCGTCATGCTCCAGTTCATGTTTTGAAGCATGTGTACACCATTCTAAAACAGCTCTCGCTTTGGCTTGTACAATGGAATCTTCCATTTCTTTTTCTTTCTTGATTTCGCAGATGTACTTTCCTGTTTGAGTTTCAACAACAAAGTCAGGCTCGTAGATTCTGCTATGATTATAGTAAATCTTGAAATGTTCAGATGATGGTTTCAACCATTTCTCTACGTTAGGGTCATTCTCGCAAATAACTGCAAACTTGCGTTCACTATCTGAATCGAATTTCTGCTCAGGGTAAAGGCACTTAAAGAACCCACCAAACACCATGCTACGAATACGAGATTTGTCTTCAACAGGCTGACGGAAGGGCTTCACGCCTTCTGCTAGCAGTGTTGTATAGCTTACTGGCTTAAATGTTGTAAAACCTTTGCTTACTTGCACTTCATAAGCAGTTGCGGTTTCGTAGTAATTGTTCTTCATTTGCGAATGAATAAGTTCAGCCAACCGTCCTCGATTATACTGTAAAACATTTCGAACCGCATTTTCATCAGATAAATAACTTTGCAGATGTTGTACCACTTGATTACTTAAGTGATATAGTAGTGAAGAATGATCATCATATGATATATCTGAATAATCAATAAGTGTAGCGACAAGGTAATCTTCCAATTGTTCTTCGACAGCTAGATTATTATTACGTTGTAGGATTTCACGATCGTGAGTCCTCAGATGCTGAATTAATATGTGTTCATCTACTGGTTGTAAACGAACACTTGATACATCTAAACTAAAATCATGGTATCCCCAAGTCAGTTCACCAACAGGTTGAACGATAATTCTTGGAATATCAATACTATGCTGTATTGTTTGTTCAACTAACACTTCTACAACTTGTTCCACTAAAGCAGTTGTCTGTTCTGGGAATAAGTCTAATTGATTGACGAGATATTCCGACCGCACTTCTTCAATCAATTGTCGCTTGATTTCACCTGTTGCCAAATGTTTTGAACTCGGTAGATGCTCGTAATTTTGAATCTTCCTTTGAGCAAGTTCGAATACACTCATGACATCATCTGTTTGTACAGGTTTGGATTCATTGTTAGTCGCTTGTACAGCGCTGACCTTTGCTTGGACTTGTTGAACAACAGCTTGCCCGATCTTTGGAGTTGAAGTTATCGGTTTTTTCTGTTCTCGTGCTACATCTTTACCGATATAGACACCTTTACGAATGATAGAATTAGGATTATTTGCCTCATCAATAATGTTTTGAAATTTATCATGCGCAATAATTGTTAGTCTGTCTACAGCTTTAACGCCAGTTCTGTTTCCATAAGGAAGTCTCAGTCCTCTACCAATTGATTGTTCGACCAAGGTTTTAGAGTTGGCAGCACGCAAAGGAATGATCGTATAGAGATTAGTAACATCCCAACCCTCTTTAAGCATGTTGACGTGAATAACTATTTCTGTTTGCGAAACCGGATTTTCCAGCCTCATCAATTCCTGAATTGTCTCGTCCTTCTCCTGACCGCTTTGATTGGAATGTACCGTTATAACCTTATTTTTATAACGTCCTTCGAAGAATTCATCTGATTGGATGATATCCATCAGTTTGCTCGCATGAGTAGTGTCCTGCGCAACAATTAGAATAAATGGTTTTACAATCGGCTTGTGATTTTGCCGCGCATATACTTCCAATTCAACTTTGGTTTCCTCGTGTACCAAAATACCATCATGCAGCTTTAATCGCTCCAACTGTTCTTCTGAATATTGTGATGCATTAAAATTCTCACGAGTAGCAACGGCTGGCTCCTTAACAAATCCATCTTCCATTGCTTTATGTAACGGATAACTGTATATCACATTTTTAAATGGATTAGCTCGATTGCCTGACTCCACTTGCGGGGTTGCCGTTAATTCTATTCCAAGTATTGGCTTCAATTCGTTCAATACTTTGACTCCAGCAGAAGCCCGATAACGATGAGATTCATCCATCAATAGCACCAAATCAGGTAAGGAAGCAAGATAGTTAAAATAACTGTCGCCAATGTATTCTTTGAGTCTCTTTATACGCGGTGCCTTACCACCGCGTACTTCTGAGTTAATTTTTGAAATGTTGAAAATATTAATGTGAACTTCATCATTGAACATGCTGTATTGATTGCGGTTACCCAGTCCATCTTCGTAATTGTCACCTGTGATAATTACAGGCAGCACAGTAATAAATTCAGCTATTCCTTTAAACACATACTTTGGTGTATTTGGAGTAAAGTCTTGTATCAGTTTGTTATAAATCGTGAGATTCGGAGCGAGGACAAAGAAATTTCGAATTCCTTTGCTTAGATATAAATAAGAGATGAACGCTCCCATTAATCGCGTTTTTCCGACACCAGTCGCTAAAGCGAAACATAATGAAGGAAACTCCCGCTCAAAATCAGATACAGATGGATACAAAGATTTCACCTTATCCAATTCCCTTAGTAAGCTTTGACTATCGTTATTGCCAAGCTCAATAGTATCAACAATATCTGAAAGTATTTCTAATGATTCTTTCTGTGGATTTCGCAAGCTAAGTCTGGCGGATATAGCGTTTATATGTTTGCTCATAATTCTTCCCCTTCACTGAACAGCTCCAGTTGTTCCAACTTTTCTGGTTGTGGAAGCTGTGCAACATTCAAGCTGTAGTCATCTCTACCGAATTCACATCTATTGAGAATGGAAGCAGGAATTTTTTTGAATGTTATATTTGGAAAATCTACTTCATTCAAATTAAATGCTTTACAACAAATTAACAACGTCTCACCTTCACCTAATGAATCGTGAATCTGTGTAGCAAGTTCTCTTGTCATTAACTGAGTTGTTGTATAGATATAATCTGTTTCAGTCGACCATCCCTGTTTCCAATAAACTGCTTCGTCTGGTTCATAAGTGAATCCGTGATGCTTACACATCGCTTCAGCCAGCATAGGAGCATTATATTCTTTGTTAATGATCCAATTTCCAAACTTATCTTTTTCCAATAAACTCGGTGCAAGACGATAATACCTAAAACCACCACCGCCTTGCCAATTCACTTCTTTGGTTATGCCACCTTGATCTGTACCGTCAATTACTCGCTTCATTCGGGGAATGATATGAGTATGACAATGCTCGCCCAATTCAACCATGATCCATCGTCGTCCCATCTTATGAGCTACCGCACCAGTCGTACCTGAACCAGCAAAAGAATCAAGAACTAAATCTTTGGAATCAGTAGATATGTTTAGAATTCTTGCTATTAAATCTTCTGGCTTAGGAGTATCAAATACTAAATTTTCTCCAAACAATAATTTATGGTGCGCTTTTGTTTGTCTGGTTGTATTAAGATCATTCCAAATTGATGGATAAGGTCTTGTTGGATTGACTGGTGCAAACTCCCGAGTATAGGGTACCCATTGTTTAATGCCATTGACTATCCTTTCTTTCCAAATCAATTTATTTTCAACGACTAGCTCATCCACTGTCTGTTTTCCCATTGCCCATCGAGCTTCTCGTCCATCATCATGTATCGGATAAACTTCGTTCCCATCTGGAGAAATTATTGAAAAAAACATCGATGGTCGGTCTGTCCTCAAGCTATTCTTACCATTTTTCTTCAAGAGCCTATCTCTGTAGGGTCGATCGGACTCAAAATCTGGAGTACGATAAGCCTCCAAAATTGAGTCATCTTTCATTGGCTTAAACCATTTTGCCCCCGGCGTTTTAGAGTAACACAGTACATATTCATGATCAGGAGTTACTGCCACTTTATTATCGTTTGGACTATCTACCTTTTTCCATATAAAAGAGGCTACAAACCTATCCCTGCCAAATAACTCATCACAAAGGACTTTCAAGTAATGAGCTTCATTATCATCAATAGTAATCCATAACGAACCTTCCGCGCATAATAAATTCCACAAAAGTACTAATCTATCACGCATCATAGATAGCCAAATCGAATGCTCAATTCCATCGTCATAATGTACAAATGCACTGCCTGTATTGTATGGGGGGTCAATGAATATACATTTAATCTTTCCAATGAAGTCACTTTGTAGCGCTTTTAAAGCAAGTAAATTATCTCCGTATATTAGCATGTTTTCATACTCATCGTTTTGTGCAACCTTCAATCTAGAGTGGTATGACAAATCGGGATTATTCATTAAAATTCTTGGCTCTAATCTCAAATTTTCATCCTTACCAATCCAAGTCAATTCCAACTTTGTCTTTTTACTCATCTCCACACCCCAATTGTTAAACTAACTGCCATTTAATCATGAATAATTGCTTCTTACTGATCTTTTGCTCAAGCTTCTGCTCAACATCTTGAAACAGTAGTTCCTTTTGACGGTCAATCTCATCCTGCGCATCAAATAAATTACGGCGTAACTCACTTCGATGCTTTTCACGCTCTCGAATCGTTTTGTTAATTTCTAGTTTTTCAGTAATTTGGCGTAGCAATCTTGCATCCCTTTGAAGCTGTGCGATTTCAGCATCAAGTTCTCTTAATTCAAATTCGAGCTTTTTCTTTAAATCTTGTGACCATTTATCTAATCTTTCCAGTTCGCGATCAAGAAATTCATTTGTTCTTTCTTGTATATCCCAAAGAATTGCTGATTCCTGATTATTATTAATGATTTTGAGTTGCTCAGCAAAATAAGTATTTACATTTTGCTCTTGCTCATTCAAATTAACCTCATCTGCAGGAAGATCAAATAATTTTTCGCATAGTTCTTCGTCAAGTTGATTCCCATTAGAATCTATCGCTGAAAAAATAGTATGTTCTTCAATCTCGGAGGTACTCACATGTAGAAAACTAAGAGTTAAGTATCCGCTACTTCCAATTCTGCTTTGAAGTAAACTCACTTTCCCCTCATAGTCAGAGTATCGAAAAACAAGCTTCTTCATTGGCAACTGGCGGCTCTTGGCTTGTTCAATCCAGGTTTCAGCCAACGGATGACCTAATCGATAATGATGTACATGTTCACTTGATGCATTTTTCTTGACTTGTGATATTAGTTGATATTTGTCCTTGTTATCGGTGAGTTGGAAGCTTAAATGGTCTTCATTAAAATGTGCTTGTGAACTCCCTTCAAATACCGATAACTCCCATAAATAACGCTCCATCTTGTTAAGTTGAAAAGTTGTTTGCTCATAGTGAGTTCTAAGCTTCTCACGGACTTCATCATCAAAATTTTCGAGCAGATTCTTTCTTGTTTCTTTCATTTTGCACTGAATCTCTTCGTCAAGTTCGAGTTGTAGTAGATTAAATGCTTCTTGAATTTCTTCGGAAGAACGACAAGTTTGGTAAATCTGCTGAATCCTCTTTTCGAAGTCTACACCTGACTCCAGAGACCCCAAAACTTCATCTGAAGACCCGAATACACCGTCAAACAAACTGAACTTTTGTGACAATAGTTCAAACACTCTTTTATCAGCCGCATTTTTACGGTTTATAAAGTTGATTACCACAACATCATACTTCTGACCATAGCGATGACATCTACCGATTCGCTGCTCAATTCGCTGTGGATTCCAAGGCAAATCATAATTGACCACTAGACTACAAAATTGAAGATTGATACCTTCGGCTGCTGATTCTGTAGCAATCATAATTGATGCTTCGTTTTGGAAGTATTCAACCAATGCAGCTCTTGTATCCGCTGATTTGGATCCAGTAATCTGGTCATCAGCTTGATGTCGAGAAAGCCAGTCATTATAAATTTCTTTAATCTCAGGAGAATTATTTGTACCGTTGAACATCACAATCTTACCATTATAACCGTTCGCTTCTAGCATTTCTTTCAAATAGGCTTGGGTTCTTCTAGATTCAGTAAATATAACTGCTTTATCATTGGCACCAAGCTCACTAAGTTTCTCCAATCCATTTGATAGAGCGACAAGCAATGCTTTACCTTTTTCGTTTTCTGTGATGGAGTTCGCTAATTCATAATAGGAAAGTAGCTCTTCACGCTCACGTAATAGTAAAGCTTTTTCCAAATTATCATTCTTGGTTGCCTCAGACTGCTCATCTTCTTCAGTCCATTCTTCTACAGTTGAATCCATTTCATCAATATCATTATAAATATATTCTAGTGCTTGTTCACTGCTACTCTCCTCTAATGAGGTTTCAAGCCTTCTAATCAACGAAAGCAACGTATCAGAAATCGCAAACGATGAGGATGCAAGAATTTTGCGAACAACCAATGTCATTAGATTACGTTGACTACTAGGCAAAGCAAGTATATCCTCACGTTGAAGATAAGCAGATACCTTTTCATACAATTCCCACTCCAATGTACTAGAAGTGAACTCCTGAACAAGAGGAATTCTCTTAGTATAAGGCACATATTCCGTCACTTGTCTCCGCAAGGTTCTATAACAGACGGGTTTTAACCTATCTTTTAAGTCGAGAAAATTAAGCCTTGTCATTTCTTTGGTGCCATGCCCGAATTGCTTACGAAAAGTTGCTTCATCACCAAAGAGGCGAGGATCAATGAAACTCACCAATCCGTAAAGCTCCATAAGCGAGTTCTGCAAGGGAGTAGCCGTCAAAAGCACTTTCGGAGAACCCTCCGTTGCCTCCCTTAATATCCTTGAAATCTTGTTTGATTTTTTATAGACATTGCGAAGACGATGAGCTTCATCTACGATGATCAAATCCCACTGTGTTCGTTTAAGGTCTGCCGCCTTATTGCGAGCAAACTGATAGGACGTAATGACAATGTTATCTTTTTGCTCGAACGGAAAGGTTTTACCCTTACGAACATAATCATTGTAGATTTTACTTTCCATAATTTCTGAAGGAATGTAGAACTTTTCGATGAGTTCACGGTTCCACTGTTTTCGTAGTGAGGGAGGAACTATGATCAGAATCTTACGTTTACGTTCTGCCCATAACTGGCTAATTATCAATCCTGCTTCAATTGTTTTACCAAGTCCAACCTCATCAGCAAGAATTGCCCCACGTTCAAGCGGAGCGCGAAATGCAAATAACGCCGCCTCCACCTGATGGGGGTTAAGATCTACTGTCGCATTTATTAAAGACTGGCTCAACCGACCGACCGTATTGGAGGCATTCTGCTTAGTCAGTTCATATGCAAAATATTGACTATGATACGCTGTACTCATTAAAACGCCACCCTGTAAGTTACTATTCTGTAATTATACAAGAATAGTAACGGTTTCGACAGAGTAGACCTTAATTTCCTGTTTCCCACCAGAATAACCAGCAAACTTGAAGGTTTTTCCATGTCTCGTGTCGAATTTAACATCATCAAAATGATCATGGAGGAATTTTCATGTCTTACAAAGGAATGAGATGGTATAAATGTGATTTTCAAATGCAAACACCTGGTGACCCTAATAACTGGCTGCAAAATGATCCTGCATACTTGAGAAGGGAGTATTCACAAGAAGAGCTAATTTCGTCCGTTGATTTATATTTAACTCGATGCCACGAAGTTGGATTGGAATTAGTATGTATTACGGATCACAATTTTATTGGACTAGAATATATTCGCATATTAAAGGGACGAAACGAATATATAGCAGATCATTTGCAAAAGAAGCCTTTAATTATATTCCCCGGATTTGAGGTAGAGTTTTCTCAAGGGTTAGGTGTTCATTTACTTTGTGTTTTTGAAGAAAATAAATCACTTAATGATATAAATGATATTGTTACACAATTAGGTCTTCCCCGCTCTGAACGTGTGATAAATGGGAATACTGCTCCATTACCGCAGGCTACTTTTGACAGTATCCAGAAAATCGTTCAGGAGGACCATAACGGTGTTATCATTGCTGCACATCCTCTATCAGAAAGCGGACTCTTAAATGATAAATTCCTTACTGATTATTTTCAAAGGGATATGTTCCTCAACCCGAAACTGTTAGCTATTGAAGTTCCAAAGCCGCTTGCTGAGTTTTCTGCCAATATGCAAATGCTGATTACAGCAGATGTTGCTTGTCACACCGAGTGGAGAAGAGAACGTAGAGTAGCTGCTGTCATGTCTTCAGATGCATACAGCTTAAATGAAGGATCTAAAGGCTACATAGGAAAAAGACATACTTGGGTTAAGATGTCTAACCCGTCTTTAGAATCTGTCATTCAAGCTTTTTTAGATTGTGAACGAATTGAATCTTAATAGTCCTGATGAAGATGTCAGACACGATAAAATCGTATCTCTTTCCATTGAGAATGTTGCCTTTCTTGATAATCAAACAATCCATTTATCTCCTAATTTAAATTGAATTATTGGAGGTAGAGGTTCAGGGAAATCATCAATCCTTGAATACATCAGGCTCGCAACATCTCATAAGCAAGATTTAAAAGAAACAGAACAAGTTCAAAGAGTACGGAGAACATTACCTCCATCCTCTTTAGTGAGGCTCACTTGGGAAGGCTCAAATGGACTGACGGACACCTTTGAATATGATACTGCCTCTCAAACTACAAGAGTAACCAGCAGAGAAGTGCAAGACCTTTCTACTATCTTGAGAAATTTGAAAGTTCAAGTATTTAGTCAGCGGGAAATATCTGAAATTGCCCAAAAACAGGAAAGTTTATCGTCACTGATTGACACTATTTCTGGTGCTGAGCTGGATAGGTTGAAAGCATCAGAAATTGAGTTGAAATCAACTATTCAAAGTTTATTCCAAACAAGAAAGACAATTGAGCGTCTCAAGAATGAGCGAAACACTCTTCTTCAAGAAATTAAGGAGATTAAAAGGCAGTGGGATGCATTCGTATCTGTACAAGCAGAAAATGAACGTAGAAATAAGGCAATCGTGGCAGAAAACTATATCCGTGAAGTCGTAGATGAAACTAATACACTCGTTACATCATGGAAGGAACTGATTAAATCATCAACAAGAGAACACGCTGATCTTGTTAAACAAGACTCGTTAGATGATTCTTATTTTGATGATTTAACTGTAGGTTTAACAGCTGCAAAACAAGAATTAGAAAAGAACATTGAGGCAGCATTAGTAAAATACTCAGAAGAGATTGGTAGTCTTACGGTTAAAAATGACAAATGGGAGACAATAGCAAACGCTATTCACAAAACAAAAACAGATTTCATTGCTGCCTGCTACGAAAAAGGAGTTCAACCCGATCAACTTGAAGTTATGAAAGGGCTAGAGCAAAGTATTCAATTAAAGGAACAAGATTTAGATGAAAGAGAAAGGAAATTAACTAATTCTTCACAGGAAATCGAGAAATTATTCGCAAGCATTGGAACTCTTCATGACACTTGGCTCGCTCAAACAAATTTAAAGATTGAGAAAATCAATTCAATTTTGGCTTCTGGATCTATTCCTTACACAAGGCAGGGTTCTCCGTTTATATCAGTCGAAATTTATAAATGTAGAGACCAGGAACATTTCAAGCAAATTTGGAGTGAAAATCATAATATTCGCGGAAATACTCGTTTGGGAAGGAATTGGGAAGCAATCGGTGAGAGGCTGTTCCAAACATTTGAAGCAAGCGAGGAATTGACTCCGTGGGCTATACTTGCACAGTGGCTTGAGAATGAAGAGCTAATGCCAGCTGAGTTAAGAGGACATTATTGCGATTTTAATGAATATCTCACGGGGGATGGCATTGGATTTTTGGAGACAATGCAAATTACCCGTATCAATGACAGAATTAATATCACATTATATCAGGATGACGGAACTCGCGCTGGATCTCTAGATGATGGTGGGCTGTCTGATGGACAAAAGAACACTGCGATTTTAGCCTTGCTGTTTGCTCATGGCACAAATCCAATCCTTATTGACCAGCCAGAGGATGAGCTGGACTCAGATTTCATATACAATCAACTGGTTCCACTACTGAGAAGAGTTAAATACAAGCGACAAATTATCCTTGCTACACACAATGCTAATATTCCAGTCAACGGTGATTGCGAATTGCTTTATGCATTAAATACCGAAATGGGCAAAGGTATTTTAAAGGCTGAAGGTGGACTGGAAAAACCGAACGTCAAAGAAGCAGTATTGAACATTATGGAAGGCTCCAGAGAACTTTTAGGCGAAGACAAGAGAAATATAACTTCTAAGCAATCTACGTGCAAACAACCTCCGAATATCACACGCCCTCGGAGGTTGTTTTGTATCGATCTTCTACTTTATAAAAATGATTTTTACAGAAAAGGAATACCGGATTGAAAAGGAGTGCAACCATTTATGAGTAACACCAAAATCGTTTTTGAAGATCTGTTGAAAACGGTGTTACACTCTGAAATTGCTGAAACGATTGGATCAGTGTCTGTTTCTCAAAATGCTGTAAACAAAAAATATCTGACTATGGGTGAAGTTTCTAAACTATCTGGGATCGGAACATATACCTTAAGACAACTTACTTTTTCCAGAGCTATGCCGCATCGAAAAGTAAGGTCACGAATCATTTTTGAACAATCCGAGATAACGGAATCAATAACTAATTACAAAAAAATAGGATGGGATGATCCTGAAAATAAGTGGAATGTTAAAGCAGTCCAATCTCAAATTGCAAATTTATATCAAGATAAGGGGAAACCACCCATGATTGAGGATATTTTTCGACAATTAGTCAAAGAAGAGCTTGAAAATTTTTCGAAAGAAATTTTGAATATTACAAAAAAAGAAAAACAAAGCTACTATGGCAGAACTGTTTTAACCATAAAGGAAGCAGCCGAACACTTTAGAATCAGTCCTGCAACAATTTATGGTCTAATAAAGGAAGACGGCATGCCACACTTGAAAATACAAAGCAGATTCTACATTGTACTTGAAGAAGCAGAAGCTTATTTATGGAGAGAAACTGCAAAGTCCTACGCAGATAAAGGAAATATATATTGGAAACGAATTTTACAAAAACTTGACTGGGAAGAGACAGAAAGAGAGTTAGCTTATAAAAAGGCACTAAAGAGGCTGGAGGAAAGGGATTTTTGATGTCCTTTCCTCTTTTTATACTCCTCCAAAATAACTATTTTTTATGCAATCGATTCTGTATCACAAAGTCATCAAAATCATCACTTTAATAGTCAGCCTCTGATGATTGAACTTTTCATACTCAGCCGCAGCCAGTTTCTCTGCAACTTCTTGCGAAATTTTTCCTGCATTGGTCAAGCTCGCGCTCTTTAATTTAAGGAACGAATGTAGCTTTTCAACCCAGTCTTTCATGTACATGGGGGACTGACGTTCAGCTTGATCCTCTGCATAGTCCAAATACATTGTTACAATACGATTCAACGCCTGCAGTTCCTTATCGGTCAGATAATTTTTAGCGACTCTTATATCACTTTTTCTTACCTTATCGCCCTTCCAACTAGTCAGCCCCATATTATCTTTATCTGCGCTCGCTCCGCAATCAGTTCTGCCGCCATATGTGCATAAATAGCAAAATGAAGCTTATTCTGTTCTTCAGCAAAAAATCTTTGGATAAGCTGTCATTAGGATCATAGTCCATTGAGGTGGCATAGATATCTGTAATCTTCCTGTAAAATCTTTTCTCTGATGCACGAATGCGCTGGAGCAAGTCACTAAAATAATCTTTTCCAAAATTACGCATGTCCTTCAATCGTTCGTCGTCCATCGTAAAACCTTTAACCAAATATTCGTTTAGTCGCTCCGTTGCCCAACGTCTAAACTGTGTACCTCTGTGCGAAGGAACATGAAGCCTACAGCAACAATTAGCTTCAGGTTGTAGTGCTTGACTTTACGTTTAATTTCTCTTGAACCTTCAGTTTGAACTTGTAAGTATTCCTGACAAGTTGATTCTGATGCTAGCTCACTTTCCTGATAAATGTTTTTGATATGAAGAGTGATGTTTTGAGGGTTGTCTGATACAACTCGGCAATAGCTTTCTGACTCATCCAGACCGTTCCATTTTCCAGCTTAACGTCAATTTTGGTATTCCCATCTTCAGTTTGGTACATTAAGATTCCTCTAAGATTGTCCATTTTTCAACCTCTCTCATTTCTTTCTCTGCAAACATTGGAATGTATGTTCCCATTTCATCATATCTCAAGCCATCTCCGTTATTCCCTCTGTGCTAATAAATGCCATGAAATCAGACACAAAAAAGCCTTGCCCCATTCTTCATGACAAAGAATAGAGAAAGGCTTTCATGCTGCTACTTAATCCTAACTGTAATTCGCAACTAAATCTTCAGTTCTCCAAGCTTAATCAGCTCGACAACTGCCTGCGAACGACCCTTAACATTGAGTTTCTGCATCACATTCGAAATATGGTTACGCACCGTTTTCTCGCTGATGAATAACTGCCCTGCGATGTCACGCGTTGTTTTGTCTTGAACCAGTAATTCGAATACTTCGCGTTCACGGTGGGTCAACAAAAATTTGCTTTTATGATCGATACCCTTCAATGTTCACCCCTCCTTGCTCGGGTTGTGTTGGTGTAACAAGGTTAAGGGGATACAGTCAACTCATCTTATGTCAGGTCAAGGGCGTTGGTTCAGTTTTATAAGAAAAATGGGCAGTAAACATGTGATTCATTGTCCAAAGAGAACGTGAGCAGTTGTCTATATATTTGAGATTATGTAAGACAAACATGCCCCTGCAGCAGATGTTACCATCTGCGCAAAGGCACACTTGTTCATGTCAAAAAACTACCGATTCATTCGATTCATGACACCACCGTTGTGATTACGGTTCATCAGGCCATCGTCAAGGATGCCATCACGGTTATTCGTATCTGTTCCGTTCGTTGGGAAAATGCGCTCCACCATCGATTGGAACGTATCAATCATGCCACTAACGGGCTTACCGTTACGAATATCTGTGGCATAGTTCTCGACATGCTCCACAAAATCCGGATTGGCTGATACATATACATTCTCGATGTTCGGTGCAAACTGTTTGATTTTGGCTGAAATCTTACCCTTAATCTCAGCTGATGTGTTATCGTCCGTGCTATCTACACGTTGTCCTTCACTTTTCATACCATAATGCCCATCGTCCGTCCCACGTGCTTTGCCGCTGTTTGTCAGACCACGCATCATACCAACGGCGCCTGTGCCCATGGTTCCATAGATGCTGCGGTCATTCCCCATATGGCTGCGATCCGTTGCCGAATTTGTGTTCAGTCCTGGAGCAATTCCACTAGTGCTGTACGGAGACATTGTGCCCGTACCACCATTCACACGCATACCACCCATATCGTGATTCATGTTGCCTCCACGCATGGTATCACTGGCATGATTACGCATCGTTCCATTCAGCATGCTCGTACGACCATTGGACTTGCTTTCCAACTTGCCTGCATGACCATCTGCCAAACGAACAGCCACATAAGCATTACGATCCGTTAACATGACACGGGCGGATTTTACTTCCTTCATCTCCGTGATGCGTTTTGCCAGCTCTTCACTGGATTTCAGGTCAGTGACATTATGCATGCGATAACTTTTCGCACGGATGCCATCCATTCCATTTGTTTCCACACCATAACGGTTAATGCCGTTGGCTTGCTGACGAACACTTTGCGTATGCATATTGTTGGTATCCCGATTCGTGCCACAACCTGTCAAACCGGCCATTACAAAGATTGCAGTAGATAATGATAACGTAATAGCTGTTGCCTTTTTGACTGCTGGCATGTACTCATCCTCCAATGTTTGTTGGTTTTGGTCACAAAGATAGGATGCGCTTCTGTACGTGCCGATATGCTGAAAGGATATGGTACCTTACCCTGTAGATTCAGGTATTCTGGTTTTGGTCTTTATTTATTGATCTTTGGGTTTTGATCTCTGGACAGTGAGGGCTTCAAGGGCTTCACCAATAAAAAAAAAAAACAGTGCTGCTAGTTCGCAGCACTGCCTGGAAATAATATTTGCATCTCAACGCAATAATATCACTTATCCTCCGCCCCGCTCATTTCCCGTCTGTTGATGAGGAAGTCGTTTCGTCCTTTGGAGAACTCGATGACTCTTCTGAAGAAGTTGTGGATGCTTTAATTGTATCCGGGAATTTCTCGGCTTCCGTTAGACTTGTCGCATCCATGCCATATGCCCATTGACCATCCGGTGTAATGACCCAGATCTGATCAGGTTCGGATGGCACCGTAAGTCCCCGATACACATCTCGAACTTGTTGCCCATTGACCGTCTGTTCAACAGACAGGGTGAATCGGGGAACCGAATTCTTCAGCTCAGACGCTTTGCGCACATCATCTGCTGTCGAAAGGTTTTTGATTTTGCCGATAAGAGATACGGCATCTGTGGCTTCAATCGTTTTTCCATTCAGTGTCCAGGTCTGTTCTGCCGCATCGTTCTCCAATGTCGTTTTTAACATCCAGGTAGCTGCCTCACCCTCCCACTCCAGAGACCCAACATTTGTCTCATCCATATTGAAAGGTGTAGTGTCCAACAAATCACGACGAGACAAAGCTATGCTGGTAATCGCCTCTGTCTGCACTGCAACCACAGGGCCCGAATCAACACGCACATAACGTGCATCATCTGCTGGAAGCTGGCCACCAATAGCCAGTTTGATCTCCCGATTATCTTTGAGTTTGATATCCATACGTCTAGCATCTGTTCCTAATCCGTACTTATTCAGATCCTTCGGCGCTTCTTCCACCACCAGTTCCTGATTTGCATCACTCAGAGCATCCAGCCAGCTGCTTACACTGTAACCGTTCAGAGGATAGGCTTTTGGCTCAACCATCTGCCATACGCCATTTTCAAGCGTTAAAGTCGAAGTTGCTGCTACATCGGATGTCTCCTCCGTTGTGTCATGTATTGTAATAGATTGAACATCCCCGGATTGAATACCAAGCAACTTGGCTTGAACCGCTTCTTCTTCCCGAAAATAATTTTGACTGGCCGCGTACACCCAGCCCACAATTAGTACGATGACCACCAGAATCGTTGGGACCCATTTTCTCATACTCGTCTGCGCCTCCACCATAAGAGTACACCAATGATAACAAAGATGAGTGGGAATGCTACAATAGCCACGAAGAAAATCGTTCTGGCTTGTTCGCCATTCAGGTATGCCATCTCATACCCGGCTTGCACCCGTGGACGAATCGTCAATCCATTTTCTTTCTCACTCAAATAGTTTACCGTATTCAAAATAAAGTCCCGATTGCCACCATTCGCAATTTCCGAATCCTGCATGAAAATGGACGAACCCAGAATAACTGCCTTCGGTTTACCATCCGTCGTATCGGCTGCATATCCTAATTCAACGGGTCCCTGAATGTCCTCTTCGGCATCATTGGTTGTTTCATTCTGCAATAAGCCGCCGATATTCGTCTCCCCATAACTGTCATTCGAAGAATGAATTAACGGTGAAAGGGTATATTTATCCTGTTCTTTGCTGGTCAACGCAATCGACAGCGACAACATCGGATACAATTGGCTCGCAGCGAGTTTGTCCGTAATTGCATGTGTACCATACTCCGGCACCACCCAGAGTGGCCCCATCGTACTGGCTTGCTGATTATCCACCATGACCGCATGCTCATCAACGACACCATAGTCAGCCATGAGGGCATCGATGTTTTTCCAACTGGATTTCATATCTTCTACAAATCCGAGGGATAATAACAGCTTGCCTCCATTACTCAGATATGTGCGAATGGCTTTCATTTCCGTATCACTGAGATCACGTTGTGGACCAATAATGGCGAGCACATCTGCATCTTCTGGAACCTTACCAGCTTGATTCAGCTGCAACTCTTCCGTCTGCAGATTATTTTGTTCCAAGGAGGACTGCAGCGTAGTCATCTGAGCGAGACTCAGCTCTTCATGCCCAGTCAAAAAGACCATTTTGTTCATCTCCGTGGATGACATATTCATGAGCGCCTGCGTAAGTTTTTCCTCACCTGTGAATTGATATGATCCGTCACTTCCGTCCCCTGTCGCGGTGAACAGACTGGCGATATCAATCACTTTGTGTTGATCTCCCTGCTCCAGCACAATGGAGCTGCCTGTTATGCCGTATTTGGATGCAAGCGCAGGTTCCTGCGTCAGATTATACTGTTTTAGCTTCAACTTGCTATTGCGTTTCGTGTATTCCTCAACCATATCCGTGACCTCACGGTTCAAGACGGTGTTGTTGGCATTTTCGACCGTTAACACCAGAATGTTGACGTCATCCTTCACATTTTTGATCGCAGTAAGAGACTGGTCAGATAACGTGTATTGTTTGTTCGAGGTCAGATCCAGCTGGAAGCCGCCAAGTGAATTCAGGAACAGTGTTAGCAAAATAAAGATGCCAATCACCGCTACGGACAGCACGGTACTGTTGGTATGACTTAACCATTTTTTCATCTTCTCACCTCCACCGCTTCCGTTCCACAATTTGAATGCTTAACAGCAGAAACACACCCGAAAGGGTGACATAATACAAGATATCCGGCCCACTAAGCACACCTTTCATGAAGCTGTCGAACCGGTTGGTCAGAGCAAACGGGTCCAGCCACTGCTGTAAAACAGAACCTGTATTGCCTGCGAATGAATCAAGCATCCACAAAACGAGCAAAATAATAAAACCCGCCACTGCAGACACCATCTGATGCTGGGATAATGTAGAAGCGAACAGTCCAATCGCCATCATGCTTCCGCCCAGGAAAAATAACCCCAGCGCAGACATCCATACCGTCGTCATATCCAATGTCCCATAGAACGACATGATGAAAGGGTACACGAGACTGCACAGGATGAGCACGACCAGAATGGCCAGAGAAGCAAGATATTTGCCAAAAATAATTTCTGTTACTCGTGCCGGAGAAGTCAGCAACAATTCATCCGTTCCTTGTCTAAATTCCTCTGCAACCAGTCGCATCGTTAACAATGGCACGACAAATAGCAGCATGGACAACGTATCGCCCAACACGAGACGATAATCAACAATACTCGGCTGGTAATATACAAAGCTTGAATAGAACAGCAGACTGGTCATCAGTACATATACGGCAAAAGCAAAATAGGACGTTGGTGACAGAAAATAAGCTTGCAGCTCTTTATTACATACCGCCATCATTCGTCTCATTTGGAGTCCTCCCCTTTGCGAGCTTGGGGCGAAGCATCGGCTGCTGTACTAACTGATGTTCCCGATATACTCGAAGAGTCGATGTCCGAAGTTACGTCCTGATCCATCTCTGCCCCAACAACCTTATCCACATCTGCCGAATTTGCGTCTGTGTCTGTTGCCTCGGTTGTGGTCAGCTTCAGGAAGATTTGCTCCAAACTCAGGTTCTCCTTTTTCATCTCCAGTATCGGTAATCCTGCACCTGACAAAAGGTAGAACAGCTCCTCCCGGAAATCTTCCGAGTTTTCTCCAGTAAGCAGCATTTTAACCGTATCCGCTGAATTTGAAGTAAGTGAAGTATCTTTGCTGGTACTCACATCCGACGCTTGAATGACTTCACTCCGCACCTTCTCCCATGGTGTCAGCACATTATGTAATTGCTCCGCAGTGGCCTTCACTTCAATCGACACCTTGAACTGATCCCCCATTGCTGATCCGAAATGCTGAGGTGAACCATCCAGCACGAGCTGTCCCTGATTGATGATCAACATTCGATTACAGAGCGTGCTCACTTCAGGCAAAATATGCGTACTGAGCAGGACCGTATGGTTCTCCCCCAGTTCTCGAATCAGATCTCTGATCTCGATAATCTGATTTGGATCAAGGCCCGATGTTGGCTCATCCAGAACCAGCAGATCCGGCTTGTGAATAATGGCTCCTGCTAGCCCGAGGCGTTGTTTGTATCCTTTGGATAACCCACGTACCATTTGCCTTTCCCGACCCTGAAGTCCAAGTCTGCTAACCATCTCACTGACCCGTAGCTTAACCTCACGTGCCGGGACATCTCGCAAATTGGCTACGAATTTAAGATAGGACTGCACGGTCATATCCGGATAGAGTGGCGGCGTTTCAGGCAGATACCCAATCTTGGAACGAACACGCTGACCCTGCTCATGCACCGATACCCCATCCACCATAATGGAACCCGCGGTTGGATGCACATAACCCGTAATCATACGCATCGTTGTTGTTTTTCCGGCACCATTGGGCCCGAGAAAGCCAACAATCTCACCACGTTCCATGGTGAAATCCAGTTGATGTACGCCGCGTTGTCCTTCGTAGACTTTGCTGACCTGTTTCACTTCGAGCACATCATTCATCCTTTCCCGTTAAAATACCCGTGCACCATCGTTCGTTATATAAATTCAACTGAAAATATTACACTTGCACTCCGATGACAGAATAACCTTCCGATCACTGTTATCCCCAGATTTTTTTGATTCCTTCATTTCAGAAGGAAAAATCCGCTGATAAAGGTGAACGCTTCGCTTCTTCAAGTTATTTCTGCCCTCTCCGTTATCGTGTAAATGTTATGTTGAACTTATGTAATAGATGATAGACACGGGAAGTTCCTTGTATATTAAGGGAGCTATCCTAGCCTCAGCTTAATGACACTTAAAAGACAGCTTAAAAATATTTGTCCAAAATGTGAACATTCTGACCAACACCCACACCCTGCGCTTAAAGCCAACGTAACATAGAGTACAGGAGAATGTGCTCCTGACCAAAAGTCAGAGGGTGAATCGTGTGAAAGTATTATTCACGTTTTATGTTCCGAGCGGTGGCGTGGATACGTTAAATCGACTGCGCACCGCTGTTCTGAAACGCCATGGCATTGAAGCGCACCTATTGTATCTCAGCACAGGCTCGGGATTGCAGAACAACAGTGATACACCCATTTTCACCGCGTCCAGTGACGAGGATATCCATCATATCATCCATACTCATCATTATGATGCCATCATTGCCACTTCAGACATCGCTATGCCCGGCCGTTTGAGAGGACTTGGTTATACCGGACGAATTATTTTTGAAGCGCAGGGACTCGGAGCACGCGATCAAGCTCTGGAAACGATACAGATGGGTGTCCCATACCTCCAAGCTCATTGTGATGCTGCCGTTATACCTCCCACAGACCACCTGCTGGATATGTTCATTCATATCTGTCCCTGGCTTCATCGGTTTGTTATTCCCAATATGCTGGATACAGACACCTTCGCACCAATCTTGGTGGATACCCCACCCTATCCGGTGCTGGCTTGGGTAGGACGACTTGAACACAACAAAAACTGGCGTGAATATCTAATCATATCGAGTGAAATCGTCAAAAAAAATCCGGAAGCCAGACTATGGTTATTCCACGATCCAACTTTGGCTAATCCAGAAGATGAAGTCATGTTCCGGCACATGCTGGCAGAATACGGGCTTGAGGATCGGATTGGCATCTTTATCAATGTTCCTCATTCTCAGATGCCTGCATATTATTCCATGATTGCCGCTTCAGGGGGCATCATGTTATCCACTTCCCTGCTTGAAGGATTCGGTTATGCCGTCGCTGAAGCCATCTCTTGTGGCTGCCCGGTGCTCAGCACGGATTCGGATGGTGTGCGTTCATTTATCACACATAATAAGACTGGTAAGTTTTATCCAATTGGAAATGTAGAGGCAGCTGTAGCCGAAGCAAGGGACCTTATGAATAACAAGAAACTGCGTGAGTATATTCGCATTCAGGGCAGACAGCATATGAGCTTGTCTTTTTCACCAGATCGATATGCCATTTCTTTCCGTGAAATGATGACAGCACTACGAATTTTCCATTGAGCATAGCAAAAAAGGCAGTTCAGCAAAATTTCTCTGAACTGCCTTAGTATGGTTTTTATAGAGTCTTAGTGTCCCATCATCATCGCGGGATCAGGCTTATCGCCATTTTGAAGTTCTTCTTCCGGCATCGGCTTAGGTTTGCGCAGAATCAGACTGAGCAAACATCCGAACAATGCAATACAAGCGGCAAGGAAAAACGTATCATTGAAACCAGCTACCAAACCATGAACGATAGCGGTCGGCTCTGTACTCGTTGTATTGTCTGCGATTCTTGAAGTCAGGAAGCCTGTAAGCCCTGCAACCGCAAAGGACACGACCACTTGCTGTGCAGCGGCCGTGAGCGGTGTCACCCGTCCAACCAACTTGCGCGGAGCAGCATTTAATACATGCGTATTGAGTGGCATCATGGACAAGCCCATACCCAGACCCATCATGACCAGAGCCGTTATAATCAGGCCAAGACCTGTCTCTGCCGTAATGGAGGACAGAATAAACAATGCTCCCGAGATAATACCCAGACCCACAAAGGCCAGAGGTCTAGCACCGATTTTATCAAACAATCGACCACCAAGCGGCATACCCACTCCGGAAGCCAATGCCTGTGGCAGCAGAATCAATCCTGTTTCCAGTGCAGTGTAACCTTTGATCTGCTGCAGATAAAGCGGGATCAGGATCATCGCACCGAACAGCGCCACTTGTGACACCCATGCGAGAATAATTCCCCGTGAGAAATCAGAAGATTTGAATACCCGGAGTTCAAGCAAAGGATTTTGATGACGAAGCTCCACAATAATGAACAAAATGAGCGCTACACCACCCACAATGACACCCGTCAAAGTTGTTGCAGACGTCCAGCTCGTTCCCCCCTCACTCACACCGTAAGCCAGCATCGAGAACGCAATTGGCGCCAGAATCATGCCGAGCAGATCCAGGGCAGGTGTGCGTCCACGATCTGTATCCGGCAAAAACTTGATACATAGAATGAAAGCTGCAATACCAATGGGCAAGTTAATCAGGAAGATCCAGTGCCAGCTCAGTGATTCAATAAACCACCCAGACAACACCGGACCTAACGCAGGGGCAAGTAGCATGGGAATTCCCAGCATCCCCATGATGGAACCTCTTCGCTCAGGCGGAGCCAGACGAAAGACCATCGCCATACCAATAGGAGCAACCATGCCTCCACCGAGACCCTGAATGATACGGTAAATGATTAATTGCTCAGGTGATTGGGCGATCGAGCATAATACAGAACCCAAGGTAAACATGGCAATCGTGAACAAAAATACTCTTTTGGCACCAAAACGGTCCGTTAACCAGCCTGCCAGTGGAATAACTGCAGACAAAGCCAAGGTGTAACCCGTAACCGTCCATTGGATCGTTTTAAGATCCGTTTCGAAATATTGAACGAGATTCGGAATGGCCACGTTCACCACCGTGCTGTCCAGTATAACCATGATCATACCGACGATAATAGCCAGGAGTGGCAGTATAATGGCTTTAAGCGAAAACTCTGCCGGCTCCTGGGGTACTGCTGTTTGTTCTTTCACGTTCTCCACACTCTTTTCCAGCCAGTAGATCGCAGGCTTATCCATGCGTCTCACTCAGCCTATATTGACGACTAATTTCAAACTATCGTTTTAAATCATCGTTTTAAACTTTCATTTAATACTGATCTAATTCTAATGAAAATACCTTTGCTGTCAAGCTATTTTTTCAGACATTTCTATTAGCATCACAAAAAAATGGAACAGGCACCTTCCCTGCTCCACACGTTGGTTAATCATGATTATGCAATGATGTCCATATCAATCTGCAAGCTTCATCATCTGATATTCTGACAGTATGCCCAATGTCTGACCGTGAATACTTCTGCAATATATTCGAATAACCAGATGCTTCGGTGAAGAACTGTTGCTGATGATCCTCAGTTCATAAGGCTCGGATGACACATCCAGATTATGAATGACCTGATTACCGCTCGCTCCCCCCGAATTTGACATTAGATGAAACAGGTGTCGGTACAGTTCTCCGTGAATGCTGGCTCCACCAACAAATACATCCGTCCCTTCCTCGCCGCCCACATAGGCCAACTCCACATCCATGTACTTGACGGGAACAAATGTCTGTAACAGATTCTCATGAATCTCAAGTAAATATACCGCCACTGTAGATCCCTCCTTCGGAGCACATGAACCTTCCTGTACATAGGATATGCTTCCTCTCGTCCATTGCCATTTGCATTCACCCATTTTCGACCAATTACACGGAAATGCCCGACCTTTCGGTCCTCTTTTTTCATAGAATAAAAGGATAGAAGCTCGGCCGGTGCAGGCCGTGACAAGGAGGTAGCTATGAAAGTTCTGCTCGTTACGTATTGGGAGCTTACACATATGGGAGGCATATGGACATATGTTAAACAACTGGCCGACAGGTTAATCGCACTTGGTGTAGAGGTTGATATCATGGGCACAAATGGTGCCAATAACGAAGTATATGTTCGTAATCTGAACCGCGCTTTCTCCAAGGATAAAGTGTGGCCCATGCTACAAGCCAAACTCAATCCGACTGATCTGCCACAATTCACTGCTGATCCTCTTCTCGCTTATTATGAACTGAATAGATATGCCTTCGAGATGGCGGCCGCTTATTTGGGGGTGGACCACTATGATGTTATTCATGCGCAAGATCCAGTAGCTGCCGTAGCCATAAAACGCATCTTGAACCGCAATATCCCACTGGTTACAAGCTATCATGGCGCTCTTGCACGCGAAGCCTTTTACGATGCTCAAAATTCCAACCCACAGCTTACTCTCCCTTCATATTTGCAATCCAAGCGTGGGCGTTATTTTCTCTCATTAGAAGAGCGAAGTGCAGCACAGTCCGAGCTCATTCTCGTGTCAAGCCACTGGATCAAGAGTACGCTTACAGAGCTTGCCGTTCCTGAATCAAAGTTCAGACAGATTCCCTATGCTGTAGATCTGCCAGCCTACCGTGCCTCAGCAGCTGTGAAGTTCCGCCAGCGACCACCTGCGGGCAAGAAAGTCATTGCCTTTACCGGACGACTTGAATACATCAAGGGCGTTCATGTGTTAATCAAGGCCTTAGCCAGTCTGAAAAATAAACGTTCCGATTGGGTCTGCTGGATCGCAGGAGAGGGCAATCTAACCGATGAATTGCGAGCACAGGCCGCGTCAACGGGTATTGGAGCGGATGTTGTGTTCTGGGGCAAGTTGGACAATATTCCTTCCTTCCTGCGCCATGCAGACATCTATGTCCAACCCAGTCTGCAGGACACCCAGCCGTTCTCCGTTACCGAAGCGCAACTGGCGGGTGTACCTGTTATCGTCAGTGGTACAGCCGGCATGCCCGAGATGGTTGAACCTGGACGTACGGGATGGGTTGTTCCTCCGCAGGATGTCGACTCGCTCCGTGAACTGTTGAATGCACTACTTGAGGATGATGTTACCCGAAGAACAGTGGGTGCGGCGGCGAAAGCTTGGGCTGAACAACACCGTTCACTGGAAGTGATGGGATTGCGTTCATTTCAAGTCTACCAAGAAGCCATCTACAGAGGAGGACATACGATATGACGTTACTTGTACCGAGTGATCTATACAACCGCTGGTTTTCGACTCCAGTTTCCACACCTCACATCGACGTGGACTACGCTGTAATGAATGAATTGATGAAGAAGCTGCCTAAAGGATATGTATTTCCCGATCCTGCATCCATGGTGATCATGAATTCAAAAGATTGAGTTGTCCAATGATATGCCGTCTTTATATAACATGCCGAAATATCAAACAAGGGGTGTCCCATCTGTCATATGAATGACTGAGGACACCCCTTGCTTGCTTTAATGTGTTCTAACGGACCGAGAACACGCTATTACAGATCGTTTTAATCTGTCGCCAACTTGGAATACATATTCAGATCACTGAACGTTTCGCCTACCCTCTCGTATGCTCTGAGGGTGCCTTCGTATGTGAAATTAAGCTTTTGCAATAGCTTGATAGAATTCACATTATCGGGGTCAACCTTTGCCTCAATACGATTCAGTTTCAAAGTCGAGAATGCATGAGCTAACAAAGAAGAGATCGCTTCCGTAGCATATCCTTTCCCCCAGTGTGATCTGGCAATGTCATACCCAATTTCTGCTTTGATATTGTCAAAATCCAGTGAATTATAACCACATGAACCTATGATTTCGTTGGACTCTTGCACAAGGATAGAGAACCGAATGGCCTTGTTTTCCTGAGCAAGATCATTCAGAAGATTAATCATGGCTATAGCTTGATTTTCATCCGTAAAATGAGTGATATTCATAAATCTAGTCACATCCGGATCAGACCAAATTTTAAACAAGCTGGCCGCATCCGATACGTTCATTTTTCGCAAATATAACCGTTCTGTGTATAACTCTGTAATCAATACTCTTACCTCCATTAGTTTATTAATAGTTGGGTTTAAGATATTGATATCTGCGCATAGTCCAGTCCCTTCCGTGTATGAATCATTTCATTATACAGAGACTTCAGCAATCGATCACCCTTTGTGTCCACGTATCTGTCCATAAAGTAAAAAAAGAGCTTCCACTTATAACACTTAAAAAGTGTTTCATAAGGGTGCTCTCCTGTCCATTTAACACCTATTCCATTCAGCCATCGTTGCCAAATCCATCTACTTCCAGTACCCGCCAACCTGAAGTAAGTTAAACAGAATAGGCCGATGCTTCTCTTGAACTTTTTCCATCTCGGCAACAAGTGCCTTGAAGTGACGTTTGGTTCCCATCGACTCATGCAATCGGTAACACATCAGAGGTTCATTGTAGTAGAACAGCTCATACATTGGAAACAGCCTCATCCACATCTCATAGTCATGGGTGTAGCGAAAATCAGTGTCGAACAGTCCGAACCGCTCAAATGCTGCCATCTCTAACATGACAGTACAGCCGTTGATCGGACAACCTTCCAGCAGTACCTGCAACATCTCCAGACGACTGCCCACTTCCGGATGCACCGTATCCAACCATTCACTCTTCTCGTTCACATAATGGTAGGCACCATGGCAGAATGAAGCCTTAACCTCGCGCATAAACTTCAGTTGCTTCTCCACCCGGTCCAGCAGCATCACATCATCTGAGCTGAGCCAAACAAAGTAATCCCCTGTTGCCTGCTTGATGCCCTCATTTAATGCTGTCGCGGTTCCACCGTTTTCTTTGCGAATATAGCGGATGGAATCCATGAATGGCTGTAGCCGCTCCACGTGCTCGGTTGACCCATCATCCACCACGATGACCTCGATATGCGGATACGTCTGGTGAATGGCACTGTGAACAGCCTGCTCGATATAAGCACAATTGTAAAAAGGAATGACGATCGATACTTTTGGCTCCATTCGGGCCTTCCCCTCCTCTTACTGTCTTAGGTAAAATGCTGCGCAAAGAGGGCGTTAATCAGCCATCTTTTGGCTTTCTTAACTGCCCTCCCTACGCTACCCGCCAAGCGTCGCTATTCGCTGCAACAGCGGTTCCCGATATCTGGACCATACCATGGATGCCTCTCTGCCGATGACATCCGCATGACGTACCGATCCCATTCCCCCATGCCACCGATAGGCAGTAAGCGGTTCATTCAGGTATGGGAACCGATGACCGTTCAGTACAATACGCATCCAGAGATCCAGATCATGGGTGTAGGGAAGAAGTTCATCGAACAGCCCCACTCCGCTAAAGAGATCCTTGCGAATCATGACCGTGCAACCATTCACTGGATTGCCGTTAACAAACCGTCGTAGTAAATCCATATCCGACATCGGTTCAGGCCCACCATGCATTCTGGTAACTGCCGAATGCTCGTTGATATAGTGAAAGTTTGTATGTGAGACGAGCACATTCTCGCGTTGCATAAACTCCAGCTGATAACGAATTTTATCCGGGTACAGATAATCATCCGAACTGAGCCAGGCTACATAATCACCAGAGGCATGGCGGATGCCATGATTAAGTGCCGAAGCCGTCCCGCCATTGCTTTTGCCAAGCACATTAATATAAGGAAGATAGGGTTGAAGCAACTCTGCATGCCGGGTTGAACCGTCATTCACAACAACGATCTCCACATGGGGATACGTCTGGTTCAGCGCACTCTGAATCGCCTGAGGCACATAAGGGCAGTTATAGAATGGAATGACAATGGATACTCTCGGATTCAACTTGTCGTCCTCCCTTGCTGGACACGAACATCACTCAGGATATCCTGAAGCGATGTGGCAAATGGAATCATCGGCTGCCAGCCAAGCTTGCGCAGCAGTGATAATTCCTCTTGTTTCCCCGAACCATCCGGACCAGAAGATGCCCCATCCCAGCGAACAGGAACTTCCGCTTCTGTCATGGACAACAGCAGTTCTGCAATTTCACCAAGACTGCGCTCGACTCCAGACACCACCGGGTATACTGTACCACTAGACCCTTGTATCAGGAGGGTTGCATACGCTCTGACGGCATCCCGCACATCCAGAAAGTCACGGGTATTGTCCCGTCCGGACAGACGGAATGCCTCGGTTTTGCCCGCCTGCTCACAGGCAACAACATGGCGTGCAAGCAGTGAACAGATGCCTGTGGAAGGACCCGCACCAATCAGATTGCCTGGCTCCGCCAGCATGATCTGTTGTCCGAAGAGCGACATCCACGACAAGGACACCATCTCTTCCAGCGCTTTACTGAGGCTGTATGGATGCGGAGGCTGGGGAATCCGGCCAGGTTCCGGCGTATATTTTAACCGCGATCCTACAATAACGGTACGTGCTGTTGGACAACTGCGAAGCGCATCCAGCAGATACAGCACGGCCATCACATTCGTCTCCAGGACCAGTAGCGGATCAGACCACGAATCAGGCACTGAATTTTTGCCAGCGAGATGCAGCACATAGTCGGGCTGCACCTCGCCGATCAGATGACGTACTTGCTGTTTATCGTTCAGATCACAGACATGGACTTGTGCACCTTTTCCGAATGAATACACATCCGGCCTCCGGACTACCGCCGCAACCACTGCACCAACTTCCCGAAAATAAGATACGGCATGTCGCCCGGTAAAACCGGAGGCGCCTGTAATCAGCACTTTCTTGCCTCTCAGCTCTGCTCCATCCATAATGCCAACTCCTTCAGCATTGTAGAATAATCCGGCAGGTCTGTCTTCACATCCTCGCGAGTGGACACCAGCGTACGGTCCTGCACTACACTGTTATCACGCACAATCGTCACATCCTGCTTATCCCAGGTCTGCTTGAACAATACAAGCAGGTCATGCTTGCTGACAGGTGCTGGATGAGCTAAGTGGATCAGACCACTAACCGATGAGGCCAGGTAATGGTCTACCCATTTGGCCAGCTCAAGTGTGGTCACACCGTTCCAGAATACGCGGGTATACCCCCCGACTTCACCTGTGCTGGACATAAACCATTGCATCAGACCAATGCCGCCCTGGCGAATCTCGGGTCCAATGATGGACGTACGGATCGTCAGATGACCTTCATCCTGAACTTCGCCAAGTGCTTTGGTGATGGCGTAAGCTGAAGTCCCATCTGTAACATCATCTTCCCGGTATGCTCCCCTGTCCCCGCTGAACACACAGTCCGTGCTGATATGAATCAGGCGTGCACCAATCGTATCTGCAACCCGCCGCAGACGATGTGGCAGGAAACCGTTAATATGATATGCAGTTATTTTGTCCTCATCTGCGAAGTTGTTCAACACACCTACAGCATTAATAATCACATCCGGGTGCACAGCTTCTACCAATCGATCAACCATGAAGCTGTCGTTCACATCCAGGAGCAGACCATTGGGGTCCGTTACATCCCGAGATGTGTAGAAGACGCTGTGTACACCTTGACGGCGGAAATAGTCGACCAAAATATGGCCGGCCATTCCGTTTCCACCAAGTATCAGCAGTTTCATGACAAGAATCCTCCGCGTTTCAGAATTTCACGAATCTCCTCTTTGGTCATGAGTTGGTGTTCAGAACTGAAACTGTTAAAGGAGACCGGAGGACAATTGGTATAATGTTCACGCAGGCCCGGTATGCCCAGTGTAGGAAGAATTACCAGGTACTGCTCATCGTAAACAACGGTGGTCATGCTCTCGAATTCACTCATCAATATTTCATGGATTTTCTCCCCTGGACGAATGCCCCGTTCCACAATGCTCACATTCTCCACACCGGAATCCTCAATCAGTACTTCCGCGAGATCAACGATTTTGCAGGTAGGCATTGTCATGACAAAGATCTCTCCACCGACACTTTCCACCGAAGCTTTGAACAGCAAGGTAATTGCGTCCTTCAGCGTAAGAAAGAATCGAGTCATACTCATATCCGTGATGGAGACCTGCCCTTTCTGGCGGATCTGATTCTTGAACAGATGTACCACACTTCCGTTTGTTCCCAGTACATTCCCGCCCCGTACCGTAACAAACTTGGTATCGCTGTGTAACAAGTTTGCATATACAATTAATTTCTCGCCGATCGCCTTTGTCATGCCATAGAAGTTGGATGGATTGGCAGCTTTGTCAGTCGAGATATAGATTACTTTTTCCACCTTGTTCTCAATAGCGGCCTCAATTACGTTCTGTGTACCAATCACATTGGTTTTGAGTGCTTCGTACGGTTGGTCTTCACACACCGGAACATGCTTGAGCGCAGCCAGATGAAATACATAGTCCACATGTTGGCAAGCCGCCGTTAATGCGTCCTTGTCACGAATATCTCCAATCCGGAAATGAAGACGTGGGTCTTCAAATTCACGACTCATAGCCACTTGGCTGGACTCGTTCCGGGAATATACAATAATTTCTTTGGGCTGCTGGGGCAGTAGTTGAGCCACAAGTTCATAACCCCATGATCCCGTACCGCCAGTCACGAGTATACGCTTATTTTCAAACATGCATTTTCCCTCCAAGCAGAAATTTAACCACTTTACTGGATACATCTGTGGCTTTGTAACCTTGCGGGCAATCCCAGTCGCTAGACATCTTTGTCATGACTTTCACGCAATCAGCGATGCGCGCGGCATCCAGACCGGAGACTACATTGCTGCCGCAATCGACCGTTTCCGGCCGCTCGGTAGTTCGACGCATCGTTACGGTCGGCACACCCATAATGCAACACTCCTCCTGCACGGTACCGCTATCCGTAAGTGCACAGCGTGCATGACGTTCAAGCATTACAAAGTCGAAGAATCCAAACGGCTCGTGAAACTCCACCAGCGGGTTCATCTCCAGATGCAGATGCTCCGCAATCCGGATTGCTGTACGCGGATGAATACTGCAGATCACACGCAACCCGTGTTCCTCTGCGACCTGGTTCAGTCCTTTCATAATCTCCAGCAAATGAGGGGCATGATCCACATTCTCAGCTCGATGGGCAGTAACCAGGAAGTATTGCCCAGACTTCAGCTTGAGCTTCTTCAGTATTTTGCTGGAACTTACTTGCGCTTCGTAGTGCTGCATGACTTCATAGATGGGATTGCCCGTTAGCACGATGCGCCTGCTTGGTACCCCTTCGCTGACCAAATGTTTCTTGCTCTGTTCCGTGTAAGGCATATTAACGGTGGAGATGGCATCAATAACCTTACGATTTTTCTCCTCAGGCACATCCAGGTCAAAGCAACGATTGCCTGCTTCCATATGAATAACAGGAACACCCATGCGCTCAGCCAATATTGCACATAATGCGCTATTGGTATCGCCGAGCAGCAGCAATTTATCGGGCTTCTCCTGCAATATCAGATCTTCCATCTGCGTAAACATCGAGGATAGCTGTCGTCCCAGAGTGGCCGCTTCATCCTGAAGAACGTAATCCGGTGCGCGCAGGCCCATTTCCTTGAAAAAGAGACCGCTGAGACTTTCCGTGAAGTTCTGTCCCGTATGCACCAGAATATGTTTGGACGCGTAATGGTCCAGCTTGGAGATGATCAGGCTGAGCCGTATGATCTCAGGTCTCGTACCCAGCACCGTCATGATCTTCATCGTAATCCCTGCCTTCATCTTGTATTGGAACCCTTGCGCCCTGCTCGGCTACGTCCCGCTTTGGCAGATTTGCGTCTGCGACTAGCCGATTTCCCCATATGTGGACGCGGTCCCTTGGTTGTACGGGTTCTCCCCTTACGTCTGCCAGTTCCGGAAGTACGTTTCAGCCCCTCACGGTCTCGGCGAGAATGAGGTGCAAGTGGCTTGCGACGACGTTTCCGCGTTTTGCCCCTCTGTTGAATCGGCTTTGCAGCCGGGACAGTACCTGAGGCAACAGGAGCATCGTGACCCAATGCGATTGGAGGTAATGACGAATGTGGCAACGCCTGTATGACGGTCAGTGGGAATAATAGTGCCCGAACCGTGGTCGGCTCCAGAACCAGTACAGTACGCAGTCCTCCCTCCCCATGGGTATACACAGGTCCATTCGGAGGTTGGATATAAGCAAACCATCCGGGAAAACGCAATAACCACTGTGTCACCATCGTATGCAGTTTCGTTCGGTAGGTTTCAACGCCGTAGAGCCTTTCCGCTTCTGTCCGATTACGCCACCCCGTATTCGAGGCCAGCTCTGCATCATTCAGCAAGGTTGTTGCCAAGGTGACAAGCGCTTCGGTATCACCCGGCGGGGCCAGAAATGCATCACTGCCTACGGATTCCATTAATTCCTTCAGTCCACCCTGAGCAAAAGCGATGACCGGTTTGGCAAAATAGAGACCCTCCAGTGCGGTCATGCCAAACCCTTCTTTGACCATGCTTGGGATGACCAGGATATCCATCGCGGTATACGCCAGAGATACGTTCTCTTCAAATGTGGTGAAGGTAAACCGGCGTGAATACCCGGATTTTCTCACCCGTGATACACACTCGTCGTAATACTTTTTATCCGATGCTGCCCCGATGATCCAGAAGCGACAGCGCGAATGTGTTTCACAGATTCTCAAGGCCATATCTACAAAAGGTTTCAACCCTTTGGCATCATATATAAATGAAGAAATATAACCGATACAGGTCTGTGATGATTTGAAACCAAGCTCCTTACGCTTGCGTTCGCGCAGATGAACCCAGCGGTCCGGTGCTGGTAGCGCGGGTTCCCAAGTTGGGGAGATAATGGTCACTTTGTCACCTATGCCGGCTTCGTGGAATGGGGCTACCGCTGTCTCGGATATACCGATAATCCAATCCGCGTAACGCCCAATCATCTGGATTGCCTCGTTTGTATGTTCATTTGTATGAATGATCTCGGTAATTTTCCAGATGACCGGAATCTGAAGGGACTTTGCCGCTACAGCCGGCATCACATTAACGCAGGTGTTCGTTAACACCATATCGGGAGCAGTCTCCCGTATGAGGGAGACTGCTTCCTGATACGCTGGTGTATGGCGAAGATGCTCCGCATCATCTGCAATGCCCAGGTAAGGTGTGTACACACCGTGAAGCATCGGCAGAGTGCATATTTTGACCTGAATGCCGAATCTTCGCGCAAGCCCCGCAAGCTTCCCCTCCTGAGGGGCTACGAGCACACATTCAAAGATCGTACCGATCTCTCTCATAAAATGAAGCAGCAGCTTCTCGGCGCCTGTAATGCTGCGAGTATTACACACATGTGAAAATAACATCATCTTTGGTTTCGTTGCCATGGCCGCACGGACCCTGTACACGATTATCCGATACAGGGTACTGTGCACACCTCCTCCCGGCCAGAATTAAGGGAATATGATGGTTAACATTTCATTAATTCTTTTGCCATACGTGTGGTCTTTCAGTGTACGTTCAAGTCCACGAAGTGCAATCTCACGACGTTCCTTTTCATGAGTAAGATAATATTCCACTTTGTCGAGTAACTCCTGCGGCGAGGAATAAGTCTCAATCTCCACACCCGGTTTGTAGAAACGCGCAATGTCATCCCGGGCGTCGGTCAGCTGTAGCGTCGTGGACGCGGCAATTTCAAACGTTCTCGGGTTCGGTGAAGCTGGCGCGATTTTGAGGTGATTATTATTGACGGAATCATCTTCGTGGGATCGATGCAGGTTGATGACAATTTTGGTGCCATTGTACACATCATTGGTCTCCGGCGGACTCATCCAGCGACCGAGTTCAATCTTCTCGCCATAGGCAGTATAGTCAGGCAGACGGTCCCACCAGATTCCGTTAAATACCGTATTGTGTGACATCAACTGAGGCATGATCGGATTGAAGAAGTATACCCGGTTCCAGTAGGCCGAGCCGATAAAGCTGACATCCCGTTTTAACGGGGAAGGAGTTGTAATCGGAAAGTAATGATTAGTAAATGCGGCAAAAGGGAGGTAGTGAACGGACGCGCAGCCGATTTGTCGATATAGATCGATACAGTTCAGTTCCAACGTGAAGACATGGTCAAAATGTGTCACAATATCCAGCGTCATATCTGTATAGTACGGGTCATCCGTGAGCCAGATCGCCGTCTGAATGCCCGCTTGGCGAATCGCATCGATATGCTCGATGGGGATATCCATTCCATCCAGCACAAGCACAAGATCAGGACGCGTCTGCAGCGCAATTTCAGAAATCGGTTGACGCGGATCAGAGAGGGTTACTTGAGCTACCATACCCTGTAGCGTGGCCATAATGGCCTCATCCAACGGGGAGTAAGGGAAGCCTTTACCCGAGGATACATACAGCACGTGAAGCTGTCGGAAAGGCAACGGTTCCTGTGCACAATTCACAATATAGTTGGCGCGACCGCGCAGATATCCTTCTTCCTTACCTGCGTCATATCCGGCATGTTGCCCATTTTTGCGTGCTTGATCAGCCAGGCTCAGTACGGGTGCATGAACCTTTTTGGTTTTACGGTGTTTGAGAGACATACCGCCACTCCTTTATTTTTTGGGATAGGATTCTTGTTGATGTTGCACTTCAGACGGGGATTACAAATGTTCCAGCAACTGACCGATCCGGCGAGTGAATGTATGCTGGTTCATCGTGGTGAGAAGTCCACGCCACGCCATCGCCTGTCGTTCTTCTTCATGCTTCAGATAATAGTGGATCTTGCGCTGAAGTTCTGCTGCGTTGGTGAACGTCTCGATGTCATATCCCGGCTTATAATAACGGGGTAAATCTGCACGTGCATCCGTAATCTGCATTGTGCCGCATGCACTGATCTCATACGTGCGTGGATTAATCGAGTGACCTTTAAGATGATGTGTATTGCGATTGTCTTCCCCATTCTCGCAAGTCCGGTGAATGTTAATGACAATCTTGGCGCCATTGTAATAATCTACTGTCTCTCCAGGAGCAATCCATCCTTCGTGGATGAAACGGCCTAGTACATCATAGCGTGCTAACCGATTCCACTGACTACCCGCAATGAATACCTTTTTGTCCGCTAGAAAAGGGGCCAGCTCATCAAACAAGGCAATCCGGTTCCAGAATCCGGTACCGATAAAACAAATGTCGTGCTGATGCTGCGGTGCCGCGCGCCGTGGTTGAAACATGCCTGGATTCACCGCGAGTGGCATATAGATGACCTGGTTCGCTCCATGTCCCAGATAGAAGGGTACGGCGGCCTCTTCATGCGTGAACACGACATCATAATGCTGACAAAGGGACGTTGTATCTTCGGTGAAATACGGATCATCCACAAACCACACGGCAGTTCGGATACCGAGTGCACGTATGCCATTCACCTGCTCTACATGATCTGCGGGAAATACATGCAGACCATTCATGACGAGCACAACATCGGGCCGATGCTGACTGGCTTCCTGCAACATCGCTGCTGGCGATCCAACAACGCATTCACGTACAGATTGCTGCAGAGCCAAGGTGACACCTTCATCGATGGCATCGAATCCTTGCGGGATATATAACACCTTCATGTCCCGCAGGGTCGGTTCAAACATCTGCACCCGCTCCATCATGGCTTGACAGCCGCCAAATCTGCGGCCTTCTGCATATCCGCCGCGGTAAGCCGTTTCCGCTTCGGTCAGCGGACGGTGCCTTCGTTTTGCCACATTATTCACCCTGTCTTCCTTCAGGAGATCTCACTTCCAGACTCTCCCCGAGATTGGTCTTCCCTCTAAAGGATATGCCTCGGGGTCAGATGCATCATGGACGGGTGTCCTGCAAGGCGCAAAATTGGCGCATGCCCTCCACATCCGCCTGTACGGGCATGTCCGCTTTTGCGGCGATGCAAATAGCCCGGAGGGATCTGTCCCCCGGGCTAACTGTTATACAGGTATCATTCCATGCAGGAATAATCCTGTCTACTCGGTTACTGTGCTTTGTAAGCCAGCTGATGTCCGTCCTCGAATCCCTTGGCGAAACCCGCGTTGAATCCCTCGTTGTACGCCTCGTTGTATCCCTGACTGTACGCACCGTCCGGGTTCGGATCGGTAGGGGTAGCCGGGACGACTGGTTGTACGGGCTTTGGACTCCGGTGCCGCCGTACCGCACGTTTCTTTTTTTTGAGCCACGCACTGCGTCCTTTAAGTGGGCGTTTGTGAAGAACACGTTTGGCTCTGAGCGCACGCAGTTTGCGAATTTTGCGCAGACGGGCTCCACGGATTAACAAAGCTCTTTTGGTTCTCAGTCGTATTTTCTTCTTCTTTAACATGTCAACATTCCTCCTGTATGTCCCGAACGATACGAATTGCACACCCGGGGTCTTTGAGCCACGGCAAGCCAGGCTCCCCATGCTGGATTCGGGCCAGCCTGATTCCCGTAACCATACGAGACATTTCTGCCTGATAGCGACTCAGCAAACGAATGTTTTCGGCCAGACTGCGGGCGGATACTTCCGAATGAGCGGTTACACTGGCTACACTGTCCAGAATGCGTGCCAGCGCCTGCTGACTGTGTGCAATGGATTCAATGAGCGCCAGTTTGGCTTCCTGCTCACGCCGCATCAGACTCATTTTCCCATGTCTCCCAGATCCATGCCGCCAAACATGCCACCGTCCATACCGCCGCCATCTTCGCTGTCGTTCTGTACCATCACCGCTTTGAGATTGTTGCACAGTCCGGTCTCCATCCGGGTTAATCCTTCCAGCAATTCCACCAGCTGATCATGCATCTTGAGCGGCTCGCCTACCTGATCCCCATGCGTCAGAAAGGTATCCCCATTCAAATGATTCAGCGTCCAGTTCCGTACCTTCTCGGCCTCAATCGCTTTTGCCTCCAAGATCAGGGCAATATTCCACTGCATTTTGGCTGCTGCGTCCAGCATCAGAATGAGGCTCTGTTCTCTACTCATGTTCCTTCACCCGCCTTCCGGGCTTATTCTTCTTCTTGAACCGCGATCTCCCGCATGACTTGGGTCAGCGTTTCGGCTACAGCCTCTTCCAGATCTGCAAGGCCCCCCAAGTAAGAGATAATGCTTTTATTGATTTGCCCAGAGCTATCCAGCAGACCGTCAACGCCATCCAACTCCGGTTCGATATCTGGCAAATGATTGATGATTTCAGACATGCGTACAGCGACTTGGCGTTTGGCATCCAGCACACGTGCGATCTGCTGGTGAGAGTGTGCAATATGTGTGATGATTTCATCGATTTTACTCTGCATGGTCCTCCTCCTTACCGTCACGGCCTGCTTCACCCATAGAAAAACCCGGCCTATCAGCATTTGCCTGTTACAGCATATGCCGGGCCGGGATCGTCAGTTACTACAGCTTGCGCCTATATCGTCAGATAACATAACTCCAGTCGGAAGAATATCGACTGAGGAATTGGCGAGTACGTTCCTGCTTGGGACGTACAAACACCTCTTCCGGGGTTCCTTCCTCCACAACGGAACCTCCATCCATGAAAACGACCCGATTTGCCACCTCACGGGCAAACCCCATTTCATGGGTGACTACAATCATGGTGATCCCCTCTTGAGCAATGGAGCGGATGACAGACAACACTTCTCCCACAAGCTCGGGGTCCAGCGCCGAGGTCGGTTCATCAAACAAAATCACTTCGGGATTCAGTGCCAATGCTCTGGCGATGCCCACCCTTTGCTGTTGTCCACCTGACAACATACTTGGATACTCATTGATTTTGGCAGACAGTCCGACTTGTTCAAGCACACGCAAGGCACGCGTGCGGGCATCGGATTTGGACATTTTCTGGGCAATAATTAATCCCTCGGTAACGTTGTCCAGCACCGTCTTGTGTTTGAACAGATTATAATGCTGGAACACCATCGCCGTTTTTCGTCTCAACTGCACAATGTCATGTTTGCGTGCATGCTTGCAATCAACGGTTAATCCACTGATCTGAACCTCGCCCTCATCGGCACGTTCCAGAAAATTGACGCAGCGCAGCAGCGTTGTTTTACCTGATCCGCTCGGTCCAAGGATCGCTACGACATCGCCCTGTTCCACGGTCAGATCAATTCCCTTCAATACTTCCTGCTTGCCAAAAGTTTTGTGTATGTTTGTTAGTGTAATCATGACACGCCTCCTTTGCTGTACACGGCAACCCGACGCTCAAGCAGAGCAGTGATCCGCTCGGCAATGATGGTCAGCCCCCAATAGATAAACGCTGCGGCGATAAAGGCCTCCAGAAACTTCAGACTGACGGATGCCACCACATCCGCTTTACCGAGGATGTCCATCTGAGACACGGTAAAAGCGAGTGTTGATCCATGCAGGAACCCAACAAACATACTGCACAAGTTAGGCAATACCGCCCCGATCGCTTGAGGGATAATGATACGCCTTAAAGCCTGGAATGTGCTCATGCCTACAGCGTGAGCCGCCTCCATCTGGCCGATATCCACAGCAAGAATGCCTGAACGGATAATCTCGGACATATAGGCGCCCGCAGTGAGCGAGAAAGCAATTAGTACAAATACGAGAATTGGAATCGACGAGGATTGGAAAGCCCAACCGTAACGTTCCGCCAGCTTATCGATAATCATCGGAATACCGTAATAGATGAGGAATAGATGCATCAGCATCGGTGTTCCACGCAGGAATGAAACGTAGAAGTCAGCAATGCGGTGAATCCACCGCACGCGATAGATACGGATCAGAGCCGTAGCCAGACCGATTCCGAACCCTGCAATCAACGGAACAATCGTAATGACAAGTGTCAGTGGCAATGCCTTCAGGATTTGAAAAAAAGATGTATAGATAAACTGGAGATCAATCGACATATGCTCACCCCGCTATTCGTTTCAGTGAGAGTTCAAAAAGTCTGGTTTTCAGTACCGAGAAGATGCCGCCAGGCATGATTCGTAATCAAAAGCGGACTTTTTGAACAACCTCTTTCAGGCGTTTGGCTCGAATTGCCGGTTTGTGTACAACTCTCTTGCGTTCATGACGCTGGAGTCTGCGTTCTGCAAAGGCAAATCCTTTTTCAAGAACAATAACAATGACATAATAGACCACAGACAGACTGATATACACTTCAAGTGCATGCGATGTAGCCGAAATTAACGTCTGCCCTCTGCCCACCATATCCATGACACCAATGGAGAAGGCCAGAGACGTATCCTTTAATGAACCGATTAACGTATTGGCCATGTTCGGAAAAGCAACAATCAGTGCCTGCGGAACAACAATCCGCCGAAAAGACTGGAATGTGGTCATACCCGCAGCATAGGCTGCTTCCGTCTGACCTTTATCCACACTGCGCACCGCTCCGCGAAAGATCTCGGCAAAGGATGCCGCGTCACTAAGCGCATAGGTCACAATGACAAATAACAACGGGTCGGTTCTCGACAGGTCGATGCCAATGGGTTTGAGCAACTCGGGAAGTCCGTAATACACCAGGAACAATTTGATCAGGATCGGTGTGCCCCGCATGAATGAGACGTACAGGGTAGCCAACTGGCTTAGTACCGGAATTCGATACAGCCGGGGAACGGCCAGAAGCACGCCGCCCACCAGTCCGAGCACGATGGAACCACCCAGTACAATCAGTGTTATATGCAAATATCGTAGCAGTTCCGGGATGAAATCCAGAACCAATGACAGATCAAATGATTTTCCCATTACCGCTGCACACCTTTCTCAGACTACTCTTCAACCGTATAGTCAGCTCCAAGCCACTCAGTGCTCAGTTTGCCTAATGTTCCATCTTCTTTGATCGCTTTGAGCGCTTCGTCCACTTTGGTTTTGAGTTCCTGCTCATCTTTGTTCAGAATGAAGTACACTTTGGAGTTGGAAAGGGCATCTCCTACCGTTTTCAACTGAGCATCAACCGCCTTATTCTGATAATCAATGGCAAACTGCGTGCTGATGGTGGCATCCACCCGGCCTGTTTTGATCTGGGTAATGGTATCCTCACCCGCTCCGGAATAAACGATATCAATCCCGTTGCCGTTCGCTGCATTCCATTTCTCAGCAAGTACAGCCGCATTACTTGTAGCACCAACAATCAGTTTTTTCCCTTTGAGATCCTCAATCGATTTTACTTCCTCATTTTTCTGACTTACGACAATTTTATTTGGAAAAATATTATAGGCTTCATCATTAAACAGGAACTTGGCCTGTCTCTCATCATTCACTTCCATCTGGTGAGCGATCAGGTCAATTTTTTTTGTTTCCAGACTCAGCAGCAGGTTTTTGAAATCCATGGTGCTGAATTCGAATTCATATTCAGGCAAACGTTTGTCGATCTCCCGGATCAGTTCCACATCATAACCTGTTAACTTGCCATTCTCATCAATGAAGCAGACATTTGGAAACTGTGTACCTGTTCCTACAATGATCTTTTTCACTTTGGTGTCGCCTGCTGCCGAAGCAGATTCTGAATCATTACTTGCAGTTCCTGTGCTACATCCAGCCAGTACCGCCAGCATTGTAATGAACAGCAGTGCTGTCCGGAATTTTTGAATCCCCCGTTTTTTAACCATTCCCAATCTCCTCCACAGGCTGTTATCACAGCAAATATGATGTGTACTCCCATTCCTCTTCCTATTAACAAACCATTCTTACTTGTATAGTCGGAATTAGGTTGAACAAAGAATATCATTACAAGTCATCTTAGGGCAATAACTAAACTAATAGGACATCCTGATATGGTTATAGGACTTCTCTATAGTATAAGAAAAAGCCATCCCCCATATTGATTGGCGGATGGCTTCTTCTTGTATGACTCTCATTGATTATACCATTTTGGCGGTGCATCACTTGGTGTGTACACTACTCATCTATCTGCGACTCGCCCATTTAATTTTACGTGCAACTTCCACTCGCTGTAATTGTAAGAGACCGATCCGTTCCTCGAACTTCTTGCGTTCGTCCATGGAATGAGCGGCATGAATCTGGTGGCAAAGACCTGTCAGTTTGCTGTTGATGTAATCAAACCGTGTCCATAGTTCCTCTTCAGGTGTGCGTTGCTGCTCCGTCGCCGTCTGAAATATTTTGAGTTGGCGGATAAGGGATTGTTGCCATTCCTGATCCTGAATTTGGATGGCAAAATGCAAAAGATCCAGATAGTCATCAATTTGCAACGAAACGCCGCAATCAGATTTAGTGTTCATCGTCGTCTCTCCTTATTTCAGTACTTGGCTGGAATCCATTACTTCTATCTTACAGGAACAAGCCCACTGAAAGCGAGTACTGAACGATTAAATTTCGGGAAAATTTTTATTTTTTTATGTTAAAACAGCTTTACATTTCCATTAAGACCAATTTGGCAGGATATTGATATTGGTACATATGAAATTGGTAATAAAAACCCGCGTTAAGGAAAAAAGTTCTTTCCTCAAAACGGATTTTTCATCATTTTATATATAATATCAACACATATCAAATCAGTCATTTTTTCCATCTCGCTGCTGTCTGGTCATCAGTAACATGAGAAATGAGATGATAATAATGGAAACAGTCCATGCCCAAGCCATGGTCTGATTGCCCGAATCTACAGCGACATAGATTGCCGTGGGTACCGTTTGCGTTTTGCCCGGAATATTGCCTGCAATCATCAGTGTCGCTCCGAATTCGCCGAGTGCCCGGGCAAAGCCCAGGATGAAGGCGGTCATCAATGCTCTGCCTGCGAGCGGCAAGGAAATGTAACGAAAGACCTGCCACTCATTCGCCCCAATCGAACGACCCGCATCCTCCAGATCACGATCCACACCACTGAATCCCGATTTCATCGTCTGATACACCAGTGGAAAAGCAACCACCACCGAAGCAATCACCGCAGCCCACCAGGTGAAAATAACCGGTGCGGAGAATATGGCTTCAATCCATTGTCCAAACAGACTTTTACGCCCCAATATGACAAGTAACAGAAATCCAACCACCGTCGGAGGAAGGACTAGCGGCAGCATAAATGCCGTTTCCAGCAGAATCTTTCCCCGAAATGAAGAACGTGACATCTTCCAGGCTATCGCAATTCCGAGCACAGTGGCCACTACGCTGGATAATAACGCTACCTGAAGAGATAGGCGCACCGGTGACCAGAATACGGACCAGTCTATGGCGTTCACATTCATTCCGGAATTGTGAATCCGTATCTAGCGAAGATATCGAGCACTTCAGGGGTTTGTAAATACGCATAAAATTGTTCGGCCTCTGTACGGTGTTTGGTTCCTTCAATAATGCCTATTGGATAGTTGGCTGGTGTGTAGCTGTTCTTGTCCACCTCAAACGCAATTTTCACCTGATCCGAAGTAAGAGCATCCGTTTTATATACAAATCCTGCATCTGCATTGCCTGTCTCTACATATTGAAGAACCTGTCTAACGTCTTTCCCCTGCACAAGTTTACTTTCCAGTTCATCCCACAGCTTGGCATTGGTCAGAGCTTCCTTGGCATAGGTTCCCGCAGGAACACTTTCCGGAATCCCAATGGCTACCGTCTTGATGGAGTCGCTGGTAAGATCCGTTTCACTGGTTACTGTGTGGGTCCCATCTGCTGGCACTATGGCCACCAGTGAATTCTGTAGCAGATTCTTCTGATCGCCCGATGCAATCAGGTTCTCGTCCACCAGTGCATTCATATTTTTCGTTGCCGCCGATACAAAGATATCAGCCGGGGCACCCTGTTCAATCTGCTGTTGCAAGGCACCCGAGGCGCCAAAGTTAAAATTAAGTTCTATATAAGGATTAGCTAGCTCATAATTGGTTTCAATCTCTTTCATTGCATCGGTCAGACTGGCCGCCGCAGAGATTGTCAGATCTACCGTTTCCTGAGGATCGTTATTTCCTGCTGATGAACTTTCACCTGATGCCGCTGGCGTTGAGGTCGTTTGTTCTGCACCTGTGGATGTATCCGTAGTGCCCGTGTTTGCGCCGCAACCAGCCAATACAAGAGCCAGTCCCAGTGACATACTTCCCAACACATATCCGATTCTCTTTCTCATTCATTTCTCCCCCAACGTTATCTTTAGATATAACTAGTTATAATTGATTATATCTAATTATACACAAGACAAAAAAAATGGGAAGGTGATTAAGATCACATTTGATTTTTGTTATCTGTCCTATGCGTGTATTGCGTGCTCTCAGGTTTATGGCATCCCTCAATTAATGATATAGTACAAGAAACATTCATAATAAAACCATCATTGCTCTATACCTTTGAAGGAGGATCTTCACTTATGACGGAGGAGCAATCCTACACAACCGAAGAAATATCCAAGCTACTCAAAATATCGAAACTGACGGTCTATGACCTGATCAAAAAAGGAGACCTCGTCGCATACCGTGTGGGTAAACAAATGCGAATTGATGCAACCGATCTGGAGGCATATAAACGTCGCTCCAAACAACTTCAGTCCTCAGCGCAGCGTATCCCGACTCCTCATCAGACCTCGGCATCAGGGACCCAGCCAGGTCAGGGTGATTTTCAGGGAACTTCCTTACAATGGACTACACCCGTTGGGTCTACGCATGCGATTACTCCAGCGAGTTCTGCTCATGCAATGACTGCTGTACCACGGCATCTGGTCATAACAGGTCAGGATGTCAGTCTGGATATTCTAATGCGCCATATGGAAAAACAAACTCGGGACATTCGTCCGCTACGTTCGTTCATGGGTAGTTTGGATGGGCTTATCTCGATGTATCGCGGTGAGTCCGATCTGGTCAGCACCCATCTGCTCGACGGAGATACCGGTGAGTATAATCTGCCGTATATTCGCAAAATTCTGACGGGGCGGTCCTATGTTGTGGTAAACCTGCTGTCACGTCCTGCCGGACTATATGTACAGCGTGGTAATCCGCAGAACTTACAGAATTGGACCGATCTGAGCAAGCCTGAACTGAGACTAGCTAATCGGGAAAAAGGTTCTGGCGCGAGAGTATTGCTGGATGAGCAACTTCGGCTGCATGGAATTCCTGCCGCAGGTCTGATCGGATATGAAACCGAGGAAACCAGTCATATGGGCGTGGCTGCCAAAGTCAGTTCAGGTGAAGCTGATGTCGGAGTTGGCATTGAAAAAGCTGCACGACTTGTGGGTCAGGTTGATTTTGTCCCGCTCACTCAGGAGCGCTATGATCTGGTCATGCTGAGGAAGCAAGGTAATGAAGCCTGGACCGAATTGGTCCTGCGGATTCTCCAATCGCCGGAGTTCAGGCAGGAACTGCAATCATTCGAGGGATATGATGTATCGCGAACAGGTGAAATTTTGTACGAAGCATAGTTATACGAGATATAGCCAAAAACACCCATGCTTAATGGATGTTGCGCATCACAATTACATCATGTATATACAAAGCACCTTGCAATGGCTGCAAGGCGCTTTTGGTGTTTCATTCTATAAATAATGCATGATATGGATGATTGAATTTTTTAATGTGGCAAATCGATCTCCAGGATGAATACACCATACGCGGGCATGTTGATCTCATTCTGAAGTGTTGTACCTGACAGTAACTCTTTTGCTTGCTTCTTAAGCTTAATGGGTACTTGTTGATCCGAGTAGTTGAGTAAAAATACATAAGCTTTATCCTTACCGGAACGGATACCAAGCTCAACTTCGGACGGTACCTCTATCAGGTCATTCACAGGTGAAGATAGCCCTATTTCATCTAGTAGAGCATCTACCACCGGCTCGTTGTAAGCTGCCCCATAATACCATACCTGCCCCTGACCTACCTCACGTTTGGTCAAAACAGGGCTACCTGCATAGTATTCGGATGTATACTCGGCTACGACTTGTACGTCGGGATGCTCCACATGAAGAACTTCGTTAAACCCGGCCGTTGGCGTTCCCTCCTGAAGCCGCTCACTCGTCCCATTCCATTGCAGCTCGGCTGCGGGAACGGTTCCTTTGATTAAGGTAAAGTCCTCTACGGTTACACCACACAACTCAGCGACAGCCCCAGGGAACGGTCTCATATAACAATGCCCCCTGAGATCCTTATATCCAGTGCGCGCACCGAAAAACAGAGTGCCTCCTTGACTGACATAGGCTTGCAGAAGTTCTGCTGTCTCGTCTGTCATGATGGCCGGGTGAGCATAGATAATCACCTTATATTCGGATAACTCTTCCAGTGTTGTCGTTGGTTGCAGTGTAACCATGTCCGTCGGAATATGACGATACTGGAGCTGTTTATACCAGGAGCGAACACTCTGTTGCTGAAGCGGACCGTGCCATTCGTCCAACTCTCCGTCCCACAGGTTATCGTAATCCTGTAGGATCGCAACATCGGCTTGATATGTAGTGCCCGCAATAACACGCCCGATCTTGGCAAACTCTTCCCCTACTTGTGCAACCTCGCGTACTCTTCTGTTAGGTTGATTATGGTAATCATTGATGCCATGCCAGTACATCTCGGTGCCAAATGTTGCTGTCCGCCAGCGGAAGTAGACGAGCAGATCTGTTCCGTGAAGAACAGATTGATATGACCATAATCGGATCTGTCCCGGTCTTGGCGTACCCATGCCTATACTGTCGACCCAGCCTCCTGGCCCAGACTGTTGTTCCATGACGCAAAAGTTCGGTGACATGTTACGTACGTTCGACAGTTTCATGCTCCAGGCCCGATCTTGTAATGAGTTATCGTCTGTCCCTGGGAAGATCGTGGCAAACTGCGGATACGAATCATAGGAGAAGAAATCCAATAGCTCCTCTGTCATTTCATGATTATCCAAGTGTCCAAACGTACCGTTTGTTGTGATCCAATGTTCCGGGTCCAGTTCCCGAATGATGTCCACCTGAAGCTTGGCAAATGAAATGGTATTGGCGGAGATGAATCTCTTTTCATCTAGTGCCAGGTGAGGATTGGGCGATGAACTGACCATATTTCGGGTAAGGTGAACTTGCTCCCAGTCAGTATAGGTCTGACTCCAGAAAACGGTTCCCCATGCTTGGTTCAGATTCTCTAACGATTCATAACGATCCTTTAACCATTCACGGAAGGCGACATGGTCCGCCTCAGCATAGAAAACATCCATATGACAATTGAATTCATTATCGATCTGCCATCCAATGAGAGCCGGATGATCTTTATAGGCAATCACCATATTGCGCACGATTTTTTCACATTGCTGTCTGAAGATTGGGCTGCTGTAGTTGGTATGACGCCGCATGCCGTGTTGATACAATACCCCGTCCTTATTTGCGTTTAATACTTCAGGATATTTGGATGTTAACCACGCTGGTGGAGTTGCAGTAGGTGTTCCCAAAATAACACTTAAACCGTATTGATGCGCCAGATCCAATGCCTTCTGGAAAAAACTAAAATCGAACTGACCTTCTTCCGGTTCAAAGATGGACCATGCAAATTCAGCCATCCGAATAACTGTGATATTCATCTCTTTCATTCTACGGAAATCGTCCTCCCACAACGCTTCCGACCAGTGCTCAGGGTAATAACAGACCCCCATTTTTAATTCATCCATTTGGATTGATTTTGCCACCTTTAATTGCCCCCTTAACCTGCCATATTGCCTCCATTCTATTGGAACCTTCACATATAATAAATGACAAGATTATGCGACTTATAATAAAATATTGTCATTGTCTAAGATTCAAATAACAGTAGGCTGAATCTATTTCAGTTCACTACATAAAAATATTGCGTTCAAATGGAGGATGCACGTGAAAGAACACATCTTTCTCCCCAAGCCGGTTTTCCCCAGACATGTATGCTTTCCCGATTTTATTGGAGGGTACAGTGACTTTCCGAAACATTATGTGAATCGGGAATATCGAACGAAAGATATCAACTTGGATCATTGCTATAATTTGCACCTTGTACTTGAAGGTAAAGGATTCCTGGACACGGGAACCACTCGTTATGAGCTAACACGAGGGCAGGGATTCCTCTACGGTCCCGGTCTCAGACAAACCTACTATTCAGATTTGGATGACCCTTGGAGTATTCGTTGGATTCACTTCTACGGTATTCGTCTCGAAGAACTGTTAAATGGAAAAGGCGTTGACGAGCCCTGGCTGTTTCAATGTTCCAACTTTCCGGTGGTTACCGCGCTCATGGATCGATTGCTGGAGCTAGGCAGAGGCTATCAGGTGGAGGACGAGCACAGTGTGGCAGCAACATTATATGAACTTCTGACCCGATTGCAATCCGCAGCGAGTCAAATCAATGTTTCTTTAAATCACACTTCAGAGCGAATTCGTGAAGCAGGGAATTATATTCGCTCTCATAGTAATGAGCACATCACACTTGACCATGCTGCCGGGATTGCCGGATACAGTACAACATACTTTAGCCGCAAGTTCAGTCAGACGTTTGGAATCTCCTTCCCTGAATTCCTGATGGAATCCAGGCTACTACATGCGAAACAGCTGCTCGCAACAACCAATCTTTCCATTAAACAAATTACACTGGAAACGGGATTTTCACAGTCAAGCTACTTCATCCGCTGTTTTAAAACCCAGGAAAACGTAACACCTATGCAATTCCGTATGATGCACAATCATTCGTTATAGGGCACGGGACGTATTCCTTGAACAAGCTGATGTAAAAAAAGACTCTGCATATAACATGCAGAGTCTTTTTCGTTCATTTTTTATATAAGTTCATTTGTATCTTCGTCCTCATCAGCCTTATATTCCAATATATCTCCAGGCTGACAATCCAGTGCTTTACAGATCGCATCCAGAGTGGATAAACGGATCGCTTTTGCTTTTCCTGTTTTTAATATGGAAATATTGGCGATTGTGATCTCAACTCTCTCTGCAAGCTCGGTAACCGTCATTTTCCGCTTTGCCAACATCACATCAATATTGATTATAATGGCCATATATTCACCTCAGACCACTAGGTCATTTTCTGATTTGATATCAATCGCTTCCTGTAACAATCTTTGGAGCACCGCTGAAAACACTGCAATGACTAATGAAGCAAAAATAGGAACCATTCCCATAAGAATGAGGCCTGGGGCATCATCTTTCTCTGCTACAACATAAACAAATGGCAACATCACAAAATAGAGACTACTGATTACAATAGCACAATATTTTATTGTTTTTAAGGATTTCACTGACATTAGAGAGAACGCTTCATTTTTGTCGATGTAGCTCAGCAGACGGAATGCCTGGTACAGTGCAACAATAAACGGAATAACGGACACATTGGACCTATGTCAAAAAAGTAGACACTACGCTGCGGATTTGTCCGTAAAATTCATCGCAAAACGAGCAGGGGAAAGATACCCTAGTGCGCCATGCATTCGCTTGCGGTTGTAATAGAACTCAATGTACTGGTAGATGGCAGTATAAGCCTCTTCCGGCGTCTTAAAACGAGGGTTGCAGTAAATGAGTTCCTTCTTTAAAATACTGTGCCATGACTCAATACAGGCGTTATCATAACAGTTTCCTCGGCGGCTCATGCTTGATTCCATTCCGTATGATTTTAGTTGCTCCACGTATTCTTTTGACGTGTATTGAGAGCCGCGATCTGAGTGATGGAGTAATCCCCGAGCGGGGCGTTTGGCCTTATAAGCTTCCTCCAGTGCACCCATCACCAAACTGGTTTCCATATGGTTATATAGACGCCAGCCTACAATTTCACGTGTGCACAAATCCAGAACGCTGGCGAGATATAGACGACCTCCTCGGCAAGGAATGTAGGTGATGTCGGTAACCCATACCTTATTCGGTTTGGACGTTTTAAATTGCTGATTCAGCGTATTTGGCGCAAGGGGATGGTCGTGTTTGGAATCCGTCGTCTGAACGCGATATTTGGGCATGACCACAGAACGTAGATTCATTTGACGCATGTATATACTGACGGTACGTGAAGAGATTCGCAGCCCTTCTAAATGGAGCAGATACGTAATTTTAGGGCTTCCACACCGCATCTGGTGGTCGTAAAAATGATAGCGAATACGCTTCATGACCTCGTCTTTACGGTTCTGCCGCATGCTGGTTCGGTCCATTCGCCATTTGTAATATCCGCTCCGTGATACTTGAAAGGTTCTGCACATCTTCTCCAAAGAAAACTCGGAGCGATGATCTTCCACAAACTGAAATCTTAGCTCTTTGGTTTGCTGAAGATGTGCACTGCTTTTTTTACAATCGCCAGTTCTTCTTGTGTATCCGCAAGCGTGTGATCTTTCTCTTGAAGCAACCGGCGCATCTCTTGAAGCTCTGCTTCCAGTTCCTTCACTCGATCTACGCTGGCAACAGGCTCATGTTTTAGTTCGCGGTACTTACTCATCCATTGGTGCAACGTACTTTTTGGAATGTTGAGTTCTTCTGCCAAATCTCCAAGTGTCTTCGTCTGCTCTTGAATGAATTTGACCGTTTGTTTTTTGAATTCTTCGTTATATCGTTGCCGCTGTTCTCCCATGTGGACACCTCCGTTAGTCTTATTATCCTTCCGTCCGTTAACGGGTGTCCACTTTTTATTCTAGCTCCACATACATAATAATCACTATGGGGTATAGTGCACCTGCATAATTCGGATTCACCGGATTGTTTGCTAACCAGGGTATGCCGAATATACATAAGGCAAGAATGGGAACACCAATAAGCAACACAGCCAATTTTAAAAAGATGGTTGTACCTCGCTTCACAAAAGCACCTCACTTGTTTTAAGTGATATGAATTTATCATAATATTTATCGTTTTACAATAAATTTTTATTGTAAAACAGATTTTATTTATTCTTTTGCCCATTAAGGAAGGCAGACCAAAAGATCGCCCCCCTCTTTGCTTCAATGATTCTTTGACACAAAAAAAAGCCCGATGCTAGCCACTGTTTCGCTAGCTTCGAACTCGGTTGCATATACGCCATATTTGTCTGAGTTAACATTAATTTTCACGAATGAAATATACTCTTAACCGATCTCGCTCACGTACGCCAGAACAGTCCCGCCTCATCCCGTTCCACCTGCTCGAGCACATTCTCAAAATCGGAACAAGGTGTAATAACATCTACCGGATTCCAGCTGCTCTGTTCATCTCTGGCATACACTTTCCACTGATTTTCTTCCCAGTAAAATCGGGCAATATGCATCTTATCCCATTGATACCGTTCCTCGGCGGGTCTTTCTTCAGTCAGGATCAATTCATTATCATTCATCACATACGTCAACTTCACCATCGTACGCAGTGGCGCAGGTACCTTCTCGTGAATTTATCCGTTCATTACGGACTGAATTCTTCGTAACGTAAACAAGTCCAACATGAGATGCACATCCTTTCAGCAAAATACCACCTCTGTTCTACGCACCACATGCAGCTCCAAGCACACAACAACCTGCTCCATGCAAAGGTGGTCAGCCACATCCCTTGATCATTTTACCAGCTTGATTTTGTTACGCCAGGAATCTGTCCTTGATGAGCCAGTTCTCTGAACTTAATCCGAGATACCTTGAACTTGCGTAGATAACCCCGCGGGCGGCCTGTCACTTCGCAACGGTTCTTTAGTCTGGTCGGAGATGCATTACGCGGCAATTTCTGCAATGCTTCGTAATCCCCTTTCTCCTTTAATTCCCGGCGCAGGTCCGCATATTTTGCCACGATCGCCTGACGTTGCTTCTCACGTACCACTTTAGATTTTTTAGCCACGAATTACAGCTCCTTTATCATTAAATTTATGTTTAGAACATCAACTTCCGAGTTATACGGCTTCCACAGGCCATGGCAGTGGATTGTCGAAATGGCCCCAGTCGCCCAGCATTTCTTCATCACTGAGCAGGCACTGGTCCAGCTCATCTTCAATGCTGGCACGCTCCATTTCGATCCCAATCATGACAAGCTCCGTCTGACGATCTCCCCACTGGGCATCCCATTTCTCCAGAACATCCGGCTCGTTACGCAAAATCTCTTCTTTGTCCGCTTCGGGCAACGCCGCGACCCAATGTCCCGCAGGACCGAACTGAATGGATGGCCCTGCCTGACTGAGGCTTGCCGCAACATCCCCTTCAGCCGCAAGCCATACTAAACCTTTGGCACGTACCACTTCTTCCGGCCAGTAACTCATGAATTCAGCCAGACGGGAAGGATGGAATGGCTTTCTCCGGCGATAAACAAAGGAACCAATACCATATTCCTCGGTTTCCGGTGTATGCGACTCCTTCTCCAGCTCCTGAATCCACCCAGCGGACATGCTCACTTTCTCAAAATCAAAGCGGCCTGTATTTAGAATCTCAGACGGAATCACCTGTCCATTCTCGGTCCGAATGATCTTGGCGTTAGGCTGTAACTTGCGGATGATACCTTCGAGCTTGTTCAGCTCGGTGTCATCGACCAGATCACATTTGTTCAGCAGCAGCACATCACAGGTTTCGATCTGATCAATCAACAAGTCTACAACGTCACGGGTGTCCTCATCTCCGGTCGCCTGATTACGATCCAGAAGACTCTGTCCTGATCCAAAATCATGCCAGAATCGATTGGCATCTACTACCGTTACCAAACAATCCAATCGGGCCAGACTAGTCAGGTCAATACCCGACTCTGCATCGGCGTATGTAAAGGTCTGTGCAACTGGAACAGGTTCACTGATGCCGGTGGATTCGATCAAAATATAGTCATACTTGCCTTCGTTCACCAGCTTCTCAATCTCCTGCATCAGATCATCCCGCAAGGTGCAGCAGATGCAGCCGTTCGACAACTCCACCAGCTTCTCTTCGGTTCGAGACAAGGTTGCCTCCCCCTTAACCAGCGCTGCATCAATATTGACCTCACTCATGTCGTTAACGATTACGGCAACCTTAAGCCCTTGTCTGTTGTTCAACACGTGATTCAAAACCGTCGTTTTCCCTGAACCGAGGTAACCACTTAGTACGGTTACCGGAACTTGCTTTTGTGTCATAGAAATCTACTCCTTATATGTGCAGTCTGTGTAATTCGGACTTTAATAGTAATTATTACGATTAACAACAATGACTATAATCCTGTTGCACGGTCGTTGTCAAACTATTTTTACGAAATAGTCCAGAAAATTGGATAAGAAAAACATCTATCGACGTATTTTCACAGAAGGCAGACCGCATGTAGTTGAAAGTTTTTCTTGCGATATTCGAGTTGTTCAGCTCCTCTGAAAACGTATAAATTCTATTATCTAAAAAAAAGACTTATGATCTGTCTCCTGCAGTTTCGTATCTTGACGATACGTCCCTGAAACTTCAGTCCATAAGCCTTTTACTTTACGCTCCCATATCGGTGCTCCAATCGCATGCACCAAAATAACTGATACCTGGCAGTAATATCCGACTGTCTATCACTGCCCAGGATCATTCCACTCCAATGCCGTTCAGCTTACTACCCCAGATCTGGCCTTATTGCCCGCTTCCATCCGTTGCCTGAACACCAACACCAGTACCATCGCTGCAACAGAGAGCAAAGTGCAGATCATAAACATGGTCGAATACGAACTCGCTTGCACAATAAGCCCCATCGCCAATCCGCCCATAGAGAATCCAAGGTCATACGAGGACATGAAAATCCCCATGAGTACATATCTGGAATCCGCAGGCAGCACAAAGGACAGATATGTGGTTAATGTCGGGTACAACAGTGCCAGGGCAAAACCGCTGAACACCGCGGAGAGATACACCAATGGCCCGATGATCTCCATCAGGCTGAGTAACTGGGTTCCCAGTGCTGCGCACAGCATTAACCCTGCCATCAGCCAGGTATTCCAGCTACCATCGGACGGAATTTTTTTGCGCAAAATAAACCTGCACAGGATTACAACTAATCCCTGAATCGTCAGAAATACGCCTGCACTCGCCAGTCCGGTGGATACCATATACAGGGGAAGAAAGGTCGCTGTCGCCCCAAAAACGCAGGACGCAAACAACATCACCACACTGCTAATCAGCAGTGGAGTACTACGCCAGATGCCGCCGAATGAACGAAACATGTCACCCAAGGTGTACGATTTGTTCTGTACGGTACTCCGTGGCAGATCCACATTATACCCAATCAGAAGTGGCAAAGCCGCCAGTACGATCATAAGCAACGTAAACGCCAGATCACTGGCATTTTCCCAGATTTGTATAGCAAGGATCGGAATGACCAGAGAAGGAACCATCGTAAAAAGGGTGTACATGGACAGCCCTTGTGCCCGGTCTTTGTCCTCCAGCTTTTCCACAATGCCTGCCTGCATCGTCATGGAGAAAAAGGCCGTAGCCACCCCTTGCAGGGCTCGCAACCATAGATACGTCTCCACACCAAAAACAACAAACAGCAGTAGCGTTCCGGCATGTAAAAGCAATAGCCATTGCATCACTCGAAGCGGCCCATGCTTGCCCAGCAGCTGTGCTGCAAAAGGTCTCAAGAGCATACAAGTGAACATGTATGCCCCCATCATCAGACCAATCTCAGCCTGGTTCAATCCGGCAGCCTCGCTTCTCAGGGGCAGAATAATCGTCAAAGCTGAATTTGCCGCAAAAAATAAAAAGGCCAGCATATAAAACCGGATAAACGAAAAGGATACCGGATTTAATTTTCCATTGGATGTTGCCGTCATTGAAGCCTTCAAACGTTCGTCACCACTTTCTCTTCTGGCAGTCAATTCATAGATGTACCTGTCACGGGTCTCCGCCGTTCATAGGCAAAAACGATCATTACCGCTCCTAGGATAGCACAGATCATGTACATAAATGAATAGGAAGAGAAGTCAGCGACGGGTCCCATAATCACACCACCCAGAGAAATACCCAGATCCGCCATCGCGATAAATAACCCGATCAGGACGTTTCGATTCAGCTTAGGCAAGACAAAAGATAAATAGGTCGTGAGTGTCGGATACAGGATCGCCTGACCGATTCCCATGAATACAGCGCCCACATAGAAAAAGACTACCCCACCTGTCACGGCAAAACTGACACATTGCGCAGCTACGGCGAGCAGACACATCGTACCCATGATGAAAGGAGAATGCCAACTGCCATCGGACGGAATCCTTTTTCGAAGCATAATTCGAGCCAACACCACTGTTCCTGCCTGAATCATCAGATATACACCCGCATTCCCGTCTGGTACTTGACTCGCATACAGCGGAATAAAGGTGGTAATCGCGCCAAATACAACCGAAGCGGCGAGCATTAACACACTGCAACGAAATAAATGTGGATTCTTCACCAACTGACCAAAGGATTCCCACATGCTCACGTTCTGCTCCGAAAGATTCTCAGCAGGTTGCTCCTTGTTTGGTTCCATTTTGGCGGTATATCCGAAGACGCCCGTACAGACGGCAATGCCGATCAGAACCACTGTAAAATAATCCATACCACCCGTCTGCCAGATTCCTAACGCGATAACAGGCCCCACGATCCCCGGTATATAACTGAATAGCGAATAATACGAAATCCCCTGTGACCGATCTTTCTCCGGAAGTGCATCAATAATGCCAATCTGCAAGGCCATGGAGAAAAACGCTGTCGATACACCTTGTAAAATACGAGCAACCAAATAACCTCCGAGTCCCGTAAAGGTATATAAAATCAGCGCAAATCCATTGATGATCAGAATCAAACGCAATATTTTGATCGGACCGTGCTTTTGAATAATCCGACCTGCCCAGGGTCTGAAAAACATCGTTGTGAACATATAAGCGCCCATGATCAGTCCGATTGTTGTACCGCTCGCACCCAAGGACTCCCCTTGCAATGGGATGATCACGTTAAGAATGGCATTGGCACTGAAATATAGAAGAACCAGTATGTACAAGCGCAGAAAAGGCCAAGACATCGCTCCACTCACAATGGGTATTCCCCCTAAAATGGTATTAAATGCTTCAATAATTTCTTCGCATAGTCTGACTGAACATCCTTTAGCTGCTCAATAGGAACAATCTCTTCAATCTGACCCTCTCTGAAAATGATAACCCTGTCACAGATATAAGCTGCCGCTTGTATATCATGTGTGATAAAGACATAGCTCAGCTTGTAAATTTCCTTCAGCTCTTTCAACAATTGCAGTACCTGGATCTGAACAGACACGTCCAGTGAACTGATCGCTTCATCAAACACAATGCATTTAGGGGCGGTGGAGATGGCCCTGGCTATGCACACTCTCTGAGCCTCCCCGCCGGATAGTTCATGCGGATATTTGGATCTATAAGAAGGGTCCAGACCAACTTGGTTCAGCAACAGATCTACCTTCTCTGAGTTTCCCTGATGCTTTCGCAGTTTTTGCTGTGCTTGCATCGGTTCCGTAATGGCAGCTTCCACGGTAAGAAATGGATTGATGGATGACGTATAATTTTGAAAAACGGCGCTGAGGTTACCCATCCGTACACGTCGATCCTGTACGTCTTTACCATCCAGCGAGATCGTTCCACGATCCGGCCGTTCAATGCCCAGAATCAGACGGCCCAACGTCGATTTACCGCTTCCGCTTTCACCGATGATACCGAGACACTCGCCCTGCTGGCATTCAAAGGTAACTTGTTTCAAAACTTGATGTCTATGCTTGGAGAACAGTCCGCCTTGGTTATATGATTTTTCGATACCTTCGACCTTTAGCATCTATAAGTCCCCCTGCATCAACGCCTTAAAATGATTGCTCAACTCCAATCGGGTAGAGACCAGATACTGCGTGTAGGCATGCTCCGGTTCCGTCAAAACAGAATGCATGTTGCCACGCTCTACGATGTTTCCGTCTTTCATGACCATCACGTCATCTGCAATCTTCTGAACAACGCCGAGATCATGGGAGATGAACATCATGGAACAGCCCATGCGTTCGCGTAAATGAATCAATTGCTCCACCACTTCATATTGAGAGATCGTATCCAGCGCCGTTGTCGGCTCATCCGCAATAATCAGATCAGGCTCAAGCACTAATGCCAGTGCAATCATGATTCGTTGCAGCATTCCACCGGACAGCTGATGTGGATATTGATTCATAATCTCACGCGGATGTCTAAGCATGACGCTTTCCATGGCATTGATGATTTTCCGTTCAATCTCGCGGGTGTTCCAGCCAAAATGCTGCTGAAGCGTCTCCCGAATATGAACACCAATGACACAGGAAGGATCAAATGCACTCATGCCATTCTGCAAAATCATACATAGATGCTTGCCCCGCTTACGCCTCATCTCCGGTTCCGAAAGCTGGTTCAGGTCTTCGCCCTGAAATAACATCGTGCCCGATTGACGAATCCATGGCTTGTTCAGTCGCATGATGGCTCTGCACGTGACGGACTTGCCGCTACCGCTTTCCCCCACAATGGCCATACAGCTTCCCTGCTTAACTTCAAATGAACTGTTATGAATGATCACTTTGCCTGTATTGGTGTCCCATACTTTCAAATGTTTAACCTCGACTATATTCATAAGCCGTCTTTCTCACCTCACTTTCGTAAGACTTGTCAGACTTACCTTGAGAGGTCATCAATTTGGGGTCCAGAGCCACTTGAAGGGCATCCGATAGAAAATTAAAAGCAGACACCACCACCACAATAGCCAGGCCTGGTGCCAACATCAATTCAGGTCTGGAGAACATAACTTCCCTCGCCTCATTGAGCATCATGCCCCACTCCGCATGCGGAGCCTGAATGCCAAGCCCCAGAAAGGAAAGGCCAGAGATCTGCAACATCATTGAACACATGGAGCCACTGGCAATGACGGCAATATCGGCAAAGGTAACCGGAACAATATGTTTGGTTATAATTCTCAGATTAGGCGTGCCGGAGGCTTTAGCGAATTTCACATAATCCATATCGGAGAATTGCATCACAGATGTGCGAATAACGCGGGCAAACCAGGCCCATTTCATCCACACAAAGGCAATTAAAATATTCTCCAGTCCTGCACCCAAAATGCCAACCACCGCCAGTGTCATCACGTACCCGGGAAAAGACAGCATAATGTCACAGACTCTCATAATCCATGCATCCACTTTCCCCTTGAAGTAACCCGCAATGAATCCAACAATGGCCCCAATCAGAACAGAAAGGCTCAGCGCAACCAGAACCCATAACACACTTGGACGGATACCATAGATAAGCCGGGATAACACACATCTGCCCAGATGATCATTGCCTAATAGATACTCCCAGGACGAGGAGGCATAACGAAGCTTCATATTCACTTGTCCTGGATCATGCGGCGCAATAAGCGGAGCCAGTACGCCCGCCATAATCGTGACCATAATCACTAGCAAAGAGGTCAACGCAAGCTTGTCTTTGCACAGATTTTTCAATATTCGCATCAGAATTCCTTTCTCAACCGGGGATTCATCGCCGCATTAATGATGTCGGATAACGTGTTAAACAACACAAAGGTGACAGCCAACATCAGAACATACGCCTGAATAATCGGAAAATCCCTGCTTAAAATGGATTTCACGCTGAGTCTCCCTAGCCCCGGCCAGGCAAACACATTTTCGATGACTACCGTACTGCCCAGCACGATCGGGATCGCCATACAAAAGATGGAAACGGCCACCTGTAATGAATTTCTCAGAATATGCAGGGTGACTTTCTTCTCGCTCAGACCACTTGCCCTTGCATATAACACATAGTCCTCATTCATATTGCTCAACATGGAACTTCGAACCGTTCGGAAATAAATGCCTGTATAACTCACCGTGATTACGATCACCGGTAGAATGTAGCTTCGATACGAGTCCATGCCACTGGTAGGTAACAGGTCCAGCTTGACGGAAAAATACCAGATCATCATGGCTGCAAGCCAGTAGGATGGCATGGCTGTAAGGAAAAAGGAAATACCTCTGACCGATCGATCCAGCAGCTTGCCTTCTCTCATGGCACAGACCACACCCAGCAGGATGGACAGTCCAATAATAAATACCGATGAGACAAGCGTTAACTTCAATGTGCTCATAAAAGCCGGCCCCATCAATGACCATACGGGTTCACCCGATACATAAGAGTTGCCAAAGTCCAACTGCACAACAGCCATGATCCAGTTCACATACTGGATCATGAACGGCTGATCGAATCCTAGCTCTTCATTCGTTTGCGCGATCAGTTCATCCGTAATCTGCGGAACTTCCTGTGCCTGTAACACAACAACCGCCGGGTCCAAGGGAGATAGATTAATCAGGACAAACGTTATAAATGAAATGATAATCAGTAAAGGGATGGTTAACAGACTCCTTTTGACGATATAACTTCCCATATCCATCTCCGCTCTATTTAAATTGAACTAAACAATATTTACACTACACTCCGATGACAGAACAACCTTCCGATCGCTGTTATCCCCAGATTTTTTTGATTCCTTTTATATAGGGAAAATCCGGGGATAGCGTATGCTTCCGATGTAGCTTTCTTACAGAAAGCTTGTAGACGAAGTGTATGCTTTCGAAGTAGCTTTCCTGCAGAAAGCTTGTAGCTCCGCTTCTTCAGGTTCTTTCTGTCCTCTCCGTTTTGTGTAAATGTTTAGTTCAATTTATATATTTAAAATTCATTTTTTCAAATGGTAGTTCATATTGAGTCTGCTTGAATGAGATTCCATCGAGATTCTCAGGAGCGACTACGGTGACACGTCCGTTGGTAATCGGGATGAAGACTGCTTCATCATGGACGATATTCATAATGTCGGCATACAGGGATTGGCGGGAAGCCTCATCCGTGGAGACCATGACCGCATCGATTTTCTGATATAGTTCATCTGCTTCGGCAATTCCGCTTGTCGTATGCTTGTATGCCGAATCAGACGTAAATGCTGCAATGGTACTCTGTGGATCATAGGCCAGTCCCCAGGTTTGATTAAAGAGCAGATCATATTCCCCGGTGGCTCTCCGATTCGCAATGGAAGTGGATTCTTCGCCCACGATTTCAAGCTGAACACCCAGTTCTTTCATCGAATATTGAATCAATTCGGCCTGTATTTTCTGTGAAGACGAGTTGCTGTCATAGTATAGTTTCATGGCTAAAGGCTGACCATTTTTCGTTCTCACCACTTTACCATCTGCCAATGTCCAGCCAGCTTGCTCCAGAAGATTTTTAGCCATTTCCGGATCATACTCCCGTTTTTTAAGGTCCACTTTGGCGTAATTGACATTGGCTGAAAATAGCGTGTCCGCTACAGTCTGTGTTCCGTTGAAAATATCTTTACTGATCGTTTCCCGATCAATGCCCACCCATAGCGCTTCCCGCACTGCCGTTTCCTGAACCGGACTATTCTCGCGACTGCTATTGGCTACGATCATATTGGTGTTCATCGCTTCACTTCGAACCACTTGATAATCACCGGATTCAGCCAATTGGTCCATGGCTTCGACATCGATACTATCTGCTCCCCGGTCATCGGTGAACACAAAGTTGATCTCTCCTTTTTGCAATGCCAGGAATGTTGTTTCTCCAGCCGGAAGAACCTTGGATGTGATCTTCTTGATTGCAGGTGCACCACCCCAATAGTCTTCATTGGCTTCAAACGTGGCATTCTCTTCGACTTTATGAGCAGTAAGCTTGTAAGGTCCTGTGCCCTGGAAACCGCTTACTCCGTCTTTGGTTCCGCCATCTTTGAAATCCTTGGGTGATATGAAGACGTAAGGTCTTGTCATGGACAATTCCACCATTGCTGGATAATAGGCTTCCGATAGCGTCAGCTCCACCGTATGCTCATCGATTACCTTTACACTTGTGATTTTGGTAGATAGCTTGATCCAAGCATGTTTTTCGGCATTCGCCTGTACTGCATCGATATTTTGTTTAACCGCCTCTGCGTTGAACGGCTCTCCATCATGGAATTTCACATCTTGTCGCAGATGAAAAGTATACGTCTTGCCATCCTCGGAGATATCCCATGATTCAGCCAGCAATGGCTTGATCCCGTCAGGCGTGTTTTCCACCAGAGACTCGTATACCATCCCTTGTGCAGGCATGGAGCCTGTGTACAAATGGGGGTTCATATCATTAATATCTTTGGCAGAAGCATAGATGAGTTCCGTTTGCACCTGACTATTTACAGACTCCGTTTGGGTGCCCTCTTTCTCTTTTGTGTTCTGAGCGCATCCGGCGAGCAGCGCAATGGCTGACACCAGCAATAGTATAGATGTAAAAGTAAGACCCTTTTTCACAACATTTCCTCCTGATGATTAAGTTACAAGCAGACCTTGTAGGTTACATCGGACCACTCCGATTGCAGTACCATCTTCCGATCGCTGTTATCCCCAGATTTTTTTGATTCTCTTTTCCAAAGAGAAAATCCGGTGATAAATGCGAACGCTTCGCTTCTTCAGATTGGTTCTGCACTCTCCGTTATGATGTAAACATCAGGTTCAACTTGATAAATTTGAGATGTAATTAACCCTATTACTCAAAGTCCGGTGCAGATCATGCGGATATCCTCTTCAAAGGATTGGATTGAAAAGGCGCTGGACAAGCGTTGATCCGGGTGTGCGTCAGCCACTTCCTGAAGCTTCGCTTCATATCTGGCGATAAATTGATCAATGGTTGGACAGCTCACATCGAGATGTCTGGCTATGCCCTGAATGATTTTGATGCGATAGTAATCTTCCTTGGGCATACGGGGGATGTCCAGCTCCCCTTCGCGGTTCATGAACGTTTTACGGAATGGGACTGCTGAAAAGTCGAAATATTTGCCTTCCGAATCGGGTTCCGAGAATGGATCAATCAATAAGGAGGTGTACCGTATGTATAATAAATACTCCTGATGAATGACCTGCAGCTGATTGAAATTCTCGATATCCTGGCGTGATATACTCTCTAATCGAACCGGATAGTTGTCATCCGTCATGAATTGAAGCAGGTTCACTCCCTGGATATGGAGTCGGTCCGTAATATTCATAATCTCCTGCCACTGTGCCCGCATTTCTCGTATTAAAACTTGTGTAATCGGACCTTCAGGATACATCTTGTATATGTATTTCTGAATATCCGATGCTCCAAAGATGGCTTCTAATGAGAAGTCATTCATGAACAAAGGTGGATGCACGTACAACGAAATATTTCTCGTTTCCGCCTCCAGTGGGGATCGCATCACTTCCAGCGCAACACCCAAACGCTCATACACTTGGCATAGCTTACTGACCTGTTCAGACGGGTAAAGAGTGGAACCGATATAAACCTTTTTCTTGACCCCTGTAGTAATCACATGATTCGACGGATGCTCGTGCATCCAACGAGTATCTCCGAGGTAGGTAGAGAAACTGATCAATTCCGGCGCCGCATTCCGCTCTCTCATATAATGGGTCACGAGTCGATTCGACCCAAACGTTGGAGAAATCAAAATGATACATTTCAGTTGTTTGATGAAATCATTTTTCATTTGTTCCAGTACATCGATATACGCATCGGTGGTAACCGCCAAAATGAGTGTATCCCATTTACCATCAATGGTGTCATATCCCTTGAACACATGATCAACGTAACACTCACCTGCGAGCGATTGATGTTTCTCATTTTGAATGCTGACCTGAATACGTTGATTGCTCTCTTCGAGGGCTGAGAATACGGACGCTGAACGAACCGATTGTCTCCCCGTAATGCCTATACAGCAGTTGAGATGATCTTTGAGCGTTACCGCAAGCTGAATGGATGCAGGTCCGGTTCCGAGTATCAGAATTCGCTGAAGATTGCTCATATAAGCCTCCTTAATTCAATGTTCAATCTGTAATCCATTTGGACGCACTTGGATGCACTTGCATACCTATGCTTTTTGATACAACGCAATATCAAACACATCATCCGGGCGCAGGATCGTATCCACCAGCTTCCATTTGCTGCTGTCCGTCTCTCTCATAGGATAATTGAACAAGGACTTCAACTGATCACCGTATCTCATGGCTACAACCACCTGTGCATTCGTCAGAGCATGCAGTTGATCAAGCAGCTCATATTTAGGGGCCACGGTAGAGCTGAAAATGATATGGGTTGCTTCCTTGGTATACTCCAGATTCTCCAGCAATGTTGACTGCAAACGAATCTTCAAACCCGTGCCCAGTGTCTCCACCACTTTTCGCCCGAGTGTAATGGACTCTTCATCAATATCGATCCCGACAACCTGTGCACCTGTTCGCTTGGCGATGAGTAATGGTGTCATTGGGAATGAACCGGAGCCTACCAACAATACGTTGGAATCGGAGGTGACATGGAAGCTGCCGAATTCTTTATCGATACACTCTTCTATGTTTTTGAAATAATCGGCAATCTGCACATCCCCGTTCTCTAACTTTAATGCACGATATTTCTCCATGATCGCCACACACTGGGCGGATTTATTTCTTAACGCCCACACAAGCGAATCAAGCTCTTCCAGCTCGGAATGCTCCAACTGTTCCCATGCTGCCTTATTCTCCTGATCGGTCACAAAGCGGGAGTAGTCATTGATCACAGCTTCCAGCTCTGCACTATGCTGAATCGTATGATCATACTTGCTCGCGAGCTTATCGAATTTCTCTGCAAATTCACTCAAACATGTCTGAAAATGGACCAATGTGATCATTTCTTTTCCCCCTATACGTTGTCTCGATCATGTATCATGTACCTCATGCGTTTACAACGCTCCATTCTGCTGGAGCATCTATGAAGGCTTTGCCCTGAGCCACGATGCCAACAGATCCCTCAATCGTAATACTCCCAAGTTCTGCGCCATTCCACTGGGCTACCACTTTGATCGCACCACCAGGCTGCTTGATGTACTGCGTAATCTGCCTCTGCTGGCTCCATGCGAGATACGCTCCGACGGAGGCCGTACCCGAACCACACCCTCTCTCCCAGATCAGACTATCCAGCTCCGGAACATAGATGAGTGGGGCCATTTCTTCCAAGTGTGATTGATATAACAAGATACCGATCAGCTTATCTCCCAGGGTTAATCCCAGTAATCTTGCAAGGGTCTGTGCCCTCTTCTTCATCGTATCGTCAAAGTCATCAACTTCGATCACGATATGGATGAACTCAGCGTACCGGATGATCACCATATCGAGCTCGATGCCTTCGTATCGGATTGTTCGTTGTTCGATCTGCTTTGGTATCGGCATGGTTACCTGACAGTCATATTCGTTCTGCTGCTTCTTCACATGGCACATGATCAATTGATCGGTTCCGGAAACCTCCAGCATGATGTCCATAGACTCCTGATGTGCCAGTCCTGCTTCAGATGCGTGGTGTGCTGCAAGTGCCATACAGGCATTGCCACAGAACTCTCCTCCGGCCATTTCCAGACGGGCAGCAGCTTCCGGTCTCCTCGTTGGTTCAATGAATCCCACTTGTTCAGCGTAAACGTTATCATACGACATTAGACGAGTTGCAATATGATTGTATTTCTCGGCTGCATGATCCGTTTTAACCAGAATCGTCATGTTTTGGGTGGGACTGAACTTGATAAAATCGATCTCCTGTTTCATCGCAGCGACTACTCCTGTTCTTCTTTTTATCTAATAGTAATTATTACGATTAAAAGGTCGAGAAAAATATAGCACATCTTTTTGGGGAGCGTCAACAAATATTTCCATTTAAAAAAATAAAATTTCATAAAATCTTTAGCTTCCCTTCCTGTAAGAAAACCCAAACAGAGCTGACGCTTCTGCGCCAGCCCTAGCCATACCTACACCATCTGATAAGATTCAACGACTCGTCGTTCCTACCCCGTTCTCACTTAAAAAAGGGAATACGAAAAACGGTTGCCGTCGAACGGAACCGTTTCGATCTGGATATGATCCAGTGATTCACTGTACTCATCACTCTTGATGTGCTTGCACATTGTGCAGTGCTCTCTCAGCCAGTGCAGCCAGAAGATGTGCTCCCAGCGACAGAGCCCGTTCATCCACATCAAAGCCAGGGTGATGCCACTCATGCGGGCCAGAGGTGCCCAGGAAGAGGAACAGGCCGGGAACTTCTTTTTGATAAAAAGAGAAGTCCTCTCCTGCCGGAGAAGGCAGCGGTCTGATGCTATTCAGCCCAATCTGACTTGCAACTTGCTCCGCCGCAGATGCCAGAGCTTCATCGTTGACCACGGCAGGTGGTCCCTGAATCCAGCGAACCGTAGCCCGTGTGCCATAGGCTGCCGCCACACCGGCGACTACCTGATTGAAACGCTCGCGAATCCGTGCACGCACTTTCTCATCAAAGGTACGCACTGTGCCATCGAGAATCGCTTCATCCGGAATAACGTTCCAGGCTGTGCCGCTGTGGAGCTTGGTGACACTGATTACAGCACTCTCCTGTGCTCCCACATTGCGACTCACAATGGCCTGTAATGCCGTAACAATATGTGCGGCAACCACAATTGGATCAATGCCGGCTTCAGGCACAGCTGCATGGGTGCCTACACCTTCCACTTTGACAACAAAACCGTCTGCTGCTGCCATCAATGCGCCTTCCCGAATGCCCACCGTACCTACCTGAAGATCAGGCTTGTTATGTAAACCAAATACGGCCCGAACATCGGTTAATGCGCCGCTCTGGATCACTTGCCGAGCACCCGTTGCTTTTTCCTCCGATGGCTGGAATATCAACCGTACTTTTCCCGGTAGAATGGACTCGCGCTGTTTCAGTAATCGTGCAGCACCGATCAGAATTGCCGTGTGTGCGTCATGTCCGCATGCGTGCATCTTTCCATCTACCTGGGAGGCAAATTCCAGCTTTGTCTCTTCCTGAATGGGCAGCGCATCAATATCTGCTCTTAGGGCGACAACAGGACCGTCCCCTTGACCCACTTCAGCGACAAGCCCTGTCCGTAGCGCATATTCGTCTGCAATATGGACGCCTTCCTCTTCCAGCCAACTGCGAATGGCTGCCGTCGTCTCCTTTTCCTCGCCGGACAATTCCGGGTTACGATGCAGATGTCGCCGAATGGTGATTAATCTTTCCACGAATTCTTCCGCCCGTTCACCGTGAAGTTCATGCTCGGGGCCCTGTACTTGTTGGTCAGAATGCTGCTTGGGCTGTTCCAGATCACTTTTCATCACATGGCCTCCCATTCGTATATATTCACTGTTATATTAACTGCCTACTTCTATCCGATTGCTGCTTCTTCCTTGGATTCCAGTGCAAATTCACTGAGTCCCTGCTCTGCCAGAATCTCACGCAACAATTCGAATGAACGAATTCGCTTGGTAAAGTCCCGTGTAGCTGTAGTCACAATGAACTCTTCCACAGCAAACTCCTGCTGGAACTTCAGCAGTGCCTGACCTACGCTTTCCTTCGTACCCCGGGTCACACTTGGCTCCAAAATCTCGATCCGATAGGTTTCGTTTGATTGACGGCCGAATTCTTCCGCCTGTTCCACAGAACCGACAGTGAGTACTTTCCCACTCTCCAGATGGATCTTCACCAGCATATGCTCGCTCGCAAGTCCTTCCGCTTCCTCCTCACTCTCGGCCACAATTAACGATATGGCTAGTGCAGCGTAGGGCTCCCGTCCTTGGGAACGATCAAATTGTTCACGATATACACGGATCGCTTGAAGCGCTACCTCTATATTACTGTTAATGAACAGTGAAAAGACATATGGGAGTCCCAGTTCCGCAGCCATGCCCGCACTATCTACACTTGCTCCAAGTACGTACAGCTCCGCTGGAATGTCCGACACTGGCGAAGCGCTGAGACCTGCAAGTGGATGCGACTGATCTTCAAGCGGCTCATTGTGGATGTATCGTTTCACCTGAACAATTTTCTCTTGAAGAGATGCGGCTTCCTGAATACCTTCCTGCAACGCCTGTGTCGAACGTGGTAACCCGCCTGGTGCACGACCGATTCCCAGGTCAACTCTTCCTGGTCCGAGCGCGGCGAGGATATTGAAATTCTCGGCGACTTTGTATGGACTGTAATGCTGAAGCATTACTCCGCCAGACCCCAGCCGAATCCGCTTTGTATGCGCAAGCAAGTGGGAGATGAGTACTTCCGGGGAGGAACCTGCAACATGCCCTGAATCATGGTGCTCCGACACCCAGAACCGATGGAATCCAAGCTGCTCTGCCCGCTGTGCCAGCTCAATCGTATGCCGAAAAGCATCCACCGCCGTTTCCCCTTCATAGATGGGAGTCTGATCCAAAATGCCAACACGAATACTCATATCCTTCTCCTCCTTGATTGTGCTGAACCTCTGTTCTTGAATCTTACAAACAATCTATAACTTCCGCAGCAGTTCCCCGAAGGGCTCTGCCAATGGCGAATATTCTTCTTTTAAAGTAACGACGCTGATCTGCAACGATACACCTGCTACCTCATGTACCTGAATGGGGAACAGCTCCCGATTTTGCACTTCCTTCTTCACCGTGAGTCCCGGGAGAAAGGCAATGCCTGCCCCTTGCATAACCAGTTTCTTCGCCGTCTCCGAATTATCGACATGGTATGTAATATTCGGCGGATGTTCCAGCGAGTCGAAAGCCCGGTGAATGCGAAGCCAGTCCAGTGAACCACATTCAAAAAAGACCAGTTGCTCATTCCGGATAGCTTCCATGCTGACATGCCCGCTCTCAATGAATGGATGCCCTTTGTACACATAGAGCTGAATCGGATCTTCATAAAAAGCAACCGTACGGATCGCAGGATGCATGACCTTGCGCACAAAAGCAAGATCGATCTCCTGACCAAGCAGTTTGGCAATCAGCTGATCCGTCGTTGCGGTCGTCAATTTGATATTAATTTCGGGGTAAGCTTCCTTGATCTTGGGTAAAAAATCGGGAATGACATAGTTGGATACCGATACTGTACTACCAAGTCGAAGAGCATCCGGTGTTGATCGCCGTTGCTGAATCTTCTGCTTGCCCTTCTGAATCACTTGCAGCACTTGCTGCGCATATGGCAGGAATTTCCGACCTTCATCTGTCAGCACAATTTGTTTGCCAAGCCGATCAAACAACTTGCAGCCCAGCTCCCTTTCCAGTGACTGAATGCGAGCTGTGACCGAAGGTTGGGACAAGAAGAGTACTTCGGCAGCCTTATTGAAGCTTCCATAATGATTGATATATACAAATGCTTCAATATTCTCGATATTCATGAGCGCCTCCGTATCCACGTCCGCAGACGTTTGATCTTATATTGATTTATCCAATACACTTACTTGGTTTTATGATATCGTAATCCCATCCTTTTCCAGTGTCAATATCAATTCATCCAGCGAGCGATCCAAACGTGTAGTCACATCTGCCGAGAGTACAAATTTTCCATCATCCAATCGCTCAATTCCCTGATCCACAGCATACACGCCACCCAAGATATGTCTTCCACCAAGGGCTGCCAGAACAGGCTTCAATGCATAATCAATGGCGAGCAGATGAGCTATAGAGCCACCGATAACGAGCGGAAGTGTCAACTTGCCCCGCAACCCTTCTTGCGGAATCAGATCCAGGAACAGCTTGAGCACTCCCGAGTACGATGCCTTGTATACCGGTGTAGCCACAATAACTGCATCCGCCGCTTCCACGACAGCGAGTGCATCACGAATGAATGAGCTGTCAAACCGGGCTTGCACCAGATCCTCAGCGGGCAGGTCCACAACATGAATGACTTCAACAGTGATGCCTGCCTCCGTTAATTTTTGGCTGCTGTAATCCGTCAGACCTGTCAAACGCGAACGTTTGGAAGGTGATCCTGCAATAATGACAACATGTGACATGAATATCTCCTCCTCAAGCGTAAACGGCTGTCGCCGTCCTCTGGTGGCACAGCTACCGTTTCGCAGTGAAATATAAAAATGGATAGGGTGAAACTTATAAATTCTTATATTTTGGAATAGCGGTCAAGCCGCTCCTTTTACTTTGGGGTCCAGCCGATCGCGAATATCGTCTCCAATCAGATTAACCGCCAGTACAAACAACGTGATCGCCAGACCCGGGAACGTACATATCCACCAGGCAACCGTCAGATAACCTCTACCTTGCGAGAGCAATGCGCCCCAATCCGGTATTTCCTTCAACACCCCAAGTCCCAGAAAACTGAGTCCGGAACCCGTAAGAATTGATGTCCCTACACCAAGCGTAGCCATGACCAGCAAGGGTGACAACGAATGTGGCAGTACATGTTTCCAGAAAATACGTGCATTGGAACCGCCCAGTGAACGTGTCGCTGTAATGAAAGGCAGACCTTTAACTGATATGACCTGCCCACGCATCACCCGTGCGTAGCCCGGAATGGAGGAAACCGCAACAGCTAGTGCAATGTTCATCAGTCCTGGCCCGAGAGCAGCTGCAACAGACAATGCAAGGAGCACGCCGGGTACAGCCATCAGAATATCGACTGCCCGCATCGTGATGGTATCAACAATTCCTCCGGCATAACCCGAGATAATACCAAGAGCACTACCGACAATACCGCCCACAAGAACGGAAGCAAAACCAATGAGCAGCGAATCCCTGCTTCCATGCACAACTACACTGAAGATATCCCTGCCAAAATAGTCCGTCCCGAACAGATGCGCAGCAGAAGGAGCCTGCAGAATGGCATCCGTCATCATCTGAGTTGGATCATAGGGCGCAATCCAGCCCGGTACAATCGCACATGCCACGGTAAACACCACCACCAGCAATGCTGCATAAAAGAATAATCGGGATACCGCGAATGAGACGCGATAACGCCAAGGGCGGCGATTCCACAGACGGATACGTCCTACACTGCCCGCCCATGCTTTTTTGTCACCAACCAAAGGTTTCATGCTCATGAGCAACAACTCCTCCTTCCATACTCCGCGTCAGGACACTTCTGACTGTTCCGGCTGTCATCATGTTCGGACTGCACGCCGAACCCGGGGATCAATGTACGAATACGAGATGTCCACCAGCAAATTCAAGACCACATAGATAATGGATGTAAAGAAAACAACCCCTTGCACCACTGGCAGATCCTTGGCCATTAGCGCATCCGCAATAATTCGGCCGATCCCCTGTCTGGAGAAGACGGTCTCCACCACAACGGTTCCCGCAAGCAGATCACCGATCAGCATGCCGATTACCGTTACGGCAGGGATCAGGGCATTACGCAGCGCATGGCCATACATGATGGCACGCTCCGAAAGTCCTTTAGCCCGTAATGCCACGATAAACGGTTCATTGATGACTTCCAGCATGCTGTTCCTCACCATCCGTACGATAAATCCTGCACCCACGAGCCCCAGCGTAGCTGCCGGAAGAACCAGTGAGCTGAATCCGTCGGAACCCATCGCCGGGAACCAGCCAAGCTGTACCGAAAATAACAGGATGAGAAGAATCCCCGTCCAAAAGGTTGGCATGGAGATACCAAACAGTCCAACGAGCCGGGCAACGAAATCAATCACGCCATTGCGATGAATTGCAGACAATACACCGAGTGTAATTCCAATCGTGATGGCAATGATTGAGCTGAGTGCGGTCAAAGCCAGTGTGGCTGGAAAATGTTCCAGTATTTTTGGCAGAACTGGATCGGAATTGATCATTGATTTACCGAAATCCCCACGCAGCATATCACCGAAATAGTTCGCAAACTGGATGTAAAACGGCTGATCCAGTCCAAGCTGAACCCGCAGATTCTCGATCATCTCCGGGGTAGCCGAGGACGGGTCCAGCATGAGCAGAACCGGATCACCCGGCAGAAGATACATGATGCAGTACACCAGCACCGAAGCTCCGAAAATAACCAGAAGCGATGTTGCGAGTCGTGACAGTATCGTTTGAACCATACCGGGATATCTCCTTCCTGAATCTGGATTGGTCGTTCCTATAGTACGTGTTCAAAAAGACCAGTTTTCAGTACCGAGAAGATGGAATGAAGCTAGAAATGGAGTAGCGGAGCGTAGGAAACTACGTGAGCAACTGAAATGTTTCCGAAGGAAACATCCTTCGTAAGCCCCCCGCTTATTTCGGCTGAATTTCATATTCGATGCTGATCATGCCATTAGGCATGACTCGTAATCAAAAGTGGACTTTTTGAACAACCTCTGTTAGGGCTGAATGCGGACGTCGTTAAAGAGTGGATACCCCAGTGAATCAAACTTGATGCCTTCGACCTTTTTGGATGCAGCGACGGTATACGGGAATACATAGATCGGCAGAATTACCGCTTGCTCAATCAGGTATTGCTGGATTTGATTGTAGATCTGAACACGTTTATCAGGATCCGTCTCGACCGCTCCCTGCTCCAGCAATTCATCGATCTTTGGATCAGACAAACCGGACAATGTCGGGCGCTCGCCCTCTGCACTCGTATGATAGAAAGCGTACAAGGCATTAGGATCAGAATTGACCTGACTGTTGCCATAGAGATCATAATCCCAGTTCTGATAGATGACCGTTGCTACGTCTTTTGTAATCTCGACTTCAACAGCAATGCCAACCTGTTTCAACTGTTGCTGGATAATGGCGGCAATGTCATTGCGTTTCTCCCGATTGGGCGAACCATCGACATAACGCAGGATCAGTTTCTGGCCGTCTTTGGCACGAATACCGTCAGCGCCTTTCACCCAGCCTTGTTCATCGAGCAGCTGATTGGCTTTGTTGATGTCCGGGTTAATGCTACCTTCCAGCGATGCATCATAACCCAGGATTCCAGGAGACAGTGCGGACCATGCACGTTCGTAGTTGCCCAGATACAATGTTTTGACAATCGATTCCACATCTACAGCGGATTGTACCGCCTGCCTTACTTTCACATCATCCCAAGGCGCTTTGCGCAGATTGAAAAAGAGTGTGTATGGCAACCCAACCGTATTGGCCTGCAACAATTGCTGGTTCGGATCGTTTTTTAATGCAGCGATATTCTGCGGTGGAACCGTCTCGGCAGCGAGTACCTGACTACTCTGTACACTTCCGATACGCGTCGCTTCTTCCGGTACAATCTTGAATGTGATCGTATCCACATGGGGCGCGGCTTTATTTTCAACCGTCTCAGGTCCCCAGTTGTAATCCTTGTTTTTGGCAACGACGATATCCGCATTTTCATCCCATTTCACAAAGGTATACGGACCTGTGCCCACCGGATTTTTACCTAGCTGGTCACCATATTTTTGGGCAGCTGTAGGGGATACGATCCCCAGAAGTGCCTGGCTCAAGTTGCCAAGAAAGGCTTGTGATGGTGCTTCCAGATTTACCTTGATGGTAGATTCATCAATGACTTCGGAGGAGCTATACGGTCTAATCAGGGCCAGAGAATTGGCAGCTTTGGTGGCCGGATCAATCACCCGGTCCAGATTGTATTTCACGGCTTCCGCATTAAACGGTGTACCATCATGGAACTTCACACCTTCACGCAGCTTGAACGTATAACTCTTGCCGTCCTCGGATACGCTCCATTCCGTGGCAAGCCACGGTTTGATGGAACCATCAGGCAGCTGCACAACCAGATTGTCGTAGATCGTCCGGATGGCACGCACCGTTACGGCAAGCCCACTGCGATGAGGGTCCAGCGTATCGGGTGAAGTTGCAAGTGCAAAAGTCAGGTTGCCTCCTTCGGCTTGCCCGGCCTGCCCCCCGCCTGATGCCTGTGCCGTACTGTTCGTGCTGCCTCCCGCCGCTCCGCAACCGGATAATACCATCACCAATACTGCTGCCAATGCCATATATTTCATCCATGAGATAGACCTGTTCATATCGCTTCCCCCTCTGTGTATACAGGTGTCATTAAATTGATGTTTATACCAATACTCTATATATCCTATGAGTTAAGTCGGTTTTAAGATAGTACGAAACGTAGTGATTACTTTAATACCGTTTGGAGAACACAACAGACAAAATCAAATGCTCGTTCGCTCCCTATCCGTTATGCCAAATCAGATACAACTTGCTTCTTCGCAGCCGTATAACGGTTAACCGGAATCTGTACCCCAAGGTTACCTCGCAATGTATCGTGTTCATAGTCCGTACGATACAGACCGCGTTCTTGCAGAATCGGAACAACCAGTTCCACAAAATCAGACAATCCACTCGGCAGTTCCGAAGCAATAATGAAGCCATCCGCTGCTTCCGTCTCGAACCATTCCTGAATCTTGTCAGCAACCTGCTCCGGTGTGCCCAGGAATTTGCTACGCGGTGTTGCTGCCCGCAGAGCCACTTCACGCAAGGTCAATCCCTGCTCTTTGGCATCCTTCTTGATCTTGTCGGTTCCACTGCGGAAACTGTTGCTTCCAATGCCATTCAGCTCCGGGAACGGTTCATCCAGCGGATATTGGGAGAAATCATGGTGTTCGAAGAAACGTCCAAGGTAATCCAGCGCTTTATCAATGGTAACCAGACTTGCGATCTCCTGATATTTCTGTTCAGCTTCCTCTTCCGTCCGTCCAACAATAGGATTGATGCCTGGCAGAATAACAATATCCTGTGAAGAACGTCCATAGGAAGCCGCCCGTGTTTTCACATCCTTATAAAATGCCTGTGCATCTTCAATCGTATCGTGTCCGGTAAAGACAGCATCCGCTTCTTGCGCCGCCAGCGTTTTGCCATCTTCCGATGAACCTGCCTGGAAAATCACCGGCTGTCCTTGCCGTGAACGGGCAATATTGAGCGGACCTTGTACGGAGAAAAACTCTCCTTCATGATTAAGCGTGTGCAGCTTGGATGGATCAAAGAAGACACCGCTCTCTTTGTCTCTCACAAAGGCATCATCTTCCCAAGAGTCCCACAACCCTTTGGTTACCTGTAAATATTCCGCGGCAATGCGATAACGTTCTGGATGCGAAGGGTGACTGCTCTTGCTATAGTTCTTCGCTGTACCTTCCAGCGGAGAAGTCACGACGTTCCAGCCTGCACGGCCATCACTGATCTGATCGAGGGAACCGAACTGTCTGGCTACGGTGAACGGATCACTATAGGATGTCGAGAGGGTGCCTACCAGTCCAATATGTGAAGTAACGGCAGCCAAAGCGGAGAGGATACTGATTGGTTCGAAGCGATTGAGGAAATGCGGAATGGATTTCTCGGTAATATACAGACCGTCTGCGATAAAGACCAGATCGAACTTGCCTTCCTCCGCTTTCAGTGCCTGACGTTTGTAGAATCCAAAGTTAACGCTGGCATCCGACAGAACCTCCGGGTGTCTCCATGTGGTGTTGCTTCCTCCAACCCCATGAATAATGGCTCCAAATTTCAAACTGCGTTTCGCTGTCATATGCACTCCGCCTTCCTTGGATTAGAATCTTCAAAAGAATGATCAAGGGCCAACTGAACTGATTACGTATGCGAAATAACTTAAAATTTAACTATTCCTATGAGTTTGGTTTGTTTTAATTTCAAAAATCTTATCACTGCCCCGTAAAAGGGTCAACAGCGTGACTAATAGATTTTTTCTATATGAACATTGAAGATGTAAATAAGACCATTTACATCCCAAGAGAGCTATAACTTATTGAACGTTCCGGCTGCTGTACAAATGCGATCTTGCATCATGCAGCAACCGGAACGGCTTGCTCCAAAGGTATATATCCACTCCCGTTAGACTGCTGCCGCTTCGTCCGCTCGTGCCAGAAGTTCCGCCAGCTTCTCCAGATCAGGTTCCAGCAAGGCTTCAAACTTGCCGTCCCCTCCCACTTCAATAACGGGTACATGCCGAATGCCATATTTTGCTTCAAGCACATCACGCAGCACGTCATTACCCTGCACTTCAATGTTCTCAAAAGGCTGGTTTCGCTCTGTCAGAAATGCTTTTACTTCCCCGCAGAAATGACAGCCTGTTTTGCTCCACAGCACGACTTTTTTGGTTGATGATGACATCGACATACCTCCTGATTAGTTTTAAGATCAAGATCTGGGCGATTGAATATGAACGCCCTAGACCTTCAATTCCCATCTGTTAAATAAGAATTATGGCTATAAATGTACTCCTGCACCCTTCAGGCGTCAATGGATCTGCTAATAGAATAAACCTATAACCAAATAGAAAGATTAAATTATAAATTTGAAAGATGGCTTATTTTACAGGAATGAATCGCACTGCTTCAGTAGTCTAGCTACCAACTCATATGTAATATTCGGATGCGGAATGAATCAGAGCGATTACACAGGGTACCGCTACATTTTCCATTCCGCATCATGCTGCTGATTCGCATAAACAGATCGCCTGACATTACAGATCGGGGTTCAAGAGCTGAGGTGGGGCGATAATGGGCCAGCCTTCTTCCATCGCATTCAGTTGGTCCGCAGACACGCTGATAATATGCCCAGAATGTACACCCCAACGTTCTGCCGCATAGACCGATACAAATCGTCTCCGCTTATCTCCGCTGATCTGATATCGAATCTCGGGTGCATCCACTGCGGCAACAATACTTCCTTCTGCCCAGCCATTGTCAGAACCATGAACCGCTGTTGTATGCACCTGTTGTGATTCCCTCGGCCATCCTTGTACGTCCCCCGCTGATATCAGTGCTTCTCCGGCAGGAATGGCGAGCAGATCCGGTTTGGCAACCTGAACAGGAGATATTCCACGCGGTACAGGGATGTTCAATTTACGCCGCCGACCACCAGTTAAAGTATAGACATCTCCTTTGGCATCGGACAGAAACGAACCTTCCGGGTAGAAGTCATAACTGTGTCTGAACTGTAATGCTGGATCTTGGCTGCCCTGCGTTGAGATTCGCTGACGCGGATCCATTGGGTTTGTATCACCCTCCTCTTGTTGACCGGATGGGGTACCAGAGGTTTGTTGTCTAGCCAAGCGGGAAGTTTCGGCAACCAGCGCATGGGGATCTCCCCACTTTTGGCTATAAAACTGCTCGTTATCCTTATTCACTACAGCAAAGTCTTGCTCACCCAAGGCTTTCATACTGACACTTCCGAAGTGGTGGATAAAAGCATCCCCGGCTACCGCAAGTTGGTATCCTGCCAGCTTCACTCGGATGATCCAGTCATCATCTTCGAAATTGCCCACCGCGTACCCTTCGTCAAGATAACCTACCCGTTCCAGCAGCTCCCGTGAGAACAACCAGCAGAATCCGACCAAGCGATCGGTTATTCGATGTTTGTCTGCATCCGGACGATTATGTGTGGCGGCAAAAGACCACATCTCTTCTACCTCATGGTAAGGAACCTGAATCTGCTGATCCCCGCCAATATAGTTGGTCACCGGGCCCACCACACCAATCTTCGGATCACTGGCAAGACAAGTCATCATGTTATCCAGCCAGCCCGGAGTAACGAGCGTATCGTTGTTCAGCACGATGATATGTCGTCCTCTCGCCATCATCAGCCCATAATTGACACCTCCGGCAAACCCCCGGTTCTTATCCAGGGCAGCCACCCTCACCATGCCGCCTTTGCGGAGCATCGCCTCGGCAGTTCCATCCTTTGAGGCATTATCCACGACAATGATTTCGTAGGGAGCAGGGGTATGCTTCTCGATACTGGACACACATTTCAGCACATACTCCCGCTGATTGTACGTGGGGATAATGATGCTAACTCCTTCAAAAACAAGACCAAACGAGTTCTGTCCCTGGCGGACACCTTCGTTGTATCCTCTGGTATACCCCTGTTTGTAGAGCCTGGCGCCTTTGGGTGTGCGCCTGCTTTTGCCTTTACGTCTGGATTTCCGTATTGAGCGACGACCTGCTGCATGCAGGACTGCCATGTCAGATCGCGAGACATCGTGTTGTGTGGCACGGCGGGCCGCTTTTTTTTCGTTGCTTATGCTGCCATTCCTGTTGTTTTCACTGCGGCTGTTGTCACTGCGAGTGCTGATATTTGGAATGATGTTCAGATGACTGTGACCCTTTCGACGGACTACGTTTCGAGCCTTAACCTTGTTGCTACGGCTATGACGTTCTTCCCCGCGCTGTTGATCGGGTGTGCTCATGTTGCTCCCTCCATTTCCACTTGTCCGTGAGGCTAACACGCACATAACCAGCCCCCGGACGTCCACTAGAGTTGAAGCTCTCCTGTTACCAGTTTGTCAGCCAAATGTCCAAAGTCCAGAGCAACCTTGCCGAGTTCACCTGCAATTCGCCGACACAGAATGACCGCCGGAATTCCCGCCGCCACCAACGCGATATCAAAAGCATGTTCTGCGGTTTGCTGCATCACCCTCGGAATATCCATGACTCCTGCCACAGAACCAATGATGCCTGTGACATGAATCCCTCTGCTATGCAGCAGTGCCGCAAGCTCTGGTGCCTGGCTGCCTATGAGCAGAACCCGCCGTCCTTGCAGCAAGGGCAACACCAGACCGGACTGATGCAGACTGTAATTGATCGTGGAACTGGTCAATTTCAGCCGGGACCAGTCGATCCCGAAGTGGCGCAACACCGGGAATAACAGTCCCTGGAATGTCGGTGCCCGCGAGATCGGCACGCCAACCCAGTCGGCGGCCTGTATGGCTTCCGCAAGCATCGCGCGGATGTCGGGGGTTGAGCATGGCACCCCTGCATAGGGCAGAAACGGTGCCAGCTCCTGCACTTCCTGACCTGGCAGCACCGTATCGGCTGCCAGTGTGAGCAGTTCGCCATCTCCGAGGCGAACGACAGACAAGGGGCGCTGCGCATCCAGCGCCGCCGTGATGTGTCCAGCCATCTCATGAGGGCTGGACAGCCGGGCCAGGCTGGGCGCGTATTGGCGGAATCCCGCCGCGATCAGATCTGCCGCCGCCACGGCAGGCAGAATGTGATCCGGCGGGATGTGCTGCGCCACCAGCGCCTCCCCGCCGGCGAATACGCCGTCGCGGTAGCCCTCGGCGTAGCCGCCGGGCACGGCCTCCGCCTGCACTGCGTGCTCCGCGGGCGGAGGCGGCAAGCCCTTCGCGCTGCCCGCATTCGCGCCGGCAGCGCTTCCCCGCCCCGCGGGGGCGACACCCTTCGGCTGTGTCGCCTGGCGCGGGGCGGGGCCAGCACCGCTGGCAGGCATCGCCTGTGGCGTGCTGGCTTGCGGTGCTGGCAAGGGCGCACGGCGCATCGCCGTGCGCTGCTTGGCGCGGGCAGCGGCACGCCGGCCCCGCGCTGGTGCCGGCCTGCGCCCAGCAGTGGCCCGGCGCAGGCCGGCTTTGCCTTTGCCGGTGCGGCTGGCTCTTGCCGCTCTGCTCGCGCCCGCAGAGCCAGCTTTGCCTGCTCTGCCAACAACACTGCCTGTGCTGCTCGCTTTCCTTGCAGCAGCTTTATGCGCTGCGCCTGCAGATGTACCCGCTTTGGTCAGGGTACTCCGTTTCCCTGACTTCACACCTCTGACTCCAGCAGACCCTGTAACTGCTGCTGTCGGAGTGCCACTGCCCATAAATACGGCCGGGTGGATGCCCCGGGGTTTACCCGACACGGAGGCCTTAGCAGCTCCGGTGCGTGTCACTACTCTCACGCCATTCCCTCCTTTGGCATGCACGAGGATTGTCGCTGCGCAAAGCGCCGGAGCATCCTTCCAGCTCCGGCGCAGAGTGTTCTGCTCCCATGGGGCACCGCACAGCGGCAGCATCAGTCGCATATATTTTAGGGCAATTGTCCTTTCATACGGACAGCTGCTTCCTGGAGCGATTCAAATGTACCTGCATCACTCCAGTATTTCTGCAAAATGTCGTATTCCAGTCCGCCAGCAGATGCGTAGTGATTATTCACATCCGTAATTTCAAGTTCTCCGCGCGCAGACGGCGCAATATTGCGAATCAGGTTAAATACATGATCGTCATACATGTATATGCCCGTCACACAATAAGAGGTTTTCGGGTGGCTTGGCTTCTCCTCAATGTACGAGATTCGCTCTGGATGCTTTGAATCAAAAACAGGCACCCCGTAACGTCGTGCATCATCCACCTCTTTGAGCAGAACTCGTGCTGTACCAGCAGGTTGCTGCATATAACGGTCCACATAAGGCTTCAGATCATCGCTGAAGAGATTATCACCGAGAAGCACAACGAATTTTTCGCCAGGAAGAATAAAAGTAGTTGCCAGATCCAACGCTTCCGCAATCCCGCCTGCCTTTTCCTGAATGCGATAAGTCAACTTGACCCCATGATCTGCTCCGCCACCAAGATACTCTGTATATAACCCGGCGGAATGTTTGTTGATCACAATCAATAGTTCATCAATGCCTGCCTGGCGGAGCCTGTCGATGCCATACATAATCATCGGATGTTTACCGACTGGAAGCAGATGTTTGTTAATGAGCCGGGTCAGCGGATACAGTCTAGTTCCTGTTCCGCCGGCAAGAATTACACCTTTCATTCCACGTTCCCTCCTTCATCGGATATGTCCATATATTCAAGCGGATCGACATGCCATTTGTTCATAAAAATCGAACGATTACGCTCAAGCAGCTGTTTCCACGCTACCGGATCTGTCTTCTGGAAGCTGGCACTTCCCTGATGGTGCACGAGAACATCTCCACATACCAGCAAGCGATATCCCTGCAATCTTGCTCTATAACAATAATCGTCATCCTCATAGTGTCCCGGAGAATATGCCTCGTCAAGCAGTCCAACCGATTCCACGACATCTCGTTTCATCAGCATGCACAGACCGACGATCCGTCGTACTTCCCTCCACCTTGAAGAATCCGCAATATTATTGGAATTGGCCAACTCCTGAAAATGTTCCATATCCCGAAACTGTAGTTTAATCTGCTGGATGCCGCTTGCATAATTCGTAACAGGACCCGTGATCCCAATACTTGCGTCACTGTACAGAGCCGTTCGCAGGTTCTCCAGCCAACGGGGCGTGACCGTAACATCATTGTTCAACAGCAACAACTCATCCCCGCAAGCTGCACGAAGTCCAGCGTTACACGCTGCCGGAAACCCCCGATTGTCCGGGAACCTTACAAATCGAATTCGCTCCAGCGCACAATATTCAGCCGTTCCATCCGTCGAACCGTTATCTACCACGATAACTTCATATGACGCAGGATCGCCCGAGTATTGACGTATGGCATCGATGCAGGGCCTGATCAGATCCAGCCCATTGTAAGTTGGGATAATCATACTCGTCAGTGTCATTAGGCGTTCCTCCTGTAAGCGACTTCTACACGGGAGAGTGTATGTGCCTGGGCTGGATTCCAACCTGTACCCAGCAATGTAGCCAGTGCCTCCAGATGATCTCCGATGATCAATTTGGCGACATCATTCCCACTTCCCGTGTTACCAGGACGCAACCGATTGGAACGAATAACATCCACCTGACTTGGTGCCGAGACGTTCATTCCATGCTGAATAGCTAGACTTTGTGCCTTAGGTGGAACGGCCAGTGATGCTGGCTTCACGGTCTGAATCATACGACGAGACAATGCATGAGGCACGGCTGTCATGGAATTGGAACCAAGATCTGCCCTGCCTAATGTACGGTTCAGATATGCTTTGATCCGGCTTACCTCATCCTGGCCTGCAAACGCAGGCAGCAAAGACGTCAGATTATTCAACGCCACATCCTGTCCCCGATCAACCGCGAACAGAAAGGGTGCAAGCTGTTCAGCCGAGACGACCATATCTCCATCCACAAAAAGTACCGTCTCCGCATCCGTCATCTTGGCTCCAAGTGCCCGGCCCACATCATGTCCTGCCCGATCCGGTTCATAGATTACTGTAAGTCCCGGCTGCCTTAGTACCTGCTTCAAACTGTCATCTGTCGTTCCATTCAGTACCACAATAATATCCGTCAGAGGCAACCGCTTTAGTTGCAATAACACCTGCCCCAGTGTGTGTTCTTCATTACAGGCACAGACAATGGCAGCAGCCGAATGACGAAGAGGTAGTGGCACGATCTGGAATGAATGTCCCGAGGCCTGAGCATAACCTTGCATAAATGCCTTACCTGCCTTCAGAGCTAGCTCGAAATTGCTTAGCTCCGCAACGTTTGCCGCGTGTGCATTCCATACGAGACGTGCATGTTCTTCTGATACTGTGTTGTTTGCCTTTGCCTCGCTTCCTGCAACTTGCCCCGCTTTCCACATCAAGTGCAGATTTACTGGGCCAGACTTTGCTCGGCTTCTTCTTTTTTTTTGAATATCTACATGTTTCTTGTTCCTATGACGCTTGTTCATTACTGTTCTTCCTGCTGTCGTTGGTCTACTTGTTGTCCGCCTGCGGCGGACAACCCCTGAACGTCCCTTCATTTCCTCACCTCCAGCATGCTGCATCATCCGATGCGACATGCTTACCTCGCCAGGTTGCGAACACGTTGCAGATCGGTATAACCTCCGCGGGGACCGAGCGTATCCGTAATCCACTTAATCGCTGCCATATGATCATTCAGTACCACTTGACTTAGCAGATCAGGTCCGCTTCGCTTCTTGATTCGTACTGCATTCATTCTACCCACAGGTACGTGATGAACAGCGCGTACCCGAAGTCCTCCGATCACTGCCTTCGCTTGTGCGAGTGGCGGAACTTCCAGTGAGGATATCCCCATGACCTCAAGCCCTTTTCGGCTTATTGCATGTGGAATTGCTGTCATGGATGCCCCCCGGAGATCGGATCTTGCGAGTATGCTGTTCAACATGTGTTTGGCCTCCACTACCGGATGAACGGGATGATGAGTGACCGGCCCATGGTAGTCGTTAAGCGCCACATCCGTTCCCTTCAGCACAGCCTTCACGTAAGGTGCAAGGTGCTCTGCGGGAATTGCGATATCTGCATCAGTAAATAACAATACCTGACCGCGCGCCTCCGCTGCGCCTACTTTTCGTCCTCCATCATGCCCCAGTGCTTCGGCATACGTGAGCACTCGTGCTCCAGCCCGTTTGGCTGCGTTTGCCGTACCGTCTGTTGAACCATTCACAACGACAAGCACTTCAGCATCACGGCATATCCGCAGCGCTTCACGGACAACTGCACCAATCCTTTTCTCCTCATTCATAGCAGGGATAATGACCGAGAGCATCGGTCCCTGAGAAACATCTCTGTGTGAAGGAGCATCACTCATGCCATTTTCCGCTCCATTCTCTACTCCATCCTTAGCCTGTAACATCAGCTGTTTGGATGGAATAACGAACGTATAGGCCTTTGTACCCTTTTTGTGTCCAGACTTCCATCTTCGTTTCTTCAGCACTGTTTTTCTTCGTGTCACATTGGTTTGGGTTGCATAACGTGCTGTGGTACGGGTTTTGCGCAACAGTTTCACCTCCCGCATTCGATCATCGGCATGCCAAGGGAGTACACGTTATTCTATGTATTCGTGGAGCAGTGGAAACGGCGTTTGTCCTTGCACTAAGCAGGTTCTCCCTGTGAACACGAGGGTACAGGCCTTGGTTTTAGACAAAATACGTCAAAATATGTGAAAAACGCTACCTCTCCCCTACTTCAGACACAAATTTAACAAAAATCTAAAATTGTATCTTTTCCAAAGTTTTACATTGTGATAATATACGTTCCAAGCAGTTTTATTTACAAAAATAACCTTGTGGTGAACATAAGTTCCCCTTTATTTTTTAAATCAATTTATTGACCTTAGGTTGATTAGATTATGACCTCATTCACAGAACCTGTTAAACAGATACATTCTACTCTTGAGAGGAGTGATGCCGTTCAGAACACACTGCCTTTGTCATTTACGCAAACCCGGATTGAACACCCCAGTTTTCCGTGAACGTATCTTCTACCTGCGCAATTGGACAACCCCCGGCTTTCTGAAAGAGGAACACAATAGACGATTAAACCTTCGGGTTGAACTGAATAAACGGTTATCCTTTTTGTTTGGTGTCGTGCTTAACACTTCCCGAGCTAAGGCCAAGCCGATTTTGTTCCAATCGTTTCTTGTCTCATTCCACGCTTCAGGTCTAGCCCCACGCTCCGCGCTGCCCAAGTTGCAGACGGAATTCCAACCGAGACTGGCATGAACATTTTCCAACCAAAAATAAGTTTAAGAATGGGAGAGTTTACTATGAAATTTGCCAAAGTTATGCCAACAATTCTTGGAGGAGCTCTTTTGCTCGCTTCCGTGTCCTCTGCTACTGCAGCTCCAGTGTCTGATCAATCCATTCCACTTCAGGCCCCTTATGCCTCTGAGGAGGGTATTCCATTGAACAGTGGAACAGATGACACTATCTTTAATTATCTTGGACAGCAGGAACAATTTCTGAATACCGATGTGAAATCCCAGCTCAAAATTGTCAAAAGAAACACAGATACATCTGGCGTAAGACACTTCCGCCTGAAACAGTATATTAAAGGTATCCCGGTTTATGGTGCAGAACAGACGGTTCACCTGGACAAAACCGGAGCCGTGAGCTCCGCACTTGGCGATCTTCCACCGATTGAAGAGCAGGCCATTCCGAATGATGGTGTAGCCGAGATCAGCGGAGAAGACGCGATCCGTATTGCAACCGAAGAAGCAACCTCCCGGATTGGAGAGCTTGGTGCCGCGGAAATCACGCCTCAAGCTGAATTGAACATCTATCATCATGAAGAAGATGGTCAGACATATCTGGTTTACATTACGGAAGTAAACGTACTGGAACCCGCCCCTCTACGGACCAAATATTTCATTAACGCAGTGGATGGCAGTATCGTATCCCAGTTTGACCTCATTAACTTTGCCACTGGAACAGGTACAGGTGTGCTTGGAGATACCAAAACCCTGACAACCACCCAATCCGGCAGCACCTTCCAACTGAAAGACACCACTCGCGGCAATGGCATCCAAACGTACACGGCGAACAATGGCTCATCACTGCCTGGTAGCTTGCTCACAGATTCGGATAATGTATGGACTGATCGTGCAGGTGTAGATGCTCACGCTCATGCCGCTGCTACGTATGATTTCTACAAAAACAAATTCAACCGTAACGGTATTAATGGTAACGGATTGTTGATCAGATCAACCGTGCACTACGGCTCCAATTACAATAACGCCTTCTGGAACGGGGCACAGATTGTCTTTGGTGACGGAGATGGAACGATGTTCCGATCCCTGTCTGGTGATCTGGATGTTGTGGGTCATGAATTGACGCATGGTGTTATTGAATATACAGCCAATCTGGAATATCGCAATGAACCAGGTGCACTCAATGAAGCCTTTGCCGATATTTTCGGTAATACGATCCAAAGCAAAAACTGGCTGCTCGGTGATGATATCTACACACCTAACACTCCAGGAGATGCGCTGCGCTCCCTCTCCAACCCTACATTGTATGGTCAACCTGACAAATACAGCGATCGCTACACAGGCTCACAGGACAACGGCGGTGTCCATATCAACAGTGGTATCATCAATAAAGCCTATTTCCTTGCTGCTCAAGGCGGAACACATAATGGTGTGACTGTTACCGGAATCGGTCGGGATAAAGCGATCCAGATTTTCTACAGCACACTGGTGAACTACCTGACACCAACGTCCAAATTTGCCGCTGCCAAAACAGCTACCATTCAAGCAGCCAAAGATCTGTACGGAGCAACTTCCGCTGAAGCTACTGCTATTACCAAAGCATATCAAGCTGTAGGCCTGTAAAATCTTATTTTATTGTAATTGAACTTATAATGTACTCTTCATAATGGTAACAAAACGTTCAGACACCCCTCACCGTCCGAACGGATTAAGCTGATATCAATCAAAAGCGGTGTCCCGGACAACTCTGGACACCGCTTTTGTCATTTGTTTATTACGGATACAATCCTGCACTATCCTTGCGAAGGTCCCGCAGCAATCCATGACAACAATCCGTACGTATGCTTGCAATCTGCCGTACGTGACACTTCAAGAACCGCTTCATCCTCACTCTGCGAGAGCAGGGAAATCTGGAATCCCCGATCATTACTCATGCCCACAATCACATAATGTTCTGAAGCAAATGATTCTTCAAAAACAACAGTTACCTCTGTGCATACTTCACTCTCTGGCAGTACAAAAGCTTCCATCCCGAATTGTTGTACAACCGGTTGTTTGCTTACGCTGCGAACGGGCTGAAAGGCCAGATGTTTGACCTGAACTGCCCCCGATTGCAACTGGCTGCTGCCCACGGCATCATCACACAGATGCTCTTGTGTAATCGATTGTTCACTTAACATAAACTCCGTAGTTCCAGCGATCTCCTGTGACTGTTCAAGCTGTGGTTGCTGAGCCTGATCTGCCTGCACTGCCTGCTCAGTTGTGAACAAAGCTGCCGGTAGTTCGCCAAGCTGATCTGTTTGGGATATCAGCTCTTGTTGTTGCTCCAGACCAGCACTCGGTAATACCTCGACGATTACCTGCTGTGATTGCTGTACACCTTCATTTTGTGGTTGAAGCAATCCCTCTTGTCTTTTGATAGCTGCCAGTTGCTCCAGCGTTTCTCCACTGAACTGACGGATCGCATTCCATATCTCTTCGCTCAGATGCGCTGGACCTACAATCCCCGCATTCAAATGATTAGAGGTAATACTCTGCTCACTCAGTTTGCTGCCGTTCACGCTGCCATCGGCCAATTTGGCACTGGTGACAGACCCATTTTGCAGATGAATCCCGCTTACTGCTTCCTCTTCCAGATGAGTTGTGCGAATACTGCGTTCCTGAATATGATCAGCAAGAATGGTTCCATCCTGGATATGACGAGTTTGCACACTTTTGTCGGCTATGTGGATAGCCGATACCGCACCTTCAAGCAATTTATTACCGTTTACACTGCCGTCAGCCATTTTGGCACTTGTTATGGAACCATTGTGCAGATGAATCGAACTTACCGATTCGGCTTTGAGGTGGGAGATTCCAATGCTTCGCTCTTGAATATGGTCAGCATGTATGGCTTTCTCTTGGATATGACGCGATTGCACACTTCCATTGGCAATATGGACATCCGACACCGCATCTTCAAGCAGTTTGTTGCTGCTCACACTGCCATCCGCCAGTTTGGCACTCGTTACAGATTCATTTTGCAGATGAACCGCACTTATTGCTTCCTCCTCCAGATGGGACGTACCAATGCTATGCTCCTGAATATGATCAGCAAGGATCGCTCCTGCCTGGATATGGCGAGTTTGCACACTTTCCGACGCGATATGGCTCCCCAATACAGTATCTTCGAGCAATTTGCTGCCACTAATGCTACTGTCAGCCAATTTGGCACTTGTTACGGACCCATTTTGCAGATGAACCGCACTTACGGCTTCCTCTTCCAGATGGGCTGTGCCTATGCTTCGCTCCTGAATATGACCAGCATGAATAGCTCCTGCCTGAATATGCCCGGATTGCACACTTTCCGATGCGATATGAACCCCGGATACCGTACCTTCGAGTAACTTGCTGCCAGTTATACTGCCATCCGCCAGTTTGGCACTCGTTACAGATCCATTTTGCAAATGAATGGCACTTACAGACTCCTCTTCCAAATGTGCTGTGCCGATGCTCCGCTCTTGAATATGATCAGCATGAATGGCTCCTGCCTGAATCTTACTGGATTGCACACTATCGTCTGCAATGTGGATATCTGATACTGCTCCTTCAAGCAACTTGCTGCCGGTTACACTGCCGTCGGCCAACTTGGTACTTGTTACAGATCCATTTTGCAGATGAATGGCACTTACTGCTTCCTGTTCCAAGTGAAGCATGCCAATGCTGTGCTCCTGAATATGGTCAGAAAGGATTACTCCTGCCTGGATATGGCGGGATTGCACACTTTCAGAAGCGATATGGATTCCCGACACCGCATCTTCGATCAACTTGCTGCCGGTTACACTGCCGTCGGACAGTTTTGCACTGATGACAGACCCATTTTGCAGGTGAATCGCACTTACTGCTTCCTCCTCCAGATGGATTGTGCCGATGCTCCGCTCCTGAATATGGTCAGCATGAATGGCCCCTGCCTGAATATGCCCGGTTTGCACACTTTCGGACGCAATATGAATCCCCGATACGGTTCCTTCAAGCAATTTGCTGCCGTTTATACTGCCATCCGCCAGTTTGGCACTTGTTACAGATCCATTTTGCAAATGAACTGCACTTACAGACTGCTCATCCAGATGAACTGAGCCAATACTGCACTCTTGAATATGATCAGCAAGGATTGCTCCTTCTTGGATATGATGGGTTTGCACACTTTCATTGGCAAGGTGAGTAGCCGATACGGTTCCTGCAGCTAATTTGCTGCCATCCACACTACCCGTTGCTAGTTTGGAGCGTGTTACAGATTCATCCTGCAAAATAATCGTACTTACCGCTTCTTCTTCCAGATGAGATGTTCCGATGCTGCGTTCATGGATATGATGAGGAAGAATTTCACCATCTTGAATATGACGGGAATGCACAGCTCCTTGCTGCAGGTGAACAGCACTTGTCGACTCTGCCTGAAGATGCAAACCACTGATCAAACCTGGCTGAAGGTGAGCCGCTGTAATGGATAAAGGTGCCAGATGGTCTGTTTCGACAGATCCAGGTGCCAAGTGATGCGATGTGACCACCTGTTCAGCAATATGCTCCTCATGAATGATGTCTGGCTTCAGATGCTGTGAGCTCACTACTTGAGTCCCCAAATGGTCAGATTTCACGCTGCCTTCAGCCAGATGGACGGATTGTACAACGGATGGCTGCAAGTGCTCGCTACCTACAGCAGCCTGTTGCAGTTCTGTCCCGGATACCGAGTCTGCTGTCAAATGGTCCGCACTTATGGAGCCATGTTGAAGTTTGTTGCCGGTAATACTGCCATCAGCAAATAATTCCGGCGAGCGTATTTCTTCCGACAAATGTTCCAGTGAAACGGCATGCTGCTTCAGGTGATATCCGCGGATGGTTCCTGCTGGAATATGTTTGGCGTTAATGCTCTCTGCCATAATTTTGGAAGAAGTCACGCTGCCGTCTGCCAGTTTAGCTGACGTGACAGCAAAATCCGCCAGTTTATCTGTGGCAACACTTTCTGGTGAGAGCTTGGGGGAGGTAACCGCATGATCTGTTAGATGAGGCGGAAAAATGGACCCGCCAGCCAGCTGGGCTGAAGTTACACTATCAATAGCCAATTTGTCTGTTGTGACCGCGGCCCGTGCAATCGCATCCGTTTCAACACTGCCCGGCTGAAGATGAGGTACACCTACGGCATGTTCTGTCAAGTGTTCCGATTTCACTGCATAAGGTCTCAGGGCCTCGGAACCCACGCTGCCTGGAGCCAGATGTGTCCCTGTGACTCCACCACTCGCAAGATGCGAGGATATAACACTTCCCGGGGCAAGCGCTCTGCTACTCACCGATGCCGTTCCAAGCTTTTCTGTTGTCACACTTCCATCCGCAAGTTTAACGTCTGTAACGGCAGCATCCTGCAATTCATACGTACCCACGGCCGACTCTGCAAGATGCCGCTCACACACCACGTCGTCTGCAAGAGCGTCTCCGGACACACTTCCGGCAGATAGATGAGCTGCCTCGATGCTTCCACTTGCAATGTGAATAGAGTGAATTGCGGAATTGTCCACATGTACCGGCGTAATTCCCCGATTTGCAATGTGTTCCGCACGAATGGACCCTTTGGCAAGATGTTTACCCTGTACGGCTTCATCCGCAATTTTGGAAGAAATGACGCTCTGATCAGAGATCTTGGATGCCGTAATGGACTGTTCCAGCAATTTTGCTGTTCCAACAGACTGGTCTGCCAGTTTGCTACTGGTTACTGCACCTTCTGTCAAATGCTCACTGCCCACTTCTCCATTGCCAATCTGCTCCTTGCCAACGGAATGAGCTCGAATCTGGCTTGAACCGATTGAACCGTCCAGTAGATGTCTTCCACTTAATGAACCCTCAGCTAAATGTCTTGTTTGTATGGATCCATCCTCTATCTGGTCACTTCCAATACTGCCATTTAATAATTGTGAACGACCGACAGACCCTTCTGCCAGATGTGTCTGTTTAACAGCCCCTGCCTGAATATGGTGAGACTCGATGGAGTGTTCTTCGATTTTGCTGCCTGTGACAGCAGCTTCCCGAATTTTGGTTGTAGTCACTGCATCGTCAGCCAGTTTGGAGGTATTCACAGCTCCTCCCGTGAGATGCCTTGTATCCACCCCGCTAATCGCGATCTTGTCTCCAGTTACGGCATGATTCTTGATTAATTCTTCCGTTACCAGCATGCGGCTGAGATGTCTTGTGCTGATGGAGCCGTCGGCAATTTTGGCCGAATCGATGGCCTGGTTGCCAAGCTTCTGAGAAGTAATACTGCCATCTCTGATTTTCTCGCCTGCAATAGAAGCATTTCGTATTTTGTGACCAGACACAGAACCGTCAATCAGGTGCTCCTCAGATACAGACGCTTCCGCAAGTTTTGCTGAAACAATGGCCCCGTCTGCAATGTGAATGCTGGTCACCGCATAATCCTGCAATGCTTCACTGCCGACCGCATCCGGTTTCAGCTTGGAGGCATCTACAGAGAAAGGAGCCAACTTGCTCTCCGTAACAGCAAATTCACTCAAGTCGTCCGTGTAGATGTAATGTCCGGTATGACCCGGCATCTGGTTCTGGTTCAGGATCTGCAGCCGGTCCTTGTTTGTTGTTTCTTGTTTGATGATACCCACCTCTTCTTCCAGAACAAGCGGAGCCACACTGCTAACCTGAATCTGCTTATCCGAGCTGTCTTCTGTCTCGATTTCCTTGCTATCAGACTCTACGGGTTCCGGCTTGATTTCGGCTTCGATCTCCAACTCTTCCAGCTCATTTGTTGAAGAAGGTAGCTCCATTGAGTCGAATAGGAATTCTTCCGACTCCTGAACAGCTCTCGAATCCCTTTTATTCGTATTCAAGCGTTCTTCCCTATTCACAGTGAAACCTGAGTTCATCTTGTCTGCCCGGCGATCAGTCAGTTCCAATTCCTTGTATTTCGGGCTCACATGCCGCAGTTTCGGCGTCGGAACCTTCTTTTTGCCATTTTTACTCATGCAGCTTGCTCCTTCCTCTAACGTTCGTCTCCGGCATCATATGCTTCCATATGGGCATCTGCCACTTCATTTATGACTTTTGCGGATTCCAGAGCACGAATGTACAGGCGTCAAGACAGGAAGGTTCGATGATCTTCGTGGAAATAGGCGTGTCAGGGCTGCAGAGGAAAGGCGGCTGTCCACGCCCCCGTTCCAGTCATGTCATAGGATATTATATCTAGGTCGTGTCTGAAAACTCGCTGAAGTGCATCTTTCACCGTCTTTTCGCCCCCTGCTGTGTCACTTTCCCTAGCCGTGCCCCGGCACGCCTGCGGAAAACTTCCTTGCTTGGAACGAAGATTCGGCAAAACCTGCTTCCTTCAGAGTTTTAGACACGCCCTGAGCAAGCACTAGTGCTTGGCGATGCATCTTACACACCGGTCTGCGTTATCGCGATGTCTGAGCCATGCGGTGACAGGCCGGCATTCCATGAATGGACGATCCATGGTCGCGATAACATCGAAGGAGGAACGGTCATGCTCCAAGAAACGATCGGCATTATGTTCGATTCACGCATGTACCGGGGGATACCGGCCGGAAGGACCGGTCAGGAATCACTCGCGAATTATGAACAGGCAGCGGCCAGTTATGGATTAACTCCCTGCTTTTTGAGGCTGGAAGATATCGATTCGGATCAAAAAACATGTCTTGCCTATGTAAAAAAAGAAGGCAGATATGTTCGCGAGCGCATGCCACTGCCCTCCGTCATTCATAACCGATCACTCCAGCTTCGCCGGACGGAACAGCATCAGATCACCAAGCTGATGTTGCAGGGTATCCAGGTATTCAACGTTCGCAACCGGTACCGTAAAGATCACATTCATGACATGCTTCATCAGGACCTCGCCTTGCGAGAACACCTGCCCCGTGCAGTCAAAGCTACGCCAGAGTCTCTGGCCTATATGATGGAACAATATGATGACCTCGTCATCAAACCATGCAGCGGTAGCATCGGTCATGGTATTATGCGAGTCTTTGAGCGAGATGGACAGTGGAAACTAACCTGTGAGACGAAGGCGGCACGCAAAGGGTGGGCTACCTTCCGATTGAGCAAAGGACAGCTTCCTTCCGCCACCCTAAGGCGGATCTTTCGCCATGCCTACCTCATTGAAGAGCGTATCCCACTGGTACGTTATGAGGGCAGGCCGGTAGATTTGCGGGTATCTGTACAACGTGGTGGCGATGGTCTTTGGGGAATAACAGGCATGTTTGCCAAAGCGGCTCCTGCCCATACGTTTGTCAGCAATATCGCCCAGGGCGGTAAAGTCATGAAGCTCGCAGAGGCCCTTGGATTAGGGGAATCTGGCTTCGACCTGGCTCGACTGGAATACAGAATCGGACTCGTTGCACTTCGAATTGCCCAGAACCTGGCGGCCAGTCTGCCACATCTGGCTGATCTGGGTCTTGATCTCGGGATAACGCGCAGCGGCCAGATCTATTTTATTGAATGCAATGGACGGGATCAGCGTTACGGTTTTCGCAAGGCGGGAATGTCGGAACACTGGAAGGCAACGTACAGCAAACCGATGGCTTATGGGCGTCTGCTGCTGGAACAGAATTCGAGAATTCCGAGACAACCGCAGACATACGATAGGAGACTATATTGATTTCGTGTGCATTCTGTGTCAATATTATGCAGAACGGCCGGTCTTGCCGGCCTTGAAGTTCGCATTAACCCTAAGGGGGATATTCATGGCAAAAACGCTGTTGCGATTAATGACCGAGCTTTCTTCGCGCAAATGGATCTCCCGGACCGTGGGAGCCTTCTCCAAAAGCCGGGGAAGTAAGGCATTTATCCCTTATTTTGTCCGGACCTACGACATCCCTGTTCAGGAGGCCGAGAAAGACTGGAAGGAATACCGTTCACTGAACGATTTCTTTACCCGCAAATTAAAGCCGGGCATGCGCCCGTTGGAACTTTCAGAGCATGCACTGATCAGCCCGGTAGATGCCAAGATTACGGCAGCCGGTCCAATATCTGCAGGGACACTCCTGAATGTTAAGGGACAAAATTATACACTTGCTGAATTATTAAACCATTCTCCCCATCTGGAGAAGTACAAGCACGGGTACGGGTTCGTCCTCTATCTCAGCCCTCGCGACTATCACCGCATTCATGCACCTGTCAGCGGCCGCAAAATAGAGAGCGAACACATCAAAGGCAAAGTTTATCCCGTGAATGACTTTGGCCTGACCCATATGAGATCCGTGCTTAGTCGAAACGAACGACTCATTACGTATATCGCACATGATTACGGTGAAGTGGCGGTTGTCAAAGTAGGTGCGATGAACGTGAGTAGCATACAATATGCTGATACGGACATAAGTACCTGGGCACAAGGCGATGATCTGGCCTATTTTGAATTCGGTTCCACCGTTGTTCTGCTGACGCAGAGTGGCACATTCGAACCAAACCCGGGCTTACAGCCAGGCGATTCGGTCAAAATGGGTGCATTGCTTGGTCGTTTAAAACCGAAGAACTAATGAGTCCATACGCAAATAAAGAGGATGGCGCAACACCTGTAACCAGGTATTGCGCCATCCTCTTTATGAATTCATATTCATCCATATATACATGCAATACGAAGCTTCGCTCCGTCGTTATTGGTCTGCTGAGTTCTCCTCAAAACCACACATCTTGCAAGTCCTCTGCCGGTTTGAAGCGACGCAGACGGTTCCGGAAAATATTGCATCCCTTCGTAGAGCATCCCCGGTTGCGGACCCGACGTTTTCCGTTCATCACAAGTTCCCCCTTTTGGTCATCTGGAATGCTAGATAATTACCCTTGCATTCCAGACTTGAAACGGTTTCCTGTTTTTCTCATCAGAATTTTAACGAATCTCGGACGGGCTTTTGCCGGTATACTGCTTGAACTGACGACTGAAGAAGAAAATATCCCGGTAACCCAGAGCATCCGCCACTTCGGTCACATTCATGCCGGTATGCACCAGCAGATGTTCCGCCCGTTCAATACGCATGCGGATAATATAAGATTGCACCGATGAGCCCACCAGTTCCTTGAACTTGATCGAGAAGTATCGGGGCGATAAGCCAGCCCGCGCAGCCAGATCTTCCACCCGATGCGTAATCCCGGGATGCTGACGCACATAATTGGCGACCTCCTGGATCACATCGGACAACTGGTTGCTCACCTTTTTCTCCACAGGTTCTTCCGTATCGGCGCGCAGCAAATGAATCATCAATTGTTTCAGAATCAATCGACTCTCTTCATCACGTCCGTACACATCTGATAAGAACAGTCTTACATAACGTGCCAGCAAATGCTCAAACTCCACCGTTTCCTGTACCTCGCGATAGGACTGGGGAACGTCAGCAACAGGCACGTCCACATCAAAGTGAATATACGTAAGTACCAACGGTTTTTGCTTATTATGTGTTGCAGTAGGATGATCTCCTGGCCTGAACAAAAAACAACTACCCTTGCCAACTTCATACGACTGGTCATTCAGTACAAGCGTTCCTTCACCACTCCATACATAAAATAAATCATAGTTTTGCATCGGTTTTTCCCGTTTCTGCCACTTCCAGCCCGGTTCACAGACAATTTTGGCGACAGCGGGCAAAATAACAAATGATGACGGCGATGCCTGCAGCATGTCGCCACTCCCCCTTGATAGTTAATCTCTCTGCATATGGCATCCTTCTGATCTGAATCTCACTTCTTCAATCCAGGCCATATGTATTTCAGTATCTTGCATGATTAAATACAACTTGCTCATATATAATCTCTGCTCCTATAGGAGCGAAATGTCTTATCCCATTATACAGCGGAATTCACCGAAACGAAAATGTGCACTTCTCCCAGGCTAGCCGCATTCGCTGGATTCCCTCTGTTATCTCTTCTTTCTCCAGATGTGCAAAAGCAAAGCAGGCCGCCGGATGACCTGAAGTCAACCGATATCGCTCTGCATCACGGAACAATATGCCATCCTCCTCAGCAAGCTTTTTAAATCGCTGATAACTGTCCACATCGCCATTCCAGGTAGCGTAGATATGCAGTCCTGCATCACCAAGTTGCATCTTAAATGCCTCCGGCAACTGTAGTTCCATCTCTCGGACAAAAAAATCATGCCGTTCCCCATATAACCGGGTTAACCGTCGTAAGTGCCTCAGGTAACCTCCTCTGGTCATAAACTTTGCCAGTGCGCGCTGCTCCAGCAGTGCCGGAGGTACCGGTTCATACAACGCCTTGGCGGCAAGCAGAGGTTCTACCAGACCAGGTGGCAGGACGGCGTAGCCAAGTCGAAACGAAGCCACCATCGTTTGTGAGAATGAACCAACGTAGATGACGCGCTGTTCACGATCAAGCACTTTGAGGGGTTCAATTGGTCTTCCACCCCATCGGAATTCACTGTCATAATCATCTTCAATGATGACCGCATTCCGCTTTGAGGCCCACGCAAGCAAGGCACGTCTTCTGTCCAATCCCAGCACGGCCCCTGTTGGAAACTGCCGGGTAGGGGTGACAAATAACGTCTGTGCCTCCCAAGGCTGAGGAATAATGCCTGCGGCATCCAGCTCTGCCGGGATGATATGCCCACCACAGGACTTGACGGCATGAGCGATGCCCGGATACCCCGGATTCTCTAATACAACTGCTGCCCCCTCTGTGATCAACAGCTGGGATAGCAAGGTGATGCCTTGCATTGAACCACTGAACAATACAATCTGAGAGGGTTCAGCCTGAATACCACGTGTCCATCTGAGATGGGAGGCGATGGCCTCACGCAGCTCCGGATCACCTGCTACACCGCTCGATTCTCGCCAACCACTGCGATGAACCGCAGCGAGTGCACTCTTCCACTCCCCTAACGGGAAATGTTCTGCAGGCATGCGCTGCATTTGAAAATTAATGACGGACGCCTTCGGTGAAGACATCTGAGTCCGCAGGATTTCATGTTGCGTATTCAACCTCTGTACTCGTTCGCCCCAGGGAGACAACTTGAGAACGGCTTCCTGTTTTTCATTTTCCTGAGTGGATAATGTTTCGGTGACAAATGTACCTCTTCCCCGATGTGCATGGACATAACCATCCGCAAGCAACATGTCATATACCTGAGCTACCGAACCACGTGACATCTCATATTGCCTTGCCAACTCACGGGTGGAAGGAAGCCGCGTGCCTCCCACCAATGTGCCTGCATGAATGGCATCACGTAACGCATGGTACAAGGCCTCATACTTGTATCGATGCTGAAGTTCATAGGTATCCATCGGCAGCCACAATTCCATCATGCACCTCTCTTCATTTGTATTCATCTGTGATCCCCGACTAATTGGCCTACTAAAGTGAATGTAAATTGGATCTATTTCATTGTCAATGTATGAACTATGGTTATCCATAAGATATGGCGTTCTATTATACATTCAATGATGGGGGAATACACATGAGACGGAAAGAATTCACAGTAGATGAAGAACAGGAAATTACCGCATTTCTGGATCAGTGCTCCTTCGGGTTTCTGGGAACGGTCAGTCCGGACGGACAACCACGGGTTACACCGCTGAATTTCGTATATATGGACGGTTGCTTTTATTTTCACGGCAGTCTGGCTGGCGAGAAGATGAAACAGATCAAACAGGATTCGTCGGTCAGTTTCACAGTAGCTGAAGAGTTCTCCCTGATTCCATCTTATTTCAGTGATCCTGAGCTTGCTTGTCCAGCGACTTCTTTCTTCAAAAGTGTTATGGCCTTTGGTCAGGCTGAACCGGTTAAAGATCTGGACATCAAAGGTAAGGTACTGCAACGATTCATGGAGAAACTCCAGCCGCAAGGCGGATATGTACCCATTGACGCTACTGACTCGCGTTACACAGGAAACCTCAAAGCTGTAGCCGTAGTCCGAATTAGTCCTGAACGGATCAGCGCCAAGTTTAAATTTGGACAAAACCTCTCGAGTGAACGATTCGATCATATCAGTGGTGAACTGGAACAGCGCAATGAAGGAAGAGATGCCGAAACTGCTGAAATGATGCGGAAATACTGTCCATTTCATCAGCAATAAGTTTCATTTCTTGAGGATTACTCCAAGGTCGAATACAACGATAACCCACCCGAAAACCCTCTGCAACAACGCGGTAAAGTGATATAACTGTCATATTGCGTAATTTCCGTGACGGGGGCATGTCAAGGTGATATAATGTTAGGCAGTTGAATCACAAAGACTTGGAAGGATGAAAAGAATGAATCCACTGGCTGAACAGTTGAACGAAAGTATTCAGACAGGCAGCAGTCACGTCTACTCCATGCTGTCACAGCTTGGCAAAGAAATTTATTTTCCTAAAGAGGGGATTTTGAGTCAATCTGCTGAAGCAGCAAGCTTGGCCAAGACCCATAATGCCACGATTGGTATCGCCCTGGAGGGTGGTGTGCCGATGCATCTTCAGGTTATTCAGGAGAAGCTGTCTGCATTCCAACCAAAGGATCTGTATCCTTACGCTCCACCTGCAGGCAAACCTGAATTGCGGACCGTTTGGAGAGACAAGATGCTGAAGGAAACACCTTCTCTGGAAGGCAAAACGTTTGGCAATCCAATTGTAACCAATGCATTAACCCATGGACTAAGTATCGTAGCCGACCTGTTCGCCGATGAAGGGGACGCTGTCATATATCCGGATAAAAACTGGGAAAATTACGAGCTGACCTTCGGAATTCGTCGTCATGGCCAGTTGGTTCATTATCCCCTGTTCGATGATCAGTTGAACTTCAACAGTGAGGGTCTGCTTCAGGCTTTGCTTGATCAAAAGGACAAAGGTAAAGCGATCGTACTGCTCAACTTCCCGAATAACCCAACAGGTTATACGCCTGGAGCCGAAGAAGCAGATGCCATTGTGAACACGATTCTTCAGGCAGCTGAAGCCGGTGTTAACGTGGTTGCTGTAACAGATGATGCCTACTTCGGACTGTTCTTCGAAGATTCCATTCATGAATCCCTGTTTGGCAAACTTGCCAACATTCATCCACGTGTGTTGACTGTAAAAGTGGATGGTGCAACCAAGGAGGAGTTTGTATGGGGCTTCCGCGTTGGATTCATTACGTATGCCCATGAAGATGCAGCCATTCTGCATGCATTGGAGCAAAAAACACTCGGTATTATCCGGGCAACGATCTCCAGTGGCCCGCATCCTTCCCAGACTTTTGTACTGGATGCGCTCAAAGCACCGGAGTTTGAAGCACAGAAACAGGAGAAGTTCGAGATTATGAAAGGCCGTGCCAATAAGGTAAAAGCCATTCTCGATAGCGGCAAGTATGGAGATGCATGGGACTATTATCCGTTCAACTCCGGTTACTTCATGTGCCTGAAGCTGAAAGAAGTTGGCGCTGAAGAACTTCGAAGCCATTTGCTGCACAAATATGGTGTGGGTACAATCGCGCTGGGTGAATCGGATCTTCGAATCGCCTTCTCCTGTATTGAAGAATCCGGGTTGGAAGATCTGTATGAAACCATCTATCGTGGAGTTCAGGATCTGCGGACGACTTAGTTAACACAGACCTGTACCCTGAATGTTATAAGAACCCTTTGTATAACGGCGACGCTTCATGTCACTGAATATACGAAGGGTTCTTTTGTGTTTTATCAGCCCAAAAGCTTTAATTTCTAGCTTTACCGGGCATCGGCCCAATCAGCCTACCCCCACAGCACATAATATACGATGTACGCAAGGGCGTGCCAAACAACCACTTGAAAGGGGAATGACCATGTCTGGAGTTGAAGATACAAGAGGCGGTTATGGATGCGGCGGTTACGGCGGAGGATTTACAAACACAGGTGCTATTCTCGTTCTGTTCATCTTGCTCGTGATCATCACTAAATCGTTCCTCTGTTAGTACCAATACACACTTACGCGAGAACCAAGTGATCTGATTGCATGATTCCATTACAGCACAAAGAAGGGTATTCCGGGACACAGCCCGGCATACCCTTCTTTTGTTATCTTTTGTTCTCACTGATGAACCCAATGTAATAATCCGAGTTGGTCAGGTGTCCGATCGTTTACTCGTCCTCTTCTTCCTTCAACCACTTGTTACCTTGCGAACGCCGCATGATCACAATCACCAGTATACCCAAAATAAGCGCTACTCCGGTGACAGTCAGTCCGCTTGCTCCGGCAGCCAGCATAGGCAACCACATGAGCAATGCAGCCAGTGCATGTAGATGGAATATGAATCCCAACACCTGAGAACGACGACTCTCACCCGAGATTGGATAGATCATAATCCAGAACGATTCACTATGACTGCGACGCAGCGCACCTAACTGAACACCTGCAAGCAACAGGAAGAACAGATACACCCCGACACCAAAGTAGCTGCCTGCTGTCCACCAGGATAGTAACATGCCCAGTACAACTAGGCGTAACACGATTGAGAACACTTCGGTTCGAACAAACGTTTTGGTTATCAAGTAACGGTAAGCTTTCCCTGCATTCCAGGGAAGACCACTCCCCAATTTGCTAAGCCAGCGACGCGAACTTACTTTCTGTCCGGATGAAGGTACATCCACAAACCAGCCAAGCGTCCGCATAACCCTGCCAGCCTGACCCTGCTCTACCTGAATCAGTCGTTCCCACGCTACACGATGTTTCACCGGTATACGCAAGGCGACGATGTAGACAACAGCCAGCAACAGCAGGAACCAGACGCTGCGCTGCGGTGGCTGCCACAGCCAAGCGCCAACCGCCAGCACTGCCAGAGCCCATCGCAAGAGACGATATCCTCTTGCCGCACCGACCTGAACCATTCTTAGCTCTTGCCATGCTCCATAACTGGACAACCCTTTCCACAGCAGCAGGAACACAATGAACCAGCCAAATGGCCGTGCATCCAGATCTGCTCTGACATAGAGCGGCCACAGTGTAACAAATACAAGCAGCAAGCCCAGAGTTTTATAGATGATGCCCCGGGCAAAGCTGTTCTTCAAATACTCCTGCATCCGGTATTCCTGTGGTCGCAGGAACACGATATCTGCCGGAAGCAGATATGTACGATAACTGCTAAACAGCACTAGTGGTGCCAGCAGCAGCAATGCAACCCAGCGAATCGGAAATTCCGCCGGAATGTTCTGGACAAACGATGTATACCAGGCGGAGAACGCAATGACGAGAAATAAAAAGACCATAGCTACACCGCTCTGGATCACATAACCCAGATAAGGAAGAATTCCGTTCCAGAATCCTGTGCGTCTTTGCTTCCATAGCAGCTTGAGATCCATGCTCAATCCCTGCCTTGTACGAGGGAATAGAACATGTGCTCCAGCGTGGCATCCGATTCCCCGAATTGGGAGCGCAGTTCATTCAGCGTCCCTTGAGCAATAACCTGCCCACGGTGCAGAACGATAAAACGGTCACAGTAATTTTCAATCGTGGACAGAATGTGTGAACTGAGCAGGATGGATGATCCCGAAGCTTTCATCTCCAGCATAAAATCAAGCAAAGAGCGAATACCCAGCGGGTCCAGTCCCAGGAAAGGCTCATCAATGATGTACAGTGGTGGTCCTGCCACAAAAGCACACATGATCATGACCTTTTGTCTCATCCCCTTGGACAGGTGAGTCGACAGACTTGTACTTTTCTCATTCATACGGAACAGTTCCAGCAGTTTCTCCGTACGTTGTTTGAAATCAGCCTCCGACACATTGTACGCTCTTGCCGTAAACTCCAGGTGCTCCATCACTGTCATCTCATCATACAGTTCGGGTGATTCCGGTACAAATGCCATAGCCGATTGGTAGATCTGCGCATCCTCGTCCCGCTTCTTGCCCATCACTCGTACTTCGCCCTGTTGAGGTGTCATCAAGCCGAGGATGTGTTTCATGGTTGTGCTTTTGCCAGCACCGTTTAAGCCGATTAGTCCGACCATCTCTCCACGTCCAACTTCCAGATCGATGCCGTGAAGGACCGGCCGTTTGGCACTATAACCTCCGCTTAACCCGCTGATTTGCAGAACAGGCGATTGAACGTTTTCCATCTATCCCTGCACCCCTTTCGTCAGATTCTATTCTTCGGAGCGTGGCGTTTTATCTTTACTCCACTTGGGTGCTCCTTTGTTTTTACGATCCTGGTCGCGCTCCGTGCGGCCAGTATTACCCGTTGGTTTGCTACCTGCTGGACGCGAATTGGAGATTGTAGCTCTGGTTCCCCCATTACGATTGCCCTGACCTGGTTTGCGATCTCTGGATTGTCCTGGTTTTCTGGAGAACGAATGTCCCTCAGGCCGCGTGTCCGGACGCGGGTCAGCCTCCAGTACTTTACCGCCAAAGAGTACACGTTCTGACAGTTCGATTCCGAGTTCGCGTGCGAATTTACGCATAATAAAGATCTGTGTTTCATCCACAATGGACAAAACGATACCCGAGCGTCCCATCCGGCCTGTACGACCTGCACGGTGAACATAGTGCTCCGAGTCAAAGGCAGGGTCATAGTTAATGACCATTGGCAAACCTTCGATATCCAGTCCTCTGGCAGCCACTTCGCTGGCAATCAGCAACTGAAGTTTGCCATTACGGAAGGCAGACAATACGTTACTGCGGGTCACTTTGTCAGCATCTCCATACAGCGCAGCAGCGGACAAGCCCAGATGATTCATTTTTGCTTCAACTTCACCAATATCTTCGGTTGCATTCACAAATACGATTGCCCGATCCGGATTGTACTGTCTAACCAGACGACGCAGCATGTCAATTTTGTTACGGTTTTCTTCTACAAAATAATAATGCTCAAGGCCCGCAGCCGTAGCTCGATCCGGTTCAATTCCGATCTGCACAGGCTCTTTCATCTCACGCTTTGCAAGTCCAGCTGTATGCTCATCAATGGTTGCTGACAGGAAGATCAGCTGGCGGTCCCGCAATGCACTCTTGAGTACAAAGTTCACGTCACTTACGCCGCCAAGTTGGAACACTTGGTCCGCTTCATCAATGACAATGGTGGAAACGTTGTGCATTTTCAGTTTTTTGAGTGTAATCAATTCCTTCAGTCGTCCCGGTGTACCCACAACCAATTGGGGATGCTCACGCAGCTTCTCGATCTGACGTTTAGCCGCTGCGCCACCAATTAGACCCAATACGCCAATCTTACGTTCTTCCGCATAACGCTGCGCTTCACGTACAATTTGCATCGCCAGCTCTTGTGTAGGTGCAATAATGAGTTTCTGCGTACCTTTGATATCCATTTTGATGGATTGTAACAGTGGCAGCAGATATGCCAGCGTTTTTCCTGTTCCCGTCTGGGATTTGGATACGACATCTCGGCCTTCCAAAATAACCGGGATTGTCTGAGCCTGTACAGGTGAAGGTTCGTTAATGCCATGTTTCGCCAAAACGGCCTCCAGATCCTGTTCCACGCCAATTGAAGCAAATGTTTGATTCGTCATGTATGTCCATCCTTTTAATTTATTCATTTTGATGTTATATAAGTTCAACTAATGAATATTTACACTGACACTACGAGGACAGAACAACCTTCCGATCACTGTTATCCCCAGATTTTTTTGATTCCTTTTTTTCAAAAGGAAAAATCCGGGGATAAAGGTGCACGCTTCGCTTCTTCAGGTTATTTCTGTCCTCTCCGTTATTGTGTAAAAGTTTAGTTGAACATATAAGTTGCTTGTATATTACCGAAGCCTGTCATCACATTACCTTTCATTATATGCGAAAAAAGCCCGTGTACCAAATCTTATTCCAGAATTGTATGTATACACGCCAAAAAAAAGAAAAGCCCCTCGGCGGAGCCTTTCTTTCATTCCGTATATGATGCCTCGTATCACATTTACTTCTGATTCATTACACCGTGCGACAATCGATCTGCAAGACGAGGAAATAGCTGGTACAGCCATATGCCAGCAGAAGCAAGTCTTGGCAGATTCACTTCTTCCTTGCGCTTTTTCATCGCCCGAATCATATGACCCGCAACGTCTTCCGGTTTCAACATCATCCAGCGTACATTATTCACATAATTGCCAGAAGGGTCAGCCCGATGGAAAAATGGTGTATCAATCGGACCCGGATTAATCGTTGTCACCAGGACGCCAGTCTTGCGAAGCTCTTGACGCAGCGCATTACTAAATCCGAGGACAGCATGTTTCGTAGCTGTATAGGAAGCGGATTTGGCTGTACCGATTTTGCCAGCCATGGAGGCCACGTTCACAATCTGACCTTTGCCACGTTCCAGCATTTGTGGAAGCACTGCTTTGGTGCAGCGGACAATGCCCATGTAATTAACGTCCATCATCTCATCGAATTCCTGTACAGACATCTCTGTCATCGCTGCGAATTTCCCGTAACCTGCATTGTTCAGCAAAATGTCGATTCGTCCGTATTTATGCAATATCGCATCCACAGCTGCCTGAACCTGCTCACTATCCGTAACATCAAGTGTGAGTAATTCATGCGGCCCTTTCAGCGAGGCACCAATCTCTTCCAGCTTGTCCCGTGAACGGGCAGCCAGAATTGGGATGGCTCCTTCTTCTATCAGCATCTGCGCACACAGCGCACCGATACCACTCGATGCACCTGTGATAAACACTACCTGATCTTTCAGCATCCGTGATGTCCTCCCGTATTGAACACATATTGCCTTTTTAGGCGTATGGTTCTATTCTACGAGATCATGACCTGAATATCCATCTCACCAATGCCGTCCATCAGCAAAGGAATACTCAGTGCTTTCGTTGCACTAAATGTAGTCAGATGTTCGGACTTCATCACTTGTGGAGGTGTAATATCGACCACAACACCCTGGTTTGACAGGATCGTGCTGGCGTTACCACTGATCATATTCCCCAGTTCAGAAATCGCACTTTTGCTCATTTCATCCATTTCTGTAATGACAAAACCACCCATCATCGCAGATACAATTTTCAATGCAACTTGTTCATTAATTCCAAATACAATGTTTCCGCTAAGTTGTCCGGTCATTCCGATCACGATCCAGACATGGTCTGCAATATACTCTACATTTTTCACGCCAAGACTCCCGGTGGAAGGCGAAACCTGGATGAGCTGTTCGAATACGTTCCGTGCCGATTCCAGGAAAGGATTAATCACTTCCGCTTTCACTGTCTATGTCCCCCTCGCACTGGGTTATTGGTCACACACCAAAAGTCCCATATTCATTAAATTTATTATACTTTATCACGTACAAGAATTCATTAAGAATTCGTTAAACCATGTGTACTATAATTTATCGTCATCCGTGGGGCAAATGTTTATAGCTGATTCTAGCGAATAAACAGCGCTTTTCACTTCTTTTGAAGAAAGCATTTCGATCATCGTGCGTGGCAAAGGGCATTTAGGACTTTATTACTGCTTTCTCGCAACTGTAAAAAAAATCAAATTCTTGTATTCGCGTTTTTTTCACAGTCTCTTGAACTACTTTTGATCCTGATAATTACCTTCATTGCTCTGCTGTCCTGAATCACCTATAATTTAAGATAACGGAACAATGACCAGTTACGGGATTACATCGCACCAAACACTACATAATCAAGAAATTTTGCCTGCAAGGAGGTCACCTATGAACATAAGCCAACTGGAGACACTGATTACCATTTCCAAAACGATGAGCTTCCGCAAAGCGGGAGAACTTCTGAACCTGACCCAGCCTGCCGTCTCGGCCCAGATCAAAAGTCTGGAGGACGAATTCAGCACCGTTCTTGTGGATCGTAACCAACCCGTTACCCTGACAGACCGTGGACAGGTATTCCTGGAGCACGCTGAACGGATGCTCGACATCGTTGATGAGTTGAAACAAAAATTGTCTGATCTTGATGAAACGCCTCAGGGACGTATCGTATTAGGCACAACAACTTCCATTGCTATTCAGATCTTGCCAAGGGTGTTATCCTATTTCCAAGATCAATTCCCGCTGATCAAAACCAGTATCCAGTCCCTTCCTTCATCACAGATCTATACCCAGGTCGAAAATGGTCTGGTTGATATTGGTATCGGTTATCTCACGGAGCGTAATCCCAACCTGAATACATCTGTGCTCTACTATGACACATTTGAACTCGTGGTATCTCCTTCCCATCCGCTGGCAAAGAAAAAACATGCTGCAGTGGATGTGCTCCGGAGTACACCATTGATTCTGCTGTCCCCTGATACCGTAGGACGAAGGTTTACGGAAACTATCTTCAAGAAACATAATATTGAACCTAATATTGTAATGGAGTTGTCGAGCAGCGAAGAAGTGAAACGGATGGTCGAGATTGATCTCGGGGCAGCTGTCATCTCCAAACAATCTGTTGCGCATGAGTTGCGTCAAGGTACATTGCGAATGATACCCTTAAGTGAGTTGGAGGTCAGTCACCCTGTTGGTGTCATCTATAAGTCCAGTCGATACCTTAACTCAGCGATGCAGCAGTTCATAAGTGACCTCAAAGGTATGCCGGAAACCCAATTCATCAGTTCAGAATGACAATGAGCCATGAGAAAGGAAGGATTCCATATGAAATTTGATCTTCATACACATCATTTTCGTTGTGGTCACGCAGACGGCAACATCCGCGATTATATAGAGGCAGGTATTAAGGCAGGACTTCAGGCGATCGGTATCTCGGATCATACGCCGTACTTTGGCAGTGAGCTTGAGCAGGCATTTCCCCGGATCGCAATGGGCAAGTCTGAATTGCAGCATTATGTGGAAGAAGTCCTTGCTTTGAAAGAAGAGTACGCTGGTAAAATCGATGTGCTGCTCGGCATTGAATCCGACTACTTCCCTGTTCATGCAGAATTGTACCGTACCACACTGGGACAGTATCCTTTTGACTATATTATTGGTTCAGTTCATCATACCGAGGATGTGAGTATCTTCAACAAAACCCGGTGGAATGGCCTAAGCAATGCTCGCAAAGTTGAAGTGAAAGAGAGCTATTATTCATTAATCCGGGAATCGGCTCGCAGCGGTATGTTCCAGATTCTTGGACATATTGATGCGATGAAAGGAAACTATCCACCTTTCTCCGAAATTATCGCTGATCAGGCCATTGATGAAACGTTGCAGGTCATTGCAGAATCCAACGTAGCGATCGAAATTAACACATCTGGCAAAACCAAACTCAGCGGTGGCTGGTATCCCTCGGATGCCATTCTGGAACGCGCCCATCACTATGGAGTGAAGGTGACATTTGGATCGGACGCTCATAAACCACAGCGGGTTGCAGACGAGCTGGATGACGTTCGTACACGTCTCAAGGAGATCGGATTCACCGACTGGGTATACTTCAAGCAGAAACAGATGCAGGTTGTATCACTGTAAAATATAGCAAACACAAAGGCCCCCACAGCGCGCTTGTTCACGCCGTGGGGGCCTTTTATTGCCCTATATAAGGAAATATAATTATATTTCACACGATAACGGAGAGGACAGAAATAACGTGAAGAAGCGAAGCGGTCGCCTAAAAGCTTCTGAAAGAAAGCTGCATCGGAAGCATACGCTATCCCCGGATTTCCCCTTCTAAAATATAGGAATCAAAAAAATCCGGGTATAACAGCGATCGGAAAGTTATTCTGTCATCGGAGTGGCCAGTGTAAATATTCCACAGTTAACTTATATGGACAAAAAAAATGAACCCGCTCGCGCGGGTCCCAACAGCATTATCTATTATCAAAAAGGGGGTCATGAGATAAGTTTACCCCCTGTCTGTTAGAGTTCAATTGCAGCTATATTTCAATTGTGTAACAAATGATTGAAGTTCGATTCATTCACGTTTGACTACTCTTACTCTATGTCATTTCGGCTTGTCAGATACCAGAGTTTGCAGGTCTTTTTCCTGAAGCGGTCTGACGTATTGTTCCCGGTACATACTGTAAACTTTAACATCCATCAGGGATTCTGATTCCTCGTCATCCTCATCATTCAGTCCGAACGAGGGAAGACTCCGCTCATAGGACATCCCTATTTTGCTTAGCACCCGTTGTGAAGATACATTGGCCTCATAACAACGTGCTTCCACCCTCCCCAGATGAAGATCGTCAAATCCAAACTGCAACAGCCGCTGTACCGCCTCGGTAGCCACACCCCTGCCCCAACAGGACCTGTTCAGGATGTAACCAATCTGTGCGGTACCATTCTGATCATTCCAGTGTTGGAATGAGGTGATCCCAATCACCTGTTCCTTGCCTCTCCAGCAGATCCCATAATGTAACGAATCCAGCTTGGCGCTGCTGCTCCGTATCTGGTTCAATAAGCGTCTCGCCCTGATTGGCGTGGGCTGGCTTCCCCTATTCACATATCTTATGACTTGAGGATCGGAAAAGAGTTCCGATAATGTGCTGTAATCACTTTGACGTAATGATCGCAGGACAAGACGCTCTGTCCACAAAGCCGGCAGACCTTGAACCAGCATTTTTCGGGTAAGCATGACAATCGCTCCTTTTGCCTAAACGGGCTCTAGTCCGGTAAGACAAGCATGCTCTGATGATGATCCGGCGTAATACCATTTGAACTGATCCACGAACTTTAGTATTCGCATTTTAGTATTAATATATTGCATCATTCAATTCATCACGCTAAAAGGTCCAGATGCTGACTACTCCTGCAGCCCGCGATAGATACCCGTACGGATCTCACGAATATAGAAATCCAATGCAGGAACATTCGCCGACTGTGCAACCTGTACTTCTCGCTCAATATCATAAGGCACCCGCACGAATTGAACATTGAACGGGGTATTGTTATCGTTGCTGTCTTCACCCTCCAGAATACAGTAGGAAGCTTGGGGAAGATCGAGTGGATTACCAACACTCCCTGCATTAAACAGTAACTTGCCGTTCATATACTGCAAGTATGCGTTATGCACATCCCCATAACCTACAACATCTGCAACACCTTGCTCAGGCTCATCAGCCGGAGGATCAAACATTGCCAACCTCTTTTCCATCGCGTCCCACGGCTGTACACGATGGTATACACTTTGAGGTGAAGCATGGACCAGACGGATGGTGCGACCGCTCAGTTGAAATTGATGACTGAAGGGTAGGCCTGCCAAGTACGCCAATCGTTCCTCACCCAGCCGCTCTGCTTGCCACGTAAAGTTCTCGTTGTCTTGGTTAACCGCAACCAGTTCATCCCAATTGCCACGGATAACAAGTTCGCACGTCGCTCTCACCTGATCCACAACCTGTACCGGTTCTGGCCCCTTGCCCACGAGGTCACCAAGACAAAAGATTCGCTCCACGCCACGACTTCGGATATCTTTTAACACTGCTTCCCAGGCAGTCATGTTGCCATGAATGTCGGATACAATCGCAATTCTTTCCATCTGGATAACCTCCATTCATGTTCAATCCTTTATGTTTTAAATTCATCTTATATTCTTTTATGTGGTTGATCCTTTAAGCTCAAAAACCGTTAATTCTGGTCTGCACAGAAAACGAATGGGCAGTTGAGTCATGCCAAAACCACGATTCACATACACCGGCATCTGTGTCTGGGTGGTGTAATATACCCCCTGGACATCCGTGTAATACAACCCTTGAACATACTTGTGTGAACCTCGCGGAGTTGTCAGTGCCCCGATCCAGGGAAAACGTACCTGTCCACCATGGCTATGACCGGAAAGTTGTAATCCGAAACCATAGGGAGTGGCAATGTCCGCATAATCCGGTTCATGCATAAGTAACAATTTCCACACATCATGATCCAAACCCTTGATGGCTTGGACAGGATCAGGCCTGCCTGTAAGTGCGTCATCCAGACCAGCTATGGCCAGACGTTCGCCCCCTTGTTCAATCACCACATGTTCGTTCCGTAACAAAGTGAATCCCGCTTCACGGAACATGGTTGTCACTTCATTCTGCTGTCCGCCCCGATAATCATGATTCCCCAAAACAGCAAATTTGCCATACTTCGCTTGCATGGAGGCGAGTACCGGAATACATTCACGCATCGGCTCTGCTTCCCTCTCGACTATGTCTCCGGTAAAACAAATCAAGTCCGGTTGCTGCTCCTCAATCGTTGCTGCCAGCTTCTTCAGCTCTTTCACCCCGGTATGAAAACCAAGATGGGCATCGCTGAACTGAACGACACGCAAACCGTCAAATGCCTTTGGAAACTTCGGAAGTTTCAGCGCCACTTGCTTGATCTCCAGACGACGCGGTTCCCATAGCCAGGCATAACCTCCTGTAAGCAAACTGGCACCCGCTGTCATCAAAACCATGCGCAATAAGAAACTTCGGCGAGAGGGATCATGATCCTTTTCTTCCCCAGGAAACACAGACTCTTCTGCACCTGATGCTTTGTGCGAGCGCTGGGACGGCGAGTTGTTGCTGCCCTGACGCGGTGTCTCTGCCATATCTCCCCCTCCTTCTACGCTCTTAATCCATCCCCTTAGTATATCATATTCTGCATGGGTAGCCCGGTTCCTCTGCTTCATTACAAAAAGAAGCCGGGATCTCCGGCATGTTTCTGCACGGGATCACGACTTCTTCTAAGTTGCAGATTACACTTCTGCACATGTTATGACGAGATTATACACCCAACCAGCGTTTGAACATATGCTTGGTCGTTTGTTTGTTCATTTCGGCAATGGAGGTTGTCAGTGGAATACCTTTTGGACAGGATTGCACACAGTTCTGTGAGTTACCACAGCCCTCAATGCCTCCGTCTTCCATCAACGCTTCCAGACGATCGTCGGCGTTCATCTCCCCTGTTGGGTGAGCGTTGAACAGGCGCACTTGGGACAGTGCTGCTGGACCGATAAAGTCTGTTTTCTCATTGACGTTCGGACATGCTTCCAGACATACACCACATGTCATGCATTTGGACAGCTCATATGCCCACTGACGCTTCTTCTCAGGCATCCGTGGACCTGGACCGAGGTCATAGGTACCATCGATCGGAATCCATGCTTTTACGCGTTTCAGGGCGCTAAACATCCGGCTACGGTCGATGACCAAGTCACGAACCACTGGGAATGTCTTCATCGGTTCGATACGAACGGGCTGTTCGAGCTTGTCGATCAGGGCTGCACATGCTTGACGTGGCTTGCCGTTGATGACCATGGAGCAGGCACCGCAGACTTCTTCGAGACAGTTGGAATCCCAGCAAACGGGTGCAATGGATTTGCCATCTGTATTGACGGGGTTCCGCTGAATCTCCATCAGGGCGCTGATCACATTCATGTTGGGACGGTACGGAAGCTCAAATTCTTCGTTGTACGAAGATGACTCCGGGCTATCCTGACGGGTGATGATAAACTTGACGGTTTTGTTGGCTGTAGCTTGTTCCGCCATATCGTAGTCCCCTCCTCTGGTGACGATGATTGTATTGCTGATGCACAAAGTTACTCTTTTGGTGCACGGGTGGCGCTTCGTCAGTGGAATGACCTTCCGACCGCTGTTGCTCCCCCATTTTACTGAATGGATCTCTATTGAATAAAATGGGGTATCAAAGGCGGACGCTTCGCTTCTTCAGGTCAATTCCACTTCCTCCGCTACGTTGTGCACGCAGAGTCACTTTGCTGGAAAACTGCACTCCATTCATGCTGGATGGCAGTATGGCAGTATTGAAGTGCTGAAGCATCGCTAGGCGCTTTGCTTCTTCTGGGCATTTCCGCTTCCTCCGCTACGTCGTGCACACAGGGTCACTTTGCTGGAAACTGCACTCCATTCATGCTGGATGGGCAGTATTGAAGTTCTGAAGCATCGCTAAGGCGCTTTGCTTCTTCTGGGTATTGCTGTTTCCTTCGCTATGTTGTGCACGTTGGTCACTTTGCTGGAAACTGCTCTCCAATTCATTGTGGATGGCAGTATTACAGTTTTGAAGCAATGCTAGGCGCTTTGCTTCTTCTGGGCATTTCCATCACGTTGATGGCAGTAACTTTGAAGAAGCTTTGCTTCTCCAAAGTTCTCCTGCCTTCTTCGTTCAGGTGCTTAATATTTAACCTTATAAATAAATCCGTGATACTTCTTAATCCTTGGAGTAATCCCGGATACGTGGTGGGATCAAGGATACGTCTACTGGCTCGTACGAGATTTTCGGGCCTTCCTTCGACCAGCTTGCGATGGTCGTTTTCAGGAACTCTTCATCATTACGTTCCGTGAAATCCGGTTTGTAATGCGCGCCGCGGCTTTCGTTACGGAGTAGAGCACCGAGAGTCATTGCTTCTGCCAGTTCAATCATGTTCCACAGTTGGCGAGTGAATGCTGCGCTCGGGTTATTCCAACCAGAGCTGTCATACATATTGATTTTGCCATAACGCTCTTTCAATTCCTTGATCTTGCCAATCGTGGCTTCAAGCTTGTCGTTGTAGCGCACAACCGTCATGTTGGCTGTCATCCACTCGCCAAGCTCTTTATGAATGACATAGGCATTTTCCGTGCCCTGCATTTTCAAGATGCCTTCGTATTTGTCGCTTTGTTGTTTGGTGTGTTTCTCAAATACGGAAGATGGGATATCAGCGGACGATTTTTTGAGTCCTTTGATATATTCAGCCGCTTTTGGTCCAGCCACCATACCACCATAGATCGCAGATACCAATGAGTTTGCACCCAGACGGTTCGCACCATGGTATTGATATTCACATTCACCAGCTGCGAACAGTCCCGGAATGTTAGTCATTTGGTTGTAATCTACCCACATGCCGCCCATGGAATAATGGACTGCCGGGAAGATTTTCATTGGGATTTTACGCGGGTCATCACCCATGAACTTCTCATAGATCTCAATGATTCCGCCCAGTTTAACATCCAGTTCCTTCGGATCTTTGTGCGACAGATCGAGATAAACCATGTTCTCGCCGTTCACACCCAGACCCATATCAACGCAGACGCTGAAGATTTCACGAGTCGCGATATCACGTGGAACCAGGTTACCGTAGGATGGATATTTTTCTTCAAGGAAGTACCAAGGTTTTCCGTCTTTGTACGTCCAGATCCGTCCACCTTCACCACGCGCGGATTCAGACATGAGACGCAGCTTGTCATCCCCTGGAATGGCTGTTGGGTGAATCTGAATGAACTCCCCGTTGGCGTAATTTACACCTTGCTGATACACCGCACTTGCTGCTGTACCTGTGTTAATTACAGAGTTGGTCGTTTTACCGAAGATGATCCCCGGACCACCACTCGCCAGAATAACCGCTTCAGCTGGGAAGGTCTGTACCTTCATCGTTTTCAGATCCTGAGCCACGATCCCGCGACATACGCCTTCATCATCCAAAACCGCCTGCAGGAACTCCCAGTTCTCATATTTCGTAACAAGACCCGCTGCTTCCCAGCGACGTACCTGCTCGTCTAATGCATAGAGCAATTGTTGTCCTGTTGTCGCTCCGGCAAATGCCGTACGGTGATGCTTCGTTCCCCCGAAACGACGGAAATCAAGCAAACCTTCCGGTGTCCGGTTGAACATTACGCCCATACGGTCCATCAAGTGAATGATGCCAGGTGCTGCTTCGCACATCGCTTTAACAGGAGGTTGGTTCGCAAGGAAGTCACCGCCGTATACCGTATCATCAAAGTGTACCCATGGGGAGTCACCCTCACCCTTGGTATTTACCGCTCCGTTAATGCCGCCTTGTGCGCATACAGAGTGGGATCGTTTAACAGGAACCAGTGAAAATAAATGAACATGGACTCCGGCTTCAGCCGATTTGATCGCCGCCATCAATCCCGCGAGACCGCCGCCCACAATAATTACATTCGTTGATGCCATTGCTGTTCACTCCCTTATAAGTCAGCATTTATACGCTAAATGCTTAAATTAGAACTGTTTTTACTGCGTCAATCATCGAAGTAGCTGTTTGGAAATCAATGCTCCGGAAAGCAAATAGTGAAGCAATAAACATGATGGAAACAATAGCGAACAAGCTCATACATACGTAAGAGGATACACGCTGCGCACGCGGACCAACTGTAATTCCCCAGCTAACGAGGAACGACCACAGACCATTGGCAAAGTGATATGACGCCGCAACCACACTGATCATATATATCGCAAAGGTTATCGGATTCGTCACCGCATCATGTATAACGCCGCCAATCTCTTCATGGGATACATTACCCAGCGCAATCTGTACTCGCGTCTCCCATACGTGCCAGATGACGAATACAAACGTAATAATACCGCTTACCCTCTGTAACGTGTAGCGCCAGTTGCGCTCATTACCGTAACGCCCAACGTTAGGCTTGGCCTGATAGGCAATGTAAAGACCATAAACACCGTGATAGAACAACGGCAACCAGATAAGTAATGCCTCAATTACAATAACAAGAGGCAAACCGTTCAGAAATGCAACGGCACCGTAAAAAGCTTCTTTGCCGCCTTCAACTGCCGTGAAGTTCGTCACCAAATGCTCAACAAAAAACAAACTGAGCGGAATGACGCCAAGCAAGGAGTGCAGCTTTCTGGAGTAAAACCCTTTCATAAAATGTCGATCCCCTTTCGCTAAATACAACGTTTTCATAAATGATTTCACTTATCATGACACGAATCCTTTTCCATGAAAAGGTTCGACAAATTGTTCCGTTTTCCCCAGGTGTGAACAACTTGTGTCACGGTTCATGTTACTCCTTTTTTTCTTATAAGGGAATTGCAATATAATTATTAAATGTTATAACCTATAGGTATAAGCAGTGAAACATTGGGTTTACAGGCTATACAACATGGAAAACGATTGAGCAAGGGCAAGAATCACATTCATGGAAAAGAGGTTATTGTTCATGTTTGAGGAGTTAAATGCATTTGCAGCGGTCGTGGAGCAGTCCAGCCTCAACCGTGCATCCAAGTTACTGAACTTGTCCCAACCCGCACTCTCACGCAAAATTGCCAAATTGGAGGATGAACTCGGGGTTGCCCTGTTCCACCGCCGTGGCAAACGGCTGGAGTTAACCAGTGTGGGCCAGTTCACCTATACCTATGCTGTAGAACAGAAGCAGCAACAACAGAAGTTCCTCACTATGCTGGCCCAGTATAAAGACGAAGAACAGAGCACCATTACACTCGGAGCCAGTCTGACGACGCTTCAAACTACGTTACCACCTCTCGTCAATGCCTTTATGGAGAAACATCCAAATGCCGAACTGAAACTGTTGACGGGTAAAACACATGAGATTGTGTCGTTTGTGCGTGACAAAAAAGCCGATGTGGGCATTGTCGCCTCCTCCATCAGCGAAGTGGGGCTTAACTGTGTGCCGCTCTTTGACGATCACCTGGAACTGGTTGTGCCGCTTACACACCCCTTGTCCGGTAAGGAAGCCGGGATGGAACATTTGCAAGATCTGCCGATGATCACGTTCTCCAAAGGCACCTGGTACCGCAAATTAACGGACGATCTCTTCCAGCGCTGTGCCGTGATGCCGGATATTCGCATGGAGATTGATTCCTTCGAAGCGATCATCCGACTTCTGCCTTCCGCCAAAGCTGCTGCTCTATTGCCCAAGTCATATCTTCGTCCACAATTGCTCGCAGACAATGATCTTGTTTCTGTTCATTTGCCTCAATTACAGCAGACCCGCAGAACAACCTGCATGATCTATGGGGAAAAAGAGGACCTCAGCGAGACCTCCAGACAATGGGTCAAGGAGACGGCTGCACTCTTTACAGCAAAGGCGCCATTGCCCTCACGGAGGGCTACGACGCCTTTGCCTTGATCTGAAACAGCCAGGCTCTAACGTCTGGCTTCCATATTTAACTCATGATAATTATCAGCTCTCTTGGCTGATAACCTCTTCTTCAAATCGGTCGATATCTGCATTATTACCAATAATGACCATGATATCCCCCATTTGAAGCGAATCCAGTGCCGTCGGAGCGATAATGACCCCAGCTTCCTTCTGTAACGCCACAATGCTGCAACCAAAACGTACACGTGCATTCAGGGTCGAAAGGGTTTTGTTGTGCAGACAGGCGGGAACCTTCATCTCGACAATACTGTAATCATTGGATAATTCAATGTAATCCAGCAAGTTCGGGGTAACCAGCTGGTGGGCAACCCGAATGCCCATATCCCGCTCAGGATAAACGACACGATCAATCCCCAGTTTATCCAATGCGCGTCCGTGAAGGACGGATATGGCCTTGGCCACGACCGTCTTGACGCCCAGCTCTTTTAACAGAATCGCGGTGAGAATGCTCGTCTGAATATCATCCCCGATAGCAACGATACAGCAGTCAAAATTTCGAATACCCAGGGAGCGTAACACTTCCTCATCTGTGGCATCGGCTACAACGGCATGGGTGACCAATTCACTAATGTCTTCGACGACTTCTTCATTTTTATCGATCCCGAGCACCTCGTAGCCGAGTTCCATTAATTCCTGTGCCAGACTGGAGCCAAATCGCCCAAGCCCAATCACCGCAAACTGCTGTGTTTTCATTGTTCTTCACGAACCCCTTATCCAAATCAATTTCAAAACTCACTAAAAATAGATTTATCCAATAATCATTTTGCCTTCCGGATACCTGTATAACTCTTTACCCTTTTTCTGCCCAAGTGCATACGCTAATGTGATCGGTCCAAGCCTTCCTGCAAACATCGTAAAACAGATCAGGAGTTTGCCCAATGTAGTCAGTTTCAGCGTCAGTCCGAGCGATAATCCAACGGTACCAAAGGCCGATGTCGTTTCAAATAAGATCATCATAAAACTGGCGTCTTCTGTGGTACTTAATGCCATCGTTACAGCTATGATGAACAAGAGTGCCAGCAATGTAATGGTAAGCGCCTTGAAAATCCGTTCCTGTACGAGCCGGTAGCGGAAAAACACGATATCTTCACGTCCACGCATCATGGCGATGACCGCTCCCGCCATAATCATAAATGTCGTTGTTTTGATCCCGCCTCCGGTAGAACCTGGCGAAGCACCAATGAACATCAGAATGATCATAAAGAACTGTGTTGCCTGCCTGAGTCCGGCAATATCTACCGTATTGGCTCCTGCTGTTCGCGGCGTAACGGACTGGAAGAATGAACCGAGAATTTTGCCACCCCAGTTCAGGCCACCCAGTGTCCGTGGATTGCTAAATTCAAATACGAAAATGACAAGTGCACCAAACACAATTAACAATCCAGTCATTAACAGTACAACTTTGGAGTGCAGAGACAGCTTCCGCGTTTTGCGGTAATCCACCAGGTCTGACAACACCACAAAACCGATACCGCCAGAGACAATCAGGAACATTGCTGTAAAATTAACCAACGGGTCATACACATAACCGGTCAGACTGCGGAAATCCCCAAACATATCAAAGCCCGCATTGTTGAACATGGAGATCGCATGCCAATAGCCATAATAGATCGCCTGTCCAATCGGCATGTCGAACGACCAGCGAATGGCAAACAGTGTGCCACATATGCCTTCGATAATGAGTGAGTAGATCACAACTTTACGGATCAGCCGGACGATGCCCTCCATCGTGCTCTGATTCATCGCTTCCTGTAGAATCAACCGTTCTCTAAGCGAAATCCGCCGTTTGAACGCAATGGCAACCAATGTGGACATTGTCATGAAGCCCAGTCCGCCAATCTGAATCAGAATCGCGATTACAACCTGACCCAGCACCGAGAAATGAGTCCCTGTATCCACCACAACCAAACCAGTGACACAAACAGCCGAAGTTGCTGTAAAGAGCGCATCAATAAATGCAAGACTGTCTCCGTTACGGTTGGATGCCGGAAGCATTAACAACATTGTGCCTACCAATATGATGCCAGCAAACCCTAACACAAGAATACGGGGTGGCGATAATCGCATCCATTGCACATTCAGTTTCACTTGAGTATCTTCCACCTCTTCTAAAATGAAAATAACTCCACACCCGTGGAGCGTTCTTCATTTGAAATGCTGTTGCCAAACGTTAAACAAGTATGATTCAGATTAAAACGACATATATAATGAAGTTGGAATATATCCTATTCGTTCCCTTGTTGGGCGAAAGACATGCGAATCATTGCACATTTGTTTCAAAATTATAAGCGCTGCGACGTTTGTAGACAAAACGTTTTTTGTGTAAATCGGATCGAATTCAGCCAAAAAGGGAAGAACTCAGATATCGCGACGGATGGATCAGATTCTTTCGGTCCTTTTCATTCATTTTCAAGGATTTACACCTGTTTTCGTTACATCATTGGCATTCGGTGCTTGGCCTGTGCTATGTTAACTTTAATATCCATATTAGTGCGTGTTCAAAAAGGGCGGTTTTCAGTACCAAGAAGATGGGATGAAGATAGATATGGAGTAGCGGAGCGTAGATCGAGCTACGTGAGCAACGGACATTTCGGCTGAATTCCATATTCGATGCTGATGATGAATTTTAGGCAACCTTCGTAATCAAAAGCGGACTTTTTGAACTACCTCTATCAATAAAGGAGGAACACCATTACATGAATCCCTTAGGGCAGCCTTTGCAACTCAAGGCTAACTTCAAGCGGCTGGGGTTGCTTGCGGCGATTGGCCTGATTCTATTTTTTGTATTTCAGATCTTTCCTGCTACCTCATCACAAACGACAGAAATTTCGTCTACGTCCTTCATAACCAAGGAGCAGGCGAAGCAATCCGCACGATCATTCGCAGCTTCTGTGAATGACTATACACTGCCAAATGATGATGCAAAAACCCTGGTCACCTACCAGACACATTCGGATATCTACGGGTATATGGCCAAAACCAAACAACTTGATACCTATAACCAGAAATGGGAAACAAGCTATCCTTACGATGTATTCCGCGTTCGTTTGCCTGATCAAGACAAGGGCGGTTATCTTAATGTTGACGTACATATGAAAACAGGAAAAGTCGTCGGCTTCAAACGGGAACTGCCTTCTTCTCTCTATACCGCCATTGAGGCGGAGCAGGTTAGTGGACGAGTGACCACATCGCAAGTACTTGCTGAAGGCAATATATCTCTGGACGAGAAACAACAGCTCGCGGCTGGCGTTCTGACCGAATTCGGTTATGAAGTGCCGGCACTTCAACTGGAGACTCGCGATGGTGAAGCGGGACTGAAGTATGTGGATTCTGAAAAAGCCATTGGAGACTCTAAGCTTGAATTGAAATTTTCGTTTGAAGAGGGTGCGGTACGATCCTTCGATCCTGGATTCTCTGTCCCTGAATCCCATACCGATTATGTGAAAGATCAAACGCGCCAAGCTAATTGGATGACTTATGGCGGTTATGCATTCCTGACCTTTGTTCTGGGCGTGCTGGCAATCATCTATAGCATTCTGACCCGAGCACATACGTCTTTCAAACGCGGGATCATTCTCTCGCTGGTGTATTTCGCAGCTTCGGTAATTGGTACGCTGAACATGATTCCACTCTTTCAGGCACAAGGGATCTCCAGCTTCATGTTAGCGTTCCTGATGTTAATGCAGGCGGGAATTACACTGGTCATGAGTGCAACCATCTATCTGTCCCTTGTTGCTGGTGACGGCATGTGGCGTAAAATAGGTCTGAACCCATGGCCTCGTGCCAAAGAACCCGGATATGGAAAATATGTACTTCACAGCATGGTTGCTGGTTACCTGTGGGCATTCATTCTACTGGGTGTGCAATCCATCCTGTTCTTCATTCTGGAGCGAAGCATCGGCACATGGTCAACGACGTCAGCAGATCAATCTACTTTTAATATGACCTATGCCTGGCTCTTCCCGATCATGGCCTGGATGGCCGGTATTGGTGAAGAAACTGTTTATCGACTGTTCGGCATTCGCATGATGCAAAAGATTGTGCGTAACACGTTTATTGCCTGTCTGATTCCAACCATCATTTGGGCACTTGGACACACATTGTATCCGATCTATCCAGTAATCACCCGTCCCATTGAGCTGATGGTGATTGGATTGCTGTTCAGTCTGATCATGCTGCGTCACGGCTTCATTGCCGTTGTATTTGCCCATGTGATCTTCGACAGCTTGCTGATGGGACTCAGCTTGGTCTTTATGGGCGATGCCCTGAATATGACAGCTGGACTCTTCTGGATTGTACTCCCGGCCATTGTTGGATATGTGGTCTACAAATTCAATCCAAAACAAAAAGAGAAGCCGTATGTTACGACTCCTCATCCCGAAGTGCTGCAATAATCTGATTTGCCAGTTTGTCACCAATAGATAGAGGCCGGAAGTCTTCGACGCTGGCCTCTTTTATTTTGCGCAAAGAGCCAAAATGCTTCAACAACAACTTACGCCGCTTCTCTCCAATACCCGGAATGGCATCCAAACGTGATGTCACCATCGATTTGCCACGCTGTTCCCGGTGGAACGAGATCGCAAAACGGTGGACCTCTTCCTGTATCCGCTGCAACAGGTAGAATTCCTGACTATCCCGTGGCAGGGAGATGACTTCCGGTGGATTACCGATCATCAACTGCGAAGTCTTATGCTTCGCATCCTTCACCAGACCACATACCGGAATAAACAGCCCCAGCTCATTTTCCAAAATATCGACCGCAGCCGAAATCTGTCCTTTACCACCATCGACCACAATCAGGTCAGGCTGGGTCAGGTTTTCTTTTAATACCCGTTCGTAACGGCGACGGATGACCTCTCTCATCGTTTCATAATCATCCGGTCCTTCAACCGAACGGACCTTGTACTTCCGATATTCCTTCTTATCCGGTTTACCATCGGTAAATACGATCATGGCAGATACCGGGTTTGTACCCTGAATGTTCGAGTTATCAAACGCTTCAATACGGTGAAGCTGATCCAATCCAATAAAACGTCCCAGTCCTTCGGCAGCTTTTGATGTACGTTCTTCATTTCGCTCAATCAAACGGAACTTCTCTTCCAATGCCACACGTGCGTTATCCACAGCCATCGTAATCATCTGGCGTTTCAATCCACGTTGCGGAATGAGCACTTTGATCTCCAACCACTCCTGTAAAGCAGCGGCAACCTGAGTTGGGTCTTCCAATCCTGATGGAAGCTTTTCAGTTGAAGCAGTTGTATCCGTTATTAGAGCATCCTCTTGCATACTGTCAGGTTGTTCACCTTCTGCCTCAGCGGAAGCTCCGTAAGTTGCACGAGTCTCAGCAACCAGTGGCTGGGAAGCGTTACTATGCTCCACTTGTCCCGCCTGATCGAACTCTACCGTAACTGCGGCAGGTACCGATCCATCAGTATCAGAACCCGTATCAACACTATCATTATCTGTTGCAAGATCCTTGGGCATTTCCGGTAACAAAATTTCTTGTGGTAATGCCGGATTATCGCTGTAATACTGTGTTACATAGGACATGAAATCACTGTACGCCTCACCGTAAAACGGGAAGGTGGAGACATGGCGTTCGATCATTTTACCCTGACGCATATATAGAATCTGGACACACATCCAGCCTTTATCAATGGCAAAACCAAATACATCACGGTCTCTGGCATCGGCCATCGTAATTTTCTGTTTTTCCATCATCGCATCGATGGCGATTACCTGGTCGCGCAGTTCCTTGGCACGTTCAAAATAAAGATCCTCCGCAGCCTCTTGCATCTTTCGCTGCAAATCCTTCTTGATCTCTTCGTGACCACCACTCAGAAATGAACCAATCTCTTGGGAAATCTGGTCGTACTGCTCCTTCTCCACTTCCTTCACACAAGGGGCAAGACACTGTCCCATGTGATAGTACAGACAGACTTCTTTGGGCATTACACCACATTTGCGCAGTGGATACATCCGGTCTAGCAATTTTTTCGTTTGGTGTGCCGCATACGAGTTCGGATAAGGTCCGAAGTATTTGGCTTTATCTTTCAGCACACGCCGGGTTACTTCCAGCCGGGGGTGCTTTTCATTTGTAATTTTAAGATACGGGAATGTCTTGTCATCCTTGAGCAACACGTTGTACCGCGGCATATGTTTCTTGATCAGGTTACACTCCAGAATGAGTGCTTCCATGTTACTGCCCGTCACGATATATTCAAAATCACGAATTTCGGAGACCAGACGCTGGGTCTTTCCGTTATGACTGCCGATAAAATAAGAGCGTACGCGGTTCTTCAACACTTTAGCCTTACCTACATAGATAATGGTGCCTTCACTGTTTTTCATCAGGTAACATCCAGACATGTCTGGCAACAAAGCGAGCTTGTGACGAATCTGCTCCAATGCTTTCTCCTGATCCTGCAAATCATTCATGAATTGATCCATAATTCGGTGAATCCTCCTTCCCGAAAAAGCTGAAATCCTCACGTTACATGAAATACTCCGACGACAGAATGATCTTTCGATCGCTGTAATTCACACGAACACTACGATAACAGAACAACCTTCCAATCGCTGTTATCCCCAGATTTTTTGATTCCCTTTTACAAGGGGAAAATCCGGTGATAAAGGCGAACGCTTCGCTTTTTCAGGTTTCTTCTGTTCTCTCCGCTATTGTGTGAGTAATTAGTGCAATACATATTAAAAGTGAAACTCGGATAAAAATTGCAACGGCTATGCTTCTAAGGCTCATTTCTGTCCTCTCCGTTAACATGTAAATTTCCAGTTTCATTTTATATAAATAGTATACTTTATATTGTCCTATATAAAGGTATTCGACGCAAAACGCCCCCGGCATGTAAACCGGAGGCGTATGTGTAAGCCTGTAAATTATTGGTGTTTTTCGATAATTCCTTTGAGCGCATCTTTCGAGTTCAGACCAACCACTTTATCTACCGGTTGACCGTCTTTGAAGAAGATCAAAGTTGGAATGCTCATTACGCCAAAGCGGGAAGCTGATTCCGGATTTTCATCCACGTTAACTTTAGCAATTTTCACTGCATCGCCAACTTCTGTGGACAGCTCTTCCAGGATTGGAGCGAGCATTTTACAAGGACCACACCAAGGCGCCCAGAAATCAACAAGAACCGTTCCTTCGCCTTCTACTTCAGCGTTGAAGGATTGATCGGATACGTTAACAATAGCCATGAAATTGTCCTCCTTATATATACTTACGGTTTATTTTAACCTGTAACGTCGTGAACGACACTTCCAGTATAACACAGGTACGTCAAACTTGTGAATTGAACGCTGCAATGTTCATCTTCCCAACATCAAATCTTCACAATTACAGGATGTGGCATACTAACTGCAAAATCTTTACAAACGCTTTCTTTTCCAAGTATACTAAAATTACTACGGTATCAGCCCCCATACGGGCAAGCTGTATTCCCCATAAGGAGGCAATAACATGGATGCAAATGTGCGGATCAGCGACCCGCGTGAACATGTGAACGAGGAACCCCGCAACGATCTATTTGATCTGATCGCGGGTGTTGCCGGCATGGCCGGCCTGATGACAGTGATCTTTTTCGGTATGGTTATCTTCAAATTCCTCACCGAATAGGATGCTTCCAGGCTTACGCAGGACCAGAAAAGCCCGGTTTTCGCAACAATGCGAAAGCCAGGCTTTTTTTGGGACTACTTTAGCTTTTGATTGCAATCAGCTCAGCTTCTAAATCAAAAGCTCCACCAATGATTTGAAGATTAACCTTGTCCAGAACCATTTCGTTCAATTAGATCGGTTCAACGTTTACCGCGCTGATTCTCACCCCGAACGGAGATGACATCCACGAATGGACGAATCCGGTCCATGAGACGCTGGCCTTTATTCATTTCCTCGCCGTCCCGGTTGGTAAAGCTAAGATGTTTCTCCAGCCCATCCAGACTATAATTGGAAGTATAGAACGTTGGTTTGCGATTCATCCGATAGTTCAGAATGGACCCCATCACATGATCTCGTACCCAAGGATTCAGATTCTCTGCCCCGATATCATCAAAGATGAGCAGATCACAACTTTTCAAAATATCCGTCATTTCCTTCAGCTTGTTTCCTTCACTGATCATGGATTTCAGATCCTCCACAAAGTCAGGCATATAGATAATGACACCCGTGTGGCCTGCAACCGCCAGTTCATGCAGCAGATAACACATCAGAAACGTCTTACCCGTCCCGAATGTCCCTTCCAGGAACAGTCCTTGTGGAGACAGTCCGTTCTCCTTGGTCTCGCTAATATACCGAAGCACCTGATTCACAGCCGGAGCACGCATCCGATCCTTGCCCATAATCTCTACATCGTTGTATCCGGCACTGAGCGCACGCTCGTCCACATAGAAACTGCGAATTCGTTGCTTAATGATATGTTCATTTTGCCGGGCGATATGTTTGGAACAAGGTGCTTTTATATCTATGATTTCGGGTTTACCGTTAAAATGTTCTACTTCCAGTTTGCAAAAGTGGCCCTGAAAATCGTTAGGGCAGTTGTCGAGTCCCGGACAATTCGCACAGTTCTTGGAGTCTTTAGCGTACTGAAATAGCTTGCTCAGATCGGTCATGAGCTGTGCATCTTGCAGTTCAGGATGACCTGCGCGGAATTCGCGTACGTACGGATTTTCCATCAATTCCGCCGCAATCCGCCGCGATTGCTCACGAAAGGCAGGGTTCAGCTGCTGAAGCAGTCCTCCCAAGGATTCCATGGCTTCAAGCCCCCTTAATGTTTCAATATAGAATGAACAATGAAGTGTACCCCTGACCATCTTGATGGCATAGGAACTTTCGATCATTTGCAATTCTACTGTTCATTCTATAGAAAAACAACCAATAACTCAACTCATAGATCTGGTAAATAGCGTAACCCTTCCACCACCGTACGTAATGCCTAGTTTAGAGCACACTGCAGTCCTGTACCTTTTATTACGTGGTCAAAAGTCTGTTTTTCGACCTTTTGAACAACCTTTATTAGCGCCGCAAGCCGACAGTAACGATCTCGCATGAGCCTGTCTGTATGGTCCATTCTTTATTGGCAAATGATAATGTCGACGCCTCTTCTATGCTGCGGGCAATAAGCCTTTCGCCCTCTTCCTCCAGGATGTTGCTTTTGTATGCCGTTTCGAATGGCTGTGGATTCGCTTGCGATGCAGCAAACTTCAACGTAGCAGATTCGGTGGTCATATTGAACCAGCGGAGCATCACATCACCGGAATCTTCATTTACCTTGAGTGAAGAAAATGCTAAACCGTCTCCTTGCCATGCAAACGGTGTGTTGCTAGGTGTCAGATAACCCGGGTGTACTTCGGTTTGTGCCAGCGTCCAAGGAACCTGGAACTGATACGCCTCGATATATGCACCTGATGCTGCACCATTGCCATCATGCGGAGTGATCTCGATCTGAAATGTATGTTCACCAAGACATTGTGCTTCCGGTGTCGGGAACAAACCCCAGTCTCCGAGTTCGCCTACCGCACGAAGCAGCGTCACGGCGATGGTGTTGCGTCCATCCTGAAGGACTTCATATTCATTCAGACCCAGATTGGCTACGACCAATCCTGCGTCTTGTTCACTTACATCTACAAAACTCTGTTGATGCTGTGTATTGCTTGGATTTTGCCACTCCGGTGCAGGCTTGTTATCACGTGTTGCAATTTCGAACATGGAATCCACATGATGAACAGCAGATACCAGATCGGTTGGGAAAAGAGAACGCACCCGATGATCCTTCGCCTGATTGTTGAAGGTTGTTTCCATTTGCACTCCTTTTCCACTACGACTGAGGGATACAACCGTGCGAATCTGGAGCGGAATCATCTTCGTTGAACGCTGGGCTTTGCGATGTGGATAATAAATCAGTTCTCGCTGTTCCTGATCCAGCATCTCATCCGCTGACTCCGGTATTTCCCAATGATGAATAACTTCAAACGAGGCCAAGTATGATGTATCCTCAAGAACCCGAATCTCGGCCTGAAGCTCGTGTGTTGTCGATGCAACTTCATTCTCTGGTTGTTTGAACATGTATTCATTGCCGATATCACCCACATTTTCGTATACGCCAAGGTCCTTGTAAGTCCGGCCTGTTCGTTTGTCTGTGATTGTGAATGAACCGTTGTCTGCAATCGTGACGATCATATATTGATTTTCCATACCACGTTCACCACGCAACAGCGAAGTCGTTTTCGAAGGAGTACCACTCTTAGCATCATCCGCAACGTTGATCAATGCATAGGTTTTCAGGCCAAATGCAGCCACATTCTCTGTTTCAAAACGAATACGAACGCGCCGACAGCTATACGGCTGACGGAAGCGATCATCCGGCAGATCATAGCCGAATTGCAGACCCAGATCCTCCACCGTACATGGAATGTGATTACCATCTTCATCTACCAGTATGCGATCTGACAGGTCAACGGCTTTCATCTGTGCCGCCATTTCCTCCAATGTATGTCCATCCCGGAAATACAACCGAGTCGCGTCCAGTTCCATCTGAACTACACCGCTGCGTTCCCACCCCGTTGTATTAAACACTACAACAGGCCGGGCATTTTCGCCGTAACGCTCAAAGATGGAGGTATCGACAGCTGTAGCAATCTGGCTGGTGATCTCTTCAATTAAAGCCTCTGCTACATGACGGCTCTTATCAAACCGTGTCACCATCTCGCGATGCACCTCATCCACACTGCATCCACAGATGCTGTCATGCGGATGATTTTGCATCAGCGTTTTCCAGGCATACGTCAGTTGATCATGTGGATAGGCATGTCCAAGCAGATAGGCGTAGGATGCCAGGGGTTCAGCCACCTTTTCCAGCATGGTCTGGCCCAGTTGGTTCATCTGTTTCAGATACACACGAGCCGAGGCGGTGTTCACCAAGGTTCCCCAGCCATCGGTACGCTGGCTGCGCAGTTCTCCTTTGACCGTGGACAACTCATGTTCAGAAGATGCTCTCAGAGCCTCCAGATAATCTGGAAAATTCGAGTGAATGAACTCGATATCGGGATGTAATTGTTCAGCCATGCGAATCGCTTCTGGCAGATCTCGCTGAATCGGCTGGTGATCACATCCGTTCATGTACAACAACTCATTGGTCGATGCATATTTCTCGGCATCTGCAAGCTTGGTTTCCCAGAACTTGCGGGCCGATTCCTCGTCTACAGGAACTTCATTTCCGTTGGAGTACCAGTTGGCAAACAATACGCCGAGCACTTTTGATCCGTCTGGTCCTTCCCACATCAGCTCCGAGAAGCTTGATTCATATCCGGCATCCGATACCGTATTGTTAAATCCCGTCGGCTTCACACCACGTCCAAAAAACACATTATCAATGCCTGATTGCTGCATCAGCTGTGGAGTCTGCCCGACCAATCCAAATGTATCGGGAAAGTAACCAATTTTCGAAGGGGTGCCGTAACGTTTGGCGTCCTTATGTCCAACCTGCATGTTGCGCACATTGGCTTCTCCGCTCGTCAGAAACGCATCCTGCAAAATGTACCATGGTCCAATCACAATCCGCCCATTGCGGATATGCTTCTCCAGTCGTTCTTTCTGCTCCGGTCGAACCTGAAGATAATCTTCGATGATAATCGTTTGTCCATCCAAATAAAAGCTTTTATAGTCCGATCCCTCATCCAGCTGATCCAACAGTGAATCGACGAGCTGAATGAGTCGCATATGATGCTTCTCATACGGCAAGTACCATTCCCGATCCCAGTGGGTATGCGAAATAATATGTGCTCTCTTTTTCTTGGTCATCGTGTTATCCCACCTCTTTCATCTTGTTGTACAATCTCAACCTCATCAGGGCGATACACGCCATTCAGCTTACCGGAAGCATCTGTCGCAAACAGCACCGAACGATTTTTCTCCAATTGGAACGAATACGATACACCTGTACGTTGATCTCTCACGTGAACTTCATGGTTCAAGGAAAATTCCGATACAAATACATACAGATTTCCTTTTGGAAAACTCAGCTTCCGGCCATAGATCCCTGCGATATCTCCGCCAGATATCCATTCCAACTCCTGTTCGATGCCCGAAATCTCGGTTGCATAACGATACAATTCAGCAAGTGGCTCGTCCCGTCCATTTAACTCGAGCGGCAGTGGAGTCCAGATTAATTTCCCTTTACCCAAAGGCAAAACGGTTACTTCATCTGCTGTACCTTTATCCCCATGAAGCAACGTCTCCTTTGCCACCTCGGCGATACGACGCCGTCCATAGGTCACACGGTGATTCACGCCATTAATATTCAGCAGTTCTTCCCGCTGCACGTTACCCAGACTGCGTTTGCCGACAATATGATCTGCCCGGTCAGTTGCCTTCCAGTATGCATCCAGTCCCAGTGGTCCAGTGATGAGCAGACTTGTACCTGTCTTCTCCGCAAACGTGAGCAATTGTTGAAGTGCATCGCTGTCCATATTATGCGGACTCGGTACGATGATCAGTTTCGGTGGCTGCTGCTCCAACGCTTCCAGATGATATTCGGATAACGCACGGAATGGCAATTTCAGATCATAGGACATTACACGAGTCAGCTTTGTTGTAGCATCATAGGCCAGGGCACGGTTGGAGAAGTCATTGGAATACGGGAACACGACTGCAATATCCTCCAGCTCGCGGTCTTCAAAGAGATCACGAATGCCATGCATGAATCGGCCAAAATCATAAGACACATCTGCCTCTGGTTTCTCCGTACCATCTGCACGCAAGGCTCCGATATGAGACTCATTGGCATTATCCATATAAAAGTTGGTGTTCCAGATCCATTGCACCGCTCCTGCGCCGCCTGTCGAGAACGCATAGGCGTACTTGCATTCGAGAATGCCACGAAGCTCTTCTTCCGTACGTTTGGCTCGTCCATCCGGGGTTTCCACATACATGATGCCCGTCTCCTGAATGAGATTTGGTTTATGTGGCGTTTTAGCGAAAATGCCATCCCAGATCAGATCATCGTTTAACCACCAGGAATGCACCGTTGTATAATCCACTTCACGTTCATAGAAGAAGGGCGAAGGACGCTGTGCACCAAGGGCTTCGTCTTGTCCTACTGTGACCAGATGATCGGGAACTATATCCTTGATTGTACTTACAAGCTCTCTAGCCCAAACATTGTGCATCTCCATAGAGAAGAGACAGTAATCGAGCCAGCGTGTTCCCTTTTTGGCCTTGTGCATGTCCTGTACATCAAAGTTAATCTCTTCCGCCTCCGGAATCACCGCGGCTGCAAAATTCGGAAGCTGCTTCGGTGACATGTTCCATGCCTCCTGCAACGCCTCAATCGTCTCATGACGCTGTTGGAGCCAAGCGATATAAGCCTGCTGTTCATAGGAATCCCTCGCCGAGCGTGGGCCAGCGGAGAAGATGCGCACCGGATCAAACATCGATGGCTCATTAATCAGATCCCAGTCCACATGGGTTGTATGCGTGTGACGACTGACGATGCTACGGATGAAACGTTTCTGAGCCTCGACACTCTGCGGGTCCAAATACGGATTCGTGCCTTCCCATGTCTCCGGTGTAAAGGAGAAGAAGGTGAATGTGACCTGTAAGCCGTGGCGTTTTGCCGTTAAAATAAATGCATCAATGGCACGAAGCACATCCTCTGCCATATGTCCGTCCACCTGCATCATGTTGCGATAGGCGGTCCAGATTCCGGTCCGAATCCAGTTGATTCCTGCTTTCGCCATCTGAGCCATATCTCGATCCCAAACATCTACGTTCGGCAAAAACAGAAATTTCCGTGCCACGTCGGAGGTCATGTAGGTCATGCCCACAACTGGGAGAGGACGTCCGTCTTTTACAAAATAGTCCCTGCTGCGGGTAATCACTTCCCCTTCTGCCAGCAGTGCAGCATCCTGTCCCCAGAAGCCTTGACGCAAGGTCCGAACTTCACCGTCAGGAGCCTGCGCCTGGCATACGATCCGATACAGCCCACTTTCAATGGATACCGGGAGAAGTATACGTTCGAAACGCTGCTCACCGGAAAGTTCCATCTCCAGTCGATGGCTCCATACCTTCTCCGTCGTGCCACTTGTGCGATCTTCATGCTCGACTGTTATGTCGAATGCCCACAGCTCGGACTCGGTAAGTCTGTTCCCTGCTCGCTGTAAAATCTGGCCTTGAAGTGTGAGTATAGCCCGCTCATCTGGCTCATACGAAGCATAATTCGTTTTGAGGGATAACTCAGTTACACCTTGCGCACAGAATTGCGCCCATTTCACAATCTCGGCAGCGCCATCCTGCGTCCAGAATGAGGTGGTCAGCGGCAGATGTACAAACATCCAGCGTGAACCTACGAAAGTCCCGCGCGAGTTTTCCCACAGAACGACCGGAGCGGCGACACTGCGCCCGTCTTTACTCATGCCACGAAGCAATGGATAAATCTGCGTACTCATCGGTCCTGATGACCCCATCTGGTGGGGCAGATCACTTGTTTTGGTTGTATGTGGAACCAGATTCCATGTATCTGCCTTCTCAAACAGCCCCTCTTTCCCAGTGAGAAGCGGGATCTGTTCGGATGAAGTGTACGATTGCACATTGGCAGAAGATACGTTCAGTGCCTCATGAATATAGAGTTCCTGATGATACGCGGTCTGCTCGGACTCTACAACCCATGCCCCATTTTCATATCGAACCGGACGTTTGAAGGGCGCACCACCAACACTAATCAGGCTCCCGCCCTGATGCAGGTAAGCTGCAATTTCCGTCCAGGCGAACTTAGGGAAATAGGGTGCATGCAGATTCACCAGACATCCTTCACCTGCTGTGGTCTTCAAAGCCTCTGCAAGTTCTTCAGCGTTTACAACGGTGATCTCTTCTACTGCTTTCCATGCATTCAGAGCCTGCTCAGTTGGAAAAGTACCATCCAAAGGAAACGTAGAGTCAGCGAAGATAATCAGCTTTTTATCATTAGGTTGGATACTCATAACAGGCCATCCTTCATGGATTTATAGACCAACTGGGAGAACAGGCTGTTGGACCATGCAAACCATTTTCGTGTAAAAATCGTTGGATCATCGGCGTGGAAGCCTTCATGCATATAACCCGTATCTGCATCTGTCGCTTCGAGCATGCGAATAATCTCCAGTTTCTCCTCGGCAGACTGCGCAGTCAGTCCTTGCATGGACAATCCCATATGCCAGATGTAATCTGGTGGGGTGTGAGGGCTACCAATCCCTTTGGCAACCTTGCCTTCATAATAGAACGGGTTCTCTTTGCTCAGGGCAAAACGGCGCGTATTCTGGTAGATCGGATCATCCGCTGTGACGTAACCCAGATATGGAATGGACATAAGTCCCGGTGTACCCGCATCGTCCATGAGACAGTGGTTGCCATAACCGTCCGTCTCGTACGCATAAATCGGTCCAAATTCCGGATGACGATAAATCCCGTACAACTGAATGCCGTGATCCACATCCTGCTCCAGATCCTTCAATTCCTGCAAAAGTTCCATATCCCGGAACACCCACTCGGCAAACTCCTGCATTTGACGCAGAGCGACAACCGCGAACATGTTGCCAGGGATATTGTAGTGGAAATCACACGCATCATCACTGGAACGGAAACCGGACCAGATCATACCCGTGTAGTTGACTGGCATACCTTTTCCGTGATTGCGCAGGGAATCTGTTGGGATGCCGTTATTACGAGTAAAGCGATATGGAGATTGTTCCATGTGATGCTGTTCGACTTTGAACAGGTCCACAATTTTACGCATCGCTGCCTTGAAGCTTGAATCGAAAATGTCGGTCAGCTCGGTTTCCTTCCAATATAAATACGCCAAACGTACAACAAAACATAATGAGTCAATCTCAAATTTGCGTTCCCACACCCAAGGCGACATCTTGGTTTCGTCCGTGGTGTTCCAATGCCAGTCGTTAGCAGTCTCATTGAAGGCATTGGCATATGGATCGATGTGAACATACTGGATATGACGTTTGATCAGCCCGCCAATAATGCGTTGCAGGTCCTCGTCTTCTTTTGCAAACGGAATGTAATGTACCACCTGCTCCACGGAATCACGCAGCCATGAAGCCGGAATATCCCCTGTGATAACAAAAGTCGTACCGTCCTCCATCAACTTGGTTGTTGTTTCGATGGTGTTGGGGAAGCAGTTTTTGAATAATTGAAGCAGTTTTGGTCGGTGAGCCAGTTTCTGTTCTGCTTCTTCGAGCACAGCCTGAATGGATTGTGGCAAAGCAACCGGTGGCATGGGTATTTTGGGTAATCTGAACTGTTCCATGGATGAGTGCAACTCCTTAAACAAATTGAATGGTGTAGCTATACAGGATAAAACAAAAAATTTACACGGGACCACTGCGCGGTCAGAAATATCCTCCGATCGCTGTTATCCCCAGATTTTTTTGATTCCCTTTTCTAAAGGGTAAAATCTGGGGATAGCGTATGCTTCCGATGTAGCTTTCTTTCAGAAAGCTTTTAGGCGAACGCTTCGCTTCTTCTGGTTATTTCTGTCCTCTCCGTTAACGTGTGAATAAAGAGCTGGACATATATAGCTCAAAAATTTTCAAAAAGGTTTACCGCAGTAACACGGTTTGTATTTGGTAAGGTTTAAAAGATAATGTAATCTGGCCATTGGTATGGGCCAGTGGTTGGACCGGTTCTTCCAGTGCGTTGGAGTGATACGCCTGTTCAAAGGCATGTGGCCATTGCAATGTGATGTTTTCGCGTTTGCCTGATGATTCATAGAAACGAAGGACTGTTCCGTGCCCATCCTCTGCCAATTTGACGGTATCTAGAATCACGTGGCTACTGTTGAAGTTAATCCAGGAGCCTGTTGCTGGACGTACAGGTGCCGCAATTGCAGTTGCATCTGCAATTGGATCGACTCCAGTCCCTGTGCTTGGCTGCACCTGCTCTATCTGCTGCTCTTGTTGTATCTGGCCCTTTTGTTGCACTTGTTTCACTTGCTGTACTGTCACCTCATGATTCAGCTCGGCAGCCTGACGTACGGTGTGTGCAGTTCGCCAGTCTCCGTCGTGAGGGTAGAGGGAATAGGTGAATTCATGTTCTCCCAGATCGGCTGTGCGATCAGGCCATTTCGGTGCACGCAGCAAGGACAAACGAATGGTGCTGCCCTGCACGTCATACCCGTACTTGCAGTCGTTGAGCATGCTCACGCCGTATCCATATTCGGAGACATCCGCGAAGCGGTGTCCACAGACTTCATACTGGGCTTGTTCCCAGCTTGTGTTGCGATGTGTTGGGCGTTCCAGTGAGCCAAATGGAATTTCAAATGTGGCCTTGGAGGTCACCACATCAATCGGGAAACCAACTTTTAGAAGTTTGTGATTCTCGTTCCAGTTCACCTGTGTCTGGAAATCAATTCGCCGTGAGTCATGATAAAAGACGATATCTTGTGTAATCACCGATTGATGTAGCTTCCAGCGGAAGCGCAGGACATCTTTCGTTGAACCCGCCAGCACCAGCTTTTTCTCCAAAAGTTCCACTTCGCCAGCAATCTGTTCTTCATAACGACTGTCGATATCCCATGCATCCCAAAGCGTTGGACGATCGTGGAAGAAGTGAAGTTGATTTCCTCGTTCACCCGGCTTCAGCATCTCACGCTCTGCGGTTTTATCCCACAGACGGGTGATCTCCCCACGTTCGTTGAACTGCACATGATAAAAGGCAGTATCCCATGTATCATTAAAGGTTGTTTGTGCGGCAAGGTTCTTCATTTCCCGTACATTCGTTTCCCTTGTATTTTCCGGTACCAGCCAAATCGTCTTATATCCAAACGCCGGAATGTCTGTCACGAGAATAGACATGTTGCCATCCTCCCGATCCATCCGCAAGCGCTGGTCTTCTTCATCGATGCCGTAGCGATCCAAGCCCTCCTGCACAGGAAGTTGAACGACTGCACTCCGTTTCCAGCCCAGGCTGTTGAATACAACATAGGCTACTGAACCTTCTGGTCCCTCTGTATTGATACCCGTTGTCAATGCTGCAATGCCTTGATCCAGTCCGGTTCTGCCTAATTCAAATACCTGTACATATTCCTCATTCGAAGTGACGTAGGACTCCGTAATCGCCGATCCCGGTATAATATCGTGGAATTGATTCAGCAAAATTAATTTCCAGCCTTCATGCAGATTCGAACGCACTTCAGCTTCTGCATCTGCCTCCATATCTGGCAGAGCGAGTGTATTCCACAGCTCAGCTTCTCGATACAGAACCTCCGCTTTCCGGTTGTTACGCTTATTGCGCGCATGGGTCGTATAGGTTCCCCGATGTAACTCCAGATACAGATCGCCATGCCACTTCGGAAGTACAGGTTGCTCCTTTTCAATTCCGGCAAAGAAAGCTCCAGCTGTGCTATATCGGCTCGCAGGCTGACCTACCATCAGGTCTGCGCGATCCACATACTCCAGCATCTCGCGTGTTACGCCACCGCCGCCATCTCCGTGTCCGTATAGAAGCATATGCTCCGGATGAGCCGCTTTCTCACGGTAGGACTGCCAGTGATCATGAATGTCCTTCGGCAACGTATGCTCGTTAACACCATGATTGAGGTAGGACAGGATCGGTGTGCCGTCAATGCCCACCCAGTGGAAGAGATCGTATGGAAACACATTTGTGTCGTTCCATCCGAGCTTTGTTGTCATGAAATATTCCACATTGCCATGCTTCAAAATCTGTGGCAGGGAGGCACAATACCCAAACGTATCCGGCAACCATTCAATCTGTGATGTCTTGCCAAACTCCTCCATATAGAAACGCTGACCATATAACATCTGGCGAATCAGGGACTCCCCGCTTGGGATGTTCAGATCCGGCTCAACCCACATGCCGCCAACCAGTTCCCAGCGGCCTTCTACAATCCGCTGCTTCACCCGTGCGTACAGCTCGGGATCATGCTCCTTCAGAAACGCATATAGTAAGGGTTGGCTCTGGGAATAAACATAGTCCGGATATTCATTCATGAGTGTATCCACGGTGGAGAAAGTACGGCTCGTTTTGCGTACCGTCTCACGTACAGGCCACAGCCAGGCAATATCAATATGGGACTGTCCCACCATATGCTCCAGACCTTCCGCGTTTCCGCCAATCTCACGCACATGATGCTTCAGATTATTCTCAATCTGACGAATACCCTCTCCCTGCTCAATCTCTTCTGCTGACATGCCTACAAATTGATCCATCGCACGATACACCAGTTCTAACAGGCGAACCCGCCGAAAGTCACTTTCCGGTAGCAACACAGCCGAATCACGGACAATAATGACGGTATACATCAGACTACGAACCGCTTCATTGGGTCTCACCAGCAAGCTCGTAATTGATGTGATTGGCGGCTGAATAACCGCCTGTTGATTCAACGGGTCTACAGGTTCAGGTACCGGATCAAACATCTCGATCTCCAGTTCTGGAGCGTTTCCGACTTTGGATGGATCAAGCGTGACGTAGGTATGATTGCGGTCCAGACCCTGATAAGAGTGCCCATTTACCCGAAGCAAGCCTTCTCCGCCTGTCTCAAATACAAGCCCATAAGGTGTTTGCTGCCATGTAGCAGGAATCTCCAAACGTGTTCTAAAGAAATAAGTCGTACCCTGTTTACTCGGAAAACGATCAAAATCTTGGCCTTCCGGGTACTCACCCTGATCCTCATACTGTCCTGGCACATTATAATAAGCGCGGGTAATGCCCCAGCTGCGCAGCTGTATTTGCTCCAGCCACTGATGTTCGGACAACTCGCGAATAAATCGTCTGATACGTTCCATCGTCTTACGCCTCCCTTACGGTCAGTTCGGCTATTTGCGTATCGTTTACGCTGCTGCCGATATGAATATGGAATTGTCCAGGTTCAACGACAGGCTTCAAATCACGACCAATATACTGCAGCTGCTCGGCTCCGATTCGGAATTCCACGGTCTGTGTCTCTCCTGGCTCCAGGTTCACTTTTGCAAACCCCTTCAGTTCCTTGGCCGGACGAGTTAGTGAGCTGACCATGTCAGAGATGTACATCTGTACAACTTCTGCACCTGCATAACGGCCAGTGTTGGTCACATTCACCGATACCGAAACCATATCACCAGCTGTCATGGATGCAGCACTCAACTGCGGTTCACTGTACTCATATGTGGTATAACTCAGTCCGTATCCAAATGCATAACGTGGCTCCAAATCCTCTTCCAAATACCTTTTGCCTCGGGACCGTTTGCCGTTATAGTAGATCGGTAACTGACCGACATGCTTCGGAATGGAGATCGTCAATTTACCCGATGGATTCACATCACCGAATAAAATATCTGCAATGGCACGACCGCCCTCTTGACCCGGATACCACGCCTCCAGAATTGCATCGGCATGTTCATCCACCCAAGGTTCAGTGATGGGACGACCATTAATGTAAACAACGACAAGTTTTTTGCCGAGCTTGTGAATCTCCTGAATAAGTTCCAACTGTACTCCGGCAAGATCCAACGTCATCCGGTCGATCCCTTCGCCACACTCCATATCATTCCAGGAGTTATCCGACACATTGGAAGCCCCCGTCTTCAGATCAATTGTTCCTTCTCCAAAGTCACGTGCACTTGAGCCGCCAACCACCATAATGACCGTATCCGCTTGACTGGCAACTTCGATCGCACGCTCGAATCCTTCTTTCGAATCACCTTTGATCCGGCAGCCTGGTGCATAAAGAACCTGATCTGTACTGCTGTCACCAGTCAAAGCACCAACAGAACTCTTCTCCGTTTGCCCATCCACATGATTAGCCAGCTTAATGCGAATCCCATCTAGTACCGTCGCCACTTTCGACTTCGGTTGCGGAGATGTGTAATCGCCCAGTTGATTGTAGGCCTGATCCGCATTTGGGCCGATCACGGCAATCCGGCCCACATTTGCTAACGAGAGAGGTAACGTGTCAGCCTCATTTTTGAGAAGTACAACCCCTTCCGCAGCCAACTGGCGTGCCAGTTGAATATGCGCTTCACTTCCAATTACTTCTGCTGCCCGATCGGCATCCACATAAGGATGTTCGAATAAGCCCAGTCTGAACTTCAAGGCCAGCACGCGAGAGGTAGCCTGATCCAGAACCTGCATATCAAGTTTGCCTTCTGCCACCGCCTGCACCAGATATTGCCCAAACATCTCACCGGACATTTCCATATCGATGCCTGCCTCAATCGCCTGTACGGAAGCTTCCATTCCATCTGCCGCGACATCATGCCCACTTGCTAGCATGTTGATCGCACCACAATCCGTAATGACCAGACCGTCAAAGCCCCAATCCTTACGCAAAACATCTTCCAGCAATTCCGTATTCACGGTGCAAGGCGTGCCATCAATTTCGTTATATGCTGGCATGATCGACGCAGCGCCCGCTTCCACCGCTTTGCGGAATGGATAGAGATCCACTTCCAGCAGCTCGCGCCAGCCCATATGTACAGGCCCTGCATTACGTCCGCCTTCTGAGCTGCCATAACCAACAAAATGTTTCAGCGTTGCCGCTACTGTATCTCCACGGTCAAGACTTTCACCCTGAAGCCCTTCTACGGAAGCAACTGCCAGCTCTCCAATGAGAAACGGATCTTCACCGAAACATTCCTCCGTACGTCCCCAGCGCGGATCACGCACAACATCCAGTACCGGAGAATAGGTGACCGCACCACCTTGAGCACGTGTCTCCCGTGCTACTGCCCGGCACATCTCCCGATACAGATCCACATTCCAGGTGCTCCCCAGTAAAAGAGGGACAGGATAGACCGTTCCGTCAATAGCCATATGACCATGCGAGCACTCTTCCCCGATCAGAATGGGAATCCCCAGTCTGGAATGTTCTATTGCATAACGTTGAATCAGATTGACCGCCTCAGCGCCTTCTCTGGCGGATAGTCCATTTTCCAGCGTAACGCCCGTCCACGGATCTGCGCGAAGTGCACCATAGAGGGAGCCGATGCCCCCATTTTCCACTTGCTGTTTAAAGGATTCGTTTAACGTGATGTTCCCTTGATCATTCGTATAGGTCTGCCAGCCAAATGGCTGCGTAAGTTGACCTACCTTTTCTTCCGTAGTCATCAGGCTAAGCAGGTGTTGTACCCGTTCCTCTACGGATTTGCTTTGGTCCTTATAAGTCATCAATCTGCATCTCTCCAATCCTATAACGTGATCCGGTTATTCTTTGACCGCGCCCACCGTCAGACCCTGTACAAAATAACGCTGGAAGAACGGATAAGCGAATATAATCGGCAACGTAGCAAGCACAACCATCGCCATTCGGGACGTATCCTGCGGAATGGACTGCATGGCTGCCAGACTCATCGAACTGTTAGCAGAGTTCTGCTGGATAAATTGGATACTCGACTCAATCCGCATTAACATAGATTGCAGTGGTACCAGATTCGGATTATCGATGTATAACAGCGCATTGAACCAATCATTCCAGTAACCGAGTGTACTGAACAACCCGATGGTTGCCAGTCCCGGCAAGGAGAGTGGAACCACGATTTTCATAAAGGTATAGAACTCACCGGCGCCATCAATCTTCGCCGATTCAATGACTGCATCCGGTACACTGGTGGAGTAGAATGTACGCAGGATCATAATATAGAAGGCGTTCATCGCCAGCGGCAGAATCAGTGCCCATAACGTATCTTTCAACCCAAGCAGCTGGGATACGACCATATAGGTTGGAATCATCCCGCCGTTGAACAGCATGGTAAGAATTGCAAAGATGGAGAAAAATCTCCGATATCTGAAGCTCTTGCGGGAAACCGCATACGCATACAGTGACATGAGAATCAAACTGATAATGGTACCGAGTACCGTCACCAGAATGGTAACTCCATACGCCCGCAGCAGCGTGTCCCCACTCTGCCAGACAAACTGATATGCCGCGAGACTCCATTCTGCCGGAATCAGACGATACCCATCACGGGCCAGTGCTTTCTCGTCTGTAAACGAGATGATAACTACAAATATGAAAGGAAATACACAGATTAGAGCGAATAGACCGGCGATAATGTTCATGATCACGTTCCATCCGTTGGATACGTGGTGGAAGTCGCGTTTTTTAACAAGCCCTGCTTGAGCCATAGTGGTTCACTCCTTTCACTGTCCTAGAATAGGCTGCTGTCTTTATCTACTTTGCGAACAACATAGTTGGAGATAATAACAAGCACAAAGCCCACCACGGATTGATACAATCCCGCTGCTGTACTCATGCCGATCTCACCACTAGTTTTCAAACCTCGATATACATACGTATCAATAACATTGGTCACGGAATAAAGCGTACCCGAATCCCTTGGCACCTGATAAAAGAGTCCAAAGTCGGCATAGAAAATGCGGCCTACGGCCAGCAAGGTCATAATCGTGATGATGGGCGACAGCAACGGAATCGTAATATTGCGAATCTGCTGCCATTTGCTTGCTCCATCAATCATGGCTGCTTCATACAGTGATTTATCAATCCCCAGTATGGAAGCCAGATAGACAACACTGCTATAACCTATGGTTTTCCATAACGCTACGAATACCAGAATATACGGCCAATATTTCGCCTCGGAGTACCACTGAATTGGTTCCATCCCAAACCAGCCGATAATCTGATTCAACATCCCGCGGTCCATGCTCAAGAAGCTGAATGCGAAGTAACCAACGATAACCCAGGAGAGAAAATACGGCAGAAACATGCCGGTTTGATACAGTTTGGCGAGTCGTTTATTCACTAGTTCCGAGAGCAGGATTGCCAATGCTACAGCAAATACCAGTCCCAGGAAGATAATGGCGATGTTATAAAAGAGGGTGTTGCGTGTAATGAGCCATGCGTCACTTGTGCTGAACAGGAATTTGAAATTGTCCCAGCCAACCCATTCACTCTTCATCAGACTTGCCCAGAACCCTTCACGGCTGAACCGATATTCTTTGAAAGCAGCCACTGTACCCACGAGTGGCAAGTAGGAGAAGAAGAAGAACCAGATGGCGCCTGGCAGCACCATGAGCAGCATGACTCGGTTTCTAATCAGGTTTTTCAAAAATGTAGTCATTGTGGAGATCCTCCTTCAGGCTTGAATGAAAAAGGACCGGACGCGATAAGCAGCCGCCCGATCCTTACGATGTACTGTTACTTGTTTTCCGCTCTCCAGGCATCCAGCTGGCTTTGGGCTTCAGCCATTACTTTCTCCAGTCCGGCTTGATTGAACTTCTCAATCACTTGATCCAGATTGGCTGCCGGGTCCAGTGTACCTGTCATCAGTGCTGCCCAATATTGCTCTTTCACGTTCTGTACCGCCGTCAGTTCGGACGATACATTGCTTGCATCAAAGTTAAAGCTGAGGATCGGGGAATTGACACCTTCAGCGTTAAACTTCTTGAACTCATCCCATTTGTTATCCGGGTCATTGCTGTTCAGATAGAGCAGCATGTTGTTCCCAAGGGAGTATGAAGGCATATCGTAGTTTTTCGATTCAGGCAGATTTTCCATATGCGTGTCATCCACTTTTTTGTAGTGTGTGCCCTCAATACCGGAGTCCACCATATTACGCAGCACAGGATCTGTATTCAGCAGGTTCAGGAATTCCATCGCTTTCTCCGGATATTCCGAGTTCGCCGAGATGGCCATAATGGAGCCTTGTACAGATGTATTTGTTATAATTGCTTCACTTGCAGGTGTTGAAACGACTTGATAACCGTAACTTGCAGACCATTGATTGTCCGCGAGCGGCTGAGTCTGTGCACGATCCAGGAACCAGTTGCCCGATGTTGTCAGGTCGTTCGTGGAACCTGTTGTTGCCGCTTCTGCCGATACATAACCAGCCTTGTAGTATTTATGCATCGTAGTAAGTGCTTCTTTCATTTCAGGTGTTTCCAGTATGTTTACAAGCTTATAGTCTGTTGTATCCAGCTTGATTGCCATTGGCAGATTCTGAATGACATAGTCATAAGGCACGTAAGGAACATAGTTTTTATCCATGGCAAATGGTGTTACACTCGCCTCGTTTTCCTTAATTGTTTTGAGCAGAGGCTCCAGACTGTCTAACGTACGAACGCCAGAGATGTCCAACTTGTATTTATCAACCAGCATTTGGTTAAAGCGCCATACCTCTTGTTGTGGCAACTCTTTGTTGGCTGGAATTCCGTAATTGTGTCCATCTACCTTGGAACCGCTGAGGAATGCAGGATCAATGGTCTTGGTAAGATCCTGACCGTATTCAGCAAGCAGGTCATCCAGTTCAAGGAATGCACCTTTTCTGGCATTTTGTACATAATCGAATCCACCAGAAGAAGTGAACAGAATGTCCATTGGCTCACCGGATGCTACGTTAACCTGCATTTTCTGCGGGTAGTCACCCCAGTCAACCATCTTCATCGTTACCGTGGCATTAATTTTCTCTTTGGTATACTTGCTCACTTCTTCCATCACTTTGTTGACGTCTTTCTGAGGGGTACCAATGGTATACCAGATCAACTCTACCGCGTCATCTCCAGCTCCCCCGGATTCTGAAGCATCTTTGCTTCCTCCACAGGCACTAAGAACAAGTGTAACGGCCATTAACAATGCAAGAACGAGTGAGAAGCGTTTTCTTTGTTTACTCATTTCTTTGATCCTCCCTTTTCGTGTTCCCTTAGGCTCTACTTACTAACTGCTTTAACCTTATCGAATGAAAGCATTTACAAAAAGAAGATAAACTTAAGTTTTCGAGGTACAAATTAAAGAGAAATCGTCCTTGGGCAACTTTTTTGTACCTATTTAAATAAATCGCTTACATGAAAGAGACATGCCGGGTAACGTATGCCATGATTTTCTACCATGCCATTCCTGTTCCCGATATGTCTCTTGGCTCTCTGTCCGCATGGTTGGATCTACCCGTCACCGAATTAACCAAACACCTTGAAATCAGTCGGTGAAATCCCCACATATTTGCGGAACTGTTTATAGAAATACCCCGTCTCCCAATACCCCACATTTCGGGCGATCTCATGTACCTTCAGATTGGAATTGCGTAGTTGCTCCTTCGCACGTTCAATCCGGTATTTGTTGATATATTCGGCAAACGTCTCCCCTGTCTCCTTATGGAACAATTGTCCCAAATAGACCGGATGCAGATGATAGTGGGCACCCAGCAGCTTCAAGGAGAGCTCTTCTGCGTAGTGTTTGTCGATATGCTGAAGCACCTGGTTCACAATTGGATTTTTCAGATCCTGCAATAGGGATTGGATCGTCTGCGACCCAACCTGCTGAAGCGCCCGCACGAGTTCATCAAAAGTACCACTGTCCAGTACAAGTTGAAGCCCTTGTTGGTATATGGCAGACTCATCCGAGTGTTTGATGCTCTCCAGTTCCATTTTGAAGCGAATCACAACTTCCAATGCGGTATTCTGTAACTCCCCAGGTGTAAGCCCATCGCGATGCTGTTCAAAATCCATGCGAATCCGGTCGGCAAGTTGTTCTGTATTGCGGGACAGAATGAGTTTGGCATACTCCCTCCATTCAATGAAAAAGGTCGCCGTTGAATTTCCGCACCTTTCCAACATGGCATGGTCGATGACTTTAAGGTCGGGATAAATCATCACATACTGGAGTGCTTTTTTGGCCTCCGCATAACTGGTCGGCGCATGGTATAACCCTTTCATCAATCTGCCTGCTCCAATGCGTGCCGCCGGATGGGTTACGGTTATCTCATCAGATAATGCCTGCAATCCATCCATCAACTTCTGTTCCTCGTCACTCGTACCCTGAATATTGGCAATAATGACGATGTCTCCATCGATATCATGAAATACGTTCAGATGGCGTCTGTCTCTCAGCATCTCTTCTACACGTTCAAACATGCCGGGTACTTGCCCTTTGTCACGCAGAATGGCCACAGCAACGTCCGGTGCATCCAGCGAAAGGTTCATGAACTGGGCACGTTCTTCAAATTCAGTAGCTGCAATCTGTCCCGTAAGCCATCGATGAAGAATGTTATCTTTCAGAATCTGGATGCCATACGCATCATCGGCTTGAGGTGATACCGTATGATCCAGCTTGGACGCCGTGTTGCTCAGCGTGGATTCCAGTTCCTCTACATTAATCGGTTTGAGCAGATAGTTTTCGATCCCCAATTGCATGCCTTCCTTCAGATATTCGAACTCATTGAAACCACTGAGGATAATGACCTTAAGCTCAGGTTGCACTCGCCTTGCTTCCCGAATCAGATCGAGACCATTCATGAGTGGCATGGATATATCCGTAATCAGAATGTCCACAGGCTGAGAAGAGAGCGCCTGTAACGCTGCTTGCCCATTACCTGCATGGCTCACAATTTCCATACCAAATGAAGACCAATCCACAATATCGTATAAACCTTCAATGATGAATGGCTCATCGTCCACAATAAACACCTTGTACATATTACACACCTGTCCCTTCTGTATGTGGATAACGCACCCTGATTCGTGTTCCTTCTCCGAGGGTGCTCTCTATGGTGATACCGAACTCTGGCCCATACAGGAAGCGCAATCGACTATGGACACTGCGCAGCCCGAACATCTGACCAGACTCTTCAGGACGTTCCAGTTCTTCAAGGATTTCCGTCAGGCGTGCCGGATCAATGCCTTTGCCATTATCTTTGACTTCCACTTGCACCACATCATCTGTCTCTTCCACAACAATGGATAATCGGTTATCCGAACGTTCTGTCTGAATGCCGTGTACAACATAATTCTCAATGATAGGTTGCAGCGAAAGTTTGACCACAGGGTGTTGATAATATGCAGCATCGATCTGGATCGTATATATGAAAATATCCTTGTAGCGGATTCGGAATAATTCCAGATACAAGCGGCAAGCTTCCATCTCATCCTTCAGCGTATAATTTTTCTTTTGCTGTACCAGGCTCTTGAACAATACGGATAAACTATAGATCATCTCGCCAACATCTCTCGCCCCTTGGGATATCGCCCTCATCCGAATCACTTCAAGCGTATTGTAGAGAAAATGAGGGTTGATGCGCGCCTGTAATGCGACCAGCTCGGTCTCCTTCTGTTTGATCTCGGCTTTGTAGACCCGTTCAATATACAGATTCAGCTCATCCAGCATGTCGTTGAAGCTATGTGAGATCTGCCCCAGTTCATCATCTCGCGGATCGTCGATGCGAGCCGTCAAATTTCCATATTTCACTTTTTGGGTGAAGCGGATAATTCGACGGGTTCGTTTGGCAAAGTTAATAATGAAAAATGCCGGAACCAGCACGGCAAACAAAATACATACGATACTGATCGAGATAATGGTATTGCGAATGCCCGCATAGGTTTCAGCCATCTCTTCTACCGGAACGGTGCCAATGACCACATACCCCTGATCGGCGGAGACAAACTTGTTGACGTACATGTTCTGCTCCTTTTTCATTGAATCCATATCCGTCTGATCAAACAGGGAATCGGCCACATTCACGTAGGGATACTTCTTCCCGTAATAATGATTGTTGGAGTCAAATAACACTGTCCCTTTCGCCGATAACACCACGATGTCTCCCTTGAGATTACTCTCGTAGTTATCCAGCGCATTACCGATTCCTTCTGAGTCAAAGAAGACAAGAAATTGGCCCAGATTCCGAAGAGTCTGTGTATTGTTAATCGGTACGCGGATGGAGTAGAGCGCAGGGTCCCATTGATTAATCTCTTTGCGAATCCAGTAGTTGGGTGCACTGATATTGGGCGTTTCCATCGCCATCACGTCCGGAATATAGGAATGAGCTACATTGGCGTCCAGCTTGCGGAACTGCTTGTGTTGATTAAAGGTAGACAGATCCTGCTGCTCAGCGCTATACAACATGAGTTGGTTAATCTGCGAATTACGATCCATAATGTTCTGAAAATGTTTCAATACATCGGCCGAATAGTCATCCTGATTAGCATAATATCCATTGGTCATGTGCTGAACATATTCAGCGTACGAATGATTCATCAGATAAGTAATGTTAGCGGACAGCGCCTCATTCTGATGCATATCCCTCACCATGTTTTGTACCGATTCATACTGCTGATGAATGTACCGGTCCACATGTTCCATCGCCGCTTTCTGGATCGCCAGTTCCCGGCGAATCGTGGAGTCGGACACCGACAGGAAGATGATATAAGACAATGTAATGATCGTGACAATCGATATCATCGAGAAGATCAGGAGCATTTTCATAAACATATTATTTTTGAAGAAATTATTGTAAACGCTAACAATTTTCAATTCGCATGTTCCCTCCGATGCTGGTTTCCTGACTTGAATTATATCATCAGGCTTCTGACATTAACTTGTCACCTGCAACTTTTCTTTAGTTTATATCTGTGTTTCTTTAATTTCACCCTATTTAAAAACGCTTTCATCCACTATCGTTAACCATAAGTTTAGCTTTGTGTAAAAGAATACCTTACATTCATTCCACTTGAAGGAGGAACAGCATGACACGCAAACTCAAAGCAAAAGGCATCATTCCCAAGGTCACTGCCATGGTCCTGACTACGGCTCTGCTTGGACAAGTTGTTGCATCATCCATTTATGCCGGAGACACGCTCCCCTACACCGGTGAAAGTGCCAAAGGGGTGAATCAGCCCTATCAACACGGATACACCTCAGCCCAGATTCTGAACTGGACACCGGAAAGTGATATTCATGGTGACCTGCTTCGTGCCCATGTTCCCTTGCAGCCCCGTAATGAAGCGTTCGCTGCTACACAGGCTTATCCTGAGCTTAGCCCGGACACCCAGCTATTCACAATGAGTGGTGATTACGGCAATGCATTCTTCGATAGCACACCTTATACCAATGAATTCAGCCAGTACCTCTTCAATTATTGGCAATATACAGACTACTACAGCTATTGGCACGGCATGGCCTCTGCGGGAGTACCTGAGGAGCTATACGATCCGAGTAAAGAGTGGACGGAGAAATACTTCGAGTTTGGCATTTTGAACATTCCGAATCCGGCCTACACCAATGCAGCCCACAAAAATGGCGTTAAGTCCATTGCTAACATCTTTTTCTCGGACAATGACCGCGGGCCACAAACCTATAAACAAATGCTGATCCAGGATGAAAACGGTAATTTCCCTGTGGCCGAGAAACTAGCCGAGATGGCAGAATACTACAACTACGATGGATATTTCTTCAATCAGGAAGAAGTTGCCCGGGGTGTAGCCCCGGAAGATATCGCTTCCTACAAGAAATTCATGAAATATCTAAGAGATAAAGGCCTGTACGTTCAGTGGTATGATTCTACCATCAATACAACAGGTAAAATTCAATACCAGAACCAATTTAATGGGCTTAATAGCCCGTTTGTACAGGATTCCGTTCTCGGCAGAGTCTCGGATTCCATCTTCCTGAACTATGTGTGGAACCACAAGATGCTCCGCGATTCCCGTGATCATGCCCTTAGCTTGGGACTGGATCCACTGGAAACCGTATTTGCTGGTGTCGAAGGTGGACATGACAAATTCGGCCGCTGGAAGCAATCCTATGACCTGCGCCATAACCTGGATGAGAACGGTCAACCGATGAATAGCATTGCGACACTGGGTGCCGACTTCACCCACAACGCCCTGGATGAAGAGATGGGCGATGGCAGCACCAATCATCGTGCGGAAGATGAGTACCAGTGGATGACCTTTGTACGTGATCGTGCCTGGTGGTCTGGTCCAAATCAAGACCCGACAGATGCACGTCGTAATGCGTCTGCCGATCTGTCGGATGTGTATGCTTCCGGTGCAAATTGGGATGGAATTGCCGCTTATCTTACCGAGCGATCCGTCATCAACGGCTCCAATTTTGCAACCAGTTTCAATACGGGGCACGGTCTGAAATATTATGAAGACGGTGCTGTCTCGAACGATAAAGAATGGTCCAATATCAACATTCAGGATATCCCTGTCACTTGGCAATGGTGGATGGATAGCGAAGGCGACAAGCTCAGTGTTGATTTTGACTACGGTCCCTCTTACGAGAAAGGCGCACGGTACAACTATGACTCCATTGGCGCGTTTAATGGCGGCAGCTCTCTCGTGGTGAACGGTACACTGAACGCGGAGAACTTCCTTCGCCTCTACAAAACCGACCTGTCCGTCAACGGACAATCGAAACTGGAGCTGACGTATAACAAACCGTCTACCAGCGATGCTTCTTCCCTACATGTTGGGCTGATCTTCGAAGATGATCCATCCAACGTGGTCAATGTGGAAGTGCCTCAGTCAGGCCAGCAAACGGAAGGCTGGAAGACAACTTCGCTGGATTTGAGCGCCTATCATGGAAAAACCATTGCCGCTATGGGGTTATCTTTTGACCCGAATGGCAAAGCGATTGAGAATTACCAGATGAATATTGGCGAGATCCGCATGTTCGACGGTTCAGCGGCTGTACCGGATGCACCGACAGGATTCCATATTGCCAAGGCACTGACCAACACCGACGAACTGGTTGTTGCATGGGACATGAAGGACTATTCAGAGGTCAAACAATACAATTTATATGAAAATGGCGCCTATGTAGGCGGCGTGTATGATTCCACTTTTTATATCAAATCGCTAAAACAGCCATCTGGTGAACTGTCTATCCGTGCGGTTGGTGCAGATGGTACCGAAAGTGAAGCAACCGTCCTGCCTTACGATCTGAATGCAGCCGTTCAGGATATTGATGTGAAATTCAAAAAGAATGGCGATGCTATTGTAAGCTGGAAAAACCCGAAGAAAGCGAAAGATACGGGCACAGATAAAGATAAGAATACCGGTAAAGACAAGAATAAAAATAAAGACAAAGGTAACGAGTCAATTCAGCTCACACTAGAAACAGAATACACAAAAGAACCCTTCACCAAGTCGATTCAGGTCAAAAAAGGAAAACAATCTGCCGTCCTGACCGGACTTCCGACCAATGGTGAACATTACGTGCTGAACATCGCCATTGGCGGGCAGAATCCGGTTACCCATACCGGACAGCTCGCAGATCTTCAGATTACACCATACGTCAAGGAAAAGGTCACGGTAAAAGATGGAAAGTACACATTGGCCCTCCCGGATCTGGAGGACTGGTACAAGATCTATGTATATGAAAATGGGGTGGCACGCGAGTTCGGAGTCACTTACGTATCGCAAAAATTCCCGTATATCATTCGGGGAAGAACAAAGCTGAGTGAACTGACCTTCACGCCAGCGTCCAGCAACAGCTCTTTGAAGCTGGTCATTGAGGATTATGCGGGTAATCAGGCCACTACGATTTTGAGGTAACACTACGAGGTATTTTCGTGCCCGCCTGCATACCAGTTGAGATAAAAACAGCCCTTCACTTCCAAAAGGAAGTTGAAGGGCTGTTTTTGTTGATCTAACAATAATTATTCTGCCCAACAGCTATTAAACAGCATTCCCGTTAGCATAGTCCTTCGGATGAAATTGAGGATAGATGCTTGCGCAACTGCTTTTTGTCTATTTTATCCACGGCTGTTCTGGGCAAAGTATCCACAATGAACAGTCGAGTCGGCCATTTGTACGGAGCAAGGTGTGGCTCACAAAACGTCCGCACCCGCGTCAGATCCATATTTTCATCGTCCCGTAACACGATGAAAGCGACAAGTTCCTCGCCTTCATCGGGATGAGGATATCCGATTACGGCCGCCTCGCTTACCGACTCATGGCTCACAATAACATGCTCCACTTCGGCACAGAACACATTGGAACCGCCCACAATAACCATATCCTTCAAGCGATCAAACACATAAAGGTAACCTTCGGCATCCAGACAACCGACATCCCCAGTTCGAATCCAGCCATCGGACATGGTCTCGGCAGTAACCTCCAACTGGCGCCAATACCCCAGCATGGTCTGTTGACCTCGAACAACGATTTCTCCAGCCTCGCCCGTAACTGTCTCACTTCCGTCCGTATCTAATATCCGAACTTCAAAGGCCTGCTCACCCTGGGCAGCCAAGTCAGCAGGACGACCTACGGATCGAAGGCGATGAGGATCGCCCATATGCTGAACAGGAAAAAGGCGGCTTATGGACATTCCACATTCCGCTTGTGAGTAGTTGTTCACAATGATAACTTCAGGAAATTGCGATACGACCTCCTGTAGTGTATCCGGGGAAATAATGGACCCTCCGCAGCCAATAAGCGATAGACTCTTCAAGTTTCTACCTCCTACGGATGCCTCGCGGGTAAGATCACGAAGCAGTTGGCCTACTGTGCTGAGTTGTGTAATCTGATCACGTTCAATAGCTTCCATAATGCGGTGTACATCCGCTGGGTATTCATCTAGAAATACAAGACAGCCTCCAGCAGCCATGGTCGCCCACAACTGGAACTGACCCACCAGATGGGATAAGTTGAGCACTAACACACGACGCTTGAGATCATGACCGAAGCCTGCAGAAGGCGTAAGTTGATTCCAAGCAGCCATACCACGATGCGAATGCATGACCCCTTTTGGTCGACCAGTTGTCCCACCCGTATAAATCAGGACTGCCGTATCGTCTACACTTCGTTTGGAATGGTCTTTTGGAGAGAACGCAGGTTCCTGCTGTAAAAGAGCAGCGAGCGAACTGTTATTCGTCCCTTCTTCGTCTATCGTGAACAGTTTTGGACAATACCCAAGAAGCTTTACCGTGGCAATAGCTACTTTAGCATGTTGGTCATCATGAATAACCATATGTGGTTCTGCATCCTGAAATATGGCAGCGAGTTCAGGTACTGTTAGCATAGGAGAAGGAACGAGTGGTATAGCGCCGATCCCAACTGCTGCATAAAACGCAACAACGAGCTGGGGATCTGGATCACCTAAAAGGGCAATACGATCACCGGCCCGGAGTCCTTCAACATACAGGGTATGACTGAATCTTTCAACCAGACCGTAAAGCTCCCCATAACTCATCGTTTGCCCATGTCTCATTAACGCAGGTTCCTCAGGGTACAGACTTGCTGCAATTGGCAATCGTTCGGATAGAAGCAAGCAATTACCCCCAACATTTAAATTTCCATTTCTCCGTTAAGAAAACTATGGAATAAAAAGAGAGTAGCATATAAATGGAATAATAAGTAATCATTATCCCCTATTAAACTCATAAATTCTGCTGATATTACAGTTCTGCCCACAGACGATCCTTGCCGTTAACCTACTCGCTAGCTTAATTAGGCAGATCAAATTGGACTGCTTTTTAAACTGAAATCCAACATTTCTCGTTATCATTACGTTTATTTAGGAAACGAGTACCAAGGAGGGTATTGTCATAAAGTTAAAGAAAATGCATTTTATTCTCAGTGTTGTAGCGTTATTTTTACTATCAGCTTGCGCAGGTGGTGTTACTGGCTCTAGTCAGCAGAATGAACCAGGTGAACCTTATCGTATGGCGTTGGAGGAGTTAATTTCAACAGATACGGCTCTTAATGAAAACATGGAGTATATCTCATTAGATTTTGATAAAGGAATTCCATTAAAGGATTCTGATAAGAAAAGCATTGAGGATTACCTTCACAGCAAATATAACGTAAAAATTTATAACCTAACCTATGAAGAATTGATTGAAGAAGGACAGTCTGAACGGTCTGATAATACGCTAAAAGGGATTTTACTGAAAATTGAAAAGCAGGAGAATGAATCAGATAATAACATTGCCATAGAGGTCAGTAAGTATCGTGCCAATGAGGGGTCGCTCTCTGCAAAAATAACTTTAACCTATGAGGAAGGTAAATGGAAAGTTGCTACTCATACTCCTACAAGGGAAAGTTAAAGGAAATAATTTCTTTTACCAACGAGAGTGCTAGGAAAAGTTTATTATGACAATTATGGAAGTAGCCCTTTTGGGCTTTTTTTTGTCCGTATTTTCTGGAGTACATCCCCCTAAAGGTATACCCATAAGGATCCTTAGCATTTTGCAACGATCCCTATTGTCATCCGTTAGTTGTAAACCGCAGTTGATTACGTTGATTCTTTGAGCATTAAGCTAACGTTTCCCGTTAGTTTAATGAACCTCAATTATGCATTTGAATAATTAATCGAGACCACTCCTGGTTCACTACGGAACGAAGGAGTACCCCAAGTACCCGAAGAAGAACTTCGGCTCGTGCTCCTAGTTTGTATCCTCCCATAGTTGAACGGAAAAGAAGTATCTTTATATACTAAAAGTGAGACCTTTACATCTAAAGTAATCTTCATCTCGTTTAACAAAAAGTTCATAACGTCTCTTTAACCATTTAAATAACCTACTCATGATGTTGATGTTTGTAATTATACATGTATGAGCGATCCGTTAGGACGTCCAAATTTTTTAAAAAATAATCCCAACCTTTATTTCGCCTGGCACACTATATAATTGTCAGGAATTACAGATGCAACTATGGAGGCAAAAGATGGATTCAATTGGTAAAAACGGAAAAGAAGCAGCGGAAGCAATTCGGAGCTATGTCAAACCGATTTTCGGTTTTGCGTTAAACCGGGTCAAGCAGCGGGCCGAGGCGGAGGATCTGGCTCAGGAGATTATGTTGCAGTTGTTAAAATCCTTCTCTGGGGTGCGGGACATTAGAAGCCTTGACGCTTACGTCTGGACGGTTGCCCGATACACTTGGGTGAATTGGTTGAAAAAGCGTGCGCACGCTCCCCAAGCGATCGAAATCAACGGTATGTCCGAACTGTCGGCCGCCCCTTCTCGGGAGCCGCTTGACCGGCTGCTGGTAACCGAAGCTTACCGCGAGCTCCGTCGAGAAGTCGCGTTTCTGTCCGACATCCATCGCCGGATCGTGGTCATGCATTACTACGACGAGCTTAAAATCGGCGATATCGCGATTGCTCTGAACATTCCTGTCAACACGGTGAAGTGGCATTTGAGCGAGGCCAAAAAGAAGTTACGGAAAGGGATGAAACGTATGCGTGCAACAGGAACTTTAAGTGTCAATCCGGTCAGCATGGGGGAAATGGGCCATTCCGGTTCGGCCGGCAGCCTGGGCGAAACCAACGATTTTCTTGGACGCGCCTTGGCGCAAAATATCGTTTACGCGGCTTATCACAAGGCGCGTACCGTACATCAAATCGCGGAGGAGCTAGGAATGCCGCCGTCTTTACTGGAAGGTGAAGTCCGGCACCTGGCCGATTACAATTTTCTCACCCAAACCTCTCCCGGCAAATATCAAAGCAATACCATCGTCTGGGACCTCTTCGAGTTGGCCGTAGCCGGTCATCAATTTTGGCAAGATTGCGCCGCCGAAGTGGCCGATGTTCATTTCGACGCGTTAATGGAAGTTCGCCAGCAAGTCGAGGATAGCGGAGTGTACGTTCCGGACGGCGACTATAACTTCCTGCTCTGGACCTTGCTGCCCAAGAACGTCGAGGAGCAATCTTGGCGGAGCATGCCGGCGGGCGACAACTTCGATGCGGTCGCACCAATGCGAAAGGACGGAGGTCAATATATTGCCTATGCGGCGTTGAACACGAGCAGCAATGCCGATCCGGGTTTTGATTTGAGTAGTTACATCACCTTCGGTCCGTCGCTCCGCTACGTCGAAGACAGCCCCTTATACTTGTGGCAATTCAATACGTACTGGAGCGACCGCCAGGTGGATTGGCGTTCCTTGGAATACCGGAATGTCGAGGTTTGTCATGCGTTCCAACAAGGAGAACTGCCCGACAACGAAGAGAACAGCGAGCAATATTCGTTCCTGCTGGAGAAGGGGTACATCCGCAAGACGGAGGAGGGGTACAAGTTCAATGCGGTTTGGATCGACTCTCCGCAAACGTTGGATCGGTTGAACAAGGCAATGTCGGATTTGTCCGCTCTGTATGCACCTGCTGTCGGCAAGCTCTACGATAAAATGCTCAAGCTGTTCCTGCAAAATCAGCCGAAGCATTTGGAGCCGCAGCTTGCTTACATGGTGAGAGGCAACACCGGCGGAGGCCGGCTTGTCGCTTATATTTTGAAGCATTTGATCGATAACGGGAAGTTGAAACCGCCGTTGCCGCACCAGCAGAAGACGATTTCAACCTGGATGGGGCCGGTCAAGTAAGTCAGTTCGGAAATGTATACGAAGAATAGCCGTTCCCGGATGGTGGCCGTTTTTACACAAAACTCTGTCTGTCCAACGAAGTGATTAGGACATCGCTATTTCACACGGCCCCCTCCTGAACGTATGGAAATGATTAAAAACTACCCATGACGCATATGCGTCATGGGTAGTTTTTAATCGCAATCATATCTGCCAGACTTCTCCTTTACCTTACGATTTTTAACTTTCTTGTCCGCAACCAACCGTGAGAGGCCAGATGCTCCACATACTCAGCAGATCTATTCAGCAAAACTTCCCGTTAGTTGAGTAAAAGCAGCCAATCACAATGATCAGCTGCTTTCTTGTTGTTATTGAGCTAACGTTTCCCGTTAGCTTAATACATCAGGCGCAAAGTTTCATTTATTATTGAACAATTTCATTTACTAATTCATCATTCCAATGATTATCGGTATACCCACGGCTGTTGTTCCATTCTGCTAACATTTTTCTTTGTCTCAATTCTAAATCTCTGTAAGGGGCTGCAACAAACTCGATGTCGTGGAACAGATCATTATAAATAGGTAATTCGCTATTTAATTCCTTGAATTTTTTAAATGCACCTATATCCTTATCATTTGCAGCCCAAACCACTTTTTTAATCAAAGACAATACGATTGTACCTGTGCACATGGGACAAGGCTCACAGGTAGTATATAAGGTAAGTTCGTTCTTAGGAATAAATTTCTTGCTCTCAAGATGAAGTATCACATTTCCGGCTCTTCTTATAGCGTCCACTTCGGCGTGAGCTGTAGAATCACAGCTTGAAAAAACTCTGTTCCTACCTCGGCTTACAACTGAACCATCTGCATCAACAATAATTGCACCGATAGGAAAAGTACCCTCATCTCTAGCCTTTTCTGCTTCTTCAAAAGCTAACAGAAGGTTTTGGTAATGCTTGTCCATCTTATACACATCCCATCTCAGTAATTCCCAATAATAATATATTCCAGAAATATACTGCTACTCCTTCTCCCATAATGCTAATTTTTTCTTGTATGGCTAAACTATCCTGCACGATAGCTTAATAAGGAGCTCATCATCCTAATATAATTTTTCGTGTTCTCTACTTTCTGTAAAGGTATACCAAAAAGGATCGTTAGCATTTTTGCAACGATCCTATTGTCAGTCCGCTAGTTTAAATAAGTAACTGATCACTCTGATACCCTGCCGACTTTAGGTCCTAGGAATATTAAGATTGCATCTATTTACAAACTCATAGAAAGGAGACCTGAGATAATTCGCCTATTAGCCATGATTTTATACATCAAAAGGAATTACTTATGTAAGGTCACAGCCACTCACCCTAATTAGAGCGTCTCAACCAACTTCTGAATCTTTGAGTGGGAAATTAAATATACAGGTCCCATTATTTCTATTTTGCCGTCCTTTACACGTATAGCGCTCTCCTGTTCTGCCGCATAAATATCAATCTCTTCAGACAAGGGGAACAGGTAGCCTTGAACAAACATTGCGTAATCGCGTTGAGAATGAGATTCGTAGGCAAAATGATCAAAGCCAATACCATCATAAATAGTACTTGTTTCAACTTCATCAGTGTTATTCAAGCTTAACCATTTTGCAGCCATGTTTAACGCACCGGCGCTGGCACCCATTATAATGGCATTGCTATTCTTAATAACATCCGATAATTCATATTCCGTCAAAAATTCGTTCTGCAGAACAGGATATCCACCGCATAAAAAAATGACAGAAGCGTTCTGAATGAATCGCTGGGCATCTTCTTTCTGCATACGGTAATCAATGAAATGATATTCATCAAAAATAATATTAGCCTGATTCAACCATGTCCATTCAGAAACATCATCAAAGTTAACTTGCTCATCTTTATAACCAGACGGATTAGCACTAATCATAACAAGCGATTTTCTGTCTTGTATATCCTCCTGCAAACAATGGACCAGCTTCTCAGGAAAAAAATGATTAAACCAACTGAAATAGTAGTGAGTTTTCAAACTTAATTACCTCCATATGTATTATTTACATTCATCCATAGGATTCATAGACAACCTCTTTTTATATGCATTATACAAAATAATCCAATTAATTGATAGTACCTTTAACATAACTATAACCCCGTTAAAAAAAGCCCGGTTCTTCCCCCGGGCAACATACATTTTTGTATGGGTTACTTACTTATAAACTCTACCATCTTCTGATGCAATTCCTTCTCGGAACATTGAAAGATACCATTAAAATCCTGAGGGTCACGGATCAATTTGTTTAAATGGTCTATTCCATATCGTTGAATAACAAACTCCACAAATAGGAACGAAAACTGAAAACCCTTCATCGTTTCGAAATCCCAGGTATCATTATCTAATTGTTCGAACGTTGGGATCTCTAAATTGTGAATAGCCTCTTCTGTTGTACCTTCAATATAGTCCTGAGTCATCAGCTTGGCTTCATATCCACCAATTCCTTGCCTTATCCCTTTCGGAGCCTTCGGATTGATTTCACTTATTAGCCACATGGTGAACAAGTGAACCGTACCTTTAAGAATCGATTGATAGGTATGCTCCGGTCCTGGATTTAATGGAGATACAATTTTAAGAATACTCCCTTCATAGGTACCCATGAACCAATTCGGAGCATCTGCTTCTCCGACCGCTTGGTGAAACGATGGCATATCAGGATATACTTCAATCGTTACTTTTCGCGATGGGTGATAATTGTACTTTAACGAGATTCGTTCAATATGATCACTTAGTTCATTGAACAAATCATGGTGTACTTTATTAGGCGTATTGTTCAATCCCTCGTTTTCACCCTTATTAACAATTGAAATCAAATCTTGAATAGACATGATCGTAACGCCTCCCCATTCTTTCAGTTCCTTTTTAAGTTTTTCCAAAGCTCTATAGAGTCTGTTCTTTACTGCACTCTCACGCATCCCTACAATCTTAGAAATTTCAAGCAATGTGCAGTCCACAAAAAAGCGTAATGCAATGATTTCCTGGTCGGTTTCATTTAACTTTTTCAGCGCAACTCCGATATCAATTCGAAAATCAACATACTTCGTAAATTCAAGGGAGATCGACTGTGATTCATATCCCGTAAAATCAAACGGCGTTTCTTTTTTTCGCGATAATCTTCGATATTCGTTTTTCACTGTATTCTGAGCAATCTTGAATATCCATGTAAATAAATTTGATTTCCCTTGGAATCGGTGAAGATTCTCGACTGCTTTTAAAAACACCTGTTGAGTCAAATCATCTGCAACCATCGGGTTAAATTTCAGGGAAAAGTAGTTGCAAATCTTTGACGATACAGCTCATAAGTGTTTTCAAAGTTAGTGATACTTTCCTGTTTATCCGGATAAACAGGTTTTGTGTCATGAGCTCCTGACATGGTAAGAACCTCCTCTTGATTTACAATGAATTAGACACCAGAGAGAGTCAGAAGGCCACATAAATATAAAATAAATATGTATTCAATCTTTGTTACTTACAGGACTAATCACCCTTTTTGAAATCTCACTTCATATCATCTCTATGATTTCATATCTTTACAAATTTATAATGATAAGCAAAGATTGGAATAGTTCTGGAGGGAATCACATCATGTAACCGCCTTCCCAAAATGAAGGAGAGATAATAATGAAATACACCAATGTTTTATTATCAAGCGTCATTGTTTTAGGTAGCTTAGGCACGTTATCAACTGCATCATCTTCACTTCATACTTCAGATAAAATAGCACATATTGTTGCTAACTCAACATCTGTGAACTCTTCGACATACCAGAGTATATCTAAGTTTGAAAAAACAAAAGGCTCAAACAAAATTGTCTGGAGAGGCGACGACATCACGATAACCGCGAACACCTTAAAGCTAGATGTTGCTGCTGATTTTGAGCAAAACATCATTGACACCATTGTAGTTACTCATGGTAAAGAAAAGCACACCCTACAAACGGGAGATTTTGAAGTTAAATTATTGGATATAACTAGTGTTGCTGAATCTCCATCGAATGAATGGATTACTATCCAAGTAGAAAAAAGTGCTGGTAGCAACCTCATTCTCATGAACCTTAAAACAGGAAAGTACACGATTATAAACGAACGTCTTGAAAAATTAGGTAAACAAAATGTAGAAACCATTTCATCATATAATTGGTCACCAAAAGAAGACATCATTGCATTTTCTTATGGCAGTACGGATAAAAGCACTTTGGCAATGTACGATACTAAGAAAGACCGTTTTATTTATCTCCCTCGGGCAACCAACTATATTAGCACCGGTCTAATTTTATGGCATAAGAACGGAAAAAATATTGATTATATTAGTGAGTATCCTTCAGATCAATGGATTCTTTTCAGATACGATACAGGAAGCAAAAAAGTTAAGCCTGTAAAAAAAATCACACAAAAAGAATTTCAGCAGTGGTTTAGATTAGATAAATATTCTAAAAAATAATAAAAAAAATGATTAAACCTAAAATACGTTGCTTCAGTTCAACTTATATAGCAAAAAGGCGAGTCTCCCGATTAATGGAGACTCGCCTTTTTGCTATATAATAAATATTTAAGAAGTTCCTTTTTGCTTACTCGCTTGCATCTGCTGGGCAAATCTCATCATCTCTTCGAACTCTTCCTCGGATACGGCGTCCCCATCGGTGCTTATGTCTTGTACAATCGGAATTTCGGGCTTGGCTTTGGTTCCTTTGCCGTATGTACGGGTACGGGTTCCAGCTGCACCAGCAGCCTGTTTGACTTTGACCTTGGCCTGATCACGAATATATTGCACAGCTTTCTCATATGAGTTCACCTGCTTGAGCAGCATGTTGGAGGCAATTGCCTCAACAAAGTTACGGTTAATCCGCTGCTCTCCGCCGGATACAAGTAATGCCATCAAATAATGAATCAATACATTGATGACTTCACCCGGCAACTTGTAACTCAGATCAATTTTCTCAAATATATCGATCAGATTGTCCGGTACTGCGCCCGGGAAAAATGTCTGCAACAGACGTGTGTATGGCTCATTACGCAACATCATATTATATTGATGAATATCACACTTGGTCATAAATTGCGGAGGTACTTCGACGTAGTATTCCATCTGTACTCCATGCTCAACAGGTGGTTCACCGGAGTCTTCTTTCCGCTCAGGCTCCTCCATATGCTGTCTCAGTGCCACTACCTTGGCCGCCTGTACGGTCTGTTGCTCATGACGCTTCTTCGTCTGCCTGAACTGCATGCTCGCCTTATGCTGGAGATCATCCAAAATCAGCTGGCCCTGCGGACTGAAGATATCATCTTCGTCCAGCAGTCGGCATACATCCTGCACACTGAGATTAAACTTGTTCACTACATAATTTACAATGCCCAGTTGTTCATGATCGAACCGTAGCTGTTCTACATGACGGCGATTGACGGACTCCCGCGGAAAACGCAAAATAATGTCGGCATAGTTCAAACTATTTTCTTCCGCTACATCATTCGTGCCTGTCCGTTGGGCCGTAGTTGATACTTCCGACAATGCTTGCTCCAACTCGTAATCAATCACATGGGTATTCAATTCAAATATATCGTAAAAGGGAACGGAAATATTCTCTTTATTGGCTGCCGGATAAGGCGCGTCCCCATTTTCCACTGCCGAGAAACCGGAACGCAGGGAAAGTACGGCGAATTTGCCTATCTTGTCACGAAGCAACAGTGTCAAATGCTGTGTCCGGAAAAACTCTGCCGGAGAGAGCGGCGGTTGCAACTCATATTCGTAGATGTAATCATCATTTTCCGGTATATATAGCCGTGAAGTCTGAAGTAGTCCCACTGCCTCAAGCTTGGATGTCTGCTCTAACAAATATTTGCGCCCTTTCTCACTTGGCTCCAAGCCAAGCGTCATGAACAGCCTCCGTTGCTGTTCAAGCGGCGAATAACCGACCTGTTCACCGGGAAGATGCTGAAACAACAGCCGATACAAGCCAACCGCAAAAGCACCTACCATGGGCTGATATGCTCCTGTAAGCATACGGTCATCCAGGGCGCTAAGTCCAAACTCCCTGTATACGCAGTAGCGATGATGTTCAGTATAATGGTGCAGATTCTTCATGCGCATAGCCTGATCTCCTTCTCCCCAAAAGTATGTTTATCTATTCTATCATAAATGTCTGATCCTCAAATGCTCAAAAACAGTTAAAAAGATGGCCTGTTCTCGTTCCGTTTCGTCCTAGGTCGACATCATTCACGTTTTCGCCGAATTCAGCAAATTTCTAAAATAAAATGTCGAGAGCCGCTAGAATACTATAAAAGCTGTAGCCGCAGAATACAAGGGAATATCTAAAGAGAATGTTCTCCAGATGTATATGAAGTACAAGTGTACAATAATCCTTATAATATAAATGAATAGCAAAAAAGCCTTCCCTTTGTACTCGTAAGCGTTTACGACAAAGACAAGACTTTCACGCGATTACAGTGGCATGTGTTACCTCTTTCCCAACAATCTAAAACATTCTGTACCCACCCAAACGCAACTTCTGGATCGTCCAGCCACTGATTATCGCACCAGCCAGTCCAGCGATGCCCGTCATATAGTCTACAAGCTGGAAAGAACCCAGATGTGACATCAGAGATGACGACTGATCCCATAGAGAGTACACAACAATAGGCAGAATTACAATAATGAACAGATAGGAAGGAAACCAGGTTGTCTTCATCAGCATGTTCAGAATGAAACCGATACCAAACATCATAACGAAAAATAATACCATCAATACCAACACAGGTATAAATTGCATCGGGCGACATTCACCTCTTCTTTCACACATTCAGGTTTCACTTCTAGATAGTAGTTAGTGTACCGCAAAAAATGTGGCGAAGCAACGAACTTTCTGGACAAATTTCCCTATATTTATACTCTGTTCATTTGCCCTTCTGCTTCATGTTGGGATACAATGTAAACGATAAAGCAATCACCCGTCCCTTATAGTGCGTGTTCAAAAAGACTGGTTTTCAGTACCGAGAAGATGGAATGAAGTTAGAAATGGAGCAGCGGAGCGTAGATAGAGCTACGTGAGCAGCTACAATGTTTCCTAAGGAAACATACTTCGTAAGCCTCCCACTTATTTCGGCTGAATGCCATATTCGACGCTGAAGATGCCACCAGGCATGATTCGTAATCAAAAGCGGACTTTTTGAACAACCTCTTATAGGGATTTGGAAATATACCTTGCAGGAGGAACACAACCAATGAACGAAGCCGCATCAACACTGGAGGGCTGGTATGCCCTGCATGATTTTCGCTCGATTAACTGGGCCGCCTGGAAAGCAGCAGATGATGAAGAACGCGCTGTAGCACTGGACGAGCTTCAGGAATTCTGGAAAGAATGGAAAGAAGTCGAGGATTCATCCAAAGGAAGTACTGTTGTATATACGGTTGTAGGTCAAAAAGCAGACCTCGTCATGATGCACCTGCGTGAAACGCTGGAGGATCTGAAGGCTGTTGAGAACGCGTTTAACAAAACGATGTTTGCCCAATACACAACCAAATCGTATTCATACGTCAGTGTAGTGGAACTGAGCAACTATCTTGGCAAAGAAGGCGAAGACCCGATGCAGAATCCGGATATTATCGCCCGTCTGAAACCTGTTCTGCCACAACGACAATACATCTGCTTCTATCCAATGAACAAAAAACGTGAGCTGAATGACAACTGGTACATGCTGTCCATGGACGAGCGTCGCACCATGATGCGCAGTCACGGCATGATTGGCCGCAGCTATGCGGGTAAAGTAAAACAGATCATTACCGGCTCTGTCGGTTTCGACGATTGGGAATGGGGCGTTACGCTATTTGCGGATGACGCACTTCAGTTTAAGAAACTCGTCTATGAGATGCGTTTCGATGAAGTTAGCGCCCGTTATGGCGAATTCGGTTCGTTCTATGTGGGAAGTCTGTTGAACGAAGGAACACTGGAAGACATGCTTAAGCTGTAAAAATAGTACAAAGCACAATAAAGCACCGCGACATCTCCTGTAAAGGATACTGTCTGCGGTGCTTTATTATCTATCTATATTCTACTACCTCAAGCTTGATTTAGATCTATATTGTTTGAACTATTTATTTACACAAAAACGGAAAGGACAGAAAAAACCTGAAAAAGCGAAGCGTTCGCCTTTATCACCGGATTTTCCCTTTAACAAAAGGGAATCAAAAAAATCTGGGGATAACAGCGATTGGAAGGTTATTCTGTCATTGAAGTGTATGTGTAAACATCTTTAGTTCAACTTATATCGTCTCTAATCCTCGTCCTCATCATCTACCGCTTTCAGCGATTCGAGGAATTCGGCTGTGGCCCGGTCACGGTCACGCCCCTTCTCTTTAAGCCGCTCAATCGCAGGCATAATGAGAATATCCACTTCTTTCTGCACGATGTAGGCCAGATCATATTGATCCTGTTCCTCCAGATAACCACCGACCTGCATCAGGGCGTTGTAACGATCCAGCTCTTCACGTGTTAATAGTCCCCGGACCTGAACACTGCAATGTCTCATCCAAAAAACCGCCCTTTCTTCAGGACTAACGGAATACCACCAATTATGAACAGATAACGCAGATCTACCAGCTTCTTCAACTGAGCCGCTTTCCAGCCCTTGTATTTCTTGCCGCCCACAACGGCAATAGCTTCACCTTTACCCAGTGATGCAACCGTGCCTTTGCTCGTAAATACAAAAGGTTGTGGCTGTTTCTTGCGAATGGATGCCACAACGTTCTTGGCGCAGTTCACACCCTGCTGCATCGCAATCTGGGCTGTTGGCGGATAAGGCCGTCCTTCCGCGTTGAAGACAAGTGAATTATCACCAATGACATAGACATGCTCATGCCCTGGAGCACGCAAGTAGTCGTCTACTTTCACACGTCCTCGCATCACTTCAAGACCTGCCTGTTCAAGCAGTGAGTTACCGCGAATACCGCCGGTCCATACGACTGTAGCTGCATCGAGCTTTTCACCTTCACCCACAATAACCCCGTCCGGGAGACATTGCTTGATTGGAACACCAATTTTGAAAGTAACACCCTTTTTCTTGAGCACATTCATTGCATGTTCTACCAATTCCGGGTCAAATCCAGGCAAGGCCGAAGGCGCTGCCTCTACATTATAGATGTGCACATGTTTCGGATTCACGTCGAACTCCTTGCACAGCTGTGGAATACGATCTGCAAGTTCAGCTACGAATTCAACACCACTGAAACCCGCTCCACCTACGACAAACCGAATACGATTTCGTTTGTTATCGTTTTTGTACATCGCAAATTGATATTCGATGTGTTCTCGAATCAGTCTGACCGAGTTAATGCTGCGGATTGTCATGGCGTGATCGAGCATCCCCGGAATACCGAAGGTCTCAGGCTCACCGCCTAGTCCAATAATCAGATAATCATAGGATAACGTGCCGTCCTCCAGAATAATCTTCCGATCCTGCAGACGAATCTCCTTCACGGAAGACTTGACCAGATCAATCTTGAACTCATCAATCAGCTTGGAAATGGGCACTCTTGCATGCTCAATGGTATCCGTGCCGGCTGCCGGCATATGTAGATGTGTAGTAATATAATGATAATCATGCCGATTCACCAATGTGACGTCGGCCTCGTTATAGTTCAATTCCTTCTGCAGCCGCTGGGCTGTCAGAATCCCGCCATAGCCCGCGCCGAGGATGACGATTTTGGGAATACTGCTCATGTCTATACCCCTTCCGGTTTCACTTGCATCAGCCCGATCTTGGGTGAGATGCAAAATGCACATACTTACAAATATTGATGAGGTCTTGCCCATTATGACGACAAATGTTAACTTCGCGAATTTATTTAAACGTTTGCATCAATTTCATAACTCACTAAAAATGGATTTTATGAAACTAGATATCGACGTATCGAACCGTTTTGATCTATATCTAGACTTGATTGAAGCAACTAAAGGGTTTATGAAATTGATACGTTTGCACGCAAGTTATCGTTTCAAGTTGTGAAATTAACCACAAGATTCTACAAAACACGGGATCTGTCTTCATATTACATATTGACTCTAAATTAGACAAAAAAACACATAGTACAGGTCAAGGATATCTGTATTTCTAGTAAAGATCAAGGTTTTTTTTGTTATTTTTCATAACCTTTCATTTCCAATTTCATCCTATTCTCATCTGATCTTCATCAATTGTTCCCAGTTTCGTGACGCCGCTAACTTTGCAACCCTGAATACACCGTTTATAATAGGAAAGACAGTTCAGCACCCATGCCGGTTATGATACGTAGCCTGCACATTCTTTCTGTTAACTACCTATTAAAATATGAAAGGTGTTGTTGATTCTTGACTGCACAAAATTCCAGTCATGATATGACTGATTTACTTATTATCGGTGGAGGCCCTGCGGGTCTGTTCGCCGCGTTTTATGGTGGGATGCGTCAGGCATCCGTTACACTGGTTGAAAGTATGCCACAGCTTGGTGGACAGCTTGCCGCTCTTTACCCGGAGAAATACATCTATGATGTAGCCGGATTCCCGAAAGTAACAGCTCAGGAACTGGTGAATAACCTGGTTGAGCAAATGAGTCATTTTAACCCGAACATTCGCCTTGAAGAAAAGGTTGTATCGGTGGAGAAAAAGGATGAGCAACATTTCGTCGTGAAGACGGATGAGAATGAATATCATGCCAAAGCCGTCATTATTACAGCTGGTGTAGGTGCATTCGAACCACGTCGCCTGGAGCTTGAAGGTGCTGCCAAGTTCGAGAAGAGCAACCTGCACTACTTCATCAGTGATCTGAATGCCTTCGCTGGCAAAAAAGTACTGATCAGTGGCGGCGGTGACTCCGCGGTAGACTGGGCACTCATGCTGGAGCCTATCGCTGAGCAAGTGACACTGATCCATCGCCGGGACAAGTTCCGTGCACATGAGCACAGTGTCGAAAACCTGATGAATTCCAAGGTGAATGTCGTTACACCGACCGAAATCACGGAACTTCATGGGGATGACACGATTACCAAGGTAACCCTTTCTCATGTGAAAACCAAAGAAACTCAGGAAATCGAAGTAGATGACGTGATCGTTAACTTCGGATTTGTCTCTTCTCTCGGACCGATTGCCGAGTGGGGTATCGAAATTGACAGTAACTCCATCGTTGTTGATTCCCGCATGGAAACATCTATTCCAGGAATCTTCGCTGCCGGAGATATCACAACATATCCGGGTAAACTGAAGCTGATCGCTGTCGGATTCGGCGAAGCTCCAACAGCCGTCAACAATGCGAAGGTGTACTTCGATCCGGATGCCAAGTTGTCCCCAGGACACAGCAGTAACATGAAACGCTAGTTTTGCTGAAATAACATATATTGATACAAAAAAGGGTATCTTACTCCTGAGTGAATCCATATCAGGAGGGATACCCTTGTCTTATATATGCCCGCTGTGTAACGGTCTGGTTGTACCGGAGCAGGCTTGCCCCCACTGCCTTCAGGGACTGTTAGAATGCGGCAAATTGGATGATTACACCGGACCATACAGCCCCTACGTATTCCAACCTTCCTCTGACACGGCAGACGAAGTCGAAATCGTTTGCAATCATGTGATGTACTGTCACCATTGTCAGACGAGCACGCCATGGCCAGTCTCACTATGGGACTTGTCCGGAAACCTGTAACATTGCCTGCAATGAGGATCTCTAGTGAAGAATGGCAGATACGTCGGTACCCAGTTTGCGCTTATGGATTTCTGCCAACAGCAGTGCGATGAAATCTCGTTCGAGATTCAACTCAATCGCTTTATGGTAGGAATCCAACAACATCTCATCGGATAACATAGCCATTTCCCGCCACAACCTTTCCTTTTTTTTCCTCAAAACTATCATATCAGAGATTCATATAGAGAACAAGCGTTCTTGTTATCCACAACGATATGTGGAAATCCTGTGCATAGTTTGTTGATAAATGGAAAAAATATAGAGTAATCAACGTGTATAGTGTGGACAATATTTATGCACAGGGAGTTTGTACTACTGTCAGAACGTTTATCAGCGTATTTTTTTTGGAATAAATTCATAGTTTCAAGACTTGTTGCGAGTAAATTACCCGGTAATGTAAAATTTCAAACGGTTTTCATACCGTTTTCTTTTATATATTATCGGTTTTTCTTGAATTTTCTTGAGTTTTCCCATTCATTTTCTATTGGGGTCTGGTATTCACTTCCAGAATCCAGATCTTGCCTGAATAATCCAGTCCATAATCAAATCCAAGCTGACCTACACCAGGAAACTGACTTTCCATAATGTACGTACATGTCAGTGTAAGTGAACGCATCTCCCGGCGTTTTTGCCGACCGGATATATGTGGCAGGGATAAACCAAGAGCTCGCCTTCCTGATAACATGGTGCCACCCTTGCTCAGATTCGTCACACAGAGTCCGGGACGAGCGAGTCGTCCTACTAAGGAACGGAATACCCAGCCTCGTTGGGTTTTGACAACTTTGACTCTGTAATCAACAGGTCTCCCTTGAATTGTTGCCAGATGAATGCCTTGCTGGATCAAGTACTTGCGTCTAGCCTTTACACGCACCAGAGAGCGATACATCTGGCTGAAACTGGCGAAAGAACGGGTCGTCTTCATATGGGTGTATCGATAAGCCCCACCGCTGGCCGATACCCGAATAACACCGTAACCTCCGCCTCCTACAATAGGTTTGACATACACCATTCCATAACGACTGAGCATTTGCAGCAGATTACCCGAGTTGAATGCCTTGGTCTGTGGGATATGGACAGCAGCTACCGGGTATTTCATCAGAGCCGCTGTCTTCCGCCATTTGCTTGCAAGTTGTCTCGACATGGGTTGATCTCCTTCCTTGAAACAATAGTCCTTCCTTATACATACTCAACAGAAGCCTTGCTTTCTTGGATGTCTGTCCACGGCAAAGGCCCCTTTTCCATGTAACCTGTCCCAGGGGTGATGGCGGAACCGGGAACAAGCGCCCGGTTTACTTTTCAAACAAGTCAATCTGTCGTATGCTACTAAGGAATGGCTTGGAAGGGCTTAAATATGAGGATCTAAGGAGCGTTAAGAACAAATGGAAGCATTTTTCAAATCACTTTATGGCGTAGCCTATTTTGCAATGTCGATCGTTCTGGTAGCTGTTACGGTACTTCTCTTTGTCACAGGTATTCGACTGTTTATGCAAAAGCGTAATCGCGGCTTTGCCGTGAGTTGTCTTATATTTGCCTGTTTCATCGTCTTTATCATTGTTGTTATGTTAACTACGCCCTTCTCTGCCACACCGCCGGGTTCACCGGAAGCCATGGCTGCCCTTCTTCACTTCGGGTAGTTGAACCTCTGTAGAAGGAGATGCTTATGACACGTACTAATGAAACCTTAGGAATTATTGATATCGGCTCGAACTCCATTCGTCTAGTTATCTATGAACTGGATCAGGACGAAGCCTATCGCATCATTCATGAAGACAAATATGCCGCTCGTCTGAGCAGCGTTGTTGAGTCCGATGGAACCATTCTGCGCCATTCTCTGGATAAAGCCATCACCATCTTGAGTCAATTCAAAGCGACCTGTGAAGCGTACCAGACCAAACTGATTCGCGCAGCAGCTACCGCAGCTATTCGTAATGCAAGCAATGTCCTGGAGATTATCGAATGGCTGGAGACCGAGACGGGGCTTACCATTGAATGTGTATCGGGAGATCGGGAGGCCTATTATGGGTTCCTTGGTGTCACTCAATCCATTGATCTGGCAGACGGTTACGTCGTGGATATTGGAGGCGGCAGCACAGAGATTACGGTCTTTCGGGATCGGAAAAGGTTACATAGCATCTCCCTCCCTATTGGTGCAGTGAATTCACATGCCCGTTATGGGGGCGAAGATCAGTGGACCGAGGAAAATGCAAATGCATTATGCAACGAAGTCATTGAGGCTCTCCGTGGACAGGATTGGATTCGTGAGCATCCCGGTCTGCCACTCATCGGACTTGGTGGCACAATGCGTACACTCGCCAAAGTGGAACAGAAGCGTACCCAGTATTCTTTGCCTGTCAGCCATCATTATGAGATCAGTGAGGAAGCGATGGAGAACATCGCTCGCTCCTTACCACATCTCACCTCGGCACAGCGCAAAAAGGTACCTGGGCTCGCCAAAGATCGCGCAGACATCATTGTGCCCGGCGTACTGATCCTACGAACTGTCTTCCAGATAATACAGGGAGATCGTTATGTGGTTAGTGGCGCGGGTCTACGAGACGGGTTGTTGCGTGATTACATGGCTGGAGGTCAGCCGGTCGTTCCAGACGCGCTGAAGGACAGTATCCGCAACTTTATCCATTTTGGTCCACCTATTCCAGAGAAACTTCTGCAACGGATTCATCAGGATATGGTTACCCTGTATACGGCATTACAAGGTACCCCTCCTGATCAAGCAGATGCCCGAATCCTGTATGCATCCTCCATGCTGCACATGGCAGGTAAACAGATTAACTATTTCCGTTATACACAGCACTCGGCCTATTGGATTATGAATTCGAGCATTTATGGACTTTCTCATCGAGAGACCATTCTAAGTGCCAGTGCAGCTGATTATCATCCCAAAAAAAGAACGCCCCAGCTGCTGAATAAGCACCGGGACATTCTGAAAAACTCGGATGAGCGGCATGCTCATCGTTTAGGCTCTCTGCTGCGCGTAGCCGAAGCCATCAATCGATCCGAAAGCATCGCTGCGATCAAAGCAACAAAAGAAAACGACTCGCTGCAGGTGCAATTCACCTGTACAGCTGAGCCGTTACTGGAACTAGATGGCCTGGAAGAGGCCGTCAAGGATCTGAAGGAAGCCTGGGGAGTTACGTTAACGCACTCCATTCAGCAGGCTTCCAAGGAATAATACCCATGGCCTCCGTCTGACTTCTCAGCGGGGGCTTTTCATTTTCTACAAATACATAATTGCCACCAGGCATAAGTTGTCTCGCTTTGACATTATCCATAAGGGACAGATTAAGGATATCCACTAGCATCTTTTTCAGCTCGGGATCAAATACGGGACACATCAGTTCAATTCTTCGATTCAGGTTACGTGTCATCCAGTCTGCACTGGAGATGAATACATCCGGGTTGCCGCTATTTTCAAAATAAAACAACCGTGAATGCTCCAGAAAACGATCCACAATGCTAATGACCCGAATATTCTCACTGAGCCCCTCTACCCCCGGACGCAGACAACATACCCCACGCACAATCAGATCGATCTGCACGCCGGCTTGAGAAGCCTCGTACAATTCATCAATCATTTCCTGATGGGATAAGGAGTTGATCTTGGCAATGATTCTGGCAGGTTTGCCTTTCAACGCATGCTCCGTTTCTCTACGAATCAGCGCAAACAGCTCATCCTTCATACCATCTGGAGCTACGCGGAACGCCTGCAATGCCTTCGGACCGGAGTATCCGGTAATCTCATTGAACAATTCGGATGCATCTTCCCCAATAATCGGATTAGAGGTGAACAGTCCTACGTCCGTATACACTTTGGCTGTACTCTCATTATAGTTACCGGTTCCTACATGGACATAACGTCTCAGCCCCTGCTGTTCCCTGCGTACGACAAGAATGATTTTGGCATGGGTCTTCAGTCCAACCAGTCCATATACCACGTGACATCCGGCCTTCTCCAGCTTACGGGCCCAAGCAATGTTGCGCTCTTCATCAAACCGGGCTTTCAGTTCCACCACCACCGTGACCTGCTTACCACTCTCAGCGGCAAGTGCAAGTGCCGGAATAAGGCGTGAATCGCCATTGACCCGATATAATGTCATCTTGATGGCCAGAACTCTTGGATCTTCCGAAGCCTCCAATATAAAATCAGTGACTGGTTCAAACGATTCGTACGGATGATGCACCAGTACATCGCGTTTGCGTAGCAGCTCAAAATGACTTTCTCTTGGCAGAAACTCCAGTGGGTAGACTGGCTTCACCGGACTGTATTTCAGATGTGAGAAACTTTCCAGGCTATCCACGAATCCCGCTAGAAAACTCAGATCGAGTGGTCCATCAATTTCATATACCGGGTCGTGAATATCAAATTCATCCTGCAATTCCAATAAGGCATCCGGACGAAAATCCTTGCACACTTCCAATCGTACAGGAGCCCCGCGGCGTCTTCGGCGCAATTCTTTTTCAATAGCCTCAAGCAGATCTTCCGCTTCTTCTTCATTAATGAACAGATCCGCATTGCGGGTCACTCGGAATTCCTGTGCAGCAAGCGAGATATATCCGCTGAAGAGCGTATGGATATGATGTTTGATAAGGTCTTCAATCAGTATGAATGTTTTCTTTTTGCTATTTGCCCGAATGGGAGCCTGAACTACCCGCGGCAGATTGGAAGGTACCTGAACAATAGCCATAAACGGCTCGCCCTCTTGCTCCCCTTCCTTCTGTAACATCACGGACAGATAGACAGACTTGTTGTGTACCAGTGGGAACGGACGACTCTGGTCAATCGCCATCGGTGTGAGTACCGGAAAAATAATTTCATGAAAGTACTGGTCCATTGCGCGCTGCTGTGTCACATTAAGATCTGTATATTCCTGAATGTTCACTCCTTTTTTGGCGAGTAGACGGATGAGTTCACGATACGTTTTATACTGTTCGGCGACCATAGTCCCGGTTCGTTTGATCAATCTGCGGTACAATCCCGAAGGCGTGTATCCTGTAAAATCTTTTTGCGTGAATCCGGCCTTGATCTTCTCTTTTGTCTCTGCCACCCTTACACTGACGAACTCGTCCAGATTACTAGCGACAATGCCGAGAAATCTCATGCGTTCCAGCAGAGGCGTTGTTGGATCCTGGGCCTCCTGAAGTACGCGCCGATTAAATTCAACCCAACTCAAATCACGATTAACGTAGTTGCCTGTTTTGACGTCTCTATGCATGTATGGCCTCCGAATGTGTTGCATATCTATTCTTGGTTAGAAGTTCTCATATAATTGTACTATTCGTAATCAACATCAAGCGTCAGCGCAGTGTAAACGCTACGTAAAATTTATGTAAATGATACCTCATGGCCGCAACTTTTTCCATCCCTTTACAAAGGTCAATAGACAGAGTAAAGTGAAGTACAGTGTGATTTGGTCCGGTTGCTTGTTCTCATTCCAAATATAGTTGATTAAAGGAGTATATAATGAAATCCAACAAACCTAGAACGTTACAAAAAAATATAGAGTTTTTCACGGCTGCACTATCCCAATGTATGGTAAGCGCATGGCAGGAAGACCCGGCTGGCGTCTATTGCGAGGTCGGTTGTGGCATTGTGGAGCGGATCAGTGAAGACAGTGTGCGCATCCGAAACAATGACGGAACCAAGAGCCATTATGCACGAGATATCACGATGTTCCAGACTGAAAAATAATTTTTCGTAAATACGTAAAAAAGACTAGCTTTCCCAAACAAGGTGTTGTATACTCTTGCCACAAGGAAAGGAGGTGCGTCAACATTTCTAATGTCATGTTGAACGTGTCCCTTACCCGATCCACTAGCTCAAATTAAAAGAGTCTGGTGGAGGCGCGGGATACGGATCAATGTTTCAAAAAGCGCCACGGGTAGAAAAGCCGTCTTCGGACGGCTTTTTGTTTTCTCTTTTTCTGTAGAGAGGTTGAGAAAACACCCAAAATATTGGAAATGGACCCTTTAGTAGAGTAAACCAGGATGGATATAATTAGGATGCAACTCAACCTAAATCCGAGGAGGCATCTTGTAATGTTCAAAAATGTAAGGGCTTTCAAGACATCCATCATGTTGGCTTTTGTTTTGTTATTCACCTCTATCATGTTGCCCGCAGGTCAGCATGCCAGCGCAGCACCAAGTTTCGCCAAAGGAGCCGACATCAGTTGGGTTCCCGGAATGGAAGCACAGGGTTACAAATGGAAAGATAAAAACGGCGTACAGCGCGACATCATTGATATTTTGAAAAAAGACTATCAAATCAATTCCGTTCGCATTCGGGTATTCGTTAATCCTTCGAATGATTATGGGAACGGTTACATGAATAAGGATCGTGCGGCTGCACTCGCACAACGTGCCAAGAATGCTGGCATGAGTGTAATGCTTACCCTGCACTACAGCGATTCCTGGGCAGACCCTGGTCAGCAAACTAAACCTGCTGCCTGGAAAAACTATACGTTCCAACAGCTCATGGATGCGGTATGGAACCACACTCGTGAAGTTATGACGGCGATGCAAAGCAAAGGCGTTACCCCGGACTGGGTACAGATCGGTAATGAAACAAGCAACGGCATGTTATGGGAAGATGGCAAAGCATCCACCAACATGAAAAACTATGCGTGGCTGGTGAACACAGGCCATAACGCAGTGAAGTCCCTGAGCAGCGGCACCAAAACCATTGTGCATCTGGCAGGTGGAGATGATAACGCCCTCTATGTATGGAATATTGGTGGTCTGATTAATAACGGAGCTAACTTTGACATGATCGCCATGTCCCTCTATCCTTCAGCTTCCGGCTGGAACACTGCTGTGACAAATACGGTAAACAACGCCAAGGATATGATCAACCGTTATGGCAAAGAGATCATCATCTCCGAAATTGGCATGGACAATAACCAGGCTGCAGCTGGAAAAAGTTTTGTTGCCGCGATGAAAAACCAAATCCGCAATCTGCCAAATGGTAAAGGTAAAGGTGTATTCTACTGGGAGCCTCAGGCTACACCAGGTTATAACAGTGGATATGGTAAGGGCGCTTGGCAGTCGAATATGATGCCAACTGTTGTCATGGAAGGATTTATTGACTAGAACACGGAGAGGTTAGAAGTTTGGATGGGAGCAGTGGTGGGCGTTCCGGGGGCGGATCGTTCTTATGATCGCTGTTATCCCCAGATTTTATGAATTCCCCTTATTGGGGGAAAATCCGGGGATAAAGGCGAACGCTCCGCTTCTTCAGAATCGATTCCGCCCCCTCCACTACGTTGCTGCTCTATGAGGCACTTCTAAAACCGTGTGTAGTCAAATGGTAAGTAGTAAAGTAAAACAAGAGCTTGAGGCGCTGTTCCCGGGAGGATTAGCGCCTTTTGGCGATGAAGTGTGTTGAGGGCGCAGCGTGGTGGGTGTTCCGGTGGCGGATCGTTCTTATGATCGCTGTTATACCCAGATTTTTATGAATTCCCCTGATAAGAGGAAAATGCGGGGATAACGGCGCACGCTCCGCTTCTTCAGAATCGATTCCGCCCCCTCCACTACGTTGCTGCTCCTTGAGGCACTTCTAAAACCGTGTGTAGTCAAATGGTAAGTAGTAAGGTAAAACAAGAGCTTGAGGCGCTGTTCCCGGGGGGATTAGCGCCTTTTGGCGATGAAGTGCATTGAGGGGGCAGCGTGGTGGGCGTTCCGGTGGCGGATCGTTCTTATGATCGCTGTTATCCCCAGATTTTTATGAATTCCCCTGATAGGGGGAAAATCCGGGGATAAAGGCGACCGCTCCGCTTCTTCAGAATCGATTCCGCCCCCTCCACTACGTTGCTGCTCCTTGAGACACTTCTAAAACCGTGGGTAGTCAAATGGTAAGTAGTAAAGTAAAACAAGAGCTTGAGGCGCTGTTCCCGGGGGGATTAGCGCCTTTTGGTGATGAAGTGCATTGAGGGGGCAGCGTGGTCGGCGTTCCGGGGGCGGATCGGGCACTCCTAAAGCGTGTCGCGATCAATCGAGGAGGGGTACACCACTCGGGCTGGAGACTGATGTTCTTTTAGCTTACATATGAATATAATAAGTTTATTGAGATAACACATAGGATCAACTTCTAATAGGAGAGGAGGCATAAGGATGAGTTTTTTAAAAGGGTTCGGTCAGTTAGCTGGGGAAGTTACCGGGAGAGTCTTGGGCGGCAGCGTGAGGGTTGTTGGTGAAATTGCGGGAAGCCCCTTTATCAAAGAAATCGGGAACGGCGTAGAGAAAGCCACAATTAATACAGGCAAAACCGTTGGACAACTGGCTAGCGGGACATATGATCTTGCCAGTGGTGCAATTCGAAAAGATGATACCGCCATAGACGCGGGGCTTGCCGATATTGGAGGTGCTGTAACCAATACTGCAAAAGGTGTAGCGATATCAGCAAAGTACGTATATAACAGCGGTAAAGATGTTGTTGTGGGCATGAAAGAGGAAGATAAGGACAGAGTGAAGCTTGGTGCCAAGAATCTTTTAGCTGCTGCTGCGGTAACAACACTCGCTGTCGGTGTCATCGATGCAGTTGATGGGGCTGAAGGTGTGGATACGTAGGGATTTGGATTAGATCACCAATAACATAACAACTGAAGAAATACAGCCTAGCAGGGCAACAAAAATATGGAGAAAACTAAATGAGATTTTTTCAAGAAAAATCCGTTGTTTCTTCTGAATAAAACACGAGTAGATGAACACCGTAACCACAACGGGCAGATATAAATGAAGATCCGGACCATCCGTGCTCGGTAATAGTTTATTAATATATCCACCTATCGTCTCGTTGACCATCATGAACCCATATATAATACCGATTATCGCTGAAACTGCAAACTGAAATAGTATCTGAACTACAGCCTTCTTTATAAAGAATGGATCACGTTTGCGGTAAGGGTTATTAACCATCATATATCTGTCGCCTCCTCGTTTTTCTATTACTCTTTTTGGTTACTATTTTTGATTACTACTCCTGTATTTTACCATAACGTTGATCAGCCTTCCTTTTTAGTTTTTATCGACCTATCGCTCCCCCACAAACAAAGAATTGCCCTCTCCACCTCATTGGCAGAAAGGGCAATTATGTCGATACCAGATACCTCTGTTCAGCTTACCTTAGCGAGTCTCGTAGCACGTATCGATGCGGCTGCGTATACGATAAGCGCTGTCCAGATGAGTGCGAAACCAACAAGCAGAACTGGCGAGACCGTTTCCTTGAACACAAACACACTCAGGATCAGCATGATTGTCGGCCCAATATACTGTACAAAGCCGAGTGTGGACAATGACATTCGAGCAGCCGCCCGTGCAAAGAACAGCAGCGGCAACGCCGTCACCACACCGGAAAGCAGCAGTTCGAAGAACATCGGTGCAGGCAACGTCCATGCCGTTGCTTTTCCTACAACGGCCAAGTAGATCCAGTAGCCGAGTGCGACGGGCAGAACTACAGCTGTCTCGGAAAATAAGCCCACTGAAGCGTCTTGCTTGATCTTCTTCTTCGCTAGACCGTACAAGCCAAATGACACGGCCAATGAGATCGCAACCCATGGGAAACGTCCGTAGTCGATAGCGATGATAAGCACCGCGACACCAGCGATGGCAATCGCGAGCCACTGTCCACGGTTTGGCTTTTCATGAAGGAAGACAACTGCCAGTAACACGTTCAGCAACGGGTTCAAATAATAGCCCAGACTTGTCTCAACGACATGACCGTTATTAACCGCCCAAATGAAGATAAGCCAGTTAATAGCAATTAGCAGCCCACTCGCGGTAAGGGAGAGCAGGGTCGAACGACTGGTCAGAATGCGCTTCATGTCACTCCAACGACGTTGGACGGCAACGAAAATCCCCATAAAAACAAATGACCAGACAACCCGGTGCGATAAAATCTCGCCTGCCGGTACATTTTCAAACAACTTCCAATACAGCGGGAGAACTCCCCACATGATATACGCAATGATCGCGTTGATTAATCCACTATTCATAACTGTATCCCCTCTTATTGCTCTGATATCTCAACGGATTATACGCCTCGATCCTCATTTAAGTAAAGGGGGTAATAGGTCATACAGGAATCCATGCCTAGTCCAAATGACTTTTTGTTTGAGCAAAAGCTTCACGTTTAGCACTACCAAATTATGCTTTGCGCTTTTTCTTTCTTACTCTCATGAAGAAGATAAAGATCGCCGCAAATACGACTACACCTACGATAAACAAATCAATATCTTGCTCAAACATAAACCACATTTTGTGTTCTACGTTCACTTGTTGTTTTGGTGGATATCCTTCCCCAAATAGCTCAGTTGCTTGGTTCAAATCATTCATTTCGATGGTCAAACTGCACGGACTACTACTTAATTCGCCATCCACTTCGCTAAAGTATATTAAGTATTTGTTACCTTCCTTGAAATCAAATCCCCATGTGAAGTTAGTTGCAATAATTAGTTGAGAGTCAACTTCAGTATTCCAACTCCTCTCAACTTCCACTAAAATATATCTAATTTTCTCTTTGGTCCCCGTAAATCCCTCTTGCTTCAAGTCGACCTTTACTTGCTTTACTTCACCATAAACAGCTCCATCATATATTTCTAACTGTTCTTGGGGGCTTCCCGATTCAACACATGACAAAGCGTTAACATCTTGTGCATTTGAGATAAAGAACACGCTAGATATAAAAAAAATTAACGTGATTATACGAAGCTTCAGTTTTTCCACCTTCTTCTCATAATGTTAATTGGTACATCTATATTGACCTGTTTAACAGGAAAAATGTTGCATTTTCCCTGGCCGGTAGGTGAATGAACAAAGGAGCAACCAATCGGACACAATTGTTTGCTCCATTTGTCTTTATTAAGTTATTATTCAAGACTAATCTAAAAGAAATAAAACTAAGATATTTTTCTTACAGCAAACCATAACTCAACAAAATTCAGTCCATCTTTAACTCCAGTAATTTCAAATTCCATTCCGTCGACCTGTTCATATCCTGTAGTAGGAAGCCATTCAGAAAAGAATCGTCTATGTATGGTAGCGTCACATTTGATCCTATTTTGGTTCCTTTCACTTTCCTCCAACATGAAACACACCAATTACGGTTTCACCATCTTTGTCATACAGGGGAATATCACGACCTTCTGGTGATCTGCTGTTCTGCATTGCAATAGCTTCTTCAGGTGTCTTTGGTAGCTCACCTTCCATGTCTTTTTTCAGCAGATATCCTTCTTTACCATCCACACCAAAAGCCAAGATTAAATCAGGTTCCGTTTCCGGAGAAGTCGCATATACGGCAGAACCATATGTCTGTCCATTCTTATTTTTCGGATAAAGAGAAGTGATGTGAAATTGATTCATCTTATTTTTAACGTTTGTATATTAGGATAACCCTGAACCACTCGATACACTAATCATAAAAACCGCAAAGATCAATAGTATAACTCCTTTGGAATACATCTTCACAACTGTTCACTCCCTTATACTTTTGAACTCGCAGCAATTCCAATGAAGAGATGATGGTTCTCACATAATCACATTTCCTTCCCATCTTTAGAATAATATAACATAGATTCAAAGGAGTAGTTGGAAGTTGAACGATAATCATCTAACCTGTCTAACGTTATTACAGAACATCCCTCTTCGATAACATAAAAAAACGGACACCGATCTGTGGAGATCAGCGTCCGTTTGTATGTTCCATATTATCATTTAAAAGTGTTACTTCACTTCGCCAACAACGGTAAAGCGCTCGTTTTTGTGTTGTGGATTCTCGATCTCATCAACCAAAGCAATCGCATAGTCTGCATAGCTGATGTAGCTGTTGCCTTCGCTATTCACGAGAATAACGTCGTTGCCTGCTTGATATTTGCCGGTGCGTACACCTTCTGGATTAAAGAATCCGGCCGGGCTCAGGAATGTCCATTGAATACCTGAAGATGCTTGCAGATCCTGCAAGTTTTGGCCTTGGTTCGTTGCAGTTGCTTTGTAAGCATCCGGGAATCCTGGGGATTCAAAGACACGCAATGTTTTGGACTCATCTGTGAACAGGCTTCCTGCTCCACCCACCACGATCAGACGAGTGTTTGGTGCATCTTTCAGGATGTTGATCAACGCTTGTCCTACTTCCACATGCAGGTTTTCTTTACCAGCTGGAGCACCAAATGCATTTACAACCACATCGAATGCTTTAAGTTCTTCAGCTGTAAGATCAAATACATCTTTCTCCAGCGTATTCAGGCTTTTATCTTCCAATTTGGATGCATTACGAACGATTGCCGTTACTTTATGCCCTCTGTCTGCTGCTTCTTTCAAAATTACACTTCCTGCTTTGCCTGTTGCACCAATGATTGCAATGTTCATCATGATCTCTCCTTTAAATTATCGATATTGTTTATGTTTGAACTTTATATTGTAACTATAGTTGTTACAATTAAGTTTGTCAACCATGCACAATCAGTACACGCAAAAAAGCCCCTGATATCATGCCCGTGCAAAACGGATACAATTCAGAGGCTATCTATTAAAGGGATTGCAAACTGCTTATTTCAAAACAGAATCGGGAAACCGCTGTACAACTCAGTTTCTTAACAATCCTTATCAGGCACACCCGCGTCTTCCTTCGTACGGAAAGAAGATCCACAGCCACAAGTGGCTACCGCGTTCGGATTATGGATGGTGAACCCACCCGTCATACCGGACTCTTCAAAATCAATTTCGAGACCATCCAGATACTTCAGGTTTTCCTTCTCGACTACAACCTTCATGCTCTGAATATCCATATACAGGTCCTCATCGGACTCTTTATCGTCAAAGCCCATGGCGTACGAAAATCCGGTGCAACCGCCCGGTGCTACGCCAAGACGCAGGAACATACCAGGTGTCTCTTGCTGTGCAAGCATCTCTTTCAATCTGTCAGCAGCCGTTTCGCTGATGTTAATCATGCCAGGTCACTCTCCTTTTTCATATAAAATCATGTTCAAAAAGGCGCTTTTCAGTACCAAGAAGATGGGATGAAGATAGAAATGGAGTAGCGGAGCGTAGGCAAAACTACGTGAGCAACGGACATTTCGGCTGAATCCCATATTCGACGCTGAGATGCCGCTAGGCATCCTTCGTAATCAAAAGCGGACTTTTTGAACTACCTTTCATTAACTCTTCTTTAAATTATACTCCACCCCGTCAAGGGTCTCAAGTCATGTTTGCCTCTTTCCGCGTTCCCCCTGAACTCCTTTTTCTTCCCAGTGTATTGAACCCCCGCGACACGAGGTTTATAATGAATAGGTGGTCGCACTGAAATGTCGATATTTTGCCATGACTTATTCAGGTGACGATCATATATAGAGTTGTAATTTTTTTCACATTTCGAGACTGTCCGCAGTCCCCAATGCATATAGAGTCACAAGACTCACTTTAATGAAAAAATTAGCTTTACGTACGCAGCACACGCTGCACCGGGTAAATAAGAGTTAGTCCATATAAGAAGGCGGCAGTTGACCGCATCTTTGCTATGTAGTTCTGTATGCAGATCCTACACACAAACTCAAATCCGGTTAAGAACAGGAGGAAACAGTATGTCTACATTGGTAACACCGTTCACAGACAAAAGAATGGCTGAAATCGTTGAGAAAGTGCAGAACGGCGTAAGGCTGAACGTAGAAGACGGCGTATATCTGTATGAAACAGATGATCTGCTAACTTTGGGCCAGCTGGCCAATGAGGCCAACTTGCGGAAAAATGGCAAGAAAGTATATTTCATCGAAAACATGAGTCTTTATTTTACAAACGTATGTGAAGCTCACTGCGCTTTTTGTAATTTCCGTAAAGACCAGGGTGAAGAAGGCTCCTATACATTATCCGGTCAGGAAATGATCGATTATGTGGAACAGCATATTCATCCAGGCGTACGTGAGTTCCATATCGTAGGCGGACATAACAACCATGTTCCTTTTCAGTATTATGTCGATTCCCTGCGTGCTTTAAACGAGAAATATCCGGATGTTACGCTGAAAGCCTACACGGCAGCCGAGATTGATTTCTTCACCCGGATTAGCGGACTCAGTATCAAGGAAGTCCTGCAAGAGCTGCAAAAAGCAGGTTTGAAAACATTGACTGGTGGCGGCGCTGAGATTCTGTCGGATGAATATCGCAAAAAAATGCGTGTAGACAAAGCGAACGTGGATCGTTATCTTGAGGTGCACCGTACTGCTCATAACCTGGGCATGCGTACCCATACAACGATGCTGTATGGATCAATTGAATCCTATGAGGACCGCGTCAACCATATGGTGCAGATCCGTGAATTGCAAGACGAGACCAACGGATTCATGGTCTTTATCCCGCTTTCCATGCAGCCAAAAAGTAAAAACGCGAGCATTATGCGTCGTAACTCGGCTTATGAGGATCTCAAAACAATTGCGATCAGCCGTCTGATGCTGGATAACATCGATCATATCAAAGCATACTTCATTAACATCGGTCCACAGCTAGCTCAAGTTGCCCTTGGATTCGGTGCTTCGGATGCACACGGTACGATCGTTCGCGAACGGATTAGTCATGCGGCAGGTGCACTCACACCTGAAGGCCTTACACGTAAAGAGCTCATATGGCTCATTAAAGGTGCAGGACGTATTCCAGTAGAACGTGATACGTTCTACAATGAAATTCAAGTGTACGAATAGGATATAACTCCATTCACAACCAATATTGCACCAGCACCACTCCAGAACGCAGCTTTCATTAATAGGGAGACGTTTGAATTCGAGTGGTGCAAAACTGCTGAATAATATCTTCAATTTTCAATATCTACTTTTCAATTATTCAAATCATAACAAAAGGAGCAGCTATGTTATTGCATAGCTGCTCCACAGTTTACAGCCCCATTTCAGTGGGACTGATGCAGAAAGGAAGCCGAGTCATGAAAAATTTCGTCATTCTTGGAGGCGGCTATGGCGGCCTCACCATCATCAAGGAACTTCTGGAGGGTAAAATTCCATCCGATACACAAATTATTTTGGTGGACCGCAGCCCCTTTCAGGGATTAAAGACAGAATATTACGCACTCGCAGCAGGAACCGTATCTGATTATGACCTGCGTATCCAATTTCCAGTGAGCGATAAAGTCACTTACCGTTATGGAGAAGTTACTTCGATTGACCTGGAACAGCGTCAGATTGAATTTGAAGGCCAAGACCCGCTCGTGTACGACAAACTTGTCATTGGACTTGGTTGTACAGACCGTTTCCACAACACACCAGGCGCCGAAGACTACAGCTGTACCATTCAGAGCTTTAGCAAAACACGCGAGACCTACCTGCGCCTTAATGAAGTCAAAGCCTATGGCAATGTGCATATCGTAGGTGGCGGATTAAGTGGTGTCGAGATAGCAGCCGAACTTCGTGAGAGCAGACCGGATCTGAACATCAGCATTTTGGATCGTGGTGAACGTGTATTATCCGCTTTCCCGCAACGTCTATCCGTGTATGTGCATGAATGGTTCAACGAACATCAGGTAGAGACACGCGGGCATATCGCCATTTCACGTGTTGAACCTAACGCCATCTATAACCGGGATGAACAGATTCTAACGGATGCTGTCGTGTGGACTGCAGGCATTCAGCCCGTAAAAGTGGTACAGGATCTGGACGTAACCAAAGACCCTCAAGGACGTGTCGTCCTGAATGAATACTACCAAATCCCGGAATATACCGATGTGTATGTCGTTGGTGACTGTGCCAGTGTACCTTATGCACCTAGTGGTCAAGCTGCGGAAGTACAGGGTGAGCAGATCGCCCATATTCAGCATGCCCTCTGGAAAGGCGAAAAGCCCAATCCACATCCACTCAAGCTTCGTGGCACACTGGGTGCACTCGGCAAGAAGTCTGGGTTTGGGCTGATGGGCAAAACGTCCATGATGGGACGTGTACCTCGTATTTTGAAAAGTGGTGTGCTCTGGATGTCCAAGCGCCATCTCGGTTAGTCGAGATCGAGCTCGTCCCAGACATCGGCTTCGGCAATTTTGGCCAGAATGGCGTTATATAGATCTTCCACTTTGTCCGTGATGACAACTTCACCATTCACCAGTGCAAAAGGAGTCATAGAACATTGGCCGCAGTTGGTGAGGCAGCCGTATTCAATCACGTCATAGTCTGGATTTTCTTCCAGTTGATCCATGACTTCATCTGTGCCAAAATGCATATTATTGGCACAAAATTCAATAATCGGTCTCATATAGGTTCACCTGCTTTGTTTGACCATTTTAATTTGTGGCCATTTGTAATATAATATAGGGGAAAGGAGTTGAAAAAAATGAGCGAAAACGCACAAAGCACCATGTATGATGAAGTAATTGATGTGCTTGACAAACTTCGTCCGTTTCTGCAACGCGATGGCGGTGACGTGGAACTGGTCGACGTGGAAGACGGCATTATTAAGCTGAAACTGGTCGGTGCCTGCGGCAGTTGCCCAAGCTCCACCATTACCTTAAAAGCCGGGATTGAACGTGCCCTTCTCGAAGAAGTTGAGGGTGTACAAGAAGTCGTACAAGTATTCTAATCAATCCTTCACGAAATAAACCTCAAGAGCCTTTCGCTTCGCATGAAGCGGAGGGCTCTTTTTTTGTGTGCATATGCAGAGAGTCCATGTTCACAGTCACCTTGACCCGTTTCCACGTACAATCCTTCAATTCACCTTTTAAGTATCCTCACGCTGTATGGTCGGACGAATCGGATCAAGTCCTCCAGATACATCCATAATGTTGCCTGTTATAAAATCGGAATGATCAAGGCACAGATACGTAATCACTCGTGCAATATCTTCACCGCTGCCTGGACGCCCTCTTGGCGTTTCCTCGTCGATGATGCCTGCCATTTCATCAATCGTTTTCTCTTTGTTCGCACCACGAATGTCACCTGGACATACCATGTTAACCGTAATTCCATACGGGGCTTCTTCAACCGCGAGTGTCTTTGTGAACGAAACCAGACCCACCTTGGCAGCCGCATATACGGCGCGATGAGGCCAAGATCTCGCTTCTCCAGCATGACTGAAGCCAAAATGGATAATGCGTCCCCATTGCTTGCGTCTCATCTCTGGCAATACACGCTGATCCAGTAACATCGGTCCCAACAAATTTCCCTGCACAAGCATCTGGACCTCAGCTTCAGAATAATCCGCAAATAATCGGCGTTCACGGACAAATGGACCTGCGTTATTCACCAAAATATCAATGTTGCCCAGCTTACCTTCCACCTGCTCAACCAATGAAGAGATATCTTCCACCTTGGATATATCAGCCTGGATGGCAATGCACCGCACACCCTTGGCTATAATCTGAGCCTTTAAAGCCTCAGCTTCTGTTCTGCTGTGTACATAGTTGAGGGCAATATGACACCCTTGATCTGCCAGACTGAGGGCCGTCATTTTACCAAGACCTTTGGCACTTCCCGTTATGAGGGCAATCTTTCCCTTCACGTTCATCCCCCTCTTCAAAGAGCAGTCACTATCCAGTATAAAAGATTTATCGTCCTCCTACAACTCGCTTATCCACAAGGGATTATTCACCTTTAATTCCAAATATATCTTGATTGAAAACAAACACCTATGGTACTGTCGATGATATAACCCGAAAGGACCTCTACATGAATATGAAGAACAAAAGATGGATAGCATTTCTTACACTTTTAATGTTGAGTTTATTCACAGTCTTTAGTGCCTTACAGGTATCAGCGGCGGCAAGTGAGAATGAGCAAGCACCTGATGAGTACGATTGGATTATTGGACCAGCATCTGTCTCTCTGGATGGTAAGGCCACGCTGGAAGTCCCTGAAAGCCATTCCTATCTGGATAAGCCCAATACCCAACGCTCGATACTTAACAGTGATGGAAAGCCTAACGGGAATGAAATCGGAAGCCTAACCAGCAATAGCGAATTCGGCTCGTGGTATGTAGTGTTCGAGTACGTGAAGACAGGTCACATCCACGATGACGATCAAAATTTGAATGCCGAAGAACTGTTAAGCAGTTATATCCGAGGCACAGAAGAAGATAACAGAGAACTTGATCCTGAATATAGAACGTACATAACGGGGTGGGAAATCGAACCGGCATATGACAGTACCAAACACCAGTTGGTTTACTCCCTTGGTTTCAAGAATGCTGATCAGCAAGCCATGGTCAATTACAATGTAAAACTCCTGACACGCGAAGGATACATCACAGCCATTCTGGTTACAGATACGGCCAACTTTCAACAGAGCCGTCAGGCATTCGAGGAAACCGTACTTCATAAGCTTAGCATCAATGCAGGATACACCTATGAGGAGTACAATGCTTCGACTGACAAAACATCCACTATAGGGCTCAACAGTCTTCTGATGGGCGGGATCGGGTACACAGCTTCCCAGAAATTCAGTGCTCTTCTTTTGCTCAAAAAAGGATGGGCTTTGATCCTCGTTGTCGTCCTTGGGTTAATTGGTTGGATCAGATACAAGATCAAAAGCTCACACGGAGAAGAAGAAACACTCTCTCCCTCCGAGAGAACGTACCTGCAAGAAGCAGATGAGCAGCAGTATGCTGATCAGAATGAATTATCCTACTACCGCCAATCTGGGCATCCATCCAACGCGGAGAAACCGGAAAAACTCTGACTTGTGTTGATCCCCACGTCAGCACAGATTAGGAAACATAAAATAAGCCGTATATCTCTTCAGAAGAGATATACGGCTTATTCTTAATAGCTTCACATCATATCATACATATCGTGAATTATTCAGTTGCAGGTTCAACTGCACCTTTATAACGTTCTTTGATGAATGTTTTCACTTCTTCGGAGTGCAAAGCAGCAGCCAGTTTTTGGATTGCATCTGCATCCTTGTTGTCCTCACGGGAAACGAGGATGTTTGCGTATGGGTTACCTTGCAGATCTTCGATCAGCAAAGCATCATTCGCCGGATTCAGGTTCGCTTCGAGCGCATAGTTAGCGTTGATGAATACCAGATCCGCTTCATCCAATTGACGAGGCATCATGGCTGCATCCAGCTCAATGATATCCAGGTTCTTCGGATTGGCTGTGATGTCTTGAATCGTAGATGAGATATTTGTGTTGTCTTTCAGCGTAATAATACCTTCCTTCGCGAGCAACAACAGTGCACGTCCACCATTGGATGGGTCATTTGGAATTGCTACTTTTGCGCCGTCTGCCAATTCATCCAAAGACTTAATCTTTTTGGAGTATCCACCAAAAGGTTCAACATGAACAGGTGTTACAGAAACGAGGTTGAATCCACGTTCTTTATTCTCTGTGTCCAGATAAGGCTGGTGCTGGAAAAAGTTCGCATCCAATTTTTTATCAGCAAGCTGCTGATTGGGTTGTACATAGTCGTTGAATGTAACGACTTGCAGACGGATACCTTGTGCTTCCAGTTCAGGCTTGATGCTTTCCAGAATCTCTGCATGTGGTGTAGGTGAAGCTCCAACTTTCAATTCAACTGTACGAGGTGCACCTGCTGAATTGTCTGCGCCGCTATCGGCGTCCTTGTTGTTTCCGCAAGCTGCGAGAACCGCAATCAACATAAGACTAAGTAGAGCAAAAGACCATTTTTTCATGTGTAAAACCCCTTCTCTAATCATTTTTGTCATGTGGCATCTGCATTATTGCATAACCATCATGTTATCTATGTGTTATTTCCTGGTGAAAAATGTAACCAAGCGATCTCCAGCCATCTGGAGAATTTGCACAAGAATGATCATCGATACTACGGATATAATCATGATTTCATTTTGATAACGATAATACCCATAGTTGATTGCCAGCGTTCCTAGACCTCCACCACCAACCATGCCCGCCATCGCCGTGTAAGAGACAAGCGTAACGATGGTAATGGTAATACCAGCAACCAAACCAGGTAACGCTTCAGGCAGTAATACCCGTCTTACAATTTGTCCGGTCGATGCACCCATTGACTGTGCCGCTTCAATGACACCCCGATCAACTTCTCGCAACGTCGTCTCCACCAATCGAGCAAAGTAAGGAGCTGCTGAAATAACTAAAGGTGGTATAACACCTAACACACCTGTAGCAGTACCGACGAGTGAACGAGTGAACGGTATAAGAGCAACAATCAATATGATAAATGGGACTGAGCGCAAAATATTCACAATCAAGGACAATATAATGTACACCGTCCGTGACTTGATCGAAGCAGATCGGGCTGTCATGAACAGCAGCACTCCGAGCGGTAAACCAAAAATTACGGTGAACAAGCCTGATACACCCAAAATTTGCAGTGTCTCAATGGAGGCTTTACCAACCTCTTCCCAGCGAACTGTTGAAAAATCCATCTAACGAAGCACCTCCACATCAAGTCCCTCTGCGGTCAATTCTGATATCGTCCGATCAATCGCATTTGAATCACCCTCGAACCGAACGGTCAGCTGCCCATAAGGAACTTGTTTGATCGTAGAGATTGTACCTTGCAGGATGGCAAAATCCACTCCTGTCTTACGTACCGTTCTAGACAAAATCGCTTCATACGTTTTGTTACCCAGAAAGGATATCTTCACAAGTTTGGAAGCAGCACCTGCCTGCAATTCAACGCCTGCATTTGCCAGAGCGGTCTCTTCCAGAGCAAGTCCAGCTTCATGGTCACGCATCATGAAGTCCCGCGTAATCGCATGCTGCGGCTTCAGGAACACGTCTGTTACAGGTCCTTGTTCCACAATGCCGCCCTGATGAATGACAGCCACCTTGTCACAGATGTTCTGAATGACATGCATCTCATGTGTGATCAGCACAATCGTAAGGTTGTACTTTTCATTAATGTCGAGCAATAACTTCAGGATTGAATTTGTCGTCTGCGGATCAAGTGCCGAAGTAGCCTCATCACAGAGAAGAACATTTGGGTCACTTGCAAGTGCTCTCGCAATCCCTACACGTTGTTTCTGGCCACCCGATAATTGAGCCGGATATTTGCTGCTGTGGTGCTCCAGACCAACCAGTGCAAGCATTTCCTTCACTTTGCGATCAATGGCTTCCTTGGGTGTATTCACAAGCTTTAGTGGAAAAGCTACATTGTCATATACCGTTGCCGAAGATAACAGATTAAAGTGTTGAAAAATCATCCCGATCTTGCGTCTCTGTTGCTGCAATTCAGTTTTGCTTAGTTCAGTAAGGTTGATTCCGTCGACCCATACCTCACCCTCCGTAGGCCGTTCCAGCAAATTAATGCAGCGAATCAATGTGCTTTTTCCAGCTCCGGAATGGCCAATCACACCGTAGATTTCACCCTTTTGGATGCTCAAATTCAGCTCGGATAACGCTGTTGTAGATTTTGCCCCTTTGCCGTACGTTTTCGTTAAACCTTTTAATTCAATCAATCGCACTTGCCCCTTTCCAACCACCTACATGTATCTTTACCCGATCTAAAGGAAAACTCCCCTTAAAGTACAAAAAAAGAGCCCTTTGCAGATACAAAGAGGGCTCTTCACGTGAAAGAATATACCTTCTCATCTGCCAAAATCGTGTCTTGCACCATTTTGTAGGAATTAGCACCTAACATCTATAACGAATGATACATGTATCATGTCATTACAAATCGGTTGCCGGGCTTCATCGGGCCTGTCCCTCCGCCGCTCTCGATAAGAAATATGTTGTTGTAGGATTTTATAAGTTCATGTAGTTTATGCTTTATAATGTGAACGTAACTTTTGAAATATCAATTATATCCGTGTAACATTCGATTGAAACTCAGTATATTCCAAGTATTCCGATTTGTCAAAGGGAATTATTCCTTTTCCATATTTTATTGATATAACTATAAGAGGCTGTTAACGTTTCACAGACCATATCGACGCCCTGACGCATTTCCTGCACATGCTGATTCAGATCCTCCAATTTCACTTTACCTTGCAAGGTCTGGTGTAACTGCCACAGGTCATCGTGCATTTCTGAGTTCATGTAGTGAATTTCCATATTACGTCGCTTGCGCAGCTTGCTCATCGGCTCACGATAAGAGTCCTTGATCTGTATTAATTGCAACGCAAGATCATGATGTTCCCTCGCATAGTCGAACTGCCTTAACACAGTAAAATAAGAAAAATGCGCTTTGGTATTGGAAGTATTCAGCTGGAATATTTCATTTAATACTGTGCCGACTTTATCCAGAATGGCAAAGCAGCGGATAAAGCCATCTTTGTAGAAATACACATAACGTGCATACTCGGCTTTTTCAGTCGCCGTCATATCATCCGTTGAGCCTGCAACGACCTTTCTGCGAAAATGAGCAGCAGCGAAACAACTTTGCTCCAGTTCATCCAGTGAGGAGATGAGTCCCTGAGTCCACACATACAGTTTCCGATAGTCATGCGTGGGATCATGGTCCACATGCATTTGTCGTTGAAATAGCTCAAGCGTATGCGCCATTGCGTCCATCGCTGCCTTCAATTTACCTTCGTTTATACGTGGCTTTTCCCCCAACAACGTTCGCAGCATATCTAACCTCCTCTTTTCCAAATCAACAAGAATTCATCACCGTAAACGTAACATCATTCATTCCGTGTAATTGCTGCTTGCCATAGGTTGCCCTGATCCCTCTGACATCAAACAAAGTCCACCTGTCCAATGATGTACATCACTGGATGGTGGACTTTCATATTTAAAAACGATTAGCCGGGCGATGCAGCTTGTACACCAGGAAACTCATATACGTTAAGACTCCGAACAATATGGCGATATCCAGCATATGAGCAAGAGCTACGAACATGTATACTTCCGGACGGTTCATTGTCACCATCATGAAAATACCAATGACTACTTGCATCAGAATAAGAACAACGGATACCACACCCAGAGTACGCATTTCCTTGTTGTCCGGATGATTACGGTAAGCGAAGTGACCCAGGATTGCGATAACAATCACGAGCGACGCAGCTGCTGCACGGTGAGCAAAAGCAACCGCTACCCCACCCGAAAGCTCAGGAATAATCTGACCGTTACAAAGCGGAAATCCAGAACATCCGCCGGCAGAATCCGTGTGACTCACAAATGCACCTGTGTATACCACGAGATATGTGTAAATGGTGGAGAACCAGACCAGATTTCTGAATTTTTTACTAACCCGAGGGTATTTATTCAGGCGCTCTAATCCGCCATCTTTGGCCTCCTGCCTTATGCCCAGCGCCATCATTAGAGAACTGGCAAAAGCAATCAATGCAAAGCCAAAATGCAGTGCCATGACTGCTGAAGATTGGGAGAAGACAACGGCAAAAGCCCCCATGATTCCCTGGACGATAACAAATACCAGAGTTAAGAAAGAAAACAATTGCAGGTCACGGCGTGACTTGCCAAACCGCAGAAAAGCAACAAACGAGGCAATGGACAACAGTCCAGCCAGTGCACTTACAGCGCGATGGGAATATTCAATGAGTGAAGCCACAGTATGTGCGGGAACGAGTTTTCCGTTACATAAAGGCCATTCTGTTCCGCAGCCAAGGCCTGATTCCGTTTTGGTTACGATGCCTCCACCAAAAGTGGCCAGAAACATGACAAGACAGGTTAATACGGTTAACCATTTAAACAAAGTTAAGTGTTTCAATTTTTTCTCACCCGCTGTTGGTTTAAGATGGCGAAGAATATTCTCCGCTTGTTTCGGTACTTTGACACTTATTTCACAACTAAATTCATTATACCGGATAAAATGTTCATTGACGTCGCGCTTTGTGACAAAATGTTAACGTCTGGTGAAATAATGACCCGCAGGTCATTGGAGTTATGTAATTGAGGGATATGCCAGTTCAATTGTGTCTTAAACAGAATCCTGAACACACAAACGCCATTTCCCTATTTCAAGAGAAATGGCGTTTCATCTAGTATACCCTTTTACAACATGAACCTGTCATACTTTTATATAAGTTCAATGAAACATTTACACAATAACGGAGAGGACAGAAATAGCCTGAAGCGGAGCTAAAAGCTTTCTGAAAGAAAGCTGCATCGGAAGCATATGCTTCGCCTTTATCCCCGGATTTCCCCTTTTTAAAAGGGATCAAAGAAATCTGGGGATAACAGCGATCAAAAGGCTATTCTGTCATCGGAGTGTCTGTGTGTCTGTGTAAATATTCATAAGTTGAACTTATATAACATCATTTATGGATTGTGTTGTACACCTCAACTGCGCGATCCAGGAACTGCTCAATCTCTTCTCTCGACTTGCGCAGCTTGTTCACATACCGTACGAGTTCGCGGCCATCCGTGTACGCCACAAAGCTCGGAATGCCAAGAATATTCTGCTCTTCACTAACGGTTCCAACCTGATCCACGTCGACCTCAATTAAGGTCAGTTCACGTGCATATTTCTCTTCAACCTCAGGCATAAACGGATCGATGTATTTGCAGTCACCACACCAGTCTGCCTTGAATACGGCAATCGTCAAACGTGGGGATTGGATGGCTACATCAAAAGCCGGTTTGGAAGTGATTTGTTCCATTCGGTTCATCTCCCTTTCTGTACCTTGTCTTACCCTAAGTGAAGCAAATTGGCGAGTGGAAGTCAAATAATCAGCGCATACTTAGAATAACCACATGGTCTGTGAAAATAAACCCAGAACATCATGAAAGGATGTCACATCATGACTTCCACCAGAACCGATTCTTCCAGCGAACAACATCACGGGTCCCTCCTGCAGATGGTCCGTTCCATTCCGGGTGCTGCCCGGGAAATCTGGCGTGGCAAACAGGCTGCATGGCAAGCTTCTGCACAGCTTCGTCACCCTTTGCGTGACATCGAGTGGGATACAGATACGGCAGCTGCCTTACAGTCTGAGGTGGAGCGTTTGTTACCTGCCAGCAACAAATCTTTTGCACGCACGGACCAGGTTCAAAGCGCACTCGTCTGCGAAGAAGATTGCATCATTCTGGAAGAGATTAAGACACTGACTCAAGAGCACAATCGGAGTAATATCACTCGCACGGCAGCTTATCTGGAATGTTATGAGCAATATCCCGAACTGCATTGGGCACTGCTCGCCCATATGGTCTCTCGCAACGGCGGATATCACATGACAGATCTTCAGAGTGACTTAATGCATAATCTACAGAATCAAAGTGATCGCGAGCATATGTATCGGCTGCTGGAGCGGTGCAATGCACTCATTTTCCAGGATGCATATCCCCAGCTTCTGCTGTATATGAACAGTCGCCGGATCGGACGTAGCTGTTTCCATCTCTTGTCGCACTTTCACGTATCGGCGTTTATGACGCCGTTTTGGGAACGCTTTTGGCTAGAACGATGCAGTTCACTGCTAAGTGTGGCATTAATTATTAATGAGCAGAACTATATCGAGAGCCGGGTGGTGCAGCATCCTTATTTTCAAAAAGAAGTACTTTCCAAACCCGCATTCCATCTGCATAATCTGGCCGGTCTGAATCATATCGTCTTTCCTCTTGGACGGGGAGCAGGACTCGCAGGACGCGTCATTGAACATTTTGGCAAACTGGATGAGCGAATCATGTTTGGCAAAGGGCTATATGCTCTGTTGTTTGGCGTGGAGCAAGTACACACACAAGTGTTGGAGTTCGCACGCTTGGTTCCCCATCGTGGCTCGCGCGCTGAATATTGGCCTGGGCTGTTTACCAATCGTGAAGACGAGGCAGGGGAACATACACTTTATGCTCAGGAGCTAATGGATGAAGAATGGCTTCCAGAAGGGCAACGATTATATAGTCCGGAACTGCTCTCCGTATGGGGGGACACGCCTTATGAACCGATTACCAGACATGACTGGCTTCAGACTCGGGATTGTCTCGGTTATCTGACGGCACCGCGTCGGCCATGGCTGTTTGAGATGAGTCACGAACACCGGTATGGCATGCTGAAAACAGCACTGGCTCATGATGCTAAAGCCATCACACACTAATGCTGAAGACTATATAGAGCAGGCAAAGACGGATGATGTGATATCCGATGTACCGCTAATCCTCGCTTGCTGGGCTAATGTCGAGTTCAGTCGCTCAGCTCCTTAGCTAAACAAAAAGCCCTGTCCGCTTAACAGCAGACAGAGCTTGTATCCTATTTTCACAAAATATTGGAGCATGGATGATGCTCCTTGCATGTTTAACCTCTTTGCCCAGCTCCACGTTGAAGACGCATAAGTGGACGAAGAATTTTTTGCAGAATGCGAGGGTAACTGCCCAGCTCGTCCTTGCGCAGTACACGCAGCACAACCATGAGAACCAGATACACCACCACAACAAGCACACCAACCACAAGGCAGGTAAGCAAGAAGGATACACGCGCTGGCAGGAACAGTCCAAAGATCGTATTGCCAATCCAGTTCGTTGCAAATCCTACACCTGCTGCAAGCAAGACCGTAATGATAAACCCTTTCCAACGATCTCCCATGATGGAGAAATCAACGATTTTGCGAAGGACCCTCAGATTCAGGTATGTGATAACTAGGAAACAAAGGGCCGTTGCTATAATGATGCCGTAAATGCCAAAGATCGGCGCCAGAATAAGACTTGCGATCAATTTGATCACAACACCTGCTGCGACACTGATCATCGTAATCCGCGGTTTCCCTACCCCTAGTAAAATAGAGTTGGTGGTCATCATCGTAATCTGGAAAATGGTACCGAATGTTAACAAGGCAATGATCGGCGTTCCATCCAGATTGGTAAACAGCAATCCGTTGACCGAATACGCTGCCGCACAAAGTGCAATGACAATCGGCATACCAGTCAGAATCGAAATGCGCAAGGCAAGTGTAACCTGACTTTTCAGATGCGCTTCATCCTTGCGGGCAAATGCTGCCGATATGACAGGCACCAACGATTGACTCAAAGCGATAGCCAGAATCGGAGGAATACCCGCAATACTTTGGGCTTTCGCACCCAGGATCGCAAGTACACCTGTCGCTTCTTCGAGTCCGATCTGGCCACTAAGCAGTGGCACCACAAGGGATGAATCGATGAAGTTAATGGCTGGAACCGCAAGTGAAGACAGCACAATTGGAATAGACAGCTTGAAGATATCACTGTAGATACCTCGCATTGGCAACTGCTCTGCACGCTCGTAATTCAATTGGGCCGCACGGTCGCTACGACGTAGCTTCAAGGTGAAGTACAGCATGACACCGAAGGCACCCACACTTCCTAATACCCCACCAAATGAAGCACCCGCAGCAATCGTCTGGTCATCATAATTCCATTGCAGCATGACATAAGCCACGATAATGGCTGTACCTACACGGGCGAACTGTTCCACGATCTGTGAAATACCGCCTGCTGTCATGTTGCCACGTCCCTGGAAATATCCACGCATCATCGCAATAGCCGGGAAAAGTAGTAACGCTGGAGCCAAGGCGCGAATGGCGCTGACTGACTCCGGTACTTTGGACACATACGTAGCATAATAAGGTGCCGCGAACCACAACAAAGCAGACATGACTACCCCAGCCACAGCGGCAAAGATCAGGGCTGCACGGTAGATCTGTTGGGCTTCACTCGCGCGTCCGAGCGCATAACGTTCCGATACCATCTTACTAAGTGTACTCGGTATGCCCGCCGTTGCTACAGTTAACAGCATTAAATATACCGTATTGGAGATGGTAAACGATGCGTTACCGATATCGCCGAGGATATGCTCCAGCGGCACCCGTTGAACCAATCCGAGTACTCTTGCGATAAGCGCAGCGGCCGCCAAAATGAGCGTACCCCTAATGAATGTTTCTTTCTTAGACAAACGAATTCCCCTTCTTTCCTCCACACCGGACGTGCATCCCGTTGAAGCTAATCCTGAACGTTTAGGCGAATCTTACCACCCAGATAATAAAGAGAACAATCATGACGATCTGCAAAATAATTTTCATCACAGTACTCGTAAATAGCCCCACGACGGAACCAAATCCAACTTTCGACGCTTTGGAAGGTGAAGACCCTCCGATCAGTTCCCCGATAAATGCACCGATAAATGGTCCCAGCACCAGTCCGAATGCCGGAATGACAAATGGACCAATGATAACACCAATGGTACTCAGCGTGGTCGATAACTTGGAGCCACCGAACTTCTTCACACCCCATGCGCTGACGACATAATCAGCCACAAACAACACAACAACAATCAGAATCTGAATGATCCAGAACCACACACCAAACGGATCAAAGCTGAAGAACCAGCCGTAGACCAGAAACGCGAAGAAAATCGCTACAGCACCAGGCAGTATAGGATATACCGTTCCAGCCATCCCCACTGCAAACAGCAGTACAATTAAAATCCAGGCAACGGTTGCGAGCAAAGGTTACTCCCCCTTCAAAATATGTTCACGGATCACTTCGACGATGCCGTCTTCATTGTTACTCGCTACGATCAGATCAGCTGCTTCCTTCACCTGCTCTTGCGCATTGCCCATAGCCACACCAAGACCCACGGCCTCAATGACAGCCAGATCATTCAAACTGTCTCCGACAGCAACAACTTCGGACATCTCGATGCCCAGCAACTTGCAGACTTCGGCTACACCACTGGCTTTGGATACGCCGGCAGGGTTGATCTCAATATTAACGGGTGAGGAGTTGGTCATTTGCAGACCGCCCATTTGTTGCAGTTCCATCATGATCTGGTGACGCACTTCATCCACTTCCGTATTGAAGCCGAATTTCAACCATTCCAGACCTTCAATATTGTCCGTCCAGCGGTCACGATTGAATAGTTCTTCCACGGAGTATGCCCAGTACCAGCTGTTATATTTCTCACCAATCTCCTGCATTTTGCGAATCAATGCCGGGTCCATCAGATGACGCATATGCAGATCATGCGGTGCTTTCCAGACTTCACTACCGTTAACAGTAACCATCGGTGTCTCCAGTCCAAGTTGGACCGCATAAGGCATCGCGTGGAATACGGCTCTTCCTGTGGAAAGGCACACATGTACACCCCGACGAATGGCAATTTGAATCCACTTGGCCGTCTCCTGTGTAATTTCATGATTATCGTTAAGTAATGTTCCATCCATATCCAATGCAAGCAATTTGTATTTCAGTTCACTCATACAGTAGTTCCTCCTAGGTTGTCTCTCTCCAAGTTGAACTCATGGATATCCATTCAGGCACTACGCGGGCAGAAAACCTTTCGAGTCGTAGTATCTTTGTTTTAGAATTACCTTTTTCTTTAGTGTGTTGAGATTATACGAGGTAACCGTTACGTGTACGGATCGTCTTCCGATCGCTGTTGTCTCCAAATTTTCTAGATTCTCTCTTCTTAAAGGTTAGAAATTCGGAGACAAAGGCGAACGCTATCGCTTCTTCAGATCGATTCCGCCCCCTTCACTACATCACCTGTGTATTTAGACCTCATAACACCTATCTTCAAGTAAGAAAATTCATAAACAAATTTCCCTTCTCTAGATCCTTTCTGCCCTCTCCGTTCCACAATGGTTCTCCAGTTCAACTTAAAGGTTCTCTTTATCTAATTTTAAAAATTCTTTCACAACAAGATCGCCCGGCACCCGTAACAACGGACGCTCCGGACGTCACAGCTAACGACATTTTACCACAGATCATCTGTATGCAACAAAATAACCCGTAATCGGCAGGATGACGCCAGATTATCAATTTATATTGCATATGTTATGTCCGGTTGCCCTTGTAAAAGTAATACGACCAGATACGCAAAAAACCGCCTGCGATGCAGACGGCTTAATATAATTTTGTTTATTCACCTGTTATCTACTTGAAATCCAATTAACGTGCCGCGAATTTGCGACGAGCGTAACGGAATACGATGCCATGTTTCGGTGACAGCAACAGTGCGAGAACAAACAAAATTCCAGCAACAGCTACCATACAGCCCGCAATGGAAGCATCCAGGGCGTATGCCATGATGTAACCTCCAACCGAGGATGCTGCTCCGATTAGGACGGCATACAGAATCATTTTGCCCAGACGATCAGTGAGAAGGTAAGCCGCCGCCGCAGGTACAATCAGCATGCCCACAACGAGAATCGAACCAACACTTTCAAATGAAGCTACGGACGTCATCGAAACGAGTCCCATGAGCAGATAGTGGAACAGCACTACTGGAATGCCGCAGGCCGCAGCCAGCGCCGGATCGAAGGCACATAGCTTGAACTGTTTGTAGAACAGCCCAATGACGACGAGGATGACTAGCAAAGTGATACCCAGCATCCAAACTGCCCTCGGACCGACATCCGTACCCCCAAGGGTTAGCGTATCCCACTGTACATAAGCGATCTCACCAAACAAGACACAATCCAGATCCAGATCAATATGCTGGGCGTTCAGACTAATCAGAATGACACCTACTGCGAAGAGTGCTGTAAACACAATTCCGATCGAGGCATCAGACGAGAGTCCACCCGCCTGCAAACTCTGTATGAAGAACACCGTCAGTAGTCCAAACACCGTTGCGCCGAGCAGCATCCATAACGAATCTCTGGAACCGCTCCACAGGAAAGCAATCGCAATACCAGGGAGGACCGCATGGCTGATCGCATCACCGACCAGAGCCATTCGCCGCAGAATCAGAAAACAACCGAGGATGGCGCAGGCGGAAGAAACCAATACGGCCGTTAAGATAATCCAAAACGTTGCCATTACATCTCCCCCCGTTCCTGCTGATTTCGTTGTGTGGCGAGAGTCTGGAGTGTAGCCCGCTCTTCACGCATATACGCCGATTTTGCCTGAATACTACGCAAACGTCGAGCTAATAATCCACGACGCGGAGCCAGTAAGGCTGACCCGGCAAACAACACCGTAGCCGCAAGAACGGTTACAGGTCCTGTCGGCAGATTAGGTACAAGCGTACTGAAGATAGTCCCTGTTGCACCACTCAATGCACCAAATATGCCAGCCAATACCACCATCAGTGCGAGTGAGTCGGTCCAGCAACGTGCCGCTGCTGCTGGGGTTACCAGCAATGCCGCAACAAGCACCACACCAACGGCTTGAATCCCGGCCACCACTGCGATTACCGTCAAGAGCAGGATGAGCTGCTCCAACATCGCAACTGGCAGTCCCATACCTCTTGCAAAGCCTGGGTCAAAACTCACCAGTTTGAATTCCTTGAACCAGGCAAGACAGGCAATCAGTAATACGAGACATACGCCACCCATGACATACACATCCGTCATGACCATGGATGCCGCCTGCCCAAACAAATATTTATCGAGTCCGCTTTGACTTCCGCTCGCCCCATGCTGGATGCGCGTCAGCATCACTACACCAACCCCGAAAAAGACGGTCAGCACAATTCCCATCGCCGCATCCTGCTTGATCCGGGAGTAGCGTGTAATCCACGAGATTCCGAAGGTAGCGACAATGCCAGCCACCAGAGCACCGAACAGAAACAAGCCTACGGACTTCGTTTCCGTCAACATAAATGCAATACAGATCCCAGGCAGAGCAGCATGAGCAAGAGTGTCCCCCATCAGGCTCTGTTTACGAAGAAAGGTGAAGGAGCCAATAATTCCGCTACTGAATCCTAACAACAGACAGCCAAGCAATATCCAACGTGTATTGGGGTCAGATAAGATGGCAACGATCCAGTTCCACATGCACTACACCTGGCCTTTCTCCGTCCGGCTTCCGATCATCGCAATCCGGCCTCCGTACGTCTCTTGCAGTGTATCCGGTACAAATACTTCACTTGTCGGCCCACCTGCCACTAGTCGTCCATTGAGTAGCAACACATGGTCGAAGTATTCCTCGACTGTCGCCAGATCATGGTGAACGACCAGTACGGTCTTGCCTTGTTTCTTCAACTGTTCCAAAAGCGAAATGATCGCTTTCTCTGTGGTGGCATCCACACCTGCAAATGGCTCATCCATGAAATACAGATCTGCGTCTTGCACGAGTGCCCGCGCCAGAAAGACACGTTGCTGCTGTCCACCGGACAGCTGACTGATCTGGCGGTACATGTAATCACCCATGCCGACTTGCTCCAGGCAGTGTGCCGCCAGGTCCCGCTCCTTTTTCCCCGGACGACGGAACCAGCCTAGATGACCATACCGTCCCATCATCACCACATCAAGCGCATGCGTAGGGAAATCCCAGTCCACCGATTCCCGTTGTGGCACATAACCGATGCGGCGACGTTGTTCCCTGTACGATTGTCCGAAGATCCGTACCTCACCATGCATCTTCGGTACGAGTCCCAGAACAGCTTTGATCAGGGTCGATTTCCCCGCACCATTCGGTCCGAGGATTCCGATGAGTTGTCCTTCTGGGATATCGAAGGATACGCTGCTAAGCACCGGCTTTTTGTGATACGCAACAGCCAGATCCCTCACACTAAGAGGAGCCGATGTTGGCTGCGTTCCCTGCAAGTGGCTATTGTTCAGATTTGTAGGAGTTTGTTTCAATAAAGTTGTATCTTCCATAATCCTGTACTCCTCTCTTCATGTGATTCATTATTTTAGGGCTTCTACAATCGTCTCAACATTGTGGCGAATCATACCGATGTATGTGCCTTCTTCCGTCCCCTCAGCCCCCATGGCATCCGAGAACAGTTCTCCACCAATGTTGACCGTATGTCCTTTTTGAGCTGCTCCGGCAATGATGGCTTCCATCGCTTTTGCAGGCACACTCGATTCAACAAATACTGCTTTGATATGGTTATCTACGAGATAATCCCGCAGTTCGCTAACATCTTTTGCACCGTATTCGGCTGCTGTACTGATGCCCTGAAGCCCCATCACTTTCATGCCATAAGCCTGACCGAAATATCCAAATGCATCATGCGCCGTAACCAATACCCGGCTTGCTTCCGGAATCTCCAGAATCTTCTCACGCACCTCGGCATCCAGTACTTCGAGCTTCGCCAGATACGCCTCTGCCTGAGCCTTGTACTCTTCCGCATGGTCCGGGTCCGCCTCCACGAGCGTATCGCGTACGGCTTCTGCCGCATGCATCCAGTGGCTGACGTTAAACCAGACGTGTGGATCATATTCGGTGCCGCCTGTATCTTTGCCTGAGTGTAACTCCTCAACTGGAATAGTCTCTGTAACAGCAGTAACCAGCTTGCTTGAGGACATTTTCTCCAAAATGTCTGTCATTTTGCCTTCAAGGTGCAGTCCATTATAGAAAATGACTTTTGCTTGTTCCAGCTTGCGAATATCACCTTGGGATGCCTTGTACAAGTGGGGATCAACTCCCGGGCCCATTAGCCCGGTAACATCAACATATGCCCCGCCTACCTCACGTGCTACGTCAGCGATCATTCCCGTTGTAGCGGTTACTTGTAGCTTGCCACCACTGCTCGTCTCTGCATCACTGGAACATGCCGTAAGTACAACAATCAGAACCAGAGCGGCTAGCGTAATGAACCCCCTCTGAATACTCCTCATTTTCACCATTAACAATTCAACCGTCCCCTTTCCCTCTCCTAAAATACTTGTCTACATCTAATTTTGTTGTACAAGGCATTAAGTTTTAATCAATACTAATAATGTTTCCCTTGTGCAAATTTTATCCGAAGCCAAAAAAAAAGGCAAGGGATTATTTCCCCTGCCTGTCCAAATTCATATGTTGTTCACTTCATTAACCTGTTAGATGTGATGTTAAAAGAGCTAACTTCCGCGAGGTTCTTTTGCATTACTCTTTGTCTTTCCCTTCGCCTTTCTTACCTTTCGGCGTTCCATCGAGACCATACACTTCATCATATGCATCGAAAATTTTCCGTGCTATTGGTGAAGCACTGACTGATCCGAATCCACCTTCCGGTACAACAACGGCGACAGCAAGCTTTGGATTATCTCGTGGTGCAAAGGCAATAAATACACCATTCTCTTTTTTGTTCGGTCCGGTCCCCTGCTCTGATGTTCCTGTTTTCCGTGCATAATCGTATGGGAAACCGTCAAATGAACTTACTTTGGTAACCATTCCTTTGTGCACTTCATTCCAGTGCGCCTCGGCAAAATCAACTTCATTAAGCACCTTAGGTTTGATCTCTTTCACCACATTGCCGTCCGCGTCACGGATTTCCTTCACCAGATGTGGTTCCATCCGTTTGCCCTTATTGGCAAGCATCGTCGTGTATTGTGCGAGTTGCATTGTAGTGTACTTGGCTTGCTGTCCAAAGGAGGCAAATGCCAAACGTGTTAGAGCTGATTCGTCATCATTATTATATTCTAGCCTACCCAAAAATTCATTAGGCAGATCTACACCAGTGGACACACCCAATCCGAATTCCTGCATGTGTTTGTGCCAGACATCGATGCCTTTCTCTGAGCCATAATTACGTAACAAACGTTTACCCACCATATCAATCATGAAGGCATTGGAGGATTTCTCAATCGCTCTTCTCGCCGTAATAGAACCATTATATGCAGAATGCGAGTTCTTCACTTGTCGTCCGTCTTTTCCCAAAACCGCATATCCCTGATCATGATAGGTCTCTCCTGCTGTAAATAATCCCTCTTTCAATCCAATCAACACACTTAGCGGCTTGATTACTGATCCAAGAAGTACAACGGATTCCGCCCGACTAGGCTTGGCATCATTCGGTGGGAACGACTCGGTGGTTCCATTCCGGAACACATATTTGATTTTGTCATAATCCCAATCGTTCGGATCATAGTCCGGCATACTTGCCATAGCCACCACATTACCTGTATCCACTTCCATGGCTACTGCGTATCCGGTAATTGCCTTCGGAAGTCTGCGCAATTCGTCCGTTATCGCCTCTTGTGCGGCCATCTGAATTTCCTTGTTAATGGTGGAGACCAGACTGTAGCCTTTCTCAGGTGGAGTTTGTAACATCGTTCCATCTGGCAGATTACGTGCGTCAATATCAATGGATTGGTAACCGCTTCGTCCACGGAGTTCTTCCTGGTATTGAAGCTCCAGCCCATCGAAGCCAACCTTTTCTTCTTCATGGTACACAAGACCAGGATCACGCTGGGTACTTGCCCCCTCACGGATGGCCTTATATTTGGCAATGGAATCTGGTGCTCGCTTGAACTCTCTTGTGTAACCCACAACCTGAACGGCTACACCATCCGGGTCATATTTTCTTATGTTTTCTTCCAGTACCATAACGCCCGGATAATCCGCTTTTTTCTCCATGAAAAAGGCAATTTCTTTGGTCGATAGATCCGACTTCACAAGCCTCGGCACATACCCAAACGTTTTCTGGTAATCCAGATCCAATCGTTTGATGATCTCTTCCCCGTCCGGCTGCTCCTTGTCCCCTGGATTAAACTGCTTAAACACAGCCGCCAGATCATGAGCCAGTTCCTCTGCTTCCTGTCTACGTTCATCATTCCGATAATCCTCATATAACAGCACATACAGGGACTGTACAGGTTCGGAATAAGCGAGCGCGACTTCCCCTGTCGCATCATAGATGGGACCACGAACAGGTGCGAGTGGAATGTCTTTGGTATTACGACTCGTTTCCATATACGTCAGTTCAGGACCCTCCACAAACTGCACAAAGGCTAATCTGAAAATAAGGATACTGAATATGACAAATGCCGCGAAAAAAAACAGATTCAGCCTTGCGGTGGAAGGCTTGTTGACGGGTGTATCTTCCTCAGTCATGGGTTTCTTCCTCAATCGGTTAAACATGTTTTAAGCCTCTCCCGTTCCTCTATAAAAATAAAATATTTAATCCGTCTTGTGAACGTGTTCAATCCAATATTTAATCCTTTCTCATACAAGTCTACCAAAGGTTAGCTGTCACGTCTTTCAATATTTGGTTACATTTTCGTAAACAGAACCGTTACACTACCCAATCTACCGATCCCAATGTAAACACTGACATATCAACGTTATCCCGTTCCCCAGATCGCGTTTACCCTTCCTTTATATAAACGTGGTACAGCTCATATGGTTACATATTAATGCAACTAATTAATTCACTCTTACGATCCATTCTCCACGTAAAAACAAAAAAGAGGACCCATGAAGGGTCCCCTCTGTAACCAATGCCTCACATCACTGTGTGCCTGATCCCGATTCTGAATCTTTATTTTTGTCTTTTTTCGGTACACCGTCGAGACCGAATTCCTCGTCATAGGCATCGAAGATCGCACGTGCAACCGGAGCCGCACTGCTCGATCCAAAGCCCCCTTCGGGGATAACCACAGCGACAGCAAGCTTTGGATTATTACGTGGTGCATAGGCGATAAATACACCGTTATCCACCAGTTTACCGCCTACTACCTGTGTCGATGTTCCTGTTTTTCTGGCAAAGTCATAAGGGAATCCGCTAAATGCAGATACCTCGGTTGCCATGCCTCGTTGTACTTCATTCCAGTAGGCATCGTTAAACTCCACCGTGCTGAGTACCTTAGGTTTTACTTTCTCGACCACGTTGCCTTCCGAATCCCGGAACTCTCTAACCAGTTGTGGCTCCATCCGCTTTCCTTTGTTCGCCAGCATTGTCGTGTACTGTGCTAACTGCATGGTTGTGTATTTTCCCTGCTGTCCAAAGGAACCATACACGAGACGAGTCAGCGAGCTTTCCGTGTCGTTCATGTAATCCCGTATCCCCAGGAATTCATTCGGCAGATCAACCCCTGTAGATACCCCAAGGCCGAACTGCTTCATGTATTCATCCCATTTGTCAATTCCGGTCGCACCGTATTTTGAGTACATCTTCTTCCCAATCTCATCAATCATGAATACGTTCGAGGAATGACGAATCGCATCACGAGGATACATTGCACCATACACATGCCCTGATGAGTTCTGCACTCTGCGATTGTCCCCACCAAAGGTCGTTGAACCTCTATCCGAATAAACCGTATTGGTAGTGAAGAAACCTTCTTTCAAACCGATCAAGACACTAAGCGGTTTGATGGTGGAACCGAGTAACACGATCGATTCAGCTCGCTTTTTAGAGTCATCCGGAGGGAATGAACGAATCGTACCATTTTGATACACATATTTGATATCATCATACTGATCATTTGTGATACTGCCTGTTCTCCAGATGTTGGTATCATAATCTGGCATACTGGCAGCAGATACGATTTTCCCGGTATCCACTTCCATCGCAACTGCAAATCCGGTCTTGGCATTCGGATGTAATCGACCGGAAACTTGATTCCGATGAAGCCAACTCAACTGATCCAGAATGGCCTGTTCTGTTTTCACCTGAACGTTTTTGTTAATGCTGGAAATCAGGTCGTAACCTTTCTGCGGCGGGGTAGAGCCTGCTACACCTTCAGGCAAGTTACGCAAATCAACATCAACCGATGTATATCCACTTTTGCCGCGGAGGGCATCCTGATATTGCAGCTCCAGTCCATCAAAACCAACGAATTCGTTCTCTGTATACACCAGGCCCGGATCCGTTTGCGTTTTATTGGCCTCGTCCACCTCTTTGTATTTGTTCAAGGACTTCGAGCTTCTGAACTTCTTCAGATAACCGATGGTCTGAACCGCTACCGTATCCGGATCGTAGAATCGTACACTCTCCTCGACGATCTGAATACCTTTGAACTCGTCCTTGTGCTGTAGGAAATAAGCAACTTCTTCCTCGGACAGATCACTCTTGATCAGACGTGGCATAAAACCGTTCGCTTTGCGGGAGTTCAAGTCCATCTCTTCAATAATTTTTTCCACCGTAAGTGACTCTGAATCCTTCAGCTTGTACTGTTCAAACACATCATGCAACCGGGTTGCAATATCCTGCACTTCCCCTATGTTAGGACTCGGTTTCCCATCAACATCCCCATAGTTTTTATAAAGCGTCAGGTAGAGAGACTGAATGGGCTTGGAGTACGCCAACTTCACCTCACCTGTGGAATCATAGATCGTGCCTCTCACAGGAGGAAGTGGTACATCCTTGGTAATGTTACTTGCTTCTTCCTGGCTAAGTTCAGGCCCTTCCACGAATTGCAAAAAGGCCAAGCGTACAATAATAACGCTAAAAATAACAAAGGAAGCGAAGAAAAATACGTTCATTCGGTAACTGAAGCGCCGTTTGTCCGTAAGTTCATCCTTCTCATTGGAATGTTTTTTCATCCATCCTACCTCTTTCATGACTTGATGCATACCGCTCAAACTGATTCTTCGCGGCATGATAACCTGGCAACGTCGTCATATTCCGGACCCATGTCCGTTGTATTGCTAAGCTGATTGATCCTTTAGATGGGTGTCGGCAAAATTCGGAGGATTAAACCAGTCTCCACTGATCGCCCATGTCGGGTCAAGCGGAACCCAGCTCTCGGAACCACTCAAATACACCTCATTCCACGCATGCGGACCGTACCCTCCCTGGCCGTTATAACCAAGTCCTGTAACAACTTTGACTTCAAGTCCTTGTGAACGGGCCATCACGGCATAAAGACGGGCATAATCAATACATACGCCTTTGCGTGTATCAAATGTATTCTGTGGATTTTGTTCATGCCATATGCCCTTTTGCTCATAGTCATCCACTTTACCATAGTCATACTGAATACGTGAACCTACCCAGTCGTAAAGCGCTCTTGCTTTGGCTTCATCTGTCGATTGGCCTTTGACAATCTCACTCGCTGCAGATTCAATATCCGTCGGAATATTGTGGTCGATGACTTCATATTTGCGTTGCAGGATGCCGCCCAGTTCCTTCTGCACAGCCTGCGTAAAGACGGGTAGCTTGTCCTTGATAAACGTGCCAGACAACGGTTCGATAACCGATTTGGCCCCTTGCATATAGATCGGGGATGCTTCCACATATCGGCTGAACATGCTTCCAGGGTAAAGACTGACAATCATGAACAAAACTGCGATGACAATCATTCCGCGGACGGAGCCTATGATCGTGCCAATGAATGCACCCGTCAAGCGACTAAACATACCTTTAGGCGCACTTTCCTCGGATGACCTCTGCCTGCTACTAAAAATAAATGAAGAGAGAAACCCGAGAATCAGTCGGATGAGTCCATAGCTAAGTACAAACAATACAGCGAACCGCATCAGCGGAAAATCTGCAATCGCCGTAACCAACGTATAATACATCTGTTCCCACCGGTTCAACTCACGGTTAGGCATGGCTGAAGCATACTCAGACAGCCACTGCTGTACATATGGCGCAAGCCACAACGTTAAACCGATCGACAACAGAATACCGATGACCGCCATAATGCCATCCATCAGGAACCCAAAGAGTCTGCCTGCTGAACGCGAAGCCCCTCTGGACCAACCCTGCAATAATGAAGCAGCCACAATCAGCAACAGCATAATCGTGATGCCATTCAATTCCTTCAGGCTGTCCAGCCAATTCTGCAGCACGTACCGATTCCCCCTTTACTACGATGCTGGTGCTGTTTTGTTCTCCTGTGCCTGTTCGACAAACGTACGTATAGTTTCATTGTCGAGTTTCCATTCGCCAAGTGAAATTCCGCGGAAGGTCACATCAACTTTATCCGATTGAGTTCTGCCCTTAATCTCCACATTGGGACTTGTGATGGTGAACGCTCCATCCTGTCCTTTGACGTATTTCGCTTTGGAAGCCTCCTTCAGCATCATGCTGGTTGCTTCCTTCTTCAATGTGTCCATCGTGCTGGATTGTACGTCTGTCACTGTCTGTTTGATCTGATCAATGGAGATGCCGCTGTATATCAGTAGAGCCGCAATAATGATGATGGCAATCGCCCATTTCAATACGGTTTTGACCACATTCAGAACAAAGAACAATATGATCAATGCAACCACGATCACCAGCCAGTTCTGCATCACAAACTCTTTGATTACTTCTATGTTCATGACTACACCTTCCGTATTAGAATTCATTCGTAACACTCCCGAATATTATACATGATTTCCGAAGCTGCTGTCAGCTAAGCCCTCTCCCTTAAAAATAAACGGTCTAAGTTCGTCCCGCCGGGCGTACAAGTAGTACCATGAGGTTCTGCCGGGCGAACGGGGAACACGTTCAAGACCTGTAGTTTGAACATGCATCGCTTAACAAGGAGGGGCTTATGTGAAAACGGCCATCTGGCTATACCTGTTTTTGTTCCTTGCTGTATTTGATTTGCACGCCCAGTATCCCATTCTGACCCCTTTTGCCATCTCGCTGGGAGCCGCCCCTACTTTCATTGGCTGGATGATGGGCATCTATTCCTTAACACATCTTCCTGGCAATCTGATTGCTGGAACACAAATCGATAAACATGGGAGTCGCCGCTACATTGTATTCAGTCTGCTCGGAGCAGGATTCATCCTGCTCTTACAAGCCTATGTCCAGACACCATGGCAACTGCTGGCGTTGCGTTCCATCAGCGGGTTTGTACTGGCCTTCCTGTCTCCTGCATGTCTCGCCCTGCTTGCACAGTTATCCAGCGATCCGGTGAAACAGGGGAAGTATATGTCGGGTCACGGGGTAGTACATACCCTCGCTTCTGTTGTATCGCCAGCAGCCGGTGCGATCATTGTGGGTTCCATGGGATTCTCTGCTACATTCTCAGGCTTGGGTTATCTGCTTATTCTCACAGGTGTCATTGCTTTCATGACGATGCCCCGTGGTATCGTCAAACAGCAGGAGAGAGTAACGGTACCTACTAAACCTGACGCTTCACCAGCAGATGCCACAAGTGCATTCCTGCCGGTGTCCTGGCGATACTTTGCTTTGCCTCTGGTGATTGCCTGTGCCCAAGGGATTCTCTTCTTCGAATTACCCCTGCGGGGCGGAGGACAATCGTCCATCATGTCTACCGGACTGCTGTTCTCTATAATCAGTATTGGGGCACTCTTCACCCTCAGCATGTTATTTCTCAACCGGTATTCCCCCAAGCTGCGTCTGGTTGCGGGCGTGCTGTTAATGTCCTTGTGTTTTTTTGTGATGGCAGCCATTCCGCAAGTTCCGTTGTCTACTGTATTATTTGTACTTGGGATGTCCAAAGGCATCATCTTTCCAGCTATGGCAACCCTATTTATCCGTCTGAGCGGAGGAAGCAAGTTGGGCCGCATTTTCTCGCTGCAATCCATAGCCACCTCCATCGGCTCTTTCATCGGCCCCATCACAGCCGGGCAACTTCGTGTCGGGTTATCACCCTATTTCATCGCGTTTCTTTTGTTAATGATTGGTATGCTACTGCTTCCATACTATACATCCAGACGCGAAGCTCCCCTGTCCGATCCGAAAAGTATATTGAATTAGGTCTGTATCAAGCTCTTCTTCCCTACTGTTATGACAGCAATTAGGTCTGTATTTTCATTAGCTTTGCATCATTCCCCCATTTACAGCTAAACTATATAAAATGGACTAACGTTTTACACGTTAATAAAAGCTAACTGGGAAATCTATCTTATACAATCACCGAAGGTTTTATCTTATTGAAGATCATTAAGGTTGAACAATTAGCCAAAAGTAGTGAAGGGGACGGAATCGATTTTGAAGAAGCGGTAGCGTTCGCCTTTGTCTCCAAATATTAACTTTATAAAAGCAAATCAGAAATATATGGAGACAACAGCGATCGGAAGAACGATCCGTAACCGGAACGGCCACTTCAAGCTATTACTGACCTAATGATGCACATAAAATAAGATTTCAGAGAATTGTCTTGATGGGTTGTTCTATCCAGTTAGCAGTCGTGTAAAGAAAGGAGTCCATTTTATATAATCAGTCGATTTTCGCTGCAACATTTCCCGGGGAATGTCGACATAAGCTCTTGAACAAGAGGTGAATATCATGCCTATTCATGTCATTGTGGAAGGTAAGAATGACCGAAGCAAACTGAAACGTCTGGTTGGACCCGAAATCAACATTCTATGTACGTTTGGAACACTTAATTCCCTCAAGTTGGAGACCCTGCGCAAGCAAGTCGGTTACGACGAAGTCTTTTTATTTATGGATAATGACAGTTCCGGCAAAAAAATTAGAGGTGTACTTCGGGATGCTTTCCCGGATGCAGTACAGATGTATACACGACGAGGATATGCGGGTGTAGAAGGAACACCTGATGAGTATATCATTGCCCAGCTGGAAAAGGCCGGGTTAGAGACATACATCCAATACCCTGAACATCCTTCCTATTAAAATGAAATACCAAAAGGCTGCCTTTGGATTGATATCCAACTTGAAGGCAGCCTTTACAGTATGATGATCAGATGATTATTCCTTAATCAGATTGCGAATATCCTCGGCAATGACAGCAGGCACAACGTCCTCTGTATTAAATGCATTATATACCTTGCGCAGCTGGTTGTTCTCATCCACCAGACCAATCATATTCATATGGGCAAAATCGTCCTTACTCTCCCCATCGATCAGGATCTGGAATGATTCCCTGGCAAACTGTTTGGTTTTGTCCATATCGCCTCGCAAGAAGTACCATCCGGAATAATCCGCGTGGAAGCGGTCCGCAAACGTCTTAATCTTCTCTCTTGTATCGACTTTCGGGTCGAATGAAATAGATACAAATGAGACATCTTTACCAAAGGTGTCGTCCTCTTTCAACAGATCCTGCACCTGGGATAACGTAAAGGTCGTAATAGGGCAGACATCCGGACAACTGGTGAAATAAAAGTAGAACAAGCGGACTTTCCCTTGCGTATCCTCCAGCGATACTGTACTGCCATCTACATTTTCCATAGAAAAGGATTGGATTTCACGAATCTCGGGTAATTTTTCCTTACTGGCAAATACGGTGCCCCACATCAGATACACAGCCATAATAAGTGCGAGCCCGAGCAGCATCCATGTCCATTTGTACTTTTTCAGCATCTTCCTCGTCCCTTCTGTATCTTTTCTTATGAATACGCATACATATGTGAATCCAAAATCACGTTCGTTTCGCTTTATCCATCTACTGTGACATATGTATTCAAAGAAACCTACTTTTTATGAGATTCTATATTATTGTAACGGTTTAAAGGAACAATGCCCATAAATTATTTTAGCATTGTATATCATTCGAATAGTATCGTACGTTCTCTGGCGATTTTCTCACTGTATCCGATATAAAGTTTATCATAGGAAATGCCAAAATAGTTTGACAAACTACGTACATTTATTGGGTATGGCACAGGAAATTGTCATAACTTTGAAATTAGGGATGTTTTGCATCCTGACAAACGGATATTATACACTATATATGGGTATCACCTAGATAGAGAAGTAATATGCCTTAGAACGATATACCACACAAAGGAGACGTTTATGGATACCTCTACACATTTTGTCATGGGGATTGGTCTAGCCGGTCTGGCTTATGTCGATCCTGTCGTCGCGGCGAGTCCCATGCTTGCAGCTGCGGTAATGGTTGGCACGATCGCCGGTTCCCAGGCCCCTGACATTGATACTGCGTTACGTCTCAAAAGCAATTCGCTTTACATTCGGAATCATCGGGGCTTGTCACACTCTCTGCCATTTCTCCTGTTATGGGTTTTGCTCATCACCGGCGTCATTGCACTGATATTCCCTGGTGTCCCTATTGGACACGTTGCCACCTGGACCGCTGTGGCCGTAGGCTTTCACGTATTCACCGATCTGTTCAACACCTACGGAACCCAAGCCGCCCGGCCTTTTACGGAACGCTGGATCGCCTGGAACATCATTCATATTTTTGATCCGTTTCTATTCACTACACATGTCATAGCTATCCTGTTATGGGCCTTTGATCTGATCGCCCCTGCACCACTCTTCGTTACGTTGTATAGTTTGACCGGTTTATATTATATATGGCGAACGATTGCTCGTGCACAAGCAGTCAGAAAAGTTAGACGTCTCGACAACAGCCCAGAGCAGGCAAGATACATCGTCATTCCAACGATATCCTGGAACCGCTGGCATGTGGTCAAACGAGTTGAGGACGGCAGTTATGTGATCGGTAAAATGGATGGTTCTAATCTGGTATGGAGTCTGCACGCCTCGTCTTCTACTCACGCGGCCGTTGCTGCTTCACGCAAATCGCCGGAAGTCAGTGCCTTCCTCTATTTCACCTCCTATGCGGTGGCAGAGGTTGAAGAACTGCCTGCCGGTTACAAGGTCCGCTGGGCAGATGTACGTTATCGACACCGGAAACAATATCCATTTGTCGCTGTGATTGTGATGGATCGGAATTTTGAGACGATTGATACGTATGTAGGCTGGTTAAGCGATGAGAAAATGGATAAAAAACTTTTATCTGCACGCCCTTGACGAAGTGAGCATGGCAAGGCACAATCAGACATAGGAACTGATACGCGAGAAAGCCCGGAGCGTTTCCGCTCCGGGCTTTCCGTTTATCCTGTTTTGTTGCTGTTGGTTAAAATAAATTATTTGCCAGACCCAGCCAGAGACTGCTCAGCGATTTGTACCAGACGTTTGGTGATATATCCACCCAAAGATCCTGTTTCACGGGAAGTGTAGTTACCATAGTAACCGTCTTGTGGGATAGTTACACCCAGTTCCTGTGCAGCCTCGATTTTCAATTGTTGCAGTGCTGAATTTGCCTGAGGTACCACCAAGTTGTTAGAACGAGATCCTTGAGCCATATTTATAATCTCCCTTCAATCTGTGTCTGTAATGTAATTGCAAGCTTGCAAGATTATTATGGCTCGTAGGCTACAGGTTATACGGAGTTTTACTAAATTTGTAGATGGAGGTTTTTCCCAATGAGTAAAGGCTTGTCTTTATGGTTCGCATTCTCTTCGATTATCTTGTTAACGGTTTCAGCAATTATGATCTCCTACTCCGGTTGGTTTGCTGCACTACTGTTTGTCCTGTCCATTGCCAACATTGGCTGGGGATTTGTGATTCGCGCCAAAAAAGAACGTCAGGAAGTTCGCTCGGCTGCTTCAGAGCCCACTTCTTGAGCAGGTCATTTGATAGTTCAATAATGAACGCATGAATAAAGAGGAGTCCTTCAATAGGGCTCCTCTTTATTTATGTTAACTATTCATTGCATGAAATGAAGATCTTTGTTCACGACTACTGTTTACGTCTCGGAACAAATCCCATACGCTCTTTCACTGCATCCAACGTTTGAGCAGCAACTTCTTCTGCACGACGGGCTGACGTATCCAGAACATCCGCCAATTCGCCAGACTCACGAATCTCATTATATCGTTGTTGCAGCGGTTCAATCACAGATACAACCACTTCAGCCAGTTCCTTTTTGAATGGACCGTACATCTTGCCTTCATAACGCTCAGCTACTTCCTTAAGCGTCATACCTGCACATTCAGCATAGATACTCATCAGATTGCTGACTTCCGGTTTGTTTGCCGGATCATATACGACTTCACGTCCCGAATCTGTAGTGGCACGGCTGATTTTTTTGCGAATCACATCCGGCGGATCCAGCAGGGCAATATAGCTGCCAGCGTTAGGGTTACTTTTGCTCATTTTCGAAGAGGCATCATCAAGTGACATTACCCGTGCACCCACCTGCGGAATATACGGATCTGGAATGGTGAAGTACTCCCCATAACGGTGGTTAAAACGTCCTGCCAGATCACGTGTCAGTTCCAGATGCTGCTTCTGGTCCTCACCTACTGGTACAAGGTCAGCATTGTATAACAAAATATCAGCCGCCATTAATGATGGATACACAAACAGTCCGGCACCAACCGAATCTTTACCGGATGATTTATCCTTAAACTGAGTCATGCGTTCAAGCTCACCCATGGAGGTCAGCGTTGTCATCAACCATCCCAATTCCGCGTGCTGCGGTACATGGGATTGCAGAAATACGTTAGATTTCGAAGGATCAATACCTGCTGCAATAAACAGTGCAGCTACCGCTTCCGACTGTTCACGCAATGCTGCTGGCTCCTGAGCCACGGTGATGGCATGAAGATCAACCACCATGAAATAACATTGATAGTCATGCTGGAGTTTTACAAAATTTTTGATTGCACCAATATAGTTGCCCAATGTGAGCTTACCGCTTGGCTGAATACCTGAAAGTACTGTTTTCATTACACATAACGCCTCCCTGATTGTATATAAAAAAAACTCCTGCCATTCTCTGCGAACGCAAAAAGGCCCCACATCCGCAAGGGACGTGAGACCGTGGTGCCACCCTTATTCGCTTTTCTTCGATTGCTCCTGACCCTGAATCAAGTCAAGCCGAAGAAATGCCTTCATTGTTCCGTAACGTGGATTATACGGCAGACTCTAGTGGGGCAAGCCCATCTCTGGCTTAACCTGTTCAAACCTACACTCAAGGGTCCATTCGGTAAAGAGCTCACACCGGTTCACATCAACCACCGGCTTTCTGGAGAGGATTCTCTTGGCCTACTTATCCCTGTCATCGATTTCATGTCATTTAATTCTAATAAATGCTTTTAGAGTTCCATCTTAATGCGCACAGGCGTGAATGTCAAAATGAGTTGAACTTTTTTACCCGAGACATCAAAATCTGTTATGATGGAATTGCTTATCCTGTTGCCTGCTTCACACGAAATAGCGCAGGAAATCGCTGGCATGTACACAACGACACGCCTGCAGCAGTAGCTTCATCACAACTGCTTGCAGACAGATTTCAAGTGGGAAAAGGAGCATCGATATGAAACAAGTGACCAAAGGCCAATGGAATGGTTACGACACGTATATCCTACATAGCCGTGAATTGGAAATCACCCTGCTGCCGCGTCTTGGAAATAATATTATTTCTATTCGCGATTTAGTGCAGGACAGAGATGTCGTCCGCCGTCCGGATGAAGACGATCTTGCCTTTTATCTGCAGAAGCCGTACCATTTTGGCGTTCCTCTCCTGATTCCACCAGGGCGCATTCATCGTGGACAATTCGAATATGAAGGCGTTCGTTACCAGTTCGATCAGAACACGGCGAATGACAACCATATTCACGGTCTCCACCGTACCCAATCCTGGTGTGTCAGTGACATTGAGGAAGATGAAGAAGGCTGTGCAATTACGACTGAATTACTAACCGAAAATGAAGAGCATTGGATGGCCCAATTCCCGATTCCCCTAAAACTTGAGATGACGTTCAGTCTGCAAAACGCTGTATTTAGCCAGCGTCTGAGAGTCACCAATCTGAGCTCAACACCTGCTCCTTTTGGGATGGGATATCATACATGGTTTTTGTTAGACGGCAAACCTGCCGACTGGACACTGCAACTGCCTGTTTCCGGAATATACGGACAGAATGAAGAACAACTACCGACAGGTGAACTGGAATCCCTGGGTGAATGGTCTGCTCTGAACGAAGGTATCAATTTGCAGGGACGTAACTGGGATACCCTGTTGAAAGCTACCGAAGGTGAACCGGCTACGGCTTACTTACGCAGGCAAGATGGGTATACATTGAAATATTCAGCAGATGAAACATTTTTCAAACATTGGGTTCTCTTTACCAAAGGTGAATCCGATCAGTTCTTGTGCATTGAACCGTACACTTGGCTCCCGGATGCACCTAATTTGGCTTTATCAGATGAACAAACCGGGTTGATTCGCTTGGAACCGGAACAGCCTGTTGAGTTATTTACACGTATTGAGGTTATACCTCCTACAGACTAAGCGAGCTGATCATGCTCTATTTTGCTTTTACGCATATCACCCTATATTTTGATATCCAAATACAACTTGCCGACCCGCATTGGGTCGGCTTTTTTATGTGTCCTGTGCACTGATAGTTATCCATATTTTCCCTTACGCCATATCATGTATATTTCCGTATTCTCTAACCATACTAACATCACCAACCCATAAGGAGGTGACACATATGTACGGAAGTCAAAACCAAGGTAGCGGTAGCCGCTCCAACAACCTGGTCGTTCCCCAAGCAACAGCAGCATTGCAACAATTGAAAATTGAAGCTGCTCAAGAGCTGGGTGTAACTATTCCACAAGATGGTTACTACGGTAACTATACTTCCCGTGAGACAGGTTCTCTGGGTGGATACATCACTAAACGTCTGGTGCAAATCGCTGAGCAGCAATTATCGGGTCGTTCGTAAGCTCGTAATTATTGCTTGAGCCTAAGCAGAATCCAAAAGTAAAAGCGGCCTTCTTCGGAAGTGCCGCTTTCTCTTGTGCAACGAATTATGAGCTCGACTCCATATCTGAATCCTTGTATGTATTGGTTCTAGGGTAACGAATCATCAGGCTCGCCATATTGTAATTAGACTCCATTGTTGCATCTACCAAAATCATACCTTGTCTTACTGTGAAGTCGTACGATATTTCGCCATGTGTCCAATTACGTTTGAATTTCAACGTCTCCAGTGCCATTGCCCGGAAAGAAGTTCTCTGGGTTTCGTTTAGCCCCCCTTCCTCCATATCCATCTGCCCATCTCGTCCAGCTATCGGATTATGTCGAATACCGAATTTCCCAATTACGTTGTTTCGTATTTGCACAAAAACTACCCCTGAATCTAACCCTGACAACTCATGATCAAGTTCTTTGAATACCAGATCCAACTGTCTCGCTAATGAAAGCTCATCAATTTTCATATTAACACTCTCCTTATATGCTTATAGTCCTATACAGCAAGGACTTACGACTCATTATATGACATCATATGTGCTCATTCAACAAAGAACGGCAAAGTTGGGTATTTCTAACTATGATTTGCACAATTAATTGCCATTCCGCTCCCTTAAACTGAGCTTTTTCAATTAATTACGACAAAATCTTCGATAATCAAAAATGAGGATTCTGTACAAAAAAAGGCTGCAATCCTGTGTCTGTTAACACGGATTTGCAGCCTTTTCATATATATTCAACCTATTATTCGGTTGCTGTCATCTGCAGAAACTGCTCAATATCGGCAATAACCAAGTCCGCAGCATTTTGCCAGAATTCCGGTTGTGTCAGGTCCGTACCCAGATGTTTCTGAGCAAGTTCTTCGACCGTCATACGCCCTGTATCCCGCAACAAATCATCATATTTATCTGCAAATGCTGTACCTTCCTGCTGCGCTCTTGCATAGATTCCCGCACTGAACATATAACCGAACGTGTATGGGAAATTATAGAATGGCACACCTGTCAGATAGAAATGCAGTTTGGATGCCCAGAAATGAGGATGATCTGATGCAAGCACACCGCAGAACGCTTCCTGCTGCGCCTCCACCATTAATTTGGATAATTCATCCGCGTTGACCAAGCCTTTTTTGCGTTGTTCGTAGAAACGATTCTCAAACAGGAACCGGGCATGGATGTTCATAAAGAAAGCCACACTTCGCTGTATCTTGTCTTCCAGCAAAGCCAGCTTCTCTTGCTCATCTGTTGCCGCCTGCACCAGGGCATCTGCTACAATCAGTTCAGCAAACGTGGACGCTGTCTCAGCCACATTCATCGCATAACGTTGATTCAATGCAGGCAACTCTTCCATAATGTGTTGATGATATCCATGCCCAAGTTCATGCGCAAGAGTCGACACATTAGATGGTGTCCCGGAGAAGGTCATGAAAATTCGGGTTGCTTTGCTAAGTGGCAAAGACGTACAGAATCCGCCTGGACGCTTGCCAGGACGGTCTTCTGCTTCGATCCAGCGTTTCTCAAAAGCCATCTCTGCAAACGAGGAAAGTTTAGGACTGAACTTGGCAAACTGTTCAACAATATTGATGGCTGCCTCATCGTAAGTGATTTTGCCACTTGATTTACCTACAGGTGCATCTACGTCGCTCCAGCTGAGCTTGTCTACCCCCAGCAGTTCTGCCTTGCGCTCCAGATATTGAACAAGCGCAGGTTTGGCACCGTTAATCACATCCCACATCGTATCCAGTGTCTGACGTGACATCCGGTTGATGGCCAGGGGTTCTTTGAGGATATCATGCCAGCCACGTTTCTCATATAACTTCAGACGGAATCCCGCGAGGTGATTCAGCGTGTCAGCGCAGAAATCTTCGACATCGGTCCAAGCTTGCTCCCAGTTTGCGAATACCGTCTCGCGTACATTCCGATCACTATCGCTCAGCTTGTTGGCAGCCTGTCCTGCGGAGAGCATCACCGTTTCCCCATCTTGCTCAAATGGAATGTTCACCTTGCTGACAATCGTGTTATAGAATTTGCCCCAACCATGGTAACCATCCACACCCAGATCCAGTGCAAGGCCTTCCAGTTCAGGCGACAGCTTCTCACGAGCCAGCGTGCGACTCTCGTTCAGTACAAATGCCAGCGGCTGAATATCTTCCCGAGCAATCCAAGCGTCCCACACCGAATCCGATGTCTGACTGAGTGTATTATCAAACTTCGATTTGCTGCCGTTCAGCATCGCTGAAATAGAACTGATGGCGCCTTGAAGCTGCGTTGCCTTTTTGTCCTTCTGGTTTTGCGATGAGAGGCAGGATACAAACGCAGATCCTTCCGATATGCGGATATAACAGCTTTGCAGTAGTTCCAAAATCGGATCAAATGCAGCCGTCTCTTTTAATGAAGTCGGTGCATCTGTTTCGTTCAACAGATGTTGCAGTTTACGTACATCCTCTTCCAGTTCAATCAGATACGCAGCAAATGTCTCGGAGGAAGAACCTCCACTAAAAATGGACTCCAGGTCCCATACGGGGTGTAATGGCGTTTTCATTTAATAAGGCACCTCTCTCTATAAATTGGATGGTTAGGATTGAATTAAAAACTGGTTTTCTGTGAGCCATATCTCTATACTAGAGAAATAGCTACAGAGGTTGTTCAAAAAGCCCACTTTTGATTACGAATCATGCCTAACGGCATCATCAGCATCGAATATGAAATTCAGCCGAAATGTCCGTTGCTCACGTAGTTTGCCTACGCTCCGCTACTCCATTTCTAGCTTCATTCCATCTTCTCGGTACTGAAAACCAGACTTTTTGAACATGTATTCATAGTAACTTTCAGGAGGTAAACGTATGAAACCTTTACAAGTATCGGCTGATACAGCCGTCAAATTAGCAGAATCCCTGGGCGTACCTTTGGAGCACCTGATGCACATGCCCCAACATATCCTGATGCAGAAGATTGCGGAACTCGCCAAACAAGAAGCCTCCAAACCTTCCGCACCAGAAGGCGAACAAGAATGATTCCGTTTGAGAACAGCTGGCCTTACGATATTGTGATGGGAGACATCTATGTACAGCAATGTCCCTACTGTCATGCAAGCAACGTGCTGCTCCCCCTCAAACCCAAAGAGCTTGTGCTCATTCGCGAAGGCAAAAAGAAATTACTGGTCTTTCCCTGCTGTAATACAAGCATGACCGTGATCGACAACGACAGTGACTATTTGTTATCCAGCCGTCCTGTCCGTAACTAATGTAAGATCAACCTAGAGGGGGCTGCGCTTTGCAGCCTCTTTGTCTGTTTCCAGCATCTCTTCAGGGAGTTCCAACTTACTTGAAATCATCTGCTCACGCAGCACGGCCCACTGTTCCCTTGAAGCACGAATCATGGCCGCATCTGTGATCCGCTTGTCATGAATGACCTTGCTGAACCATTGCACTGCTTCATTAAACCGGCCTACCCTGCGGTTCAATTCCCCGAGCAAATACAACAGTTTGGCTTCATTGCCACCCGTTCCTTCACGTTCGAACACCTTCACATAGGCTTCCAGGCTAAATTCAAGAAAACGATGTTCCTGTGCATGGTCCTCCATATAACGATACAACCAAGCTATATGATGCAACAGACCAGCAACGACACGATCTTTCTCCTGGATAACCTGTGCGCACAGCAAGGCAAGCTTGTACGTTGCCAACGCCTGTTCCAGTGTTCGTGCTCCGCTATAATCACGTTTAACCCAGCGGTTACCGATCTGTTCCTTAAAAGCCTTGCGCTGAGCATCATTTAAATGCTCCGTTGCGTTCTCCGTCGTGGCAAACCCGCACTGCGGACAGATGCGAACCACATAAAAATCTGGATTCTCCAGCTTGTAGTAAGCACAAAAATCCGAATCCGTCCGGTAGGGCCTTTTCAAACTCGGTCTTACCCGTGAGGTTTCATACTCGGTTTCGCAATAATGGCAGGTCACCTTCACCTTATACAGCGGCTCTAATTCCAATTTCTTCCATCCCTCTCCCGTACGCTTGTAATCATATTCGGATCTACGGTGTATTCACAAAATGATGTGCAGGCCCGGATAAACGCTGCAGGATAAACGCATGCAAGGGCTCCTCCACACCAATCTGTGTTAAGGCTTGATCCATACATGCAAGCCACGCCTCAGCCCGTTCAACAGTCACTTCAAAATGCATATGACGGGCACGCATCATCGGATGTCCAAACGCCTCGGAAAACAGCCCTGGTCCTCCAAAAAACTGAGACAAAAACATATACTGCTTGTCGATGACCGGCTGAATATCTTCCGGGAAAAGCGGAGCCAGCTGCTCATTCTGCTGAACGATCGGATAGAAAGCCTCGACCAGTGCGCGAACACCTTTCTCACCGCCAAGATTGTCATAAATGCTTAAACTGGGATTCATTCGTCTGATTCCCCTTTCTGATGTCGAATTTTGCCATATATTACACGTTCCGTGAACATTGTGAAAACAGTAACAATATCCAGGCCACAAAAGCCTTTATCTCCATTCTATCAAAAAAAACCAAAAAGTCCTATATAACATGAAATCATCAGGACATGTAACCTGCCATCTGTATATAGGACCTTATTCGAAACATAACACAAAAAAAGCGCCAACCGCTTGGGTTGGCGCACTAGTATTTCATTAATAACTCCGCCAGTCCTCTTCCTCAGAGCGTACCAGCGAGGCACGTATCACATATACAAAAGCACAGACCAGGATTCCGGTGACAAGACTCATGATCATCACTCCATCCGAATTGAATTCCACCTTGGAGACAATTAGGTGACGTTCAGGCGTTTTTCTCATTTTAGCACACATCACTCAAAAACACAGCCACTTTTGCAAGCGCTTTCTAAGTATAATTTTGTACTGTTTGTCCACTTTTTTTCATATATTGATGGCAATAACATCACAGACTTCCGCACACCGACCATTCCAAATATAAAGGAGAAGAATTCATGGCTGCTTCACAACGACTCACCCATGTCCTGGTCACAATCGCTCTCCTGATCCTTTGTGTGTTAATGGTCTTGTATCCAGCGGAAACCTGGCATGCAGGTGTACGTGGACTGTCCATCTGGTGGGACGTATTGTTTCCCTCCCTTTTTCCTTTTTTGGTGCTGTCCGAGCTGCTGCTCGGCTTTGGCATTGTTCATTTTCTAGGTACCTTGCTGAATCCACTGATGCGTCCATTGTTTCGTGTTCCCGGAAGCGGTGGTTTTGTATTTGCCGTGAGCTGTGCATCCGGTTATCCTACAGGGGCGAAACTGACCGCTCAGTTATGGGAACAAAAGCTGGTTACCCGGGAAGAAGGAGAACGGCTCGTTGCCTTCACTACATCATCCGATCCGATCTTCATGATTGGAGCGGTATCGGTTGGATTCTTCCATAATGTCGCCATTGCTCCAGTATTGGTTGCGAGCCATTACGCTGCAGCTTTTCTGGTGGGTATGCTCATGCGTTTTCACGGGGGTACAGCAAAAGGCTCACACCCAGACAGTTCTTTTGGATCTCCATCGGAGGGGATACCTAGAAACAGACTGGTCCGGGCCATCTATGCGATGCATGAAGCAAGAAAAGCTGACGGACGGGCATTTGGTGAACTGCTGCGCCAGGCAGTCTCCTCATCCCTTCGCCTTATTATTATCGTAGGAGGGCTGGTTGTATTCTTCTCGGTCATGATGGAGCTACTTGTCCAGACCGGTTGGCTTGGCGGATTATACGGGATAACCGAGCAATTGTTACGACATAGCGGACTGCCTCCATCCTTATCTCCTAGCTTGGTCGGTGGGCTGTTTGAAGTAACGCTGGGGAACAAAGAGGCTGGGAGTGCCGGGGCATCCATCCCACTCGTCTATAAAGTAGCAGCAGCAGCCTTTGTTCTCTCTTGGGGTGGATTATCCGTCCATGCACAGATTATGAGTGTTCTTAGCAACACACCCATGAGATACGGTCCATTTCTATTTGCCAGAGCAATCCATGCGCTAATCGCACCTATGCTGGTCCTGCTGTTGTGGACACCCCTGATGGGGCGTTCCTCTTCACCCGTTCTCATGGAGCCCGGTTTCATCCCATCGTTATCAACGTATACACCGGACTGGGGACTGATTTTCTTATCCGGAATGATTGTTTTTGTAAGCCTCATCGTGTTGTTGTTATTCCTTGCGATATTAAGTTCCATTCTCAAGCCTAGACGACATACCAAAAAATAAGTGAACGATTCATCTATATTTAACTGAATATGCGCCCAAACGTTGTGTTCTTCCGCGGAATTGATTATCATCGGTAGTATAATGACCACAAAGGAGCTTTCATCTTGAGATACTATGTTCAAGACCGCGGAGACCAGTTATCGATTGATCTCAGTCAGCAGTTTCACGCGCTGGCGAAGGAAGAAGGGTTCAAGCTGGATGCAGAATCGCCGGAGATTGTTATCTCCATCGGGGGCGATGGTACGATGCTACAGGCATTTCACAATTTCATCGACCGTATTCCGGATATTGCTTTTGTTGGGGTTCATACAGGCCATCTCGGCTTTTACGCCGATTGGAAGAAGGAAGAATTACGGGAGTTAGTCAGGCTGATGAGTGGCAAGGGAGATCCGGAGCGTCTCAAACCACGTATTGTACAATACCCACTCTTGGAGCTTGAGATTCGTAAAAAGTCGGGGAATTCCTCTTACATCGCCCTTAATGAATTTACGTTAAAAGGTGTAGACGGTACCGTCGTAGCCCAGGTCGATATTAACGATGTGACATTTGAGATGTTCCGTGGGGATGGCATCTGTGTATCCACGCCATCAGGCAGCACGGCATACAACAAGGCCCTTGGCGGTGCCATGGTTCATCCAACCATCGAGGCGATTCAGATTGCGGAGATTGCATCGATTAATAACCGGGTCTATCGTACACTTGGTTCACCGGTTATTTTGCCCAAGCATCATCATTGTGATATTTTCTCCCGCAAGGATCAGCGGTTATTGATGACGATTGATCATGTGAATGTGATGGTGGAGGATCTGATCTCCGTCCGTTGTCAGGTATCCAGTCACAAGGTCAGTTTCGCACGTTTCCGCCCTTATCCATTCTGGAACCGGGTTCGCACGGCATTTCTTGACTAAAATAAACACACCAAAAAAGCGGTCCTTCTCAGGAACCGCTTTTTGCTTTGGCTTGAGGTTGATCCTTGCTCTTCTGAAGCACAAAGTACGCACAGCCAAAGTTACAATATTCATTGATATAATCCACCATACTGGCAATCGTGGAATCCTTCGTTGCTTTTGGATGGTTATCACGGTAAAAACCTTTTAACCTCAACTGGCTATAACCCCAGTCTCCGATAATATAATCATAACGCTCCAGCACTTCACTGTAACGATCACGGAAGACCTCTGGATTCCAGCCTTCTTTGTGGTTCTGGACGATTTCATAATTTTTGCCGCCGATCTGTACAATGACCGGTTCTTTGGGCTTTTCCTCAACTGATTCAACAACTGATTCCTGAACCGGCTCCTGGATCTGCTCCTGAAGTTGGTCCTGAATCTGTTCTGTGATTTTTTCTTCTTCCAATCCGGTATCCTCCATCACGCGTGTGTTGCCGCCTGTTCAGCATGTTTGGTAGCCGATTTCACCTGTTCATGCGCATGGTAGGAGCTGCGTACCATCGGGCCGGATTCGACGTGGCTGAACCCACGTTTTAATCCTTCCTGTTTCAATGCAGCAAACTCCTCTGGCGGATAATACTTTTCAACATACAGATGTTTCTCCGATGGCTGCAAATATTGACCAATCGTCATAATATCACAGTTCACCGCACGAAGATCATCCATTGTTGATAAAATTTCATTATATTCCTCACCTACACCAAGCATAATGCTTGATTTCGTAGGGATGTTAGGTTGCATTTCTTTGGCACGAGCAAGCAATTCCAGTGAACGTTTATATTTCGCCTTGGCACGCACTTTGTCTGACAACCGCTCAACCGTCTCAATATTGTGATTCAGAATGTCCGGTTTGGCATCCATTACAATCTGCAAAGATTCCCGATCGCCCAGAAAGTCTGGAATGAGTACTTCAACGCTACACAATGGCAACCGTCGTCTTACGGCCTTCACGGTCTCTGCAAAAATCGTAGCTCCCCCATCCTTCAGGTCATCACGGGCTACACTTGTAATTACGCAGTGTTGCAGATTCATCTGCTCTGCTGCTTCCGCCACACGTTCTGGTTCCTGCAAATCAAGCTCCGTTGGCAAGCCTGTATTCACCGCGCAAAAACGGCATGCCCTTGTGCAAATGTCGCCCAAAATCATAAAAGTGGCCGTTCGATTGGCCCAGCATTCATAAATATTCGGACACCGTGCTTCCTCACATACCGTATGCAACGTTTTGGAACGCATCATCGTTTTCATTTCCTGATAGTTATCGCCGGTTGTCAATTTGATCCGAATCCAATCCGGCTTCGGTTCTTTAACACGTTTAGCCAATGCATAAACCTTCTTTCTACTGAAGTTAGGCTGTTGCTCGGAACATATTATACCATGAAAGCGCTGGAAAAACCCCCATTTGTCACATCTTGTGCATTCATGCCCGATATGGACAATTTGTATAATTGGATTCCCCCCAAGAGCTTACATGGATAAAATGAGAACTTTTGAAGAACGCTAACCTTTAGCTTGGTTCATCGGGTACCTTGTATCATTCTAATGGAAAGGGGTTGCTTCCCAGTGCAACAACGCTTGACCTTCAGGCAGACGTACCGCTTTTGGATCAAAACATTACTTGCAGGTACTCTGCTTCTCCCATTCTTGCCTGTTGAAGTTTACGGTGAACCCGCCCAGGCCGCTCCCAAACCACAGGTTGCCGAGTTAAAACCCGCAGAAATTTTCGCTGCACGTCGCCATTTATATGAAACCATCGGTCAGATGACCCAGATTCCCTGGTACAGGCTTGCTGCCATTGATCAGTATGAACGAACGATTACTCGTGCACATCCAAAGGATCGCAAGCATCCGGAGCGGCTTACGGGTATCTTCATGACCCCTCCGGCCTGGAGAGGATGGCTAAATCCCGATGAGACGGATCAACATCCGGAATCCATTCTTTTTTTCAAAGGATATGGACGTGATGGTTCAGGAGACGGTATAGCGGATGCCAACAATGATCAGGATGTGCTGTACAGCATGGCTTCTGTTATTCAAGGTTACGGAAACAAACAAGAGGACTTCAACATTGCCTTGTGGGAATATTATCACAACTCCCGTGCTGTGCAACGGATACAGCAATTCGCGAAGTTATATGAGCATTTTGACAATCTGGATCTATTCGGACATGCCTTTCCGGTCCCGCTCGGAACCAACTACTCCTATCGCAGTACCTGGGGGACAAAAAGAAGCTGGGGCGGTTATCGCATTCATGAGGGAACAGATATTTTCGCCCCGCATGGCCTGCCTGTGCGCAGTACCTGTTACGGGGTCGTGGAAATCAAAGGCTGGAATCCGTTTGGTGGCTGGCGCATCGGAATTCGGGATTTGAACAATCATTATCACTATTACGCCCACCTTTCGGGTTTTGACAAAAGTGCACGCATCGGTGAAGTTGTGATCCCCGGTCAGGTCGTAGGTTGGGTTGGCAGTTCGGGTTACGGGAAACCTGGGACACAGGGCAAATTCCCTCCACATCTGCACTATGGGATCTATCGCGACAGCGGACTGCACGAATGGTCGTTCGACCCTTATCCACAGCTGAAACATTGGGAACAGGATGAACGCAAACAAAAGAGCAAGAAAAACAAGTGAGACGAGGATATGCACGATCAGCAAAGCGAAAAAGGGACCTCTTTAATAGAGGCCCCTTTCTTTGCTTTGCAATTCAAATTTGTGTGTATCATGGGTGCGCGTCCTTATTGAGCTGCAATCCCCCATTCACATCAGGCAGATCATCCGGCTCAATTTCAAGTTCATTCCTTTGCAAATGGTCTGACGGCGTCTGTTGCTGATTCTGGCCAGGGGGATTCGTAGTTACTCCATTACCGCTTGATACACCCGTATGACCTGATGGCAGCGCAATAGCTGGGGCATTACTGCCGTTACTGCCCACTGGCTTGCCCTGATTATCGTAATAATACATTGGCACATCCCCGACAACCAAAAGGTAGGAAATCGGGATTTCCGTATCGACCGTTTCGGGTTCCATGTCGAAGGGCACCACGACCGCGACCTCAGCAATGATGTGAATGTACACTTCCACCAAAATCATGTTAATACCCGCATTCTGTTGACGGGTGTTCAGATCCACTTTGACAGCACCTTGGGGCTCAATACGAACCGGTATACTCGGGCCAAATGAAGCCAACACCGGACTGCCCAGCGCCTGCCCCAGTGGGATTTTTTCTTTTAACATGTGTACATTCTGCAACGTAGATTGCACAATATTCATCGTACTTGCAGTGATTCGCATATGCTCATTGTAGTTCAGCATGAAACCGGACACTTTCCCGGCGGTATCCGTCTTCCAGTCAATCAGTCCTTCGTTGGTTTTGCCATCGGCAACCTGTGCTGTAATCGCCTTGTTGATCGCTTCGGTCGCAATCTGCTTCACTCTGATCTTGGCCAAGTGCATGATGGGGGGCTTCATCTTTTTATCCACATAAGCAAAGCCCTGCATCAAACAAAACGCGGTGACCAATAAAATGATCAACCACATTTTGCGTTTGCCGCTTGGCGGCTTACGGCGTCTCCGGCTTCGCCATTTTCTTCTCATCATCGAAGTGTCCCTCCCCTACGGGATGAGCTATAGGCTATATGTTAACCTTATGCACCGTTGTCCCGAAAAAGAAGGACAGCACATGGACACTGGATAAAAAGTAACAACAACATGAAAGGGACAAGCACTCCTCATTGGTTAAACTAACCTCGAATCGGAAACTACATAAACAGAGATAAAAAAACCTTTCACCCGCAGATTACTCTGCAAGGCAAAAGGTTTTATGTTCAGACCACCCAAAGATTCAGGCCATGTCTATCCTTTTATTTCGGAACAGATTCCCAGTCTTTCAGGAAACGTTCAATCCCGCTGTCCGTCAGTGGGTGTTTCCAAAGTGTCGGCAGAAGCGAACCCGGAATGGTGGCAATATGCGCACCGGAAAGGGCTGCATCCTCTACATGTTTGATATTGCGAATGCTTGCTGCGATAATCTCGGAAGGCAGATCATACATGTCCAGAATAAGACGCAGATCACGAATCAATTTCATACCATCCACCGCAATATCATCCAAGCGACCAACGAATGGACTGATGTAGGTTGCACCGGCTTTCGCCGCCATCAGGCCCTGTGCTGCGGAGAAAATCAGCGTGACATTGGTTTTGATCCCTTTTTGCGTCAACTCATGACAAGCGTACAGCCCATCTTCGGTCATCGGCAATTTAATGACTACATTCGGTGCCCATTCTGCAATTTCATAAGCTTCCTTCAACATATCCTCGGCTTTGAGACCGATGACTTCAGCACTGACCGGGCCTTTAACAACGCCACAGATCTCCTGAATGACTTCTTTAAATACGCGACCTTCTTTGGCAATCAAAGACGGGTTAGTCGTGACTCCATCCACCAGACCCAGACGTTCGATCCGTTTGATTTCTTCCACATTCCCTGTATCCAAGAAAAATTTCATGATATGTTCCCTCCACTTGATGAATTCGTAAACACGATATAAGTTATTACCCGATGTTCATCATATGTTAACAGTTATATATAAAATTAATTTTTCTCTACAGCGTGACCGCCAAATTCATTACGCAATGCTGCTACCACTTTACCTGTGAATGTGTCTGTTTCCAGGGAACGGTAACGCATTAACAAGGACAAAGCGATAACCGGTGTAGCGGTTTGAAGGTCAAATGCCGTTTCTACCGTCCAGCGTCCTTCACCGGAAGAGTGCATAACGCCTTTAATTTCATCGAGGTTTGCATCTTTGGAGAAGGCACGTTCTGTCAGCTCCATCAACCAAGAGCGGATAACGGAACCGTTGTTCCATACGCGAGCCACTTGTTCGAAGTCGAAATCAAATCCACTTTTCTCCAATACGTCAAAACCTTCACCGATGGATGCCATCATACCGTACTCGATACCATTGTGAACCATTTTGAGGAAGTGACCGCTGCCCGCTTTACCTGCATACAGGTAGCCGTTCTCTACGGAAGTATCTTTAAATGCCGGTTCAACGATTGCCCAAGCTTCCGGGTCTCCACCGATCATATAACATGCTCCATTACGTGCGCCTTCCATACCGCCAGATGTACCTGCATCCATGTAGTGAATGCCTTTAGGTTTCATCTCTTCGTAACGACGAATGGATTCTTTGTAGTGGGAGTTACCCGCTTCAATAATGATGTCACCTTTGGACAACAATGGGCTAACTTCAGCCAATACAGCGTCTACTACATTGTGGGGAACCATGATCCACAATACACGTGGGGATTCGAGTGAAGCCACCATCTCTGCGTAAGAAGATACGCCTTCAGCGCCATATTCTTTCATTTCATTTACTGCTTCAGCGTTCAGGTCAAAAGCAACCACTTCGTGTTTGTGATCAATCAGGTTTCTACCCAGGTTCAATCCCATTTTTCCTAATCCGACAAGTCCAAGTTTCATTTCAAAATCCTCCTGTTATGAACAATGTTTAATTTTTATTTGCGTTCAAAATTAAAAATAAGTGCTTAACGTTTGGCGAAGTAACCGTTCCGGTCACGAATCGTTCTTTTGATCGCTGTTATCCCCAGATTTTTTGAATCTCCTATATAGGAGAAAATCCGGGGATAAAGGCGAACGCTATGCTTCTACAGAATCGATTTCGTCCCCTACACTACATTCTCAGCGTTCAAGCCAACCATTTTCAAAACTGAACAGCTAATCTATATTCAAAAATTTTCACGGCCTTCCGGCAAATATAACCGGAAGGGCTTATGCAAAATTGGAACGGTATAATTCACAATAGATACTGTATATATCAGCATTTTGCACATTCGATCCAACTTGCTCCTGAGTACAAGCTCTAGGGGAATAAAACATTTCGTTCTATATCCTGTTAACTTGGAAAGGTTTGTTTGGATTTGTGCAAATGATTATTTGTGAGCAGAACGGATTGTAAAGTTGTTTTTACTATTTGTGTTCTCTTATGCTCACTCTTTTGTTTCACTTACCACCAACGGTAACCGTCTGCTGCGGTCAGACGATTTGCTGACTCTGGTCCATGCGAACCTGCACTATACGTATCCAGTGGCACGTTGCCCGCTTCGAATGCTTCCTGAATCGGTTGCACCCATTGCCATGCCAGCTCCACTTCGTTCCAGTGTGCAAAGAAGGTGGAATCTCCACGCATCGCATCAAAGATCAGATTCTCGTAAGCTTCAGGGATGTTACGTTTACCCGAGTTGAAGGTCATATGCATTGGTTCCACTTCACCATGGTTCAATGGATTCTTCGCATTTAATTGAAGCGAGATGCTTTCTCCCGGACCAATTTCAATCGTCAGCAGGTTAGGTTCCGTTGTATTTTCGGATTCATGACCGGTCTTCAGTGGAGCCTTGAACTCAACAACGATTCGGGTGGATTTCTCAGCCAGGCGTTTACCTGTACGGATATAAAATGGAACCTCGCTCCAGAACGGATCATCGATCCAAAGTCTTGCGGCAACATAGGTCTCGTTCTGAGATCCGACTGGAATGCCAGGCTCGTCCAAATATCCAACAACCGAGGAACCTTGCAGCTCACCTGCTGCATATTGCGCACGAACAACTTCAGAAGCGATATTTTCTTTTGTCAACGGACGAAGTGCTTCAGCAATTTTTTGCTTTTTGAATTGAATTTCTTCCGGTGTGCAACGTTTTGGCAAATGCAAACCAATCATCATCAGCAACTGAAGCATATGGTTTTGGAACATGTCACGAAGAGCACCACTTTGGTCGTAATACGCGGCACGTTCTTCAACACCCACCGTCTCACTTGCCGTAATCTGTACATTGGCAATATAACGGTTAGACCACAACGCTTGAATCACCGGATTTGCATAGGTGAGCGTCTCAATATTTTGAACCATCGGTTTACCGAGGAAATGGTCAATGCGATAGATTTCTTCTTCCGCAAAGGTATTGCTCAGTTTTTCGTTCAAATCACGAGCTGATTGCAGATCGTGTCCGAATGGTTTTTCGATAATCAGTTTCTTCCAGCCTTTGGTGTTACCCAGGCCACTTTCTTGAATGTTCAGTGCGATTGGCTCAAAGAATTCCGGTGCCACCGACATGTAGAACATGCGGTTTTCGGGAATGTTAAGCTCTTGTTCACGCTGTTGAACCCGTTCCAACAGTTTGGTGTAATCTTCAAGCTTCGTATTATTTAAAGAACAATAACGGAAAGCTCCAATGAAATCACGAACTTGTGATTCTTCTTCCGGCGTCTGACGTGAGAATTCATGCAGTGACTTTTCAACATTCGCCTGGAAGTCCGTATCCGACAATTCACGTCGTCCCAATCCGATAACGGAGAAGGATTTCGGCATTTTCTGATCCATGTACAAGTTATATAATGCAGGGTAAATCTTGCGTTTGGCTAAATCGCCTGTTGCCCCGAACAGGACAAATGTCATTGCATCCATTGGAGTGCCTCCTGTGATCTGTGCAGTATAGTATATGATGTTGCAAAATGTTCAAATCCAAGCATGACAAAAGACGGAATAAGTGGGTGTGTTCCCCGCCTTGCCTCCGTTTATATATCGTACCCGAATTCAACCATGGAACATTCCTTCTCTCCACAACCTGTGTTTAGGTTATAAATTGTAACCATTTGAATTAACGTTACCCATATTACACCTGTCGTCACAATTCGTCAATAATCGTGTCGAACCTGTGAACTCCAGTGTTTATAGGGTTTTTATTTGATGATAACGCTTTATGTGGTAACATTAAGAACAATTGGTATGTGACATTTTACACATATGGCCTGTGGACAAGTAGGTTACAATAAGTATACTAATGATATTACAAGCAATACTAAATCAAAGGAGTACAATCATGAGCGATGATGAGAATGCCAAGCAAATATGCACAAAAGTGGAACAATCTTATCAGATCATTGGCCGAAAATGGGTAGCCCTCATTATCCATGCATTGATGGAGGAACCCAAACGCTTCAGTGAGATTCACGCTTATATCCCTGACTTGAGCAAACGTGTGTTAAATGAGCGAATGAAGGAATTGGAGGAAGAAGGACTTGTGGTTCGCCATGTGGTCACGGAACGTCCAGTTCGAACTGAATATATGTTGTCACGAAAAGGAACGGAACTGGGGAGAGCGCTAAGCGCCGTGGAACGTTGGGCTGATAAGTGGCTGTAACAGCTTGAGGAATCCTTAATGTTTATTTAGCTTGAAGATTACCGATGTGTAATCCCGGAGGTGGAGTATCGCATTTAGCAACTGGCCAGTGCAATCCGCATCCGGGATTTTTTTAATTCAAACGGTAAATACTAATTGTGTATATAGAGACGTAATAACGCTATTATTTTGCAAACTTAAAATAATGCTTACTGCACCGTTCAAATTGTTGCCGATAATACAACGGGCTCGTCCCGGCAGATTTGCGAAATAACTGGATGAAATACATCCGTTCGGAAATCTGACACGTCTGCCAATCTCCTCCACCGAAAATGTTGTTATATCAAGGCGTAAGTAGTCCTGCTTCAACCTTCGAGCTGTGACGTAATCCGTAATGCTGCTACATGTTTCTTGATGAAAAATGCGGGAGGCATACGATTTGGACAGGTGAACATCTGCCGCCATCTTGCCCAATCTGATCTCATAATCCAAATGCTTTTTAATCCACCACATCATCTTCTCCAAGTGTCTAAAATGACGTGAATCCGCTAACTGTGAAAGCGCTACATTTGCACCCTCTTTCTGTTGAACCAAAACGCTCAAAAGCTGAAGCTAAACAGCACTGATTCTTCCTATTCTCCCTCACACGACTACGAGACTGATTGTAGCTCTCATTGATCCAATCCCTGACTATGGAGATTATGATCTTGAAGCGAATACGAGTTACATGGATGGAAAAACCAAGTGTATTGATTTTTTATGGTGATGTAGGTGTAATCGACCTAGTACAAAAAAAGATGCCCATCCTCACTTATGTGAGGGGCATCCTTTTCACGGAAAACACTACGAATCCAACTTGCTCCCGAGTGTAATACTCGTATCCTCGAAGTTGTCCACCGTCGTCTTTTTTTCATAAAAGTGTACGGCATGTTGCATAATTCCTTCTCTTGTGTAAAACGCGTCTTCGGCCTCTAGTGGAAAAACAACCTTTTCTCCCGTACTTGCCGACTTATAGATACCCACAATCAGTTCAAGTGTATTCCGACCACTTTCGCCATCCACCATAAGGGGAGATCCTGTCTCAATAGCATTTAACACATTCTCAACTTGCCCAGCGTGACCGACATGAGTAACATCCGGTAATTCGTCAGCGAGCTTCTGAATCTGGTGTTCCAACTCTCGATTTGGTTCCGGAAATCCGTTATTCCGTGCGGTAGAAGCAACCACTTTCCAAGGTGCAGATACCCGGGCTTCTTTGCCCTGAAAAATTAACTGTTGCTCCTCTCCGTGATGTACGACGGAACTGGTAATCATGCCAAGCGCCCCTTCCTGGAAGCGAAGCATCGCCATGGATATATCCTCAACTTCGGCATTATCATGTGCCGTATTTGCCATCATCGCCTGTAGTTCCACTGGAGGTCCCATCATCCAGAGCATGGCATCAATATGATGCACCGCATGATTAAGGGTACAGCCTCCGCCTTCTTTTTCCCATGTCCCGCGCCACCACAGATCATAATAATTGTGGCCCCGCCACCAGAACGAATCAACCTGCACATGTACAATCGGTCCCATCCGTTTACTGTCCAGCACACCTTTTAGCTTCATCATTGGTGTCGTAAAACGATTCTGTGCTACTACGGATAACAACTTGCCACTTGCTTGCGCTGCTCTCAACATCAGATCCGCTTCCTCCAGGGAAGAAGCCATCGGTTTTTCAACCAGCACATGTGCACCTGCTTGCATGAAATCACACACAATGGGAGCATGCGTATACGGTGGTGTACAGACTGATACCAGATCAATGTTTTGGGCAAGTAACTCTGTGTAATCCGTGACAGCTTGTGCACCTTCCAGACCATATTCATTAATTCGCTTCTGTGCTTTTTCCACGTAGATATCGACCACAGCAACAATCTGACATCGCTCAGGGAACGACATATATGCTGAGATATGTGCTCCACTAATTGCACCTGCTCCGATAATCGCCACTTTTAACATCGTTGCATACCTCCCTTATTCCCTTCACAATACACAATAATAAAGCGCTTTTATGCGTTCATCTTGTGCTAAAATAAAACTATCTTGCGCATGATAAGGGAGGCATTCATGAAGTCCATCTTTCTGGGAGAACAATTTAATCTGGTCTGTCGTCGTACATCCAATACTACGTCTCGCGAAGTGTTCCATGCTCATTCGCAGCTGGAGATAACCTATATTCACGAAGGATATGGGCAGTTGATAACCGAAGGTCAGGTTTTCTCCCTTGAACCCGGTATGCTCATGATTTTTCGACCTTTTCAATTGCACCACATCCAGATTCAAGTATCCAGACTGCAGCCTTTCATTCGAAATGTACTCATGGTTGAACTTGATCTACTGAAGGCACATTGGCCCCAATTTATCGTTACTCACGACTTCATACAGGATCTGCTGGAAGAGCAATCCCCCATTCAGCCCATCCGACTTGCTGCCACATCCCCACTCGTTCAACGAATGGAACAATATGCAGATACGTATCCAGGTCTGCTTCCTCACGAAATAGAGGAGGATACACGCCTCTTTTTATTGGATCTGCTCGCACAACTTCGCTATCTGTGGCAGGACGGGCAGCAAAGCTGCTCCCAAGATGTACTTTCGTCCAGTGCTAACGTTCTTCACCCTCATGCCGAAGCCATCATGCAATGGATTGAGCAGCATTACCAAGAGCCTTTTCGTTTGGAGCATATCGCAGATACACTTCATCTATCCCCCTATCATCTATCTCATGTATTCAAAAAAGCGACTGGCACCACCATCGTTGCTTATGCTCAAGCCACCCGCATCCGTCATGCCTGTGTACTGCTCACTCGATCCTCGCTCACCGTTCCCGAAATCGGTCACCGTGTCGGTATGACGAGCCCCTCCTACTTTTGCAAAGTATTCCGTACTACCACAGGCTCTACACCACATCAATATCGGCTGAAGGTGCAGGGGAGGAAGTAACAAAAGAGCGAGAGGAATTGGAGCTCCTCTCGCTGCTATAAACAAAAATACTATTTTAAATCTACATATATTGTATATCCACTTGTAAGGCTTAATTTAAATTGTCCAGGTTGTAAATCACTGGTATCGAATTCGAAAATTTCTCCTTCAAAACGTTGTGGAATAACTAATTTCATACCATGGCCATCAGTGACTTCCTTATCAAAATTTGCATATGAACCATAAGTATCCCTATAAACTAAATATGCTGTATCCCCACCATAATTAACTGTGAATTTAATTACAGTTCCTACTGGGACTTGAATAGTTGATTTAGTCGGATAATCTACAAAAACTGGACGAGTGAATGAAACAAATTTAGATGACGTGAATACTTCGTTTCTGTACACGCTGTCTGTTGTTGAAACTGCACCTTCTAATATTCTAAAATAAGTACTTTTCCCTAAGCTCATCTGTTTAGGGTGTATTTTGATTTCATTGTATCTTATTGAAACCACATCTTCTGGATCCAGAGAAACGAATACAGGTGTTTGAGAGTTTGTAGATACCTGAATATGATCTCTTAGACTGCCAAGTTCGGATTCCATAATCATACGATTAAAAAAAATTGAGTACGTTTCTATGCTATCACTCCAGCTTCCCCTCATACTTGATCCGTTTTGAACTAAACGTTGATTTGGGCCATCCAATACTGTCACATATTGAGTTTGAGAACTCTTATCTTGTGAATCAAGAACGAAAATTCTAAGTTGTCCATATTTTGTGATTAGCGTTTCGGTTTGGATTTCAGCTCTCTCGTTTGCAACAATAGGAAGCTTCATAGCTGCGCCAGCATTAACTGCTTCTTCAAGGAGGATAAGATTACTTCCATCAATATTTTGAGTAGTCACATATGCATAACCACTTCGAGGACTGTATAAATATACTGATTCCGTTACTGTTATTGTGTTTGACTCTACACCGAGCAAGAAGAATGAACCACCCTCATAACTACCATATTCATTTCCCGGTAAAGGAGTAGTTGGTGTAGTTCCTCCGCCATTGCCCGTACCCGGATTTACAGGAGTTGTACTACCACCACTTCCTTCTGATGAACCTGAGGATGATCCTCCACTAGCTGATGGAGCAGGCGTAACTGGAGGTGTAACTGAAGTCACGGGTTTACTTGTCCCACCAATTTGTACTGTTGTATCGGCAGGTACACTCTCTCCCAAGTTAACCTTATTTGGTGCTGTCTCCATGGTCACGCCTACAGCGTTAACTGTAGCCTGCTCAATGGTTCCTGTCCCTAACATTCTTACAGCTGCATTAAGAATAGCTGATATAATTTTGGCTTCCTGATTAGTCTGAACCGTAGTTCCTGACGCAGAATCGTCAACGTTCAGTTGATTAATCGTACCCGATGGAATTTGAATGTTAATGCTTTTGGCAACCACATTAACCGTTTCAAAATTACCTTTAAGGTATACTCTTGATTTTTCCGGCAGTGCCTCGGACAATGTCAGTTTGTCGATCTTTGCCCCCATGTCAGACTCGATGTTGGCCGCCGTTTGAACAGTGATTTCCTGAACCTTTGTTTTTCCTGTTGCAACCAAACGCACAGTACCATCCTGTTTATTCACAATAACCGTCAACAGGACCGAATCTTCCAGATGTACGCTATTTTCACCGCCACCATATACATATGTTTTCCCCTGCACAGTTACGTTTTTGAGGAACACATCGCCATCACCGACCGCTTTACTAATGATCAAATCACCTGTAATATTCATATTCTGAAGTGTAACGCCTGATGTACCGATCACTACACTGCCAGATATCTCTTCCCTTTTTTCTGTAGATCCATAGGTTCCTTCTTGCCCATACCAACTGCCATATGTACTAAAAGCTCGATCCAAAATCTGTACTGCTTCAGCTCTAGTAATTGCCTTGTTCGGCATAAAATTGCCGTTACTGTAACCAACGATAATCTTTTTGTCAGCTGCTCCACTTACTGCTTCTTTACTCCAACTTTGGATATCCTTATCATCGGCAAAATTAGACTCCCCACTTCCCTGCAATTGCAGTATCCGCGAGATCGTAGCTGCTGCTTCTTGCCTTGTCACTGAACCAGTCGGCCGAAATGAGTGATCTGCATATCCTCGGATATATCCGGCTTGTACTCCTTTAGCAATATCTTGAGCATACCAACCCGATGATGTTACATCTGAAAAAGTAGTATTGCTTACCTCTTCATACTGGAAAATTCGGTTAATCATCGCGACCCACTCAGCACGCGTAACTTCTCCTTTGGGCAAAAACGTATTTCGTTCATTTCCTTGGACGATTCCACGGTCAGCCCACTTTTCAATTACTTCCTGAGCCCAGTTGCCCTCCACATCTTTGAAAGATTGTTGAGCTGTTTTTAAGGATGATTCATTCCCAATCCATCCGTCTTTGGTTACTTCAGCCTGTACTGATGTAGCCATACCACTAAATAACAATACTCCTGATAAAAATAGACTTCCCCACTTTTTCACGTTTCAATTTCGCCTCCATTGGTTTTAATTCTATAGACCTACTACTTTAGTATCATAAGCCTCTTAAAAAGGTATCACAGAAATTTAAAACTAACAATATTTTCATTCATTTGTATACTTTATTTTTAATCTAATAAAAAAGATCTTCACTTAACTAAAAACATTTAAAGTACTTATTGTGTCTTTGTCATCAACCTCCTTTTTTTTCCATTTCTGCACATCGCAATAAAGAATAATCATAAACTCATGATTATCCTTTATTGCCTAACTCAACGCACATTGAGCTCCAACCGTTTCAAGTAGGGAATTAGGAGTCTCTCTAGATACCTTAAATCATCCTTCTGCTCCGCTGACAAGCGTTTCTCATGGATACTTCCATCCTTGTCCATCACCATAACTTTGTATTTTTTCATTTGTTCATAGACAGACTTGAACTCCCGATATTGTTCCTTGGTAAATGTCTTTTCTGCCTGTTCCAACTGTTCCGTCCAAAATTGCTGCTCGTCCATCAGTTTTTTGGAGGACCCTACACTCACAGCTTCCAGCTTCTCAAAAAACGGTTCCAACTCAGATACAAGAATGTTATATCGTTCCTGCTCCACTGTACTCCACTGCTCTGGATGCATATTGCCCCGAGAATCGGCAAACTTCACGGCCATTTGCCCTAATTGCTTCAGCAAGTCCATATATTGAACAAATTCTTCTTCGCTGAAATAGGCCTTGGCCATCTGCAACTTTGCTTCCAACCTCATATAATCCTCAGCTGTTCCCCCCATAGCTTTGATATTCTCCTGTGAACCATATATTCCGTCTGCGAGATAGGTGTATCCTGCGTAGGCTCCGGTGGGAATAACGAGCACAACTGCTAATAGCCCAGTGACCAGCCATTTTTTTCGATTTCTTCTGATGTGTGAATCATTTCGAATACTATCCATCATTTTATGTTTAATTCTCGCAGGAACGGACCAATCATTGGTCTCTTCCTGGTAGGCTCTTCGCAACTGTTCATCGAGTTTCATGCAGATCCTCCACCTTTCCCCGCAATCTTGGATTCATCTTCTCTTTCTGTCTTAACTTCGCCAGCGCCGCATGTATGCGCGATTTTACGGTTCCAAGCGGAATCTCCAATATGCCAGCAATCTCCTCTTGCGTGTATTCATTCAAATAATGAAGTGTAACCACCTGCTGCAGCTTGTACGGCAAACGGTGCACCTCTTCCAGCAGAGGACGATTTGCCAGTTTGTTGACCAGATCAGTGGAAAAATCATATTCTAGTCCAACGTCAGATTTCTCGATCCGCTTACCAAACCGAAACTGCATCAATCTTTTGCGTCGATAACTCTGAACCTGTCGCATCGTCACCCCCATCAACCAGGGACGAAAAGCACGCTCCGCATCATATCGCGCCAATGATCGATACGCCTGAATGTAAATCTCCTGTACCACATCCTCCGCGTCAGACTTGTCCTTGATGAGAAATCGCACAGTTTGATATATCCTCGTCACTGTTTTCTCATATAATTCTCCATATGCTTCTTCATGCCCCGCCCGTATTAACGTTACAAGTTCTATGTACTCATCTTGTTCACTCATTATCCATTCCCCTCCTCCTTACACTATATATTGGCATGCCAGCATCATATCGTTCGATTTATTTATTGAATGAGTAGGTATGGCTGAATCTGATACAAAAAGGTCCTCTGGTGTTTATCATGATATAATATACCTAATTTTGATATAATTGGAGGTTCTGCATCTGAGTTATAAGATCCCCTTTGGTCTTTTGCTATTATCTTATTTCGATCATCGGATTGGTAATCGCCAGAAGCTACTTCGAGGCCTACGCCACGGTATACAGACTTATTGGGATATTGGTTATCTTATCGTCTCTTTTTCTTTCGAAAGCGGAAATAAGGGAGCAACTTAGCAGGGGTGGTCACTACTGTAATGAAACTTTTCAGCAAATTGTACTCAGAATATCTCCTGATTCCACGACCTCTACGTTTGTTGTTTTTATGGGGATGGATTGTTTTGTTTATTGTTGCTGGTACCAAATTCAGATGGTTCTACTTCCTACAATAAGCTGATTCAAAGAAGTCTGATCCCCTGGGACATCAAAAAAGAGCTGAGTCGTCATTATGACGTCTCGGCTCTTCTTTGATGCTCATCCTCTTCCTTACAGATAAAGATATAGGTAATCAACTCGAGCTAGCTTATACGTTCCTTTTTGAGGCAAACTTTATTTGATATTCAGAAATTCATATCACTTGATCACCGCTTCTGAATAGTTCTACCTGTTTAAGTCTTGCCAGTACGTTGGCAAGGCTTTTTTCTCTTAAACATAAGTTGTTTGGCTTTGCTTATGTATTCTTTAGATTTTCTTCAGAAATATGCTCATTAATTCCTTAGTTTTTTTCATTATGATGTCAATATCAACAAGAGAGGAAGATCTTAGAGCTACTTCATCAGTATGGTTATCTGATTTTTTATTTTGCCTTCTCATTAGGGCCTTTCGGTATTCCAATTCCAAATGAGATCACGATTATCAGCGGTGCCATTTTGAGTCACACAGGAGTTATCAATTCATGGATCACATACTTCTGTATTTTATCAGGACTATTAACGGCCATTACCTTTGCTTATTTTGCAGGGAAGTTATTTGGAACCAAGATAAAACACAGATTTCAACATCATAAACACTTCGTTAAGGCTGAACTGATTCTGAATAAAAGTGGCAATTGGGCGATGTGCATCGGTTTGTTCATTCCAATCGTGCGGTATGTTCTCCCTTTGGTGATGGGACTCAGTGGCGTGCAGTATAGAAAATTTGCTCTTATCTCCTATTCCAGTGCTTTGTTATGGACCATAACGTATTTTACAGCGGGAATTTACTTCGGTGACCCCATTCTATCTACGCTTCATTTATTACATTTCTAACTGGTTTGGATAACATACCATCACATTATGGAGGAACCCTATGAATTCCAATGAACCTGTTTTATTTTTGAAAAGCTTTCTGCAAAGCCCTAAACATGTCGGCAGTATCATACCCAGTTCCCGGTTTCTCGCCAGCAAAATGGTGAAGCAAGCCTCTTGGCTAGAGGCAAAAGCAGTCGCCGAGCTAGGATCGGGTACAGGTCCGATCACTCGTTATATTCATCAACAAGTACAGGATTCCACCAAAGTCCTATTGTTTGAGATGAACGAAACGATGAGGAATACTCTTAAGACGACATACCCGGAGTTCTCCTGTTATCCAGACGCCGCTCGATTGGTAGAATCTATGAATCAAGAGGGCGTTCAGCAAATGGATTACATTTTTAGCGGATTGCCCTTCTTCAACTTTGAGCCTGAATTAAGAAATACGTTGGTAGACCAGATCCATAAGGCACTCAAACCTGGAGGGTTATTCATCGCCTTTCAATATTCACTCCAAATGAAAAAAACATTATCCGAACACTTTTTCATCGAAAAAATAGAATTAGTGCCTTTGAATATCCCACCTGCGTTCGTTTATGTCTGTCGCAAAAAGGAAACAATTTAAACATTCCGGACGATCGTTTACACTGATGTTATCCTAATTTTTAAGGAGTGTTGAATTATGCATACCGTTCTCGTTGTTGATGATGAACCCGATATCCGGGATGTCATTCATGTCTATTTACGTAACGAAGGATATCATGTCATTGAAGCAGCCAATGGTGAGGAAGCGCTAAATATTATCAAAACAACATCGGTTCAACTCGTTATTCTGGATGTGATGATGCCCATTATGGATGGAATCAAAGCCTGCTTCAAAATAAGAGAAGTATCACCCACTCCCATTATTATGTTATCCGCCAAGGAAGAAGACATTGATAAAATCACGGGCCTGACTACCGGGGCTGATGATTATATGGTCAAACCGTTTAATCCATTAGAGTTACTGGCTCGCGTTAAAGCTCAGTTACGACGTCAAACCCTGATTGGCAAAGCCGAATTCAATTCACTTATCCTGATCAAGGACCTTGTCATTGATACAAGTAAACATTCTGTGAAGCTCAAAGATAATGACATTTCGCTTACACCACTGGAGTTCTCCATTCTGGTGTTGCTTGCCAACCATCCTGGACAAGTATTTAGCTCCGAGAAAATTTACGAAACCGTATGGAAAGAACCTTACGGGTATTCGGATAATACGGTGATGGTTCATATTCGTAACCTGCGAGAGAAATTGGAAGTAAATCCGCGGGAACCTCATTACATTAAAACGGTATGGGGAGTGGGATATAAAATTGATTAAACGATTACCACAGTTTAAAAAAAAGATACAGATTAACATCCTATATCAAATGTTGATCAGTTTATTGATTTCGTTTGTTGGCTCTGTGGGTGTAAATAATATGTTGATCATAGCTGCCGCAAAAATTAGTGAAAGATTTAATTGGCCTTCGCTCCTCTACATTTTTCCTTATGTTCTAACACCAATCTTCATCGTAATTTTCACGTTAATTTTTTTGTTTTCCACACGAAAAATTGTGAGAGATCTCATTACATTAGAGCAAGGGCTTCAAATCATATCTGAAGGAAATTTGAATTATAGGGTGCCCGTTAATCGACAAGATGAACTTGGACGCGTTGCTTCCAACATCAATCACATGACAGAACAGTTAAAGCAACAGATTGCTAAAGAACGTGAATTAGAGCAATCCAAGATGGACATGATCACTGGCATCTCACATGATCTGCGTACACCGCTTACCAGCATAATTGGCTATATTGAGCTTCTCAAATCAGAATCATTTCAAGACAAAGCAGAGTATGATCGTTTCATCCAAAATACCTATAACAAAGCAACGCATTTGAAGAAGTTACTCGATGATTTATTTGAATATACGCGTCTTAACGAAGTGAACACCCAATTGGATTTGAAAAATGTTGACCTCTGTCAGCTATTGGACCAATTGTTGTTTGAATTCGAACCTTTAGCTCAGGAGCATGGGATTCGTATTGAAAAAACACTCGGTAATGCTCCAATCATGGTTTCCCTAGATAGTGATAAGATCGCTCGAGCCATCGACAATCTCCTCATGAATGCACTCAAGTATTCCTTTAAACCGGGCACGATTCATGTTCGAATGAGTATGCAGCATAATCACGTTACCATTGAAGTAGAGAATAAAGGCATACCACTAACGATAGAACAAAAAAACAGACTGTTTGATCGCTTTTATAAGGTGGATTATTCGAGGAATAGCGAAGGTATTCAATCAGGATCTGGTCTGGGTCTTTCTATTGCGAGGAACATTGCGGATTTACATCAGGGGACTTTAACACTAAAACATACGCGTAACGTATTTATATTCCAACTAAGCTTGCCTTCTAACATCCAGTGAAACATCAATAGCATTGATAATGGAGGATACCGCGATGAAAACATTCGAACCACTTCTTTTCCTGCAAGGATTTCTGAGGAACCCCAAACGAGTAGGCAGTGTCCTCCCCAGCTCCAAATATTTGGCAAAGAAAATTGTCCAGTCTGTACGATGGGATGAGGTAAGAACCATTGCTGAGCTGGGGCCAGGAACAGGGGCCATCACACGTCTCATAAGATCACATTTACCGAAATCTGCAACCGTGTTTTTATTTGAAAGAGACCCCAAAATGAGAAGTAATCTGAAGAAAACATATCCTGAATTCATGTTCCATTCCAATGCTCTATCTATTAAAAAGGATCAATCAAGAATATATCCATCAGTTGGATAGCATCATTTGCGGACTGCCATTTTTTAATTTTTCCAGAGAAATGAGACAAAACATCCTGTCACAGATCGATACAGCGCTCCGACCTGGAGGCACATTAGTGTTATACCAGTACTCCCTTCATATGAAGAAACAATTAGCTGAGTTATTTGAGATGGAGAAAATTCAATTTGTGCCCTTCAGCTTCCCTCCTGTTTTTGTATATGTTTGTCGTAAAAGACAAGATGAAGGACAGCGTGAACCGATCGACTTGAGGAAGACTTGATTTATCCTCTTTATATGTTTAATGTCCTGTCTTGTCCTGTGAGGATCTAATTATGCGAGTCATCATCTTACGCGGCAACAACCGCGGCATAAACGCGATGAATCGGTTCCGAGCACCAGGCATAATTAATGTCTTGCCACGCAAGAAGCCTTGATACCCTTCTTGCGCCACCTGTCCAGCTTCCATGATTGGGCCTTGCAGCATCTTCGAGACACCCATACCCGAACGATCAACAAATCCGGTAGATGTCAGGCCTGGACACAGTGCCGTTACCGTAACACCCGTTCCGCTTACTTCATTCTCCAAAGCCTCGGTGAATGATAGCACGTATGCCTTTGTTGCATAATATACCGACATCATCGGTCCAGGGAAAAAACCTACCAACGAAGCCACATTCATCACACCGCCGTGTCCACGTTGTATCATATCCGGCAAGAATAGCTTTGTCATGACGGTTAAAGCCTTGATATTCACGTCAATCATATTGACTTCTTGTTCCATATCCGTTTCCATAAACGTCCCGAACAGACCGAAACCTGCATTGTTGACAAGATAGTCAACAACAATGCCCTTTTCCTTCAGCTCATGATAAATCTCCTGTGGTACCCCAGGTGCCGCTACATCTTTGGCAATAACCGTCGCCTGAATGCCATACTTTTTCTGATACTCCTGAGCTAGATCCTGTATTTTACCCTCACTTCGTGCTACCAGCACAATATGATGTCCACCTTTGGCAAACCGATCTGCTAACTCTTTACCAATCCCACCCGATACCCCTGTGATTAGAACTGTCTTTCTCATATCGTTAGCCTCTCTTTTCTATAAATATATTTCATCTGGAACACCCATATTAGAACGAACATTCTTTTAATGTGAAAAAATAGACTACCTTCGTATGAGATCCATGGATAGCATCGCTATACGAAGCAGTTTTTCCTTGGTCATCGAAGTCTTGGCCATCCCCCTTAAACCAATGCTTACGTTATGCAGATATTCCGCCAATACCTCGGCGTTGTACTCCGTTGTGAATTCACCTTCTTGCTGTCCCCACACCATAATGTCCTTGATTAGTTTCTCCGTATTTGCAAACATCTCCGTTGATCGGTTGTTCATGTCTTCATCTCGTGCCGCCAATTCTACCGTCGAATTAACAATGAAGCAGCCTGATGCTGGAGATTCCTCTCCATGAATTAAAGAAAGAAATATAAACTGAAGTGCTTCCGTTGCCGTTTTAGAACGCTTTACGCCTGCTGCAAGAGCGGAGCTGATTTTGTGATCATACAGATCTACTGACTTTAGAAACAAGGTATGTTTATCACCAAATGTGTCATACAAGCTTTTACGATGAATTCCCATATGATTAACCAGATCCGTCATAGACGTCTTCTCGTAACCTTGTTCCCAAAAAAGTCTCATCGCTTTATCCAGTACAACAGACTCTTCAAACTCTTTGCTTCTCGCCATTGGCTTCCCTCCTGTTCAGAAAACGAACATTAAATAGCATGAGCATGATCTTAACGAGCCTTTAAAAGGTAACAATGACTTTGCCCTGGGAGTGACCCGTTGATACTTTAATCAATGCCTTTTCAATGTCCTCAAACGTATACGTAGAATCGATCGAAGGTTTAATGTCTTCTTTTTCTACAAGAGCTGTGATTTCTTGCAATTGAATCCCACTGGAATGCACAAATAAAAAACGATATTCATTTTGATTCTTACGCGCTAAAGAATCCAGGCGTGCACCTACGAGACCGAACAATGCTCTTTTCCACAACGGGAATTGACTGTCCACTGCAAAGCGATAATTGGGTCCTGCCTTCAAAGAAACTAATTTGCCATGTGGTTTCAAAATGCTCAGTTCAGCTTTGATCTCATCCGCACCCAAGGTGTCGATCACATAATCGATATCGGACAGAATGTCAGCATACTGCTCAGTCTTATAATCAATGAATTGATCTGCTCCAATGGATAGAGTACGTGCTCTGCCCCTCTCACTGCCACTTGTAATAACCGTTAATCCCATGGACTTGGCAATTGGGATAGCCATCGCACCGAATCCCCCGGTTCCGCCAGGAATAAACAACTTTTTATTCGGTTCCGCTCGGAGCACATCATGCAATGCTTGATACGCGGTCAAGGCAGTAAGGGGTACTGCAGCAGCTTCGATAAAAGACAGATTTTCAGGCATCATGGATAAAGCATCCTCATGTACAGCCGCATATTCAGCAAAAGCACCAATTTTATTTAGTGGCTACCTCGTATAAACCGAATCCCCCACTTTAAAATTCAAAACATCATCACCGACAGCTTCAATGACACCCGATAATTCATTCCCTAAAGTTAAAGGTAACGTATAGTCGGCAATCATCCGAACACTGCCATTCATATTCAAGATATCCAGTGGATTTACACCCGCAGCTTTTACTTTGACGAGGACCTCACGGCTATGAATCTGAGGTATCTCAATATCATTGATTTCCACTTGGATTTTTTTGGAGTATTTCTGTATTTGAGCTGCTCTCATCATTTATCCTCTTCCTTTGCTTATAGACTATATAAGTTGAACTAAAGATTATTTACACTGACACTACGATGACAGAACACCCCTCCAATCGCTGTTATCGTGTAAATAAGTAGTTCAACTTATGTAGGAACATGGCGCGCAATGTTCAGTTGTACGCCATGCTCCATACTTTGTGCTAGTGTAGCCCCTCTTGCGACTTTAATTCTTCCAACGTAGGATAATCCGTGTAGCCCTTACTTCCCAATCCAAAGAATGTTGTCGGATCTGCTTCATTCAGTGGCGCACCTTGTTGAAGTCGTTCCACCAAATCTGGATTAGCCAAGGACCATACACCTACAGGTACCACATCAGCGAGACCACGATCTAAATCGACACTGAGATCATCCAAAGTTCTTCCGGCCCGGTTAACCAACAGTGGATTTTGCCAGATCGAACGAATGTCTTGGAGTAAGTTCTCATCTCCAAGATGCATAACATGAAGGTAAGCCAAATCCAATTGAGCCAATTCTTTTACAAGATAGCGGTAGAGTTCAGGACCTTGTTCGCCATCTTGAATTCCACCCAGCGGTGTCCCTGGTGAGATACGGAAGCCTGTTCGTTCTGCCCCTATTTCCTTCACGATGGCTTTGGTTACTTCAATCGCAAAGCGAGTACGATTTTCAAAAGATCCGCCGTACTCATCTGTGCGTGTATTCGAATTTTCTCCTAAAAATTGATTGATCAAGTATCCGTTGGCCCCATGAATCTCAACGCCATCCGCCCCTGCTTCGATCGCTGCGGCTGCTGCTTTTCGGAAATCGGCAATGGTCGTTTGAATATCCTCCTGACTCAATTCCCGGGGAACGGGGATATCCTGCATCCCTGTAGCCGTAAACATTTCTACACCAGGTGCGATTGCTGACGGAGCAACCGGTTGACGATGATGCGGGGTATTGTCCGGATGTGACATGCGACCCGCATGCATTAATTGGATATATACATATCCGCCAGCTTCATGCACCGCATCCGTTACCTTTTTCCATCCTTCAATATGCTTATCGGTGTAGATGCCCGGTGACCATAAGTAGCCCTGTCCATCATCAGAAGGTTGTGTTCCTTCCGTAATAAGGAGTCCCATCGTTGCGCGTTGAGCATAATAAAGTGCCGCCAACTCTCCAGGTGTACCATCTTCTTGTGCTCGACTGCGTGTCATAGGTGCCATCGCTAGTCGATGAGGCAATTCCATGTTGCCAATCTTTGTTTTACTCCATATCTTTTCCAATTGAATGTACTCCTCTTCTAATTTGAGATTTTGTAAATGTATCCTCTGGATTCTGCTGTATTAATTCAATTCTGAAATCACCGGGTAGATTGCACCTGTCAGCTGAAAATCATAGTTCTGATCTACAATCCCTACGACCACTTCATTGTGATCATACAGATCGATCATGAAGCCTGCCATTTCTTTAGCTGTGTGATATTTGGGCATATTCGCTTTGTAATCAAATCCTTCAGCATCTATTGATTTTTGCACAAATTCTGTTTCCGTGATCGCTGGTGCCAGGATCTTCGCTTTTAGTTTTGCACCTTTCAGTTCCAGTTCTTTGGCTAGACCTTCTGTGAAGGCACTAACGTAGTATTTCGATGCAGAATAAGCAACACTGCCTACAGCAATGGCATATCCGAGTGCAGATGAGACGTTAATCAATTGAGTGCCTTCCACATTTGCATAATCTCGCACATACAGTGTAGATAGAATGGTCAAAGATTCGATGTTAACACGCAGCATGGTCTCCACTTTATCCAAATTCTGTTCAGCAATGAACGAGCCTTCTCCAAGCCCTGCATTATTGATCCAAGTCTCAATTTGATATTCTTTCAAATCGTTATACAGTTCGTACGCCTCTGCGGTAACAGACAGGTCGCTTGTTTGAACGATAACATTTACTTTAGGGTCGATACCCTGAATAGTTGATTTAAGTTCTTCAAGCTTATCCAATCTTCTAGCTACCAAAATCAAGTTTTTGCCCCGTGTTGCAAATGCCAATGCTGTTTCATATCCAATTCCTGAACTTGCTCCTGTAATCACTGTGTATTTCATCATATTCTCTCCCTTATATTCTTTAGATTAGTGTAATCTCAGTTTTGAGAACGATCGTTCTTTATTGTGCAAAAAAAAGTAGTTAGATCTAACTTGCTGTTAGCATATCATTTCTAGAACGAACAGTAAAGAATTATTTTATATGTAAAAACCATGCTTGGAACTTACTTAAATGAGAAGAGAAACGCTATATAAACCATTTTATATCATAAATTAAGAATTCCTATATCGTTTCACTCCTTCAATTTAAGCAGAACTAACTTTTCTTTCATTGGTTAATCTAATGTCAGGCCAATGGCCACAAGTATAACCATCAACCTTTCCTAGCTACGCTAATCTGAATTCGACATCATCCATGCCAGAAATTCTCCAAACGAATCGGATACCTTTTCAACCTCTTCAAATTCAGGCTCACATCCACGGACAATACCTCCACTGTCGGTTGTTAAGTCAATGGCATAGAAGTAATATCCATCCTCCACAGACATTACGATCGGCAAGTGATGATCCCACCAGGCCGTTATCTCTGACTGCCAAATAGAATCACCCTCTGCTGCCTCCAAACTAAGCATTTCAAATTCATTCCATTGGAATGCGGTCTCCGTGCTATTGTTGAACTCAGCCTCACAAATAAACCAGGTTTTCTCATCCGGTGCAACGCATTTTTCAACTACATTTAGAAATTCTAAATATTCATCTGGAAGTCCTTTATATCTTGAAGTAACGCTGCTGTTTAAATGTGACTGCGAACCGGATTTACTCATTATGTCCCAGCCCTTTTCCCCGGCCCAAGTAATAAATTCCCTAAGGTGAGTTTTTTCTTTTCCATTATTCATTTCCAATTTATACACCTGCCTATCAGCTTAAGAAATAGAAACTATATCACCTATTCGGGATTTGAATGGAAAATCCCTGCTGTCGTGCTTCAAAGAGAAAGACAAAAAGACTGGAAACATGGCCCGAGAAAAGCGGCAACCAGGTTCCAGTCTTTGGTGGTTTGGGGACAGTTAATTTTAGTTAGGGACGGTAAATTTGAAATTGGACAGGAATCATTTATTTGTTAAAAATCCGCTGTCTCATCGCCTCAAACAACAAAATCGTCGCCGCCATTGCCGCGTTAAGCGACTCTGCCTGTCCCTGCATCGGGATCGTAATCGCATCATCTACCAAACGTGCCGTAGCATCCGAAATGCCTTTGCCTTCGTTACCGATCACAAGCCATACCGACTGCGTAAAATCATAACTATAACATGAATGCTCTGCCTGCAAAGAAGTACTAACCAGCTTCACGCCCGCAGCCTTCGCTTCGGGAAGCAAAGATTCCAACTGGCCCTCCACAATGGGCAAATGAAACAATGACCCCATCGTCGAACGAATCGTCTTCGGGTTATACACATCAGCACAGCCCACGCCAAGTACAACCCCCGCTGCTCCAGCTGCGTCCGCACTACGGATGATCGTCCCCACATTACCCGGGTCTTGCACTCCGTCCAGCACCACAACAAGCCCGCGCGCTCCGGTAATCAGGCTTTCCAGTGGCTCACTGCCTTTACGCACAATCGCGAATACAGGCTGTGGAGTCATTGTATCCGTACATTTGGCGATAACCGCAGGAGATACACTGACCCACTCCACACGCTGAAGCGGGTTTTCAAGCCCGGCAAGCTCATTCGGTACGCCTTGCTCTCCATCGTACACGATACACTCCAGATTTGCTCCGGCACGTAGTGCTTCCTGTACAAGATGAATGCCCTCAATGATATATTTATGTTGACGGGTACGATGCTTTTTCTCCAGCAACTGCGCCCATTCTTTTACACGTGTATTTTGCGGTGATACAATATCCATCTTTCCATCCTTCCCATCTGCATCCATCACTTCGGATACGCAAGCTCCATTTTCGTCAAATGATCCTTGTGACCTACAATGATCAGCACATCTCCAGCTTCGATCCGGTCCTCCGCGTACGGCGAGATGTTCATCGAATTTCCACTGCGAATCGCCATCACGTTACAACCAAAACGTGCACGGATGTTTAATTCCATCAGGTTTTTACCGATCATTTGCTCGGAGGCTCTCATCTCCAGAATGCTGTAATCCTCAGATAACTCGATGTAATCCAGTATATTAGGCGAGGTCAGATGATGGGCTACGCGTAGTCCCATATCCCGCTCAGGATAGATGACTTTATCTGCCCCAATCTTCTGTAATACCTTACCATGAAGCTCATTTTGGGCTTTTACGATCAAAACCGGTACACCCATATCTTTCAATATCAGGGTTGTCAGAATGCTCGCCTGAATATCTTCACCAATCGCCACAACGACAACGTCGAAATTCCGTATGCCCAGCGCACGCAGCGCTTCTTCATCTGTTGAATCTGCCGATACCGCATGGGTCACCACATTGGACATTTCCTGAGTCCTCTGCTCGTCCGCATCAATTGCCAGCACGTCGAATCCCATGCCACTCAGTGCATTGGCAACACTTGATCCGAACCGTCCCATACCAATTACGGCATACTGTTTCTTGGCCATTAGGGTCTTAACCTCCCGCTGCTCTTCAGCATGACGCATCATTACGGATACCCATGCTAACGTAAATAATCCTTCGTAGTATACCACAAAGCCTGATAAACTTGAATGCGCTAGCGCTTCCCAGGGAACAGTATTAGAGCAGCCGAATATACGAGGAGGGAATTGCGATGCCCATTACATTAAGCCTGCGTGAAGCGATTGTTCATAAAGTTCATGACAAGAGTGATGATCAGCTCCGGGAGATGATTGAAGGTTCAGTAGATGGACCGGAAGCTGCATTACCTGGACTTGGCGCCATTTTCGAGATGATCTGGAAGAACACAGAACCTGCCAAGCAGGAAGAACTCATTCAAATCGCGCAAGAGCATCTGCACACCATTCCCGTCCAACCGCTTAGCTAATCGAAGCAGTGGAGGGTAAGGTAACCATCATTACGTTTGTTCTGTCTGCAAAAGAAAGCTTTCCCTTATTCGGCTGGATCATACCCGCCTCCAGGTAAGGTGTATAGCAATAGATCCCTCCGCCACAATTGGCGGAGGGATCTTATTTTTAACAAGTTCTATCTCATCACATGAGCTTGTCACGTTTAGCAAATCTTTTAACAATTCCCACGAAAGACTTCCGTCTTCACTTAAGGCGCAGTCTCCAGGAATTGAGCTGTAGGATTTTTATCCATAGCCGTTCTCATTGCATACTCATTTTCGAAGAGCACCACATAATTCCCTTTTTTATCTTTTACAAGTGCAGAGTTAATCCGGAATTTGCTTGGGTCCAGATTCTCGTCCACGATCCAGCGAGCGAACTGATAAGGCATGCGTTGTAATAGTACGTCTACCCCATACTCGCCTTTCATCCGGTATTCAAATACCTCGAACTGTAGTTGACCAATTACGCCGAGGATTGTCTCGTCGAAACTTGCCGTCTGGAACACCTGAATGGTTCCTTCCTCCGTCAACTGATCAATTCCTTTTTGGTACTGTTTATGTTTCAATGCATTTTTCACAGTAACTTTGGCGAAAATCTCTGGTGAGAACGTTGGCAATTCCTCAAAAATAACTTCGCTGCCTTGGCTCAGTGAATCGCCAATCCGGAAAATACCCGGATCGAACAAACCGATAATATCGCCAGCATATGCCTCTTCGACAATATCCCGGTCTTGTGCCAGGAATTGCTGTGGCTGTGACAGCTTGATCTCTTTGCCCACACGAGTATGCTTCACACTCATTCCACGTTGGAACTTGCCTGACACAATACGCAGGAACGCAATACGATCCCGGTGTGCCGGGTTCATATTTGCCTGAATCTTGAACACATAACCGCTGAATTTCTCATTTGTTGGCTGAATCTCTCCTGCCGTACTGCGACGTGGTTCAGGCTTCGGTGCCAGTTCCAGGAAGTTCTCCAGGAAAGTCTGTACGCCGAAATTGTTAATCGCACTACCGAAGAAAATAGGTGTCAATTCGCCGCGTTGAACTTTCTCCATGTCGAATTGGTCGCCCGCGATATCCAGCAACTCCAGATCCTGACACAATTGATCATGCAGATATTCCCCTGCCATCTCACGGATAATCGGATCTTTGTAGCCATCTACCTTTTGTACTTTGATCGTTGAGTGATCGTCCCCTTGGAACAATTCCACCTGATTTTTCATCCGGTCGTAGACACCGCACAGCTCACGACCTGTACCAATAGGCCAGTTCATCGGAACCGAACGAATACCCAGTACATTTTCAAGTTCTTCCATCAGGTCAAATGGGCTTTTACCCTCACGGTCGAGTTTGTTGATAAACGTAAAGATTGGAATGCCACGCTTCGCACATACCTGGAACAACTTGATCGTTTGTGCCTCGACACCTTTTGCCACGTCAATCAACATCACCGCGCTATCGGCAGCCGTCAGTGTACGATACGTATCTTCACTGAAATCCTGGTGACCCGGTGTATCCAAAATGTTGACGCGATGATCCAGATAATCAAATTGCATTACGGAAGAGGTAACCGAGATCCCCCGTTGTTTCTCAATTTCCATCCAGTCACTTGTTGCGTGTTTGCTGGCTTTCCGAGCTTTTACCGTTCCCGCAAGGCGAATCGCGCCCCCGAACAGCAACAGTTTCTCGGTTAATGTAGTTTTACCCGCATCCGGGTGAGAGATAATGGCAAACGTCCGGCGTTTGTCCACTTCCTGTTGAAGAATATCATTTGCAGCTTTGCTCATAGGTTTAATCCCTTTCGTCCGTTCATTCACGTTAATCCGGCATAGCCGGTCCATCATTCAATCTTTATGCAATCCGGCGAGGCCGGTTGGTTGTACATCAGTTTTTACGTACTAGGTATTTACACACTAGATTAATTTTACACATTTACAATGGAGTTCATCCTCCTCAAATCTGTGCTTTCATGTATACCGTGAACTGCTTCTTAACCCAACTCTCCTATTGTACCATAATCTGTACCGAAAATAACCGATTACTACCGTAGATTCTTCTCTTTTCCCTTGCAAAAAAAAAGCACCCTTCAGCCATTTCCATGGCATCCAGGCACTCCTCATTCATTTTTATTTATCGGTTTTAGAAAATCAATGCATCCAGCGCGTATTGTCCGCCACCTGTCAATGCCAGCGCTACACCAATCACCAGAATCGCGAGATTATATTCGAATCCGTTCTGTGTGGACCAGTATCCGTTCGCTCCATGGACTTTCACAATCGCAATGACCATCGTCAATGCAATCAGAATGCCACCTACCGGTGTAAGCAGACCCAGGGCCAGCAGCAATCCGCCCCCGAATTCCGCGAGTCCAGCCAGTAACGCCACCAATGCACCGGGCTTCATGCCCATCGACTCAAACCAGCCACCTGTACCCTTGATCCCGTAACCTCCGAACCAACCAAACAGCTTTTGAGCCCCGTGCGCCATGAACGACAATCCAATCACCAAACGAATCAACAACAACCCTACATCCAACATCATTTTCTTTTTCCTCCATTCGATATATACAAAATAGTATTCTTAGATTAAAGATATTATGCACATTTTTTCTTCATGATTCTCTGTGACGCAAACCCCTTCAACTGGTTTACATTTTATCTCATGAATGATAACTTATCCGAAACGTTTGCCCGAATGAAGTTTGTCATTTGCGTAACTCTTTAACTCATGTGTTGAGTATAAGTTACATACTTACTTTTTGTCAACAACTTAATTTAAATTACTTATTTCCTGATGATGGATACCTACCTTTTCCCCGCTAGAAAGCCTGGGTACACCGCAAAATTTGCGATTTCCCCAGGCTCAGTCATGTTGTGTATGTTGTTAATACTGTTGTTAATGCCTTTACCCTACCCTAACCATTCACTTGCCAGATCACGCTATCCTCGTCCTGACCATTCACCGGCCACCAGTGGAATCCGTCCTGCTCCAGCAGCTTATCTGTCGCTTCTGGTCCCCAAGTTCCAGCAGGGTACGTATGAAGCTCTCCTTGATTCAGCCCCCAGGCTGCTGCGATACGATCCACAAAAGACCAGGCTGTTGCCACTTCATCCCAACGGGTGAAGTACGTAGAATCCCCCTCTGCGGCATCGTGCAGCAGACGTTCATACGCTTCAGGCGAGTTAATTCCAATCATGCAGCTCTGACAGAAATCCATTGCAAGTGGCTGAATCTCGGAATCCGAGCCTGGCTTCTTAGCATTAATTTTGATATATATGCCTTCCATCGGATTCACCCGAATGACTAGCAGATTCGGTTCCAATTTATACTTTTTCCCAAGGTACACGTTGTTTGGCATCGACTTGAACTCAACTACGATCTCGGTGGTTTTCACCGGGAGACGCTTGCCTGTCCGAATGTAGAATGGTACACCCGCCCAACGGAAATTATCCACGAATACACGTGCTGCAAAATAAGTTTCCGTATTCGACTGCGGATCAACCTTGTCTTCCTGGCGATACCCCGGAAGCTGCTTGCCACGGTACTCCCCTTCGGCATATTGCCCCCGCACAACGTTGTTGCTCACTTCCTCATCCGAGGTGAACGCCCGTAGAGAGCGTAATACCTTCACCTTCTCATCCCGAATGTCTTCCGGAAATAGGCGACTTGGCGGTTCCATCGCAATCATTGTCAGCATCTGAAGCATATGGTTTTGCCCCATATCACGGAGTGCTCCGGAGTGATCATAATAACCGCCACGTTCTTCCACGCCTACCGTCTCACCCAGCGTAATCTGAACGTTGGCAATATGTTTGTTATTCCAGAGCGGTTCAAAAAAAGCATTTCCGAAGCGGATCACTTCGATATTTTGCACCATTTCCTTGCCCAGATAATGATCAATCCGATAGATTTCCTCTTCACGGAATACCTCACGAATCTGCTCATTCAAATGTTCGGCCGATTGCAGATCATAACCAAATGGTTTTTCGATCACCAAACGGTTCCATCCCTGACTTTCCAACATACCACCGTCCCGCAAACTGTACGAGACACTGCCAAACAGCTCAGGTGCCAGTGCCAGATAGAACAGCCTATTCCCCGGCGTGTTAAACTTTGATTCCAGATGCTCCGTCTGCGCACGTAGCTCTTTGAATCCTTCCACATTATTGATATCCAGTGCTTTGTATTCAAAATGATCGACAAAAGCGTTCCACTCATCAGGTTCCCCCGCTGGATAACGGCAGAACTCTTTAATGGATTCATAGATGTCTTCCCGGAATTCTTCTGGGGACCTCGGACGACGTGCTACGCCAATAACCGCAAAGTCTTCGGCAAGCTTGCCTTCACGGTAAAGACTGTAGATAGCCGGAAACAGCTTCCGGCGGGCCAAATCACCCGTTGCTCCAAAAATGAAAAATACTGCGCCTGGTGTCTGTACTTCATCTTGCAATTGTTTTTCAACCATGGGCTCCTCTTTCTTCCGGGAAGATAACCTTCACGCTCTCCCCGAGCTATGTAATGGTGTTATATATGCACGACATACAACTGTCAATTACCAGCAAGTTCCTTCTTGGATGTGATGCCATTTTAGCATATCAACTGAACGGATGCACTATTTCAAACTCATTTTTCTGATAAAGATTCTCAATATTGGGTCCTAATTCATGAAAAATCCATCCATTAGTATTCAATCGTAATCACCGGAAACCCCACTGTAATTCGATTATCGACCTCGTCTCCAACCTGGTGAACTGCGAGTTGCATATTCAACATGTGCGAGCCACTCTTGATCGATAGGGGCAGCTCAGCCGCCTTATAAGAGACACTTGCAGTGCCTGCATCTGTATAACGTTCGACGGAGGCGATATCCACCTTTGTGGACAGCTGTTCTTCGATCAGTTCCAGTTGCTGACTCGCATCATGTTCAGTAGCAGTAACTGCTGTACCTTGCACAGACATATTCCAGGTTGCCTTCATCCCTGAGTCTACAAGCAGTTGACCGATCTGTTCATGTACTGTCATTAATGCCTTCCGATCCGTGTGTGCATCCCCTGAGAGTTGTACGATGGCGTAGTAACCATTGTCACCTGTATCGACGACATTGACCAACAAGCCTACACCTCCATTAGCCGTATCGACAATCTCTTCACTGCGGTAAACATCATGACCCGTCTGGCTTACCCGCACAGGTGGTTCAAGTCCCAAGTGACTTGCCAGTAACACGGCCTGCGCTTGTGCATCTCCCTTGCCTTCTCCTTGCCATTTAATAACTAGAAGATCCACATTATCAATCACACTGTCAGCAGTATAGATTAACTGTTCCAGTTGGGCAGCTTTGGATTCGTTCTTCTCTGCGTATACCTGTGTCACACCAATAAGAATTATGATAGCTATTGCCAAGATACCTGTTGTCATCCATCGATTTAACATTTGAATCCCCCGCTTCTTTCTTGCATTCTATGAATCTATCAACAGCATGCCCCTTTCGCATATTTGCTATACTTCTTCTGCACACAACAAAAAAGCCCCACCCGCCACTTGCATGGCAGATCAGAGCTTTCCATTCATCTTTTCTATATAAATTGAACTACACAATATTTACACTCGCCACTCCGCTGACAGAACAACCTTCCGATCGCTGTTATCCCCAGATTTTTTGATTCTTTTTATAAAGGGTAAATCCGGGGATAAAGGCGAAGTTTATGCTTCCGAAGTAGCTTTCTTTCAGAAAGCTTTTAGCTTCGCTTCTTCAGGTTCCTTCTGTCCTCTCCGTTTTGTGTAAATCTTTAGTTCAATTTATATAAATCATCTCTTATCTATACTTCCGCACATTAATGCACGGTTCTTTGGCTTAATTATGTTATTGCATTTAGTTCTTGTTTTTACTCTGCAAGTCCATTTTTATAAGCATAGATCGCGGCCTGTGTACGGTCGTCTACGCCCAATTTTGCCAGTAGGTTTGTAACATGGAATTTGACCGTCTTGATACCAATGATCAGATCATCAGCGATGTCCTGATTCGATTTACCTTTGGCGAGCAACCGGAGCACATCCATTTCACGGTCTGTTAATTCATCATGCAAAGGAGCTGCTGCCTGTGGCTGCCGGAAGCGATTCATCATTTTCGAAGCCACCTGTGACTCCAGAACGGATTGCCCGCGAGCGGCTGCGCGAATCGCATCTGCCACTTCATTGGCTCTTGATGTTTTCAACAGATAACTGAATGCACCTGCTTCAATGACAGGATACATTTTTTCATCATCCAAGTAACTGGTCAATACAATGACTTTGCACTCTGGATACATTTTAAGTACCTGACGAGTAGCCTCAATGCCGTCCATTCCTTCCATAACCAGGTCCATCAGAACAACATCAGGCTTATATTCCTGTGCAAGCCGAATGCCTTCCTCTCCACTACCTGCTTCACCAACAACTTCAATTCCATCTTCGGTATCCAGTACCGCTGCAAGACCAATACGTACCATCTCATGATCATCCACGAGCAACACTTTGATCGACGTTTCCGTCTCCGTTTCGACTTCCGGTTCCATTGACATGTTCTTCCTCGCTTTCATCGTTCATCAAAGGTATCGTAATCTCAATCCGCGTTCCCTTACCAGGCGCTGTTACAAAATGTATGGCCCCGCCAATCTCCGTAACACGTTCACGCATGTTAGCCAGACCGTAAGAAGCTTGTTTATTCTCATCCAGATCAAAGCCTTGCCCATCATCACGAATCAATACCCGGATCGCATCAGTACGACGCTGGATCCGTATCTCCATTTTTTCCGCTTTTGCATGCCGTAACGTATTGGACATAGCCTCCTGAACGATCCGGAACAGATGATTCTCGATGCCTTTGATCAGATCAATGTCTTCGTCCATTTCGAGCACAATGTCCATGGGTACTTTTGTTTTCAGTTCCATCACCAGATCACGCAGACCTTGTTCGAGATGTTTACCCTCCAGATAGACTGGACGCAGATGTAACAGTAACGCACGCATCTCGGACTGGGCTACCGAAGCCATCTCCTCAATCAAAGCCACCTGCCGCTGAGCACGTTCAAAATCCTTCTCCATCTTCCGTCCAACGGCCGTTGCTGTCATGGATATCGCGAACAATTGTTGCGATACCGCATCATGCAGTTCCCGTGCCAAACGTTGCCGCTCTTCCACAATAGCCGTAATTCTGGCTTGTTCAGCAAGCTGTGCATTATGAGTAGACAATCGCTGGAGCGTAGATATCTGATCTTCCCACTTTTTGCCGATTCGTCCGAGTTGCTCACTTAAACGGCCCACATCATCATCGCCCAGATCAGGTACAGTGCGTGATAGAGAGCCCTTCTCCCACAGTAGAAGTGTTTCCCGCAGCAGTTCGAGCCGGCGTTTAACCCGGTAACTCTGATAGAACCCAAAGACCGCACCGATTCCAATCAGAAGCAGCAATAAGGCCAGACCCGATTGAATCAGATGACGCCAACCTGTAAACGGAGCAAGATAACCATATGTATACAATACATACAAAATAACAGCGAGCACAATGAAAACCAGGAGGATCCCTTCACCCATACTTCGGGTTACCATGTCGGTATGTCGTTTTGTCTTCATCGGGGTCTCCTCCTTCTCTTCATCTATTTTACTACGGATTACTGATGTTTAGGTCGCCAACAATATAAGAAATGACAAATTTTGCTTTATGTTCACTGGATTCATATCCAGGCGTTCTCCATACTAATTTGTTCATCATACCGCTATCTTGTTCTCCAAGAAGATTAATCCGGCCGAAAAGAACCGATGCTTCAATCTCCACACCATAATCTTCTGGTAGTGTAAGGCGAACATTACCCATAACTCCTTGCAGCAGCACAATTGTTTGTTTCTCCTCCGGAATTGAAAGAGATAGATCCGCGTTAACCTCACCTATGGCATGCCACAGACTCATACTACGTAACGTCCAGGATGATTGATCCCAGTAGTACCGAGCCATGAAATTCTGTTTCTTCATAACGCCTTCGTCCAGATGAATCTTTTTGTTTTTCGAATAAAAGTAAGCTAAAGAAGCCAGTACAATCAAAAATACAATCATTAAATTATCCAGCAATAACAGTGCCGCACCAATGCCAAGATACCGATGACCTTTGCGGGTATCCCCATTGCGGACTTGAAGCATTCCAACCGTTAACAGAATCAGTGCGGCAGCGGTCAGGAAGTTAATATTGTCATTCAATAACATCATTGTGCCAATAATCATAATGACAACTGCAAGCCATTTACTCTTTTGATTCATCCCCGCCGCACCTCCTCTGTAAGTTAATCTCTCTTTATTCAACGGAAAAGCCATACCAGGCAATGAAGTCCTGTATGGCTTAACTTTTGTTCTACCAACCGTACATTATACACGATTTATAGAATATCATATTGTCCACTAAGCGAACAGTTATTCTTTTGAAGTTCCGTTCGCTTCATTCTTGGAACCATTGCCCATTTTATTTTTGAGGGCTTGTAATTGCTGATCCACTTTGAATTGTTTTTCCACATCTACAGGATTCGTATACGTGGATGATGTGTTGCGATAAGGTGCACGAGCTACGTCAGCTTCAGCTTCCAGCTGCATGATTTTCTCTTCCATGCGGTGGAATCCAAGTGATGCGCCGCCACTTTCGATCGAATGCAAGCTGTTGATGGAAGACATTTGTTTTTTAGCTTTTGCCATTTGTGCACGGGATACAAGTTCATTACGTTTGTTACGCATTTTGTAGAACTCATCTTTCATATCATGCAACTGTTGCAACAGATCTTTTGCTTGTGCTTCGGACTGTGCATGCAGTTCGCTGTACTCCGTAATTTTTTGATCAAAGTAGATTTTCTCTTCCAACAATTTGCGTGCCACTTCTTCCTGACCGTTAGACAGAGCAGCTTCTGCTTGGGACTCACGTTGTACCGAAGTACGCTCCGCTTCATCCAAACGTTGTTTCATGCGGCGCTCATTTGCCATTTGTTTAGCAACAGTTACCTCTGCCTCATGAATCTCAGCCTCCATATCACGCAAGTACTGGTTCAACATTACAATCGGGTCCTCTACTTTATCCAACATATCATTTACCGATGCTTTCGTCATATCCTTAATCCGTTTAAATACTCCCATTTTACTTTTCTCCCTTCTCGTAACGAGATAATTTTTGGCGAAGCTCTTCAACTTCTTTTTTCAGTGCTTTTTTCTCGATATCTTTCATCATGGAATCAAGTTCACTTTCTTGCGGTGCTCCTGCTCCGTAGGCGTTGTTGTCATAAGAACGGGGACCAGATTGAGGTCTGCCGTTGAATCCAGGGCCGGGACCGAAGTTACCAGGACCTTGTTGGTTGTGATTATTTTGAAAAGGACCTCTTGGTGGCTGATGATCATAGTTGTCGTATCCTCTGCCAGGACCAGGGCCTTGGCCCGGACCGTAGCCATATGGATCATAAGGCGGATACGGTTCTTTTGGTACCACCAGTGCTGCAATAAAGTATATTAACAACGACGTGCCGCCAGTTACGAAGATACTGATAACAAAGATGATACGCAGCAGGGTGGAATCCATTCCGATGGTTTCGGAAATTCCGCCGCACAAGCCGGTTAACATCCGGTCACGCGTTGAGCGGTATAATTTGCTCATGTGCTTGCTCCTTTCGTTTACTTGTATCCTCTTACGTTGGAATCATAAGCATATGGATCAACGTGATTGGATTCCTTTGGTACCACCAATGCAGCGATGAAGTAGATCAACAATGATGTACCTCCCGTAGCGAAAATACTGATGAAGAAAATGATACGTAGCAGCGTGGTACTCAATCCGAGATTTTCAGAAATGCCACCGATCAAACCTGTTAGCCTTCGATTACGCGCCGAGCGGTATAATTTATTCATTGTGACTACTCCTTTCTGTCATTGTTCAATTTCTGTCTTAAGCGTTCCAGTTCCTTATCCAGCGTAGAGGATGACATGCTGCCAGTCACTCCTGAACCATCTTGATTCATCCGCCGGATATCGCGGAGACTTTGTGCTTCATATTCGAGATCAGAGACTTGGTCATCCAGTCGGTTAAACATACGGGGTACATTCTGACCGTTGTGATTGCCTCTCTGGTTCATACGTTGCTGTAACTGAATCGTCTGCATACGAGCGTAGTAATATTGGCGTTTGCTGTATACATTCTGATATTCAACCTTCAGCTGGTCGATCTGTTCATCCAACTCCTGTAATGCCGCATAACTTTGTGCATACAATTCATTGTATTGTTCCATTTTTTCCTCGTGGAGGATTTTCTCCTGCAAGGCCAGCTTAGCGAGATGTTCTTCCCCTGCTTTCAGAGCCATGGAAGCCTGTTCTTCCCGTTTGTTCACCATACCTGCTGCCTGATCGGCTTGTTGTTTCATTTGTCTGGTATGGCTTGCATATTGATGACGAAGCTTCTCGGCTTCACCGATGTCTTGGCGGGTCGAGACCAGGAACTGATCAATCAGTTTGACTGGGTCCTGACTTTGCTCCAAATGTTCGTTCAGATTGGCTACGGTAATATCCCGCATTCGACGAAATACACTCATTATGTTCTGTCCCTCCTTTTCATAATCGTGAAAGCTTAGTACCGACCACGACGACTGCGGTTATTGCTTAGCATTGAGATACCAAAGATGATTAACCCGATCGCGATGATCGGTCCGATCAACCATGCCAGTTTACCCATCAGTGAGATGATACCGATGATGAGAACAATCCAGCCAAGCATCACATTCCCTCGTTTAACTCCGTAGTATCCCAGTGCAATCATCAGGACCGGAATCAGATAACCCATTAAGTGTCCAAGAAGTGGAGTTAACTTTCCGAAGAGGAGTAGTGCACCCAGCGCAATCAATACAATCGCCCAGCCATTTCCCTTATTCAATCTCATAATTGTTGTTCACCGCCCTTTCCATTCGTTCCTTTTAATGTGTTGAGTCATTTGTTCGTTTGTTTCTTGTTTTTTGTTTCCGTGTTTCTTGTTTAACCTTATGTCCTTATTCTAGGGGATTCCGCGACTTTTCAAAACAGACCGTGGACGGTTTTTCATCCTAGACTCAGGTCGGGGATCTAGTTGGACCTTTGACTGTCCCTATACAAGACCAACGTATCCACCTAAGCTGAATAGCACTCAAAGATACCTTCTATTACCCGTATACAGGCCCTACTTCACCCGATATCGCCAGGTATACAGAATGATGTCCATGTCTCTATTTACGTTCACACTGCAATTTCGTTTCTCATGATTCCGTATTGGATAGTCAGTCCAAGCCATTTCTCTAGCCTTTTCTGCAAAATCATCTATCAGCAATCCCTTATACCTGCTCCTATACCTCTCACGAAATTACTTATTTATCCAAATAAACAAAATTTAGATTGTTCTATATGTAAGCGTTTACTAAAATAGAAAGTGTTACTATTTCTAATGTCAGGGGTGGAACTGAAACTGTGCGACCAATCAGCTATCTCCATAAAATGATCATCTTCGGAATCCTGTTAAGCACCCTGCCCATTTTGTTAACGGGAATTGCCGCATTTATCTATTCATCAAACCAAACAGAGCTGCATCGTACGCTGGCCAACAGACAGTTGCTGGAACAAATGCAATCCAACGTTGAGCACAAACTCGCTACAGTTAGTTATATGCTTGATCAGGCCGTTCGCTCTCCAGTAACCCTTCGTTCCCTGTCTGCTTCTTCTTCACTAGAAGGGAAAGGACCTTTGCTTGCCGACAAACTACAGAGCGAATTTCAGAATATGAGGTCATGGGAACCTTTGCTGGATATTACTCTGGTGAATCAATCTCAGAATTGGCTTATTGATCATGCCGGATTGTACCGTAATACGGATTTCCCACTGGCTCTTCCCATGAAGGAATTGATATCGGATACGTTAACTTCTGGATGGCAGCTCTCCCCTTCATCGGTGTTCAGCAATGATGAGCGTTCACCCGGTACAGGCTGTATTTATCATATTGCCCTTGCGAGATCTATTCCTAATCTGAATACGTCTTCCGATGCTGCCCTGATTGCCGGAATCCCTGCCTGTTCTTTGCAAAACACACTAGGAGAAGCCTCCATAGGCAATGCTGCCTCAGGACTGATCATTTTGAATCGGGAACAACGTATCTTGGTCCATCCCGATCCTGTATACATTGGACAACCGTTGTCTGCCATTGGATTACAGGATCGGGATACGGAAGCCAACATAACCAAACTATCACCCATCACATTTTCAACAGGCTTTGAAAAACGGGAAGTTAAGATCGCCGATACACATTATTCCCTGACGTATAGCCCTTCTACCTTAAAGGGATGGACTTATGTGCTAATCTCACCTACCAATATTCTGACACAAGAATATATCGATATCGGATTGCACACCTTGTATATCAGTATCTTCTTACTTTTACTTTCATTATTACTCGCCTGGCTCGGCTCCAAGCGAATGCATGTCCCGATTCGTAAACTTTTAACCCAACTTGGTGACAACCACCTGTCCAAAGAAGGAAACACGGTAGCTCAGCAATCACCACCATTTTCTGATGAGTTCGAACAGATCAGAGCAGGGGTCTCACAATTATCTGCTTCTCGCTCCCAATTAGAGAACACACTTAATGTGCATCTATTGCAGATTCGCAATCATTTTATGATGAATCTGTTCCAGGGTAAGATCCCTGTTCATACTCTTCCTGACACCCTGAATGAATATGGCTACACACATCAGGTTCGGGAATGGCAACAAATTGCTGTTATTACACTACAGGCCGATCTTGTTAATCATACAAAATATAGAGCTAGTGATCGTGACCTCTTATTATTTGCTATTCAAAATATATTGGAGGAAACCGTTGTGCATAACCAACAATTGCTTCCCATTGTGCTGGAACATACAGTAGTCACGGTGATTGGCACCGTGGAACAGGATCAGTTTATTTTTTCACAGCAGCTATATGTATTAACAGACCAGTTACAACAACAGATGGATAAGATTCTAACTCTTCAAGTCAGTATAGGATTCAGCCAGCCACACAGCTCTCTATATCACATCCCTCAAGCTTATACAGAAGCCATGGAAGCATTGAGGCATCGGATGAAGCTGGGAACAGGCATTATTTTTCAATATGAGAACATAGATCATTACGCTCCCACTTGGTCCATGACCTACCCGGAATCATTGGAATATTCGTTGATCCAAGCCATTCAAAGTGCAGACGAAGTCCAGGCCTCTGCTCTTCTGCAACAACTGCTTGAAGTGATCTTTGGTATGGAGGTTACACCCGAGGAGTATGAGGTGGTTCTTACGAGGCTGCTCACGCATATTTTGCAAATGACTCAGGAATCCGGCATACGACTCGGACAGATCTCCCAAGGTCGTGGTTCGATGTTTCATGAACTTCATGGTTTGCAGTACGCTGCTGAAGTTGAGGATTGGTTTAACCATCAAGTCATCTTGCCCGTCATCCAGGTTTTTAAAGCAAGACAGTACGCCCAGTATCAGCATATATCTGAGAAAATGATTGCCATGATTCATCAAGATTATGATAAGGATCTGACGCTTGAGGAATGTGCTATGAAGCTTCACTACAATGCCAACTACTTAAGTAGTGTTTTCCGCAAAGAGACAGGCTGTGCATTTAGTGAATATCTGACCAAGTACCGATTTAATATCGCTAAAAAATGGCTGGACGAAAGTGATCTAACCGTTAAAGATATCGCAGCACGACTTCGGTACAATAATCCGCAAAACTTTATCCGATCATTCCGTAAATGGGAAGGAGTCACCCCCGGCCAGTATCGGGAACGTAAGCAGAAAGCAGAAGTGTCGAACAGAAATTAGACAAGGAGTACGATTGTAGGTCGTACTCCTTCGGCCAGCTCGGATACCTCTCCATATGGCTCTTCGAACAGGCTCGGACCTGTGACTACTCGATTAACCGTCAAGGGCTCTACCAACTGAAATATCAGGGAATATGCTTCAGAGATCATTCTCTGAAAACTAGGTATGTGTTTTGTTTTTCGTTGTCTCGATTTTTGAATTAAGGTTGGCTTTAGCCCATGTGCAGTCTCATGAAGCAGCTTAACATCTTCAAGTAACCGAGGATTTTGTTTAGTATAGTCAATTAATTATTCGCTTCAAAAAAAGAGGGAGCACATATCTGCTCCCTTCACTTACAATTTCACTTCTACAATCTTAACTTCATATGTTTCAACCGTTCATCTTTTGGCACAGCGTTGTGATGCTTCCTAGTGTCATCTTAGACGTTAGACTACATTGTCTCCGTCTCAATTCCTGATTATCATTACACGTGCCACGCTTATGTGATTTATCGCTTATCCTTAGTGCGAACTGTTTTCATATTGGGCTGTTCAAGTTGAATTAGAATCTTACCAAATCTTCCTCCACGTGAGAAGGTCACCGTACTATTCTTGTACGTATCCCTAATGTAATCCTCAGCCAATCTGAGGGAATCTTCATCCGATGGTAACTCATACGTATTAAGCCATTCTGGCAGCTGCTCGATAATCTCTTCCACCGGTACTTCAAATGAGTTAACTTCTCTCGTAATAATCATCGTATAAGAATAACCCCTCAAATACAGCAACTGTTGGATATACCCCATATCACCGGCCTTGTATGAAGAAGTTACCCCCAGTACATCCTTAAGTTCATCCATTAGTGTGTGTTCCTTCTGTCCCGCCATAGTACTTATATACACATACTTCCGGGCACAGTTGATCGCCTGCTCAATCGTTTCCCAATCCGACATCGCTGGACACATGGATGCAAATGCAAAGTCATATTTCTTCTCCCAGCCTTTATCCTGAATAGAGATTTCCTCATATCGTTCGTTTACGATTTCGATTTTGGATTCCAGAGCTGAAGGTATCGTCTCTTTCATAAGGGAGACAAGCAACTCAGAAGGCTCAACTGCCGTCACACTTGCCCCCTTTTCCGCAAAAGGAATGGTAAATATGCCTGAGGCTGCTCCAATGTCCAAAATGGATAACCCTGAGAATTCCACACCCTGGTTTTCAATCCAGCCAATAATGCGTTCAGAACGCTGCTTTCCTTCTTCAGTGAACGACTGTACATGATAATCCCTGGCCCATCGCTCAAAAGCTTCTTCTATATTAAAGGGGGCGCTTTTCTTCTTATATTTTGAACTTCTCGGACGATTCTTCCATGCCTCTTCCCATACAGAAAGATCAAATAACAGATCGGTATCCGATACATTTTTTCCATTAGTCACTCTACTTCACTCCTCCATATTAAAGACTTTACTTATCTACAATATACTCAATATAATCATACGTCAATCTTTATTAACGTCCATCTTCTCTTACTCTAGATTTTCTTACTGCACATAAATCGTTTCATATAAAATAAAAATAGCCCTACACATTGCATAAGCAACATGTAGGGCTATTCAATATACCGGCGAGAGGACTCGAACCTCCACGGTTTCCCACTCGATTTTGAGTCGAGCGCGTCTGCCATTCCGCCACGCCGGCATATGCTGGAGGCGCCACCCAGATTCGAACTGGGGATAAAGCTTTTGCAGAGCTGTGCCTTACCACTTGGCTATGGCGCCATATTTTGGAGCGGACGACGGGAATCGAACCCGCGACCCTCGCCTTGGCAAGGCGATGCTCTACCGCTGAGCCACGTCCGCATAATGGCTGGGGATATAGGATTTGAACCTATGCATGACGGAGTCAAAGTCCGTTGCCTTACCGCTTGGCTAATCCCCAATAAAAAATGAAAAAACAAAGGGGCGATCGAGGGGAATTGAACCCCCGAATGCCGGATCCACAAACCGGTGCGTTAACCACTTCGCCACGACCGCCATAAAAGGTTAATTTCTAAAAAGTTAATTGGCAGGGGCAGCAGGAATTGAACCCACACCAACGGTTTTGGAGACCGTTGTTCTACCTTTAAACTATGCCCCTAAAAACTGGTGGAGGATGATGGATTCGAACCACCGAACCCGTACGGGAGCAGATTTACAGTCTGATGCGTTTGGCCACTTCGCTAATCCTCCAGGATTACATGGTGCCGGCGAGAGGACTTGAACCCCCAACCTACTGATTACAAGTCAGTTGCTCTACCAGTTGAGCTACACCGGCTTATTAAATTATTTTAAAAATGGTGGCTCGGGACGGAATCGAACCGCCGACACGAGGATTTTCAGTCCTCTGCTCTACCGACTGAGCTACCGAGCCATAATAAAGTCTAATCTTAATTCCTTACACTTTATATAGGGCATCAGTGCCATACAGCAGATGTAGTGAACAGTTTGCCTCATGTAAAGATTAAATGGCGGAACCGACGGGATTCGAACCCGCGATCTCCTGCGTGACAGGCAGGCATGTTAGGCCAACTACACCACGGTTCCAGATCACTTTCTCAAAGGAAAGTATAATTGCGGGGGCAGGATTTGAACCTGCGGCCTTCGGGTTATGAGCCCGACGAGCTACCGGGCTGCTCCACCCCGCGTCGTTATAAAGTTTATATGGTGGAGGCTGAGGGGATCGAACCCCCGACCCTCTGCTTGTAAGGCAGATGCTCTCCCAGCTGAGCTAAGCCTCCGAACAACACATTTATGATCATACCATAATCTTGTTGTAAAAATCAACTTCTTTTTTTGAAGTTATTATGACCCGTAGGGGATTCGAACCCCTGTTACCTCCGTGAAAGGGAGGTGTCTTAACCCCTTGACCAACGGGCCTTAATATTATGGCGGAGAGAGAGGGATTCGAACCCTCGAGACGCTTGTGACGCCTACACGATTTCCAATCGTGCTCCTTCGGCCAGCTCGGACACCTCTCCATATGGCTCCCCGAACAGGGCTCGAACCTGTGACAACTCGATTAACAGTCGAGTGCTCTACCAACTGAGCTATCAGGGAATATGCTTCAGAGATCGTTCTCTGAAAACTAGATTCGAAACGAAACACGCGAATTACAACTTGCTATTGGATAAGCCCTCGACCGATTAGTACTGGTCAGCTCCATGCATTGCTGCACTTCCACCCCCAGCCTATCTACCTCGTCGTCTTCAAGGGGTCTTACATACTGGGAAATCTCATCTTGAGGGGGGCTTCACGCTTAGATGCTTTCAGCGTTTATCCCGTCCGTACATAGCTACCCAGCGGTGCTCCTGGCGGAACAACTGGTACACCAGCGGTACGTCCATCCCGGTCCTCTCGTACTAAGGACAGCTCCTCTCAAATTTCCTACGCCCACGACAGATAGGGACCGAACTGTCTCACGACGTTCTGAACCCAGCTCGCGTACCGCTTTAATGGGCGAACAGCCCAACCCTTGGGACCTACTTCAGCCCCAGGATGCGATGAGCCGACATCGAGGTGCCAAACCTCCCCGTCGATGTGGACTCTTGGGGGAGATAAGCCTGTTATCCCCAGGGTAGCTTTTATCCGTTGAGCGATGGCCCTTCCATGCGGTACCACCGGATCACTAAGCCCGACTTTCGTCCCTGCTCGACTTGTAGGTCTCGCAGTCAAGCTCCCTTATGCCTTTGCACTCTTCGAATGATTTCCAACCATTCTGAGGGAACCTTTGGGCGCCTCCGTTACTCTTTAGGAGGCGACCGCCCCAGTCAAACTGCCCACCTGACACTGTCCCCGCACCGGATTACGGTACCAGGTTAGAACCTAGATACGATCAGGGTGGTATCCCAACGTTGCCTCCACGCAAGCTGGCGCTCACGTTTCAAAGGCTCCCACCTATCCTGTACAGATCGTACCCAAATTCAATATCAAGCTGCAGTAAAGCTCCATGGGGTCTTTCCGTCTTGTCGCGGGTAACCTGCATCTTCACAGGTATTAAAATTTCACCGGATCTCTCGTTGAGACAGCGCCCAAGTCGTTACGCCATTCGTGCGGGTCAGAATTTACCTGACAAGGAATTTCGCTACCTTAGGACCGTTATAGTTACGGCCGCCGTTTACTGGGGCTTCGGTTCACAGCTTCGGATTGCTCCTAACCACTCCCCTTAACCTTCCAGCACCGGGCAGGCGTCAGCCCGTATACTTCGCCTTACGGCTTCGCACAGACCTGTGTTTTTGCTAAACAGTCGCTTGGGCCTTTTCACTGCGGCCCCCTCGTGCTATTCACACTACCGGGGCACCCCTTCTCCCGAAGTTACGGGGTCATTTTGCCGAGTTCCTTAACGAGAGTTCTTCCGCGCGCCTTAGAATACTCTTCTCGCCTACCTGTGTCGGTTTGCGGTACGGGCACCATCACCTGGCTAGAGGCTTTTCTTGGCAGTGTGAGATCATGACCTTCGCTACTACAATTTTCGCTCCCCATCACAGCTCAGCCTTACAATGTGCGGATTTGCCTACACATCAGCCTTACTGCTTAGACGGACATCCATCAGTCCGCGTCACTACCCTACTGCGTCCCCCCATTGCTCATAACGGCTTACGGTGGTACAGGAATTTCGACCTGTTGTCCTTCGACTACGCCTTTCGGCCTCGCCTTAGGTCCCGACTTACCCTGAGCGGACGAGCCTTCCTCAGGAACCCTTAGGCTTTCGGCGGATCAGATTCTCACTGATCTTTTCGTTACTCATACCGGCATTCTCACTTGTATAATGTCCAGCGCTCCTTACGGTACACCTTCAACCCTTATACAACGCTCCCCTACCCCTGATGCAAAGCATCAAGCCATAGCTTCGGTGGTGTGTTTAGCCCCGTTACATTTTCGGCGCAGAGTCACTCGACCAGTGAGCTATTACGCACTCTTTCAATGATGGCTGCTTCTAAGCCAACATCCTGGTTGTCTGTGCAACTCCACATCCTTTCCCACTTAACACACACTTGGGGACCTTAGCTGATGGTCTGGGCTGTTTCCCTTTTGACAATGGATCTTAGCACTCACTGTCTGACTCCCGGAAGTAAGTCTATGGCATTCGGAGTTTGACTGAGCTTGGTAACCCTTGCGGGCCCCGCACCCAATCAGTGCTCTACCTCCACGACTCTGTTTTCCGAGGCTAGCCCTAAAGCTATTTCGGGGAGAACCAGCTATCTCCGAGTTCGATTGGAATTTCTCCGCTACCCCCACCTCATCCCCGCATTTTTCAACATGCGTGGGTTCGGGCCTCCAGTGCGTGTTACCGCACCTTCACCCTGGACAGGGGTAGATCACCCGGTTTCGGGTCTACGTCCACGTACTCAGTCGCCCTATTCAGACTCGCTTTCGCTGCGGCTCCGGCTCTTCACCTTAACCTTGCACGGGAACGTAACTCGCCGGTTCATTCTACAAAAGGCACGCCATCACCCCTAAAACGGGCTCTGACTTTTTGTAAGCACACGGTTTCAGGTTCTATTTCACTCCCCTTCCGGGGTGCTTTTCACCTTTCCCTCACGGTACTGCTTCACTATCGGTCGCTAGGAAGTATTTAGCCTTGGCAGATGGTCCTGCCGGATTCATACGGGGTTTCACGTGCCCCGCACTACTCGGGATCCGTCTCGGAGGGAACAGACTTTCAACTACAGGGCTTTTACCTTCTTTGGCGGGCCTTTCCAGACCTCTTCGCTTAACCGGTTCCTTTGTAACTCCATGTGAGACGTCCCACAACCCCAAAGAGCAAGCTCTTTGGTTTGGGCTTCTCCGCGTTCGCTCGCCGCTACTGACGGAATCACTATTGTTTTCTCTTCCTCAGGGTACTTAGATGTTTCAGTTCCCCTGGTATGCCTCTACACAACCTATGTATTCAGTTGTGAGTAACTGGAAATTACCCCAGCTGGGTTTCCCCATTCGGACACCCCCGGATCAAAGCTTGCTTACAGCTCCCCGAGGCAGTTTCGTTGTTCGCCACGTCCTTCATCGGCTCCTAGCGCCTAGGCATCCTCCGTGTGCTCTTAGTAGCTTAACCTCGTGCTCCGGTTTCGACTGCTCGCTTCCCTTGTTTTGCTTGCGCAAAGCCAAAAGTCGCTCCCATTCGATACCATCGTACGTGCAATCTACCGTTTTTATTGAAACTTGTTTAACACAAGTTCAGCTAAAAAGGAATGTTCTAATTCGCGTTTGTTTCGTTTCGATATCTAGTTTTCAAAGAACAAGCTCCATGCAAAAGCAAGCTGTTTGAGAGTTTGAGCTCTCAAAACCGAACAACGAGTGAGTGTTTTGCAGCTAAGCTGCATATTTGAATGTTTCCGTTGCAGGAAACGATTCTCCATAGAAAGGAGGTGATCCAGCCGCACCTTCCGATACGGCTACCTTGTTACGACTTCACCCCAATCATCTATCCCACCTTCGGCGGCTGGCTCCTTGCGGTTACCCCACCGACTTCGGGTGTTATAAACTCTCGTGGTGTGACGGGCGGTGTGTACAAGACCCGGGAACGTATTCACCGCGGCATGCTGATCCGCGATTACTAGCAATTCCGACTTCATGCAGGCGAGTTGCAGCCTGCAATCCGAACTGAGACCGGCTTTGTTGGGATTGGCTCCATCTCGCGATTTCGCAGCCCGTTGTACCGGCCATTGTAGTACGTGTGTAGCCCAGGTCATAAGGGGCATGATGATTTGACGTCATCCCCACCTTCCTCCGGTTTGTCACCGGCAGTCTATCTAGAGTGCCCACCCGAAGTGCTGGCAACTAAATATAAGGGTTGCGCTCGTTGCGGGACTTAACCCAACATCTCACGACACGAGCTGACGACAACCATGCACCACCTGTCTTGAATGTTCCGAAGAAAAGGTACATCTCTGCACCGGTCATTCAGATGTCAAGACCTGGTAAGGTTCTTCGCGTTGCTTCGAATTAAACCACATACTCCACTGCTTGTGCGGGTCCCCGTCAATTCCTTTGAGTTTCAGTCTTGCGACCGTACTCCCCAGGCGGAGTGCTTAATGTGTTAACTTCGGCACCAAGGGTATCGAAACCCCTAACACCTAGCACTCATCGTTTACGGCGTGGACTACCAGGGTATCTAATCCTGTTTGCTCCCCACGCTTTCGCGCCTCAGCGTCAGTTACAGCCCAGAGAGTCGCCTTCGCCACTGGTGTTCCTCCACATATCTACGCATTTCACCGCTACACGTGGAATTCCACTCTCCTCTTCTGCACTCAAGTCACCCAGTTTCCAGTGCGATCCGGGGTTGAGCCCCGGGATTAAACACCAGACTTAAATGACCGCCTGCGCGCGCTTTACGCCCAATAATTCCGGACAACGCTTGCCCCCTACGTATTACCGCGGCTGCTGGCACGTAGTTAGCCGGGGCTTTCTTCTCAGGTACCGTCACCTTGAGAGCAGTTACTCTCCCAAGCGTTCTTCCCTGGCAACAGAGCTTTACGATCCGAAAACCTTCATCACTCACGCGGCATTGCTCCGTCAGGCTTTCGCCCATTGCGGAAGATTCCCTACTGCTGCCTCCCGTAGGAGTCTGGGCCGTGTCTCAGTCCCAGTGTGGCCGATCACCCTCTCAGGTCGGCTACGCATCGTCGCCTTGGTGAGCCGTTACCTCACCAACTAGCTAATGCGCCGCAGGCCCATCCCCAAGTGACAGATTGCTCCGTCTTTCCAGTTTCCTTCAGGCGAAGAAAACAATTATTCGGTATTAGCTACCGTTTCCGGTAGTTGTCCCAAACTTGAGGGCAGGTTGCCTACGTGTTACTCACCCGTCCGCCGCTAACCATCCGAGAAGCAAGCTTCTCTTCAAGTCCGCTCGACTTGCATGTATTAGGCATGCCGCCAGCGTTCGTCCTGAGCCAGGATCAAACTCTCCAATAAAGTATTGAAAAGAGCGATAAGCTCATTTTGAATCTGACGAGATTAAAAATCTCAATTGTGCTCCAGTCGATTCAAGCCAAGGCTTGTCTCAAACTTTTGCGTTCATTCTGCAAGCAGAATGTTTACTCACTCGTTGTTCAGTTTTCAAAGATCAAACACGATTTGTTTTACTTTTTTTTCGTCTCAACCAAGTTTCGGCGGCGACTTAAATAATGTAACACATTTCGTTTGTTTTCGTCAAGAACTTTTTTTAATTTCTTTTTTGAAGCTTTAGTTCTTCACTTTTCCTCTGAAGAATTTATCGTTTGTTGGCGATAATCTCGTTTGAGGAACGAAATATAATGTATCATATATCGTGAATGAGAGTCAACATCTTTTTATAAATTATTAAACAAACAAAAAAGGAAGGTTTCCCCTCCCTTATGTGATCAATATAATGTCAGGCCTCTGGAGAAGGTTATGCCTCAATCCAATACCGAATTTCCCGGCCCTCTCCTCCGATCGACGGCCATCCTGCCGATTCTTTTACAATAGAACGAAAGACCAGCTTACGTATTACCAAAGGCAGATCTTCTCGAACAAATCTTAACTGTGGATGATGAACAAGTTCATTCATGCTCCACGGCTCCTTGCGACTTCTTAACACACGCAGCAGCAGTTCTGAGCACTCACTCATTTTGGACATTACGGAAAACTCACAGGCAAGCAGGACAAGCTCTACTCGCTGCTCCAGCGTCTCCGAGCTTACGGTAAGCTCTTGATAAAGTTTCCATAAAGCGCGATCCAGATTCTGCACATGTGTCCAGACGGCATGATCCGGGTATATCCCCTGTTCAATCAATACAATTCTTGCCCAGTTCCCCAGAGCCTCTAATACATTGTAGTAGGCGTCTACAACATGACCTTCCTGAATATGACGTTTGGCCTCCACATACATTCTCAAGAAACTGGTGAATTCATGAAGCAGCTTCTGCTCACGCAATTCTGCCCCAAAGGTAGACAGTTCTTCTCGCAAATCACTTAAGGCGCTGTCCGCTTCCCAGATAATCTCACCTTCAATCAGACACTGGGTGAGATTATTATGATTCCCGGTTACTACACTCCTCTTTAATTCATGACGGCTCGCATAGATCATCTGATAACGAAGATCACCATATCTGTAATGTCCGACCGTCGACTTCAATTGATCATCATTATGAACAACAAGTACTAATAATTCGAAATCTTGAATTAGGGAGCCGTGGAATCGCTCTCCCGGGTGGGAATAAGCGATAGCCCCAACTGCCCCTGTCTCTTCCGACTGTTCGGACAAAAAAGCAAGGTTCTTTAATTCCACGATTCCCTCCATACATTTCATGGCAGATAAGCGCCAAGTCAGTTATAATGTAATTCTACATCCAGACTGAAGTTTCCTTCTTTTCCAGGTCCAATACTACTCATACGATAGGAGCATTTTTCATGATTTTTAAATCAGCAAAAATTAATGCTTTTCGCACTTGGGGATTACTACTGACCATGCTAGGTATGGGCCTAATGATACTGGGAACAGCCGGGATTGTTTTCTGGGGACATGCAGGCAAGGTATTCGCAGCTGTAGGACTCGTCATCGGACTGATTGCCATGATGGCCAGTCTAGCCATTTATTTCTGGGCGGGTATGCTCTCCACCAGTGCAGTACAAGTCGACTGTCCGGAATGCGGGAAGTTAACCAAAATGCTCGGCAAAACGGATCGGTGTATGTTCTGTCATACCATCCTCACCCTGGACCCTAATAAGGCCAACATGACCAGTCAACAACTGAAAGCGCCTTCTACAACAGTTCCCCCCACCGATGGTTAGCACGATATGATCTCCAACCGCTAAATGTCTTTTGCCTTAATTTCATTGAAGAACAAAAAAAGGCCCGGTATGTTTACCGGACCTTTTTGGACTTGGCTTATAAGTGAGCTCTTGTTGCTGTTATCAATAGCTAAGATATAAAGTTAAGTTATAAGTTCTACGACCAATAAAACGGTAGACTGCACGTATGATGGTACCTAAGGAGAAACTTTGAACTTAGTGAAAATAAATTGGAGCACGCAGACACTCTGAGTTCGAGTAAATTATTTCTTGTAACCAGCCTGCTTTAATACCTCCCATGCAGAAGCATTAGCAAAACTCCGATTCCACGCAGCTACTCCGCCCAGCTTCAGCGAAGCAATCAAATCCACACGCGCCTGAAGGGACACGGCATCTTCGATCCATATTTTCTTGGTAGCTCCGTCTTCCTTATATTCCACATAGTTTTGTCCACTTGCCTGATCCAGTTCAGGTTTGAGTTTCTTCTCTTGGATCAGCTCCACAATGGCATTCATGCCCACCGCTTTGGAAGACACTTTAACCTCACCCTGATCATTCGTCTCTTCCGTCCATATCCGGGTATAGAGCGGAACCGCCATGATCAACTTGTTAGAAGGGACTTCATCCTCCTCAAGTATGCGTCTCATGGAAGCCTCGGTCCAAGGCAGAGATGCTACCGAACCTGCCTTGGGACTGGCCGCCCAATGTTCATCATAAGCCATCACAATAACATAGTCTGCAAAAGAACCTAATGCACGGCGATCCAGAAAGGCAGACCACATCTCACTGTTTGATTTCGGTGTTACATCGATTGATAACATCAATCCATGTATACGTGCCATCGCCTTGATCTCGCGCACAAACTGCGTAATATTCGGCCCGTCATCGGTATACACGTTCTCAAAGTCAATGTTGATACCATCCAGTTGATACGTCTGTGCATACTCTAACATCTGCTCAATAATATGCGTGCGCGTCTCGTAAGAAGCTACAGCTTCTTTTGTAACGTCCGGGTCAAAACTGTTATCCATGAGTCCCCATACTTCCATACCCGAACGGTGAGCCCAGTTCACATAAGCTTGGTTTCCCTTGCTTTTCACAGTGCCCTGTCCATCCGTAATATGAAACCATGTGGGGCTGACCACATTCACACCTGGCATTTTACCGATAGAGCCCACATCAGGCTGACGATTGTACACGGCTTCCCAAACCAGATTTACCGGTTTATTCTGCCACTTCTTCTCTGCTGCAGTCAGCGTATACTTGGGCAAGTCCACCTTCTTTTTCTCGGTGAGGACAATATAATCATTATCTACATATCCGGCATATCCATTATCGAGTTGAACAAAACTCTGTTTATCACCCGTCTGCCATACACGTACCCTTGCATCCTTTTCCATGTCGGCAATGATTGGTGAGGATTCTCCCCCACGTTTATATAACGGCACGGTCTTGTCCGCTTTGGATGATAACGTATCAATCTCTGCATACTGTATCATGTCTCCACCACGCATCAGCAGCACAGCACCTGTTACTGAATCTTCCTGTACGGTTATGCCATATACTTCTTTCAAAGGTTTGAGCGGAATATAGGCTTCTCCGTCCTTAACCTCAGGCTTAACTGTCATAGGATAATCTTTGTGATTAAGTTCTGCTTGTGTGCTTCCATCTTTCATATGAAGGACTCGCTGAGGAGAGGCAATAATGATATCTCCCGATTCTGATTCATAACGTATGCCTGCATCAATCGCTTCTTGCAGCACATCTACAGGCAACTTGAGTTGATCTCCTGTACCCAGAGCGTCTCCATCCATCAGTTGCCCATCTACAAAAATAGGCTGGCTTCTTCCTACCCAGTCGGGGTCTTCATGGGTCTGGTTCAACCATACATTTGTTATAAGCCAGTAAGCCCCCCCGGCGATCAGACAAGCCCCGAGAAAACCGGGCCAAAATGAACGTCGCTTTTGACGTGTATATCTGCTTTTTCTACCCAAACGTCTACCTCCGTTAATTATGCTGATCATAAGGATGTGCGCATAAGTTGTTATAAAGATGAGCATTTTGCATAAATGCTAAAAAAAACGTGAAGAATCCATACTGAATTCTTCACGTTAATATTGTAATTCAACTCTCTTAATCCCTGCAACTTTTGCAAACGCCATATACTTCCAATCGGTGACCGTGTACTTCGAATCCTGTACTAGACTCCGCCTGAAGCTCTACACTTTTGAGTGAAGGATAGCTGAAGTCTTCAATCTTGCCGCATTGATCACAGATAACATGATAATGATCCGTCACATTGGCATCGAAGCGACTTGAATTATCTCCGTATGTCAATTCCCGGACCATGCCAGCTTCCAGAAACATCTTCAAATTATTATATACCGTTGCCACGCTCATACTGGGAAATTGGGGTTCAAGGGCTCGGTAAATTTCATCGGCTGTCGGATGCCCCATGGATTCCATCAGATAGTTCAATATGGCATGACGCTGGGGTGTAATACGGACACCGGTCGTTTTCAGATGCTCCAACGCATGTTGGACACGTGTTGCCATAAAACCCACCGCCTTACCTTTCATTCTCTGGTGAAGAGTAAGTTACTGTCTCCTCGCTCAGAGTTGATTCCCGGCCATTAAGAACGACAATCCATCTTTCATGCCGTGTAATCTTGCCAGTGTACATTTATTGTACGGCGATTACAAGTTTATTGTCAACGCGGCAGTCAAGGAACCTCTGTAGAATCCTACTGGGAATTTGGTCCGTCCTCGGTAGTCTGTTCCAGATTCTCAGCCGTATCTTCAGAATCAGGTGTAACTGTTTCAGGTGTAGACACAGCCGGGTTGCTCTGAATGGTGAGATCACTGTTGCCTTCAATTTTCACCCTGTACTCGCCCTCACCGAGCTGGCCTTCTATGGTTTTATTCTGTACTTTGAACGGCAGATCCGTACTTAGATCTCCATAACTGCTGGAACCCGCAAGACTGTAGTCTCCACGATCAGGAAGTAATACGTTAATGGCTCCCACCGCACTGTACACATCCCAGTCCCCTCCGACTTTGGTAGATACGATGTTAATACTGCCATTAAGTGATTGGGCTTTGATTCCCAGATTGGCTCCATCCAGCGTAATATTGCCGTTGCGTGTCTCTGCGATGAATTCACCAACGGAGTCCGCAATACTGATACTTCCCACTTGTGTAGCAAGATCTACATCGCCGGAAATACCGCGAGCCTTCATATCTCCACGGTTACTGTCCAGATCGACATTACCAATGGCATTGGCCACAATGACATCCCCGTTCAACGTTTTCCCGGAGATATCTCCAACAGCATTGGTAATCCGAATACGTCCGTTACCCGTTTCGGCCAGTATGGTACTTATGGCTTCCGGACGGTTTAATAATATGGCTCCATTGGAAGTTCGAATATCCAGATTAAAACGACGATCATCCGGGATCGTAATGGTAAGATTCATCCGTGGCTGTGTTTTTTCATTGTCTCCATACGTCTTGCCTGTAGCTTTGATATAAATTACTTTTGTACCATCGGCCTCTACAAAAGAGGCTGCTGCAACGGCCTTTGCCTGTACTTCCGTCGTCTGATCTACCCAGATCACTGTCCGTACTTCAATCTCATCCGTATCTCCGCGTTGTACCGAGATATCTCCGTTGACACCTTCAACCACCAGATCTGACGTATCCATGCGAACAGGTACACGAATCGTGCCCTTATCCTCCATATACCCTGCCGCTTGACTGTAGTCCATGGATGCCGCTCCGAGATTTAGACTCACTCTATTCCATAAGTGCATGTAGTGATCCTGCTCGGTGACGATAAATACGGAAGCTGCCAAAATCAGTGAGGTTAGAATGCCTTTGGCATCGGGTCTGAAACGTACTTTGATTTGCTCATCAGGATTGCTCGGGTTATCCGATTGCACCTTGTTTCTTCTGCGTGTCCACAGGAACAGCACAATATATTCAACACCTAAAACAACGAGCAAAAATGGCCACCAGTCCACCATCTCATATACGTAGTCCGTTCCCCACCGTTTATCCAAAATCAACAGCACACCGACCGCTATGATTAAGGCGGCAGCCGTATAGCGGCCAACCCGGACTTTACGGTTCATCACGTTCCCTCCTTGTATCGTTTCCACTACATTTTTTTCTTGTTCAACATCACCCAGAACTCACGACCAAACAGAAGCAAACCGCCTACGATCATGAGAACCGCAAATGAATATCCGCCGTACATGGCGAGAAGCTCTTGAAACCAACGTGGTTTGCGGAAAAACAGTACCATCAAAGACCCTCCCACAATCAGAAGTAATCCAAACGATATGCCTCTCTCCCAGACCATCATTGCATCTCGTGTAGAACGTTCATTGGATATCGGCTTGTCCGAAGTTGCCTGGGTTACGGCTCTACGTCTGCGCATCATGACCCAATCCGCAGATTGCAACACATCATATACATTGTAAAAGTAAATAACCGGAATACACAAAGCCAGTAAGATGAGCAATGGCACATTAATCTGTATACCAATAGATGAGAAGTACAACACTGCTGACAGATCAAGCAAAACAAGCAGCATAAAGGTCAAACCCCTCATGTACAATCTCAGATAAATATGACCCAGGCCAGGAATAATGGCACTCAGTAATCCCGCAATAAACTTGTGAGTCCGATTTCTGACCGGTTTGGTCTGAACTGTACGAGTATTTTGGTTCAATTGACGTCTCCGTTTCATAACATACTCCTCTCTTCTGATCTGACCTTCCGCTCTTCATGCATTTGGTTAGATAGTACCCTAAAGAGCAAGGAGAGTAACTGGAAGAAATATGGATATGACCAAAAACCCTCCGGCACTACTGGCCTGGGGAGGGTTGTAATTCATTATTCGATCGACACCTTGGTAACGTGTTCCCATTGTCTTAACTTGGATACCAAGCCTACCGTTTGGAAATCATGCGGTACCTGAACATGTAACACAATCTCAATTTTACGTTCAACCGACACCATCTCTGCATAAGCCAAGTCTTGTTCATTCACGGTAATTTTACGAATTTTGATCTTCTCCTGCTCCATACATGAAGACAGTTGTTCGAGAAAACCGGGTTCTGACAAGGTATGAAGTGTAACAACATGCAGTTTGTTCCCTCGTAGATACCTTAGCTCTAATTTGTTAAATACCCAGAGATTAAGCAATACCAGAACGGTGGATACGATAGAGGCAAAAAAGAATCCCGCACCTGCTGCGAGCCCAATGGCTGCAACAACCCAGATTGAAGCAGCTGTAGTCAGTCCGGTAATGGATTTTCCCGTGAAGAGAATTGTCCCTGCTCCCAGGAATCCGACACCAGTAATTACAGCAGTAGCCAGACGCGCTGGATCGATCCTTACATTTAATTCATTAGCAAAATCTTTAAAGCCATAAACAGACAACATCATAATCAGTGCAGAGCCAAGACATACCAGGATATGGGTACGCAAACCGGCAGCATGATTGGACCGTTCCCGCTCCAGGCCTACGAGCCCTCCAAGCAGCATAGCCAGCAATAATCGTAATAAAATGTGCCACTCATCAATGAACCAGGGATCGCCCAAAGTCGGTATTCCTCCTCAAGTTGTTAATATTATTAAAGTTTATTCTTGTGAAAAGTCGTTAATTCCACTCCAGGTGCAATCTGTGTGACCTCCACGGGATTAAAACCAAATTTGGTGTACAGATTCACTGCGGGCTGATTCAGCGTTCCTGTGGAGACGATATAACGCGGAAGATCCGCATGCTGTTCCAACACATACGTCATCAAAGATGCCGCAATTCCCTTGCGAAAGTGATCCGGGTGCACCATCATTCGTGTAATGGTCAGTGTATTCTCCTCTTCCTCCGCCACAGCGACAGCCCCGATAAGCTCTCCGTCATCATGGATACAACCATAAAAATTCTCTCCACAATCCCGAAGTGTCTCCATCGTATCCATCAAAGGAGGAATCTCCTGAAACCCGATGATTTCGGCTTCCAATCGATAGGCCACATGTTGTAGTCTCCATAACTGTCCCAACGTCTCCAGATCACTCAGTGACAATGGTTGAATGTTCATATCCGTTCCCCCGTCCGAAATACATTTGTATCTATCAATACCAAAAAGAGGCTGTCACAGGGACGAGCCTCTTTCTGTCCGGCCTCACCGGAAGGATTAGCGGTTCAGTACATCTGCAAGCAGTTGGTTGGCTAGAGCGGGATTCGCCTTGCCTTTACTTTCTTTCATAACCTGACCAACAAGGAAGCCAATGGCTTTTTGTTTACCAGCTTTATAGTCTTCCACGGATTGAGGATTATTCGCTACAACTTGCTCAACGATGGCAAGAATGGCGCCTTCATCACTAATCTGCACAAGACCCTTCTCTTCAACGATCTGCTGTGGAAGCTTGCCGCTCTCCAGCATTTCCTTGAATACCGTTTTGGCGATTTTGCTGTTAATGGTGCCCTTCTCCAGCAGTCCGATCATTTCACCCAAACCTTGACCTGTCAGTGGAACTTGAGTCACTTCAAGGTTGCTCGTATTCAGGTAACCCAGCAAGTCGCCCATGATCCAGTTGGATACGGACTTCGCATCCTGAGTGTATTTCAAACTATCTTCAAAAAGATCTGCCACAGCTTTGGAGGAGGTAATAACCTCTGCATCATAACTAGGCAATCCATAATCAGCCGTGTAACGCGCCTTGCGCTCGTCTGGAAGCTCAGGTATGGTAGCTCTGATCCGCTCTTTCCAGGCTTCGTCGATATGCAAATTCACCAGATCCGGGTCCGGGAAATAACGATAGTCATGCGCCTGTTCCTTACCACGCATCGACAGTGTTTTCCCTTGAGCTTCGTCCCAGCGACGTGTCTCCTGAACCACTTCACCGCCATCATCCAGAATCTCAGCCTGACGGTATTGTTCATATTCCAGACCACGCTGAACACCACGGAAGGAGTTCATGTTCTTCAGCTCGGCTCTTGTTCCCAGCTTCTCCTGTCCATGTGGACGCAAACTGATGTTGGCGTCACAACGCAGTGATCCTTCTTCCATCTTCACGTCCGACACATCACAGTACTGCATGATTGCACGCATTTTTTCAAGATACGCACGTGCCTCTTCCGGAGAAGAAATCTCAGGTTCGGATACAATCTCCACAAGTGGAGTACCGACACGGTTAAAGTCCACCAAAGACGCGTATCCGCCATCGATATGTGTAAGCTTCCCTGCATCTTCTTCCAAGTGAAGACGTGTAATGCCGATTCGTTTCGTTTCACCATTCACTTCGATATCAATCCAGCCATTCTCACCGATCGGTTGATCGAATTGCGAGATCTGATAGGCTTTGGGTGAATCGGGGTAAAAGTAGTTTTTACGGTCAAACTTGCTGACATCAGCAATCGTACAATTCAGGGCCATCGCTGCCTTCATGGCATAGTCTACCGCCTGACGATTCAGTACAGGCAGTACGCCCGGATGTCCGAGACAGACCGGGCAGGTATGCGTGTTGGGCGGAGCTCCAAAAGCTGTGGAGCAGCCACAGAAAATTTTGGAGTTGGTATGCAACTCCACGTGGACTTCAAGTCCAACGACCGTTTCATATTTAGATGCGGACATTTCTATATTCCTCCGTTCCGGGCAATCTACAGCTGCGGACGCTGCTTGTGGAATTCTGTATTTTGTTCAAACGCATGCGCTACACGCAATACGGTTGTTTCATCAAAGGCTTTACCGATAATCTGCAGACCAACAGGCAATCCATCCGAGAATCCACATGGAATGCTAACAGCAGGTACACCAGCAAGGTTAACCGGAATAGTCAAAATATCGTTCAGATACATCGTAAGTGGATCATCCACCTGTGAACCCAGTTTGAACGCCGTAGTTGGCGCAGTTGGTCCGATAATCACATCATATTTGGCAAATACATTGTCGAAATCCTGTTTGATCAATGTACGTACCTTCTGTGCTTTCAGATAATAGGCATCATAGTAACCCGAGCTGAGTGCATACGTTCCGAGCATGATACGTCGTTTCACTTCCGGACCAAAGCCTTGACTGCGGGACTGATGGTACAGATCCAGCAAGTTATCCGGATTGTCTGCACGCACGCCATAACGTACACCATCAAATCGAGCCAAGTTGGAAGAAGCCTCTGAAGATGCCAGCAGGTAATACGTAGCCACCGCATATTCGGTATGCGGAAGGGATACTTCTTCCCATGTTGCCCCGAGCCCTTCAAGAACTTTCAATGCAGACAAAACTGTCTCTTTCACTTGTGGATCTACGCCTTCACCGATGTATTCTTTCGGAACGGCAATGCGAAGCCCTTTAACATCACCTGTCAGTCCACTCAAATAATCCGGGATCTCTACTTTTGCAGATGTCGAATCTTTGGCGTCATAACCAGCAATGGCCTGCAATACATAAGCAGAATCTTCAACATTTTTCGTCAAAGGACCAATCTGATCCAGGGATGATGCAAATGCAACCAATCCAAAGCGGGAAACAAGTCCGTACGTCGGCTTCAATCCAACAACACCGCAATACGAAGCAGGCTGTCTGATGGAGCCACCTGTATCTGATCCAAGCGTGAAGTATGCTTCTCCCGCAGCTACAGCTGCTGCAGAACCACCGCTGGAACCTCCTGGAACACGATCAAGTGCCCATGGATTACGTACAGGGGAGAAACTTGAATTCTCATTGGAGCCGCCCATGGCGAATTCGTCCATGTTGAGTTTACCAATAGTTACGGTGTCCGCAGCTTTCAATTTCTCGACAACTGTCGCGTCATACACCGGGTCGAAATTACGAAGGAATTGGCTACCACACGTCGTGCGCAGTCCGTTCGTAACGATGTTATCCTTAATACCTACTGGCAGACCAAAAAGCAAACCTTTCTCCTCGCCACTAACCAGACGGTCATCCAGTTGACGTGCACGAGCGCGTGCTTGTTCTTCATCCAGTGCCAAATATGCCTTAACTTTATCGTCATGCGCGCCAATGTTCTGATACGCCTGATCCACCAAATCCCTGACCGACAGCTCTTTGGCATGCAGCTTGTTATGTAACTCAGGCAACGATTGTTCAAATAAACTCACAGTTTTTGTCCTCCTTCCGGTTATCCGTTATTCCATTACTGCAGGCACTTTAAACTGCCCGTCTTCTTCTTCTGGTGCATTGCGCATCACCTGTTCAATCGACAGGCTTTCTTTGGTCTCATCTTCACGCATAACATTGCTTACGTGCAGAACGTGAGTGGTGGGCTCGATGTCTTCTGTATCCAGCTCATTCAGCTTTTCTGCATATTTTAAAATCGCGTTCAGCTGACCTGTCAGGGTCTGTTCTTCTTCAGCAGTCAAGTTGAGCCGGGCCAGCTTGGCCACATGCTGAACGTCATTATTCGAAATACTCATTAGCGGATGCCTCCTTCATTCGTTCTGATTCCCGAAACGACCTGAAACGAATCGCTCGTTTAACGGGCTAAAGTCTCAAGATAACTTTTTTCATTATAGGTGAGATAGTTCGACAATTCAATGCAAATGACCTGACAGGCTTCCGGGAAGCTAAAATCAAACTTATAAAATAAAAAAGAGCCGGCATCAGCCGACTCTTAAAATTCTAAATCCATGCACGCAGATTAACCTGCTTTATAAAATCCGCCTGTGACATAACATCGTTCGCGGTTTCCTCTTCCTCTTCCACAGCTTGAAAATCTCCGTTCATCAGATGATGAAACAGCTTCTCATTGTGTGTCGCAAGGGCGTAATCTATCAACGCTTCTCGCTCGACCCGCTCAGCTTCCTGCTTCAGCAGAACCTCTTCCAGATCGACGTCGCCGGATGGAACAAAAAAGTTCCGGTTTACCTGCGGCACTCGAAGCACGTAATCGAACGCATTGTCCGGATTCCGGTCATAAGCGATGATGAAACCATATTCCCCCACAGGAAGATTCTGCTCAAACGCATCCGCGACGATGACAACCTTCTCTCCTAATCGCAGCATCGTCTAACCTCCTGGTAGTCTATCATTAATATTTATTTGTATAGTCTACTAGAAAAGAATAACGATGTCTAGGAATACTAGAATTAAACAACATATTTGTGCAAAATCTTTTTTTCCATTTTTAAAATGATGTTATTTCCGATTACGTGCACCTGGCTTGCGCTGTGATCGAATCACGACAAACCAATATATTATGAGCGGCGTGGGGAATCCGGTGATGCCCCATAATCCCCATAACCAAGGGAAACGTCCACGTCTGCGTGCGTCCTGAAAGATCCATGTGCCCTGAACCAGAAGAAAAATGCCAAGCAATGTAAGCCACAGTGGAGAAATCTCATCCAATGAATAATGTATTTTATTCATGATGGACCTCCTTCCGGTGCCGTCCGGCCCAGATCACAACCAAAATCACCGCAACAGCTGTACCAAGCGCCTGGATTCCCAGATATAGAGCTGGAGCAGATACGAAAAATAATGCCCCGAAGGTAATGGCAAGCAATCCAACCAACCAGAAACATATCATCTCAATCCAATTGGCTCGACGTCTAATCTGTCTCCGTTCCCTGACTTGGGCTTCAAGTGCACCCAAAGAAGGAATACTTGTCGGATCAAATGCATCATCCAGCACTTTCATGTGTTGCTGCAATCGTTCCACAACTTCTTGTTCTTGTGCATCGTCTGATCTGCTCATCCTTATTCCAGCTCCTTTCTTAACTGACGGAGACCATAAGCTGTGCGTGACTTCACCGTTCCCGCAGGAATATCCAGCATTTCCCCGATCTCGTCATACCCGTATCCATAATAATGCTTCAGTAACACTGCAACACGATGTTCGGGTGTCAGTCTTGTCATCGCATCCATGACATCTGTCCATTCTTCATTCCGAATCTCAAGCTGCCAGCGGAATCGACGTACAGCCTGATCCCGAATGAGAGCAAGCCAGTTCTGTTCTCTCTTCTTACGTCTTGTCTTATCGATATAGATGCGGGTCGCAATGGTGATCATCCATGATGAAAAGGCAGACGTGCCATCATATCGATGGATATTTTCCATACAACGAATCATCGTATCCTGCACCGTCTCTTCTGCGAGGTTAGCGTCCATCGTCACTTTGACAAGATACTTATACACAAACGTGTAGTGACGTTGTAACAACGCTGCGAGTGCGCTATCGTCTCCCGATACTGCTCTGCGTACCTCTTCCAGCTCAGCTGCCTTTATCATGAAATCACCTGCTTCCCGTTCAATCTGGAGTTAATACGACAGGCTCTGCAAAAACGTTCAATGAAATCAAAAAAAAATTAAACCCGACAATTTCCCGGGCAATCAGACTTGATTCCGGTAATCTTGCAGCTTGTCGAACCACGGTTGGTTGCGGGCTCCGTTTCTTAAAACACGGCTTGTCCATATATTCTGCTGAGACTTCACCACTTCATTGGTCACGCTAGGGTTATGTATTAAAGCTCGCTCAGTACCTGTTTCTCTTTTCCCACTTTCCAATATGCGACGGTTTTCTTCAATGATCGGATACTCGACACGCTGATTCAACGGAATAACTCTTGTTTTCTCCACTTTGATATTCCCCACTCTCATGATCTACTATTTCTTAAATTTATTATTTCTAAATCAACCTGTACTTGCTGCTAACTTGCTATTGGTCTAAAACTGGCTTGTGATGAAGCGCATCTTGCATCTCTATGTAGCGTAAAAAAGGCTAATTCTGTGATAAAAAGGGGCTGAAAACAAAAAAAGAACGCAAACCGGGTATAGACCACAGTCTGCGTGCTTCGCGAGGTTGGGTGTTTCTTGGTAATGCTTCAGTTAGATGATGCCTTAACGCTTGTAACAACTAATTGCTATTCTAATGAAAAAGTTGTCACTTGTCCAGACTTTCTTCACATATCATGTCGGATTATCTTGCGGACACGTAAGGATTGTTCTGTTTCTCATAACCAATGGTCGTTTTGGGACCATGACCTGGATATACTTTCACTTCATCAGCAAAGGTGTAAAGCTTGTTCTGGATTGAATCAATCAGATCCCGTTCACGCCCTCCTGTCAGGTCCGTTCTGCCCACACCCATGCGGAACAGCACATCACCGGCAAACAGGTCGTTATCACAAAGCAAACTTACACTGCCTGGTGAATGTCCAGGTGTATGGAACACTTTAAACGTATGACCAATCAGATTCAGCTTCTGCCCTTCGTCCATGGCATATTCAGCAGGATCTGTCGAAAGCGGTGGTGTCGCCTGTGGCCAATTCAAAGATCCATTTAATTTCGGGGTGGTGAGCCAGTCACTCTCCAAGTCATGAAGATAAACGGGACATCCCTTCAATTTACGGATCTCATCTACCCCGCCCATATGATCAAAGTGAGCATGAGTGAGGAGAATGGCTTCGATCTCCAAGTCTTGGATCGCCTTAAGCAGCGGCCCTGGATTCATGCCTGGATCGATAATGACGGCTTTGCCCGGATCATCTCCTTGTAAAAGATACGCGTTGGTCTGAAGCGGGCCTAGTGTAAACGTACGAATGTTAAGCATATCGGCTTAGTAACCCGAAATCAGTTCACGCAGCTCACGGATAATGGCCGCATGTGACTCCGTTCCTTCCCCATAACGTTTACCAATCTCTTGACGCGCTACAGCCAAATTTTCTTGATAATCTGCTGCTTCACGATCCGGATTAAGGCGTTTGAATTCAATCATGACTTCCTGTACATGCTGCGGACGAGGTCCCCACTGACCTAACACATGACCACCTGTATCTGCAAAAATAACGACTGGCACGGAACGGCCACCCATCGTCAGGAACTCATCCATCACTTCCGGATGGTTCTCCATAATCAGAACTTCTGTTGGAATTCCTGAGATTTCAAGCGCCTGGAACACAACCGGAATATTACGGACAACATCCCCGCACCAGTCAGCAGCCAGAATTAACACACGCAGATCATCGCGATGGTTCAGACTCTCAAAGAACTCACGATCCTCTTCGTTCGACCAAGTAAAGCTATCATAGTTGGCCTGGAATTCACTTTGGTTCTTGGTCATACTCTCGATAAAATCTTTCGGTGGAAGACCTTTACCGAATTTGTGAGACAAGTTGGGTTTACCCATGACTAGACACTTCCTTTCTTTTTACGAACATTCATCCATTTAATAAGTACATAAACGATCATAAGGGCGAGAGCGACAAGCAAAATAGGCATAACATATGGTGCCGCTTTCTCATCAATATGCTTCCATTGATCTCCAAGAATCATCCCTAAATATATAAACAATGCAGTCCAAGGTATAACAGCGAGTGTAGTAAGCAAGATGAATTTGCCTGTGTGCATTTTCGTGATGCCAGCCGGGATGGAGATTGCATGTCTTACCACCGGAACAAAACGCGCTGTGAAAATGACACCTGTACCATACTTGCGGAACCACTCCTCGGAATGGTCGATGTGTTTTTTCTGGATGAGTATGTATTTACCGTAGCGTTCAAGTACAGGTCTGCCGCCATAACGGCCAATCCAGTAAATAAATAACTGGGCAATCACACCGCCCACCGTACCAAAAATCATAGCACCGAAGAAGTTGATATTACCTTGTGAAACGAGAAAACCTCCATACGCCAGCACAATTTCGCTTGGGATAACTTCCAACATTAATCCAAGCATGATTCCAAAGTACCCAAGACTTTGAATCCAATCGAACAATTGGCCAACAAGGTTATGAATAAAGTCCATCTCAACCCTCTTTCTCCATCCTGATTGGCGGTGCCCCTCCGCACCATGGATGTTCGTCCCTATTTTATCACAGGGCTGTGGACGTTGCTACTTCACGAGGTTGGGATAGTGTCCCGTTCGTAGCAGTCCGCATATGGTATGGGGAGAGGAGCGTGAGAAGATGTCACACAAGTCAATACCCGGTTCTCCACCGGTCAAACATACGCAATCCGGTCAAAACCTTCCTTCCGCCAGAGGAATTCGCCGGGCATGCAGCAAGGAATTATACCGGACAGCCAAAAGGCTAAAAGTATATGTCTCTCCCGAACGGATGAAACAGGCGGAAGAATATTATTACGGTAAGGTGATCACAAATCTGCTCTGGATTGGGGAGAATCGCGACAACCGCAAGAAATTATGTGAGTGGTGGAACAAGGATGTCAGTGCAGAGATCGCCGCGATGTGGGAAGTAGATGTTGAACCATTAAAAGATGCGTTTCAGCACGCATTTGGCGGTTATCGTCTGTAAGTATGGAGGAATGAGGCAGGTAGCTGTGTCTTCAAACCTACTGAAAGACGCAGCAAAGCTGAAGCGAATCTTAAGCGAATCTGAACATGTTAGGAACGGGTGAGGGCACGGGCACTGTGTCCTTAACGTGTGATGTTAATGCCCCCTTCACGTACGAGCAAGCGATAGAGACAACATAAATGCGAATTGCTCACTTATGATGTAAAGCTTCGCTCTGGGCGGAGTTCAGGGTCGTCCTCTGGCTTGCGGATCGAGCAGAGCATGGAGCCGACCACCATGGGGAGCATGAACATAAGCTGGGATTATATTTTCATGCTCATTCTCATACTCAAGCCCAAGCCCATGAGCAGTAACGAATCTGAGGCGTCTTATTCAACGATTTGAAGCGTCTGCAGAAATCTAAGGAACCTGAGACACGTTATATCGGAATTTTTGGACTTTTATAGGGTTTTTGTTAGGGAATTTCCGGAAATAACGTGTCTGATGTTCCTTACAATTTAAAAGGAGGAGCTAGAGGCCAAATAAGACGTCCTGTGTTCCTTAGAAAATCGCATACCCATCCGCGAGGAGCAGCCAGCTTGGACTCCCAGAATTTTTAGACGCTGACATCCATCATCATATAGCTTGGGTAAACGTCAAGATCCAGCAGTGATTCAAGGTCTCCGCTTGTTCAACTCTGGAGTAAACGGAGGAGAAGAACCCGAATCAAGCCTGCGCAGGTTCTCTCCATAGCCTGGAGCATGTTCTTCCAGTACAAAACGACGATCATTACGAACGTTTCCTGCTTCCACTTCCTCCGTCAGCAGTTGATACCGTTCATACATCTGGACACCAGCGGCGGCAGTCTGTCGGGCTCGATCCGTGAATCCTGCCTTCCATTCCCGCCGCGTTGCCTGCTCCATCCAATACAAAGCCGTGGATTGGCCAATGCCATCATACCGATTCAATGCGATCGCTTGTTCAAAATATTCTCCAGCTTGCTGTCCTTCGCCGAATTGGGCTGCCAATCGTCCCAGTTCGATGTAAATGTGAGGGTGCATCGGGGAATGGGACAAGCTGTTTAAAAGGAGTGTTTCTGCTTCTCGTACCGGGAGCGTTCGCGCAAAGGATATCACGATATCCGCTCGATTCGGGTTAGACTGAAGAGCAGCCATAAGATGCACCTTCTGTGCTGGAGTGCCATCCGGTTCAGACATCGCCTGACGGTACTGCACTTCTGCTACGGCATATCGAGAGGTCAGCCAGACTGTTCCACCAATCCAGAAAAGGATGATCATCACTGTGGATACCCTTATTAGCCGAGCAGTTACTCGCTGAAAAATATGAAAGAAGGAACGCATCGGGACAGCTGATGGGTGGGATTGGGTTGATAAATATCGCAAGAAAAGAGATCTGGATTTAGATCTCAATTTAGATCCCGATTTGGATCTGATAGGAGTGTATTTCACAGTTACGCCGGATCGCTGGACCCCCTCTGTTTCCGTCTTCAATGCGACTGCCCAAGCACCGAGCCAGATGAAAAGCATCCAAAATAATGTGAAGCTCCAGTCAAAGTCCATCACCCCATGCAGGCCAAAAACAAGCACGGATGGAAAGAGCTGCGGTGCAAAATAAAAGATGCTTCGCAGGGTGAGGAGAAACCACCCTGCGACAAGCACGATGCCGATCATGCCCGTGTCCAGGGCGAGATCGAGCAGGCCGTTGTGAACCTCGCCTCCAACATAAGGCGAGGATTGAATGGCGCGAAACATGTTGCGCCATGTATCTCCCCCTTGGCCGAGCCATGCGGCCTCGGTCCACAGCTGGAGGGCATCCCGCCACATCTGTAGGCGGGACACCCCAGTGCCGACACCCGCCGCGAGGCGATCGGCGGTGGAGGCCACGGCCATTAGTGCGGCGGCGGCTCCCGCCAGCACGATGGCCGTCAGAGCAGCGGCGCGCGGAGCCTTGGCGGCGCCGCTGTGCCATAGGCGGCACAGCAGCAGCGTGCCGAGCAGCGCAGCTGCCCATGCCCCGGCCAGTGCCAGCAGGCCGGGCACGGGTGCAGGCGCCAGCTGGGCAGCAGCCAGCTGGCGGTACAGCCAGGCCGCGCACGCCAGTGGCGCGGCCATGGCCAGCAGCAGCGGCAGGCGGGCACCGCGCCGCTGCAAAGCAAAGGCGGCGACCGCGGCGCAGCCGGTCGCCAGCCAAGCGCCGCGCGACTCGCTCAGCAGGAGCGCGGCTTGCGCAGGCATGAGCGGCAGCACTGCCGCGATGAGTCGCCCGGCCGGCACAGGCCGGGCTATGACTCGCGCGGCGGCTGTCAGCCGCTCCAATGCGTACATGCCAACAATGGCACCGTACGCATTCGGGTACTGCAATAATCCGCCGAGCCTTGCTCCGGCGGAGCTGATCTCGGGGTCAGCAGTCCGCATCACCCCGAAGGGCAGCGGCAATATCCCGCACACGGCAAAGATGCCGCTTAGCACAAGCAAGCCGCCTGCCATCTGCCAACCGCAGGCTAACCAACGCGCACCATTCGTGCGCGCAGCCAGTATTGCGGTGAGCAGAGTAAACATCCCAAGCAGGCTCCACCGCAGCATCTCATCCATGCTGCCCTGTTTACTCACCGAGCCTGCCCACGCATGTACCCCAAAACATGTCATCATCCCCAGCGGCCACAACACCCGCAATATTCCCGGGATTCGAATCATTCGCCAAACCATTCGTTCATTGTTCCCTAGCCAATGTACCGGTGACAGAGGTACTTGTTTTCTTCCTTGCTCCTGCTCTTGCTCTTGCTCTTTCTCTAGTCGAATACCTACAAGGAAAAGCAAAAACATAATCAATATGCTTCCTGCTTCGATCAGAATGACAGGATACAGATCCGCCGAATAATATAGTCCCCGACTCAGACACCCTGCAAGTAGCAAGATAATTGAGAGTATGCCCAGCCCAACAGTCCCTCCCGACCCTGAATAATGTTCACTTCTCAAGATCCAAGGAAAACGACCTGACCCATCAATTTGGATAACTCCATTTGATTGATATGTATCATCTTTTTCATACATATCATCTTTCATATCATCTTTGTTGTATGTATTTTCCCTATGATATGCACTGTCTCTACTGCCTTTACTGTCTCTACCGTCCCTCTTGCCCCCATTACATAAGTCCCTGTTATCTACATATTCTGTACCATTTGCGTGGTGAGACCGTTCAAACGCCTGTTCCATCATTTCCTCATTCGCCGCATACCCTCGTCTATACCTTACAACTCCCTTATGCATTGTCCTATTCTTCATCCTTATACCCCCTCTTTCCTACCACCGCTCCATATGCATAACAAAAAGACAGAAGATCCCGATAACGGGTCCTTCTGCCTGATATACATCTGACAGTTATGATGTTGCTTGCTACGCAGTATGTGCATTGAATATCATTTTACATTCAGGGACCCTAATTGCAGTATGTCCCTGGATTGGCGTTGGCACACTCAGCAAAGGTCGCAATTTGCGGAATCTTGAACGGTTTCTTTGCTCGAATTTGATTTCCCATCGGCCTGCTTGCCATCGCCAGGAAGCAAATCGGCACAAGCCCGCTCCAAATATGGATCAGCATGAATGAAATCACGGAAAGCCGTATATTCATTCCACATCTCCGTCACTTCGCCAGCCTGACCGCGAACAGCACGAATCAATATGTTTTTAGGCGTATTCTCCATATCGATGAATTCAAGCAATTGTGTCTTGTATCCCATCAGATCAAGCAACTTGGCACGAATCCCATCCGTAGCCAGTGCGGAAAAACGTTCCTTGAGGATGCCATGGGACAACAACGGATTCATCACGGAAGCCTCTACTTGGTCAAACAGTTCATGCTGACAGCAAGGAACAGACAGAATAACAGAAGCCCCCCAACGAACTGCCTTCTCCAAAGCAGCATCGGTAGCTGTATCACAGGCATGCAGCGTGACAACCATATCCACTTCATTTAATTCATCGTAGTCCGCGATGTCTCCAACCAGAAACTTCAGATCGCCATAATGCAATCGATTAGCCAGACCATTACAGTGTTCAATTACATCTGCCTTCAAGTCCAGCCCAATAATCTTGAGTGAACGCCGTTGTTGTACAGACAGATAATGATATAACGCAAATGTCAGATAAGACTTGCCACAACCAAAATCAACGATGGTCAGTGGACGCCCCTCCGGCAGATGCGGAATAACATCCTGCACCATTTCGAGGAAACGGTTGATCTGTCTGAACTTGTCATACTTACGGGCCAGCACACGACCTTCTTCGTTCATAATACCAAGTTCAACGAGGAACGATACAGGTACGCCTTCTTCCAATACATATTGCTTCTTGCGATTATGCGACAGGTCCACCGCAGTTTTGGAAGCAGATTTGGTCAGAATGGATACTTTATATTTTTTGCTGATCAAAATTTGATAGTCTGCCTCGGTCGTACAGAGCAGGCCTTGACGAAACGTCTCTTCGCATAACAAAGTCATGCGCTCAGCCGCTTCAGCCGGAGTCAAATTCTCGTGCAGCACTTTGTTGTTATAATGAAATGCAAATTGATAATGCAGCTGATTCTTCAGTGTCACCGGCTTGACTTGCACTTTGGTATACGAGACATTGTCCCGTCTGCGCAGCTGGCTCCAGGTCGCTGTAATCAGCGAATTCTGTTCAAAGATGTCTTGTATAAGCTTTCGCAATGAATCCACGGGGTACATCTCACTTTCGGTTTGGTTTGGTCATCCGTTACCATACCACAATTCCGTTCCCTCTCCAAGTAAAGGCATGTAACAGGCCTTGATCCAATCCATATTTTATGAGTTCATCTCTTAACGACTTAGTTCAGCTAGTCCCTCTTCAACTTCGTTCCGTGGAAGACCGCCCTGCTCCAGTTGTTCATCCGTGAGTGGGTTCAACCTTTCATAGAATGCCTGTACATCATCTCGGTAGCTCACCGGGAATTCAGCACCAAGCTGTAACAGCCTGTACCAACTGTTCTCTGCCTGGTCGTAACGTCCTTGTTGTTCACGATACAGGGCAAGCTGTCTTTCAGTTCGAGCAGGAAGTTCATATTCTTTCGTAAGCCCCAACACACCCTCCACCCGTTCCGGTGCGTCCAACAACTTGGGATTAGCGCCATGATTTAATGCATACAGGTAAAAATGAAGTGATCTCATCAATCGAATGACAGCCTCATCCTCTGCGTCCATTCTCTCCTGATCATCGATGCCTTCCACTTTGGCCTTCTCTTGATAAATATATGCTTCTTCTTCAATCAGCCTGGCGGCTTGCTGCAGATTGTCCACTTCAATCATTCCGCGAAAACGGAACATTTCAATAACATCCTCTGCTGGCAATGAGTTCAGTAGAGATAAGTTCAACCCAAACTGCCTGCGCATCAACTCATCCAGTTCAGATAATGCCTCGGTGTGCTTACGCTGCTGTTTGAGCGTGAACACTTTTCCTATTGCTTCAGTCATTTCCTCCATCATGCGGAGCAGATAATCTTTTCTGAACATGCTGTATGCCCCCTCATCATTCGACCCTATACATTCAATCGTTCTCATATCGTTCCTTTATATTTATTTTAATTCATGCCATGACAAAAAGCCAAAAACAAGAAACACGTGTCTTTGCTCTAGCCATGAACACACTAAACCCCTGCCTATCCCAAAGGGACGTGGCAGGGGCTCGGTTGAAATGGAACTGGTTACTCCTCCTCCACAAGAGGTTGAATCATCCAGAAACCAAACTATATTCTAGGACGTGTCTCAAAACTCGCTGAAGTGCATCTTTTACCGCCTTTTCGCCCCATGCTGCGTCACTTCCCCTTGACGTGCCCCGGCACGCCTGCGGAAAACTTCCTTGCTTGGAACGAAAATTCAGTAAAATCTACTTCCTTCGGAGTTTTCAGACACGCCCTAATGATATCAACATAAATCACTTCATCAATTACTTCGATAATCCAGCCATAAATTGTTTAATGACCTGAATTAACTCTTCAGGAGCTTCATACATGCTCATATGACCTGCACCCGCAATCACGGCTTGCACGATATGTGGCTTGTCACTTGTAAATGTACGTTCTGGCGGGATAACAGCATCCTTCTCTCCTGCAACCAGCAATACAGGTAAAGGTGTAGCCGATAACACATCGCGGCGATCCGGGCGTTCTCGCATAGCAAGTGCAGCACCAACAGCACCTTGAGGAGCAGTCTGGTATCCAATTTCCTTCACACGTGTGACATGCTTAGATAACGATTCCACATGTTCCGGTGCAAACAGTCCGGGAACCAGTCCATCTACAAAATTTACGATACCTTCGGTCTGAATGGTGGATACAGCACGAAGGCGTTTTTCCTTGGCTTCTTCACTGTCTGGATAGGCTGTCGAATGAATCATACCAAATGCATTCAAACGCTCCGGGTGACGTTGTGCAATCGAGAGCGCAATATATCCCCCCATGGAGTGTCCCAGAAGGACCGCCTTTTCCACGTTCAGCTCATCCATCAACTGTAATACATCGTTGCCCATCTGTTCGATGGTATAACTTCCTACAGGTGCATCTGTTTTTCCGTGTCCACGCAGATCAGGTACGATACAGCGATAGCTGCGTGCCAGTTCAGGTACGACCTCATCCCAATACGATGAACTGCCACAGTATCCGTGGAGCAAAATGAGTGCTTCTCCCTTACCTTGTTCGGCATAACAAATCGTCGTTCCATCACACATCACTTTTTCCATATGAATCCCTCTCTCTGCGCGAATTAAATAATTCAGGTTGTATATTATTAAGCCTACATATCATGAATGAAACGTTTGTCTCCATTTCCATGCTTCAATTGCGGCATCTGCAATCGTTCGGGACATCCCCATAACCAAGTGAAGCGAGGTCATCTGCAAAATGGAATAGGGCCTTGGTCCATTCGCATTAACCACAGCTGCTACACTGTATTGTCCAACAGGAGGTAGCTTGCCTCCGACCGATTGGGCCGGAATGAGTGGGTTATTCGAGAGATAGTATGTACCTACCGCATGCTTTGGACCCAGACATGCATCAATCGCTATGATGGCATGGTGTGCAGGAATAAGTGCCAATTTCTTTTCCAGCGTATCTGCATCACAAGGGGAAGACAGCGTGCCAATCACGTTCTCCATTCCGCTCTCTTGCAGTAAACTTCCTGTCATTGGACCCAGAGCATCCCCGGTGGAACGATCAGTACCGATGCAGACAAACGTGATTTCAGCTGGAGAATGAAGTTGAACGATGTTTTTGAAAAATAAGACCAGATTCTCTGCAGGCACGCCTTTGCGGACTTCCCTTCCTTGATGGCGAACCATTTCTCGCTTATACGCTGCCAAACTGTATTCCCTCCAGTACACTCAGGTTTCCGTTAAATCCTGTTGTTGTATCCATCATTGTAACCGATGCTTGGTTTCCTCGCAAAAGCATTAGCCTGAGCGCTTCCAATCATGATACAATAACAAGAGTTTCCGATATGGAAGGGATGAACTTAACGATGGATTTATCACAAGCAACAGCAGCCAATATGGAATATATGATTGAAGCGATCAAAACCAAACTTCGTATGGCAAGCGGTGCCGCCATGCAAGCTTCTTCATTCCCACTTGAGAAATATGAAGATCTGTTTGACCTGTATGAAATGATTTTGAGCAAGGAACATCTCAGTATCTCTGAAGTGGAAGCTGTCGCTTCGGAACTGGGTAATCTTCGTAAATCTTAAGCCAAAAAAGGACCTGTTTTCCACATCACCGTGGGAACAGGTCCTTTTTCGCATGTTTATATCCTTAAGGCAGGTCAACCAAAACAAATTCGGCAGGTTCACTGTCTGTACTCGTGATTTGCAGATCACAGCTTTTGCGAATTCGTGCGGCATCCCCCGGCTTGAGGTTGAAGTTACCATCCGAACAATGAATCTCTACATGTCCACTGATCAGGAAAAGATGTGTCCGTCGGTCTTCATGTTGCGGGTACATCAACTTCTTCCCGGACTCCAAATGGGACAGGTAACAGGTTACATCCTGGGAAATAGGCAATGCGCCTTCACTTCCCTCGCCCCCTTGCCCGGATACAATCGGACATAGACGATTCAAATACTCCTGCGGCTCTATTCTCCGATTCGTATAGGAAGGTTTCAGCATACGCTCCGATGGCAAAAACCACATCTGAAGGAAACGTACCGGTTCATCCGCTGACGGATTGGTCTCGGAGTGTTCCACTCCCGTACCCGCACTCATCACCTGGACCGTACCCGGTTCAAGCAATTGTTCTGTTCCCATACTATCCGTATGTTTGAGTGTACCCGATATGACATAACTGACAAGTTCAAGATCATGATGTGGATGTTTCTTAAAGCCTTCTTGCGGCATCAGCGTGTTTTCATTATGAGCCAACAGACAGCCAAAATGGGCGTTGCTTGGATCATCATAATCCGCAAAGGAAAAGCTGAATTCACTGTGTATCCAACCTCGATCCGACGTGTGCCTTTCTTCCGATGTCACCACTTTAATCATGTTCATCCACCTCCAAGGGTTTAGAGCTGCCACATTACCGCGGCAGTCCATGCGTGTATATGAATTGTATAGATGAATACCAGTTGGTATGTCATCTTTACCCGGGGTCCGGCAACTCTAATCACGCCCCTTCTTAAGGTTATACGCTATCTTCAAGTGAGTGAAGAATGAACTCACTATCTGCATGACCTACAAGGGTACCCGCATCATTTCGGATGTCCGAAGGGAACACTTCAGCCAATCGTGCAATGGTTCTTTCATTGGAATAACCAATCTGTCTCAGGATGGATTGGGTAATGAAAGCCCACTCTTCCTCGGAACCATCAAGCACCTTGAAGGTGATTCCCAGTCTTTCTTTTTTCAGACCAAAACCGAATACCCCCTTGAATCCACCCTTCGCTACAATGTTATCGTCTTCCAGCAGCACTGAATCTACACGCTCCGTGCCACCAACCATCAACGGATGTTCATTCATAGCTGATGTTATGGTCTCTACAGCTGTTCTTGTGGAAGGATCAGCGATAAGATCTGGACAAGCGAGCTTCAGATAGGCGTTCGACAATGCCGACAACGGCAAAGAAAATACCGGAAAGCCGCAGCCATCCGTCCCAAGCTTAATCTCTTTTTCCTCAATACCTGCCAGGTCGGCAAAGGTTTCAAGAATTTCTCGTTGTACCGGATGATCCGGTTCAGCGTAACTGCCCAGATCAACCTGCTTCATCTGACTGTACCCCAGAATTCCCAGATGTTTTCCGGAGCAGTTGTGCAAGATGCGCCGTTTCTCTCCTTGTCCACGTAACCATTGATTACGGCTTTCTTCATTAAGCGGATAACTTGGTGCACAGATCAGGCATTCTTCTCCCAATCCGATCTTACCGGATAACTGCTCCAGCACCCGAATGTGTTCCGGTTCCGAACGATGCGAAGAGGACATAATGGCAATCTCCTGTGCCGATAGGCCATAGTGACTGGCAATTCCTGCTCGAATACCCGGAATGGCTTGAAAAGGTTTGGCAGATGAGCGAGTGAACGCTCTAAAATGAGGGTCACCAGCCGAGTATACGATTCGGCCATACTCATCCGTAATACTTATGTGTCCGTAATGGGCGCATTCCATAACGCCTGCACGGTATTCTTTAATTAACAAGGCACTCTCCATGCGAGTTCTCTCCTTTGTGCTCCCGATTTCATCTCTGCTTTGCGTCATGACGCCGCATGGGATATCTTAAATAGTATAGTACAAAAGCGACGTTTTTACAGTTTTTTCGACAGGCGTTTCGGGTATAGCTTTATCATCTATGTTCATCTACTACAATAACTGAAGGAGAAACTCATTATGCCGCGCAAAACGTATTCACCAGCCTCATTCAGTTCAAATTCCGGTACGTTATTACGTCCACTCCTCAACTGGGGTTTGGCTGGTCTGGCCCTCAGCGCATCGGTCATATTTATCCTGGCAGGTCTGGGTGCCTGGTTGGGTGCTGATGTTATTATTCGTCTGGATGATCAAATTCAGCAATTATTTTATCTGAATTCAGATTCACGTCTTCATCTATTCCCTTACACTGCATTCATAACCGCACTGGGCTCATTCAAAATCTCTGCTGTGGCTGCAGGAGGTTTTGCTCTTCTTTTCTTCATTCAACGCAGTCCAAGGTTTGTTGTATATGGATATGCGCTCACGGGAAGTTTTGCCATGATGTGGATTCTGAACACGTTATTGAAGGAATTTTTCAGACGAAGCAGACCTGAACTGGATCATTTACTGGTCGTTCACGGGTACAGCTTTCCCAGCGGACATGCCATGATCTCCATGGGCTTCTACGGCATGCTCTTTGTAATCTGGGCCATTGAAAGACAGCGACATAACTCTTCCGGTGTGTGGCTTCCTGTTCTAGGTGGTATTAGTTTTATTTTCTTGATTGGCCTCAGCCGGATCATGTTGGGCGTTCATTATCCTACGGATGTATTTACTGGATTTACTGCTGGATTGGCATGGATCTTCTGCATGGTTAAAGGCATTAAACAAAGCCTCTAAAGAATGAATTCCTCTAATTTCCAGTTCATTCATCCTCATCTTTATTGTTTCACAGGGTTGCACAGGGTTTATATACGAAGTAAGCAAACGCGAACAGACAACATCCTACATCAAGTTTAAAAGGAGGCGGTTGTTATGTGGGGCATCATTATCAGCATTGTGATGGCTGTCATCATCGGTTTGATCGGAGATGCACTTGCCGGTCACAACATGCCTGGAGGCATAATCGGTGCAATGATTGCCGGATTTGCCGGAGCCTGGCTAGGAGCACTTTTGCTTGGTAACTGGGGACCAGTTATCGGTAACTTTGCCATTATCCCTGCCATCATTGGTACAGCGCTCTTTGTTTTCTTGCTGGGGCTTGTGTCCAGACTGCTAAGACAGGCTGCCTGATTCGGGCAACAAGGTGTTCGTTGTTTCGTATTTGTTTCTTAAATTGAAGAAGGAGTGATTAGACATGAATAAAGCAGAAGAGCAATATCCTGTACAGACGGGTTCCACTTTCGCAAAAGGTATTTTCATCGGGGGTTTGCTGGGAGCTGCAGCAGCACTACTCTTTGCGCCTAAACCGGGACGTGAATTGCGTGGTGACCTTTCCGAGAAAGTGGGCATCGTTACTGACCGCACCAAAGAAGTGGCAACTGTTGTAGGTGACAAAGCCTCTGAACTGGCTAAAACGGTCTCTTCCAAAACTTCCGACATTGCAAAAACGGTAAATCAAGGCCGCAATGATGTAATGGACTCTGTGAGAAAAGCGTCCGCTGATGTGGCTAACGAAGCATCCCGTGCATCTGATGAAGTGGCTGCCGCTTCCGTTGAAGCGAAGGAAGATGCACGTAAAGAACTTAACTCGACTAGCCTGTAAGGCGATACAGATCGAGTGACTAATAGCCAGCTGCACTCCAGCTGGCTATTTTTTATCCAATGAGAGTTGAGGAGGACAAATAATATGAGTAAAGTTACAATCAACGGTAATACTCCAATTACGGGAGGAACACCGGCACAGCAGTATGATACAAGCGAGCATCCTTTTGAATTGCGGCACGAGGTAAAACGATTGAACACACGTCTGGACCAGATTGCGGACAGTCTGGAGAGAGCACAGATCAAGGATATTATTGAGAATTACAGCAGTCCCAAAAAGCGGATTATTACCAATTTTACAGCGGGCATGGCACGAGGTCTCGGTCTGACTGTGGGTACCTTTGTTGTTCTCGGTTTGCTGGCATTCATTCTCAGCCAATTCGTGAATATGCCAATTGTGGGCCAATATATCGCTGACTTGCTTGGTTATATTGAAGATTACAAAAACTAAGAGGACTAACCAACAGTAGGCTATCCCTTACGTTTTTCCGTTGCTCCTTTTTTCTCTGTCTCTTCAGCTGAAGGCTGTGAGGATTTCACTTTGAGCAGATCTCCTGTCCAGCCTTTCATCATCAGCCATACATACATGCTGATCATGCTTAAGATAATGACAACAAGGACCAGTACAACTCCCCATGATTTGTCGATAAAGGGCAGGTTCTCAAAGTTCATCCCCCATATCGCGCCAGCTGCCGTGGCAGGTATGAACACAGCAGTAACAATGGTCAGCGTCTTCATGATCTCATTGCCACGTACACCTGAGATCGCATTATCAATGGAGATTAACGTATCGATCTCTTTCTCGTAGTGACTAAACAAACGTTCCATTCGCTCTACTCGATGTTGGAGCTGCTGGAAATATCGATTTTCGTTGATTTCACTGAGATAAGCCTCATGGGCAGCAGCCATCAGTTCCGAATAGGGGATAAACAGATTGCTCCAGTATAACAGTTCAAATCGGGCGGCCAGAATCTGGTCCATTAAAGTTCGGGCATTGCGGGATTCCATCTTCCGTTCCAGATCACGCAGGTTCATCTCAAAATGATCCATCCCCACATGGTAGTAATGCAGTATAGCTCGAAAAAGTACAAACATCCCGTCCCTGGCTTCACTACATTGCTGTAACATATGGGCACGTTCATCCGTCTTCATAATACCTCGTGTATTGTCATCCATATTCAAGGTAACCAGGTTATTGCGATCGACATAGAAAAACATCTGATTATCTTGACGTTTGTCATCTCTCTCATTCTTGACCGCATACAACAATGAACCAAATATGACTGGTTCTGTACCATTCACGAAACGGACGGACAAATAATTCGATTCCACTTCCGGAATCTTATGAAGCCAATACCGCATATCCGGAAACGCCTCTGTCAGCTCCCCCAACGCATCGTTCATGCTATCGGTGTCAGGTGCAACCCAATCCCACCATTGCCAATGGTCCGAGCAAGATAACTTGTCACGGCGAGCTTCCAACTTGATTTGGTTCACAATCACTTTATCCACTCCTGCACTCATGTTCTTCATTGCATCCCCAGATCTTTTTGATCCCAAAAAGGACACGTATGCATTTCAGCGCATTGACGTGTCCTTCTTTATGCCGTGCTCAACAACATTAGGGTTCCATTTGTCATAACATTGAAGCATTAGACATGATCTGTTTCAGTTTCTCTGTAGCTCGCTTCTGAATCCGAGAAACACTCATCTGTGAAACACCAAGCTTTTGGGCAATTGCCCGCTGAGATTGGCCATCCTGGAATGCTAGAATAAGTACCTGCTGTTCTTGTTCCTTCAATTGTCCCAATGCCTGTTGCAAGTCCATCCGTTTTTCGACCGAATCATAGTCATTCACATCTGCACTGATCAGTTCTCCCAATGTTGCTGCACTGTCATCCTGAGATAAAGGAGAATCCAGTGATACATAGTGGTAACATTCCCGACCAGCCAGAACTTCAATTGTCTCTTCTGCAGTCAGATCAAGGTATTCAGCAATTTCGTTCACACCGGGTGAGCGCTCCAGCTTAACGGTTAACTCATCGATGGCATGTTGCACAAGGGCTCCCTTTTCCTTAATCCTCCGGGGCACCTGAATATACCAGGATTTATCACGCAAGTAGTTCTTCATATGACCGATCATGCTCTTCATGGCATAAGGTTCAAACGGAATACCTAGGTTGATATCGTATTGCTTAAGCAAACGAATCAAAGCCATCTGCCCGGTCTGATACAAGTCTTCGTATAGATCGGGGCGATTCCGAGCGATTTTGCCTGCTGCCATCTTGACCATTGGTTCATATTTACGGATGAGAACTGTTGCAATTTCATTATCTAGGGTCTGCTGGTATTCCCAGATCAAACCTATAGCTTCAGACATGGACTCTGGGGGAGTCACTTTTTCATTCATACTTTCTCCTCACTTCTTGCAAGACGTTTTACGAGTACTACTTTCGTACCTTTGCCCGTCTCACTTTCCACACTGACATCATCCATCAAGGCTTGCATCAGGTAGAACCCAAGTCCACCAATCTGTGCTTCCGTCAGTTCTTTGTCGTGTAGACCGGCACGTGACACAGCAGGGTTCATGTTCTCGAAGCTGGCACCTTCGTCCTTGACAATAATGGACAATGTTTCGCCATCCACTTCGAATACAACTTCAACCATGCCGCCTTCGTGTGAGTAGGCATACAATACAGAGTTGTTACAGGCCTCGGATACAGCAACTTTCATATCCTCAATGTCTTCGTAGGAAAATCCCATTTTGGATGCTACTCCATAGAGATTGAGTCTTACAATATCAACGTAATCAGCTGTCGCAGGTAAATTAAGGGTGACTCTTTGAACTTCTGCATTCATTCCTTTTTCGATCCTTTCCTATTGGGAATTCTTCTGTGTGACAAAGAATTTGGCGATGCCCGTCATGTCAAAAAGTTTCTGAATCTGCGCAGGAACTTCCTGTACTTCAAAGCGAGCTTCCATTCCATGTCTGGCCTTCAGAACAGATAACAGGATACCAATCCCTGTACTATCGATATACTTCAATTCTTTCATGTTAATCACAAGATCCTGTTCCTTGTTATCCACGAGCGGCTCCATCACCAAGCGGAAGTCAGGAGCAACCGACAAATCCAGTTCGCCAGTCAGATACACCGTGCACACGCCGTCCTGAGTTTCAGTTCTTGCATTGAATTTTTCATTTTTATTTGTATTCATTAGACATCTCTCTCCTGATCAATGGTTTCCTTACCTAATAACCCAACTTCAGCACGAGTGAATCAGAAAGAAGTTTGGAAAATGTTTCAATTGGCCTGATTCATGGCTGAAGGGCCTGGGTCTAACATTTGTCGTTGTTTCTGAAACTGGGCTATTTTCTGTTTTACATTGCCCATTTTCACCGGTTTACTAATATAATCATCCATGCCGGCAGCAATACAGCGCTGCTGAATACCTTCCATCACGTTAGCAGTCATGGCTATAATGATTGGCTGATTAGACTGGGTCAGACTCTCTCGAATCCGCCGTGTACATTCCAAACCGTCCATCACAGGCATCTGCAGATCCATAAACACATAGTCATAGGGATAACGGCTACTGTTTACCATATCGAGTGCGCTCTGCCCATCTTCAGCAATGTCTGAGAGCAACCCCAGCTTACCGAGCATAATCGCCATCAACTTCTGGTTGATCGGATGATCATCCACAATTAATACCGTAGGATATTTATTCTCATTTTTCACATCCGTTGGTTTCTCTTCCCCGTTCCTCTGGACCAGTTCAGTTTCTACATAACGTTTCGCCTGAATTGTAAATACAAACGTCGCTCCCCGTTGCTCTGTTGTATCCAGATAGATCTGTCCACCCATCATTTCCACCAGAGTCTTGCATATTGCCAGTCCTAAGCCAGTTCCACCGTATTTACGTGTCATGGATGTATCCAACTGGGAAAAAGGCTGGAACAGGCGATCCACTTTGTCTGAAGCGATACCTATCCCGGTGTCTTTAACAGCAAACTCCAATGCCATTTGTCCGTCTTTTTCTTCATTCACTGACACAATCAAATATACGCCACCCTGGTCTGTAAATTTGATTGCATTGGCAATAAGATTCAAGAGAACCTGACGTAGCCTTGCCATATCTCCATAGATTAATTCAGGGACAGAATCTTCCAGGAAATAATCCAGTTCCAGATTCTTTTTGCCTGCTTCTGCAGCAAACAATCCCAACACTTCCCGAATACAGGAGACAAGTTCAAAAGGATGCTCTTCCAGTTCCATTTTGCCGGATTCCATCTTGGTAAAATCAAGAATGTCGTTGATGACCGTAACGAGTGCATCTGCACTGCGACGAACGATGTCTGCATATTCCTTCTGATCTTCCCTCAGTTCCGTTTCCATCAGCAGATCAACCATACCGATAACTCCGTTCATCGGTGTACGAATCTCATGACTCATCATTGCCAGGAACTCAGTCTTTGCATTGGCTGCAATTTCTGCTTCTTCCTTGGCCTGAATGAGTTGTTGGTTCATCTTCTCCAGTTCCTGTGTCTTCTGGTGAAGAAGCATGGTCTGTGTCTTCAAACGTTTATTGGTGATAAACATCTCCACAAAGCCCTCGATTTTGGATTTCAAAATCTGAGGAATAAATGGTTTAACCATGTAATCAATGGCCCCGGCTGAATATCCGGCAAACAAGTGCTCCGCTTCTCTGCTATTCGCAGAGATGAATATAATCGGCACATCCTTGGACTTGTCCCGTGCCTTAATTAACTTTGCTGTCTCAATTCCGTCCATTCCAGGCATCTGCACATCGAGAACGATAACCGCAAATTCGTCTTTTAGCAGACAGCGGAGTGCCTCTTCTCCGGAAGTTGCCTTAACGAGTTTATATTGTTCCGATTCCAGAACTGCTTCAAGAGCAAGCAAGTTCTCAGGGCGGTCATCTACCAATAATATGTGGATTGGTTCATTGAGCCCCATGGCTAACCCTAACCCCCTATTTGATCTTCCGGTATATTTTTTCGGTCCGGTCTAACGGCTCATAGGTATCACTGAACTCTGTAAAATGTATCGATTCTTTCGACCCCAGAACCAGAATACCAAAGTGGCTCAAGCTCTCATGAAACAGCCCATGCACATGGTTCCGCAGTTCATCATTAAAATAAATCATGACATTACGGCAAAAGATAACATTAAACTCGTTAAATGACCGGTCTGTTGCCAGGTTGTGCTCGGCGAAAATGATGTTCTTCCTTAGAAAAGGATGAAATATCACCGAATTGTATTTCGCTGTATAGTACTCGGAGAAGGCTCTGGTACCCCCTGCCTCCAAATAATTTGTAGTAAATAGTTTCATTTTCTCAATACCATATACGCCTTCTTTGGCCTGTTGCAAAGAGCGATCATTCATATCCGTTGCGTAGATTCTTGCCTTGTCATACAGTCCTTCCTCATGCAACATGATGGCCATGGAATAAACTTCCTCTCCTGTAGAACATCCCGCATGCCATATTCGGATATACGGGTAGGTTCTCAGGATAGGAATAATCTGTTCCCGAAACATTCGGAAAAGCGAAGGATCTCGAAACATTTCCGTTACAGGGATGGATAAGTTCTGTACAAAACGTTCAAACGCGGAACGGTCATGAAGAACACGCTCCTGCAAGCCGGATATGCTCTTAACACCTTCAGCATGTGCATGATGCCAGATTCTTCGTTTGAGGGATGGCAGTGCATAGTTTCTAAAATCATATCCATATAAACGGTGCATGCCTTCCAACAGCAACTCAATCTCAATCAGCTCGCGTTCTTCATCTTGCGGCATACGGACCAAATCTGCCCCCGTCTCGGTAGGTTCCCACGGTGTCATAAGTTCTCTCCACTTCTTCATTTGTTACTTGCGTATTCGTCGTATTGTCTTTCATTACCCAAACAATGAACATACGAATAATGAACTTACGAATACAGCCATACGCGCATTAAGGATAACAATTGATCTGTCTGGATCGGTTTTTTCACATAATCAGATGCTCCGGCCTCAATACATTTGCCGCGATCCTCTTTCATGGCTTTGGCCGTAAGCGCAATAATCGGCAACTTTTCAAACTGCGGGATCTGTCTGATTCGTGTCATCGCTTCATAACCGTCCATCTCTGGCATCATCATATCCATCAGTACCAGATCAAATTCCGGATTTTTGTCCAAAATCTCCAAAGCCTCTCGGCCGTTCTCAGCAAACGTCACATCCATCCGATAGCCTTCAAGAACACTTGAAAGGGCAAATACGTTACGAATATCGTCATCTACAAGTAATATTTTCTTGCCTTCAAACAACGTTTCTTTGTTGTGTAGTTTCTGTAAGATTCGACGCTTGTCTTCCGGCAAATTGGCTTCTACCCGATGCAGGAACAAAGTGGTCTCATCCAGCAGACGTTCCGGTGACTTCACATCTTTGATAATGATGGATTCCGCATATTTGCGCAGCTTCATTTCTTCCTTGGAATCCAGTTCTTTGCCTGTATAAATTATAATCGGCAGATCGTTCAGATATTCATCATCACGAATCTGGTCGAGCAACTCAAAACCGGTCATATCCGTTAACATCAGATCCAGTACCATGCAGTCATAACGCTGGCTGTGTAATTCATTTAACGCCTCACTACCTGTCGACACAGCAGTGATTGCAACATCATCATGACCAATCAATTCAATAATGGCTTTACGCTGAATTTCGTCATCTTCGACGATCAACAGTCGTTTCAATTGATTCTCAGTATATGATTTGATATGCGAGAATGCTTTATCCAGTGAATCCTTGCTCGAAGGTTTTTTCAGATACGCAATGGCACCCATCATCAGACCTTGCTTCATATCATCAATGACTGAAATCACATGAACCGGAATGTGGCGTGTTGCCGAACTGCTCTTCAGCTCGCCCAGAATGGTCCAACCATCCATCACCGGCAATTGAATATCCAGGATAATGGCATCCGGCAAATATTGACGTGCCATTTCAAGTCCTTTATCACCTTGAAGGGCAACAAGAGCTTTGAATCCTCTTCCTCTCGCCATATCCATCAAAATATGTGCAAAGTTCACGTCATCCTCAATGATGAGGAGGATTTTGTCACCTTCCATCAGATTCTCCCGATCATCTTCGATCTGCGTGACATCTGGAGTATGGGAAGGAGAAAGATCTGTACCCACGCTACGCTCCGGATCAGGAGAGAGAATGGACTGATGACTTGAAAGCATGGTCCGTGCTTCGATGGACTTTTCATAAAGATCCTCTGAGGAAACAGCCGCTTCTCTTGAAGCACCTTCCTCCGCCAAGGCTTCCTCTTCATGATTATCCGGCAGGTATAAGGTAAAGCAGCTACCTTCTCCCTCGGATGATTCCACCTGTATTGCACCACCAAGCAAACGTGCCAGTTCCCTGCTAATGGACAATCCCAGACCAGTTCCACCGTATTTCCGACTTGTGGTCCCGTCTACTTGCTGGAACGCTTCAAAGATCAGATCCGTCTTGTCCGATGGAATACCAATGCCGGTGTCTTTTACACTGAATCCGAGATATTCCTGATTGGTGTTCATATAACCCGGCAGTTCTTCCGGTTTCATCCGTCGTCCAATTAGACTAACCGAACCTCGATTGGTGAACTTAAATGCGTTCGACAACAAATTCCGTAAAATCTGTTTGACGCGATGGCTGTCGGTGTACACCCATTCCGGTAGATCGCTGTCGAAATCAATATTCAAGTTCAGTTCCTTTTTGTTCGCCATCGGTCCAAAGTTCTGCTGAACAAAGCTGGTCAGCTCTTCCATTCGTACGGTCTCATAATTGATATCCATCTTACCTGCGTCCACCTTGGACAGATCCAGAATCTCATCAATCATCTTCAGCAGATCCGCGCCCGACATGTAGATGGTTTGCGCATATTCCTGCTGTTTGTCAGTCAGATTTCCACCTTTGTTCTCCGACAATAACTGGGACAATATGAGCAGACTGTTCAATGGTGTACGGAGTTCATGTGACATATTCGCTAAAAATTCGGACTTGTACTTGCTTGTCATCGACAGCTGTGTAGCTTGCTGTTCCAACTGTGTCTTCGTTTTCTCAATTTCGTCATTTTTCTCTTCAACTTCACGCACCTGCTCTTCAAGCGCCCGCGTCTTGGCAATGAGTTCCGTATTAAAATGTTCCAGTTCTTCCTGCTGACGCTGTAGCAACTCCTCAGATCGTTTAAGCGCCTCTGTCTGCTCCTCCAGATTCTCATTGGAACGACGAAGTTCTTCTTGCTGTGTCTGCAATTCTTCCGATTGAACCTGCAGTTCCTCAGTCAGTGCCTGGGATTCACGTAGCAGCTCCTCCACACGCAAACGACGTCGAACGTTGTTCAAAATTACGCCCAGGTTCATAATCAGTTGTGTGAATAACTGCTTGTGCAGTTCATTGAAACCTTCAAAGGAAGCCACTTCAACTACACCAATCAGTTCATCTTCAAACACGACAGGATAGATCATGATACCCGCAGCACGTGTTGAGCCTGAAGCTGAACCAATATGCACGTAATCTTCGGGCGTATTTTCCAGAATAATCGGTGTCATATCCAGCGCGGCTTGACCAATCAGGCCTTCCCCGATGCGATACATTTCCTTACCAACATCTTCGTTCTCTTCAAATGCGTATGCACCGTAACGTCTCAGTTCGTCGGGATGTTTCTCCTCATCGATCAGATAGACGACACCCAACTGAGCACCAAGCACAGGTGTGAACTCACTGATAAACATCTGTGAAATTTGGCGAATGGAGCCAATCCCCCGAAGCAGCTCCGGGACTCTTGCGATGTTCGAACTCATCCAGTTTTGATCCTGCTGAGCCTGCACATAAGCCCTCTCGATCTCCAGTTTTTCTTCCAGATCACTGGATACATCCTTGAACACACTGGCAATCTGACCAATCTCATCGGTTGATTTGACCTGTATGCGCCGAATGGTTCGGTAACGCCCTTTACCAAAGCTGGTAATCATCATAGATACAGTGTTCAGACCCCGTGTAATACTCGGCAGCACCCACAGAATGACACCCAATGCAAGCAACAACCCGGCAATCATGATACTTATCGTGATCTGTACTGCTCTCGTATACGCTTCGTTAGCGTTCTTGATCTCAGCATCAATCTCTTGGTCCTGATAACGTGAAAGAGCATTCAAACTATCCACAGTTTCTTTTTGCACCGCGAGTCCTGTTGAATTGCGGTAGTTATTCGCATCTTCTACCCGGTTTTGGGACATCAGGTTGATCTGTCTCGTTGCATAAGATGTATAAGCGGTCCACGCCGTATTCACACGATCCACCAGTTGATGTTCAGGTGCACTGTCTGCCCGGTTTCTCACTTCTGCGAGGTAACCATCCCCCCGATCCTTCATCTCCTTCAGGTCACCCTCAGCAGCATTAATCGAATTGTTCGGATTCAATAACAAGTTAGCCAGCACTTTGGCTATATCATTGACCTCTCCACGTGCAGCAGAAGTGAACCTTACTTTGAGATAACGTTCCTGATACATCTGATCAATCTGTTGATTACTGCTGTTTAACCGTTCATAACTCACAAACGTGAGCACGATCAAAATGGCCATCAGAGCGGTAAAACCAATCAGCAGTTTATTCCTGATCTTCATTCAGCCCCCGCCCCTTTATTCAAAGTAATCCAGACCAGACATTTATCATCATCCCGCTCCTGGGGAATTTCGTCGTCAAAAAACATGGCCTGCATAGCAGCTTCATTCCACTGATGTGAGCCGGTCAGTTTTTCGATCAGGAATTCATGTTGTTCTTCCTGCCCGCCCTGAACAGCTTCCAATAATCCATCCGTATAGAGTGCAATATGCCCGTCACCCTCATAATGGATCGTTTGTGGTTCAATATCCATCTTGTCAAATAAACCAACAGGACAGCAGACGCTGTCAAATGTGGTGACACTGCCGTCGTTTCGGAAAAATAAAGCAGGTGGATGCCCCGCATTAACATAATCAATACGTTTCATCCGTGTATCAACGACCAGATAAATTGCCGTGAAATAATACTGCACCAATTGTTTTTCCAGATGGAGCTGGTTAAAACGACGGTTCAACTCTTGAATGACCTTCTCTGGATCCACATAAGTGGTAACCGTATCTTTCAACACAGAAGCGATAAACATGGTAAACAGGGATGAAGATATCCCGTGTCCCATCATGTCGAGCAGCAGTACTCCGTAACGGCCTTCCCCAAGGGGGTACCAAGAATACAGATCACCCGCAAGCTCAAAGGATGGTTTATAGATGGCATGCACTTGGAACAACGGGTCCCTAATTGCCGGACTTAATACAGCATTTTGGACCATCGCTGCCAACTTGAGCTCATCCTGAATACGTTGATCACGCTCTTTATGCCAATCCTTCTCCTGTTTCAAACGAAGTGCGAGTCGAATTCTGGCCATCAGTTCGACTTTATTAATCGGTTTGGTCACATAGTCAGATGCACCTGCATCCAATGCTTCGGCAAGTTTCTTGGAGTCTCCGATGGCAGTCACCATAATAATCGGTATATCCTTCAGATTCTCAAATTTCTGCACAATACTGCAGGCTTCGATACCGTCCATCTCGGGCATCATCATATCTAGCAAAATCAGGTCAATATCCGACGGTCTTGGACGAAGTTCGTTGCTTTCCTCCCCAATTCCCAACACTTCAAACATTTCCATGGCGGAACTCGCCGTTACAATGTCACGATAGTTTTCTTTTTTCAGAATTTCTCGAATGATAATGACATTCGTCGGATTGTCGTCAACAATAAGTATTCTCATTGATATCTCCTTATCTGTGGCGTCCGGGTTTGTCGATTCTTATTAGGTTAAAACAAACGTTGATTATACAAATTTTGCATACAAAACGGCAGTAGACATAATAATTCCTAGTATAACTATAATCGTAAAAACAAAAAACTTCTATCAGTAAATGGCACCATCGTAGGGGAATATCCCCGCGACTCACCCTGTTTTTGCAGCGTCCTGATCCCGCTTCCAAACTTGCAAAAACATAGATAAGGAATGGGAAAAGCCCCATTCCTTATCTATGTTTTTGATTAAGCATTTTACATAAATGATTCAGAAGCTTGTCCATGTTCAGCAAACTTCAACTTATCGGGTTAATCTTTCTTTTTAGCAATAACGAGTACTTTACCTTTGTCGAGTTCACTCTCGTAGAAGTCCGCTTCGGCTTCGGTAAACCCCATCGAAACAATTTTGGCCCGGAGTTCATCACCACGTGAGCGGAACAGATTCGCCAAGGAATCAAATACGCCTTCTTCCTTTATGCCAATTTCTTTGGCATCTGCTGTATCGGCAATTCGATCTGTACGATCCTTCTCATGGGCGAGAACAAAGATTTGATCAGCAAGGTATCCGGTAATCTGCAATTCTTTCACCGCTTCTACCGCCTGGACTCCGTTTTCTACCACTTTTGCATAAGCTTGCTCATTGGTTGAATTCATCGTTTCCACTCTCCTCTGATTTAATCTTCTGTATCAAGCTACTTAGTATATAACCATACTATATGGGTTTGAAACGATTTGGTAATAACCAATCCTAGGAAACTGTGTCATCAAAAAGATCAATGCCTTCAATCTGATGAGATCCTGACTTCATATATACCTTCAGAGCCTGGTCTCCACGGAGAAACACTTCTCCGTCCTCTGCCACATAATAAGGTTTCCCGAGAGCATGATGGATCGCTTCAATATTCATCTCAATTCTCTTTCCGTTTAACATGATGTGATTCTCAGATGCATCGATATGCACATATTGAATGACATCCGTATCTTCACACAAGCCAACCTTCACATCATGAAAGTGATATTCAGGACATCCCAGATAAGGATCTTCCTGCTTATGCCCCGGCTGGCCCTTATTGGCCAACAAATCATCCATGGTGTCATCCAGAGAAATGCCATTCAGAGTCCGAAAATGCTGGAAAGTCTCGGATCGATCAACAGCCAGAGTTACCTCTGACGCCTTCTCTTCCATTGCCGTCCATTGCATATCGTGAGCAGCGGGTACCGCTGCCGGTTGAACGGAAAAGGGAGAAATTACGCTAAACATCACAAGCAGTAGTTTCATCATGATTCTCACCCTTTCATCAGGTTCATCACCGCTCTGAAGGCCTCTTCATGGTTATAAAGCGGTCATGTTACTTGCGCATCCGTTGCCATACATTCGCTGCAACATCAACATACTTCATCCAGTTTTTCCCGCCCTTAGCTTCACCATTATATGTAGCTTCATAGGATTGCAGGGTACGATCCGTTGATGTAGCAGGCGGTGCAGTTACATGAACCGCTTCAGCATGCTTGGTCTGTTCAGCGTTGTTACGTTTGGTCTGAAATTTCGCCATCAGCGTTGTGGAAACTTGTTTGGCTGCTGCCGTCACTTCATTCAACACTTCTCCCAGATTCTCAACAGATTCCATAACAGGATCAATTTTTTTCATTTTGTGTTGTACATCCACCGTAATATCATTGGCATGTCTTACCGTCTGCTTCACTTCATAACTAAGTTCGTCAATGGTTTTCTGTACCTCCTGCAATGTCTGTGAGACATTGTCCAAAGAACCCTGAGCGGATTTCAAGGTACGAATTAAAAAGAATACCAGTACTGCAAATGCCACTGCAATCAGGGCCACGCTAATTTGATAGATCATAGAAGAACCTCTCTTTCCATATGTGCATCAGTTTGTTATTGCTATAGTTACCCGGCGATTTCCCGGACGAAACAATATTATATATCCCTTCATATATGCCTTCGCTTGGAAAAAAAACCAATGTTTCAAGCGGTTAGCACTCGGTTAAAGTTAGACTACACAAGGCGGTGAGGTGAACACAACTCACTCCACAATCAATTATACGAAAGGATGAATACTTATGTTGAAATGGTCTGTATTATTTCTAATTATTGCACTGGTAGCAGGTATTTTTGGATTCTTCGGTATTGTTGAAGCAGCTGCTTCAATCGCGAAAGTACTCTTCTTCATCTTTGTTGTACTGTTCGTAATCTCCCTGATTACGGGACGTAGCCGAATGCGATAACCTCAGGCTCTGATATGTCTGAGTGTTTACTAAACGATTACATACAAAAGCCGATCGTGCTCCCAAGCCGATTGGCTTTTGTGCGTTCAGGCATAGGTCAACTTTTCTATATTATGTATTGCACTCCCTTCTGCTTTATTCCAATCCGCTCTCGTATGAATCCCAAAAAAAACAGGACCTTTTTGAGATAGCCAACCCGGTTTTATCCCACTGAAGTATGATATTTACAGGCTTTCTATATACCCACATATGAGCCAGTTGACACTGGAGAATGCAAGAAAATATTGTTATAATTTGTGATTCATAAGGGTGCTTGCTTGGTTACTTGTAATCAGGACAACATTTTACATACCTACCGAGGAGGAAAAACAAAATGAAAAAAATCGTAAGTTTTGCCGCTGCTTTAACGTTGATGGGTTCGATGGCTGCCGCTGCGGGTGCGGAGGAAGCGGTTACTGGAACGGTAAATCCGGAAACAGGAACTGAGGCTACAACAACGACAACGACCACAACAACTCCAGCTGTTGAAGTCAACAAACCTGCTGTAGAAACAGTAGAGGGTACTGCTGAGACGGTAACTGGGGCAACCTACGGCACAGATGACAAAATGTTTGAAGAGCCACTCGTAAAACCAGGTGATGAAGTACTGACACCAACGATGTTGCTGAACCTTCTGGAGCGCACTTGGTTCTATGATGCACCTAACGGTAAACCAATCGGTGCATTAGGTTCCCAAGTCATCGATACAACAGGTGAAGTGGTTGATGGATTCGATGGCGGCGAGTGGGTACAAGTATACACTTGGAAAGGCAAAGCGTGGATCCACGTTGCCATTCAATAACATCGTATAATCGTTCTAACGATAAGTAAAGAGGACAGCACGCACAATCGCGGCTGTCCTCTTTTCATTTTCCAAGATGTTCACTCCCTGTTCAAGGGTTCCTTGTGACTTCTTCCGTCTTTGGTTCCACATGTACATGTACATGCATGATGTTATGCGATCGCTTCAACCGCTCTTCAACACGGTCACAGATCTGATGGCCTTCAATCAAGCTTAGGCCTCCGTCCACTTCAATGACTACATCCACAAGTACATGACTGCCGTGCACACGTGCCTTCACGTCCTTGATCATCTCAACACCGGGAACGCGTGCTACGGAGGATCTGAGATCCGTCAGTTCCTTCTGGTCAAATCCGTCGGTAAGACGATGTGTAGAATCCCGAAAAATCTCCCAAGCCGTTTTGCAGATCAACAGACCTACAGCAATGGCAGCTACTTTATCCAGCCATGGAAGTCCAAACTGCGCACCTATAATTCCAATTGCAGCGCCTATGCTGACCCAGGCATCGGAACGATTATCTTTCGCCGCAGCCATCAGAGCCTGACTATTAATTTGTTTTGCCAGACGGTGATTGTAACGGTACACGCCTAACATCACCACAGCACAGACTACAGCCACCGCTGCCGCCCACAGGTTTGGAGCAACAAAGGCTCCTTCATACCAGGAGCGAACGGCTTCAACCAATACTTGCAGCCCAACCATAGCCATAATAAATGAAGCTACCAAAGCAGCAACCGTCTCCGCTCTAAAATGACCATAGGCATGATCCGAATCAGGTGGTTTCTGGGAGATCCGAAGCCCAATCAATACAGCAATGGATGCTACAATATCTGTAAGGTTATTAAAACCATCGGCCAGCAAGGCGCTGGAAGCAAATAAATATCCACAGATCAGCTTAAAAGCGGACAAGACGAGATAGGCTACGATACTAACCCAAGCCCCTCGCTCCCCTTTTCGAATTTCTTCATAAGCGTTCAAACCGGGCGACACCCCTTTAACGTTTCGTATTACGGTTTTTCCATGTTACCAAATGCGGAGCGTGTGGGTCTACAGAAACAGTGTTGCCAGGTTGCATTGCTGTAGGCAAGCCGAAACAAAGTTGCCAGACGGCAGGGCTGTAGTTATTGAGAAAAAATGTTGGCCTGGGTAAAACCAAAGGTTTTGAGCATTTTATCAGGTTGCCCTTGTGGGGCTTTTATAAAACGTATAAAATAGGTACATCCCGTCCAATCTGGACGGCTCACTGTAAGACCGGGAGGGAAATAACGATGAGCGAAAATAACGAACCGAAAAAGGTCAGTTTGCAGGATGCTATACGCCAAAAACTGGCGCAAAAGAAAGAACAAGCAAATTCTGGTAACCAATCCAGCGCCTACTTTGAAGGCGGACCTAAAGCGATGAAGAGTCAAAACAACAAAAAGCCTAACAACCAACGTCGCCGTACTGGTGGATCTTAGGTCTTAAAGCCGCCGAGAAACCATTGAATTACAAAAAGAACCGCAAGCCCTCTTCACAGAGGCTTGCGGTTCTTTGGTGTTCCTATAATCATGTGCCGCAGATGATGCTTAGATTAAGCTTCTACCGGATACATTTTATTGCGCAGTTCTTTAATTTCATCACTTTCCAGATATTCGTCATAGCTCATTTGGCGATCGATGATGCCTGTTGGCGTAATTTCGATAATCCGGTTAGCAATCGTTTGGATGAACTGATGGTCATGGGATGTAAACAGCATTGTGCCGTCAAAGTCAATCATACCGTTATTCAGTGCTGTGATGGATTCAAGATCCAAGTGGTTCGTTGGCTCATCCAGAATCAGTGCGTTTGCACCTGTCTGCATCATTTTCGCCAGCATACAACGAACCTTCTCCCCCCCGGAGAGTACGCTAGCCTTCTTCTGGGACTCCTCACCGGAGAACAGCATACGGCCCAAGAATCCACGCAGATACGTTTCATCCTGATCTTTCGAATACTGACGGAGCCAATCCACGAGAGTGATGTCTACACCGTCAAAATACTGAGAGTTGTCTTTCGGGAAATAAGCCTGAGTCGTAGTTATACCCCAAGTATATTCGCCGCTATCTGCTTCGGTTTCACCCATGAGAATATCAAATAACAGTGATTTGGCATTTCCGTTCGGGCCAACAAATGCAATTTTGTCACCTTTGTTCACCACAAAGCTCACATCATTCAACATTTTCACACCATCGATGGATTTGTCAATACGATCTACCGTCAGCAATTGTTTACCTGCTTCACGTTCAGGCTTGAAGTTGATAAACGGGTATTTACGGTTGGATGGACGAAGGTCATCCAATGTGATTTTGTCGAGTGTTTTCTTCCGGGAAGTCGCCTGTTTGGACTTCGAAGCGTTCGCAGAGAAACGTTGAATAAAGGCTTGCAGCTCTTTAATCTTCTCTTCTTTTTTCTTGTTGGCATCCCGCTGCAGAGCAAGTGCCAATTGGCTGGACTCATACCAGAAGTCATAGTTACCTACGTACATCTGGATTTTACCGAAGTCAATATCTGCGATATGCGTACATACCTTGTTCAGGAAGTGACGGTCATGGGATACCACAATAACGGTACCTTCATAATCCATCAGGAAGTTCTCCAGCCATTGAATGGATTCGAGATCCAAGTGGTTGGTAGGCTCATCGAGCAACAGGTTGTTTGGACGGCCAAACAACGCTTGTGCCAGCAATACACGGACTTTTTCGTTTCCGCTCAGCTCTATCATTTTTTTGTCATGCATGTCACGAACAATGCCAAGACCGATCAGGAGCGCCGCTGCATCTGGTTCAGCATCCCAGCCGTTTTGCTCAGCGAATTCCCCTTCAAGCTCACCTGCACGCAAACCGTCTTCTTCTGTGAAGTCTGCCTTCGCATACAAAGCATCCTTCTCTTTCATGATGGAATACAGACGACTATGACCCATAATTACCGTTTCGAGAACCGGATACTCATCATATTCAAAGTGGTTTTGCTTCAAAACGGCCATACGTTCGCCCGGGGTGATGTGCACCTCTCCCGAGTTGGCTTCAATCTCACCAGACAAAATTTTCAAGAATGTTGATTTGCCGGCTCCGTTGGCGCCGATCAGGCCGTAACAGTTCCCTGGCGTGAATTTGATATTTACATCTTCAAAAAGTGCACGTTTTCCGTAGCGGAGCGTGATGCCGCTTGTACTGATCATTAAGCATACCATCCTTTATTGGTTAATCTGCATACTGCATGAATAGCAAGTTGCGTAAATCATGGATTCAATATCCCGATGCCTATTCTGGCACCATATTATAACACAAAAAAGCGGCAAATTCGAAAATTGGCCGCTTTTTACTTATTAAAGATTTGGTAAATGTACTGTTCATGCAGGCATACCCCTACATTAACATATTTGGCTCACTTTTGTTAGTCCTGTTTACCTTCCTCGTGGTGAATGCGGAGTGTTTCGCCATGACCAAGCACCCGAATCCGCTCTTTACCAATGCCTAAACGTTCACGTTCAACTTCCAGCCGATCCAGCGCTTCCTTGGGCGTATCATCCGCCAGCTTGAATGTGCCGTAATGCATTGGCACCATGAGCTGTGAGCCGGATTCAACGAACCCCTGCAGCGCTTCTTCGGGTGTCACATGCTGAGAAGTCATGAACCATTCCGGATCGTAGGCACCGATGGGCATCAGGGTAACACCAATGTCAAAGCGTTCTCCAATCGTTTTGAAACCCTGGAAGTAACCTGTATCACCCACAAAATACAACACAGGCGGACCGCCTGATGTTTTGAATGTTTCGTTCTTCCCTGATTCCGTGGATGATTCATCCTGATTGCTCGTTGTTGCAACACTTTCCGTTGCTGAAGTCGTTGCCGAATGATTCGATTCCAATACATAACCGCCCCAATGGGACGTATTGGTGTCAAACAACGTTCGGCGCGTCCAGTGCTGTGCAGGAACAAAAGTTATTTTGACTCCGCCAAGTGTCATATGATCCCACCATTTCATCTCCTGGCATCGATGAAATCCTTTGCGAATCATCTTGCGCTTCAGACCATCGGGTACGATGAGCAACGTCTTGGCTGTAATCAGCTTACGCAAGGAAGCCAGATGCAGATGATCATAGTGGGAATGGGATATCAGAATCACATCCAACGGTGGAATATCCTGAATCGGAATGCCGGGGGCACCGAGCCTGCGTTGAAATCCCATTTTTTCGGCCCACACCGGGTCAGTCACGATGTTTAATCCATAATATTGAATGAAAAACGTGGAGTGACCAATCCAGGTAATACTTGTGTCATCCCGGTTGGCATGCAGATAATCCAGTTCAGGCGGGTGTTTGGGCACGGTGTAGGAGTAGTCCTTCACTTTGCTCCGCCGTTGCTCCCTCCATTGTTTGAATTCCTTCAGCGTTTTGTCCGTACTTACATTATCGATATTGTTATAACGGATTTTCGGCATGAAAGGGCCCTCCTCCCTTCCTCATTTCTTAACAACAGATTACCCCAAACGGGAATGGACGTACCAACCAATCAATCCTTTGGGTTCTTATATACGGCCAGATATACAAACAGAAAGACAATAGCAGCCGCAATGATCAGTGGAGGGGCGTACATAATGGTGAATGTCTCAAAAAAGCTCAATCCGGTTATACCGGGTATCCCCGTGACTCCCTCAGTAGATAGTGGGTCCATCAAGGGAGTCATGAGTAAGAACATGTTTGGGTGCATGAACAGACTCATCCTTTCTTTTTACCAGAATTACCGCGCACATAATTGGCATCAAACAGGAACAGCTTCATAATCAGCACAAGCGAAGGAATGAGCACGAGTAACCCCAGACTAAACGCTGTAATGAGCGCAATCCCCATCGTGCGATTCGTAAAGCCGTCGTAAATATTGATGTAAGGATACAGAATGTACGGAAGGTGGGATCGCCCGTAACCATACCAGGCAAAGGCAAACTGAAGCATGACAGCAACAAAACACCAACCCAGATATTTACTTTTCCACACCAGCGACACGGCAATGACAAAACAAATAAACGAAGCGATGAACATCCACGAAATATTCACCATCTGCTCAAAGTGTGCGGGATTCTGTTTGTTAATCTGCAGAAAAGCCAGAAAGCTTGCAAAAATGGTAGGCAAACTCCAGAGCAGCGCGTACTCTCGAAGCACCTCATATGCTGGCTCATCCCCCGCCCGTTTTGCATAATAGGAAAGAAACATCGCCGAGATGTACAGCACACTAACCAGTGCAAGCAAAACAACCGACCAGGTATAGGGATTCGTCAAAAATTCACGCCAGCGAAAAAACACCTGATCGCCCACCTCTTCAATGATCCCGCCTTCGGATATTGCCAAAATGGTGGAGAACACGGCTGGAATCAGCAATCCCGTCGCCCCGTACAATGCCATATAGATCCGGCTGTTCTGCCCATGATTGCCATAGGTATTGTAGGCGTAATACACGCCCCGGATCGCAAGCAGTACAATGGCCAGGGAACCCGGAACCAGCAAAGCCGTCCCGTAATAAAAGGCGCTGTCCGGATAAAACCCGACCAGTCCGACCACAAAAAAGATCAAAAACACATTCGTCACTTCCCACACGGGAGACAGGTAGCGCTGAATGATGTTATGAATTTTGTTCTCATGCCCGGTCAAAATGCTATAAAAGCTGAAGAACCCGGCGCCAAAATCAATCGACGCAACGATCAAGTAACCGAACAAAAACGTCCACAATATTGCGATGCCTGCAATTTCGAAACTCAATGCACGATCCCTCCTTCAAGCCCCAGAGACTCTAGTTCCTTCTCTGCTTCCTTGTTGCGGAACAGCTTGCTGAGTACCCGAATGCACGAGAAACACAGGATCAGATACAGCAAGATGAACAACACTAACATCCATCCTACCGAAGTTGACGTCGTGGCCGCTTCCGCCACCTTCATATATCCGCGTAAGATCCAAGGCTGCCTGCCCACTTCAGCGAACATCCACCCCAACTCGATCGCAATCATGGCCAGAGGCCCCAGCAAGACGATGCCAAGCAACAGCCATTTGGGGTATGGCTTACGCCCTGGCAACCAGCGCCGCAATACATATAACACAGGAATCATCAGGATGATTACTCCCGTTGTGACCTTCAGGTCGAACATATAATGAATGGACAGTGGTGGCCTCAGATCCGCCGGAAATTCTTCGAGACCTTTCACTTCCGTATCGGGACGATTCCCCGCCAAAATGCTAAGTGCATAGGGAATCTCAATCGCGTATTTCACTTCATTGTTCTCATCCAAAATCCCCCCATAAACGAGCGGTGCCTCTTTCATCGTCTTGAAATGCCATTCTGCGGCAGCCAACTTCTCCGGCTGATATTTCGCAAGAAATTTACCGGAGGAATCGCCGATCATGACGGTACTAATGGCAAATACGAGCGCAGATACCGTCGTGAGTTTCAGTGCTTTTTTGTAATACACATGATCCCGTCCCCGAAGCAAACTGAAGGCGGCTATCCCCGCCAGGATACCTGCACTCAAGGTGTAGGATGAGGCGAGTACATGGGACACTTTGGTTGGCGTTGCCGGATTCAACATGGCAGCAATCGGATGAATGTCTTTCATGATGCCATTAATCAGGGTAAATCCCTGAGGCTGGTTCATGAAGGAGTTCACCGTTGTAATAAAAATCGCAGATGCAGATGAGCCGAGAGCTACCGGAATCAACAGCAGCATATGCGTATATTTCTTTTTGAAACGATCCCACGTATAGAGGTAAATTCCAAGAAAGATCGCCTCTATAAAAAAGGCAAACGTCTCCATGAACAGCGGCAGGGCGATTGCCTGCCCCGCTACCCGCATAAACATCGGCCACAGCAGACTGAGCTGTAATCCGATCGAGGTGCCTGTAACAACGCCCACGGCAACGGTGATGACAAAACCTCGTGCCCACCGGCGTGCCAGCAAGGTGTAATGCATATCATTGGTTCGGAGTCCTCGCCACTCGGCCAAGGCAATCATAAGTGGAACACCTACACCAATAGAGGCAAAAATAATGTGTACAAACAGGGTAAGGCCGGTTAGTATCCGGCTGAGCAAAACAGGGTCCAGGGATGACATGGTTACACTCCTCTTTCACATAATCGTTATGTACGACAGCAGTTACTCTGCTTGAACGTGTATCTCAATAACTCATGATTCGGATGATGCTCTTCACAACGGCATACAGCACAACCACAGCTGCAACCAGACAGACGATAATGAGTGTTTTCTCTTGTTTACGGAACATATACCTGCCGTCCTCCTTTTGCACGGGATGCAAATTATGGCTCTATAGACAGTTTGCAAAAGAAGTTGTTTTTTTATCCGGGGAAATTGAAAAACAAAAAAAGCCTTTCCCCTTATCACGCTCACGCGCTGAAGGGCAAAGGCTCTATTCGTAGGTCTCGTACATAAACTTGGTTCATAAAAAAAGTGAAATACATTTCTTCATCCAATCTTAAATTCACACCAATACGTCCTGCTTGGGCAGTCTGACCTTGAACGTACTTCCTTTGTCCGGTGCAGATATAAAAGTCAGCGTACCCTTGTGATCCTCTACAATTTTACGGGAAATGTACAACCCAATTCCTGTTCCACCAATCTGCCGATGATCCGAATTATCGACCCGATAGAATTTATTAAACAGCATGTCCTTCTCTTGCTCCGCAATACCTATTCCGTAATCACGCACATCAAGACATAACCATTCCTCTTCTTCCCATAACGTAATATCAATACGATCGGCTCCCGGAGAATACTTAACTGCATTGCCCACCAGATTATGCAGAACCTGAACCATCCTGTTCTGGTCCGCATAAGCAAAGAAGTCTCCATTAAACGTATGCACGTAGATACGTTGGGCAGACTTCATATTCCACTGTTCGGCAACCCCTTCTACCAACTCCACCAGCGGTACATACGTCATGTGATAAGTCATACCTTCGTTGTCGAGGCGCTGAATATCGAGTACATCATCGAGCAAACTGCTCAGCCGCTTGCCCTCCGAAGAGATGGTCTGCATGAATTCCCGCTGTTGAGCTGCCGGAAGGTCATACATCATCATAAGTTCCACATATCCCATAATGGTGGCTACAGGCGTTCGAAGCTCATGAGATACCACACTGATCAGCTCATTTTTCATCCGATCCAGCCGTTCTTCTCCTGTTCGGTCACGGAACACCAGCAGAAACCCATGGTTTTTACCGGGGACATCCATCTGCTTCATGTACAAGGAAAATACACTTTTATCCACATTATTGAATATAAATTCGGTCTCGATAAACGCCGTTTCTCCATTCAGGAATGCTCTCGTCTGTTCCATCAGATTGAAGTTGTCCGTTAATACCATCGTATCAATCGCCTGCGCCAAATCCTCAATGGATCTGCCCATAAAATCACCCAAACCAAACATCTCTTCTATCCTTCGATTGACGATGGTTATGGTACCTGATCGATCAGACATCACGAGCCCTTCTCGTACGGATTCAATAAATTGCTCACTGATATCTCGCTGTTCCTGGATGGCAATCTTCTCATTGAACAACTCCGAGTTCAGCTTCTCCAGCGCAAGGGCATGACGTACACGATCTTCTTCTGCTCTGGTCCGCTCCGTAATATCCTTAATAAACAGGTTATATAATGTCTCATTTTTGCCCAACTGGATCTCAACAATTTTGTACTCAATCGGAAATACGGAACCATCCCGTCGGATACCTGAAATTTCTTCAACGATGGTGTATCTTTTACCTTCAACATATTCAAATCGCTCCAGCAAATTCTTGATCTCCTTGCAGCTGGCCCCTTGAAAAAGAGATGGCGCTTCCTTGTGCAGGATCACTTCTTCCCGACGCAATCCAAACATTCTTTCAGCCTCCGGATTAAACTCAACGATCAGCCCATTGGAGTCCACAGCGATAATCGCATCAATAGAGGATTCAATAATGGCACGTTTGACCTCTTCACTATTCTTGAGTTCCTTGGTACGCTCGATAACCCTGTCCTCCAGCGTTAACTTGTCGTGACGAATCTGTTCGAATTGTTCCAGCAGCACATCGGCCATTTTGCGCAAATTACCAATCAGGATCTGTACTTCGGTTACATGGCTGGTTGGCCACTCCATCTTCCCATTTCGAAACAGCAGTCTCGGAAGAGAGCCTGTCATTCGGGTCAGTCTTAACAGCGGGCTAACAACCTTACTGCTGAGAGGAGCCGCTACGATCATGGAAGCCACGATGATGATGAACAGGGATTGCAGCGTGGTCAGATAAATGGATTCGATTCGGGGGTAATACTCGGACGAGTCAGTCACAATGAATACCCGATAAGGTGTTAACCTTGTCATTTCTGCTTCATAGATAAAAGAGGCTTGTTTCCAATGATTCAATACATCGCTGTAATGGATATTTGCGGAACTTAACAGAATGAGGTTATCCCTCGACTTCAGAAGACGGAATCTGTCCATGTCCAGATACTCGCCCACCTGTAGTGTATTCAAACCAGAAGCGACGACTGTATCATTGCGATTCAGCAGAATCACATTCACACCCAGTAGATGATGATAACGCGCCATATTCTGATCCATATTCTCAGAGGTAACGTACTCTTCATCAAGATCCTGAACAACCGCAGTTGCTGCATATTTCATATCACGTAATATGGCATCATTCATTTGCCCCAATTGTCTGCGGCTATCTGCGGATAACAGTACGAGAGAAACAAATACCACAAAGGCGACTACGTATTTAAACGCAATTCTTGTTAGTGGAATGGTTCCCATGCGTTTTGATTTGTGTTCACCCGTGGTGATCCAAAAATCAACTACAATTCCCGCAATCAGCGCATTCACCATACCAATCACAGCAATATACATATACTCATACTTCAAATCGTCTATATTTAGACCCAACATAAAATGCCCGCCATAGATAACAGGAAGTAACATCACTACCCAAAAGACAGCATCAGCCTTGATTAAGCTGCCATTCTTCCAGCGGATCTGCCAACCGAGCATCCAAATTAATTCCATGAAGTGGGCAAGCATGACAGTTAAATTGTGCGGCACAAAGCCGACAAAGACGGTATTCAGGAGATGGATAACTGTAAGGGTGACAAATCCATAGATGGCCCCATGCAAACGAAGAGCAATGAGTGCTGCCGCGCTACCAATCATAAACTGTACACCATAGAATAAAGTAAACGGAAAAATAGTGCTTAATGAGCCCAGAATGATCAGAATGCTGGTCCCAATCCAGGGTATTCTCAGCTTCAACACGACCCAATCTAGCATAAGTCTTACCTTTATACGATCCATAAGCAATTGCCCTCATGGACCATTTTTTCTTCTGTTTTCAACAACAACGTTGGTTCCCCCTATAAACTTAAGCGGATACAATATTACTTTTTTCCCCTTAACTCGTTCTGATCCATTATACTGTAATTAGTACTTGGTGTAGCTTTGGGAAATTCTGATTGATCGGCAACCAAACTACATTCATGCTAGAATATTGAAGTTCATTCAAAAAGCGTATTCTTTCTCTACATATACATCCTATATTTTGGGATAGAAACATTAAAAAATTTGCGGTATTTATTCGCAATTCACCTTGTTTTTTTAGCATTTTCTTAACATATTATTTTCACCAGGAGTGTGACCCTATGACTATCAAAGTACTTCTTATAGAAGATGAGAAAAATCTGGCCGACATGATTGCTTTCTTTCTTGAGGAGGAAGGATACATCACTGAACGGGTTCATCATGCCCGCGAGGCACTTCAACTGTTTCCACAATTCCAGCCGGATATTGTTGTAACGGATCTCATGCTTCCTGAAATGGATGGAAATGATCTCGTAGAAGCCTTTCGCCAGCACTCCACTGTGCCCATTCTGATGATCTCGGCAAGCACCATGCTGAATGATCGACTTCGTGCATTGCATAACGGTGCGGATGACTTTCTGTGCAAACCATTTAGTTTGAAAGAGTTGGATGCCCGGATTAAAGCACTCCTGCGAAGATCAATCATTTCCTATAAGGATAAACCGGTAAAAGAAGATAAGCAGGCAGAGGTTACTGGACATGTGAATGTGAATGAATACAGGAGAACTCTGTTTGTGGATGGCGTTGAAATCGAGGTCACTCATATTGAATTTGAGATTATGAAGGAATTGTACCGAAATCCGGGCAAAGTGTTCACCCGCAATGAATTGATGGATCGGATCAAAGGCTCCGAACGCGCCTATCTGGATCGTACTATTGATGTTCATATCTCAAGTCTGCGTAAAAAAATTGAGCCTGACCCCAAGAACCCACGTTATATTAAGACGGTTTGGGGAACAGGCTATAAATATGTGATCTAATACGATCGTAACGATTAAACAGTTAAACACTTTTGGCCATATCCCTCTTTTATCTCATGGATAAGATGGGTGGTATGGCTATTTTTGAGTTATGGATAGACGAAGAATGAAACCAATTTTCCATATCCTTGATGAGTTGATTCGGGTCTTGCTCATTCCAGAGAATCATCTTCATCTCACCCGTACCTGTAATTTCTTGCAGGTGACGCTTACGAATAAGGGATTGGAAATCCGTAATGACTAGTAACGGAAGTTGTGGCATAAAAGCCCGAATGGCATTTGCTGCTGACACCGCTTCTTCGGCAACCTGATAATCAACAATACAATAACGGGCATTTTCCCAACTTCCCCGATGTGTTTCTATCGCAGAACCAGATGTTGAGTCCTCAATCCAGTTCGTGAACAATTGAATAATATTCTCATATGCAATACGACGTTTTCCATCCGAGAGCACGGTAATGGGTTCCATAGGTATACCTCCAGTTGATTCTTATCTTTATTGTGCCAATTTTCGTTTAAAAATGTTTGTGCGTGAACATGAAAGAAGTGTTAACAAATTTCGCACTTCTTCACATTAAGTGTTAGACACGTCCACTTCACTTCTGGATGATTTCGCAGATTCCACACATTGATGTAAAATAGAGAAATACCCGTGTGATTTAATTTACGGGAAGTTAAAGATGAATCTGGTACTATAGGAGGTTACATTGATGAATATTGTTTCCATTGAACCAACACCGAGTCCAAATACGATGATGTTACATCTCGATGAACGTCTGGAGGACGGAATTCGCAAAACATATACACTGGACAACGAACGATCTGCTCCGGCGTTCATTCGCCAGATGCTTCATATTCCCGGTGTAAAGAGTGTGTTCCACACAACAGACTTTGTCGCACTTGATCGTAAAGGGAATGCCGACTGGTCCGTTATCTTGGGCGAAGTCCAAAATCGCCTTGGACAGCACGGCATCGATCTGGACTGGATTGAATCCGAAGATGGTTCAGGCGAGCACTTCGGAGAAGCACAGGTATTTGTACAATTCTTCCGAGGTGTACCGATGCAAATTAGGGTCAAGGCCGGGGTCAAGGAAGAACGAATTTCGTTGTCAGACCGCTTTGTCAAAGCCGTAACAGAAGTCGCCAGTGCAACGATGATCAAAGAACGTAAACTGAGTGATTACGGTGTTCGATATGGTGAATTGCCTGATATTGCACGTGAAGTCGAGCAGGAATTGGAAGCCGCTTACCCGCCGGAACGGCTGGAGCAAGTCATTAAACAGGCCATTGAACATGGTACCAAATCCGAAGAGTTCGTCGAGCGCCGCCGTGAATTGGATGGAGCCGAACTTGAAGAGGCTCTGCGAAACGAAGACTGGAATGTTCGCTATGCGGCATTTGACAGCATGGAGCCTACGGCAGAAAGACTGCCTCTCGTAGCCCATGCCTTGCATGACAATAAAATGCAGATACGTCGCTTGGCTGTCGTATACCTGGGTGACATTCGTACACCGGAAGCGATGGAACTGCTGTATGAAGCACTTCAGGACAGTTCTCCTGCGGTACGCCGGACTGCCGGGGATACCTTGTCGGATATCGGTGATCCTGCCGCCACTCCAGCCATGACAGCTACGTTATCCGATAAAAGTAAACTTGTACGCTGGCGTGCAGCACGTTTTCTCTATGAGGTCGGAACTGAAGAAGCAGAGCAAGCGTTGCGCGTTGCAGCCGATGATCCTGAATTTGAAGTCAGCCTGCAGGCCAAGATGGCTCTGGAGCGGATCGAATCGGGCGAACAGGCTGCTGGAACGGTATGGCAGCAGATGGCTGGCCGTAACAAAAAAGAGGAATAGTCGTCTCTCAGACCTCATATCCAACAATTGTTATTGCACTGGAAAACCATGCGCGTTATACTGATTGTCTGTTTACTAAACAGGACACACGGTGTTAAGTTGTGTTGTTCATAATTTCATAGACAATAGATACACCTCATCCATTGATGGTGAGGTAGAGGTCGCGGGTGCGATCAGTACGCTGATGGAGGCGCTAAGGAGCCGCTTATGAGATCAGCCGAAAGGTGTACCCGCCGAAGCTCGCTGGACGTTCCTTATACGGTCCAGTGAGCTGGGGCTGCTGTCGAAAGGCGCAGAACTGTCACGGAAGTACATTTCCTTTATATAAGGTATGAATTCTTCTGTGTTGAGCTATCTTAATCATCTGGGACATGGTGCGGACATTGAAATATTAAAGACCGCAGGCTGATGCCTGTGGTCTTTTTGTTTTTATGAATTCAAGTATCGCAAACATCAGTATATCGAATGAAGGAGTGTTTCCATGCAAGACCGCAGTAACCCAACAACAACTGGACCTTCCCTGAAAAAAGGATTACGCGCACGCCATATGACGATGATCGCCCTCGGTGGCTCAATTGGTACCGGGCTGTTTCTCGCAAGTGGTACCGCCATCTCAACCGCAGGCCCTGGTGGAGCATTAATTGCCTATGTGGCCGTTGGCATCATGGTTTATTTCCTAATGACCAGCCTTGGTGAGCTTGCTACCTTTATGCCGGACTCCGGTTCATTTAATACGTATGCCGCACGTTTTGTCGATCCTGCTCTCGGGTTCGCCATGGGCTGGAACTTTTGGTACAACTGGGCGGTAACCATTGCAGCAGAGCTTGCTGCCGCTACTGTACTCATTAAATACTGGTTCCCCGACAGTTCATCCATGTTATGGAGCTTATTGTTCCTCGTGCTGATCTTTTCCTTGAACGTGTTGTCTGTTAAAGGTTATGGAGAGTCCGAGTACTGGTTCGCCATTATCAAAGTCGCTACTGTTATCATCTTCCTGGCCGTTGGTGTGCTCATGATCTTTGGTATTATGGGCGGAGAAGCCGTTGGTTTCAGCAACTTCACCATCGGTGATGCGCCCATCCATGGCGGATTCTTCGCTGTGCTTGGTGTGTTCATGGCTGCTGGATTCTCATTTCAAGGTACCGAGCTTATCGGAGTAGCTGCCGGTGAAAGTGAAAACCCGCGCGAGAATGTCCCTCGTGCAATTCGTCAGGTATTTTGGCGCATTCTGATTTTTTACATTTTGGCGATTACCGTGATCAGTTTGATCATCCCGTATACTCATCCGAATCTGCTCAAAGGTGACCTGGAAAATATCGGTGTCAGCCCGTTCACACTGGTGTTTGAGAAAGCTGGCCTCGCCATTGCGGCTTCCGTCATGAATGCCGTTATTCTGACTTCTGTACTCTCTGCCGGTAACTCAGGCATGTATGCTTCAAGCCGGGTTCTCTATGCTCTTGCCCGTGATGGTAAAGCCCCTCGTTTCCTCGGCAAGCTGAATAAAAAAGGCATTCCAATGAATGCACTTTTGCTTACAACAGCCGTTGGTATGTTGGCATTCCTTGCCTCCCTGTTTGGAGATGGGATTGTGTACACCTGGTTGTTGAATGCATCCGGGATGTGTGGTTTTATCACTTGGCTGGGTATCGCTATCAGTCATTATCGCTTCCGTCGTGCATACGTTGCACAAGGCAGGGATCTGAGCGATCTGCCTTACCGTGCACGCTGGTTCCCGTTTGGGCCGATCTTTGCTTTTGTCCTGTGTATCATCGTGATCATCGGACAGAACTATCAGGCATTCACGGGTGATCAGATCGACTGGAGTGGAGCCATCGTTGCCTACTTGAGCGTACCCCTGTTCCTGGTGTTGTGGCTCGGTTACAAATGGATCAAAAAGACCAAAGTGGTGCCGCTGCAGGAATGTGATTTCACACCTACCGATTCACCAACTGGTAAGCACTAACGAAGCAATATTTACACTTGCCACTTCGATGACAGAATAACCTTCCGATCGCTGTTATCCCCAGATTTTTTGATTCACTTTTACAAAGGTGAAAATCTGGTGATAAAGGCGCAGCGTATGCTTACGAAGTAGCTTTCTTGCAGAAAGCTTTTAGCTTCGCTTCTTCACGTTATTTCTGTCCTCTACGTTCTCATGTAAATGGTTAGTTCAGCTTATACAGCTGATACGATTTAACTTCATATTAAAAAAACCTCCCCTTGGCGTTGCAGTTTTCCTACTGTAGTGAAACGGGGAGGTTTTGTTTTGGGTCTACTCTTTCCCTGATCAATTCCTGTACGTCCTTTCGTCCTGTCCATATTTTGTATAGGTCGGTAAGTAAAATAGAGAAAGGTATACTATTTTTCTTGGACAATGGGAGTTGGTGTATAATGAAAAAATTCTCTATTCTGCTCGTTCTATTGGGCATCCTGATCATCAGCTTTCCTTTCCTGCGGGAAACGTATTATGACTGGCAGCAAACCCGTGTCATGAACGATCTGGAGCAATTGCAAAACGGCTTGTCTAAGCTTAATCACTCCTTCGAACAAGGCATACAGGATGCAGCTTCTGCCGAGCCAACTACTGACAATACAGGTACAGTGCAAGAGGCCTCATCGGATACGTTGGGGGTGTTATCGATTGACAAGATTGATGTCCGCTTACCGATTCTGGAGGGTGCAACGGAAGCCAACATGAAGGTAGCTGCAACCCATCTTGTTGAAACCACCCGTATCGGGAACAAAGGTAATGCTGCCATAGCGGCTCATCGCGCCCACAAAAAAGGACGGCTGTTCAATCGTCTGGGAGAACTACAGATTGGTGATTCTATGGAAGTCACCCTGGCAGATCGAACGATTATTCAATACAAGGTAGATCAGATATCCGTTGTGGAGCCAACTGACTTATCTGTGCTGGAGGATCCCGGGCTTGGACAGGTCCTTACCTTGATTACCTGTGATCCACTCGTCAATCCAACACATCGCCTAATTGTAAGAGCTATTGCAGTGAAACCAACTGTTACGGGGACCTGATCCTCCCTAAATATCACCCAAAAATACCCTCTTAGCATATTCACACGTCGACGCTAAGTCTTCGTAGTGATTGCTAGAGGGTATTTCTATCTCACACGATGAATTTTAGATACTGCGTGTTTCGATCTAGCGATGAAGCTGTTTTCTGCGGCGGAAGTACATGAATCCCGCGCTACCTAGCGCCATCAGCATCATGCCCACAGCAGTGTAAGCCATTGTGCTCTCTTCACCTGTTTGTGGCAGCATTCCCTGAGATCCAGAATTTCCGTTTGGCTGTGATGCGGAATTTCCATTGCCCTGTGATCCATCTGTATCCGTTCCAGCAGGAGGTGCAAGTGCACCATCCCCATCAGGTGCATCTGTATCCCCAACTGGAGGTGCAGTATCGTCACCGTTGGAATCGCCTGGTGTCGGTGTCACTACCCCGGAATCTTCATCTGTCGGACTTTCGCTTCCTCCCCCAGACTCTGTAGGTTCAGTTACAACTGTGCCTGGAACCGACGGATTTGGTTTTCCTGGTTCCGGAGTTACTGGTTTCTCTGGATCTGGTGTTACACCCGTAGTAGGTGTTCCCGGATTATAAGGTCCACTAGACCCACCACCCGATACCGGGATAACCTGATTTGTTTTTTCCACAACTACGGCTTCTGTTTGTATGTTCGTAATTTCAAATGGTACGGGTGTTGTTTCCAACATGTATCCGTTAGGCGCTTTTATTTCAACCAACTGATATTTATTGATATCCAAGCCTTCAAGTACAATTTCACCTTGTTGATTGGTTGTCAATGTAGCTTCATCTAGACCTGTTACCTTGTGGAACTCCCAATTCCCATTTGCATCCATCAATGCAGTCTGAGCCCGTAATTCAAATACAGCTCCTTGAAGGTGCTGAGTTCGACCCGCATTGGTTTTAATCAATTTCACAGAACGATCATTTTTTTTATTTTCAATGGTTATTTGAGTTTCCGGTTTGATAATAGATACAAGGGTCTCCGGCTGTTCAATAACAAAGCCTTCTGCCTTGGTCTCTACCAATGTATATGAACCATAGTCCAAACCATCGAATTCAATGACCCCATTTAGGTCGGTTACTTTTGTATCGATGACAATGTTGGAACGATCACGCAATTCGAATTCAATTCCGCTTAATACGGACTTATCCTTGGCATTTACTTTGGTAACGACAAGTTTACCACCTGCACCCATTGCATTAGACTTCGTCAATGTAATACTCTCCGTCTGATTCTCTACAATCGTAAACGGAATTGGTGTAGCATCCAATTGATAAAACTCAGGTGCCACGACTTCTACCAGCTCATAATCCCCTGGCGACAGTCCACCTTTGGCGATCCTTCCATCTTCCCCTGTCGTTAACTCATCGATTTTCTCTCGCGTTGCGCCGTCCTTGGAGTACAATTCGAAAGTTGCACCCTTAAGTGTCTTGGAGGAGTCCACCGCATCTACCTTGGTTAATTCAAACCCTTGACGAATCTTTTTATTTTCAATTTCAAAAGCGATATCCGCATCCTTGAATTCAATCGTTTTACCTGAGGCAGAGCCATATTCAGGATCAACCAAATATCCTGCCGGTGCAGATAATTCTTTTAACTTATAAGGTACACCGTTGGTTAGATTGTTTAATCGATAGTTTCTGGAGCTTTCAACCACACCATTCTCGTCCGTTGGTTTCAATGTTTCCAGAAGCGTAGTTCCAGAAGCATTATAGATTGCAAATATTGCCCCCTCCAGCGGAACTCCTGTATCACTGACTTTGTGAATTCTGATTTTGCCCAGACCTGTAGAGGCTCCTCCACCAGCTCCAGCTAAGGAAACTTTGATTCCCGACTGATTACCTTCTCCGATTACCGAGGAAGATTGGCCTGCAAATTCAACCTTATTCTCAATTCGGGCGCCATGATCGGCATTAATATAAGACTGATATTCCAAAATGAATGCGGTATGGATATCTTTCTTGAAGGTGAAGGTAAATGTATTGCCCTCTGCATTCAATTCATAATCAGCCGGATCAACAAGTCCAGCTTTGGTGGATACATTGCCTGAATTGTTGGCAGGTAAATTGGTTGCATATAATTTCAATGAATCAGCCAATAAAATCTGGTTCTCTGACAAGGTATCTGTTAATTGATTACCCGCAGGAATGAAAGATTGACTTGGATTGATATTTACCGTCCATGATGCTTTATCCGTTGTACCTTCTTGCTTGCCTGCTTTGCGCACGTATACACCACCGTTGGCAGGTGTAACACTGGCTGATCTATTAAATCGTATTGCACCACCCTCACCATCCGTCAGAACAGCCTGGTTGGCATATGCGCCTGCGACAGAATATGGTCCATCCAGACTTGTTTGGTACTGAATGCGATAAGCCATTTTGCCCATGTTACCCAGATCCAACACAAAACTTTTACCGTCCGGGTTCAGCTGGAATTGACCAGGTGTGAGCGGAACCTCGCTACCTACAGCAGTAACATTATTGGCTCCCTGCAACTCTAACTCATGAACTTTCAATGAGCTGTCTACGAAAGATTGGTCTCCAGTGTAAGCATCCTTAAGGATTGCGTCCTGAATATCAAACAAATTGTAGTTTACATCGATTGTCCAGGTGATCTTTTTATCTTTGGCGCTATATTCACCCTTTTTGTTACCATTTTGAATCGTGTAGTCCTGCGGTTTGACCGCAGCAGATTTTGTAATCGAAGTCTGTTTTACATCAGACTCTTCCCAATCGATCTTGGCTGAGTTGCGATATTCATCATTCGTTGGCATACCCGCTGTGGGATCAAAGCTTGTCTTATAAGTAATAACATGCTCCGTACTGAGCGTTACGCCGTCTTTCAAGCGAAGTGAGAATCCTTTTTCATACGTTGGATCAGCCGGGTCTGGAGTCAGTTCAAAGTCCTCTTTGTTAACACCACTCACTTGAAGACTACCCGGAATCAGTTTCATATGTCTGCCTTCGTAATTGTCGGTGATGACGATATCCGTCATGTCCTGCAAATCACGGTTCAAAACAATCTGCCATTCGATTTCTTTTGTGTTGAAGTTTTCACTTTTTACACTCTTTGCAAAAATGACTTCCTGAATATCTCTTCGGCCTGTTTTGGAAGTACCATCATACATGTTCACTGTGTTCGTAATGGTGTCGTTTGTATACACACGATGAATAGATTGAGTATCATATTCGATCTCATAGGCCTTTGTAATATCATTCTTAAAATGTAATTTGAAGCCATTATCGAACCCTGTACCCATCGCTTCGAGTGTGTATTCATTTGGATTGATCAGTGTTCTGTTGGAAGCCGCTCCACTTGCATTAATGTCCACTTGATACACTTTGACGGAATTGTTGATCAGTTGCTGTTTTGCCGTATCAAAGCGGTCTTCAATCCATGCATTCGTTTGCATAATTTCTTGCTGATTGTAGTTATATTGTACTTTCCATGTGACCGTCTGTGTCACCGGATCATACGCACTATCTTGCCCTGATTTGTTCAAAGGCTCATTAAAACTCACACGAACTCGGCCAATATCTGTTTCGTTGTGCTCGCTCTGATCTGTTGTAAGCGCAACCTGGTTTTGATACTCCACGTTAGTGAACGGAGCAGTGGTTGGTGCTTTAACACTTGTCGTATAGGTTACACGATAGGCCTTATCTGTATCTCCCAATTGAATTGGAAACTGTGGTTCCGTTTGAACTACTGGGCCTTCTTTAACAGATCCATTCAATTGCACTTCCAATTCGCGAATTTCGATATCGCCCTTGAGCTCTAGCCCTGTTGGGAACGTGTCTGCAAGAACAGCATTTTTCATAGCCTTCTCACCTTGGTTAAAATCTACAGTCCATTTAATTTCATCCGAGTTGAAGTTCTCTTTGTTTGCGCTTCCCGATTTCTTCAACTTATCTACGGCTGTGTTGGCAAAATGTACATCAATGATGCCCTGCCCTACGGAACTAAAGTCTATCTGTTGTTTCAAGCCATCTTCCATCTTGCTCTCATCGAACTTGATCCACACGTAGAAGTTACCTTCCAGCTTCGCATGCTCGATCAGTTCATTAAAGGTAAAGATGATTGTGCCATCTGGATTCACCACATACTCTCCAACACCGCCATCCAGATTACCCTTAAGCTGCGATCCGATGATGAATTTATCGGGCAAGTTAAAGGTGAACGTAGAGCCATCGCTGTAGTTGTGGTTGTCATCTGCAAGTCCCCATGTAAAGACTACAGCCACCTCATCCTGAATGCGTGGTCGAATATCCCCGATTTTATCTCCTTTGACTTCAATCGTGCCATTCCCGTTGTCTTCTGGTGCCTGATTGTACATCTGCACACTGGTAATCAATTGATCTGTAATTACCGGACCTGCAGCTGCCATTGCTAAACTGCTCTGGTTGAGGTTTCCCTCCCCCTCTTCTTCCGGAGTGGCAGCAACGTCAACGTTGTCCACCTCTTCCGAATCTGCCAAACCTTCTTCTGACGCTGTATCGCTGATTGCACTGGCTGGCAAATTAGTTAATTCATCCTGAGCATGCATTGTTGGTGTAAATATCCAACCCTGCATCATTTGCGTGACCAGTAACAGAGCAATGATCACTATGCTCACTTTTTTCCTCATTGTTTGCATATCCTCCTCGTACATAGTGTTGGCATACGCCGAAGATTAGAATAGCAAAGCGACATATACAAAAAATAGACAACACTAAAATCCTCGTTTTTGAACACAAAATTGAACACAAAAAAGGATACTCCTCAATCGGAGCATCCTGTTCAAATGGTTGTTATAGTGTCCAGTTAATTTTGACGCGCAGATCCGTAGTACCTTCCATTTTGGATACATAATAAGATATCGATTTCATGCCAAGTTGGTACAAATCCTGCAAATCTTCAATCAGCCCAGCCTCCGTACCCTTGTACCTGAACGTGAGCGAGGTTCCGCCTTCCTTCAGCTTACTCTGAACCTTGGTCTTCAGCGCAGCATGGCCTTTAACCGCATCCTGTTCATCATACAGGGAATAGTCCAGAGCGTGGTACAGCTTCTGATAAGCGGCTTTTTTGCTATCTCCAGCCTTCACCAGCTTTAATAAAGCTTCTCGATATGGGGCTGGCGCAGCGGGGTACTTGCTTTTGCCTGTCCAGATATGGTCACGTGCCATCTCATCATCACTCAGCAAATAGTAGCTGTGGCTAACCTTACCTTTGCGGTCAGGGGTAGGATCATCCCAGGTGGTGTCCATGTGATACCACTTGCCGTCCAGGCTCACGATATTCCAGGCATGAAGCTGCCCGCCCGCTGTACCTTCCACAATCCGGTTATCGATACCTACTCGCTCCAGCATCCGATATGCCAACAGTGAATATCCCTGACAGACGGTACTGCCTGTAACAAGCCCGTCGTAGGCCGTATATTTCTTCAACGAAGTATCGTAGGAAAGGTTAAGTACAATCCAGTCATGGATGACCTTGACCTTCTCATGATCCGTCATGCTTGGTTTGACGATCTCTTTCAACACGTTTGTGACTTTACGATTCACATAATCGGTCTGCTCCTTGGTCTCCCGGTAGGAGAGAGTCACATGCACCTCGGCCGACACATTGGAGCCTTTATAATTAAATGCATAACTTTTAACGGTGTATTGGATATAGGGGTCACTCTTCATTGCCTCATCGATGGAGGTTTGTAATTGTTTTTTGAGGCCTTTCACATTGCCTTTGTATGTAAAAACAAGTTCCTCCGTTCGCTGTGACATTGCGGTAAGCAAGGTCTGGCGCAAATCTGTTGCCGTGGATATATCTGATGTCCCTGATGCAGCATACAGTTGATCCAGATCAACCGTACGTGGTAATGCTACAGCAATCAGACAGCCTGCCAGCAGTATGGTGATAATTCGTTTCCCGTTCTTACCCATGAAAGGAACCCACCCTTCTTTGCAAAGTTCTCACGCCCTATTGTATCACAAAAGGCTCTGTCGTCATTGTAGTTTTGTCAAAGCAAATCAAAAGAGACCTTCTATGGAAGGTCCCTTTGATCTTTAGTTCATTGAATCACGATTACCCGTTATCTTCATCCTATGTTTCGTTTGGTCACGATATGAGTGATTCCTCGTCTAATACAGGCGATTACCACTCATAAACGTATCTGTCTTACCTTGAAGCTTCGCCAGCCGTTCCAATACCTGTGACGCTTCAGCTACCGTCACTTTACGTGCAGGCATGAATCGTCCTTCAATCGAAGGAAGCAATCCCAGCTTCAGACTCAGGGAGACCGCTCCCTTACTCGTAATGGCACTTGCATCCGCAATGTTGGGAAGATCCGATGGCAACGAATAGAATCCGGCCAGCTTCTCATAGCGTAAAATACGTACGAGCAGCACTGCCAATTCTTCACGTGTCATCTCTTCCTGCGGATTCAAATTCTGTTCAGGGTCCGCTCCGGCAAGCCAGCGCTGATCGATTAATGCCCGAACTGCCTTATAATACGGGCTGTCAGGTGTCACATCAGCGTATAACTTGTCATCTCCGTCCCCACTGTAGTACAGATCCATATTTGGATTAATCGCTCTTGCCAGATAGTTAAACCAATCTCCTCGGGTGATCACACGATCCGGGAATACGCGTCCCTGTTCATCAGCAAGCAATACGCCATGCTGGGTCATATTGCGTAGAGCTGCTTCGGCCACATGACCCAAGATATCCGTAGGTTCAGCCTTGGTTGCAGAGCTTGTGTCCCCGTATAAAAGCTTCCACTCCCCTGTGTTCGCATCCAGCGCTTCATAGTTGCCATAGATCGAATTCTCATCACGTGTAGGCATATAAGCAAGGTTCACCCCCGCTGGGATGACTTGACCACCGTTCATACCATATCCGCCATAACGGGAATATGCGAGGATCAGCTTGAATTCCTCCAGATAGAGTGCCTTGGCCTCTTCATAACTGATGGCTGGCTTAACATCTGCTGGCAGTTGTTCAGGCGTTGCCGCAATACGTGTATAGAACTCGTTAATCGTCCCGTTGTTTAACACCTGTACTTGTGCCGTATCTTCCTTAACCGGAATTCCGTTCAGATAACGCTGGAACAAAAATGTGCGAGCATCATCCACCTCAATCACGTTAGCCAGTCGGAACTGCTCCGTTGCGTCTGGAACTAGCGCAATCACCGTGTCCATCGCCAGTTTCTCAGCCTGCTTCCGGGTTACCAATTTGCCTGCCTTCTCCTCAGCCGGCTTCTCCTGTTCCATCTCCGGTCCCATTCGTTGCATCATCGTATAACTGTAGATCTGCCCGGTAACTGCATCTACCTGTGCTGAGATATCCCGCATGAACATATAGGACATATTGGCACTTCGATCGCTCCAGCTCAGACTCCACACCTGATTGTTCGGACTTGAGTAATATCCCTTGCCCAGCTGGTTATGCTCCAGCTTATATCCCTTGGGAATATCAAAGTTTGTTGCGACCCGATTGGCGGCCTGCTGAACATTTAACCTCGTACCATTGGCCGGGACAAAAGGCGTTACATCACCTTTTAACTTCGTATCCTGCTGCAAAGAATCTTCATCTACAGCTTTACCTGTTAATGTATTAATCCGTTCCAACGTATTGGCTTCAATCGGAATGATACTGATATTTTTTGGTGTATATGCAAGGTAATACTGCTGACCCTGTTTGGAAGATAGACGATCTTTGGCGATATAAGCCAGCTCCACATCGAACTGTTCTTCAAACTGCTGTCTGGCCTTCTCTTCTGAAGCTGCCGGTTTCGATGAGGGATACTTGGCTTCAATAGTACCCCGTGAGTAACCTGTCACCAAACCACTTTCATCCACATTAATGTAGACTGTCTCTGCGTCAGATAACAATCCATCATGTTTTAACTGGTACCCGTATCGATACTCTGTTCTGCCAAACAATGACTCTTGTTCGATGGAAGAATACAGATCTCCAAGCGGAGCATATTCATTGTCCTTAAGACCCGGAATCGCTTGGTACAACAGTGTCACGGCCTTTTCTTCAGCTTGAGCTTTGGTTAACTTCACATCTGATTCCGAGACATGTTTATCCAGGATATCCGACGGCAAATGTACACTTAACACTTCCCCTGTGCCTGCATGTACAGTTCCACTGAATCCCGACGTATGATTACCTTGTGTAATCTGGAACCCGATCTCCCACGCCTTGTAGTCTGGCGGTGGATAGGAATTAGGTGAATCGAATCGTGCAGATGAGATCGTTGCTTTTTTTAATAATGGAAATAATTTCAGTATATTTTCACTGGCTTGCCTGGATGAGATTTTCGCTCCCTCAGGCACGTCATTGCTCGTTGCGTCTAGTTGTTCATTTTCCCCCGTTGTCGCTGCGGTCAACTGCTCTGCTTGCGCGGCTGATGCACTGCCTGCAAAACCTGGTGTTTGCGAAGCAAGCAGCAGTGTTGCCATCGCTGCGGTTGTTGCTTTGGTTGCGAACATTTTCAAACGTAGATTAAACTTCCAATTCAAACTCAAATCTGGACCTCTCCCTTCAATTTCATACAAAGAAGCATAACAAATAACCTCGCATGAATATTGCCAGTCTATTCTATGATACCATAAGCTTCCTTTTTAATCGTCGTTTTCCGGGCAATTTTACAAATGTGAATTTCTGCATATTGCTAGTAACAGCAAAAAAAACGCCAATTACGTTGGCGTTTTATCTGTTAGCCTGCACTCTTATGTAGGCTGAATCTACCTTGTCAACTACTCGCTTTAGACGAATCGTTCAACTTCGCCTGACCTTGGACATGGGTTTTCAAAAATGGAATAACGGTGTCCCAGAAGGTGGGATCTTCCTCAGAACAACTGTGTCCTCCGCTGTTGACCCATAGATGTTCAACAGGCGGATCGGCTTTGGACATAAAATATTCAAGCTCACTCGGGGGAATGAAATTATCTCCCTTGGAGTGCACCATAAGCATCGGCAGTTGCATCCCCCTGCGCCGTTCATTCAGCATCATCACCGGATCACGCTGACGATAAGATTTCAGAGATTCACCCAGTCGCCAGAACCAGATTCTCGGAATTAACTGGGCCAGTGGAAACAAGGGCAGACGCCGGCGTCTCAGCTCTGCACTGACGATTACTTCAAATTGCGATGGCATCGAGTCCGTAATCACTGCTGATACAGGAATTCCCTCCGTCACTGCAAGAATCGTACCCAATCCCCCCAAAGAATGACCAAGCACTCCGATGGCATCCGCATCAATCTCTGGTCGTGCAGTCGTATACTGCAATGCCGCGAGCAGATCATCCCGGAACAGGTAGGCAGATGCAGCACGAACCGGATCACTGGCCCCATGACTACGCACATCATACATAAATAAGGCATATCCAGCTTCCCAGATCGGACGTGCGTAACGAAGAACACGGGAGCGATTGGAGCCCCAGCCATGTGCAATAATAACGAGCGGCCATGGTTTCGGAATGTCGGCACTGGCCGGGATGAACCAGCCATGCACCCGACCTCCCCCACTGTCAAAGGTCACATCCTCAAATGGCATTGGGGGTGTGAGTGTGATTGGAATCTTCTTGGGGGTTTGGCTCTTTACCGCTGCCTTCCATAATCCACCTGCCGTTACTGCGGCCACGGCGAGCATGCCGCCTATCATTGTTTTAGCTTTCACAGGGCATCTCTCCTCTCCGAATTCTGGCATACATCCATCATAAAACAATAGAATGAACGGCACGTTAAGCGACATGGGTTTTTATGATAAAGATTAATCCAACAATTAATCTAAAGGCACCTTCATATATATACCCAAATATACATATCCCTCATCTGACGTTGGAAACCTAGGCTTCAGCTGCTTCCACAAATCTCCGTGCACATGCTGCAATCTGCTCATGATCTCCTGCCACAAGAGCTTCTCGTGGTAAAAGTGCACTTCCCAGACCCACTGCAGCAGCGCCTGCTGCGTAATAATCAGCAATATTCTCCAGTGTGGCACCACCTGTTGCCAGCAGTGGAATATGATTCAGTGGAGCTTTGATCTCCCGCAGATACGGTATGCCCAGACTCGCCATCGGAAACAACTTCACAACTCGTGCTCCCGCTTCATGGGCAGCGACAATCTCCGTAGGTGTCATGGCTCCAGGCCAGATCTCGACACCATGTTCTACAGCATATTCAATGACAGACAGATCGACATTGGGAGACACCAGAAATTGTGCTCCTGCAGCGACTGCTTCCTTCGCCATCTGCACATTCAGTACCGTACCCGCTCCAACATAAGCCTTTCCTTCATGCCGCTCACGCCAGTCTGCAATAATATCATGTGCTCCAGGTGTGTTCAGTGTGACTTCCATTAGTCGGATGCCGCCACCTGTCATACCTTGTCCAGCTGTTACTGCCGCTTCGCGGCTTATACCGCGCACAATCGCAACCAGCCTTGACTCCAATAGTACTTCCGTCAAATTCATATCCAGTTCCCCTTGCTTCATCAATTCGGCAGCCGAAGACAGGCAATCATGGTCACCGCTTTTCCGTTATTCATTATTGTAAGGCATATCCTCTCCTGGATGAAATCATTTGATCCAATATTCACTTCTTCCTTTTAAAAAGACATTGAATTCAACTTGGTTTTGTAGTCAACCTGAAGGAAACAAGGGCAATCGCCAAAGCCAACAGCAGGACCATACCACCAATCCACCCCAAATTTTGAACGGAATTGTATTTCACAACTACACCTCCCAATCCGGCACCGAAAGTCATACCTATGTTCATTACTGCCGTATTGTAACTCAGGACTGTTTCAGAAGACTGTGGTCTCAATGTTATCAAATAGAACTGATTCGCGGGCGTTGTTATCCAGGCAGCTGTGCCCCAAATCATGATGGTCAGAAGAATACCTATTGTGGAACCTGCTGTGATGGGCAAAATAAAGAGGGCACCAGCATGAATAATCAAACTGATTGGAATCGTGCGAACAGGTCCCCATCGATCTACCGCATAGCCACCAAGACGGGAACCTATGAATGCAAATACACCCAATATAAGTAACGCCGTACTAATCATTTCTATTGAAAAGTCGGCTACAGAACTTAAAAGTGGAGCGATATAAGCAAATACCATGGTGTAGCCCAGAATCCAGAAAACAGTCGTTAATAATCCGGTGATAACCTTTTTATCTTTGATAATCAATAATTGTTGCTTCAGGGAGAGAGACGGGTTACCCTCCATTCGAGGAATAAATCTGTACAACAGCATGAAATTAGTAAATGCGATAATTGCAATCATGATATAAACGTAATGCCAATCCATGTAGGCAGCAATGAAGGTACCAATCGGCACTCCTAATACCAATGAAACGGTGAATCCTGTGATGACAGTTGCAATGGCACTACCCTGTTTGCCAGAAGGAGCTAGTCTTGCAGCATAGTTCGTGGCTAGGACAAAATATAGACCACCACTCATGGCCAATACGATGCGTGAGAACATAAGCATGCCAAAGTTCAAACTGAAGAATGCAATGATATTTCCCAAGATAAAAATAAGCATGGAATACAGAAGTACTTTTTTACGTTGTAACTTGGAAGTCAGCATGACCAGAGCCCAGGCTCCCAATGCATGAGATAGTGCATATACGGTGACCAATTGTCCCGCTAATGAGATCGAAACCTGTAAATCGCGGGCAATAATATCTAAAACGCCAGATACGACAAATTCGGCTGTTCCCACAACAAAGGCTCCTAAAGCCAATAAATAGATAATAAATGAATTCATTTCAATCTCCTTTATTCAAAAGAATAGTGTGTGAAATCTTCTGGATATATTCGTTTGTTGAAATTTATAATAGATATAAAAGACAAATTATATCTATTAAAAAAACAAAAAAATATTTAATGCATCATTGATATTTTACCGGCAATCGAAGATAATTTTCGATTTTTAAACACTTCTTCCATCTGTCCTTCGGCAGTGATCATGGTTTCTTGAATTAAGCATCCCTGTTTATGATGACAACAATCAAACAGAGAGGTTGTACCCTCAATGGCCTGGATGATGTCCAAAAACGTAAGATCCTCCCACTTCTCCTGAAGTGTATACCCGCCATGGGCACCAGATGAAGAATGAATCATCCCCTCTTTCGTCAATTTGGTTAAAATCTTGGACAGATATGTGGGTGAAACATTCTGCCACTTTGAAAGCTGCTGCACACCCACAGGTTTATCTGAATTGGATGCCGCAAGAAAAAGCATCGTGTGCAGGGCGTAATTGGTAGCTTTGGAATACTTCATCATCTCATTCCTCCCTAATAAAAGACTTAATATATCTACAATAACTCCTTTAATACAATTACGTCAATAACCCCCTCTCATAAAAGTGGCACATTGCGTCCACTCTTTTATCAGAGGAGGCTCTTGTTACAAACAACTGTTCCAGCAATATCTATACCTACAGTTCCAATCTATATGCATGCTTTAGGCATTTTCCAATACGTTATCCTTCTCCAAATCTTTAAAGTATCGATCGTTATATAACATGCTTGGATGTGTTGGATGATAGGCGAGTGCGATATCATTATGTTCCCGGGCCTTGGCACGGTTACCCATCCGGTCATAACACACACATAGTTGCAGATGCGGCATCCAGGTCCAAGCTGCTTCATTCAGCACTACCATAGGGTCATCAGGACGTACAGCACGAGTCGCCTGTTCGTACCAGAACAGGGCCTTGCGATAATCTTCACGGTCGGCAAAATAACCACCCAATCGACAGCAAATCTCGGCTCTTGGCAAATCATAGGCAAATGATCGGAACAACGCCGTGACTTCCTGTTCCGGATGTTCAAGTGCAGCTTCACAATCCGCAATTTTCTGGCAAGCAGCGATCTGATCTTCCACCCAGCCCAATCCGGTATCCAGAAACTTCTCATAGTACTTCACCGCATCCTCATGCTGTCCATGGTCCTTCAGCTCATTACCGAAATAGTACAAGTCACGCGGCCCGAATTCCTCTCCGGCCTGTTCCCTTTTGCGATAGATCCGCAGATTACGATCGGTATACACCTTATCTTTCTTGTGGGTAACCGCTATATCACTATGCAGCAGATTGCCCGCTACAGCCAGATATTCATGGACCGCGCCAATCCAGCGAAATTGCCGATCCCGACGCACCAGACGATTCCGGCGCAGGCTGTAGGCTACCTTGCCATCTGCTGTGAATGACAGATTATAATCCATTGTGACACTATCAACATCCGGGTCCAGCGAACGTTTCAAGGCGATCAGTTTCGCCCGATCTTCCGGTTCGAACACATCGTCTGCATCCAGCCACAGAATATATTCACTCTTTGCCTGATCGAAGGCATAGTTGCGTGCTGCTGCAAAGTCATCCACCCATTCAAAATCAACGATACGATCCGTATATCTGGAAGCAATCTGACGGGTACGATCCGTTGATCCGGTATCCACGATTACAATCTCATCGGCAATACCGTTGACCGAGTCCAGACATCTCGCAAGGGAAGCTTCTTCATTTTTCACAATCATACACAGGGTAATACTGATCGTCTCCTCACCTCTTCTCGCCCTGCGATTAAAGGCGGAAACCCCCGGCAGTTCGGACAATCGATAGATGTGGTACGCAGGGAAATGAGTATCAACGAACAAACGAAAACCCAGTGCTTGAGCACGGATGCAGAAATGACGATCTTCGCCCCAGAAGGATACATTGGGAATCTGGTCATATGAAGCTCCTGCTGCCAGAACATTTTTGCGAATAAGAGTACATGCCCCTAGCCCTCCAACTTCATAACAACCCGGGATCCGTAGCTGATTTAGAAAAGCAGTCGTTTGCGTGCCCTCGTCCTCCGTCTCGGTTCCGTCTAATGTTTTGCCACCGCGGCGAAACAAAGCATACTCATCTTGCAGCCATACCTGCGGCATTTCCCTGGCATCCGGCTGCCAGCGGGTCCAAAAGATATTGGATACAATGTCTTTGCCACTCGATACAAGTTGTTCCAGCGTCCGCGGATGCAGCACCAAGTCAGAATCAATCAGGAAAACCGCATCGTAGTGATTGTCGCGTGCATATTGCAATATGCGATTTTTCAAACCGGCTACACGCCAAATCTGATCATCCTGCCAATAGTGTCCTCCCTCATCCTTGCTGTACACCCCTTTGTTGTCAGGACTACCGCTACCATGTTCATCTGCTTGAATAACCGTCCCCTCATGCTGAAGCACAAATTCACGTAATATATTCGATGCGGCTTCTTCCACGTTATCGTCAACAAACAGATAGTCCGTCTTCACTGTTGTTCGTTCCAGTGCATGCAGAGAATCCAGAAATTCACGGAGCACTGGAGTTGTCTGGCGAACCGGGCTGGCGATCAGTATTCTTTCCTGGCCAAGCTCTTCAAGCTTTTCCGATTGGCGGGTTTCTTGCGATGTAGCAGAACCTCCGGACGGTGGATGATTACTCTGGCTCTCTTTCTGGCTCTCATGTTGCTCCTCTTTTTGATGTTCTTTCTCATTCTCTTTTTCTTGTGAATTCAGCTCTATTTGAGGTTGGGATTCTTCTTGCGATTTGCGTAACGGTTCTTTCTTCAACGTGCTCACTCCCCCTCTCCTTATTCGAACCATGCCAACAGTCGTGGCTCTTGATCCAATATCGATTCGTACTGTTCCTTCCAACCGTATCTTGCTTCAGGGTCCAGTGCTTGATAGCGTTCATATTTACGGATACGGTCTTCTTCCCGCGCCCAACCATAGTGCTTCACCCGGGGAGCATGACATCCATAGGACCAATGCTGGATCGTTAACGGAAAACGACCACAATGCTGGGGTGTCTCCTTCCATTCATAGCTCATCCCCGGGTGATAACGAATCAGAAATGGCCGATAATAGGCATGCGCCTGCCAGAACTTATCTTCCCGATAATGCGTCTCACTCCACATATCAAACAATCTGAAATAGATCGCATCTTCATTGCCACTGAGCAGCAGATCCCGTACCACCCCAAAGTCACTGGTTAGAATCTCATCCGCATCCAGATTCAAAATCCACTCTGGATTGGTCGCCACCGTCTCTTCCCATTGTTGTTTTCTCAGGCTTACCTCGTCTGCAAAACGTGAAGCAGTGTTCTCCACTAATACGAGTGGAATACCGTCCAGAAGTTCCCTGCACAGCGCGACCGTTCCATCCGTGCTTCCGTCATCAATGATTACTGCGCGATCAATCCAGGGACGATGTCTCTCCAGTGCCTGCCTGAGATAACGATTTTCTTCATTACGAACGATCATCGACAAGGTAATATGTGGTCTTCCATGTTCCTCATGTCCATCCAAAGCTTCACCCCCATGCTCAAGCTTCTACCTATTTAAAATGTCGGACACACGATGCCTGGACGAATCACAATCCTCTATTTCCAATCTATGCAGAGCCGGAATGCGGATATGCAGGCCAAGTAAACCTTTCATGGGGTTAATCTTGATGAACGACAAAAAAAGCACCCGCCTTCGCGGATGCTTTTAGATGTAATCACAAGATTAATGTAGTGAAATAAATGAATTAACGGTATTCAGCCAAACGATCATTGAGACTACGTGTCTGTCCATAGACTTCCTGATACAGTGCGAACAGTCCATCATAGACGGCAACCGTTTCCGGGTTCGGCTCATAGGACTTCGCTGGACGAATAAACGCTGTTGCACATTCTTGCAAAGACGGGAACCAGCCACAGCCATAGGCAGCCAGCATCGCTGCACCCATCGCTGGACCCTGTTCGCTCTCCAGCTTCACAATCGTGGCGTTAAAGACATCAGCCTGCATTTGCAACCAAGCTTCGTTCTTGGCGCCGCCACCAATGGAGATGACTTCATTGACGGTTTTGCCTGCACCACGCAGAATATCAATGGACTCGCGTAGCGAGAAAGTAATGCCCTCCATCACCGCACGTCCAAAGTGCTCCAGCTTGTGCCCTGCATCCATACCGATGAAGCTGCCACGGATATTCGCATCCGGATGAGGTGTACGCTCCCCAACGATATATGGTGTGAACAACAATCCGTTACTGCCCGCCGGAATCTGATCGATGCCCTGCAAGAGCACATCAAACGATTTATCCGCTGCAAACGTATCCTTGAACCAGGACAGGCTATATCCTGCGGCAAGCGTTACACCCATAATATAGAAGGCATCTTTCTCTCCGTGGTTAAAAAAGTGTACTTTGCCTTCGAAGTCGAGATCTTTACGCTCTTCGTAGGAAAGCACAACCCCGGACGTTCCGATGCTGCACATCGTCTGTCCTTCACTCAGAATGCCTGCGCCAATGGCACCACACGCATTATCCGCACCACCTGCGTATACTTTTGTTGCAGCCGCTAGACCCGTTTGATCCGCAATCTCAGGCAGCAACGTGCCCACTTCCTCAAACGATTCCACAAGACGTGGACAAAGAGAGATTGGCAGCTCGAAAGCTTCTGCAATCTCGTCGCTCCACTGTTTGCCTGCAACGTCCAGCAACAAAGTTCCCGCTGCATCAGAATAATCCATAGCGTAATCCCCGGTCAGGCGATAACGCACATAGTCTTTAGGCAACAGGAACAAGGATGCTTGCTGTAACAATTCAGGCTCGTTCTCCTGAACCCACAGAATTTTTGGCAAGGTAAAGCCTTCCAGTGCACGGTTCCGGGCAATACTTAACAGCTTGCCATCCAGCACTTTTTCGATGCGACGGCACTGAGCCGTTGTGCGTGTATCGTTCCACAGGATTGCGTTACGCAGCGGTTTACCTTCTGCATCTACCAAGACCAGTCCATGCATCTGGCCCGAGAAGCTCAATCCTTCGATTTCCGAAGGCTGCACGCCAGACACTTCAAGCAATTTACGCAAGGAAACAATCGTCTGCTCTACCCAATCTTCGGGATTTTGTTCACTGTATCCAGCCTTGGGCTGGTACAACGGGTATGCCTCGGATGCTTCAAATGCCACTTTTCCTTCGCGATTGACCAACACGGTTTTGACCGCGCTGGTTCCAAGATCGACGCCAATTACGTAACTCATAGGTTAACTCCTCTCGTTTATCACAGGTTATATCCACGAAAGATCCAAGTACGCATGAAAGTCACTCCGTGATCAGAAAACCCTTGGATCGCCGTTACCCCCAGATTTCCTTTATACCCTTTAGCAAGGGTGAAATCCGGGGATAAATGCGACCGCTTTGCTTCCTCGGGTCCTTTCTGCTCACTCCGTTTTGCATGCATGATATTGGACACACATGGATATGAAACGTGTAAAACATACTCGTTCTTATAACAGAAAGATTGATCCAATAACCTTGATTCGTCATTGGTTATAAATGAAACCTTGATGCTCATGTGGTCACTCCGTGATCAGAAAACCCTCGGATCGCCGTTACCCCCAGATTTCCTTTATACCCTTTAGCAAGGGTCAAATCCGGGGATAAGCCTATGCTTCCGAAGCCAGCTTTCTTTCAGAAAGCTCTTAGCGCACGCTCCGCTTCCTCGGGTCCTTTCTGCTCACTTCGTTCTGCATGCACCATCTTAGACAAACATTTATATCAAAAATTTTAAAAAATAGCGTTGTTTGTTTAATCAAAAAACCGCCCCCGTCTTCCCAAGGGAAAGTCGGGGACGGTCCGAATGTCATGCTTGTTCAGGCGTTCCATGGTACAAGCTAATCTTGTGCACAGGCTAGTTTGGATACTAATGTCCAACACATATGTGTTGAGTAACCTTCGGTGGTCGACGTGCACCAACCCTTCCTAATGCGCTATTAGTCAGCCAGAATGTACTGGTTAAGTTGTGCTCTCAGCAATTCCTGACGTCCGGATTGGTTTTTGCGTGGGCTTTCGTTGTTGAGTGCATACTCAGCAAGGGAAGCCAATGTTGCTTTACCTGCAACCACATCTGCACCAATACCTTCGCTGAAGCTGCTGTAACGTTTTTCGATGAAGTCATCGAATACGCGATCTTCAATCAACTTCGCTGCTACTTTCAGACCTTTTGCATACGTGTCCATACCTGCGATGTGTGCCAGGAACAGATCGTCAGCTTCGAAGGAACCACGACGTACTTTCGCGTCAAAGTTCACACCACCACGGCCGATACCGCCGTTTTTCAATACTTCATACATTGTCAATGTAGCATCGTACATATCAACCGGGAACTCATCCGTATCCCAACCGATCAACATGTCGCCTTGGTTTGCATCGAGGGAACCGAGCATACCGTTTGTACGAGCAACGCGGATTTCGTGATCAAATGTATGACCAGCCAGTGTAGCATGGTTTGCTTCCAGGTTAAGTTTGAAGTGTTTGTCCAAACCGTATTTTTGCAAGAAAGCAATCGAAGTTGCTGCATCATAATCATATTGGTGTTTCGTTGGCTCTTTTGGTTTAGGCTCGATCAGGAATTGTGCATCAAAGCCAATTTCCTTCGCGTAGTCTACAGCCATGTGGAACATGCGAGCAATGTTGTCTTGCTCCAGTTGCATGTCTGTGTTCAGCAATGTGTCGTAACCTTCACGACCGCCCCAGAAGACATAGTTTTCAGCGCCCAGACGTTTACCAACTTCCAGACCTTTTTTGATCTGTGCTGCAGCGTGAGCATACACGTCTGCGTTGCAAGTAGAAGCCGCACCAAACATGAAGCGTGGGTTCGAGAACATGTTGGCCGTGTTCCAGAGCAGTTTTTTGCCGCTGGATTTCATATGATCTTCAATCAGATCAACGATTGTATCAATGTTGCTGTAGAACTCACGCAGGTTGTTGCCTTCTGGTGCAATGTCCACATCGTGGAAACAGAAGAACGGGAGATTCATTTTTTCCAAAAATTCAAATGCTGCTTCCACGCGTACTTTCGCGAGGTCCAGACCCGAGTATTTATCCCACGAACGAACAGCTGTCTCCGCACCAAACGGGTCACTGCCGCCTGCAGTTAATGTATGCCAGTAAGCCATGCCAAAACGGAAATGTTCTTCCATCGATTTGCCGGCTACCACTTCTTCCGGATTATAATGTTTAAAAGCAAAAGGATTCTTGGAATCTTTACCTTCGAATGCAATTTTATTAACGGATTCAAAATAGGCCATGTGTAAAATGCCTCCTCAATAGTTTTAAGAAATCGTTTACACCGTTATCCTATCACATCGAATTTACTTTGTCTATTGGTTAAACAAAGTAAAATAAAATTGTTTTTTACATGGTTGTTTACGCTATAATAGTCGAATAACTTGTTTCGGATGTGGGTCAGAACCCTTTTATCAGAAGAATAGGAGTGCCTTAACCATATGAAAATTACCGGAGACCAGATGCTGGTCAAAAAAATAAACAAGTCGATCGTTCTCGATACGATCCGGCGCCATGCCCCTCTTTCTCGCGCACGAGTGTCCGAGGTTACGGGGCTGAACAAAGCAACGGTATCCAACCTGGTTGCTGATCTGATCAGTGATGACCTGGTGCAGGAGATTGGCCCTGGTGAATCCAGCGGCGGACGTAAACCACTCATGCTGCTGTTCCGAGGGACATCAGGCTATGCAGTCGGTCTGGAACTCAGTGTGACCCACTTGAAAGGCGTGCTTACAGATCTGGAAGGACACATCATTACAGAGTACGCAGTGACCTTGGAACATCATGACGTGTCCTCTGTACTGGAGCAATTGAAATTGGCAGCAAAACAGCTCATTGAAGCAGCTCCTGCTTCCCCTCATGGAGTCATTGGTATTGGCATCGGGGTGCCCGGCATGGTGGATGAGGCAGGAACGGTCCTGTTTGCACCCAACCTGGGGTGGGAGAAGGTAGCTCTGCGCTCGATGCTTGAAGAAGAATTTCAACTGCCTGTAACGATCGATAATGAAGCCAATGCTGGTGCCCATGGAGAGTTGAATTTTGGGGCAGGTATCGGTGTACGTCACATGATCTACATCAGTGCAGGCATGGGGATTGGTTCAGGCATCATGGTAGATGGTGAATTATACAAAGGCGCGTGGGGCTACGCAGGAGAAACAGGCCATATGTCCATTGAAGCGGAAGGTCTGCCCTGCTCCTGTGGTAATCGTGGTTGCTGGGAGTTGTACGCATCGGAAAAAGCCTACGAGCACCCGGATCACCAGCTAAAATTACCTGCTTATACCACACGAGAGCTTATTCATCATGCGGAGCAAGGCCACGATGCTGTTCAAGAATTATACAACACGATTGGACGCAAACTGGGGATTGGCATTACCAATATCGTTAACAGTTTCAACCCGGAACGTATTATCATTGGCGGTCCGCTCTCTGAAGCAGGTCCATGGATTGAAACAGCGTTAAAACAAGTTGTCGAGGAACGTACATTACCTTATCACCGCCGCAGTTTGCAGATTGAATGGGCAGCTCTGGGCAGCCGTTCCACCCGCGTTGGTGCCGCTTACTCTGCGATATCCCAGTTTTTAGGTAAAATTAGGGTGTCTGTCTAATAACAGATGAAAATTGACATCATTTCGCCCCATTTCCTCCCTTTTTGTTAAAGAAATCCAGATGTATAATGGGGTTATGTGATTTTTGTCATGGCTGTGTGAATCAAGCTGTGTTAATTCCGATAACGAAACGGAGTGAAAAAAAGCGTGACCTACGTGGATACTTCAGATATCTCGGCGCAAATGTTTGTCACCGTCCTCCTGTTCCTGATTGTGCTTGCGCCCCTGTTCAGCCTTGGCATACTCCGATTGTTCCAGAGCAAAAAGAAGGCTGGTTTCATGTACATGCTGTCAGGATTGCTGGTGTATGTTGTATTTCAGACTTTCATGAGTATTTTTTTCTAGATCATATTCTGCGTTTGCACAAAAAACCGTACCCTTCCGGGTACGGTTCTTTCTATATCCTAACGGCTCGCGAAAACCGGAATTGCATATGAATCGAAAATTTCTTTCAACATATGATGATTCAGATAATCAGCCTGATTTAAGCGTCCAATGCTTTGGCAAATTGGGTTTTGTTCATACCCAGAATGCGGTGTTCACCAATGACAGTCAATGGCACGGCACGTACACCCATGTCCCATACTTGTTGTGCAAATTCATCGCTAGTTTCGATGTTGCGCTCTTCATAAGAGATACCTTTGTCAGCCAGGAACGTTTTTACGGATTTGCAGTTCGGGCAGTTGGTAGATGTATATAAAATTACGTTTTCCATGTTTAATTCACCTCATATGTTTTTTATTAATCTATAGTTTGGTTGGAATCAGCTCATTCTATTACAGAACAACTGCGCTGTGCTCCAAGCTCTCAATGTATTTCTCTGTGTCCATGGCAGCCATACATCCGCTACCTGCAGCTGTAATCGCTTGTTTGTAACGTGTATCCTGAACGTCACCACATGCGAATACACCTGGGATGTTTGTCTCGGATGTACCTGGTGTAGTCAGGATATATCCATGTTCGTCCGTAGTGATCTGTCCGCCAAGGAAACCAGTGTTTGGTGTGTGACCGATCGCTACGAATACGCCACTTGCCGGAATCACTTCTTCTTCACCTGTTTCGTTGTTTAACACTTTCAGTCCGGTTACGCCGTTGTCGCCAGCAAGTACTTCGAGTGGTGTACGGTTCAAAGCCATTTCTACTTTTTCGTTGCTGCGTGCACGATCCTGCATGATTTTGGAGCCACGCAGTTCTTCACGACGGTGTACCAGTGTTACTTTGGAACCGAAACGGGACAAGAAGCTTGCTTCCTCAAGGGCAGAGTCGCCACCGCCGATGACGATGATTTCTTTGTTACGGAAGAAGAATCCATCACATGTTGCACATGTGCTGACACCGCGGCCTATATTCGTTTCTTCGCCAGGGATACCCAGGTATTTAGCAGTTGCGCCTGTGGACAGGATCAATGTTTCCGATACGAGTTCACCCATACCTTCAACTTGAATCTTGAATGGACGCTCGCTCATGTCGATGTTGTTCACCCAGCCTGTGCGGAATTCAGCACCGAAGCGCTCCGCTTGTTTACGCATGTTGTCCATCAGTTCAGGACCCATAATACCATCAGGGAAACCTGGGAAGTTCTCCACTTCAGTCGTTGTTGTCAGTTGGCCACCAGGTTGTGGTCCTTCAATAACGAGTGGGTTCATGTTGGCACGTGCCAGATAGATTGCTGCTGTCAGCCCTGCAGGGCCTGTTCCAATAATAATTGATTTATACATGTATAGTTCCTCCCCCGGGTTCTGCAAAAAGGTTAGACCCTCCGGCATCAAAAGCTTAGGCTTTTGCATACACTAGAACGAAAAGCCCACATCATGTCCACAAGACCTGCCTGTGATATGACAATGGCCCTATGCAGAAACGGAATTCTAATTTATAATCATTCTAATCTGTTGTTCATTATGATCTCTTTTATGTACGGTGTCAATGCTCGGCAGCGATTATGAAGAAGTCTTCATCAGGAGGGAAAATGGAAGCATGAACGATGCACTCATTGGCAGTTTTATATCAGCCATGTCTACCGGCCTAGGGGCCGTACCGATTCTATTTATGCGCAAAATATCGCACCGTCTGCGTGATATCTTGCTGGCATACGCCGCAGGTATTATGACCTCGGCCTCGGTGTATAATCTCATTCCGGAAGCGCTTGGCCAATCGAATCTCTTTGTACTTGCATTTGGTATTATGCTTGGTAGCCTGGTTCTACTGGTGCTGGAGATGAAGATCCCACACGTCGATCTGGAGAATCCCGAGAAAATGCCTTTTAAAATTGAAACCAAAGCCTTCATGATTATTGCAGCCATCACCATGCATAACCTGCCGGAAGGGTTATCCGTTGGAGTCAGCTATGCAAGCTCGGATGAGAACCTTGGCAATCTCATTGCCTTTTCCATTGGATTGCAGAATGCGCCGGAAGGATTTCTGGTGGCCCTTTTCCTAGTAAACCAGAACATTGGCCGCTTCAAAGCGCTGGGTATTGCCACCCTGACCGGAGCGGTAGAGATTATAACAGCTATGATTGGTTACACCTTAAGCAGTCTCGTAGCTGGTCTTGTGCCTTATGGTCTGGCCTTTGCAGCCGGTGCGATGATGTTCATTGTTTATAAGGAACTTATTCCCGAGAGTCACGGCGATGGCAATGCACGTGTGGCGACGATGTCCTTTTTACTCGGGCTCATCACGATGATTGGTCTGACCGAACTGTTTTAATTGAAGACTAAAGAACCCGGCGAACAGTACAAGACTGTCGACCGGGTTCTTTGTTTAGCCACAAATGAAGATTCCATGAAATTACTGGGACCGTCTGTCAGAGGTATTGCGCCCTCTCCTGATCAGGATTGGATGAAACGAATCAGTTCCGAATTGAATTTTTCCAATTCATCATAGAATGCACCATGACCACTCTCTTCAAAAGCAATCAGCTGAGACGAAGCGATGCCTTGATGCATCTGCTCGGCGAACTCAAACGGACAGATCTCATCTTTTTTCCCGTGCAAAATGGCTGTTGGCACTTGAATGGAACTCAGGTCACCTCGCAAGTCCTCATCCCGCAACGCAATTGCACTGCGAATGGTACCATAAGATGAAGCTTCCATGCCGAGGGCGTGGAACCAATCCATGAATGGCTGACTGTGTTTCTTCGCGAAGAACATGCCGCCAAACGTCTCCAGCAACTTCGGACGATCTGCAAAGATCGGCTCAATGATCTGCTCGTTCAGTTGCTCTGGAGTCAATCCATACGGATAACCTTCACGCTGTGTGAACACAGGTGCTGCCGCAGATAACAAGGCCAGCTTGGAGACGCCATGTCCCTTATGGCGAGCCATGTAATGTACTGCGATCGCTCCACCCATAGAGAATCCTGCGAGTACCGCGTCTTTCAGCTCCAGATCATCAATAACGGCACGAACATCGTCTGCCATGCGATCATAATCATATCCTGTGGAAGGCTTATCCGATAAGCCATATCCTCTAAAATCTATCGCGATGGCACGAATGCCATGGTTCGGCAGTACGTTCAATTGGTATTCAAACATTTTATAATTAACAGGCCAGCCGTGCAAAAAGACAACCGGGGTTCCTTCGCCAATATCTTCAACATATACTTTTACATTTGGTTCCACTTGTACATAACGTCCCATATTTCACAGCTCCCTTATTATCGAATCGTCTCTTCGAATCATTACCCGCTGACCCAAGGTTCAAACGTAAGCTGTTCAACCAGCCGCATACTACTAGCGAAACCAATTAACCATCTTCCTCTCCAAATCTGATTACCGTAGCAGCCTGAGCCCATTCAGAATAACCAGAATTGTACTACCTTCATGACCTACCACACCCAGAGGCAATGCAACGTCTTGGAGGAAGTTACCAACAATTAAAGCCAGAATAACGGTGATGGCAAAAAACATATTCTGCTTCACCGTGCGCTGTGCTCGACGAGCCTGCCCAATCACCCAAGCGATCTCTTCAATGTTATCGTTCATAAGTACCGCATCAGCGACCTCCAGTGCAGTCCCGCTGCCGGACAATCCCATCCCCATACCCACAGTAGCTGCTGCAAGTGCCGGTGCATCATTGACACCATCCCCTACCATCAGCACAGGACCATACTGTTTGCGGAGTGCTTGTACCTGCTTCACCTTATCTCCAGGTAGCAAGTCTGCATAGACCATGTTTACTCCAGTTTCACACGCAATTACAGAAGCTGATCTGGCCCGATCACCTGTTAACATGGCAACTTTTACACCCATCGCTTCAAGCTTTTTCACTGCAGCGGCTGCCTGTGGCCGTACCATATCCCGCATCGCGATCAGCCCGACCAATTCACCATCAGCCATAACAACGGATACAGTTTTCCCCTCCCCCTCAAGACAGGAGCATACATCACCCCACTCAGAAGATACTTTCACAGGGTTAACATCATGTTCATCTGAATCATCAACGTTAGCGTCCTTTATCTTCTCTGACTGCAACGATTCCATTACATTTGTTTTGCCAATGCTCCAGACCACATCGGTTACCGTTCCTTCGATGCCCCAGCCTGTTAGAGCCTGTACGTGCTCTGCTTCCTGAAGTGTAATGTTTTCCTTGTTCGCCTGATCTACGATGGCACGAGCTAAAGGATGCATCGAGAGGTTCTCAATTGCCGCTACCGCAGCTAACAGCTGGGTACGATCTACATGTTCAGCCGTAATAATATCGGTGACTTGCGGGGTGCCCATGGTCAATGTACCTGTTTTGTCAAAAGCCACGACCCGCGTGCGAGCCATATTCTCCATATGGGCACCACCCTTGAAGAGAATACCACGGCGCGCACTGCTGGACATCGCGGACAAAATAACAGGCATGATGGAAGACACCAATGCACAAGGTGAAGCAACAACCAGAAACACCATCGCTTTATAAAATGCCTCATTCCATGTCCAGCCAAGCAGTAGTGGAGTTCCTGCAATCACAAGTAAAGTTACCCCTACAACAATACGTGCGTAAATTCCTTCAAACCGCTCCATAAAACGCTGGGAATCCGGCACTTCTGCCTGCGCTTCTTCCACCATTTTAATGATTTTGCCAAACAGTGACCCTTCAGCCGATTTTGTAACCTCTACGTATAATGCACCCTCCCCGTTTACCGTACCTGCATAGACTTCATCCCCCGCAACTTTGTCCACAGGCAGGGATTCTCCGGTGATGGATGACTGATTGATAAAAGAACTCCCACGGTACACCACGCCATCTGCTGGGATGAGTTCTCCCGGTTTGACCAACAGCAGATCACCCGGCTCCAGATCATCAATAGCCACGAGGTTCATCTGTCCATCCTCAATACGCAGTGCAGTCTCTGGCTTGAGCGCCAGTAAAGATGAGATATCCTTATGACTGCGCTCTGTCGCGTAACTTTCCAATGCACCACTGAGTGCAAAAATAAAGATCAGCATCGCGCCTTCATTCCAGTAACCGATGGCTGCTGCCCCAAGGGATGCGGCAATCATCAGCAGGTTTACATCCAGATCACGTTCCTTCACCAGTGTCTCGATGCCTTCCTTCGCTTTGGTCCAACCGCCAACGGCATACGCCACAATGTAGAGCATGATGGATAAGGTACCAAAATAAGGTGCAGTTCCCCAGGCAATCAGCATCAACAGCCCGCTGCCCAATGCAGATTGCATCTCTTTATTCTGCACCATGGCTCGAAAATCAGGCTTACGTCCCCGGTTTGGGCCTGGTGTTTGGGATAAGCGCTGTTCCGCTTGTTTCTGTCTGTGTAGTGGTTGATGTATCGCTTGCATATGAATCACGTTCCTTTCGAATGGTAGGTTTGCGGATGAAGAGTCTGCTAAATTCCGCTCCCAAAAATGAAGTTGTATTGAGAATGAGAGCCATTGTTAATGCCCTAAAAATGACACATGCTGCTGCGGGATTCCCGCAGCAGCATGGTTTTGTGAATGATTTTGACATAATCTCGAATGAGAATGATAATCATTTTTGCACTTATGCAATTGTGTTTACTCAATACAACTTTTAATCAGTATATGCCTGCGATCCACATTTGTAAATGGGCTTTTTTCGATGGATAGTCATACATGCGTGTTCAAAAAGACAAAAAGCCGCTGTCCCGGGGGACAACGGCTTTAACCATCTATTGATATTCATATGACCTGTTTATGGCATATCACTTAAGTGATTGTTTACACATCCACCCAAATGCCATTTACGCGCCTACACTTGCTCCCTGACTTGCTTTGATGGCTTGCTCCAGATCATAGATAATGTCTTGAATGTTCTCCGTACCCACAGAAAGACGAATCAACTCCGGATTAACGCCTGCTGCAGTTTGTTCATCTTCGGTCAACTGCGCGTGAGTTGTACTTGCCGGGTGAATAATCAGTGACTTGGAATCGCCCACGTTTGCAAGGTGAGAGAACAGTTTGACACTTTCAATCAACTTGCGACCCGCGTCCGCACCACCTTTGATTCCAAAGGTTAGAATCGCACCCTGCCCTCTTGGCAGATACTTCTGTGCAAGCTCATAAGAACCGTGGCTCGGTAGACCTGCATAACTTACCCAAGACACATCCTCATGTTTCTCAAGGAATTCTGCAACCGCAAGGGCGTTGCTACTATGACGCTCTACGCGCAGATGTAATGTCTCGAGTCCTTGCAGCAACAACCAGGAGTTGAATGGAGAGATCGTTGCACCCAGGTCACGCAGAAGTTGTACACGAGCTTTGATAATATAAGCAATCGGTCCAACCGCTTCCGTATATACTACACCGTTGTAACTGGAATCCGGCTCCGTCAATCCAGGGAACTTGCCACTTGCTTTCCAGTCAAATTTCCCGCTATCCACGATAACGCCACCAATGGATGTACCATGACCCCCAATAAATTTCGTCGCAGAGTGAACGACAATATCTGCGCCATGTTCGATTGGACGAAGCAGGTACGGACTTGGGAATGTATTATCCACGATCAAAGGAATTCCATGTTCATGAGCGATGGCTGCCACCGCTTCAATATCCAGTACATTCCCCTTTGGATTACCGATCGTTTCGGCATACAATGCTTTCGTTTTCTCCGTAATCGCAGCCCGGAAATTCTCAGGATCACTGGAATCCACAAATTTTACGTCCAGACCCAGTTTCGGCAAAGTCGTCGAGAACAGATTGTATGTACCTCCATACAAACTCGCCGAAGATACGATCTCATCGCCTGCACCAGCAATATTCAGAAGTGAAAACGTTATGGCTGCCTGACCAGAAGCTGTAGCCAGCGCTCCAGCTCCGCCTTCCAACGCCGCAATCCGTTGCTCAAACACGTCGGTTGTTGGATTCATCAGACGGGTATAAATGTTGCCAAACTCTTTCAAACCAAACAAGTTAGCTGCATGCTCGGTGTCCTTGAATCCATACGATGTTGTCTGATACAAGGGCACAGCTCGTGCGTTGGTGGTTGGATCAATCTCCTGGCCTGCATGAATTGCCAATGTTTCAAATGAAAGCTCACGTTCGTTTGACATAAATCTGAATCCTCCCTCAATATATACGTTCTTTAAGTTCCTGATGTCTTCGCATGGTGGCGTATGTTTTCCATATTCTCTCACAAGATGTCGCATTTGAAAAGACTTATTTCCGATTGTTCCGATAAGAAAAATTAAATATGTACATTATCGATTTCTGTACCAAAAAAAACCTTTGCACTCGCAAAGGTTTTTCAGCTACTTTGGCTTCGGTATGCAATACCTCATCCTGGGTTTGGTTAGACCCGAACTGCACTCCATACTTCACGCAAATGTTTGGCCGAAGGTACAGCTTCCTCCGCAGTTACGCCTTCAAGTGAAATATCGATATGTGGCTTATACGTTTTTAGCAATTCAAAAAATAACGGGTAGTCCAGTATACCTGCCCCAGGTACCGGATTGAATTTCTCTCCCTGTGCATCGAAGGCTACGTCCTTGGCATGGATCACAATCATGCGCTGATACAGCGATTCCATCACCTCGCGCAAGAAAGCCCCTTGATCTGCAGCATGTGGTTGCTTGATCAGATTACACGGGTCGAACAGCATCCCCAGATTGGATGAAGGAATCTCTTCAAACAAACGTGTCATATGTTCATGGGTATGAAGAGTATGGGTGGACACAGGCTCAATCGCCGCATGCACGCCCCACTTCTCCGCTTCCTCAGCCAACTCCTCAACCGTTTCTTTCAGCACACTCCACGCCTTCTCTTCATATCCATCCGGGTGCGTACCCTGATAGGTGGTCCGTTCTCCGGTTTCCGTTGCAACCATACTGCAGCCAAAATCCCGCGCATAACGCAGATGCTCCTTGAATCGATCAATGTCCGCACGTCGTCTTACCGGATCAGGGTCAATCGGATTAATATAACAGCCCAGTACCGCAATCTTCACCCCGCGCTGTGCAAATTGATCTCCGATTTCATTCGCTAGCCCTGGGCTCAGCTTGCCATTCGATGAGTCCACATCGGATAATGCTTTGGCCAGCGCCAGCTGTACGGAATTAAATCCGTTATCCGCAATCGTCTGCGCAAGCTGTGCTGTAGGCTGTTTGCCAAATGTATGCGCCAGAATACCAAGTTTCATCTCACTGCCTCCTTATGCTAATCCGATTATCAAGTGATTAACGTGCCATCCAGCCGCCATCGACATTCAGCACATGACCATTCAGATAATCCGAAGCGGCAGATGCCAGAAAGACAACCGGGCCTTTCAGATCTTCAGGTGTTCCCCAACGCCCAGCAGGAATACGGGCTGTAATATCCCGGTAACGATTCTCGTCCGCACGGATCTGGGTAGTATTATCGGTTTCCATATAACCAGGTGCGATACCGTTAATCTGGATTCCTTTACCTGCCCATTCATTGGCGAGTGCTTTGGTTAAACCGGCAACGCCATGTTTACTGGCTGTATACCCTGGCACGTTGATCCCACCTTGATAGGACAACATGGATGCAATATTAATGATTTTGCCACTTCCGCGTTCAATCATATGTCTGCCTGCCAATTGGCTTAGGAAAAATACAGTGTTCAGGTTCAGACCAATTACATCATGCCAGTCCTGAACTGCATGATCAGCCGCAGGTGTGCGACGAATGATTCCGGCATTGTTGACGAGAATGTCAATTCTGCCCTGGAACGCAAGCGCCTGTTCGAACACAGCCGACAACTCATCTTCACGACTTAAATCCGCTTCAATCACATAAGCTTTGCGTCCGAGTGCTTCAATGGCACTTGCCGTTGCCGCAGGCTTGGAATAAGAGACCAGCACCACATCAGCACCTGCTTCTGCCAAACCAATGGCCATCCCTTGTCCAAGTCCTCCCGAGGTACCTGTCACCAGTGCAACTTGTCCGCTTAAATCAAATGGGTTCATGAATGATTCCTCCGCATGGTTTTGATATGCAATTCTTAGATCCGTCCGTTCTTTAATCCCATGAATGATGAATGAGGTTAACTTTGATAATCCACTGTGACACCGCTCTGCTCGTATAAGGTAGCCGTCTCTTCATCCAAACGACTATCGCTGATAATGTAGTCCAGTTGCGAACACTGGGCGAAAGTTCGCAGTGCAAATTGTCCGAATTTATAATGATCCACAACGCCGTATACTTGCTGCGAGGCAGATATCATTGCTTTTTTCAAAGGAACCAGATCTCCCGTGTATATGGATAATCCAAATTCCGGATGAAGGGCTGTGGTGGATATAAAGGCTTTATGAATGTTAAGACTGGATATAAACGCAGCCGTATCATCCCCAACCAGCATATTCCGTACACGAGCCCCGCCAGGCACAACCAGTCGCACTTGCTCCTTTTTGGTCAACTCCGCAATAATGAACAGGTCATTGGTCACCACCGTCAGCGGTTGATTATCGAGACGTTTGGCCATCTCCAGCGTAGTGCTGCCACCATCGAGGGCAACGATATCTCCAGGTCGAATGTAAGCAAGGGCACGTTCAGCAATCTCCGTCTTCTCCGAATGATGCTTCTCGGTAACTCCGCGGCTATTCAAGATGCCATACTGGTCATTCTGAGCCAGCATAGCACCACCATGGACACGTACGAGCAGTCCCATACTCTCCAACTTGTCGAGATCCTCTCGCACAGTCTTCCCCGTCACCTGCAACAACTCACTCAGATCACTGACGGTTACTTCCTGGCGTTCCAGCAGAGCCTCCATAATTTTTTCATGTCTTTTCAATGGATTCATCATAATCAACTTCCTATACCACCTGAGTTAAATGAATGAGTGTTCTAGTGTCTACCCTGTCCATTTAACTCAGACATCTGTAATTTATTATTTCAGGTCTTTCATCGCTACGCCGTCCATATCTTCGAACGTCTGGTTCTCACCAGCCATCGCCCAACAGAAGGTGTAATTGCTTGTACCCACACCACTGTGAATGGACCAGCTTGGGGAAATGATCGCCTGGCGATCACGTACAACCAGATGGCGTGTTTCGTTTGGCTCACCCATCATATGGAATACAACACCGTCTTCAGGCAAGTTCCAGTACAAGTATACTTCGGAACGGCGGTTATGGGTATGTGCAGGCATCGTGTTCCACATGTTACCCTTGTTGAGTTCGGTAATGCCCATCACCAACTGACAACTCTGAATTCCGCCTTCTCCTTGGTGAATGTAACGATAGATCGTACGCTCATTGGAAGTTTCGATGCTGCCCAGATGATTTGGCTGAGCTTGTTCTTGTGTTGCTTTTACCGTTGGATAGGTGTGATGAGCCGGTGTGGATACAAAATAGAATTGGGCAGGTTGAGCCTTGTCACTGCTTGTGAACACAACTTCCTTCACACCTCTACCGATGTAGAGACATTCCTTCGCTCCAATCTCATAACCTTGTCCGTCCGCTGTCACTGTTCCGTGACCACCGACATTAATGATACCGATTTCACGACGCTCCAGGAAAAAGTTCGTTCCGATATCTTTCAGGTTCACTTCAAGGGTAATGTCCTTGCTCTCAGGTACAGCCGTTCCCACAATATAACGATCCACATGAGAATACACCGTTACCAATTCATCGGTTGCAAACAGTTGCTCCATCAAAAATTCCTCACGCAGGCGAGATGTATCATACGTTTTCACTTCATTGGGATGTGCAGCATAACGATTTTCCATTATTAATCCATTCCTTTCGTCATTTAAATTAGTTGGGATTGAGTTTGATAATGTTCATATAAGTTCATTTTAGTTCATTATGTATCTTTTGTGTACCTTTATTTTCGAAAAAGTAATTTATGTGATAAAACATTTATGATTCTAACTGCCTTCGATATAATACAAGACATGGTCAGTCAAAGGAGAGATGCAAGTTATGGATTACCAATCGTGGATCGGAGTACCTACTCCTCCCAAGAAAATGGTTATTACCGCAGATCAGATTGTCCAGTTCATACAAGGCTTTCCAGAAGAATTTCGTCCCGACGCAAGATCCATTCCTCTCACCTTTCCGATGATATGGTGGCAACAGACACACTTACCCTGGATGGAGCTTCCTGGGAAAATTATGATCCATGGCCAACAATCGTTTACATACGAACGTAAATTGAAGTATGATGCAGCTTTATTTTACAGGATTGAACTTGCAAACGTACGCGAAACAACTGGATCTTTGGGGAAGATCCAGCTCCTTGATTGTACAATGAAGGTTACGAACGTCATGAAACAACCCGTACTCGTTGCTAACACCACATTAATACTTCTAGACTCTCCAGCGTTGCAGCCTTCGTACTCCGAACTCGAGCCTGTGTATCCGCAATATCCCTCGGAGATTTATTATCAATGGGATGGGAAACACCGTCTCTCACCTGGTGAACTCCTGTTCGACGCTTGTCTTGGAACCATAACCAGTGCTATGCTCATCGCCTATGCAGCCGCATCGAACGATAACAACCCAATTCATCTGGATGTTCTCAAAGCACATGAAGCAGGTGCACCTCGCCGAATTGCACAAGGTATGCTTATCGGTGGCATGATTGGAAACCGACTACAAATGCTGTGGTTGGATAACTGGATTCTATGCGATATAAAATACCGATTTCGCTCACCCGTGATGGAAGGGGACGTCGTCCGTGTCCTCGTGAGTGTCATCAACACGGATAACCTCTCCCATCTGGCATGCAGTATCACAGTCTATATTGAACATCGAGCGGGTGTTCCTTCTAACTTGCTAGCCTATGAAGGATCCGTTCGTTACACGGCCCGTTAATCCCACTCTCCAATTCGGACATGACCCTTAAGCAGATTGCGGGAAATAATCATGCGTTGAATCTCGTCTGTGCCCTCGAAGATTCTCCATACTCGCATTTCCCGATACCAACGCTCGATCGGCAAGTCCTTCGAATATCCGATTCCACCAAAAATCTGAAGGACCCGATCCACAATATCGTTTGCTCTACCTGCACCGTACAACTTGGACATCGTTGCATGATGTCTTGCATCCAGCCCCTGATCCACCCTCCAAGCAGTATATAATACCAGCCATTTCAGAGCCTCCAGCTCAACCGCAGAGTCGGCAATCATCCATTGGATGCTCTGCCGACTTGCCAACGGCTCTCCAAATGTCGACCTTTCTTTAACGTAATCAATGGCCATATGGATCAGCCTGCCAGATGCACCCACAGCAATAGCCGGAATCACCCAACGCCCTCGACTGATCCACTGCATCGCTGTTGTTAACCCCTGCCCCTCTTCACCGAGCACATTTCCGTTTGGCACGAACACTTGGTTAAACGTAAGTACAGAAGGGCTTTTATCCCCACCCATCGTAGGAATCGGCTCTGACGTCCACCCCATGTCCCGGTCCACCAGAAAGCAAGTGATCCCTTTGCCCGGCTCTGCCTGGACATCAGTCACTGCAAAAACAATTGCAAAATCCGCCTCGTTTCCGTTTGTGATAAATACTTTCTCTCCATTGAGTACCCAACCATCCGCTACACGCTCAGCACTCATCTGAATTCGACTTGCATCGGAACCTGCCGAACGCTCCGTTATTGCAAAACAGGACTGTCTCTCGCCCGCAATAACGGGAAGCAAATACTTGTTCTGTTGTGCCTTGTTGCAAAGGTACAGAATATTGTCCGCTTCCCCCCCGAAGACAAACGGAATACACGTGCGTCCTAGCTCCATTTTCAGGAGTGCACTAGTGACCGTCCCAAGATTTGCTCCCCCATACTCTTCTGGTGTCTCAATACCCCATAGGCCCTGTGTTTTCGCCTTTTGTTGAAGCTCTCTAATCTGTCTAAGTTCGATTCCGGGTCTTCCCTCACGCTCGTTACGCAATAATTCAGGTTCCAACGGAATCAGTAGCTCGTCCACAAAATGGCGTGCGGCGGATTGAATCTGCTTCTGTTGCTCTGTCAATTCAAAATTCATGTCAACCTCCCGTATAAAATGTCATCATTTGGGGCCAGAACAGCTGATCCATGATCACTTGAAAATTTCATGTTTCACAATTCCCCTGACTGCATACTGATGGTACAAGTCAATTAACTGATCTTCCGAAGGATGCTTATAATACAAAACATCAAATTTCTCGTTAATACATTGGCACAAGATATCCAGGTCCGATGATGGTGTCTTATCTATAACCAACACTTCTCTATGGGCAGCTTCTGCCGAAATGGTCTGGATCAGTTCTGGGCCCTCGGCATAGACAACAATGATGCTGACAGGTAATCGATCCCCCTCGTAACCCTGATGTGCTCTTACAACCTTCTCAAAGCGAATATAACAATCCCACCATGATTTTCTAATCTCTGGGTCAAAAAATTCCTTTAAGATGTTTTGCGCCTGTACTTCAAACATCGGATGACATTCGAGGAAATAATCTAGATTCGTTTTCCAACCATCATAACGATTCTCATCAAACTCGGAAGGGTGAAAGATATGGAAGGTTAACGCTTTTTTGTTCAATACGAACGTTCCTCCAGCCTGTTGCAGACGATAGCCAAGCTCACTGTCTTCCAACCCCCATCCCTTGAACCCTTCGTCAAACATACCCGATCGGATCAGTACTTCTCTTGTTACCGAGAAATTGCAGCTGAAAGACAGATGCCACGCTGTGCGGAATGCGCTTCCATTTTCCGAAAAACGTTCCATGAGCTGAAATCGTTCATCTGCTTCTGATGATGTAATAGCAGTATGCACCCATCCCGAATTTAACGACGTTATATCGATGCTCTCTTCACCCAAATATCTTCGAAACCCTATGACAAGTTTCCCCTCGGCTAGCTTGTGCACTCTCAAATGTTCATAGATAAAGTCCGGTCCGGCGAGTTGATCTCCATCAAGGAACACGATCACATCTCCATTCGAGATAGTAATCCCCTTGTTTCGTGCCGCTGCCCGACTTGATTGCTCCGTAGAAGGAATGTAATTATATCGTATAGGAAAATCATACGTAAGCCTGCCGATCATCTCGCCCGTGCCGTCTATAGACCCGTTATCGATAACTACAACTTCGTATTGATCGCCTTCACACAAACGCTGTCTCGATAAGGAAGACAAACAGGCCTGAATCACTTCTTTCTGATTATGCGATAGAATAATTACACTAGCTTTCATACGTATCTCCTCCCACATGCCGGACTACCTCTTTATTTGCGTTTGGCACCAATAATAATACAAATCCCAGGAAGGCAAGTGCTGCCGAACAGGCAATCACTATTTTAAAACCAAAATAATTTCCGACTGCTCCGGCTAGTAATCCACCACCCATGGAACCAATGATGTTTGCATTGTTGTACAACGTTGTGGCCGTACCTGTCATTTTAGGAACCAAATCCTGAAAAAAAGTCATTCCAACTCCAAGTACAATCGCGATAAAAATGGCACTGAATATCTGGATAGCAATGATCTGCCATCCCGATTGGGTAAACCAAAATAGTGAAAAATAGGCGACTCCAAACAATCCCGCGCATTTCATAACTGTGATACTACCAAACCTTTTGGCCAGTATTCCCAAAATGATCATGGTGGGAACCTGCAAGGCTGCGTTAACTCCCGAGATCATGCCAACGTCCAACTTCCCGCCTTGTAACTCTTGCGTAACATATAAGGGAGTTACAATGCCCCCCATCGTATTAGCCAACTCAAATGCCATGAAAGCAAGTAATGAAAATACAATCTGCGGTGCCATCAGCAGGCGCTTGAAGCTACGTACTGAGTCAGATGATAATTCCGTTCCGCCCCCCGGTTCCCGACTCTCGTGTACTCGAATCATCAGTACAAATACGGCAACGAGCATGTACATCAACGAAACAACCAGAAACAGGCCTGTGTACGAGAACTGGTAGATTATAAAAGACGCCATTACAGGACCAAGAATCCAGGCCAGAGACACCAGAGCTCGCAATACAGCCATAACAACGGTGACATCTTCACTCGCCTCCCTCTCGACCACTTCTCTCGCAAGAGCAAATAATTGCGGAAAGGCCGAGAATGACAAGGCCATGAAAGTACAGGAAACCAGCATTAACACAATATAACTGTCCGTATTTGCATAGAATACATAGCCTACAGAAGCAGATACACATGATCCAACAATGATCCACTTGCGCACAGGCTTTTTATCGGACAATCGACTAAACAGCGTACTAATGATAATGCCGCTTAACGATCCACACGCCATAAAGATCCCTAATGATAAGGGGCTCATTCCAGCCCGTTCTACTCCGAATAATGGCATGAATGGTAGCGTTAATCCGTATCCCAAACCAATAAAAAAAATGCATACGGATAATAAAAGTAAGGCCGGGCTTCTCAGGACAACCAAAAGACTTTTCAATAGAACCTTGCCCCCTCTTTACAACAACCGACGAATGAGTTCAGCTGCACGCTCGGCTCCTCCGTACTGCGAAGTACAGACGTTTTCCTTCAGCGCCATAGCCTTATCCATGTCTCCATTAGTCATCATCGCGTTAACAGTCTCAGCTAGAGCGGATCCCGTAACCTCATCTGGGGACATTACTCTGCCACCGCCAACGTCCTGTAACTGCTTGGCGTTAAACTCACGTTCTGCCCAGGTCGGAATGACCAACGACGGCGTGCCTGTTAAGATCGTCGTCATGCAACTTCCATGTCCGCCATGGTGAATCATCACATCGCTATGCTCGGCTGCCATAACTCCCGATACATATGAGGTGAAGTGTACATTAGGGGGAACTTCCACGCTGTCCCCTTCCAATGGATTAAAACCAGTAGCAATCAAAAGCTCCGTCGAAGTGTTACCGAGTGCTCTAACGGCTTCCCTGAAAATATGACCACCACTCTCCACACCCCATTCCACGAGACGACTTGTGTACACAAATACACGTGGCCTCCTGTCGTTGTCTGATTTCTTCAACCAGTTCGCAGGCATTCCTGTCTCATTTGTATCTCTCCATACCACGGGACCGATATATTCAATTGGAACGGGCAGCTTCCCGATCTGTACCGGATCAAAATCCGGTATGCTCGGAAGAAGGGCAAGATTACCCGCCAGAAATGTGAGAAGGTTGTCCGTTTCAGGCAGACCATACTCAACCAACGCTCCGTTCAATACATTCGTGACATCTGGTATGTCTCCATATAATCCATAATTCGTTGTAAAAGGAAGACCACCTGGAAGTGTGCTGGACTGATTCATAGAAACGAGAGGAATGTCCAGCTTACAGGCAATGAACGCTGCGGGGACACTCGAATCGGAAATAACAAGGTCCGGTTTAAAACCGATGGTTACCCGCAGACGAGCTTCAAGCTCATTTCGCATGTAAACAGGGTCCGAGTACCCCATCATGGACAAAAAGTGATTCATATCCTTGAAGTTTGGGTGGAAAACCTGTCCCTTGGGAGCAGGAATAACTGGAATCGGAATATAGGTAAAACCCATCTGTTCCATCGCGACCCCGGCATTTCCCCAGATTGTGAACGCCACCTCATGTCCCATCTCTCGTAACTTTAGTGCTATGGGAAGACAACGATTCACTCTCCCCATCCCGGCCATCATCCCAATAAAAATGCGTTTTTTCTTCAACGAAATTCCCTCCATCAATTCGTATATTTCGGAAATAGTTCTACACTTTCACGTAGGCTGACAACACTTGCTCAAAGAGTTCGCCTGCTTCCCAACCGTTCTCCCTACTGGATTGGGTGGCAACTATACGGTGCTCTGGAGGGGACCACACACCGATCTTTCCACCATTAACAGAGAAGATCTGACCGGTAACCTTACGGCAACGCGGCAGACATAAGGAAAGCATCAATTCGGCCACATCTTCCGTTGAACCTACTTTCCAGTACTCGGGAAACGACTCACCTTTCATTTCAGCGGTCTGCTTCGCCCGTTCGATATAGGGCATTGTCATGTCAGTACGCGCTGCGGGAGAAACTGCATTCACATTAATACCATAAGATTCAAGTTCCAGCGAAAGTGTCCACGTCATGCCTATCAGTCCGGCTTTGGCAGCACTATAATTTAATTGTCCGATCATTCCGGTCAAGCCCGCCACGGAGATCATATTAATAATGCTGCCTTCCCTTCGTTCCCTCATGCCCGGCAGAGCGGACCGGATACAAGCAAAGGCTCCCTTAAGATGCGAATTCAATACAAGATCCCACTCGGTTTCACTCATTTTATGGGCCATCTTATCGTGAACAACTCCGGCGTTGTTCACCAGGATATCAACTTTGCCGAATTCGCGAAGACCCTCCGATATGATGCGTTCACCACCGGCCATGCTTGCGACGGATTCAACGACCCCAATAGCGGTCCCTCCCTGATTCCGAATCAACTGAACAACGTCCCATACCCCACCTTCTTGTACACCGTTGACAACTATCTTGGCTCCTTCTTGTGCCATACGTATTGCGGTTGCACGCCCAATTCCGCGGCTGGAACCCGTAATGACTGCTACCTGTCCCTCTAACAACAACGGCTGTTTCCTCCTATTCGCACTTCTCCCACAATGATGCAAGCCCGATCCCGCCACCAATACCCAGTGTTGTGATTCCCCGAGCCCCCTTTATATGCCTCATCTCGTTGAATAGGCGTGTAACCAGGATGGCTCCCGATGCACCGAACGGGTGTCCAAGCGCCAGTGCCCCGCCCCCCACATTAACAATGTGAGTTGGAATATGCAGTTGTCTTAAAGAGGCCAGAACTTGTGAAGCGAACGCTTCATTGAATTCCACAAGATCAATGTCTTCCATTGCCAAACGATTTCGGCTGAGCAACTTGGTAACGGCAGGAACCGGACCGATACCCAAGTAGTTCGGGTCAACGCCCACTGCCACACTGTCGATAAATTTCATTAGTGGTGTAAGTCCTAACGATAATGCTTTTCCCATTGACATGATTAAAACGATAGCGGCTCCATCATTCAATGGACATGCATTACCAGCCGTCACTGTACCATCCTGTTCGAAAACAGATGGCAATGCTGCAAGCTTCGTAAGTGTTGTATTCGCCCGAGGACATTCGTCTGTATGAATGATTCTGAATTGCTTACCCTCCGGGATAGACAATGGAACGATTTCGTTGTCGAAACGCCGGCTTTGTATTGAAGCAATCGCTTTCCTATGACTGGAAAGCGCATATTCGTCCTGGTCCATTCGAGTCACACCGTACTTCTTAGCGACGTTGTTAGCCGCCTTCCCCATATCCGGATCTCCGATCCATTCCGGAGAGAATCGTGTGCGAGTGATTACTTGAGGTACTACACTCCCGTACAGAGACAAGGGTTTCTCCAATCTCCAGGGTGCACGACTTGTGCTTTCGACACCACCAGCCAGGTACACTTCCCCGGCACCTGATTGAATCAGCCTCGCTGCTAAATGAATGGCTTCAAGACCAGATCCGCATTGACGATCAATCGTCACGCCAGGGACCTCTACTGGGAGTTTGGCTTGTAACGCGGATAACCTGGCGATGTTACCTCCCCCGCCTACTGCATTCCCCAATAGAACATCATCAATGTCACCGGGAGGGATGGGAATTTCGCTTAAAATGGCCTGAATGACTTCTGCAGCCAGTATCTCCGGCGGTGTCTCCTTAAACATCCCCCCGTATTTGCCGATTGCAGTTCGCTTCGCGGAAAGAATAACAGGAATCAACATATTGTTCATATCTTTATTTTCAGTAACTCGTTCAGTTTTGTTCGCGAAATCTTTCCACTCGTTGTATAGGGGAAGGCATCCACCCGTATAATTTCCTTTGGACACTTGTAGGTAGCAAGCTCACGACGGCACAATGATACAATCTCATCATCACTAACCTCGCTACCCATTCTGAGCTTGATAAGTGCAGTCACCTTTTGGCCCCAGTATACATCGGGTACACCTACAACGATGACCTCCTCAATGCCTTCCAATGTTAACAACAGCTTCTCGATTTCCTCCGGATATATATTAAGCCCTCCGCTAATAATCATGTTTTTCTTTCGACCAACCAGATATAAATAGCCTTCGGAATCTCGTGTTGCAAGGTCTCCCACAGTTGCCCATTCACCATGTACAACTTGGCTGGTTTCTTCCTCGGAACCATAATATCCGGCAAAGATCATCGGGCTCTTCACAAACAATTGTCCTACTGCGCCTTCGGTTACTTCCGTACTATCCGCTTCACGAATGGATACCTGCACACCGGCAAACGGTTTACCGATTGAATCAGGTTTATACCGATTTCCTTCCGGATCAAGTACTGTGACAAAGCTTAGCTCGGAGGCACCATAAAATTCATACAAACCTGCATTTTCAAATACCTCTGTCACCTTCCGTTTGGATTCTGGCGACCATTTATCACCTGACGTAATGAGAGATCTGACAGATGGCAGCGCAATAACTGAATCAGAAGCCATGAACGCTTTGTAGAGTGCTTCAAACATCGTAGGTACAAGATAAAGATGTGTAACCGCATGTGTTGCTAACGTCTCCAATACGTATTCCGCTCGGAATTTGCTTGTTAGATGGAATGTCCCGCCAATATACAAAGTTTGAATGCACGCATATAACGTAAGTGAATAGACCAAAGAGCCCGGCGCCAATACATGGTCTCCTGCATCATGCACGAATGTTTCACGCGCATATGCAAAGCTCTCGATCCATGAACGCTGAGAACGGAGATAGCCTTTCGGTCGTCCGGTCGTCCCGGAGGTATATCCCATGTAGAACAGGCTATCTTCAGTTGAGGATCGCTGTGGTTCGGCTTCTTCCCTTCTGAGAGAACGAGGTTCACCTGTATCCACAGTAATCACCCTTGTTGACGATGGAATATGAGGTATTCTGGCTTTGAACTCCACATCTATGACAAGCACACGAGGTTCACATTCATTAATAACCTCCGTCAGATTTGCATCGCTCCACTTGGGATCAAATACAGCAGCACACATTCCAAATTTGGTGGCTGCAAGAAAGTATTCGATCATCACGGCACTATTGTTCATCAGCAGGCCGACAAGAGGAAGTTCATCGGCTTCGAAATCTTCCTCAGTAGCCAGAATTGTATTTGCTGCCAGCTTTATTCCATGGTATAGCTCGGCGTACGAAATCTGCCGGGCATCATCAAAGATGGCAGTTTTCTCAGGATTCTGGGAAGCATGCATGCGTATCGCATCAGCCAGTAACATCATTTCACCTTCCTTACTGTATTAACTAAGGGGGTAGCCGGGAGCACTATCTCACCTGTTTTAACCAGATACAACCCTTTGTCCGATACACGAATATGCGGCAAATGTGAAGCTGTCAGAAATAAAAGAGAATACAGAGGATCACCAAATCGGTAACCGTGGACACGCATTTTCTCATTGAAATGATCCACACTAGCGCCGATTGATGCCACGCTCTCCAAGCTCATAGCTCCACTGAGAGGAAGAGGAATGTACAGTTGCTCCCCATCCACGAAATATACTAATATTCCTTCCCCGCGAACTTCCAACTCCTGAGATGCTTCGCGCATGACAGACAGAGATCGCCCAAGTAAAAGTGTATCGTTCGAAGCGTTGTAAGTACTTGCTAATGCCTTGATCCCACACGCTAAACCTTTGATTCGGGTGTTAATCACCCAACTTCCGTTAACATCCAGTAATGTCATCCAGTTCTCATCCGTTTCCAATTCCGCTCGGGGATCAAAATGGTACGATTGGGTGATGACATCGTTCACCAATTCAATACCGATGTCGGTTCGAGTTTCCATCTGGTCCAGCCTCAGGTTAACGATCGTTCGACGAGACCGAAAAGTGGAGCGCAACCAAGTTTGTCTCTCTGCTTCATCTGGCTCTACTACTCGCCTTTGATTTTGGACCACCCACTCACCTCGTTGCAGGACATGCAGTGGATCAGGTTCATTTATGGAGGTTAAGACGTTCAAACAAGCCAGTCTGCCTGGTGCAATCCCGCCTAAGTCTTCATCCAGACCGTAATATACTGCCGGATTTAAGGTAGCAAGACGATAGGCATCCGCTACAGATATTCCCGTCTCCATACAGATCTTGATCATGCTGGCACAGCTCGTCCTCTCCACATAGTTTGGTGACGGGCCATCGCTAGTAAGCATCATTCGGTTCATATTGAACCGGGAATCACCTTTCATCCCTTTAAGGAGGTGTGGCAAATCAGGACGAATAGATGAGTATCGAAGAGAGGCGTATAGCCCCGCTTTTAATCGTCTAAGTACATCTTCGGCATGGAGAGCTTCGTGGTCAGCTGTGATGCCCGCTGCAGCCATAGTACTTATTTTTTCATAAGATACGCCCGGCAAATGTCCTTCCGCCCTCATCCCATGATGAGCCTTCGTTAGATAAAGTTGCTCTACCAATACTTCGTCGTTCGCCAGCAGTTTGGGCCATTCGGTCAGCTCCCCGCTCTGTATCACAAGGTTATGTTGTAGCCACTTGTCCATAGTCATTGGATCAGCTCGATCAGGACGGTCAATGTTACACCACCATAGGAACATATGGTGACTTGTCTCCTCCAGCTTCTCAATGAATGACAAAGCTTCAGTTCCTAGAAACGTTAACAAAGACAGATTATCATTAATGGACAAGACCGTACCCTTCTGTAACAGAGCTTCTCCCCATGTATAAGGATTGTACATTTGGCATGGGTGTGCATGAGGTTCAATATATCCTGGAACAACAACATGATCTTTCTCCAATTCAATGACCTGGGTCTGGTCTGAAGTGGGTAGTTCCTTGGCTCCAACGTAGGCAATACGACTTCCGGACAGATAGATATTCGCTTGTTCAACTTCCCCTGTGTATACGTTCAAGTAAGATGCCTGTCTAAACCACATTGTCGCAGGCTGATCACCTTTAGATACTGATATGAGTTTGTGATATTCATGTAGATTTGTCGGGTAAATCCTCATAGCTTACCTCACTTTCGTAATGCCAACAAAAGTGCGAAACAAAAAATGGATATGATCAGCACTTGATAGTCGAGCTTTTTGAAAGCTAACGTTCTCAGTTGCGTTCGATTCATGCCTGGGCTATATCCGCGTGCCTCAACGGCCAGTGAAGCGCTTTCGGCTTTCTGGAAAGCTAACAGAAGGATAGGGACTACAATTGGGATAAAACTTTGCAGACGACGAACGATATTACCGGAATTAAAACGAACACCTCTTGCCCGCTGTGCCTTCATCACGTTGTCGGTTTCATTCAACAGGATTGGAATAAAGCGGATCGTCCACGAGATCATCAACGCAAATTCCTGTGTAGGAACACCCAACCGCTTGGCAGGCTTCAACAGATCTTCAATAGCCTGTGCGAGATCACCCAGCTTTGTCGTAAGTGTCAACAATGAAGCGATGACGAGAAGAAGAATGATGCGAATGGCTATATTACCTGCTTTAATGACACCCTCCTCGTAGATCGAAAACACTCCCGCTTCAAGCCATAGCTCCCCCCCTTGTGTCAGAAAAATGTGAAACACAGATGTGACAATGACTATTAGCCAAACAGGTTTCAATCCTCTAACAATATAGGAGGGTGGTATTTGCGATATAGTGACTACACACACCACAAACACCGCAGACAATACGTATGAAAGCCATGAGTTCAACAGCATGACAGACAACATGAACAGGAACGCGATGACGAGTTTAGCTCTTGGATCAAGCCGGTGAATGATGGAGTTTCTGTGGACATACTGACCAATGATAAAGGATTGAGATAAGGACATAACTACAATTCCTTCCTCTGAAAAAAATCAGCAATATATGACAAAATCCATTCTTTCTTTACCGACTCCAGCTGCAATTCAACGTTCAATTTTACATTTATGGCTTCCACGAGCTGGAGCGCTTTAGGCAGCTTTAATCCCATATCTTTCAACTCAACTTGATATTCAGTGAACAATTGGAGCGGAGTCGTATGTCTTTGCACTTGACCACGTTCAAATATAATCACTTCTTCGGCGTACTCGGCAACAGTCTCCATATCGTGCGTCACCATAATGATCGTACTCCCCTGTTCCTGCTGCCAGGAACAAAAGAGTTCCATCAGCTGCTCTTTCCCTTCCGAATCCAACCCTACGGTTGGCTCGTCGAGAATAAGTACCTCCGGGTTCATCGCTATCACACTTGCAATTGCCACTCTCCGCTTCTCTCCGCCACTTAATTCAAACGGTGATCTATTGCAGAAAGATTCGTCCAGACCTACCATGTGTAATGCATCCAAGCATGTACTACGAACTTTTTCAGCTGACCAGCCCAAGTTCTTGGGACCAAAGGATATGTCTTTTATTACCGTATCCTCGAATAATTGATGCTCCGGAAATTGGAATACAATACCCACTTTATCGTAGAGAACGTGCGTTTTCTTTCGATCGGTTGTCATTCGAAAATCCCCTATATCAACTGTTCCATTTGTAGGTTGCAGAAGCCCATTGAGCAGCTGTACAAAAGTTGACTTGCCAGATCCCGTTTTTCCCACAACAGCAAAAATGCGATTATCGCCCATGGTGAGTGTAATGTTGCTCAATACGTTGTTCTCCAGTGGTGTTCCAACATGATACGAGAAGTTCACTTCTTTTAGTGTAATTTGCATAAATCATCCACCAAATCTTCCAGAGTGAGTGCCGAAGAAGAGTGTAGCCCCTTCCGGTTCAGTGCCTCTCTTGCCTCGACAATAAAAGGAGCCGTTATCCCGGGAAAACGCCAGTATTCGCCCTGAAACAAGGCCTCGGGCGATCCATCATAACAAATGTCACCCTGATCAAGTACAATAACCCTCGAAGATGCTGCAATCTCCTCTAAGTCATGCGTAATTGTTACAATCGTAATTCCTTGTTTATGCAACTCTCCCATCAGCAATGCAATCTGATCTTTGCCTTCCGGGTCGAGCATTGAGGTAGATTCATCAAAAACAATAACTTCTGGTCCCATAGCGAGAACTCCCGCAATAGCGATACGCTGTTTTTGCCCTCCTGATAACGAATATACATCAGAATTATAATAATTCAGCATCCCCACTTGGCTCAATGCCTCTGTTACATGACGCTCGATATCTTCAGTAGGGACACAAACGTTTTGCAGGCCAAAGGCGATATCTTCAAACACTGTAGATGCTACAATTTGATTCTCTGGATTTTGAAAGATCATTCCAATTCTCTGACGAATGATACTTAAATCATTTTCATTGGATGTCACATAATCATTAAAAGTTACTTGGCCTGTGGTTGGAAGGAGTAACCCGTTCATTAACCTAGCTATGGTGGATTTCCCTGCTCCATTCCTTCCAGCAAACGCCACATATTCACCAGAACCAATATGAAGGTTAATATCGTTTAACATTGTTGCTCGGTTTGCATAACCAAACGTTACATTGGAAAAATGAATCACTGTAGTACCTCCATCACCTGGGCGCGATTTACTTGTACAGAAGTCTTTAAGAATGTGCAGTCTCTGAATATCATAATGTTAGACCCCCGGAGTCTGCCTTTTCGTATCCTGGATCATTGTAGGACTTACCTTGAGGATTCTAACAGCAATAAGTGAAGCAAGCACTGCTTTGAGCAAGTCGCCTGGAATGAAAACAAGGTTGCCTATGATAGCCTGTGTAATTGGTACATCCGTTATAAAGGACAGGAATGGAATACCCACTGCATACACAACAAGGATTCCGCCCACGATGTTGCTCAGTAGAAAGTTCCAAAATTTAATGCCTGCAACGGATGTACGTTGAACTAACAACCCAATCACAAAAGCAGCAATCGGATAACTGAGAACATACCCGCCTGTAGGTCCAACCAGAACACCCAAGCCCCCTCTGCCACCGGACAACAATGGAGCTCCTAAACCAATCAGAACAACAAAGAGTAAGAGACTTATCCCTCCCAATCGAGCACCAAGGATACTGCCTGCCAGCATTACGCCCAGCGTTTGGACTGTAATTGGCACAGGTATAAATGGTAGTGGAATCGGCGGTAACAGTCCAAGTACTGCAATAACGGCTGCCATAATCGCAGTAAACATCATATCTTTAATCTTCACAACAAGGCCCCCAATATGAATTAGTTGTTAATTACGCATTCTTTATGTTGAGTTTTCCAAGTCTTATGTATTACTGTATTAAGAGAACCTTCCCCTCGATACCCGATTCAGCCGCTGCAATAGCCTGTTGTACATTCGTTAGTTCATACGTCGTCCCAATGTTTGCCATGACCAGCCTCCCTGCTCTGACCAGCTCCATCACCTCATGAAATACCTGTTCCCAGCGTTCTTGTGAACAGCGTTCCACCCAATGTTTTAACCAGAAAAGTTTCACATGAACTTGTGTTCCCCGGGTTACTTCATGCCATAATGGTGTGATCCCCGAAAGCAATCCTACGCTGATGACCGTCCCATTTGGCTTAAGGCAACTCACCAACTGTTCCCCATCTGTCCCTCCAATACAATCCACGGCTGCATCTGCACCGTAGCCCTCTGTTAATTCCGTGATTCTAGCCTGTAGCAACTCTTTCGTTGTACTGATAACAGAAGCTGCTCCAAGACGATACAGTTCAGCAGTATGACGATCATCTCTCGTAAGCGCAATCAATTTAAATCCATAGATTTTTGAGATCTGTGCAAAGATTCGCCCGATTGCAGATCCCCCTGCATTCACAATCAGGGTATCACCATACGTAAGCTTAAGCACCTCTGTACAGATCAACCAAGCCGTAACCGGATTAATATAGAGCTGACTTGCTGAGTGATCATCGATATCATTCGGCACAATGATTGTATGTCGCTCCAAAGTCTTCACGACGTCCTGCCAAGTATTCTCGCCTTTTAGTGGCAAGACACGACGCCCCAACATTTGATTGGATACTCCCGATCCTACTGCTTCTACTATCCCCATACCCTCAAACCCGGGAACAGCTGGTAATCGGGTACGATGCGGGTAAGCTCCTCGAACAGGAATAATATCGGAGGGATTAATAGGCCGAGCATACATCCTCACTGCTAATTCACCGGGGCCAGGGGGTATCACATCTTTTTCTTCCATACATAACACTTCACTTGGTTCGCCAAAACGATAATAACGGATTACCCTTGCTTTCATTAGTACATCTCCTAAAATAATTTTGCTAAAATTGCTCTAACTAAAATATTGAATATATTTCCAGAGTGTATAACAATAGTATCACTGGTAAATTATTTCATCAACGACTTATTATGATATAATCCAACTTTTTTTTCATTAAAATATGCGATAACTTCTGCTTAGAAAAAAAAGAGCCCCACAACCTTGAATTCCAAGGTCGTGAAGCTCTTTCATCATATCAATTAATGTGCAACAGCATTGTTAAGCATAATCCAGATCGAACCAATTACGATGGTCATCATAATCAGCAAACCGAAGATAAGAGCCATCACATTCCAGCGTGGTTTCTCTGTTTCACGGATATGCATGAAGAAGAAGAGTTGAACCACAAACTGAAGTGCTGCCGTGCCAAGAACAACAATGAGTGTTCCTGTTCTTTCCATCATATCATTGAGAACCACCACAAGTGGAATGATTGTCAGAACGACGGACAGAATGAAGCCGATGACATAAGACTTCAGTGAACCATGTTGCTCATGACCGTGGGAATCATGTGAGTTGTGCTCTGACATCTACATCACCCCCATGAGATAGACGATCGACAGGAGGAAAATCCATACGACGTCCAAGAAGTGCCAGTACAAGCTGATGACGTTAATTTTACCGCGAGTAACATCGGTAATACCACGTTTTTTCAGTTGTAACATAAGTCCAATCATCCAGATCAGACCGAGCGATACGTGAAGTCCGTGAGTTCCCACAAGGGTGAAGAATGCGCCAGAAGCAGCACTCGTTGTAAAGCTGAACCCTTCGTGAATCAACTCAATAAACTCATATACTTCCAGTGCGATAAAGCTTGCACCCAGAACGGCTGTAACTGCCAGCCAACTGATTAATTGTTTTACTTTGCCTTGATTCATCGCCAGTACGGCTAGTCCGCTCGTAAATGAACTTGTGAGCAAGATAAACGTTTCGGCAATAACACCAGGCATTTTGATCAATTCAGACAAAATCGGTCCGCCCGCCGTATTGTCACGCAACACAATGAAGGTTGCGAACAATACGGAGAACAGGATAACGTCGGAAATCAGGAAGAACCAGAAACCGAGAATTTTCATTTCCTGTGGATCATGATGTCCATGGTCGTGACCATGTGCATGATTCTCACCGTGCTTAGCGGCTGCTTGAGCCATCTATACCGACCCCCTTAACGACGCTTCGGTACGTTTAATTTCGTCAACCGGAATGTAATAATCCGTATCATATGAGAATGAACGGGCGATCATACAGATCCCTACGCCAGCGAGTCCGAGAATTGCCATCCACAACCATCCGAAGACAAAGCCGAAACCGGCGATGAACCAGAAGACAGACATGATGAACGGAATTCCAGAGTTCTTCGGCATATGAATCGGCTCAAGCGGTTGCTCTGGCGGATAGATGCCTTTGGCACGACGTTCTTTCTCTTCCCACCACTCATCAATATCATCTCCGCGCGGTGTAACGGCGAAGTTGTATTCAGGAGCTGGTGAAGGAATTGACCACTCCAGCGTACGGCCATCCCATGGATCGGCGGAAGCTTTGAGTGATTTGTATTTGCGAATACCGTCTGCGATTTGTGCAACTTGGAACAGGAATCCGACACCCATCAGGAATGCCCCGATTGTGGATACGAAGTTCAGTTCCCACCAGCCAGTATCCCAGCCGTATGTGCTCAGACGACGTGTCATACCCATTAGACCGACAGCGTACTGCGGCATGAAGCAGACATAGAAACCAATATTCCAAGTCCAGAATGCCCATTTGCCCAGTTTCTCTTCGAGTTGGAAACCGAACATTTTAGGCCACCAGTAGTACAGACCTGCGAAGTATCCGAAGACAACGCCACCGATCAATACTTGGTGGAAGTGGGCAATCAGGAAGTAACTGTTGTGGAACTGGAAGTCAGCAGGAGCAACGGATAACAGAACGCCTGTCATACCCCCGACAATAAAGCACGGGATAAAGGCAAGTGTCCACATCATCGGAGTCGCCATGCGAATCCTTCCTCGATACATGGTAAACAGCCAGTTGAATATCTTAACCCCTGTTGGAATAGCAATCAACATCGTAGTTACGGCGAAGAATGCATTCACGTCTGCTCCGGAACCCATCGTGAAGAAGTGATGCGCCCATGTGAAGAAGGACAGGAAGCTGATGATCAACATCGCGAATACCATCGATTTGTAGCCAAACAGTTTTTTCCGAGAGAAGGTACTTACAATCTCGGAGAAAACACCGAATGCCGGCAAGACGACAATGTATACCTCAGGGTGACCCCACATCCAGATCAAGTTGATATACATCATTGGGTTACCGCCCAGATCAAGTGTGAAGAAATGCGCCCCGGCAAACCTGTCGAGGAATAACAATGCAAGTGTCACGGTCAAGATCGGGAAAGCAAACAAGATAATGATACAAGTGGAGAATACCGACCATGTGAACATCGGCATTTTCATCCATCTCATGCCTGGCGCACGCATTTTAATGATGGTAACCAGGAAGTTGATACCGGTAGCCAAGGAACCGATACCCGATATCTGTATACCCCATATATAGAAGTTCTGTCCTACCCCCGGACTGTGTGACAGCTCCGATAGAGGCGGATAACTCAGCCATCCTGCATCCGGTGAACCACCGATAACGAATGACAGGTTAAACAGCATTGCTCCCAGGAAGAATAACCAGAAGCTCAGTGCATTCAGGAACGGGAACGCAACGTCCCTTGCTCCGATCTGTAATGGCACGATAACGTTAAATAGACCAAACATAAATGGCATCGCCATGAACAAGATCATGATCGTACCGTGAGTTGTAAAGACCTGATTATAATGCTCAGGATTCAGAAATTCATTGTTAGGCATAGCTAGCTGAAGGCGCATCATTAGCGCATCCACACCACCACGGAACAACATGATAATGGAAGCAATGATATACATGATACCGATCTTTTTGTGATCGACAGTCGTTAACCAGTTACGCCAGAGCCAGCCCCATTTTTTGAAATAAGTTAGCACCGCTACAATAGTAATCATGGTAATTCCGATAGCTACCATCGCACCATAAATGAGCGGATCACCGGTTACGAAAAACTCCGATGCAAACTCTTTAAGTCCCTCTAACATTGGGGGCCTCCTTTCGAATCTTTAGTTAGCACTCTCGTCCTCGTCTTGATTGGACGTATCAGTTGCATTTTGAATGGCTCCAGAAGCTTCTTTTGAAGTTCCATGCTTACTGTGAGCACTTTGACCATCTACTACATACTTGGTCACAATATTTTGGAACAATCCTTCTGGGAAGGCAGAATAATAAGCAACGTTGCTTGTGCCTGGCTCAGCCAGTGCTTTGTAACCTTCTGTAGTCAACGCCTGAGAACTCTGTTTCACTTCAGCTACCCAATTGTCAAAATCTTCGTCCGATGTAGCATTCACATCAAAACGCATTTCTCCAAAATGCTCACCTGTGAAGTTAGCGCCTGAACCCCAGTACTTGCCTTCATGATCTGCCTGCAGATACAAGGTCATCGCCATACCCGACATCGTATAAATCTGTCCTCCAAGTTGCGGAATCCAGAATGAGTTCATCGGTGAATCCGCAGTGAGTTCAAATTTCACGGGCCGGTCTGCCGGAATATTCAACGTATTAACCGTTGCAATTCCTTGTTCTGGATACATAAACAGCCATTTCCAGTCCAGTGAAGACACTTGGATGGTAATTGGTGCTTTCTCGTGAGCCAACGGCTTCGAAGGTTCCAAAACATACGTGTAACGAATCGTTACAATTGCAAGTATTCCAATAATAATAATTGGAATGGTCCACCATACAACCTCCGCTTTGGTGCTATGAGCCCAGTTAGGTTCATATGCTGCTTTGTTGTCCGGTTTCTCACGGTAACGCCATACGATTACGGCAGCCAAAATGAGTACTGGCACAATAATGACAGCACACAAAATTGTCGAGATGACAATCAAATCTCTCTGCGAAGCGCCAATTGGCCCCTTCGGATCCAGAACAACGTACTGTCCGCCTGCCAGCATTGGCCAGACAATCAATGCAATTGTAACCAACGTCAGGACAACCGGAATGATAATCCGGATTAGCGACCTAGGTTTCTTGTTCATTTTGATCCCCTCTCCTTAAATTCGCTCATACTGAAAAATCAGTATACTACTCTCTTCCTACTAAAGATATCAGAAATGAACAACTTTTTTGTTCTTGTTAACAAATTTGTCGATTTTACACCTTAAATGTGTGAATTTTTTCTCACAAATCGCTTGCATGCTTGATATTTGTACTTCGTAATCTTTACACATCAAGTCACAAAATAAAACCCTTTGCAGTCCCGTTGAACAGTGTCAACGAATCCGCAAAGGGCTTTATTGACTGGATTCCGGGAACTCATCCAGTCTTATTATGAACGAATTAACGCAGGATTATAATCAATCAGCGCCTTCGTCTTCCCGGCGTGTATGAACAAGGCCAATCGCTTTGGCAATAACGTAAATAAACACACTACCTACAAGGAATCCAATACCAACCATCAAGCCAAGATTACGATCATTAAATTCGTTCAGATTGATCAGACACATGATCACTCCCGTAATGAGTGCGACCCATGCCAGAACTGTCATCGTCAAGACGGCGCGCCGCATATTTTTGTCTTTGCGCTCCAATTGGCTAACCATTGCTGTCTTCGATGCCATAGTAAACACTTCCTTTTCCCTTTTTGTAAGTGCTTTCCTTATACCAATATACCACATCAGTATGATTTTTAGTCAACAAATGTTCAAATTTTATTCGCAATTTGGACACTTTATTTTCATTTCGACCATTGACAAAGCATTATTAAATTCTTTCATACTTCTTATAACCCAAAAAACGTCTCTTCATAACAGGAACTGCACTTGACCTTATGAAACCTTTATGAACTACTCCTTTCCAACGGTAAAAACACAAAAAAAGACGGCACATTGGAATACTCCAATGTTACCGTCGTTCTCAGCTTTAATAAGGGAACCATATATAATGAGGACCTGCTTTACCCTTGAAACCTGCCACCCAAACTATTGGGGATTATGTTCGTTCCGTGTCTCCAACCAATTATTCTTGATGACGTTCTGATACCAGTAATAACTCTCCTTCGGTGTTCTCACGAGTGAACGATAGTCCATATGAACAAGACCAAAACGCATACGGTAGCCTTCTGCCCACTCAAAATTATCCATCAGTGACCATGCCATGTACCCTTTCAGGTTAATGCCGTCATTAATGATGCGGTGAATTTGAGCCAAATGCTGCTCATAATATGAAATCCGGCGATCATCGTTAATTTTTCCGTTCTCCAGATCATCATTGATGCAGGCACCATTCTCTGTGATATATACATCCACATTGCCGTACTTTTGCAAGTAATGCATAAATTCATACAAACCACGTGATTCCACAGGCCAGCCAATATCAGTTTTGGTGAGGCCCATATCAACTTCTTCCGATTGCAGAGCACCTGCCTCCGGATTGAAGCGATTGATCCCCATCGTGTAATAGTTAATGCCGAGCAGATCGATTGGTTGCGAGATGATCTCCATATCACCTTCCTGAATTGGTACGGTAGCACCCGCTTCTGCAAACCAATCCACCATAAACTGCGGATATGAACCTTTGTAGATTGGATCAAGGAACCAATCGGTATTAAGCGCAATTGATCGGTCACACGCAGCTTGGTCCTCAGGAGATTTGCTGTACGGCTCAGCCCAGCACACGTTCGGAGCAATACCAATCTGACCGGTTGTTCCCAAGCGACGGAAGGATTGAACGGCTTTACCATGAGCAACCAGTAATCCATGTGCCACATTAATAGAAGTTTGCAGGTCTTTGTTTCCTGGCGCATGAATCCCCAGAAGGTTCGACAGGAACGCGATACACCATGGTTCGTTGAATGTCAGCCAGAAGTTGATTTTGCCCGAGAATTCTTTGAAGATCACTTCGGCATATTTCACAAAAGCATCCACAGTTCTGCGGTTGCCCCAGCCTCCGTCATCCTCCAGCGTTTGCGGAAGATCCCAGTGATACAGTGTGAGGAACGGTTCAATTCCAGCCTCGATCAATGCATCCACGAAGCGGTGGTAGAAGTCCAGACCTTCCCGATTGATCTCACCATCTCCGTCAGGAATAATACGCGGCCAGGCAATGGAGAACCGGTATGTATTAATCCCGAGTTTCTTCATTAGTTCGATGTCTTCCTCGTAACGGTGGTAACTGTCACATGCGATATCCCCATTGTCTCCGTTATATACCTTGCCAGGTGTGCGCGCAAACGTATCCCAGATGGATACCCCGCGTCCACCTTCCTGTGCCGCTCCTTCTATTTGATAGGAAGCTGTTGCTGTACCCCAGCGAAAATCTTGCGGAAATTTAAAAATGGTCATGGTTGGCTCCTCCGTCTCATGATGACACGCGGATCGTCTGTCCTGCGGTCATCGTTAAAATAATTACATAATCGCCCTGAGGCGTAAGCTCTGCCTTGGCTTGTTCGTTTCCTTCCACACGCAGCGGATAAGCACTGCGAACGGTCAGCGTGTCACTTCGTTCTGCTTTGATGACTGCTGACGCAAGCTTGTTGTCCGCCCATGTTATTCCCACTGTATAACTACCTCTTGCACGAAGCCCTTCAACTCGACCTTGAGTCCAGAGTTCAGGCAGTGCCGGCAGTAAATGTAACTCGTTCAAGTGACTCTGCAACAACATCTCGGCTATTCCAGCCGTGCCTCCAAAGTTACCATCGATCTGGAACGGCGGATGATCGTCAAACAGATTCGGATGTGTGGATCGGGCCAGCAACGTGCGCACAAACTGATGTGCCTGGCTGCCATCCAACAGTCGTGCATACAGATTGATCAACCATGCACAGCTCCATCCTGTATGCCCGCCACCTTGTGAGATACGACGTTCAAGCGATACCCGTGCTGCTTCTACCAATTCCGGTGTGTGTACTGGATTGATCTGCTCTCCCGGATACAGTCCATACAGATGGGAGACGTGACGATGCCCTGGCTCGGATTCGGCAAAATCCTTAAACCACTCCAGCAATTGTCCTTCGCTTCCAATTCGGAATGGATAGAGTTTCTCCAGAGCCTCACTCCACTCGCTTGCCAACGACTCATCTATATTTAGTTGCTTCGCGGCCTCCATACAGCGGCTGAACAGTTCACGAATTAACGTCATATCCATCGTTGAAGCCATGGATATACTGCGTGCCTCCCCAGCATCTGTGAGAAACTTATTCTCTGGTGAAGTGGATGGAATCGTAACCAGATAACCATCGGGCCCTTCCACCAGCCAATCGAGACAGAACAGCGCCGCCTCTTTCATGATGGGATACGCACGTTCCTCAAGAAAACGCTGATCCCCGGTAAATTGGTAATGCTCCCATAGATGCGAGGTCAGCCACACGCCACCCATCGGCCAGAAAGCCCAGCTTGCATCTCCACCTGTCGGTGTAGAGGTTCTCCAGATATCCACGTTATGATGGGCAGTCCATCCACGGGCTCCATACAGAATCCGCGCCGTTCTTCGTCCTGTATCACTGAGATCGGTCAGCATATCAAACAGTGGCTCATGACATTCACTGAGATTGCAGACTTCTGCTGGCCAGTAATTCATCTCCGTGTTGATGTTGATCGTGTAGTCACTATGCCATGGCGGCTCTACCTGATGATTCCAGATTCCCTGCAGATTGGCAGGCTGGCTGCCCGGACGCGAACTAGCCATTAACAGATATCTTCCATATTGAAAATAAAGTGCCTCCAGTCCAGGGTCTTGTTGCCCTGCCTGATAAGCCTGCAGCCGCTCATCTGTAGGTAATTCGGCGTTAGCCCATACCCCTAAATCAATAGAGACTCTGTTAAACAACGCGCTGTGATCCTGAATATGTCGGTCACGAAGCGCTTCCGCGCCATGTTTGGTCGCTTTGGAGATCATCTCCTTACATTCCTCTTCCAATACAAGATGATCCTTCACAGGTAACACATCGTAACTCTCAAAGGAGGTAGCCGCTGCCAGATAAAACACAACCTGATTAGCACCCTGAATATGTAACTTGCCTTCCAAATTGGAGACCTTCATCTGATCGCCAGATGCCGTAAATGCTACACGGACAGCATAAGCCGTTCCCCGATCCTCTTCATAGAGGACGGATTCTGGGTGATCTCTGAAGTAATTGGACTCCACATGACTTGGGCACCGACTGAACATGGTTAGAGCATCTCCCGAAGTCTCAACGCGATAAGGATGGGGACTGTCTAGCGTAACACTTACACTCACAGCGCCCTTCTGATCAGCAGTTAATGTGCAGACCATCAGATCATCCGAAGCACTTGAATACACTTCACGTACGTATTGAGTTCCTTCCAATGAGTAGGTTGTGGTTGCAATACCCGATTCCAGATCAAGCTCCCGTTCAAATGCATCATATGAAAGATCATCCAGACCCTCATGGTGCAATAGAAAATGACCCATCGGCTGGTAAGCCTCCACATCACGACCAAGCATTTCACGGTTCAACAAATCCTCAGCCTCACCATACTTCCCAGACATGATCAACTCTCGCGTCTGCTTCAAATACCGCTGACTGCTGTATTGAATCGTATCCCGTGGAAACCCTGACCATAATGTATCTTCATTGAGCTGAATTCGTTCATCTGCTGCGCCTCCGTACACCATGCCTCCAAGACGGCCGTTTCCGATGGGCAATGCTTCTTCCCAGCGTTTTGCCGGTTGTTGATAACATAGACGATTGATTTTAGGTTCGTTATTGTGTTGGGACATGATTAGCTCCTGTTCCTAAATAAGCAGTATATTTCTTATGTCATAAAACGTTTTCGGTAAGTGCTTACAATAATAAAATTATATGTGATTTCAAAATTTGCGTCAATGCAAATCATCACATCAATCCACAAAAAAAAAGGCCCATATAGGGCCCTTTCCTTGTGTAACCATGGATCACAGACAATCCATATTATTTTACGTCTTTTCCTGTCCACAGAGAGACACGTTCCTTAACCCACACCGTAAATTGTTTCTCCATTTCAACTGCACCCGCTTTGTCCAAATCAGCCAGTAAAGCATCATAGGTTGTATCAAAGTTTGCTGGTGTAGTCAGAACAGCTTCCGGAATCCGTTTACGGATGATATCCTGCGTTTTCTGGAACGTTACCTCATAGTCTGTACCGGAAGGTACGGACATGTTATACGCTGCGCCCCAATCCTTAACTGGCAGATCTTCTTCAGCCGGATAGAACTCTTTCCAAGTCGTGATACCGTAAGCTTTCAGCGTTTCCTTCTCTGCAGCCGTGTAACCAGCTACAATCTGCTCAGGGAAGTTTGTTGTGTAATAGTTATCCGTAGAATCTTTTACACCATCACCGTATCTTGCACTAAATACGTTATACATCCCAATTCCTGTTTCCTTGCTGAAATTGGAGTTGTCATTCGTTTTGCGGTCCTGTACGTCATCTGGAATCACGCGTTTACCATCTTCTACGTTGTAATGTTCACCTTCGATACCCCAGTTTCTCAGAACTTGTCCTTCATCGGAAGCAAGCCAATCCATGAATTTGATGATACGCACTGGATCTTTGGCCGAAGTTGTAATCCCGATGCCATAACCGTCAAATCCGGCTGGTTGGAACGTGTGATCCACAATCTCATCGTTAAGTGATACAGAGAAGTGAGCGTATGTGGCATCATCCTTACCAGATGATTTAAGCGCGTTCTCCGCTTCTTGATAGTTCCACTCTTGGTCAATCAGACCGAGGACACGGCCACTGGCAATTTTGGACTTGTATTGGTCATCCTTTTGAACAAAGGCATCTTTGTCCAGTAGGCCTTCATTGTACATTTTATTCAACCAGCGGAAATATTCTCTTTCCTCTGGACGTTTGTAGTGCAATTTTGCTTCATACGTTTCAGGGTCAATGTAATATTCACCATCATCCGGTGCACCTGTTGCCTGGAAAGCCGGGTTCGTTACCGTGATCATGATTTTCCAATCATCTGCATTCAATGTTAATGGAATAGTTGGTTGACCATCAATGGTTGGATGTTTTTCATAATAGGCTCTGAGTACATTCTCGTAATCCTCAAGTGTCTTCACTTCAGGGTATCCAAGCTCTTTCAATACTCTTTGCTGAATTTCAAATCCACCTGTAGCGTCAAACGTAACATTATCAACACCCATATTAGTTGGAATGGTATAGATCGCTTGATCTTCCAAACTGTATTTCAAACGGTTCATCTGTTCTCCATAGATTTTTTTCAGATTGGGAGCATGCTCTTCAATCAGATCCGTGAGATCCAGCATCGCGCCTGCATCCACAAGCTTAGATAAGTTACCTTTAGGGTAGATCATATCAGGAAAGTCACCACTGGCAGCCATTAGTGCAATCTTCTGGTTACCACCATCGTTTACATCATACTCTGCTTCAATGGTAACGCCTGTTTGCTCCGTAATCTTTTTACCAACAGCATCTTGCATCTTGTTCCAGGTTGGACTAGCATCCGCCCCGAAGAATGTAACTGTGATCGGTTCGGTTCCGCTGGACTCCGAAGTCTCTTTGGTTCCCGAATTCCCACAACCAGCTGTAACCAACATTGCACTTGCGAGCATCAACATTGCAAACGTCTTGGGTGTATTGCCTTTCATTTTGCCTCTCATTGTCTAGTTCCCCCTATTATTTATGAAGGTTTTATCTGTATAACAGGCTTTATGCCTGAGGATACCACTTTTTTTGAATGCGCTTTCGATATCGTTCATTCCGACGTGTTTACTGAAGCTGACGTTTCGATTCTGCCAAAAGAAAGATTCTTCTTCTAACAAACGTAAAACGTTTTCGTAAATGGAATAAACCGCTTACTGAAAGTGCTTACATGATAGATTATAGGCTATCCATCACCTCACGTCAACAACAAAAAAAGCCCTTTCTCAAGGGCTTTTTTTGCTATGAAAATCAATAGCTTTCATGCTTGGTTTTCAAGCTTATTTCACATCTTTTCCAGTCCAGAGAGCTACACGTTCTTTGATCCAAACCGTGTATTGTTTCTCCATCTCCACTGCACCCGCTTTATCGAGTTCAGCCAGAAGACTATCATATACGCTGTCGAAGTTCTCAGGTTTGGCAAGGATCGCCTCTGGAATACGTTTACGTACGATATCCTGTGTTTTCTGGAACGTTACGTTGTAATCCGTGTCAGATGGTACAGGCATGTTGTATGCTGCGCCCCAATCTTTCAGCTTCAGATCATCGTCGGAAGGATAGAAATCTTTCCATGTTGTAATACCATAGGCTTTCAACGTTTCCTTCTCAGCGGCAGTGTAACCAGCTTGAATCTGTTCAGGGAAGTTCGTTGTATAGTAGTTATCCGTGGCATCTTTCACACCATCACCATATCTGGCGCTAAATATGTTATACATACCTACGCCTGATTCTTTGGTAAAAGCAGAGTTATCATTGGTTTTGCGATCTTGTACGTCAGCCGGAATGATGCGTTTCCCATTCTCGACTTGGTAATGTTGGCCTTCAACGCCCCAGTTTCTCAGGACCTGACCTTCATCGGAAGCAAGCCAATCCATGAATTTGATAATACGTACTGGATCTTTGGCCGAAGTTGTGATTCCGATACCATAACCGTCAAATCCTGTCGGTTGGAACGTATGATCCACAATATCCTTGTTCAGGGATACGGAGAAGTGGGCATATGTTTTGTCTCCACCGTTAGATGATTTCAAAGCATTCTCCGCCTCACCATAGTTCCACTCTTGGTCAATTAGACCAAGTACACGGCCACTGGCAATTTTGGATTTGTATTGGTCATCCTTTTGAACAAATGTATCTTTGTCAAGCAGACCCTCATTGTACATTTTGTTCAACCAACGGAAATATTCCTTTTCTTCAGGGCGTTTGTAGTGTAGAACGGCTTCATAGGTCTCAGGATTAATATAATACTCACCATCATCCGGTCCACCCGTAGCTTGGAATGCAGGGTTCGTTACCGTAATCATAATTTTCCAGTCATCTGCATTCAATGTTAACGGAATCGTCGGTTGACCATCAATCGTTGGATGTTTTTCATAATACGTTCTCAGTACGTTCTCGTAGTCCTCAAGCGTTTTTACTTCAGGGTAGCCAAGCTCTTTCAATACTCTTTGTTGAATTTCGAATCCGCCCCTAGCGTCAAACTCAACGTTATCTACACCCATATTCGTCGGGATCGTGTAAATGGCTTGATCTTCCAAACTGTATTTCAGACGGTTCATCTGATCACCATAGATTTTTTTCAAGTTGGGAGCATGCTCCTCAATTAGATCGGTCAGGTCCAGCATCGCGCCTGCATCCACAAGCTTAGACAAGTTGCCTTTAGGATAGATAATATCAGGGTAATCACCACTGGCAGCCATCAAAGGAATCTTTTGGTCACCGCCATTATTCACATCATACTCAGCTTCAATTGTAACTCCCGTTGCCTTAGTAATTTCTTGACCGACAGCATCCTTCATGTTATTCCAGTTCGGACTCGCGTCTGCACCAAAGAATGTAAAGGTCACTGGACTGGTTGTATCTCCGGAATCAACCGGTTTCTCTGAAGCGTTAGTTCCTCCTCCACTGCCGCTGCATCCTGCTGTAATTGCAAGAGCACTGGCTAACAGAAGCATTGCGAATGTTTTTGGTGTTTTGCCCTTCATGTGTAATCCCCCTTATGGATATTAATGAAGCTGTATATTTGTATAACAGGTTGACCTGCAAATACCGTAACCAGATGAAACAAATGTAATTTTCTTGTTTTTATAACATTAGAAGCGTTTTCTTAAAAATAAACAAATGTTCTTCTCTTGCTTTACTTCCTCTTCATTCTGCAAATGTTTACTTTGAGATTCAGGTGTATGGCACGTGTTGTACAAGCAAATGTAAGTGCTTTCATACTTGAATAATAATCGCTCCTATATCCCCTGTCAATAGTGAATTTATAAAATTGAAAACGTTTTTTAGAAAACGTTTTAGATAAAAAAAGAACCCAAATATTCTGGGTTCTTTTTCGTTTTAGATCTGAATTGCTAATCGTTTATTTAGCTTCTTCACCGCTCCACAATTGAACACGGTTTTGAACGAGTTCTGTGTATTGTTTCTCCATATCCTCTGCGCCTGCTTGGTTCACTTCTGTAATCATGCCGTCATAGATCGCATCGAACTGTTCAGGAGTACTCAGAATGGCTTCCGGGATACGCTTCCGGATGATATCCTGTGTTTTCTTGAAGATGACGTTGTAGTTGGAGTCACCTGGTGTTGGCAGATTGTATGCTGCTCCCCATGGTTTGATTGGGAACTCATCTTCACTCGGGAACAGATCTTTCCACGTCGTAGCACCGTAAGCTTTGAGTGTTTCTTTCTCTGCATCGGAATATGCTGCAACGATCTGTTCAGGGAAATTCGTAGTGTAGTAGTTATCCGTTGAATCCTTCACACCGTCTCCATAGTGACCGGACATATTGGTGTACAGTCCGATACCCGTTTCTTTCTGGAATACAGCTGCATTATTGGTTTTCTGATCCAGAATGTCGGCAGGAATGACACGTTTGCCGTCCTTCACTTCATACTGTTTGCCCTCAATTCCCCAGTTCATCAGCACTTGCCCTTCTTCAGAAGCCAGGTAATCGAAGAATTTGATTGTACGAACCGGGTCAGGATTCGATGTTGTAATCCCTACACCCCAACCGGATACAAAACCAGGGTCTTGGTAGGCATGATCCTTGATATCCTCGGACAGGGTTACTGGAAAGTGTGAATACGTTGCTTCAGTCTTACCAGCGGATTTCAATGCATTTTCTGCATCGGAATAACCCCAATCCTGGTCAATGACACCCAGAACACGTCCACTTGCAATTTTGGATTTGTATTGGTCTGTTTTCTGGATAAAGCTGTCCTGATCCAGCAATCCAGTGTTGTACATATGGTTCAACCAGCGGAAGTATTCTTTTTCCTCTGGACGTTTGTAATGCAGACTTGCTTCATACGTCTCTGGATCGATGTAGTATTCACCATCATCCGGAGCTCCTGTTGCCTGGAAGGCTGGGTTCGTTACAGTAATCATGATTCTCCAATCATCCGCGTCCAGTGTTAACGGGATGGTTGGCTGACCATCAATTGTTGGGTGTTTTTCTTTGTACGCCTTCAATACATTCTCGTAATCCTGAAGTGTACGTACTTCCGGGTATCCGAGTTCTTTCAGTACACGGTGCTGAATGCCAAATCCACCACCTGCATCAAAGTACTTTTGGTCTACCGCATAATACGTTGGCAGCACATAAATAGCCTGATCTTCATTACTGTATTTCAACCGGTCCATGTAATTACCATACAGCTTCTTCAGATTGGGAGCATATTGGTCGATCAGATCTGTCAGATCGAGCATTGCTCCGGCATCCACCAGTTTGCTGAGTTCTCCTTTGGGGGAGACAATATCCGGATAGTCTCCGCTCGCCGCCATTAAGGATATTTTATCTTGACCACCACTAACGGCAAATTCACCGTTAAGGGTTATCCCTGTTTTTTCCGTAAGGACTTTACCTACTTCATCCTTCATGCCATTCCAGTTCGGACTGGGGTCAACGCTGAAGAAATCAAAAGTAAGTGGAGTTGTCTCTGCGCTTGTATCCTTGAACGACGTATCACTGCCGCTTCCTCCACCGCAACCTGCGAGTAAAGACATTGCAAGCACTGGTGCCAGTGCAATCTTCATTTTGGAACTTGCCATAATGGTAATCCTCCCTGTTTCATATGTCTGTTTGTCCGGGACTTTTTTGTCCCTGTCTATAGCTTCATGAATACCACACCGCAGCCCTATACGGTGAAGCGCAGACCAAATGGCTGCGCTTCGGGTATCCTGATGCTTCATTTGTAGATGTACGGCCGCTCTATGTGGCAGCCTGTACCCTATTGTTTAACCTTTTACTGCGCCCAGTGTCATACCACCAACAAAGTACTTCTGAAGGAATGGATATACAATGAGGATTGGAACCGTCACAACGATCGTAATCGCCATTTTGATCGATTCCGGTGAAATCTGTGTCATTTGCTGCGCCATATCATTGGCATTTCGTCCAGCACCTGAGCCCTGCTGTGTACTTTGCAATACTTTCATCAGCTCATATTGGAGCGTGGTCAGATGTGCCTTTGAACCATTATACAGGTACGTATCAAACCACGCATTCCATTGACCTACAGCCAGGAACAATGCGATGGTAGCAAGCACTGGTTTACACAGTGGCAAGATGATTCTGTAATAGATTGTAAAGTCATTCGCTCCATCCAGCTTCGCGGATTCCTGCAATGAGTATGGCAGGCCATCAATGAATGAACGGATGATAAACACGTTAAATGCACTGATCATGCCAGGCAATACATATACCCAGAATGTACCGATCAGGTCCAAGTCACGCATCAGGATGTATACCGGAATCAGACCACCGGAGAAATACATCGTGAGTGCGAGTGTTGTGGATACAAATTTTCTAAGTCCAAAGTCAGGTCTGCTCAGTGTAAAGGCGATCATAGATGAACTGATCAATCCGAGCACGGTACCTACAAGTGTACGCAGAATGGATATCTGCAAACCTTGTAACAATCCATCATATTGGAAAATCGTTTTGTAGTTCTGTAATGTGAATTCGCGAGGCCACAAGTAAATTCCGCCACGTACTGTATCTGTCGAGTTATTGAGTGAGATGGCTAGTACGTTAAGGAATGGATAAAGTGTTACAACCAGCACCATGGTCATCGCGAGGATGTTGAATATATCGAACAGTTTATCGCCCCGAGTAGCATTGAATGCTTTGTTCGCCATAATGTCGTCCCCTCCCTACATGATGCTTTCTTTTGTGAATTTTTTGAACAAGCCGTTCGCAGTAAACAGAAGGATGATACTGACAACGGAGTTGAATATACCTATGGCTGTACCATACGAGAATCGTCCCATATTCAAACCATAATTGAGCGCGTATAGATCAAGTACTTCCGAGTAGTCTGTGACCAGACTGTTTTGTAGCAAAAATTGCTTCTCGAAACCGATACTGATAAGATGTCCAATCGACATGATGAAAAGTACAGAAATCGTGGTCCGTATGCCAGGCAGCGTAATATGCCACATCTGTCTCCAGCGGTTGGCTCCATCTACACGGGAGGCTTCATACAGCTCATTGTCGATACCTGTAATCGCCGCCAGATAGATGATGGCATTCCAACCGGTTTCCTTCCACATATCTGAAGCGGTTACAATGTACCAGAACAAGTTCCCCTTGGCCATGAATTGGATCGGCTGATCGATAATGTTCAGTCCTACCAATAGATCATTGATAATCCCGCCGTCGGTGGAGAGCATCTTGGTGATAATCCCTGCCACAACGACCCATGATACAAAGTGAGGCAGATATGATACCGTTTGCACGGCACGTTTGAAGAACATGCCTCTCATTTCATTCAGGAGAATAGCGAAGAATATCGGCACGATAAAACCGACAACCAGTCCCATCAGGCTCATTGCAAGCGTATTTCGAAGTACCAGATAGAAACGATCATCACTGAACAGCTCAACAAAGTGTTTAAAACCAACCCACTCTTGATCACCAAACGATCTGGCAGGTTTATAATTTTGGAAAGCCATCGTCCATCCCCATAGTGGCAGATAGTTAAATACGAAAACCCAAGCTACGAATGGCAATGACATGAGATAGAGATATTTCTGCTGTTTCATTCTGTCCCAAATTCCGTTCCGCCGATTCTTTAAAGGCGGTTTGGGGTCACTGCTTCTGTTCGCGGAAGCGGATTTTTTTGTTAGCGTTTCCATCTCCGTTCCCCCTCCTCTGTTTTATAAAATAATCATACTCGATAGAGCGTTTTCAAAATACCATCTGGATTTTAGAGAAAATCATATAAAAATTAGATATAGACATATATAATCAGACATTAATTCGTTAAAATCAGTGATAAATTATACTTTTAAATGATATAAAAGTAATATTAAGGTAAAGTACTATTCAAAGTGGTAAATATCGAAAACGTTTTATAGTAATCGTTTACTTCAATTACATGGCATACAAAAAGGACCCTTTCGGGTCCCTCTGATTACAATGTAAATTGAATGGTTTGCAGTTTAACGATGCCGAGTAATTGCGCTACGGATATGGAGGTTGCTGGACGGAATTGATCTCCATTCAGATAGGCAAGTATCTCCTGAAATAAGTAGGCGGCTTCCGGACGCTTCATTACAGCCAGATTGGCAAACGGAAGTGAGGATATCAAAATCTTGCCCTTCCCTACTTTTGCCTCAAAGGCATAAGCAAGTCGTTTGGCCCGATGGAAATGGTCCACCACTTCAATCAGCGGCTCCACCCCGGGCAACGTATCCAAACATATCGCTGGTGTACCGTTCACCAAGTGATACCAATGCCAGTCCGAAGCCCCATCATGCGGGAAGGAGCCTAGTAGTGCTAGCTGATCTCTCAAATACATACCCATCGTTGCACCAGGCTGTGTAGCAAACATCAGGTAATTCCAGAATACAGGCAGATACTTGGTCTCCACTGAATCATATAACCCTTCTGCGGTTGGCTGTAGCCAAACACTCCCCCCGTTGACCACATAATCAACGACATTGGGTGTTAACGACTGAACGATAACCAAGTCAATTTCCCGGTTTTTCAACAACTGGAATCCATCGATGCGATCTACGCAATCATCATGCGCTTCACCCAATAATGGCTTCAACTCTGCCACGGTATTCCAGAACCGATTTGAACTAGGATGAGACTGATAAAAAGGAAACGACCAGCCATGCCATACATTCGCCACAGTTCTTTCCGAATCGCCTGATATCAGCTCCGCTTCGATCCGAAAAGATGCTGCCCCTTCATGAGGAGCGGTAGCGACGATGCTTCCCAGTGACATGACAGACCCACATTGGATATCTCCGGTCTTCCATGCCCCTTCAGTAAGTATCAGATCATCGCTTATTAACCTCCACTGAATGACCGCGTCCTCAAGTGGCTCCTTACCGTAGTGAGAGATGCGTACATCGACATGAATGGGTTCTCCGGCGTAAAATGTACGCTCCTTGCAGCTTAACAACAGCACCACATCTGCGTTGAAACACATGAATTCTTCTGGTGTTGTAATGCCTTTGTCATCCCAAAATACATCCAGAATGCCCGTCGTAGCATGTCCCTGCCCTGGAAAATCACGAATGTCCAGAAGCTGTACGCCCGCAGCGTCCGGTGTTCGCCGAATTCGCTCCATAGCTTCTTTTAAGGAACGTACCAGATGGGTACCACTGACCTGTTGAAAATGCTCCAGGTCCCCCATCATACCTTTGTTTGTCAACGATTCTTCGATCGGTCGTAACCAGCTAGGACGCAATACGCCAGTATACTTCGCTCGCTCTTGGGGCCGAACATACATGGTGTACTGTGCATGTTCGTGCCCAATGACGGGATGCTCCGCAAGCCGAGTGACTGCATGATAGTCCAGCGTGGTATCCGGCACAGCAGAATATGCGGATTCCAACGGGGGATGCCAGTTCAACGACTGAATATAATAATCACCTTCCCGCCCTTGCGCCGGAAGCTGTCCAAAACCTGTATTGTCCGTATATAACCGGGTCGGGTCCATATCCCTTGCCCTTGAGACCAATGCATTGAGTTCAGGGTGGCCATTCGGACCAATGAGTTCATTCCCCATGGAGAACATGACGAATGAAGGATGTCTATGCAGCGACTGAAGCAACCCGTCCAGTTCTTGTGTCAGATAGGACAATACTTCAGCTGGCGCAGACTGATCCGATTGCTCAAAGAAACGAGACCAATGGGGAAGTTCTGCCTGCACCAGCATGCCTGCTTCATCAGCCGCCTTCCAGAAAGGCTCCGGCGCGCTCCACCCATGCAGTCGAACATGATTGAAGCCATACGATCTGGCGACTCGAAACTGCTGAAGATAATGCTCCTTGTCCCAGACGGGATAACCCGTCAGTGGAAAGATACAGCAATCGACGTACCCGCGCAGATATACTGGTGTCCCATTTAACTCAAGCTGCTTCCCGTTTGCTGCAAAGGAGCGTACACCAAAAGATTGCTCCAGCCGATCCAGTTCCTGCTCACCGTCATGCAGACGGATCACAGCCTTGTATAATTCAGGGGATTCATCAGACCATCTTGCGATAGACTTTTCTGTTCCAAGTTCCAATCGCCACTGATCTATTACAGCGTTACTTTCAGTTAAACCTGCTGAGCTTATATCCACATGTGATGGATCACTCAGATTCACATTACAACTATATCGATCTAGCCATGTGCCGTCCGGATGCTGGATATCCACATGTAATTGCATCGTTCTAGCCGATTCATTTGCGGGAGCGCTTACAGTACAATCAACCAAAATGGTTCCAGTCTCAGCCTCTGGTTGAATACGTAACGTCTGTAATCGGCAGGGGGGCAAAATGTCCAGATAAAAACCACCTGTGATTCCTCCCCAGGCTGTAGCCGTATGCAATGAATGAATGTGGCTACCCGCCAGCGGAAGTTTCATCGTATTATCCACGCGGATCTCCACACGATTCACTTCTCCCTGCTTCACCAGAGAAGTGACATCCCACTTCTGTTGATTCACCAGACTATCCTGCTGCCCGGCATACTGTCCATTGATCCAGAGATGCGTTGTCCATCGGACACCTTCCAATCTGAATACATAGTGGCATCCGGGATCGTCTGATGGAACATGAACATCCTGAGCATACCAGGCTGAGCCTTCATACTCGCGTACCTTGGTCCAGGTATCGAGCCTTTCGTATTCAGGCTCATCTCCGTATCCTTGCTCTTCCCATGAACCGGGAATCTGAATGGTCTCCCATGATGTATTTTTACACTGTGAAGGCGGTAATATCTCTTGTTCAACGAGTATATCGGACTCCAGATCCAAACAAAACTGCCATGTTCCATTTAAGTTCAATGTATGACGTACAGCGCCTATATCAGACAAATTCATATCGTATAGCCATCCCTTCATCTGGATTCTTGTAAATCCAGTCTAAAATGTGAAGCATTCGGTGACCATTGCTTATCATGGGAAGTGCATGGACAATATGATGAATCTGGAAATTTCTCAGGAATATCGAAAACGTTTTACACAATAGGCAGGGGCAAAGCCCAGCACTCCGTACTTATTCCTCGTTTGTATCCGGAGCCGTTCCTTTCGACGAAGATTGGGTTCTGGCCTGTTTGTAAGCGGAAGGGGATTCCCCTACATATTTCTTGAACTTACCGTGGAAGTAGTCCACATTCGCATACCCCACTCTAGCCGCGACCTGATGGACCTTTAGTCCTTCATCCAGCAATTCCTTGGCTTTTTCCATACGAACCTTGTCCAGAAATGCATTGAAATACTCTCCAGTATGATTCTTGAACAACTTACCCAAGTAACTGCTGTTATAGTTAAACACTTCAGCAAGTACCTCTAGCTTGAGATTTTCGCCAGGGTTACGCTGGATAAATTCAATCATCTGTTTCAATACAGTATCCTTGCTTCCCCCACCCATACGTTGAATAAGTCGATTAAAATGTTCCGCTGCTATAACTTTGAGATCAGACATCGTAAATTGATGATAGACTTCATTAATGAGAACCGAATGTTCCTGCATAATGGAGTGCATATGTTGATTCGTCGCTGCAAGCTTGTTGAACGCTAGAGAGAACACCTGTGAGAAGGCCGTTTTGATGGCTTGCTCTGTTCGGTGATATGGGACCAAGCGCTCTTCCATCTCACCCAGTACCCGCATGACTGACTCACTACTGCGGATGTCTAACGCATAATACAGCTTGTCCGCGAGTTCGTCCTCAACTGGCTCATGTGCTCCGTCCACAGCTTCAACTCCTGGCTTAACAACGTCTTCGCCTTCGCTACCTTCAGTCCACAGCATGATACGTTTCTCCGTGAACAAAAAGCGTTCACCGAGTATACGATTCGCCTGCGTGTATGACCGGGCAATTTCAGAAGTGGAATGTACGGGTTCACCTGCAGCACCATACATGTGAACCTCCCATTCTCCAAGAAGTCCTTCCAGCTCATCATACAGATTTCTTGCAGATGACTCGGATGTGATTGTTTCCTTACTTAACAGTCCCAGACCTGAATGAAACGAGAATACGATTCCTCGGTCTTTCTGGTCAAATGCTTCAATCAGTTTGCGTTTCATAACACTTCCCCGTTGCAGGTCGGGGGCCGCATGCATCTCAAACAGTACAATCTGATAGTGAGGCCAATGCAGTCCCAGGCTATCTTCTTCCATGCTGCCCGCACCCTCGAGACTGTCAAAGAGCAAAGCCTCGATCTGATGCTCCCTAAAGACGGTATCTTCACCAGCATGACGTGCCATTGTCTCCCGTTCACGGGTCAGGATTGTAGCAATACGCTCCAGTTCACCAATAATCTCTTCTTCATCCACCGGTTTGAGCAGATAACCATCCACACCAAAACTGATTGCCTTTTTGGCATAATCAAAATCTGCGTAACCACTTAATATCAAAAAGTGCGAATCCGGATGATTCCGGCGCACTTCTTCAATTACATCCAGCCCGGTCATACCAGGCATGCGAATATCAATAATCGTCAGATCAGGCTCCAACTCCTCAAACCGGGAGATGGCCTCACGCCCGCTGGCAGCTGTAGCGATGACCTGGAATCCGTATTTTTCCCACTCGATAATGGTTGTCAGTCCCTCACGTATGCTCGGTTCGTCATCCACCAAAAACACTTTATACATGTTGGTCCCCTCCTGCTGGCAAAGTGAAAGAAACCTCTGTTCCTTCCCCATATACACTCTTAATCTGTAATCCATATGGCTCGCCGTACGTCAATGTTAAGCGTTGATGTACATTACGCATGCCGATCCGACTCTTCTCCTGCTCCTCCGGTCCACAGATAAACTGCATCACCTCAGCCAGTCGTTCTGGCGTTATGCCTGCACCATTGTCATCCACACGGATCTGCACAATGTTCTCTACTAAACGAATACTTATATGAACACGGACTGTGCCCTCTTTGTTCTCCAGACCATGGACAATCGCATTCTCAACCAGAGGTTGAATAATCAAAGGCGGAATGTACATCTTCTCCACCTCGGGATCGATATGGATCTGGAATGCAAGGCGGTCGCCGTAACGAAATTTCTGAATTTCCAAATAGGAACGTACCATTTCAAGTTCAGCACGGAAGGTTGTTTTTCCACTGCCAATCTCCAGACTCTTGCGCATTAGCTTGCCCAACAGCCTGACGATGTTGGCAATCTCTGCTTCTCCCTTAATATGCGCTTTCATCCGAATGGACTCCAGTGCATTAAACAAGAAATGGGGATTGATCTGGCTCGCCATCATTTTCAGTTTAATCTCTTTCTGGGCGATTTCCAATTGATTGTTCTGTTCGGTCGCTTCTACCACCTGCGTCATGAGTTCATTGATACTTTTCACCATATAGTTGAACTGTCGTGATAGTTGTCCAATCTCATCGTTTCCATCAATCCGTGAAGTCACGTTCAGGTCTCCTAATGCAAGCTTGTTGAGGTGTTTACTCAGCCGGAGCAATCGGTTCGAAGTGAGGAACGAGATGATATATACGAATAATAGGGCGATCACCAGCACAAGGATAATAAAAATCATGCCAATCAAGCTGACGGTGTTAGCGTCTTTGACGATATTTTTGGTGGCAAAAACCGAAATCACCTTCAGGCTGTTCATACTCGATCCAGGGCCCAGCTCATCAATAACAATATTAGATGGTTCCCCTCGGAAATCACCCTCTATGGTGCCTTTCGCCTGATTCTGCAGATCAACGCCAAAATCAAGCTCATCCAGCGTTTTACCCACCAGCTCGGTATTCTTGGCCGCAACCACATACCCCTGCTCGTCCGTAATCATCGTCTCAAACTGTTCCTGACGCAACAATCCATTCAGCTCATCCTGATTGATCACAATCATCAACACGCCCTCGGTCCGATATTCGGCAAAAGGTACTTTGCGCACCAGGCTGAGCTTGTGTACAGGATTATCTTCCTTGTCTGGAATGTAGAACCACCCGATGCTGGTTGTTTTCAGTGCCTGTTGGTACCAGTAGCTCTCTTCCGTCTGCTTGTCTACCGGGATGAATTCGAGGTTGTTGATCAATGTTGGGTTAGTTGAGTAAAAACGAATGCCGGCTATCTCACGGTACAAACGCCTGTACTCCTGAAAGTCTTTGTATGCAAGATACGCTGAGGTTAACTCTACAACGCTCTTGTACCGTTTATTCACGATCTCCTTGAGATCCGCATTAAACATTAATAGATTGGATATATCTGTTGGTACACGAAGCATGGTTGCCGTCTGGCTCTTGATCTTGTCCACATTGATGATCGTCTGTCCTATCGCATTGTCCAGGGCTTGCTGGCGAAAATAACTGGTCACAGCAAGACCAACAATCAGGACCGGAATCATGACAACCAGTACATAGGAAATGAGCAATTTATGCTTTAATTTGAGATTATTAGTGGTTCGTATCAGCCTTTTCAACATGTCTGCACCTTCCGTCATCTGTATAAGCGCTTACATATAAATAGCAGGATCAGGATGTTCTGTCCTCAGAATTAATCATACCACATAACCGCCAGAATCGGATTGTCATTGCAATGGGTACTATATTGCCAGGCTGTAAGCCAACCTACCTCTAGTAGAAGAGGCCGCCATTAACATGGCGACCGGGCTTACCGAATTATTTTCTACTGACAGAAGTTTAGTGACTCCTAGATGGGCGGAATCCCTGTTGAAGTGTTAGAACGGTAAAAAAAGGCACTCCCGCGATTGGAAGTGCCTGCTTAGTATAGAATCTGTTCGTGTGTTATTAAGGACGAGGTGTACTTACCCCATTGAGGATCAGTTTAGGATGAATATCGGCGTTCAGCGAAGCGGAGACTGCACAATATTTTTCTTCAGCCATTTGGATGGCTTTCCAGATGCGATAATCCGGGATATCCCCATCGACTTTGAAGATCAGATCAATGGATGTGAACCCTTTAGGCATCTCTTCACTGCGTGTACCTTGCGCTTCAATCTCAATTGACTCAATTTTGTCCAGGAAAGCGTCCAGAATCATCGTAATATCGATTCCCATACAGCCCCCGAGACCAGCCAGCAACAATTCCATCGGGGTCGCACCCTTGCTGTCACCACCATAAGCAGCAGTAGCATCCATGCCAACGGCGTAGCCAGAGGGTCCTTCGGAAGTAAACGCGCGTTTGCCTTTCCATACGGTTGTTACATTCATGATGTTATCCTTCTTTCTCACAATAGTTTACGATTTGCAGAAATCCGTTCCGGGTACGGCTCGTTCTTCCGATCGCTGTTGTCTCCAAATATTTTTGATTTATATTCACAAAGGACAATATTCGGAGACAAAGGCGAGCGCTACGCTTCTTCAGAATCGATTCCGTCCCCTTCACTCAGCAGCTTATCGCTATAATCGATCGTATCAATCAGTATAAATTGTAGTAATGTAATTAGAATTCAGTAATCTGTTGCAAGAAACGACGGGTGCGCTCTTGCTTCGGCTGTTCAAAGAACGCCTGTGGACTTGCTTCTTCCACAATTGACCCGTCCGCCATAAAGACGATTTTGTTCGCCACATTACGGGCAAACTTCAATTCATGTGTCACAACCAGCATCGTCATGCCTTCCTCTGCCAGTTCCTTCATGACGGAAAGCACTTCTCCGACCAGTTCAGGATCAAGAGCTGAAGTGGGCTCATCAAACAGCATCACTTCTGGCTCCATCGCAAGTGCACGTGCAATGGCTACCCGCTGCTGTTGTCCACCGGACAATCGGGATGGATACGCATCCTGCTTGTCCGACAAGCCGACCCGATCCAAAAGAATCCGGCCGCGTTCAGCCGCTTCGTCACGTTTGATTTTTTTCACCGTCACGAGACCTTCCATGACATTGCCCAGCACCGTCTTGTGAGGATACAGATTGAACTGCTGGAAGACCATACCGGTCTGGCGACGAATCTCCAGTACCCGGGCACGCTGGACTCTCAGCGGATCTGCGCTGTTGACCACAATGCCGTTTACTTCGATCTGTCCTCCGGACAGCTCTTCCAGCCCATTCAGGCAGCGCAGTAAGGTACTTTTGCCTGAACCACTTGGGCCGAGCAATACAACAATATCTTTGGCATCGACATGAAGATCGATGTTCGTAAGTACTTCATTTTTCTGAAAACGTTTGGTAAGTCCAGTTGTTGTAATCATCGCTTCTCTCCTCCCATCAGTAAGCCCGGGCCAACCGGCGCTCCACTTGTTCCAGAATGGCCGAGAAGCCGATACTCATGATCCAGTAAATTACACCAATAGCCAGATAAAATGGCATGTTCACATAATATTGGGCTACCAACAGCTGTGCCGAGCGAAGCAACTCTGTAACCCCAAGGGCAGCCACAAGTGATGTTTCCTTCAACATGCCAATGAAGGTGTTCCCCATCGGTGGAATCGCAATGCGCACAGCCTGCGGGAAGATAATCCGTCTCATCGCTTGAGCCGGGGTCATTCCCGTTGCATATGCAGCTTCTGTCTGTCCTTTTGGTACAGCCTGAATGGCTCCACGGAACGTCTCCGACAGAAATGCACCTGCATTCAGACTGAGTCCCAAACAGGCAGCCGTGAGTGATCCCAAGGTCACTCCATAATCGACCAATCCGTAATAAATAACGAATAATTGCACCAGCAGCGGGGTCCCCCGCATGATGGATACATAAAACCTTGCGATCAACCTAAGCCACATCGGTCCCTTCAGACGAGCAATCGCAACAAGCACCCCGATGATGAACGCAAAAAACATGGAGATCACAGTTACATACAGCGTATAATAAGCCCCCTTCAGAAAGAAGGGGATATTCTCAAATACCAGTTCCATGGGTCAAATCTTCCCTTCGCCTTGCAGGTTCATTATTGCGCAGGCTCTTCACCAAACCATTTTTTGAAAATGGTATTGTACGTGCCATCATCTTTCATGCCTTTGAGAGCATCATTCAGTGCTGCTACGAGTTCCGGATTGTCTTTACGAACAGCAATACCTGCCTGGTCACTCTTAATAGCTTCACCTACAGCTTTGATATTCAATCCGTTGGCATCCACAATCGGTTTCAAAGCGTACATATTGTTGATTGTTGCGTCAATCCGTCCAGCATTCAGATCTTTGAGTGAAGAGATGACATCGTCATAGGTTTTGATCGTGAAGTCCCCCACTTTTGGCAACACTTCATTACGCAGATATGATTCATCATTTGTACCCAGACCTACGCCAATCGTTTTTCCTTTGAAGTCTTCCAGCTTGGTGATATCGTTATTGTCTTCTTTTACAATAATTTTAACTTGGTTCGTAATATACGGATCACTGAAATCCAGTACTTTCTTACGATCATCGGTAATGGTCATCTGGCTGATAATGGCATCAAGCTTCTTCGCTTGCAGACTTGGTGTCAGACCGGAGAACTCCTGGGATACAAACTCAACCTCTACACCCAGGCGCTTCGCAACTTCACGTGCGATATCGGCATCGTAGCCGTCCATTTCTTTCTTATCATTCAGGAAGTTGTACGGTGCGTATGTGCCCATCATGCCCACTTTGATAACGCCAGCAGACTTGATCTGCTCCAGTTCATTACTTGCCTGAGCACCATTTGTGCTTCCATTGTCTGTTGCTTTACTTCCACAAGCACTAAGTACCAGCACGGTCATCAGCAGAATAGCTGTCAAAGACCAGCCTTTACGAGTTTTCGATCCATATGTGTTGTTCATTACGTTAACTTCCTCTCAGTCGTGTATTGATCTGGATGTACATTTGGTTACTTTATTGTGACTAAACCGCAGTTGTACCCATTATTCCCTGCTATTTGTTTAATCATGTGAATCTTATGTGCCCAATAGTCCGTAAAACTCAAAGCTTGCTGCTTCAGCTGCCAGCGATGAAGCTGTCATGGCTGAGAATTTGCTGTGCAACTCATCGGAACCGAACAACCAGCGAGATATCATGCCTTCTATCATGCTTACCAATAACGCTGCTCGAAGCGGTACATCCATGCCCTTAGGCAACATGCCGAGTTCGATGGCACGTTCCATATTGTGACGAAACGCAGTTTCCACAGCATTACGTGTCTCCTCAACCAGGCGTTGTACGGACTCTTCCGTCACGATGCCTTTGAGTAACAGTTCCATAAAATAACGATTCTGCGCGGCAAACAAAAACAAGTCAGTGAACAGCCTTTCCGATGCTTTCACCATATCCTCTACTGATCCGGCATCCTTGCGGTACCCTTGTCCAATCGACTCAAGTAACTCCTCCTTGCCTGTTAAGACAATCTCCGAAGCAATGGCTTCTTTACTCTTGAAGTGCCAGTAGAATGTCCCTTGCGCCACACCAGCCTCGCGGACGATATCGGAAATTTTCGTCTGATGGTAACCTTGGGTTGCAAAACGCTCCATCGCTATGCGTATTATTTGGTCCCGGCGTTCTTCACCGGGTTCCAAACCGTTAATTTTGGTCATTCATGTAACCCTCCCGATTGATCAGTCAGTCAGTTAAGTTATATCCTATGGGATAACTAGGTTTTTGTCAATATAGTTTTAAACAAATGGTTACAAGCATAAGTTGAAGTTGAGTGCATTTGTGATCATAATAGGTGATAGCCTTGTTCAAATGAACAGGCATGGTCAAGCAGGACAGCCTGTGCTGTCACCTGCATTTCAAGGAGGAAGAGAATTGGACATTATATCATCCATTATTATGGGCATCATCGAAGGTTTGACTGAGTTTTTGCCCGTGTCCTCTACTGGACACATGATTCTGACTGCCCACTTGCTGGGTTTATCGGAGGACAACGAGTCAGTCAAAACGTTTGAGGTGGTTGTTCAACTCGGAGCTGTACTTGCTGTTGTTGTACTGTACTGGAACAAATTCATTGATATGTTCCGCTTCACCGGAGGGAGCAGACCTTACTCCCGCCGCCTCAATCTGGGACATATCTTCCTGGCGATGGTTCCTGCCGTAGTCATCGGACTTGTATTCCGCGACTGGATCAAAGCACATTTGTTTGGTCCCGAAACAGTGCTGTACAGCCTCGTTATAGGTGGTATATTGATGATCGTAGCCGAACGCTGGAGCCGGAAGAGTGGGCGGATTACTACCCATGATGTTGATGATATTTCCTACAAACAGGCATTCGCAGTGGGTATATTTCAGATCTTGGCGTTGTGGCCAGGCTTCTCCCGTTCCGGGTCAACGATCTCAGGCGGTCTCTTTGCAGGGGTAAGCCGTGTAGCCGCTGCGGAGTTCACATTCCTCGTGTCTGTGCCAATTATGATTGGTGCTACGGGATATGACCTGTACAAAAGTATCGATCACCTGAACGGCAGTGATTTCCCAATCTTTGCGATTGGATTCATCGCTGCTTTCATCGTCGCCATGCTTGCGATCAAGACGTTCCTCTCCATTTTGAAAAAATTGAGCCTGACCGTCTTTGCTGTATATCGCTTTGTCTTGGCAGCCGTGTTCTTTATTATTTTGATGTAAGTATTACAATTCAAGTAATTAGACAGGCAAAATCAATGGCGGCCTCACATTCCCTTGGGAAGCGAGGCCGCCATATTTTATATTCTGAACTATTGTTTCTGTTGCTTCACAATTCTGTTGCTGCTTCAGAGACAGCAATACCCGTAATTAGAAGAAGTCTGATTCTTCAATACTTCCTTCTTTGCTGGGTTGGTTCACTTGTGAGCCGACTAGGTTTACTATGTATCATGGACAACCATATTTATGTTCACTTCTGAAAAGCAGCCTGTCTAATACCACTCTTTTACTTGAAAGTTCCGGTGTTTCTTTCGACTCTTCAATCTCTCACGCAGATTATATCTATTCTCCTTTTGTTCCTGCAGCAATTGCTTCACCCCGATCATCAACAATCGGTATCTTCGGTCATCATTGTGACTTAATTGGTGCATTTCTTCAAAAATTTCATTCTTCATACGGATCTTGTTCACTCCAAATATTCAGTTTGTTCTCACAGTATACATGGGAGCACTGAACAAATTCTAAACAAGCGTTGTTTCTCAACTTCAGTTATTCAAATGCACATTTGAATGCACATCATGCGTGCTGGGATGAAGCAGAAAAAACCCTTCCTGTCGCAGGACAAGAAGAGGTCTTCTTAGCTAAATTAATTAGTCAAACTGCTGATGCCTTTGTACACTTAAACTTTGGATTCAAGCGTCTCCAGATACTCGGAGATTTGAGCAGGTGTTTTAGCCCATTTGCTATGCAGATGTGCGACTTTCTTGCCGTTCTGGAAGACGAGCAGGCTTGGAATGCCGCGTACACCATTCTCTTCAGCAAACGGCTGGAACTTTTCTGCATCCAGCGCATAGAAGGTTTTGTCCGTATGTTGGTCGATAACATCCCCGATAAAACGATCCAGGTTTTTGCAATCCGGACACCAGGTTGTATCAAATTTAATGACGGTAAAACCATCAGAGTTAATTGTATCCAAATACTGTTGTTCACTTTGAATTCTTTCCATATGTCTTCTCTCCCTTATATGTTCCTTTTTTGGCTGATCTTCATTGTACCTCGTATAGTTACAATTGAAAATAGGCTTAATGGAGTTAACGATGCTGCTTGTACAGATTAGCGGGACTGAGTTCTCGTATTTCCTGAATTTCCGCAGGGGCGAGTTCAGGCGAATTCGAAGCAGCAATATTATGCAGCAACTGTTCTCTTGAACTGGCACCAGGGACAACTGCTGCTACGGCAGGATGGGATAACGCGTAGCGAATAGCTGTCTGAGCCATGCTCCGTTGGTCCGTAACAAGACGACTTAGCCCTTGCCGAATGGTGTATAGTTGCTCTGGCGTATAGTCCAGATAACCTTTGTCTGCCTTGGCAGATCCGGAATCGGCAAGCACACCGCTAGCTACTGGCCCACGGGCAATTACGCTGATCCCCTTTTGTTTCAATAAAGGCAGCACTTCTTCTTCCGCTCTGCGGTCAGCAATGCTGTACTGGTTCATCACACTGACGATGGCTGCCCTCTTTACATACTCCCGAATCACATTGGGACGAATGGAGGAAATTCCGTAATATCGGATAAGTCCTTCCTTCTTCAGTTCCTCAAACGCTTCGATCGTCTCTTCGATGGGGTCGTCCAAGGTCCCGCCATGTAGCTGATACAGATCGATGTAATCGGTCTGCAGACGCTTCAAACTTTCATGTACAGCCTGCTTAATGTAGGCTTTGGACGGGTCCCATGACCAGCCCTCTTTGCCAGGCAGACGACGATTACCTACTTTGGTCGCCACAATGACTTGGTCCCGACGCCCTTTAATAGCTTGTCCTACAATCTCTTCATTACGCCCTTCGTCATACAGATCGGCTGTATCCAACAGATTGACCCCATGATCCAGAGCCTCATGAACCAGGCCCACAGCGTGCTCCATTTCAGTTCCAAGTGACATACATCCCAGCCCAATCTCAGACACCATCAGTTCGGATGTACCCAGACGATTTTTCTTCATATGTGCATCTCCCTCCATACGTTCTGCAAGTATCCATTGTATCATTCTTGCTGGCAAAAATCGCATGCCTCACCGAAACAAAGGGTAGTTTTCAACTGCACAAAAAAACCTGGAACGACTTCATCTCCAGGTTTCTCATGATCATCCTTTTAATTCAACGATAAATGAACTATCGCAATCTATTTGACTTCCACACGTGGTCTGGTTTTACTTGTTCCATTGGACGAATTGGAGTTTTTCATCATACCCGAGACAGTGCTAAACAGCTTATCTCTTGCTTGTTTGTTCCTCATCAGATAAGTCACACCTGCGCCGATAGCCGTCATGAGTATTCCTCTTCTTTTAGACATGTGCTTCTCCTCCTTCAGGATAAATGTACATCGTGTCTTGTTTGACAATTACCCTGTGGGAGCAAAACGAAACGAAGTACAGGCTTGATCGCAGAAAAAAAGATGACCTCCGAATTCAATTCAGCGGTCATCTTCCAATCGTCCTGTTGAAACATCAACCGAACGAGATAAATCATACAAGCTTTCGTACAATCAAGACAAACGTCCATGTCCAATTAATCAGATGGCGTTGCCACATGGGTCATTTCTTCATGTTTGTAGGTCGAACCATCGGCGGTCAGATAAAAGTGTCCGATGGGATGCAGATCTTCATCCAATTCGTAGACAAGCGGAATGCCCGTTGGGATATTGAGCGCCATCACGTCTGCTTCGGACAATTGGTCCAGATGCATGACGAGTGAACGGAGCGTGTTCCCATGCGCAGAGATCAGCACTCTTTTGCCAGCAGACACCATCGGTTTAATCTCCGCATTCCAGTACTCCAGAACACGCTTCGAGGTATCCATTAGGTTCTCCGTAAAAGGGATGGTGCATCCGAGCCGCTTGTACTTGTCCAGATCCTGCACATATCGGTCATCGGTTTCGTCCAGTGCAGGGGGAGATACGTTCACGGATCGTCTCCATTCCTTTACTTGGTCTTCCCCGTACTTCAGAGCAGTCTGCTGTTTGTTCAGTCCTTGCAGTGCACCATAATGGCGTTCATTCAGCTTCCAAGTCTTCGTAATAGGAATCCACATGAGGTCCATTTCATCCAGCGCAATATCGAGTGTTCGGATAGAACGTTTCAGCACGGATGCATAGGCGTAATCAAAATCAAATCCCTGTTCCTTCATGATCTTCCCTGCTTTACGTGCTTCTGCGTAACCATCCGTCGTCAGATCCACATCAGTCCATCCGGTAAAACGATTCTCTACATTCCACATGCTCTGTCCATGGCGAATCAAAACAACTCTGTACATAAACGTGAACCCTCCTTCCATGGAAACATTACCAGCAAGTCAAACTAATTAGCACAGTGAAACGTTCATCACATTAATAATATGGTGCCATCATCAAGTATACTACGACACCTGTAGAACTGACGTACAGCCAGATTGGCATCGTCCAACGTGCAATTTTGCGGTGTTTCTTCAATTGATTCGTCCAACCCCACACAAGTGTAAACAACGCCAATGGAACAATCAGGGCTGCCAGTATACTATGGGTAATCAGAATGAAGAAATAGATCGAACGAATGATGCCCTCGCCGCCGTATTTGGACGTCTCTGGTGAGAGATAATGAAACGTCAGATAGGTCACGAGGAATAACAGTGTCGTTGAGAATGCAGCAAGAATAAATCGTTTGTGCAGCTTCACATTCCGCTTGATAATCGCAATAAGTGCTGCGAGCAGGAAGATGAAGGTAAAGCTGTTAAACACGGCATTAAACCGCGGCAACACCGTAATATCAAAGGTTACATCACCTTTGTAACCAATCGACGGTGCGAAGAACAATAATAAAATAATGACATTAGCGAGAATGGAAATCGTGATAATGATGCCTGCGAAATTTTTATTACTCGTCGGGGACTGAATGTTCGGCTCCCCTTTGTTATTTTTGCCCAATGCAAAATCCTCCTCATATCCTAACTTCTATGTTCTATATCATTATATCTCGCCAATTCCGGGCTGTTAAGTGACAACACTCTGAACAAAAACCGCTTCACTCCCCTATAAAATGCCCCTTTGCGGCTATTTTCACTCAAATCCAATCCGGCTCCCATTTACCGAATCCTTCATTTGTGGTATAATTAACGCAATTAATCACATACGCGTTGAAACTGGAGGAGCCTGTCACCAAGGGCCCCTCTTTGTCTTTTTCAGGCACAGAACGGCACTCTGCTAATGCCGTTCTGTGCCTTTTTGTCTGTTTGAAGCGGAGGATGGATCGCCCTTGGGTTGGTTAACCTATAGACGCTACTACTGGAGGGAAGAACACCTATGGAATTTATTTTGGTTCTTGCACTTATTTTAATCTTTACCAAACTCGCTGGTGATCTATCCGTAAGATTGGGTCAGCCATCCGTTTTGGGGAAACTGATTGTCGGTGTCATCCTCGGACCTGCGCTGCTCGGTTGGGTGGAGAAGACGGATTTCGTTCATTATATGGCCGAGATCGGGGTACTGTTGTTGATGTTCATCGCCGGATTGGAAACGGATCTGGAGCAGTTGAAGAAAAACTGGAAGGCGGCCTTTGCCGTAGCGGTCGGCGGTGTTATTTTACCTTTTATCGGAGGATACGGTTCGGCCATAGCATTTGGTATGTCGCAGACACACGCGCTTTTCTTCGGACTACTGTTCTGTGCAACGTCAGTGAGTATCTCAGTGCAAACGTTGAAGGATATGAATCAACTGAGTTCACGGGAGGGTACCACCATTCTGGGTGCAGCCGTTGTGGATGATGTGCTCGTTGTGGTTCTGCTCGCCGTGATGATGAGCTTGCTCGGCACAGGTGCAGGGGATGTCTCTATTGGATTGTTGATTGGTAAGAAACTTCTGTTCTTTGTCATCATCTTTGCAGCAGGCTGGTGGCTTGTGCCACGGGTCATGAAATGGATGGCCCCACTGCGGGTCACGGAAACCGTGATTACGACAGGACTCATTATCTGTTTCCTCTTCTCATATTTTGCAGAGTGGATGGGTGTTGCTGGAATCATAGGTGCATTTGCCGCTGGTATCGCCATCTCCCAAACCAAATTCAAACATGAGGTTGAAACTAAAATCGAGCCGATTGCTTACGGAATATTTGTCCCAGTTTTCTTTGTCAGTATCGGCTTAAATGTCACTTTTGATGGTGTCGGTTCACAGATTTGGTTTATTGTTGTTATAAGCCTCATCGCTATTGTTACCAAACTTATCGGTGGTGGAGCTGGTGCCCGGCTGACCGGGTTCGACCGTTCCTCTTCTATTGCTATTGGTGCAGGCATGATCTCCAGAGGGGAAGTTGCTCTAATTATTGCTTCGACCGGACTTGCTTCGGGCTTGCTTGATTCGGAGTATTTTACCAGCGTTGTGATCATGGTTATTGTGACTACACTGGTTACTCCGCCACTCCTCAAAATCACCTTTGCACGTAAAAAAGGGGAGAAGCGGGTTGAAAAAGGAATTGAAGATTCTCATTTGAACGGGTGAGGTATTGAAATCATTCTGTATTTAAAAGCACGCCGCTTTGTTCCATTCTCTCCTTCTATCTCGAAGGTTGGAAATGGTCAGAGCGGCTTTTTGTATATTCACAAAGTTATCCGTCCGTAGCCGTTACTCATTCAAGTTCGCTAAACTCATAGAAAAACAAAAAAAGACCACCTTACACTCAAGAGGTCTTCCATCCTTGCCTGTTGTTACAACAGGCTGTCCCATTTTAAGTTAATACGCCAACATAAAAACCAATCGAGATAAAGACAACACACCAGACGAATGCACCAATGCCCGATACAACTACGTACCTGCCAATTGCCATCTTGCTAATCCCGGAGAAACAACACATCAGATGACGAATGCCTGGAATGAAGTAACCCAGGATGATGGACCAATACCCATATTTGAGGAACCACGACTCCACCCTGCTGAATCGTTTGGCATTAACGCCAACCCACTTGCCGTATTTTTCAACCAGCGGCCTGCCCGCTTTTTTGCCAATCATGTAGCTAAGCAGCCCTCCGGTAAATGCGCCACCGAAACTGACGGCGATGGATACGGAGTAATTCAATACCGAGATGGAGGCGAGATAACCGACAAAAGTCATCATCACCTCATCCGGAATCGGCATGCCAATAACGCCGAGAGCCAGTAGTCCGTATATTGCGAAATAACCATATTGACCAATAAATTCTTTTGCAAATTCCATACTGACTCGCTCCTTATTTCGGTTCCACAATATCCTTCTCATGTGAGGCTAACACTTGTTTTAGAGACGGGAATCGGATTTGGCTCACCATGAGACCGGATAATACAATAATGACAAGATAGGCTACACCATGTGTGAAATAAGGACTCCAGAGTGCGAAAAAGGACATCAGACCTCCCGCAAATGTAATCGGCATTCCGACAAAACCACTGCTTGCTGTCTTCTGACAGTTATAACGGGCCAGACGCAAAGCACCGCAAATCGGAAACAATGCAGTCAGTGCCATCCCCAGCAAACTCACTTCAATCATGGAATTCAGGTACAGAATCAGCACGGGTGCTGTTCCGAATGAAACTACATCCGCAAGCGAGTCCAAGGACTTGCCGAACTCACCCTCACAATGCAATTTACGAGCCGCATACCCGTCAAACAGATCAAAGAACATCGCTACCCATATCATCATCACAGCCAGGGCAAATTCACCATGAATAGCCATAATGACTGCCAGCATGCCTGAACTCAGATTCCCCAAGGTTAAAATCGATGGTAAAGACTTCATAAGATTTGACTCCCTTTCGTACTAGGCTTTAGGAAAAATAATATAAAAACGGACTCCAGCCGGTGTATTCTCCACTCCATAACTGCACCCATGCAGATCAAGAATCTGCTTCGCAATGGCCAGACCAAGCCCGGTACCACCCATTTTACGATTACGTGAGCGCTCTACCCGATAGAACCTCTCCCATATATACTGCCGCTCAGCTTCAGCTATCTGCTCGCCCTTATTCTCAATGGAAATATGGACAAAACCTTCACGCCTGCTAATCTCAATAGTTATATCGGTATGTGGTATCGCATGACGTATAGCATTCATCATGATATTGAAAATAACTTGCTCCAGCTTGCTTCGGTCACCCTCAACCGTCTGTTCTGTTGTGGATACAAGCACCACATCCAATCCTTTGTCCTTCAGTTGCGGACCCAGACGGCCGGCGATATCTTCAATCATGTCAGCCAGTGCAACAGCATCCGTATTCAATTGAACCGCTGAGGATTCCAGTCGCACCAGATCCAGCATCTCTTCAACCATCGTTTCCATTTTGATCGTCTCATCGGCAATGATCTCAATGTAACGCTCCCGTTTGCTCTCACTGACGCCATCCTTCAGCCCTTCAGAATATCCCTTAATAATGCTGATTGGTGTCTTAAGTTCATGTGATGCATCGGCAAAAAACTTGCGCTGACGCTGTTCAATCTCCTGCTTCATTTCCATATCTGTACGCATCTGCGTGTTGGCCTGCCTCAGCTCTTCCAGTGTCTGACCCAAGGTTCCCGATAAGGCATTGAGGCTGTTAGACAGACTCCCGATCTCATCATTACGCCGGATGGGTGATTTCACCGTGAAATCCAGCGTAGACATTTTCTTGGCGACATGGTTCAAGGCCAAAAGCGGCTTCGTTATAATTCGGGACAGGAGCAACGCCAGCAACAGAATCAATATAAATGCCCCTATGCCAAAATACGCATAGAACAAACGTGTTGCCTCATTCGCTTCCCTCATCTCCTGTAGAGAGGTGAGCGAAAAGATCAGTTGTTGCTCGGGTCCGGAACGATGCACTGGAGCAATGGTGATGACATTGCGAACACCGCTCCAGCTATCCATCCATTCTTCATTGAGCATTTTGCCATTCGCCAACGCAAGTTGGTCTTCGGTGGACAACGGGAACCGGCTATCCAGTGCTTGCACCAGCAGTCCCTGCCTTTGACTCCACGTTGCCAGATTGGGAAGAACGACCTCGGTTAATACGCCTGACCATTCCTTTACCGGTTCAATCGATTCCTGAAAACTTTCTGTTCCCCATGCGGCAGAAGTGGCATCCTGGATTTTGAATGGATAGACCATGGATTCGCTGGCCGGACCTTTCACCGTCAATTCTTGCCCATATTTCAGATGGGATGTGATCCAGCCAGCATTCTCACTATTGATAAACAAGGACAAGGACACTTTCACGTGACTTCCATCCTCTTGAAGCAACGTAATGTGGAACGGGTCATTAACCAATCTTCCGGTATTCGTCAAAATGACCAGATGTGATTGATTCTGACGCATGAACTTCCCGGTCTCCTTGGCTAGCTGTAAATCACTCCAATGCCCATTGGAGTATTGCTGTTCGAACTTGGACAGCTTTTTCTTCATACTGCTGACCTTTTGATGCTGATAGAAGTCGGGGAACCAGACCAACTGAGCAAAAACCGTCGTCCCATATAGAAGTACCAGACATCCTGCCATGACCAGGAAAAGCTTCATCGTTACGCCATTTCTTCTCATGCTTCTGCCTCGAAACGATATCCAGTACCAATCACCGTCCGGATACACTTGGCTTCATCACCCAATTTGCTGCGCAACTTCTTGATGTGGGTATCTACAACACGTGAGTCCCCTTCAAAATCAAATCCCCAGATCCGATTCAAAATGGCATCCCGGGACAACACAATGCCTGCATTACGTACCAAATAAAGCAAGAGATCATATTCCTTTGGTGCAAGTTCCACTTCAATTCCGTCCTTCTCCAGACGTCTGGCCCATGGATCAAGGGTTACCTGTCCGAAGCGAATCACACCCTGCTCTCGTCCAAATGCACCTTCAACACGCTTCATTAATGTCTCTGCACGTGCAACCAGCACACGTGGACTAAACGGCTTGGTAACGTAATCGTCTACGCCCAGCTGAAATCCATGAATTTTATCGTCATCCTCGGACCGTGCAGTCAGCATGATAATAGGTACGGTGGATTGGGATCGAATATGCCCACATAACGTCCATCCATCCATTTCAGGCATCAAAACATCCAGAATAACCAGATCTACCTCATGCAGAGCCAACAGTTCCAGTGCCTGTACTCCATGTTCAGCTTCTATGACGTTCCATTGTTCTTTTATGAAATAATCGGCCACAATCTCACGAATGCGGCTTTCATCTTCCACCAGAAGCACTGTTCTGATCATGGCCGACTCTCCTTTTAGATTTCTGATGATAACATACCTATTCCATGTGTCGTTTATGTGTCCACACATGTTTTGGAATGCTCCCATGATATATACGATTAATATAAGCCAAAAGTTACTAGTTTTTATAAAAATTCGCATAAAAAAGAAGCCATCAACGAGCAAGCTCCTGCTCATTGACAGCTACTTGAATGAAATCGAAGTGTGTTATCCAGAATTGATGCGCTACTGCGCGCTCCCTGGCAACACTTAACGTTGTTGCTCCAGACGGTGTGCCACATGCAGTGTCGGGCCAACAAAACGGTTTAGCGGGAATCCGCCGGCAATCGCTTTGGTCACGAAGGCTTTACCTTCACGAACAGCCTCTTTCACTGAAAGACCACGAGCCAATCCTGCGGTAATCGCCGCAGACGTTGTGCAGCCCGCACCATGCGTATATCCGGAGCCGACAACATCGGCTTCAAACCATTCGTAGTTGGTTCCATCATAGAGTAGATCCATTGCTTTACCCGGGCTAATGACACCTCTGTCCTTGATCAGAACATGTTTCGAGCCATGGGCATGAATTGCTGCTGCCGCTGCTTCCATTTGTTCCTTGGAGCGAATAGGTCCGCTCTTCGCCAGTTGGGATGCTTCGAACAGATTAGGTGTAACCAGATCAGCACCTGGCAACAGGAATTCGATCATCGCTTCCGTATTTTCCGGTTGCAGTACTTCGTCTGTACCTTTGCAGACCATTACCGGATCGATAACGATCTGTGGCAGACCGCTGCGGCGAATATGTTTTGCTACCAGTTCAATAATATCTACAGAACCGAGCATACCTGTCTTCATTGCATCGAAACCGATGCCGTCCAGAACCGTGCGAAGCTGCGCTTCAACCACATTTAATTCAACAGGAAAGACCTGGTGATCCCATGTTTCGGGCTCCATTGCCACAACCGTAGTCAGTACGGTCATGCCATACACACCCAGCTCCTGAAAAGTTTTCAAATCAGCTTGAATACCTGCACCGCCGCTCGTGTCCGAACCAGCTATTGTTAATGTTTTTGGAATCGTCATGGTAGTTGCATTCTCCTTCGTGTCTCAGTTGACATTATCCTATCCCTTGTACGAGCGGATGTCAATGGCATCTGAAGCCATACAGAGCATGGTTTTCCGAATGATTCAGTTCACATCTTTTGTCTCCAGACGAACCATGGACATCGAAGCAATCCATATCCCTATTGCTCCAAGGGTCAGAGGAATAATAATAAGAGAATGAATGGAAACTTCCGACCCGTTGAATCCGGAGCAGACAATCGAAACCAGCAAAATGGACGAGACCATTGTAGTTGTAACAGAATGCTTACGCATACCGAAGAATAGGGGAATGAGTGCCATACACGCAGCCGATAAAGAACTTATACTGTACTTCACCAGAAGTCCCAATATATCCCGATTCGTCAGTGATTCAGGAATGAAGGAGTAGAATTGATTAACAATCAACAATAGTGAGCCCATGAACAGATCGTTAACCATAATCATCACAAATGTAAAACCAAACACGATAATCAATTTGGCAGCGATGATTTTATGACGCTGGATGGGATAGGTGAACATGACGTTCATCGTTTTATTTCTATACTCACTGATCACCAGCTTGGATAATAAAGCTCCTGCAAATATGATAAAGGTCGCTCTCGCAAACGTATCGATAATCATAAAGGCGGTCTGGTAATCGGCATAGGCATAATCTTCTGCTCCCACATCCACGAATCCAATCATGATCAGGAAAAGAAGAATGGCTATACTGGCAATACCTGCACCTGCAAAATTACGTGCAAAACGGTGCTTCCGCATCTCAAGTCTGATTAGTTTAAGCAACGTCTTCATCCCCTTTCACAAGCTTCATGAAGTGTTCTTCCAGGGAATGAGCCCGTTTGGATATCGATTCGATCTCAATGCCGTGTTGGATCAGCTTGGTGTTCAGTTCCGATGGAATGATTCCCGGATCATAGATGCGTAACGTTTGGTCATCAACCAGTTTATAATTACTCAAACCAAGCTGGTGTTCAATGACATAGGTCGCTTTGCGGATATCCACCGCCTGTAACTCGATGTACTCATTTTGACTTCCACGAATGCTCTCCATCGATACTTCCTCCACCAAGCGACCACCGCGAATGACACCAACTGTGTCCGCAATCTGCTCTATCTCGCCAAGAATGTGACTGGAGACCAGCAGGGTAATGCGATACTCATTGCTAAGGCGCTTGAACAAATCTCGCATTTCCCGGATCCCTACAGGATCCAATCCGTTGATCGGTTCATCCAGAATGAGCAGTTCTGGTGTGGTTATAAGTGCACGAGCCAGTCCCAGCCTTTGCTTCATGCCTAAGGAGAAGTCCTTGACCGGTTTGTTGCCTGTATCCTTCAGCCCTACCATTTCCATCGTATTGTTGATGATTTTTTTGTTGTAAAACCCCATGTATTCACAGTGAAGTTCCAGATTTTCGCCAGCAGACAGCCTATCGTAGAAAAAAGGATATTCAATAATGCTGCCCATTCGCTTCAGCACTTCATAGGAGGTCGGCGTTAGCTTCTCCCCAAACAGTTCTATCTCCCCTGTGGTTGGTTTGACGAGATTGGTGAGCATCTTCATGATGGTTGTTTTACCAGCACCATTCGGACCGAGGAATCCATAGATCTCACCTTGCTTGATATTCATATTGACGTTGGATACAACCTCCACCCCTTCATATACTTTGGTCACATCTATTGTTCGTGCGATATAATTCATCGTCCTTGTTCTCCTTTACGTCCCCTGTCCGGGTTCCTATATCTATATTGTAAAGAGAAAAGTCTTCTTTTTTATTAATCAAATCTTACAAAAACCTTAAGTCTGACCGGACACGCCAACGCGGGGTCTACCAAGCCTTTAAGGTAACCGAAAATACAGTCCGTTGATGTGGCACACTATGCAAGTGAATACTTCCACCCATCCGCTCAACTAGCCGTTTCGTAATGGTCAGACCCAGGCCACTGCCTTGATAGAGTCGATTGCGGGAATCCTCCAGTGTATACATGCGTTCAAACACACGGCTATGCTCGCTCTCAGGAATCCCTTTTCCCTGATCCCAGATCTGTAACGTCACAGGTGCACCTATTGAATGATCAAGTGAAAGTCCCAGTACCTTACCCTCTGCTCCATATTTCATTCCATTGGTAATGAGATTATCCAGCACACGTTCCAATGCTTCTTCATTCGCTTGCACGAAGAGATCACCATCAGGTATCTCCAGCTCCACGTGCAACCCCAGATTCGTCAACATTTCATAAAAGGAAAGCATCTTCAACCGGCATAATTCACTTAAATTCACCCGACTAAGTACCAGTTCCGTATCTCCGGATTCCAGCTTCGCCAGATCAAAAAAGGAATGGATCAAACGCAGCACTTCCTGCGCCTTATCTTGTATTTTCTCCGTCATCATCTTCCGTTCCTGATCGGTCAATGATGGACTGTGCAGCAAGGTCTCACTATAGCCAAGCACTACCGTGAGTGGCGTTTTCAGATCATGCGAAATGTTGGAGAGCATATTACGTATCTCCTTCTCCTGGTTCGCATAACCGGCCTTAGCGCGGTGCGCATGATCCAGCAGCTGGTTCATGTCTTTCAAAAGCTGACTGACTTGGTCATCACTATTGAATACAAGTAAACGCTCAAAGGTGCCTTGATCCAGAATAGCGGATATTTTCTGATGAATATAAGACAGGTGTTGGGTGCGTTTCCGCAAGCTCATCCACAATCCAATGACGGTAATGGCCAAAATAGCTGTTGTACTGGCAAAAATCAGTGTCATCCCTGCTCCGCCTCCAGTTTATACCCGATGCCCCAGAGTGTCTTGATATACTGGGGAGCCGAAGGGTCTGCCTCCAGTTTCTCACGCAGACGACGCATATGTACGTTAATGATATTTTCGTCTCCATAATAATGATCGTTCCAGACGGAAGCGTAGATCTGAGCCTTGGTGAACACTTTGCCAGGATGGGTAACCAACAGCTTCAGAATTCCAAATTCCTTGGATGTCAGCTTGACGGGTGTACCTTCACGTTCCACCTCGTACGTCTCCATGTCAACTACGAGTCCTCCAATGTGAATACGTTGATCTTTAGCCACTTCAGCCACAGGCTGAGTAGTATAATTGGCGCGGCGAATCGCAGCTTTGATGCGGGCAGTCAGTTCGATTAACGAGAAAGGTTTGCTCAAGTAATCATCTGCACCGAAGCCCAGGCCTAATGCTTTGTCCACCTCCCCATCCTTCGCAGACAGAATGAGCACAGGTACCAGACTGACTGCCCGAATGGTTTGCAACACATCCATCCCACTTTTGCGGGGCAGCATCAGATCCAGAATAACCAGATCATACCCGGGTTGTGACTGGCTGAACTGACGTTCTGCCTCTAAGCCGTCATATGCATAAGTGACGTCGTAGCCCTCTTTTTCCAAGTATGGCCCGACCATCTCACTAATTGAACGATCATCTTCAACAAGCAACAAGCGGTGACTTAACACATGTTTCCCTCCCACATGAACAGTTTTCTTTATTACCTCACAGTTTGTTTGAATTGGCAATGACATACGAAAAAACCTGACAGGGTCACCACTTTGGTATAAAGTGTGTTTCCTGCCAGGTCTATGAGAGTTTATAGATGAGTGCTTATACGTCTAGTCTCTATATCCGTTCTCGCTGTGTATCCAGCACAGTCCAATGGTTCCTGCACCTGCATGAATACTCACCACAGGGATAAACGGCATGATTTCGGTCTTTAATTTAGGGAGCAGATTGGCAATCTGCTTCTTGATCGTGACGGCTTCTTCCTGATTGTTCGCATGCATAATGCACACATGCTTTACTTTCTCCACATCCAGCTTGAGCATATCCAGCATGCGCTCTTTTGTCCGCTTGAACGTGCGAATTTTCTCATTCACAACCACTTTGCCCTCTTCAAATCGAAGCAGCAGATGGATCTTGAGCAGTTGACTGATGATCAGCTGTGTGCCCGACACCCGTCCACTGCGATGAAGATGTTGAAGACTGGCCGGTATGAGGTAAAAGGACATGTTATCAATCATCTGTTCAATGTTTACTTTGATCTCGGCAGCTGAACATCCCTGCTTCTGCCATTCCAGTCCTTGCATAATCATCTCACGGTGAGGATAGGCACCTGCCTTCGAATCAATTGCGGTCACCGTCACTCCTGCAATCTCTGCAGCCTGCATGGACGTATGCAGCGTTCCGCTAAGCTCTGTAGAGCAATGAATCGTAATAATCTCATCGTACTTGTCTTTGAGCGACTCATACAGTTCAATGAATTCGCCAATGGGTGGCTGCGAACTGCTCGCACGTGAAGCCTCCGCAAGTTTCTCATAGAACATTTCAGATGTAATGTCATCGGTTTCCCGGTAACATTCCTCTCCAAATACGATGCGCAGCGGTACGATGTAGATATGATTTTGCTCCGCAAAAACGGGATCCAGTGTACTGGTACTATCGGTGACCCATGCAATTTTCTTCATGACATCCTTCTCTCTTGCCGGATTGTTCGTTCTGTATCCTCAATCGTCAAGCACAAGCCCGGCGGTTTATTTAAAATTTGAATATTTCACATTGTAAACGTTTGCGATACTACCTCTCAATTATAAATGAACGGACAGACCGTTGTCTTGTGGCGCAATCATGAACACCCCTGTTAATACCATTATTAGCTAAAAAAATGTCTTGCCTGTGAAGGAATAAATTGGTATGCTGTTGTCCTTCTCTCTTTTTCGCCTTGACTGAAGTGAACGGAAACGCCGTTCAATCCACTTATCGGAGGTGTCACATGCTTTATTTCACTCTGGCTTCCAAAGCCTACTCCCGGAATCTGCAATACCGCGGGGCACACATGGTACATAACTTGGCAAGCGCCATGTTTGGTTACATGTATGCCTGCCTCTGGATCGGCATCGGGGCCGACCATACTCTCGGAGAATATGGGACACAGGGAATGATCAGTTATATTGCGTTCACGCAATCCTCTCTCTGGATCTCGGGTTTTCTCACGAACGGATTGGGTATTCCCTTATCCGTCAGGACAGGGCAGATCGCACTGGATCTGATGAGGCCTGTTCATCTGTTCACCCACCTGATGGCACGCGAATGGGGGCAGATTGCCTACCAGTTCGTGTACAAAAGTATTCCGATCTACCTGCTCTTCTCCATTGTCTTTTCCCTGCATTGGCCCTCAGACGTTTCAACACTATTCTATGCCGCACTTGGTCTTGCCGGCGCCGCATACTTATCCATCTGTATGAACTACATCATTGGTGCCACGTCGATGTGGACCACGGAGTCCTCTTGGCTTCACTGGGGCAATCACGCGATGATGAATCTGCTGGCTGGTTTTTTCATTCCGCTGGAATGGCTACCGAACTGGCTTGAACAACTTGCCTGGATATCACCCTACCCTTTCCTGCTCTATGTACCTACCCGAATCTATCTTGGTTTCGAAGATGGCTCCTTGTTATGGGGAACCTTGCTTTGGTGTGTCTTTATGACGTTGATCTGTCTTGCGATTACCCAAGTGTTACGTCGTAAAGTGGAGGTACAAGGCGGATGAAGCGAACTTCCTGGTTCAATTTATATAAAATGCTCATTCGAACAAGCATCCGCAGTCGGATGCAATACAAGTTCAATTTCATCATGGCGTCCGTACTGGCCGCTTTAATTCAGATCTCCGAGTTTCTGATGGTTGCTCTCGTGCTGCACAAATTCGGAGCAATTAAAGGCTGGTCCCTCCATGAGATCGGTTATCTCTTTGCCATCATGACGTTATCCAAAACACTGTATCGAACGTTCGGAAACGAAGTTCATCATCTGGAAAAATATCTGGTTAATGGTGAGCTTGATCAACTGTTAACTCGTCCCATGCCCGTATTGCTGGCACTGTTGCCGCAAAATTTCCGCATCATGGCTGGAGAAGTCCTGCAAGGCGGGTTCATTCTCTGCTGGTCAGTGGCAGGCATGATGCATAGCGGACAGATTGGCTGGGTAGCCATTCCCTTCTCCCTGCTCATTATTCTGACGGGCGCAGTCATTCTCTTTTCCATAGGACTTGCTACCGCCACACTCGGATTCTGGACCACACGTATCGAGGAATTACAGACGATCACTGAGGATGCAGCACGAACGGCTGCCCAATATCCGCTAACGTTATATCCCAAATGGATGTCTGGCATTCTGTTAACGGTGATTCCGGTAGGATTCGTCAACTACATTCCGTCACTTTACCTGTTACGGGGTGAAGGAGGAGCGTGGATTCTTGTTGCTGTTGCGGCAGTTGCCGTACTGAGTTTGGCTGCAAGTCTGCGTTTCTGGCAATTCGGCATGACCAAATATCAAAGTACAGGTAGCTAAGGAGGCGTAACGAATCATGAACATGATCACAGCACGGCATCTGCAAAAGGAATTCAAAACTCCTGTTATTCGCGAAGGACGTTTCTCAGGTCTACGTACGTTATTTTCACGTGAGTATGTGTCCAAGGAAGCGGTACGCGATATCAGTTTTGATATCGGCCCAGGGGAATTTGTGGGTTACATCGGTCCGAACGGGGCTGGCAAGTCTACCACGATCAAAATGCTGACAGGTATCCTGCACCCAACCTCGGGTGAGGTAAAGCTTGACGGTATGAACCCGCATCAGGACAGGCGCAGGACCGTTGGTCGACTAGGCGTTGTGTTTGGACAGCGCAGTCAGCTCTGGTGGGATCTGCCTGTGAAAGATTCATATGATATTCTGGCTGAGATGTACGACGTTCGTGCCGAGGATAAAAAGAAACGACTGTCCCAGTTCGCCGAGCTGCTGGACCTTGAATCGTTCTGGACCACGCCTGTCCGCAAGCTCTCGCTTGGACAACGCATGCGTGCCGATCTCGCAGCTTCCATGCTGCATGATCCCGAACTGCTTTTTCTCGATGAACCAACGATCGGACTGGATGTGAATGCAAAGCGGAACATTCGTCAATTTCTACGTACATTAAATGAATCGTTTGGCAAAACGATTTTGCTTACCACACATGACATGGACGACATTGAGCAGTTATGCAGCCGGGTCATGGTGATTAACCAGGGTCAACTGACCTATGACGGTACGATTTCGTCACTTCGCGAAACCATCGGACTACCTACGCTGATTCGGGTAACATTCCGAGGAGCGTTTCATATCCCGGATGTTATATCGTCCGCGATACATATTACAGGAGTGGAAGGGCAAATTGTCACCGTCGAAGTGAACCGGAAGGAATGGAGCACAATGGACATTCTGAAACAATTGGAGCACTGGGGTGAGATTGAAGATGTAGAGATGAAAGAACCTGATTTTGAAGATATCATTCATCGAGTGTATTAGTCGGCCCATTTTGTGAGGAAATAGGATGAAGGCCTGTTCTTACGCCGTTACATGAAAGAGGGACATGGCGTACTGTAATAACGGAGGTGAAGCGTCATGCTTGTGACCAAACATGTCCTTCTAGCATCCACCGTACACGCTACTCCCTACTTCATTGTACGTGGCATGATGCCGGGACCCGTGATGTTCATTACATCCGGGGTTCACGGGAATGAAACGGCGAGTATGGCCGCTGCGCAAAAACTCGCAGATGATATTGCGACAGGTCGTCACGCCATTCAGCGAGGGCTGTTAATTATCGTGCCACGCGTGAACCAGCAAGCCTACGCTAAGAAAATCAGAGGCAAGCCAGATCTGAATCGTACGTTTCCACGTCGTATGTCAGGCAAGGCCAAGCATCCGCTCGCTGCGGCAGTTTTTCAGCTGGCGCGTGAACATCGGGCCGACTGGTGGCTTGATCTGCATGAAGCTAACGGCCTGTCACAGCTTAGTTCACGGGTGCTTGGACAAACGTTGATCACTAATCCCGGCAGTGGGACGATTCCAGCTTGCAGAAGAGTTATCGAACGGATGAATCGGTCGATTGCCATTCATGATCGTCATTTTAACCTCAAGCAGCATGAATTGCCGGGATCTGCCCGTACAGCGGCTTCAAGACTATTACAAGCCCGTTCCGTCACAGTGGAGACCTGTTGGAGTCTGAAACGCTCGACCCGTATCAAGTATCAGACGAAGATTGTGCACCATTTTCTGCGTGAAGCGGGTATGTCATGATCAAGACTATTAAGATAGAACGAAAAAAAACCTCCAACAGAGAGCGCCGAAGTACATCCTCAGGTGATCTCTATTGGAGGTTTTTTTTTATCTCTGCATCATGGCTTCCAGTATTTTATTACCCACGGAATCCAGCGGCATGAGTGGATAAAGGTCTTTTTTAGTTATAAACTTGAATATCGCATCCAGATACTCATCCACAATTGAGGCTGATCCAAAACAATAATTGGACAATAATACGATGCCTATACCCTGTTCCTTGTTTAAGGCTAAATAACTGCTAAAACCAAATGTCCCCCCGTTATGCCAGAGAATATTCTGATCTAAGAGCTTATCCTTATGCCATCCTAAATATAAGTCCGAATCTCCAATCATTATAGGAACATGACTTTTTTGTATTGCAGAGGCTACCGGATGATCATCATTAAGGTTGGCCTGAACAAATAAACTCATATCGTGAACAGATGACTTGATCGCCCCAGCCCCTGCATGTACACTAAGATCCCAGTGAGGCATCTTTTTCCCCGTTGACGTATGTCCATCTACAAATCTGCCATTCTGTTCTGCATTCAGCATAGCTGCTGTCTCCGTCATGTTTAATGGACCTGTGATATATTTTTTCAGCAGATCGTCATATGTACTGCCTGATACTTTACATAGGATATAGCCCAGTAAGCCCACGCCGGTATTGGAATACTCAAATGAACCCATCTGATCCGCAAAGTCAGCATCCGATAAAAAAGCAAGTAAATCATCCTCCGTATAATTTGAATACGGATTGTATCGATTTTTCTTCGAGGACAGGTTTGTGGCCACTCCGGGTAATCCAGAGGTATGCGTAGCAAGACTTTTTAAGGTAACCTTATTCAAATAATCGTTTTTGCCATTGTGTATGTACTTGCCAACCGTGTCATCAGTGGAAAGCTGCTGTTGACGTTCCAATTCTAACAGAAGGATCGATGTAAAAACTTTGCTTACAGAGCCGATTTCGAACAATCTGTGTTCGGGAGAAGCCACGCTCTTCTTTTTGGGATTGCCCAATGAATGATATTCGATATCTCCCTTTGTAATAACGCCAATCTCAAGATGCAGATGTTTCTTTCCTTTGATGTAATCGGATACAAAACCTTGCAAATCCCTCATAGAAAATGTTACTCCTTTTGTGGTGTGAGTTTCATTATTGAAATTATTGAAATCACGTTAAACACCATTATGTATTGGCAAACTACACTATGTATTCTTTCTAAATCTCCGATTCCCTGCTCGTTAGTCAACTCCTGTTTTCTGCTAAACAGGAAAAGAGCCGCGATTACGGCTCTTTCTTTTGCACCCTGAACGATTGAATATAATTGTCGATATCGTCCTCCGGTGTATGCAACAGTCGTGCCAGATTAATCTGCAGCTGTTCCAGATGGTCAATATGCTTCTGAATGTCAGTGATGCGTTCGCGTACAAGGGTTTTTAACGTTTCCTTTTCCATGTCTTCCTGACTGAGTAACTGTAACGTATCCTGTATTTCCTTTAGAGAGTAACCCAGCGACTGGGCATCCTTAATAAATTTAATCTTCACCAAATAATCCTCAGTATACACCCGGTATCCGTTGGAGGAACGACCGGGAGCGGGCAGAATCCCGCTGTCCTCATAATAACGGAGGGTTGCCATACTTACACCGGTACGCTTAGCCAGCTCTCCTCTTGTCATGGTTTCCATAGATACCCTCCATCCTTCTGCTGGGTTATTCCGCTTTTTGGTGACGTAGCTTGGTATACTTGGTATCATAAGTGGCCTCAGGGAATTTAGATGAAGGGCCTTGCAACAACGGCTGCTCCTCCCCCTTCAAATAATGATCAAAGAAGGCCAGCGTATAGGATCTGGTAATATCCACATTATGTTCTGGCGTCATACCTCTGGCAAACATTTTTGGTGAAATTAACGAAATATCCGTAAAGCTTTGATGAAATAAATTCTCCACTGTCAGATAATAGGTATCATTAAGACTGTTTGACATCACCCGATCCAAATCAGGCTCAAACTCGGGATAAAATACTTTATCCTTGGCAGTGGCGTCCGGGTCCAGACTTTTGGCTGTCCCACCCGACATGATATACATAAACGGCTGTTTCAAGGCTGTTGTGGATACTTTACCCCAGAAACCGCCTTCCAAACTAAGTCCTGCTTTGAAACGGTCATCCTGAGCCAGCGCTTCCGCCGTGGTTGCACCGCCGTAGGAGTGACCAAAGATACCGACAGAATCCAGATCAAGCTTGCCTTCGAGCAATTGATTCGGATCATATGAATTCCACTGTGTGAGAGTGTCCAGTACAAAGCTTGCATCCTCTGCACGAATACCTATACCTTTTATATTATATTGATATAGTTCTTTGGAGGTTGGGAAGTCAGGGTCCGGCTGATAAGAAGCGACATCGCCATCCGAGAATGTAACTTGTGCAGATGTATACGGATGGTCGATACCAACCACAATGTAGCCGTTGCTCACAAGTTCCTCAATCGCGGTCATACTTTGAAAGCGAGTAGAACGTATCCCTGGTGAAAACAGTAAAACAGGATACTTGCTCTGTGCGGCAGATACCTCGGCACCTTTAACAACATGCGTCGGAATCGTGTCAAGGTAACTGAATACCACTGGTGGAATACCAAATACCAGGCTGATCGCCTCTCCCAATTCGGCAGGATAATGCTCTAGCGGCAATCCTTTGGCTGTTTCCTGATCTACAGGATACCAGACATTGATCATGAGTTCCCGCTTGTCGCCCGGTTCAACCGATTTCGTTTCTTCCCGGGAATCATCCGTTAACTGCTGCGAAAAGGTTCCTATGGCAAATGAACCCGTCGATTCGGGCATCGTGAATGCAGGGAATAACGACGTCAACACCATTGTACCTGCACTAAGAGCCAGCACCAGAATGGATGCCAGAATGATTTTGAACCACGATCGACGTTTCTGTTTCTGTTTCTGTGTATTCTGAATATTGCGCCGTGACTTCCATAATTGAACGGACAATACAATCAGTAAAACAAAGGCCACGATATAGGTAGGCAGCAACTGCAAACGAAAATGATCCATTCCCCCATGCAAAAGGATAGCCAGTGCCAGTGCCGACAACGTACCGCCCCCCACTACCCGATGTTTGGGAGCCACCCAAATAACCACTGCGCTAATAACTGTCACGATTACCAAAATCCATTCTAAAATTCTCATTATTCAGCCTCCAATATTTCTTGATAAAAAAAGAATAAACCTTGAAGTATACTTCAAGGTCAAGGCTGTATTTTAGAAAAGATTTTATCGACGAATTCGTAAATCCCATTTCCGAAGTTCGGTCAACGTGCACGTTCCGGACGAGAAAGCCTTAATACCTGTTGAGTTCGGCCCAGGATAGATCCGTCCTGTCATCACTTGCTCCCCCTGCTGAATGAACACCTCAATGGAGCTGACATCCATAAAGATATGAAGTTCCAGTTTCCCGTCAAGCAGTTCCACTGTTGCAGCTCGTTCTCCGCCCGGCCCTTGTCCGGCCTGCTCGCGATTCAAGCATAAACGACGCTGCTCTACATCATAGGAAATCACGGTTTCTTCATCCTCACCCGTGCGCAGCTTTAACCCAAAGTGTTGTGCCTGTTCCGCTTCGAATACAGCATACAGTTCGTAACGGTCTCCACTGATTCCAAGATCAAAATCATGTTCATCACCATTTAAATGTATACCATACTGCTCGGTGCCTTCCGACCTGTACTGTATAAGTTCGGAAAGAGGCTGGAATATCAATCGTTCTCCCCTACGAATCAATTGTCTTGGCAACGTCATCGCTCCAGCCCAGGCATGGGACTGTTGTGTCGGGATTTCCGTTTCCCACGTATCCATCCAAGCCACCATGATTCGTCGTCCCTGTGCATCCTCCATCGTCTGAGGTGCGTAAAAGTCGAAGCCACAGTCCAACGGAACGTACTGCTCGTACTTCAACACACCCTGGTCTTCATCCAGCGTTCCCATCATATAAACGGTCGAATGCAAGTTGCGATAGTTATCTCCCTGAGCAGGCATGCGTTGCGGAGACATGATCAGAATATCTCGGCCATCCAGTGTGAACAGATCGGGACATTCCCAATTGTCGCCAAGCGTCCCGTCACTCTGGGCCATAATGTTGACATAACTCCAATCCAGCAAGTCCGTTGAGCGGTATAACAGAATGACACCTTTGCCCGCAGCATCATTCGATCCAAGGACGCAATAGTACACACTGTTTCGTTCAAACACTTTCGGATCACGGAAGTCCTTCGTACTCGTATGCTCCGGAATCTGATCCAGCCGAATGACCGGATTCATCGTGCTTTTGACAAAATCAATCCCATTGTCCGAGACAGCGATATTCTGTGTCTGCAAGTAATCGTTATCCTTGTCAGGTCCAGTCACGACATGTCCCGTGTACATCAGCACCAACTTGCCATCCTGCACGATTGCACTTCCGGAGAAACAGCCTCCACTGTCGTAGCTCTGATCGGGCGCCAGTGCAACAGGCAGGTAAGACCACGTAACCAAATCACGGCTCACCGCATGGCCCCAGTGCATCGGCCCCCATACCGGTTCATAGGGATAATGCTGATAGAACAAATGATACATCCCACCGAAGTATATGAAGCCGTTGGGATCATTCATCCAGCCCACCTCTGGCATCAAATGATAGGCCATTCGATAGGTTGGATCAACCTGATGTCGATGCGCCTTGATATATGCGTTGGCCCGGGCGAGTGTATACCTCTCCTTTGTTTGAGCCGAAGAACTCGTCAGTCCAAGGTCTGTCTCTTGCCTTGTGTCTATTTCCTGCTTCTCGTGTCGTTCCTGGTTCATATGTCCTTCACTCCTGTCTCTCTCTATATCACCCGACTGAACTTATTTGATTGCCCCTTGCATGACCCCCTGAATAATGTACTTCTGCGCAAACAGATAAACGATCAGGACAGGTAGCAGGGTCAACACCAGACCAGCCATCAATGGACCGTAATCCACTGTATATGTCCCATAAAAATAAAACGTGGACAACGGCAGCGTACGCTGCTCGGATGAAGTCAGTACTAGAGAAGGCAGCAAAAAATCATTCCATATCCACAATACATTCAGCACGCTAATCGTTACGGTTGTTGGCAGTAACACTGGCAGTACGATACGGAAAAAGGTCTGCACTCTGCCGCAGCCATCCATTAGAGCCGCTTCTTCAAGCTCCAGGGGAATACTTTTGATAAAGCCATGGTAGATAAATACGGCGAGCGGACTGCCAAAGCCAATATACATGTAGATCAGCGACCACTTGTTATCCAGCAGGCTGAGCGAGCCGTATATTTTAACCAATGGAATCATAATGGCCTGGAACGGAATAATCATCGCAGCTACCATCAGGAAAAAGAGATACTGATTCACCTTGCTTTTGTGACGAACAAAGTAATGGGCTGTCATCGCCGCAAAAAGAGCAATCAGTAATACACCTGCAATGGTAATGAGCAACGAATTGCTGAATGCGGATACATATCCCATTTTGTCAAACGCATTGACGTAATTATCGAATTGAAAGGAGCTTGGCAAGCCCAGCGGATCGGAGGTAATTGCCTGGTTAGCCTTGAACGAATTGACGATTAGAAGCACAAACGGAAATACAAACAAAATCATCACAATGATTAATGCAATAAACTTCATCCAGTTGAGAATGCGCGATTGTCCAGCCATCATGCCTCGACCTCCAGTTTTTTGCTGAAATAGACCTGGAGCAATGTAATGGCGGCTACAAGGATAAACAGAACAAAGGCTTCTGCCTGACCCAATCCGTAGTCACGAGCAAGAAAGGCCTGCTCATAAACATGCATGGATACCATCTCTGTGCTCTTGAAGGGCCCGCCACTGGTCAAAGAGACGTTCAGATCATACACCATGAATCCCCGTTGCAGTGACAAAAAGATGCATACAATAAACGAAGGAACCATCAGTGGCAATACAATGCGCGCCAGCATTTTGCGATTACTTGCCCCATCAATACTGGCTGCCTCCATAACATCCTTCGGCACATTCATCAGTCCTGCAATGTAGATAACCATCATATAACCGGCATACTGCCAAACGGTCACCACAACGAGAGCCCAGAACGCTTTATCCGGATCAGCTAACCAAGAGGTGGAGAACAGCGTGAGATTCATTTTTTGTCCTGCAAAGACGAGTACCTGATTAAAAATAAACTGCCAGATGAAACCAAGCACGATTCCACCCACCAGATTTGGCAGGAAAAATCCAGCCCGAAACCAGCCCTGTGCCTTCATTCCCCGAGTTACAACGTAAGCGAGCAGGAAGGCAACCGCATTGGTCAGCACAACGGTAATAAATACGTACTCCAGCGTCATCCCAAATGATTTCCAGAACACGGTGTCCTTGAACACACCGATGTAATTATCCCAGCCAACAAAGTTTTGATCGATGGCAATGCCATCCCAGTTCGTAAACGTCAAATAAATACCATACAAAAATGGAATAATCATCACCGTAGCAAACGCAAATAATGTCGGGCCAGTAAAGATCAGGCGGGTGCGCAGACGTGTCCATAATCCTTTTTCGGTCAGCATTGTCAACCTCCACTCTATCCAAATGATTAGCCTGGCGGTTATACCGGAAACAAGTCGAACAGACCTCGTGTGGAAGCTGTATGTTCACCATCTCCGGCGTACCGCAAGTCTCTCTCTATGTGCTGCACAGGGCTATGATTAATTCCTTTATTTCACGTTGCTCCAGTATGCCTGAATTTCACTGGCAAGTCCGGCACGGTCAATGACGTCAGCCAAATATTTCTGCATGGATGCACCCAGTTTGGACCAGTGATCCGCAGGAAGTGTGCTCATTGATTCCTCGATTTTGCCTGCCTTGATGTATTCACTAATGGATTTGCCAAGTGGATCGGTTGGCTCCAATGTAATGTTGCTGAATGCCGGAATAATACTGGCTTGATTCACCAGGAAATCCTGACCTTTTTCGTTATAAACGATCCAGTCCAAAAATTTCTTCGCTGCTTCCTGCTGCGCTGGTGTGCTCTTTTCCTTATCCAGCAATATTCGTTTGGATACGGCAGCAGAGATTTGCGTATTACCGAAATCATCTGGATTATTGCTCACAGGTACCGGGAGGAAGCCATATTTTCCATCTGCTGTATCAAAGCTTGAAATTTGTGGCCATGCCCAGTTGCCCTGGAACCAGATACCTACCTCACCCTTGCCAAGCACTTCAGGTCCACGCTCATAGGTTCCGGACAGTGGAGAAGCCTTGTCAATATTGTAGGTTTTCATCAGATCAAATGTATCTAACAAGCCATTAAACACGGCATTGGAAGCAAGGTCCACTTGACCTGCCTTCAGATCAGTAATGAATTGATCCACCTTCGCACGGTCTGAAGACTGCCCACCATATGCAAGCCCCAGATAATGCGCACCAAGCGACCAATCCATCGGAGATACAATCAAAGGTGATTTTCCAGTAGCAGCGATCTTTTGGAACAACTCATCAAGCTGTGCAGTGGTCTGTACAGACTTTGGATCGAATGTCCCACCTACCGCCTGATCCAAGACATTCTGGTTATAGATGAATCCATATCCTTCAATAGAGAACGGGAAGGCATAATTTTTGCCATCAAACGTTGTAGCCGCTGTGCTATTCTCCACAGCATCCTTCATCCAAGACTCGGATGTGAGGTCCAGAACACGATCTTTGAATTTCTCGACATCCCCTGTATCCAGCATCATCATCGTTGTAGGGCTGCCAGAGGCATACAAAGCAGACGCTTTTTCAAACGGAGACTGTCCACTGCCTACAGGTACAATTTCAAGTGTTATATTTGGATTTTCGGCATGAAAGTCTTTAGCCGCTTGTTCCAACTGACTGTTAATTTCCGACTTTGAATTAAGCAAGGTGATTTTGACACTCTCACTGTTGCTACCCTCTGAGGAGGAGTTGGACTCCGTCGCTGCTTTACCTCCACATGCCGACAATACAAGCATCATAATCAATGACAATACCGATAATTTCATCCATCTCTGTTCTCTTTTCATCTTGTTATGGCCCCCGATCAATAGTTTAAAAGGAAACGCTTACAAATCGAATTATAATGTCAAAGGTTTGACATGTCAATCGTTTGACATACCATTCAAAAAAAATTTCTACGACTTCATTTTTCCGTTGCAAAAGGACGAATATGAAAAAACGACCTGTATCAGGTCGTCTCTCTCTCCACGATGGTAACCGGCAAAATATGCTCCATTCCGATCTTCTCTTCCGCGAGTTGGCGCCGAATCAGATCAATCGCCAGCTTAGCCATGGCCTCCACCGGCTGCCTGATCGTTGTTATGCCAGGCATCGTATACGCTGCCGCACGACTGTCATCATAACCTATAATAGCGATATCGTCGGGTACCTTGCGCCCACCTAACACGATCTGCTTCAGCGCATGCACCGCCATCAGATCACTCGTTACAAAGAGACCGTCCACCTCCGGGTGCTGTACAAGCAGCTTATCCACCAATTCTGTATACTGATGCTGATCAAACACATTCAGATCGGTTTCATGAATCATGACCGGTTTGACTCCATGAGCCTGCAAGGTATCAACGAAACCTGTCGTCCGGCGATTGGACAGCATTTGCAATTCCAAATTACCGCAGATATGTGCCAAATGTCGTCTGTTCTTCGAGAGCAGCAATTCAGCAGCCATAACCCCTCCCTGATAGTTATCAGATGAGATAAACGGGATGTCTTCACCGATCTTACGATCAAAGGTCACGATTGGGGAATGCAGATTCATATACTCATCAACTTCCAGTGTATGACTTCCCATAATAATGCCATCCACGCGATTACCCTTAAGCATTTCCACATATTCACGCTCTTTGGAAGGGTCCATGTGGGAATTGCATAACATAATTTTAAATCCATTCTGGTAAGCATGATACTCAACATAGCTAGCCAGTTCTCCAAAAAACGGATGGGATACATCGGGAATAATCAAGCCTATTACATTTGATTGCTTACGCAGAAGAGAACGGGCAATTTCATTGGGTCGATAGTTCAGTTCGTCCATGGTTTGATACACTTTGTCCCGAGTCTTCTGACTGATATATCCCCGGTTGTTTAATACACGCGAGACGGTAGTTACAGAAACTCCTGCCCTGAGTGCAACATCATGAATAGTTGCCATAACAGCCTCTTTTCCTACAACATTCTTCATACCTTTAACATTATAAACCTATTGCTAAACCTGAACCAAAGCCTTGGTACCCGCCTGCTGCTTCATTCCGCTACAATTCTCGCTCTCGGCATGCTATGCATAGCTCCGTGCGTAACATGGACCTGTACCACATACGTACCTGGTTCTTCAAAGGTATGCTGGATTTCATACTGCCCTTCCTCTGCCTCCTTGGCAGTTATAGCCCCCTGATTCTCCAGTTCGTCCGCTGTCATCATACCTTGCTCCGGAGATACAGAAGGCGGATCATCAAGCTCATTCCAGATCTGAAATTGCACATGGTCAGCATGACTTAACGGTGCATCTCCCTGTGTAAGCTTCACCTGCAACCGTGTTGGTTCATGAAGAGAAGCTTTCTCTGGAACGTCAAGTTTCACTTTGATCATCTCCGGCATCTCGCCCGATTGTGACTGTTCTTCATAAGAGCATCCCACCGTCAGGAGGAGCAGAATAACGAAGGGCATGAACCAACGAGCTTGTCCGCTCATCACCATCTATCCTTTCTTATTAAGAAGATTTTGGTGTTTTGCCGATACCCCATAGCATCACGATGATGATAATAAAGGCGATCAGTGCCAGTAATGGAATCGTGATGAAACCAAACCAGTTCAAATAGTCGGTATAACATGGAACCTTACCGCACGCGACGGCATTACCTGTAGCCGAAAAAATACGCTGGATCGTTACATGATACAACGAAATGCCACCACCGACGAAACTAAGTGGGAGTACGTATTTGGTGATACCCACGTCATCCTTAAAGTAGGCAATGCCCAGCAAAATCGTTAGTGGATACATGAATATGCGCTGGTACCAGCACAGATCACATGGAAGAAAGCCCTTGATCTCACTGAAATAGAGACTCCCCCCTGTTGCGATAACGGAAACGGCCCAAGCGACAAATAACCGGGTATCCACATTTCTCGCTGGGCGCTCCGATTTTGATGATGTACTCATTCCTCTGTCCCCCTCTTCATTTTGCTTATACCAAATTATCATACATCATTCTAGACTCCATCGGCTATTCAAGCTGTTATGTAGGTCATTACTCGATGATTATACCAAATATTTGAACTTTTGGGTGAATACAAAAAAGCTGCCGTATGGGGCAGCTCTTTTTGTTTGATTCGAATATAAAACGTTGGATTACATCGATTTAGTCAGCGTAATGGAACCATCTTTTTGTGCCCATTTCACGTCCCAGTTCAGAAGTTCAGCAATGAAGCGCAGAGGTACTTGTGTACGTCCATCTTTGTTTACAAATACAGTTGAACCCACATTTTTCTTCACGCCGTTTACTTCCATAACGTTGTTGTTCACCCAGAATTCAAGGATATCATCGCCAGCCATTACCGTTACTTGTTGTGCTTTTTTGTCCCATTTCACCGTTGCACCAATACCTTCACTCAGGAAACGCAGAGGAATGTATGTTGTGTTTTTCCAAAGCACTGGTGTTGTGTCCATGTTGGTTGTTTTATCGTTAATTTTCAACATTTTGCTGTTCAGTTGCATCCATACCGTTGTCATATCTGGTGCTGGTGTTGCTGGCTCTTGGAATTTGTCGTTGAATTGAGTCACGATGGCATTACCCAGGGCTTGGCCTACACCAAACATCACTTTGAAGCCTTCACGATTTGTTGTGTAAGAAGCATCATAGTTACCTGCTGCATATTGATTCAATACGTTTTGTACTTGATTTTCATGTGTTGTCAGTGCTTGTTGTCCTGCTGCTTTTGGCAGATTGCCAGCTGTTGCCGAATCCAGGAATGTAGCGAACTCTGTTGTGAATCCGTCAATCCGTTTCTCTACTGCTGCACGAGCCGCAGCATCTTTGTTTTTAACAGCTTTTACATAATCGCTTTGTGCGTTAACGTGGTTCGTTACCCAAATTTTCTCGAAAGCATTGGCACCATCATTACCGTAAACGGAAGCAATTGCTGCTTTGAAGTCAGCTGTGTTTCCAGCTTCAGTTGTAATCAGTGCGTTGGAAGCGGCTGTACGTCCATCAAATTGCTCTTGCATTTGCAGAGCCGAAAGCGCAAAGTGTTCGGAAGCCAAGTGGTTGAGTGCAGATCTCAGATCAGCTGCTTTTGTATCCGCTTTGGTATTTTCGAATTTCTCAGGCATTTGTGTCGTAATTGCTGTGGAGAGAGCCTTACTTACTTCGAACATTTCCTTGAAACCTTCACGGTAAGCCTTGTATGCATCAGCGTAATCTCCAGCTACATACTCATCAAATACTTTTTGCACGAGATCTTCATGTACTTTCAGCGCCTGTTTGGCTGCTGCTTTTGGCAACTTGCCTTCGGTAGCTGTGCTCAGGAATGTGGAGAACTCATCCACGAAACCGTTGATGTTTGCTTGTGCTTGTTTGATTCCAGCCTGGTTGCCCATTTTGGTTGCTTTCACCAGATCATCTGTGTATTTGTTATGAGCGCGGAAGATGCGTTCGAATTCTTTTGCACCTGCGTCACCGTATAGGGAAGCGATTGCTGGTTGCATATCCAGTGCATTCTGGTCGAGTGCTTTGTAGGCTGCATCTGCATCTTTTGCTCCGTCATAGGCTTTCGCCATTGCCGTTACGGCGAGTGCAAAGTGCTCGGACAACAGGTGGTCCAGGTTTGCTCTCAGGTCAGCCGCAGGTGTGTTCACGGATGCTTTCATCATGGTCATTGGTGTCTGTGGTGCGGCAGCTGCTCCAGCGATCCCCGGCATCAACAGTGTCAAGCTAAGTACAGGTGCGATAAACTTCTTCATTTTCATTTTCATTACGTGTTCACTCCTCGATTATGTTGTGTGTATAATTTCTTTCCTCGTCGTCGTCTTCATAGGGTGTAACGCAGGGTTCTCTATTCTGGATCACTCTGTGGGTAAAAAAAATTCGCAACCTTCAGTGAAGAAAGCTGCGAACGCCTGTTGTATCAAGGTTTTTTTGAATTAAAAAAATATAAAATTGTAGTGATCTTTCCGATCCAAGACCACATACATACTGTAATATAGATACTTCATTTTCCTTTATTTCTCAACTAAAGCTTACATCAAAGGTTATCCTGAAGTACAATAAGGACATATCATATTATTCGCGAAGGAGGTCCATTCATGACCTGGTTGCCTTATGTTTTAATTGTGGGTATCGCCTTGTTTGGAGGTATTGCTACCATGATCATCGGTAATTCCAAAGCCAATCAGACCAGCAACCCCGAATATGACCGCCGCACAAAGCAAAACCTAAGCAAACTTTCCTATGTATATGTTGGTGCGATTGTACTTGGTTTTGGCGGACTAATCCTCTATCTTTTTAACTAAAATGTTTCGATTCGGCAAAGAATACGTTCAAACACACCAAGCAGCTTCAGTTTTCGTTCTACATTCTCCGTAATAGATACACATGTTTACAAGTTGGAGATAATTCAGAATTATTCTGGATATGTTCGGGGTTTAATATAAAGCCATAAGGGACAGCGAGCCCATTAAACAAAAATAAACCCCAACTTGAAGGAGAGATATATGATGAAAAAAAACATGAAGAAATCCGTAGCAACGATGATGGTACTGGGCATGACATTAACAGGAGCAACGGGTGTATTTGCCGGAACACAACTGGAGAAAATCTCCGCATACCTTAACCATGGAATCAGCTTTAATGTCGATGGCGCGGCTTACTCACCAACGGATGGCAATGGCAACAAACTTGCTCCAATTACTTATAACAACTCTACTTATCTGCCCGTACGAGCGCTTGCCGATGCACTGCATGTACCCGTATCCTATGACGGCAAAAAAGGACAGGTCATTATCGGCCAAGCAACAAGCAATCCATCAGCTTTGACAAATGTAACGTATAGCGCAGCACAAAAAGAGGCGATTCAAAAAGCTTTTGCACAATTCGATGGGTTCGAGACCGCTTATGCCCCTCAGCAGATGATCGCAGGTGACACGTTCAAAAGTGTAGGTGCGGGTGGCGACGGCGTCAGTTTTGTTTTCAACCATATGAAAGTGGATGTGTCTCCAAGAGATTATTCGGACGGTTATACGAGCAAAGACGTGAAACTGTCCAATGGTGTTATTGCCAAATGGTACACACCAGATCAAACGGGCATGCTCACATTCCAACTGGATGATCGCTACGTTACCCTTAGCTCCCCGGATCATAAGCTGAGCCAAGCTCAGTTGCAACAAGTCGCTGTCTCTGTTCAAAAAGCCAACAGCAACAATGATCAAGGGATCACTGCATTCGCAGATGTGAACTATAGCAAACAACAATTGGATAACATTCGCAAAGCATTTGCGAAGTTTGACGGGTTCACAACAGCCTATGCCCCACAACATATGGTTGCTGGAGATACGTTCAAAAGCGTAGGTGCGGGTGGTGATGGTGTAAACTTTGTTTTTAATCGTATGAATGTAACGGTATCCCCTAAAGATTACTCGTTCAGCTATGATGGCAAAACGGTAAAACTGCCTAATGGCGTATCAGCCAAATGGTATACACCAGACCAAACGGATATGCTCACATTCAAGCTGGACGATCGTTATGTAACACTCAGCTCACCGAATAACCAATTGACTCACACTCAACTGGAGCAAATGGCGGTATCTGTACAAAAAGTGAAATAAACAAAAATAAACACACATCATTTCGGTCCCGCTCCATGAGCTGGGGCTGATTTGATGTGTGTTTTTTTGAATCTTTAGAATTTATTTTTATCAAATGGTTCTGGAAGCTTTAAGGAGTACACCATCGTTGATTTTCCTTCTTTCACGGGAACAATCACGTTAAGCACACCATCTTGTAACATGTTTTCTGGAATCTTGGCTGTGCTAAATCCCCACTTCCTCTCAGGTATGTCCGTTAAAGATACTTTCCCGAGCACCGAAGTGTAGTCTGGATTGATGAACAGCAACTCTGTAATTGAATCTTTAGAGGAGGAAATGGTCAATGTTCGATCAAAATTAAGCACCACACCATCAATTCGGTCTGGCACAGCTGATTCCATCGGCCTTGTATTTACCGGATCTAATTGGTAACTCTCCCCTACCCGATCCATCCATCGTGCTCTTGCATGAAAAGGAAGAATTTTGGAATCCATGGCTAGATCAGTTCCCTTTTCTTCATCGCTCATGCTTAATTGTTTGTTGTAACCAGTTGCTTTTGTTTCCGACACTTTGAGCCCCAAGTCCTTACTCCACTGACCTAAAGGAATAAAGGTCTGATTGTATAGCGTCAACAATTGTTTTGAAGGTTGATTCACACTGGAAGAACGCTGACCACGAGTGAAGGTGAGCCGATCCTTCCTGAGATTATATTGAATATGAAATGCTTTAGTGAATTCTTCTAAAGGAACATAATGCTGACCTTCCATATAGAAGGTGGGCTGCCCTTTATACTCCAATACACCCTGATCAGACTTAATAGCTACAGGTTCCATCGGGAAAAACACATTAGAGAACTGAAAAGAATTCCAATATTTTTTCCAGTCACTGTACGTACCATAATTCAATTTAAGATGTTTATTTTCTGAAATAACATATAAGGATGGCGGGTAAGAGCCTGGATTGGAAAAATACTGTTCAATAATATACTCATCCTCAGTAATCCACTGGATACTTTCGGTACGAGCGCGATAAGGAGAATCATAGGAACGAATCCGCTTAAGGGTCTTCAAATCATAGACTTGTACCTTGGACGACTCCATTTTACTATCCAGACCGTTCTCTGTGACCAGAACCAATGTTTTTCTTTCGGGTGAGATAAATGATTGCACATAGCCCACTCGCTCTTTAATCAGTGTAGTTTTTTTGCCATTTTTGGTTACAACCACAGTCCAGTCTGATTTCCGATCCCTCGTGTTGCCTTGAGAAACATTTAGATGAACATCTGCACTTACCTGAAAAGCTTTAGTAGACAAGCCCGTCTTCTGGTCGGGCTTCATCCACAAGTCGCTTACTTTGGCCTTCTTCCCCTTTATACCGCCATATTCAAGATAGTGACAATCTAAAGTATCTGTGCAATAAACCCCAAAATTACGGGTTTGTGGAATCGGTGATACCACATATTTGGTATCTGTAAAATCCCTTTCCAGCAAAAGCTTTCCGCGAGTGTATACTTTTTTTCCTGTGACCATGGAATAGTAGTTGGATTTAGGTACGTTTTTCTCATAGATCGTATAATATATTCCGATTTGAGGTTCCAAGTGGATACGGTTTTCGCCCTCATGGACCTTGCGAAGTGTGTTCGAGCTATAGTCATACTCGTACAAAACGTAATAATGCTGCTTATCATCCGTGGCATAATAAGTTATGTATCCTTTTAACCCTGCTGGTGTGTCACTAACGATAGGATCATACTGATGGGAAGTTGTCGTCAGACCGGTATGTATTCTAGGGAGAATAGCTGGATCGGTAAAATGGTACTCATTTTCTTTGAGTTCACCAGTATCAAAACTCGTTCGAAGCGTAGTCACGGTCACCTCCGTGCCTCTGATTGCAAAACGAATGTTATGTTGCACCCGATCTGTGGATGAAATGGATCGCTCTGCGTTCTGAGCCGTTTGAGTTATTGAAGTGGACGCTGAGACTGTGAATTGCGACATGCTGAGTATAAAAATTGAAACTAAACTGACGATGAGCCATTTGGATACTCTGGACATACTTAACTCCTTCTCTGTGTAATGGATTTGGTTGAGACTCGTTAAGTATAGAACTTTTGATCTAAATATTCATTACTTTTTCTTCCATCTTCTGGCCCTAATGGAACATTCCAAAGGACAGCGACAGATCTATTCATTTATCTGTCAACTGCCCTTTAGAATTCACTAAATCTCTTTCTACGTATGGATGCTACCGCTTAATAGCTGTTTCGGTTAACCCATCAAACCTTTAGTTCAGCCAAACGAACAACCCTACGATACATCATCGTATCCATCAAATCCTCCCAGTCAAGTTCGCTGGCATTCATGTCTCGATAATAGACCGCAGCAGCAGGCAAGAAACCAACCAACGGCCCTGTTCCACCACATATCAGGCTCCCGCCGTCTCCGCCTTTGGGCATCACATCCCCAGACGAATCGAGCGTAAGCTCATACTTGTAGGGATCACCAGCAAATTGCGCCCCGAAGAAATTTGGCATTTCGAGATCATAAGGACAATCATCCTTTTCTTCAACCCGTGAAGAGGCCGTCTCTGCCAATCCATCCACAATTTCATCCACGCCTTCCAGACTTCCAAAGTGCTTCAATCTCATCGTATAGTCGAAGCTGTCACCCCAGGGAAATAACGTGCGACAACCGCCGCCATAGATATACTCCCATTCGTCTTCGGTTAGTAAACCAAAACCCGCTGCAGCTTCCTCCCTCACAACATCTTCCAACTCTATTCCTTCGTTGAACCACAGGATTCGGACTTCATTCTCACTTTGGCGAATCAGACGATATTGTTGATGCAATTCATATTCACGGATCTCCGATTGCTTAAACTGCTCCAGTGCTGACGGGAAATCAGGATCTTCTTGCGCGTGCGCTTCCTCATTGGACACTTCAATCCAGCCAAGTGAGATCAGTTCGCATTCAACAAGCATCGGCGCAATGTTGACCGTTCTTACAGGTGACATCTGACTCGCCAGAAACGAATCCACGTCCTCCACACCATACTCACTGACCGTTTCATGCAGGTCGGCTGATGTCTCTTCGTTCATACCATGCTGCCAACGATCCCAGCCGAGTGTTACTTGATCCCCAGGCACAAACACAAATCTTAGCCCATCGTCCGTAAATACACCTGTCTCCATCCGATGACCAAATCGTTCAAATGTCTCGAGACCCTCATATACCATACCGTCTGGTAACTGACGAACAAGCTTACGCATCCAAGCCTCTTTGTCCTGAGCATTCAACGCCTGCCATATGTCTCGTCTCAATGCTTCCACAACTTCCCCCACCTTTCCTGGCTGGCACAGCACAATCTTACTTGTGTTGTTTACATTTTTATTTCCCTGCGGCCTGCAACAGTTCCAGCAATAATTCCTTCCGTCTCCCTTCCGCTTTGCGAGCGAGCGTTGTTAGATTCTCCACCTTGCCAAAGATTGGATAGAGTACACGTTCCGCTTCAGAATGCTCAAGTTCTTGAATCTGTCTAACCAACAGTTCGAGTATTTCCTCATTCTCCAGCTCGGGCTGAATCTTTAGCTTCAGACTATCGGTCGAACGACGCAAACTGACGACTAACGCAGGTATGGATTGAGCCGTTACACCCTGTTGTTCTACAAATGCCGCAATGAATTTATCCTGAATCAACTGATGCTCATCATCCACTTCACCCATGTAATATTCAACCAGCGGGAAATACCGCTCATCCACGAGCCCCAGCCCAAAGGTTGCATAACTGCCCGGCATACAGCTTTTCTCTCCCTCGGTATCCTCATAAAACTCAAACTCTTGGATAGCCTCACGCGCATACTCTTCCAGGAGTGGATGCAACTCCGGGTACTCCAGTGCATTGGCAAAGAATCGGTGGGTATCCGACTTCGCGAGTCCCTTGATCGGCAAATACTGCTTTACGCTGGACTTGAGCTTGATCTTATAACCTTTCGGAAAGCCCTGTTTCAATAAATGAGTGATAAAGGTAAGTGCCTGTTGATAGGCACCCGGCTCTTCCTTACGAATGTGGATGGTCATCAGAGCAAATACATCATTTGCTTTGCAGTCTACTTCTTCCGTTTTCACATGAATATCGTCCTTCGCATACGTCCCGCTACCTTCTGTCATCATACGTGCTGCACGACGGCTACCAAGCTGCTTCGCGAGTTCCAGAAAAGTCACACCTTTGGGTTTGCTATAACTCGGCTCAAAACGTAGAATCATGACCGCCGCGTATAACAGCAGATCGATTGGTTGAGTCCCGGATGTTTGCTGCTTCCCATGCTCGTCCGAATGTTGGCCTGTCTGTGTTTCAATGTTCGATTGAAGCGTTGCTCCTGGTTTTAGTGAATATTCATTGGTACGATAAGGCGAAGACTGTACATCATAATACTGTGGCAAAAACTGATTCTCCACCCATGCCGTCACTGCACGAGTAATCTCACCACGATGTTCCGCAAGTGCATCCGGACGCCCCTGATTCAACTCTTGAATCCGGTCATACAGCCTGATGGTCCATGCTACATCCAACTCCGGGAACAGCTTTGGATCGAGCAGATGACTCGTCAAAAAGAAGGATTCCAATGGCTTCGTTGGATATGTACCTTGTTCCAGCTTCTTGTCTACATAAGTATGAATACGCTCAAGGAGCAGCTGTCTTTTCTCTTCGTTTATCCATTCCAATAAAGTCAGTTGCAGCGTGCCTTCGGTTGTTGGGAATTTCCCTCGCAAGGTGAAGCGGTAGTCAATCAACGGAGTATCTGCCAGCTTGTCCAATCTTCCCTGAACAACCTCTACAAGCTTAGGCCTGATCTCGTTCCGTACCTGTTCCTCGGTAAAGGCTCCTGCCTGCTTCGATTTCACATCATCATCCAAACCCAGATCCAGGCTGTCTACCGTGGTCCGTCCAGGTTTGTAATCTAGTACAATATCATTAAAAATACCCATTTGCAGTGTAGTTCGCTTCACAACACTTTCCAAGTCATCCCGCTTTTCCTGTTCATCAAACCATTCATGGATCGTCGTGATCATCTCTTCCATCGCCTGGTCATAAAGTGTACTCATCTAATCTCCTGCCTCCCCATGCATCTTATGATGTTCATCAACCACACTTGAACTTTTATGAATCCCGGACCAGCCCAAGACATCTATGTTATAAATACGTATTGATGTTCGTATATTCCCTATTATTTTACTCTCTCAAGTACACCCGGAACAATAAGGCTTACGCACGGTTGTTCGCTAGTCAGAGAGATCTATATGTTTTCTTTCATAACTATGTACGCTCTTGGCATGCCCTCGCTATCATCATCCCTACGTTGTATAATCATTGTATTCCTTTTCAGGAGGTCTGACAGAATGAGCTACAGCAAATACTTCCCCTTGGAAAACTATTTGAATCAAGTTTCGATCACCCTTACATACGCAGAGCTTGAGGAGATTCTCGGATTTACGTTACCCCCTACAGCGTATAATCGCGAACAATGGTGGGTGAATAATTCCATGAATCATACACAGGCACTATCCTGGTTAAATGCCGGATGGAAGGTTGAGAATGTGATTCTAGGAAAAAACGTTACCTTTGTCCGTTGCGAGTCATAATCGATCTGTACGATATAGATTAATAGTTATAACTCCAAAAACTCTATTTTTCCATAAATGTTATTCGAGACAAAAAAAGCAGGGTAGACTGATGAATTCATCAGTTCTCCCCTGCTTTGTAAATTAATTAACTGTCTTATACCACTCGTTTACTTCGGCAGTAATATCATCCCCGCCCATGGATTTCCACTTTGTTACAAACGCATCAAATTCCTCAATGCCCACCTGACCATAGATGATCTTGCTGAACGTATCCTTCTCCAGCTTGTCGATTGCGTCCTTCTTCATTTTCATCGTCTCGGTTGGTGCTCCCGTGAACTTGTTCTTGATCGCATTATCTTTATTTGCAACGACGACTTCAGCGGCTACAAATACTTCCGGTTTGTTGGCAATTTTCGTATTTTTCTCAAAAGGAGTCTCCGGTTCCTTGCCCTTCGCAAGTTCCGCCAGCGTATCCATCATGAGATTCGGAATCCGTGCACCATCATACGTAATCGTATATTTGAGTGGTGATACGCCGTCCTTCACTTCAGCTTCACCAACAACTTTGCCATCCACGATGTCATAGTCGTATCCTTGCGCGAAGCCATGTTCGAACTCGCTGCCCACTTCCGGATTAGCAAAGTTGTCGAACAGATAATTCTGATACGTGAAGAAAATCTCTGGGTTCGCCATGTCTTTGTTAATCAGCACCACCCCATTGCTCGCACCAGAACCATGTTGGTGACTCTCACCTGTTGGTCCTGTAGGTAAGGCAATGGCCTTGTACGTGGCACCGTCCACATTTTTCTTCACATCATCAATCGGCCAGTTTGGCATCCAGTGTGGTCCCACGATAATGCCTGCTTTACCTGCGGTGAACAATTCTGCTGCCTTGATCTCGTCATAGACGCCTGCTTCTTTGGGCAGGTAACCTTTGGACAACCAATCTTTCATCGTTGCTAGACCTTCCTTCACACCTGGCTGAATGGAGCCATATTGCAGCGTTCCGTCCCCGGCATCATTCCACTGTCCAGGCATCGTGTTGTACATGCCGAAGATCCAGCCAGATTCCGTCATCCAGGTATTGAGCGCATTTTTCATGCCCACGGTCAGACCATACGTATCTTTCTTACCGTTCCCATCGGGGTCCTGATTCGTAAAAGCATCCATGACCGTAACCAGCTCATCCATGGTTTTTGGTTCTTCCAGTCCCAGCTTCTTCAGCCAGTCTTCACGGATAAACATGACCGAATCGCCGTTGTAGGCATAATCGAAGATTGGAATGCCATAACGCTCGCCCTCATACATGTATGGATACCATTCCTCGGGTGCCGATTCAGATGCCTGTTTCCATGTGTCCGAAGCATATTGGTCAAACAGCTCGCCTGCATTGGCAAATTTGCCAGACTCAATTAATTCCCGTACCAGATTGTAGTCCCCCCGAATGGAGACAATATCCGGCAGTTCTTCGTTAGCGGACAGAGACAAGCGTAATTTCGTGTAAAATGCATCATTGGTCACCGATACAGCCCATGGCGTGGTCAGATCGATGCCAAGCCGTTCCTTGGCCCATTTCGTATGCACGTTGTTCTGGGCCGTTTCCCCGTTCTTGAATTTCGTATCATCATTCCAGGCCCGCAAATAACTCATCTGTACCGCCGGTTCATACTTCCCGTCTTGCAGAGCAAGTGGTGCAGCGGCTTCCTTCGCCGGTTCTTCCTTGGCCCCCGAACTACATGCTGTTACAGCAACCATCGTGATTGCGAGCAATGCCGTCATCATTTTTCTATACATGAACTAACCCCTCCTCAGGTAACTTGGATACCCTTATGTGCCAAATGCACCTTACATGAAAAGGATAGTGCAGCCGGGGAGGCAAACATATATCACAATTTCAATGTTCATATCGATTTGTTAACCGTTCCGAAAATCTTGCGGGGTCAGTCCATAATGTTTGCGGAACACCTGAATGAAATAAGGTGTATTATTGTACCCCACTTCCTGACCAACTTCATAGATCTTCATCGCCGTATGCTTCAGCAAATGAACCGCACGTTCCATTCTGGAACGGATAATATAATCACTAATGCCTTCACCTGTGGATTGTTTGTACATTTTCGACAGATAGACGGGGTGCAGATGCACCTCTCCTGCAATGACTTGTAACGATAAATCCTCGCCAAGATGATGGTCAATCCATTGCTGTACCTGCCTAATCAGCGTTGATCCGGCATCCTGTCCCACATCGCTTGTGCTCTCTGCCCACTGCTGCATTACAGACCGAGTCCACGTTTCCAGACTACGCAGCGAGATACCATAACCATCCTTGAGCAACTGCTGGTACTGCTCCCCAAGCACTTCGGCTAACTGTCTTCCTTCCCGATGAGCCATATAGGAGAATGCTGCCGCCAGATAATGAAAAGCCACATACACATGTTCCGGGAACACACTGTTCGACAGTTCGGCAAAGATCTGATCAATCTTGCGGTGTGCATCCTCCATGCGCCCGGCTTCCAGTAACGTCGTCAGACCCGGTGGTTCATACAGCGCTGCAAGAGACTTCAACGTGGCCCCATTGGTTCCTGCCGCCGCATTCAAATGTAATCTTTTGCCCGCCTCGGCCTGCTTGCGAAGTGCACTCACAGCTTGATGATATAGCTGCGGCACCTGATCTGGGAAACGCCCCCTACGACTAACGGACAGGGAAATGGTCGCGTTCAGATACTGCCTCACACTGTGGATCAACCGCTCTCCAAGTCGGCCCATTAACATTTCTGGTTCGGCCTGAGTTTGTTTGGGACTGGCCATGAAGACCAGATCATCATAGGCATCATCCGTATGGCAGAGATGATAGGTACTGCCGTAGATCTCTTCCACTACATTCGAGATGGCGTACTTCATCAATCGAAACGCTTTATGTGTAGGTTGATGGTCATCATACCGGATGAGCAGCAGTTGCATTTTATCCTGTGGACGGAACTCAATCTCCAATTGCTCCAGCTTGCCTTGGAGTTCAGCATCCGCAAATTTATGGCCTAACAATACATCCTTCATCAGTTCCGCCCGCTTCTCGGGCAGATGTTCCCTCACGGAATACATGGCCCGCTGATGCAGCATTTGTTTCTCACCCTCAAGGCGAATCTGCACTGCGGCCTGCTGCACGGATTCGATCAGTTCCTCATCTCGGACCGGCTTGAGCAGATAACTGACTGTCCCATGTTTGAGTGCCTGCTTCGCATAATCGAAGGAAGCATGCCCCGATAAAATAATACATTTTGTCTGTTCCCACTTTTGGCGGATGTGACTGACCAGATCCAGACCGGACATACCCGGCATACGGATATCCGTGATAATAATATGGACCTGATGTGATGCCATATGTTCCAAGGCTTCTTTGACTGAATAGGCTTTGAATACTTGACCAATCCCGTGTTCTCTCCACGGTATCGAGACAGCGATCGACTCGACTGCCGAATGTTCATCATCCACGACCATCAGATTCATCATGCGGTTGTTCCTCCTCAAACCATCGAATTTCTACACTAAGTCCACCATAGGGAATCGCTCCAAAATGAAGCCCCGACGACATCCCATATCGCGTAACGAGACGCTGGTGCACATTCCACGTGCCTGTTCCAATCTCCTCACCCATCGGTTCATTGATCTCCCGTTCCAATTCGGCAATCTCTTCCGCTGTCAGCGTGACACCATCATTGTCAACAAACAGGCTATATCTTGTATATTTCCGACCCTCAATATGTTCGGGTACCGCCATCCCCGTTACGACGACATGCCCACTGCCCTCCATCGGCTCAATGCCATGGATCACCGCATTCTCTACGATGGGTTGAATGAGCAGTCGCGGAATGTGAAGCAACATCAGTTGCTGCGGTACGGCAATCTCGTAGGTCAGCCGGTTGGTCCGCATCTGTTGAATGGACAGATAATGGTCCAGCAGCCGAATCTCTTCTTCCACTGTTGTCATGTCATTCTCGCCCCGCGTAATGTAGCGATAGTAGTCTCCCAGACTTAGCGACATGGCAATAACCGCTTCACGGTTGCCAAGCTGGGTCATATTTTTGATATAAAACAGGCAGTTGTACAGGAAATGCGGATTGATCTGTGACTGTAGATGTTTCAATGTGGCTTCCCTTGAACGGATACGTTCCTCGTATACCTTCTCGATCAGTTCCTGAATCTGCTCTGCCATATGGTTGAAGCTCTGGGTGAGATACGCGAATTCATCCCGAGAGTGATCGACCGGAATCCGTGTGGACAACTGGCCTTTGCGAATCTGTTGCAGCCCTCTCATCAAACGATGGATGGGCACCTGAACTTTTCGATACAAAAGCAGTGCGGCCCCGATACTCAGCACGAGCAGTAACAGAATGGAGGTAATAAACATATTTCGGCTCTTGTCCATTGGGGTCAGCAAATCATCTAATACCACAGGGTTCACGTATACCGCTTGCAGTTGTTTGGAGTGCACGTAACTGACCAGATATTGTTTACCGCCCACCTCCAATTGATGATTGCCTTCCCTCTCCGGCCCGTTAAAAGGCATATCACGCATGATCGCTTCGACCAGTTCGGGGTCCGCCGTACGGTTCAGCAACGGATCGTTACCTGGTACCAGCAAGAAGGGATCTCCTCCCTGCGTTTCTTTAAAATCATCCAACATGGCAACCACGTTCATCGGGTCAAAATTAATCTCCATCACCGTTCGCACGCCTGTATTCATCGGTTTTTCATTCCACTCGTAGTTATCCGTGAAAAAGTAGGTGAAACTCCCCTTCTCCAGCTGCCATTGGCCAGGTTGCGGGAACGTCAACATCTTCTCATCGTAGACCGTCCGGCTGGACATGGTGGATAACACAAGTTCCGCTTGTGGCAGGACAATGGTAATATCGTTCTTCCAGCGGCTGGTGGACTGGTACAACGATAATTTGTCGAGAATATCCAGATAGATACTGTTCTTCTCATATTGGCTGGTGGAGTCCGTCATGTAACGGTAATGCAGGATACTCGGATCTCGCAGCAATGTCAGGCCATACAGCGAGAGCTGCTCGATATTTTTATCCACCTGCGAACTGAAATAATTGAACTGGTTCAGACTCGACTGTTGTTTCTCTTCAACGACCATGTCCACATTTGCCTGGTTCGCGTATGTATACAGCAGCAGAATGGGTACGAGCAGGCAGATTAAGAGAATGACCGTCTTCGCAAATACTGTGAATTTCATCGTTTCACCCTGTCCCTAAATTTGGAGTCGTTCTACACCGAAGTCCTATTTTATATTGAAAGCCCTTACAATTCTATATGATTTTTTGTTCTCCCGTTTTCCTGTGACTTGAAGACCTCTGTTTCCTCAACAAGTTAATATTTCAACATCCGCATTGAAATGTTGTTCTATAGTCGACCTTTCTCCGTTGCTATAATTCAGTTGCTCCACTCTGTACAGAGGCTTATTCGCCTCACTTTCAGGGCTGGACGAGATAAAGGAGGGACCCTGATGGCTATAGAACAACCGTTAACAACCAATACGCCGGTGCGAAAAATGACACCCCATCCACGCAAACGTACCCGCTGGAATTTCAAACGCACATGGCCGCTGCATCTAATGCTGTTGCCTGCTGTACTGCTCACTTTACTGTTCGCCTATGTGCCCATGGGCGGCATTATTATTGCTTTTCAAGATTTCAAACCGTGGCTGGGATTCACTGGCTCCAAATGGGTGGGCTGGGACAACTTCCGGTTCATGTTCGAATATCCCGACAGCGTTCAGGTCATCTGGAACACGGTGCTGATTGCTTCGATGAAAATTGTGGCCGGACTTGTGGCCCCCGTGGTGTTCGCCATTTTGCTAAATGAGGTTCGGAACTCTACGTTCAAACGTTTCTCACAGACCTTGGTGTATCTGCCCCATTTCCTGTCCTGGGTTGTCCTGGGCGGCATTCTGCTCGATATGTTATCACCGGAAGGTGGGCTGGTAAACCAGGTTTTAGCCGCGGCTGGTGTTGAACCGATCTTTTTTCTGGGAGATGGCGACTGGTTCCGTGTAACGGTGGTTGTCAGTGATGTGTGGAAGGAGTTTGGATTCGGGACAATTGTATTTCTGGCAGCACTTGCGGGCATTAACCCGGCATTGTACGAGGCTTCAGAGGTGGATGGGGCAACACGACTCAGACAGACATTGCACATTACCCTGCCTGCACTCGTGCCGATGATTATCGTGGTAGGTACATTATCGCTGGGCAATATCCTGAATGCAGGCTTTGACCAGATCTTTAACCTGTACAATCCGCTGGTATATGAGAAAGGTGATATTATCGATACCTTTGTCTATCGGATGGGAATTCTGAATGGCAAAATGAGCTTTGCGACCGCTGTTGGACTATTCAAATCATTTGTCGCGATGTTCCTGGTCATCTCTGCGTACCGGATGGCATACAAAATCGCCAATTACCGTATTTTTTAAGGGGCATTTTGCATACATCCAGACAGCGACTTTCAATCAGCAAGATAGAGATCGAAATGGTTCAGTTCGTCTATATCTTGTACACGCGAGCGATTCAAATCGAATTATGCAAAATGCAAAGGAGGAATCAAGGTGTATCACAAAACAACCGGGTACCGTATATTCAATGGTTTTAACCTGATATTCATCGCGGCCGTCTCGATCCTGTGCATCCTGCCGCTGGTCCACATTCTGGCGGTTTCCTTCAGTGGTAAAGCGGCAGCATCCGCCAATCTGGTGACACTTTGGCCGATTGATTTTACGGTGGACGCCTATACCAAAACATTTGGTAACAGTAACTTTCTGAGTGCACTCTGGATTTCAGTCCAACGTACGGTTCTGGGCACACTGCTCAGTATGACACTTGTCTTCCTGACAGCTTATCCGTTATCCAAGGAGAGTCTGCACTTCAAGGGACGTTCATTATATGCGTGGTTTTTCATCTTCACGATGCTGTTTAGCGGGGGATTGATTCCATCCTATATTTTGATCCAGAAGCTTGGACTGATTAATACGATGTGGGCTCTCATTTTGCCGGGGGCGGTGGCTGTCTGGAACCTGATTCTCATGATGAACTTTTTCCGCAATGTTCCAAAAGAGCTGGAAGAAGCCGCATTCATTGATGGAGCCAACCATATCACAACTCTGTTCAAAATCTATCTGCCTGTATCCATGCCCGCCATTGCGACGATCTCCTTATTCACCATGGTAGGTCAATGGAATTCCTGGTTCGACGGGCTGATCTATATGAATGATGCTTCCAAATATCCACTCGCCACGTTAATGCAGACCATAATAGTACAGCAAGATTTCTCCAACATGAACGTGGATGCAACGCAGCTCCAGAACATGTCTCAACGTACGGTGAACGCGGCTCAGATCTTTATTGGCGCTCTGCCGATTCTGCTCGTATATCCGTTCTTGCAGCGTTTCTTCGTAAAGGGGATTGTGCTCGGGGCGGTAAAAGAGTAAGGCAAACACACGGAATCCCCTCTTGGAATTCTTTGTTCAGAAAGATCATGATTTCAGTTGATTCGAGATCTTTCTCCCGCGAGTTGCGTTGTTATATTCATTAATTAACTCATCCAGCACCATGGATTGTCGAATAACCTCCGGATGCCATAGTTCCGGATATTGAGCTGCAATCTGGTAGAGCCTTTGCCGTGCATGTTCGATACATTCCTGAATGGTTTCCGGATTATGTACCATACTCCCGCCCCCTGTTGTCCTTGAATATCATCATCCAAAAAAGACCATCTAATATAATATTCGGAACAAGAGGGGGTTTGGATTACCCCAAAATTAAAATTTTGGTTATTTTTCTTTTAAAAGTTATGATTAGCGTGGATCACATGAGTTGATGTGCATATATGTTCAATACAAATAAACCGGATCGGCTGCGGCCTGTCCGGTTTTATTCCTGCTGAGTTTTTCAATTTTCTCTATCATGCTCCATTCATCTTAATCCAACATCCTTAAAACGATTGCCTATCGTCTCTGGAAAGACATGTTTAATGGCATCAATGGCACGTTGTTCCGTAGCCCCTGCCTTCCGGATAAGCTCAATTACTCTTTGCACACATTCCGGTTCTCTCGAATCCCAAGAGATGGAGTTGTCTATTTCCTCAATGATCATTGTGTACAGGTTTGCGAGTAGCTCATACTCGTCTATGACCTGGTCCATTTGAATGGACAGATGCTTAAGTCCTGCAACATAAGAGGCAATATCCAATCTTGATTTGGCATAATAGCAAAGTACAGTTGCCGCTTGTTCAGCGTCATATGTTCCTGACTGCAAAGCAGCAGCAATAGTGGCATACGCAGCCGCCCCACAGGCATAATCTTGGGGCGGCAGCATATAGTCATGAGTTTCCCATTTGTACACGGCCTGGATTAACGATTCCTTGCAGACTTCCCATAAATCGATAGGTGCACAGGCTTCCAGAACCTGATAATACCAGTAGGGTGTACTGTTCCTACCAAACGAATCATAGGGCAGACGAATGATTTCATCACCTTGACTTTCACAGATGAATAAGACCCGTTCCACATCATCATATCCAATAACAATGACAAATTGATCGTGCCAGAGAATCGCACCTACGCCCCGGTCAATGGAAGCTTTGATATCCAGCAGAGCCTGCTTCTGATAGAGCGGAAAAGTCGGTTCAAATGAAAATCCACCATGTTGTCCCGTTGTCACACCAATGAAGTCTGCTGCGACAAAGTTCTCTGCCATCCAATTGTATGCGGAGATTGACTCTGACGTCATACGCCGATCCACCACTAATCGGAATGCACTTGCTGTCATACCTGCAATCATGTGGTGTGGGAAAACCGTCCACTGTTTATGTAATAAAATGCGAAACAACGCATCTGTATATGCGCTCACACCGCTCCATGATCTATATTCATCAGCAAAACTCGCAGCTTGCGGGGATTGAAGCCAGTCCTGCAATACTACTTTTGTCGCCATCATCCTTCACTCCCTTCCCCTCTCATCCTATCGTGCGGAATGTGCTCCCCACCGTGGTATAGTGGACCTTTTACGGTCAGGATACTTCCTGGATATCACTCGAAAATAATCAATGGCCTGCTCTTCCAGTGCTTTCGCCTTCACGAGTACTTGTGCTAAATCTTCTGTGGTGTCTGGTCGCAAGACACGTCTATACTCCTGCTGAACCATATATCCTTTCATTTGGTCAATTAACGTCCCAAGTTGTTCATAACATGCACAAGCCTGGTCCAGTTCGTTCCATATCCCTCGAACACCCTGCAAATACATCCTTATTTCGGTTCGCGAATGGCAGAAGGATTCCAAAATATAACCTGCACCGGTTTCATCGAAATCCCCACTCCGCAGGGCCTCCACCCACACATCATATGCCTTTCTACCTGAAGTAATATTCTGATCAGGTAACAGACGATAGGGAATATCCCAATCCTCAATCGCCAGTCGCAGGGATTCCAGCAGCATCTGCTGTTCAGGGATGCGGACCTGATCACCAAACACCTGACAATACCAAAATCCGGAAAAGTTCAAGCCGAAATTATCATATAGCAAAATCTGCGGTTCCTTGCTCCATCCGTCTTGCACATAAAAGATGCGGTCACTGTCATCATATCCATGAATAACACCAAACTCAGGAATCCAGTAAATCACACCAGTGCCTTCATCAATACTCCGTCTCACCCAATTCACTGCATCCTGCTGATAATAACCGAACGTGGAATGACGTGTACGTCCCCCATCCCAGATCGTGAATATCCCCAGGTTATCAACTCCGGGACGATGTGCTTCCCCCCATTGTCCATACGCTGTAACCGACATGGGAAGTAGTCTGCGATGTACCGACAGCTTGAAAGCCATGCCCGTATATCCGGCAAGTACAACCTTGGAACCTTGAAACTGGCCTGTATGGGTTAGTATCGCATGCAGACTATCCACGTACGATTTGGACTCCCGCTTCATGATGAGGTTATCTAAAATGTTCTCAGCCAAGGATGGATCTTCTCCTCTCTACACTGGTTTATTCCACGTTTTTCTTACCTTGTATCGCGAGCCTGGCAATTAATCCTTCTGCGCTTTGCTGAAGCTTGCGTCTAAGCCACCCAGGAGACAAAAGTTCCTCCCATTCACTAACAAACAAATGCTGTAAGAAAGCGTCCATGTCATAAAATTCAATTGAATAAATCTGATCTTGCCTAGCCCGAATACGATACCCTTCCCATAGGTCCATTTGCTGCAATTCCTTCAAGCGAATCTCAGCTACAAACGGTTTACGCACAGGCAGTGTTTCTTCCCATCCACCTAGGAGAGCATCTGACTTGTACTCAAATCTCTCATTCAAGATCGATACATGAACAATGCCCTCCAAGCGAATGGCCACTTGCTGTACAGGGTCTGCTTCATAACCCACCACGTAATCGGCGTTAAACTGGGATATCATCTTTAATGGACACAAGGAAAACTGCCGTTCTCCATCGTGATCCCTGTAATGAATATGTACTCTGCGCAAGTCAGTTATGGCATGGGACAACAATTCAAAGAATTGCAGTTGCTTCGGTTGCGCCGAAAACACTGGGAGCTCACTACTTCCCATCTGTTGTTCCTCCAACGTAAAACGCTCCAGCAAATGCGCTACACGTTTCACCGCGTCCGATTGATCATAATCGTAATGCCGGTAACGATGCGCTAGATATTTCAGCACACGCTGCTCTTCTTCGGTCATATACAAATGGGGCAATCGAAAAGTCTGATCCTCATAACAATAGCCCCGATATTTCGCCATATACACCAAAGGGGCTCTCAAGGAACTTGCCATATATTCAATATCACGCTGAGCCTGACGACGGGAGATTTCAAATTCACGGGCAAGCCAGCTGCTATTCGGAAAACGTCCACCCCGAATCTGTTCGTCAAACCAGTGAATCCGATGCATGTTACTCATCTTCCCGCCCCCATCTCATCCATTCCTAATATATTAGATTATATCAAAAGACATGGCCCGTTCTGAAGAACAGGCCAGTTATGTTATACATGTGCCTTATCCACTCTGGATTGCACGGCTTTGGAGCATTTCTTGCATACTTTCAGACTTGTACCGTCTGTTTTTGTTTGCGTATACAACAATTTAATTCGGGTACTGCTACACACCGGGCATGTTCCCCGGCCCCTGGAAGGAAGACTCCACAAAACGCGTCCTCTTTTGGTTTTTGCCAATGGTTGTGAACCTCTTTTCGATATGGTTTGTGTGTTCACCGTTATTATATAGGGCATGGTACGACACAGAATGTCGCATCAGTATTAGAAGTATTTCAAAAGAAAATAAAAATGTCCCCTCTTCGACCTGAAGAAAGGACAACATTTAGGAAGGATCTGTGCTCGACTGAGCTGCGGCCTGCAATAACGGTTGCAGGAGTCCTGGAAAGCGCGTTTCCAAATCATCGGATCGCAGGGTGAGAAAATGCTGTGTGCCCTGCACTCTGACCCGAATGACTCCAGCTTCTCGCAGGGTACGAATGTGATGCGACATCGTTGACTTCACAACAGGTGCATGAAAATGACTGCACGGCTGCTCCCCGCTTCTCGCTGCTTCGGCAACAATCCCAAGACGGGTCGGGTCGCTTAATGCGTACAATACGGAGGAAAGTTCAATATCTGATACTTGTGGATGATGTAAAATCTTCATATTGTAGTCTCCTTTTTTCAGACTATCCATTGTATTTTAACACAGATCCATGATATATTTCTAATGTTCGACACCAATCGAACTTTAATGATTTCGTTATGTAACCCCTGCTGTTAGGCACGGGATTGACATCATATTACATTTTGCAAATGTTACACACCGTTTCTGAAATGTTGCGAAATACACATCACTTTAGGAGGTTTTTATGAACAACACCGCAACCGCATCATCAGGGGAACGGACCGGAATACAGGAAGGATTAATTGTAAGCTTGCTTGGCTTCACCGTTGTACTCGTTGTTATGAATACAATGATGTTTAATCTGGCCCTGCCCAAAATTGCAGCCGAATTTATGCTTACATCCGTCGCTTCCTCATGGATTGTTACAGGGTATTCCATTGTATTTGCCATTTCTTCGATTACGTTCTCACGTCTATCCGATTTCATACCTATTCGTACATTATTCACGACCGGGCTTACGTTACTTGGTGCGGCATCGGTTCTCGGGTTCTTCAGTAATCATTTCATCATTTTGCTCATTGCACGTCTGATCCAGGCTGCGGGTGCTGCTTCGGTTCCGGGGCTTGCCATTGTGCTAATTACCCGGTACATTCCACATGATCGCCGGGGTAAATCAATGGCTGTCATCATGTCCGCCAGTTCACTGGGTCTTGGACTCGGTCCCGTCATCGGCGGAAGTATCACACAATTTCTGGGATGGCACGATCTGTTTATCGTTACGGGATTAACGTTATTCTTGATTCCTGTATTTTTCAAACTGCTTCCGCGGGAAACACCGCAAAAAGGTTCATTTGACCTGCTGGGTGCCGTGCTTCTCGCCATCGGTACTACCGGTGTGCTGTTATTCCTGACTTCCCGTCAGTGGTTCACGCTTGTTATCGGTGCTGCGGCACTGCTTCTGTTCTGGCTCCGAATTCGGCGCGCGGCAGATCCATTTGTTCAACCTGCTTTGTTCAAAGATAAAAAATATATGATGCTCAGCTCGCTGGGGATTGTATCGTACATCAATAACTTCTCAACGTTGTTCCTGTTACCTCAAATTTTGGCGCATCTATATGGACTGACACCTGCTCAATCGGGACTCGTCATCTTCCCGGGTGCAGTTGTGTCTATGCTGCTGTCCAACCGGATCGGCCGCATGATTGACCGACATGGCAATACGTTGCTACTGAAGTTTGCCCCATGGCTACTACTGGCAGCTGCCGGACTATTCGCCTTATTTGCAGACAATAACATCTACGCCATCATGGCCGTGTATGTCCTGCTCAGCGTAGGCTTCTCTTCCCTAACCACCAGCGTGTCCAATGAATTGTCTGGAAATCTGACTATGGATCAGGTGGGCGCAGGTATGGGGCTGTTCCAACTCAGTCAGTTCTTCAGCGGTGCTTTCAGTGTTGCTGTTACTGGCGTAGCATTAACGGCGATGCAAAACATGCCACTGTCCTCAGCGTACACCAATATTTTCTGGGGCATGACTGTGGTCGCACTGGCATCCGTTATTTTCTCTCAGGTGTATCTGAGAATGCAGTCACGGAAAGTCACGAAAACAAGTCATCAGATTTAATATCATAACTAACCAAAAGAAGTCAGCAAGGGACCCTCGGGTTCTGAACCTGGCTTTTTTTCTACCTATTTTCTATGCATGATGCATGTGTCAGCTGCCCTCTTCCACTAACACAAAACAGCCCCAAGGATGCGTTCATCACACTCCTCGGGGCTATTATTTTATGGTTGACCAACTTCTCTATTCTTCTAAACTGAGTATACTATTCAAACAGGTCCAAACGAAGACGTTTCAGACTTGTATGTTTGATGTACCACTGGCCGTCGATTTTGACAAAAGTTTCGTGGTAATGCCCAAATCCGTGGAATGATTTGTTCTCATTGCCCTCCGGGAACGTGACCCAATCTTCCATTGGGGAGATGACCTTTGCTTCGTTCTCAGATACAAATTCAACTTCGGCGCTATGAACATGGTGCACGGTTACGGCAACATCCACCAGATCACGGAATACTTGTACGATCGTATCACGGCCTGTTAATACCGGAATTGGATTGCCTTCTGTGCTGAAATCGGCCACTGCATCCGGAGCAAACACATCACTCAAGGTATCCCACTGTTTCGTATCAATATAGCGGCAATAACGTGCCTTGGTATTCCGAATGTTTTCAAGCGCGAGCAATTGTTCCAGTCCTGTGATCGTTGATTGGCCCATGTGTTGTCCCTCCAGAGATGTAAAATGTGATGTAAGATTAGGATCATGTATGTATGCATACTATACCTTCCTTATTGTACCATTCGCCTTCTATTAGGTACAACGATACAAAAAAATCTTTCCTTACCTCTCGCGAGGTTGGGGAAAGATCACTTCTAGTGCAAGTTACAGGGAATGTGCACCCTTCATCTGGGAAGCCAGTTCTGACATTTTTTTATTGTTCAAAAAACTTTCCATCTCTTCTTCCGCCTGCACCATCACCTGCTGGATCAAACAGCCTGCGTTATGATTCTGGGAACATTCGAACAGGGACGCCTGACCTTCAATCGCATGAATGATCTCCAGGAAAGAAGGATCCGGATTTTTACGACTAAGCCGGTAGCCACCATTGGCGCCAGAAGTTGATTCGATCATGCCCGCCTTAACCAATTTGGTCAATATTTTGGACAGATAGGTTGGGGATACCTTCTGCAATTCTGCAAGTTGGTGTACACTAACCAGCTGTTCGGGGGCAGTACTTACAAGATGAAGCATCGTATGCAAAGCATAATTTGTCGCTTTTGAATATTTCATGAGGGCACCTCATTATATACGGATTTAATTTATCCATAATAGACTTGATTGAGCTCTGTGTCAAACCACTATACCTCAATCGCTGGCAACATCGAAAGGATACGGGTTAATTGTGATACAATCCGCGGTAATCCGTAGGTGTCATCCCCTCATGAGCCATGAACTGGCGGTTAAAATAACTGGCATTGGGATACCCCGCTTCCTCCGCGATTTGTCCAATGTTGGCCGTAGGCCGTTCGAGTAACCATTGCTTCGCCATCTGTAGTCGTGAACGAGTGATAAATTCCATGGGCGTCATCTCCACAGCACTCTTGAACATTTTGCAAAAGTAATACGAACTCACACCTGCAAGATCCGCCCAGTCCTGCAACAGGAAAGGTTGACAGGCCTCCTGCTGCATCTGTGGAAGAAGTGCAAGAACCCGATTCTCCGCCTTACTTGTGGTACGTGTGCTCTTTAAAGGTACTGCATGCTGCACGAACTCGGCAAGTACGGCATAGGTCAGTGTGGATAGCTGAGCTGGACGCAGCATGGTGTTCTGTTCCGCTTCAGTGAGCAAGGCCAGATGAGCCTCTTCCCAAGAGCTGCGTTGCCGCAGTGTCCACAATAGATTGCGATGTAACCCCCGCTCGATCATATAATCATGCAGACGTTCACCGTAAAAATGAACCCATCGTACATCCCATGGATCATCTTCACTACTATAATAATGTTGCCGCTGCTGCGGGAAATAGAGAAACGCCTGACCTGCGCGAAGCTCATGTACCACCCCGTCCACTTCCACATATCCCTTGCCCGAAGCCACGTAGTGAATATTAAAGTTGTTCAGTACGCCAGCCTCACGCAACACGGAATGCTGGACGTGGTCCATATAATGTCCAACGGACTCGGGATAACAAAAATATGGAATATCCTGCAGGGTAAGCAATACGGTTTGTCTCATCATAGCCGGTTCTCCTTGATCAACAATATTGTGTTAACTAACTTCAATATATTATCATTTTAATTCATTGATCTATTCTTTATAATCACAATATACATTCATAAACGGGAGGATACAACACATGAATTCAGTTCAAAAATTGCGTTGGGGCATTCTTGGTAGCGCTAGCATTGCTGTGGAATCCGTCATTCCAGGCCTGCAGCAATCCGAGTTAAATGAAGTAACCGCGATTGCCAGTCGAGACGAAGATAAAGCCAAACAGACGGCCGAACAACTTGGGATCGACAAGGCTTATGGCAGTTATGAAGATTTGCTCGCTGATGATTCCATTGATGCCGTATATATCCCACTGCCGAATCATCTTCATCGGGAATGGACGATCCGGGCTGCTGAAGCAGGCAAACATATTTTGTGCGAAAAACCACTGGCTCTGACAGAACAGGAAGCTCAGGAGATGGTTCAAGCTTGTGCAGATGCAGGTGTGCATCTGGCTGAAGCATTCATGTACCGCCATCATCCAAGATATGAGCAGATTCGAGATATCATTGCCAGCGGTGAGATTGGTGAGATTCGTGGTATGCACAGCACATTTTCATTTAATAACTCCAATGCATCCGGCAATGTCCGCTTCCGGCGGGATTGGGGCGGAGGTGCACTGTATGATATCGGATGTTATTCCATCAGTGTAGCACGTCTGCTGCTTGGTCAAGAACCAAGTGCAGCCACTGTTATTGGCATGTTCTCCCCACAGCATGATCAAGTCGATATGATGGCTTCCGGACTGCTGGAATTCGATAATCACGTTGGTGTGACCTTTGACAGCAGCATGTGGGCAGCCTTCCGCAATACGCTGGAGGTACTGGGGTCCGACGGGATTATTGAAGTCCCTTCGGCATTTATCAGCGGACAGGACCGCAGTTCCAACTTCTATGTAACGGCTGGTGGTGAACGCAGAGAGATTGAAGTCCCGCAAGTGAACCACTACTCTCTACAGGGAGATGATATGGCACGTGCTGTACTTCAGGGCAAGGATCTGCGCTTCGCCCCTTCCGATGCGGTAGCTAATATGAAAGTACTGGAAGCTTGCCTTCGTTCAGCGGAAGAACGTACACGAATTACACTATAATTGAGAGGATGAACTGACTTATGGAATATATCGAAATTGCTGGTGCAGGTAAACGTGTCTCCCGATTGATTAAAGGAACCGATTATTTCGTGCATAATGCCTACGATAAAGCAGCTACGAACATGGATGCTTTTCTGTCGATTGGCGGTAACACTGTAGATACAGCACATATCTATTGTGGTGGACAGAGTGAAGAAGTCCTTGGTCGTTACATGAAGGAACGTGGTAACCGCGACCAGATCGTCATTCTCACCAAAGGCGCGCATCATGACCAGAATGGGCCACGTGTGAACGCTGATGCCATCCGCAGTGACTTGATGGAAAGTCTGGAGCGTCTTCAGACAGATCACGTAGAGATGTATGCCTTGCACCGCGATGATCCCAATACCCCTGTCAGTGTTATTCTTGAAGCACTGAACGAACATATTGAATCCGGCAAAATCGGCGCAATTGGCGCATCCAACTGGACCTGGCAGCGGCTCGAGGAAGCCAATGCATACGCTGCGGCAAATGGCCTGAAGGGCTTCACATTCAGCAGTCCAAATCTCAGTCTCGCCAAAGCAAACGAACCTTTCTGGGAAGGCTGTGTGTCAGCAGATGCAGAGACGCTGGCATGGCATGAGCAAACCAAACTACCATTGCTATCCTGGTCGTCCCAAGCACGTGGTTTCTTCACTGGAAGATTCACACCTGAGGTTCGGGATAACGAAGATCTGGTGCGTGTATTCTACAGTGATGATAACTGGGAACGGTTGCATCGGGCTGAACAATTGGCTAATTCCAAGAAAACAACACCAATCCAGATTGCACTTGCTTATGTATTGAATCAGACGTTCCCAACCTGTGCGCTGATCGGAGCCCAGAATCAGGCAGAACTGCTCTCCTGTGACGAAGGATCACGCATCACGCTTACTCCTGCTGAAATCGCATGGTTGGATCTGGGCAGTGATGTACCGGCTGGCACCTAAAGAAAATTAATCATTCCATCAACAAATACAGAAGGACTTACCCCAGAGCACATCTCTGAAGGTAAGTCCTTTATATCGTAGATTAAGCCATATAGAATGTTAGAAATTGCAATGCCATTCGGTTGGATTACAGTTTAACGATCTGACCTGTTTTCTCGGATTCGAATGCTGCCAGGATCACTTGCAGGGAACGCAAGCCCTCTTCCCCGGAAATCGCTGGAGGTGTTTGGGTTACAATCGACTCTACAAATGCGTCAATGACACCACTCGGCACTTGTTTCTCGTTGGTAGCCATGGCACCAACTTTGTACGTCTCAACTGTACCATTGGTGAGCTCAACGATAACTTCATCGCCTTCCACTGTTCCGATCTTCATAACACCATTCTCGCACCACAGCACTGTACTGTTGTCTCCAGCTCTGTATTGTGTCCAGCTTGCTACGAGCGTTCCGATCGCTCCGCTCTTCATACGCAGCAAACAAGTTGCGTTATCGTCAACTTTAGTGCCTTCCTTGTGCAGTGTGCTGATGAAACCAGCCACTTCAGATACTTCATCATTCAGCAGATAACGAATGAAGTCGGATTTGTGCACGCCCAGATCGCCCATTGCGCCCATAATCGCTTCTTCTTTACGGAAGAACCAGCTTTCAGCTCCGTCCACACTCCATCCTTCCGGACCCGGGTGACCAAACGATGTACGGAAATTCAGGACTTTACCGAGTTTGCCGGATTCAAGAATTTCTTTTGCTTTTACGTGAGGAGGCATCAAACGCTGGTTGTGTCCAACCATCAAATACACGCCATTTTTCTTGGCAGCTTCGATCATTTGCTCGCCTTCTTCAGTGGATACTGCCATTGGTTTCTCAACCAATACATGCTTGCCTGCATTTGCAGCAGCAATTGCCATTGGCGCATGCAGATAGTTTGGTGTACACACACTAACGGCATCCACTATTTCGTTTGCAAGCAATTCTTCGTAACTGGAATACGCTTTACCGCCGTAAGTCTCGGCCATCTTCTCCGCACGCTCCACAACCGGATCGGCAAAAGCGACAAGTTCTACGTTCTCATTGGCAGCGTACTCTGGAATATGTCTGCGCTCGGCAATGGCTCCACAGCCGAATACAGCAACTTTAATTTTACTCATGTACATAAGTCTCCTTTGACAAATAGATTAGCATTTTTCATGGTTCGATGGTCCATTAGAATTGATTCAGGTAGTTTTCTTTCAACCAGTTGTAGCTGTTGGATACGCTCTCAAACGGAGGATTCTGACATACGTCTTGTTCCACGATCAGCCATTCCACGCCTGCATTCGTAGCGCCTTCAATAACAGCTGGCAGGTCAACCGAACCTTGTCCCAATTCCAGTGTTTTCATCTGGCCCTGTTCGTCTTTGCTGAAGTCCTTCAGATGAAGCAGCGGCAAGCGACCCGCATATTGTTTAATATACTCGATCGGATTTTGTCCCGCAAATTGTACCCAACATACGTCCATTTCCACTTTTACCGCTTCCGGTGATGTTTGAGCGAACATGGCATCAAAGGCATTGGCATCGCCAACCTGGCCATGGAATTCAAAGTCATGGTTATGGTATCCGAAGATCAATCCTTGTTTCGCTGCTTCAGCTCCATATTGTTGTAACTCAGCGAATAGCTTGGTCCAACCTTCTGCATTCTCAGGACGATCTTCTGGCATCAGGTAAGGGCAAATGATATATTGTGCACCAATTGTTTTTAGGTAATCGATTTGTTTTTGCAAGTCTTCGCGCATTGCATGTAGTGAAACGTGGCTGCTGAATCCTTTCAGTCCAAGTTCATCTAGTAGCGCTTTCATTTCCTCAGCTGGAATATCGCCATATCCGGCAAACTCCACACCTTCATATCCAAGGGCCGCTACTTTACGCAACGTACCACGAAAATCTGCTGCAGTTTCATCACGGAGTGTAAACAATTGCAAACCAATATTAAGTTTTTTCATGTAGGATACACCTCTGTTCTCAAATTTGCTTTCATTGCTCTATCTGGTATCATCCTAACGCAAAACAGGCTAGAATGAACATATACAATATAGTCAGAACATGAACTATCTGATCAAATTTTATTTCCATCATTTTGCATCAATTGAATGTAGCCCATTTGAATGCATGCAGGATGTACATATTGGGGGATTTTATCTTTGGATACGTTAGAGACATCTGTACTGATCTGTGACTACTCATACCACTATAAGGCGTTCACTCATAATATGAAGGGCGAGTTGCAAACCTACCTGTTCCGTCTGCAGACCGAAGGCTCGTGCAAAGTGTATGTACAGGATGAGGAATTCAGGATGACTAGCGGGGACTTGCTGCTCTTAAAGCCTGGTGACGACTATCATCTCGTGGTCGATGAACCACATAAGGAAGGACGCTTGTCCAGCGGAGATTATTATCTGTTCTGCGAGGGCAGCTGGATCGAGAACTGGTGGAAACGGCAGCATCGATCTACCGTGAGCCGGATTGGACTGGATGACAAGCTCATCAGCCTGTGGAGAAATATGTTACTTGAGAAACGTCGCGGGCCTCTTGAGGAAAATGCGGAGCTAAAGGATGCGTTACTGCGCGGATTATGTCTATATATCGACCGGGCAATTAAAGAGAATATTCAGACCGATCGGGCAGTTTCCTCTGCGCTGAAGTTAAAACGTTTTATTGAGGAGCATGCCACGGTTACGTTCAAGCTTGATGAAGCGGCTCGTTATGCGGGCCTCAGCCTGTCACGTGCAGTCCGTTTATTTAAGGAGCACTACAATCAGACCATGATTCAATATGCGATTGAGATCCGTCTGAATGCGGCGCTGGAACGAATGAAATACAGTGAAATGACACTGGAGCATATTGCCGAATCCTGCGGTTTTGCGAGCTACTCCTATTTCCACCGGGTATTCCGGGCACACTTTGGTGTGTCTCCGGCGGAATATCTCAAATCCAAGCAGCATGAGCCTATCGATGATCTGGAGCATGTATGATGTTCAGTATCAGAAACCCATGACCTTAAAGAGGTTCATGGGTTATTTTGATACATTGAACTGTAATCAACTTTCAGTACGACTGGAAGTCAGAACGTTTTTTATAAGAATGAAGTTCACTTCAATATTTTTTCATGTGACTCCCACAGAACAAGACTGTACAATTATAGAGACAGTTTTTTTACAAATTCATACATATCCATTAAATCCATATCTATCATACTGGAGCGATACATATGCTAACCCACCAGCGCAAAGTCCTCATCATTGAGGATGAATCAGATATTTCGCGCATTCTGCGAGATTATTTAACCAAAAATCAATATGAAACCGCCGTGGCAGCCACTGGTCAAGATGGACTTCAGGTTATGGAGCTTATTCAACCAGACTATATCATTCTGGACATTATGCTTCCGGACATGGACGGGATCGAGGTCTGTCGAGAGATCAGAAGGCGCAACAATATCCCCATCCTCATTCTAAGTGCCAGAGGCAGTGATACCGATAAGGTACTTGGTCTTGGCTTTGGAGCAGACGACTATATGACCAAGCCCTTCTCGCTGAGCGAATTGTTAGCACGAATTAATGCCCACTTCAGGCGTTATGACAGTATGACATCCGTTGGAGACAGAACAGATCTGTTGCATCTTGGAAACCTGGTGATTGATAAAAAAGCCTATAAAGTTACATTAAACGGATCGGAAGTTTCTCTGTCTGCCAAGGAATTCGAATTACTTCATTACTTGGCAAGCCATAAGAATCAGGTATTCTCCAAAGCCCAGTTGCTCGACGCCCTCTGGGGATATGCAACCTACGGTGATGAAAATACCGTAACCGTATACATTCGCAGACTACGTGAAAAGATTGAGGCAGATGCCTCGCATCCGACCGTTCTGAAGACGGTATGGGGTGTCGGTTACAAATTCAATTACGAATAAGTGAGATTGGAGGCATCCACATGTCATTGAACAGCTGGTCCAAACGCTGGTTGTTAACAACACTTGGGCTTCTCATTATTATCGTTTCAAGTATCCTTGTACTGTCGATGATACTGTTACAAGATCGAAATTCAGGCGAATCCAATCTATCCTTGAATCAGGTTCGACTCAAGGTCAATCCGATCTTACTCGCTTTGGAGCAAAATTATCAGCATCTTAATGAACAAAATATTCGTGAAGACATACGTTCCACCGCAAGAGAGACCGGGGTTCTGCTTACCTATCTAAACTTGGATGGAAAAGCCATTCTGTCCTCCGACCCCACCTCTGAAGGGACGCAAGTTAATCTGCGTACAGCTCTTCATTATGATCTGCATCATGCCACTCAGGCCGCGGATGGTAACGATTGGCTTGATATGGCGTTTCCTGTGATGGACGGACCCACGGGAAGTCAGATCGGCAATGCCATCTTTTCCATCCCCCAAGCCATGGTTACGGTTCAGCAATCGATGACTTTTCCGGTTATATTGATTAGCGCACTCCTGCTCCTGTCACTGATTCTGAGCTTATTTCTATTCTGGATGAAACGAAAACTGGACAAACACCTGCTCTCTCCCATCCATCAATTGAAGCAACATGCGGAATCCATGCTTAAAGGCAATTATGAAGAAAAAATCCAGTACAACCGGAACGATGAATTGCTCGAAGTATATGCCATGTTTGATCTAATGCGCACGGAGATTAAACATATGAGCGAGCAGCGTATTCAGCAGGAACAAGCACAAAAAGAACTCATCACCAATATATCTCATGACATTAAAACACCAATTACCACGATAAAAGCATACATAGAAGCTATTGAGGAAGGACTATGCAACGATCAGGAGACGCTGATGGAATATATGGGAGTGATGCGAACCCATACGGATAAAACAGCCCGCCTTGTGGAGGATCTGCTAGTTCATGCACTTCAGGAATTGGGGCAAATTTCGGTGGAAACCCGTGAGTTGTACAGTGGGCCTATACTGGAGACGATGTTGAAACCTATTGAACATGTTGTCCTAACAAAGGGGCTTATCTATAAAGGACCCAACTACATCCCCAATGTGTTAATCGCTATCGACCCCACTCGAATTGAACAGGTGATCTCCAATCTTGCCGCCAATGCCCTCAAGCATACAGCTCCAGGAGACACGATACGTATAGATATGGAACTGGAATCTGAGCATTTGAATGTGACGATTGCCGATTCGGGTCAGGGAATACGTGTACAGGACATGCCGTTTGTTTTTCAGCGTTACTTCAGAGGCCAGGCGAGTCATGCAGAACAACGTGTTCAGGAAGGTACAGGGCTGGGCCTTTCTATCTGCCAAAGCATTATTGAAGCACATGGAGGCCATATTTCCTTTACTAGTAAAGAAGGACAAGGTACAACCTTCCGGTTCTATCTGCCGATCTGCTGAGCCCACACTCAACAGCTGTAATACTTTATTCATAATTTGATAAGGCTTCCTCAACATCCCTCCTCTAGAATAAATCCTATATTGCACTCGGGAGTGATTCGAATTGTCCAAAAAGGTGATTATCCGTGCACAGAATCTGTGCAAAACGTACAACAGCGGAAGTGAACAACATCATGCCATCCTTAATGTTGATCTTGATATCTATGAAGGGGAATTCACGGTCATCATGGGTAACTCTGGCTCTGGCAAATCAACCCTCTTATATCTGCTAAGCGGACTGGATCAGATTACAGCAGGTGAGGTCTATTTTCGCGACCAGCGGATTGACGCTTACAGTGAACGTCAAATGTCCGATTTCCGCACCCGCCGGATCGGTTATATCTATCAAAGTATCAATCTGGTCCCAGACCTTTCCATCAAAGAGAACATTGCTTTACCGGGATATATTGCAGGAAACAAAAAGAAGGACATCCTATCCCGCGCTGCTGAGCTGATGAATGCCATGGATATTGATGGACAGCGTAACCGCCTCCCATCCCAAACTTCCGGAGGACAGCAGCAACGAGCTGCGATTGCACGGGCTTTGATCAATTCGCCGGATATCATTTTTGCGGATGAACCGACCGGAAGCTTAAATATGGAACATGGCACAGCCGTTCTCGATATCCTTACAGATATTCATCGAAAAGGACAGTCTGTTGTTATGGTGACGCATGATATCAAGGCCGCCTGTCGGGCAGATCGCCTGATCTATATTCAAGACGGCAAGATTGGCGGAATCCTTGAGTTTGACACCTATGACGAACATCAAATTCAGGATCGTGAAGCGATTATCTTCGCTTTGGTTACGGGGAAGGAATAACGATGGCAGTCATATTTAAACTTAGCTTGTCGTATCTGAGTAGGAACAAAATACAAAATGCGTTGATTGCGCTGCTCCTGCTTCTCTCGACACTTCTTGTATCTACAGCTACTGTCATTCTGGCGAACACCGGCAATCAGTTTTATGAAATGCATACCCGAACCCATGGATCTCATCAGATCCTGACGTTTGAAAAAGGAATGAATGACCCTGACGCTGTGCACAACTGGTGGGCTTCTCAGGATGGAGTTCAGGTGTCCCCTTTGCTAACGTATCGTACATTTTCAGGCATCATTTTGAATGAAACTCACATCCCTAACATCTACCTGTACATGTTTAATACGCCTCCGCCGCCTTGGGGTGTGGATGAACTAATTTTCTCAAGCGGGACGCCCGACACAGTTCCCGAACAAGGCTCCGTCTGGATTCCAACGTCCATGGCGAATGCTTATCATATCTCGGTAGGTGATACCATTGGCTTCAAAACCGGCTCAAGCACACTTGAATTGAATGTATCGGGCATTGTCATCGATGTACCATACGGGGCACCCTTCTCCAATACAGCACGGGTCTGGATGAATCCTGCCGATTATCAACATGATCTCGCTACACTTGCTGGCAACGAGAATCGTATGATGGGCATCCATTTTAACGATTACAGCATGAATTCGGTGTATTGGGAACGGTACAATCGTGAGACAGGTATTCCGTTTCTGGAATCCAAAATGGAGTTCGAGGCCATTGCCTCTTTTTATCTGATCATCAATCAGGTTATTGGATTCATCATGATATTCATGGGTGTTGTCATGCTCTCTATCGCCCTGATGACCATCGGATTTACGATTGCGGATGCCATCCTGGCCAATTACAGAACGATAGGAATCCTCAAATCACTAGGTCTGACTTCCCGAAAAACGATAGGCACCTATGTTATTCAATATGCATTGATATCCATCGTAGCCATTATCCCTGGACTTGCACTCAGTATATGGATATCCAAATGGATCATTAATATTTCTGTATCCTCTCTTCGAGTGGGGAATCAGAACATTCCAGTTCAAGGATTGGATGCGGCCATACTGGCCGGCGTACTACTATTTACTCTAGTGATTCTGTTCACTGTGTTACATGCCAAAAAGGCACGCAGCATACAGCCCGTGCAGGCTATTCGTTATGGTATGTCGGAGACAGATCACAGCCGGATGGCTGGCAAAATGAATTCGCCATTGGCGCACTGGATCGGGTTCACACGACTGCCTGTGACCGCCGTGCTTGGATTCCGACATGTGTTCAAAAACACCAAAAGCTCTGTTCTAACAATCCTGCTGACTACCATGGCTTCCTCCGTACTAGTTTTGGGGTATGTTCTGCTGACCAGTATAAACGGAATTGAACAGACCGCAGCTAAATGGGGGTATGACAATGCCAATATCGCAGCAGTCGTAGTGAACAAAAGTAACTTCCCCAAGGCTGAACTAAAGCACGTGTTAGCGCAGGATTCGAGGATCAGCAATGTAGGCTGGCAAGGGAACACAACGGGTGTAATTAGCCCGGAGTCTTTGGCAGCAGTAGAGGGCCAATCCATCAGTCTCAACTTGAGTGTACTGGACGGGAGTTATCAGGAACTTGGATTCGAAACGTTAAAAGGGGTTAACCCACAACATGCGAATGAAATTGCCATTGGTGTAAGTGTAGCCAAAACATCAAATAAAGATCTCGGTGATCTTATCGATATCTTTATTGAAGGAGAAAAGCGTACATTCCTCATCACAGGCATCTATCAGGCGTTCGCCAACATGTCTGTTTCAGGCAGAATCACCATTGATGCCATGAGAAGTGTGAACCCGGATTATAGTGAATTTGATGTTATCTTCATCAATGTGAACGATATGGCACAAGCGGGTAAGGTTGCCTCTGAATTAAATGAGCAATTTAAAGATTTTGCTTCGGTAGTCACTCAGAAGACTTTGCTTGATTCGGTTTACGCGGAAGCCGCTAACATCCTGATCTATCCGATGAGCCTGATCGGATTGCTGTTTATCATTGTGACGTTCATCATTATTTTCAGTACCTGTAGAATCAATATCCGTAAAGAAAGCAGAACGTACGGGATATACAAATCGCTGGGATTGACATCTCGTCAAATCCGGTTGTCGCTCACCATGGGAATGTTCATACTGTCCTCCGTGGGAGCCATACTGGGTATTTTCGTCGGCGTATACCTGCTGCCTCTTCTACTCGAAATGGTCCTTTCCGGTTATGGTATCGTACAGCTTCCACTGATCCTGCATTGGGGTGGAATGGTACTGTTCACCTGTCTAAGCATCATTGCAGCCAGTCTTGGCTCGTGGTTCTCTTCGAGAATCATTCGGGAAGCATCGCCACGTATACTGGTTATCGAATAATGTAATCAGAATGCCTTAACACAATAAAACAAGCCCTTCCATACCTCTATAGGATGTGGAAGGGCTTGTTATCATGATATGAACTAATTCCGCCATTTCTTCGCAAGTGCACCAATCTGATGTGGCGTTGTTCGGCAACAGCCGCCAATAATTTGCGCGCCCGCAGCAACCCACTGCTCCGAAGCATCACTCATACTGCCACAGGTACCCTGTCCGCTCCACGTCTTCGTTGCTGCATCATATACTTCTCCCGAATTCGGATACACAATAACAGGTTTGTCGCTGGCACTGCTGAGAATACCCACTGCTTCCGTCACCACTTCCATCGGAGCGCAGTTCAGGCCAATTGCAGCAATCTGCGGCTCGGAGCCAAACGTCTGTGCACATACCTCAAGCGGTGTGCCCTCGCTGATGCTTGTCCCGTCTTTTAAAGAAAAGGATAACCAGGCATACGCATGAGGAAACTCCTTCAGTAAATCAACCAGCACTTGTGCTTCCTGCAACGAAGGAATTGTCTCAAACGCCAAAATGTCAGCACCCGCTTCAATCAGCGCCGCCATACGCGGACGGTGAAATGCGGCCAGCGTCTCATCCGACACGCCGTAATGTCCCACATACTCTGAACCATCCGCCAGATAGGCGCCGTACGGACCAACGGACCCGGCAATAATTGGACGTGGACGAAAACTGTCTCCTTCGCGATCTACTGTACGATCTGTTATATGCTCCTCATTCTCTACGTTCTCGGAACGTACCGAAGGAGCTTCTACAAGCTGACCTGTCGAGCTTTCTCTCCCTACTAAACTACTCTGCACTTCTGCCCACACGACATCTCTCGCCTGTACAGCCAGTTCCACCGTCTTGCGGATCAGCTCCAGTGCTGACTGTTCATCGATCCCTCTCTTGCGGAAACCATCCACCGTCGCCTGATAACTGGATGTAATCGCACAGTCGGCTCCTGCTCGAAAATAATCTGCATGGACCTGAACAATAACATCCGGATTCTCAAGCAACACACGAGCAGACCATAGTGGATCATCGAGATCACATCCATGCTGTTCGAGTTCCGTTGCCAACGCTCCATCCAGAATCATGACCGGATGTTCACGAAGGATCTGTTCTATGGGGTTATTCTGTTGTGCTTGCGTCATGTACTTGTCCTCTTTTCTTATTCACACGTTCTGTCAGATAATAAGCAGCGTAACATACTGCGATAAACGGAACCCCACAATACAGCGCAATTCGCTGTGTCGGGTCAAAGGCAATACCTATGCATGAAGCCAGGCATAATATAAATGAAACAATTGGTACCACCGGATACAGTGGTGTGCGGTAGACCAGATCTTTGACCGCATGTCCTTCCCGGATATATTGTCTGCGGAACATGTATTGGGAGGCACTGATACTCATCCATACTGCAACGACAGCCAGACCTGAAATGGAAACCAGTGTAATATACACGGTACCTGGCGCAATGATGCTGGACAGCAAGGCCAGCGCACCACCCACCATACTAATCAGAAGTGCATTCAGCGGTACTCCGCTTTTGGTCAATTTGGCAAACCACGGAGAGATCGTTCTTTTGTCAGCCAGAGACCAGAGCATACGTGAAGATGCATACAGGCCTGAATTGGCAGCAGAGAGAATCGCCGTCAGAATAACAAAGTTCATAATGTCTGCTGCATAGGGTACACCCACCCGCTCCATTACCGCTACAAACGGACTTTCCAGTACACTGGCATCCGACATGGGCAGCAAGGCCGACAAGATAATAATCGTTCCGATGAAGAAAATAACCAAACGCCACAGCGTTGTATGAATAGCCTTTGGTATCGTCTTTTCCGGGTTCTCCGTCTCACCGGCGGCAATGCCGATTAACTCGGTGCCTGAGAAGGCAAAGTTTACAGCAAGCATGGTCATCAATATCGCTGTAGCCCCATGAGGGAACCACCCGGATGCGGTAATATTCGATAGAAATGGAGCCGGTTCAGAATCCGCCATGGGAATGAACCCAAACATGGCTGCGCCACCGATAATAATGAAGATTACGATAGTCACTACTTTTACAGATGAGAACCAGAACTCGGATTCCGCAAAAAATTTCACCGTTAGAGCGTTAAACAGAAAGATCATCAGTGCAAAAACCGCGCTCCATATCCATACGTTTACCGATGGGAACCAGCGCTGCATAAGCAATCCGGCGGCTGTGAATTCGGAGCCAAGCGCAACAGTCCAGGTTAACCAGTATAACCAAGCCACCGTGTAACCTGTTGCCGGTCCGATATATTTGGCTGCATAACTATGAAATGCTCCCGTCTCTGGCATATGAACAGACAGTTCACCAAGACAGAGCATCACCAGATACACAACGATGGCTCCAATCAGATAGGACAGAATGGTTCCCAGTGGTCCCGCCTGCTGAATGGTGTAACCTGAGCTGAGGAATAATCCCGTTCCAATGACTCCTCCGAGAGAGAGCATGACCACATGCCGTGCCTGCATTTTCCGCTGAAAATGCCCTTTGTCGTTGTTGTTCTCCATACCTGCTGCTCCCCTACTTCTTCATCCAGAAAAAACAAAAAAGACCCACTCTGCCTAAAGAGTGCGCCGTTACTGACAAATAAAAACAAACGCTCCTATCTATCAGGCTTTCACCCGCTGGAATTAGCACAGTATCCTTCAGATCTGTTGCTGAGGTTTCTAAGGGCCAGTCCCTCCACCTCTCTGGATAAGAAAATGATTTTTTACTAATATAGCGATCTATCATGAATGTGTCAACATTTAAATAATATATGGCACACCTCGTTATTCGGTGGAAGACCCCGGATTCGTGATGGTGGTCTTTACCTCATACGTGATCGGCACGGTGCTAAAAATTTTATCCCAATCGTCTTTGACTTTTTTCCATGTTTTAGGTTCTTTGATACGTAAGCTATCCCGAAAATCCGCAACATCTACTTTATAGGTATGCTGCAGTTTGTATAACAACTGTCGAATCTGTTGTTTGGCAAGTTCAGCAAATTCTTTTTCCAATTCACTGAGATACGCACCTTTTTCCTCTTCCTCGGGAGCACGCCAATCCTCCATCAACCAGCCTTCGGATTCAGTTTTCACATGGAATGAAATATCATCGCCAACCACTTTTGGAATTATTGTTGTTTTTTTCTTCTTCATTTCATATACAACAGTGAACCCCTCTTTATTGTATGTCTTCAAGATACCTCCTTTTTCTTTAGGTCTGAGCCAAGATAGCCCTTCTAGATCCGTTTGGCTGAGTTCCCCGATGAATTTTGTTGTTTTCCCATCAAAGATACTGGCACCGGAGAACTTGTCCTCTCCATTGAAGTTCAGTACATTCTGGAGCAAAAAGCTGGAACCGGATTGCATTTGTGCATCTAATTTGGAGAGTAGAACGGGGTCCAGGATTTTATTGGACAAGTATGAATTACCGGTAATACCTGTAAGATAAAATGCTGGAATCCGGGAAGGATCATCTGAAGTCAGTACATCAACAGCGCGATGATGGCTAATCAACACCAGACAGTTAGGACGAATATCGTTATCCCGAAGTACAAAATCCAGCAGCTGGTCCAGACCATACTTTTTGGCGATATCCTTGGACACAACGATAACCTTCAGATGATGTCCGATGAGCGGATGATCTCGTCTCAGTGCAAACTGACGAAAGATTTGCAGCAAGGAATCTCCGGTAAGCTGTTCATTGGAATAGGACGTTTTACCAGAAGCAGGCGAACCGGATTGTTGGCTCTTCTGACTGCTGGAATTACCCGGAGCAATCTGTACCGTGGCTGTCACATTGTTCTGCTTGGAATACCCTCCTCCCTGATTGGCGATGTTCTCCTCAAATTCCGTCTCTTTGCCGATATCGATCCCGAGACCAACGTAGACACTTAGATCCTCTATCTCTCGACTGCTCCAACATCCGGATATCGTTAAGAGAATGCATAATACAGTGGCTAAGCGTAACAACATGCGGAATGTAATCATGCATGCTTGCCTCCTTTTTTGCGAATCAGACTTAACAACAGTAGTACCAGAGGTAAAATGCCAAACAAAAATACGGACACATTGCCTAGCATATCTCCTAGTACGAAGGTATCATCCACTGTTTTGGGTATCATTGCTGTCAGATAAATGAACGGCAGCAGGCCGTACATGATGCCTTTGATTTTTTTGGAACGAAACAAATCACGAATACCCACCGAAGCGCAGTAATGTGTAATTGCTGTAGTCGAAAAGATTTGCATAATCCAGATGACCAGCAATAAGGATTCAAAACGCTCGAATATCAGACCCTGGATTTCGAAGCTTCTTACCAAATCCAGCGTTGGCCAGGTTCGAGTTTTGATGCCATCGAGCGATAAACTGCCTATAACCATCACCACCGTGATCAAGTAGATAATAGTGGATATGAGTATCCCCCAGGTCATCGCTTTATTGCTCTTCTTCGGATTTTTCATATAGGCAGTCATGATTAACATCACCTCATAGCCCGTATAAGATAATAGTGAAGGCTTCAACCCTTGGAAAACGGGCATAATCCCATCACCGAGGACGGGTCTCAGATTGCCAATCTCGAATAGCTGATTACTAAGCAAAATTTCAATCACAAATATAATAATCGTAATCGGAAGGATGATCTCAAACACACGTACGATAACGCCAAGCCCGCCTGAAATCATATATACACCGATCCACATGAAGACCATCACAATCGCCCAGGTGGGGGTGCGTTCGAGCAGATACATCCCAGTCACTTCAGCCATAACTCTGATTTCGAATGCGGCAATAACTATGAAATACATAATCATAGACAATCCCAGTATGTAAGCAATCCAGCTGCCCGTAATCTCACGGGTGAACTGGAAGACGGTTTTCTCCGGAAATCTGCGACACAGGGTAACCAGAATTATTCCCACACCTATGATAATGAATCCAGATAGGATAATGGAAATCCAGACATCCGGTGTTCCGACAGCTTTGCTGGTCGTTCGAGGTAGTGTCAATATCCCGGCACCAAGCATGTAATTGACAATAATTACAACGGCCTGTGTCGTGGTTAGCTTTCCTTGGGAGCCATTCACTTAGTTCACCTCCAGACCTTCAGTAGATGGAATTCCATTTATTTTTTCCGATCATCATCGATCGGATTAGTCATTTTGGGACGCATTCTCATCATATTTAGCGGTGCACGGATAACAAAATCCTTCCATTCATTCATGTGATAGGGAACGGCTGGTGCAACATAAGGTACGCCAAAGCTTGAGAGTCGTGCCAGATGTGTACACACAAGCAGAAAGAACATAACCACGCCAAACAATCCGAGTACGGCTGCGCTGAACATAGCGGCAAATCGTAGAATCCTTAGCGTTAATCCCGCACTATAGACCGGAATCGTAAAGGAAGAGATGGCTGTTACCGCAACGACAATGACCAGAAATTGGCTTATTATTCCCGCTTGCACGGCTGCTTGGCCAATAATCAGACCTCCTACGATACCCATCGCTGGCGCAATCGGTTTGGGCAAGCGTATCCCGGCCTCCCTCAAGATTTCAATTGAAAGCTCCATGATGAGTACCTCAATAATTGAGGGGAATGGCACTCCGGTACGCGTTTCAATAATCGTCAATACCAGCTTGGTTGGAATAAGACCCGGATGGAACGAGATAAACGAGATATAGAGCGCAGGAGCAAGCAATGCCAGCATCGCGGCCATAAAACGCAGCACTCGCAAAAATGTTCCAGGAATCCAGCGTTCATAATAGTCCTCTGGAGACTGAAGCAACATGCTAAAGGTCACCGGTACAATTAATACAAATGGCGTTCCATCCAACAAAATTGCCACTCGGCCTTCCAGAAGGGCACCCATCACTCGGTCAGGTCTTTCCGTATTCAGTACCTGCTGAAAAGGACTCAGCGTATTATCTTCGATGAGTTGTTCCACATAACCTGATTCGAGCATTGAATCCATATCCATCTCTTCGATTCGCTTGCATACTTCTGCAACGAGATTTGGATCGGCAATATCCTGAATATAGGCTATCGCCAAATCTTTTTTGATCCGTGAACCCACTTCATACTTCTTAATAAACAGGCTCTGATCACTTCCATAACGACGTAAAATGCCTGTATTATCGCTTAATTGCTCTGTAAAACCAATACGAGGCCCACGAAGCAGTCCCTCTGACAAGGGTTCATTCATACCTCTTGTTTTGATCTTATGAGCTCCAATTAATAAAGCACCTGGCAAACCATCAACCAGCAGTGCATTTTTCCCAAACAACACACCAACTGCGAGTTCTTGGAGGGACTTCGTCTCCTCAACCAGACTGACAGGAAGTAATTGATCTTGCAGATATGCCGACAGTAAGTGTGCGTTGTCTGGATGAAGGAAACCCTCCTGCTTAAGTAGAGGAACACCTTCGAACATCAACGGTGTAATCAAGTGATCATCAACTAAGTCTTGATCTACCAGGCCTTCGGTATAAATGACCGCAGCCCGTGTATTCGTTCCCCTAATAATAAATTCCCGAATATGCACGTCTGCATTGAGTCCAAAGCTTTCTTTCACACTCGTCAGATTTATGCTGTACTTTTCGGTTAATTTAATATTGGCATAGTGGCCTGTTTCGGTCCCTTCACCCTGCCCTTTGGCTGCTGGCGAGATATCCTTCGAGGATATGGACGATGGCTTCGAACGAGAGAAGCTTCCGCGCTTAATGGCAGCATTGATCCAGCGCATGCTCAATGTAATACCAATTGGAATGATGAAGACCAAGAATGCCTGAATCCATATGGACCAATCCGGCACGTAGGATACAATTGTTGACCACATGTTCCCACCCCAACATTTCTCTGCATGACATAGCTGCAGGTATTCCCAAGTATTGTGTCCCCGTTTGATCACAATAATTCCCGTTTTTTTGAGTACTGAACGACAAAAAAACGGTTCCTGTGAAAGGAACCGCTATTACTATATATTGTTATACGATTCTGGTCACATGCTCCGCTTTGGCATCCAACAAGTGAGCTGAAGCAGCAATTGCTGTAAAATCATTCAATGCGATCTCAATCTGCTTCTGGCTCTGCTCCACATATTCTTCTACTTTTTTGGTGCCACCTGTGATATTGCCAATTTCCTTGGTTATTCCAGTCACGCTATCTCGAATCTCATTAATCGAACTCTCCACCATTGCGGATAGTTTCTTAACTTCCTTGGCCACGATATCGAATCCTCGTCCGTATTCTCCTGCATGTGCAGCCTCAATGGCAGCATTCAACGCGAGCAGTTGCGTCTGAGACGAAATCTCGCGTATCGTTCGTACCACGCCCTGAATCGATCCGGCCTGTTCCTGCAAATGAGTCAGCGTTGCACGGTTAGAAGTTGACACCTCTGAGATATAGGAGATACTGGACATCAATTCCTGACTGCGTTCAATACCTACATCTGCCTGCCCATTCAGTTCATGAGACATCGTTTTCAGCTCATTCACTACGACAGAAATGTTGTTCTGACGGTTGGTAATGTTGGTGGCGATTTTGGAGACACCCAGTATCTTCTGATTCGTCTCATCGTACACCGGCATATATGTCGCTTCAAGCCATACAGAATTCCCCTTTGCATCCTTGCGTTCAACCTTGTCCTGGAAGCTGACACCATTAAATATGCTATTCCAAAAAGCATCATATTCCGGAGTATTTGCAAATTGACCGAAGCACAGTTGCTGATGCTTCATGCCGTACATCTCATCTACCGTATATCCCATCGTCTGGGCAAAAACTTCATTCACGTAGGTTACCCGGCGATCCAGATCGAATCGAATGATAGCAAGACTTTTCTCCATCGCCTTGATGACCATTGCATCGGTGACAACATCTTTCTTTTCCATATCTAATATAGACACTTGATAACCCCCACAGTTCATTCCATAATAGACAGCCTTTAACTAGCAAAAAACAATCATAACAACATATGTATCCATCAGGTTCTAGATGGCTCTACTATGGATACCCGATTTGCAGCATTTTGGATCACCTGTTGTTATTTATTTTTATTGCAACCCTGTGAAGTCAAAATATATAGTTGTTCCTTCGTTTCAATGCTTCTTCAATATCCTGGATAAAAGGGTTCCATCAACATACTTTCGGAGCATATTCATCGTCCAGCAAAGAGACGTTATAACTTATCTTATCCGTAAAATATCTCTGTATCTACTAGTACGTATCGTAACATAAGGCAAAGAGGTATACACTTCTGTATTTGTAACGTATTTGTAACATAATTTCTGTTTTTTAATAACCGTTTAACCCCTATATACAAGAAAAACAGAACGATTTGTCGTGCATCGTCCTGTTTCTTATCCAGTCTCATCTCCATTATTTCTTTCGTGGTGTCCAGCGCTTCGTTTCACTGTGATTCGGATACTGAATGCCCGCAGGATAAGAGATCAGCTCGATCAGCATCCCCCAAGGTGCTCTTCCATACACAAACTGATTGCCTTCCCCACCTTCAATATGACCGGTCAACGCCCCAGGCTCTGTTAGCAACACCCCGCCCGATTCCTTGAAGTGTCGTGTAGCTTCTTGCATATCGTCCACATACAATGCCATATGCTGCAAACCATAATCCGATGCCCTAACTGGCTCTGATTGCGCTGTATTCGCGTACTGAAATAACTCTATACTAGCGCTCTCCCCGAGCGATAACATCCGAATATGAATAACCTTTGCTCCTGAACGCAGTCCTAATTTAAGCTCTGCCTCGGGTCCTTCCTGTGGGGGATCATCCGGCGTTATATGGTCATAGGCAAGTTGAGCTCCAAACGCCTGTTGTAGAAATAGTGTCGCCGGCTCCATGTCCGGTACAGTTATTCCAATATGGTCAATTCCTCTCGTAATCATGTTATCCCTTCTTTCCTTTATCCATTGAACTTGCTTGTACACAGCGACATCCGTACCTATATGATTTACACGAAAAGGGGTCCGCTATAACCATCGGTTGCTCGAACAACCTTGTATAGAAACCGAAAAAAGAAGAGCGCATGATATCCATGGCTCTTCTTTTTTCGATGTTTTTAAGTTAGTTACAGGTTTACATATCGAGTGCTTAACCGGGGGCCTGAACTCATTTTAAAAATCGTGTACAGTTACACATAGCTGAATCGCAATGCCAAATGGGTCCCGTACAATACCGTATCCTGGGCTGAATTCATTTTGTTCATACGGTACCAGTATCTTCACACCCTCATGTTGCATCAGAGAATGATACAGTTGATCGATGGTATCTTTATCTTTGGACTGAATACATAGTGACGTGCTGTTCCCCAGCTGCCATGCTCTCTCCGTGTCCATTGCTTCTTCCGCAATCATGACTTTGTTAACCCCAATCTCCAGCACCGAATGTGTAATATACTCATCTTGACCGGCAGGGTACTCGAAACCCGGGTTCATTTCCTTCATCTCTTTATAACTTTTCTTGAATATCACCTTGGCGCCCAGAAACTCTTCATAAAAAGCAATGGCTGCCGCCGCATCCCCGTTCATCGACAAAAATGGTATCACTTCAAAATTCATTATATTGCCTCCTTGTTCCTATTGGATTACACTTATCACTATAACAACGAAAGGTGCCAATCTATGGCACCTTTAAGAGGGTTTGATATGAAAAAATCAGAACGTATGAACCAGATGCTGCGCTTTATTAACCAAAAACAACAGTTCACTCTGCAAGATCTCATGCAGGAGTTCCAGATCTCCAAACGAACCGCGTTAAGAGATATCACTTCATTGGAAGAGTTAGGTGCGCCCATCTATGTCGAATATGGACGCTACGGCGGATATCGACTGCTGCAACAGATGCAGCTGCCTCCCATTTCGTTTAATACGGGTGAGCTTCATGCCCTTTATTTTGCGATGCAGGCTCTCCGTAGCTTCTCCAGCTTACCCTTTCAAGTCTCTTTCCGGACCATTCATGAGAAATTTATGAGCGCGTTATCCGACAAGCAACGACAGGATATTGAGAACATCCAACACCGGGTTTACTTCCAACATACGGAGCAGATCCGCGATAGTGCACATTTGGAGTTTCTGTTGATGGCTGCTGTTCAGAATATAGTGATCCAGATTACGTACGCTAATCAGCGTAGATCCTCTGATCAAAGGCCATCTTCTGCAAACACCAATATCCGCACCATTCAACCCATCGCGCTCTATGCCAGGAAAGGTTATTGGTATTGTCAGGCCTATGATCTGCATAAACAAGCTTATCGTGTATTCCGCTGCGACCGCATCATTTCAGCCGAAACAACGGAGATTGAACCTTTAACTCATGTAAAGGAACTCTATTCACAGGATGCCCAATCTCTATGGAAACCATCGGGACAAGCAATTCCATTCAAATGCCTTATGGACGAAGCCGGGATGGAACTATTCCAGCAAGAACATTTCCCATCTATGCAGATCATCGAGAAGAGGGGACACATGTATCTTGTCGGTTCATATGAACCTCACGAGCTTGATTTCATAGTGAGATATCTTGCAGGCTATGGTAAATCGATTAAGATTATGGAGCCCGTCATCTTACAGAAAGCATTAAGGCAGTACTACCTGGACTTATTGGATCATGTATAAAGATCATCATATTTCTATATCCATTTTACTTTACATGCCTTTTAGCTCTGCTCCTGGCTAACTTTTAAACTTTTTTTATTACCAATAGCCAATTGAACGATAATCTGCAACACGATGATGATAGCCAAACCATAAAATGCTTGCACGAAGCTGCCTGTTAGATCGCGGAGCCAGCCAATCGCCAGCGGTCCAAGTGCTCCAAGAATGTAGCCACCAGATTGAGTCATAGCCGACCAGCTACTTGCTTCCTGAGCATTGTTTGTCTCATCAATCGGCAACATAAGTGCAATCGGGAACAGTCCACCTGCACCAATCCCGAGCGGAATCGCAACGAGCCACGGACTGACAGAGAGATTCAGCATCAGGACACCTATTAACTCCAACATCGCACATCCAACAAGCCAGAAGACACGTTTTTGGTACCGATGTACAAGCATGGGAATGAATAACGTTGAGGGCAGTGATATCAATGTAAATAACGTTTGAATGTTGCCAGCAGTCTCTTGGCTATATCCATGGCTCTGAATGGCTGGCGCAAGCCAGGCGGTTAATGAATAGAAGATCGCGGCCATCAGTCCGAAGAACAGTGTCAGCACCCATGCACGCCTGTTCTTCACCGGAAGTGGTGCATGAATGACAGCCGAAGTTTGTCCGGATTGTCTCTCTGTACGCGCAGACCAAGCTAATTTTAACCAGATCGGCAATGCAATGGCTGCGAGTAATGCCCATGTAGCCAAAGAACCTCTCCAAGATCCACTCAACGTCTGCTGAAGCGGAACCGATAATCCCACACTAATGCTTGCCCCCATCACCATTGCTGTAGAGTAGATGCCGACCATGGCTGCCACTCGGTTAGGGAAATACTGCTTAATGAAGCTGGACAACAGCGGCCCTGCCAATGCAATCCCTACACCTGACAGAAAAGAAGTGAACATCATCAACGGAGTTGCGCCTACAAACAATCGTAATCCCGTACCTATCCCAATAAGGATTAAAGCCAGCACAATGGCACCTTCGTTCCCCCACCTTCTACTTAGTCTTACAGAGAATGGAGCGAATATGCCCATACATAATACCGGTAGTGTAGTTAAAAGACTGGCGGTCATGCCGCTCAAACCCAGATCATTCTGTATGGTACTCATCAGAGGAGAAATGGAAGTAATCGGTGGTCTTAAGTTCAGTGAAGCCAGAATAAGCGCCAATACAATATAAAAAAGTTTCATTATGGATCACCTCATGGGAGTAGTATTCTTGCCTTCACCAAAGATCCTATTTGTTAATGTCAGGATCTTTGAGTGTTGCACGATTAAGTATAGGATCATTATAATGATTGAACAATACTATTGTTTCTATTAAAATGATTAATAAAACCAATGATTAGAGGTGAATTCATGGAGATTCGTCAAATGGAAAACTTTATTACAGTGTGTGAGGAGCTTCATTTTACACGGGCAGCTGAGAAACTTGGCATATCTCAACCTACGTTGAGTCAACAAATACGTGGGTTGGAAGATGAACTTGGTGTTCCTTTGTTTGACCGCGTCGGCAAAAAGATTGTGATGACCCAGGCAGGTACTCTGTTTCTGGAGCACTGTGTACAGATGATCCGGCATTTACAGAATACCCAGGATGCGCTAGCTGAATTTCGGAATGATCAGCGGGGACGATTGGTTATTGGTGTTCTTCCGTCGGATTTGGATTACCGTATCACTCCGTTACTCGTTGATTTTCATGCCCGATTCCCCAAGGTGCAATTGAAGGTTATCTCTTCGATCTATGTCGTAAATCAAGTGTTGGAAAATGAAGTCGACATCGGCATCGAGATCACGTCTGCCCCTGATAGGCGGCTTGTACGCATTCCTTTGTGCAGTGAAGAATATGTACTGGTCGTATCCGAGAATCATGATTGGGCTGAACGAAGCACAATTGAAATTCAGGAGTTGCGTGATATCCAAACGGTGATGTTCCCCGAAGGATTTACAGGCAGAGAATTGGTCGATGGCTATTGCCGTAAATATGGATTCACCCTAAATACCATCATGGAGACCAGTTCGGCAACCTCCATCATTAGCTTGGTCAAAGCCAACGTTGGAGGAACACTGCTGCCTTATCCTCTGATCAAAGCCATGAATGAGCCCACGCTACGTTGCATCCGAATTACAGACGATCCGCCATACCGACACTTTGAGATCATCCATCGGTCCGACCGTTACCTGACGCAATCGGCCAAGGCATTTATTGAGAAAACAATCGAGTATTTCAATCAAAGGTGAGTTTAAAAGGAGGATTTTGAAATGAAAATAAGAGAAGTAGGTTTGTTGACACATCAGGTCGAGGCCATAAAAGAGTTTTACGGTACACTACTGGAACTGGATCTTGTGGAGGATAATGCAACATGCGTTTCATTCCGTGCGGGGAACTCGGTCCTCTCTTTCAAGAAGGCGCCAGAACAAGAAAAGCCCTACTATCATGTAGCATTTACGATTCCAACGAATAAACTTGCTGATGCAAAAAGATGGGCTCAAGACCGTAACATTTCATTGCTATCCAAAGATGGACAAGATGAATTCTATTTCCCCTACTGGGATGCAACAGCCTTCTATTTTTATGATCCAAGCGGCAACTTGATGGAATTTATCGCTCACCATTCACTCGATAATGGAGTTGATGAAGCTTTCGAAGCGAAGCATCTGTTATGTATTAGTGAAATCGGTCTGCCTGTCGATGATGTCCCTGAGACGATGAACACATTGAATGAGCATTATCAACTTGAACCATTTGCCGGAGACGGAAAACAATTCTCCCCCACGGGTGATGCAGAAGGCATGTTTATTGTCATTGATAAACAGTTGCCCTGGTTCCCAGACGGACGCATGCCTGGTGTATTTGCTACGGAAGTGAAGGTGGACACTGGGCAGCCCGGTAATCTGCGTATACAGGACGGCCTATACTCCATTGTATCTAATTAAAGGAGAACAACTAAAAAAGCCGAATGAACTCAGGAATATGATCCTGACTTCACTCGGCTTCTATGACTTGACTTTAAACTCGTCTGCAACGATTGGCAATTTCTTCTAAGAATTAGAAAATAATATCAATAGCCTCTAGCTCATCTTGCTCCTGTTCAGTTTGGCCGTTCAGGGAAATATCCTTTAACATCACCGAAGGTTGTTCGCCAATTTGGTTGATAATCACGAGCAAGTCCTGAGCGAAATTGTCGATCAGATTGCGCGTAAACAACTTCGTCGCATATTCAAACTGCCCGTTCATTCCCTCATCCAGCAACGAAATGACCAAGGTAAGGTCAAATTGAGCAACCGCATGCGTTTCCGGATAAGATTCGATCTGGATATCCCCGAAGCTTTGAACGTTATCTTCCTTCGTTTCCAGTGCAAACATGACATCAAATACAGGATTGCGGCTTTGATCTCGCGGCACCTGCAGCTTTTTCACAAGCTCTTCAAACGGATAATCCTGGTGGTCGTAGGCCCCCAGCATCGTTTCTTTGACTTCGTTCAAGTAAACAAGGAACGTCTTCTCCCCGGATGGATAATGACGAATCGCCAACGTGTTGACAAACATTCCGATGAGCGGCTCCAGGTCGGCATGTGTGCGGCCTGAAACCGGTGTGCCTACAATGAAGTCTTCTTGTCCCGAGTACTTGCTGAGCAGGATTGAATAGGCCGCCGATAACACCATATATAGGGTAGCACCGTTCTCATCGGCAATGCGCTGCAAGTTGTCAGTCATCTGCTTGTCGATACTGAAAGGCAACTCATCTCCCTCAAAGCTGCGAGCGGCAGGTCTGACAAAGTCCGTAGGTAGCTCAAGCGTTGGCAGTTCACCTTCCAGCATGTCCAGCCAGTAGGCTTCCTGGCGTTTCAGCCGTTCTTTTACAGGTTCGGACTGCTGCCAAGTGGCAAATTCCTTGTATTGAATCCGAAGCGGTTCCAGCGTCTCACCGTTATACAGGCGTAGCAGCTCTTCGATGAAGATACCCATCGACATGCCATCCGTGACGATATGATGAATGTCCAGCATAAGCAGATGACGTTCCGCTTCCCATTCAACTAAGCCCACACGCAGCAGCGGCGGCCGCTCCAAATCAAAGACACGTACAAAGGCATCCGCAATGCTTTTCGTTTCACTTTCCGTCGCCTTTGTATACTCGACGGCAAACTCCAAGTCCGAATAAATCCGTTGTAACGGTTCGCCGTCGACCATTTCGAAGCCGGTTCGCAAAACTTCGTGACGAGCGATTAATCCTTTGAGCGCCGCCTCGAATTGATTCCGCTCCAAGCGCCCGACGAGAACCGTCATGCCGGACATGTTGTAACTAAGCTCGGCCCCTTCCATCTGCTGCTGGATGTACAGCCGCTTTTGCACAGAGGAAAGCGGATAATACTCCCTTTTATCCAGAACCGGAATGGAAAGAAACTCCTGCTGCTCCAATCGGCTAATCACTTCAGCCATCGCTTCAATAGTCGAGTACCGGAATACATCGCGCAGTGGCAGGTCCACGTGCAGCTCCTTGTGCACCTTGCTGACCAGCGTCGTCGCCCGTAGCGAGTGACCGCCGAGGTCGAAGAAGTTGTCCGTCACACCAATCGTAACTGACCCAAGCACGTCCTGCCAGATGGAGACCAGTTTCGTCTCCAGATCGGTGCGCGGCGCCACGTATTCGCGCCCTGCACTTGCTCCCTCTTCCGGCGCCGGCAGCGCTTTCCGGTCGATTTTCCCGTTTGGTGTAAGAGGTAAATGCTCCAGCTCCACAAAGTACGACGGGATCATGTAACCCGGCAGCTCGCTGGAGATCGCTCGTTTCAGGTCGGCTGCCGTCAGATCGATATCCATTGTGTAGTATGCGCACAGCGCCTTTTGCTCGTTCGCATCACTTCGAACCAGCACCACCGCTTCGCGTATACCTACCACCCGCAGCAGCTGCGACTCAATCTCACCCGTTTCGATCCGGTAGCCCCGGATTTTCGCTTGATTGTCGATCCGGCCGATGAAATCCACGTTGCCGTCCTCCATCCACCGCGCCAAATCTCCTGTGCGGTACAGTCGCTCACCTACGATAAACGGACTATCTACAAACTTCTCTTCCGTCAGCTCGGGGCGGTTCAAGTACCCACGTGCTACCCCAACGCCGCCGATGACCAGTTCGCCCAACACACCGACTGGAACAGGATTTAGATGTGCATCCACGATGTAAAACTTCGCATTCAACCACGCTTTGCCAATCGGCACATGGCCTGTCTGCGGCAGTTTCGCCAATTCTTCGTCATAGAAACTGGAGTCAATTGCCGCTTCCGTCACACCATAGGCGTTAATGATGCGGAACGACGAGCCAAACCGCTCCTGCAAGGTACGGTAATCCGCTACACTGCAGCTGTCCGAGCTTGTGATCAACAGCTCCATACCGCTTAACTTTAGCCCCTGCTCATGCACGTATTCCATAAACGGCACGATTAGTGCTGGTGTTGATTCAAAGATCGTCACTTGCTCCTGCTCTATCCAGTGGTGCAGACGAGACGGATCAATCCGGTCGTCCTTCGGTACAATGACCATGGTGCCTCCGTTATACAACGTGCGTGCGATATCGCCCACGAAAACATCAAACGAGAAGCTTGCGAGTTGCAACAGTCGCACCGGGAACTGATCCAACCGGTATTCCCGTCGGTAGCCCGCTGCCGTGTTCACTAGGCTGCGATGCTCGATCATCACGCCTTTTGGCTTGCCCGTCGTTCCCGACGTGTAGATGACGTACGCCAGATCCTCCGGACGGGCTTCATGGAAGCTGTCCATACCGACAACATCAACATCATTTGGATGACTCTCGCCACCACCGTTCACAGCCCCCGTTAGCTTGCCGTTGACTCGATCGGGAGCACTGTTGGAGCCTTGGCCAAAGTCCATTGGCACATTGCTTCGTTCCTCGCTGTATGACGTTTCGTCGTCGAGATACAGCACCGTCGCCAGTGCCAGTTCCTCTTCACCGAGCCAGGCTTCGGCACGCTCTCGCAGCGGCGTTTGCGTCAGCAGCACCTTCGCTCCGCTGTCTTCGAGCATGAACCGCACACGGTCTGCCGGATAATCCGGGTCGAGGGGTACATACGCCCCGCCTGCTTTCCAGACGGCCAGCACGGCCACCAACAGGTCCACCGAACGCTCGGCGAGAATGCCAACGATTGACTCCCGGCCGATGCCGCTTGTGCGCAGCGTGGCCGACAGGCGGTTCGCCCGCTCGTTCAGCTCCGCATACGTCAGCCGATCGTTTTCGTAAACGACAGCTTCGGCTTCCGGCGTGTGTTCCGCCTGTTCCTCGAACAGTCGATGGAACGCTGCCATAAGAGCCTCTTCCGGTTGCGCAGGGTTAAACGCGCCGACAATCTGCTCTTTTTCCTCTGCCGTTAACAAGTTCAGCTCGGCAATAGTCGCCGACGGGTTGCAGAGAATGGATTCAAGCAGCTGCAAGTAGTGAACAGCCAATTTCTCCACCGTTTCGGTTTTGTATAGAGCTGTGGCGTATTCAAACAGATATTCCAAGCCGTCCTCAATCTCCGTAACGTCCAAGCTGAGATCGAATTTGGAAACAATTTCTTCGCTGGCATACGTCGACAAATGCAGTCCCGGAAGCTGGATTTCCACATTTTCTGTATTCTGCAAAGCAAACATCGTATCGAACAGTGGATGACGGCGTAGATCACGAGCCACGTTTACCTTATCCACCAGTTCCTCAAACGGATAATTCTGATGTTCAAAAGCACTCAGCGTTGTCTCCTTGATCTCCTTCAAGTAGTCAAGGAACGTTTTACCGGCAGCCGGGTAACTTCGGATGGCCAAAGTATTAACGAACATCCCGATCAGCGGTTGAACGTCGCTATGATTTCTGCCCGCAATCGGCGTACCTACCACCACGTCTTCCTGACCTGAATATTTATGCAGGAGCACGTTATATGCCGCAAGCAAAACCATGTAAAGCGTTGCGCCGTTTTCAGCTGCAAGCCGTTTCAGACCTTCGCTTTTCTCAATATTCATAAACAATTGCAGCGTGCGGCCCTCATAGCTCTGCATAGCCGGGCGCGGATAGTCCGTCGGCATTTCCAGAACTGGCAGTTCTCCGCGGAACATGTCAATCCAGTAGGCTTCCTGCTTGGCAAGCTGCGTTTTCTGCTCGTCCGATTGCTGCCATACTGCATAATCTTTGTACTGAATGCGGAGTGGCTTGAGCGGCTCCCCACTGTACAAGTGCACAAACTCTTCGATCAGTACGTCCATTGAAACGCCGTCCGATACGATATGATGTGTATCGAACATCAGGATGTGCCGGTCCGGCGCGAGTTCGGCAATGCCCACCCGCAGAAGTGGCGGCTTCGCTAGATCAAACGCACGAACAAATTGGCGCACCGTTTCTTCCGCCTGCTCCCCGCTGATCTGCACATATTCCACCTGGAAGGTGACTTCTTCGTAAATCCGCTGAACCGCTTCGCCCTCAACCATCTCAAAGCCGGTACGCAGCGTTTCATGACGAGCTACAAGCCCGCGGAATGCTTCTTCAAACTGCTGCCGGTTGAGCTGCCCTTCGAGCAGCATAGCTCCTGGTATGTTGTAGCTCAGCTCGCCTCCTTCCAGCTGGTTCAAGATATAGAGACGTTTCTGCGCAGAAGAGAGCGGATAATACTCGCTAGGTTCCGCAGCCGGAATAGCCATAAACGAGCCGATCTCCAAATGCTCCATAGCCACAGCCATTTCCTCAACTGTCGAGTAGCGGAATACGTCGCGAAGCGGGAATTGGGCGCCCAGCTCCTTATGCATTTTGCTGACAAGTGTTGTCGCCCGCAGGGAGTGTCCTCCGAGGTCGAAGAAGTTGTCCGTTACGCCTACCGCCTTCTCCCGAACAAGCACTTCCTGCCAAATGACGGCCAGTGTTGCCTCCAGTTCGGTGCGCGGTGCCACGTATTCGCGGCCTCCGCCTGCTCCCCCTTCCGGCGCTGGCAGCGCCTTCCGGTCAATTTTCCCATTTGGCGTTAGAGGCAATTGCTCCAGTTCGACGAAATACGACGGAATCATGTATCCCGGTAGCTCGCTGGAGATCGCCCGTTTCACATCTGCCGCCGTCAAGCCTTTTTCCACTGTATAATAAGCGCACAACGCTTTCTGCCCTTCTTGATCTTCCCTGACAACAACGACCGCTTCCTTCACGCCACCTACACTCAGCAACTTTGCTTCGACTTCGCCCGTCTCGATCCGGTAGCCCCGGATTTTTGCCTGGTTATCGATCCGCCCGATGAAGTCCACGTTGCCGTCCTCCATCCACCGCGCCAAGTCTCCTGTGCGATACAGTCGCTCACCAGCGGTGAAAGGACTGTCTACAAACTTCTCATCCGTCAGCTCTGGACGGTTCAAGTACCCGCGCGCCACACTGACTCCGCCGATAACCAATTCGCCCAGCACGCCGACTGGCACCGGGTTCAGATGTGCATCCACGATGTAAAACTTCGCATTCAACCACGCTTTGCCAATCGGCACATGGCCTGTCTGCGGCAGTTTCGCCAACTGCTCGTCATAGAAACTGGAGTCAATTGCCGCTTCCGTCACGCCGTAGGCGTTGATGATGCGGAACAACGAGCCAAACCGTTCCTGTAAGGTCCGGTAATCTGCCACACTGCAGCTGTCCGAGCTTGTAATCAACAGCTCCATACTGCTTAACTCTAGCCCCTGCTCATGCACGTATTCCATAAACGGCACGATCAGTGCCGGCGTTGATTCAAAGATCGACACTCGCTCCCGCTCTATCCAGTAGTGCAGACGAGACGGATCAATCCGATCGTCCTTCGGTACAATGACCATCGTGCCGCCGTTGTACAACGTCCGCGCGATATCGCCCACGAATACGTCAAACGAGAAGCTGGCGAGCTGCAACAGCCTTACCGGGAACTGATCCAACCGGTATTCCCGCCGGTAACCCGCCGCCGTGTTCACTAGACTGCGGTGCTCAATCATCACGCCTTTTGGCTTGCCCGTCGTTCCCGACGTGTAGATGACATACGCCAAGTCCTCAGGACGGGCTTCATGGAAGCTGTCCATGCCCACAACATCAACATCATTTGGATGGCTCTCATTACGGTCGTTCACAGCACCCGTCAGCTCGCTGGAGATCAGACCTGAAACCATGCTGGAGCCTTGGCCGAAGTCCATTGGTGCATTCGCTCGATCTTCGCTGTATGACGTTTCGTCATCGAGATACAGCACCTTCTCCAGTGCTAGTTCCTCTTCGCCGAGCCAGAATTCGGCACGCTCTCGCAGCAGCGTTTGTGTCAGCAGTACCTTCGCTCCGCTGTCTTCCAGCATGAACCGCACGCGGTCCGCCGGATAATCCGGGTCAAGCGGTACATACGCCCCTCCCGCTTTCCAGACGGCCATCACGGCCACCAGCAAATCGACCGAACGCTCGGCGAGAATGCCAACGATGGTCTCCCGGCCTATTCCGCTTGCACGTAGCGTGGTCGACAGGCGGTTCGCCCGCTCGTTCAGCTCCGCATACGTCAGCCGATCGTTCTCGTATACGATGGCCTCCGCTTCCGGCGTGCGTTCCGCCTGTTCCTCGAACAGTCGATGGAACGCTGCAACAGGAGCCATTTCCGGCTGCACCGGATTAAACGCGCCGACAATTTCTTCTTTTTCCGCCGCCGTCAAAAGCTCTAACTCATGTACACGAACATTCGGATTAGCCGCAACCTGCTCCAATGCACGGGCAAAATGACCGTGGATCTGCCTGATGTCATGTTCTCTGAACGTCAGTGCGTTGTACGTAAACCGAAGCAAAATACGCTCTTCCGGAATGACCGTAATGTCCAGATCGTAGTTCGTTTGTTCCGGCGATTGGATATTAGCGATTTTCAGCGCTTCTTGGCCTCCGCCGACAACCTGCTCAATCTGTTCTTCCATCGGATAATTTTCAAAGACCATAATATGGTTGATCAAGTCGCGCTTTTGCTCGCTCAGCGACTGAATTTCGAACAGCGGGAACGTTTCGTAAGCTCCCGATGTCAGCGCTTGATCCTGGGTTTTTCTCAAAATATCGGCTACCGTCTCCTCGGCTTTACCTTGAATACGGACGGGGATCGTATTAATAAACAGACCGATCATGCTTTCGATACCCGGAATCTCCGCTGGACGCCCGGATACGACGGAGCCAAATACAACATCATCGCTGTTGTTGTATACCTGCAGAACCAGTCCCCATACGGTCTGCATGAATGTATTAAGCGTCACCTGATGCTGGCGCGCCACCCGCTCGATTTGCCCAGTCAGTTCCTTGCTGAGTTCCACATCGATCTCAGCCATTTCAAAAGTATGCTGTTTCACCTGCGTTCTCTCCTGCGGCAGCTTGGTCTGCTGATCGTAACCCGCCAAATACTCCGACCAGTAACCCGAAGCTTTTGCGGCATCTTGAGCTTCCAGCCATTCGATATACCGAGAGTACGAGGTAACCGGAGGAAGCTCCAGCGTCCGTTGCTCCTGGAACGCGAAGTAGGTGTCGAACACTTCCTTGATCATTAAAGACATGCACCAGCCGTCCAACAAAATGTGATGGTGACTCCAGATCACTTGGTAGGACTCGTCGCCCGTACGCAAAACTGTAACGCGCATCAGCGAGCCTTGGGCCAAATCGAACTTGTTCGCTTTATCCGCGCTGACAAAATCGGCTATCGTCTTCTCCGGGTGTTCATCTCTTGCCGAGCGAATATCTTCAAAGTACACTTCACACTTCCGCTCGCGGAATACCACTTGAATCGGCTCGTCTCTCCAGCCGGTAATAAAATTGGTCCGCAGCGCCTCATTTCGCTGTACCAGCGTATCCAATCCGCGGGTGAAGGCTTCCACATTCAGGCTTCCATACAGATCGAAGGTCACCTGTTCGAAGTAAGCTTCCGAATCGGCATCCAGCAAGCTGTGGAACAACATCCCTTTTTGCAGCGGAGTCAGGGTGTATACATTCTCCAGTTCGCCGAGTGCCGTCGTATGTTCTGACAGCCGCTCCAGTTCCTCCACCGTCACATCTTGAAGCAGTACGTCACTAGGTGTAAGCTCCGGCCGCTCTTTCGATACGCAATGGCTGATGACTTCACGCAAACTCGATTGAAGCAGGGTGCCCAGGCGCTCAACAGTCTCCCGTTGATACTGGGTTTCCCCATAACGGATCGTAAGTTCCAACACGCCTTCCGATACCACGCCGTTGATATCGAGGACATAATTCATCACAGCATTCGGGCTTGAATCGGAGCCCGGACTGAACGGAGAAGGCTGCGAGCCGCTGCTTTCGTAATCCTGGTCGAACTGACCCAGATAGTTAAAACTGATCTCCGGCTCTAAAGCAAAGCGCTCGCCGTCATGCGGCGCCGACAAATAACGCAGGATGCCGTAGCCGATTCCTTTGTTCGGAATGCGGCGCAAGTTTTCTTTCACCTGTTTCACCTGATGACCGAGCGCCTGGACGTGACCCGGCTCCAGAACGACAGGGAATTGGCTTGTAAACCAGCCTACCGTGCGTGTAATGTCCACATCCGGCAAAAGTTCTTCCCGACCGTGGCCTTCGAGATTCACCAGCACGCGTTCCCGACCGCTCCAAGCTTGTACCGCGAGGCCAAGCGCGGCAAGCAACAAATCGTTCATTTCCGTATGGTAAGCACGGTGTGCCTGCTTCAGCAGCTGTTCGGTTTCCTCCGCCGTCCAGCGGACGGTCACGAGCCTGCTGTCCTTCAGCTTGGATGTGCCTTGTTCAAAATCTTTCGGAAGCGGCTCATAGGTCAATTGCTCGATATGCTGCCAATACGCTCTCTCGCTTTCCATCGCCGGACCGTTCGCATAATCAGCGAGCTGTTTCGCCCACGTTTGGAATGAATCCGTTTTGAGCGGCAGACGGATCAGCTGCCCTTGCAGCGCCTGCTCATAGCCGGCAGCAAAATCCTCAAGCAGAATCCGCCAGGATACGCCGTCTACGACCAAGTGGTGGATCGCGATCAGCAGATGATCTCCATCCGCACAGCGGAACAAGCCGAGCTTCAGCAAAGGCCCTACCTGCAGGTCAATGCTGCGCTGAAGCTCGTTCGCCTTGGCTTCGATCGCCTGCGCGCAGTCCGTCATTCCGCGGAAATCGATCACTTCCAGGCTGTAGAGCTCGCCATCGCTTTCCGCGATGCCCCGGTTCCATGCCGCATACCCGCTCTCGGTCCGGCTGAAGACGAGGCGCAGCGCATCGTGATGCTCGGCCAGCTTCCGCACGGCCTGACGAAGCGCAGCTTCATCATAGCCTTCCTCCCGGTACAGCATCACCGCCTGGTTAAAGTGGTGCAGCTCGGTGAACGACTGCTCGAAGAACCAGCGCTGAATCGGCGTCAGCCCCGTCTCTCCCGTAGCTGCCACCTGATCGGCGCGTCTTAAGACCGACTGGAGATACGGGCTTAATTCCGCTACGGTCGGATATTTGAACAAATGCTTAATTTCCAGCTTGTACCCGGCCTGATATAGCCTGGACGACACCTGGATCGATTTAATTGAATCCCCACCGAGCTCGAAGAAATTGTCCATCACGCCGATCGGACGACCCGTTCCCAGCACCTTTTGCCACACCGCAACCAACGTCTGCTCCGCCGCCGTCCGGGGCGCCACGTATTCCGTTTCAACGAGCATACTGCTTTCCGGTGCGGGCAGCGCCTTGCGGTCGAGCTTCCCGCTGTGTGTGAGGGGCATCCGCTCCAGCTGCACGAAGTAGGACGGAATCATGTACGCAGGCAGATCCTCCGCCAGCGCGCTTCGCAGCTCGCTCGCCGCAAGCGGCTTGTCCGCCACGAAGTACGCGCAGAGCTGCTTCTGACCGGCTTCGTCCTCTCTGGCGATGACAACCCCCTCTTGGACGGACGCCGCTTTCAGGACCTGCGCCTCCACCTCGCCGAGTTCGATCCGGTACCCGCGGATTTTCACCTGATGGTCGATCCGGCCCATATACTCGATGTTGCCGTCCGGCAGCCATCTGGCCAGATCGCCCGTCCGGTACATCCGCCCGCCCGGCGCAAACGGACATTCTACGAATTTCTCCGCGGTCAGCTCGGGACGGTTCAAGTAGCCTCTAGCCAGACCTTCGCCCGCGATGCACAGCTCGCCCGGCACGCCGACCGGCTGTAGCGCTGTCGTCCCTTCCTTGACAATATGCAGCCGGATGTTCGAGATCGGCTTGCCGATCGGCACCGATACATACGCCTCTTCCGGTCCGCAATCGTAGTACGAGACATCAACCGTCGCTTCCGTAGGCCCATAAAGGTTGATCAGCTGCGCTTGATTCACGGATGACGAAATCCACTGCCAGAACCGGCTCACATGCGATGTCGCCAGCGCTTCCCCGCTTGCAAACACCCGTTTCAGCGAAGACAGCTTGTTACCCAGATCTTCGCTCGGCTGACGCTCGACATATTCGAGGAAGGCGTGCAGCATCGACGGCACAAAGTGCATCGTGGTGACGGCTTGCCGTTCGATCGTGTCCAGAATCGTCTCGGGATTCTTCTCTCCGCCCGGCGGCAACAAGCAAACTTTGGCCCCCGTCCAAGCCCACCAAAACAGCTCCCACACGGAAACGTCGAAGGTGATCGCCGTCTTTTGCAGAATCGTATCCCTGGAGTCAATCGGATAAGCATTCTGCATCCACAACAGCCGGTTGATCACCGGACGGTGCTCCACCATGACGCCCTTGGGGTTGCCTGTCGAGCCCGATGTGTAAATGACGTAGGCCAAGTGCTCCGGTCCGCTCGCTGGCTCCAGGTTCGAGCCGTCTTCGTCATACGCGAATGGATCGTTCAGATCGACGAGCGATAGACCGCCAAGTGGCTCTGTCCCGGCAAATGACGCGCTTTCCCGCAAATGGCTCTGAATCAGCAGCAGCCTAGCGCCCGAATCTTCGAGCATGTAGCGGATGCGCTCCAGCGGGAATTGCGGGTCGATCGGCACGTAGGCGCCCCCGGCCTTCAAGATCGCATAGATGCCCACGATCATCTCCAGCGAGCGCTCGGCCATGATCGCGATCGGCTGATCGGCCTGTGCGCCAGAGGCACGCAAGGATCTCGCCAGCCGGTTCGCCCGCTCGTTCAACTCCCGGTAAGTCAGGCTGCTGTCCTCATAGACAACGGCCACTTGCTCCGGCGTTTGCTCTGCTTGCTCCTCGAACAGCTCGTGGATCGTTCTCTCTCTCCACGACTCATCCACTTCCAAGCCTGGACCCTCTGAGGCGGATTGCTTCGCCAGAGTCGAAGACGACACGGCAAACCCGACCAGCAAATCATGCTTTTCGCTATCCTTCAAGATATTCAAATCCGAGATCCTCGCACCCGGCTGAGCCAGGATCGATGCCAAAAGCTGCTCGTAATGACCCGCCAGCCGTACCATCGTTTCCTGTTTAAACAACGAGGTAGCGTACTCGATCTTGCAAACCAACTCGTTACCCTCTTCCACGATATCCAGGCTAAGATCAAACTTTGCTCTCTTTTCCTCGATGTCAAACAGCGACCATTGCAAGCCTTCTAGGGCTAAATCCAGGCTTTCGTGCTTTTGCAAAGAAAATATGGTGTCAAACAGCGGATTCCGGCTTAAATTCCGGCTCACCTGAAGAGCTTCCACCAGCTCCTCGAACGGATAGTCCTGGTGCTCGTAGGCTCCAATCGTCGTTTCCTTCACATCCTGCAAGTAATCCAGGAACGTCTGCTCTGCCGTCGGACCCAAGCGAAGGGCCAGCGTATTGACAAACATGCCGATAATCGGTTGCAGGTCGGCGTGAGAACGAGCGGCAATCGGAGTGCCGACTACGATATCTTCCTGTCCCGCGTATTTATGAAGCAATACGGAGTAAGCAGCCAGCAGAAGCATGTACAGCGTCGCCCCCGAATCTCCGGCAAGCCGTTTTAGAGCTTCGCTTTTCTCCGCATCCAGCGCAAACGTGAGCGTTTGACCGTCAAACTGCCGGACGGCTGGGCGGGAAAAATCAAGAGGCAGCTCAAGAACCGGAAGCTCGGAGCTGAATACCCCGCGCCAGTATTCCTCCTGCCGTTTGATACGCTGACATTGCTCGTCGGATTGCTGCCAAACGGCGTAATCCTTGTATTGAACCCGCAGCTCCGGCAATTCTTCCCCATTGTAAAGCCCCACAAATTCGTGTAGCAGCACGTCCATGGAAAGACCGTCGGAACCAATATGATGCATATCCAGCGCAAGCAGGAATTTCTCTTTCTCAAGTATGATCAGCAGGGCGCGCAGCAAAGGCGGCTGGGTCAAGTCAAAGGGCTGAATGAAGCCTTCCAGAATGGCCGCGACCTGATCTTTCCTTGCTTGAAGCTTCTCGACCTTGAAATCTACGAGCGGATGAATACGCTGAACCGGCTCTCCATTCACGATTTCAAAACCGGTGCGCAGCATATCGTGCCGGGCCACCAAAGTAGTCAGCGCCTTTTCCACTTTGGCCTCGTTCAAAGCCCCTTTCAATTGCAAGGCGCTCGGGATGTTGTAATTCAGCTCCGAGCTATCTAGCTGGTGCAGGACATACAGCCTTTTTTGCGCAGAGGAAACTGGATAGTACGCTTTCTCTTCCGCTTTTGGAATCGAGCTGTGCTGCGATTCTTTCAAGCTGGCAATAACCTCTGCCATCGATTCTACCGTCATATAGCGGAACACATCGCGCAGCGGAAGTTCAATGTTCATTTCCTTCCGAATCTTGCTGACAAGATTTGTCGCCCGCAAGGAATGCCCTCCGAGCTCGAAGAAATTGTCCAGGACTCCAATGCCGGAGTAACCCAGCACTTCCTCCCAGATTTTCACAAGCTGAGACTCCGTAAGGTTACGCGGCGCTACATATTCGACGCCCGTTTGCAAACCTCCTTGCGGCTCCGGCAGCGCTTTGCGGTCCACTTTTCCGTTAGACGTCAGCGGCATGCGCTCCAGCTGCACGAAATACGACGGGATCATGTATCCCGGCATTCCCTGTGCCAGCGAGGTTCTCATTTCGCTGACTGTCAGCGTCCGGTCTGCAACAAAATAGGCAACAAGTGCCTTCTCTCCCTCGTTGTCCTGACGGGCGAGCACCACCGCTTCTTCCACGCCCTCCACGTTCAGAAGTTGCGTCTCGATTTCATCCAGCTCGATCCGGTACCCGCGGATTTTGACCTGATGGTCGATCCGGCCGAGGTATTCAATGTTGCCGTCCGGCAGCCAGGCCGCCAAGTCGCCTGAGCGATACAGTTTTCCCCCCTCCGCAAACGGGGAATCAACGAACTTTTCCGCTGTCAAATCCGGTCGATTCAGGTATCCTCTCGCCAGGCCTTCACCGGCTACGTACATTTCGCCTGCTACGCCGATCGGTACAGGGCGGCGGTTTTCATCCAGAACGTACACGCTCAGCGTTGGGATCGGCTTGCCGATATTACTCTTCGCCGCTTCCATCTCGATCCATGTAATTTCCTTATACGTTACGTGAACCGTCGTTTCGGTAATACCGTACATATTGATCAGCCTTGTCTCCGGGTACTTTGTCTTAAAACCCTTGAGCAACAACGGACTGAGCGCTTCGCCGCCAAAGATGACGTTGCGAATCCGCAGATCGTACGCATGGTCTGCTAAAACCTCACGCAGCAGTTGGTAGAAATATGTTGGCGTCTGGTTCAAAATCGTGACCCGTTCGCGGCTCAGCAGTGCCAGGAACTCGGCCGGATTTTTTGCCGTAAGCGGCGGTACGATAACCAGCTTTCCTCCATTCAGAAGTGCTCCGTACATCTCCCAGACGGAGAAATCGAAGCAGAACGAGTGGAATAACGTCCACGTATCAGACGGCCCAAAGTCGAACAGGTTCTTGTCGTTGAACAAAAGACGCACGACGTTTTTATGCTCAATCAACGTGCCTTTGGGTTTGCCGGTCGTTCCCGATGTATAGATGACATAAGCCAAGTTACCCGGGCCAGAAATTGGCTCCAGATTCGAAGCGTCCAGTGCATCAGCGGAGTCCGCCCCTTTGTCGCCCCAAACGAAATCGTCCAATTCAAGGCGCGTTCCTGCGAAGTCGGTCTTCTCATGCAAATGCCTTTGAATCAGCAATAACGGTGCGCCCGAATCCTCAATCATGAAGCGTATGCGTTCCTCCGGGTAGTCGGGATCGACAGGCACGTAGGCTCCACCCGCTTTGAGAATCGCCAGAATGCCGACGACCATATCAAGCGAACGTTCGGCCAGAATCGCTACCAACTGATCCGCTTCGACTCCTGTCTCCCGCAGCTTACGCGCAAGGCGGTTGGATCGCTCGTTCAGTTCGTGGTAGCTCAACTGCCGCTCATTCATGACGGCGGCCACGTTATCCGGATAAAGCTTCGCCTGCTCTTCGAACAAGCCATGAATCGTCTGCTGACGCGGGTAGTCTGCCTCCGAATCATTAAAACCGCGCACCAGTTCACGGATTTCCTGCTCGGTTAGCATTTCCAGCGAAGCAATATCCCCTTCCGGCGCTGTTGCGATAGTTTCGAGTAGCTTGTCATAATGTCTGGCGAACCGCTCCGCGGTCTCCTGTTTATACAAAGCCGTAGCGTACTCCAACCGGCATTCGAGCTGGCCATCCAGTTCCGAAATGTCCAGAAGCAGCTCGAACTTAGACGTTCGGTTTTCCAACGGATAAAACGATTGCTCCAGCCCCTCGATGACAATTTGCTCATTCTCCGTATTTTGCAGGGAGAAGAACGTATCAAAGAGCGGATTCCGGCCGGTCGCGCGCGGAATGTGAAGACTTTCCACCAAATCTTCGAACAAATAATTTTGGTGTTCAAAAGCCCCGAGTGTGATTTCCTTCATTTCTTCCAGGTACTTAAGGTACGGCTTGGAACGCTCCGGATGGCTGCGAATGGCAAGCGTGTTGATAAACATACCTACGATTGGCTGCACTTCTTCTTGCGTTCTTCCGGCAATCGGCGTTCCCACGATCAGTTCTTCCTGACCCGAATATTTATGCATAAGGATCGAGTAAGCAGACAACAGCACCATGTACAGGGTCGTGCCCGTCCGTGCGGCCAGTTCTTTCAGCTTTTCCGTCCGTTCTTTCCCAATATCAAACTTCACGGTCCGGCCGTCAAAACTTTGCACCGCAGGCCGCGGGAAGTCCGTCGGCAGTTCCAATACAGGCAGCTCGCCCGACAGCTGTTCCAGCCAGTACTCCTTCTGCGGCTGGATCAACTGCCCGTAGGCTTCGGAATGCTGCCAAACGGCATAATCTTTGTATTGAATACGCAACGGAGCCAGCTCCTCACCACGATACAGGCGGCTGAACTCGTCGAAAAGCAATGCTGTCGAGATGCCATCCGAGACGATGTGATGCATATCAAACAACAGGATGTGGCGATCCTCGGCGACTTCGATCAGGCCGATGCGAAGAAGTGGCGGCTTAGTCAGATCAAACGGGTGATAGTATGCTTCCACCACATGGTCCACTTCTCCCTCGCTCGCCTGGAAATAGTCTACAGCAAACTCCACCTCGTCATAGATGCGCTGCACAAGCTCGCCTTGAACCTGCTCGATCCCGGTACGCAGCGTCTCATGGCGCTGAATCAACGCCCGGAATGCGTACTCTACGCGCGTGCGGTCCAGCTTGCCTTCGAGAAGAAGCGCCGCCGACATATTGTAGCTACGCTCGGCCGCGTCAAGCTGGCGCAGGACGTACAGACGCTTTTGCTCGGATGAAACCGGATAGTACTCGGTCTCTGCCGCCTTTGTAATCTCATAGGTTTCCTGCTGCTTTAAACCGCTAATTCTTTGGGCAAGCTGTTCGATCGTGGTGTAGCGGAAAACGTCCCGCAGCGGAACCTCGACTTGCAGCTCTTTTCGAATCTTGGAAACAAGCGCGGAGGCCCGCAAGGAATGACCACCCAGGTCAAAGAAATCGTCTTGGACTCCAACTCGCACAATACCCAGCACCTGCTGCCAAATAAGAGCAAGTCTTGTTTCCAGCGTTGTGCGAGGAGCCACATACTCACGGCCGGCTTCTATCTCTCCGGTCGGTTCAGGCAGCGCTTTACGGTCAATCTTGCCATTCGGTGTGAGCGGAAGCTGATCAAGAGACACCAGTCGGGCCGGGACCATATGGGCCGGCAGCTCTTGCTTCAATTGGGACAGCAGATCGCTCAGCTGCAAGGAAACATCCCCCGCCACGTAACCGCACAAATACTTTTGCCCCTGCTCATCCGTACGGTCAGTCACCACAGCCTGCTTGACCCCCGGGAAACTGAGCAGGGTCGTTTCAATTTCACCGAGTTCGATCCGGAACCCGCGAATTTTCACCTGATAGTCGATCCGGCCGATGAAGTCAACGTTGCCGTCTTCCAGCCAGCGGGCCAAATCTCCTGTCCGATACAGACGTTCTCCAGGCACAAACGGGCTGTCTGCAAACTTCTCGGTGGTTAGGTCCGGACGGTTCCAATACCCGCGCGCCACCCCGGCGCCGCCGATGACAAGCTCACCCGGAACCCCTACAGGAACCGGCTTTAACCCGGCATCGACAATGTAAAACCGGGCGTTCAGCCAGGCTTTGCCGATCGGCACATGACCCAACAATGGCAGCTTGTCCAGCGGCTCATCGTAAAAACTGCTGTCAATGGCCGCTTCGGTAACGCCGTAGCTGTTGATGATGCGGAATTGTCCGCCGAATCTTTCCTGCAGCAATCGGTAATCGGTGACACTGCAAGCATCCGAGCTGGTAATCAGCAAATGCATGGAGCTGACGTCCAGCCCTTCTTCATAAATATGCTGCATGAACGGTAGGATAAGCGCAGGTGTCGATTCAAATACCGTAATGTTTTGGTCCCGAATCCAGCCGTATAAGCGGTTCGGATCAATCCGGTCATCCTTTGGCACAATTACCATCGTTCCTCCGTTATACAGCGTCCGCGCGATGTCTCCAACGAACACGTCAAACGAGAAGCTCGCCAGTTGCAGCAACCGCACCGGGAACTGATCCAACCGGTACTCGCGGCGGTACGCATCCGCCGTATTCATGAGACTACCATGCTCGATCATGACGCCTTTTGGGCGTCCCGTCGTACCGGAGGTGTAAATCACATAAGCCAAGTCTTGTGGGGCACTGTCAGCAGATTCAAATTCCACGGCTGAGGTATCCCCGTTATACATCTGTTCATCGTCCATCGCATAGACTGCTTGAAGCTTCAGCCGGTCATCGGCCAGCCAACCTCCGGCCCCCTCCAACAGATGACGCTGCGTAAGCAGCACCGATGCTTCGCTATCGCTGAGCATGTACTCAATCCGCTCCGCAGGATAATCGGGGTCCAGCGGTACATAAGCTCCGCCGGCTTTCCATACGGCGAGCACACCGACCAGCAGTTCCACCGAGCGCTCCGCCCAGATCCCCGTAATCGTCTCCCTTCCCACGCCCTGTTCACGAAGGAGCGCAGCCAGCCGCTCGGCGCGTTTGTTCAATTCGCCGTAAGTCAGCTGTTTGTCCATGTAAACAACTGCCGGGTGATCCGGAATGTCTCGGGCAAACTTTTCGACATACCGATGAAACGCTATTCCCTCGCTCAGTGCTGCCACCGGCGGGTTAAACACGTCCAGAATACGGTGTCTCTCCTCATCGCTCAACAGAGAAATCTCGCGCACCCGCAGTTCGGGAGTCTCAAGAAACTGGTCCAAAACGGTTACATACTGCTCCATAATGCGATCAATCTCGGTCGTCTCGAACAGGCCGGTACGATAGGAAGCATGGAGAATGACATGGCCTTCATTCAGCATATGGTCGAAGCGCAGCAGTAGATCGTCCATCTCGTGTCTAGCAAAGTGAGCCTCCAGACGTACCTTGATTTCTTCGTACTCCACGATTTTCAAAGGCAGATATTCCAGAGACGTGCGGAACAACTCCGAAAGATCGTTGCGGCCGTGTTGTTCGCGTAAATCCTGGATCAATTGGTTATAAGGATATTTCTGATGCCGCAGATCCGCCGTATTTTCCTTGGAAACCGTTTGGATCAAGGAAAGCACGGACCCAACTGGATTCAGACTAATCCGCGTAGCCACGGTGCTGACGAACATACCGATCGTTTCTTTTTCCTTCTTGCTGGTGCGATTGGCAAACACCGTGCCGACTGGAACATCGGTGCTGTCGGTCAGCTTATACAATAAGACGTACATGCCGGACAAAAATAACGTATATAAACTAACCTGATATTGTTCGCTAAAAGCCAGAATGCGGTCATAGCGGGAACCATCCAAAGTGATGGAACGTTTATTCGATTCGCTGCCAATCGAGAATGGCGGAACCGATTTAATGCCGCTCGTTTCAGGCAAAGTGTTGTACTTGGTCAGCCAATATTCCTTGCCTTTTTGATAACGCTGCGATTGCTCATATTCATGCTCAGTTGAAATATAATCCAGATAGGATGGGGCCTGGTAACTCCTGAAGATGCCATTGCGAAGTTCCAGGTATTTTTCCATCACCGCATGCAGCAAAGCAGTGACGGACAAGCCATCGGCGATGATATGATTTATAGTCAAATTAAGCCATACTTGGCCGTTCGCAAAATGGATCATCGTAAATTGGTAGAGGTGTTCGTCGAACACACTGGCCGGTTTTTCGGTTACTTCTTTCACCCAAGCATAGAATTGTTCGGTCGTGCCTATTTCGAGGTGGCTTATCCTGGTTTGGACATTCTCCAGCTCTTCGAACCACTGCGTTGGATTTTGCATATCCCCGCTAATGCGGATTCGGAAAGCGTCATAGGTTTTGACAATCTCTGCCGCCGCTTGCTCAAGCAGCTTGGTGTCGATCTCGCCCGTAATCTGGTAGGTCGCGGAAAGCATCGTGATGGATGTGCCCGGATTCATAATTTCCATGAACCATATCCGGCGCTGGGCTTGCGTTAATCCATATTGCTTGTTCGTATTCTCTCTCACATCGACACACTCCCGTATTAGAGATTGTTTGTAGATAGGCTTTATACCTGAATATCAGCAGGAAGCCGCCCGCCGTAAAGCGGGTCTAGCCGTACAGCCGCGCGTAATAACCTCCGAGCGCCAGCAGGTCCTGATGGCGGCCCCGTTCCACGACCGTTCCTTGATTCATGACCGTAATCAAATCCGCATGTTCCACAGTGCTGAGACGATGCGCAATCAAAATGGTGGTGCGCCCCTTCATCAATACGTTCAGAGCTTGCTGTACCCAATGTTGGGATTCGTTATCCAATGCAGAAGTCGCTTCGTCCAGCAGGAGAATCGGGGCGTTTTTGAGAATCGCCCGGGCGATCGCAATTCGCTGCCTTTGTCCGCCTGACAACGACGCTCCTCTCTCTCCCACCGGCGTTTTATACTGTTCAGGAAGTTCCTGAATGAAATGGTGAGCGTACGCCGCTTTGGCCGCTTCCACCACTTCTTCATCCGTTGCATCCGGATTTCCATAACGGATATTTTCCTCAATCGTGCCTGTAAACAAAAACGGCTCCTGCGGAACGTATGCAATCTGCCTGCGGATTTCTTCCAGCGTGTAATGGCCGAAAGGTTTACCCTGAAGCAGGATATCTCCGCTGTCCACAGGATAAAAGCCGAGCAACAGCTTAATCAGCGTACTTTTACCGCTGCCGCTGGCTCCTACGATCGCAGCGACCTGACCAGGAAACACTTGCATTGACATGTCGACAAGTACCTTTTTATCTGCCTGATAGGAAAATTCCACATCGCGAAACTCCACCGCAGCCTCCGATACAAGCTCGCTACGAGAAGATCCCAGACGCTCCGGTTCCTCTTCCTCGCTTAGTACCTCTTGAATCCGGTGAGCGCCCGCGAGCGAATTTTGGGTCATCGACAGAACCATCCCCAGGTTCAACAAGGCGTGCGTCAGATTCACTTGCAAAACTGCCAGAGCGGCGACACTTCCCATTCCCATCAATCCGTAAGCATAAAGAAGACTGCCGATGACGATGATGCCGCAAAACGTGACGTAGCTGATAAAATGGTTCACCGCAGCCTGCATACCATTCTTTTTCGCAGTTTGCCGAAGCGTTTGCGTCATTTGTTCGTTCAACGCCTCGTACTGGCCGTAAATCGTGCGGATGCGAAACAGCTTCACAATTTGAATGCCGCCCATAAAATCTTTAAATTTTTCGGTCATTTTACCGAGTGTACGCAAGCCTTGTTCGGACAAAGCGCGGATATCCCGTGCAAATTTCAGGCTGACCAGAGAGGACAGCAGCAGAATGACGAAGGATACGCCAGCAAACCGCCAATCGATCACCGCCATAGAGACAATGGAGCCGATGCAGAAGACAACTTGAAGCAGCAAAACGAAGTAAACCTGCGAGAATGTAAACTCAACGGTCGTTACGTCGTTGTTCACCCGCGACAGCAAGTCCCCATGGTGGTTCTGCTCCAGGAATCTCGGCCGCACCCGGCACAGCTTGTCATAAAGACGTTTGCGGATATTCAGCACAGTCAGCTCGACACTGCGCTGGTATAAGTAAATGAACCAGGGAGAAATTATATTTTCCAGAAACAGGGCCACGCCCAAAATAACAAAAGCTTCCACCATCAGGGACGTATCTCGAGACACGGCGAAATCAACCAAGTTATGTACGACCAAGCTGAAGGCAATCAGAAACAATGTCTGGGTGAGCGCCGTTACAGCAAGGCCAATCGCGTACTGGGTTTTGCGCTTGCGGTTCATAAACGTGAGCAAGTAGCCGAGTTCTTTCACTTGTGATAGCCTTCCGCCCTTTTTCATGTGTACGACACCTCCCTGCGTTCGGCAGACTCGGTAAACTCCTGGTAATACGACTGGGCGTACAGTCCCTTCCTCTCGAGCAATTGTTCATGAGTGCCCTTTTCGACAATACTTCCTTGTTCCATAACCCAAATTTCATCGGCGTTTTGTACCGTAGAAAGCCGGTGGGCAATAACCATGGTCGTTCTCTGCTTCATCAATACGCCCAACGCTTCCTGAACCGCGCTTTCCGACTCCGGATCAAGTGCCGATGTGGGCTCGTCCAACAGCAGAACGGGAGCATCCTTCAGAAACGCCCGAGCCATTGCAATGCGCTGGCGTTGCCCACCGGACAAAAACCCGCCGCGCTCTCCGACATACGTCTGGTAACCGTCCTCAAGCTGCATAATGAAAGAATGAGCCTGAGCGGCTTTGGCGGCTTCGATAATCTCGTCCATCGACACTTCTTCCCGCCCATAGCCGATATTTTCGGCGATCGTACCGCTAAACAAATATGAATCTTGGGTTACCACGGAAAAATGCGACCGAAGCTGCTCTGGATCTGCACCGTGGATCAGGCTTCCGAACACGCGGATCTCGCCCTGATCCTCCGGAAGTGGATAAAAGCCGCATACCAGCTTAAACACCGTGCTCTTTCCTCCGCCGCTCGCTCCGACAAGCGCAATCATCTTGCCTTCCGGCACCGAGAAGTTAACATTCCGCAGAATCGGGGAATTCTCTTCATACCCGAAGGTTACGTTCTGAAACTGGATGGGGGCGGCGCTCGCTTTTGGAAGCAAACGGCCATTTTCCGTTTCGGTCGGCTGCTCGACGATTTCGGAGACCCTTCTCAGGGCACCGGTCATTTCGAACGTGCGCGTGATGAGCTCGGGAATATGCTCCAGCGGCTCCAGACACAGATTAAGCAAGTACAGGAAGGCGATCAGTTCTCCCGCGCCTAGCTGCCCGTTGTAGATCAAATAGCTTCCGTAACTGACGGCGAAAATGATCGGGCTAATCATCAGCGTAGAAAGCAGCGGGTTGACCCAGGCTTCCCGCTTTTTCACGGCCAGCTTTTTTTGAGCCGTCAATTGCAGCAGCACTTGGTAGGAGCGAGATAACATACCGGATAGCAGGTAGCTTTTTACAATAGGCATCCCCCCAAGCGTATCCTGGAGGTTGACGTTCATTCGGCCCATGTTCGCCTGGGCTTCCTCCGTCAACTGTTCCAACTGCTTGCCGATCCATTGGGAAACCAGCAGTGCTACGGGAAATAACAGCAGGCTGTACAGCATCAGCTCCCATTGGAGATACATCAAATAAGCGAAACAGCCGATAAATAATAGCGGATGATAAAACCACTGGGCGAGGTCCCGAATCATAAATTGCTGGATGAGCTGCAGATCGTTGTTGATCCGCGACAACACGTCGCCGGAGTGCTGCTTTTCCAAATAGGGGACCGGGAGTTTGCCGATATGACGCATGACATGGTTGCGGATATCCTGCACCGCAGAGGCACTGCTTCGCTCCACACCAAAGCTCATGAAAAACTTCGCCGGCACACCGATCAAGATGACCACAAAGACCGTGTACACGATCTGCAGAACGATAGGCCCCGCCCCATTCTCGGCCTGTGTGGTCAGCTGCTCGACCAAACGTCCCGTCCATATCTCAATAACCGCGGCGGCAATTGCGGACAGGATACCGACGATCATCCAGCCTTTGTGACGGCTTACATAGGACATCAGCCAGCGGAACGCTTTCCAGGTGGCATAAGCGGTTCGGCGCTTGGAAGGCGCCGCTGTGCCTTGTCCTTGAACAGACGGCTGCCGGTCAGCTCCCATGCAGGACCCCTGCCTCCGCTTCGATCTGCTGCTTGATTTGCACTAAGATGTCACGGATGACAACGGCCGTTTCGTCCACGCGCGTGAGTTCCAGTAACTCCTCGTGTGCGCCCTCAAGCCGGTAATCGGCGTAAGCTTGCGTCGTTGCCCTCTGCCAAGACGGCAACTGGTGCTCCAGGCGGAACGCTTCACTGTCCTTCGCAATCAGTTCGTAAATCCGGGCAGTTATCGTTCCTGAATTAATAAGCTGCGCTTCGTACGTCAAGGTGGCTTTGATCTTCCGATGAACACGCTCCCGCACGAGCGGATTGCTCATTAATTCCTTCTCTTCTTCGTCGAAATCCGCAAGCATCTCTTCAAGCTCTTTCTCAGACGTTTCATAAGGTGTGAGTGTGTCCTTAATCCACGAGTCCACCATGAGCACGTCCGTTACGGAATACCCTCTTCTTTCCATCGATTTGGCTACCTCGAACGTCAGGTTGCCTCCGAAGCAGTAACCGAGCAACACGTAGGGTCCTTCAGGCTGGATACGAACAATCTCATCCACATAACGGTTCAGCATGGCCTCGTAATCGATGACATCGTCGATAAAATCAATGCCGTAAAGCACGAATCGGCCGTCTAGTCTGCTTGCAAGCTCTCGGTAACCGATGCCGAAGCCGCTGCCTGGAGGGAAGCAGAACACGTTCAGATCCCCTGTTTTATTTAGCTTAATGAAGGAGTCTCCCCCTTTATCCAGACCCAGATCCTCCTCTCCAAAAGCCATGGCTTCAACGGTTACATGATGGAATTGGCGATTCAGCGGTATCTCGATGCCCGTTTCATCGTAAACGGCTTGAACGAGCCTAATCAGACTTAAGGAATTGCCTCCCAGCTCAAAAAAGTTATCCTTTACGCCGACCTGTGGAATGCCAAGTGTATCCTGCCAGACACGGGTGATCTTCATCTCGAGCAGTGTTCTCGGCGCAACATATTCCGTTCCTCCAGTGGCGGCTTCCTCTGGTGCGGGTAGCGCTTTGCGGTCGATTTTCCCGTTCGGGGTCAGCGGCATCCGCGAAAGCTGCACGAGGTACGAAGGAATCATATATCCCGGAAGCTGCTTGGCGAGCTGCTCCTTGAGTTCATGCGCCGCCAGCCTCGTTTCCGCAACGTAATAAGCGACAAGCTGCTTATGGCCGTTCGCGTCGTCGCGGGCGAGCACCACCGTTTCTTGCATGGCGGCGATCTTCAGCAGCTGCTCTTCAATCTCGCCGATTTCGATCCGGTAGCCGCGGATTTTCACCTGATGATCGATCCGCCCCCGGTATTCGATGTTGCCGTCCGGCAGCCAGCGGGCGAGATCTCCCGTCCGGTAAAGGCGTTCTCCCGGCACAAACGGATGTTCCACAAACTTCTCTGCCGTTAGCTCCAGATGGTTCAAGTAACCTCTCGCAAGCCCTACGCCTGCCACGCATAACTCGCCGTCCACTCCCGGAGGCACAAGCTGCAGGTGGGCATCCAAAATAAAAATCCGGTGATTGGACAGCGGGCGCCCGATCGGAATAACTCTGCGCTCCGGCTGCTGCTCATCCGCATCCCAAAGCGTCGTAACAATCGAAGCTTCGGTAGGCCCGTAAGCATTGAAATAGTGGACCTTCTCCTTCCACTGCTGTACAAATTCGGCCGATACCGCCGAACCTCCCGTTACAAGCTTCGTTAAGCTGGGAAGGCGGTCCGGGTTCAAATATGCGCTGTACGTCGGAGGCAAAATCGCCGCCGTAATCGCATGCTCGTTCATATAACTCTCGAACAGCCGGTTGTCGAGAATCGTCTCGGCCGTCGGGATGTACAAAGTTGCGCCAAAATAGAGCGCTTTGAACACTTCCCAGCAGGACGCGTCGAATGACAGGCTGGCGAATTGAACGATCCGGTCATGCTCCGTGATGCCAAGCCTGTCCGCGAACATCAGCTTCAAGCTGACCAAACCACGATGCTCCAGCATGACCCCTTTGGGTTTGCCCGTCGTACCTGATGTATAGATGACATAAGCCAGATCATTCGGACCGCTGGCCGGCTCCAGATTCGAAGCATCCAGTACACCAGTGGATTCCGCCCCGCTATCGCCCCAAACAAAATCGTCTAATTCAAGGCGTGTTCCTTCAAAGTCGGTCTTCTCGTGCAGATGTTTTTGAATCAGCAATAACGGTGCGCCTGAATCCTCGATCATGAAGCGGATGCGCTCCTCCGGGTAGTCGGGATCGACAGGCACGAAGGCTCCGCCCGCTTTAAGAATTGCCAGAATGCCGACGACCATATCAAGCGAGCGTTCGACCAGAATCGCTACCAGCTGGTCTGCTTCTACTCCATTTTCCCGCAGCTTCCGCGCAAGGCGGTTGGATCGCTCGTTCAGCTCGCGGTAGGTCAATTGCCGCTCGTTCATGACGACGGCCACGTTATCCGGGTGATGCTCCGCCTGTTCTTCGAACAAGCCATGAATCGTTTTCCCCCGCTCGAACTCGGTTTCGGTGTCATTAAATCCCTTGAGCAGCATCTCCCTCTCGACTGGGAATAGCATATCGACTTGTCCAAGCTCCAGATCTGGCTGAAATAAAAGCATGGACAGCAACCGAACAAGATGGTCGGCCGCCTGCTCCATAAATGCCCGCTCGTACCGCTGTCCGTCAAAGCTTATTTCCAGCTTGATGGAGTCGTTTTGGCGGTCGAAGCGAAAAACGGTATCAGCCGCCACACGGTTACCCAGCGGTTCCGGGTGAATCGGGGCGAAGGATGCGATGGTGTTGACGACCGGAAGGCCATGCCCCTTATAGCTCAGATGGAGCTGCTCCACCATTTTTCGAAAAGGCAGGTGCTGATGCTCCAGCGCCTCGCCGATGGAGCCTTTGATGCCCCCAAGCAGCGTTTTCAGCGTAGTCTGGCTGCTTACCGATGTCTTGATCACCAAGATGTCATGCGGCGGCGTCTCGCCCTGGTCTGCGCTATACGAAGGCATGCCGACCAGCACTTGGTCCCGCCCGGTATATTTGAACAGCAGGGTTTTTACTCCTGCCAAAACAATCATGTACAGAGCCAAATCCGAACCGCTGGCGAGGCCAATGATTCTCTCCGAGAGTTCGCTCGGGAGAGTACGGTGAAGCAAGTCCGGCTCTGCCGCAGCTTCGCCACCCACAGATAATTTGGAGGATTGACTGTAGGGAAGGAAGCTCAGGCTATCATCTGCGTCAAACTTGCCGCTCCAGTACCGTTCTTCCTTTTCAAATAACGATTTCATTCGTACCTCCCCTAAAAATGAAGTGACCGCATACCCCGACGCAGGTCCGAAAGAGCTTGCTTTCGGCCTGCGCGTTTACGGGCTTGCATGTTGTTCGCGTTTTCCTTGGGATACACGCGCTGTCGCTTGATGACGGAAGCGCGCTTGTAACATTAGAATGCGAATTCGATCGTATCGACGGCACTCTTTGCGCCTGCCGCCGGTTTATGACATTCAATTCGGCTTAGCTCGAGTTGTGGATTTTCCGCAATTTGAGACAGTACCCGCAGGTAATCCTCAGTCAAGGTGCGGATCATCGTTTCTTTGAACAGCTTGGTGGCGTAGAAGAAGCCCCCGCTCAACGCCCCTTCGTTTTCATACATAAACAGCGTCAGATCAAACTTCGCTTCTTCCAATGGGTCAAGCTCGTAATTCTTCAGGCTGACCCCTTCCAGTTCGGCGTCTCGTTCTTCAATATTTTGCAAGTCGAAAACGGCATCGAACAACGGGAAGCGGCCCGGCTCCCGTTTCACATTCAACCGTTCCACGAGATCCTCGAATGGATAATCCTGGTTCTCAAAAGCACCCAAAGCCGTTTCCTTCACTTCTTCCAGGTAGGACAAGAACGTTTTGTCGCCAGACGGACGATTGCGGAGCGCCAGCGTATTAACAAACATGCCGATGACCCGCTCCAAATCGGCGTTAGTTCTTCCAGCCACCGGGGTGCCCACGATCAAGTCTTCCTGACCGCTGTACTTGGACAGCAACACAGTATAGGCCGCAAGCAGCACCATGAACAGTGTGCTTTCACACTCGGTAGCCAATTCGCGTAACTGCGCAGAGAGAGAAGCTTCGACGTCGAACTCCACATGCGCGCCTTCGTAGCTACGAACGGCAGACCGTTCGTAGTCCATCGGCAGGTCCGCCGTGGGCAGCTCGCCTTCGAAGGTTTGCAGCCAGTACGCTTCCTGCCGCCCGATTCGCTCTCGGTGGGCCTTCGACTGCTGCCAAACGGCATAATCCTTGTAATGAATGCGCAGGGGTGGCAGCTGTTCTCCGGCGTAGAAACTCGAGAACTCCTCCATCACAATCGCCATCGATACACCGTCGGACACGATATGGTGCATATCGAAAAGGAGAATACGCAGGTGCGGCTCCAGCTCGATGACCCCGGCGCGCAACAGCGGCGGTTGGCCGAGATCAAACGGACGAACGAAGTTGCGGACGATCTGCTCGATTTGATCTGAATCCTCTGTATCCGCTTGATGGTGCTCGATAGCAAAATCGACCTGTGGGTATATCCGCTGAACCACTTCGCCCTTCATCATTTCAAAACCGGTGCGCAGCGATTCATGCCGTGTTATCAATTTCCGCAAGGCGGCTTCCAACCGGTCTAAATCAAACTCACCTTCCACCTGCACCAGTTCCGGCATGTTGTAAAGCTGATCTGCTCCATCCAGCGTGTGCTGAATAAACAGCCGTTTCTGCGCGGAGGACAGAGGGTAATACTCTCTCTGCTCCGCTTGAGGAATGGCCTCATGCTCCCGCCGTTCCATCGGGGCGATCGCCTCGGCCATCGCCGCAATCGTCGAGTGGCGGAATACGTCGCGCAGCGGGAGGTTGACGTTTAGTTCCTTAAATACCTTGCCTGCCAGTGACGTCGCTCGCAGGGAGTGGCCGCCAATGTCGAAGAAGTTGTCGTAAACGCCAATCTGCTTCGTAAGCCCCAGCACCTCCTGCCAAATCATCGCCAGCTTCATTTCCAGCTCATTGCGCGGTGCGACATACTCCGTTCCACTTCCCGCTTCCCCTTCCGGCGCTGGCAGCGCCCTCCGGTCTATTTTCCCATTCGGTGTCAGAGGCAGACGCTCCAGCTCCACGAAGTACGACGGGATCATGTAACCCGGTAGCTCCTGTGCAAGGGCACTGCGCAGATCGTTCACTGCCAGCTTCGCTCCAGTATCCGGCGTGTAATACGCACACAGCACCTTCTGCCCATTCGCATCACTTCGAACCAGCACCACCGCTTCGCGCACACCTTCCACACGCAACAGCTGCGACTCGATCTCACCCGTCTCGATCCGGTAGCCCCGGATTTTTGCCTGGTTATCGATCCGCCCGATGAAGTCCACGTTGCCGTCTTCCATCCACCGCGCCAAATCTCCCGTGCGGTACAACCGCTCGCCCACAGCGAACGGACTGTCTACGAACTTCTCTTCCGTCAGCTCCGGTTGGTTCAAGTACCCACGCGCCACGCCGACGCCGCCGATGACCAGTTCGCCCAGCACGCCGACTGGTACGGGATTCAGATGTGCGTCCACGATGTGAAATTTCGCATTCAACCACGCTTTGCCGATCGGCACATGGCCTGTATGCGGCAGCTTCGTCAGCGCTTCGTCATAGAAACTGGAGTCGATCGCCGCTTCCGTCACACCGTAAGCGTTAATGATGCGGAACGACGAGCCGAAGCGTTCCTGCAAGGTTCGGTAATCCGCCACACTGCAGCTGTCCGAGCTTGTAATCAACAGCTCCATCCCGCTGAACTCCAACCCCTGTTCATGTACGTATTCCATAAACGGCACGATCAGCGCCGGTGTTGATTCGAAGATCGTCACTCGCTCCCGCACTATCCAGTAGTGCAGACGAGAAGGATCGATCCGGTCGTCCTTCGGCACAATCACCATCGTGCCTCCGTTGTACAGCGTCCGGGCAATGTCGCCCACGAACACGTCAAACGAGAAGCTGGCGAGTTGCAGCAACCGCACCGGGAACTGATCTAATCGGTATTCCCGCCGGTAACCCGCCGCCGTGTTCACCAGGCTGCGGTGCTCGATCATCACACCTTTCGGCTTGCCCGTCGTTCCCGATGTGTAGATCACGTACGCCAGATCCTCTGGGCGGGCTTCATGGAAGCTGTCCATGCCAACAACATCAACATCATCCACAACATCCAGATGGTTCCGATCCGCACCGTTCACAGCCCCCGTTAGTTTGCCAGAGACCCGACTGGAAGCCATGTTGGAGCCTTGATCAAAGCACATCGGAGCATTTGCCCGATCTTCGCTGTACGACACTTCGTCGTCGAGGTACAGCACCGACATCAGCGCCAGCTCCTCTTCGCGGAGCCAGGCCTCGGCACGTTCTCGCAGCGGCGTTTGTGTCAGCAGTACCTTCGCTCCGCTGTCTTCGAGCATAAACCGCACGCGGTCCGCCGGATAATCCGGGTCGAGGGGTACATACGCCCCGCCGGCTTTCCAGACGGCCAGCACGGCCACCAGCAAGTCCACCGAACGCTCGGCGAGAATGCCAACGATTGACTCCCGGCCGATGCCATTTGCACGCAGCGTGAGCGCTAAGCGGTTCGCTCGCTCGTTCAGCTCCACATACGTTAGGCGTTTATTTTCATACACAACGGCCTCCGCTTCCGGCGTACGCTCTGCCTGTTTCTCAAACAGACGGTGGAACGTAGCCGCAGGAGCCGCTTCTAGCTGCGCTGGATTAAACGCATTGAGAACTTGTTCTTTTTCCTCTGCTGTCAGCAAGTTCAGCTCGGCAATCTTCGCATCTGGACGGTTTACAATTGTCAGGAGCAACTGCTCGTAATGCTTTGCCAGCCGTTCAATCGTCTCCCTTTTGTAAAGAGCTGTCGCATATTCAAAGCTGTAATCCAAGCCGCCGTTCTCCTCGCCCACATCCAAGCTGATATCAAACTTCGCAGTATCAAGTACGCTCGGATAAGGAATCAGGCGAAGCCCTTCTAGCTCAAATTGCTCGTTCTCCGTATTCTGCATCGTAAACATCGTGTCGAAGAGCGGATTGCGGCTTAAATCACGGGTGACTTGCACCTTGTCCACCAATTGTTCAAACGGATAGTTCTGATGCTCAAAGGCACGCAGAGTTGTTTCTTTGACTTCGTTCAGATATGACAGGAATGTTTTCTCCGAAGACGGATAACTGCGAATCGCCAGCGTGTTTAGGAAAATCCCGATCAACGGCTGCACATCTCCATGATTCCTTCCGGCAATCGGCGTACCAACGATTACGTCTTCCTGACCTGAATATTTATGCAAAAGCACGTTATACGCCGCAAGCAGCACCATAAACAGCGTCGTGCCCGTTTCCGAAGCCAGCTGTTTCAGGCCGCCGGTTTTTGAAGCGTCGAAGGAAAACTCCAGCGTTTGACCTTCGTAGCTCTGTACAGCCGGACGTGGATAGTCGGTCGGCATTTCCAGCACCGGAAGCTCGCCCTGGAACATGTCCAGCCAATACGCCCCCTGATGCTGAAGCCGTTCCTGCTGCTCCTGCGAATGCTGCCAAACGGTGTAGTCTTTGTACTGAATGCGCAGCGGCTCCAATTGCTCTCCACCATACAAACGCACGAATTCTTCAACAAAGATTTCCATTGAAACGCCGTCAGAAATAATATGATGCATGTCGTACATCAGAATATGGCGTTCCGAAGCCAGCTCAACAAGGCCTACCCTCAACAGCGGTGGCTTAGCCAAGTCAAACGGACGGACGAAACCGTGAACCACCGCTTCGACCTCTTGCTCATCCGCTTGATAGAACTCCACCGCAAAATTCACGTCCTGGTAAACCCGCTGTGATGCTTCTCCATCCACCATTTCAAACCCGGTGCGCAACATTTCATGCCGCGCCACGAGCTTACGGAACGTTTCTTCGAACCTTGCCCGGTCCAAAGCACCCTCCAGCAGCATCGCTTCCGGCATGTTGTAGCTAAGCTCCGCAACTTCCAGCTGATTCAGAATAAAGAGACGTTTTTGAGCAAAAGATTGCGGGTACACCTCTCGGCCATCCGTCACCGGAATGGAAACAAATATCTGCTGATCCAGCCGAGAAATGGCGGTAGCCATGCTCTCGATCGTGGAATGGCGGAACACGTCGCGCAGTGGCAGATCCACGTTCAACCCTTTATGAATATTGCTGACCAACGTTGTCGCGCGCAGGGAGTGGCCACCGATGTCGAAGAAGTTGTCGTGAACACCAATCTCCTTCGCAAGCCCCAGCACCTCCTGCCAAATCGACGCCAGCTTCGTTTCCAGCTCATTGCGCGGTGCGACGTACTCCGTTCCGCTTCCCGCTTCCCCTTCCGGCGCTGGCAGCACCTTCCGGTCTATCTTTCCGTTCGGTGTCAGAGGTAGACGCTCCAGCTCCACAAAGTACGACGGGATCATGTACCCAGGCAACTCCTGTGCCAGCGCCCTGCGCAGATCGTTCACTACCAGCTCAACTCCGGTATCCGGCGTGTAATACGCGCATAGCGCCTTTTGCCCGTTCGCGTCACTTCGGACCAGCACCACCGCTTCGCGCACACCTTCCACCCGCAACAGCTGCGACTCGATCTCCCCCGTCTCGATCCGGTAGCCCCGGATTTTTGCCTGGTTGTCGATCCGGCCGATGAAGTCCACGTTGCCGTCTTCCATCCACCGCGCCAAGTCTCCCGTGCGATACAACCGCTCACCAGCGGTGAAAGGACTGTCTACAAACTTCTCTTCCGTCAGCTCTGGACGGTTCAAGTACCCACGTGCTACCCCAACTCCGCCGATAACCAATTCGCCCAGCACACCGACTGGAACAGGATTTAGATGTGCATCCACGATGTAAAACTTCGCATTCAGCCATGCTTTTCCAATTGGCACATGACCTGTCTGCGGCAGCTTCGCCAACTCCTCGTCATAGAAACTGGAGTCGATCGCTGCTTCCGTCACGCCGTAGGCGTTAATAATGCGGAACGATGAGCCAAAACGCTCCTGCAAGGTCCGGTAATCCGCCACACTGCAGCTGTCCGAGCTTGTGATGAGCAGCTCCATCCCGCTCAACTCCACCCCTTGCTCGTGCACGTATTCCATAAACGGTACGATCAGTGCTGGTGTTGATTCAAAGATCGTCACTTGCTCCCGCTCTATCCAGTGGTGCAGGCGAGACGGATCAATCCGATCATCCTTCGGTACAATGACCATGGTGCCTCCGTTATACAACGTGCGTGCGATATCACCCACGAACACGTCAAATGAGAAGCTAGCGAGTTGCAGTAGCCGGACTGGGAACTGATCCAACCGGTATTCCCGCCGGTAGCCCGCTGCCGTGTTCACCAAGCTGCGGTGCTCAATCATTACACCCTTCGGCTTGCCTGTTGTCCCCGACGTGTAGATCACGTACGCTAGGTCCTCAGGACGAGCTTCATGAAAGCTGTCCAAGCCAGTAACCTTCAGATGACTCGGATCATCGCTGTTCACAGCACCCGTCAGCTCGCCGGAGACTTTACCGGAAACCATGCTGGAACCAAGCGGTGCATTCTCCCGGTTTTCGCTGTATGACATTTCGTCGTCGAGGTACAAGACCTTTGCAAGTGCCAGTTCCTCTTGGCTGAGCCAGGCTTCAGCACGCTCTCTCAGCAGCGTTTGTGTCAGCAGCACCTTCGCTCCGCTGTCTTCAAGCATAAACCGCACGCGGTCCGCCGGATAATCCGGGTCAAGCGGTACATATGCCCCGCCTGCTTTCCAGACGGCCAGCACGGCCACCAGCAGGTCCACCGAGCGCTCGGCGAGAATGCCAACAATCTCCTCCCGGCCGATTCCACTTGCGCGCAGCGTGGCCGCTAAGCCGTTCGCCCGTACGTTCAGCTCCGCATACGTCAGCCGAACGTTCTCGTAGACAACGGCTTCCGCTTCCGGTGTACGTTCCGCCTGTTCCTCGAACAGTCGGTGGAACGCGGCCACAGGAGCCACTTCCGATTGCATCGGGTGAAACGCGCCGAGAATCTTCTCTTTTTCATCTGCCGTCAACAAGTTCAGCTCAGCGATCTTTGCATTCGGATGGCTTACAATCGCCGCAAGCAAATGTCCAAAATGAATCGACAGCCGCCGGATCGTGCTTTCTTTATAAAGAGCCGTTGCGAATTCAAAGTTGCACTCCAGTCCGCCATTTTCTTCCGTAACATCCACACTCAGGTCGAACTTGGCCATACCATATTCGCTAGGGTACGGGGACAATTTCAGCCCTTCCAGCTCAAACTCTGACTCCTCCAGGTTTTGCAGGGAGAACATCGTGTCAAACAGCGGGTTGCGGCTCAAATCCCGGCTAACCTGCACTTTATCGACGAGTTCTTCGAACGGATAATTCTGATGCTCGTAAGCGCCTAAAGTCGTTTCTTTCACTTCTTCCAAATACGACAGGAAGGTCTTCTCCGAAGCCGGATAATTGCGGATCGCCAGCGTGTTGACGAACATTCCGATCAAAGGCTGCGTGTCGCCGTGCGTTCTGCCCGCAATCGACGTTCCGACGATCAAATCGTCCTGACCTGTGTATTTATGCAAAAGCACGGTATATGCGGCAAGCAACACCATATATAGCGTCGTTCCTCTTTGAGCGGCCAGCTGTTTCAAGCCTTCGTTCGTTGCCTCGTCCACGAAGGACGTCAGCGTATGTCCCTCATAGCTCTGTACAGCAGGACGCGGATAGTCCGTTGGCATTTCCAGAACCGGCAGCTCGCCCCGGTAACGGTCCAGCCAGTAAGCTTCCTCGCGGTTCAATTGCACTTTTTGCTCGTCCGATTGCTGCCATACCGCATAGTCCTTGTACTGAATGTGCAAAGGCTCTAATGACTCACCGCCATACAGACGAACGAGTTCCTCAACGAACACGTCCATCGAAACCCCGTCGGAGATGATATGGTGCATGTCAAACATCAGTAAATAACGATCGGCTGCCAGCTCTACGAGCTCAGCACGCAGCAACGGTGGCTTCGCCAAGTCGAAAGGTCTGATAAAAGCCTGCACGACTGCAGACGCTTCTTCCTCGTTCGCATGTCGACACACGACGGAAAAATCAACGCTCTCGTAAATACGCTGTACCGCTTCGCCTTGTACGACCTCAAATCCGGTTCGCAACGTTTCATGACGTTGGATCAGTCCGCGGAAAGCTTTCTCCAGCAGGCTATGGTCAATTGATCCTTCGAGCAGCAGCACACCCGGCATGTTATAGCTCTGCTCGGCTCCTTCCAGCTGATTCAGGATAAACAGCCGCTTCTGAGCTGAGGAAAGTGGATAATACGCTCTTGCGCCTACCAGCGGAATCGACGAGAACGAATGTTCTTCGATCCGGGAGAGGGCGAGAGCCATCTGTTCGATCGTTGAGTAGCGGAATACGTCGCGCAGAGGCAACTCGACGTTCAACTCCTGATGCACCTTGCTCACCAGTGTCGTTGCCCGCAGGGAATGGCCGCCCAAGTCAAAGAAGTTGTCATGAACCCCGATGCGCTCCAATCCAAGCACGCTTTTCCATATTTCAGCCAAGCTGGCTTCGAGCGGAGTCCGAGGCGGAGTATGTCCTTCGCCCGGTTGCAAGCTCTCCTCAGGTGCCGGGAGGGAGCGGCGGTCAACCTTGCCATTCGTCGTCAGCGGGAGACGCTCCAACTGGATCAGGTACGTCGGGATCATATAGGCCGGCAGTTCCTGAGACAGCACGCTCTTCAGCTCGGCCGCCGGAAGCTCACAGTCCGCTTCATAATAGGCGCAAAGCTGCTTTTCGCCGGACACGTTTTCCCGCGCAAATACTGTCGTTTTCCGAATTCCCTCCACTTTCTGAAGCTGAGTTTCGATCTCGCCCAGCTCTATGCGGAAGCCACGGATTTTCACTTGGTCGTCCGTTCGTCCCACATATTCAATCGTGCCGTCCGGTAGCCATTTCGCCAAATCCCCCGTCCGGTACATGCGCTCTCCTGACGTAAAAGGATTGTGCACAAATTTCTCCGCCGTCAGTTCCGGCCGGTTATTGTAGCCCCGTACCAAACCTTCTCCGCCGACACATAGCTCCCCGACCACGCCGATCGGCAGCAGCTTATTCCGGCTGTCGACGATATACACCGTCGTATTGCTGATTGGTCGTCCGATAGGAACGGTAAGCGCCGACTCATCAACGAAGTCGACCGGAAGGTACGTGGTAAATATCGTGCTTTCCGTCGGTCCGTATACATGGTTGAGCCTACCCGCTCCAAGATGGGCGAGTGCTTTACGTACATGACCAACCGAGACACGCTCTCCTCCAAACAAAATCGCCCGGACATCCCGAAAACAATTGACATTCACATCTACAAGCACGTTGAAGAAAGCCGTCGTAATAAACATGACCGATATGCGCTGGCGCTGGATGAGATCCGCCAGTAGACCAATTTCCAGCAACGTCTCGCGGGGAACCAGCACCAGCCGCGCCCCGTTGGTCAAAGCACCAAAAATATCGAAAATCGCTCCGTCGAACGAATAGCTCGAAAGCTGGAGGACATGATCGCGATTGGTGATGTCGATATAATTTGTATTTTGCACAACGCGCACGATGTTGCGGTGTGAAACAAGGTTTCCTTTTGGCTTGCCCGTCGTGCCTGATGTATAGATCACGCAGGCCAGATCTGTCGCTTCAATCCCTTGATTTAGGTTTGTTCCGTCCTCGTGATAGAAAGACTCGTCATCCAGTAAAATCACCGAGTCCAAACCCGCCAGTCGCTCGCGCAAGCGGCTTTGTGTCAGCATGACCTGCGCTCCTGAATCCTCTATCAAGAAACGGATACGCTCCTCTGGATATTCCGGGTCAATCGGTACGTAAGCGGCTCCGGCTTTGTGTGCTGCCAATATACCTATAACCATTTCGATGGAACGCTCAGCCATAATGGCGACCAGACGTCCTTGGGATATCCCGTGGCTGCGCAAGGTACGGGCAAGGCGGTTGACACGTTCGTTCAGCTCCCGGTAAGTCATCTCTTGCTCATTCATGGAGATGGCGGCTGCATCCGGGATGTACTCCGCCTGCTCTTCGAACAATTGAATGAGCGTCTGCCCGCGCGGAAATTCCGTCTTGGTGTCGTTAAAACGTCCGAGAAGGTCGGCCTTTTCTGCCTCCGTCACAAGTTCCAGCTCGCCCACAGTAATTTCTGGGTTATCCGTTACCTGCTCCAGCAGATGCACGAGATGCCCCTTGAGCCGCTCGATGCTGTCTTTATCGAACACTTCGGCGTTAAAGTCGAATCGAATTTCGATCTCGGTTCCCGGCATCACAGTCACGTTGAAGTTATAGTTCGTCTGCTCCTCCATCTGAACGTCAGCAATTGTCAGGCCGCCGTGCTGCTGGTCCCCCGCCTGCTCCATCTGCTCGTCCACCGGATAGTTCTCGAAAGCGATGATATGGTTGATCAGATTCTGCTTTTGCACGCTACGAGCTTGGATTTCATACAGCGGATAGTAATCATAACGCCCGGAATCCAGCGCCCGCTCTTGGAGCTTCGCCATCAGGTCGGTGAACACGGTGTCCACTTCGCTATTGACGCGGACCGGCACCGTATTGATGAACAGCCCGATCATAGACTCAATGCCCGGGATTTCCGCCGGTCTTCCGGCAACGACACTGCCGAATACGGCATCGTTTGTTCCGTTATATTTTTGCAGCATTACGCCCCAAACGGCTTGCAGCAGCGTATTGACTGTAACCAGGTGCTGTTTCGCCACCCGGTCCATCCGTTTGCTCAAGTCCTTGCCTAGTTCGGCGGTGACGTGATCAGCCGTAAATCTGCCGCTCGGCGCTGGTTCCTTTTGCCCCGGAAGTACGGTTTGCCCTTCGTAGCCTGCCAGGAACGCTGTCCAATAGCCGGATGCCGCCTGATCGTCCTGTTTCTCCAACCATTCGATATAATCGCCATAATCCGATCCTTTACCTCCCGCTGGCTGCTTCCCAGAGGTCAGGGCCGAGTATATCTCAAACAACTCCTGCGTCAGCTGAGCCAGGCACCAGCCGTCCATCAAAATATGCTGGAAACTCCACAGAACGTGATAACTTTGCTCTTCGGTGCGTAGAATCTTAAACCGAACGAGCGCATCATGTTCCATGTCGAAGCCACGAAGCTTGTCCTCCTCGGCCTTTTCATCCAAGTAAGCTTGTTTCTCATGTACCTGCAAATGAAGCAGTTCTTCATATTCAAAGCCGACTGGCTTATCGTGGTATATGATTTGCAGCGGCTCGCCCGCTGGTCCATTCACAAAATTCGCCCGCAGCACCAGATGACGTTTTGCAAGCTCCATCCAGCTCCTCTCAAAAAGCTGGACGTCGAGCGCTCCCCGCATCGTAAACCGCGTCTGCTCAAAGTAAGCTGCAGTTTGCTGGTCAAGCGCGCTGTGGAACCACATACCCTTCTGCATCGGCGTCAGCGAGTAAATATTTTCGATTTCCCCGAGATTGCTCGAGCGCTGGGCGATTTGCTCCAATTCTGTGATGGTCAAGCCTTTAAATTGCACGTCGCTTGGCGTCAATTCGGTGTTCTCTTTGCCTGCGCAGTGGGTAATGAGCTCTCGGAGACTTTGCTCAAGCCGCTGAGCGAAGGCTTCCATCGTTTCCTTGCGATACTGCTTCCGGCTGTAGCTGAGATCAAGCGATAAAGCACCGTCCAGCACCATACCGTTGATATCCAGCAAAAAGCTGCGGGCCTGCCGGTCGCTAGCCGGGCTGCCACTGGAATAAGAAGATACTCCGATCTCGCCCTGGTTGACATCATCGTCGAACTGGCCGAGGTAGTTAAAATTAATTTCCGGCTCTGCGCCCCAAACCAAGCCATCCTCCGATTTCGAAAGATAGCGGCATATGCCGTACCCAAGCCCCTTGTTCGGAATGCGGCGCAAGTTTTCCTTGACCTGTTTAATCTGATAGGTCAAATCCCGGTCAGTTTCCGGCTCCAGGACGACCGGAAACTTGGTCGTAAACCAGCCGACTGTACGCGTGATATCGATATCCGTTCCGATCGATTCACGTCCGTGTCCTTCGAGATTGATCCGCACCCGTTCGTGCCCCGTCCATTTGCGTAAGGCTATGCCGAGCGCCGTTACCAAAATATCATTCATTTCGGTGTTGAAGGCACGGTGAACCCGCTTCAGTAGCAGCTCCGTTTCTTCGGGAGCCAAACGGACAAACAGCGATTCGCTGTCCTGCTGCGTCGTAACGTCCGCCTCCATATCCTTCGGCACGGCCGGAACCTCCATTTGATCCACGGCCTGCCAATAGGACCGTTCCTTCGCCATCTCTGGGCTTTGCGCGTAAGCAGCCAACTGCTCGGACCAAGTGCGGTACGCATCTGTTTTCGACGGGAAACGAATTTCTTCGCTTTTGTCAATCTGCTCGTAACCTAGAGCGAAATCCTCCATTAAAATGCGCCAAGACACGCCATCTACCACGGCATGATGAACCCCGAGCAGCAAATGATCACCGTCCGCGCACTGGAACAGTCCCGCCTTCATGAGGGGCCCGTTCTCCAGATCGATGCCCGCTTGAATGTCCGTTGCCTTCGCTTCCACAGTCTGCGTGGCATTCTCCGCATCCTTGAAGTCGAACACGTCCAGCGTGAACATCTCGTCTTCCTGAATCGCGCGGTTCCGTGCGCTAAACCCTTGTTCCGTTTTGCGGAACACCATCCGTAAGGCGTCATGATGATCGGCCAGCTTTTGCAGCACCTGACGTACCATCTCTTCGTCGAAGCGTTCCTTCCGGTACAGCATCACCGACTGGTTGAAATGATGCGGGTCCGCAAAGGAGCTCTCGAAAAACCAATGCTGAATCGGCGTCAGCGCCGTTTCACCCGTAATTTCGCCTTGATCGATGGTACGTCCGATCGGTATCACATGCAGGCTAAGCTGTGAGATCGTCGGATATTTGAACAAATCCCGGATTTCCAGCTTGTACCCGGCTTGATGAAGCCGCGAAGATACTTGAATGGACTTGATCGAGTCTCCGCCCAGCTCGAAGAAATGATCCGTTACCCCAACGCGATCGGCGTTCAATACCGCCTGCCACACATCGGCAAGCGTCCGCTCGGCTTCATTGCGTGGAGCTACGTACTCGCCACCGGTCAGTGCGTTTCCTTCTGGGGCAGGCAAAGCCTTGCGGTCGATTTTGTCGTTCGGCGTGAGCGGCATCTGCGGAAGCTGAACAAAATGTGCCGGAATCATGTAATTCGGCAATTTTTGCGCCAGCGCGCTTCTCAGCTCGCCAAGCGTGAGAGGGAGACTAGCGACCAGGTAAGCGCACAGTTCTTGCCCACTTTTGCCTTCCCGCGCGATCACAATCGTCTCCTGCACCGAGTCGATCTTCAGAAGCTGCTCTTCAATCTCACCGACCTCGATTCGGAATCCACGGATTTTCACCTGATGGTCGATCCGGCCCAAATACTCCATATTACCGTCCGGCAGCCAGCGGGCGAGATCTCCTGTCCGGTAAAGGCGTTCTCCCGGCGCAAACGGATGTTCCACAAATTTCTCTGCCGTCAGCTCCGGTTGGTTCAGGTAACCTCTCGCAAGTCCCACGCCTGCCACGCACAGCTCTCCGTCCACTCCCGGAGGAACAAGTTGCAGGTGGGCATCCAAAATAAAAATCTGATGATTAGCCAGCGGGCGCCCAATCGGAATGACTCTACGCTCCGGCTGCTGCTCATCCGCATCCCAAAGCGTCGTAACAATCGAAGCTTCGGTAGGGCCGTAAGCATTGAAATAGTGAACCTTCGCTTTCCACTGCTGCACGAATTCGGCCGATACCGCCGAACCTCCCGTTACAAGCTTTGTTAAGCTGGGAAGGCGGTCCGGGTTCAAATGAGCGCTGTACGTCGGGGGCAGAATCGCCGCCGTAATCGCATGCTCGTTCATATAACTCTCGAACAGACGAGTGTCGAGAATTGTCTCGGCCGTCGGGATGTACAAAGCCGCGCCAAAATAGAGTGCTTTGAAAACCTCCCAGCAGGATGCGTCGAAGGACAAGCTCGCAAATTGAACGATCCGGTCATGCTCCGTAATGCCCAGCCTGTCTGCGAACATCAGCTTCAAGCTGACCAAACCACAGTGCTCCAGCATGACCCCTTTGGGTTTGCCCGTTGTACCTGACGTATATATGACATAAGCAAGATCATGTGGACCACTGGCCGCCTCCAGGTTCGAGCCATCGTCGCTATAGGCCTGCTTGTCATCTAGCGCCAATACGGTCCCTTCGAACGGGACTTGCTGTAACAGCTCTCTTTGAGTCAGCAGCAGCTGCGCGTTCGAGTTCTCCAGAATGTAGCGAATACGTTCTTCCGGGTACTCCGGGTCGATCGGCACGTAGGCACCGCCAGCTTTCAGAACCGCCAAAATGCCAATGACCGTCTCCAGCGATCTCCTAACCATCAAGCCTACCAACTGATTGGGCAGCACACCGACCGATCGTAGCGTACGCGCCAGCTGGTTCGCCCGTTCGTTCAACTCTGCGTATGAAAGCCGCTGCCCCTCAAAAACAACCGCAGTCGCCTCGGGCACACGCTTCGCTTGCTCCTCCACAAGCTGATGAATCGTCCGATCACGAGGATAGTCCTTCTCGGTATCGTTGAAGCTTTGTATTAATTGAAATTTTTCGTCCTCCGACAGCATGTCCGCTCGCACGATGTCCAGCTCCAACTCATGAAGCCCCACGGACAGTAGGCGATTCAGATGGCCGACGACCCGATTCATGAACTCGGAGTCATATAAGTGCTTGTTATAACACAGTCCTAGCTGTATCGTCCCGCCGGCTAAACTGAATTCAAAGGAACAGTCCGTGACCACGTTTTGCCCAATTTCGTCCAGATGCAACTCCTTAAGGGATACTAGCGTATGGACGAAGGGTATCCCTTCTGCATATTGCAGATCCAGCTTCTCCGTCATTTTCAAGAACGGAATATGTTGATGCTGAATGGCTTCCGGCAAGGAAGTCCTCAGTTCGCTCAAAAGCGTCTTAAAAGTTGCCCCCACCGAAAGCGAGTTTTTCAAAATGACCGTATGATTAACGGATCGACGCGTCTCCCCCTTTTTCGGCACAACCGGCATACCGACCAGAATGTCTGAAGCACCTGTATATTTATGCAAGAGTGCCTGAACACCGGCGAGCAAAATCATAAAAGCAGCCAGCGGAGCACCCTTGCTCATTTGAAGGACCCGCTGCGCCGCTTCCTCCGAAAGCGAACCGCCAACGGTTTTCACATTGGGCACCAGGGAGTTTGGAGCCTTGCTGTAAGGCAACCGCGTCAAGGTATAATCGTCACTACCGAATTTTTCGTTCCAAAACAACGTTTCTTTTTCAAAAGCCATCTGGATCGTTCCCCTCTCTTCATCGGTAAAAGCAATCCGGCAGAGCATATGCCGAAGCAACGCTCCACTCCTTTTCAAACATCTGACAACAATGTCAATGGCTTACGCCATGTCACCGCTTCGATTGTCCGGTTGATCGCATGCGGCAATCCTCTGCCTAGCAGCTGTACAGCTCGGCTCCCATGCGTAAAGGACAACAAACATCGTTCTACGCAAGGATGCGGCTGCTTCGGACTCCTCTGCTTCAATAAGATTGCTGCGGACGAGCCACCCGAAGACGGGATTTGGTTTAACATGGGTTTCGGAATTGGATTTGGGGATAGACGACAAGGAATGTTTCTCCTGTCGATGTAAGGCTTGCCGCAGGGTTCCGGCCGACCAGCAGGAAGTCGACCGTACCTCCTGATTTGGCACCCGAGCTGCCTTTGACGAAGCCTATGTTTAAGGGGTATTGATACACTCTATGTACGATTTGATTATTCCCCCACAGCCCTGGTGTGGATAAGTAAAGATTCGGCTGCGGGGTAGTGAGCTTTTTTTGACGATTAAATTTAACGAGGGCACTGCATGAGACTCAAGGAATGCTCCGTATGGCACGAACGGGACTGCCCTTGGATTGCGGAGAATTCCATGCTGATTGACGTTACCGCAGGAGCATAAGGAGAAAGCCTTCCACTTAGGTGAAAGCGCTACCTTAACATCAAGTCCGCACACCCTCCGGAAGGGACTTTCATGCCTCTTGCCGGGGGCGGCCATCGGCTTGGCCAAGCTTAGGTCGTTACTAACAAATCCTTGGTCTCCTGAGAGATCACCCGCTGCATACTGGACTTGATAATGTCACAGCCGGCGGCCAAATGCTCCATCGAGACGGTCAGCGGAGGCATGATCTTCAGTACACAGTCTCCTCTGCCGGCTCTTTCAATGATGAGCCCGTTCTCGAAGCTGATATCCGTCACCCGCTTCGCCCCGGCTTCATCCATGAACCCCGAGACGTCAATGCCCCAGATCAGGCCGAGTCCGCGGATGGCGATGGACGGATGCAGAGGCTTGATTTCTTGATCAAGGAACGAGCGCACATACTCTTCCTTCTGCTTCACCTGAGCTTCCAGTTCGGTTCTGTCCCGGAACTCGAGAGCAGCCTTCGCGGCCACAAAAGCCAGCTGGTTGCCGCGGAAGGTGCCGTTGTGCTCGCCCGGTGTCCAGATATCCAGTTCGGGCTTCAGCAGCAGGAGGGACATTGGCAGGCCGTACCCGCTGATCGACTTCGACAGGGTAATGAGATCCGGCTCGATCCCCGCACGTTCGAAGGAGAAGAATTCGCCTGTCCGGCCGCATCCTACTTGAATCTCGTCTGTAATGAGCAGAATATCGTGCCTGCGGCAAAGCTGCTGCAGCTCACGTAGCCACTGTGCGTCGACAACGTGAATTCCGCCTTCGGCTTGTACCGTTTCAAGCAGGATCGCGGCCGGCTTATCGATTCCGGAGTGCGAATCAGTCAGGATATTCTCGATATAACCGAGCGTATCCATTTCTGCGAAAGCCCCGCTCGGGTGCGGCATGAACGTAACTCCGTCCAGAGGAAGCCCCGCCCCTTCTCTCATGGACTTGGAGCTTGTCGCCGACAGACTGCCGAGCGACATGCCGTGGAAGCCACCCATGAATGCGAATATTCCACTTCTCTTCTTCGCCTTGCGTGCGAGCTTCAGGGCCGCTTCCACCGCATTCGTCCCTGTTGGACCGCAGAATTGAAGCTTGTAATTCAGCTTCTTCGGCTCCAGGATCCGCTCGGAGAAGCTCTGGATGAATTCACGCTTGGCCATTGTATACATATCCAGACCGTGCATAATCCGGTCGGAGGTCAAGTAATCGAGAACCCGGTCTTTAATATAATCGTTGTTATGGCCGTAATTGAGTGCCCCGGCACCTGCAAAGAAATCAATATATGCTCTTCCGTCCTCAGAATATAAAAGGTCTCCCTTGGCCCGGTCGAATACCACCGGAAAGCTTCTGCAGTAAGATCTTACGTTGGATTCCAGCTTTTCAAAAATGCTCACTCGCTTCATCCTCCATCGGAATTGGGATAAGGTTGGCTCTATCTTTCCGAACCTTCCTTTCTAAACCTTCTGACGTCATGGAGCAACATATTCTAGGCTGTCATTTTCCACAATTGTTGGTCCCCACATGCCGGCTTGTTGGTAAGCCAGTATACTGGTCTCTCGCACACAGCTTGGATGGGTATAAAAAACCCTACAATTCCATTTATTAGAATAATAGGGAATAAGACCTAGGTTGAATTATATCAAAATTTACAAGAATGTATAGTGAAATTTTTGTTAAATATAGTCATTATATTGTTAAATTTGGTTCATAAAACATTATGTGTTAACATTTTTCGTTAAAAAGAGCGAATGTAGAAGAAACGTTGGGAATGATTTGACATCAATCGAGGAATTCGACGAGTGTTGACATTCAGTCATTTAACAGGTAAATTTGGTACATATTCCCTTTAAATATTCTTTGCCGGTGTTCCGATTCCTTGCACTTTGTAATAACTTAACATGATTACCTGACCAATTTCTGAAAGCCTGGCTGGAAACTGGCCACAGCGTCCACACGGATGGTAGCCGACATCGTTTTGTATCACGCCTTCTTCTCTACGCCTCTGTTAGAGTAAAGGGTAAATATATTCTGCTCCTCCTCATCAAACCGTAGGTGAGGTTTTCCCTTATACGCTTTCCGATGTCCTTCACTCATTTACATGCAGATTACAATCGCGTTCTGAGTCCGAATTGAACGGTCAATAATTTTACTTCGCGTAATAAGCTTCTTCATCGAGCGCATTGTTGCTTCTTGGCATACCATTTTGTGAGTTGCTGAAAGATGTACCCGTCACGTTCAGTCATCTTCCTTTACCATTCAAATGATCTTTTATGCCCGATCCGCATCCTTCTTGGGGATATATTTGCACTTACGAGTTGCGAATGTTAAGGACTCTCTTTAAGAAATTGATTACATTCGTGCACGAAGAATATTTCAATGTGAGAATTACAAAAAGTACTCTTCCTAAGGTGCTCTATAATCTGGTGGATTTTCGTTCAATGACTGACCGCAATTTACAATGCAAAAACACAAATAAGGTGGTTCTAATATTCAGAACCACCCTCCTGAAACATCAAAAAAGTCCTGATGACTTAGAGTCATCAGGACCATTATTTTGTCCATACTTTATTAGTTTACTGAATTCCTTACCTTACTCAACCGTTACACTTTTCGCCAGGTTACGTGGTTTATCTACATCATGACCCAGTGCCAGGGAAGCATAGTATGCCAGCAATTGCAGCGCAACTACAGACAAAGCAGGGCTAAGCAGTGGCAGCGTCTTAGGAATCGCAAACGCTTGGTCTACGGATTTCAGCAATGGTGCTACGTGCTCTTCATACGTAATTGCCAATACATCTGCGCCACGTGCTTTTACTTCCTTAATGTTGCTCACTGTTTTCTCAAGTACGTTCTCCTGCGTTGCCAGGGCAATAACAGGGATACCGTCTTCGATCAATGCAAGCGTACCATGTTTCAACTCACCCGCAGCATACGCCTCGGAGTGAATATAAGAGATCTCTTTCAGCTTCAAAGATCCTTCTTGAGCTACTGCATAGTCAAGACCACGGCCAATGAAGAAGAGATGTTCATGTTTGGAGATTTGCTCTGCATATCCTTTGATTGCTTCCGCTTGCTCCAACATGGATTCCACTTGCTCAGGCAATGCTTGCATTGCTGCCAGCGTGTGTTCAATCTCTTCTGCAGATTGAGTACCACGAACTTGTGCAAGGTACAGACCAAGCAAGTTAAACGCGATCAATTGCGAAGTATACGCTTTGGTAGAAGCTACTGCAATTTCAGGACCTGCCAATGTTGCGATAACATCATCTGCATCACGTGCAATGGAGCTGCCCACTACGTTTGTGATTGCCAGTACATGTGCACCATTGGATTGTGCTTCACGCAATGCAGCAAGCGTATCGGCAGTTTCACCGGATTGGCTCACTACAATTACAAGTGTATCTTTGTGCACGATTGGGGAACGGTAACGGTACTCGGAAGCCACATCTGTTTCAACCGGAATACGTACCAATTGCTCAATCACTGTACGTCCAACCAGACCTGCATGGTACGCTGTACCACATGCAATGATTTGAACGTTACGGATATTTTTAATTTGTTCTTCAGTCATTTTCAACTCAGGAAGTTGAACTTTTTTGCCTTCATTATCGATGCGACCCAGCATAGTATCACGATATGCTTTTGGTTGCTCATGAATTTCTTTCAGCATGAAGTGCTCAAATCCGCCTTTTTCTGCGGTTACAGCATCCCAATCGACACGAATCATTTCCCGAGAAATAAAGTTGCCTTCAATCGTCATCAATTCGACAGCATCATGTGTCAATACAGCCATTTCGCCATCATTCAGAATGTACACGTTACGTGTATGTTCCAGAATTGCCGGGATGTCGGAACCAATGAAGTTCTCGCCTTCACCAATACCAATAATCAATGGGCTTGCTTGACGCACTGCTACGAGTTTCTCTGGCTCATGCTCTGTCAATACACCCAGTGCAAATGCGCCACGCAACAACGTGATCACTTTTTGAACTGTTTTGACGATATCACCATTGTATTCACGTGCGATCAAGTGAGAGATAACCTCAGTATCTGTCTCGGAAGTGAACGTGTGACCTTGAGCCATCAATTCGTCCTTCAGATCCAGGTAGTTCTCAATAATACCGTTATGCACAACAGAGAACTTCTGGCTTCCATCTGTGTGTGGATGAGAGTTCTCATCCGATGGTTTACCATGAGTTGCCCAACGTGTGTGTCCGATTCCGGCATTACCTACCAGTGGTGCACCATCCAGCTTGGCTTCAAGGTTCGCAAGACGCCCAAGAGCTTTCGTGATTTGCAGACCTTCCGGTGTGAATACTGCGATACCTGCAGAATCATAACCACGATACTCGAGTTTCTTCAATCCTTCAACCAATACCGACTGAGTGTTCTTATTACCAATATATCCAACAATACCGCACATAATTTATTTCCTCCGTTTGTATATGAATACTGTGTCACGAAGAGAAACAGGCAGAGGCGGCATATCGGAAAAATGAGTGATTGCCTAGCGTTTCATGAATACTTGGTACTTATTCAATTATCAATGATCAGAGCGACCTCGTGTCGCCCCGCTGTCATCATAAGCTGTAATGAATGCAATCATGAATGTACATCATTTTCCCGTCCGCGTACTGTTTACGCTCTTCACGCACATTCATTTGAATTTTAGTTTAACTCTTGCACCTGCACCGGCGCGTTGTGTGGACAGTCACCTATCCATTTTCCGCAATCCGGTTTACGGCTCTGGTGCTTCACCGGGAGGTCCCCGCCGAACAATCCGAACACCTCCACCTCGTCAGCTTGATTGCCGTTGATCTTAATCAGCGTTCTTCAACCTAGAAGAAATCCTGATCAACATCATCCCGCGCAACTCCAAGCTCTGGCGCTTGTATAACTGTAACCTTACGTTCCTCACTTTCTGTGTCTGAATGACGACTCCACTCATTATATGCACGTCAGGTCCATTTTGCAATGGAGCAAAGTACCTGTGACAATTTTAGCATATTTACCTACAATCCCGACCGGATAAACAGACCTATGGTCTCATCAGGCCGGGACGCAGGAATATCCATGCATAAGTCCTAAATCATGTTATATTAAGCCTCATTCTACACAACAATTCACTTAAGAAAACCTTATGCAGAAGGTATCTCTTACATCTTCCAGTCCTATACCAGCTCTTTTTGCACCACATCTGCGATTTGAGACACAAATTGTTCAAGTTCGTCTTTATCTGGTCCTTCCGCCATAACACGGATCAGAGATTCAGTACCTGAAGCACGAACGAGTACACGTCCATTATCCCCGAGTTGTTGTTCTACTGTAGCAATAGCTTGCTCGATTGCAGCATTACCCTCGTATTTGCTCTTATCTTCAACACGCACATTCACCAATACTTGTGGGTACTGGGTCATTAGCGCTTTTAGTTCACTCAGTTTTTTACCGGAAGCCTTGAGCGTATCCACGAGTTGAATCGCAGTCAGCATACCGTCTCCAGTTGTATTGTAATCCAGGAAAATAACATGGCCAGATTGTTCTCCACCCAAGTTGTAACCGCCGCGACGCATTTCCTCCATCACATAACGATCACCTACTGCCGTTTTAGCTGTTTTCAGTGCAAGTTTCTCTGTTGCTTTGTAGAATCCGATGTTACTCATAACGGTCGATACAACAGTACTGTCCTTCAACTTGCCTGCACGATTCATCGCATCACCACAGATACACAGAATGAAGTCTCCATCCACCTCAGCGCCTGTCTCATCAATAGCAATCAGACGATCTGCATCCCCGTCAAAAGCAAGACCCAGATCTGCTTTATGTTTGAGCACTTCTTGTTTCAGGTTCTCTGGATGAGTTGATCCACATTGCTCATTAATATTCAGGCCGTTAGGCTCAGCGCCAATGGCAATGACTTCTGCACCTAGTTCACTGAACAATTTTGGTGCCAGTTCATAAGCTGCTCCGTTTGCACAGTCCAAAACAATTTTAAGTCCAGAGAACGATTCATTTACAGTCGTTTTCAGGAAATCAAGATAATGATAACGGGATTCTTCATCTGTCGTTACAGTACCCAGCCCGCCACCAACTGGCCGTGGCAATTGATCTGTCTCCGCATCCATCAGTTCTTCAATCCGGTTCTCTGTTTCATCAGACAGCTTGAAGCCATCTCCACCAAAGAACTTGATTCCGTTATCCTCAACCGGATTGTGGGAAGCCGAGATCATCACGCCCGCGTCAGCTTTCAACAAACGTGCAATATACGCCACTCCCGGAGTGGATACAACGCCCAGACGGATCACATCAGCGCCAATGGACAACAGACCTGCAACCAGTGCGGATTCCAACATCAATCCCGAGATACGAGTATCCATGCCGATAACCACTTTTGGTCTTTCCACACCACCTGCAAGCACGTAACCACCACAACGTCCAATGCTGTAAGCCAGCTCTGCCGTTAACTCTTTATTGGCAACCCCTCTTACACCGTCTGTACCAAAATATTTCCCCATGATTTAACTCCTTCTATTCGCATCATATACGAGCACTATTATTATTTTTTTGAGAATTTTAAAATTAGAACGTTTACGGATTCGCGCCACTTTTACTGCCAGTACCGCTGTTATTATTATTTAAATTACCTCGACTGCTTGTGCTCCCCTGTTGGCCCTGATCCTGAGTATCCGTATTCGATTCCGTTTCTTCTTCACCAGGAACAGGCTCTGTTTCCCCATTTTCAACCTCTGCTGGTGTTGGGTCAGGTGCTACCGTTCCCTCGTCCGTCGGTTCTTCGCCAGGAGTGGTCGTGGTATCTTCAGCCTTTTCGCTAATTTTGACCGTCGCACTCAATGCAGTGGATGATTCATCCAGTTTGGCATAACGGGGCAGGTCGGCTTCAAGCTTGATCTCATGCGTTCCGACCGCAAGTCCAGCAAGATCCCCGGTTAACGTGAGATCATCACTACTCAGACCCTCAAGCATACTTGCTGAGCCTGTAAGTGTGAGGTTCAGACCGCCGCTTCGAGGCGTAACCAGCGTCCCTTCCAGTCCATTCCCCGCACCGGTAAGTGTGATGGGGACGTTCGGAAAGACTTTGGTTGTCTCCTCTGCCTCGTCAAATGGTGATATGGTTACCTTGATCTGAATCGAACTAGGCTCGATTTTCTCAAAACCGGAAGGCGGCGTCAAGTCCACGTTAACTGTCGATGTACCCGACTGATCAAACTGTGTAAGATCAAGGGTTACTTGGTCGTAGGACTGTATACCTGCAAGCGCATCCTCTGATCCATAAACCGAGACTTCTTTCACGTTTGGCTCTACCGTGGAGAGTACCAGGCCTTCCGGAAGCTGTCCCGAATATTTGATTCTTAAGGGTACAGATGTATAGGGCTGATTGACCGGAACTCGGACTTCAACCGTTTGAGGCGTTATAATCGCATTTTCAAGGACCTTGCCTTCAGCATCGTATGCTTGAAGCTTCACTTTTTTCTGTATGACATCTTCCTTGGCATCTTTCACGCTCACACTGCCCTGGACCTTCGCTACAGCCTCGAGTTGCCCTTCGGGCAGAGTTACCTTAACCGGCGTCGAAGGTTCAGTTACGGGCGTTCCAGCGCTGTATCCGGCAGATGGTTCCCCTTCGGGTACAATATTCACATTGAAGGATTTGGTGCCCAATTTTTCTACGTTCACCGTAACCATTGAAGGTTCCATGCTGACCACTTCTACCCCGGAAGGCAAATCAGGTACAAGTGGCAGTGTATTGGACCCATCTTTCACCTGACTCAGATCAACCAGTACCTTGTAATCGTCATTCGTAAAAATCGATGTTAGCATCGAGCGCTGTCCTTTGATCTCCAGCCGGACCTCATCCGTACTTAATGAAGTAAGCACATAGCTGTTGCTATCTAATCCATAAGGTTGAACAGGCACCGTACGTTCCACAACCTTGTTGGTTGTCCCTGTTGTAATCGTAGGGGTGGTTGGTACTTCATCCAGATGAATCATGAACCAGAGCAGCAGGCTCACCGCAAGCGCAAGTATTTTGGCAAAGTTATTATTGTTAAACCACTTATCCATTGTTACGTCCTCCCTTCCGTTTCCAGAAGGTTGTCCAGCCATTCTTTTTAAGATTGGATGTTGGGCGCAATTCCTCATACAGTTTGGCAATCAGCGATTCTTCCTTAATATCACGAACGACCTGTCCATTCATTGCAAGTGACACTTGTCCAGTCTCCTCGGAGACAACCAAACAGATCGCATCTGCAACTTCGGTAATCCCGATCGCTGCACGGTGACGTGTTCCCAATTCCTTACTGATAAAAGGATTCTCTGATAATGGCAAATAACAAGCTGCCGCCGAAATCTGTTTTCCCTGTATAATAACGGCTCCATCATGGAGCGGTGTATTTGGAATAAAGATGTTAATCATCAGCTCCGAGCTGACCAGAGAGTGCATCTTAATGCCCGATTCCGTGTAATCGTTCAGACCTGTTTCACGTTCAAATACGACCAAAGCGCCAATTTTACGCCGTGACAAATAATTAACTGACTTAATAATCTCACCAATTAACACGGTTAGTTCTTCATCACTCGCTGCCGCTGAACGTCCAAACAGCTTACCGCGTCCCAATTGCTCCAGACCACGACGTAGTTCCGGCTGAAAGATAATGAAGACCGCAACGACACCAAACGTAAACATCTGGTTCATTAACCATTTGAGCGTATACAAGTTTAGCCACGTACTTAATGCCCAGATCAGCACAAGGAACAGAATCCCTTTTAGGAGCTGAACCGCACGTGTCCCCCGCACAAGCAAAATCAGTTTGTACATAATATAGGTAACGATCAATATATCGATAACGTCCTTAATGGACTCTGTCCACGTTAAGTCAGCAAAATAATTCATAAGCCAGCCCCCGCTATCCCCATTGATGAGTAAACCCTGATCTCATATTAACCCATTAGGATTTTATATAATCCTTTGTCTCCGCATTTTTGCATTATTTGATTTGTGCAAAATGCTTATCTATATGTAGTAGTATGTTCTCTTTAGTATCTAGGTTATAACGTTAACGTTCAGGTTGCAAGTTACGGCAGTCTCAAACTGCACATAAACATCACATTTACCATGAATTACAAAGTTTGCGTATAAAAAAAGAGTACCCCATGCAATCTGGAGGTACCCTGCTTGGTATATACCATTGAAGAATTTTACCCTGTTCTAGCGATAAGCCACTTCATTTACCATATTGGTTATTTTGTACCAGAACCAGTCCAGCGCCTGATCAATACTTTTCACCTGACCTGAAATATGCGCCGTTGAAGCCTGAAACAGTTGTCCGTCGATAACCGTCAGATTGCCGTTCACATCACCATATACTTGTGCGGTTCCATTTTCTATCGTAAGATCGCCAGCAATTGACTTACCTTCAGGAACAATAACCGTGTTACCCTGAATCACGATCTGGTCCAGATTATTTCCCTTAACAACCATTTCGTTATTCTGATTCCAGAAATTCAAGGCGCTAAAGAGCATCACGACCAAAAAGAAGGCTGCCGCCGTCAGCGCGGGATGTCCTTTGACCCATTTGAGCCATGCTTGCTGTCTCTTGGGCTGGGGCAGAGCATTCATAATTCGATTGGTCAGCTCATCAGAGGCAGACGGTGAATAGTGTTTCATGGCAAAGAGTAACATTTCCGTCTGTTCCAACTCTTTAAAGCGCATGCGACAATCCGGACAGATCACAAGGTGACTTTTCAGTTCAACCTTCTGGGCCGGGGACAACGACTCATCCAAACATTCATGCATTAAAGAGACGGCCGAGTTGCAATCCATATGAGAGCCAATCCTTTCTTAAATCACTTAGTCCATGTGCCATTAAAAAGCACGCATAAGACTTGCATACATTACATACGCATCCGTTTCGGATATGTTTCAAATAATTTCGCCCATATTTAAAGGCGCTTAACATTTATAACTTATACTCCAATTTTTTACGTAGAAAATCACGGCCCCGATGAACGCGTGTCTTGATCGTTGTTACGGGCATACCTGTCACATCACTGATTTCCTGTAGCGACAAGTCCTGTAAATATCTCAGAATCATAACGGACTTATACTTGGCTGGCAAACTGTCAATGGCCTCACGAATGAGTGTCTGCGTTTCTGACAGGAGAGCTTCACTCTCCGGTGTACGATCATCACTCGGGAGCATCGCATAACCATCAGATCCTTCCTGATCATTCAGTTCAGCATCCAATGAGTATGAAGGTTTCTTTCTGCGCAGTCGGTCAATACACAGATTCGTTGCGATCCGGTAGATCCAGGTTGAGAACTTCTGGTTCGGATCGTACTTCTCCATATTACGAAACACACGCAAAAACGTCTCCTGCACAACGTCTTCAGCTTCATGACGATTGTTCAGCATCCGGTATGCCAAATGAAATAGCTTGTCCTTATATAGTTCAACGATTTCTGCAAAGGCTCTCTGGTCGCCCTTGAGCACCAGTTTAATAAGCCTATTCTCCAAATTGTCCACCCTTATTCCCCCAGACATGCTGATGGGTCTTCCGTCTTCTGATACCCGTCCACACTTGTAATTCACCAATCAAATCGTAAATCAACTTTGGTCAAAAATCAAGACTGTATGACAAATATCCGCCAAAAACAGTAAAAACGGGAACTCCCGCAGGAGTCCCGTTTCATCTCTTACTCCGTAGAGCAGAGAATAGAGCTTTTTAGTTAACAAAGTAATGGGTACTTTGTTACATATAATCATCATTCACAACAAATTGATAATCAACCTGTATTACGAAGTCCTGCAGCGATTCCATTGATTGTCAGCAACACTTCTCTAAGCAGTTCCGTATCATCCTCACCACGTTCACGCATATCTCTGAGCTCGCTCAGAAGTTGAACCTGCATGTAGGATAACGGATCCACATAAGGGTTACGAAGGCGGATGGATTCTTGAATAACCGGTACATCATCCAGAATTTCAGCTTCTCCGGTAATTTTCAGAATCAGCTCTTTTGTGAGCTTGAATTCGGCTTCAATCTGACCGTAGATGCGATCACGGGCTTCCTTGTTCGAAGTCATGGCTGAATATTCTTTGGCAATGACCAGATCAGCCTTGGCTACGGCCATCTGTACCGTATCAATTAATGTACGGAAGAATGGGAAGCTTGCATACATTTCTTTCAGGACAACCAGATTTTCCTCTTTATCCTGATAGTAACTTTGCAATCCTGTTCCTGCCGCATACCATGCCGGAAGCAGATAACGACTTTGAGTCCAGGCGAATACCCAAGGGATCGCTCTCAGATCTTCAAACTTATCGCTATTTTTACGCTTGGATGGACGAGAACCAATATTCAGCTCACCAACCTCCGGAAGCGGCGTTGATTCTTTGAAGAAGGTGAAGAAGTCTGGATCACGGAAAATCAGATCCTGATATTTCGTCAGAGATACTTCCGAAATCTCTTTGATGATGCTGTCCCAATGACGTTCGGATGCTGACTCTTGCGGCTCAAGCCCATTAAGTGCTGCTGTGATTAGAGCCGAAGTTGCCTGCTCCAGACTGCGGTATGCAATCCCCTGAAGGGAATAACGGGAAGAAATAACCTCTCCCTGCTCCGTAATCTTGATGCCCCCACCAATCGTATGTGGTGGTTGAGCAAGAATACTGCGGTTGAGTGGCATGCCGCCACGTCCAAGAGCCCCGCCACGTCCATGGAAGAACTTCAGCTTAACGCCGTGTTCATTACCTACAGCCGTGATGGCATTCATTGCTACACGCAATTCCCAGTTGGCTGTAACCACGCCGCCATCCTTGTTACTATCTGAATAACCAAGCATGATTTCATGCAGTTCATTCCGTCCTTTTACGCTTGCGCGGTATACAGGAAGGTTGAACAGCTTCTGCATAATGTCCGAAGCCGCATGTAGATCATCAATCGTTTCAAACAGCGGTACCGCTTGAAGTGTAGATACAACGTCACCGTTGTGACCTTTGGTGAATAAGCCCACTTCCTTGGCAAATACCATAACCTCCAGCAAATCACTTGCGCCCTGCGTCATACTGATCAGGTAACTTGTGATACAGCCGTTCCCAAATTCGTTCTGGGCACGCTTAATGGTACGGAAGACTTCCAGACACTCTTTGGTTCCCTCCGTGTATTGGTGATAAGGAGAAGTAAGCGGACGTGGATCATCCAGCAAACGAGCAAGCAGATCGATTTTACCGTCTTCAGTCAGACGCGCATAATCTTCTACAATGTTCATTTTCGCCAAAATCTCCGACATCGCATTTTCATGTTCCTTACTGTGCTGACGCACATCCAATGCTGCGGTATGGAAACCAAACAACTCGACTTGACGAATCATTTTGCGAATGGTCGTATCTGCTACGTAATCGGCAAAATGATGGCGCAGACTTCGATCAATAATCATCAGTTCATCAATCAAATCCTGTGCGCTATGATAACGGTCAGGCTGACCTAATTTGTTTTCATCCAGTACATTGTTCAGCTTGGCAATCATATAAGCCAATTTGATGCGGTATGGCTCTTTTTCATTCCGCCAGATATCCACTTTTTTCAATGTAACAGAATTACGATCCTGCTCAATCGACTGCACCAGCTCATCCGATACATGAATGATGTTTGTGCTGAAGCTGAGATGGCCCATAAGTTCAATCATAATCCGTTGGTATTCACGCAAAGCAAGCTTGCGTTGCATCAACAGTGTCTGCCATGTTACATCTGAAGTTACCGAAGGATTTCCATCCCGGTCTCCACCGATCCAGGAACCGAACCGCAAATACGTCGGCACATGCCAGTCATGGTCAGGATAAAATTTGTTCAGGCAGCGTTCCAGCTCCTGATATACATCCGGAAGTACGTGGAACAACGTTTCATGAAAGTAATACATCCCGTTCCGCACTTCATCAAGCACAGTCGGTTTGCGGTCGCGAAGTTCATCTGTCTGCCAGAGTGTAATAACCTCATTCAGCAGCTTCTCACGCAACTGTTCACGTTCACGCAACGTCAGCGTAGGATTATCAAGTGACATGACATCTTCGGATATCCGTTTATGGATGTCCAGAATAACCCGGCGCATAGCTTCGGTTGGGTGAGCTGTCATAACGAGTTCCAACGACAAATCGTCGAGAATCTCTTCCACCTCTGTATGAGACAGTCCACGTTCCTTAAGATCCTGTACTGCTTTCTCAATCGATCCTGGCTGCACAGCGTCCCCAGCAGAACGTTCATAATCCCGTTTACGCCGGATCCGATGGTTTTGTTCAGCAATATTAACTAATTGAAAATAAATAGCGAAAGCCCGAATAACCTGGTGACGATTGTCCGAGTCTAATTCCTGGATCATCGTTTTGAACTCTGCATAGAGTTCTGGCAGAAATTCTGCACGTAACGATTTGCTCGTTTCCCGAATCTTCTCAACGATATCTAGAAGCTCCGTGCCGCCTTGATGGACAAGAACTTCTCCGAGTATATTGCCCAGGAACCGCACGTCTCGCCGAAGCAGGTTGTTGGATTGGCTTTTGCTGGCGGTTACCATAGTTTCAGTCATGCTTATCCTCCCATCTGATCGTTCCATTCGTACACGTAAATTTGACACCTTCATAACATCATACAATAAAATGGTACGAAAATCTTTATTTTTCTACTAGAAAAAATGGGGATTATCCCCGATTTACAGCACAAAAACACGCTTTTTTATTCATTTTCTTGTTCTGCTTCAATTAATGGTCATATACTGTCGCATGATACCTTTTTCACGTACTTTAGATAAATCAAAAGTCTCATACCTATTCTTAAAAACTCATAAATATACAGTTCTTTTAGATATGATCCCATGTACCTGATATTAAGGTTAAACCGCATAATTTCATTGTTTGAGAACAGATGATATACAAAGAAACATGACCGGCAAAGCAAGCTTTTGTATACTTTACCACAGTGACGCAATAAATTAAAGATGTAATTATAATTTTCTTCCCACTACAGTCTGCTTACTAGGCAAGTTTTATGTATGTTGTTATTCAATTGGACTAAAAGGTATATTTTAACAGACTATTTCTACATATTGTACTTGTCTTCTTGGGCAGATTAATCTGTAGCTCTTACTAAAAAGGAGGAATCCACATGATGAAGAAAGGTACAACAATTATTGCTTCCGTGCTTCTGGTGGCCGCGATGGCTGGCCCTGTTGCTGCTGATGGTCATATGTCCAAAGGAATGGATACAACCGGCTCACGTGTCCGGTCTTATCAGGACACCAACTACATGGACCGCACAAACACTAATTCCAACATGAATATGAACATGGATGGAAACTACCGCAACAATGGTGACTATCGTACCAACAATGTTCGGGCAAACGCCACAACAACCGACCGTGACAACGGCATGGATTGGGGCTGGCTTGGTTTGCTTGGACTGCTTGGATTAGCGGGTATGCGTAAAAGAGTGACGGATCACAACGAACGTTAAATTGTGCTCACGTCACGTTACAATAGCTGCTACGTCTTAGAAGCAGCTCGTCCACAGAGATAAACAGAAGAGCCAAGACCCCTTTACTATTGAAATAGGGAGGTCTTGGCTCTTTTTTTAAATAAACCTGTACTGTTCCTTACATAAAATATTATATAAAATAACTGCTAACTCTTACGTTAATAAAAATAAAAGAGCCTCTGCATCTGCAAAGGCTCTTTCATTATGTCCTGTAAGCGGGTGATGGGAATCGAACCCACGCTATTAGCTTGGAAGGCTAAAGTTCTACCATTGAACTACACCCGCATAAAAAAAAATCGGGATGACACGATTTGAACATGCGACCCCCTGGTCCCAAACCAGGTGCTCTACCAAGCTGAGCTACATCCCGATACTAAAAAAATAATGGCGCGCCCTGAGAGATTCGAACTCCCGGCCTTTTGATTCGTAGTCAAACGCTCTATCCAGCTGAGCTAAGGGCGCAAAAATATTGGAGCGGAAGACGGGAATCGAACCCGCGACCCTCGCCTTGGCAAGGCGATGCTCTACCGCTGAGCCACTTCCGCAAATAAAGGATGCGCGTGGAGGGACTTGAACCCCCACGTCAAAGACGCTAGATCCTAAGTCTAGTGCGTCTGCCAATTCCGCCACACGCGCATATGATGGTGAGTCATGAAGGGCTCGAACCTTCGACACCCTGATTAAAAGTCAGGTGCTCTACCAACTGAGCTAATGACTCATACTAAAATGGCTGGGGATATAGGATTTGAACCTATGCATGACGGAGTCAAAGTCCGTTGCCTTACCGCTTGGCTAATCCCCAATAAAAATATGGTGGAGGCTGAGGGGATCGAACCCCCGACCCTCTGCTTGTAAGGCAGATGCTCTCCCAGCTGAGCTAAGCCTCCAACTATATGACCCGTAGGGGATTCGAACCCCTGTTACCTCCGTGAAAGGGAGGTGTCTTAACCCCTTGACCAACGGGCCCCATTTCCAAAGCTCTCAACCGGGATCGAACCGGTGACCTCATCCTTACCATGGATGCACTCTACCTACTGAGCTATGAGAGCAAATGGCTCCCCGAACAGGGCTCGAACCTGTGACAACTCGATTAACAGTCGAGTGCTCTACCAACTGAGCTATCAGGGAATAATATGCATTTGCAGGGCAAATGCAATTCATCGTACAACGTCCACATGCAGAGCCTGTTTTCTATGTATGATGAAAGAGTTCGCTTGGCGGCGTCCTACTCTCCCAGGACCCTGCGGTCCAAGTACCATCGGCGCTAGAGGGCTTAACGGTCGTGTTCGGGATGGGTACGTGTGGAACCCCTCCGCCATCGCCACCAAACGCATAGCTTAGCTTACATTTCAGAGATCGTTCTCTGAAAACTAGATTCGAAACGAAACATGCGAATTACAACTTGCTATTGGATAAGCCCTCGACCGATTAGTACTGGTCAGCTCCATGCATTGCTGCACTTCCACCCCCAGCCTATCTACCTCGTCGTCTTCAAGGGGTCTTACATACTGGGAAATCTCATCTTGAGGGGGGCTTCACGCTTAGATGCTTTCAGCGTTTATCCCGTCCGTACATAGCTACCCAGCGGTGCTCCTGGCGGAACAACTGGTACACCAGCGGTACGTCCATCCCGGTCCTCTCGTACTAAGGACAGCTCCTCTCAAATTTCCTACGCCCACGACAGATAGGGACCGAACTGTCTCACGACGTTCTGAACCCAGCTCGCGTACCGCTTTAATGGGCGAACAGCCCAACCCTTGGGACCTACTTCAGCCCCAGGATGCGATGAGCCGACATCGAGGTGCCAAACCTCCCCGTCGATGTGGACTCTTGGGGGAGATAAGCCTGTTATCCCCAGGGTAGCTTTTATCCGTTGAGCGATGGCCCTTCCATGCGGTACCACCGGATCACTAAGCCCGACTTTCGTCCCTGCTCGACTTGTAGGTCTCGCAGTCAAGCTCCCTTATGCCTTTGCACTCTTCGAATGATTTCCAACCATTCTGAGGGAACCTTTGGGCGCCTCCGTTACTCTTTAGGAGGCGACCGCCCCAGTCAAACTGCCCACCTGACACTGTCCCCGCACCGGATTACGGTACCAGGTTAGAACCTAGATACGATCAGGGTGGTATCCCAACGTTGCCTCCACGCAAGCTGGCGCTCACGTTTCAAAGGCTCCCACCTATCCTGTACAGATCGTACCCAAATTCAATATCAAGCTGCAGTAAAGCTCCATGGGGTCTTTCCGTCTTGTCGCGGGTAACCTGCATCTTCACAGGTATTAAAATTTCACCGGATCTCTCGTTGAGACAGCGCCCAAGTCGTTACGCCATTCGTGCGGGTCAGAATTTACCTGACAAGGAATTTCGCTACCTTAGGACCGTTATAGTTACGGCCGCCGTTTACTGGGGCTTCGGTTCACAGCTTCGGATTGCTCCTAACCACTCCCCTTAACCTTCCAGCACCGGGCAGGCGTCAGCCCGTATACTTCGCCTTACGGCTTCGCACAGACCTGTGTTTTTGCTAAACAGTCGCTTGGGCCTTTTCACTGCGGCCCCCTCGTGCTATTCACACTACCGGGGCACCCCTTCTCCCGAAGTTACGGGGTCATTTTGCCGAGTTCCTTAACGAGAGTTCTTCCGCGCGCCTTAGAATACTCTTCTCGCCTACCTGTGTCGGTTTGCGGTACGGGCACCATCACCTGGCTAGAGGCTTTTCTTGGCAGTGTGAGATCATGACCTTCGCTACTATAATTTTCGCTCCCCATCACAGCTTAGCCTTACAATGTGCGGATTTGCCTACACATCAGCCTCACTGCTTAGACGGACATCCATCAGTCCGCGTCACTACCCTACTGCGTCCCCCCATTGCTCATAACGGCTTACGGTGGTACAGGAATTTCGACCTGTTGTCCTTCGACTACGCCTTTCGGCCTCGCCTTAGGTCCCGACTTACCCTGAGCGGACGAGCCTTCCTCAGGAACCCTTAGGCTTTCGGCGGATCAGATTCTCACTGATCTTTTCGTTACTCATACCGGCATTCTCACTTGTATAATGTCCAGCGCTCCTTACGGTACACCTTCAACCCTTATACAACGCTCCCCTACCCCTGATGCAAAGCATCAAGCCATAGCTTCGGTGGTGTGTTTAGCCCCGTTACATTTTCGGCGCAGAGTCACTCGACCAGTGAGCTATTACGCACTCTTTCAATGATGGCTGCTTCTAAGCCAACATCCTGGTTGTCTGTGCAACTCCACATCCTTTCCCACTTAACACACACTTGGGGACCTTAGCTGATGGTCTGGGCTGTTTCCCTTTTGACAATGGATCTTAGCACTCACTGTCTGACTCCCGGAAGTAAGTCTATGGCATTCGGAGTTTGACTGAGCTTGGTAACCCTTGCGGGCCCCGCACCCAATCAGTGCTCTACCTCCACGACTCTGTTTTCCGAGGCTAGCCCTAAAGCTATTTCGGGGAGAACCAGCTATCTCCGAGTTCGATTGGAATTTCTCCGCTACCCCCACCTCATCCCCGCATTTTTCAACATGCGTGGGTTCGGGCCTCCAGTGCGTGTTACCGCACCTTCACCCTGGACAGGGGTAGATCACCCGGTTTCGGGTCTACGTCCACGTACTCAGTCGCCCTATTCAGACTCGCTTTCGCTGCGGCTCCGGCTCTTCACCTTAACCTTGCACGGGAACGTAACTCGCCGGTTCATTCTACAAAAGGCACGCCATCACCCCTAAAACGGGCTCTGACTTTTTGTAAGCACACGGTTTCAGGTTCTATTTCACTCCCCTTCCGGGGTGCTTTTCACCTTTCCCTCACGGTACTGCTTCACTATCGGTCGCTAGGAAGTATTTAGCCTTGGCAGATGGTCCTGCCGGATTCATACGGGGTTTCACGTGCCCCGCACTACTCGGGATCCGTCTCGGAGGGAACCAACTTTCAACTACAGGGCTTTTACCTTCTTTGGCGGGCCTTTCCAGACCTCTTCGCTTAACCGGTTCCTTTGTAACTCCATGTGAGACGTCCCACAACCCCAAAGAGCAAGCTCTTTGGTTTGGGCTTCTCCGCGTTCGCTCGCCGCTACTGACGGAATCACTATTGTTTTCTCTTCCTCAGGGTACTTAGATGTTTCAGTTCCCCTGGTATGCCTCTACATAACCTATGTATTCAGTTATGAGTAACTGGAAATTACCCCAGCTGGGTTTCCCCATTCGGACACCCCCGGATCAAAGCTTGCTTACAGCTCCCCGAGGCAGTTTCGTTGTTCGCCACGTCCTTCATCGGCTCCTAGCGCCTAGGCATCCTCCGTGTGCTCTTAGTAGCTTAACCATTTTGTTCCGGTTTCGGTCGCTCGCTTCCCTTGTTTTGCTTGCGCAAAGCCAAAAGTCGCTCTCACCCGATACCCTCACAAAAGCAATTTAACTACCTTTATACACTTGACTTGTTTGCACAAGTTCAGCTTAAAGGAATGTTCTAATTCGCGTTTGTTTCGTTTCGATATCTAGTTTTCAAAGAACAAACTTGTAAAATATTTTTGGTGGAGCCAAGCGGGATCGAACCGCTGACCTCCTGCTTGCAAGGCAGGCGCTCTCCCAGCTGAGCTATGGCCCCATATAAAGTTTAAAGGTATAGATGGTGGGCCCTGGTGGACTCGAACCACCGGCCTCACCCTTATCAGAGGTGCGCTCTAACCAACTGAGCTAAGGGCCCACATTATATATACTTTTTGAACCCAAAATGGGTTACGCTTGGCGGCGTTCTACTCTCCCAGGACCCTGCGGTCCAAGTACCATTGACGCTGAAGGGCTTAACGGTCGTGTTCGGGATGGGAACGTGTGGAACCCCTTCGCTATCGCCACCAAACGTTTGAGAGTTTGAGCTCTCAAAACTGAGCAACGAGTGAGTTGCTTGTGCTCTTCATTTCATCCACACCGAAGTGACGGACCGAAATGAAGAGCTGTTGCAGGTTCTAAGAACCTGCATATTTGAATGTTTCCGTTGCAGGAAACGATTCTCCATAGAAAGGAGGTGATCCAGCCGCACCTTCCGATACGGCTACCTTGTTACGACTTCACCCCAATCATCTATCCCACCTTCGGCGGCTGGCTCCTTGCGGTTACCCCACCGACTTCGGGTGTTATAAACTCTCGTGGTGTGACGGGCGGTGTGTACAAGACCCGGGAACGTATTCACCGCGGCATGCTGATCCGCGATTACTAGCAATTCCGACTTCATGCAGGCGAGTTGCAGCCTGCAATCCGAACTGAGACCGGCTTTGTTGGGATTGGCTCCATCTCGCGATTTCGCAGCCCGTTGTACCGGCCATTGTAGTACGTGTGTAGCCCAGGTCATAAGGGGCATGATGATTTGACGTCATCCCCACCTTCCTCCGGTTTGTCACCGGCAGTCTATCTAGAGTGCCCATCCGAAATGCTGGCAACTAAATATAAGGGTTGCGCTCGTTGCGGGACTTAACCCAACATCTCACGACACGAGCTGACGACAACCATGCACCACCTGTCTCCTCTGTCCCGAAGGAAAGATACATCTCTGCATCGATCAGAGGGATGTCAAGACCTGGTAAGGTTCTTCGCGTTGCTTCGAATTAAACCACATACTCCACTGCTTGTGCGGGTCCCCGTCAATTCCTTTGAGTTTCAGTCTTGCGACCGTACTCCCCAGGCGGAGTGCTTAATGTGTTAACTTCGGCACCAAGGGTATCGAAACCCCTAACACCTAGCACTCATCGTTTACGGCGTGGACTACCAGGGTATCTAATCCTGTTTGCTCCCCACGCTTTCGCGCCTCAGCGTCAGTTACAGCCCAGAGAGTCGCCTTCGCCACTGGTGTTCCTCCACATATCTACGCATTTCACCGCTACACGTGGAATTCCACTCTCCTCTTCTGCACTCAAGTCACCCAGTTTCCAGTGCGATCCGGGGTTGAGCCCCGGGATTAAACACCAGACTTAAATGACCGCCTGCGCGCGCTTTACGCCCAATAATTCCGGACAACGCTTGCCCCCTACGTATTACCGCGGCTGCTGGCACGTAGTTAGCCGGGGCTTTCTTCTCAGGTACCGTCACCTTGAGAGCAGTTACTCTCCCAAGCGTTCTTCCCTGGCAACAGAGCTTTACGATCCGAAAACCTTCATCACTCACGCGGCATTGCTCCGTCAGGCTTTCGCCCATTGCGGAAGATTCCCTACTGCTGCCTCCCGTAGGAGTCTGGGCCGTGTCTCAGTCCCAGTGTGGCCGATCACCCTCTCAGGTCGGCTACGCATCGTCGCCTTGGTGAGCCGTTACCTCACCAACTAGCTAATGCGCCGCAGGCCCATCCCCAAGTGACAGATTGCTCCGTCTTTCCAGTTCTCTTCAGGCGAAGAAAACAATTATTCGGTATTAGCTACCGTTTCCGGTAGTTGTCCCAAACTTGAGGGCAGGTTGCCTACGTGTTACTCACCCGTCCGCCGCTAAGTATCAAGGAAGCAAGCTTCCTATCAACTCCGCTCGACTTGCATGTATTAGGCATGCCGCCAGCGTTCGTCCTGAGCCAGGATCAAACTCTCCAATAAAGTATTGAAAAGAGCGATAAGCTCATTTTGAATCTGACGAGATTAAAAATCTCATTTGTGCTCCAGTCGACCCAAGCCAAGGCTTGTCTCAAACTTTCGCGTTCATTCTGCAAGCAGAATGTTTACTCACTCGTTGTTCAGTTTTCAAAGATCAAACATTCAATTTAGTGCTGTTTTTCATGTTGTCGTCGTTTCAGCGGCGACTTTTATAATATATCATGTTGAAGTTCTCTTTGCAAGCATTATTTTTTCGATTATTTTCAATCGCTTTATTTTCATGCTTGTTTCCGTGAACCGCTTCTAAAAAAGGAACGAAAATTAATTTACCATATGAAATTAGAAAGGTCAACCCTTTTTCGACAAAAAGTATGAACCCCTCAGCAATTTCACATTCTCATAGTTCAGAGGTACAGCACCCGCTATGAAGAGCCGCACCTCCCTTCCACTACTGTAAATCGAATATATGACCAGCTTCAGCATTATGGCTTCGACTTTTTCAGCTTCCCACCTCTGGCGTACTTGGACAACTCTTTTGGCGGGGCAAAGCGTGCATACATGCGGAACACAGTCTTATATCGGCTCGCGATAGCATATTTGATCTCTTGGTCAAGACGATTATCACTTAGATCGAAAAGCATCTCATCTAATTCTTTACGCAGCACATAGTCTAGTTCCTTGCATTCCTTCTCGTTAAACAACATACCCAGCATTAGAGTTCTCCTTTTTGTGCATAGCCTCTTTATCACACTTACACAAGTTTCATGCAACACCCCGTGCATTCTCGCTTTTGTGGGTGCTGCTGAAACCCGTTTTATTGTTATGGTCAACTTTCTGAAAATTTATGAATGCTAACCATCACAAAATTTTATCCTCTCACCAGAGTATACGTAAGTGTGCTTTCGATGATTGCTGCAACAAGAAGCAAGATGACAACCCAGAAGGATGCCGTTAACGTCCTATTCATGAATGCTCTCCACCGGGTACCCATCGTATTTCGCTTGTCACTTCCAAGTTGTGCAAGGCTTTTAATAACCAGACCACCAAACTTCAGTCCGAAGGCGCAAGCAATGATAATGACCGGAATCTCAATAATACCATGCGGAAGTAAACCTTTAACCACAATGTCATAGAAGCTTGCTCCATAATTCATCGTGGTGTGCACCACAAATCCAAGGACCATCCCATTGATCAGCAGGAAGATGACAGGCAGAATTCCAAAGAATATACCGGCATAGATAACAAGTACACTTTTGATAGCATTATTGAAAAAGATAAACAGGAAGAAGTTCCATTGCACATTGCCCCCCTGCTCCAGCCGTTCACTGACTTCACGTAATCCTCCGATTTGGTTCAACAACAGTTCTTCCAGTGGCCCTGTACTCACCCATCCTGCCCCTATACCAACAGCAAACAAAACTACGGACCAGATTAATGCACTACGGATGGAACCAAGATCTTTAAGAAATGTACTGAATTTTAACATAATAACCTCCTGTAGAATCTAAAATGATGGACAAACAAGGATCAGTGACGAATAACTGGGCAGTACGAGCATACATTGGAGAGTAAACAAGCATTTCTTATGGGAGAGGGGCGCTTATTGAAATGAACTCGTTCTATGTATTTAGCGGCAAAAAGATTAAACGGTACCTGATTGTCCTCGTTGCTGCCATCTTTGCGATCGGTATTATCTATCTGGAGAGAGGCAATGTCTCCGTATTCTCGGAGGAAGCACCATCCGCCGTCTACAGCGTTCCAACCGAGAAGAAGGTAATCGCACTCACCTTTGACATTAGCTGGGGGGATAAACGGACGGAGCCAATTCTGAAAGTTCTTCAGGAGAATAAAGTGCAGAAGGCAACCTTTTTCCTTTCCTCCCCCTGGAGCAAGACACACCCCGAAATTGTTACTGCCATCAAAGAGGCAGGATATGAAATTGGCAGCCATGGTCACAGACATGAGAACTACAGCAGCCTGACTGAAGAAGAAATTCGCAAAGAAATTTCGACAGCTCATAGCATTTTAACCGATTTAACGGGAAAAGAACCGAAATTACTACGTCTGCCCAACGGGGACTTTGACAAGCGAGTGCTTCAGGTAGCCAATAGTCTGAATTATCAGGTTGTGCAGTGGGATACAGACTCCTTGGATTGGAAAAACCCTGGTGTACAGACCATTGTTGATCGCGTAGTAAGCAAGGCACATCCAGGGGACATCGTACTGCTGCATGCAAGCGATTCCTCCAAACAAACGCATGAAGCACTGCCTGTCATTATCGACAAGTTGAAAAATCAGGGCTATGAATTTGTTACCGTGTCTGAGTTGCTCAACCATTCTAGTGTCGAGGGCAAAGAAGTTCGTGACCAAGCCAGCGGTCAATGATTACTAGATCATTTGAGCCATAGCTCAAATAGGTGCGTAAAAGTTGAAAAGAGCTAACCAGGTTAGCTCTTTTTGGTATGTTTTTTATACAAAATGAATTCTATGCTTGGCTTTCTTTCAACTGTTCTGCCTTTCCACTTAAACTCCGGTTCGTCGATACATCCACCAGCCTGTGCAATATCAGCATTTGGTATGCATTACATAGGAGCAAGGGAACCACAATAAATATGGTTGCAGCATTCACATCAATACGTAATACGCCGATCGTCTCCACTATGGTGACGGCAATCATGAAAAAGAGTGTAGGTACGAGCGCAGAGATATGAGTCAGCTTTACTTTAACGTAAGCGGTAACAATTGCAGCTGCCAAAATAATGATACCTAACACAATATCCGATATGCGTTCCCGGTCTCCCCCAACAAACAGGCGTAAAAACATCACGTCAAGCAGGGCTAACACCGTTAGTACAATCTGCACGATCTGCCAACCGCGCTTTGGAAATACACCTTTACCCATATAATTCAATATCAGATATGCAAAGAAACCCATTTGTGAATACACGCTGATCATAACCCCTGATCCAAATAAGATCAAAAGATACAGAAGAAAATCATTCAATCCATTTGTTTTCTCCCCGTTCACCAGCATCATAATCAATCCTGTACCCAATGCTCCCGCGGCCCCAATAAGCAAGGCTGTCCAAAACAGGAAAAACCATCTACGTAAATTCAAAAGTTTTCCACCCCCGAGTGTTTATTTTACCAACCTTCTCAGCAAAAAACCATCATTGCTCAACATATTTCCCCCTTTCCCATCACATACTACATCCAGTATCTAATCAAGGAGGGATTGTACACATGAAACGGCCTTTGTGGCAGCTATGCTGTGTCGTACTGGGGCTATCCGTCATGCTTGCCGGCTGCGGTTCAGATCAGAGTTCTTCGCCTCCTCAGGGCAGTTATAAAGAGATGAAAACAATGGTTGTAGATATTTTGAAAAGTGATGAAGGCAAGAAAGCGGTGGAGGAAGCTCTTACAGGTCAAAGCTCATCCAGCGGAAGCAGCGGTTCTGAAGAAGGTGGCGGTTCGGGTGGTGCTTCAGGATCCATTGGTATGAAAATGTTAATGCCTGTGCAATCTTCGGAACAAATACGTATTGCAGTAAAAGATACCATCACAGCTCCCGAATATAAGAAGGAATTCGAAAAGATCATGACCGATCCGCAGTTTGCGGGTGAATTTGCCAAAGTGATCAACGCACAAAGTAAACAACTTCATATGCAATTGATTAAAGATCCCACATATCAAAAGTCTGTTGAAGACATCATGAAGTCACCTGAGGTATCCAAGATGTTCATGGATATGACGAAGACTCCGGATTATCGTAAACAGACGATGACTGTCATGCAGGAAGTGATGCAAAACCCGTTGTTCCGCATGGAAGTACTCACTTTGCTCAAGAAGGTAGTACAGGAGGAATTGCAACCCAAAGTAGAAAGTGGCGGACAACAGGGGCAAGAGCAAGGCGGACAGCAAGAGGGTCAGGGCGAAGGTGGTGGTGGTGATGGCGGCGATGGTGGAAGCAGTGGAGATTCGGGCGGCGGATCATAAACAGTAGGTGTTAATACGCACCACAGATACTGAAAAGCCTGCATCCAAATGGACGCAGGCTTTATTTGTATTAATAACACTCATACCATTAGAATTTGGATTCGATGGACCTGGCAACTTCATCGTAGATAGCCCCTATACGGGAATCTGCTTTGTAAACAGAAGGTGAGAAATCAGGCTCGGAAGGATGATTATCCGGCGTGCCTAATGGAATCTGGGCAAGCAAGCTTGTATGCAGACTTTCCGCAAGTCTTCCCCCGCCTCCACGACCAAAGACATAATCCTTCTCTCCGCAACTGCCGCACTCATAATAAGCCATATTCTCAACCACACCAAGTAACTCATGATCGGTCTGAATGGCCATTGCACCCGCACGTGCTGCGACAAAAGCTGCCGTTGCATGCGGCGTGGTAACGATGATTTCCTTGCTCTGTGGCAACATCTGATGCACATCCAAAGCAACATCTCCCGTACCTGGTGGCAAATCCAGTAATATATAATCCAATTCGCCCCACTGGACATCCGTAAAGAATTGACGCAACATCCGACCTAGCATGGGTCCACGCCAGATTACCGGATTGTTCTCCCGAATAAAGAAGCCCATCGACATGACTTTGACGCCAAAACGTTCAACCGGTTGAATAACGCCATCTTCAACGACCGGATATTCTTCAATCCCCATCATGTCGGGTACACTGAAGCCATAGATATCCGCATCAATTAAGCCCACTTTCTTGCCTTGACGTGCCAAGGCTGCAGCCAGATTAACGGTTACCGTTGATTTACCAACGCCACCTTTACCACTGGCCACAGCAATAAAACGAACACCTGATTCAGGACTTAACAGCTCATGTCCATCCAGACCCGCTGCGTGACCTTTTACGAGCACTTCGTCCCGATCTGGCTCATTATCGGGTTGTCCCATATTCAGGCTCTCACGATCATGCTCAGAAGCTGCACGCACACGAATATGTACATCCTTCAGTCCGTGCTGGGACAACAGATTACGCGCTGCATCACTCAAAGCTGTTGTATCCTCAGGTCGATTTTCGAGTGTCACTATGGTCAGAGCCACATGATTTTCTTTCACCATAATATCTCGAAACCATTCCAGTTCGGTCAGACTTACTCCCAATTGTGGTTCTTGTAATGGCTGTAATAGTTCAAGTATCTGTTCTTTTGATAACATCAGACAGCACCTCAGCTTTATCTATTGGCATGTAATTAGGTATGCTGATCCAATTATATCATTACCTTTCTTGTTATGACTAACTTTTAGGCCGTTCTCCTGAGGAATATCTGAGAATTCCATTATAGATCGATGCAGCTACCTTGCGTTGATAAGCTTCGTCAGCAAGCATACGTGCCTCTTCCGGATGAGAAAGGAAACCCACTTCTACCAGCGCTGAAGGGATCTTCAGAGCCTGTAACAGATAAACCGTATTCACCGTTTTGGCGATTCGATCTGTATTCTCCAGATTACGAACCATCTCTTGTTGAAGCAGATTAGCCAAACCTTCGTTATCCGCATGGTTAGTTGTATAGAAAACCTGCGCTCCACTCCATCGGTTGGATGGGACACTGTTCATGTGAATGCTGATAAAGAGATCTGCTTGCTTATCCTCTATCCGTCGTACTCTTTGTTTCAGATCTTCCGTCTTGCGTTTGGAGTACCCCTTGGTGTCCGATTCCGCCAAATCAGTGTCTATTTCTCGTGTCATAACCACTAAGGCCCCTGCCTGTTGCAAATAATCTCTCACATACAGGGCGATAGACAGGTTGATATCTTTTTCAATAACCCCCTGTTTACTTACCGCTCCTCCATCTGGACCTCCGTGTCCTGCATCAATGGCAATGACCTTACCTGCCATCGGCAAACTCCAATAACCTGACGTCTTAGCGGAAGGCAGTTCATAGGACATTACCGCCACTAACATGGCCAGCAGACAGAGACTTAGCATGACCCTTTTGATTGTTTTTAACCTAATCCAGACTACAAAGTGTTTCCCCATATTTTTACGCATAAAAAAACCACCTCGTCCCTATAAATGACTCTAATCATCTATATGGGACAAGATGGACAAATATACCGCTAGGAGCGGACTTGCTCCGCCATTCCTTCAATCAGCACCTCAGCTACCTCAGGACGTGTAAATTCAGGTGGAGGGCACTGGCCGTCACGGAGCAACCCGCGTACTTTGGTGCCGGAAAGCGCCATATGATGTTCTTTATCATGTGGGCAAGTTTTGCTGGATGCCATGTTTCCACATTTGGTACAGAAGAAACTATGTTCGAAGAACAACGGAGTAATCCCCAGTTCCTCTGCTGTAAAGTTAGTAAAGATCTCCTGTGCTTCATATGTTCCATAATAATCACCAACACCCGCATGGTCACGACCAACAATAAAGTGGGTACACCCGTAATTTTTGCGAACCATCGCATGGAAAATAGCTTCACGTGGACCGGCATACCGCATGGCTGCGGGGAACACACCAAGAAACGCACGATCAGCCGGGTAATAGTTCTCCAGTAATACCAGATAACTCTTCATCCGAACATCTGCAGGTACATCGTCCGACTTCGTCTCTCCAACAAGCGGATTCAGGAAGAGTGCATCTACAATCTCCATAGCGCTCTTCTGAATGTATTCATGAGCCCGATGGACCGGATTACGTGTCTGAAAACCAACTACGGTCTTCCAACCCTTCTCCTGAAAAATCTTCCGGGTATCTGCAGGATCATAATAGAATTCTTCGAATTTCGAAGGTTTTGGACGGTTCAACACTTGGATTGGACCTCCCACGTATGTTGCAGGACGCTCCAACAGTTTTTTAACACCCGGGTGCTCGGGATCATCTGTTTTGAATACACGCCGGGCTTCTTCGCCCTGATCCACCTGGTATACACTTTGGACTTCGAGCAATCCATAAGTGACTCCATCTTGATCACCAACAAGTTTCACGCGTTCACCAATCTGGAGGGATGCGGCTTGTTTATCGTCAACAGCAAGTGTAATCGGTATACTCCAGACTGTTCCATCGGCGAGACGCATGCGAGACACCACCGAAAGGTAATCTTCCTCATTCAAGAAACCTTGAAGTGGTGAGAACGCACCTACACCAATTAGATCCAAATCTGATATTGTCCAGGTATTAATACGCAAAGAGGATAAGTTTTTACTGTCTTGCAACAATTGCTCCCGTTCTTCTCCTTGTACGATACGCTGAACCAGCGTACCTCCATGAGGCAGAATCGATGTCATCTTGTCAGCTCCTTGTATATCTATTATTTATGAAGGCCACATTCCGTTTTATCATTACCAGACCAGCGTCCGGCACGTGGGTCCTCGCCAGGCATAACTTGACGTGTGCAATGCTCACAACCAATACTTGGGTAGTTCTGATCATGAAGAGGGTTATATACAACGTTATTGTCACGAATATATTGCCATACATCCTCAGTCGTCCAGTGCGCAATCGGATTAAACTTCATCAGGCCAAATTTGGAATCATATTCAACCTTCTTTGAGTTTGCACGAGTTGGTGCTTGATCTCTGCGGATACCTGTAATCCATGCATCATACTGAGAAAGAATGCGTGTTAACGGTTCGACTTTGCGAATGTTACAGCACCCATTGGGATCAGACTTCCACAACTCTTCACCGTGCTCAGCTGCCTGCTCTTCTGGAGTAATCTTAGGTGACACACGTACAAATTCAAGGTTGTAGTTCTCCTGCATCTTATCACGTGTTTCGTATGTTTCTTTAAAGTGAAAATCTGTATCCAGATAAAAAATATCTGTGGATGGGCTGATTTTCTGCACCATATCTACAAGTACAACATCTTCTGCACCAAAGCTACATGCAAAAGTGATATTTGGGAATGTTTCAATAGCATACCGAATAATATCCTCTGGACTAGCATGTTCCAGTTCCTCTGCCTTCGTCCGTGCCAAATCTTCTTTCTCCAACAAGTTCATCTGTGAATTTCCCCCATTCTGCAATTCAATACATCTTAAAGCCGACTAATCTAATATGAATTATGTTTAGTATAAATCTTTCATTGGGGATGTCAATGCCTGCCATATGGTAAAATAAATCAGTTTTTGCCCATTACTTATCGTCGCTCTCAAACATTATTTTGGTTCAATTTATCCATTTCTCTGTTAATGAGATAAAAACAATGATATTGGCCCAGGTCATTAGACAGGTAAAAATACATCGCTTAGCCTGGGAAACCTTTGCTGTTACTGGGTTTGGACAGTTCTTGTCATCGAGAACAACATCAAAAAAACACTGGGTGATTGAAAATGAAGGAAGAAAAGCTAAAGTTTTAAGGGGAGCAACGTTGCGAATTTTAGCTGTTGATATGTAAGGGACTTTTATCGTTTCCATAAGAAATACTGATAAGGTTTGCAATAAAGAATTAAGTGCAAAAACAGTAAGCCGAGTGCATTCAAGAAATCACGCATGAGTTCTAATCGATGATTATAAAAGAGCTGTTATAAAATGTGTGGTGAGTGGTGAGTGGTGAGTGGTGAGTGGTGAGTGGTGAGTGGTGAGCGGTGAGCGGTGAGCGATGGGTATGAGCATATTCAATGATCTAAACGATTAGAGAGGTTCAGTAAAATGTGGATGTATTAACGTACATATTATAGGACTGTATTGAGGGACATTAAGGGCACATTGAAAAGGCAATGAAGGAAAAATGCAGAAGCTTGGGGAGAGACATCAGAGATATAAGAGCTACCGCATAAACTAATATAATATATGGCGTAATAATCATGAATATATAAAAAAGCCTTTGACCGAGGCCAAAGGCTTTTAATATTAACGTTTGGAGAACTGAGGTGCGCGACGAGCCGCTTTAAGACCGTATTTTTTACGTTCTTTCATACGTGGGTCACGAGTCAGGAATCCTGCTTTTTTCAGGGATGCACGGTATTCCGGATCTGCTTTGAGCAGAGCGCGGGAGATACCATGACGGATTGCGCCGGCTTGACCGGAGATTCCGCCACCATGAGCAATAACAAGAACGTCATAGTTGTTGAGCGTTTCTGTCAAGTTCAGTGGTTGTTTTACGATCAGTTTGAGTGTTTCCAAACCGAAGTATTCATTAATATCACGTTTATTGATGACAATGCGTCCTTCACCCGGTACAAGGCGAACACGTGCTACCGAATGTTTACGACGACCTGTCCCATAGTATTGTACTTGTGCCATGAAACTGTCCTCCTTTTAATTAACCGCGAAGTTCGTAAACTTCTGGTTTTTGTGCTGCATGTGGATGCTCAGTGCCTCTGTACGCTTTAAGTCTCAACTTCATTTTCTCGCCCATGCGAGTTTTAGGAAGCATACCGCGAACAGCCAATTCCAACATACGCTCAGGTTTGTTTTTAACCATCTCTTCAGCTGTAGTTACTTTCAAACCACCTGGATGCATTGAGTGACGGTAGTATTTTTTACCTTGCATTTTCTTACCAGTCAATACGATTTTCTCAGCATTGATGATAACAACGAAATCGCCAGTGTCCACATGTGGAGTGAATTGTGGCTTGTGTTTGCCGCGAATCAAAGCTGCTGCTTCGCTCGCCAAACGTCCGAGGGTTTTGCCTTCAGCATCAATGATGTGCCATTGGCGCTCAACTTCGTTAGGCTTCGCCATGTACGTAGTACGCATGAAAAGTTCCTCCTTAAAATGTTCAAAATCATCATTTTCATTTATCTTCGTTCGTTAAGTTATAACTTTAGGTGTTGATGGATTGTAAATTTGATGTGAACCTCTTAATTGGGGCTGTGGGAAAGCCATTAAGAAAACACAACTTTTATATTACATGATAGGCGATTAAATCGCAAGTGTTAATTAAGCTTTTCACTCACCAAATTCAATCTTTTTTGTATTCAAGATCCCAGAGCATTAAACCGCAGCTAACTGCAGTAGGTCCTGCAGCAGATCGATTACATGCAGCAATCATATTTGGTACATCAGAGGCTTTCCGTTTGCCCTCTCCGATCTCCAGCAGTGTCCCTACAATGATACGAACCATATGCTGCAAAAAGCCGTTACCACTCACATAAATGTGAATGACACCCTGATCGCGCGGATGGTCTCTGCACATTGATCGGTCCACTTCCATCCATGCTTCGTACACCGAACGGACATGATTCTCTTTCTGAGACTTGCGTGAAGCAAAAGAGGTAAAATCATACGTCCCTATGAAATGTCGTAAGCCCTCCTGCATTGCCATAATATCAAGCTTCGCATGATGATGATATTGCAGTCTTCTGTTAAATACATCCGGAAATTGATTCGCATTGACTGTATAACGATACGTTTTCTTTTTCGCTGCATAGCGAGAATGAAAATCAGCCGAAACTTCAATCGCATCAATAACGACAATATCGGAGGGTAATCTGGAGTTGAGTGCAATACACCAACGTTCAATCGGGATCTGGGACTCCGTAGGAAAATTGAAGATTTGTCTGCGGGCGTGAACACCTGCATCTGTTCGGCCTGAACCTGTAATTTTAACCTTCTCACCGGTTAAAGCACGAATCGCATCTTCAAGATGATCCTGAATGGTATTCCCACCCGGCTGTACTTGGAAGCCGTAATAGGCAGTGCCATCATAAGTTAACGTCATACATAAGTTTCGCATTATTACCACACCTTTGTTCCATACTATACATATCCCTATCCCGAACAGCAAAAGAAGCCCCTTACGGAGCTTCTATTACAGCACGAATTCCGAAATGAAGAGAAAAAAAGGGTTAATCCAGAATCGTTGATTCTGTCCCCTTTCCTCATCTCATCTGTTTTACGCGCGGTCTACCAGTTCCAAGTAAACCATTGGCGCTGCGTCACCACGACGAGGTCCCAGTTTCAAGATACGAGTGTATCCACCTGGACGCTCAGCGTAACGACCGGACAATTCGCTAAACAGTTTTTGGATTGCATCTTGCTCACCATCGATAGTTTCGCGGCGAACATAAGCTGCCACTTGGCGACGGGCATGAAGATCTCCCTTTTTCGCTTTAGTGATCAGTTTTTCAGCAATAGAGCGAACCTCTTTTGCTTTCGCTTCAGTTGTCTGAATGCGTTCGTATAAGAACAGGTCGGTTACCAGGTCACGGAACAAAGCTTTACGTGCGCTGGAATTACGGCCCAACTTTTGGTATGCCATTGTTTTCCCTCCTTCACTTCAAGCACTCGGCTGTCTATTCTTCTGTACGGAGTCCCAAACCAAGTTCCTCAAGCTTCTCTTGAACTTCTTCCAAAGACTTGCGTCCGAGGTTACGGACTTTCATCATGTCTTCTTCCGTTTTCGTAGTCAGCTCTTGCACGGTATTAATACCGGCACGTTTGAGGCAGTTGTAGGAACGAACAGAGAGATCCAGCTCTTCGATCGTCATTTCGAGTACTTTTTCTTTTTTGTCTTCTTCTTTTTCGACCATGATTTCTGCATCTTTCGCTTCGTCTGTAAGACCCACGAAGAGCATCAAATGCTCAGTCAAAATTTTAGCGCCGAGGCTTACAGCCTCTTCAGGACGAATACTTCCATCAGTCCAAACTTCCAACGTGAGCTTGTCATAGTTGGTCACTTGACCGACACGCGTATTTTCCACAGCGTAGTTAACGCGACTGATCGGGGTGAAGATGGAATCGACTGGGATGACGCCGATCGGCTGGTCATCGCGTTTATTCCGATCTGCCTGGACGTAGCCGCGACCGCGATTGGCAAAAATACGCATGTGAAGTCTCGAACCTGGTCCGAGCGTAGCAATGTGCAAATCCGGATTAAGGATTTCCACATCGGAGTCAGCACGGATATCTCCAGCCGTAATTGCTCCTTCGCCTTCAGCATCAATCTCGAGCACTTTCTCCTCGTCTGAATGAATCTTAAGCGACAAAGCTTTCAGGTTAAGAATAACCTCCGTTACATCTTCCATTACGCCAGGAACTGTAGCAAATTCATGCAGAACGCCATCGATTTGAACCGAAGACACTGCCGCACCCGGCAGTGACGAGAGCAAGATTCGGCGAAGCGAGTTTCCAAGCGTCGTACCGTATCCGCGCTCAAGCGGTTCTACTACGAATTTCCCATAGGTGCCATCATCGTTGACGTCTACCGTCTCAATTTTCGGCTTTTCGATTTCAATCACTGCAATACCCCTCCTTCAAAACGTCGGTCCTCTATGAAACATTTACCTTCTCTTGCGAAAACATGTAGTAGTATGCCTAAACAACCATTATTAGCAGATTGTGCCGGAAATATACCACACGCAGGGGCAAATCTCATTAGACACGACGACGTTTTGGAGGACGGCATCCGTTATGCGGGACTGGAGTTACGTCTTTGATCAGGTTAACTTCAAGACCAGCAGCTTGCAAAGAGCGGATCGCTGCTTCACGGCCTGCGCCTGGTCCTTTAACCATAACCTCAACGGCTTTCATCCCATGTTCCATTGCAGCTTTGGCAGCAGTCTCAGCAGCCATTTGTGCAGCAAACGGAGTCGATTTACGGGAACCTCTGAATCCGAGGCCGCCGGAGCTTGCCCACGAAATTGCGTTTCCGTGAGGATCCGTAATAGTAACGATAGTGTTATTGAAAGTGGAACGGATATGCGCCACGCCAGATTCAATATTCTTACGGTCACGACGTTTAGTACGTACGACTTTTTTCGGTTTAGCCATTTTCTCTTATCCCCCCTTATTATTTCTTCTTGTTCGCTACTGTACGACGAGGACCTTTACGAGTACGAGCATTCGTTTTCGTACGTTGTCCACGAACAGGCAGACCACGACGATGACGAACTCCACGGTAACAACCGATCTCCGTCAAACGTTTAATATTCAAAGAGATTTCTCGACGCAGGTCACCTTCTACTTTGACCTCTTTATCGATACTTTCACGCAATTTGCTGACTTCATCTTCCGTCAAATCACGAACACGAGTGTCCGGATTGATGCCTGTTGTGCTCAGAATTTTCTGGGAAGTCGTTTTACCGATTCCGAAAATATAAGTCAAGGCGATCTCAACGCGCTTATCACGTGGCAAATCCACACCAGATATACGTGCCATTTTACGCTACACCCCCTTCTTTAACCTTGTTTTTGTTTGTGTTTCGGATTTTCACAGATAACCATAACATTCCCTTTGCGGCGAATGACTTTGCACTTTTCGCAAATCGGCTTGACCGAAGGTCTTACCTTCATGTGAATTACCTCCTCAAAGTTTTGCTAAGCAAAACCCTCTTCGTAAGCATTGACCTTGTTCTACTATTGTAAAACCGGCTTCGAAGCTTTCGCAAGTTTTGCCGGGCAAAACCCGCTACATAAGCTTCACAGTTCATTGCAACTGTCTACTACTATTTACGGTAAGTTATGCGACCTTTTGTTAAATCATAAGGCGACAACTGAACAACTACTTTGTCTCCAGTCAGGATACGGATAAAGTGCATCCGCAGTTTTCCGGAAACGTGAGCGAGAATTTGATGACCGTTCTCAAGCTCAACCTTGAATGTTGCATTCGGTAGCGGTTCGAGAACCGTACCTTCCACTTCAATGACATCTTCCTTAGCCATTAGTCAGTCTCCTTTCTCTTCAGCTTGAATGTTGGTGGATTCCAGAAATGAATGAACCGCGTAACGGAGCTTTCCATTTGTCACCCGACCACTCTCGTTTAAACTGTTCACAACCTCGCTGCTAATCATGGGCTGGAGCTCAAGATGAAGAAGATTCTTCTTCTTTGGTTGATCAAACTTACGTTTGTCTCCATCCGCAATATATACGAACTTACCGTCCGCTATAGCAACAATTACTGCGGCTTGGTCCGCATTGCGGCCTTTACGGATCTTCACAAGTTGACCGAGCTGCGGATTAGACTGACTGTTCATGCCTCATCACCTACGCATTCAGTTTCGTGAAAATTTCCATACCATCTGGTGTAACTGCTACGGTGTGTTCAAAGTGTGCACATAACTTACCATCAACCGTGACGACAGTCCAGTTATCTTCCAACGTTTTCACATACCGTCTACCTACGTTAACCATCGGCTCTATGGCCAGCACCATGCCCGCTTTAAGCCGTGGTCCCCGATCGGGAAGACCATAGTTCGGAATCTGTGGTTCTTCGTGCAGATCTGCGCCTATGCCGTGACCGACATATTCACGAACTACGGAGAACCCTTCATCTTCAATATATTTCTGAATCGCATGAGATATTGTAAACAAGCGAACGTCCGGTTTTACCAGCGCCAGACCTGCGTATAACGAAGCCTCGGTAACGTCCAGAAGACGACGGGCTTCTTCGGAAATACGGCCGACCGGATAAGTCCAGGCGGAATCTCCATGATACCCCTGGTACTGCGCGCCAATGTCAAACGTAACGATATCGCCCTCGTTCAACTTGCGTTTGCCGGGAAATCCATGTACCAACTCTTCATTGACTGAAGCGCACACACTGGCAGGGAAACCGTTATAACCTTTGAAAGACGGCACAGCTCCTTGACTGCGGATATATTGATCAGCCATATGGTCAAGTTCTCCAGTCGTAATACCGGGAGCGATATGCTCTGCCAAGAGACGATGCGTTTCCGCAACAATTCTCCCTGCTTCCCTCATCAAGCCCAGTTCCGTTTCGGACTTACCAATGATCATCAATTAACCTCTCAGTAAGGACACGATTTCTTGAGAAACTTGATCGATATCCTGTTCTCCGTTCATTTGACGAAGAAGACCTTTAGTCTCATAGAACGTGAGGAGTGGTGCTGTTTTGTTGATATACTCGTCCAGTCGTGTACCTACACTCTCTTCATTATCATCAGAGCGTTGATACAACTCACCAGCGCATTTATCACAAATACCTTCCTGCTTAGGCGGATTGAATACCACATGATAAGTGGAACCACAGTTTTTACAAATTCGACGACCCGTCAAACGAGCGAGCAATTTGTTGCGATCCACTTTCAGGTTGATTACATGATCGAGACCTGAGTTCAATCGATCCAGAATGCCATCGAGCGCTTCTGCTTGCGAAAGGGTTCTTGGAAATCCGTCCAAGAGGAAACCTTCTCTGCAGTCAGGCTGCTGCAAACGTTCTTCAACGATGCCAATGGTTACATCATCTGGTACAAGCAATCCTTGATCCATATATTCCTTGGCTTTCATGCCAATGGGAGTTCCCTGTTTGATCGCGAGACGAAATGCATCGCCTGTTGAAATATGGGGAATACCGAACTCTTTCACGATGACGTCTGCTTGCGTTCCTTTTCCTGCCCCCGGAGGGCCCATGAATAGGATGTTCACGTTATGTCACTCCCTCCAAGACTACCCTACATCAACAAACAGCACAATAGGTGCCGGCAAGTAAATCTTCACTCGACCGGTACCTATTGCCTATTTATTGATAAAACCTTTGTAGTGGCGTTTGATCAATTGGCTTTCGATTTGCTTCATCGTATCCAGCGCAACACCGATAACGATCAGGAGGGATGTTCCTCCAATTTGCGCAGATTGAGGCAAACCAGACAGTGCCCCCAAGATTACAGGCAGAACGGAAATGACTGCCAAGAACATGGCACCGGCCATTGTCAAACGAGTCATGACACGGGTCAGATATTTCTCGGTTGCTTTACCCGGGCGAATGCCTGGGATGTAACCGCCGTTCTTTTTCATATTATCAGCCATCTGCTGTGGATTCATCTGTACGAAAGTATAGAAGAATGTGAAACCGAAGATCATCACGACATACAACAACATACCCAGAGGTTTGTGTGTAGTCAGGTTCTGTCCGATCCACTGTGCCCAAAGGCGATCTGCCCAGAAGTTGGCGATGATCGTCGGGAACATCAACAGCGATGATGCGAAGATGACAGGGATAACACCTGCTGCATTAATTTTCAGCGGGATATGTGTATTCTGTCCACCGTACATTTTGTTACCTACGACACGTTTAGCGTACTGTACCGGAATTTTCCGAATCGCCTGCTGAATGTAAATGACCCCTATGATGATCAACACAATAACAATTGCGATGATAACACCTTTAAGAATATTCATAAACAGTTGGTCAGGTTGAATGAAGTCGGATTCGATCGTTTGTTTGATAATGTTAGGCACCGTAGATAGGATACCCGCAAAGATCAAGATCGAAATCCCGTTTCCTATGCCCTTCTCGGTGATCTGCTCACCAAGCCACATCAGGAATGAAGTACCGGCCGTAAGTACAATCGCGATCAAGATATAATCTGCAAATGTAGCGTTAGGAATCATGTCTGTATTGTACAAGCGGTTGAATCCGATCGACGTACCAAACGCTTGAATCAATGCCAGGCCAATCGTTAAATAACGGGTCAATTGTGCAGATTTCTTCTTACCTTGTTCACCTTGCTTTGCCCACTCCGCTAATTTAGGAATAACGTCCATGGAAAGCAACTGTACTATGATAGACGCAGTGATGTAAGGCACGATCCCGAGCGCAAATATCGAGAACTGGAAGAGCGCTCCACCCGAGAACGTATTGAGAAGTCCAAAAACTTCTTTACCCGCAGAATTTGTCGCTTCGAACACGTCTTTGTTAACTCCCGGTACGGGAACAAAGGAGCCGATGCGGTAAATGATCAGTACAAAAAGGGTAAATAATACCCTTTTGCGCAGATCTTCAACCCGCCAGATATTCTTTAGGGTCTTGAACATTAAATCACCTCGGTTGTACCGCCGGCAGCTTCAATTTTCTCAATAGCAGATTGAGAAAACTTGTTAGCTTTAACAGTCAGCTTCACAGTGACATCACCGTTACCCAGGATTTTGATTCCGGATTTAGCGTTTTTAACTACGCCGTTCGTCATCAAGAATTCTGGAGTTACTTCAGTACCCGCAGCAAAACTGTTCAGGTCTTCAGTATTCACAACTGCATATTCTTTGCGAGTTGGGTTTACAAAACCACGTTTTGGCAAGCGACGATACAATGGATTTTGTCCACCTTCGAAGCCTGGACGTACTCCACCGCCAGAACGAGAATTTTGTCCTTTGTGACCGCGACCTGATGTTTTACCTGTACCACTACTTGGACCGCGACCAAGACGTTTACGTTCTTTGCGGGATCCAGGAGATGGTGAAAGCTCATGTAACTTCATCGTTCGTTGCACCTCCTTAAAGATTTGTGGGATTAACCCGATATTAAGCTTCTACTTCTTTAACAGCAACCAAGTGGCTTACTTTGTTAATCATACCACGGATGGCAGGATTATCGTTTTGTACCACTTTGCTATTGATTTTGCGCAAACCCAATGTTTTCACAGTTGTTCTTTGCGTCTCCGGACGTCCGATCAAGCTGCGGACGAGGGTAATTTCTAATTTAGCCATGAGAATTCCCTCCTTAACCCAGAAGCTCTTCGACGGATTTTCCGCGCAGTTTAGCCACGTCTTCAGCACGCTTCAAACGGGACAAACCTTCCAAAGTCGCATTGACCATGTTCATGGAATTCGAAGAACCCAGAGATTTTGTCAAAATGTCACCTACACCAGCAAGTTCGAGAACCGCACGTACAGGACCACCAGCGATAACACCAGTACCTTCAGATGCTGGTTTCAACAGCACGCGTCCTGCGCCGAACTTACCTGTTACCAAGTGAGGAATCGATGTTCCTACGAGTGGAACGTGTACAAGGTTTTTCTTAGCGTCTTCAATACCTTTGCGAATTGCATCAGGTACTTCGCCCGCTTTACCGATACCAGCTCCAACCCAGCCGTTGCCGTCGCCGACTACAACCAGTGCGCTAAAGCTGAAACGGCGTCCGCCTTTTACTACTTTAGCTACGCGATTAATATTTACAACTCTTTCAGTCAGTTCCAAAGTATTCGGATCTACACGCAAGTCGTTAACCTCCTTTTGAAAAATATCTTAAAACTCAAGTCCTGCTTCACGAGCCGCTTCAGCCAATGCTGCGATACGACCATGGTACAGATAACCGCTACGGTCAAATACGATGTTGGAAACACCTTTGTCTTTCGCACGTTTAGCAACGAGTTCGCCAACTTTACGAGCTGATTCAACAGATGCACCATTTTTGATGTCAGTGCTCAATTCTTTGTCTACGGTAGACGCGGAAGCGATTGTTACACCAGCAACATCATCGATGATTTGAGCATACATATGTTTACCAGAACGGAATACGTTCAAACGAGGACGTGCTGCCGTTCCTTGGATTTTCTTACGAACACGAAGGTGTCTTTTCAGACGAGCCTTATTTTTATCTGGTTTCGTAATCATCTCAAAGATTCACTCCTTTCAGGTTACCTCGCTGGCTTCAAAGCAGAAGCCACGGGGTATATTAGAAACACACGAAGCAAGCAAGCCGAAAGCCGCGCAAAGGCGGTAAGAGAAATCTTATTTCTTCTTACCGGCTTTACCTTCCTTACGGATGATACGCTCGCCTTCATATTTAATACCTTTACCTTTGTACGGCTCAGGTTCACGTACGGAACGGATTTTAGCAGCGTAAGCACCTACACGCTCTTTGTCAATTCCGCGAACGATGATTTTTGTATTCGAAGGTACTTCGAATTCGATTCCCGCTTCCGGTGTAATTTCAACCGGGTGAGAGTAACCAACGTTCAGAACGATTTTATCTCCGGATTTGCTTGCACGATATCCGACCCCAACCAATTCCAGAGATTTCGCGAATCCTTCAGTAACGCCGCTCACCATATTGTTTACAACGCTACGCGTTGTGCCGTGCAAAGAACGGTGAGTTTTGTTATCGGAAGGACGCACAACTGTGATTTCGTTATTTTCAACTGTAACCTTCATGTCTTTATGAAGCTCACGAGTCAAAGTTCCTTTAGGTCCTTTTACCGTAATAACGGTGTTGTCCAGGGTGATGTCTACACCACTTGGTACTGTGATTGGTTTGCGACCAATACGAGACATATGTTGCACCTCCTATCTTGTGACGTTATATTACCAAACGTAGCAAACGACTTCTCCGCCGGATTTCGATTGACGAGCTTCTTTGTCCGTCATGATACCTTTAGATGTCGAGATGATCGCGATTCCCAGGCCACCAAGTACACGAGGTACTTCGTTGCTTTTCGTGTAAACACGAAGACCAGGTTTACTGATTCTTTTCAGACCAGTGATAACGCGCTCGTTATTTTGACCGTATTTCAGGAAAACACGGATAATCCCTTGTTTGTTATCATCGATAACTTCAGCGTCACGGATGAAACCTTCACGCTTCAGGATATCGGCGATTTGTTTTTTCATTGTTGAAGCAGGCATTTCTACCGTTTCGTGACGAACAGTGTTCGCGTTACGAATACGAGTAAGCATATCTGCAATTGGATCAGACATAGTCATTGTGAGTTAACCTCCTTCCCGTTCAGGACTTTTTACCAGCTTGCTTTTTTCACGCCAGGGATCTGGCCTTTATAAGCTAATTCACGGAAACAAATTCTGCAAATTTTGAACTTTTGCAGGACCGAATGTGGACGTCCGCAACGCTCACAGCGTGTATATGCACGTACTTTAAACTTAGGTGTACGTTGTTGTTTAACTTTCATCGAAGTTTTTGCCACTTAGCCTGACACCTCCTAAATAATTTCGGAGAAAAGGGAGTCTTTCCAGACACCCGGAAACGTTATGCCAACATTACTTAACGAAAGGCATTCCCATTTGCGTAAGCAATTCACGGGACTCTTCGTCTGTTTTCGCCGTTGTTACAATGACAATATCCATACCGCGGACTTTATCAACTTTATCGTATTCGATCTCCGGGAAGATCAATTGCTCTTTCAGACCCAGTGTATAGTTACCACGTCCATCGAAAGCATTACTCGATACACCGCGGAAGTCGCGGACACGAGGAAGCGTTACGTTGAGCAGCTTATCTAGGAAGAAGTACATACGCTCACCGCGTAATGTAACTTTCGCACCGATAGGCATATTCTCACGCAGTTTGAAACCTGCGATAGATTTTTTAGCACGAGTGATTACAGGTTTTTGACCCGCGATCAGTTGCAAATCGTTTACTGCAGAATCCAACACTTTAGAGTTTTGGACAGCGTCGCCCACACCCATGTTGATAACGATTTTCTCGATTTTCGGCACTTGCATTACCGTTGTATAGTTAAACTTCTGCATCAAAGCAGGAGCGATTTCTTGCAGGTAACGTTCTTTCATTCTTGATGCCATGAATCATAGCCCTCCTTTCTCATTCGGTTCAATTAGTCGATAATTTCTCCGGAACGTTTAGCAACGCGCACTTTCTTACCGTTATCCAAAACTTTGTAACCTACACGGGTTACTTTTCCGCTCTTCGGATCGATGTGCATTACGTTGGAAACGTGAATCGGAGCTTCCTTCTCGATAATGCCGCCTTGCGGATTTTGCTGGTTAGGCTTCTGGTGTTTTTTCACCATGTTAACACCTTCCACAAGGACGCGGTTCTCACGAGGATAAGCAGCGATGACACGGCCTTTTTTACCTTTGTCTTTACCGCTGATCACCATAACCGTATCTTCCTTTTTAACGTGAAGTTTGTTGTTATGGGATTCCAGAACTTTTTTCACTCTTGGCATTTCGTACACCTCCTGTTTCTAACATCACGAGATTAAGCTTTAGATAACTTCTGGAGCCAAGGAAACGATTTTCATGAAGTCTTTATCGCGAAGTTCGCGAGCAACTGGTCCGAAAATACGTGTTCCACGTGGGCTTCTGTCGTCTTTTACAACAACCGCTGCATTTTCATCAAAACCGATGTAGGAACCGTCTTTACGACGTACAGAACGTTTCGTACGAACGACAACCGCTCTAACTACATCACCTTTTTTGACAACGCCGCCTGGTGTTGCTTGTTTAACAGAACAAACGATCAGATCACCGATTTGAGCTGTACGACGTCCCGTACCGCCGAGTACGCGGATACACATCAGTTCCTTCGCACCGGAGTTGTCGGCCACAGTCAAACGTGTAAATGGTTGAATCATTTAGTATTCCTCCTTTCAGCAATGCTGCTGATGCATTAGATGATAACCGCTTTTTCTACGATTTCAGTAAGTCTCCAGCGTTTATCTTTCGAAAGCGGACGAGTCTCCATGATTTTCACCGTGTCACCGATTTTCGCAGTGTTTTCTTCGTCATGCGCTTTGAATTTTTTAGTAACCTTAATGCGTTTATGGTACAAGTTGTGTTTTTTGTAAGTTTCTACAGCAACAACAATCGTTTTGTCCATTTTATCGCTGACCACTTTACCAGTTTGCACTTTACGTGCGTTACGTTCTTCGCTCATTGTTGGCCTCCTTCCTGATTACGGACGGATTGTCCATCCTATCCCTAATTAACCGATTCCCAATTCTCTCTCACGGATAATGGTTTTAGCACGAGCTATTTCTTTCCGCACATCACGGATGCGAGTCGGGTTATCCAGCTGACCGGTAGCTAATTGAAAGCGGAGGTTAAAGAGTTCTTCTTTAAATCCGGCAATCTTTTGCTCGATTTCAGCAGAGGTTAGGTTGCGAAATTCACTAGCTTTCATTTGCTTCACCACCCAATTCTTCACGTTTCACGAACTTCGTTTTGATTGGCAGTTTGTGAGCGGCAAGACGCATTGCTTCGCGTGCAATTTCCTCCGGTACACCAGCAAGTTCAAACATGATCTTACCTGGTTTCACTACTGCAACCCATTTTTCTACGTTACCTTTACCGCTACCCATCCGAACCTCGAGAGGCTTTTGAGTGATTGGTTTGTCTGGGAAAATTTTGATCCAAACTTTACCACCACGTTTGATGTAACGAGTCATCGCAATACGAGCCGCTTCGATTTGACGGTTCGTAATCCAAGCCGGTTCCGTAGCTTGCAGACCGTATTCGCCAAAGTTCAGAGTCGTTCCGCCTTTAGCTTGGCCTTTCATATGTCCACGTTGTTGCTTACGGTGTTTTACGCGTTTTGGTACCAACATGATTAGTTGCCTCCTTCCTTAGCAGCTTGTTTCTTAGCCGTAGGAAGAACCTCTCCACGATAGATCCATACTTTTACGCCGATAAGTCCGTAAGTAGTATGAGCCTCTGCTGTACCGTAGTCAATGTCAGCACGCAGTGTGTGCAGTGGAACAGTTCCTTCGCTGTAGCCTTCAGAACGTGCGATCTCAGCACCGCCAAGACGTCCGCCTACTTGAGTTTTGATACCTTTAGCACCGGAGCGCATAGTTCTTTGAATTGCTTGTTTCAGAGCACGACGGAAAGAAACACGACGTTCCAATTGTTGTGCAATGCTTTCAGCTACAAGAACAGCGTCCAAGTCTTGGTTCTTAATTTCAGAAATGTTGATGTGTACTTTTTTACCGCCAGCAATTTTCGTAATTTGGTTACGAAGATTTTCAACTTCCGAACCACCCTTACCAATAACCATACCTGGTTTAGCAGTGTGAATCGTTACGTTTACGCGGTTAGCCGCTCTCTCAATTTCTACACGAGATAAAGCGGAGTCTTTCAATTTATTTTTCAGGAATTCACGAATTCTCACGTCTTCCATCAAAAGATCACCGAAGTCTTTGCCTGCATACCACTTAGATTCCCAGTCACGGATAATTCCGACACGGAGTCCGACTGGATTTACCTTTTGGCCCACACATTTCCCCTCCTTCTACTTCTCAGATACCACCAAAGTAATGTGGCTAGTACGTTTGTTAATACGACTTGCACGTCCCATTGCACGAGGGCGGAAACGCTTCATTGTCGGTCCTTGGTTCACGTAAGCTTGCGAGATAACCAATTTGTTAACATCCAAAGAATAGTTATGTTCCGCATTCGCAATAGCGGAGTTAAGCAACTTCTCAACGATTGGAGAAGCAGATTTCGGAGTGTGACGGAGAATGGCAACCGCCTCACCTACTTGCTTGCCACGAATCAAGTCAACAACGAGTTGAGCTTTACGAGGAGCAATCCGGATAAACTTAGCATGTGCTTTTGCTTCCATTGTGTAACCTCCTTTCAAACATTAAAGATATTCATTTATCTTCTTGTTTTCTTATCATCAGCAGTATGGCCTTTGTACGTACGGGTTGGAGCGAACTCACCCAGTTTGTGTCCGACCATGTCCTCAGTTACATACACTGGCACGTGTTTACGACCATCGTAAACGCCAAATGTGTGTCCGATGAATTGCGGGAAAATTGTAGAACGACGGGACCAGGTTTTGATCACATTCTTCTTACCTGAAGCTTCCATCTCTTCTACCTTTTTAAGCATGTAGCCATCAATGAATGGCCCTTTTTTCAAACTGCGACCCATGTGGAGATCCTCCCTTCAAACATAGCTATTATGCATCCGCAGATGCCTCACGAAGTTATGCACAGTGTGTATTACTTCGTGCGGCGGCGAATGATGTATTTATCAGAAGCTTTATTTTTCTTACGCGTTTTGTAACCAAGTGTAGGTTTACCCCATGGTGACATTGGCGATTTACGTCCGATTGGAGCACGACCTTCACCACCACCGTGTGGGTGATCGTTAGGGTTCATTACTACACCACGAACCTCAGGACGTTTACCCAACCAACGGCTACGACCGGCTTTACCGATTTTGATGAGCTCGTGGTCTTGGTTACCTACAGATCCGATTGTCGCGCGGCAAACTTTCAAAATACGACGAACTTCTCCGGAAGAGAGACGAACGGAAACGTATTTTTCTTCTTTACCAAGCAATTGAGCTTCTGTACCAGCAGCACGAACCAATTGTCCGCCTTTACCTGGTTTCAACTCGATGTTGTGGATAACGGTACCTACTGGAATGTTTTCGAGTGGCAGTGCGTTACCGATTTTGATGTCTGATTCAGGTCCGGAGAATACTTGATCTCCAACTTTCAAACCTTTAGGAGCGATGATATAACGCTTTTCACCATCAGCATAGTGAATCAGAGCGATGTTGGATGTACGGTTCGGGTCATACTCAATCGTAGCAACGCGGCCCGGTATTCCATCTTTAGTACGTTTGAAGTCAATGATACGGTATTTACGTTTGTGTCCACCACCATGGTGACGAACTGTAATTTTACCTTGGTTGTTGCGGCCTGCTTGTTTGCTCAACGGGGCCAACAACGATTTCTCCGGCTGATTTGTGGTGATTTCCTCAAATGTAGAAACGGACATGTTCCGTCTTGCCGGGGATGTTGGTTTATACTTTTTGATTGGCACTGGGTTTCCCTCCTTACTTCAAAAATTCAATTATACAGTTTCAAAGAACTCAAGCGTTTTGCTGTCTTTTGTCAACGTTACAAACGCTTTTTTCCATTCGCTAGTATATCCGGAATAACGTCCGTACCGTTTCGGCTTAGCTGGAACACGAAGCGTGTTCACGTTTTTCACTTTTACATTGAAAATAGCTTCTACTGCCTTTTTGATCTCGGTTTTGTTTGCACGGATATCGACTTCAAATACATATTTCAAGTCGTTCATCATGTCAGCAGTACGTTCCGTAATAATCGGACGTTTTACAATATCACGAGGATCCTTCATTACGCGAGCACCTCCTCTACCTTCTGAACTGCTTCTTTCGTAATGATCAATTTGTCGTGCGAGAGCACGTCAAGAACATTAATACCGTCAGCAGCTACGAATTTCACGCCTGGAATATTCCGTGCGGAAAGAGCTACATTATCATCATAGCTAGGAGCTACGATCAAAGCTTTACGTCCCACTTTGAGGTTACTCAAGATGGCTGCAAATTCTTTAGTTTTAGGCGTACTCAACGTGAGAGCGTCCAAAACGATAATGTCATTGTCAAGCACTTTGGATGAAAGGGCTGATTTGATCGCCAAGCGGCGAACTTTCTTAGGCAGTTTATACGCATAGCTCCGTGGTGTTGGACCAAATACGATACCGCCGCCTTTCCATTGTGGTGAACGAATTGAACCTTGACGAGCGCGACCTGTACCTTTTTGTTTCCAAGGCTTACGTCCACCGCCACGAACTTCAGAACGTCCTTTTACTTTGTGGGTACCTTGACGAAGGGAAGCGCGTTGCATAAGAACTGCATCGTACAGAACGTGTTGATTCGGCTCAATTCCGAAAACCGCATCGCTCAATTCAACTTCGCCTACTTGGCTACCATCTACATTGTAAACTGATACTTTTGGCATTTTGTGTTCCTCCTTTCTTCAGTGGTTATTTTTTCACCGTTTCTTTAACTCTAATGAGACTGTTTTTCGGTCCAGGAATGGAACCTTTCACGAGCAACACGTTACGCTCAGCGTCTACTTTAACTACTTCAAGACGTTGAATTGTAATAGTGTCATGTCCCATGTGTCCTGGCAGGCGTTTGCCTTTAGGAACGCGGTTAGCTTGGATCGAACCCATTGAACCAGGGCCACGGTGGTAACGCGAACCGTGTGACATAGGTCCAGTGCTTTGTCCCCAACGTTTGATAACGCCGGCAAAACCTTTACCTTTAGAAATACCCGTTACGTCAACGAATTCGCCTTCAGCGAAAATGTCAGCTTTCAGTTCTTGGCCAACTTCATATTCTGCGATGTTGATACCGCGAACTTCACGAACGTAGCGCTTAGGGGCAGTGTTCGCTTTTTTAGCGTGACCTGCTTCTGGCTTGTTAGCATTTTTCTCTTTCTTATCGGAGTAACCGATTTGAATTGCTTCGTAGCCATCGTTCTCAATGTCTTTCTTTTGCAAAACAACACAAGGGCCTGCTTCGATAACCGTTACTGGAACGACGTTACCTTCAGGAGTAAATACTTGAGTCATTCCGAGTTTTTTTCCTAAGATTGCTTTCATGTTGACACCTCTTTTCCTTTATACATGGTCTTTGTTGTAGCTTATATTACAATTTAATTTCGATATCTACACCGGACGGCAGATCCAAGCGCATCAAGGCATCCACAGTTTGTGGAGTCGGGTTAACGATGTCGATCAAACGTTTATGTGTACGTTGTTCGAATTGTTCCCGAGAATCCTTGTACTTGTGCACCGCACGAAGAATAGTAATGATTTGTTTTTCAGTAGGAAGCGGAATCGGACCGGATACACCAGCACCCGAACGTTTTGCTGTTTCAACAATTTTCTCCGCGGATTGATCAAGAATTCTGTGGTCGTAAGCTTTCAAACGAATACGAATTTTTTGCTTTGCCATTTTAGTCCCTCCTTCTATCGCCCAATTTTTTATCGGACATACTCCGTGAAAATTTTCTAGCCACTCTCCCATGGCAAAGGGGCCGGGTGTGCCAGTAACCTCTCACATCATCGCAACGTCACAGAACAACATTCATTATTATATAGAAAAGATAGGCGTATTGCAAGCATATTTAAGAAAAACATTTAAACTTATCTTTTCTGATGAAATGACTTCGTTTATTGCAGTGTTAATCTTCAATATCCAGGCTGCCTTGCCAATCCTTCTAAACACGTAAATGATGTTCATTTCGTATGACGCAGGTTCCGAACTTTAAACATAATAAAAGAGTTCTTTATCCGATGTCGGATAAAGAACTCTTCCGAAGCTTCGTTACAATACAATGTTACTCGTTCCAGTACACTGTTACATATGCTTTATTCAGCGTTAAGCCGAATTATTTTTGGATAGATGCTACGGAACCGGCACCTACTGTACGTCCGCCTTCACGAATGGAGAATTTAGTTCCTTCTTCAATCGCGATTGGGGAGATCAGGGAAACAGTAACAGTGATGTTATCACCAGGCATTACCATTTCAGTACCTTCAGGCAAGTTGATGATGCCTGTTACGTCAGTTGTACGGAAGTAGAACTGTGGACGGTAACCAGTGAAGAATGGTTTGTGACGTCCGCCCTCTTCTTTAGTCAGAACGTAGATTTGAGCTGTGAATTCTGTGTGTGGCTTAACAGAACCTGGTTTTGCAAGTACTTGACCACGCTCGATTTGAGTACGGTCAACACCACGCAACAATGCACCGATGTTGTCACCCGCTTGAGCGGAATCCAACAATTTACGGAACATCTCAACGCCTGTTACAACGGATTTTTTAGTTTCTTCAGTGATACCAACGATTTCGATCTCTTCGCCGACTTTAACAGTACCACGCTCTACACGGCCAGTAGCAACAGTACCACGACCAGTGATGGAGAATACGTCCTCGACAGGCATCAAGAAAGGCTTGTCAGTTTGACGCTCAGGCAGTGGGATGTAAGTGTCGATCTCTTTGAACATCTCAACGATTTTTTGAGCCCATTCGCCATCTGGGTTTGCCAGAGCTTCACGAGCGGATCCACGAGTGATTGGAGTATCGTCACCTGGGAACTCATATTCGTTAAGAAGGTCGCGAACTTCCATCTCAACCAATTCCAACAACTCTTCGTCTTCAACCATGTCACATTTGTTCAAGAATACAACAATGTAAGGTACGCCTACTTGACGGGAGAGCAAGATGTGCTCACGAGTTTGTGGCATTGGGCCGTCTGCTGCGGATACTACCAAGATAGCTCCATCCATTTGAGCCGCGCCAGTGATCATGTTTTTAACATAGTCGGCGTGACCTGGGCAGTCAACGTGAGCGTAGTGACGAGTGTCAGTTTCGTACTCAACGTGTGATGTGGAGATTGTGATACCGCGTTCGCGCTCTTCTGGAGCTTTGTCGATTTGGTCGAATGCAATTGCAGCACCACCGTAAGTTTTGGACAATACAGTTGTGATTGCAGCAGTCAGAGTTGTTTTACCGTGATCGACGTGACCAATAGTACCGATGTTAACGTGGGGTTTATTACGTTCGTATTTAGCCTTTGCCATTTGAACGTGGCCTCCTTAAAATTATAATTTTATGTTTTCACTGAATGAAGTGCTCCGAATTAAATTCTTATGCACTTGCATCCAGTGTGAGAAAACTACTCGGTGCCTTTTGTTTTAGCAACGATTTCTTCAGCGATGCTCTTAGGAACTTCTTCATAGTGAGAGAGTTCCATGGAGAATACGCCGCGTCCTTGAGTACCGGAACGAAGAGTTGTAGAGTAACCAAACATTTCAGACAGAGGTACCTTAGCACGGATGATTTGAGCTCCACTACGGGAATCCATACCTTCGATGCGGCCACGACGGGAGTTCAACATACCCATTACGTCACCCATGTACTCTTCTGGAACAGTTACTTCTACTTTCATGATAGGCTCAAGCAGAACTGGTTTACACTTGTCTTTAGCCGCTTTAAGCGCCATAGATCCGGCAATTTTAAATGCCATCTCATTGGAATCGACATCATGGTAAGATCCGTCTACGATTGTAGCCTTAACGTCAACAAGCGGGAAGCCTGCAATAACGCCGTTTTTCATTTGCTCTTCAATCCCTGACAGTGCAGGTTGAATGTATTCTCTTGGTACGGAACCACCGACAACCTTACTTTCGAACTGGCTGCCTGTACCCGGCTCGAGAGGTTCGAATTCAACCCATACGTGACCGTATTGACCACGACCACCGGATTGACGTACGAATTTACCTTCAACGCGCGCTGGAGCACGGAATGTTTCACGGTAAGCTACTTGTGGTTTACCCACAGTAGTTTCAACCTTGAACTCACGACGCATACGGTCGATGATGATATCAAGGTGAAGCTCACCCATACCTGCCAAGATCGTTTGGCCTGTTTCTTCGTCAGTATGAGCACGAAGAGTTGGATCCTCTTCAGTCAACTTACCGAGAGCAACACCCAGTTTATCCTGGTCAGCTTTGGTTTTAGGTTCAACAGCGATTTCGATAACCGGATCAGGGAAGTTCATTGACTCCAGAATAACCGGATTTTTCTCATCACATAGTGTATCACCTGTACCTGTATCTTTCAAACCTACGGCAGCTGCAATATCACCGGAGTAAACTACAGTGATTTCTTGACGGCTGTTCGCATGCATTTGAAGGATACGACCGATACGCTCACGTTTGTTTTTAGTGGCATTCAATACATATGATCCGGATTGAAGAACACCAGAGTATACGCGGAAGAATGTCAATTTACCAACGTAAGGGTCAGTCATAATTTTGAATGCCAATGCGGAGAATGGCTCTTCATCGGATGACTTACGAATTGCTTCAGTTCCATCTTCAAGATGTCCCGTGATCGATGCAACATCTGTTGGAGCTGGCAAGTAGTCGATAACAGCATCCAACATCAGTTGAACACCTTTGTTACGATATGAGGATCCACAGATAACTGGGAAGATCTTAACATCTACAACACCTTTACGGAGTACGGTTTTGATCTCATCAATTGTGATCTCTTCGCCTTCCAGGTATTTCATTGTCAAATCTTCATCCAGTTCAGCAACGCGCTCAATCAACTCGTTGCGAAGTTCTTCAACTTGATCTGCAAACTCTGCAGGAATGTCGGTTTCTTCGATATCTTGACCAAGGTCATCTTTGTACATATGAGCTCTTTGTGCAACGATATCGATGATACCTTTGAAATCATTTTCAGCGCCGATTGGAAGTTGAATCGCAACAGCGTTCGCTTGAAGGCGATCACGCATGTCAGATACAACGTTCAGGAAGTCAGCACCGATGATATCCATTTTGTTTACATATGCGATACGAGGTACGCCGTACTTGTCAGCCTGTCTCCATACGGTTTCGGACTGAGGCTCAACGCCTTCTTTCGCACTGAATACACCAACTGCTCCGTCCAATACACGAAGGGAACGTTCAACTTCAACAGTGAAGTCAACGTGTCCCGGGGTATCAATAATATTAACGCGGTGGCCTTTCCAAGCAGCGGTAGTTGCAGCGGAAGTAATCGTAATTCCGCGCTCCTGTTCCTGTTCCATCCAGTCCATTGTCGCAGCGCCTTCGTGTACTTCACCGATTTTGTGCGTACGTCCTGTGTAAAACAGGATCCGCTCAGTTGTCGTGGTTTTACCCGCATCAATATGAGCCATGATCCCGATATTACGTGTATTTTTTAAGGAGAACTCTCTAGCCATGAAATGGGTCTCCCTTCAAAATTGAAGTTTTTTTATTGTGAACTGAATCCTACCAACGGTAGTGAGCAAACGCTTTGTTCGCTTCAGCCATTTTGTGCGTATCTTCACGTTTTTTAACGGAAGCGCCTGTGTTGTTGGAAGCGTCGATGATCTCAGCCGCCAAACGCTCTTCCATTGTTTTCTCACCGCGGTTGCGGGAGTAGTTCACGAGCCAACGTAATCCCAGAGCAGTACGTCTCTCTGGTTTCACCTCGATTGGTACTTGGTAGTTGGCACCGCCGACACGGCGAGCTTTAACTTCCAGGACTGGCATGATGTTCTTGATTGCTGCTTCAAATACTTCCATAGGGTCATTACCCGTACGTTCTTGAATCAACTTGAACGCATTATACAGAATGCTTTGAGCAACACCGCGTTTTCCGCCGATCATGATGCGGTTGATTAAACGAGTAACCAACTTGCTGTTATATAACGGATCAGGCAGAACGTCTCTTTTCGTAACTGGACCTTTGCGTGGCATGGATATCCCCCTTTCTTTCTTGTTCAGCAGATCCTGTACCTTCCAGACTTAGACCAGAAGGCTTTCAGGCTATCTGCCTATAATAGTTTAGGCTTTTTTAGCTTTTGGACGCTTAGCGCCGTATTTCGAACGAGCTTGCATACGGTTGTTTACACCAGCAGTATCGAGAGCTCCACGAACGATGTGATAACGAACTCCTGCAAGGTCTTTAACTTTACCTCCGCGGATCAATACCACACTGTGCTCTTGAAGGTTATGTCCGATTCCCGGGATATAAGCAGTAACCTCGAGACGGTTCGTCAAACGAACACGGGCATACTTACGAAGTGCAGAGTTTGGTTTACGTGGAGTCATTGTACCTACACGAGTGCAGACACCACGTTTTTGTGGGGCACTGATGTTAGTAGATTCACGTTTCAAAGCGTTGAATCCTTTTTGCAAAGCTGGAGATTTTGACTTCTCAACTTTTGCTTGACGTCCTTTACGAACCAGTTGGTTAATAGTTGGCATGTGATTGCCACCCCCTTCCTCAAATATTCATGTTTCTTTATAAACCTCTTTGCACTAAGTCCACAGACCCAGGCGGTTCATAAAAAGACAAATGAAAAGTTTTTGCCTTGGAGAATCCTTAAAAGTTCTCGGACAAAAACGTTCCTTACCCTATGATTTTACGACAGCAGCCATAGCTGCTCCTACTCCAATCCCGCAAGCCTTGCCGAGATTTTTCATTGTATCCACTTTCGTGCATTTTACATTGTGTTGTTCACACAAAGCAATGATTTTGGAAGTAAGCTGCGGATCACTATCTTCTGCGACATAGACTTCAGAAGCCATACCTGTCTGCACCATCCGCATGGTCTGTTTGGTACCTATTTTGACATGAGCATCTTGCAAGGCTTTTTCATTAGACATTGTGTATTCCTCCGAATAGAACCATGTACAATCAGCTGCCCACGCACCTTTGATATATTAGCATCTAGCGCAAGCATTGTCAATGCTAATCCTAAAAAATTTTTTAAAAGTTTACGTGCATCAGGATTCGTCCGCCTGTATCATACAAACGTCCGTCTCCTGACGCACAAAACTTTCACTCTCCTCTAATGAGGAGAAATATATTTAATCAACCGAAACTGGCTCAAGTTCTTCTACTGAAGATTGGCCATCTTCTGGCTCAGCAAATTTGATGCTGCGGTAACGGTGCATACCTGTACCTGCAGGAATCAATTTACCGATGATTACATTTTCCTTCAGACCGAGCAACTGATCGACTTTACCTTTGATCGCTGCATCTGTCAATACACGTGTAGTTTCTTGGAACGAAGCCGCCGAGAGGAAGGAGTCTGTTTCCAGGGATGCTTTCGTAATACCGAGCAGGATTGGTTTAGCAACCGCCGGCTCTTTATCACTAAGAATCGCAATTTTGTTAGCTCTTTCGTACTCATGCATATCCACGAACGATCCTGGCAACAGCGTTGTATCTCCTGCATCTACGATACGGATTTTACGCAGCATTTGACGGATCATAACTTCAACGTGCTTATCGTTAATTTCTACGCCTTGGTTACGATATACGCGTTGTACTTCCTGCAGAATGTAGTTTTGTACACCACGTATACCTTTAATCCGTAACATCTCTTTTGGATCAATGGAACCGTCTGTCAACTCGTCACCCGCTTCAACTTCCGCGCCTTCGCTTACGCGCACACGGGAACCGTAGGTAACGGCGTATACTTTGGATTCCGCTTCACCTTGAATTTCGATTTCACGACGATCTTTCGCTTCGCGAATCTCTTTAACCACACCATCGATTTCACTGATCGTTGCTTGACCCTTAGGATTACGAGCTTCGAACAACTCCTGGATACGTGGCAAACCTTGCGTAATATCGTCTCCGGCTACACCACCGGTATGGAACGTACGCATTGTAAGCTGTGTTCCTGGCTCACCAATGGACTGTGCTGCGATAATACCAACTGCTTCACCAATCTCCACGTGTTTACCAGTCGCGAGGTTGCGACCATAACACTTCTTGCAGACACCATGACTTGCACGGCAGCTGAGGACGGAGCGGATTTGCAATTTAGTAATACCTGCTTTGATAATCGCTTCTGCTTTATCGGAGTCAATCAATTCATTGCGACCTACAATGATTTCTTTCGTTTCCGGATGACGAAGAGTCTCGAAGCAGTATCTGCCTTCAATACGGTCGTAGAGGTCTTCGATAACCTCTTTACCATCCTGAATACGACTTACCGTAAAGCCTTTATCTGTACCACAATCATCATCACGCACGATTACGTCTTGGGCTACGTCTACGAGACGACGAGTCAGGTAACCTGAATCGGCTGTACGCAGGGCTGTATCCGCCAAACCTTTACGCGCTCCGTGAGTGGAGATAAAGTACTCGAGTACCGTCAGACCTTCACGGAAGTTCGATTTGATTGGGAGTTCGATAATTCGACCGGATGGGTTGGCCATCAGACCACGCATACCGCCCAATTGGGTGATTTGCGATTTGTTACCCCGTGCTTTGGAGTCTACCATCATCATGATCGAGTTGTAACGATCCATGGACTTCATCAGAATCTCAGTGATGTCATCTTTGGATTTTGACCAGATATCAATGATACGGTCATAGCGCTCCTCATTCGTAATCAGACCACGACGGTACTGATTCGTAACGATTTGTGCTTTTTCCTCAGATTGTCTAAGAATTTCAAACTTCTCAGGTGGAACGATAACATCAGATACCGCAACCGTAATACCGGCACGTGTAGAGTATGTGAAACCAAGTTGTTTGATTTTATCCAAAATAACGGCTGTTTCCGTTGTGTGATAAATTTCAAAACAACGTGCAATGATGGAGCCGAGGTATTCTTTACCGACACCGCCAGCCAGAGGAGCATTCATAATAGCTTCTCTGAGATCAGCACCTTTTTCATATACAAATGAGTGATCTGCAGTACCTTGGTACAGGTTAGCACGAGTCGCATCATTGATATACGGGAAGCTTGCCGGGAAAATTTCATTGAAGATAATTTTACCGACAGTTGTCAGCAACATTCCTTCTTGTTGTTCTTCCGTGAAGCTTGTTTTACCAAGCGCCTTAACCGGAATAGCTACACGCGCATGCAGACCAGCAGTACCACGTTGGTATGCCGATACAGCTTCGTTAACTGTACGCAAGATCATACCTGTGCCCTTTTCTTCCTTGTTATCCATAGTGAGGTAGTAAGAACCAAGCACCATATCCTGGGAAGGAGTAACAACCGGTTTACCGTCTTTAGGGTTCAAAATGTTACCCGATGCAAGCATCAGGATACGTGCTTCCGCTTGAGCTTCAGCGGACAAGGGAACGTGCACGGCCATTTGGTCACCGTCAAAGTCGGCATTGTATGCCGTACATACGAGCGGGTGAAGACGAATTGCTTTACCTTCAACGAGAATCGGTTCAAATGCTTGAATACCGAGTCTGTGAAGCGTAGGGGCACGGTTCAACAGAACCGGATGCTCCTTGATTACTTCTTCAAGAACATCCCATACTTCAGGACTTACACGCTCAACTTTACGTTTTGCGCTCTTGATGTTGTGGGCAAGCCCTTTATTTACAAGCTCTTTCATAACAAAAGGCTTGAACAATTCAAGTGCCATATCTTTTGGCAGACCACACTGATACATTTTCAGGTAAGGTCCAACAACGATAACGGAACGACCAGAATAGTCAACCCGTTTACCGAGCAAGTTTTGACGGAAACGTCCTTGTTTACCTTTCAGCATGTGGCTGAGAGATTTCAATGGACGGTTACCAGGACCCGTTACCGGGCGTCCACGACGACCATTATCGATCAATGCGTCAACAGCTTCCTGCAACATCCGTTTTTCATTTTGCACGATAATATCTGGCGCGCCCAGATCAAGCAGACGTTTCAGACGGTTATTCCGGTTGATTACACGACGGTACAAGTCATTCAGGTCAGACGTTGCAAAACGTCCACCATCCAACTGTACCATTGGACGAAGTTCCGGCGGGATAACAGGAAGTACATCCATGATCATCCACTCTGGCTTGTTGCCAGAGTTGCGGAATGCTTCGATAACTTCCAGACGTTTGATTGCACGATTACGACGTTGTCCTTGCGCAGTCCGGAGCTCTTCTTTCAGGAACTCGAGCTCTTTGTCTATGTCAAGGTCTTGAAGTAATTTTTTAACCGCTTCTGCGCCCATGCCAGCATGGAAACCATAACCGTATTTTTCACGGTAGCTGCGGTATTCTTTCTCGGACAACAGCTGTTTTTTCTCCAGTGGAGTTTCTCCTGGATCAGTTACAACATATGATGCAAAATAAATAATCTCTTCAAGAGATCTTGGAGACATATCCAGAGCAAGACCCATACGGCTCGGAATACCTTTGAAGTACCAGATATGCGATACCGGAGCAGCGAGCTCAATGTGGCCCATCCGTTCGCGGCGTACTTTCGCACGTGTTACTTCAACGCCACAACGATCACAGACAACGCCTTTATAACGGACGCGTTTGTATTTACCGCAATGACATTCCCAGTCTTTTGTAGGGCCAAAAATCTTTTCGCAGAACAGCCCTTCTTTTTCCGGTTTCAACGTACGATAGTTGATCGTTTCCGGTTTTTTCACTTCTCCGCGGGACCAAGAACGAATTTTCTCTGGGGAAGCAAGCCCGATCTTCATGTATTCGAAATTGTTGACGTCCAACAAGGAGCAACCCTCCTTAACCAATTCCTGTAATCTAGGTTACGCCCACTCCGGCCGAAGCCGGAGCAAGACGTGAGCCTGATGAAAAACGCCGGTCATCATGCGCTCGAAGCGGTTTATTCCGCTCCGACCTCTGTACCCTCAAGGTTGAGGCTGAGCTTATCGCTCGCAGCGTCATCTTCATCGTCCATTTCTCTCATTTCAATCTCTTGCTCATCTTCACTCAAAATCTTAACGTCCATACCCAAGCTTTGCAGCTCTTTGATCAATACTTTGAATGATTCAGGAACACCTGGTTCCGGAACATTCTCACCTTTGACAATGGATTCATACGTTTTAACCCGACCAACAACGTCATCGGATTTAACAGTCAAGATTTCTTGCAGCGTATAAGCAGCACCGTATGCCTCAAGCGCCCATACTTCCATCTCCCCGAAACGCTGTCCACCAAATTGGGCTTTACCGCCCAATGGCTGTTGCGTAACAAGTGAGTAAGGACCCGTGGAACGGGCATGGATTTTATCATCAACCATGTGTGCCAGTTTGATCATGTGCATGACACCTACGGTAACTTCACGTTCAAACTCTTCACCTGTACGACCATCATACAGGACCGTTTTACCATTACGTTGCATACCCGCTTCTTCCATCGTATCGAAGACGTCATACTCCTTCGCTCCGTCGAATACAGGAGTTGCTACGTGAATACCCAGTTGCATCGCCGCCATACCCAAGTGAACCTCGAGTACTTGACCGATATTCATCCGGGAAGGTACGCCCAGTGGGTTAAGAACGATCTGAACCGGTGTACCGTCTGGCAGGAAAGGCATATCTTCTTCCGGCAAGATGCGGGCCACGACCCCTTTGTTACCGTGACGTCCGGCCATTTTATCACCCTCGGAAATTTTCCGTTTTTGAGCGATATATACACGAACGAGTTGGTTAACACCTGGAGGCAGCTCATCACCGTTTTCACGGGTAAATACTTTCACGTCTACTACGATACCGTCAGTACCATGTGGTACACGCAAGGAAGTATCACGTACTTCACGTGCTTTCTCACCAAAGATCGCATGCAAGAGACGTTCTTCTGCTGTCAGCTCTGTTACACCCTTAGGTGTTACTTTACCAACCAGAATGTCGCCAGCACTGATCTCAGCACCGATGCGGATAATACCGCGCTCATCCAAGTTACGCAACGCTTCTTCCCCAACGTTAGGGATATCACGTGTGATCTCTTCAGGTCCAAGCTTGGTATCACGTGCTTCTGACTCATACTCCTCGATATGGATGGATGTGTACACATCTTCCTTAACGAGTTTTTCACTGAGCAAGATCGCATCCTCGTAGTTGTAACCTTCCCAAGTCATGAAGGCAACAACAACGTTACGTCCCAGAGCCAATTCACCCATTTCCGTTGAAGGACCATCAGCGAGGATATCGCCAGCTTTGACAGCGGCACCTCTTTTAACAATCGGACGCTGGTTAATGCATGTTCCTTGGTTCGAACGCATAAATTTGTGTAATTTATATTTAACGATATCGCCTTTAACTTCCTGACCGTCCACTTCTTCAACACGACGGACCCAAATCTCGTTCGCAGTAGATCGTTCAATAATTCCGTCATAATCGGAGACAATACATACACCGGAATCTTTCGCGGCTTTGTGTTCCATACCTGTTCCCACAAGTGGTGCTTTAGGAATCAAAAGTGGAACGGCCTGCCGCTGCATGTTTGATCCCATGAGCGCACGGTTGGAGTCATCGTTCTCAAGGAACGGAATAAGCGCTGTAGCGACGGATACAACTTGCTTAGGAGATACGTCCATGTAGTCAACGCGCTCACTCGGCATCGTAAGGATGTTATCCGACTGTTTGTTATAACGTACAATGATCGCTTCTTCTTCAAATGTACTATCTTCATTCAGCTTCGCATTCGCTTGCGCGATAACATAGTTGTCCTCTTCGTCCGCTGTCAGGTAATCAATTTGCTCGGTTACAATACCTGTCTTCGGATCAACCCAACGATATGGAGCTTCAATAAAGCCATATTCATTCACACGGGCGAACGTAGACAAGGAGTTGATCAAACCGATGTTTGGTCCCTCTGGCGTCTCGATTGGACACATACGGCCATAGTGGGATGGATGGACGTCACGCACTTCCATACCTGCGCGCTCACGCGTCAAACCACCGGGTCCGAGTGCGGACAAACGACGTTTATGTGTCAACTCACCCAGCGGGTTCGTTTGATCCATAAACTGTGACAGCTGAGAGCTACCAAAGAACTCTTTAATGGATGCAATAACAGGACGTATGTTAATCAAAGCCTGTGGTGTAATTACGTTAGCATCCTGAATGGACATTCTCTCACGAACCACACGCTCCATACGGGACAAACCAATACGGAACTGGTTCTGCAGGAGTTCACCCACCGAACGCAAACGACGGTTACCCAGATGATCGATATCATCCGTGCTACCAATTCCCTGCAGAAGGTTAAGGAAATAACTGATGGACGAAATGATATCCGCCGGTGTCACGTTTTTAACGGACTTGTCAATGATTCCATTGGCAATCAGTTTGACTACTTTACCATCTTCTGTTGGTGAAAATACATCGATCGTTTGCATAGGAACATCATTAGCATCCAGAACACCGTTACCCACGTGGTACGTGCGGAAACCAACGCTCTTCTCCAGATACGGCATGATTTCATCCAACAAGCGACGATCCACCATTTGACCTGCTTCAGCAATAATCTCGCCTGTTTCAGCGTCAACAAGTGATTCAGCCAAACGCTGGTTAAACAAACGGTTTTTGATGTGAAGCTTTTTGTTCATTTTGTAACGACCTACATTAGCCAGGTCATAACGTTTTGGATCAAAGAAACGTGCTACGAGCAAGCTTTTCGCATTATCAAGCGTTGGAGGCTCGCCCGGACGAAGACGCTCATAGATCTCAATGAGTGCTTTCTCCGTGGAATCCGTGTTGTCTTTGTCCAGTGTGTTGCGGATATATTCGTCATTACCGAGCAGATCCAGAATCTCAGCATCTGTGCCAAAACCAAGTGAACGCAGGAGAACCGTAACCGGTATTTTACGTGTACGGTCGATCCGGACATAAACAACATCCTTCGCGTCCATCTCCAGTTCCAACCAAGCGCCGCGGTTAGGAATAACTGTAGCGGTATACGTTTTTTTGGCGTTTTTATCTACTTTGGTACTGAAGTAAACGCTAGGAGAGCGAACCAACTGGCTGACAATAACCCGTTCCGCACCATTAATAATAAATGTGCCCGTGTTGGTCATCAGCGGGAAATCTCCCATGAATACTTCCTGCTCTTTGACTTCGCCGGTTTCCTTATTAATGAGCCGGACTTTGACCCGAAGCGGTGCTGCATACGTAACGTCACGCTCTTTTGCGTCGTCTACTGTATACTTCGGTTCACCGAGACTGTAATCGATAAATTCCAAAATCAAGTTACCTGTAAAATCCTGGATCGGCGAGATATCCTGGAACATTTCGCGCAACCCTTCCTCCAAAAACCAATCATAGGATTTTTGTTGGATTTCAATCAGGTTCGGAACTTCGAGTATCTCGTTAATTCGTGCATAACTGCGCCGAGTGCGTCGACCATATTGAACAAGATGTCCTGCCAACTTAAACTCACCCCTCAATGTCTACTCACTTTAAAAATTTCGTTGCGAACCTCTGTTTGTAACCTTATAATGGTACACATACAGAGCAAAGCAATGCATCCACAAATAAAGAAAAGCCCTTACTCGAAATGTCGTTCGAAAAAAGAGCAACTTTGATCGGCGGATGTCTTTCCAAATCATTCTTATCCCCAGTTTGCCCAAAATGTACATATTATACGCCAAACGTAGGCATAATAAGCCCGTTCGGCGTAAAAAAAGGTTGACATTTTTAGTTAGCTAAAGCCAAGTAGGGCATCTTAATACTGACATTTTACAACTATACCACGACCTGAATTTCAAGTCAATAGTCCTATTGCAAAAAAAATGATCCCCTGCTTACTTTACAAACTCGGATTCAGCTTTTAGTAGATACCTCTTCCGATTTCACCGCTTTGAAAATCCGATAGCCTTTATCCTTCGTCACTTCTTCCACTCTTCCAAACAACGATTCCAATTTTGCTTTCGCTGACGGGGCTCCTTGTTTCTTCTGAATGACAATCCACAACGAACCGCCTACCTTCAGATGGCGATGTGCCTGTTCGAAAATAGTATGAACCGTCTCTTTCCCAGCCCGTATAGGCGGGTTGGTTAGGATAACGTCAAAATCTTGCTTTTTTACTTCAGCCAGTAGATTACTTTGCAATACCGTAACATTGTTAATTCCGTTCGCTTTTGCATTTTCCCTGGAAAGTTCAACGGCTCTCTCGTTGATATCGATCATGGTGACATGCCCATCCGGTACAAGTTTGGCTGCTGTAAGACCCATTGGCCCGTATCCACAGCCCACATCGAGAACATGAGCCCCTGATGGCAACTCTATCGCATCAATCAATACTCTGCTGCCATAATCGATTCCGTTTTTGGAAAACACACCGGCATCCGTCACGAATCGCAGACTGAATCCGCGAAGAACCACTTCAGTTGCTCTGCGATCATGCGCCACTTGTGGTTTGTCCGAATAATAATGATTGGACATGCCCTCACTCACTTTCCATTTACAATTACAGCAACAAACCCCTTGATATAAGTCAAGGGGTTTGTTGTTTTGTTCATTTAGCTTGTAATAGCTAAATTATTTAACTTCAACTGAAGCGCCAGCTTCTTCAAGCTTAGCTTTAACCGCTTCTGCTTCTTCTTTAGCAACTTTTTCTTTCAATGCTTTTGGAGCGTTGTCAACCAATTCTTTTGCTTCTTTCAGGCCAAGACCTGTGATTTCGCGAACTGCTTTGATAACGTTGATTTTGGAAGCACCAGCGCTAGTCAAGATTACGTCGAACTCGGATTGCTCAGCTTCAGCAGAAGCTACTGCACCTGCAGCAGCTACTGGAGCTGCAGCAGTTACGCCGAATTCTTCTTCGATTGCTTTAACAAGATCGTTCAATTCCAGTACAGTCATGCCTTTGATTGCTTCCAAGATTTGCTCTTTACTCATGAGTGAACCTCCATATATAATATTATTTTTTTTAATTCATTTGCCGCCTAAGCAGCATTCAGATCAAGTTGCTTACGCGCCTTGTTCTTCTTTTTCTGCAACTGCTTTAACCGCAAGCGCGAAGTTGCGCACTGGCGCTTGAAGCACGCTGAGGAGCATGGAGAGGAGTCCATCGCGGGATGGCAGTTCTGCCAATGCCTTAACTTCTTCTACTCCGATTACGCGACCTTCTACGACTGCACCTTTCAATTCCAGTGCATCGTTCTTTTTCGCGAAGTCGTTCAGAATTTTAGCTGGAGCCACAACGTCATCTACGCTGAATGCAATTGCAGTAGGACCTGTAAGAACATTTTCAAGTTCTGTCAGTTCTGCTGCTGCAGCTGCACGGCGAAGCAACGAGTTTTTCAGCACTTGGAATTCGATCCCTGCTTCACGAAGTTGCTTACGCAACTCAGTTACTTGGGCAACGTTCAATCCGCGATAGTCAACAACAACAGTTGTAACGCTCTCGCGCAATTTTGCTGTTACTGCATCAACGGATTCTTGTTTTGCTTGAATCACTTTTGCGTTTGCCAATCTGTACACCTCCTGATCAAATTTATCCCATTAAGAAAAGCCTCCGTAGAATCACGAAGGCTTGATATATACTCATCATCGATTTGCATCGTTCTAAGTTCTATAATCACACCTCGGCAGGAAATTAAGCCAAATGGCACCTACTGTCTACGGCAAGCATATTCAAATGTCAACGGTCAGTCACTCGGACTCACAACTTTTATATCTTATCAAAAACAGGACAAGCCTGTCAAGAGATATTATCTAAAAGCTGCTGCGTTCACGCGTGCGCCAGGGCCCATCGTGGAAGAAAGACTAACATTCTTCAGATAAACACCTTTTGCTGCCGCTGGTTTAGCACGATTCAGAGCTTCCATGAGAGCTTTGAAGTTCTCATTAAGTTGCTCAGAAGAGAAAGAAGCTTTACCAATCGGTGCATGAATTTGACCTGCACGATCCAGACGATATTCGATTTTACCGGCTTTAATTTCTTGAACAGCCTTAGTTACATCGAAAGTTACCGTTCCGGCTTTAGGGTTAGGCATCAGACCTTTACCGCCGAGCAGTCGGCCCAATTTACCTACTTCACTCATCATATCTGGTGTCGCTACGCAGACGTCGAATTCGAACCAGCCTTGTTGGATTTTGTTGATCATGTCTGCATCACCAACATAGTCCGCGCCAGCCGCTTCCGCTTCTTTCGCTTTGTCACCTTTTGCAAATACCAATACGCGTTGTGTTTTACCTGTGCCGTGTGGCAAGACAACAACACCACGTACAGCCTGGTCTTGCTTACGAGGGTCTACACCCAAACGAACTGCTGCTTCGATTGTTTCATCGAATTTTGCAGTAGCTGCCTTTTTCACAAGCTCTACAGCTTCTGAAGGCTCGTAAGTTGCTTCGCTGTCAATCAGCTTAGCAGCTTCCAGGTATTTTTTACCGTGTTTAGCCATGTTTTATTCCTCCTTTGTGGTGTTAGCGGATATACCTCCCACATCAACCGGTCGCGAATCGACCGGTTTTACGAAGCCATGTTTCTTATGAAAATTAGTCTTCGATGGTGATACCCATGCTGCGGGCAGTACCTTCGACCATACGCATAGCGGACTCAACGTCTGCTGCATTCAGGTCAGGCATTTTTGTTTCTGCGATTTGACGTACCGCATCACGTTTAACAGTAGCAACTTTTTTCTTGTTCGGTTCGCCGGATCCTTTTTCAACTTTAGCTGCCACTTTCAACAGAACTGCTGCTGGTGGAGTTTTAGTGATGAAAGTAAAGGAACGGTCCTCGAATACAGAAATTTCAACTGGAATAATCAATCCCGCTTGATCAGCTGTACGAGCGTTGAATTCTTTACAGAATGCCATGATGTTGACACCTGCTTGACCCAAAGCTGGACCTACTGGTGGTGCTGGGTTTGCTTTACCTGCTGGAATCTGCAGTTTTACCATTTTAATAACTTTTTTCGCCATGATTGACACCTCCTTGCAAAATAGTGGTTAACGGGTTTTTCAACCCTCCCACAAGAAACTTGAAGAAACTAGATCTTCTCCACTTGTGTGTATTCCAACTCAAGCGGCGTTTCCCGTCCAAACATGTTCACGTGCACTTTCAACTTGCTTTTCTCTACCAAAATTTCTTCCACGGAGCCTACGAAATTCGCAAAAGGACCGACTTTAATACGCACGGATTCCTTAATATCGAACTCAATTTTCGGCTTAGGCTCAACCATTCCCATGTGCTTCAGAATTTGTTCCACTTCTTCAGGCAACAATGCAGTTGGTTTGGACCCAGAACCTGTCGAACCGACAAATCCTGTAACCCCTGGTGTGTTGCGAACAACATACCAAGAATCATCCGTCTGTACCATTTCCACCAAGACATAACCGGGGTAAACTTTACGCATAACGGTTTTTTTCTTACCGTCCTTGTTTACCACTTCTTCTTCCATAGGAACAAGAACGCGGAATATCTTGTCTTCCATGCCCATAGACTCTACGCGTTTTTCCAAATTGGCTTTGACCTTGTTCTCATACCCTGAATAGGTATGAACGACGTACCATCTTTTTTCCATATCAAGCCACCGGAACCCTTCTTAAATAATCGCTTCGATCACAAAGGAGATGCCAATGTCAATGACCCAAAAAAACAGCGTCATAACCACAACAGTACCAAGTACGATCAATGTGTAGTTGGTCAGCTCTTTACGATTAGGCCAGCGAACTTTTTTAAGTTCAGCCCAGCTTTCTGAGAAAAAGGAAATCAGAGATTTGAAACTTCGTTTCACGCCGACACCTCCAAAAACTATCTGGTTTCGCGATGAGAAGTCTGCTCGTTACAAAACTTGCAAAATTTCTTCATCTCCATGCGGTCGGGGTGATTACGCTTGTTTTTTGTCGTAGTGTAATTTCTTTGTTTGCAGTTAGTACAAGCCAAAGTAATAATTACCCGCATGATGTACACCTCCCGAAGACTTCCACATTCAAGCAGAGTCTCTAAATTGATCCTGAAAAAAAGCCATAAATTTAGGCCTACCTAAAACACTTTATCACAAGGGTATAACCATGTCAATGAAAGAATAGTCTTTCATTCATTGGGTATTACTTCCGTACAACGTACATTCGTTTCTCATCTCTGTTTTTCTCTTCTCCTGCTTGGACCGAGCGATTACTAGTATAAACATTCTTAGATTTTATAAACTTGAGACACTAAAAAAAGACTCAAACACCGAGCCTTTTCCGTCAACGACAACATGTGTTTAATTATCTCGAACTTCCAGGTACTTTTCAAGTTTGCGCTTGACGCGCTGAAGTGCATTATCAATGGACTTCACATGTCTGTCCAAATCTACTGCAATCTCTTGATAAGATCTCCCGTCCAGATACAACATCAATACTTTACGTTCCAGATCACTCAGAATCTCGGACATTTTATCTTCCAGGCCCACAAACTCTTCCTGATTGATGATAAGTTCTTCCGGATCACTGACCTGGGTTCCACAAATCACATCGAGTAACGTACGATCAGACTCTTCGTCATAAATAGGCTTGTCCAGAGATACATAAGAATTAAGCGGAATATGCTTCTGACGTGTTGCTGTCTTAATCGCCGTGATGATCTGTCTTGTAATACACAGTTCGGCAAAAGCCTTGAACGAAGCCAGCTTGTCCCCTTTGAAATCTCGAATGGATTTGTAGAGGCCAATCATTCCTTCTTGAATAATATCTTCCCGGTCTGCCCCAATCAGAAAATAAGATCTTGCCTTGGCGCGTACAAAGTTACGATATTTGTTAATTAGAAACTCTAACGCTTCGCTTTCGCCTTCACGGAAAGCTTCGACAATGTCTTCGTCACTTTGGTAATCATACTTAGATAACATGATATCTTTGAGGTCGACACTCACAGACAATCCCTCCGGCTGCAACGCAAGGTACCCCGTTACTCTACTCTATGAAATATAGGATCAGTATATATGATGGTACCTCACACCGTCAACCACGCTCTGCCTAAAAAAGAACATCAATAACATAAATGTCAAGAGTTTCAATATTCTAAATTTTGTAAAAACGTGCTGTTATTCCCGGCGCCATCGCTCAAACTCTTTCAATACATCGGGACTTAACTTACCGCCGAGTGTGTTACGCGTGGTCTTCGCCTGATCTTCTTCCAGTCGTTTTTTTAATTCTTTTTCGTTCTGCTCAACTTCAATTAGCAACTCCCTTGCAGATACGCGTAGCGCTCCCTGTCCAAAAATGACATGTTGCTCTACCATATCGCTCGTAGCCACATAGATTTGGCGTCTTCGCATGCTTAGTTCCCGAACGAGTCTCTCAATGCATTCGTCTGCCGTCTCTTTTTCCTTTGTAAAATAGATCTGCACTTTGCTCTGAGTAAAGGATTTACCGAGTCCAGGCACGAGGTAGGCGTCAAACACAACAATGACTCGCCGGCCGGAGAAAGCCTGGTAGTCTGCAAGACGAAAGAGAAGCCTGTTACGCGCCTCTTCGAGCCCACTTTCCGCCAGTTTGGTTAATTCCGGCCAGTCGCCAATCATGTTGTACCCGTCTACAAGAAGCACATCACGGGAATCAGCCATACCTTCTATTCCTGCGCTTGACGCGAGCGGAGCACTTCGTACATGACAACCCCCGCTGCCACGGAAGCATTCAGGGAATTAATCTGACCTTGCATTGGTAGTTTGATCAGCACATCGCATTTCTCACGAATAAGTCGTCCCATTCCCTTGTTCTCATTTCCGATTACCAATGCCACAGGGCCAGTAAAGACTCCATTACCAAAGACACCTTCATGAGCCGTGACATCTGTCCCTACAACCCATACACCTTCCTCTTTGAGGCGATCGATGGTCTGTCCAAGATTACTTACCCGAGCCACTGGCACGTACTCCACAGCGCCTGCTGATGTTTTGGATACTGTCACGGTTACCGCTGCCGAGCGACGTTTCGGTACAATGACGCCATGCGCACCCGTGCAATCTGCTGTCCGCAAAATGGACCCCAGGTTATGAGGATCTTCAATCTCATCCAACAGAATCAGGAAAGGATGCTCATTCTTCGCTTTTGCTGCGGCAAGAATGTCTTCCACCTCCACATAAGCGTAAGGTGCCGCTTGAGCAACTACCCCCTGATGCTGAATGCCTGGTACCGTTTGATCCAGCTTACGCTTGTCCACGTGTTGAATGACAATACCTAGTTTTTTAGCTTCCGAGATAATAGGTTGAGTCAGATGTTTCTGTGCTGTATCGGCAATCCATATTTTATTAATGGTCCGGCCTGAACGCAGCGCCTCCGTCACGGAGTGTTTACCGGCGATCCATTCTTCTTCCATCGTTGTTCGATCCTCTCTGTAATGCGTTGTTTTGTTGAAATTTCTATTTTTTTGTCGGTGATGGCGATTGTTGTTCCGCGTGCTCAATGCCAAGCCCGATCAGTTCAATCATGCGATCATGATGACCACTGCTGTAGAGGTAACCAATGAGACATTCAAAAGCCGTGGCATGTCTGTATTCCAACACATCTGCATTTTTGGGTACACTACCCGACTTGGCATTCCGCCCTTGCCGGACGATATCACGTTCTTCCTCTGTCAGTTCAGCCTCAATCGTTGTAAGTATGCGGCTCTGTGCCTTCGCTGATACCAACCCGGTTGCACTACGGTGCAAATGATTGGGACGCATGTTGGCCTTCGACAACAGATATTGACGAACAGCTACCTCATATACCGCATCACCAATATAGGCCAGTGCAATAGGTGGAATCAACCTCGCAGGTCTGGAAGGAGGATAAGGGAACCACCCTCCCTCTGTGACCTGCTCCTGTTGTTTTGGTGTATTTGGATGTCCTTCGCTCATTTGCGCCGCCATCTCATGCCCTGCGCCGTATCTTCGAGCAGAATGCCACGCGCAGACAATTCATCGCGAATTTCATCCGCTCTTGCCCAGTTTTTGGACTTGCGCGCTTCTACACGCTCTTCAATCAGACGTTCCACTTCCTCATCCAGAAGTTCTGGCTCTGCGTCAGTATAGATGCGCAGTACAGCATTCAATTCACTGAACAACTCGAGGAGTGCGCGAATGTCTGCCGCATTAACCACTTCTTGCTGCAACAGTTGGTTGGCTTCCCCTGCCCACTCAAACATCGCAGTAATTGCATCAGGAGTATTGAAATCATCCTGCATCTTCTCGTGATACTGCTGACGAATTTGGTCGAGTCTTGCCGCAAACTCTGCTGTGATGTCCTGATCAACAGTTACTGCATTCAGACGATGGTTCAGGTTACCTACCGCATTTGCAATCCGGTCCACACTGTTCTGTGCCTGCTCCATCGTATCATCCGTGAAGTTCAATGGATTGCGATAGTGGGTAGACAACATGAAATAACGAATCGCTTCGCGTTTATATTGATTCCGCAAGTCTTTAACCAGAACACCATTACCGAGTGATTTCGACATCTTCTCGTTATCAATCCGGATGAATCCATTATGCATCCAGTAGTTCGCAAGTGGTTTACCTGTTAATACCTCGGATTGGGCGCATTCGCACTCATGGTGCGGGAACTGCAAATCCTGTCCACCCCCGTGAATGTCCAGTGTATCCCCAAGGTACTCCCTAGCCATGGCGGAGCACTCAATATGCCAGCCTGGTCGACCATCGCCCCAAGGACTGGACCAATAGATCTCACCTGGTTTGGCAGCCTTCCAGAGCACAAAATCTTCGGGATGCTCTTTGCGCTCGTCCACACCCACACGGATTCCAAATTGCAGCTCCTGCAGGTTTTGTTTCGAAAGTTTGCCATATTCGCTGAATTTGCCTGTGCGATAATAGACGTCACCGCCATTTTCATACGCAAATCCTTTTTCAACCAGCTCACGGATAAAATCAATGATCAGCGGCATGTTTTCCGTTACTCTCGGATTGCTGCTTGCCTTGGGAATACCCAATCCCTCAATGTCTTCATAATAGGCAGCAATAAATTTCTCAGCCACGTGAGGAACGTCTGTTCCAAGTTGTTCTGCTTTGCGAATCAACTTATCGTCCACATCCGTGAAGTTCACCACATAGTTCACATCATGTCCTGTCTGTTCCAGGTATCCACGAACCGTGTCGAAAAAGATAACCGGGCGTGCATTCCCGATATGAATGTAGTCATATACCGTTGGTCCGCAGACATACATTTTCACTTTCCCTGGCTCTTGGGGAACAAATTCCTCTTTGGTACGACTCATCGTATTATAAATCTGAAGCGTCATGGTCACTTATCCTTTCATCCTATACTGCCTTTATTTATTGTATCACGTATCACGCACAGTCTCATTTTCACGGGCATTTTGCAGTGTACGTACTTCTTCCTGCAATCGTTCGAGTTCTTTTTGCATACCGCGCAAGGAGTCAACGACCGGATCGGGCAATTGCTGACTGAGGCGATCTACCCGTCGGCCATCCTGTTTAACAATTCTGCCCGGTATACCTACCACGGTACTATTGGAAGGGACCTCCTTAAGCACAACGGAGTTCGCACCAATGTTACACTGATCCCCCACGCTAAATGAACCCAGCACCTTGGCTCCGGATGAGATAACCACATTATTACCAATGGTCGGATGTCTCTTCCCTTTTTCTTTCCCTGTTCCGCCCAGGGTAACCCCCTGATAGATAACGACATCATCGCCAATCTCACATGTTTCTCCAATAACGACGCCCATTCCATGGTCAATAAACAACCGATTTCCGATCGTAGCTCCAGGATGTATCTCGATTCCTGTCATAAAACGGCTAACCTGCGAAATGAATCGGGCAACCGAGAACCATCTTCGCTTGTATAAAAAATGAGCGATCCGGTGTGCCCATATCGCATGCAGCCCTGAGTAGGTGAATACCACCTCAAACCAACCTCGGGCCGCCGGATCGTTTTCAAACACCGCCTGGATATCTGATCTGATCTTCTTGAACATGCTCGTTCCCCTCTTGTTCAGGTTCCCGTCCTCCGGCTTACCGGACGGCGCGTTCCTTGGTAGTGTACTGCACACTCGCCTAAACAAAAAAACGCCCCTGCAGCATTTAGCTGCAGAGGCGTTTATCGCGGTCCCACTCTGCTCGGTCCATTCTTAAATAGAATGAGCCCTCAAGCGGTTTGGTAACGGAAACCAATCGTCACAACCTATCCTAACGTTTTCCCTTGTCATGATCGACAAAGGCGGGGCCGGATTCGGCTGTGCAGCTCACGGGCGCATTTCGACTGATGGACAGTGGATGGTTCACAGCCACCGCATCCAAAGAAATCTCTCTTTGCTGCGGGACCATCCTCTCTGAATCTGTCCGGGTCAGTCTACTCCTCCCGATCTTTGCTGTTCTATTAGATAAATCATATCAATTATTCGTTGTGTTGTTATTATAGCGAAAAGGCCTCAGACTGACAACAGCCTCCTACGTAATCTATCCATCGTAGGACTGTGTTCAGATTCCAAATAAACGGAATGTCTTCGACTAAGATTATTTTACTTGTGCAAGCAAACGTTCGATCACCGTATCACGACCCAGAAGCACGATCGTTTGGTTCAGATCCCGTCCATGCGTCTGTCCAGTCAAGGCTACACGAATTGGCATAAAGAGCTGTTTGCCCTTAAAGCCGGTTTCTTTCTGTACTTCCTTGATCAATGCAGCCATTTTGCTTGGAGTAAACTCTTCGCTCGCCTGTACTTTATCCGCAAATGCCTTCAGTACGGTTGGCACCTGCTCCTCCGCAAGTACTGCTTCTCCTTCACTTTCAAGCTCCAGATTGGAACGGAAGAATACTTCCGACAATTCGACAATATCGGAGGCAGAATTCATTTGCTCCTGGTACAGGTGTACCAGCGTATAAGCCCATTCTTTTTGTTCAGCAGACAGCTCGGAAGAAATACGTCCAGCCTTTTGCAGATGCGGAATGGCCATTTCGGCAATACGTTCCGGATCAGCGTGTTTAATATAGTGGTTGTTCAAGTGGGCCAGCTTGTGTGTATCAAATACTGCCGGGCTCTTGGACAGACGTTTCGTATCAAAAATAGAGATCAGTTGCTCTTGCGAGAAGATCTCTTCTTCCCCTTCCGGCGACCAACCGAGTAAGGAAATGAAGTTAAACATCGCTTCAGGCAAATAGCCGAGCTGATCATACTGCTCAATGAACTGAATAACGGACTCATCCCGTTTACTCAGCTTCTTGTGATTTTCATTCACGATCAACGTCATATGACCGAATTGCGGTGGCTCCCAGCCAAGCGCTTCATAGATCATCAGTTGACGCGGCGTGTTCGAGATGTGATCTTCCCCGCGCAAGACGTGGGAGATCTTCATCAAGTGATCATCCACAGCAACGGCATAGTTGTAGGTGGGAATGCCGTCTTTTTTCACAATGACGAAGTCACCGGATTCCTTGCTGTTGAACGAGATTGTGCCTTTAACCATATCATCAAATGTATATGTGCGCTCTTCCGGCACACGGAAACGAATACTCGCTACGCGGCCCTCCGCTTCAAACGCACTAATTTGCTCTGGAGTCAGGTCACGGTGTTTGCCAGAATAACGCGGTGTTTCTCCACGTGCTGACTGTTCCTCGCGCTCTTGCTCCAATTCTTCTTCCGTGCAGAAGCAACGGTAAGCCAGACCTTTATCCAGCAATTCCTGCGTATATTTACGATATAGGTCCAGACGTTCCGTTTGACGGTATGGTCCGTATTCTCCGCCCACGTCAATACTTTCGTCCCACTCAATTCCGAGCCATTTCAGGTATTTCAGTTGGCTTTCTTCACCACCGGCAATATTCCGTTTCACGTCCGTATCTTCAATACGAATAATGAATTTACCGTTATTATGTTTGGCATATAAATAGTTAAACAACGCCGTACGGGCATTCCCGATATGCAGGTGTCCCGTTGGGCTCGGCGCGTAACGCACACGAATATCCGTGCTCATATGATCCCCTCCGTCACTAATTGATTGATGATATCACACACGTACAAGGCAAACAACGGATTGAGCGGCAATGCCCTCTCCCCGTCCCGGGAATCCCAGTTGCTCTGTCGTTGTTGCTTTCACGTTCACCTGTGTTACATCCGCTTCCAGTGCCTTGGCAATAACCTCAGCCATCTGTGGGATATAAGGAGCCATCTTTGGCTTCTGGGCAATAATCGTTGAATCGATATTCCCTAGCTTATACCCGCGATCCTTCACAAGCTGCCATACATGTTCCAGCAATTTCAGGCTGTCGGCATCTTTGAATTCCGGATCGGTATCCGGGAAGTGTTTGCCAATATCCCCAAGTGCCAGCGCACCCAAAATGGCATCACTAATCGCGTGCAACAGCACGTCTGCGTCCGAGTGACCCAGCAGTCCTTTTTCATAAGGAATCGTTACTCCGCCAATAATACACGGGCGTCCCTCTACCAGCTGATGTACATCAAATCCCTGTCCTACACGTATCATCGCTTCTTCTCTCCCCCCAGCAAAAACGCAGCATATTGCAAATCTTCCGGCGTTGTTAATTTGATATTGGTATAATTGCCTTCCACAACCTTGACCGACATTCCCTGACGTTCAGCCAGCATGGCATCATCTGTCCCCAGAAATCCGTCCTGCTCAGCTGATTCGTAGGCGGAGAGCAGGGAAGAAAGACGAAAAGCCTGCGGGGTTTGAATGCTCCACAGACTGCTGCGGTCTGGCGTCGCTGTAACGACTCCTTCCGCATTCACTTGTTTGATCGTATCCTTCACGGGAACGGCCAGTACAGCTGCTCCACCGCCAGATATGGCGGCCGCCATGCATTCCTTGATCTGCTCATGGTTCACAAAAGGACGTACCCCGTCGTGAACGAGAACCCAATCCGTCCCAAGTGCCTCAAGGCCTTTATGGACAGAATGTTGTCTCTCTTTCCCTCCGGGGATAACACGGACACGTGAATCCAGTTGGTATTCTTTTACCCAATCCTGGCAGCGTTCAACATCTGCGGTTCCTGTGACCAGCACCATCTCGCGGATCTCGTCCAGCACAGCAAATACCTCAAGCGTATGTATGAAAACGGGCTTGTCCTGCAGCAACAGAAACTGTTTGCTCTCGGTCGTCCCCATCCGGGTTCCGCGACCTGCTGCCACAATGACAACGCCCCACCCTTTATCCATGCCGCAATCCCTGCCTTGTCTGTCAGTTTATCGTCCAAAGATATACAATATCATTCAACGATACACTACCCATCATACCGCTTTATTGGGCTTTTTCCAACAGTTTCGGCTTGGCAAAAATCATTCGTCCCGCTGAAGTCTGCAACACACTGGTCACCAACACTTCCATCATCATGCCGATATACTCGCGTCCGCCTTCCACAACGATCATTGTGCCATCATCCAGATAGGCTACACCTTGACCATGCTCCTTGCCATCCTTGATGATCTGCACCATGATCTCCTCACCTGGCAGAACAACCGGCTTAACCGCATTGGCAAGATCATTAATGTTCAACACAGATACACCCTGGAGTTCGCACACTTTGTTCAGGTTAAAGTCATTGGTGACCACTTTACCCTGAAGCACTTTAGCCAGTTTAACCAGTTTGCTGTCCACCTCGGAGATTTCCTCGAAATCCCCCTCGTAGATCAGGACTTTTACATCAAGTTCCTTCTGGATTTTGTTCAAAATGTCCAGTCCACGCCGTCCTCTGTTCCGCTTGAGCAGATCCGATGAATCAGCAATATGCTGTAACTCCTCCAGAACAAATTCCGGAATTACGATCGTGCCTTCAATAAATCCGGTTTTGCATATATCAGCGATACGCCCATCGATAATAACACTGGTATCCAGAATTTTATGTTCTTCCATCCGTCTATCCTCGTCCACCTCGGGATGACCCCATCGTCCAGACATCCAGAAGGCCCCCAGATCGTCTTTCTTCGCCATGGCAAGGGCATAACCGGAATAAGCACTAATCACCGTCAGCGCCACTTGCAGCACTTCTCCTGCCGTCCCCATCCATCCCACAACAGGGTAGAGCAACAAGGCCACGAGCAATCCTGCAACGGTACCTGCAGCACCTGCAGCCAATTCGTTCATAGGTACTTTTGCCAATGAATCAATTCCACTATGCAGCCTGTCTGCCATCAATGTTCCACCAATATTACATACAGCCATAAACATTACAGCTCCCAGCAGAGTCGATATACCAGCTCCCAGTAATCCTGCTGACTGAATCCACTCCGCCATCCATGGGACCGATTTTCCTGCCAGATGATATGCCGTGTAGCCGAACCATGCACCGCACAATCCTGTAAAAGTTAAAATGCCTTTTTTCCACATTAGTCCCTGCACCTCCTTCAATGTATCTTGATCTTTATATCCAGTATGATCCAATTCCTGAATTGCTAATCCCATCCGCAAGAACTTTTTGGAAATGTTGCAATCGTCAGTTGAAAGTAGGTAAATTATTGGCATATAATGAATTCAATTCATATCCCGAGGTGAGTGGCAAAATGAGTACGCTAAGTTTACAGGCTTTCCAGGATCAAGTTTCTGAACTGTTGTTGCGTCATCGCAGCCTGATTGATGTACTGTCCAAAACGGGACAAGCCGGAGCGTCTGTTAACCGTGCCGTGTCCAAAGCCATTACCGAATGCGGCTGCATCGAGCTGCACGCCACCAAGCAGAAATATGCCCCGGAGAGCGATATCGCTCAAACCAAGGGCCTGCTGGAAACGCATGTGGAAGGTGAGTTGTGTGAGAACTGCAGAGAGGTCATCAGCTCTGAGCTAGGGCGTAACCTGTTCTACATGTCGGCTCTCTGCAACCTGCTGGACATTAACATGGAAGAGGTCGTAAATCACGAATCACAGAAGTGTTCAACGTTAGGGATGTTTAATCTGTCGTAAGAAGATATGTATGTCGTCCGTAAGGGTTTCTTTTACCGTAAATAGATCTGAATAAACAAAAAGCACGCATTCTCCAGTTCAGGAGAGTACGTGCTTTCTTTGTATAGTGTCTGTCCCCAAGGCGACTTAACGATCGGAAGGACGGGAAGATTTCTCATCCTTGCGCTTTTTCGCCCGACTACGCGAGGCCGCTGTTCGCACATTATGCTTCATTCCATACAGGGCGTATAACACCAACGGAATAAAGATCAATTTGGATAACTGCTCCGGGAAAATAACGGCTACGGCTATGGCAAATAACACAACCCATGGTGCAATCCAGATTGCCTTTCGTGGCAAACCGACCTTTTTGAAATTGGGATATTTAAGCGAACTCACCATCAGATACGATAACAGCAATGTAGCAATCATCATACTAACCGGGCCAATATCCTTATTGAACAAGGACAATGTGGCCAGTACCCCACCGGCTGCCGGAATCGGCAGACCTGTGAAATACCCGGGGATTCCCGGACGAACATTAAACCGAGCAAGACGAATGGCTCCACAGATCGGAAAAGCCGCTGTTGCAATCCAGGCGAGGATCGGCATCGAATCTTGAAACGACACCATAAATATGATCAGGGCTGGTGCTGCACCAAAGGAAACCATGTCAGACAAGGAATCCAGTTCCTTGCCGAATTCACTTTGGGCATTGAGTGCACGTGCCACTCGACCATCCAGACCATCCAGCAGCATCGCTACAATGACCATAATGGCAGCCAAACTGTAATTTCCATCAATCGCAAGCAAAATTGCCATCATTCCAAGAAACAGATTACCCAGGGTAAAGAGATTCGGAATGAATCTGGTTAACATCGTTGTTTCACCTCATCCATTTCAAGCCTTTATATAGGCAAACCCTTACATCTGTCTGTCGATAAACATTTGCTCCTGCAAACGTTTGAGGCCTTCCTTAATGGTCCGGGCACGAACTTCACCAATACCGTCCACTTCGTCCAGTTCTTCAATTGTAGCCATAATAACATGAGGCAATTGTTCGAATTGATCCACCAGGTTATGGATAATGACATTGGGCAAGCGGGGGATCTTATTTAATACCCGGAATCCACGAGGTGCAACCGAATCCTCAGAAGTAGCCGCTGATGATGGATAGCCGAGCAGACGGACAATATGATGTGCATCCAGCAACTCATCGTCCGACAATCTTTTCAGTCCCACGATAATTTCACGGATTTTGTCATCACTGTCGTCACGGGCATAGTCTTTATACAATAACCAGGCTTCTTCTTCGGTTGTACCCACAAGTTCTTCCATTTGCATGGAAATGAGTCGTCCCTCATTCCCGAGTTCATGAATGTACCGTTGGATTTCCGTTTTGATCCGCATCACCATTTCGGTACGCTGAATCACATTAACCACTTCAGGAATCGTCACCAGCTCCTCAAATTCAGAGGCACTCAGATTCGTAAGGGACTGTGTTAATACCGCTTTGTATTTCTCCAGGGTTTGAATCGCTTGATTCGCTTTGGTCAAAATAACCCCGATTTCCTTGAGGGAATAACGAAGTGTTCCCTGATACAAAGTAATGATATTCCGGCGCTGTGATATGGATACGACCAATTTACCCGTTTGCTTTGCTACACGCTCTGCCGTCCGGTGACGAATCCCCGTCTCTGATGAAGAGATCGAAGAGTCCGGGATTAACTGGGTATTGGCGTAAAGAATACGCTTCAAATCCTCGCTAAGAATAATGGCTCCATCCATCTTGGCGAGTTCGTACAGATAGTTCGGGGAGAAATCACAGTTAATCGAGAATCCCCCGTCCACTACTTCCATTACTTCAGGGCTGTATCCTACAACAAGCAGTGCGCCCGTCTTGGCGCGCAGCACATTTTCCAGACCTTCGCGGAAAGGTGTACCTGGTGCGATCAGCCTTAACAATTCATTCATATTATCCAGTTGGCTCATATCTTTCATCTTGTTATGCCCCCTAATCTAAAGCAACCGCTAGTGCATCTGCCACGGTATTCACACCGATCAGTTGTATCCCGCGAGGATGTTTCCAGCCCTTTAAGCTTTTTTCCGGTAAAATGACTCGTTTGAAGCCCAGCTTTGCGGCTTCCTTCACTCGTTGTTCGGCCCGTGATACGGCTCGAACTTCACCTGTCAGACCGATCTCGCCAAAGATGACGTCATCCGGCTTGGTCGGTACATCTCTCAAACTGGATGCAATGCTGACGGCAACCGCCAAGTCTACAGCGGGCTCATCCAATCGTACTCCACCAGCCACGTTCAGATACGCATCCTGGGTCTGTAAAAACATGCCCATCCGTTTCTCCAGCACTGCAATGATCAGATTTAATCGATGCAGATCTACCCCTGTTGCCATACGGCGAGGAGAAGGAAAATGGGTCGTCGAGATCAACGCCTGTAATTCCACGAGCAGAGGACGTGTCCCCTCCATACTGGCAACTACCGTTGAACCTGCTACACCCAGTGGACGTTCCGACAAAAAGAGTTCGGACGGATTGCCCACCTCACGAAGTCCATCCTCGCCCATTTCAAAAATACCAATCTCATTGGTGGAACCAAAACGGTTCTTCACCGCACGCAGCAGGCGATACGTATGATGCCGTTCTCCTTCAAAATAAAGCACGCAATCCACCATATGTTCTAACATACGTGGACCAGCAATGGCACCTTCTTTGGTAACATGCCCCACAAGAACCGTTGCAATGCCTCTGCCTTTGGCAATCCGCATGAACCTTGACGTACATTCCCTTACCTGTGCAACACTACCAGGCGCACTGGTAACTTCGGGAAGATATACCGTCTGAATGGAGTCGATGACCAGAAAATGCGGCTGGATCTGATCCACCGCTTCCTCTACACGTTCCATATTGGTTTCACACAGTACATACAACTCGGCAGAGAGTGCCCCGAGACGGTCTGCCCGCAATTTGGTTTGCTTGACTGATTCCTCACCGGAAACATATAACACACGCAAACCCGAATGCGTCAAAGCATGAGACGTCTGCAACATCAACGTTGATTTACCAATACCCGGATCTCCGCCCACCAGAATGAGTGAACCCGGAACGATTCCGCCACCCAATACCCGGTTCAACTCTCCGATTCCAGTCTGTACACGCGGTTCCTGACCGCTATCTATATCTATGATAGGAAGCGGTTTATCTTTACTGTCAAACAGAGGAGAATTTCTCCCTTGTGTTTTGACCACCGTCTCTGTTTCTTCCACCATTGAATTCCATGACTGACAACCCGGACACTTACCGTACCACTTGGGGGCTTCATAGCCGCATTCCGTACATTGAAACTTGGTTTTAACTTTGGCCACTTCAGCACTCCTATAATTTAATTTTATAACAGCATTTTGCATTATTCGACGAATTTCACCCAAACTCCCTGACGTGCAGGGTTACTAAAAGTTTACCATTGTTTGAGATTTTTCGTAAAGGATTATCGCAAACTTTACACATGTTCCTGACATAATCATGTCCGTCTTCTGTCCAAAGTGCAAAAAATCCTCCCCGGCCGAAGCCGGGAAGGATTTGATTAAGGATTATGGATCAATACAAGCTGAAGTTTAACTCCAAAGCTTGCTAAATATTATTTAGTTTCGATTTCCTCATTGGTCGGAACGACCACGTCTTTTTTCGTAACAGACAGTGCACCGTTCTCTTCGTCGATGAGCAATGAATCCCCTTTGGTTACGTTACCTGTGAGCAACTCTTCGGACAATTTGTCCTCGATATGCTTCTGGATTGCCCGACGAAGCGGACGCGCACCGTAAGCTGGATCAAAGCCTGACTTCGCAAGGAAAGACTTGGCATTATCAGTGAGTTCGAAATCGACCTCATGTTCGAGCAGTCGTTTCCGAAGTTCTTCACTCATAAGCGTAACAATTTCAGCGATGTGTTTTTCTTCGAGTGAATGGAACACGATAATTTCATCAATCCGGTTAAGGAACTCTGGACGGAAGCTTTTCTTCAGCTCATCCATCACTTTCCCCTTCATGTTGTCATAATCTGCTCCTGCATCTACAACTGCAGTGAAGCCCAGTGTAGAGTTACGTTTGATCGCTTCGGCACCCACGTTGGATGTTAGAATGATCAGCGTATTGCGGAAGTCAACGACGCGACCTTTGGAATCCGTCAGACGACCATCCTCAAGCACTTGTAACAAGATATTGAATACTTCTGGATGTGCTTTCTCGATTTCATCGAGCAGGACTACGGAATATGGTTTGCGACGAACTTTCTCTGTCAGCTGGCCACCTTCTTCGTACCCAACATATCCTGGAGGCGCTCCGACAAGTCGGGAAGTCGAGTGCTTCTCACCATACTCGGACATATCAATCCGGATTACTGCATTTTCATCGCCGAACATCGCTTCAGCCAGAGCACGAGCAAGTTCTGTTTTACCTACCCCTGTAGGGCCGAGGAAAATGAATGAACCCATCGGACGTTTTGGATCTTTAAGTCCCGCACGAGCACGACGAACCGCACGGCTGACAGACTTCACTGCCTCATCCTGACCGATGACACGTTCATGTAGAATAGACTCCAGATTCATCAGACGCTGTGTCTCTTCTTCTTTCAGTTGGTTCACAGGAATTCCTGTCCAGCTGGCTACCACTTGTGCGATATCCTCAGGAGTAACCTCGGAATCGGTGCGACCTTGTTTCTCTTTCCACTGGTTCTTCGTTACATCCAGCTCTTCACGGATTTTTTGTTCCGTATCACGCAGAGCTGCTGCTTTTTCGAACTCCTGACTTTGAACTGCAGCGTCTTTTTCCTTACGGATATCTTCCAGACGGCTTTCCAGTTGTTTCAGGTTTGGTGGGATCGTGTAAGAGTTCAATCTTACTTTGGAACCCGCTTCATCAATCAGGTCAATCGCTTTATCTGGCAGGAAACGGTCTGTAATGTAACGGTCAGACAGTTTAACCGCCTGCACAATTGCTTCGTCCGTAATTTTCACGCGGTGATGCGCCTCATAACGGTCACGCAAACCGTGCAAGATTTGAATCGCTTCTTCCGGAGAAGGCTGATCTACAGTAATCGGTTGGAAACGACGCTCAAGCGCTGCATCCTTCTCGATGTATTTACGATACTCATCCAGCGTTGTTGCACCAATGCACTGCAATTCTCCACGGGCCAGAGCCGGTTTCAAAATGTTAGAAGCATCGATGGCACCTTCAGCTCCGCCTGCGCCAATCAAGGTATGCAATTCGTCGATAAACAGGACAATGTTACCTGCTTGGCGAATCTCATCCATGATTTTTTTTAGACGATCTTCGAACTCACCACGATATTTGGTTCCAGCGACTACAGAACCCATATCCAGGGTCATTACACGTTTGTCGCGCAATGTTTCCGGAATCTCATTTGCAATGATTTTTTGTGCAAGGCCTTCAGCAATCGCTGTTTTACCTACACCTGGCTCACCGATCAATACCGGGTTGTTCTTCGTACGACGGCTGAGCACCTGGATGACACGTTCAATTTCTTTACTACGTCCAATGACCGGGTCAAGGTTATTCTCTCTGGCGTATGCCGTGAGGTCACGTGCCAGACTGTCCAGCGTTGGTGTGCTTACATTGGCAGGTGTGCCATTATGGCTGGATACAGCTTCACTGCTGCCAAGCAATTGCAGCACTTGTTGACGTGCTTTGTTCAGGCTAATTCCTAGGTTATTGAGCACACGTGCTGCAACACCCTCGCCTTCACGAATCAATCCAAGCAGGATATGCTCTGTGCCTACATAAGTGTGGCCCAATTTACGAGCTTCATCCATAGACAGTTCAATTACTTTTTTCGCACGTGGCGTATATGCAATGTTGGTAGGTTGCTCTTGGCCACGGCCAATTAGCGTTTCTACTTCATCCTGAATTTTTTCCAATCCGAGTCCCAGGCCGATCAGTGCTTTGGCTGCGATGCCTTCGCCTTCACGAATGAGGCCGAGCAAAATATGCTCAGTACCGATGTTATTATGACCGAGACGGACAGCTTCTTCCTGCGCGAGTGCGAGCACCTTTTGGGCCCGTTCCGTAAATCTTCCAAACATCATATCTCCTGCACCTCCATGGTTTTGGATAAAACGAGGTCATGTAATGAAATAACCGTCGTATTCTTCATATCATTTTTGTTTGCAGCCGTGCTGCGAATAAAGTCATTCGGCATTTGTACATGCCTTATTATATAAAAGCCGCAATGCGGCATGAAACCATAATTCAATACTATATCAGGCTAAACTAGGACTGCTTCGCTGCATTAATCGTATCACGAATCAACTGAGCACGGTATATGTCACGCTCATCTGTGCGCATATCTTCCCCGAATGTTTTCTGCAAAAATCCCGGCTGTGTCATCACATTCAACTCATTCATTACCGTGATGGACAGTCCATCCAACAATCCGAGATCCACGCCAAGGCGTACATCCGATAAGCGCTGTGCAGCTTCCTTGGAATCAACAATAGCTGCATGAGACAATATGCCATAAGAACGCATGACACGATCCGTAATCCGCAGTCTGGAGTCGGTAATTAACCGTTCTCTGGCTGTACGTTCATGACCAATCATCTGTAACACAACACCATGCAGGTTCTCAATGACTTCCTGTTCGGTCTGTCCCAATGTAATCTGGTTCGAGATCTGGAACAGGTTACCCATCGCCTCGCTACCTTCACCGTATATTCCTCTTACCGTCAATCCCACTTGGGAAACTGCGGTTAGAATACGGCCTATCTGTTGTGTCATCACCAGGGCAGGCAAGTGCATCATAACCGATGCTCTAACACCTGTACCTACATTAGTAGGACAGCTGGTTAAGTATCCTCTGCGATCATCAAAAGCATAATCCACGTGCGCTTCAAAAGCATCATCTATTGCGGAAGCTTTCTCCCAGGCTTCTTTCACCTGGAACCCCGGATAGAGGCACTGGATACGAAGATGATCCTCTTCGTTAATCATAATACTGACTGACTCATCCTCACTGAGAATAACCGCACCATTCCTGGATTCATTCGCAAGACTTGGACTGATGAGATGTTTCTCCACCAGCACCCGTTTGTCGAGTTCGTCAATATCGATCAGATCCAACGTATGAAAATCCCCAAAGGCATGAACGTCATCGTATTGAAGTACTTCGCTCAGCTTATTCAGCACCTCTTCCGATTGCTCATTGGAAGCCAGCATCGGAAACGGAACATGCTGAAGGTTGCGTGCAATCCGGACACGGCTGCTAATGACAATTTCGGAATCAGCCGCATCACTGCGCATCCAGTCGCTGAGCGCCTTCTCTGTAAAGCGCAGATTAGGCATTACGCATCCCTCCTACTCATGACAAACTTTACTCCTGAGCTATTCCTTTTTCAAGTCCTCTGATCTGGTCACGGATCTGGGCCGCCTCTTCAAATTCCTCTTGCGCGATGCTCTCTTGGAGCTCACGCTTCAGATCAGCGATTTGCCGTTTCACCTTGATGCGACCACCAGCTCGTGCAGGCACTTTGCCTACATGGGACGTATTACCATGAACCCGCTTGAACAAAGGATCCAGACGACTGTCAAAATATTTATAACATGAACTGCAGCCGAACCGGCCTATCTTACTAAATTGTGCGTACGTCATACCACACTCTTCACATTGAAGAGCTTTTGCAGGTGGTGTTCCTGCCGATCCACTTTTGCCGGCTGGATCAAAATCAAGCAATCCGGACAACAAGTTGTGAATGGAAAACCCACCTGCTGTTCCAGGGATCATTTCCCCTTTTTCACGGGCACATGACTCACAAATATGGAATTCCGTCTTCTCTCCATTTACGATCTTCGTAAAATGAAGTGTCGCCGGACGTTTATTGCATTCTTGGCACAGCATATTGATGTACCTCCTTTGACCCCGATAGTTTTCATTTACCGAGCAAAGATATTAACATCGCCTTCAACATTCTGGCACGAATTTGATCCCGGTAAGGAAGTTTGACCAATATAACCTCTCTAGATACAGCAGCTCGCATCAACCCGGCTTCCCGTTTGTTCAAGAAGCGCGCTTCTTCCAGTTGATAGATCAGACCTTCGGCAGCTGTCTGCCCGATCTCTTCACCAATACTATGGTGCAAATGATTATGCAGAGCTGATTGGGCCGGTAATTCAATGCGCTGTATGCGAACATAACCACCACCGCCGCGTTTACTCTCTACCAGGTATCCCTTCTCGAGTGTAAAACGTGTGCTGATGACATAATTGATCTGGGAAGGTACACATGAGAATTGATCTGCCAGATCATTACGCTGAATTTCAACCATTCCTTCGGGACTTTCATGCAAAATACTCTTCAGATATCGTTCGATAATATCAGAGATATTACGCATCCAATCATCCTCCACTGTCTGAAACGTTAAGTCAATAAGGACCCACACGCCCCCACAGAGTACACCTTCTCTACCCATTTAACCAATCAGGGAAACAGCGAATCTTGCTTCCACAGGTGTTAACAGGAGAGCGAAGGAAGCACGAAGGTCCTTTAATATTCCCTTGATCCTCCGATGAAATGAATCCCGTATATTGGCGATCATGCATCAGATTGTAGAAAGAAAGCTACTTAAGTATTAAACCTTTAGTTGACTTTGACTTTCTTTGACTTTATAACCATTATAACATATTTTGTGGTTTTGCCAAGTGGGGTCACTATTCATTTTTTACGATTTTACACGAAATATTCCCCAGACACAAAAAAACCTCCCCAAAATTGCTGGAGAAGTCCATTTGTCTTTCAATCACGCCGTATTTCTATATAAGCTAATCAAGTTAAATGGAGCAGTGGGAATAGTCATCAGAAGAAATCGAGCAAATAGGTTTCCCGTTCAGGAATCGCTTGTTCCAAAGCCTTGATTGCTGTGTTCGGTCCGTGAATTCTTCCGATTCGTGCCATTTCCGTTGGTCTGCGATATCCCATGAGCACCGCGGTAAGGGATTGAATATCCACCTTAATGATCTGATCATCAGTAATTGGCTCCGATGTTTTCCATATGGACGCTGTTCCGTTCATTGCTACGTTTAATTGCCATACCCCTTCATTCCATGGAGCGTGGGCATCTTCTACCTGAAGTACAATCTGAACCGGTGAGTCCTGGCTTGCAAATGGATACTGGGATATAAACTGCTCTACACTAACGATACGCGCCATAAAATAAGGTACAATCTCCTGCTGAATCCGTGGGTTATCCAATTGGAAGGCAAGCGTATCACTGGCAGGCGCCTGCAACGTAACTTCCTGGATCATGGAATCATGGTTAGCAATAAAGGTCCACAGCCCTTGCCTAGCCTCTTCATTCAGATAGATGATCTCTTTAATGGTAAATTTATTTTCCTTAACCTCATATAAAAGATAACCTTGTGCTGCATCAGCTTCATCGTAATATACAGCCTTCTGGCTGGTCCCATTAACAAGAACTGAATTCTCCCACCTTGCATCATCCCGAACCAGAGTTCCGTTATAACGCTCAGCATAAGCACTGTATACTTCCTTTAATATGCTGAGGCCCGGATCCCCACGCCGAATTGTTCCAGGTGTCGCTTTTTTCTGAGGCAAATGAGCTGTAGGTACTTTATAACGTTTAAATTCAACATACGTCTCCCATCCATACTTCCGATAGAAACCAAAAGAGAATGGATGCAAGAATGATATGCTCTGTTTGTTACGATTCATTTCTTCCAACGCATGCTTCAGCAGACCCGCTACCCAGCCTTTGCGTCTATACTCTGGCCAGGTGGCAACACCCGCAATACCGCCCATCTCGAACGATCTGCCATGAATATAGGTTTGAAAAGGAATGATGTGAAGTTTGGCTCCTAGCTGCCCGTCCTCATATACACCCCATATATCCTGTGACGAAAATTGACTCCGCCGTTTTTCTTTCTGTTCTTCACTCATTACTACTTGAAAAGCATATTCGGAGAGTGCCATCGCCGGTTCAAAATCATCTACCGTCAATTTCTGAATTTCCATGTTGTCCTACACCCCATTCGCTAGAGTTATATCAATCCAAATCATGGCCTGATATCTGATATATGTACCCCTTAGAGTGTGTCAGAGGATTCTTACAAAGTCAAATAAGAGATGCTTCCGCATCCCCTAAAATAAACAAATAAAAACCACCACCGAATAACATCGGCAGTGGTTCTTCGCTTGGCGGCGTCCTACTCTCCCAGGACCCTGCGGTCCAAGTACCATCGGCGCTAGAGGGCTTAACGGTCGTGTTCGGGATGGGTACGTGTGGAACCCCTCCGCCATCGCCACCAAACGCGATTTGTCGAAGCATAGCTTCTTAAAATCAGATATGGAACTGAAAATCATACACACGTTCTGTGATGTACCAATTTTCATTTCAGAGATCGTTCTCTGAAAACTAGATTCGAAACGAAACATGCGAATTATCACTTGCTATTGGATAAGCCCTCGACCGATTAGTACTGGTCAGCTCCATGCATTGCTGCACTTCCACCCCCAGCCTATCTACCTCGTCGTCTTCAAGGGGTCTTACATACTGGGAAATCTCATCTTGAGGGGGGCTTCACGCTTAGATGCTTTCAGCGTTTATCCCGTCCGTACATAGCTACCCAGCGGTGCTCCTGGCGGAACAACTGGTACACCAGCGGTACGTCCATCCCGGTCCTCTCGTACTAAGGACAGCTCCTCTCAAATTTCCTACGCCCACGACAGATAGGGACCGAACTGTCTCACGACGTTCTGAACCCAGCTCGCGTACCGCTTTAATGGGCGAACAGCCCAACCCTTGGGACCTACTTCAGCCCCAGGATGCGATGAGCCGACATCGAGGTGCCAAACCTCCCCGTCGATGTGGACTCTTGGGGGAGATAAGCCTGTTATCCCCAGGGTAGCTTTTATCCGTTGAGCGATGGCCCTTCCATGCGGTACCACCGGATCACTAAGCCCGACTTTCGTCCCTGCTCGACTTGTAGGTCTCGCAGTCAAGCTCCCTTATGCCTTTGCACTCTTCGAATGATTTCCAACCATTCTGAGGGAACCTTTGGGCGCCTCCGTTACTCTTTAGGAGGCGACCGCCCCAGTCAAACTGCCCACCTGACACTGTCCCCGCACCGGATTACGGTACCAGGTTAGAACCTAGATACGATCAGGGTGGTATCCCAACGTTGCCTCCACGCAAGCTGGCGCTCACGTTTCAAAGGCTCCCACCTATCCTGTACAGATCGTACCCAAATTCAATATCAAGCTGCAGTAAAGCTCCATGGGGTCTTTCCGTCTTGTCGCGGGTAACCTGCATCTTCACAGGTATTAAAATTTCACCGGATCTCTCGTTGAGACAGCGCCCAAGTCGTTACGCCATTCGTGCGGGTCAGAATTTACCTGACAAGGAATTTCGCTACCTTAGGACCGTTATAGTTACGGCCGCCGTTTACTGGGGCTTCGGTTCACAGCTTCGGATTGCTCCTAACCACTCCCCTTAACCTTCCAGCACCGGGCAGGCGTCAGCCCGTATACTTCGCCTTACGGCTTCGCACAGACCTGTGTTTTTGCTAAACAGTCGCTTGGGCCTTTTCACTGCGGCCCCCTCGTGCTATTCACACTACCGGGGCACCCCTTCTCCCGAAGTTACGGGGTCATTTTGCCGAGTTCCTTAACGAGAGTTCTTCCGCGCGCCTTAGAATACTCTTCTCGCCTACCTGTGTCGGTTTGCGGTACGGGCACCATCACCTGGCTAGAGGCTTTTCTTGGCAGTGTGAGATCATGACCTTCGCTACTATAATTTTCGCTCCCCATCACAGCTCAGCCTTACAATGTGCGGATTTGCCTACACATCAGCCTTACTGCTTAGACGGACATCCATCAGTCCGCGTCACTACCCTACTGCGTCCCCCCATTGCTCATAACGGCTTACGGTGGTACAGGAATTTCGACCTGTTGTCCTTCGACTACGCCTTTCGGCCTCGCCTTAGGTCCCGACTTACCCTGAGCGGACGAGCCTTCCTCAGGAACCCTTAGGCTTTCGGCGGATCAGATTCTCACTGATCTTTTCGTTACTCATACCGGCATTCTCACTTGTATAATGTCCAGCGCTCCTTACGGTACACCTTCAACCCTTATACAACGCTCCCCTACCCCTGATGCAAAGCATCAAGCCATAGCTTCGGTGGTGTGTTTAGCCCCGTTACATTTTCGGCGCAGAGTCACTCGACCAGTGAGCTATTACGCACTCTTTCAATGGTGGCTGCTTCTAAGCCAACATCCTGGTTGTCTGTGCAACTCCACATCCTTTCCCACTTAACACACACTTGGGGACCTTAGCTGATGGTCTGGGCTGTTTCCCTTTTGACAATGGATCTTAGCACTCACTGTCTGACTCCCGGAAGTAAGTCTATGGCATTCGGAGTTTGACTGAGCTTGGTAACCCTTGCGGGCCCCGCACCCAATCAGTGCTCTACCTCCACGACTCTGTTTTCCGAGGCTAGCCCTAAAGCTATTTCGGGGAGAACCAGCTATCTCCGAGTTCGATTGGAATTTCTCCGCTACCCCCACCTCATCCCCGCATTTTTCAACATGCGTGGGTTCGGGCCTCCAGTGCGTGTTACCGCACCTTCACCCTGGACAGGGGTAGATCACCCGGTTTCGGGTCTACGTCCACGTACTAAGTCGCCCTATTCAGACTCGCTTTCGCTGCGGCTCCGGCTCTTCACCTTAACCTTGCACGGGAACGTAACTCGCCGGTTCATTCTACAAAAGGCACGCCATCACCCCTAAAACGGGCTCTGACTTTTTGTAAGCACACGGTTTCAGGTTCTATTTCACTCCCCTTCCGGGGTGCTTTTCACCTTTCCCTCACGGTACTGCTTCACTATCGGTCGCTAGGAAGTATTTAGCCTTGGCAGATGGTCCTGCCGGATTCATACGGGGTTTCACGTGCCCCGCACTACTCGGGATCCGTCTCGGAGGGAACCAACTTTCAACTACAGGGCTTTTACCTTCTTTGGCGGGCCTTTCCAGACCTCTTCGCTTAACCGGTTCCTTTGTAACTCCATGTGAGACGTCCCACAACCCCAAAGAGCAAGCTCTTTGGTTTGGGCTTCTCCGCGTTCGCTCGCCGCTACTGACGGAATCACTATTGTTTTCTCTTCCTCAGGGTACTTAGATGTTTCAGTTCCCCTGGTATGCCTCTGCACAACCTATGTATTCAGTTGTGAGTAACTGGAAATTACCCCAGCTGGGTTTCCCCATTCGGACACCCCCGGATCAAAGCTTGCTTACAGCTCCCCGAGGCAGTTTCGTTGTTCGCCACGTCCTTCATCGGCTCCTAGCGCCTAGGCATCCTCCGTGTGCTCTTAGTAGCTTAACCATTGCGCTCGTGTTCGAGCTGTCGCTCCGCTTGGTTTGGACTACGTCCAAATCCAAAAGTCGCTCCATTTCGATCACTCGCTCCAGCAATCTACCTTATAAAAACACTTCACTTGTTTACACAAGATCAGCTTAAAGGAATGTTCTAATTCGCGTTTGTTTCGTTTCGATATCTAGTTTTCAAAGAACAAGCCAAATAGATGAAATTGTTTGGTGGAGCCAAGCGGGATCGAACCGCTGACCTCCTGCTTGCAAGGCAGGCGCTCTCCCAGCTGAGCTATGGCCCCTCAAATTCCATCAAAACTGAACAAATGGATAAGTAACTGTGTTGCTGTTGCAGGTTCTAAGAACCTGCATATTTGAATGTTTCCGTTGCAGGAAACGATTCTCCATAGAAAGGAGGTGATCCAGCCGCACCTTCCGATACGGCTACCTTGTTACGACTTCACCCCAATCATCTATCCCACCTTCGGCGGCTGGCTCCTTGCGGTTACCCCACCGACTTCGGGTGTTATAAACTCTCGTGGTGTGACGGGCGGTGTGTACAAGACCCGGGAACGTATTCACCGCGGCATGCTGATCCGCGATTACTAGCAATTCCGACTTCATGCAGGCGAGTTGCAGCCTGCAATCCGAACTGAGACCGGCTTTGTTGGGATTGGCTCCATCTCGCGATTTCGCAGCCCGTTGTACCGGCCATTGTAGTACGTGTGTAGCCCAGGTCATAAGGGGCATGATGATTTGACGTCATCCCCACCTTCCTCCGGTTTGTCACCGGCAGTCTATCTAGAGTGCCCACCCGAAGTGCTGGCAACTAAATATAAGGGTTGCGCTCGTTGCGGGACTTAACCCAACATCTCACGACACGAGCTGACGACAACCATGCACCACCTGTCTTGAATGTTCCGAAGAAAAGGTACATCTCTGCACCGGTCATTCAGATGTCAAGACCTGGTAAGGTTCTTCGCGTTGCTTCGAATTAAACCACATACTCCACTGCTTGTGCGGGTCCCCGTCAATTCCTTTGAGTTTCAGTCTTGCGACCGTACTCCCCAGGCGGAGTGCTTAATGTGTTAACTTCGGCACCAAGGGTATCGAAACCCCTAACACCTAGCACTCATCGTTTACGGCGTGGACTACCAGGGTATCTAATCCTGTTTGCTCCCCACGCTTTCGCGCCTCAGCGTCAGTTACAGCCCAGAGAGTCGCCTTCGCCACTGGTGTTCCTCCACATATCTACGCATTTCACCGCTACACGTGGAATTCCACTCTCCTCTTCTGCACTCAAGTCACCCAGTTTCCAGTGCGATCCGGGGTTGAGCCCCGGGATTAAACACCAGACTTAAATGACCGCCTGCGCGCGCTTTACGCCCAATAATTCCGGACAACGCTTGCCCCCTACGTATTACCGCGGCTGCTGGCACGTAGTTAGCCGGGGCTTTCTTCTCAGGTACCGTCACCTTGAGAGCAGTTACTCTCCCAAGCGTTCTTCCCTGGCAACAGAGCTTTACGATCCGAAAACCTTCATCACTCACGCGGCATTGCTCCGTCAGGCTTTCGCCCATTGCGGAAGATTCCCTACTGCTGCCTCCCGTAGGAGTCTGGGCCGTGTCTCAGTCCCAGTGTGGCCGATCACCCTCTCAGGTCGGCTACGCATCGTCGCCTTGGTGAGCCGTTACCTCACCAACTAGCTAATGCGCCGCAGGCCCATCCCCAAGTGACAGATTGCTCCGTCTTTCCAGTTTCCTTCAGGCGAAGAAAACAATTATTCGGTATTAGCTACCGTTTCCGGTAGTTGTCCCAAACTTGAGGGCAGGTTGCCTACGTGTTACTCACCCGTCCGCCGCTAACCATCAGAGAAGCAAGCTTCTCTTCAAGTCCGCTCGACTTGCATGTATTAGGCATGCCGCCAGCGTTCGTCCTGAGCCAGGATCAAACTCTCCAATAAAGTATTGAAAAGAGCGATAAGCTCATTTTGAATCTGACGATTCATTGTGAATCAAAAGTTACTATCCATTTGTTCAGTTTTCAAGGAACTTGTATTGTCCGTTTATGTTGATGTTTGTCAACCGGACAGGAATCTTATCATATCATGTTAACTAACTTACTGTCAACACTTTGTTTTCGTCATTTTTCAAATGATTATGACAATCATTCGTTTGAAGCGACAAGAAATAATATATCACGTAGTGATTTATTTAGCAAGCATTTTTAATCGACCTTTTGATATCATGATATCTTCATCTACGGTGTCTTGTTTCCAACCTGTATTCGACAGATTAGCACATTCTCTGAACCCAAGATGGGATAACGATCCCTGCCCTTCTATGTAGTTTGAAGAAAGTGATCCAAAAACTCTATAATAAGGTATATAGATATAGGGATAAGGTTAAGCAGTCAAGTGTACTACTTTCATAAGTAACCTATGAACAATCGTATAACCATCTCGCATTGCACCTTTACACAGATCACGTACTCCATTCACAGCTAGCTATTACATATCAAAGTTCTGAATAAACTCATTACTAACCTATATGGGGTGATCGCACTTGAAACAATGGTTGAAGAACAGACGCAAAGGTTACGGCAAAAAGTTGGTTTCCATCCATGCTTGGAATGCCTGGATTGTTGTGATCCTTGCTATCTCAGGTCTTATGTTGGTAGGCGGCTTTTGGCGCGAGATACTCGGAATTGGACGTGTCTGGTTAAAATGGCTACATATCATCGTTGGGCTAGCTATGCTGGCACCCGTAGTGTATTACTTGATTTTGGCCGGGAAGCACTGGAAACAGCTTCGTAATAGACCTTGGCAAAGGGTGAACACCATCTTTGTTCTTGCGCTGCTGGTAGGCTGGCTCCTCTCGGGTATTGTATTATGGCAGTTCAAGCTAGCTGGACCTCGATGGTCGAATGCTGCACTTTTGATCCATGACCTGCTGACTTGGGTGGGCTTACCTTATATTATCTATCACTCCATCACTCGGACCAAATGGTTAAAGGATCCTGCACGTCGTGCGGTTAAAACCACTACAACTTCAACACGAACTCAAAATACAGCTGACCCATCTGATTCAATATCGGATGAAAAAGAAACTCCGGCTGCTATATCTTCTTCCCAGTTTGATCGCAGTTCCGAGAGAGATCCCCTCAAATCAGAGGAGCGACCTCAACCGTTGTATACACGACGAGCTTTCATCCGTTCTGCTGTGGGGGTTGGTCTCGCCGTGACTCTTGGTCCTACTTTTATATCCTGGGTAGGACGAAATCTCAAGATCGATAACAGTATTGATAGCATGCTGGAGAACGACCCTAACCGTATGGTTCCTCTGCCACAACCGCTGTCTGCCTCTTCACCTCCCATTGGAGGCGGAGCTGAAGGTCATTTCCGCGTATATACGGTTACGCCTATACCGTCCTTCTCCAATGCTAACTGGTCTTTCCGAATTGATGGACTGGTTGAACGGGCACAGGTTTGGAATTGGGAACAATTCGTGAAGCTGACGCGCACCGTACAGGTTAGTGATTTTCACTGTGTAACGGGCTGGTCTGTATATAAGAATACCTGGGAAGGTATCTCTCTTGCACAGCTTTTGAAACAAGCCGGGGTCAAACCGGAAGCTCACAGTGTGAAATTTTATTCCGGTGATGGTGTGTATACGGATGCCATTACGATGGATCAAGCGCAAATGGAAGATATTATGGTCGCTGTCATGCATGATGGCAAACCTATCCCTGCTGATCTCGGCGGTCCGGTACGGCTCGTCATTCCTCAGATGTATGCCTATAAATCAGTAAAATGGTTGAATCGCATTGAACTCATCGACAGCGAACATATTGGTTACTGGGAAGAACGAGGATATGACAAGGATGCATGGCTTACAGGCGCATCTCAGCGCATCCCTAACAATTTAAGTGGATCATGATCAGATAAGATAAGACTGGTGAGCGTTCTTTCGTTGTAAAAATAATTCAATAAAATAAATAGCAAAAGCCCCCGATCACATATTCGTGTCTTCGGGGGCCTTTTTCTTTTTCCTCATTATGAACTCTCTGATTACACTTTAACCCTGTGGGTTCAAAAGACGTACAAGTTCGTCCTCATCCTCAATCGTAGGAATGCCAAGATCATGGGCTTTGGTTAGTTTACTACCTGCCTTCTCTCCGGCAATAACCAAATCTGTCTTTTTCGACACACTGCCAGTCACCTTCGCTCCGAGCGCTTCCAGTCTTTGCGTTGCCTCTTCCCGCGTCAATTGGTGCAGCGTTCCGGTCAAGACGACCGTTTTACCACTGAAGAAGGAATCTTCCACAACAGCAACGGCTGGTGCCTCAGGTGCCTGAGCTTTCACGCCCAAGTTAAGCATTTTCTCAATTGCAGCCTGTGTAAACGGATCTGCAAAAAAGTTTACGATGCTCTCTGCCACAATACCACCCACGTCGGGTAGTTCAACCAGTTCTTCCACGGTTGCATTCATAATGGCGTGCAGATCTCGATAATGATCAGCGAGCATGCGCGTTGTCGATTTACCTGTGTTCGGAATACCCAGTGAGTATAAGAAGGAAGCCAAGTCTCTATCTTTACTAAGCTCAAGCGCAGCGATAAGGTTGTTCGCTTTCTTTTCCCCAAACCGCTCCAGCTTCACCAGATCATCAAACTGTAACGTATACAGGTCGGCAGGCTCACGTACGTTCAATTCATCATACAACTGAATCGCTGTTTTCTCACTGAACGTCTCGATGTCCATAGCATCACGGGAAGCAAAATGGGAAATACGTGCCACCGTTTGTGGTTTACACGCAAGTCTATTGTTACAGAACAGATGCGCTCCACGTTGCTCCAGTGGGAATCCACATGCCGGGCATTGCTCAGGGAAGACGATCTCCTCGCCATCACTCTCCTCCGTCACTTTACCCAGAATCTCAGGAATGACGTCGTTGGAGCGACGGATAAAGACCCGTGTGCCCAGAGCAAACTTCAGATTTTTGCGCTCAATATCGCCGACATTGTTCAGAGTACAGTTCTGTACCGTTACTCCGGCAAGTTCAACCGGTTCTACCCGTGCCAACGGAGTTACTTTGCCAGTACGACCCACATTCCATACCACAGCGTTAAGAACCGTCGTGGTCTCTTCTGCTTCGAATTTATATGCTACCGCCCAGCGAGGGAACTTATCGGTATAACCCAACACCTCGCGGGTGCGCATGTCCGTAATTTTGATAACAGCTCCATCGATCAGATAGTCTAGCTGCCCTCGGTTCTCCTGAATCGCGGCCAGTTGTTCCATCACATCATCAAACTCATGGAAATAAGTAATCGATGGATTAACTTTGAAGCGGTTCTCACGCAGGAAGTCCATCATCTGCTGATGATTGGCAAACTGAATGTCATCCGAATAACCTACATTATAAAAATAAGCATTCAGCCTACGCTCAGCCGTAGCCTTCGGATTCAGGTTGCGGAGCGCTCCCGCTGCTGCATTACGCGCATTCTTGAGTGGCTCTGCCGCCGTCTCATTGTATCGATCCAGGACAGACAGATTCATGATGCCTTCACCCTGTACTTCAATCGTACCGCTTGTGTAAGGAATTTTGAGCGGAACGGATCGGATCGTTCTCACCTGTGCCAAAATCCCTTCGCCTACAGTACCGTTACCACGAGTAGAGGCTTGTACCAACTCACCGTTGGTGTACGTCAGGTTCAGCGTCAATCCGTCAAACTTCAACTCAATAACATAACCTGGTTCCGGTAAAGGCGTATCGGGATTTTTACTGTTATAGTCATTAATCAGTTTCAGTACACGGGTATTCCAGCTCCGAAGTTGCTCAATATTCTGTGCTTTGTCCAGACTCCATAAGGAAGATAAGTGGCGATGCGGGGTAAACCCCTTGAGCAGTTCGCCGCCCACACGCTGTGTTGGAGAATCAGGCAGAACCATGCCGCTTTCCTGTTCCAGCGTAACCAGTTCATCGTACAGAAGATCATACTCCTTATCGCTGATCTGTGGCTGATCCATCGTGTAATACTGATAATTATGCTGGTTCAGCTCGGTAACGAGTTGCTCCATCCGGTGCATCGGGTCCATACAGGGCCATCCCTCCGTTAATTTGATCTATGTAGAACGAACACTCCTATTGCACGTGAACTCCGATAACAGAATAACTTTCCGATCGCTGTTATCCCCGGATTTCTTTTAATCCATTTTAAAAGGTGGAAATCCGGGGATAAAGGCGAACGCTATGCTTCTTCAAGTTATTTCTGCTCTATCTGTTATCGTGCAAAAGGAGGTTCCGTTCTTATTCTACTTTCGTAATTGGGGCAAATCCGGCAAGCAAACGTTTCACACCCACCGGAGCCGGGAAGGCAATCTGCAGTTCGGTATCATTACCTGTCCCTTTGACCGCAACAATGGTGCCTGTCCCCCATTTGCCATGCTGCACTTTATCTCCTGCCTTGAATCCTGCTTCACCATCAGAAGCTACCGGCTTGGAAGCAGATGATGGCGTAGAATATGTTGGGCGGGAGACACTTGTGGTCACACGCGAAGTTGGCGTGGATGAGGTAGCAGATGAACCGCTTTTACTTTGGTGATCGAACAGCTTGGTGCCACCACCGAAGTTACTTCCTCCACTGGAACCTAGTCCGCGTCCACCATATGAGCCTCCTCCGATACTGCCACGGCGGTAACGATCACGAGCCATGGAGGTGTCTTCCTTCAGCTCATCCGGAATTTCATCCAGGAAGCGGGAAGGCGGGTTCGCTGTTGTACGTCCAAACAACGTCCGCATCTGTGCACAAGACAGGAACAGTTGCTCTTCCGCACGGGTGATCCCTACATAAGCAAGTCGGCGTTCTTCTTCCAATTCTTCATTGTCCATAAAGGCACGGCTATGCGGGAAGACCCCTTCCTCCATACCCACGATAAAGACAACCGGGAACTCCAGACCTTTGGCGCTGTGCATGGTCATCAGGGTAACAGCGTCGCTCTGATCCTCTTCATCATCGTTCATGCTGTCGATGTCAGCAATCAATGCAAGATCGGTGAGGAACGACACGAGCGTTTTGTCTTCATTATTTTTCTCAAATTCCATCGTTACCGACAGGAACTCTTCAATGTTCTCCAGCCGTGCACGGGATTCGAGTGTGTTTTCATTTTGCATCTCAAGACGGTATTGGCTCATCTCAAGAATCTTCTCGGTCAGTTCAGTTACAGACAGATACTCTACCATCTGATGCAACGCAGCGATCATGTCATAGAACTCCACCAGCGCATTCCGCGTACGACCAGCAAAACCAAGATCATCTACGACCTGAAGTACACGGAAAATAGAAATTCCACGCTCTCCTGCCGCAGCCGCAAGCTTAGCTACCGTTGTATCACCAATGCTACGTTTCGGTACATTAATGATCCGGGTAAGACTGATATCATCGTCCGGGTTAGATAACAGGCGCAGATACGCCAGAATGTCCTTGATCTCTTTACGATCATAGAACTTGATGCCGCCGACAATCTGATACGGAATATCAGACTTGATCAGAATTTCCTCTATAACCCGGGACTGAGCGTTGGTACGGTACAAAATGGCATGGTTCTGATAGGATTTGCCGTTCTTCACATTTTTACTAATCTCAGAGGTAACAAAATACCCCTCATCATGCTCGGAATCCGCACGGTACACCTTGATCTTCGAACCACCCTCTTTGTCCGTCCACAGTTTCTTCGGTTTACGCCCTGTATTCAGGCCGATCACTTCATTCGCTGCATTCAGGATATTGGAAGTTGAACGATAGTTCTGCTCCAGCAAAATCGTACTTGCTTCAGGGTAATCTTTCTCAAAGTTCAGGATATTGCTGATATCCGCCCCACGCCAGCGATAGATCGACTGGTCACTATCCCCTACAACGCAGATGTGATGGTGACTGTCAGCGAGCATACGGCACAGCATGTACTGTGCACGGTTCGTATCCTGATACTCGTCCACGTGAATGTATTGGAATTTCTTTTGGTAAAAGTCGAGGACTTCCGGCACTTCCTTGAACAGTTGAATGGTCTGCATAATGAGATCGTCGAAATCAAGTGAGTTGTTGGCTCTTAACTTTTTCTGATACATCTTATATATCTTCGCTACAATACCCTCGAAATAATCTCCTGCCTGCTTCTCATATTGCTCCGGACTAATCAGTTCATTCTTCGCCGTGCTCATCATGGATTGAACTGCTTTGGGCTCGAATTTCTTGGTATCAATATTCTGGTCTTTCATACAGCTGCGAATAACAGATAATTGGTCCGATGAGTCCAAAATACTGAAGTTGGAGGTAAAGCCAATACGTTCAATATCACGACGCAAAATACGCACGCACATGGAGTGGAACGTGGATACCCATATGTCGCGGCCTTGGGAGCCACCAACTAGTTGGGATACACGATCTTGCATCTCACGGGCGGCTTTGTTCGTAAATGTAATCGCTAAAATGCCCCACGGGGGTGCCTTCCGTGTTGCAATGAGGTAGGCAATCCGGTGTGTCAGCACCCGGGTCTTGCCGGAGCCGGCTCCGGCCATAATCAGCAGCGGGCCATCCGTCGCCTCGACGGCTTGCCGTTGAGGGGTGTTAAGCCGTGCAACGGCATCATGTATATTTACAGGTTGCATGCATGCATGCTCCTTTCGTTGGTTGGTCTATAAAGCAAAATTAATAGGTTACACTCGCCACTCCGATTGACAGAATAATCTTCCGATCGCTGTTATTCCCGGATTTTCGATCTACTTTTTCAAAGGTAAAAATCCGGTAATAAAGGCGAACGCTCCGCTTCTCCAGCTTATTTCTGTCCTCTTCGTTCTCGTGTAAACATAGTCCCTGTATACGAATTTCTTAGTGAAAAAAGAACAAAATCAGGTAATAGAAGTATGCTTAGGATTTAGCTTTCTTACAGAAAGCTTTTAACGAGCATTTCGTTTCTCCAGCTCACTTCTCTCCTCTTCGTTCTCGTGTAAACGACATTACGCTCATATAACTTTTTTAAATTAGTAAGGGCAAAGTTCTATTTTAACAGATCATAAGGGGAAAATGGGGGAATGGTAAACTAAACCGATTAATTGGTTCCTTTTACAGCCAACACTGTCTCAAGTGCCTTAGTCAAATCGCTATACACAATGTTACCTACCACGACGGTATCTGCCACCTGGGCAGCTTGCGAGGCTTTCTCCGGATCATCAATTCCGCCGCCGTAGATAAGGTGTGCCCGATCCAATTGTCTGTGTGTCTCACCAACAAGCTCCATATCTCCGAACGTTCCGCTGTACTCCATGTATACAATTGGAAGATTGAGCAGACGCTCCGCAGCCTGGGCGTATGCCACCGCAGCTCCTGTCGTCAGATCCGTATCTGCACCAGTCAACCGCGCTACCGTGGAGTTTGCATTAAGCACAATATAACCCTCGGCAATCAACAGATCCCATGGGATAAGATAACCATAACGCTCTATGGCTTGCTGGTGGTGCCCAATCATCCATTTGCTGTCCGTTGCATTCAGGACCATAGGGATCAAATATCCGTCAAACCCGGGAACAACAGCCTCCAGATCGGATACTTCAAGCACACATGGCAATTCATAACGACGCACTCGGGACATCAGGTCTACCGTGTTATCATAGGTAATTCCGGAAGATCCGCCAACGATAATTGCATCTGTCCCCGACATGCAGACCAAATCGAGTTCTTCGTTCGTAATTTCCCGGTCCGGGTCAAGCTTAAATACATGTCTCCACTGCTTAATCATGTCTATCAACGAACATTCCTCCAGAGGTTCTTCTGCATCCTAGAAAGCTTGTAAACTAAGTCTAAGTCAGCAGACAGTGAGTGTCAATGTTCGTATAAAAAGGGGAACAGAAAAACATGAATTTTTACGGTTTCCAGGCAAAACGTGTATTCATCTCATCCAGTTCTTGCTCTGTCAGCACGTCCGAGTAGACCCCGTACACGCCCCATTTCTCATAGTTAGCCACCTGTTCAGTGTCGTTGATGGTGTGCACGTAGGTGACAGAACCTGCACTATTCAGCTTGGCGACGAAATTCTGGTTTACTTTATATTCTGGCATAGTCACGGCATCAATATCATTCTTTTGCACAAAATCAACAACCTGAGCTTCTGTATCCTGTGTGGCATATAACGTATAGATAATGGAAGGGAATGCATAGACTTCTTTCACCGTTTCAAGCATCGGTTCGTTATAGATCTGTACAACCACCCGGTCCAGCACGGATGGGTCATGTTCTTTGGCTGCATCCACGAGGGATCTTAACACCTGCTGAATATCCTCATCCTTCTGTTCCTTGGTGTCGGTTACGATATACATATCCGGGTACTCAGCCAGTACATCTATGATGCCGTCGGCATCCATAGGCTGATACATACCCAAGATTGGTGTATCCATGAATTCATCATGTGTCAACGCCCCGGCCTGTTTATCCTCCGGAAGCTCTTCGTCTTGTCCTAGCATTTTGCTCATATTAGCGGTCCATTCATGTCTGGCTACGGCTTTGCGATCCGAAGTCAACATAAAGTCGATCTCAAATACACGTGTGCCTTTCTCGTAATTGGCAATCATCGCTTCATAGGCATTGGTATATGGTTGATCACGAATGCTGCCCATCGCATGGGCGATTAATCTATAAGCGGTAAATCCGTCCCGTTGTTCCTCACTCTCGCTTTCATAGGCGAAAAAGAGTGTGCCCACGGTGACGATCAGTAGTATTAACACGGCGGCAATGCGTTTCATATAGCATTCACATCCTCAGTACCTTTTTGATAGCTAACTACCCGAATTGAGGAGGTGCAAAACAAAATAGCCGCCCGGAGGCGGCTGTTAAATGGTGGGATGCAAGATTAAATGAATTGTGAATCTCAGTAAGCATTCTTAAGGCCTTTGCGAATAGTCTCCCATATGATTTTGATATCAAATAATAAAGACCAATTTTCAATGTAAAAGATATCTTGTTCAATTCGATCCTCAATCGAGGTATCTCCTCGTAATCCCTTGCTCTGTGCCAGCCCCGTGATTCCTGGGCGGACATGGTGTTTAATCATATATTTCGGTATTTCGTCTCGGAATTGATTCACATAGTAAGGACGTTCTGGCCTAGGGCCAACTACACTCATATGACCAAGCAAAACGTTAAAAAATTGAGGTAACTCATCTAGACTTGTGCGTCTTATAAAAGTGCCAAAAGCCGTTCGTCGCGGATCATTCTTGGTGGACCACCCTGTGTCCATTGTGCCCTCAGGAATGACTTTCATCGAGCGGAATTTGAACATCATGAAGTTGCGTCGGTTAAGTCCAACTCGCTCTTGTTTGAAGATGACTGGTCCTGCAGAAGTCAACCATACTCCTACCGCGACAACGAGCATTACCGGAGAAGTTAAGAGGATCGCAGTAAGAGAGAAAAGAATATCGAAAGTTCTCTTCATCAATCGATTCACCGCAATATCCAGTGGAATGTCTCGAACGTTAATCATGGGCATACCCGCAAAGTTATCGAAATGCGGCCGTGCTGGCAAGTAATCAAAGAAATCAGGAATGATTAGTGTCCGAACTCCTGCCTTCTCACACACATTGATAATATGCGAATACTTGTCGTGAGCATCCAGAGGTAATGCCAGAATGACTTCATCAACAAGATGCGTAGACAAGAACTCTTCCAGTTCGTCGATTCGTCCAAGGATAGGTTTGTATCTTTTCTGTTCACTCTCATCCCAGTGACGATAATCATCCATAAATCCAGTTACTTCGTATCCAAGTTCAGGATAATTTCTAAGGTTATCATAGAAACGTTTACCTAGTGATCCAGCACCAAGGATGAGCACAAACTGACGGTTAAATCCTTTTTTACGCAAGCGTTTCAGTTGTACTTTCACTATATAACGATAGAACAGTGTGAATGATACATTGCCAATCATATACATGGCGAGATATGCACGAGAGATGTTTACTTCCTTGAAAAAGAACATCAGGCTCAGCAGCATGAAGAAGGCTATGCCATGAGATTGGAGAATTTTCCAAAGTTCGTCTACAAATCGTTTTTTCCGCTTGGCTACATAAAGAGAGGACATCAGTCCTGTGATGATGGCAAGAACTGCGTAAACCAAGCTCCACATCATATATTTCTCTATAGGTAGTGGATTTTGGTTCGTTAACAGGTCACTCTCAAATTTCAGCCACCAAGCCACCAAGAACGAAAGCTGAATCACGCCAAAATCAGCCGCAATATACAATTGGGTTAGAAATCGTTGATTACGCCGAATCATGGGTTCACCTCGGAAGATTCTTCATTCTCCGCTCTCATGCGGGTTTCAGTCCGCACTTGACGGGAAGGAGGAGACAACTTGCTGCGTAATAAAGATAACGTAAACTTGAGTGAAATCCCCATCCACACAGCTGTATTCGTGAGTAGATTGTACTTCTTCGCGTAGTGTTTGCGGTGGAACACCCACATCGCTCTATGAAACTCATACGTTATTTTCAAAGATTTACGACGAGCACTGCCGCCCTTGTAGTGCACAATATATGTACGCGGATAATAAAAAATGCCCCATCCCGCTTCTTTGATGCGATAACACCAGTCAATATCTTCTCCATACATGAAGAACGTCTCATCCAACCCGCCAACCTGGTCAATCGTCTCACGGCGCACTAGCATGAACGCACCAACAAGACAGTCTACCGGATATTCATCGTCCGGGCTCAAATGTCCCAGTTGATATTGATTAAACTTCGGCCGATCAGGGAAAAGACGAGAAATACCGAATGCGTAATAAAATGACGCTGACGGAGTAGGAAATCCACGCTTACAAGCCTTATCCAAGGAGCCATCAGGCAGGATGACTTTGCAGCCTGAAGCCCCCATCTCGGGGTAGCGGTCCATGAATCCGACCATAATTTGCAGCGTATCCGGCTGAATAACGGTGTCAGAATTGAGTAACAGGATATAGCGTCCTTTCGCTACTCTCATGCCTTGGTTGTTGGCAACGGCGAAGCCTGTGTTGTCTTCGTTAGCTATAAGATTCACTTGAGGATACGCCTCTCGGATCGCTTGCACAGAATCATCCTGCGAGGCATTGTCCACAACGATAATCTCGTGACTGTATGAGGTATTGGAGGCATAGATAGAGTCCAGACAGTCCAGCGTCAGCTGTCGGGTGTTGTAGTTGACGATGATGATGCTAGTGTCGACCATTTGAGATGCCTCTGTTAATTGTAAACCGACCGAATAGGCGGATACTGATACTTGGGTCATTTGTAAAACTCCTGACTTGTGGTGCTTTATATAAAAACTAGATCATGTTCTCATACGAAATACATGGTAAAAGCAAGCTTCAAGAAACTATTTATTCTTAAGATAGACGATATCTATCCAACGAGAGTATATCATATTTCGGGGGAGGTAGCAGTTGAAAGGTTTTATAGATATTTTCTATACCATGAAAAATCTCCCGCTCATACATTAATGTGCGGGAGATTAGAGTGCTTAATTTTGTACTTCGGATATTTTTTTCAAAAAATCGCACAGTCCTTCACGCCAAGGCCTAAGATCATTAAAACCATTGGTACGGATCGACAGATGCTCCATCACCGAGTTTCGCGGGCGTGGGGCAGGGCGAGGAAACTGATCTGTAGCACATGGATCAACTTTGGCTTGAATATGGAAGCCAGATAATAACTGAGCCTCCTCAAAAATTGCTTGAGTGAATTCATACCATGTACATGCCCCACTGTTGGAAGCATGGTAGACGCCGTATTTTTCAGTACTCATTAAATCATGCAAGAAGTAGGCCAAATCAACCGTATACGTGGGTGATCCCTTCTGGTCGTGTACAACTTGAAGCTTTGGCTTCTCCTGACCAAGTTTCAATATAGTTTTCACAAAATTATTACCATAAACGCCATACACCCACGAAGTGCGGACAATAAACCATCGGGAAGATAAAGATTGCACCAACAGCTCTCCCGCACGCTTGGACTTACCGTAGACGCTCTGGGGATTCGTGTTATCATATTCTTGGTAAGGCTCTTCGGAGGTACCGTCGAATACATAATCCGTACTGATATAAATGAACTTTGCTCCAATACGCTCAGCAGCTACCGCAATATTTCGGGTTCCTGTGGCGTTGATTAGGTAGGCTCCATCTACATCCGTCTCGGCGGCATCCACCGCAGTATAAGCCGCACAATGGATAACCACCTCTGGATGATACGTCGATATAACATCATTGCTTTGAAACTGATCCGTAATGTCCAATTGTTCGCGATCACAAGCCATGACGTCATGCCCCTCTTTTTCCAAAAGAAGCACCATATCCCGGCCCAATTGTCCGTTAGCTCCAGTCACAAGCACCTTCATGCCTTGGCGTCTCCCAAACGAGAACCGTATTGCTTCGCATAGTAATCCTGATAGGCACCAGACTGAATACGTGTCCACCATTCCTTGTTATCGAGATACCACTGAATGGTTTCTTGAATTCCCATCTCAAAGTTATATTTGGGCTTCCAGCCGAGTTCAGTCATCGTTTTGGTCGGGTCAATACCATATCTGCGATCATGTCCAAGACGGTCCTGTACGTATTGAATCAGAGATTCGGGTTTACCGAGCTGCTCCAGGATCGTTTCAACAATGTGTACATTGGTTCTCTCGTTATTGCCACCAATATTATACACCTCACCATTGCGTCCCTTGTGGATGACCAGATCAATCGCACTGCAATGATCCTCTACATATAACCAATCTCGAATGTTCAGCCCGTCTCCATATATAGGCAGAGCTTCATCATTCAACGCACGCGAGATCATGAGTGGAATGAGTTTTTCCGGGAACTGGAACGGTCCATAATTGTTAGAACAGCGTGTAATATTCACAGGAAGACCAAAGGTTTCGTGATAAGCGCGTACCAATAAATCTCCTCCAGCCTTGGAGGCAGAGTACGGGCTATTCGGCTGAAGTGGGGTCTCTTCCGTAAACAATCCGGTAGGTCCGAGAGAGCCGTACACCTCATCTGTTGAAACTTGAACAAATTTAGTAATATTGTGCTTTTTGGCAGCATCCAGTAATACCTGAGTACCGTTGACGTTCGTTCTTACAAACACATCCGGTTCCAGAATACTGCGATCCACATGAGACTCAGCTGCAAAGTTAACAACCACATCCACGCCCTGACCGATCAGGCGGTCCATCTCCTTGGCGTCAGTGATATCTGCTTTAACAAAGGTATGTCGCTTGTTGCCTTCAAGTGACTTTAAGTTCTCCAGATTGCCAGCATATGTGAGTGCATCCACGTTGATAATCTCATAGTCTGGGTACTGCTCAAGCATATACATGACAAAGTTACTTCCGATAAATCCGGCACCGCCGGTAACGAGCAGTTTCATACAGTTGAAACCTCCTAATTACTTCACTTCTAAATTGAAATTGATCTCCGCATTCTGGAGCAGAGGATGCCTTTGGTCCTTATCTGATAAGGTCGGATTCGATGTTGGCCAATCAATTCCAAGTGCCGGGTCACTCCATAATATGCCTCGATCGTTCTCTGGGGAATAGTGTTCGTCCACTTTATACAAGACTTGAGTGTTCGGCACCAGGGTACAGAAGCCATGAGCGAACCCTTTGGGTACTAGCAACTGACGGTGATTGTGCTCACTCAGGATGAAGCTCTCCCATTTTCCGAAGGTCGGCGAGCCTTGACGAATGTCCAAAATGACATCATAGATCGCTCCGGAAATGACATGGATTAGCTTGGTTTGAGCTTTAGGATTGAGTTGATAGTGCAATCCGCGCAGGACACCCGGCAGTGCTGATAAGGAGTGATTATCCTGAATAAAGTGATAGTTGAGTCCATGATGCTTCATGAGCTGGTCATTGTAACTTTCCATAAAAAACCCCCGGTGATCTCCATGAACCATTGGTTCCAGCAGAACAGCTCCCTGTAACTTTGAGGAAGTCACTTTCATCGTTGAGATCCCCTTTATTATAGTTTTAATTTACCGAATTCATCTCCAAATTTGATTTCTTGTGAAAGCTCATTCGCCCTAGCGAGAGAAGCATGAGTTCCTGCGTCCGTCCACCAACCTTGCAAAATATCAAAGCTCAGCTCGCCTTTTTGAATATATGCATTGTTTACATCGGTTATTTCAAGTTCCCCACGTCCAGATGGTTTCAATGTCTTGATTATCTCGAAAACCTGGCTATCAAACATATATATGCCGGTAACCGCGTAGTTGCTTTTAGGCAACTGTGGCTTTTCTTCAATGGATAGTATGCGTGTTCCTTCAATTTCAGGAACTCCGAAACGTTGTGGATCCGAAACCTCCTGAATCAGGATTTTGGCTCCAGTTCCCTGTGCTCTAAAGTTATCAACAAAAGGAGTTATAGTATCCGAAAATACATTATCTCCTAAGATGACAGTCATTTGATCATTTCCTACAAAGTGTTTGGCAAGATCCAAGGCTTGAGCAATTCCGCCAGCCTCATCTTGAACTTTATATGTGAACGTAACACCCATGTCACTACCACTACCAAGAAGATTGACAACGTCCCCCATGTGCTCTTTACCTGTAACAATCAGAATATCCTCGATACCTGCCTGCTTAAGTTTGTATACGGAATGAAAAATCATAGGATACTTCCCCACTGGAAGAAGGTGTTTATTAGTGACCTTGGTCAAGGGATACAAGCGTGAGCCTGTCCCACCTGCAAGAATTATGCCTTTCATGAGTATAGCCTCCATTTATTTGCTTTTTATAATCGTTTTGGATAAAAGAAAAGTGATTGGAACTGTGATTATCATGGCAACCAAGGGCACAATTTGAACATGAAATTGGGCGTACTCAACTAATACATAGAGCATTAACATGTTAACTAGATATTGTACTAAATAAACAATTGGGAATTTGAGGAACTTATATAATGATATCTTCTCTTTAAAAACAAATACCGAATTTAGATAATAAGATAGAAAAATTCCTGCAATATATGATATGGAGTATGAAAGCGAATAATTGTAGAACAGCAGCAAAAATAAATACATTAGATATGTAGCCAGCGTATTTATTCCTCCACTGATCAAAAATTTCAAAAATTCTTTATTCAAATGTTTGGTCAATAACATAGGAAGGCCGTTCCCTACTTTCATCTAGTATCCTCCAAAGATATTCTCCAATTATCCCCAACATAACCATTATAACACCCAACAAAAATGTTATTAAAGCGATAATCGTAGTCCATCCCTGCAACTCAATAATTCCAAAAATTGTACTTATCACTACAAAAGCTCCGTATAAGATGCTAAGTAATGCGGTGAAAAATCCAATCAAAGACATAAATCGGATTGGAGCATAGGAAAAACTGACAAATGAATCAACAAAAAGCTTGATTTTTTTGGAAAGTGTCCATCTTGACTTCCCCAGCTTTCGTTCTTGTCTGACATAAGGAATTTGAATTTGATCATGTCCAAGCCAAAATATAAGACTCATAATATTCGTGTTTTTCTCCTGAATATTAAGAACTTCCTGAACAACCTGCTGATCAATTAGTAAAAAATCGAACCCACCCTTCGGATAATTCTTTAGCGCAAGCTTCTCCAACAAGTAGTAATACGTATTAGAGAATAACTTTTGAGAAAAAGATTCTTCACGATCGGCTCTGGTTCCTAGTACAATCTTTTTACCCTCTTTCCAGTGGTCCAGCATTTCTCTGAACATTTCAGGAGGGTCCTGTAAATCAGCAGCAATGATCCCAACACAATCTCCAGTTGTATGTCCTAAACCAGCCTGAATCGCAGACATCGAGCCAAAGTTTCGGCTAAGTTTGACTACTTTAATTCGTGAATCTCGATCCCTGGCTTCGAGCAGTAATTCTAGAGATCTGTCTTTGGACCCATCGTCAACAAATATGAATTCAAAATCACATTCGGGCATAAGATTTTGCAGTTTCTGTAATCGCGGTACAGTATGCGGAATATTTAATTCATTATAGTAAATGGGCACAACAATAGAAAACTTAATCCGTTCTGTACTCATTTACAACCTCCACAACTCTCTTGATATCTTTCATTTCCATAACTGGACTTATAGGCAGACTGACCACTTCAGCATGAATTTGCTCGGAGATAGGATATTCATGATCGCCCCACTCCTTGTAAGCTTCCTGTCTATGAGGTGGAATCGGATAATGAATCATGGTCTGTACGTCATTCCTGTTCATGTACTCCATGAAATGATTCCGCTCTTTCACCCTAACAACAAATACATGCCATACGTGTGATTCTGGGTCATGCAGTACAGTCGGCAGGGTCACCTCAGAATTAATAATATGGCCGGAGTAATACGTTGCGATTTCTCTTCTTCTCTCATTGTCCTGTTCAAGCCATTTTAGTTTCTCACTCAGAATCGGTGCCTGAAGTTCATCTAGTCTGCTATTGTATCCCTTGTATAAATTCTCGTATTTCTTATGAGAACCATAATTGCGAAGAGCCATTAATTGGTTGTACAAACCTTCATCATTCGTTGTGATGGCTCCACCGTCACCTAAAGCACCCAGATTTTTCCCGGGATAAAAGCTGAATGCAGCGGCATCTCCTAAATTCCCCACACGTTTGTCATCATATAATGCTCCATGAGCTTGAGCACAATCTTCTATAATTTTCAACCCATAGCGATCTGCGATTTCGCGAATAGGATTCATATCACAGGATTGTCCATATAGATGAACTACTAATATTGCTTTTGTTCTGGAAGTGATATGTTCTTCTATTTTGGAAGTATCCAAATTATAAGTTAGCAAATCGGGCTCCACTAATACAGGGGTAGCACCATTAGCAGAAATCGATAGTATCGAAGCGATATAAGTATTAGATGGTACGATTACTTCATCACCTGCACCGATATCGTAACCACGAATGATAAGTTCAAGTGCGTCCAGTCCATTAGCAACACCTACACAATATTGTGTACCACAATATTCAGCAAACTCATTTTCGAAAGCTTTTACGTTACTGCCTAAAATGTACCAGCCTGAATGAAGTACTTTATGTACCCCGTCCATAAGCGCTTTCTCATGGCGTAAATTTATTTTCTTGAGATCCAAAAATGGAATCAATCTAGCTCACCTATTTTCCATGAAATTATTTCTCTTCGATAATGCCATTCACCAAGGCATACTGTTTATTGCATTGTGGACACTTCAAGAAATCATCTAGCTTTTCACCACAATTACAGACATAGCACTGAAAAACTGCTGGATTACCATACCATAGTGTATTGTTGGGAATGTTTTTGGTCACGACTGAACCTGCACCAACCATTGCATATTTACCAATCGTGTTTCCAGCCACTACAGTCGCATTTGCCCCTATGGAAGCCCATTCCTCTAAAACGGTCTTAAGAAACTCGGTAGGATACTGTTTGGATCTCGGTCTTAGATCATTCGTAAAGGTTACATTCGGACCAATAAAGACATTATCCTGTATGGATACTCCATCCCAAATGTATACACCAGATTTTACAGTAACATTATTACCAAGGATCACATCATTTTCAATAAAGGTATGGTCATTAATATTGCAATTAGATCCAATTTTAGCATTCGGTAAAATATGTGTGAATGCCCAAATTCGCGTATCAACACCAATATCATCTGTCTCCACAATAGCTTGAGGATGTTTAAAGTAATTATTCACTTCCATACACCTCCAAAAATTGATGGTAATCCCGAATATAATCCTCAGGATCATAGAGATGCGAGGCAAGAACCAACAAGACACAATTAGGTGAAAAATCATACATCTCGTGCCAATCGTTTGGTTCAAGAATAAGGACCTTAGTAGGTGAATCAAGTGTAACATCTGTTTTCCGTTCGATATTATCCAAAAAAACCTTGCACGTTCCAGACACACATACTAATGCTTGTCTCGTTTTGCGATGAGCATGGAATCCTCTTCGAACTCCTTCAGCTGTCCCATAGATATAGAAAATTCTTTTCGTCTCAAAAGGAACATTAATATTGCTTTCTATAACCGCCAACATCCCTCTCTCATCACCTAACTCGTGGATATCAATAAGTCTACTGCATAAAACGAGACCACTCATACTTTCCCTCCAATCCAAATCAAACTTCAATAAACGATTATGATAGAATCCAAATTAATTGAACCATTACTACTGTCAATAGTCGACCATTTGAGATTATTCACAATTTGAAACTTGTTATAGGTCACATTTAATCTAAAACTCTCATTTTGAGTCTGAATCGTTTCATTTCCCATCAATGTAACCGAGCTACCCGAAGTAGACTTATCATTTTTTATATTAGCTATTAATAAATATTCATCATATTTTGAAAAGTTAAATATATTGACACTATTCGACAGAAAAGCATTGTTATTAACATCCAGGTTTGTTATTTCACCGAAAATCATATATTGATTAAGCTCTTTAGCGGACTGCTGATATTTCAAATAATAAACGCTATTCAAATTAATGTTAGGGCTGAGTTCTTTAACAACTGTTACTTCCTTATGAAGCTTGTAGCTGAAATAATCTGTCCAGTAAGAGTCGTGTATCCCAACCGAACCGATGTAATTCCAAAGGGTTGGAGCGTACAAAACGGAGCCTTCTGGAATGCTCTTTAGAATATCTGTCTTTAATAACTCATCTACAGTATGCCACTTATAGGTAGACATGGTTTGATATTTAGAAATATATTTGTTAGTGATATCTGTGGACACACTAACAAATATAATAAGTAGGCAAAAGAAAATATGGATTATTCTTCTTGGCCACTTCGATGTAGCCCAACTTTGCATAAATGCCATAACTGCGACAAGAGTAAGCATAAAAGCAAAATAAGAGAAATATGAAGCAGGCATTCCCAGTTGCCCATTTTGAATAACTGCTTCTTGATAAAGTGGTGTTATAGCCAGAAGCAAGTTAGGCACAAAAAAGTAACATATGCCTGCTAAAATGACAATACTAAGCCTTTTTAAACTAATATTATTATTAGACTTTGTAACATATAGGTAAAGGGTCACTGCTAGAATCGCCTTAACAACCCATTGAGCCTCTATGATGTTTATGAAATATTTGAAGCTGCCTACTGGATAAACAGTGTCATTATACATTGACAACAAATACTGATACTTATGTTCAAACAAGTAATACGATGGAATTGAAGAGATGCTAAACTGCCAAATAACACGTAAAATATCCATTATATTAACGCTATTATCCAGTTGCGCCCCTTGGTAAGAACTTCCATAAACAGTCCTGAACAAAAAGTAAACGACTAAGTAAACTAAGACCAGAACCCCAATTGGAGTAATTTTCTTGATAACTGCTTTCTTATTCTGGGTATCGAGCAAAGTTAGCAGTACAAAAACTGGACAGTACAACACAAAAATTTCATATGAAAATAATACAACTGCGTAACTAATTATGGTGAAAATCAAATATGTTTTAGATTTAGTTTCTAAGTGTCTCATAAATAACAAAAATGATATTAGAAGAAAAGCAAATGGGAGTGTAAAAAAACCTGGGAAACTGGTTATAGGATTATGCTCCCAACTATTTTGTAAAGAGATTACCATAAACGCAAATACTATATAAGCAAATATATTATCTTTGAATAATTTAGCCACAAAAATTGACATCAATGAAATATTCAGAAGCAATGAAGAAAGTGTGATTATCTTGAAATATAGAAAATTATCAAAGACAAAAGGAATATAATAGAATACACTTGCCATAAAGTTTGTTCTACCTTGAAATTTCCAAGCTTCATAAAAGTTTCTCATGTAAGTCAAGAAGCCTTCATTATATGCGTTCAGGGCATTTCTTAAATCATCATTAATAATCAAACCGATCTTTAATAAGGGATAAAATGATAAAATCACAAGCAACAATAAATATAGCCATTCTTGTTTAAAGTTGCTTTTCTCACTCAAATTCAAGTTAAATCATCCTCCTCTACGAGCTATTATTTCACTTCAATTTTGCTGATCAGTGCACTCATCTTACGCTGATCCTCGCTAGCTTGATCAGGAGAATGAACATCATTGAATTCCATTAGTATTATAGAATTTCCTTTCCCGTTACTAATGGGTATGTCAAGAAAAAAGCCTTCACCGATTACAAGTGCAGTATTGTATATCTCCTCATCATTTAAATATACTTTTATCGAATTTATTTCAGTAAATGTATCTGGAACAAAACCATCAATTAACAAATGACCATTGGTCGGCAAGTCAAGAACAATACCTGCCTGCTTTGCAACCCAACGATATTTCTCACTATTACTCTGGGGAAGCCAATCTCCTTTAAGAATATTCTGATTCTTTGTATATGGAAATTCGATAGCTGTAGGCTGCGATTGATAAGTAAGAAATATCGTAGCAGCAACTATAAGATAAGCGCCAAACTTGATCCAATTCATACGAAAGAAGTAACCGCAAACCTTAGCTATCCAACCATTCCAATGATTATTCAATTGTAACATCGCCAAAGTAAGACGCTCCCCAAAAAAATTTCGTTTTTTGAAAAGAAGAGCTCTTTTTTCTATTACATACCATGAGATAACAGCCAAAATGTATGTAATTGGAACCGAAATTAAGAAGTTCAACCATACATAGGTGCTTCCTCCATAAAAATAAGTCACCATCTGTTGAACAGGGAAAGCGTACAAATACAAACCGTAAGAAAAGTCTCCGTATTGGGTCAGTACATGCGCTCTGGATTTAGGTAAATAAGCAATATAAAGTATCAAATATGTTCCTGCAATAACAAAGACAGGCTTAAAGCCCCCATTGAAAAATGAAATCAATAATAATGAAAGGCTAAGCATTGCCATCTCTTTTTTTATTATGATTACGTCCTTGAACAAATAAACTATGCTTCCTGCCATAAAATAAACAGATAATTCAATCAAAGTCTTAATTTCCATACCAAACAAATGTCCACTATTAGCAAGCAGGGAATCACCAAACGTATAAAAATAATACAAAATAAGAGAAAACAAAAGAACTACATACTTATACCTTAGAATCCCTAAGAATCCTAGAAGGCCCACTAAAAGATAACAAATGAATTCAAATGGAATAGTCCATAAAGATCCATTAACTACTCCTTTATATACATTACTTTCGAATACCCCTGGTAAATTCCATTGCATAGGAAACAAGAAAACCGCTTTAAGATATTCCACAATTCCGCCACTTGTAAAGTAGTCTGCTAACGGAAGTTCTGTAACTATCGGTCCTATGATAAATACAGAAAATAGCAGAACCCCCATTAAACCAGGAAAAATCCTTAGGAGCCTAGATTTAAGAAATACAATTAAATTATTAGAATGTAAATAACTTTGAGTGATCAACAATCCACTTATTACAAAAAATATAAACACAGCCAAGTTTCCAAAATTAATTTGACCGTTTGAGAAACGACTTAACGGTTCACCGGATCCATCACCCGACAATGGATAAGCATGAGAAAAAATTACAAGTATTGCTGCAACCACTCTGATGAGGTCAAAATAGTTATTTCTCCCCATCAGCAGTTCACTTAACCTACGCGATACATTCTGTCTTTTATCACCATTTACTTTATTCATGCTATACTCCCAACATTGTTGATTTAAGTATCAACTTCTGACCACATCATCTTCTCCAATATACTCCCCTACTTGAACCTCAATTAAATGTAAATCTATCTTCCCTGGGTTCTGGACCGTATGCTCATCGCCCATATGAATGAAGGTTGATTCATTTCTACGAAGTAGGGACTGTTCTCCATTCACTGTAATTAAAGCCGTCCCGCTTACAACGATCCAATGTTCATTACGGTGGAAATGTTTTTGCACACTAAGCTTTTCCCCTGGCTTCACTACCACTTTTTTTATCTTATAATTCGTTGAAATATCTAATTCCGTATGGTTTCCCCACGGTCTGTAAGCAGTAACATGGTTATCACAAAGATTAGATTTTCTTCGTTTCAATTCATTAACAATTTCTTTTACTTTTTGAGAAGAGCCATGTCTGGATATCATTAATGCATCAGGCGTATCTACAATCATGAGATCTTCCACATCGATGGTTGCAATCGTCCTGTCATTTGACAGGATAAGATTACGCGAAGAATTAACACTAATATAATGATCAGCCAGAGAATTACCTGCCTCATCTTTGGGCAGTTGTTCATATAAAGCTTCGAAGCTGCCAAGATCAGACCATCCAATGTCGGAAGAGACCACTTTTACGTTTGTACTGTACTCCATAACCGCATAATCGACACTGTTAGAAGGAATGGCCCCCATCTCTTCTTTGGATATACGAATAGTGTCGTAATGCACTCTTGCATTGTTGAAAGCCAAGAGCGTTCTATCATAAATTTCTTTGGCTGAGGCCTCTAATTCCTTGAGGAATACCCCTGCTTTGAATAGAAACATTCCGCTATTCCAATAAAAGTTTCCTGATTTCAAATACCTTTCAGCAGTTAATAGATCTGGTTTTTCTTTAAAGGAAATCACAGTCTGACCATCCGCTTCTATGTATCCGTAACCTGTTTCGGGATAATTTGGGGTTATCCCAAATGTTACCATGTATCCTTCAAGAGCCAGTCCCTTGGCTGTTTCGAGACAACGATTATATTCTTGCTGATTTTGAACTACATGATCAGATGGTGTAATCAATACCAATTCATCTTCCTCTGCAGCAAAACAAGCCAAAGCTATAGCCGGCGCGGTATTCCGGCCGACTGGCTCCAGGATAAATTTATCAGCTTTCATCTCTAACTCATTAAGATGATCTAATGCCAGGAAATACTGTTCTTCGTTAGATACAATATATGTTTGATCACATAGGGAGGCATTTCTCTCCACGGTCATTTGAAATAAAGAGCGGTCTCCTATCATTTTATTAAATTGTTTAGGATACAAAGTTCGAGACAGCGGCCATAACCGGGTACCATTCCCTCCGCATAACACAACATTTATCATATTCGTATCTCCTAGTCTTTAAAATCGAGAGCAAGGATCTTAATAGCAGCCTCTCGCGTGAAATATTTTTCTATATATTGGACTGAAGCTTGGAAATGGGCATTCCACATCGTTTCGTCTTGATACAATTGAATGACGGAACGAGCAAACTGCTGCGCATCATTGGCTATTGTCATAACTATCTCAGACTCTTCCAATCCTTCTGAACCGATTGATGTTGTAATAACAGGCACTTGATAATAAATCGCTTCGACTACTTTTCCTTTGACGCCTGCTCCATAACGTAGAGGCACAATAACAAGCTTAGACTGATTATAATACCTCTCCAGTTCTTCATCGGATACAAACCCAGTAACGATTACATCCTCTGCGGATCTTGCTTTTAAATCATCAGGAGGATTCGAACCCACAATATAAAGCTTCACATTTGGAATGTCCCTCTTGATGGTATCGAAGATCTCATCCAAAAACCATACGATTCCATCATAGTTCGGAGCATGGTTAAAACCACCAACAAATAGCAAATCTTTCCTAGCATCAAAACCCTCAATCTTTTTAGCGTAATTATAAGAATGTTCATAAGGAAATAACGGAATATTTCTTACTGGTTTATTCGGGAACTCATTTTGAAGCAGTGATTGTTCATATGAACCTACTACATGAATAACATCAGCATCATTAAATAGGGAAAACTCTGTTTTCTTCCACTCTTCTGAGGATTTTATAAGATTTGTATTTCCCGTTAATTCATAATTTCTCATTTCTCTAAGAAAATGAAGATCGTGGCCGAAATAGATGATTTTCGCTGAAGTGAATTTCTTAAACGTTTCCATGTATTTTATAGAAATATGTGGACGATTAAGATAAACATAATCAATATAGACACCATTATTTTTAATCCATTTGTTTATATTTTTCGCATAATAGTCTCCATATAAGACTTCTATTCCAAGTTCTTGTAAGTTCGAGGTGTACGGTTCATGCTTAAAGAAATTATCGCCTATGAAAATCACATGGAAACCCATCGAAACAAATAACTGTAAATAGAAATACGTCGCTCTACTACCTGCATCTTTGTCATAATGCGGCACATAGTGATCCACGACTACAATGGTTTTTCTATTCCTACTTCGATCCTTGGCCCAAAAAATATGTTCAGCATTAGGAAATTGATCTCTGAGTAATTCTTCCTTCCATTTATCCATGAACTTCTCTTTATTAGTAACTTGATAACTTTTAATGCCGTTACTCGTATCTGTTCCATGCGAAATACCCTCAAAATGCACGATAACAGACTTAGGTTGCAATAACACTTTATAGCCTAGGCGCCTAACCTCAAATGCCAAATCTGTATCCTCAAAATAAGCTGGTACATATCTTTCATCGAATCCTCCGAGCTCCTGCCATATCGTGTGTCTAATCAAAATAGCAGCTCCGGAAATATAGTCCGCTTCTTTCACATAGTTGTATTCTGGTTTCTCAGGATCATCCAAACGGCCGTAATTCCAACCGCTTGCATCATTCCAAATAATTCCACCAGCTTCCTGTAATCTCCCGTCTGGATACACAAGTTTAGACCCTACCATACCAATCGAAGGTTCGGGCTCAATAAGTTCAACGAGAGAACTCAGCCAATTTGCTTGGACGTTAGTATCATTATTTAGAAAAAACACATATTTTCCACGAGCCGACTTGGCAGCATTATTACAGTTAAGCAGGAACCCTCTATTTACCCCATCTCTAACTATAGTAATATTTTTCACTATTTTCTCAATATCAATTGTCTCATCAGTGGACATGTCATCTGCTATAATCACTTCGTATGTTAGATCCGGTGTGTTTTCCAGTATAGAAGCGAGGCAAGAATACGTATACTTCCATTGATTGTAAACAGGTATAATAATAGATACCAAAGGTTTCTCAAAATGGTTGAACTCTAACTCATCGTAGTTTGTTACAGTATATAGTTGCAGTTCCGTTTGTTGGTTATTGTCATCATGACGATCAACATAGGAGTCAATTCTACTCATAAGTTGGGAAGGTTTTTCAGAATTCAAATAATATTTTATTTTTTTAAAATTTGTTTTATTTAGCTTTGAAAGCATTAATTTTGGGTTCTTCAAAGTTTTTGAAGCAAGTTTTAATAATACCTTTCTCTTTGAATTTTGTGGCACCACCCTGTCTCTCGCAGAGTAATATTTACTTAAAATACGCCAGCCACGAGAGGAATAAACATTCTCTAATTTCCGTTCACTTTCGAGTAGTTGATTGATGTGGCCATCCTTATTTTTTATTTCTTGTTTAAAATCCATTATTTCCTTTTCTTTTGCTACAAGTTGAACATTAGATTCTCCCCTTTGTTTGGTAAGCTCGTTTATTGTGTTGTCTTTTGAGGATATTTCTGAGTGTAGCGAAGAAACTTGTTGATAAACATCCTTCTGAATTTGATTAAGTTTTACATTTAATAGCTGTAGTTCTTCATCTTTTTTATTAATCTCGAATTGGACAGAAAGGACATCTTCTAGAGTGCTTGTGTCTTTTAGTACTCTTTGAGCATTTTGATATTCTCTACCTTCTCCAAAGACATAGCGTTGGAACCCTTCTTCCATTTGCTCAAATATCTGAATATAATCCAAATTCATCCCAAAAAAGAGAAGGAACTCCTCCTTTTTTGCAAGGTGACTCAGATAGTCTGCGTACTTAGCATAAAATTCATTTATACTTCTATACAGAATAAAATCTACAGGTACCAACATTTCGAATACCCATTCATAATCTATTACAGTAAATTGTCCTTTATCAAGAGTTACATTTTCAAAAGTTAAGTCCAAGTTGGATATCCTTTGACACATCACATTAGAAAACGGAGGTTCGAGTCCAAACACTTCTTTAAACGTTGTTCCGGATTCAAAACTTTCATTATAAACAAGCGGTTGTTGAAGCACCATCAACTTGTATTGGTTCAAATAAGAAAATATCTTGTTTTTGTTACCATCTATTATTTCCTCAAACAATAAGGAATCAAGACTAGGAGAATTAATATACTCAAAGGTAATAACATTTTCTTCCAAATGCGATTCTGCTATTTTTATATCATTCATTATTGATCTTAATTTGATATAATTATCGTGAATACTGCTTATATGGGAATAAGCCTCTTTGGTCAGAGCTTTTTTTTGTGCGAATATCCCCCCCACCTTATCAATATACACAATAGTAGATGTCTGGTATTGGGGCAGCCGTTCCCTATTGAATTTAGAATATATAACTTTCATGAAACAATCCCCTCATTCTTTCGAAAATATCAGAAACGAGTTAGAGAAAAAAGGAAACATCTCATTCTGAATTATATTATCAAAGGTAATTTTTTCGTTAAATAAAAGTAACCTATCGCGGTCGAAGTTCGGTGTAATTTTAAGATCACCTGGCTTTGGTAAATAGCTGTCAGAGAACACTTGAGATGGCAACTTATAATCCGGCATTGGGTAATAAAAATCATTATTAAAAAATCCAGCCTTTTTCAATAACTCTTCAATCTCTTTTTTACTGAACGTCCTAACTTCATCATTTCCCACATAATGCTCAATACCATCAAACCATTGCCCGGTATGATCCTCAGCAGCTCCAGCCCAATACTTCAGTCCATATTTATTTTCAATCGCAATAATAAGGGTCCCATTAGGACTAAGCATTGATTTTGCCTTTTTCAAAAAATCAAAATATGGGGAGGACCCCTCCCCATATTTTCCGGAATACTCTAACACTCCGATGAGTGTAATATAATCAAATTTCCTATCAAAAGGTATATCTTCAAAATTACCAACAATTACTTCTATATTTTCACGGTCCTCATATCTGTTCGCAAGAATTTCTGCTCTTTTTTTTGAAAGTTCAATAGCAGTTACTTTATTTACCTTTTCACTTAAAAGTCCAGTAATTGCTCCACATCCCGCTCCGATTTCCAGTAAAGACGCTCTTTCATTAAATGGATACCATTCAAGAAGGTTGGATCTAATTGGAGATAGATGGTATAGAATAGGCCAACTGGAATTTTCTTTAAGAACATTATGAAAGGACTTATGATTTTTAGTTATATGAAGCAGTTTATCTTCTACTTCTCCATCACTATAAAGATCTTTCCCATTATAGTAATCTAGGTTGAGTTTCAACGTTAACTCTCCTTTCTATAATCGGTCTAGTTGTATTTTAGTATTTAAGTCCGCTATTCCAACGATAGATTTCAATAAAACAACTCTAAAAAAAATAACATCATATAGTCGGTGATAAACTACCAGTTCATCATTTTCATATCCCGTACAACCGAACGATAATGTATAAGTACCACCTTGTAAATTCAGTTGATGCGAGAAAGAAACCACTACCTCATCACCCGAATTGTAATCACCTGTAAATTCTCCATTATACCACGTGTTTGTTCCAGCAATCTCCATACCTTTAATGTCCTTGATAACGAAGGCAAAAATAGGATTCGATACACTAGAGTTAAAACGAACTCTAATTCTAAATGTTGTAATTTCATCACTTTGAAAAGAATTATTCAATGTATTTAACTGATCAAACATGCCAAAATCAATAATTTCAGCTTTTTTATCACCATAGTCTATAAAATCAGGATGTATGTCCATTTCAAGTTTCCAGTTCGTACTTATCTCTTTTCTCTCTTCATTCATTTGAACCTCAGGTTGAGAAGTAGTGGTAGTTGAAGTGAAATTTTTGGTAAGAATCCTTTTGTAAATATCAACCATTTCTTTAGGAGAACCTTGATCTATAAGCTGGCCCTCATCAAGTAGGATCGCGGTGTTACAGTATCGAATCACGCTATCTAGTGAATGAGATACAAATAAAATGGTTTTCCCTTTTTCCTTAAACTCGTCAAATTTCCTGTAACATTTAGCCTGGAAGTGAATATCTCCTACAGATAGAGCCTCATCAACAATTAATATATCTGGGTCGACATTAATGGCAACAGCAAAAGCCAGTCGAGCAAACATTCCACTAGAGTAGGACTTGACAGGCTGCTTAATAAACTCGCCTATATCCGCAAAATTTAAAATATCCTCTATTTTCTCATCTACTTGCTCTTTAGAATAGCCCATTATGGTTCCATTTAAATATATATTCTCTAAGCCGGTATATTCAGGATTAAAACCTGCTCCCAGTTCTAACAACGCTGATATTTTCCCATTAACTGCAACTTTCCCACTAGAAGGCGTAAGGACTCCTGTTATAATCTTAAGCAGTGTCGATTTACCAGAACCATTCTTACCTATAATAGCAAGTGCATCTCCCTTTTTGAGTTCAAATGACACTTGATTCAACGCATTGAAATCTCGATGATAATCTTTTTTAAAAGGATTCAAGCCCTCTTTTAAACGATCAATAGGATTCTCATATATTTTATATGTCTTAGTTACGCCCTCAACTTTAATAGCAACATCTGAATTCATGCTTTTATTTTCTCCCTTATCAAAGTACGTCTGCAAAATGCGGACGAAGTTTTTTAAACATGGTTCTTCCCACTACTAATATAACTATAGTACATAACCAGAAGTAGACTGTTAGTTTTGGATGCTCCCAGAACCATGACTTATAAATAAAGGTATCTCTGTAACCCTGAATAATATAGAAGGCAGGGTTTATTTTCAAAATAAAAGCATATTTCTGAGGAATAATATCCAGTGAATAGAATATAGGAGTTAACCAAAATCCAAACTGTAGAACTGTAGATACGATTTGTCCCATATCTTTAAAAAAGATTATCAAAGATGATGTAATCCAAGAAATCCCCAACACTAATACTGAAATACAAAAAACATAATATAACACCTGGACATTATAAACATTCGGGAAGTAACCATAGATACTAAACATTAAAAAAATAACTGCAACAAAGAACAGATGAACCCATAAGGCAGAATAAATCTTTACAATCGGTAAGAGACTCACTTTGAAAACGACCTTTTTCACCAAATAACTATTATCTGTAATAGATGTAGTCGCTCCTTGAATAGAATCTGAAATAAAAAACCACGGAATCATAGCTGAAATTAGCCATAATATAAATGGGAAATCATCAATCGGTGTTGATTTGAATCCAACTTGAAAAACAAACCAAAAAATAATGATTTGAATCATAGGTTGGATAAAGGCCCACAGTATTCCTAAAAAAGATCCGACATATCTTGTTTTAAAATCTTTCTTTGTAAGTTCAGCAACAAATCTATATTTTGTAATAAACTCATCATTCCATCTAGATAACATTCACACATGAACCTCATTTCTATAAATTTAACAGCCTTTAGAAAGTAGCGGTGTTTACATACCTATGCTAAAATAATGTCGTATCTACAAGCAAAGGAGACTTCAATCTTGTCGAATCCAGTATACGGGAAAACGAAGAAGACGTCGAACAAAGCCACGCTTGGTTCGTCTCCACTTCTAAAAAGGTCATTAACCATAGGACTGATCATATTTTTACTCTGGTCCGCTTTTCAAGTTGCGCTATTCAATGGGCAATTGCTGCAATTTGAAGCTCCCATTTATTGGGCGGTTGCAATCACTACCCTCCTATTTATCATCTGGGTAGCCATTTACTTCAAACAAATCAAGTTAGAAACACAGCAAGATTGGCTCAAAGTGGCCGTGCTATTGATTCCACTTACCTATGTACTATCCCTCATCAGTGCTGCATCGGAATATTTGGCAATCAATATGATCCTCATCCAGTGCATTTATGCGATAATTTTTGTGATGACGATGTACCTGCTTCAAAACAACAAAATCAATCATATCATACAATCTTCTTTAATAGGAATTGCATATGTTATTGTGGGTTTTGGTTTGTTAAACTGGCTAGGAGCCTTCAGTTTCGCCGGCAAGCTGGTGGGGTGGTTTTCTGCAGGAGTTATTAACGGTGTATACAACCAAGCGATCTGGAATGATTCAAATGGACCACGACTTGCATCAGTGTTTCAGTATCCTAATACATACGCCGCATTCCTAATGGCATTTTTATTTATCACCATTTTTAGTATGATCCGTTCCAAAAAAGTGTACACGCAGTTTCTACATAGTTTTATGCTTGTACCTATTATTTTGTCGCTACTGTTGACACTTTCCCGGACTGGGCTTGTCATGCTTCCGATTGTGTTCGTTATACTGTTATTATTGTTAAAACCCGCTAAACAAATTCTATGGTTTATCTATAGCGGAGTAGCCGCAATCGGCACACTGGTTGTATTGAATCCAATAAATACAGCAGGACTTGAATTGCAACTACAATTTTCCGGCTCACTCGCAGCCAAGGGTTGGATTTATCTGTTAGCAGCATCCATCATTGTGGCAATAGTAAGTTGGGTTATCCAGCGTTGGATCGCACCACAACTAGAGCATGGCATTCAATCCTGGTCAGCTCGAAAAGGCTCCAGTTTATGGATTCCACTAGGATCTGTTATTCTCACAGTTGTTGTTTCCGTGCTTCTGCTCGGTACGAGTGTGCGAAATATTTTACCTGATAGCATCAGCACACGGCTTGAAAATATCAATTTCCAACAGCACAGTGTGCTGGAGCGGATTACATTTTATAAAGATTCCACAAAACTATTTGCTGACTATCCAATCATAGGTGCGGGTGGTGGAGCATGGACCACTTTGTATGAAAAGTATCAGAACAATCCTTATGTCAGTGCTCAAGCACACAACTTCTTCATGCAATACCTCGTGGAAGTTGGAATCATTGGATTTGTTATCTTTATGGCATTTATACTCTTTGTTTTCTATCAGTATGTGGGTGCTTATTTAAGACGTAGTGAAGAAGAGCGTGAATCACATTTTGTGTACTTTATCCTGTCCATGTCCATCTTGATACTGAGTATACTCGATTTCAATATGAGCTATGTCTTTATTGGAATGTTGGTATTCCTTGGCCTCGGCGGTATGACTGCTGCGATGGATCCTAAACCACTACGTCGATCGAAGGTTAGCAAATCTGCGGCACGTGGGATGTACAGTGTAATTGCCGGGATAACAGCAATTATCCTGCTCATTACCTCCGTTCGTTTTCTGCAAGCAAATCATTACGCTTACGAGGCGAAAAAGGTAGCTCAAACTAGCCAGGACTTCCAAGAGATAAAGGTGCCACTCGATAAAGATCTATCGATTCGCAGTACACACACAGATTCATTGCTAATGCTTAGTTCCCTCTATCAACAAGGCTTTCAGCAAACACAAGATGCTCAGTTCTATTCGAACTCCATACAGTTACTCCAACGTGGTCTTGAAGCAGAACCATTTAATAAGAACATGGTTAAACAACTCATGAGTCTATATGAAATGAAAGGGGAATCTGTCCAAGCCTATAATCTCAAAAAAGAATATGCCAACAACTATATCTGGGATATGGATTGGTACGAACAGCTAATTAGCCGCTCATTTGATCTTGGATATCAAGCACTTGGACAAGGCGATGCAGCTAAGAAGGAATCTTATTTCACTTCAGGTCTGGAAGCCTATCAGCATGTTGTTGATGGAGTAGAACATCTACAGACCCTCCCTGAAGGACAACTTCAAGGACAGCCGTTCGAGCTGACTCCAACAATGATTCTGAACGCGGGGAAAATAAAATACATGTTAAACGATTCTGCTGGAGCAGCTACTATCCTTAAGGGTGGGATTGCAGAGGATCTGACCGATGCTACCAACCGTGAAATTGCTCGTTGGTACCTTGCCGCTCTAACGAAGGATGGGCAACAAGATCAAGCTATATATGATAAGCTTATCGCTGTCGCACCTAACGAAGCAGACGAGATTAAACAGATAGCAGAACTGAATTTCTAATAACAAAATGCACTAGTGGTCCTCTATAATTCCACACAAAAAAGGTTTGCCTTCATCAAAGGGCAAACCTTTTTTGTGATCTAATTCATTAGGGATGTGTTAGTTCGACGCCACTATCTTCTTTAAATACGCCAACAAATCCTCCCTCAGATCCGGGCGTTGCATTGCGTAGTGAATCGATGTCTCAATAAAGCCCAACTTTTCACCAACATCATGACGTAACCCATCAAAATGATAAGCAAGAATTTGTCGCTGTTCATTCAATCGGGACAAGGCATCCGTGAGCTGGATTTCTCCCCCGACACCAGCAGATTGTTGACCCAGTATCTCAAAGATATCCGGTGTAAGAATATAACGTCCCATAATAGCAAGGTTCGAAGGGGAATCTTCGGTCTTTGGTTTCTCAATTAAGCGGCGGGCCCGAAAGACACGATCATCGGTAGGGGTCAGCAACTCTCCGTCCACTATCCCATAGCGGGATACCTCGCTCCAATCAACAGGCTGTACACCAACAATCGGAGATTGCAGTTCATCGTAGACATCGATCATCTGCTTCAGGCAGGGATGTTCCGCTTCCACAATATCATCCCCTAACAGGACGGCAAAAGGCTCGTTGCCGATAAACTTGCGGGCACACCAAATGGCGTGACCAAGTCCCTTCGGTTCCTTTTGACGGATATAATGAATATCTGCCATCTCGGAGGGTTTGCGTACTTCGTTAAGCAAGTCCCACTTCTGTTTGTCCGCCAGATTCTGCTCCAGCTCAAAAGAATAATCAAAGTGATCTTCAATGGCCCGTTTCCCTTTACCTGTCACAATAATGATATCTTCAATGCCTGAAGCTACGGCTTCTTCAATAATGTACTGAATCGTTGGCTTGTCCACGATGGGCAGCATTTCCTTAGGCATCGCCTTGGTGGCAGGCAGAAACCGGGTACCCAGCCCTGCGGCTGGAATAATCGCTTTGCGAATACGCACACGAACCCACTCCTTTTGCTAGATAAGTTGAACTAAAAATTATTTACACTGACACTACGATGACAGAACAACCTTCCAATCGCTGTTATCCCCAGATTTTTTAATTCACTTTTACAAAGGTGAAAATCTGGTGATAAAGGCGAACACTCCGCTTCTCCAGCTTTTTTCTGTCCTCTACGTTTCTCATGTAAATGATTAGTCCATCTTGTATAGATTCATATATTTAATGATTCTTATTGCTAGGATGCTTGGACTCCATTATACCATCAACAATTCGCGGATATCCTGTTCGGATAAGGTCGTCGATCCCCCGTCTCCCGGTTCGATTACTTCGGCAATCAAGTCCTTCTTGCGCTGCTGGAGTTCCAAAATCTTCTCTTCGATCGTACCCTCGGTAACCAAGCGGATGACTTGCACCACTTGTTTCTGTCCCATGCGATGGGCACGGCCAATTGCCTGTTCTTCCACGGCAGGATTCCACCACAGATCATATAATATAACGGTATCTGCCCCTGTTAAGTTTAATCCGGTACCTCCAGCTTTCAGGGAGATTAAGAACAGTTCAGCTTCGCCCTCATTAAATCTGTGACACATCTCGACCCGGCTCTGAGCAGGGGTCTGACCATCGAGGTAAAACAGGTTTCTTCCCTGTGCCGCAAGGGTCTGACGAATCAGGTTCAACATGCTCGCAAATTGGGAGAAGATGAGAATTCGTTTGCCTGAAGCCAAACAATCCTCGACCGTTTCAAGCAACTGTTCCATTTTCCCGGAATCGCCTTGATAGCCTTCAACAAAGAGGGCCGGATGACAACACAACTGACGCAAGCGCGTGATGCCAGCCAGAATTTTGATACGATTCTTCTGGAATCCGTTATCCTCCATGTCCTTCGATGCTTCATCCTGAAGCTGGGAAAGGTATGCGGCATACAATTTCTTCTGTTCAACCGTAAGCTCTGACCGCTGTACCGTTTCAATTCGATCAGGCAATTCTTCCAACACATCCTTCTTCAGGCGGCGCAGAATAAACGGACGCACCATCCGCGAGATCCGTTCCGGAGGAAGGTCGCGGAATCTTCTGTAACTTGGAAACAACCCAGGGAATACCGCTTCAAAAATGGACCACAATTCATCCAGTGAGTTCTCTACAGGCGTTCCTGTGAGTGCAAAACGACGCGGGGCTTGAATTTGTTTCACTGCCTGCGCGGTCTGGGAAGAAGCATTTTTGATTGCCTGAGCTTCATCCAAAATGAGCGTATGGAAGGTTCGGCCGAGATAGGTGTCCAAATCCCGTCGCAACAGAGGATACGACGTCACAATTACATCTGCCTCATCCATGCCTGAAAGCATATTGGCTCGCTCTTCTTTCTGACCGGCTGCGATCAGGACTTTCAGATGCGGGGCAAACCGTGCAAACTCATTAGCCCAGTTATAGGTTAGCGAGGCAGGCGCCACGACAAGTACCGGGGGATGAATGACCCTCGTTCGAATTGTCAGTCCATCCTGCTGCATCGTAGACCATAGGCCATCTGTATTCTCTGAATCCATCTTATCCAATGGGAGCCCAGTTTCGGGATCGATGTTGGAAGTCGCCAACGTTTCACCGCCCCGTAATGATCCGCTCTCCCGGTATTTATCAACGCCCGTATTGTCCATATTGTAGTCGGGCTTCTCCTGAAGAACCGCTGTGATATAGGCGATACTTTGCAACGTTTTGCCAAGTCCCATATCATCCGCCAGAATGCCGCCAAAACGATAATAAGCGAGGGTACGCAGCCACTGGTATCCACTGTTCTGATAATCCCGCAGGATGGGGGTCAGTGATCCCGGCAATGTAAAATCCATCCGTTCGGGATCTCGGAGATCATCGAGGAAACGTTTCAGAGAGCCTCCCCACTTCACATGACCGGAAACTTCGTCCCTGCCTGGCAATTGTAACGCCCGAACAGCCGGCAGCCGGATATGGCTGCTCTTGATGTCATCTGCTCCCAGCCCAAGTGAATCGGCCATGTGAGCGAAGCTATCTGCACCTTCATTTTCAAGCGAAAGAAAGACACCGCTCTTGAGACGGAAATACGGTTTCTTTTCCACAATGCGACGCATGAGTTCCTGAAGCTCCTGCTCGTCCACACCTTCCATCTCAAATGAAATCTCCAGCCAGTCCAATCCTCTTCCCAAATCTGCCCGTACTTTCGGCGGTGTTGGATAGGATTGCACCATCGCCTTCACGGCGTTTGGCATATAGATATCTACCTGTTTCTCAAGCTCAGGCAACAGATGATACATTACATCATATATTGCATCTTCCCGTTCGCTCGCCCAAACACTACCATCCCTTTCGAGAAAGGATCGATCAAGCCGTTCAATCAGATTCCGCTCTTTGTATCGATCACGCACCAAAATAACCTTTTTCTCTTCTTCATCTATCAAATACTCGGCAAGCGGATTAATAACCATGACCTCATAGTCGAATTCCAGACGCGCTGTAATACGTTCACGATAGAAGTCGATGTACAGCTTCGGTGAAAGTTCCGGTTCCGCGATCTGTTCACGCACCTGCGAATCAATGGACAGATGTCCGAGCGTACGCAGTTCTGGCACGACATGCTGTACGAATTCATCCACCTGCTGAGTCGAAATATCGATGCTTTCCTTGATTCCATACGACGTGAGTGCCCCACTCAAGTCCTCCAGACTTCGCATCTGCATCGGCTCCAACATATGCAACTGTCCTTCCACCACGGCGGCATCATAAGCAGGAAGAAGAATCAGCTCACGCAGTCCCGAAATTTCAAGCTGATATCCTTCATTCGCTCCCTGGGCGATCCGGTAAAATAAAGGAAGTACGCCCTCACCCAGTGTGAGTGGTCCATTGGCAAATCCCGTGCCCTCCATCCGGCTGTCAGCCTGTAGTAGCAATTCCAGCAATGGCTTCCATACGAGAGGAGCAATCAATATATCCCGTCCGTCCGAAGCTCCCAGATAACCGGAGATAGATTGGCGATAGGCCTCCTCACTCTGTCTCATTCGAATAAGCATCGAGAGAATGGCCTGATCCTGCGGAGTGAAAACATGCATCAATGGATCATAGTGGAACAGCTTGGTGAATGACATTGGCTCGCCCTTCTCGATACAGTTCAGGAATTGCTTCACTTTCTGAACCACATACAGACGTTTGTTACCCACTTTCAATTCAAGAGCAAGTTTCCCACCACCCTTGTGAACCTGTGTCAGCTTACATATAAACTGAACCTGCAATTCTTCCCGCAGGGAGGAACGGCTGACAGGGGCAGTGTATTTACGATCATTTCCATGCAGCGGTCTCCGATCCTTGGCAAACATGGACAGAATCTGATCCGCCGTACGGTAAGAAGGTTTATCTGCCGAGCGGCCCCACCCCGAAGCTGAGCTTGGCCGACCTGCTTGGGCAAAGTGAACGGGCGGACGCTCTGGGGCATCATTCAGTTGCTCTCGTTGTGAAGCGGACTGTGGTCGCTCCCATATGCTTTCTTCGACCAACGTCCCAACCCTGGACTTGGAACCTGAACTGGAACTGGTATTTGCTCCTTGGCCTGGAGCAGGTTGAGGAGGCTTCCCCGAAGCAATCGTGGCATTACGCTCCTGCTGCTCACCCCATTCGTGAATAGCCAACAGGACAGCAGCGACATGTTTGCAATAGTCATAATGCCTACCGTCACCCGGACAACTGCAGCCTGCCACAATCTCACCTGATCCATCTACATCCACCGTAACCTGATAACGCTCCGATCCACGTACCTGAGCTTCATAATGAAGCTGATCCTCACCGACCACCAGATTGGTCACCCTGCCAGATTGGTTATAATCTTCTCCGCGCTTGAATGCCGTGACCCCGCACAGCAATTTGATATCCATAATTGTGAATGGCGCCACGCTTCTTCGCCTCCTGTATCATGATGTAAAAAAACCCCAAGAGCTCCGTAAAGCAGAGATTGGGGTTGCTTCATGCTTGATTGTAAATGTTGATGTAACATACAATCTGTTTATTTCACCAATTGACCACGTGTAACGCCCAGTTGGTTTGTTGCTTTGAGTGTTTTCCAAACTTGTGTACCACTGATCTCGCCGCGCAGTGCGCGGTTGTATAGATCGATAACTTCGCGTACCTGCTCCGGTGTCTCTTCCAGGAATTCCACACGGTAACGGGATACACCCAGATCCATAAAGTTGGTCAGATACTCGGCACCTGACTGTTCCACTGCATTGTACACCGTATTACGGCAACCTTCATCCACACGTACCGGGTGGGACATGCCAATCCGGTCTTGCAGTGATGCACGCTGTTCCTCACAAGGACGGCCACAGTTCGTGAAGTCCGTACCCTCACTCATGAACGTACAATACACACAGTGCTCGGTGTGGAACATCGGCAGATGCTGATGGATAACCACTTCGGTCTGACTTGTACGAGAGTGACCCAGCAAATCAACCATTTGTTGAATGTTCAGGTCATAGGATGGCGTAATCCAGTCACATCCGGCTTCCAGGAACAATTCTACTGCTTTGTGATTGGCGATGTTCAATGAGAAGTCGCCGATCAATTCCGGGTGCTTCGCATCCGGGTTTTCCATCCGGTGACGCAGGTAGAAGTACAGTGCGCCTGTATTACGTACCAATACCGCATCCGGCTTCAGACGCAAGATGTTGTTGTGATATCCGTTCTCCCCAGGCATGTGAATACGCGGTGTTGCCAGCGCGATCTTGCGACCAGCGGCATGCACAGCTTCCACGGCTGCCGGGAACTGTTTGATAAACTCGAAGTCGGCATAGATCATACCGATTCCTGCTTCAATCGCTGCCTCCACTTGTGGCAGGCTACGGCAGAGTGCGGTCAGTTCTGCTTGACCACGAGCGACTGGTGATGCCGGTTTAACCGAATCACCGTACACATCTACCGCGCGTTTCACGTAGACGGGCGGTTTAGGACGCTCGCCCGCGAGTTGTTCTACCGCCTGACGACGAATGTTATTCAACTCACGCATCGGGATGATAACGTCACCGTGCAGATTGACGTCCATTCCTTCCAACTGGAACACAGTGCCTCCCAGACGACCGAACTGCTCTTCGAGCAATTCATGTGTCATTGGACGCTTCTGGGCGATGTCCAGTTCCATCTCGGAATCAATACGGACGGTCGTGCCTTTCTGCACGTCTGTCCACCATGTGCTAAGCGGCTGCCCCGGGCTGCCGATGACCTTCACCTTCACTGGGAATACACGGTACGGCTTCTCGGTCTCGAAGCTTTGACGCAGACGTTTGTCCAGCGCCGGGTCATTCGTTTTCCACACTTTGTCGCCAACTTTCACGCGGCGCAGATCTACGTCACTGCGGCCTGGCACAACATCAACGATCCAGCCCTCTTCGGCTTCGCCTTCGAGTTTTACGCCTTTGCGACGTACATCGTATACACGTCCGCCCTCTTCCTTCTGAGTCGGGTCTCCGGCGTCAAATACAATTCCGTCTCCACGTTTCACGGGTGCATCCAGCTTCAGGACAACACCATCGCGCAACACTTGATCCACACGACCGAGGTAGACACCACGGCTTTTCGGGAATGTTCCATCCACCAGTTCTTTGTTGTTTGTACCGCTCAGGAAACCATGTGTGAATCCACGGGAGAAGCTTTGCTGCAATTCGCGAACTTCTTCCTTGCTTGGCGGTGTGTTATCTCCATCAAAATAACGGTCAATCGCTTTACGATATTTGCTTACTACGTTTGCTACGTATTCTGGCGTTTTGAGACGTCCTTCAATTTTGAAAGAAGTTACTCCTGCTTCGATCAGTTCCGGCATCAGGTCAATCGCTGCCAGATCTTTCGGAGACAACAGATAGGCTACATCACCCATCGGTTTGTGCACCCCATCCACCATCAGATCGTATGGAAGACGACAAGCTTGTGCGCACTCTCCGCGGTTCGCGGAACGGCCTCCCCACATTTCGGAAGTCAGACACTGCCCCGAGTAGGATACACACAGCGCACCATGCACAAATACTTCCATTGGGAGTTTCGCCTGCTCACCGATCTTCTGGATCTGCTTCAGGTTGTTCTCCCGTCCCAGAACGACACGTTCCATATCAAACGGCTTCGTAAACTCGACCGCTTCCGGGGACGTAATCGTCATCTGTGTTGAACCGTGAATCGGGAAATCCGGTGATATCTCGCGGATCATCTTCACCAAACCCAAATCCTGAACAATTACAGCGTCCACACCTGCATCGACACAAGCGTCAATCAGTTCTTTGGCATCCGTCAATTCATTTTCAAAAATCAATATATTAAAGGTCAAAAAACCTTTTACGCCATAACTGTGCAAAAACGCCATTATCTCCGGCAGCTCGTCCATGCGGAAATTGTTCGCCCGTGCCCGTGCATTAAACTTTTCGACTCCGAAGAAAATTGCATCTGCGCCATTGGCTACCGCCGAACGCATACAATCCCAGTCACCAGCCGGTGCCAGAAGTTCAACGTCTTCTCTTCGTATTGTTGCTGTTTTCATGTAGATCCTCCCCATAACCGGCTATCCGCCGGATTTCATCCCTATATCCTTAAACGCTTGAACATACCAAGCCTAAGACTGCACCTTATCGGGTACACCTGCATTGTCACGGTATTACAATATCTATCTATTATGTCTGTATTGCCTGAACTCCAAGCTTACAGTCATTCCTATTCATCAGAACAGCAGTCATAACTCCTGAACTAGTATAGTGTACCACTTCTGCACCGACTCTTCTACGTTTTCCTGAAAAAACCGTTTACCATTTTCATTTCCAGTACAACGAAAAAAACCGAAAGGTCTTTTGACCCTCCGGCATGCATCAATATTATTTAATAAAAGTAAATGAGTTCACTGCTTTTTCCAAGGCGGCCGCCTGAACTTCTGTCTTGTTCGCATCATTCAGCCCACTTGTGATCGTATAGGTTGTTCCGTCCTTTTCAAACACGATCTGACGACCCGCATATGGCACGCCTTTGTCCAGCTCATGATACGTAAAGGAAAATGCAGGCACACCCGCAAACGTCAGCTCTTCACTGCCAAGCAACTTGAAGTTCTTACGGGTTTTGGTGGCTTCGGCATAGGCTTCTCTCAATTGGCTGACCGTCATCTCGATCGACTTGTCTTCGCTCGCCGCAATGGAGAATTCTCCGCCAGTAAAGGTGTACACCACAGGTGAATATTCGAATCGATCACTATACGGCGTCCAGTAACGCGGAATATCTACACTGTATTTATAACGTTTGGACGTACGTGTAAGTGTCTTCGTTTTGTCTGTCAAATAAGGATCTTCATCCAGCTGACCGAAATTATCGGCAACCGTATCAAAATCAATCTCCACACTCTTCATAATCCGTTCGAACCATGCCCGATCTGCAACCTGCTCCTCAGGGAACGTATACTCTGCATAGTACCGATACCCATTCTTCTGCAAAAGAACATCAAACTCGGTCTGCCAGCCCCCACCAAAGTTATAACGGAATTCATTCACCTCGGCAGTTTCTCCCGAGATATCCATCGTGTATGAGCCAATTGGCTTGTAACTCTCTGGTGTAAATGTCTCACGCATCCACTTATCCAGTTGGCCGCTCCAGTCTTTTACCGTTGTACCTGCCTTCGCCGAAGTGACACGCCATTGCAGATACGCACCATCCTTGGCTTCATAGATCATCTGATTGTTATCCATCGACCAGCCGGCAGGAATCTTCAACTCAATACCATAATCATCGTTCCACGCGGAGCGCATGCCATTATCTACGGTGGATAGATCCTTGATCGTTCGATCCGATTCCGCATAGGTTGGCTGGAATGAATTGAGTAGCGCTGCACGTTTGCCCAGATCTTTATAATTCAGGGCTTCGTAATCCGCCAGGTACACATCATATTGACGGCCTTCGCTCAGATACTGACGCATCTCCCATAACATGCCGTCTACATCCTTCACGATAATCCGTGCATAAGGCGTTTTGCCTTTCGACACCGCTTCACGATCCAGCACCGTATCTCCCGATTGTTTGGCCTCCTGAACGAGCTGCTGCAACAAATCATCCGCATCCAGAGCCACATCCTGATCGCTGACATACACTTCAAGATAATAACTGTTGTCCGCAGCGCCGAAAGTCATCATACGCTCCTGCTCACCGGTCTGGAAAACTATAAGGTCTGCCGGGTAGTTAATGGACCAACCGTAAAAACTGTTGCCAATTCTCGTTTTGCCTTCATCCGGATGAATGCCATCCTCGTCATCCACCGAATCATCCGTTTGCAACAGACGAATGACCATTTCTCCGGAGCTGGTTGGAGCTAGCGTCGCTCCGATACCGGCAGCAACCGGACGAAGTGGAACCATAAGTACACCATTCACCATCTTGGGAGCGGCACCCATCTCATGTTTTACACCATCCACCCAGGCAATTGAACTGCCAATCGTTAGGGTAACCGTGTGTGGACCTTCCTTGATTTTGACGACATCATTTTTCTCCAGCCGGATTCCACTGCCAAATGCTTTCTTGAACACACCCACAGGCACCATCGTAACACCCTTGAACTTGTAAGGTTTGGCTATGGCCTGCTTATCGCCGTTGATGTAGGCGCTCGTGCTCCCCGCTTTGACGCGTAGTTCACTTGTCGTCAGATCAGATGCCCATACAGGCAATGCCGCGCCAATGGTCAGCATCCCGGTTAATACACCTGTGCTTAGCACACGTATCCATGACTTTTTCATTCCGTTCTTTCGTCCTCTCTCCATCCGGGCTGATCGCCGGGCTTTATTGTTCTTCATCTGCAAGGAACGCTTCATCTTCCTCGTCTACGATGTCTGCGCGATCAGCAAGCACCAACGTGCGGGTGACGATATCGCCATCCGATTGCATCAACAGCTTTACCTTTTGCCCAGGCAGATACTTTTTGAGCAACTCATTGATATCCACTACTGAAGAGACACGTGTGCCCGCGACACTGTATAGGACATCGCCCTCTTTGATTTTGGCTTTCTTGGCTTCTGGAGACAGTACGCCCGTAATCGTTAAGGGATCATCTGTAGGCAGGCCCACAATCGCAGACCAACTTTCCTCCAGCTGTAGCCCCAGACTTGCACGTTTTATTTTTCCATATTTAAAAAACTGATCGATGATATATTGAACGGTATCCACGGGAATCGAAAATCCCAAACTCTCTACGCCGACCGCAGAAAATTTCATGGAATTGATACCAACCACTTCACCCTTCAGGTTGACCAGTGGTCCTCCGCTATTTCCTGGGTTAATGGCCGTGTCGGTCTGAATCAACCGGTAGGTCGCCTCAACACCACGATTCAAGCCGCTAATTACCCCTACCGTTGCCGAGTTGCGCAAAGAAAAGGAAATCGGCGTACCCAATGCAATCACCGTTTCTCCAACAGTAGTTTGTGAAGCTTTGGCAAAGCTCGCCGGTTTGAGTGATTTGGCATTGATTTTGATTAGCGCCAGATCACTTAGTGCATCACTGTATGTTTTCGTAATTTTGTATGTATTGCCATCCGTCGTTACGACCACGGGATTCGTTAATCCGTCGACCACATGAGCATTCGTTACAATCCATCCGTTCGACCGGATAATGACACCTGTACCATGTGCAAGATTATAACGGTCGTCTGATGTTGCACCGTCCTGCACTTCGGTAGATTTCCCAATAATACCTACGACCGAAGGAGATACCTTTTCGATCACTTTGGGAATGGCTTCACTTCCCTTGTACGTGTACGTTCCTGATTTGGCATCATATTGTCCACTTCCACCAACTGCCTTGAGCAGATCCTTGGTGTTCACATAGACTTGACCGTCTACTACTTTCGCTTGCATCGCCGCTTTGGATTCAGCTGCACCGGCCGTTGCCGCTACACTAATCGAGAGTACAGCAGCCATCAGTATGGCTATCCCCTTTTTACCCAACACGCTCATATTCTCACCTGACCCTCTCTATACATCCTTCTTGCGCGACTCGACATCGGATTCATCGCTGAATCTATTCTCTCTTTCTCTCATCTGCAATTCCGGTATCCCTCAATGTATCATACAGAATCTGGATATACAATTGTTTTAAGTCCTATTTTAGTAGAGAAGATAGAATCTTGTTCAATCGCTCCATATAAACGAAAAAAAACACCCTCCATGTCTCTCGTGGAAAGTGTTCATCTGTAACTCTTTTGGCTTAAATTCCATTCACTTCAGCAGCATTCCTACTGAGCAAACCAACCCGTTATCATCGCATAGTCTGTCATCAGAAATACCAGTAGGCTGACTACTGCAAATCCGATCGCAAACAGATTCTTCTTCGGTGCCCGAAGAAGCCGAACAACTCCGATGAAAATCAGGATCGTAAATAAGATGACAAAAATATCAAATGCATTAAAATTCGATGTACTCGCCGTGGCAGCTTCTGCAAACAGCATGGATAGACAGACCTCCTTACCATAGTTGAACAGCTAACGCATACCCTAATATCTTCCTCTATGTTATCTGTACCCTGCTTGTAATGCAAGCCCTATCATCCATAAAAATGAAAAAAATCCAATTTGGCTGAATATTCCTGTAACGCTCATCATAATGCATATGTAAACACTTTCACGAAATAGCCTTAGTCCTAGGAAAACATTGTGCATAACTCAAAATGAAAAACCCTTCTTCTCGGAAGCAGAGCACATCAGATCGTAATCCAACGTCTTTACCTTTTCGAAAAGAAGGGCCAATACTGCCACTTCATATTGATATAACTACTGGTTAGAGGACCTTAGTCTACTAATTGCAGTGCCTTGCTCCGCTCGGTATCCCGCTCCAGAACCGGCTTCAAGTACTTGCCTGTATAGGAAGCTTCCACTTTGATGATATCCTCAGGTGTTCCAGTTGCAACAATGGTTCCTCCACCGCTACCGCCTTCTGGACCCAGATCAACAACATAGTCTGCCGTTTTGATCACATCCAGGTTATGCTCAATCACCAACACCGATTCCCCGGAATCAACCAGACGGTGCAATACGTTCAGCAAACGGTCGATATCATCGACATGCAAACCGGTAGTCGGCTCATCGAGGATGTAGATGGTTTTCCCTGTACTGCGGCGATACAGCTCGGAAGCGAGCTTCACACGCTGGGCTTCACCACCAGACAATGTGGTCGCAGGTTGTCCCAGGTTGATATAACCCAATCCCACATCCATCAGCGTCTGCATTTTGCGATGGATCTTCGGAATGTTCTCGAAGAATTGGGTTGCATCTTCAACCGTCATTTCCAGCACATCGGAAATATTTCTGTTTTTATATTTCACTTCAAGTGTTTCCCGATTGTATCGTTTGCCTTTGCAGACTTCGCAAGGGACATACACGTCCGGCAAGAAGTGCATCTCGATTTTGATAATGCCGTCTCCACGGCAGGCTTCACAACGTCCACCTTTGATATTAAAACTGAATCGGCCTTTCTTGTATCCACGTACTTTGGCTTCGTTCGTCTGAGCAAACAGATCCCGAATATCATCAAAGACACCTGTATACGTAGCCGGGTTGGAACGTGGTGTCCGCCCGATTGGCGACTGGTCAATATCGATAACTTTATCGATATGTTCCAGACCACGAATCTCTTTATGTTGACCCGGACGTACCCGAGCACGGTTCAGATCACGTGCCAGCGTTTTGTAGAGGATCTCATTGATCAATGTGGATTTACCTGAGCCAGACACACCCGTTACCGCAGTAAATACACCTACAGGAATCTTCACATTCAGATTCTTCAGGTTATTTTCTTTGGCTCCGCGTACTTCCAGCCAGCGGTCTCCTACACTTCTACGTTCTGCACGAATAGGAATGAATTTGCGACCACTCAGATATTGACCGGTTAATGAGTTCTCATCGTTCATGATCTCCTCCGGTGTACCCTGTGACATAATGGTACCTCCGTGGATACCTGCACCCGGGCCAATATCAATAATATAGTCGGCAGCCATCATCGTGTCCTCATCATGTTCAACCACGATCAACGTGTTACCAATATCCCGCATATGCGCAAGGGTTGAAATCAGGCGGTCATTATCCCGTTGATGCAGACCGATACTTGGCTCATCCAGAATATACAGCACACCCATCAGGCTGGAACCAATCTGTGTAGCCAGTCTGATCCGCTGGGCTTCCCCACCGGACAATGTTCCGGCAGCACGACTCAGTGTAAGGTAATCCAGACCGACATTCACGAGGAAGCCTAGACGGCTGTTGATTTCTTTCAGAATAAGTTTGGCAATCGTCTGCTCTTTCTCACTCAATTCCAATGAATCGAAGAATCGGCCAGCTTCACCAATGGACAAACTAGTCACATACGCCATGTTGTGATCATTAATCGTAACTGCAAGACTTTCCCGTTTCAGACGCTGACCTTTACATGTACCACAAGGCTTCGCACTCATGTAACCTTCGATGAATTCACGAATACCTTCAGAAGCTGTGTCACGGTAACGACGCTCCAGGTTATTCACGATACCTTCAAAGGTAACCAGTGCTTCCTTCCGTTGTCCAAAATCATTCTCATAGCGGAAACGGATTTTCTCCGTACCTGTACCCTGCAACAACTTGTTCATCTGCTCAGCTGGCAGATCTTCGACAGGTACATTTTGCGGAATGTTGAAGTGCTCACATACCGACTTCAGGAACTGCGGATAATAGGTGGATGTACCACCTGTCCAAGCATCAAAAGCTCCATCTTCGATGGTCTTAGTCCGATCTGGTACCAGCAGATCAGGGTCAACGATCATTTTGACACCTAACCCATCACAATCCGGGCAAGCCCCGAAAGGACTGTTAAATGAGAACATCCGTGGTGCAAGTTCTTCAATACTGAATCCGCACACCGGGCAGGCAAAGTTGGAACTGAATCGCAGCTCTTCTTCACCCATAATGTCCACCAGGAGTTGTCCACCAGACAGATTTAGTGCTGTTTCAATAGAGTCGGCCAGACGCGCCTGTACATCATCTTTAACAACGATCCGGTCAACAACCACTTCAATCGTATGCTTTTTGTTTTTCTCCAATTGGATATCTTCTGACAAGTCACGCAGTTCCCCGTTCACCCGTACACGGACAAAGCCCTGCTTGGACACATCAGCAAATACACTTTTGTGCTCGCCCTTACGGCCCGAGATAATGGGTGCCAAAATCTGCAACCGGGTACGCTCTGGATATTGCATAATGCGGTCAACCATTTGTTCTACGGTCTGGGAACTGATCTCCACACCATGGTCCGGACAATGTGGATGGCCCACACGTGCAAATAACAGACGCAGATAATCATAGATTTCGGTCACAGTTCCTACTGTGGAACGCGGGTTACGGCTTGTTGTTTTCTGATCTATTGAAATGGCAGGAGATAATCCTTCGATAGAATCCACATCCGGTTTCTCCATCTGTCCCAGAAACTGCCGTGCGTAAGCTGACAATGATTCTACATACCGCCGCTGTCCTTCGGCATAGATCGTGTCAAAAGCCAGCGAGGACTTGCCTGAGCCACTCAGGCCGGTCAATACAACAAAGCGGTCACGCGGGATGGTAATGTCGATATTTTTCAGGTTATGCGCTCGTGCGCCTTTAATGACAATGTTATCGCTCGCCAATAGTATTCATCCTCTCAAATTTACTAATCCAACCTTTAAAGGCTTTTCGATCCCTCCCAAACCCTCCCTTCCAAGGGAGGGTTTGGGAGGGCGCAGCCCTCTGGACACCCGAAACAAGCGGTGCAACGGTGAGGGGTCGGGTCTTGCTATGTGAAGGGTTGTCGTGTGCCCGCGGCTCCGTATAAGGTTCCGGCTCATTGCCGGAACCTTATACGACCGCTCTACTGCGAGGTGACGCTCTCGGCTTCGCCTTGGTCGCGACAAGGTCGCCATTGCCTTTGGCTCGGCTCCGAGGTCAACACTGGGGCACTCTCGACTCCCAATTGCTTTCCTATAAAACTTTTAACCAATTTCAACATTTCTATCAGTATAGACTTGATTTCATGATTTCAACATCTCTAAATATCGGTAGATATCAACGATTTCCTTACTCAACAAGAGAACGGCCAATTGGCCGTTCTCTTGTTACAGATCCATCTTTACTGGAGCATATGAATGAGCTGTATCTTATTCAGCGCGAAGTTCCAGCAACGCATCGCGAAGCTCGGCAGCACGCTCAAACTGCAGGTTTTTGGCTGCATCTTTCATCTCTACCTCTAGGCGCTGAATAAGCGCCTGGCGATCCTTCTTCGACATCTTCTCGGCTGCGCCTGTGAGATAGTCTTTCTTGGATTCGGCAACTTTGGTTGCCTCAATCACATCACGCACTTTTTTACGAATCGTCTGTGGTGTAATTCCATGTTTCTCGTTGTACTCGATCTGGATTGCACGACGACGCTCTGTTTCCTTTATCGCTTTATCCATCGAATCCGTTACTTTGTCACCGTATAGAATAACGCGACCCTCGCTGTTCCGTGCCGCACGACCAATCGTTTGGATCAGTGAGCGTTCGGAACGCAGGAATCCTTCCTTATCAGCATCCAATATAGCGACGAGGGAAACTTCGGGCAGATCGAGACCTTCCCGGAGCAAGTTAATTCCGATCAGGACATGGAAAACGCCCAACCTTAAATCACGTAAAATCGCCATCCGTTCCAACGTTTTGATCTCGGAGTGCAGATAACGAACTTTGATTCCAACTTCCTTCAGATAATCCGTCAGGTCCTCGGACATCTTCTTCGTTAATGTTGTAATCAACACACGCTCGTCTTTGGTAATCCGGTCGTTAATCTCACCAATCAAGTCATCGATCTGCCCCTTTGTTGGACGCAGTTCAATGATTGGATCAAGCAGTCCGGTTGGACGGATAATCTGTTGCACCATCGTATCGGTATGCTCTATCTCATACGGGCCTGGTGTGGCCGATACATAGATGATCTGATCCATCTTGCCTTCGAACTCATCGAATTTGAGTGGACGATTATCCAGCGCTGACGGCAGACGGAAACCATGCTCAACCAATACCGTCTTCCGCGCCTGGTCACCATTGTACATCGCACGGATCTGTGGCAGAGTCACGTGAGACTCATCGACCACGATCAACATGTCATCCGGGAAGTAATCCATCAGTGTGTATGGGGTATCGCCGCGTTCGCGGAAAGTCAGCGGACCGGAATAGTTCTCAATCCCCGAACAGAATCCAACTTCCTTCATCATCTCGATATCATACCTTGTGCGCTGCTCCAGTCGCTGAGCCTCCAGCAGTTTCCCCTGTTCACGCAACACTTCAAGACGCTCCTCCAGTTCACGCTCAATGTTCACCAGCGCAACCTTCATTGTCTCTTCTTGCGTTACGAAGTGAGACGCCGGGAAGATGGCAATATGTTCACGTTCACCAATCAGTTCTCCGGTTAACACATCAATCTCCGTAATTTTCTCGATCTCATCACCAAACAATTCAACCCGAATTGCATGTTCACCCTTGGAGGCAGGGAAAATCTCAACAACATCCCCACGAACACGGAATGTACCCCGCACAAAGTTAATATCGTTCCGCTGATACTGGATCTCTACCAGACGAGACAAAATCTGATTGCGCGGTTTCTCCATGCCTACCCGAAGTGACAGCAACATGCTTGAATACGAGTGCGGTGAACCCAAACCATAAATGCAGGAAACACTCGCTACAATGATGACGTCCCTGCGCTCAAACAACGAACTTGTCGCTGCATGCCGCAGTTTGTCGATCTCTTCATTAATACTTGAATCCTTCTCGATATACGTATCGGAGGACGGGATATATGCTTCTGGCTGAAAATAATCGTAATAACTGACGAAATACTCAACCATGTTATTAGGAAAAAAATCTTTGAACTCACTTGCAAGCTGCGCTGCCAACGTTTTATTGTGTGCAATAATCAGCGTCGGACGTTGCAGTTGGGCTATCGTCTGGGCTATCGTAAACGTCTTACCCGTACCCGTTGCACCCAGCAGTGTCTGGTATCTCTTCCCCTCCTGAACACCCTTCACCAATTCTATAATGGCTGCAGGCTGATCACCTTGGGGAGAAAACTCTGACTCGATTTCGAACGTTTTGTCGCTCATTATAATATCGCTCATTGCCGTATCTCACCCTATCGTCTAAAATAATAGTCACTATATATTGTCGAAGTTCCCCGAATTTTCATATGGGAAAACTTATAGTAATAGGAATATTTGTTCCCGTTTAATTATACCTCGTTCGTTTTAGTGATGCAAACGTGAAATGAAGATAGGAGTGGGTTAATTTATGGATATTGCGACACTTATCGGTATTATTGCCGGAATTGCCGCAGTCATTAGCGGTTTTTTGTGGGAAGGCGGCCAATTGTCTGGTCTCCTGCAAAAAACGGCTGCTTTAATTGTATTCGGTGGAACGATTGCTGCTGTGGTTGCCAGTTTCCCGGCGCATCGCCTTCGTACGATTCCAGCTGCCCTGCGTATGGCTTTTGGACGTAACAATAATGAGTCAGGCCTGTGGGTTGAAGAACTGGTGGAGATGTCTTCAATCGCACGCCGCTCAGGTGTACTTGCATTGGAACGCAAGGTTATGGATCATCCGCATCCATTTTTGCAAGACGGTATTCAGATGGTTGTTGATGGTACCGATCAGGATGTAGTTCGCCAGATCCTGGAGATGGAGATCGATTCTATTGAACAAAAACATGAGGGTTACGCCAAAATATTCGAATCCGCTGGTGGGTACGCTCCAACCATGGGGATCATCGGAACCGTGATGGGACTTATTCAGGTACTTGGCAGTTTGACCGATCCAACCGGACTCGGACCTGCCATTGCTGTTGCCTTTACCGCAACCCTGTATGGGGTCGCCAGTGCCAATCTTATCTTTTTGCCCATTGCCTCCAAGATCAAATCCAGAGGTGCTGATGAAGTGCAGACCATGGAAATGCTTCTCGAAGGTGTACTTGCCATTCAGAACGGTGAGAATCCCCAGCTTGTACGCAAAAGACTGGAGTCCTTCACCCTTACGCATCGTCAGCATATACGCCCCCTAGCAAAGGAGGGATTGGATGAGTCGGCGCAGTAAACGGCGCGGAAAACGTGAAACTATCGATCATCGGGATCGCTGGATGATTACTTATGCCGATCTCATAACGCTGCTTTTGATCTTTTTTGTCATCATGTATGCCATGAGCAATCTGGATTCCGGTAAATATGACGTCGTTACTCAATCGTTACAAAATACATTTAATGCGTCCGACTCAATCCTTGAGCTTGGTGAGGGACTTGGTGAGAAACCTGGTCAAACGATTACAGAGACTCCACCATCCGAGGTGCAGGGTGAAGATCCTTCAAAAGGTGAAGGAACCCCTTCCGATGCCGGAACTGCAACGCCAGATGATGATGATAAGCCCCTCACAGAACGGGAAGAACAATTCAGATCACAGGAGCAGGAATTGCAAAATCTGTTCAATGTGATTACCCAATATATCGAGGATAATAAACTGGAAAATCAGATTTTTGTTGCGGACAAGCCACAGGGCCTATCCATTACACTTAGTGACCGCTTCCTGTTTGATCAGGGCCAGGCCGCTCTAAAGGACGGTGCAGCACCAACGCTCAGTAAACTTGCCAGCCTGTTTCGGGATCTGAATACCGTTGTCAGCATCGAAGGACATACGGACAATATTCCGGTCGGGGCCAACTCCACGTACAAAGACAACTGGGAACTTTCCGGAGAACGCGCACTGTCTGTATTACGATTTTTTCTGGATACAGAGAAACTTAACCCGGACGGATTCCAGTATGCTGGATATGCGGATACTCGCCCAACGGGTGACAACACTACAGCGGCCGGAAGACAAAAGAACCGTCGGGTCGAAATAACGGTCCTGCGTCAACTCCAACCTTAATCATCTATATCTCACATAATGCATCATTTCTTATAAGCAAAAAAAGCATGTTCTAACTGAATTCAATTCAGCAGAGCGTGCTTTTTTTATGTCGTATTACCTTTATGCCTCTACACCTGGTTGGCTAGGGCGTAAAATCGCGGAGCCTACGGTCAGTAAAATGGCAGCCATGCCAAACAAAATCAATAGTGGCAGTGTGATATCCGACAATGTACCGCCAGCAGAGATCGTTTCCACCGCCTGAATCGCCCATTTCTGTGGAACGAAGTTGGCGAGCTTTTGCATATAATCCGGCATCAACGAGATCGGCCAGAAACAACCACCTATCATGCAGGTTGGCATAATGACAAGTGAATTCAGCATGTTGGCATTTTTCGGATTACGGATTAATCCTGCCACCGTACTTGCGATCCCCATGGAGACCAGCATGAATGCCGCCAATATCATGAAATGAATGCCAAAAGGAATGCCGGCATCATAATGCAACAGCCACCTGCTGACTCCTAGAACCATCACAATCTGAATCATGCCAATGACAAAGCTACCGAGGAAATTACCAAGCGCAATCTCATATGCACGGACGGGTGCCGTATATACTCTGGCCATCGTACGTTTCCTGCGATCTTCCATAATCACAGCCACTGCACTGGTCAGCAGCCCCATCATAAACATAATCGTAAATCCAGTCACATTGTTCAGGCCCCGCTTAGGATAGATCTGCAGATCCGTGACTTCACCAGCAACCTGATGCTTTTCTGTTTCCTGTAATAGCTGTTCAAACGGCTTCTGTATCTTCACCGCTATGTCATTCTCACTTGAGACACGACCCGCGGCCAACGTAACAGCTGAAGCAGATTGTTGCAATCCGCTCGTCAAACCTTCAACCGCCGCTCGTAGTGTATAGGAATCTTCACTTATACGCAGTTCCACAAGTTTAATTTCGGTTGGCTTTCCTTGTAACAGATCCTCCGTATAATGTGCCGGAATGATGATACCAGAACTTCCTTTTTGCTGAGCGATGGCTTCCTTCACTTCTGCTTCGTTTGTCATCGGCTTGAGCAGATACTCCTCTTTGCCAGCAAGTTCATGAATCATCCATGTCCCTGCCACCCCTCCATCCTCGTTGACATAGGGAATAACAGTACGTGTACTCTGCTCGCTTCCAAATAGAGCAACCGCTCCTGTAACCACCAGGCAAGGCAGAAGCAGAAACGTAATGAAGCCCATTTTACGGCCAAGTGTACGTCTAATCATCAACCAGGCGATGTGTAGACTATTCATATCGGTATCCTGCCTTTCTATAGATCATTCCTGAGATGAACAGTAATACAGCGCATACCACGCCTAACATTAGAATGTTATATACAATCTCTCGTACAGGTGCATCCAGCATCATTCTCAGAAAACTCTGGAGTGCCCAGTGGTTAACCGTAAATTGGCTAAGCCGTTGTACAAAATCAATCGGAATGGGCATGAACCCACCGCTAATGAATGTCATGGCAACGATGATACCTTGTAAGGTTGCACTGGCCGATGCCGTGCTTTTGCATACCAATGCCACGATCACGCCAAGGGTCATGGATGCCAATGTGATACATACACAAGTGAGCACAATATACCAAGGATGCGTTCCCCAATCTACACCATAGAACCAATACGTCATAAGTATGATCGTTGTTGCTTGTAAGAAAGCGAGCAGACTATTACCTGCAATTTTGCCAGCGAAAATAACTCCATTACCTATAGGCGCAGCCTGAAGGCGAATTAACGTTTTGTTATCACGCTCTCCAAAAAGGCTGGTACTGGTTGTCATGCCTGAGTACAACATGAACATCGCCAGCATGGAAGCTGCATAGTATTGGGAGGCACTATACGCCGTACCTGTCTTACCGGGATTAGTGACAGCAATCGAGGTTGAATTCGCCGTACCAGACTCCGAAGCAGAGGCCATGGCAGCAATTACTTCCGGACCGAGCACTTTGGTAATCGCCATCTGTCGGTTCCATTCATCCGTAAAACGTGTGAACAAAGTTTCACCCAAGGTATTAAGTGTGTTGTCCTTTCCTCGTATCCACTGTAACCTGGCCTCTTTCCCCATCATCACGTTTTGCTCAAAATCCGAAGGAATCATTACAGCAAAGTCCAGCTTGCCGGTACGCAGCGAATGAACGGCCTCTTCTTCAGTCGTAAAGTTCTGCACCTTGACCATCTCAGCCACTTCCGGGGATTCAACGAATGAATCCAGTGCTTGATTAACCGTACTTGATCCTCCACCAGATTCAGTACTCAAATGAATGATTCCCACACGTACAGTATCCGGAATAACATCATCCGCCGTACCCATCGTACTGGAAAGGGCCGTGCCCAATATAAAAATCAGTAACAACGGCAAAATAAACAGGTTTAACACCACAGATCGAATCTTAAGAATACGCCTTAATTCAAATATGCAAATATGCCATATATTCATCTCTTGCTCCCCCTAGTCCCGAAGCGTACGCCCGGTCAGATTGAGGAACAACGTTTCCAGATCCGGCTCTTCGACCTTGAGCGACTGAATGGATACTTCATGTTTGCTACAAATGAAGAGCAGATCCTGGAGATCCTGCTGTGCCGAAGGCAGCGTAATGGTCAGTGTATTCTCTGAAACGTCTACCATCCGTACGCGGGGGTGAAGTTTCAGTTCTTCCACGACGTTGGGAACGATACCGGAAGTGGAAAGCACTACTTTTTCCTCCGATGCTACCCGTTCTCTCAGCTCTGCTTCAGTCCCACAGGCAATGATTCGTCCCTGATCCATAATCGCAACCCGGTGACTAATCGCCGCCACTTCCTCCATGTAATGACTTGTATATATGATCGTTGAACCCATCTTGTTGAGTGTGCGTACCGATTCAAGAATATGATTCCGAGATTGCGGATCAATGCCAACTGTAGGTTCATCCATAATAATTAGATCCGGGCGATGTGTAATCGCACATGCGATGTTTAACCTGCGTTTCATACCGCCAGAGAAGGTCGAGGGGGCATCCTTTGCTTTATCCTGCAACCCTACAAATTCAAGGGACTCCTGCACTCTTTCCTTAAGCAATTTTCCACGCAGTCCATACAGTCTGGCAAAAAAGGTCACATTCTCCGCAGCAGACATGGTTTCGTATAAAGCCAGATCCTGTGGAACGAGTCCGATCTTGCGCTTTACTTCAAGCGGTCGCTCCTTGACCGAGATCCCATCTAATCTGATCTCACCCTGATCCATATTCAGGAGCCCTGCAATCATGCTGATGGTGGTACTTTTTCCTGCTCCATTGGGACCAAGCAATCCAAAAATCTCGCCTTTGCTAACACTAAGGTTCAAATGATCCACGGACAGCTTGCTGCCGTATCGTTTTACTACATGATCCACTTCAAGTATGCCCATCCCTTTTACGCCCCTTTTCCGTTTCGGCCTTCGCCGCTGGATTTCATAATTTTATTGTAACGGATCGCAATCTGTAGCGAAGGTACAAAAAGTCATGAATCGAAGGTGACTTAAGTCATCTCCTGATTCGAATGCTGCTTATGGTATAATCAAGGGCGCATTACCAAGAGATTTTCTACTCCACTTTTTATATAAAGGATGTCACAACCATATGCCGATGCGGTTTCTGCAATACGGATTAATTATCGTTCCAGCAGTACTTTACCTGTTGATGCTGCCCTTGGAAAATGAAGCCGTCTACACCTTGTATGTCATCATTGCGCTTGGACTCTCCGTGTGGAAAGATTTTATCCGTTCAAGTACACAGCAATGGCTGTTGCTGCTGGCCGAAATACTCTGGAGCTGCTGGCTGATTGCTTCGTATGGACCATTCATGTTATTCCTCTCTCTATCCGTGCTCTACGTGTATATATACAGACTGGAGGGAAGTCGGAGATGGTTGATGTTTGCAATTCAGCTTGTCGCTAACAATGTCGCTTTGCATTGGCAATATTCTGTCCCACAGGCATCGCAGCCAGGGTTGACCACACTAAATACAACCGCCACTACATTACTCTCCACAGAGACAACCGCGATGGTTCTTGGCAACCTGCTTCTGCTCATCACAGCGGCTCTGTCCTGGCAGGGATCAAGAACGGCGAACAGCCGCGGACAACTGGAACAAGTCTATGACGAGCTTCGCAGCAAACATTACGAGCTACAAGAAGCGCGTGCGCAACTGCTGTTATTTACAAAGCAACTTGAAGGAGCGGCTCAGGCAGAGGAACGTACCCGTATTTCAAGACAGCTTCATGACGATATCGGCCATCGACTGATTCGCACCAAAATGATGTCGGAAGCCGCCCTGCTGACCCTTCCCCTGAATATGGAACAAGGAACGGAAATGGTGAGACAGATTCGCGATCAATTGGCCGATAGTATGGATGATATGCGCAGCACACTACACAAACTGCAACCTAATTCCTATGCATCCGAAGCCTACGCCCTGGATCGTCTCCTAGAGGAAGTGGGCAGAGATACCGGCGTGAAGACAAATTATGAAGTTCATGGCCCATCTCATGTGCTGTATCCCAGCATACAAATTGTTTTATTCAAAAATGCCAAAGAAGCCCTGACCAATGCCCTGCGACATGGAAATGCTACTTCGATCACAGTGGAGTTGGTATTCGGGGATCAAGAAGTGTGTATGAGTGTGAGTAATGATGGCAAAATCAATCCTCCTTCTTCCAAGCGAAACGGCATAGGACAGGAAGGTATGCTTCTGCGCACACAAATGGTGGAAGGAACCTTGGAGATTCAATCGGCTTATCCGTATACAGTGATTACACGCATTCCAATAACGAACCAGTTGAATATACTCTGAAAAAGGAAGTGAATATTCTCATGTCCGAACGTAATGATGTGAACAACAAGAATGATTCAGGCCAGCTCCCACTTATTCGGCTGATTCTCGCAGACGATGATTACTTCATTCGTGAGAGCCTGAAAGTGTTGCTTGGACTGGGCTCCGGCATTTTCGTTACAGGCACAGCCTCAAATGGACAGGAAGCGTTGGAATTGCTTGAAGCAGGGACGTCTGCGGACGTGGTGTTAATGGATATTCGGATGCCGGAATGTGACGGAGTTGAAGGTACCAAACGCATCAAGGCACGTTTTCCTGAAATCCAGGTGCTCATGCTGACTACGTTTGACGACGATGAGTATATTATTCAGGCATTACAGAATGGAGCAAGCGGTTATTTGCTCAAAAATGTTCCACCCGAGCGGATTATTCAAGGCATCAAGACCGTACATAACGGTGATATGTTAATTCATCCGGATATTGCCCGCAAATTGGCAGGCCTTCTTCGTCCCGCTGCCACTCCCTTGACACAGAACCCAATCGAAGCCTATGGACTGACACGTATGGAGCTGGCGGTTGCCGAGGCCATATCGGAGGGGTTGTCCAATAAGGAAATTGCCGCCAAATTGTTCCTCAGTGAAGGCACCGTCAAAAACTATGTCACGGATATTCTCGGTAAGTTGAGCTTGCGTGATCGGACCCAAATCGCCATCTTTATGTTAAAACAATAACAAAAAAAGGTATTTCCCTTGCCTGTGACGGCGTTAGGAAATACCTTTTTCTTTGTTTTATTTATGCAACATACTTCATCACGTATGCTTAGTTGTTACATCTCTATGGACCCTTTATCACTGCCCACAGGGGCTGGCGGTAACGCCAAGGGAGCTTCGTCCCTGAGTGGTTTTTTCAGACGGGCAAACAATTTGAGGTTGATGATATGGAACAACGTCAGTGGACGTAACCGAATCGCCCAGACCTCGTGATTGTCCGGTGCCATAATGACACCAAGCTGATGATGCTCCCCTTCATAGATCGCTCGTTGCATGAACTTGCTTTCTCCCTGGTGATTGCGAACCTCAAGTTTGCAAAAAGCCGGGTTCATCCGCAGAGCACGATGCAACTCTTCTGGTGAATGAACCAACTTACCATTCACCTTGTACAAGGTCTCACCTGCTTCAATCCCCAAATCCGCTGCAGGGCTCTCCGGAATAACAGCCAATACCTTCAGCCCATGCTGCGGATGGACAAATACCGGACTGCGGTTTTGCTCTTCAAACGCGCTGTACCATACCAGAAATTCATGTCCAATAAATGCGATAAGCGCAGCAACCACTATGAGTGGAGACCACCATGCAGCAAGCAAACTGAACACAAGCAAAGTTGCCCCGTATATCATCAACCGCTTTGATGAGATCTGTACCTTTTGTCCCGGAAGCATACTCTGCGTTATCTCACCAAATCCGAGCATAATCGGCAACGCAACCAGCATGTAACTATGACCTGCATTCATCAGTGGATTCCATGCCAGCTCCGCGCCACCTCCTGTGACTGGAACAAGAATTAGTAGAGGAATGGCCCAGAACTGCTGCAGTTGATATCCCCCAACCAGTTTCCCGCGTTTTCCCTCGAAGAGAAGCGGTGATGCCATCGATACCCCCTGCATGCGTACCAACAAGGCTTCACCCATATGTAGAAGGGCAGCCAGGACAAGCAGTGCAGGCATATCCAGGGTACGTAGCGTTTCCGTGATAGTGCCCATCCAACCCGATGGTTGCCAGCCTGAAGCCACATTCAAACCAAATTGCAGCACACCCAGTAACCCGGCCGCATAAGCAAAGCACAGATACCGGATACGGAATAAGGATAGAATTAATGTTGCAGCCCATATGCATATCAGGCTTCCCAGTGTAAGGTGTGCACCGAGGAATAGGGACACGATCGAGACAATGGTACCGATGAGTATGCCTCCGAGCACCGCACGAATCGTCTGTGTTATCGAGCTTTGCAAACGGACATGAAACAATTTACGCTCCTGTAGTAACTGACGATGATAGATCAGCGCAATCAGGATCACCGCAATATAATAAAACGGCTGAATAAACAACTGCAACAAAGCTTCCCCTAATGTAGTTAACCACGGCCATACCCATTCCATTGTGGTCGGTCACCCCTCTCTTTCAGCCGGTTCAGAAAAAAAGAAGGCTGAAAATCAGCCTTCTTTATGGCTTCGACACAGCGGACGAAATATCCTTCGAGACATTTTCGATCGCGCGTTTCAGCTGTGCATCATATTGAGGATTGGCAATACGTTCAATCAGAGCCGCTTCCAGTGATTCAGCGGTTTTCTCGTCAATCTGGCCTGTAGCCTGAATGCCTTTTTGCTTCTGGAATGCCTTGACCGCTTCTTCCGTCTTCTGGTCGTAGTATCCATCCACACGATCCGGTTTGAAATCGAGTCCTCTCAGCATCGTCTGCGCACTTTTCACATCCGAGCTATTGCTGTCATATTTCAGTGGTAACTTCTCTTTGTTAATCGGTGCCACCGAGAAATAATCCGGCTGGTCTACCGCAATATCCGGTTTGATTCCTTTTTCATGAATCCAGTCTCCGTTCGGAGTGAGCCACTTGGCAATGGTGATCTTCAGCAAGCTGCCATCACCCATCTGCTTGTCATAACTCGTCTGGACGGTTCCTTTACCAAAGGAGTTTTCACCAATCAACTTAGCACCTGCTGACTGTTGTAATGCACCGGCCAAAATCTCCGACGCACTCGCACTGCCTTTGTTCATCAGGACTGTGACTGGGTAAGCTTTGGCTGATCCATTGGACTTGCTTTGTTCCTTTTTGCCGTTCTTGTCTTCAACTTGCACAATAACCTTGCCTTTAGGAACAAACTGTTCAGCAATATCAATAACAACTTGCAATACACCGCCTGGGTCATTCCGTACGTCGATGACCAGACCTTTCATGTTCTGCTTCTCAAGCTTCGCCAACTCTTCCTTAAAGCGATCGCCTGTATTCAAAGAGAATTGAGTAATGGCAATAACACCAATTCCGCCATCCTCCATGTGAGCATATACGGTCTCCAGATCAATGTCATCGCGTACAATGACAAATTCAATCAGCTCGGAAGATCCGGCACGTTTGACCTGTACCTTCGCTTCACTGCCCTTGGGACCTCTGATTTTGTTAACAGCCTTGTTCAGTTCCAAACCTTGCAGGGATTCGCCGTTGACCGACATAATCATGTCTTTTGCACGAATACCCGCTTTCTCGGCAGGAGATCCTTTGATTGGGGAAACAACAACCACGTTTCCATCCTGAGAGGATACCTCTGCGCCAATACCGGTAAATGAACCTTCGATCGACTCTTCAAACTGAGCAGCCGTTTCCTGCCCCATATAGTTGGAGTACGGATCACCAAGCGATTCCATCATGCCGTTGATCGCACCGTCAATCAATTTGGTCTGATCCACGTCTTTATAATAGTTGCTGGAGATCAAATCCATCGCAGTTTCAATCTTTTTCAAATCGTTCTTCTGCTGTGTATTGCCGGTTACACTAGCCAGCAAACCTTCGCCCGCTGTGGTTTGGTTTGCTATTCCCGGATAAGTCATTAATACCAGGGTTAGCAAACTACCACCCAGGAGACCCACAATGACAAGCAGTAGCGCCGATCTTTTCTTCATCATCCGTTTGTCACCGCCTTTAGTTTTGAAGCGTGTCCGATTCCATTGTTGCCAGAATCCATTCCCTGAACATGCCAGCTTATTATATGTCTAGCTTGTACGGAATATGTTTTTTCCATTCGAACGATGGAGCAATAATTACAAATAGTTCATCGGATTTACAGCGGTACCGTTGTCTCTCACTTCAAAGTGCAAGTGAGGTCCAGTAGAGTTCCCTGTATTTCCTGACTCCGCAATGGTATCCCCTTTGCTTACTGTGTCTCCCTTGCTGACTTTGAATCCACCTTCGCGCAAGTGACCATATAACGTCCATAGTCCACCGCCGTGGTCCACAATAACCGTATAACCATAACCGCTATACCATTCAGCCATGATCACGATTCCGCCAGAAGCAGCATGAACCGAAGTTCCCTGAGGAACAGCAAAATCGACACCGGCATGCATTTTACCCACTACACCCGTAATCGGATGGGTACGGGGGCCGAATCCAGAAGAAATACGTCCTCCAGATACTGGTCTTGAGAAGATACCATTACCGGATGAATACGTGACCTCACTGCTACTATCCGAACTCACTCTAGTAGGCGCCTTGGCTGCAGCTTTCGCCCGAGCCGCTGCTGCGGCTTTTGCTTTGGCTGCGGCAGCCGCCTGCTGTTCACGCAATTTATTTTTCTCTTGAAGAAGTGCCGAACGTTTGCTGGCAATCTGCATTAATACATCTTCCTGCTCTTGTGTCAGCTCTTCTGACTCTTCAATTTTAGCATCATATGAAGCGAGAAGCACTTGCTTTTCCGCTTCTTTTTCATTCAATTGGGACTTACGCTGTTTCTTCTGTGCATACAGACTCTTGGCTTCCGCATATTGCACATCCAATTCTGCCTTTTTGTCCACGACAAGTTGCTTGTCCGCTTTGTGCTCATCCAGCAGATGCTGATCCTGATCCACAATCGTTTTGAGTGAATCCGCACGGGTCAGGAAGTCAGTGAAGCTAGTAGAGGACAACAATACATCCAGATAGGATACAGCACCGTCCGTATACATCAGGCGCACGCGTGACTCCAACAATTTTTCCCTTGCAACAATGCGTTCTTCTGCCGCTTGCAGATCTTTTTTCGTTGTACGAAGATCTTCCTCCGTGTTCTCGATCTGCAAGGATACACTCGCCAGTTCATCACTAACGACATTGATCTGTTCCATGACAACCTTCAGATAAGCGTTGGTTTTGTTCTTGTAATGCTGTGCTTCCTTTTTGTTGGAAGCCGCTTTTTTTTGCTCCTGCTTGGCAGAAGCCGCCTTGCTCTCCAGTTGCTGAATCTGTTGGTCAATATCGCTGATGCTACTCTTGGCATATCCGTCAGAAGGTTGAAGCGTCAAACTGGCCAATAACGTAAAGGCCAGCAGCGAAGCGGTTTTTTTCAAAATGATGATCCCCCATCCTATGATTTCACAAGAAAGCAACCTGCACAGGTGGTGAACAGCATGTTCTTTGCTTTCTTCAATCTTAAAAGACTCCGTCTTTCCTACATATCGTCAAACAGCGTCCATTAATGAACCTGCTTTACCATTCTTTTCGACATATTCTGCAATTCGATCGTTGAAAACAAAATTAAACGTTGAGTGATTTCCGAATGGACAGTGTACTTCCCAAAATACCTACCAGCACACCAAGTCCGATCAACAGTGTTCCAAACAGCCCCCAGATTTCGCCGAGCGGAATCAAGTTAAGCATCTGCATGAAGACATCCTGACCAATCGTCTTCATCAACTGGCTGTACCCAACAAACAACACACCAACCGTAATGACCGAGCCAATAAATCCAATGAGTGCACCTTCAATAAAGAAAGGCCAGCGAATAAAGGTATTGGTTGCACCAACCAGCTTCATAATTCCGATCTCCCGGCGACGTGCCAGAATCGTTACGCGAATCGTATTCGAGATCAGGAACATGGACATGAGACCCAGTCCCCCGACAAAAATAAATCCGATGTTACGAACAAGCTTCGTAAATTTGAACAACACTTCCACCGTTTCCTTGCCGTAGTTCACTTTCATGATCGGCTTCTCCGGGTGTTTTTCGTTCAAAGCTTCGATTTTTTGCGCCACAAAAGTGACGGTTTCCGGTTCAATGACCTCAACTTCAATGGTCTCCGGCAGTGGGTTGTTGTCCACATCGAAACCGCTAAGCACGTTATCTGCACTCTCTCCAAGACGCTCACGGAACTCCTTGAGTCCTTCTTCCTTGGAAACAAAACGAATCTCACTTACTTCAGGCATCGCGCTGATTTCTTTCTCCAGTGTGTTACGCAGGTTCTCGTCCACATTCAGTTCGAGGAACGTGCTGATCTCCACTTGGCTATCAACCTGATTCGCCATGGAGTTCACATTGAGCACCAGCAACATAAACACACCAAGAATCAATAGCGACACAATGATGGACATGATGGAGGCCACGGACATCCAGCCGTTGCGGAATACGTTTTTGAATCCCTCCCGCAGATGGCGCAAGAGAGTACTAAAATTCATAACCGTATTCCCCTCTCATCTGATCCCGTACAATCTGTCCACGTTCAATCGCGATTACCCGTTTACGCATCGTATTCACGATATCTTTGTTGTGGGTCGCCATAACAATGGTTGTTCCCCGGAAATTAATCTCATCCAGCAGTTGCATAATGCCCCACGACGTCTCCGGATCGAGGTTACCTGTAGGCTCATCCGCGATAATAACCGATGGGTTATTGACGATAGCCCGTGCAATAGCAATACGCTGCTGTTCTCCACCCGAGAGCTGTGAAGGTTCACGATTCGCCTTACTGCGCAGTCCCACCAAATCGAGCACTTCCATCACCCGTTTTTTGATATGACGCTTCGGGGCTTCAATAACTTCCATCGCAAATGCCACATTCTCAAATGCTGTCATCCGTGGCAGCAGACGAAAATCCTGGAACACAACGCCGATGTTACGACGCACATAAGGAATCTTTCTTGGCTTCAACTTACCAATATTAAATCCGTTAATGGATATTTGTCCTTTGGTCGGAACTTCTTCTCTGTACATCAATTTCATAAATGTCGATTTACCTGCTCCGGACGGACCGACGATATAAACAAATTCATTGCGGTCGATCTTCACCGACACCCCTTGTAATGCGTGGGTCCCATTGGCGTAGGTCTTCCACACGTCCTGCATTTCTATCACATCATCACTTCCTGCTCGCATAGTTAGCCATTATCATTTCGACACAATCCCGGCATTTCCTTTAAAAAGACCTGAATTTCATCAGGGAAAAATCCACTTCGTTCCTGTTTCAATGGTGAAGCATGGATGCATATGAAGTTTATTGTAACAAATTTGTTACCTATTGAGTACCCGAAAGTTTTCCTGCATTGGATCATATATATAGAAAGTGTTACAAAGTCGGGAACAACCGAAGTATAAAGGAGCGTACGGTTATGAAAAAAATACATTTGACGGTCATTGTTCTATTCTCCATCCTCTTGATCGGCTCCGCGTCCTATGGATTGTTGTATATGTACGTGAATCAGCCTGCCCTGCCCAAAAACGTTCATGTTGGCGAGATGCTGGTGGAGGGGAAGAATCGTAAGAACGTATTGCATGAATTGGATGAACAGATCCAAAAGCTGGAGGACTGGCCTGTCACCTTTGAAGTGACTGAACCCAACCCCCAGACGATGTCGTATACCGCAGCTCAGGTGGGGGTGAGTTACAACGTTAACAGCTTGGAGTCCGCAATACAGCAGCTGGAGGAAGGTAACCTGTGGGAACGCGCTTATGCACGTTATCATTTTCCGAAAGAGTTCTCTCTCGATATGACCTATAACTCAAGACCACTCCAAGAACATCTCAGCCCTGCCTGGGAAAAAGAAACCTTTGGTACACCTGCGGACGCTGTTCGCCGCATTACCACAAGTGACAAAGTCCAGTATATCCCGGAAAAGGGCGTCCGCCGCATTGATTGGGATACACTCACAAGTCTCATTCAGACCAAGTTGCACCGAGATTTCAGTGTACTGAACCCGGATGAAAAACCCGCCCCATTGCTGATCCAGGTACCACTGTATACGCTGAAACCTGAAGTAACCCTTGATTCGCTGCGCCAGGAAGGCATTGACCGAAAGATCATCCAGTTCTCCACGGGTCTGGGCAATAGTAGTGAAGGCCGGATACATAATGTCAGCGCAGCGGCGGAAGCGATTAACGGCATGATTTTGCCACCAGATGCCACATTTGATTATGAGAAGGTCGTCCGTCAAGCTGAAAAGGAGTATGGGTTTCGTGAGGCCCCGGTCATTGTTAATGGCAGACTAACCCCTGGAATTGGCGGAGGAATCTGTCAGGTATCCAGTACGGTGTATAACGCAGCGCTATTGACGGGTCTTGATATTATTGAGCGTCGCAACCATTCCCTGCCGGTCAAATATTTGCCGAAAGGACTGGATGCCACCTTTGCCTCGGGAGCCATCAATTTTCGCTTCAAGAACAATACAGGCAAGTCCTTACTCATTCATGCAGAGGTGAAGAACCATCAATTGATGGTGAAATTTTTCGGCACATTCCCGGAGAATGTCAGCTATGCACTTGAATCTCGTACCATTGAAACATTAAGTGTTCCGGTAAAGTATGTGTCCAGTACAGTACTGCCTGATGGTGCTCAGCAGGTGCTGCAAGACGGACAGCCTGGATATATTGTTGAGACGGTAAGAACCAAGAGGCTGGACGGCAAAGTGGTCGAATCCAAAACGATTACACGGGACACGTACAAAGCTCAGAATCGTCTAATTGCCCGCTCAGGTCATAGCAGCTTGCCAGATCCACAAGAACCTTCTGTTGTCGAGGATGGTATTAGTGATACGAAACAGCCTTAGGCTCCTTTTCTGAAGCAGCCAAAAGAGTTCAATCTGTAATTCATGCATTCTAGGATAAACTGATCCTACGAAAACAAAAAGACACACTTCCCGTCCCTTTTAAGGATACGCGAGAAGTGTGTCTTTTTATGGTTTAAGATATGTTATTCGAGTTTTACCAAGCTACGATCAGCTGTACTACCTTAACTTATAGTTAGTTTACTGCATTACGGTTTAGTGACCGCCGGTGTATTCGCCTTGCTCTTCGCCTACAACCATCTTCTCTCTTCCCATGAAGAAGGAAGCGACCAACGCGAGTGCAGCCGGAATCACAGCCCAGGCAAATAACTGCACGATGGAAGAAGACAAGGCATGTGTGATGGTATCCAGCACCTGAGGCGGAATCGCCTGTCTGAGTTCTGGTGAGAGTAACGCATGCGGATCGGTCAGGTCCACTCCCTGCGGCACGCCACCCGCTGAAGCACCACCTGCTTCCGCAGCTGAACCAGCGAGAGCATCGTTCATTTTACGCGTAAATACCTGGCTCTGTACGATACCAAAGATCGTAATGCCCATCGTCATACCGAGGGACCGCAAAAAGTTAAGTGTGGAGCTTGCTGCTCCGCGCCTTTGCGGTTCAAATGCGTTCATGGCTGCATTGCTAAGTACAGAGAACGACGCACCGACACCCAGACCAACCATCACCATGTAGATACGTATCGTCCAAAGGGAAGAATTCTCATCCAGTGTGGTCAGCAATCCAAGTCCAATGACAAGTAAAGCTAACGTAGGGATCATGATATTGCGATACTTGATTTTGGTCATCAACACCCCGCCCAAGGACGCCGTCACAACCGACCCAAGCATCATGGGCAGCAGCACAAGACCGGAGTTGGTCGCTTTACCACCAAGTACCCCCTGTATAAAGATCGGAATGTACACGGATGCTGTAATGAACGCCGCACCACTGAACATACCAATAACGTTACTGGACCAGTAGACCCGGTTGCGGAACATGCTGAAGGAGATGATTGGTTCTTTGGCTTTGGTTTCTGCAAAAAGGAAGAGCAGCGCTAATGCTACAAATCCGGCAAACAAGCCAAGAATCTGCCAGGAACCCCAGGCAAATGTTTTGCCGCCCAGTTCCAGACCAAAGATCAGGCACACAACAGCACCGATCAGCGTTACAGCACCCAGCCAGTCGATCTGTTGGGATTGATGCTGATGGGATTCTTTATAGAAGAACGCAATAAACACAAATGCAATCAAGCCTAGCGGCAGGTTGATATAGAATACCCATTCCCATGTCGCATACTGGGTAATGTAAGCACCGAGCAGAGGTCCGAATACGCTGGAGAGGCCAAAGACGGCTCCAAACAATCCACCCAATTTACCACGAGATTCTGGTGCAACGACATCAAACATGATCGTAAAAGCAATCGGCACCAGGGCCCCCGCTCCAATACCTTGAATCGCTCTGTACATCGTCAATTCCACAATAGACGTTGCCGTTCCGCACAGCGCTGAGCCAAGCATAAACACAATAATACCAAATACAAAAAACTTCTTCCGTCCATACATATCGGATAGCTTACCAAAGATCGGCATCCCTGCCATCTCAGCCACCATGTACGCGGAGGTAACCCAGACGAACTTGTCGAGCCCACCCAGCTTCCCGACAATATCCCCCATAGCTGTTGCCACGATGGTATTATCCATCGAAGCCATTAATATGCTGAGCAGTAACCCTGCCAGCACCAATCCAATACTGTTTTTACGTGCAACCATTGTACTCAATCTCTCCATTCACGCTCTATTCATATGACTGCATTAGTATATCCGAAAAGAAGTCTGCGTTAATCAGTCCAAGGACCGATTGCTTTGCAGCAAAACTTCCGATTGCGGATGAATTTGCAGAGATGAACGGTATTCCACTGTACCAATCCGGCAGCCAGGACCGATTTTTATTTTATCGCCACGGACAATCTCGGCCTCCGTATTCTCTAATTCAATGTCATCACCTTCGATAATCTGTGCCTTGAGAATTGATTTATTCCCCGTAAACAAGTCATTCAACCGGCCACTCTTCACCGAGATGATGGAACCACCCATTTCCTTGACCTCGGATGGACCCATGATTTTGAGCGTCATTTGTTCAGCGCTGAGCATCCCCGCTATCGTCAAACGCCCGTTCAGCTTGATATTTTCCGCCTGACAATCCCCTGACAGATGAAGTTCACCGACCACTTTTATATGCTCAGCTTTGGCATGCAGGCCAGATGCCTGGATTCCATCCTCACCATCGTTGCTGGTCTCTCGCTCTGTTAGAGTCAGGGTTCCGGTAATTTTAATCTCTGTGGATTCAAGCGATCCGTATATGACCGATGTACCCGTACATTTGAATCGATCACAAGATAGATTGTCGTTAAAGGACGCGTCCCCTACGACCTTGATCTTGCCGTACACGCCACCAGAAGAACTGCCATCACCAACGATGCTGATATCCATTTTTTTGTCCAATGAACGCCCAGGATTGTTATTCATGTCGATCCCATCCCTTTCTCTCCATATCCAAACTTTAAATTCGCTGACTGCTGCCCACCTTGGCATCCTGATCTACCTCAAGTTCACCTGAATACTCAACCAGTCTGATGTTACAGCCGCGACCGATAAAAATGTTACTCCCCCGAACAATGTCAGCTTCGGTATCTTCCAGCACAATCTCATCACCCTCAATTAAGGAAGTCTTAAATGAAGGCGTCCCGCCCAGACCAATACTTTTCCAAAAGCCATTCTGTTGTTCCTTGCGACGAATATCGATACGCTCTCCGCCAATCTCTTTGGCCGAAGAAGATGTGTGAAGCCTGATCTCCACTGTTCCCGCATTCAGTAAACCGCTAATCTTAATATTGCCCCGTACATTCAGGGACTCACATTGGACATCCCCTTCAATATCGATCACACCGCCAATATCAATTCGTTCCCCATCTACTCTTCCACGTACGGTACACTTTCCGTTCACTTCAAGTTCAGGGCTATGGAGATCTCCGTTAATCGTCGTCATGCCATCCACCCGAACACGAGAACTGGTCAGAGGTCCATTCAACGTGCACATGCCGTTAATTGCTGCACTCTCGGAGGTCAAAGCGCCGTGCATCTTCAATGTTCCATTCACTTCCATAGAGGTGCAGTCCAGGTTGCCGTTCACCTTAGCCATGCCATCAATAGATACACGGTGAAAATTCCCACCTGCCGTTTGACTTATGCCCGCCACATTCAGATCATTCCGCTTATTCCGCTCTTCCATAGATGATCCTCTCCTTAACCCAATTTGAGTTTTAATTCTTCCATAAATGTTCCCATCGGCTGCCTAAGAACCACTTTCACACCATTGTCAAAATAAAACTCCGTTCCTGCTGTTACCAGCATGAATGAAGGAACACCCATCTTACGAATAAGCACGAGTTCGCTGGGTTTGCCTGTAAAACGATAATAATGTTCGGACATCACTTCGATCAGCAACGCACCCTCTTGCCGAGTAATATCTCCGCTCATTAACAGCTTATCAAGGACGTAGAGCATCATAATCTGCTCCAAAGCATACAGCGATTGTTCTCGACCTGCTTCTTTTAACAGATCCAGCGATATTTGTGAAACAATGTTTCGATCTAACAATTGCTCTGCAGACATCTCCACTTCACCCAACGTAGGTGAGAACACGTCTGCCAGCTCATCCAGCGATAATCCGTCTTTCATATTGAGAATCTTGTCAATGCGCAGTAAAATCTGTTGTTTGGGAAAAAAGGTCTCTTGTCCAGTGTAGGACGACTTCCGAATGAACCATTCTTCCGGAATGAGATTTTTCCGCTTCCAGCGGTATAACTGGCCGTATGAGATTCCTGTCAGGTCCAACAATTCTTTCTTGGAGATCAAATCATCTGTCATATATGGTCCCCCTTTTTATTGAAATGAGTGTAACATAACATTGTTACGTTGTAAACCACATTGAAAAATCGATGATCAGATTACAGATTTCCACTTTAACCACTGGTGTGAAATTCTTTGTTTTCTACTGTAGATCTTGTTATTGCAATGGAAGCGTAATGCGTATAACCTGTTACATATAAACACTTTGGAGGCCTAGGCATCCGATTTCCATCCCATCGTCTCATGTCAGAACACGTGGTTAACGAACTTATGAAAGGGGTTTCTTATACTCATGGCACTTATTAAATGTGATTTTTACTCGGATACGCTCGGGCTTAGCACCAGCATGCATGTCATTCTGCCGCAACAAACCCACAATCAGATCGGTATGGAGAATGTGACTGGCAAAGGATTGCACCCAACCCTGTACCTGCTGCACGGTCTGTCTGATGATGATTCCATCTGGCTGCGCCGGACTTCCATCGAACGTTATGTGGCCAACCTCGGGATCGCCGTTGTTATGCCACAGGTACACCGCAGCTTCTATACAGATATGGTAGAAGGCGGACGTTATTGGAGCTTTATCAGTGAAGAACTGCCGGCACTTGCTCGTTCTTTCTTCCCGCTGTCAGATCAACGGGAGGACAACTTCGTTGCCGGATTATCTATGGGTGGCTATGGGGCGTTCAAGCTGGCCCTTCGTAAACCAGATCAATATGCGGCTGCTGCCAGTTTGTCTGGAGCACTCGATATGTCTGCACATATGGATAGAAACGCATCCTCAGCATTGCAACAGACGGAGTTACAACGTATTTTCGGACCAGAGGTGGCAGGCACCGAGAATGATCTGATCCATCTGTTAAAAGAAAATCAATCTAGCGAAAATCCTCGACCTTTGCTCTACCAATGCTGCGGAACGGAAGATTTCCTGTATGAGGATAATCAAACCTTCCGTCAAGCCTGTGAACAGACGAACTTCGAACTGACATACGAGGAAGGGCCTGGTGAACATGAGTGGGGCTACTGGGATGCCAAGATTCAGGATGTATTGAAATGGTTGCCTTTACAAAAGCGCGATTAGTGGAGAATTACAATGGAGCTACCGCGAGTAACTAAACTGGTACTCCGATAGTAGAACAACCTACCTTCCGTTCGCGGTTGAGTTCAATATATCTAGAGCACATCGCTGTAAAACACAAAAAGCAGGCCGCTGAGAAAAAAGTTCTCTGGCCTGCTTCTTTGTTGTACTGTTGTATCTGTAAGGGTACCTTATAGTAGCGGTGGTATTAACCGCGGTTCGTAATCCATTGCTCGGTGATCTCCAGTACCTTCTCACTGCGCCCGATGGCTTCAGCGACTTGACCCGAAGCAGTTCCGCCGTAAACATTACGAGCGTTCACTACCGCTTCCGGTTGCAGCACATCATAGATCCGGTCATCAAACAGTGGTGAGAACTGACGGAATTCATCAATCGTCAGATCCAGCAAATACTTGCTGTTCTGGATGCAGTACAACACCGTTTTACCAATCACTTCATGCGCCTGACGGAAAGGCAAGCCTTCGCCCACGAGGAAGTCGGCAATATCCGTAGCGTTGGAGAAATCCTGGTTGACCGCTTGACGCATCCGATCCTTGTTCACTGTCATTGTCGCGATCATTGGAGCAAACAGTTGCAGCGCACCCTCCAGCGTCGCTACTGTGTCAAACATACCTTCTTTGTCTTCCTGCATGTCTTTGTTGTATGCCAGTGGAAGAGATTTCAGTACCGTCAGCAAACCGATCAGGTTGCCGTACACACGTCCTGTTTTACCACGAACAAGTTCAGGAACGTCTGGATTTTTCTTCTGAGGCATGATGCTGCTGCCTGTACAGAACGCATCGTCCAGTTCAACAAATCCAAACTCCGTGCTGCTCCACAGTACCAGCTCTTCACTCAGACGGGACAAGTGGGTCATGATCAGCGAAGCTGCCGCCAGAAACTCAACGATGAAGTCACGGTCGCTTACTGCGTCCAGACTGTTCTCGTAGACGCCATCAAATCCCAGTTGTTCCGCCACAAAATGACGGTCAATCGGGAATGTTGTGCCCGCGAGCGCACCTGCGCCCAGTGGTAGGATGTTAATGCGTTTGTAGCTGTCCATCAGACGCTCCGCATCCCGTTGGAACATGGAGACATACGCCATCAGGTGATGTGCGAACAGAATTGGCTGCGCCCGTTGAAGATGCGTATAACCCGGTACAATTGTATCGAGGTTATCTTTTGCTTGTCCAATCAGTGCTTCCTGCAAGGAATGCAGCATGCCTACAAATCCAACCACGCGTTCGCGCAGGTATAGGTGCATATCCGTTGCAACCTGGTCATTCCGGCTACGGCCTGTATGTAATTTCCCGCCTACAGGACCGATCGTCTCGATCAGGTTTTTCTCAATATTCATGTGGATGTCTTCGTCCGATACGGAAAATTCCACTTCACCCGCACGGATTTTGTGCAGAACGGTGATCAATCCTTCTTTGATGGTCTCTACATCTTCCGCCGGCAGAATACCGCATTTGCCCAGCATTGTCACATGGGCCAGACTGCCCTGAATATCTTCCTCAGCCAAAGCTTTGTCAAAATTGATCGATGCCGTATATTCCTCAACCAAATGATTGGTTTGTTTTGTAAAACGTCCTCCCCACAGCTTGCTCACGGTGAGTACTCCCCTTTCGCTCATGGACAAAGCCGCTCCTGCCAGATGTGCAAGAACGGCCTGCCTTGTCATTTATATTGATATAGCTCTATAGATGCAGGTTGAAATTAGTTTTTGTTTTGCTCCACGCCGGAGTTTACTTTCAAACGCAGTGCATTCAGGCGGATAAAGCCTGTTGCATCACCTTGATCGTAGGCTTGCGTTGGATCAGCTTCCATCGTTGCGATGTCCGGATTGTAGAGGCTGACAGGACTTTTCACGCCTGCGCCGATGATGTTGCCTTTGTACAGTTTCACACGAACTGTACCTGTAACGTTCTTCTGGCTTTCAGTCACCAGTGCTTGCAGCGCCAGACGTTCCGGTGCGAACCAGAAGCCGTTGTAAACGAGTGTGCTGTAACGTGTGATCAGGCTATCACGCAGGTTCATCACTTCACGGTCCATCGTGATGGACTCCATTTTGCGATGTGCGGTGAACAAGATTGTTCCACCTGGTGTTTCGTATACGCCACGGCTCTTCATACCAACAAAACGGTTCTCAACCATATCTACACGGCCAATACCATGTTTGCCACCCAGCTCGTTCAGTTGCTCCATCACTTGCAGTGGGCTCAAGCGCTCACCGTTCAGTGCAACACAGTCACCTTGTTCGAATTCCAGTTCAACATATTCCGCTTGATCTGGTGCATCTTCAGGTGCACTGCTCAGCAGGAACATGTCTTTGTTCTCGTCCGCGCTTGGATCGAACCAAGGATCTTCGAGCACACCGCTCTCATAGCTGATATGCAGCAAGTTACGGTCTGTGGAGTATGGTTTAGCCGCAGAAGCGGTTACCGGAATACCATGTTTCTCAGCGTACGCGATCATCTCGGCACGTCCCGGGAATTGGTTACGGAATTCTTCCAGACGCCAAGGTGCAATTACGTTAATGTCTGGTGTCAGTGCAGCCGCGTTCAACTCAAACCGAACTTGGTCATTTCCTTTACCTGTAGCGCCGTGAGCGATGGCTGTAGCACCTTCTGCACGAGCGATGTCCACCATACGTTTAGCGATCAGTGGACGAGCAATACTTGTGCCAAGCAGGTATTGTCCTTCATAAAGGGCACCAGCTTGGAACATTGGATAAATGAAATCTTTTGCGAATTCATCGCGTAGATCGTCGATGTATACTTTGGAAGCGCCTGTTGCCAGTGCTTTTTCCTCCAAACCGTCCAATTCATCCTTTTGTCCAATATCCGCTGTGAATGCAATAATCTCAGCATCATACGTTTCTTTCAACCATTTCAAAATTACAGATGTGTCCAACCCGCCTGAATACGCGAGTACAATTTTTTCCTTAGCCATGTTCAATGGTCCTCCCCAAGATCAGTTGCTATAAACTTTTATCTATCATCGCCAAATCTGCGCCTAAAATCAACCCATAAAGGCAAATAGCATCTATTCGCTCATTAATGCAGCCATTAATGCTTTCTGTGCATGCAAGCGATTCTCCGCCTGATCAAAGATCAGGGAGTTCGGTCCGTCAATTACACCGGCACTCACTTCTTCGCCGCGGTGTGCTGGCAGACAATGCAAGAACATGTAGTCCGGCTTCGCGCCTTTCATCAGTTCCTCGTCCACTTGATATGCGGCAAATGCCTGCTCACGAATCTTCTGCTCTTCCTCAAAGCCCATGCTCGCCCATACATCCGTATACACGATATCTGCATCTTTGGCTGCTTCCTGTGCACTGTACGTTACAGTCACTTCAGAACCGCTCTCCTGTGCGATAATGCGTGCCTGCTCCACAACTGCACTATCCGGCTCATAACCTTCTGGCGTTGCTACAGCAACATGCATACCCATCTTCGCTGCTCCGAGCATCAGGGAGTGTGCCATGTTGTTGCCATCTCCGATGTAGGCCATTTTCAGACCTGCGAGCTTACCTTTGTGCTCCAGCACCGTTTGGAAGTCTGCCAGTACCTGACAAGGATGCGCTGCATCGCTCAGGCCGTTAATGACTGGAACATCCGCATGCTCTGCCAGTTCAGTTACATTATGGTGTCCAAAGGTACGGATCATGATGCCGTCCAGGTAGCGGGACAATACTTTGGCTGTATCATGTGTTGTTTCCCCACGACCCAGTTGGATATCATTTTTGCTCAGGAAGAGCGCGTGTCCGCCCAATTGGAACATACCCACTTCAAAGGATACACGCGTACGTGTGGATGATTTTTCAAAAATAAGTCCGATCGTTTTGCCTTTCAACGGTTGAAAAGGTACACCGCTTTTTTGTTTGCCTTTAATCTCAATTGCGAGATCAAGCAGATAACGAATTTCCTCTGCTGTGTAGTCCGTGAATTCGATAAAATCCCGGCCTCTCAGATCAATCTTCTGAATCTTTTCCGTCTGTTGTGCTGTCATGTATAATGTCCTCCTTATTTCCGGTTCCCTGCACCCGCATGGGCAGAAGAGAGAGCAACGTTGACACTTTGTCTTGGTGCTTCTCAAGTTTATTCTTTTCCGCCTTCTGCAAGTTCACCGCGCGGCTACAGGGATTCATCATCTCGTTCTGCTTCGAGGCCGGTAATGGCCCCGAGACAGAAAGGTTCTCATTTTTATGTTAGGCTTTCGCCGCTACGTGCTCTTCGATCAATGTGGCTACCAGCGATACGGCCTCGTCGATCTCTTCATTGCTCACATACAGGTTCGGAAGCAAACGGATCACATTCGGTCCTGCAGAGACAAACAAAATCCCGCGTTTTTGCCCAGCAAGTACAATATCCCCTACCGGCTCAGCACATTCTATGCCGACCAACAATCCCAAGCCACGAACTTCCTTCACAAAGGAATTACCCGCCAAACGATCCCGTAGGGAGCTCATCAGATATTCACCCATCTCCGCTGCACGCTCTGGCAAACGATCTTCCAGCATTGTTTCGATTGTTGCTATCACAACGGAGGAAGCAAGTGGTGTTCCACCAAATGTCGTCGCATGGCTACCTGGCGTGAACGCATCCCGCAGGAAACCTTTACCCAACATCGCGCCTACAGGGAAACCACTGCCGATACCTTTGGCAACGGTGAACACGTCTGGCTCAATGCCATAATGTTCGTGCGCAAACAATTTACCCGTACGTCCCATTCCCGTTTGAACTTCATCAACTATCAACAGTAACCCATGCTCGTCACACAATTTCCGTACATGTTTGACGAATTCCGGTTCGACCGGATATACACCACCCTCGGCTTGAACCATCTCCAGCATAATTGCTGCTGTGTTGGGTCCAATTGCCGCTTCAAGGGCAGGGATATCATGCAAAGGTACAGTTACAAATCCGGCTGGCAATGGTAAAAATCCTTCTTTCACCTTATCCTGTCCGGTTGCTGTCAGCGTTGCGAGTGTCCGTCCATGGAAGGACTGGGCAAATGTGATTACTTCATAGCGATCTGTACCTTTCACCTTTTGGTGATAACGACGTGCAACTTTGATAGCTGCTTCATTCGCTTCGGCACCACTGTTGCAGAAGAACACTGCATCAGCGCACGTATTGGCTGTCAGCAATGCTGCTGCCTTCTCCTGGCCTGGAATCTGGAACAGGTTGGACACATGCCACAACTCATCAATCTGAGCTTTCAGCTTGGCTCCAACTTTCTCCGGTGCATGGCCCAGGCTAGTTACAGCGAGTCCGCACATAAAATCGAGATAGCGGTTCCCCTGATCGTCCCATAACCAGCTGCCTTTACCTTTGACCAGACTGATTGGATAACGTGCATACGTTTGGAAAAGCGAGCTTTCCGTCTGTGCCGCTGCACCTGTTGCTGTTGCGCCCGCTACCGCTGTGCCAGAACCTGGCTGTTCGTTGCCTTTTGCCATGACCATATCACTCCTTATTGGTTGGTACAACGGCAATTATATAAGAGCTCTTATTTACACTAGATCACTCCGATTGCGGAACCATCTTCCGAACGTATGCATACTCCACTTCGATGACAGAACAACCTTCCGATCGCTGTTATCCCTGGATTTTTTTTATTCCCCTTCAATGGGGAAAATCCTGTGATAAAGGCGCACGCTCCGCTTCTTCAGGTTATTTCTGTCCTCTCCGTTATGCATTTTTATTCTTCAGATTGGTTCTGCACCCTACGATATGTGAGTGTAATATTAGATTTCTTATATAAAAAAGCCGTGCACATATTTTTTTATTTAATATAAGACCATTAAGACCCTAGCACACTGAGAGCAAATTATTGCATACGGATGATTCTTGTTCCGATGATTTCTCCGCCGAGCACTCGGCTCAGGATCTGGGGTTCGCTGCCGTCTACGATGACGACCTCACGTACTTGGCCATGGATACATGCGATTGCTGCACGCACTTTGGGAATCATGCCGCCATAGATTTCTCCGGTCTGGATCATGTCCTCAATCTCTTGTACAGATACGGATGGCAGTACTTTTTTCTCGCCGCCTACGTTCTTCATGATGCCAGGGACGTCGGTCACGACAATCATCCGACTTACGCCGAGATGAGACGCCACTGCACCCGCAGCTGTATCTGCGTTGATGTTGTAGCGTTGTCCAGTTGCATCTACGCCAACTGGTGCAATAACCGGCATGTATCCCATGTTCACGATGCCTTGGATAATCTCTGCGTTCACACCAGTGACATCGCCTACCCAACCGATCTCTGCGTGGTTCGATACGGGCTTCGCCTGAATGAGACCCCCGTCCACGCCGGACAAACCTAGTGCACGACCGCCCACACGCTGAATCAGGCGCACGATCTGTTTGTTGATACTGCCCGCAAGCACCATCTCCACTACGTCCAGCACAGGTTCAGTCGTTTTGCGCAGGCCATTAACGAATTCGGTTTCGATACCAAGCTTCGCCAGGTTATCCGAGATCGCAGGACCTCCGCCATGCACGATTACCGGCTGTGTGCCCTGAGACTGCAAATCACGCAGATCCGCAAAGAAAGACTCGGGCAATGCTGCCAGCGTGCTGCCTCCACATTTCATGACAAACATCTGTTTCTCTGTGCTCGCTTCCGTTGCGGTACTCTCGTTTGGCATTGTTGAATTCATGAGGGCAAGCTCCTATCATAGTAAAAATTATATTCAAAAAAATATAACACTTTTATAAGGTCATAAAGGCTGGTAGGAGTCCATTCCGAATTCGGATTGTTCTTTTGATCGCTGTTGTCTCCAGGTTTCTTGAATTATCCCTATATAGGGGAACACCCGGAGACAAAGGCGACCGCTCCGCTTCTGCAGAATCAATTCCCTCTTCTCCATTACTATCGCTATATGTCCAACACCAAACAACAAGTTTAAATTTCATTGATAATTTTTGAAACATCTCACGAAACAGCTTCACAATAGAAGACAGCTGTTTCGCAAAACCTTTATCCCAAAGTCTTATTACGTGCGGTATGCGGCGTTAATTCGGACGTAGTCATACGTCAGGTCGCAGCCCCAGGCTGTTGCTGTTCCTTCGCCGTGGTGCAGATCTACCACAATGCGAACTGTATCGGTCTGCAAATAGGCCAAGGCCAATTCTTCGTCAAACACGACTGGGCGGGACTGCGCAAGTACCGAGATATCTCCCAAACGGATATCTACGGTATCCGGGTTCACCGGTTGTCCTGCACGCCCTACGGCTGCAATAATCCGTCCCCAGTTGGCATCAGCGCCAAACATAGCGGATTTCACAAGACTGGACCCGATGACGGTTTTGGCAATTGCCTGTGCGGATTCATCACTTACTGCACCTGTAACTTCTACCTCGACCAGTTTGGTTGCTCCTTCACCATCGCGAGCAATGGCTTTGGCCAGCACTTGGCATACATAGGTGAATCCAGCTGCAAAAGCATCCCAGTCCGGGTGCTCCATCGTCAGCTCTTCATTGCCTGCATATCCACTGGACATCGCTACCAGCATGTCGTTTGTACTTGTATCCCCGTCGACAGTAATCATGTTGAATGTATGATTCGTTGCCTGGCGCAACAGGCGCTGCAACGCTTCTGCACCAATGACCGCGTCAGAGGTCATGAAAGCGAGCATTGTCGCCATATTCGGATGAATCATACCCGAGCCTTTGGCGGCTCCCGCAATCGTAACCGTCTTGCCGTTAACTATAACGGAGACGCAGGCTTCCTTTTTCACCAAATCCGTTGTCAAAATCGCTTGTGAAAATTGTTCCGCTTCGTTAGACTCCTTGCCCATATGCGCTGGAAGTCCGGTGATGCCTGAATGTACAGCATCCATTTTGAGCAATTCCCCAATGACACCTGTGGATGCCACAGCCACGTCCTCTTCTGCCACACCCAACTCACGCGCAGCCGCCGAACGCATCGCATAAGCATCTTCTTCCCCTTGTTGCCCTGTACATGCATTGGCATTACCACTGTTAACGATAACAGCCTGAAGGCGTCCGTTGCTCAAGCTTTCGCGCGTTACTTTGAGTGGTGCCGCCTGAAACACGTTCGTCGTGTATACAGCAGCAGCTGTAGCCGGTACATCACAGCGGATCGCTCCGATGTCATTACGAGATGTCTTTTTCAATCCGCAGTGAAGTCCACCAGCAGTGAATCCCCTAGGGGTTACAATTGTTCCGTTCTCAACCACGGTAAAAGTCTGTTGCTCCACATTCGTTCCCATATCATATCCCCCGTATGCGTTCAGCTATATGCTGATGATCCGCCTGCTTGACCTGATCCGTTCTCCCTAAGTGACTCCGAGAAAGCACTTTACACCGAATGTCCCAGTGCTCCTCCTGAATTCCAATCCCTTATGGATATACCGGTGTCATGTTCAGCCCGAGGTTCTCCTCCCATCCCATCATCAGGTTCATATTTTGAATCGCTTGCCCGGAAGCACCCTTCACCAGGTTATCGATGACCGAAATAATCGTTAAACGCCCTGTGCGAGGATCCACCGCAAATCCGATATCACAATAGTTGGATCCGTACACTTCTTTGGTAGAAGGCCAGATGCCCGGTTCACGTACACGTACAAAAGGTCTGTTCTCATAATATTTGCGGTACAAATCCACGATCTCCCGGTCGCTGTGTTCCCCAACGAGGTTTGCATACATCGTACTCATGATTCCACGTGTCATTGGCACCAGATGTGTTGTAAAGGTAACCGTTACAGGCGTTCCCATTATACTGCCAAGCACTTGTTCAATCTCGGGAATATGTTGATGTTTATTCAGTTTATAGGCTTTGAGATTCTCATTCATCTCTGCATAATGATTTGTTAGACTTGTTCCGCGTCCTGCTCCAGATACGCCTGATTTGGCATCAATAATAATAGTAGAAGGATCAATCCAGCCTGCCTCTACTGCAGGGATCAGTCCAAGAAGTGTAGCCGTTGGATAACAGCCTGGGTTGGATATAAAATTCTGTCCCTTCACTTCTTCGCCATACACCTCAGCCATGCCGTATACCGCTTGTTCCAGCAAATCAGCTGAAGGCGCCGGATGTTTGTACCATTCTTCGTACACTGTTCCATCCTTAAGTCTGAAATCACCAGACAGGTCAATCACCTTAAGCCCTGCTGCTAGCAGGCTTGGTACAAGCTTTGCACTTACGCCGGACGGGGTCGCTGTGAATACCAGATCCGCACGACTCGCAATTTCAGCCGGATCTACACCGTCGAGTGGCCTGTGGATCACGTCCGTCAAATGCGGAAATCCATCTGCGATGGACTCACCACTGCTCGATGATGAGATCACCGATGTGATTTCAACCAACGGATGGTTCTGGAAAAAACGAATCAGCTCCACCCCGCCGTAGCCGGTGGAACCGACGATTGCTACTTTTAATTTGTTATTCACTCTCGCTCCCCCAATCTCGATGTATGCGCTACTTGTGCTATGTCCTTCTCTGAAGGATACTCGAACACAGCAATTCCGTCGCTTATATGCATATTTGTGTATTATTATACGACTCTGGTTATATAAATACAACACTCTATCATCAATTTCACATGGATTTCCATCCAATCCGAACATATCTTTTTTCTCATCCGGGACGAATAGGTATACATCTGTTAAAATACGTATTAGTAGGAAACATTACAATCAGGGTCTCATTCATAACTAACCTGCTACCAAGGACATATGAATAGATTCATGATGGTCATTATGAGACGTGGGGGACTATAGTGCATATCGAATCCATTTTACTTATTGTACTCCTTGGCCTGAATATTATTTTTGCGGCAGCAGTCGTTTTCTTCGAACGGAAGGATGCCAGCGCTTCATGGGCTTGGCTGCTCGTCTTGAACTTTATTCCGGTGTTTGGGTTTGTACTTTATCTTTTAACCGGTCAGAACCTGACCCGATACCGGCTTTTCCAGTGGAAAGAACGTAAGAAGCTCGGGCTAGAGGAACGTATTGAAGCCCAGCTCACGCAGTTGCACGATAACCGCACTCCTTTCCGCAACCAAGCAACCGAGACTAGCCAGGACATGATCTATATGAACCTGAAGCAGAACGGTGCTCTGTTAACAGAGGATAATGCCGTTGAGATCATTACGGACGGAACAGACAAGTTCCAACGGCTCTTGGACGACATCGAAGCGGCTCAGGATCACGTGCACGTACAATACTACATTTATAGAGGCGACCGTCTGGGCAAAAGAATTCGGGATGCACTCATCCGCAAAGCGCGGGAAGGTATCAAAGTCCGTTTGCTGTATGACGCGCTCGGATCACGGCGGGTATCAAAACGCTTTTTCAAAGAATTGCGCGAAGCAGGCGGTTTGGTTGAAGTCTTTTTCCCATCCAAATTCAGTCTGATCAACTTGCGTATGAACTACCGGAACCACCGGAAGATTGTCATCATCGATGGTAACTTGGGGTACACGGGCGGATTTAACGTTGGAGATGAGTATCTTGGCTTGAACTCCAAATTCGGTTACTGGCGCGACACACATCTGCGTATTCAGGGGAACGCCGTTCATGCACTGCAGACCCGTTTCCTTCTGGATTGGAATGAAGCATCCAAGCAACACGACACACCTTATGTTCCGGCGCATTTCCCTCATATCGAGGGTACAGGAAAGATTGCCATGCAGATTGTCTCCAGTGGACCGGATGCAGAGACTGAACATATCAAGAACAGTTATCTCAAGATGATTAATGGGGCCAAACAATCGATTCTGATTCAAACGCCTTATTTTATCCCGGATGCCAGTGTATTCGAAGCTATTCGTCTCGCGTGTCTGTCCGGCATAGATGTTCGCATCATGATTCCAAATAAACCCGACCACGCCTTTGTATATTGGGCTACGTTATCTTATATTGGTGAGTTGTTGAAGGTGGGCGCCAAAGTATTTATATATGATAATGGCTTCATTCATGCCAAAACACTTATCATTGACAGTTTGGTTGCATCCGTGGGAACCGCCAATATTGACTACCGCAGTTTCCGGTTAAACTTTGAGGTTAATGCTTTTATGTACGATGAAGCGATTGCGACAGCACTTGTACAAACCTTTGAGCACGACCTGCATGTATCGCGAGAGATGACGCTCGATGAATACCAAAAACGCAGTTTCATTATCCGCTTCAAAGAAGCCATTTCCCGTCTGCTATCTCCGATTTTGTAGCGGTCAATATTTATAGTAAAAAAACAGGCACATCCTCTCCCGTCATTTTGGAGAAGGATGTGCCTGTTTTTTTCTTGTCTTGAACTTCCGAACGTATGAGCCTACACGGCTCACTCACTAGTTTTCAACCCGTTCACACATGTTCTCCCCGCTTAAAACCTTCGCCAAGCACTTCGTGCGCGTTACTGATAATGACAAAAGCTCCCGGGTCCACAGACCGGATCAATGCCTTGAGTCTTGGCACTTCATTTTGCCCAACCACTACCATCAGTACGGTTCGTTGGTCGTCGGTGTAACCGCCTTTGGCCTCCAGCTTTGTTAATCCACGATCCAGATCATCCAGAATCACTTTGCTAATCGCTTCGGTCTGGTTGGAGATAATATAAGCCACCTTGGAAAAGCCCAGCCCCATCTCAACAGCATCGATCACTTTACCAGTAACATACAACCCAATCAGCGCATAGAGGGACTGCTCCAACGACAATACAAAAGCAGCCATAATAATAACCGTAGCATCCATGATGACTACACACAGCGAGTAACTCAATCCACTGTATTTCTGTACGATTCTGGCAAGAATGCTCATGCCACCTGTTGATCCTCTACCTCGGTATACAATTCCAATCCCTAAACCAACACCAATCCCACCATACAGTGAACCAAGTAGCGGATTCGTTGTTGGAATGGCCCAATCCTTCGTGAGATAAACTAACAGTGGCAGGACAATACTGCCCAATACCGAGCGAACACCATACTGCTTGCCAATGAGCAGGAAACCCGCAATCAAAAGTGGGATATTAATTGCCCATTGGGTATATGCCGGCTCCCAATTAAGCCATTCCTTGCCCAGAATTGATAACCCGGAAACCCCACCCGAAGCGATCTGATTTGGTAATAAAAATAAATTAAAGGCCACTGCAATTAAAAACGAACCTACAATGATAGATACCGTATCCACGACGTTTCTCCATGGACCATTGAGTGGAATGAGGCTAGTTATCCTCTTTTTGCGATTATTGTGAAGTTGTGATCGTTGTTGCATGTTCTCGTGCTCTCCTTTATGTGACTGATCAGTTGTTCGCTCATTTTTTCTATCCTATAAAATTATTCAAAAAAAAGCTCCCGTATACACCAGCATACGCCTACACGTATGGGTCCATACAGGAACTTATATTAATCGGTTTCTACTTTAATCTGGCTACGCAAATAACCATCGATGAATGCATCGAGGTCGCCGTCCATTACTGCCCCTGTATTTCCAGTCTCTACGCTTGTACGGTGATCCTTTACCATACTATAGGGATGGAACACATAGGAGCGAATCTGGCTACCCCATGAAATATCCGACTGATCTCCTCGGATTTCATCCAGCTGTTGTTTTTGCTCTTCAATTTTACGCTCATACAATTTCGAACGAAGCATCTTCATCGCCCGCTCACGGTTCTTGATCTGTGAACGTTCATTCTGACACGTTACAACTACACCTGTCGGAAGGTGGGTAATCCGCACGGCTGAGTCGGTGGTATTGATATGCTGTCCACCCGCGCCACTCGCACGGTAGGTATCAATCTTGAGATCCTCTGTTCGAATGTCCAATTCAATCGTATCATCAATCTCAGGAACCACATCACATGATACGAAGGACGTATGTCTACGGCCCGATGAGTCAAAAGGAGAGATCCGCACCAGTCGGTGTACACCCTTCTCGGCTTTCAGATAACCATAAGCATTGTGCCCCTTGATCGATAGCGTGACACTCTTGATCCCCGCCTCATCTCCTGGTAGATAATCCAGAACCTCAACCTTGAAGCCACGCTTCTCGGACCAACGTGTGTACATCCGGAGTAACATCTGTCCCCAGTCCTGTGACTCGGTACCACCTGCCCCCGGATGAAGCTCTAGAATGGCATCCATCTTATCATACGGCTGGTTCAGGAGCAGCTGAAGTTCGAACTCTGCCACCTTGCTCACGATCGCTGTGACGCTTCTACCGATCTCTGCAGCGAGGTCTTCGTCGCCTTCCTCGTCAGCCAGTTCTACCATCATCACCGCATCATCATAATCCTGTTGGAGTTTGGTGTATTGATCCACAGATCCCTTCACCGCATTTAGCTCAGCGATTACGGATTGCGCCTTGTCACTATCGTCCCAGAAATCGGGGGCAGACATCTTCACTTCGAAGTTGCCGATCATCTCTTGCTTCAGATCTAAGTCAAAGAGACCCCCTAAGGTTTGTTAGTTTTTTGCCTATTTCACGCAGGTCATGCTTCACGTTTGGATCGATCATGTGCAATTCCTCTTTTCATTAAGATAAGCTCCCCGCATCCAGGGGATTCCTCCAGATCAAGTATCCGATGCGTCACCCTGGTGTTGAGACTACTGTTGTATCAGTATATCTCTTCCCCGTGATCATGGTCATATTATTATAACTATGCACCATTAATCGGTTTTGCATCCTTCACTTCATCGTATGGAATACCCGGCTGCAAGGAGCCATTCATGTCATTCGTGTATAGAAAAAACCTCTAACTACTCTTGACCGTGGCAGTGTTTGAACTTCTTGCCACTACCGCATGGGCATGGATCGTTACGTCCGATTTGGTCAGAAACCTTCACTGGACGTTTCTCAGCAGGTTCACCGCTTGTCGAGATCTGACTTTCCTCAACAACCGCTTGACGCTCCTGATTGCTCTCGATCTGTGCTCTCATCACATAAGTCGCTACTTCTTCTTGAATCGAAGCGATCATCTGATGGAACATCTCGAAGCCTTCGAACTGGTATTCACGCAGTGGATCTGTACCACCGTAGGCGCGAAGGTGGATACCTTGACGCAATTGATCCATTGCATCAATATGATCCATCCACTTGCTGTCTACTGCACGGAGCACAACCACTTTCTCGAACTCACGAACCATCTCTTCGCCAATTCGCTCTTCACGTGCATTGTACTTGTTCTGAACTTTCGTGAACAGGAACTCGATGATCTCTTCTGCTTCCTTACCCCACAGATCATCTTTAGTTATGGAACCATCGTCCAGCAATTTGCTGTTCATGTAATCAGCAACTTCCTGAAGCTCCCAGTTTTCCGGGATATCGTCACTACAATGTGCTTCAACGATACGTTCAATGGAAGGCTTGATCATATCCATAACGATTTGTTTGATATTTTCGGACTCCAGTACCTCGCGGCGCTGTTTATATATAATTTCACGTTGTTGGTTCATTACATCATCATATTGGAGAACGACTTTACGCACGTCAAAGTTGTTACCTTCAACACGCTTCTGCGCTGATTCTACTGCACGGGTAATCATCCGGCTCTCGATCGGTTGGTCTTCTTCAAAACCAAGACGCTCCATCATGTTCAATACATTGTCTGCACCGAAACGTCTCATCAATTCATCACCCAGTGACAGGTAGAATTGTGTTGAACCCGGGTCACCTTGACGTCCCGCACGGCCACGTAGCTGATTATCAATCCGGCGTGATTCGTGACGCTCTGTACCGATGATATGAAGGCCGCCTACTTCAGCTACACCATCACCCAAGATAATATCTGTACCCCGTCCTGCCATGTTGGTTGCAATCGTTACTGCACCCGCTTGACCAGCTCCTGAGATGATCTCTGCTTCTTCCGCGTGGTACTTGGCGTTCAGTACCTGGTGTTTGACACCACGGCGTTTAAGCATGTCAGACAGGCGTTCAGAGTTCTCAATGGACACTGTACCTACCAGAATCGGTTGATTCTTACTGTGGCGTGCCACGATTTCTTCTACAACGGCATTGAACTTGCCATCGATGCTCTTGTACACGACATCTGCCATGTCATCCCGCTTGTTTGGGCGGTTGGTTGGAATTTGCAGTACTTCGAGACCGTAGATTTTTTTAAACTCTTCTTCCTCGGTTTTCGCTGTACCCGTCATACCCGCAAGTTTACGGTACATCCGGAAATAGTTCTGGAAGGTAATCGTAGCAAGCGTCATGCTCTCATTTTGTACTTCAATGCCTTCTTTGGCTTCAATCGCCTGGTGCAATCCATCACTGTAACGACGTCCAGACATCAGACGACCTGTGAATTCATCGACGATCATGACTTCCTCATCACTGACCACATAATCCACGTCACGACGCATGATTGCATTAGCTTTCAAGCCCTGTACAATGTGATGGTTGAGAGTTACATTGGCATGATCATACAAGTTCTCGATACCAAATGCTTTCTCTGCTTTTGCCACGCCCGCCTCAGTCAACGCTACGGATTTCACCTTAATATCTACCGTAAAGTCTTCTTCCGGCACCAAACGTTTCACAAAACGATCTGCTGCATAGTACATATCCGTCGACTTCTGAGCTTGTCCAGAGATAATGAGTGGCGTACGCGCCTCATCGACCAAGATGGAGTCTACTTCATCAATGATACAGAAGAACAATGGACGTTGTACCATTTGCTCTTTGTAGAGCACCATGTTGTCACGCAGATAGTCAAAGCCAAACTCATTGTTCGTTCCGTACGTAATATCACATGCATATGCATGTTGTTTCAACGCATGGTCCATACCGCTGAGGTTAACCCCAACCGTCATGCCCATGAACTCATAGATTTGTCCCATTTCCTGGCTATCCCGTTGTGCCAAGTAGTCATTGACCGTGACCACGTGTACACCTTTGGACATTAACGCGTTCAGATATACCGGAAGTGTTCCTACCAGCGTTTTACCTTCACCCGTTTTCATCTCGGAAATACGGCCTTCATGCAGAGCGATACCGCCCAGCATCTGTACATCGTAGTGACGTTTGCCCAGTACACGACGTGATGCCTCACGTACGGTTGCAAATGCCTCTGGAAGAAGTTCATCTGTCGTTTCTCCCTTTTCAATACGAGCACGGTATTCGTCCGTTTTACCTTTCAGTTGTTCATCAGACAACGCCTGAAATTGTGGTTCCAGTTTATTGATCACATCGACCGTCTTCATCAGACGTTTAACATCACGTTCATTCATGTCGCCGAAGATCTTTTTGACAAGTCCTAGCATGGTATACCCCTTTCGTGCAAAACAGAATAGACCCCCTGTTGCCGCCACGCGACACCATCGGATGGATATTGCATCCACTTGCCCGGGGGTGACAAACAATATAAAAAGTAATATGGATGAATCAACTCCAGGCTTGCCAAGGGTTCCTCATGAAGCTGATTCGGTATTCAAACGGATTCGGTTATTAAAAAGTAGCCGAAGCCCGAGCCTTGCGAATCATGTTCATGGTGCTGTGCCTGTCATTGATTATGATTAGCGATCATTCGTTGACAATTCCTCATCAGGACAATGATTCTCTTTGCATAAATTGTAACAGTTTGTAAGAGCCGCCGCAACACGCCACGGCACACTTCTTTGAACTTCTGAGACATATCAAATGGAGTTTAAGTGCAAAAAATCATAGTCGTTAGCGGAAGCGTTCGATTGTCATGTTTCGTTTTGCAGGATAGACAGCCCTGTCAACGAATTTTGATGGTAAATTTGGATGGAAATCTCAATATCCAGTTCTCGAATGTAGGTATACGAATATTTTCGTAAGCATCGGAATCTGGTGATAAACTTGTACCAATTATGATTATTCTTACTATCTATTAGACGCAACAGCATAGGGAATAGTTTCACCATTTTATTTCCAAAGGTGATTTCCCAGCTTCTCTACGCACAAAAGAGCCCCATCCCCTAAGGGATGGAAGCTCTTGTTAAGTCCAATCCAGGAAACTACAGTCCCTGTCTTCATTATTATTAGATATTCATACGCATGTCCGTTCCGATGATCCTGTACGTTAATATTAACCTTGTTCGATCAATCCGTACTTACCATCGTTCCGTTTGTAAACAACGCTAACTTCTTCACTGTCAATGTTGGAAAATACGAAGAAATTGTGACCAACCATGTTCATTTGGAGGATGGCCTCTTCCACGTCCATTGGTTTCAACATAAAGCGTTTCGTCCGTACGACTTCAAAATCATCGTCATCCGTATCCGTATCCAGTTCAGCAGTAGCTACAGTACCTGTTGGATCTTCAACGAAGAGTGTTTTCAGGCTGCCTTCCTGGCGGAACTTACGGTTAATTTTTGTTTTGTGTTTGCGGATCTGACGTTCCAGCTTGTCCACCACGGAGTCAATGGATGCGTACATATCGTCGCTCTCATCCTCGGCGCGGAGCACAATGCCTTTCAAAGGGATCGTCACCTCTACCGTATGCAAACCTCTCGTCGTGCTCAATGTAACAGCACCGTCAGAGTTAAGGGGTGCATCGAAATACTTCTCGAGTCTACTCAACTTTTTGTCGACATAATCCTTCAAAGCATCAGTAACCTCGATTTGTTGACCTCGAATACTTAAATTCATAGGGCACTCCTCCTTTTTCCTTTGCCACTTCATTATAACACGAATGTAAGCGCCATGTAAAAACTCCCGGTGACCGAATAATGACATCTGTTCAAGCCACATCTGCCAACGTAGGCATAACGCCATATTTCGCGATATTTCATCATATTCAGCCCTAATCGTATATTTACATGGTATGTCTTATTAGGCGCTTGATGATGTATTTAACCGTTTTTGAGCTACCTCAATCTAATATGTAAAATGAACTTCAATCTGTCTCTTGAATCTATTAAATTTAATAGAAAAATGTTCCTGGGATGATTCTCAAATTTCTAATCTATTGAATCAAAAAAAGACCCCGGAAAGTACCGGAGTCTGATGCTAGCGATAATTCAATTTGGTAACCATCTAACCATATATGTAGGTCGGATTGTCCGGATGATTATAATTTGATTACGTTAGCTGCTTGCGGTCCACGCGCGCCTTCGACGATGTCGAATTCTACGGATTGACCTTCTTCCAAAGTTTTGAATCCTTCGGTTTGAATTGCGGAGAAATGTACGAATACGTCGCCGCCGTCTTCAGTCTCAATGAAACCGTAACCTTTTTCTGCGTTGAACCATTTTACTTTACCTTGCATGCACTAACATTCCCTTCGTCATCAAATGAAGTGAAGCTTTCGGCCTTAACCTCTGCCCACAATTCAGATAATACCATCCAAAGTTATCCATTGTCAATTGGAAAAGTAAATGTTTTCTTGGAATTTTTTGTAGATTAATTGGGGATTGTGTTGAACGGTGGGATATCTTGAATATATCAGGTAAATGGCGGGTTGATAAGTCTATTTTTGATGTATTAATGATAGAAGCTTGGATGAGAGTCTACTGTTCAGATAACGAGTGAATAACAAAATTTACGAAAGTTAAACATTTCATAATTTACTATTAAAGTTAATTAGTATAAGAGGTTATTTTAGGACAAGCAGAAAATTGACCTGTACTAAAAAGTAGTAGATCACTAAAAACATGGCACTGTCTGCTTAAATCTATTAACTCATATTTATATGAGCAATCAAATTATTTAGTAAAACAATCTTCATTTTCATAGATAAGACGAGCTAACAGACTAAGCTTAAAATAAAACAGGGTAGATCTAAGACTACCCCGTTTTTAATATATCATTTTCTTCTATCCATTAGCATACTATCCGACGCATAGGTAGTCTCATATACATTCCGCTGCATTTTTGCTTGATTGCGCTTATGCAACCAATCTTGAGCCTCAATCCGAAGTGTGTTCATGCGATCAAGTAAAGTTTTATCATAGGCCAAAATCCGATGAACTTCCCCTTTTTGTTTTACATCCAGAGGAAAACTCTCACTCTCTTTAATTATAGCATCAACAATATGTTGTCGATCTTCTATGAAGGTTTCCAGTTCCTCATAGGAGGTCTCCTCAATCCGTTCAATAACTACCTGAGTCATAGTTGACAAGCGTTCAATAAGATTATCCATGAGCACTTTCAGTCTGCGTAGAGGCTAGTTTAGAGGCTTGCATCCAAGTCTCACGCAAGTCAGTCAAATATCCAATGGCTTCTTCAGCTTTTTCTGGACTTTTACGAATATTGGCTTCAATTAGAAGATAATTCGTATACTCATACAGAGCAAATAAGTTTTTGGATACATCATATGACTGGTCCAATGTAGACATAAGTTCACTAATAATAGTCTGAGCTTTACCCAGATTAAGATTTGCTTTTTCAATATCCTGGTTATTCAGGCCCTCAAGTCCAACTTTTACAAATCGGATTGCCCCATCATACAGCATAATAACCAATTGAGCTGGCGTTGAAGTCTGAACGGAAGATTGACGATATTTTTCATATGGAGATTTAATCAATTAGGTCACCCTCTATTATAAAATTTCTCTTAGCTTGTGGTAGAGAATAGACTGGACGACTGTGAACTGAGTTTGTTCATTGCTGTTTCCATCGCAGTGAACTGTTTATAATAACGAGTCTCTGTGTTTTCCAAAATTGTAAGCATATTGGTAATTCGATTATTGTACTCTTTGAGTTTCCTACCCATAGCACTTTCTTCTTTGTAACTGACTGTGAGATCAGCTGAGAATTTACTAGTTCCGACACGTGTAACGAGACTATCCAACGAACCTGATATTTTGTCTGCCAACTTGTCAAAAATACCATTATTCGCTTCGCTGCCTGTGCCTTGGAACAAATCGACCGCTTTTTGGGGATTCTCAGTCAAAGCTTTTTTCAAGACGACTTCATCCAGAACAATTTTGCCGCCTGAGTTGTAGGACCCCATTGTAATTCCCATCTCAGACAAAGCGACGACTTGCCCCGATATAATGCCTCTCATATTAGAAAGAGCTGATCTTAATAAATCATCATTCTTTAACAAACCGCTTTTGGCCTTGTCAGTCCAGTTAGTAATATCCGTATCTTTCATTGCAGTCTTTTGTTCGTCGGTCAACGGTTTGAAGTCACGATACTTATTCTCGTCTAACTTGGTATTCAACAACGTTATTAACGAGTTATAGTCCTCTACGAAGCTCTTAATGGTTTGCAAAGCAGTTTCAGTATCACTCGATGTCTTAATTGTTACCGGGGTATCACCAGTGGTAGGATTCACTTTAGGGTCTGTCTGGTTTACCGTTGTTTTCTCGACAGTTAACTGTATACCATTTATTGTAATCGTGTTACTTTGACTCTCATACATTCTGTCATTAACGAATATAAAAGCATTTTTGGCATCAGTGGTTTTATACTGATCAGTACTATTTTGAGGGTTGAAAAGATCAAGCAAACTATTATCATCAGTTGCCACAAGGTCTGCCTTACCATCCGTACCACTTGTTTTTGAGCTAATAATCAATTTCCCGCTTATCTCATCATACTTTGCAGTAACATTAGCATTGGTATTACCATTAATCGTAGCGACCATCGTAGCGATAGACGTAGATCCGGTGAATAATGACTTACCATTACTATCTGTAAAGCTAACACCATTAATCGTAAATTTAAACTCTTCAGCGTTGAGGGCAGTCCGATCTGCCTCTGTCAGTGTAGCTGGATCTGTACCATCTCTCATAATCTGCAAATCAGCCAAGGTTTTATTACTAGCTACAGGTGCAGCAAGACCGAAGGTTTCCACTGTCTTTCTGGTAGCTACTTGAGTGACACTAACTTTCATATCGATCCCGTTGGCAGTAGCTGAAGCTTCTGCTTTAAGGGCATCTGTGTTCCCACTCACTATAGCTTTTTGTGTATTTAATGCTGCACTCTTACCGTACTTATCAATGAGTTTGTTCGTACGAAAGTCTACGAGTTTACTATTGATTTCTCTATAACTATCACGTTTCCATTCAAGGATTTGCTTTTCCTGATTCAGTTTATCCAGTGGAATACGCTTGGCTGTCATCATGCTCTTAACCATGCTATCTACGTCCATACCTGAGAAGCCGTTAATACGTGTAACCATTCAATCCCTCCTATAATTATATTTTCTCGTCTACCAATATGCCTGCGATCTCCATCATTTTAGCTACTAAGTCCAGTGTTTTCTCTGGTGGAATCTCGCGAATAAGTTCCCCAGTATCTTTGTTCATCACTTTCACCATAATATCATGGGTCTTCTCATGTACACTGATTTCCAAAGTTGTTTCAGGACCCTGCAAAGATTGGACCGCACGTTCAATTGTTTTAATCAAGTGTTCGTCTGCAATCGAAATTTTGGCACCTTGAATTTCTTTTGTACTTAAATCTTTATAATTTTTAATAGCTGACGCTGAAGATATTGATTCACTTGCACTTTGAACAGGAGCTACTTCTGATCGGGGCTGTCCGTTAGATGCGCCGGATGCCGAGAAGGAAAACTGTACATTCATGTGCTCTATCCTCCAAGAACGCTTGATTTATTATATATATCGGTCAGTGGTCTTCGTTATTTTAGGAAATTCCTAGCAAAACAAAAAAAAGCCCCGGAATACTCCGGAGCTTTCGGTATTAGAGAAAATCTTAACGAAGCAATTGCAGAACGCCTTGTGGTTGTTGGTTTGCTTGAGCCAACATAGCTTGTGCAGCTTGTGCAAGGATGTTGTTCTTCGTTTGTTCCATCATTTCTTTAGCCATGTCAACGTCACGTACACGGGACTCAGCTGCAGTCAGGTTCTCGGAAGATGTGTTCAAGTTGTTGATTGTGTGTTCCAAACGGTTTTGAACCGCACCCAATTTAGCACGTTCGCTGGAAACAGAGCTGATTGCTTTATCCAAAGAAGTGATTGCATTAGAAGCACCAGCTGTAGTAGAGATATCTACACCAGATACACCCAGAGCAGTGGAACGCATGTCATTTACACCAAAAGTGATGCTTTGACCTTTGTTTGCACCGATTTGGAAAGTAACGCCACCATTACCAGAAGCATCTGTTTGTGCTTGAGTCAAACCAAGATCTTTAACCGTAGTTTTACCAGCAAGATCTTCAAGGTTGATAGGGCCACTTTCGCTAACGATTTCAAGACGTCCATCTGCCAAAGCATTAACTTTAACGTTGCTAATAAAGCCAAAGTCACCAGCAGCGGCTGCTCCAGATGCTGTATTAGCAGCAGCAATTCCAGCATTGATAGATGTTTGCAATGCAGTTGCAACGGCATCCATAGTATCTCCGTTATTTATAGCGCCCATTGTTCCCTGAAGTTTAGTATCACCAATAGTGAAGTTAAATTTATCAGTTGCCGCAATAGCTGTACCGTTATAGTTGCTAGTTCCTGCTGCTGCTGTACCACCAGCCGTTACTCTGTCGAACACCCCGGCACCAGCAACGTTTTCAACAGTTGAAGCAGTTCCTGTAGAACCACTTTCGATTGTAACCAAACCAGCAGCTTGATATCCTTTTACATGTGCTACATTTTTACCAGAAGCATCAATTGCTTCATTGATTTTGCTTACAATCAAGTCAACTGCTTTTTGTCTAGAAGCAGGGTCAGTAGTTACACCCGTCAAGACACTCTTTTCATCTGCACTAAGGTTCTGCCAGTTTACATCAATTTCAGTTCCATCGATGTTCAACGTTTCTTTTACAAAGTCACCAGTAACTGGTTTGTTAGCAGCTACATCAATTGCTGCTGTACCAGCGATTTTACCCGCAGATAACTTAGCAACAGAAGTACCTGTAGTAGAATCCAAACCTACAGAAGCACCAGAAGTTTTCAAAGCGCCGTTCAACAATTTCTTCGTATTGAACTCAGTAGTATCACCGATACGGTCGATTTCGGATTTCAATTGAGAAACTTCGCTTTGCAGCGCTTTACGATCTTCTTCAGTGTTCGTACCGTTAGCGGATTGAACGGAAAGTTCACGTACACGTTGCAGGATGGAGTGAGTTTCGCTCAATGCGCCCTCAGCTGTTTGGATCAAAGAGATACCATCTTGAGCATTTTTGGAAGCCATATCCAAACCGCGGATTTGACCGCGCATTTTTTCGGAGATTGCCAAGCCTGCAGCATCGTCACCAGCACGGTTGATACGAAGACCTGAAGACAATTTCTCGATGTTTTTGCTAGTAGCAGCAGAGTTGCTGGACAGTTGGCGGTGAGTGTTCAACGCCGTAATATTATGGTTGATAATCATTTGATATTTCCTCCCTGAAGATAAATTAGTTCCACATCCTTGTGGTAAACGCCGCGACATTAAGGTCGGCCGCCCTGCCGAAGCAGCGTCTAAATTATATATCGACGGAAGGTGAGCAACTGTTTATAGCAAATTGGAATATTTTTAATCTTTTTTTATATCTGTATTTCGTAGACGCTCCATAAAGGCTTCAATATTGGCTGCAAGCGGGGTTGCAGACTCCCGATTAGCCTCTTGGATGGATGCATATATTTCCTGCCTGAATATATCAATATGCTTGGGTGCGGAGATTCCAATACGTACTGTATCTCCCTCTACAGCGAGTACAGTCACCTCAATCTGATCCTGAATGATAATAGACTCGCCTTTTTTACGTGATAATACCAGCATTTACACTCCACCTTTCACTGATTTAGCATCGTCTTCTGCCCAGATCAGATGGCGTGTATCGTAAGAAGACTGATGGAGCACGACTTGCTTACCTAAATGTTGCTCGGGATTAAGAACTACGGGTGCAAGCAGGTTCATTGTTGATTTATTTGCCTGTGAATGAATGGTGACCATAGAATATACGGACACTTGCTCTTCAATCTCCAGTTCTTCTTTATCTACCTCTCCCAATTCAAAACTATAATCCGGTACGAAAGTAAACGGACTTACCAAGAGGAATGCCAGTCCTGGCTCTCTTGTAGATTGCAAATAACTAAAAGGTGTATCTTCCCAAGGAACCAATGCAAACTCGGTTTCCTCTTCAAATCCAGGTAAACCTTTAGGAAATTGATATACATCTTCTGTTTTAACCTCTAATGATCCCCACATGCTTGTCTGAATATGAATAATAAACGCCTCCCTGGCGAAAGTTTTATGCAAAAAGAGCCATAGATGTCTAAGATCAAGACCGTCTATAGCTCAACTTTATAATAACTAGAATCCGATATCTATGGCAGGTGGCGTGTACTGAATCGATGCATACTGCTTCACATAGATATCAAGCTTGCCCCGATTATACTCAATCTCCGGTCTATTCACAATAACATTCATTTCCGAGACGGCTGGAGTAAAGTTAATATCCGGCGCCTGTGCATAGACACGAGTCTCAACATTCCCAGAAGAAGCGGGTGTCCGCGTTTCCGGAAACGGCCTCGCCTGCCAGTCTGAGCCAATAATATTCGCAATAGTATTTCCTGGCTTATGAATTGCAGCCAATTCATTCCCCTGCTGAACTCGTTCAGCCATATTTTGCAGAAATATCTGTTGAATGCCTGAATAAATCCGTGCATTCATATCAATCATGTTGCCGCCCGTGTAAGCAGAGAATGCTTTGCTCTGATCTACACTCAGTCTCATCGGATGACTCTCCACCGTTAGCTTGGCAGGTCTGGTATTCAACTGAACCTCAGCTTTGGGTTGACGAATGGAGAACTGTCCTGGATCAGCATCAATACTTAATAGAGTAGGCGTTGTCCTAATCTGAAGAACGGGAAGAGTACTCAAAAGTTAACTCCTCCTTTTTATCTTAAGAAGTCCACCAAAGATGGCGAGATAATTTTGGCACCCGCAGACAAGGAAGCGTTATAGATGTTTTCCTGAATCTTGGATTGCATCGCCAGTTCCGCATAATCCGCATCCTCGACTTTGGATTGTAGATCTGTCAGGTTAATGCCGAGATCATCCAAACGTCCCATCATCAGATCAACCCGGTTCGTTTTGGCACCAATCTCAGAACGGATCGCAAGCATCTTGTCCGTACGGCTATCAATATGATCCAACTGATTGGATAACTCTTTTTGATTTCCCTCTGTGAGAGCTTTCATGATGTTGTTCACGATGTTGAACAAGTTATCTTCTTCCGTCTCTGTGCCAAACACTTCATTACCACTCACGTTAATAGGCAATTGAACACTTTCACCTACGATGAAGTTAATCTTCCCTTTATCCGTCACAACAGAAGTAGCATTCGTTGTATCTAAAGTACCGTCTGGATTAGACGGGAAATCATACGGTTTAACATCATACGTCTCGCCATTAAAAATATATTTTCCGTTAAGTTTACTGTTCGAGATATCAACCAGCTGCTCTTTCAACTGTTTGACCTCTTCATTGATACTGTCCAGCGCTGACTGCGGATTCGTTCCTGTCGAAGCTTGTACCGTTAACTCGCGCAGGCGCTGTATGGCGTTACCCGCCTGATTCATAACCGTATCATTAAACTCAAGCCATGATATAGCACTATCTACGTTTTTCTGATATTGATCGTTCGATGAAAGTTCTGCACGATAACGAAGGGAGTAAGTGATCCCTACCGGATCGTCCGAAGGTTTGTTGATCTTGCGACCTGTTGCCAGTTGGGTCTGGGTGTTGTTCATCTGCTGTGCATTCCGGTTTAAGTTCAAAAGCAGTTGTGAACTGAGCATGTTATTCGTTATTCTCATGGTCTGTCACTCCTTTCTATTATCTGCCTACTGTCCCAGTGGAGTTAATCAACTTATCAAGTAATTCATCATATGTGGTCATAAATCGAGCAGATGCATTATATGCATGCTGGAACTTGATCATATTGGACATCTCTTCATCCAAAGATACGCCACTTACGGATTGACGACGGGTGTCCACCTGCTCAACCAGGAACTCCGAGTTGGATGTCTGACGTGCAGCTTCCTGAGATTGTACCCCCAGTTGTCCCACAATGGCACTGAATTGTGCACCGATCGTTGCATTACGTAAACCGTCCGCTGATTTCATCGGTGTATCTTTCAGATTCGCAAGCAAAATAGCAAGCGTATTATTACCTTTGATTACAGTCTCTGTTCCAGAAGCATCGGATGTACGGAGCGAAGTCGCAATCTTATTAGGATCAGCCAGGATCTCTGCGTTCAATGAAATATTGCCAGCTGTAATGGCTGTTCCACCACCCGCTGCTGTAAAGAATGGGACTCCTCCAGAATTAGTTCCATCCATGCTGTATCCAAGCTGATGTAGTCCGTTCAGACCTTTGACCGTAACCTTGAGATCTGTAGCTAGTGTCCGTGCTGCACCCGTGTATGTAACACCATCCAGGATAGTATTATCCGGCAAGACAGAACCCGCAGGAAGAGTAATCTCAATATCACCGTTGGCAAGCGTATTAGCTAAGTCATCCATTTGTTTCCGGTAATCACTTACCAATGTATCTCTGGACTTAATCATGCCATGAACTTCACCATTGGTGAGTGTGCCCGCAGTATATGCATCATTCAGAAAAGCAGGATCTACCGCCACTTGTACTGCCCCGCCTGTAACGAGTGCCTGTCCGTTCATCTGAATCTGGTAGCCTTGTTGGGAATCAGTGACCGTAATATTCATGATTTTGGACAGTTTATCGGTCATCAGATCACGTTGGTCACGCAAATCGTTGGCATTGTCGCCAAGAGACTCTACTTTCACAATGGCACTATTAAGGTTCGCAATGTTACCCAGGTAACCTTGGATCTCATTACCTTTGACCGCGATGTTGCTATCCAAATCCTGGCTAAGCGCATCCAGTTGGCGGCTAATCTGGTTCATCGCATCCGTAAGAGCGAGTGTGGTTTCCTTGACAATCCGGCGTGCCGTAACGTCCTCAGGATTCTTACTTAGATCTGACCATGATTTATAGAAATTATCCATAACCGTCCGAAATCCGGTGTCCGATGGCTCGTTTACAATAGCTTCAAGTTTCTCAAGCGTATCTCGTTGAATGGACCAACTCCCGAAGTTGGTGTTTTCATTACGATATTGGTCGTCCAGAAATTTCTCACGCACACGAGTAATGGAGTCGAACTCTACCCCTGTACCGAGCTGTCCTGGTGTTGTGCTATGCAGAAATGCGAACGGCTCCATTGGAATGGATGCCTGCATGTTTACCTTTTGGCGTGAGTACCCTTCTGTGTTGGCATTGGCTACGTTATGGCCTGTTGTGCTAAGAGCTGTCGTCTGTGTGAACAAACTGCGTTTAGCCGTTTCGATTGAATGAAATGTAGATGTCACCTAGTTTCCCCCTAATTAATCAGGCACGCGTGTCAAACAGACCGATTCGCCCTGGATTGCCGTTCTTATCAGCAGGATGCTGATATGTGGCATCCTGTTCTGGCCGAGAAGCAAAGATGTCCATTGAAAGATCAATAAACATCAGCGATTGTTCGATCAGCTTTTGATTCAGTTGATTGATTTCCTTTAATTCATGCAGTGTTCCCGCCAGCTTCTTCTGGACTTCAAGCAATCGCAGTTTGTCAGCCGGATCAAAAATCAGCTTCGAGATCTCCGTAATGTTCAGGTTCAGCATGGACTTGATACCACGCTCCTGAAGCAATTCGTGAACTGCGCTCTGCCGTTCAATCTCCAATGGCTCCTGTTGTTTCATGAAACGGGATTCTTTGTTCAGAACGGCAATGAGTTCATCCACATCGTTTTTGACAATGACCTGTCTCTTGACCTCGCTGAGTGCCAGCATATCGCGGTGACTTTGTTCCATTTGCTGCAAAACTGCAATTAATCTATCCAGTGCTGCCATTACGTGATCACCTATTCCTTATCAAAAGACTTAAAATACGGTAGCAATTTGTCAGCAAGCTTGCTGCTGTCTACCTGATACGTTCCCGAACTGACCTGTTCTTTCAGTTCCTGTATCCGCTGTATGCGTCCTGCATCTTGTGTACGCCCTTGTTCCTCAAGCATCTTCATCGCCTCCGGAGAAATGGATACCTCGTCCTTACGGCGGCTCTTCTTGGCATCAGCCTGCTGATTGGATTCAACGTTCCTTTGATATGAATTGATGGCGCCAATTCTACTCGGTTCATTGATTTTCATATGAACTACACTTCCTTCCACGTTAGAATTTTACATTGATATGCGTTTTTCTTACTTTATCTTTATGTTATCGAAATGATTAGGATAATAAAAAAAACCGATAATCTTTAATAAGTTTATCGGTACGTTTCAAAACATTTGTTATAGCAAGATCTGTATTTAAGACCTCGTTCCTATGAATCGCGTAGTTTGTCGACAGCATTGTAGGTTCGTCCGCCTATATTGCCGTTATCCTTCTGACCTACATCACGAGCTGCACTAGCTAAGTCTTTCGTCAAGCGATGACGACAAGAGTCACACATATGACCTTCACGAATCAATGTTCCGCACACTTCACAAGGATACATCATATTCGGGGCATTTTCGATGGAAATCCGTCCCTCACGGATGAACTTGGTAATGGTTTTGATCGAAACATCTGTTGCATCAGATAGTTCCTGAATATTGGTGCCTTTGTTTTCGCGCAAATAATCTACACAGATCTGATATTCCTGTTCCATTTCTTTAATACAATTCGAGCATACATCTCGAAAATTCAACGCATATAATTTACCACAGCGAGGACAATTACCCAGATTCATCGCTAAAACGCCCCTCTCAAACTTCCATTTCCGAATAGATAATAACTATAGATTACCTTATTTTCTCTGATGAAGCCATAGTCTATTTGCAAAACAAAAGAAGGGAGCAGGATGCACATACACGCAACCCTGCTCCCAAATTTTATATCCCTATTTCAATGTTCTAATACTTAATACAGGAGACCATACGCTTGTGTTCTGATCGTTGAATGCCCGAATACGATATTTATGCAAACTGGACGGTAACAGGTCAGAATGAATAAACGTTGCATCACTAACAGTCGCCACAATTTGCCCATCTGCTTCAATTTCGTAGGATGATGAAGCTCCCCCAACCGCATCCCAAGTCAGAATAACGTTTGTTCTGTCCGAAGTTCCCTTCAGCACAGGTGTAGTTAATTGAGTCACTCCTGTTATGATCTCACTCCAAGCTCCCGCACCAGAAGCATTTTTGGCACGAATCCGGAAGGTATGCTCCGTATTTGGTGCAAGTCCGCTCTTCGTATAAGCAACTCCACTCACGGCAACCACCGTACCATCAATCTCCAGATCATACCCGGTAGCTCCAGTTACAGCACTCCATCTCAGCGCAATAGCCGCTGTGGTTGCAGAGTTAATACTCAAGCCTGAGACACTTGCAGGTAACGTAGTTTGGGACAATATTGCTGTCCATGCACTCACATTAGTGTCGGTCAGGGCACGAATACGATATTTATGAATTGTTCCACCAAGTACTCCATTATGCACATACAAGAGATCACTTACTGTAGCAATCACTATGCCATCTGCTTCAATCTCATATTTTGTTGCACCAACAACTTCATTCCATGTCAGCGTAACTGCGGTTTCTTCAGGTACAGCTTTCAGCGTCGTTGGTACATTTAATTGGGTCGAGGCGGTTACGATCTCACTCCAGCTACCAATGCCAGCAGCATTTTTGGCACGAATGCGGAAGGTATGATCTGTATTGGCTAGAAGACCACTTTTCGTATAAGCAGATCCACTCACAGAAATTACAACACCGTCAATTTCCAAATCGTAAGCAGTGGCGCCTGTAACTGGGCTCCATTTCAATGAAATAGCAACAGGTGTAGCTGTATTTAACATGAAACCATTAACTGTAGCAGGTAAGGTGCTTTGCGTCAGCACTGCTGTCCATGCACTTGTGTTTTCACCCTTTAACGCGCGAATTCTATACTTGTGAGCCGTTCCAGGCAATAAACCATCGTGTGTGTATACTGGATCACTAACTATTCCAACGATGGTACCATCAGCCTCAACTTCATACGCGGTCATATCCGCTACATCCGCCCATGATAGATTGATCGTAGTTTCGTCCGAGGTTGCCTTTAATACAGGTGTGTTTAAAAGCGTCATACCACTGATCAGATCGCTCCAGGCTCCCACTCCTGCGGCGTTCTTTGAACGAATACGGAAGGTGTGCTCAGTATTCGCAGCAAGACCACTCTTCGTATATGCCACTCCCGTCACCGGGACAACTGCACCATCAATTTCTAGGTCATATCCCGTGGCTCCGGTTACTGCTGTCCACTTTAGAGTGATACCCACATTCGTAACAGAACTAATATTAAGTCCTGCAACTGAAGCTGGTATCGTACTTTGAGTCAGCATAGCAGTCCATACACTCGTATTGGTATTCGTTAGAGCACGTATACGATACTTGTGTGCAGTTCCTGGTAACAATCCATTATGTGAGTATGCCGGATCACTAACTGTGGCAATCACTGCACCATCTGCTTCAATTTCATAAGTGGTTGCGTCTGCTACCTCAGCCCATGTGAGGTTGATTGCAGTCTCTTCCGATGCTACTTTCAAAACGGGTGTGTTCAACTGCGTTGTTCCACTGATCAGATCACTCCATGTACCTACACCGGCGGCATTTTTCGAGCGAATACGGAAGATATGATCTGTGTTTGTTGCAAGACCGCTCTTCGTATACGCTACTCCCGTTACTGGGACAACGGTACCGTCGATCTCCAGATCATATCCCGTTGCACCTGTAACTGCTGTCCACTTCAATGCAATAGCCACGTTCGTTATTGAACTAATGGTCAATCCTGTCACTGAAGCAGGAATCGTGCTTTGCGTCATAATTGCTGTCCATGCACTTGTATTGGTCTCAGCTAACGCACGAATGCGATATTTATGGGCTGTTCCTGGAAGCAGTGTTGTATGGATAAAGCTAGGTTCCCTTACTGTTGCTACTACTGCTCCATCGGCTTCAATCTCATACTTCGTTGCATCAGTAATGGCTGCCCATGTCAAATTGATTGCAGTTTCTTCTGATGTTGCTTTTAATACCGGTGTATTTAGAAGTGTTGTTCCACTGATCAACTCACTCCATGCCCCTACACCTGCGGCGTTCTTGGAACGGATTCGGAAGGTATGATCTGTATTGGCCACAAGACCACTCTTCGTATAGGCTACCCCCGTCACTGGGACAACCGTTCCATCGATCTCCAGATCGTATCCTGTTGCTCCAGTTACCGCTGTCCATTTCAATGCAATGGCTACATTCGTAACCGAGCTTACTGTTAATCCTGTAACTGAAGCAGGTATCGTACTTTGCGTCAGGATTGCTGTCCATGCACTAGTATTCGTATCCGTCAACGCACGAATACGATACTTATGGGCAGTTCCTGGCAGCAGCGCTATATGGTTATAGTTAGGCTCTTCTACCGTTGCCACTACTGCTCCGTCCGCCTCAATCTCGTATGTAGTCGCATCTGCTACATCAGCCCAAGTCAGGTTGATATTCGTTTCTTCTGATGCCGCCTTTAATACAGGTGTATTCAACAGTGTCGTTGTACTGAGCGGATTACTCCATTCACCCACACCTGCAGCATTTTTCGAACGAATACGGAAGGTGTGTTCTGTATTCGCTGCAAGGCTACTCTTTGTGTAGGCTACGCCAGTGACAGGTACAAGTGCACCGTCAATCTCCAAATCATATCCTGTCGCTCCTGTCACTGCTGTCCATTTCAGACCAATAGCTGCATTAGTGACCGAGTTTATAGTGAGATTCGAAACAGGACCAGGGAGTGTACTTTGGGACAACATTGTAGTCCATGCACTTGTATTCGTATCATTCAAAGCTCGTACAAGATATTTATGAAGTGTCCCTGGTGATAGGTCAGTGTGTGTATAAGCCGGATCTACAACAATTCCTACGTTAACTCCATCAGCTTCAACCTCATAAGAGGTAGCCCCCTCAATTACAGGCCATGCCAAAATCATATCTTCTTGGGAAGAAATCGCTTTAATAACAGGCGTACTTAGAAGTGTCGAAACAGGTAGCATGTCAGTCCACTTACCTACACCGCCTGCATTTTTAGATCTCAATCGAAATGTGTGCTCGGTATTGGGCGTAAGAGCTGTCTTGCTGTATGTTGTTCCAGAGACCGGAACGACGACTCCATCAACCTCCAGGTCATATCCACTAGAACCTTTAATTGCAGTCCAACTTAAAGAGATTTTATTAAATGTATTTTCTGTAATTTTCAAACCACTTGCTGAGTCAGGTACAACAAGTTGTGTAGCCGTTCTACTCCAGTTGCTCTCATTATCTGAAGATACTGCTTTTAATGCATAGGTATGACTGGAATTCGCCTCCAAACCAACGTGTTCATAAGTAGTTACTTTACCTAGATCAATTGGGGCTCCACCATCAATCTGGAGTTGATATCCATCGGCATGATTAATTGCAGTCCACTCTATTATATTTTTCCCTTGCTCAGAGCTCGTGGAGATAACAGGTTCGTTAAGCAGTGTTTTGATATTAAAGACACTACTCCAATCACTTTTCCCTATAGAATTCATAGCACGTATTTTGTAAGAGTAATTTTTGTTAGGAATGAGTACGGCATCATCCAAGCTCGTACCATAATAAGGCCCCATTAAAATACCATCACGCTCAATTTCATACTGTACAGCTTCCTGTGCATGATCCCAGCGAATATGAGTCGTGTTTTCACTTGAGTTACCCGTTATATTCGAAGGCACAGAGGGTACGTTATTAATCGGTAACGGATTTACCTCCTGTTTGGTAAAAGAAGCGGGTTCAGCTTTACGTGTATAATACGGATTAAGTTCAGAGTAAAAGTCTACAACTTCTCCCGTATCTGCGTTCACAACCAGACTCAATTGTCTAACATCATAATCGTGTACATCAATTGGCGTTAGTTGACCTAGCACATTATAGTGTGTGATCGTCCACTCGCCAACTTGGTTATACGGTTGTCTGTACGTCATCTCAGTAGCAATCTCACGAATTTTGCTCAGATCGATAAGAAAAGCATTGTCGATCTGTCCAGAATATTTTGAAGTATACGATCCAAAACTTATATTAGTAATATCACTTGTGAAACCCAGGATAGACTGCATTCTGGTGAACGAATAACCTGTTGATGAAATATTGTAGGATCTCGCCCAACTCAGTTTAACTGATTTTTGGTTCACTTGTAGTTGGCCGTTGTCGTTGGTCATTACATATTGATAATCATTGCTTGATGAAATTACTCCACTTCCTACCGCTGCATGTGCCCGGTTCCCCCCATACACGCCAAACTGTCCGAATACCAGCATGAATACTAGTAGACGGACGGTCCATAAGTAAAATCCATTTTTTCTTTTTCCTGCGACCACTTTTGTTCTCCCCTTCAACAGATATGTTGTGCCACTCCCTATGCTGTCACCAGTGGTGAACGGCAAAACTATCTATTCTGCGCGAGAAAATCAATTCCTCTTTTTTACATGTAAAAAATTTCTTATTACACTCTCATTTATAATTTCTTTAAACAACCATATTTCAAACGGTAAAAATGGACAGGAGATACGCATATATATACCAACAATTAATAAAAGAACATATTTTCCTGTCTACTAGAAGGTAAAGCGTAGGTTGTGTATACAGGCAAACTTGAAGAATATTAAACAGTAGCTCAGTATACTGATTTGCCGATCACGATCTCGCCAATGTCAGCGTGTAAATCTCGACTGGAATCTTCATAGCGAATCCAGCATTTAGAATAACCCGGCCACAAGCGTCCAAGGTGCTACCTGTTGTATAAATATCATCAATCAGCAGTAACTGTAAGGGTTTGGCATGCGATATGCCCATATGTGTTGGCAGATGAAATCCCCTGTATAACTCTTCAATTAAATGCATGCCATCCGGGTTGATGGAGAAAGCATTCTTCATCGTTTCGATACGCTCACCGCGTGATTTGAAGCTTTGTTTGGTGGTGTTGATCTGGCGCTGCAACAGATCCACGATGGGTAGGCGGCAGGCGGTGGCGAGCCCAGCAGCCAGCCGCTCCGCCTGATTGAAGCCGCGCTCGGCCAGACGCTCGCTGCTCACCGGGACATAGGTGACCGCGTCAGGCCGCCATTGCGGCTTTGTTTGTTGAGCATGTGTGGCGGAATGAGCCACGGGGGCTGGGGGTTCTTTTGCCAAAGCAGAATTCTGTTCATCACTCATCGCTTGAAAGGCTTGAATCAACAGCGCGGTTAAGAGCGGCGCGTATCTTTCATGACCTCTGAATTTGTACATGCCTATCCATTCTTTCATGAGAGCGTTGTACTGTACGGCGCTGCGGTTGGCGATAAAAGAACGGTTTTGCATGTGTGGACGAGCACAGTCCGGGCACCCAACACCCCGACCACAACGCAGGCAGCGGATAGAACGAATCCATGGAATCTGCTTCACACAACGTGGGCATATGCCCGGATAGATTGAAGACAGAATCGCTCGAGTACCACATGTTAAACAAGTCGCTCCCGGCGGGGCGAGCAGGTGATGGAGACGCTGGGTCAGGTGTTGCGCGTGATCGGTTATGTTGCTGAACCAGTTGAACATGGATGAGCAAACCTCCAGTCTTGGGAATGTATTGTGCAATGTGGATACGAACTTGTCAGATAACGATTAAGTTTAGGATGGTGGGTGCAGGTAGCCTTTGCGACGAGCGATGGTGTTCATTTTCCGAATTTGTGCAACGGCCTTCACCTGTGAACGTGTCCGACGAGATGATGCAAAAACCACTCTACCCGCTGGGTCATCCATGGAACGCCCTGCTCTACCCGCCATCTGGACCAGCGATGCTTCATCAAAGAGACCATTGTCTGCATCCAATATAAAGACGTCGCTACGTGGAATGGTAACGCCACGCTCCAAAATTGTGGTGGTTACGAGCAGACGAATTTTGCGTTCACGAAAGGCTATAACTTTGCTAGCGCGATCAGGGTCCTGAGATGAAGTTCCTTCGATATGGATTCCGGGAAAAGTACGACGCATTAGATTCACAAACGCCTCAATCTGGGCAATGCGTGTTACAAAGACAAATACCTGAGCGTCACGCTTCAATGAAATTTGGATGTTAGTCCTCAAGGCAGAAGGAAGATTTCGTTTCTTAATACATTCAGCAACGGTAACCATTTTGATCAATCTTGGCACGGGCAAAGGATGGCGGTGGAAACGTACTGGAACTTTGGCATGGGTTAGTTTCCCCTGTGCTGCTTCCCTCTGCAGCCGAGCTGGCGGTGTAGCAGATAGATAAACGAAATTCCCGTCTGGTTTACATGAGGATGCCGCCGCGTGAGCGAGCATGGGATCGTTGTGGTACGGGTAAGCATCCAGTTCGTCGATAATGACGAGATCAAACCCCTGATAAAAACGCATCAGTTGGTGTGTGGTCGCAAGCGTGAGCTGAGCGTCTTTCCAGCGTTCGTCACTGCCTCCGTAAAGGGTAGCGAGCGAGGTGTCCGGAAAAGCTTTCGCCAGGCGCGGGGCCAGTTCCAGTACCACATCCCTGCGCGGTGTAGCGACCAGCGCTCGTCCGCCACGATCCAATGTATGTTGGAGCAGTGGGAATATCATTTCCGTCTTGCCGGCCCCGGTCACGGCCCACAGCAAGAACCGCCCCGGCCCATCCCCTGCGGGTGGGCCGGCCAAAAACGCAAGCGCCGCGGCTGCTGCCGCGCTCTGCGCTGCGCTAAGCCCCCACCGGGCGAGTCCGCCGCCGGTGGGGGCCAAAGCCGTGCCACGCGGTGCTTCGCCGCGTCGTGGCACGGCCCCGTGCGCTGCGCTGCGTAGCAGCAGCGCACAAGCACGGCTGCGCCCGAGCGCGAGGCAAGCCTCGCAGTAGGCGCACGCCGCCAGGCCGCAAGCAGCGCAGGGCACGCGCTGCCTGGCTTCGCTGCCACAACGGTGGCAGCGGGGCTCGCTCCGCGCGCGTCCAAGCCACGCGTGCCGACGGCGCGTGGCAGGCCCTTCGAGGGCGGCTGTGATACTCAGCCGCCCATGCAAGCGCGCGAGCTGCGCAGCCGCGCGCCACTCCCTTGGCGGCTGGGCGGTGTCCGCCAGCAACGCCTCCGCCTCGGCCGCCAGTAGTTGGCGGCCGCTGATCCGCTCAGCCAGCAGGGCCGCGTCCCGCTCCAGCTGAGCCCACTGCCCGGCGGGATACGGCTCGGGCATCCCGCCTACCTGATTGCCACGCACAGCGGTACTTCCCCCTTTGCCCGCTATGCCTTTTCTGGCCTCAACTTCCCCCGAGGCCAATTCATACACATCCAGCTTCCGCGCAAGATAGTTCTGCCATTCGCGCTGGCCCCACTGATCCATACCTCGCTCCATCTCAAAATGTTCAACCAACCAGGATGCCTGACTTAACGGTAACGCCTTGTCTAACAGCAACCAGCGCAGCACATGTCGACCACTTCCTCCCTCCAGCCACCAAACCACATCCACTCGAATATCGAGTGATAACATCATGTTCCACCCTTCCCCTACACGGCACATATACAAAGCAACCTTCATTTACTCTCCTCCCCCATCGTACTTTCTCCTGAACGCAAAAAAAGCACATGCCAATCCGGCTGTTCGCCGGAGCATGTGCTTCATGTCCATATTCCATCTTCGTATGATTAATCTTACTTATCACTATACCAATTGAATCTCTACATCACAACATTAGTCACACAACATGATCCATCATAAAATTCTGCTAATAACCAGAATCTTTCTCTAAAATTGCGAAACTTTTTCCAATCTGAATCGTCTATACTTTTAAATTAAGAGTTCTGACTTCGAAAAGTTTATTTTAATACTCATGAACTCGTCAAAACCCAGACAATAACCATAGATTGCATAAAAACCCATTTTTAATTTAAAAGCAGACTTGGCTACAATTACAAAAAAAGACTACAGCTTCTGCTGTAATCTTTTCACTGTAGATCTGCGAAATGCTAATCCCATTTCCGTTCACATGATGATTTATTGCTCTGACTCACGCAAATCAATCAGGCGAAACGTGTGATCGGTCTGTGCTACCCGTTCAATATCAGCAGGGACAGCAGGCAGATAAGATGTCTCCATGCCTTGCCTTTGCATAAGCTTTTCAATAATCGTAATCGTTTCCGCTTCTGTCCGATCAGCAACAACGGTTAATCTGAAGCTCTTACCACGGTATAACAATTCCCGGCAAAGTTCTCTTACAATGCCTTCGATCCGCCCTGCCTGATTGGAAGGGATGAGCAGAATCTGCTCGAAACCTTCAGATTCCGGACGGGAAAGATGGCGCTGGTGCATGGCATGAACGGCCATTGCCGCCAGGAAGTATATGAGCAGAATCATAGTCAGATGAGCAACCATGGCAACTGCACCTCCTCGGAAGGTCATGCTCACCCATGGCGAACATCCCTGTATACAACAAGTATATGCTGTACTTCCTGAAGGGTTACACTTGCATTTCCTATCACTCATATTCCACGCTGATCGACACCGGACGAAGAAAGACAGGCCAGGTCATTCATTCACGCCTAAGCTTGAACATATGTTCCGCACAGCCTTACACTTTGCTCATTTGCAGTGATAAAGTCCATTAACCCGCAGACCAATCCAACATTCTGGAAAGGGCGCGAGTGAACACCAATCTATACTTCGTCTAGGTTGAATCAACCAATGGACTGACTTACCATAAGAATACTGCTTTACGAAAAACATAAGGTATTAGAGCGTAACCCAACCATATTTGATCGAATTGATAACAGCTTGAGTACGGTCGTCCACTTCCATCTTCTGCAGAATACTGCTGACATGGTTTTTTACTGTTTTTTCACTGATGAACAGGAATTCACCAATCATTTTATTGCTCTTACCTTCTGCCATCAAGCGAAGTACTTCAGCCTCACGACGTGTGAGCGGGTTATTGTCGCCAGCGACAAATTTAACACCTGCTTCCTTCGAAGCTCCTTCACTCATTGCCCCTGTTTCATTAAGATACGTCATACGACGCAGCTGCATGATCAGTTTGCCTGTTACTTTCGGATGTATGAACGCATGTCCTTCATGCACGGAACGAATCGCATTGATCAGAGACTCGGCCTCCATATCCTTCAGCAAGTATCCGTTAGCCCCTTTACGAAGCGTCTCAAACACATAACTTTCATCATCATGAATGGACAAGATAATTACTTTGACATCAGGGAACAGCTCACGCAATTTCTCCGTTGCTTCTACCCCATTTTCGATTGGCATGTTGATATCCATCAATACGATATCAGGTTTATCCTGATTGCAGAATTCGAGCACTTGAATACCATCGCCGCATTCGCCGATGACCTCAATGTCGTCCTCCATATTTAAAATGCGTTTCAGTCCCTCACGGAACAGCTGATGATCATCAGCCAAAAGAACTTTAATCGATGCTTTACCAGTATCACGGTTTTCCATCATCCTGCTACTCCTTTCCCTTATCCACGTTTGTCGGGATATGAATCACTATTTTGGTTCCTTGATTTTCTCCGGATTCAATCTCTATTCTTCCTTCTAACAGTTCAACCCGTTCTCTCATCCCAATCAGACCGAAGTGGGTATGATCCTTGCTTTTCTTCGCAAGAAGCTCCGGTTTGAACCCAAGCCCATTGTCCTGAACGACAATTTTGACGAGCTGAGCCTGGTATGTAATTTCCACTACAACATAAGTGGGATAAGCATGCTTTGCAGCATTCGACAGACCTTCCTGCACGAGGCGGTAGATTGCAGCCTCCATGGCTGAAGATAAACGATGTTCCTTACCTCTTGTTTCAAAAAGCGACCGGATTTTCGTTTTTACCTCAAAATCCTGCACGTACTTCCGAAGCGTTGGAATCAGTCCCAGATCATCCAGTGCCATAGGACGCAGATTGAAAATAACTTTTCTCATTTCTTCAAGACTGGAACGAACCTGGCCTTTCAAATCTACTATTTCGGCCTGGACCATCTTAAAATCCTGCTTAATGAGCATTCTTTCTACAATTTCCGTCCTAAGCACTAGATTGGCGAGCATCTGGGCAGGCCCGTCATGAATTTCACGAGCAATACGTTTCCGCTCTTCTTCCTGGGCCAAAATTATTTTCAAACCAATCATTTGTCGATTTTTGGCATTTTCAATGATCCGGGTCACTTGACCTAGTTCACCTGACAGATATTCGAGTACAACACCCATCTGCGAACCGATGGTCTCGGCACGCTCCACAGAAGCTTCCACATTTTTGGCACGCTTCTGTAGGTCATCCCGACGGGCCTTCAGATACATTTCCTTCTCACGATAAATCATCAGATCCAGCTGCAGCTGTGTTGCTTTCTCATACGCCTGCTTGATATCATGCTCGGAATAACGGACAAAGTCGCGGCTAACCTCAGTCAGCCGGATCCGGGAACGGCGGTAGTTCAGCTCCAACTGATCTACTTTCTCGATCGTTTCCGCCGTCTCCTTCAACACCGACTTCAACTCCTCGTTGAGTGTTTTCAGCTCATCGCGAGTCGAGTCCATGATTTCGAACATTTGATATTTGCTGTTTTCCATGACTTGTATGGCGTTTTTAATGACGCGGTCTATGGCATCGGCTTGTAAATCCACGTTTGTTCGACTCCATTTCTATCGTTTCCGGTATATATCATACCATATCACGATGAGATGGTAACGGTCTTCGTTTTCTGTTCCCATTTTACAGTGAGACCAAGTTGCTCGGAAACGAGTCTGAGCGGGACTAAAGTCCTACCACCCGTTACGTATGGTGCAACAGTTGCGCTCTGTCTTTTACCATTCAGAATGAATTCTTTCTGCCCTACAATCAGATCAATCAGCTTGCCACCACGTAATACCGTGATCCGCTGATTTTTGCTATCCCAGCTTGCCTGACCACCAAAAGCGTCCAAAACATGTTTGATTGGCACATACGTTGTACCATTTTTAAGGACCGGTGCTGCATCAATCGCTTTTTTCGTTCCGTTCACCGTCATCGATTTCTGTCCAAGCACAAGTGAGGCAGTCCCCGTAGGCAATCCGACTTCACTGGACTTGGAAGGCATCGTGAATGCGATATTGTCAAAAGCAACCGTACCTGATTTCGCACGCTCATCCTGACCTTCCTCTACGTTCACCACATAGACCCGCTTCAGCTTCGCCGGATAGGAGATGTTCAGTCCGTTCAGGTCCACACTCAGCTTCTTCCACCCGTCCCAGTCAATCGCCTTGGCGAGATCGGCATATACCGTTTTGCCATTGGCATCCGTGAATTCGGCACGTAACCAGTTCAGGCTTTTATCTCCCATAACATCCATTGACATCGATGTAGCTGCAGCAGATACCTCTCTACCGATAGAGCCATTCAGTTGTGCATAAGCGTACATTTTTCCTGTTCCAGCAGTCATATCATAACCAAGTTGCAGCACATTGGAGCCGTCTTTTTCACCAGTTCCTGCTGTAACGGTTGCCGAACCAGTTACACCCGCTGCGTTCGTTGTGAAGTTGACCGGATAATTCACGTTCTCGAAGTTCTCCCAGATCGTTTCGCTTGCAGAAGCCGAGAGTACAACGACTGTGCTGTAACCATCATAACGTCCAATCGCATATCCTACTTGTGCACCGGAATTGACAGAAGATACGGTTAATTGGTCAGCAGTGACTTTACCTTTGAACCCGATAAATTCCCATGTCAGCGAGTCTGCCGGAACCGTAACACTTTGTCCGCTCTTCGTTGTTGCCGTTACCGGAATGGACATCGTTGTCCCTGCTTTAAGCGAACCGAGACCTGATCCTGCTGTCAGTGAAGCCAATTCACTTCCACCCAATACCGATACTTTAATAGAAGATGAAGCTCCATTGCTCGTTGCCGTCAGCGTTGCTGTACCTGGCTTCACGCCTTTGATCGTGCCGTTACTGACACTCACGATGCCGTTATTGCTGGACTTCCAGGACATGCTGATATCGCCTGTTGCGATCGGGTTGTAGTAGGTGTCATATCCTTTGGCTGTGTACTTGCCCTCTTGCCCCACCAGCAACGTTTGGCTGCCACTCACGGCAAAGCCCTTCAGTTTACCTACAGGAGCCGTAGAGAACACACCCAGCGTGTTTACAACCTGACGTTGCTCGGTGCCATACTCTGTGTTGAACGTCAGACCGGCGGTTTGCTCACCTAACGGACGGGTTACCATGGTTGTGGAGCCGCCTCCATCCAGGTTCATGCCTTTCCAGACACCCACACTGGTCATAAAGGATTGCAGTTCCGTCAGCGACATCCCACTGCTGTTACTGTTTTTCTCCGCTGCAATGATATAGACATACCGACCATCCTGGGAGTATCCTACTGCCGTTCTTGCACGAATGCCACCGATGCCGGAAGATGCGATATCACGGGAAAAGGAAGCTGCCTTGCCACCGTTTACCAAAATGGTGTGACCGCCAATCATCATCTCCAGATTACTCGGATCAACCGATTGTCCGGTTGTTTTGGCTTTTAACTTGTAATCCGCATCCAAGGTTTGCCCAACGGATAGATGGCTCATGATCCATGTTGCCGCTGTTCCATGCGCACGCAAAATGTACCCATCCTTCGGCACCGTCATGTTTAACGCTTTTTTATCCGAGATTTGGGTAACTACTCCGTTCTGCACGAGTACCTCTGTCGGCGTTGTGGAAGGGTCATTTGGACGTTTGGTGGAGGTCCATGCCGGTGTATAAATATACATCGAGTTGGCATGACTATACTTCACCGCACCCGACTCTACCGTATAATCCTCTTTATTTATCCCACGCAAAGCAAAAGTTGAACCATCCTGCGCCTTCACAGTTCCGTCAAAAGAATACTCATCGATCATCGGTTTGCCATCCTTGGTCACCGTGAGGGCATACATGCCTGACAGTTCGGAAGGTGTGGAGACCAGAACGCCATCGGAGACCTGTCCACCAATTGGTGCGAGCTCGCCGGATACATTGAAGTAATCGCCATTCACAGCAGCTACTGCACCATTTTCCTTAGCCATGGCACCCGTGCTCTGTTTACTGTTCAGATTACCGCCCTTGCCTGTCATCACATCCAGCTTCACATACGGGTTCTGCAAATCCACCTGGATTACATCCGCCAGTACGTTGACCTTGGAACCGGAACGTGTTGTTGTATATCTGTATTTCATGAGCTTCGCACCCGAAGTCAGAATTTCTTCACTCAACTTGCTTGTATTTGTAGATGCTGCAGCGGCCACCGATTGCCACGAAGTGCCTGACCACATCTGCCCGCCTGCGCTCATCACCGGTGCAATCCAGATCACACCCGCCAGCGTCACAATCGCCCATTTCTTCACCTTACTGCCCTTAACGTCTTCCAGCTGTTTCTCATGTTTCCCCAGCATGTCTGAAACGTCTCTCCCATCTTGTATATCAATCTTAGACATCACGAACACTGCCAAGTAGGCAGCCGATAGCGAGATCTCTAGTATACTCTTCTATTAATAGACTGCTTTTTGTGGAAAAAGTTACGCCCCCAGGTAAGATTGAGGTATATATTGGTTAATCAATTCCACACTTTCTGCTATGTAGTTAAACTAATCAAAAAATAGACTTCGTCTGTGCACGAGTAAGCACAACAGAAGTCCATTTATGATTCATATATTACCTATTAACTTACAAGTCTTCTACCACAAATTCAATATCATTATAGTACCTCTGTAATGATAATTGGTTTTGACTCTCTAATACATTTTTCACCAATTCATGCGGTGATCGTCTAAATCTAGGATTACCAGCTATATTTTTTATCATCGGACCTTGTTCTTTAGTATACTCCCATTCTGCACCAAAACGTTTTATAATAATTTCCCCAAAACAAAAGCCTACCGAATATATCTCATTTTGATCTATCCCCTGTACTATCAACTCATCTAATATAACAATCGAACTTGGAACCTCTAACTTAATATGATTTGTCTCGACGAAATCATGCATAAAGTCAATCCACTCAGTGCCTAGGTAATTGGGTGGTGCGGGCGAAAGAGCCACTGCATGCTCTGCAAACCATTGCAAAGCGTATTTCTTTATGAGTTCACCAAAATAGTTAAGAATTTGATGCAGTTCTTCATTATTACGATATACATACCACTCATGAACCTTTCCTTCAGCAAGCTTTGTACTACTAATTGACTTAGAATCCGTTTGGAAAGTGCAACGAATGGCACATGATTCCCAATCACTTCTATCAATTTCTATAATTTCTTTAGAATAACCATTTCTAGATCTAACAAAAACCCAAGGATTGGATGAAGATTCTTGATAAACAAATGATAATTCTCGAAGTCGTTCATATAAAACTTTTTTGATTATCTTAGTAATGTTCAAAAAAGTCACCCTTTCTATAAAACTTCAACTCTCCTTAGTCCTTTATCTAATTATATAAAAAGAACACCTCAAGAAATGCGCTTCCTTGAAGTGTCCCTATTAAATTATAGATATCCTAACTTGTCCAAAACCCGCTTCAACATCACTGCTGCCTGTGCACGAGTTGCATTTCCCTGAGGTTCAAATGTTCTGGCTGTCATGCCTTGAATGATTCCCTCCTGCACCGCTTTGGCAACAGAATCCTTGGACTGGATTTTGTTGCTGTCCTTGAACTTGGATAGAGTGGTAGCAGCGGAAGATTGAAGAGAGACTGTTTTCCCACCGTAGTTCATAGCACGTACCATCATAAGTGCCATCTGCTCACGCGTAATAGGGCGATCCGGCTTAAAGGTACCATCGGTATTTCCTGTAATGATTCCCGCTTCAGCAGCAGCACCGATATAGGCACTTGTCACACTACCGCTACGAACATCCTGGAAACGACTTGCTGCAGTAGGTTCTCCATTCAGTCCTAGACCTCTAGCGACCAATTCAGCAAATTCCGCACGTGTAATGTTCTCATTCGGTCGGTAGAAGGAACCACCCGGTGTGTTAATTATCCATTTGGCAGAGAGCTCCTTAATGACCTCACTAGCCCAGTGTGACGCCGTATCCGGATAACTAACGATGTTGTTAACAGGGACTACCGACTGATTGCCATTCAGCTGTCCTCGAACAACTACACCACCTGTCGTATTTTTAAAGGAACTAGGTACATTGGATAACCTAAACGTAACTGGATCGATATACGTAAATCCAGATGTTACACTCGGGGTATTGGCAGCCAATTGCATGGCCAGTTGGCTTTTGACATTCTGATTTACACGTTGATCGCTTGTTCCATTACCGGTATACAAATATACGTCCGTATAGTTGCCAAGCTTCTGCGCTCCTGCACCTGCAATCAAGCCTTCCATCGTCCCCGATGAAGACACAGGTACCGTCCCTAACTGAACGTATAAGGATGGAACTGCTGCTGCTGTCGTAGCACTTGTGTTTGACGTTCCTACACTCCGACTCATAGCCGCCATATCTAAATTAGACAGTGGCACCGTCCAGAGAAGATCGCCATATTTCACACCAATAGTGCCTGTGCGATAACTTGCAGCAATCTGAGTCAGTGCATTTAATGGGAATCCAACATAAGCAGCCGATTCACTGTCCGGAATCTCAAATACCACCGGCTGAGTCAATTTCCCGTTTGCTCCAGCGTATTCAAAGGACTGAATCAACTTGGTTGCATCCACGTTGAATTGACGAGTCGGGCGATTATAGTGGGACATCGCAGATACAGCAGAAGCCGTAGTATTATTCATCACAAGTAAAGACTGACCATAGTTCAATGCATCCAATTCCGACAACCAGGAAGGACGGTTTCCCGACTGATTATTGTTCGAACTATTATTCGTCTGTTGTAACGTAAGTGGACCAAATGCTGTTATCGTGACATTCGACGCATCCCGTAACGGCAAAGCCCCAGGTACATAACTCACCGTTCCCGTCTGAGTAGCTGTCGATGTAACTGCTGAAGTATCCACTTTCAACGTCACCACAGTGCCAGAAGCTGAAGCAGACAATACAGTTGTGGTTGAATTACCAATCACTACACTGAACTGAGATGCTGTTAGTGCAGCCTGGGACTGGATTGAATCACGGAAATTAATTTGAACCGTGTCTCCCTGAAGCGTAGCCGAAAGGATTTTGCCATTTCCATATGTGTACGTTACTGGAGTCAGATTGAGATATCCTGCTGGGTTATTGTTTAGATCCGTTAATCGCAATGCTCCAGGTACATATGATAACGATATATTTTGTGTATCTTTCACCGCTGAAGCCAGCGTTAACGTGACCAGATCATTTTCGATCTCGGAATCATTAACGAAGACTGGCTTACCATCGACCAGAACAGAATATTGGCTGTTGAGGGGTTTATTCGTCATGTTCAGTGGTTCATTGTAACGCACCCATAACTTGTTGCCACTCACCTCAGCACTCTTGAACTCAGGTGATTTGGTATCAATTGAATTGCGGACATAGAAGCCGCTGAATCCAGCAAGAGCCTGTCCACGTGTATCTTTTACAGGCCATGAACCTGGCGTGTATGCAACCTGAACGACTTCACCATCCGTAATGGATCGACTAAGATTCAATGTCACCACAGAGCTGCCATTGATCGATATGCTACTAATGCCTACAGCCGACTGATCCGCAGTTACACTGAATTGTCTTGCTGCATCACTTGAAGTGATATATACCGTCTCAGGGTAGTACAACGTAATTGTACTGTAATACACGTTACCTTCTCGCGGCTTGGACATAACAGAATCTAAACCGTTCTCCACATCTCTTGCGCCAAAAGCAGCCGCAGCATTGGAAGACTGATCTGTAAGACGATTACCTGTAGTACCGGGTGCATATGCGATTCGCACAACTTGTCCTACCGCTACACCCGTATCCAAGACAACATATACACTGTCACCTGAGATATAAGTGGAGCTGACGTTTCGATTCTCTCCATTCACGGTAACGGTATAACTGCTGCTCAGTGGGCTGATGCTGCTAAGCCACTTGTCGTACGTTAGACGAATCGTGTTGTTACTATGCATCTTGGCACTCTTAATTACAGGTATTGTTGTATCTCTGCTTAAGGTTTTGAAAGCCCATGATGTAGATCCATTCAAACCTGCGAATGTATTACCTGCTTGATCACGAAACGTATTGGCAGGAATATCGACAACATAGTTCATATTATTCTCTAATGTGCTTGTTGGCGTAATAATCAGTTGTCTGTTGTTCGAACTAAAGGTTGTCGTCGAATCAACGGTTGCTCCATTTGCTTTCTTGAGAATAGCTTGACCTGGGAAGCTACGGTCCAGTTCCTTGTTGAACGTCACTGTTAGGTTGCCCGACAAAGGCGCATTCGTGGTGCCATTGGTAGGAGACAAGGTGGACACCGTTAGGGAAGTTGGGTCCGACTGCACATTGAATCCCCAATCCATGCCGCTGATTCCACGGATGTCATTCCCCTGCTGATCTCGTAAAAAACCTTCAGGTATCACGATATAATATGTACTATTGTTATTGAAATTTTTTACAGGATCAATTGTAATCGTCTTAGTGCCAAGACCAGTAATTCGTGGTGATCCTTTAGACGTGATTGGAATTGCTTCAAATAAAGTTCCTGTTCCGCTCCCTTGATAAATTTGAAGTGTGCCTGCTCCAGCAACAACCGGTAGACTAAACGACACTGTCAGATGATCCGAAGGTTTCACCTGAACAGCTGCGTTCTGGGGTATCTTGCCTGTAACTGCCGGCAAGCCTATATTTTGAGTACTAAACGTCCACGCTTTGTTCAATAATCCTGGAAATAAAGTAAGATTCTCACCATCCATGTAAGCAAATGCATTTGCATCAATTTGAACGTAATATGTTCCACCAGGAAGAATATTTCCTTCTGGGAGTTGGATGCTTACAAATTTCCCTTCAGGTGGTGGTGAAGCTGTATCTTCTCCTGTAGACGGTTCGGTATCGTTCACAGGTACAGAAGGATTCGTGATTAGCCCTAAGCTTTCAATCGTTACCAGTTCACTGGATACGTCTACAGAAACAACCTCTGAATCATCGTTGACACGTTTAATGGATATCTTACTTTCCGGACCGATTACTTTTGAAACCGGTCTCGCAAATTCAATACGTAACGGCAATGATCCATCGACGTTTTTGCCGTTCACCGCAGGAACAGTATTCGTTATTCCATTTGCACTTAATTCATTGGCCGCATATGCTTCCTGCTCGACTCCACTCCATCCCGTAAGCCAACCTTGAGCCGTCAACATAACAATTAAGATTCCGAGCATGCCTTTTCTTGCAATTCTCTTGAATTCCACTGATCTTCCCCCTTATCTGCATTTCTTCTCCTGTCTGATGCACAGACCTCTTTATGTATTTCGGTTAGAGAAGGGATTTCATTTAGTTATTTGGGGATTTATTCCATAATTTTTCCTTTGTCCATGACAAGCAGTGAAATCGATGGAAGCACAAAAAAGCCCTTAATTCCTTTAACGGAATCAAGGGCTTCATTACTTTTGAATCTAACTTACAGACCTGCTTGAGTTTTCAAAAGGTCTACTTTGTCCACTTGTTCCCAAGGTACATCCAGATCTGTACGGCCGAAGTGACCGTAAGCAGCCGTTTGTTTGTAGATTGGGCGACGCAGATCCAGCATACGAATGATGCCAGCCGGACGAAGATCGAAGTTGTTACGCACAAGCTCAACCAATTTCTCTTCGCTGACTTTGCCAGTTCCGTATGTATCCACGTTGATCGATACCGGGTTGGCTACACCAATCGCGTAAGCGAGCTGGATTTCCACTTTGTCTGCAAGACCTGCAGCTACAAGGTTTTTCGCTACGTAACGTGCCGCATATGCTGCGGAGCGGTCCACTTTTGTCGGATCTTTACCAGAGAACGCACCACCGCCATGACGTGCATAACCGCCGTAAGTATCTACGATGATTTTACGTCCAGTAAGGCCTGCATCTCCCTGAGGTCCGCCAATAACGAAGCGTCCTGTTGGGTTGATGAAATATTTAGTCTGCTCATCCAGCAATCCAGCTGGAACGACAGGCAAGATTACATGTTCTTTGATGTCTTTTTGGATCTGTTCTAGTGTAGTCTCTTCAGCGTGCTGAGTAGACACAACGATTGTATCCACACGTACCGGTTTGTCACCGTCGTATTCAATCGTTACTTGAGTTTTACCATCCGGACGAAGATATTCCAATGTACCGTTCTTACGCACTTCCGCCAGACGTCGTGCGATACGGTGGGACAGAGCGATTGGCAAAGGCATGAGTTCTGGTGTTTCGTTCGTTGCAAAACCGAACATCAGACCTTGGTCACCTGCACCAATGTTTTCTGTTTCACGAGCGACTTGTTCCGGGTCACGATTCTCAAGCGCTGCGTTAACGCCTTGGGCAATATCAGCAGACTGCTCATTCAGAGAAGTCAGAACTGCACAAGTGTTATAATCAAAACCGAACTTGGCACGTGTGTAGCCAATATCCTTAATTGTATTACGAACGATGGACGGAATGTCCACGTATTCGGAAGCTGAACTGATTTCACCGATGACAAGCACTAAGCCTGTGGCTACGGAAACTTCGCAAGCTACGCGAGCATTGGGGTCGTTTGCAAGAAACGCGTCCAATACGGCGTCTGAGATCTGATCGCAGATTTTATCCGGATGTCCTTCGGTTACAGACTCCGATGTAAATAGATGCCGGCCTTTAACAGACATGAAGTTTCAACCTCCCATAACTAGTAGTATGGCGATTGCCCGAACAAAACATGACAGCGATTCGTTCACTGTACCCTCGAAGCTTTCCAAAATGGAATAAGGACGCAGGGTCCGCAGTACCGAAGATAAGGATTTTTCAGGTAATTGCCTCAAACGAAAATCAACCTTTCCCTAGTGGAAAAGGTTGCATACCTCAAGTGCCATCTTAACGTATTTGTCAAGACGTGTCAAACGAAATGGGGTAAGGAAAATGCCCTATAAGTGCTGTTCTGCCTGACGAATTAGCCTTTTGGTGATCTCTCCACCAACCGATCCATTCTCGCGGGAAGTCAGATGTCCCCACCCTTTGTATTGCCCATAGGAGTGATCACTCACTTTACCAAGTTCAGATCCAAATTCTGTATCCGCACCAGCTAAACCTCTGCCACCATAACCTACATTGAGACCAAACTCTGCAGCAATCTCATACTTCATCTGATCCAGCATTTGACGACTTTCGGGTACCACTTTGCGATTGCTTCTAGCCATGGTTCCTGCACCTCCATTAATTGATTGTCAACAGTTATAGAGTGAGCAGGAACAAGGTTGGCTAGCCGTATTAATGTTTGTTAGAAATGGGTAATCTGAGCAAATGAAAAGTAAGACTAATGAATAATTCCTTTAACAGCTACAAATCCTATTTCAAAGTATATCCACCACGAACCATTACAGTTAGGCTATATTTGTTTCCTTCCAATACCGTGATCCCCCGTCCATCCCTTGGAAAAGAGAGCAGGTGATTGGTCGGCGCTGCCTGTCCATTCGTCAGATCAATCCCGTCCGTCAGATCAGCTACACCATTCGTACCTTCACTGACGATCACAGCTTTGCCGCTACGTACAATGAACTCCGCGCCGGACTTTCCGATCAGCTGTTGACCCGGCTTCACCGTTACGATCTCAACGGCATCAGATGCGCCCGAGACCAGTGGAGGAAGGGATGTGTCTCCACCTGAGTTCCCGCTTCCCGTAGAGCCGGAGTTATTACCAGATGTGTTGCCTGAACCCGTGCTAGCACCTCCACCCAATGCTTTTTGAATCTGCTGGTCTACATAACTCTTCGTTACAACCGGATCGTCTGCTGTTCCTGGCTGGCTTGTACCTGCACCGATGGCTGTATTGCTGTATACCGACCCAACCCACACGCCAACACCAATCGCGAGCGCTGCAAGGGATACTTTCATATAAGGTTTCATGTGAATCATTTTCCTCCTCTGGTAATCTATTAACTTTAACTATAGAGAAAAAGTAGGGATGCGACAAGCAAAACCTCGTTTCCGTTGGGTGGAAACGAGGTTTTATGGATAATTATAGTGCTGCCTGTTTTTTATTAAAACCCATCCGATGGGAACGTAGGGAACTCCGGTTCTTCTTTTGGAAGCTTAGAAATGTCGTATCCATAACTTTGCTCTGCAAGACGGATACGTTGTCCTTGAAATTGATCATATACTGTCAAACGATACGAACCACCACGTAATTTTTCGAAGAAGCTGTCTTCTACACTCCAGCTCAGCGTCTGGTTGGTTCCCACTTTCAGATCGGTTCCCAAAGTCAGTTCTTTCTCATATGTTTTTCCTGCTTGATCGGTCAGCGTGAGGATTAATTTGTGTTCGTTCTCCCCCATCTCGATCTCTTCATTGCGAGTCAAGCTATAGTTCACCTCTACTTGTACGGATGAACTACCTGCCAGATATGCTCTCACACTGTTAGCAGTCCAAGAGTACGGATAGAGATCAATATTGCTTAGCGAGCCTTGAACACTAATGGAGGTTGGCGGTACTTCGAATGCCAAAGCATTCACATAAGCAGTCGCTTCCCCTTCACCGGTTACAAACTTGCTGTCTGCAATGCCTTCACCCACTATTAGGCGCAGGTCTGAGAAGGTAACGGACTTCGGAATCTTAGCCCAGAACGTAACAATTGACTTCTGACCCGGCCCAGGCAGACGCTCTGCTTGTTTCGCAGTTGCTCTGTAATACTGGCCATCCGATGTTTTGAAGTATCCTACCAGTTTACCGAGACCACTTTGACGCAATGATTTGTTCGTCATTTCGAATTCGGTATATACGATGTCCGATGATGTTCCCGGATAACGAATCGTTCTCCGCACACCCATTTCCGTCTCTTTATCAGCAGTACCCGAAGTGTATGTCTTGCCGCTTCCAACATAAGATAAGGGTGGAATTAATCCGGACGTATTTAACGTGATCCACTCATTCGTCTCTTCTTCACTAACTTTCTCGTTAAGACTTAGTTCCAGACGAGATATACGTAATTCGGAAGGAATCTTGGTCAACAGGTAAGCCTCTGTTGTCATGCCGGCTCCAAGTAGCTTTCCACTTTGTGTGTAGATTAGCTTCTTGTCTCCTTCAATCTCAGCAGAATCAATCATAAACATCGCTTCAAGCTCAGGAAGTTGAACTGTTTTGTTACCCGCATTACGAATGGTCACTTTTGCGGCAATAATATCACTATCAAGCCACGGCAACCGCTGTAACGATCCAAAAGACACACCAAATGTACCTTTGTTATTCTTAACGACAGTTTCGGTCGTCAACCCATCTCCACTGGATACCGATTCAGGAATAGCATAGACACCCACAGGATAAGAGAAAACAAATCCATTCGTTGGAGCAGAAGTTGTCGATTCTGTGCTTTCATTTTTGTCTACAGGACTCATTACATACAGCTTGATTTTGCTTGTATCACCATCACCCTGAAGGGTTACACTTAGCTTAATTGTCTTGATATCGCCGGGGTTCAACTTCAATGTATCCAATGCTTTGGTTTCGATCGGATATACTGTTCCGTCTGTATTACGTACCTCGAAGGTATATGTCGGCACCTTAATGGCTTTTTTGCCTTCATTCTTGAGTTTCATTTGAAGGTTAAGATTGTACTCACCATCATCAATTCGAACTTTGGCAGATTCAATCAATGTGGACAGTCGTTGTCCTTCAACTGAAATAATGTTTGGCTGATTAGCAGCGACTTCTACATTCGTTTTGCTAGCCTCTGGCAATTGCAATGCAGCAACAGGCAGAACACTTTTCTCTTCACCCTGTTCCTCTACCAGCAATAGCTCAGACTTTTGCAGCTTCACTGACGTAGGAAGAGATGCCATCAGACTGAGGGCCTTATTAGCTTGAGCCTGTATACTGACACTCGTACTGTCTTTATCCGGAGTTAACGGATAGTTGGTACCACTTGGTGTACGTAAGATCCATTTGATATTCGGATTTTCAAGCAATTTATAACTGATATTGTTTAAATTCACGCCAATTTTCACATACTGATTCTTATCTTCACCTGGAAACACTTTAATTCCAGATACTTTCACCTTCACCGCAGAGTCGCTTAGACGAACCGTCTTCGGCTTACCTACAGGTGTGGTAATACTATAGGATGCGGGCACGTTAAACTTACCCAGCGTACGTTCATAGTTAGCTTGACTGAAATCCCATTTCACGATGAGGAAGTTCAGATCACTGAGTTTCACCTCGCGACCCACTTTCATGACATAGGTCAACTCAACTGTTGATCCAGGGGCGACCGTTTTCTTTTCCTGATCCTTCGCAATCAGTTTAGGTGAGAACGATGTTCCACCCTTGGTTTTCACCTTGCTCCAGTAATCGAGCATCATCATTGGGGTGCTGTCATTGTTCTTATAAGACAATGTATACGTAACCACATTGCCATCATCCTGTGCCAAGATATTTACATCTGCTAATCTTACGGAACTTCGCGCTGTCACTTTAACAGCCGATAGGTTACCGAGTGTATGTACAACCTTTTTCGTGGTTGATGCCGTTTTCTTCGATGTGCTGCTATTTGAACTGGTGGCAGACTTTTTATTGATTGTGCTCGCTGCCATGGCAATGCCAGCCGTTGAACTAATCAACATCGCACTCGCGAGCAAGCTCACAAACATTTTCTTTTGATTCACTTCCAAACCTCCCATAAGTTGCTTGTTACATTATAGTATAAACGTTCGAGAAGGGTAGAAAGTTACGATGTTGTTGTGTATTAACAATTTAAAAATTCTCTAAGTTAAATAAAATTGAGTAGCCTATCTCTCACACCTTGTACGTACATTCGGTATACGGCGGTTCAACCATTTGAGCGCAATCGACAGTACCTCAAGCGGGTGTTTTTCTACTGTTAAACTATTTCGAACTAACCGCCAAGTTTTTACGCTTGCCGGGCGAAAAAAAAAGCAGCCTTGCATCTATAAAGATGCAAGGCTGCTTCAGAAAAAATATTAATTAGTCAACTGTTTTCCGAAAGAAAACTCATCCAGCGCATTACCTTTTGCATCAGTAATAGCTTTTGCAGCTTTATTTTTAGAACCATCGAATTTCACAGTTGTAACTTTACCATTTGTGTCACCAACTACATTTGCAGTAATAGTGATAGTTCTGTTGTCAGTACCACCAATAGAAGCACCTGTGATTGTTGTTGTCACGCCACTACCTGCATCAATGTCGAAGAGTCCTTGGATGTAAGCAGAACCATAGTTGCCATCTTGAGTAAGAGCCTCAGAAGCATAAACAGTTACTGTAACAGTGTTATTATCTCTAACAATGTTGTTCAGAGTTACTGTTGGAGCAATACCATCTAGTACAGTTGCAGTGAATGCTTGAAGCTTGTTACCGAAGCTATCTTGAGTGCTTGGGTTAGTAGCTTTCAAAGTATAACCGTTAACATCATTAGAGATTGTGTTATCAGCAAACTTCAGAACTACAGTTTTGTTGGAATCAGCCAACGTGTAGCTTGTTGGACGAACGCCATTCAGATCGAAGTCTCCCAAGTTAACATTCGACAACGCTGTGTTGAATTTAACTTTAACTTCGTTACGGCTTGTAGCATATACATCGTTAGTTGTCGCAAGTACTTCGGAAGAACCTACGTTAGATCCTACAGTGTAGTTACCACTGTTGAAGTATTTACCTTCGGAATCTTTAATGTAGCTTGCGGAAACTTTAGCTTTAGCCCAGTCAGTGATCGCAATGTTATTTGTAACAGCGATTCTAACAGTGTTTGTAGAAATCAATGTGATGTCATTGTTTTCTTTAGCGATTTGATATGGAGTTCCAATAGGAGCACCAGTGTTATCAACGTTTGTTACCATATATTTAGCTGCATCCAGAGCATTACCGTCACCGGAAGTAGCCAAAGTTTTGTTGAATTGAACATATACATAACGAACACCATTAGTCACGTCAGACCATACACGTGTTACACTACCGTTTTGAGCTGTGTTAGCGTTCAATGTAGCAGTATAAGGCAACAATACATTTCCGATTGTTGCAGTGTCAATAACACCAGATACTGTCAATGTATAAGTTGCATCAGATTTCAAGCTGCTTCCCAGGTTAACAGTAACAGTTTTATTGTTGCTGTTATAACTTGGTTTGATAACTGGGTATCCTTTAGAAGTCAATCCAGATACAGTTACAACTTTACCTTCTGCATCTTTCAGAACGTAGTTCTCTGGGTTTTCTGCGGAATCCAATTTCAGTGATTTGCTGAATTGAACTTCAGCAATGTAGTTACCATTTTCCATTTTGAACTTAGTATCTACAACTGTTGGACGAACTGTGTCCAATGTTGGAGTTACTTTAGTGTCAACGGAAGCAGAGTTGTTGCTATAGTCGGACACTGCAGTCAAGTAAACTGTGTTTTCCGATACATTCAACGGATTGTTGAATGTCAACGTAACTTTATTATCGTTGATTTCAATGGTTTGAGCAGTATTGCCAGTAGTGTTAGCATACGCACTTGCTACACTTTTCACAGTTTCGTCGAACTCAACAGTTACTTCTTTCAGGTCATTGGATTTAACACCAACAACTTTAGGAGCAGCTGTATCTTCAGTTGCTGTGAATTTGCTTTCTACTGGAACGATGGACAGACCAGAGTAGTCTTGTACGCCGCTCACACGCAATGTGTGTTCACCAGCAGTCAAATCTGTAGTTACAATTGCAGTGTTAGGATAAACGTATTTTACTGAAGCAGCAATCACGTTGTTATCTACACGGAAAGAAGTAGCGTTCACAGATTCTGGTTTAACTGGCTCGCTGAATACTACTTTGAAAGCTTTTGTTCCCAGAGCTTTAACTTCTTTTACTTCTGGAACTGCAACATCAAGTGGAGTAAACTCTACTTTTTGTGTGAATGTTTTAGTTGCATCAGCATTTTTAACGTTGTTGATTTGAAGACTAGTGGATCTTTGGTTAGTCAAAGAAGTGTTACCTTCAGATACCAACAAAGTTACAGTAGTTTTGTCATCAGACAATGTAGCGCTTTTGAAAGTCAGACCATTAACAACATAGTTGTTTTGGTTTTCAGCAGACATTTGATCTACAGTACCATCAAATTTAACTGTGATTTCTTTCAGGTTTGTAGCAGATACGGAAGATACCGCTTGAGCTACTGTAGTTACATAAGTAACTTTTTCAGTGAACTCTTTATCTTTGTAAGTAAATTTCACTTCAGTTTCTTTGTTAGCTTCGAGAGCTTTATCCAAAGTTACTTTTACTGTTTCGCCGTCGCTGATTTTGAACTCAACAACTTTACCAGCTTCAGTTACAGTGTAAGAAGATACTTTCAAGCTTTGAGCTTGATCGATTGCGAAAGCTGCACCTACCAACAATTCGCGGGAAGCGTTAGCTGTGAAATTAGTGTTTGCATCAACCAAACCAGCATTGATTGCTGCTTGAACATAACCTTTAGCCCAAGCTGGAGCAGTGTTGTTTGTTTCAGTTGGGATTTCAAGATCCAATGCACGAGTCAGGATTGTAGCCATCTCGGACACAGTCACTTTACCGTTGAAGTCGAAGATTTTCTTCTCAACGTTTTTACCTTCCATGATACCCGCAGCAGTTACTGCTTCGATGTAAGGTACAGCCCAGTTTTTAGCTGTGTAGTTTTTGTCAGTGTAAGAAAGAGTTCCAGTGATCTCTTTCAGACCCAGCAATTTAGTGATAACTTTTGCAAACTCAGCGCGAGTCATGTCTTTGTCAAGACCTGCTGTACCATCCGGATAACCGTTGAAGATACCTTTTGCTTTCAATGCATCAAACTGTTGTTGCGGGGAAACTGCTGTGTCACCGAATGCTACAGATGCAAACATTGAGAATGCCATTGCTGTAGACAATGCTACGGATAAAATTTTCTTCATAACCTTTTTTTCTCCTCCTTGGGCGTTCATAACATTTGAATTTTCTTTTTTAATAGGGTCGCTCGTATTCCTCATATATTGTTGCACCCCCTTTCCAGAGTTGTGAGCAAGTTAATATAAATGATGTCTGTGAGCATATCACAGAAACTTGTAAACTAGTTTGTAAAGCAGAATCACACGTAAATAGAGTAGTTTCCTAATCCTACCTTACGTATTATACAATGGGTCTCTCGTGTCGTAAAGCAATTTTTTCTAAAAAATAGACAAGATTCTTCACGAGGTCATTCTTGGTAACAGGCCCAATGTTTTCGACTCTACACTTTAAACGCAGTAGATTTCAAAAAGTTGCGGATTGCACAAAAAAAGTTTTGATTTTTTTTTATGTATAGGTACAGTGCGGGTATCGAAGCCATTCAAAACCTTTTCAAACCGTTGATACAGCAGTGAATCTGGAATTGTGATCTCTGGTTTGTCTGTGCTACCAACGTTTATTTATACCCGCAACTTCAACCTATGAAGCGACAAAATTCACAAAAAATAAAATAAAAAAGCACCCCTATTGGGATGCTTTTCCTGCAGTTCTGGAAATATAAGTTATTTAATCTTCATCGCGAGTTCAATAATTTGGGCACGCATATTTGGATCGCTGTTCAATCTCAGATACATATCGTCAATTGGTTGTCTGTTCTCACGGTACGTTTTCTCATGCTTCATCGTTGTATGAGACCATTCAATCAACTCATTCTCAGCCAGCACCAGATTGTTATACGCATCATGGAAGCCAGTAGACTGTACAAGCCCTTCCATAACTTCCTGAGAGATTTCCTGAGTCTTACGTGTATCTTCCAACTTTTTCTCCAGAATGACTGCCTGCTTCTCAAACTGTGTCTTTGCCTTCATGTAGCCCAGCTGGGCTTTTGAATAAATCGGTTTCATTAGCTAACTTCACCCTCTAGATCATTGTGTATTTACCGTTATTGTATCTTATACTCTAGCAAATTACAAAAATAGTTATTGGTAAAAATTCTGTTTCTTCTATTATAAAAGTACTCTATGTCAATTCATTGACAGCCATGAAAAGGACCTGCCCCTTTAGAGTAAGGGACAGGTCCTTCCTAAATTGCATTAATGTATCAAACGAATTAACTCAAGGTTTTAGGAAATAATCCTGTGCTCTTTTTGAGCAATTCCACAGCAATCTTCGCTGCTTCTGCGCGAGTCATGTTACCTTTTGGATTGAATTGGTATTGTGGTTTGGTTGATCCTGCTACAGTCACTGGACTACCGTCCATGATCTTAGCCTTTGTTACAGCTTGTACAGCTGGACGAGCATAATACTCAATTGAAGATGAATCCAGGAACGACTTGCCTAGTGCTGAAGACAACTTGCTATCATTGGCTGCAAGTTTGGCGTTCATCGCACGCGCAATCATAACGGCTGCATCTTCTCTGGATATTGGCAATTGCGGCTGGAAGAATCCATCGCTACGTCCCGTTATAATCCCTACACGTGCTGCTGTCTCAATGGCTTCATAACTCCAGATCTCAGCTCCAGTACCTTTTCCTACATCACTGAATGTTTGCTGCGTCGGAGTAGTAATTGGAATATCCATACCTTTAACCAACAATGTTGCGAACTCCCCACGTGTTACTCGGTCATCTGCACCAAACGAATTACTCTTCAATGGTTTCATCAGACCTTTGGCATACATCGCATTAAGATAGTTTCTTGCCCATGGATGGTTCGTAATATCCGCGTAACTTCTGCTTTGTTTCATTACTTTATAATATCCGAACTCATCAAATGGCACTGTGATCGTATGTTTCTTCGTATCTACTTTACCACCAATCGGTACCCAGGTACCCGCCTGCGTTTTGTCCGAAAGACGGAATACGGTGATTGTTGAACCCACATCATCTACAATTGACGGATCGTAGTTCAAGATTAACGATCCACGATTGGATGGAGTAAGGATACGTTCAGCGGCAAACGTAGTGAAAATTCCGTCCATACTGTATGGTGTGACTCCGTCTGTAGCTGACTTATAACTGCTATCATTTCTATTACCTTGTTCTCCAATACCTCCACTGATCCAATAAATATCGGAAATCAACGCAAAGTCACTTGTATCCAATGCAGATGAGAAATTACCCGAAACGGAGAGAGGAATTTCAATCTTCGGCTTATATTCGCCTCCAACTTCAGTATCATACCCGTAATCATTTATCTTTTCTACAATTCCTTTTCTCGGTTCTGCAATTCCAAACAACACTTTGTTAGTTGGATAGAATTTTGTAATACCTATTGAATTTTGGGATTGCAAAACTGTTCCTTTCGGGAAAGAAAGCTGTAAGTTTTTATTAAAAGCTGTATATTTGTTAGCTACTTTAGGAGCCATATACTGTGAATTCGTTGTCACTGCACTAGTGTAGTACACAGATACTGTATCACTAATTGTTCCACCAGCACGAGTGATCTCAATCTTGATTTTATTATCCTTATCAGGCTTCAATCCCACATAATCAAGCACAAAACGATTATTGTAATCCGTACGCTTCTCAGCAGGTTCTTTGCCAACCAGAACTTGAGTTGCACCCTCTGCTTCGATATCAAATCGTACATAGTTCTTATTAACAACAATCTGATCACCCACCGTTGGCTGAGGAGCCAGAATTCGGTATGGAGCAGGCTCACGTACAACCTCAATTCGTTGTGTAGAACGAGCGCCAGTACTATTAATCAACTCAAGCGTATACACTTGGGTTCCCGGCGCATCGAACTTCAGACCACGAATCCGTCCGATGAATGAATCTTCATTACCAGCAAAGTCAGAGCCGGTTATATCTCCAACTGTTGCACCGTTATCTGTACTTTCCAACACCTCTGTATTATTAACAGTTTTACTGAAAATCACTTTTGAACCGAAACTCAAGTTGATATTTTGCGCTCCACTTCCTCGGAACACGAGATCGAACTCTTTCTCACTTGTTACATACTTACCGTCTTTGAGAATAAAGTCAGGAGTCACGGCAAAAATTCTACTTAATTTCTCTTCCGTGTAGTTCGCGACTGTTTTATTATCAAATAATTCTCTACTTGTAGGGATACGTGTTGGCATAAAAGAAGCAATGGTTGAGTTATACGAATCCACTACATTAATTTTCAGAACCGATGTTATCGTTTTCGGTCTTCCACCCGCATCGTCAACAATAGCTCGAATATCAATGGTGTTCTCTCCGTAATAAATCGGACCATTTTTTTTGATTGGCAGACTGAATTTGAATTTTTGTGTTTTCGGGAATGCAATGACCGGAGCTGTTGTAGACCCTGTGTTGTTCAAATCAGTAGCATTCACTAAACTTGTTACCGTTGTTGCAGTCAACTGACCATTAACAAGCATCTCTGCTTTCAAGTCAGTCAGGTCTTTGAAACCTAACAATTCACCCTCAACATTCAGGTATTGCGTTCCTTTGGATGAATCAAACGTATACGTTTCTCCTGTCTGGATACTTCCTACGTAGATTGAGCTAATCGTCGCATAGGTAACCTCAACTACCTTAGCCAGATCTGGTTCAGGATTATCACTGAATGAAAAACGAAGTTGCTGTTTACCACTTGCAAGGCTGGTAATCTCATATATCTGCTCGTTATCCTTTAGACCTGTTGCACCAAGATATTGTTTTAGTTCAACCGGTTTAAGTCCTGATGGTAAGTAAACACCTTTAAGTGTTGGAACTGGTAACTTGTCAAGAGAGCTTCCTGACTCTACAAGGATATATAGTTTATCATCTTGCAATGTTGCGCCATTCAGTGGTCTCTTAGAGTCAACTGCTCCTCCCTTATAGTTAGGCAGGTAATATAGGTTCGTAATATCTTGTGCACCTGATGAATACACGTAACTAGCTGTATATTCCGCACTGAACGCACCTTGGGCTATTTTCACTACAAGTGTCTGATCCTTGGCAGCCTTCGTACTGTCAGTGCTACTAGGAGTTAGATCAAACTCCTCAGTGGATGTAAAGCTTACCATTCGATACTTGACAGATTTTCCATCTGGGCCTGTGATCAACTGTTCATCTTGGGCCTGTACTATAATACTGTAACTTTTACCTTGGACGGTTACAGTACCCTCATCTGCGAATTTGCCACTACCCTCCACATAAGGAACCAGGATCTGACCAGCTAATGTCCCTTTTGTTTTATCTGGGTCCGTGAAAGTTGCCAAATCCGTTTTACTCACTACAGATTTAGTCTCATTTCCAATCGTTACTTTGAGATCTACGAAAGGTTTTGTTTTATCAAAATAATAAACAACACGTTCCGTTTCAATCCCATTAGGCTGACCTTCAATGTTGAACTTCAGAATATTTTTACCGGGTAATAGCTTTATTTGAGATGCAAAGAAACTACCATCCGTTGTTACAGGGGGGTCCATTGGTTCTCCACCATTGACTGAAATGGAGACCTGAGTTGCATTCTTAACTGTACCCTGGAAATCTACACGCTCTGTATCCACAACGGTCTCGGTACCTTCATTTAGGTTATACGCTACACCGCCACCTGGGATGGTACGGTCTGTATAAAGTATGAAGTTTTCAATATAAGGAGCAGGATCATACATTACATAGAATGAATCAGAACTTTCTACAGAACTATTCCCTTGTGTTCCAATAAACGTTATTCTGTTGAATCCTGAAAATAAGCCTACGTTACTAGCTGTAAAACGGTTACTGCCACTATTCGTGATAGCTGTAGTTACAGTACGTGTTTCATCCGGAACCCATGTACGCAAGTTTCCTTCTTCAACAAGCTTTAACTGCTCAACTTTCACTTTTAGACTCGAACCGTTAACCATTGAAAATGTGCCCGTAATATCAAGGGACGAAGTAGGGCTTTTATACACAAGTTCCCTTGTCAGAAAGTTGGAGTTATCCTTGCCTTGAGTAGAATCATAGACAAGCGAAAGTCTTGAGCTTTCTCGGATTGTTCTATCAGATGGCGTAAAATACGTTGAAAATGCATCTGCAGCCGAAGCAACGGACCCACCGAATAGACCTTGTGGGAACAATGAGAACACCATGGTGACCAACATGATCCAGACCAACGGCCGTTTCTTTTGTTGCATTAAATATCATCTCTCCTCTTTTAAGTCAGTTACCTTTATATATCGGCAAAAGGTACCAATTATTTAGTAAAAATCTCAAAATAAACAAAAAACCTTATCCACAAGGGATAAGGTTGGGTCTGGAATAATATTCAAAAATTGCTGTAACCATTACATTTGTCTATTTATGATTTCGAACGGGTCTCCGGATTCAACTTGACGCGCATGCGCATCAGAAAGTTAATAACCGGTCTTCTCGTTTTGCTAACAAGTCCAATGACTTCTGCTCCCACCTGGAGGAAGAACATCATGATACAGATGACCACAAATGTTACCCAGTTCGCTTCAAACATGGCAGCGGAAGATTGGATAATCGCCAGAACTCCGAAGAATGCGGCAATTCCATAAATGATCAGCACCGTCTGACGGTGACTGAATCCAAGTTCACGTAAGCAGTGATGCAGGTGACCTTTATCCGGTGCGAAAATCGGTTTCCGTTGTACCGCACGACGGATAATCGCGAAGAAGGTATCCGAGAGCGGCACACCGATAATGATCAGCGGTGTAATAAAGGACACGATAGCAATTTGTTTGAATCCCAGCATGGACAGCATCGCCAGAGAGAAACCAAGGAATAGTGATCCGGTATCCCCCATGAAGATCTTAGCCGGGTGGAAGTTAAAGAACAGGAATCCGATAATACTACCCAGCAACACAAGGCACATCAAGGCGATCATCATGTTCCCCATCAGGAAGGACATCACGGCAATGGTACCAATTGCAATGCCAGATACACCGGCAGCCAGACCATCCAGACCATCAATCAGATTAATCGCATTGGTTACACCAACGATCCATAAGATCGTCAGCGGAATGGATACCCAAGCTTCGAGTGAAGAATAGGAATCCTGAAACGGAATGTTAACGAAATCTACCCGGATATTAAATCCGAATACAACGACAGAAGCAGCAACGATCTGACCAAGCAGCTTCACTTTGGCTGATAGTTCAAACCGATCATCGAGTGCTCCGATCAGCACGATAATCGTTCCACCAATCAGAAACGCGCTGACAAAACTCATGTCCCGAGTTGTGAACCATGCAGATACAAACGGAAGCAATGCAGCAACTGTAATAATAAAGGCCAGGAATATCCCCAGACCACCAAGACGTGGCATGATCCGTGTGTGTACTTTACGTGCATTCGGCGTATCCATTGCGCCAATGCGGACTGCGAACTTTTTGACAAGTGGTGTCAGGGCAAGAGCCAGTCCCATTGACACGATAAATCCAATGATAAAGATCGCTACCATTTGAACATTCGACCCCCAATTATAATACCTGTACGAAATTATAAATCCCCTGATCTCTTTTTATATATAAAAATTATTGTTAGTCACTTTTGATGAAAAATTTTGTTACACGATAACGGAGAGTGCAGAAATAACCTGTAGATGCGAAGCGTTCGCCTACAAGCTTTCTCAAAGAAAGCTACATCGTAAGCATATGCTATCGCGGGATTTCAACCTTGCAAAGGTGGATAAAAGAAATCCAGAGATAACAGCGATCAAAAGGTTATTCTGACATCGAAGTGGCCGTATGCAACAACTTCCGTTTTTCATGGAGTGGCACACATGTAATCCGGAATGAATTATACGCTCATCACACCCGAAAAGCCATCCTCAATTTCTAGCAAAAACACGCATTTATCTCGCAATTACCTGTTTTTAACGGACTTTCGTCACGTTTTCTTTGTCACGCATCACCTTAACAGCGAATTTCGGAAGCGCAAGCATCCGTCCAGCCCGGCTTGGTTCACGCAATAAGCGATAGAACCACTCCAGTCTTAACTTTTGGAACAGCATAGGCGCACGTTTGGTTTTGCCCGAAATCACATCAAAGCTGCCGCCAACGCCCATGGTTACAGGAACCTGCAGTGCATCTTTGTGCTTGTGAATCCACGGTTCTTGGGTGTCGGCCCCACGTGCTACAAACAACAGATCAGGTGCTGCTTCTCGAATGGAAGCGACGACCTGTTCATCCTCAGCCGGACCAAAATAACCGTCGCGATAACCCACAATTCGAATCGCCGGATATTGCTGTTGTAACCGAACTGCCGTTTCTTGAATCACCTCAGGGGTGGAACCAAGCAGATATACGCCCCATCGATAGTTTTCTCCAACACGCAGCAATTCATGTAAAAGCTCAAAACCCGGCACTCGCTCAGCTACAGGATCTCCACAATAGTTTGCAGCCCATACGACACCCGTTCCATCAGGAACAATCAATTCCGCAGCTTGCATGACTTCCATAATTGCGGGATTTTCCAATGCGGCCATAACCATAATGGGATTGGCTGTAATGACCTGATGTGGTGTCTGCTTGGACAGCACAGCTTCCTGGAGAACCTTTACCGTTTCTTTCATCGTCAGTTTGGAAAAAGGAATGCCGTAGATCGAAACGGTAGGTATTGATCCGGTCTGACTCATCTTTATCTCATCCTTTGCGGCCTAAATAGTTGATAATCTGCTGTGCAGGCACTCTGGCTTCCTGCTTCAGTTGGGTGATGCCTTCTTCATGTTCCTTCAACCATTGTGAACGTTGATCCAGCAGTCCAACAACAGTCTTGGCGAGTTTGTCGCCATCGAGTGTATCCGTATTTCCTGCTGGTTCACTGTCCAGACGAAGCAGGAATTGATCAATTTTCGGATCATACGAGATACCCACCGGAGGCACATATTGCGAAGCTGCATAGATCAGACTGTGCAGACGCATACCGATGACGAGATCACACTTGCTGACTTCCTCCAGCATAAGCTGAGGGTCGGTCAGATCTTCTGTGATGCTAATCTCACTGCCCTTGCTGGTCACATCACCGAGCATTTCCATAAGGAAACGTGATGCCTGTTCATCCACTGGCAGATGAAATGGCAGAAAACGCAGGTGCACCGCTCTTTTGGAGCACAGCTTTTTCAATCCGGCGGCAATAGCCGTAAGTTCCTTCCGGTCTGACTCCCAAAAACGTACCGAAACGCCGATCACAGGAAGCTTGGTATGTCCTCCAGTTGAAGGTTCCACTCGATTAGCTTGAGTAGCAGCATCTGCTGAGACAGCACCTGCGCCCCTCTCAACTTTTGTTTCAGGTAATGGCAAGCCCATTACCGGGTCGGGTACAACATGGATCTGATTCCACTGTAACCCAAGCCCACGCAGGTAGTCTGCAGATTGTTCATCCCGAACGGATACATAGGTGCAGGCCTTAAAGACCGATTTGATCATCGGATTAAAGATTTTACGATTCACAGGGCCAATCCCCTGGGCATAGATAAACGTTGGTTTTTTCAGCCACTGGGCCAGCTTGATTACACCCAGATAATAAGGAATGGATTTCAGTCCAGTTGCATCTTGCAAAAGACTTCCTCCGCCACTGATTAACCCGTCACTCTCCTTGAGTGCTTCACGGACTTCCTTCAATTTCATACGATGCACGGAGCGCACACCGTACATGACGGTTGTCGACTCGGGATCACCCGAGAGAACAATTGGTTCAATCGTTATGTTCGACCTTTGGCTTTCCTCTTCCAGCGCTGTCAAAATCGACTTTAGCACCGCTTCGTCTCCGCTATTGCGGAATCCGTAATACCCCGAGATGACTAACTTTTGAGAAGTGGTGACCATTTTTTCCAACATCCTTCCGCTACTTGCCACACACCCACAGCAATGATACCGAAGATTAAGCCAAGTCCCAATCCCATCACTCCACGAATGAGTGACAATACAGCCGGCGTATGGATATGCGCGAACGTATCCACCATGGACAACTGTCCAATCGCTGCAATAATGAGCACAAAGATGACTTTACGATATTTTAAAGCGGCGAACACGCCAACGATAAACAGCGGGTGTCCCAGCATAAATTCTTTGAATCTCGGACGTACACCGAACGTATCTTCCAACGTGGTACGAAGGAACATCTCTAATGGTGTTACTGAACCCGAGTTGCCTGTACGGCTCAAGTAATAGTACCCAACAACGGCAGCAACAAGTGCCAAAACAACCATTAACACATTAATTGGCATACGAAGCATTTCTTTAATTTTCTTAATAGAGAATGAACCCGAGCCACGATAAAACACAATATAGATCGCTACCAGTGCCATAGGTGCAAAGTGCAACAGACTCACGCCGCGGAACTGGTTAATGACCAGACTGTACGTAATGCTGTTAAGCAACGCGATGACAAAAGGTACCGCCAGGAATGACAGAATCGAAGTTCTTACATATAACACCAACGTTTGTTTCAAACGACGACCCGCAGATGCGTCGGGTTGACGCTGTTGCTGATAGTTCACTGTACGAACGGCCAGCACCATCGCTATGGTCGGCGCGGCGATTGCCACAAGCAAGGCAATTCCTTGCTCCAGCAGCGTTGGTTTCAAGAGGAACAATCCTGCACTGCCCACCAAAGCGACCACAAATGCGATCAAGGTCAGTAGTGGGATAAAATAAGAAACCATAAGTGCAATCATGGCAATTGCACCAACAAGAGCAACCAGCTTGGCATAACGCTGAATCGAAGAATCCTTAACTGTAAATGCCTCAGCTTGTCCTAGCTCGAATCCATGCTTCGCCATGCGTTCTACGGCATGACCCGGCTCACCCAGGCTGTTGATCAGATTCTCAATTGGATCTGTAATCATGGCCTTTGCTGTATTCCGGCTTGGTGATGCATTCATATAGAGCATACGAATGTTGCGATCCTTGGTTGCGAGAACAAAACGGTCAGCAATCGTGTCTACGTCCAGATTGGCATCTCCATCACTAAGCGAGTACAGACGCGTAACGTTGTAATCCGTTTTATACGCAAGAGTCTGGAAACCAGACTGTGGTTTCTTCAAGTTCTCGATGGCTGCAAGACCAATATTGTGCTTGTTCAGCAACTGTGCGAATTGGTCGAGACTTTTCATCTCTTCATTATCATTGTACCCTTTCACAGCATCACCATCAAACAAGATGCGCTTTACGCCATTCTCTTCGAAGAAGGTAAGCAAGCGCTCCATCGATTCTTGGCTGTATGGCACACTGTCCGAGATCCGCGGCAAAATGTAGAAACCTTTATCACGCAGCATCTTCACGGCAACCGGATCGGGCTGCAAAGGCTGCATGTTGGCATTCTCCGGAGGAGTCTGCAATATTAAGCCGCTACGACCTTCATATTCCCATGGTACTACCGGAATCTGCCGATCAGCGAACGTTTGTTCAATAATAGGGGTATACGTCTTTGCGTTTTCCTCTGATGTAAATAACACATACGTGTAATTGGCATTAGAAGGGATCACATCTTTGGTCAGGTTCGCGAGATCCTGGCCGTTATATACCATTAGTCGGCGTGTCTTTCTCAGCTCGTCCAAAGTACTTTCGAACACAGCCATCGTTGTTACGCCTGCGTCTTTTAGACGAGTCAATTGTTCATTCATGAAATCTTGCGGATGTGCCTGATACGCTGAGATATCCAGCAGTCCTCGATAGTTGAAAACAAGTTCCACCTTTTTGGCAGAAGATTCTGTCTGCACCCGATCACTGATTACAGGGATGGACGCGACCAGACCGATGATAACGACGAGCCACAACCACTTCCGAGAAGCGTTATTCCAATAAAGCCATTTTTGACGCACTACATGTACCTCCTCAAGTGTTGGAACCAAATGCACGTTCAGCTCAAGTAATTCGTTCATTTAACATTTATACAATAGGTTACAAACAGCTTGTGTCAACAAGCCCTCTTATATGCTATATAGATTGAACTAAAGCATTATTTAACACTCGCCACTTCGATGGCAGAACAACCTTCCGATCGCTGTTATCCCCCGATTTTTTTGATTCACTTTTAATAAAGGTGAAAATCGGGTGATAAAGGCGAACGTTTCACTTCTTCAGGTTATTTCTGCCCTCTACGTTCTCGTGTAAATGTTCAGTTCAATTTATATAGATCCATCTGTAATATTATTTCAAAGAAAAACCCCTCCGCCAACCAACCTTACGGTGCGGAGAGGCCTTCTCATGTTCTTTCTCATTGTTGCATTCGTATTATTGTGCGTCTACACGCGACATCACTGTAGTCACCAGACGCTCGATCCAGCTTTCCGCATCTTCCAAATTCTCTCCACGCACGGCGAAGTATACTTTGATCTTCGGTTCTGTTCCTGAAGGGCGCAAGCAGAACCATGAACCGTCTGCCAAAATGAACTTCAGTACGTCCGCCTTCGGAAGACCGTCCAGACCAAGGGAGTAGTCCTGTACATCTTGTACAGCAATTCCCGCTACTTCTTGTGGCGGATTGGAACGCCAGTCCGTCATTTTGGCTTGAATCTGAGCTACGCCGTCTTTGCCTTTCAGCGTACGGGACTCCAGCTTCTCCAGGAAATATCCGAATTGGTTGTAGAGCTCTTGCAAGACATCATACAACGTCTTGCCTTGGCTCTTATAATACGCAGCTGCTTCAGCAATCAGCATCGAGGCAAGGACAGCATCCTTGTCACGGGCATAGTTACCGGAAAGGTAGCCATAACTCTCTTCATATCCGAACAAGAATGTATGACTGCCTGTTGCTTCGAACTGGTTCATTTTTTCACCAATATATTTGAAGCCCGTCAGTGTGTTCATCACTTCTGCACCGTAATGTTCAGCAATAACAGCACCCATCTCACTTGTTACGATTGTTTTGACAACCGCACCATTGCTTGGCAGTGTACCTGTCTCTTGCAGGCGACTGAGCAGGTAATGTACCATAATGGCACCAGACTGGTTACCGGACAAGACGAAATATTTGCCATCATTGTCTTTCACGACAGCACCCATACGGTCTGCATCCGGATCTGTTCCGATCAGAATGTCAGCGCCTACGGATTCTCCCAGCTTCATTGCAAGCGTAAACGCTTCGCGTTCTTCCGGGTTAGGGGATTTCACGGTAGAGAACTCAGCATCCGGCTGTTCTTGTTCAGCTACAATGTGCACTTGCTCGAATCCGATCTGCTCCAGTACGCGACGTACAGGGATGTTGCCTGTTCCGTGCAGCGGTGTGTAAACGATTTTGAAATCACGGCCTATGCCGGATTGGATCAGTTCACGGCTCAGACTGCGGCTCGCTACGGTATCCACAAACGCTTGGTCTTGGTCTTCACCCAACCAGATCAGGAGTCCTTGAGCTTCTGCTTCTTCTTGCGTCAGCTTTTTCACGTCAGCAAGGGAAGGCACTTCCTGAATGTACTGAATGACTTTCTCCGCTTCATCCGGTACCAATTGACCACCCTCATAATTGTAGACCTTATATCCGTTATATTCCGGTGGGTTATGGCTCGCTGTTACAACGATCCCTCCAGTTGCCTTCTGATGACGCACTGCGAATGACAGCTCAGGAGTTGAACGCAGGGATGGGAACAGCTTGGCTACAATGCCGTTTCCAGCCAGTACAAGCGCAGCATCCAGTGTGAATTCAGGTGAGAAATGACGGGAATCATGAGCAATGACAACAGAAGGTTTGCCTTCTTGGTCACCATGCTGCTCAAGCAAATAACGCGCAAATCCTTGCGTTGCCCGACCTACGGTGTAACGGTTCATCCGGTTACTTCCCGCACCAATGACCCCGCGCAATCCACCTGTACCAAACTCCAGGTTTCTGTAAAAACGTTCCTCCAGCTCTTTCGGCTGATCCTGCAAGTCACGAAGCTCCTGTTTCGTTGCTTCATCAATCGAAGCATCCTCCAACCATTGTTGCAACGTCTCTGCTGCTGCTGTGCTTAACTGTTCCATTCCGATAAAACCCCTTCCGTCTATATAAATTCAGGTGTGCTGAGTTACTTCAACATCTTGCATCATTCGCTCCGTCTACGTTCCTGCATGATGTCAATGCTCACATATGTAATCAGCTTGGGTCAGACAGTGCAAACATGATCTCGCCTTCAGCGACCACTTTGTCGTTCACTCGGGCAGTTGCTTTACCTTTACCAATAGAACCCTTCAGACGTGTAATCTCCACTTCCAGAATCAACGTATCTCCGGGCACAACTTGTCCACGGAATCGGAAGTTGTCCAGTCCCGCCAAAAAGCCGATTTTTCCTTTGTTGCCTTCCAAATTCAGAATGGCTACTGCACCAACCTGAGCCAGCGCTTCTGTAATCAGTACACCCGGCATTACCGGATACTCTGGGAAATGACCAATGAAGAAAGGTTCGTTAATGGTTACGTTTTTCAAACCAACGGCACGTTTGCCATCCTCAATCTCTAGAATCTTGTCCACCAGCAGAAACGGGGGGCGGTGCGGGATGATTTCTTGAATCTGTTTGATATCGAGCACAGTGTAATCTCCTCTCGGGATGTTTATATGAGCGTTCTTCATCATGGATTGACTCTTAGCGTTACGGTGGTCGTTACGGTTACGGATCGTCCCTCTGATCGCTGTTGTCTCCGAATTTTTTTGATCAACCTCAGAGAGGTCAAAATTCGGTGACAAAGGCGAGCGCTTCGCTTCTTCTGAACGATTCCGTTCCCTCCACTTACTTCGGTGCTGCAAGGTCAACCCCCACATGATCAAGTCGAAGCTCATATAAAAGGTTTTTAATTTAAATTTTGTATGGAAAGCATATTTTCGGTTAACACTAGTTATATCCTTCATGACTGCAGTAGTGAAGGTTAAGATAAGGGGTCTCTCTTCGCGATGACGAATGTCTTTCGCAGGGGAGGCCTCTTTTGTGACGTCAAACGTCATCCATCATTATACTGTTTTCAACGTCAAAAAGAAAACTCCTGCCTGCGCAGGAGTTTTCGCTTAACTCGTTACATTATGGAGCGAATACCAGATTATATACATGTTCCCATGTACTCCATTGCCATACGGAACCGATATCTTGTTTGCCCAGTACCACATATCCAGCTACCATTCCGCCAGCGAGGGCAAGAACAAGCAGGACCGGAACCAGGAACCATCTTGCGATGCGCCATCCACTCTTCTTCTTCTTGACTTCCTTTTTCTCCGGCTTACTGTTCTGCTGCTGTGTTTCTGTCATCACATTCACCTTTTACGCTCTCATATTGTTGGCAAGACCCAACATGGAATCACTTGAAGTTAGCGCCTTTGCCGCCAGCTGATATGTCCGCTGTCCTTGCATAAGCAAAGACATCTCCTGTGTCAGATCAACATTGGATTGCTCCAGAAATCCTGGACGGATCAAGGCCGCTGCTTGACGTGTAGCTGCATTAGCGCCAAATACATCATCTTCGGTTAATCCCGCATCCAGACCAAACAGGTTATCCGCAAACTGCACCAGCCCCTCAGGACGTTCAATGTCTACCACTTGCAGCTGTGCTCCAATGGTTGCGTTTGCCGCATTACCGCGTCGGATTAACAGGTTGCCATTTTCATCAAAAGCAACTTTGCTATTATTTGGTGCCGTAATACGATTGCCTTGACGATCCAGGGCAAAGTGGCCTTCGCCATTGACCATCACCATCATATCAGGTGAATTCGGAGTAGGCTTAGGTCTTGTATCAGGTACAAAATGAAATGCACCCTGACGTGTCCACATTTTCTCCCCATTCGCTTCAACTGCAAACATCGCATTTCCCTCAATGGCCAGATCGGTCGGAAGGCCAGTCTCGTTCATGGGGCCTTGAGACATATCCTTCGTTACATCTGCCAAGCGAGCACCGAAACCGAGGTTATATCCCATCGGTGTGGAACGTCCATCCAGTTTGTACTTGTCCGGTTGTTGTTGAACCCGGGTCAGCACATCCTCGAATGCCGCCTGCTTGCTCTTATAGCCTGCCGTATTCACGTTGGCAATATTATCGGAAATGACATCCAGACGCTGCTGTATGGCAGTCATGGAAACCTTGGCACTAATCATGGAATTATTCATTGGTGGTATACCCTCCCTTGTGTCCTGTCCACCCTCCCAAACCCTCCCTAGTAGGGAGGGCCCCAGATGGCGCTGCCCTCTGGACTCCCGAAACAGGCGGATTAGGTAAGTGGGGTACGATCTTGCTAAGTGACGGTGGTGTGTGTTCGCCGCGACTGCCCGACTATGATTCCCGCCATCGTTTCACATGGCTGAATCATAGTCGGGCACGCTCTTTATGCGGCGTGTAGCTCCGCGGGGTCTCTCCTTGCTTTGCTCCGCAAAGGACTGTCGAGACCGTCGCTGCGCTCAGGTATTGCCACGCAATCCTCGCATAGCTCGGTTGCGTTTGGTTTGCGCTTCGCGTGAGCCTCTCTGCTTTGCTGCGCAAAGGGCGTTTGGCTCTCCGCTGCGCGGTTATATTTAAACGTCGGCGTTATACACGCCCGACTTCATTGACGGCTTTATCCAGACTGCGGTCGTAGAATTGTACGATCTTCTGGTTTGCTTCATACGCACGGAATGCGGCGTTCATATCAACCGTTGCCTGTGAAGCATCGACATTCGAACCTTCCAGGTAACCCTGACGGATCTGCACATTATCACCGGCAGCCATCATCCGGGACGTTGCCCCGTTTGCATCGCTAAGACTGAAATTGCCATTACCTTGACGAACCAGTTGATTCGGCTGGTCAATGACACTAATGCCAAGAGTAACCCCTGTTGGTGCACCCGTTGCTGCATCTACCAAACGGCCTTGCTCATCCACTTTAAATTGCTCCACAGAACCTGTCAACACTACAGGTTGTCCATTATTATCCAACACTTGTGAACCTGTTGAACTCAGCAATTGTCCCGTTCCAGTGATCTCGAAGTGACCATCGCGTGTATATCCGGTGTTACCTTCTGCATCCTGAACTGTAAAATACGCCTGAGGCTGGTAAGTCACCGTGCCGTCGGCCCGTACAAATTTGCCTGATGCGTCAAACGGGACAGGTTGTCCAGTCTGCGGATCATTGACAGTCATATTGGATGAAATGGAAAAATCATTTTTCTGCCCAGTCTCCATAATGGTCCCCTGCAAATTCATGGACAAACTTTCTTCCGCGAACACCCCCGTGTTCAGCTTGCCCAGCCGCTTTGTTGGAAGATTTGCATCTCCGCCTACCAAAGTAATGAGCATTTCCGGGAAGGAACGGCTTACGCTGTTCACCTGTTTGTATCCCGTGGTGTTCATATTTACGATATTCTGTGTTGCTGTGTCATGGCGGCGTTGTTGCGTAATCATTCCCGCAGTAGCGGTGTACAGACCTCTTAACATGAATTAACCCCTCTCCTCAAGCGCTTGACCTGCATCACAGGTTGGCTGCTTGTCCGTTCTGCTTTCCGAGCATGGCGAACCTTTGCTATTTATATCGGCAGATTAGAACTTTTTCTTAACCACCTGATCCAAATTATTAAGCATTATGCCTGTCCCCTTCACGACACAGTGCATTGGATCTTCCGCAACCCATACCGGTACATGCAATTCATTGGACAAAAGCTCGTCCAGTCCGTTCAGCAATGCACCTCCGCCAGTCAATACAACACCACGGTCGATAATGTCCGCTGACAATTCAGGCGGTGTACGTTCCAATACCGATTTGGCTGCCACGATGATGGATTGTACGGAATCCCAAAGCGCTTCCTGTACTTCATTTCCCGATATCGTTACGGTAACAGGAAGGCCGGATACCATATCGCGTCCGCGAATGTCCATCTCTGTTTGATGTCCACCCGGATGTACGGTACCAATCGCAATTTTGATGTCTTCAGCGGTCCGTTCACCGATCATGAGCTTGTACTTGGCTTTGATAAACTTGATAATGGCTTCGTCGAACTTGTCCCCTGCGACTTTAATAGAAGAGGCGGTGACCACGTCGCCCATAGAAAGGACTGCAACGTCAGTCGTACCGCCGCCGATATCCACGACCATATTGCCGCTCGGCTGAAAAATATCCATTCCCGCACCGATCGCTGCCGCTTTCGGCTCTTCTTCCAGAAACACTTCTTTGGCACCGCTGCGTTCTGCCGCCTCACGGATGGCCTTCTGCTCCACGGAAGTAATGTTCGTTGGTGCACAAATCAAAATCCGAGGGTGGCTGTACCAGCTTCTTGCACCCACACGATTAATGAAATGTCTGAGCATCGCTTCTGTAATCTCGAAGTCCGCAATAACGCCGTCACGCAGCGGTCTAATGGCAACAATGTTACCTGGAGTACGCCCCACCATACGACGCGCTTCTTCCCCAACAGCAAGGACACGCTTCGTATCTCTTTCAATGGTCACGACGGAAGGTTCATCGAGGACAACCCCACTTCCTTTCACGTGAATAAGCACGTTGGCCGTGCCAAGATCAATACCGATATCCTTGCTAAACATAAAAGAGCCCCCAAAGTGATATTATTTGGTCAGCGTATCCTGTGAAAAAGAGTCCCTTATCACGTCACCGCTCGTTCGACAAAGTGCAACATATATATGTAAAAATCGGGCTGATAAGATGTCATAATTCGATCCTGTACCAGCATTTAACATATCATACTTCAGGGGAGGGATTCAATGCATGTGTGAGCTTTTTGGCCTACGTCTTTGTGAAGATGCTTACGATTTGGCGGAAGCCAACACCTCACGTTTCTTGCCACTCGTTTTTTTGTATTTAATTTTGGTCGCTTCACCGCCCCGCAAATGGCGGATGGACTTGTGATACTCCAAAATGTGTTTCACCTGGTCAGCAAGATCAGGGTTGATTTCCGGCAGACGCTCCGTTAGATCCTTATGCACAGTACTCTTTGACACGCCGAATTCTTTGGCTATGGTACGGACCGTATTCCTCGTCTCAACAATGCAGCGACCAATTTTGATGGTCCGTTCCTTGATGTAATCGTGCACGCTCCCGCCTCCCTACTGTGTGGATAGTTTGGTACATTATATGAGGAGCATGCCTATATATTCGCGGTTTAGAGGTGTGACAAGCTTCGAAGGTCCCATTATTTTCTGAAAAGCACAAAAAGAGCAGAGGTTTAACCCTCTGCCCGTCATGTTGCTGCGGTAAAATTCATTTATTTTTCCGGAAGATATCCTTGCGGGTTAACTGGCTGTCCGTCTTCGTACACTTCAAAGTGAAGGTGGTTGCCAAGCGTTTTACCCAATTCATTGACGCCAGCGGATGCAATCGCATCTCCCTGTTTCACTTCGTCGTCCTGTTTCACTTTGACGTCTGCCAAGCTTTGGTATACCGTTTTCAGGTTATCGCTATGTGTGATTTCCACAACTTGACCTGTGAGCGGATTTTGCTCAACCCGGGTAACTTTACCGGCGAGTGCTGCTTTGACTTCAAACGTTTTGTTATCCCCACGTGCCAGATCCACACCCGTGTTCGGGATGAATGTATCATTGTACTGCACCATTGCCGCTTCATGTTCCTCGGTTGAAGCTTCGCTATCATAGAAAGGTTTTACTACCGAAATTTCGGACGGTACCGCTACCGGCCATACAAAATTCTCCGACTTTGCAACAACTTCCACACTTTCTTCTTCTCCGCCTACTGCTGTTCCTTCTGTACCCACCGATGCGCCTGTTTCTACTACCCCGCTAGCAGGGTCCGAGTTTAGCGTTTTGTCGCCTGTGCCCTGATAGACCCACACTAAGGTTAGTATAATGCCTGCTGCTGCGATGTAGGCTGCCGGGAAGACCCAGCGTTTGGACATTGCTCTTTTCCATGAAGAGGGCTGACTAGCCGGTACTCCTTGAGTTGTTTTAGGAGTTTCTTCTTGGTTTGTTTTTTTGTTTTGTTCATTCATGTTAATCACCTCAGTAACAAGTGTTACCGGGTGCAACTCTTTTATACACGCGCGACTCTAATTATTTTCACGGAGGTTTCAGAGAGTGCTATATATGTGAGGGGTGAGTAATTAGTGCGTACACCGCTTCGGGGCCAGAAAACCTTTCGACCGGCTGTTATCCCCGGATTTCCTGATTATTTCTCCCAATGGAGAAATCCGGTGATAAAGGCGGCCGCTTCGCTTCTACAGGTCTTTTCTGTCCCCTGCGCTCCCCTTACGGCTAGCACTCTCCGCATATATAGCCAAATCTCGAAAGCTCCGGAATGGGTGTTGGTAGACTGGTCCGGATTGGCTGTAGGGGTCAATCTTTCTATGAAGTGCATTTATCGGTGAGAGAAAGGATATAGGATGTGACTGGATAATGCAGATTTAAACCACCCAGGTTCTTTGAAAGTGAGATGTGAGATTAGAGATAGACAAAGCGCGCCAATACTGAATGTTCCATCTAACATCTTGATTTAAAAGAAACTGGATCATGAATGGTTACAGTATAGTTAGAAGTTGCTTGGTAGACAGGGAACATAAATCAATTTTTTAACCTTAGGGCTTGGAAACTTAATTTCAACGTTCTGGTTCTGGTTCGGCTTGCTTATTGCGAATGAGCATGTAGTGAATGGCAGTATCCACCATTTTGTTAGTGATTAGAATAATAAAATATTTCTAACGAACTCAGACGGCCTTATTGGCGGGGAAATCGCGGCTTAGGAATTCTAACGAACCGTAGACACACTAATTACTCTTTAGGGCGCTATTATTGGATCAGTTCGGTGGTATATCGTGATATAACGTGTCTGAGATTCGTTAGAATTTCCATTCGTTGTGATAACGCCCAATAAGATCTCTCAGATTCGTTAGCGCCCCACTGGTGGAAAGGAAGCCTGATGAGTTCCAAACCTAAACTGCTCTCATTCACATACATTTGTATACATTCGCACATACTCCTACTCATTCGAGTTATTTCGCTTTATCCATCCGTGTTCATCTCTCCTACTTCGATGCAAGCATCTTGGATGCCTGTCCGAATGAAATGCCGGTATAGTAGTGTTTGAGAATCTGGGTGGCCGTGTGTCCCTCCTGCGCCATGCCGTTTGCTCCCCATTGGCTCATGCCAACCCCATGACCGTAACCGTACGTTGTAATCTGGATTTCGTCACCTGTGGTCTTCCAACTGAACTGGCTGGATCTTAATCCAAGCAGTTTACGAACCTCGGGTCCGCTGAATGTCTCACCCGCGATCTGCATTTCCTTAATCCGATGTCCTTTGGTTGTAGACAATACTTCCATCCACGATCCACCCTTCTGAGCGGTAACGGGAATGGCATCCAAGTTTAACTTCTGCAGAATATCATTACGCTTCATGGTGACGGTCTGTTTGAATCCTGGTGCCAGGTTTTTGTCCCACGGACTGTCTACACTTTGCAGATACGGTACGGCGTTCCCCCATACATCCTCAGCATTCTCGGTATACCCATTACTTGTGGAAAAAAAGGATGCGGTGATTGCCTTGCCCTGATATGTCATCACCGTATCTCGACTTTCGCGCACAGCCTGTTGTAGCTTCTCCCATTCCTTCGCCTTCCCTAGACGCGTCCAATCCGCTTTCACCTGATCTGGCGGAATAAACACCTGATGGTTGACCGTATCCGTCACATCCGCCGCACCTGATGGAACACCGCTTGTATCACTCGCAGCTAACCTACGCACGATAAATGTACGAGCAGCTATTGCCTGCGCCTTTAACGCCTCCAGTCTGAATTCCGCAGGCATCTCAGCTGCCACCACCCCGGTAACATAGTCTTCCAGTTGCAGATTCATCGTTGTGCCCGTTGCAGACAGGTATACGCGCACTTTAGGTTCAGGGTACGTAACAGGAACGGCTGGCGCAGGAGCTGGGGTTCTTGTACTGCTTGAATCTGTTGGAGCAGGGATCGGCTTTGGTGATTCGCTTGTCCGCGGCCATACCAGAATTACCGGAATCAGTAACGCCATTGCCAATAAGGCAGATACAGCGGCAGCAGGTTGCCATCGCGTCGTATTACGTCCCCATCGGGGTTTTCGTCCAAACGTCCGCATTCGGCGACGCTTCACTCGGCGGAACTGGTCCAGCTCAATAACAGGTATATGAATATGCTCGGTTGTCTTTCGGTTCAGTTCATCTGCCGACACCCGTCCTGGATTGGATAATCTTGCAGGCTGTGATGGAACAGTCCTCAGGTTCAATGGGGCAGGCTTGTCTTTTTCCACTCCAGAAACGGTATTTCCCTCCGGCTCTTGCATACCTGGACGAGGGACAAGGGGTACCTTTACCTGTACACGAGCTTCTTTCATTCGAATATAACCCTCCGTTATCTATGGCCGGTCATGTGCCGGTCGTGTTGTTCAAATCCATAGTTTAGGTTATGAGCTGGCTTGATCTGATAGAACCTGATTTGAGAGAAACGAGGCCCTTTTCGTTCTGTTCAATTTCTTGTTTTCTTTTGCTATGTACATCATAGAAACGTTGATCTGTCGCTGTATACCGGTGTTTAGCTGGATCCGACACCCATATAAAGTATGCTCTTTCATTTGGTTCAGAATCGATACAGAATACGATGTTATGCTATACAAGTTAGGACCAGCTATTAATAGAATCAGGTATCAAATATCTCGTTGTCTTCTTAAAAGTAAACACAAAAAAAGCCAAGCCAGATGGCTTAGCTTTATCATTTTTTACAATATACGTTCCATCGCATTCATAATCCACACAACCGTGTGACTCATAATAGAGGGCCATATTTTTTCTATTCAATCCAGTGTTAAGCCAAAGTTGGTTGTACCTTAAACATCGGTACTTCTTTCTCCACTTTTTCACTAGGTGCTTTGGTTGCTTCCAGCTTAGGCTCATCAACCGAGATCCGATAGATGTCAGCGCCAAGTCCGTTAAGCTTCTCAGCGAGATGTACATAGCCACGGTCGATGTGATGAACACCGCCCACTTCCGTTGTACCTTCAGCAACAAGACCTGCAATAATGAGTGCGGCACCCGCACGCAGATCGGTAGCCGTTACTTTGGCACCCTTCAGTTTGGCATTACCTGTGACGATGGACGAACGTCCTTCAACTTTGATCTCCGCATTCATCAATTGGAATTCATCCACATGCATGAATCGGTTTTCAAAAACAGTCTCTGTCACGACACTTGTTCCTTCAGATGCAAGCAAAAGTGCCATCATCTGGGATTGCATATCGGTCGGGAATCCTGGGTATGGTAATGTTTTCACATCCACAGCCTTAAGAGGGCGATCTGCGATTACACGCACGCCATTCTCATCCGGTTGGATTGTAACACCCATCTCTTCAAGCTTCGCGATAACGGAGCCTAAATGATCAGAGATTGCACCTTCAATGTACACGTCACCGCCCGAAATTGCAGCAGCAGCCATATACGTACCAGCTTCTACCCGATCCGGAATAACGGTGTGTGTAACACCTGTCAGTTTCTCCACACCTTCAATGCGGATCACTCCAGTACCAGCACCACGTACGATGGCACCCATCCCATTCAGGAAGTTGGCAAGATCCACAATCTCAGGTTCTTTTGCCGCGTTCTCCAGAACAGTTACACCTTCGGCCAATGTTGCAGCCATCATAATATTTTGAGTGGCACCTACGGAAGCCACATCCAGATAAATTTTCGCGCCACGCAACCGACCTTGGCTACGAGCTTCGATATAACCTTGGCCCAAGCTGATCTCTGCGCCCATGGCTTCAAAACCTTTCAAATGCTGATCAATAGGCCGTGTACCGATGGCACATCCACCAGGAAGTGAGATTCTTGTATGACCCATTCGAGTCAACAAAGGCCCCATGACCAGGAAAGACGCCCGCATTTTACTTACCCATTCATACGGGGCTTCACAGGAAGTAAGTTTCTCCGCATTTACGGTAATCACTTCGTCCCGGTATGTAACTCCCGCTCCCAGCGATTCCAACACCTTGTTAATCGTCATCACATCGTCTAGAGGAGGCGCGTCAATAATAACGCTTTGTCCTTCTTCCCCTAAGAGAGAGGCAGCGATGATCGGAAGAACAGAATTTTTAGCGCCGCTAACTTTGACACTTCCGGTCAACCTTTTGCCACCGCGGACGATAAATTTGCTCATCATGGTTCCCTCCGCGCTTTTATTCCCTTTTCTTCATTCCGGAATACGTAAGCCCCACTATGCTAGAAAGGACTGTTGCTGTGTGTGGAATTTCGACATATTCTGGCATATTGCCACAGATGTCTGTTCAGAAAAGAATTGGTTTTTATAATCCATATCAATGATACCATGTGCCGTGCATCTTGCTATTCAGCATGTAAAAATCAGTGTCTTACAAGCCAGCAGAGCATCAGAACAGACAGAGTGGGATGGTTATTAGCCGGCATGAACCGGATATCCCGTTTATAACTACAAAATAAGTGAACAATTGTGAATTCCCTAACTTCCATCATAACATTGTTGAATTGTACGATACAAGCATTTTTACATAAAACATCTCAAATTCATCCAATTTTACGTCACATTTTTTTCTTAATTTCTTTACCGACAACTCATACTCTAATTGTTAACACAATTAATCGATGTTATTCGACAATGAGCAGCTTGAAGAACCTAACAGATGATTAACCAACCATCTCAACATTAAAACAAATTACGCAACATTTGAGTCCAGGACAAGTAGTCAATGACAAAGCCAGCAACGGCATGCCCCAAAATGATGGCGAGCAACAAATGCAACAGTCTTCCCTGAGCACCTCGTGGCTGCCTGATGATTAAATCCAGTTTGAGATTTGTCAAAGCCCACCAAGACAACGCAATACATAACAGGGAGACGATGATTGAGACCAAGCCATTGGTGCTTAATGCTTGGTTCACCTGATTCGTCAGATCAGTATCCATATATTCTTTACCTCCACATTTGTTGCAGCGATCAGCATATCATATGCCCGGCACCCATAACTTGTTAGTATACTGGAATGTCTTAAGCACAACATACTGAGCGTACTGTCAGATTTACTCCTGCCAGGCAGGAATCTCCTGATGCCCAATCACCGAGCAGCAACAATGCGGCTGTGCATGACTATGGAATCTACTACGCAGCTTCCTGCTTCTGCTGACTCTATGGAATATAGGCTCTTTCATCATACATTGTCAATTACATTGATTTCCACTTCTAAAATATTTTAATTTTAAAATGCCGGGATTTTGTGACTAAAACGACATAAAAGAGCGCTATTTCGATATCGATTCTGTCATTTCCTCGGAAATAATTTAAATTCACTCATGAAAAAAATGGTTCTCTTAGTGGTAAATGCGCCCACTACTTTAGTCCTACATTCTATTCAAATAATCATAATCGGTGAATATTTTGCTTAAAATACTTCTGTTTACTGAAGGGATAGGATGGATTTGTGGTCAGCCCTTTTGATATATTCGATAAAACAATTCTATTAAACAAACTCAAAAAAGCCCGGCAGACTAAGCCGCCAGGCTTCAAAGAATCGTTTATTTGCCGAACACATTAATCCGGTTAACCGCTTTTTGCAGCGCAATCTCTGCACGACGGTGATCAAAGTGGTCCTGATTGCTTTGGCTTGCAAGCCGACGTTCTGCCCGCTCTTTCGCCGCACGCGCACGATCCACATCAATGCTTTCCGGGAATTCAGCACTCTCTGCGAGTACAACAACCTTATCTTTACGAACTTCGATAAACCCGCCACCGATAGCAACTCGTTTATTTTCTTTTCCGTTATGGATATAGATTGGTGCAATCTGCAAAGGTGTAACCATAGGAATATGACCTGGCAGAATGCCCAGTTCCCCTTCAATACCACGAGCCGTAATGCTATTCACCTGTTCTGAATAGACCAAACGCTCGGGTGTTACGATTTCCAACAAAAAGGTGCTCAATTCCATCCCTCCTGAAACTATCCGAAGGATAGCCCACATAAGGACAATCCTGGATTCAGACTAAACCAGTGTTTTGGCTTTCTCCACTGCCTCTTCAATTGTACCAACAAAGAGGAAAGCTGCTTCCGGAAGATCATCATACTTACCTTCGAGAATCTCTTTAAAGCTGCGCACCGTTTCTTTAACCGGAACGTATTTACCTGGAATACCGTTAAATGCTTCAGCAACGTGGAAAGGCTGGGACAAGAAACGTTGGATTTTACGAGCACGGTATACAAGCGCTCTATCTTCTTCACTCAACTCGTCCATACCCAGGATTGCAATGATATCTTGCAATTCATTGTAACGTGCCAAGATACGTTTAACGCCTTGAGCTACGCTGTAGTGTTCTTCACCTACAACTTCAGGGGACAAGATCCGGGAGCTGGAAGCCAGTGGATCTACCGCAGGGTAGATACCCATCTCGGAAATTTTACGCTCCAAGTTCGTCGTTGCATCCAAGTGGGCAAACGTCGTTGCAGGAGCCGGGTCAGTGTAGTCATCCGCAGGCACGTAGATGGCCTGGATGGATGTTACAGAACCTTTTTTCGTTGATGTGATACGTTCTTGCAGTTGACCCATTTCTGTTGCCAGCGTAGGTTGGTAACCTACCGCGGAAGGCATACGTCCAAGCAAGGCAGATACTTCTGAACCCGCTTGGGTGAAACGGAAGATATTATCGATAAAGAGCAACACGTCACGGCCTTCTTCATCACGGAAGTATTCCGCCATCGTCAGACCTGTGAGGGCTACACGAAGACGTGCGCCTGGAGGCTCGTTCATTTGTCCGAAGACCATTGCTGTTTTGTTGATAACGCCGGAATCACTCATCTCGTGATACAAGTCATTACCTTCACGTGTACGCTCACCAACACCCGCAAATACGGAGATACCGCCGTGCTCTTGTGCGATGTTGTTGATCAATTCCTGAATGGTTACCGTCTTACCTACACCGGCACCACCGAAGAGACCGATTTTACCACCTTTAGCGTAAGGAGCAAGCAAGTCGATAACTTTGATTCCTGTCTCCAGCATTTCTGCTTGGGTAGTCAGTTCATCAAATGCAGGTGCTGAACGGTGAATCGGGTTCTTGTGCTCAGCAGCTACGGCACCGCCAGTATCAATTGCTTCGCCGAGTACGTTAAATACACGACCCAGTGTTGCTTCTCCGACGGGTACAGAGATTGGTGCTCCTGTATCTAAAGCTTCCATACCACGAACAAGTCCATCCGTGGAGGACATCGCAATACAACGTACTCGGTTGTCACCCAGATGTCTCGAAGCTTCGAGTGTAAGGTTCACACTTACGCCGCTCTCACTTACTGTAGTGATCGTAATGGCATTGAGGATTTCCGGCAGACCGCCGCGATCAAACTCGACGTCAACAACCGGACCCATGATGCTCACAACGCGTCCTTTGTTCATCTTAACGTTCCCCTCCTACAAGCCTGCTACTTTTGCAAAAATAATGTACCGTTCGTTTATCTTTGCTCTGCAAGCCTTCATTAATAAAAACAGTTAGCCTTGTGCTGCGTTGGCACCTGCCACAATTTCCGTAATCTCCTGCGTAATCGCCGCTTGACGGGCACGGTTATAGGTCAATGACAATTCGTTAATCATTTTGGATGCATTTTTGGTTGCATTACCCATCGCCGTCATTTTCGCGCCTAGCTCACTCGCCTTACCGTTCAAAAGCGCACCATAGATCAGCGTTTCCGCGTAACGCGGAAGCAAAACCTCCAGTACAGCCTCAGCAGACGGCTCGTATTCGTAGCTTGCCGTTGGTCCTTCCGCAGCAGTTACCTCAGGTGTTTCCATCGGAAGAAGTTTTTCTACCGTAGGAATCTGGGTCAACGCATTCACAAAGCGGTTATAACAAATGTACAATTCATCAAATTCAGCCAGTTCAAACCCATGAACAGCCTCGTGTGCGATGGATTTGATATCTGCAAATGAAGGCGAATCCGACAGATCCGTTGTTGTGGATGCCATCGCCATTTCACGACGTCTGAAGTAATCGCGTCCTTTACGTCCAATGACGAACAATTCGTAGTCATCTTGGGAGTTGTGGCGCTCTTTGAGCGTCTGATTAACCTGACGCAAAACGTTCGCATTGTATCCACCTGCAAGACCACGGTCCGATGTAATGATCAGGTAAGCTGTCTTTTTGACCGGACGGCTCTCCAGCATCGGATGCTGTATACCTTGCGTGCTTGATGCAATACTAGCTACAACTTCTTTCAGTTTCTCCGAATAAGGACGGGCTGCTTCCGCTTTTTCCTGCGCTTTACGCAGTTTTGCAGCAGCTACCATCTCCATTGCTTTGGTGATCTGCTTGGTGCTTTGTACGCTTTTAATTTGCCGCTTAATTTCGCGCATGCCTTTTGCCATGATTTCACCACCTCAAAACTTTGGCAAAGCCAAAGTTACTTCGTAAGCATCACCACTAGTTTTGACAAAGTCAAAACTACATCGTAAGCATCATCTTTTTTGACAGAGTCAAAGTATTACATGCAGACATGCGGAATCGGTTAGACAACTCCGCACCTGCAGTCATTTATTTAGACAGAGACAGCAAAGCTCTTTCTGAACTTCTCAATTGCACCTTTCAGTGCATTTTCGTTGTCTGCAGTCAATTCTTTAGTATCACGGATGGATGCAAGAATTTCCGGATGACTGCTCTCCATGAAGGCAAGGAACTCACCTTCGAAACGAGTCACATCACCTGTAGGAATTTCATCCAGGAATCCTTTAACGGCTGTGTACAAGCTGACCACCTGTTGTTCTACGGCCAGAGGCTGGTTTACACCTTGCTTCAGGATTTCCATCATACGTGCACCACGATTCAGGCGAGCCTGAGTCGCTTTGTCCAGATCGGAACCAAACTGGGAGAACGCTTGAAGCTCACGATATTGAGCGAGGTCGAGACGCAGGGAACCTGCAACCTTTTTCATCGCTTTGATCTGAGCAGAACCACCGACACGAGATACGGAAATACCTACGTTGATTGCCGGGCGTTGTCCAGCATTGAACAAGTCAGCTTCCAGGAAGATTTGTCCGTCCGTGATAGAGATTACGTTCGTTGGAATGTATGCTGATACGTCGGAGGCTTGTGTTTCAATGAACGGCAGTGCGGTTAAAGAACCACCACCCAGTTCATCATTCAGCTTCGCAGCACGCTCCAGCAAACGGGAGTGCAGGTAGAAGACGTCACCCGGATAAGCCTCACGGCCCGGTGGACGACGAAGCAACAAGGAAAGCTCACGATATGCAGAGGCTTGTTTGGTCAAGTCATCATAGATAACCAGAACGTGCTCGCCTTTGTACATGAAGTACTCACCCATCGAACATCCGGAATACGGTGCGATGTACAAGAGTGGTGATGGATCGGAAGCTGCTGCAGTTACAACGATTGTGTACTCCATTGCGCCTTTACGACGAAGAGTTTCCACAACTTGAGCAACCGTAGACTGTTTCTGACCAATAGCCACATAGATACACTTCATGCCGCTACCTTTTTGGTTCAGGATCGCATCAATCGCGATGGATGTTTTACCTGTTTGACGGTCACCGATGATCAACTCACGTTGTCCACGACCGATTGGAACCATTGCATCAATGGCTTTGATCCCTGTTTGCATCGGCTCATGAACCGATTTACGATCCATTACGCCTGGTGCTTTACCTTCAACCGGACGGAATTCCGTTGTAGCGATTGGCCCTTTGCCATCTACAGGAATACCGAGCGGGTTCACAACGCGTCCAATCAATGCTTCGCCTACAGGCACTTGCATGATTTGACCAGTACGTTTCACTTGGTCACCTTCACGAATATCGTAGTAAGGTCCCAGGATAACGACACCGACATTGCTTTCTTCGACGTTCATGGCGAGTCCCATAACACCGCTTGGGAATTCAACCAACTCGTTGGACATGACGTTCTCAAGTCCGTAAACACGAGCGATACCATCACCAACCTCGATTACCGTTCCGACTTCGACTACATCGATATCGGTCTTGTATTGTTCGATTTGGCTCTTAATTAATGTACTGATTTCTTCTGGTTTGATACTCAAGTGTCCTCACCCCAATCTACTGTACTCGTCTGTTAAAAGACTGCTCAAGACGTTCGAGCTTGCCAGCCAAGCTGCCGTCATAGATCGTATCGCCAATGGCGACTTTCAATCCGCCCAGCAGAGTCGGATCAACAATGTTCTCGATACGAATCTTTTTATTCACACGGCCACCGAATTCACGGGCTACCGCTTCTTTTTCTTCATCATTCAACGCATAAGTGGAGTAGACACGTGCATCAGCGATGCCCAGCGACTCACCTTGGATCTTCCGATAATCATTCAGCAAGTCTCCCAGCAATTCAACGCGTCCGCGTTCAATTAACAACAAAACTGTACGAAGGACAGGTTCGGATACCTTACCATCAAGACTTGAGTGAAGCACGTTCTGCTTGACTTCATCAGAGATATTAGGAGATACGATAAATTTCTCGATATCTGCATCTCCGGTCAATGCACTGACTACCGCAACCAGTTCCTGTTCAACCTCAAGCACCTGCTGTTGCTGAAGAGCAACTTCGAACAATGCTTTCGCATAACGCTTGGCAACTATCGTATCGCGGCTCATTGTCGGCCTCCTACCTCATTGAGGTATTGGTTCACAAGCTCTTCTTGTGCAGGACCGTTCTCAACTTCTTTTTTGATCAACTTGGATGCAATCTGAACGGAAGCTGTACCCAGTTCGCTGCGAAGTGCTGCGACTGCTTTGTTCTTCTCGCTCTCGATTTCGCGTACTGCATCGTCTTTCAGACGATTAGCTTCAGCTTTTGCATCAGCCAAAATCGATTCAGCTTGTTTGCCACCTGTTTGTTTGGACTGTTCAATGATGTCGTAAGCATCTTGACGTGCTTGTTCAAGAGCTTGTTTTTGTTCCTCCACATAGGCAATGGCCTGTTCCCGAGTCTGTGCAGCCTCATTCATCTGCGTCATCACGAGTTCACGACGTTTTTCCATAATGGAGAACAAAGGCCCGAAGGCATAACGGCTAAGCAGCCAATATAAAATTGCAAATGCAACAATCGCAAGAAGCGTATTTTCCCATATGAAACTCAATCTGTTCACTCCTTCCTGGAGGTATCCTTGAAACGTCATCCGTTAGAACGGACATTACCTAAAAAGAAGGCGCGGATGGCTATGGCCTTCCCCGCCAAACCTTTAAAATTTGATTAAGCCATACCGTAGAACATGAACGCGAGTACCACACCGATGATCGGCAATACCTCGATCAAACCTACACCGATAAACATTGTTGTTTGAAGAGTGGATTTTGCTTCCGGTTGACGGGCAATACCTTCCACCGTTTTGCTGATTACCATACCGTTACCAATACCTGCGCCAAACGCGCCCAGTCCTGCAACAATTGCTGCTGCGATTAATGCCATTGCTCCCATTTGTATATCCTCCTTAAAATGATAAATCGAATTTTTTATTGTTCAGCCTGGTGAAGAAATCTTCGTAGGGCTTGAAACTTAATGCTCGTCATGCGTCTCGATGCTCTGTGAAATGTATACCATCATCAAGATAACAAACACAAATGCCTGGATCGCGCCGATAAAGATACTAAAGCCTTGCCACACCATAAGTAGCGGAATCGCTGCAATAGCACCAAACACTTTGAATGTGGTCAGTTTCAGGATCGTTGCGATCAGTACCTCACCTGCAAAGATATTCGCGAATAAACGCATACCGTGTGTCAACAGCTTGGATGCCGTCTCAATCAAGTTGATTGGCAAGAACAAGGCGAATGGCTTGAAGTAATGCTGGAGATACCCTTTGGTGTTACGGAACAATCCAAGTCCATGAGATACAAGGAACGCTACGAGAGCAAGTCCCATCGTTACAGACAAGTCGGCTGTTGGTGATTTCCACCAGGCCAGTTCAACGTGTGGGTGTGCTTCAGGGTCCTTGGCATGCGCTTTTTCAAACGCCTCCACCGCTGTAACAATCGGCTTACCGAATACCTGTGCCTGATTAACATCTGTTACCTCAGATACAGCCACGAGCGGAAGTCCGAGCATGTTCCCTACAAAAATGAACATAATCATGGAAAGAGCGAGAGAGATAAAATGTTTACCTTTCTTCATATCCATTGTACTGGAAATCAGATTGCGGACGAATTCTACTGCCCACTCCATAAAATTTTGCAGCTTGCCGGGATTTTCAACGGATAATCTCCGTGTTGCCAGTACAGCAAAAATAAAAACAATTGCACCTGTAACTACCAGCATCAACAGAACCGATAGATCCAGTCGAAATCCGCCAAGCATAATAATTGGAGCTTCATGCATATTTTTCTCACCCCTTTCTCGACTTGAAAGCTGCAGCCCTTAACATCATTCTGCTCTGCGGGAATAGACAATCCCTATAATCAATAAGGAATATTGTGCAATGACGAGACCGCCTGCAACCGCATATGTATTGAAGTACTGCGGAAAGCGCATCGATATGAATATACCGAGCACAGCGAATGCCGCTCTTGTCAAAAATCCCAAGTTGACACGCTTCAAGTTACCTTCTGCCGCATCATCAGACATTTTCCTTACTTTGTAGCCCAGGTAAAATGCATTGATCCAGCTAACTCCTGTACCCAGGGCCAGTCCCAAAGCAATTGTCTCCACACGTGGCATAAAGGCCGCTGCGAGAAAACAAATCATAAGAAAGTACATGACGAAAACAGTCATCGATCTGCGGTATCTGGTTAGTTCACTCATCACTTTCCCCCATGATTTTTTTCGCGATAAAGTAGATGCTTACACCGCCTGCCGCAAGAAAAAAGAGAACGCTTACGGCGATCCATATTCCGTTACCTCCGATGGTCTTGTCCAACCAGGAGCCAGCGTAATATCCGGCAACAGCGAGAATGGCAATCTCGATCCCAAAAGCTGTCACGAGTCCCATCGCTTTCCATACATTATCGTCATGGTTACGGGATGAATTTGGTTTGTTCGAATCGGCCATTTTCCACGCCACCCTTGCAATCCCAGTTAATTTTACTGAATGATGAGAGCCTTTGTCAATTGAATGATTTTAGCGTTTTAAAGGGGGAAACGACGGGAATACAGACCCTCAAAGCCCATAAACCCGCGTAAACCGTACAGTTTAACTGTATGCTTGCCCTTTATAAATCCGTCAGAAAAAATGTATTATTTTTTGAATTTTCTGTGAAATGATTCCGGACGTTCACTATTTACACCGAAATGATGCAAAATCGCATTGACAATTCTTTCCGAAGCATGTCCATCACCGTATGGATTGGCAGCCTGGCTCATGCTTGCATACAGGGTTTTGTCTGTGAGCAGAGCTTTGGTCCGTTCATACACACGTTCCTCTTCGGTACCTACCAATTCCAGCGTTCCGGCTTCAATACCTTCCGGGCGTTCTGTTGTATCGCGCAATACGAGCACAGGCACACCAAACGAAGGTGCTTCTTCCTGCAAACCGCCTGAATCGGTCAAAATCAAGTGAGTGTGCGGGTAAAAGTTATGCAAATCCACCACGTCTAGTGGATCAATTAATTGAATACGGGGATGATTCCCCAAGATCGCGTGAGCCGGCTCCTTCACAGCAGGACTTGGATGCACCGGGTACACGATGGCAATATCTTCGAATTCGTCGGCAATCCGTTTGACGGCCTGGAAAATGTTGCGGTGAGGCTCGCCTTGAGATTCACGGCGATGAGCTGTCATCAGCACAAGGCGTTTGCCTTGGGCCCAATCAAGTACCGGGTGTGTGTAGTCCTCCCGTACAGTATATTGAAACACATCTGTTACCGTGTTGCCTGTGACGTACGTACTAGACTCCGATTTATTTTCTTTGGCAAGATTGGAAGAAGACCAATCCGTAGGCGCAAAGTGTAGATCAGCCAGTACTCCCGTCAGCTGACGGTTCATCTCTTCCGGATATGGAGACAGCTTGTTCCACGTCCGCAGCCCCGCTTCCACATGTCCTACCTGAATCTGTTGCAGGAATGCTGCGTAGCTCGCTACAAAGGTAGTTAATGTATCCCCGTGAACCAGTACAATATCCGGCTTAGCTTCGGCTAACACTGGCTCCAGACCGCCAAGAACACGAATTGTAATTTCATTCAATGTCTGACGGTCCTTCATCACATCCAGATCATAATCGGGATGAATGTCGAAAACTTCAAGTACCTGATCCAACATCTGGCGATGCTGCGCAGTTACGCAAACAATAGATTCAATAGACTCAGGGTGTTTCTGCAATTCCAAAATAAGCGGAGCCATCTTGATGGCTTCCGGACGCACCCCGAAGATCGTCATAACTTTAATTTTGTTGGACATTCGAGCAAAGCCCCTTTTCTATAAGTTCATGTTCAAAAAGTCCGGTTTTCAGTACCAAGAATATGGAATGAAGGTAGAAATGGAGTAGCGGAGCGTAGGGAAAACTACGTGAGCAACGGACATTTCGGCTGAATTTCATATTCGATGCCGATGATGCCCTTGGGCATCCTTCGTAATCAAAATTGGACTTTTTGAACAACCTCTTACAAAGCATGCGATATGCTTATTTAGTGCCGTATAGACGGTCTCCTGCATCTCCAAGCCCTGGAACGATATAACCATGATCATCCAGACGGTCGTCCAATGCTGCTACATAGATGTCCACATCGGGATGTGCATCTTGCACAGCTTTTACGCCTTCCGGTGCCGCAACCAGGTTCATCATCTTGATTTGGGTACAGCCACGTTTTTTGAGCACGTCAATAGCTGCAATTGCCGAACCACCCGTTGCCAGCATCGGATCAATTACAATCAATTGACGCTCTGTTACGTCTGTAGGCAGTTTGGTGTAGTATTCTACCGGTTGCAGTGTTTCCGGGTCACGGAACAGACCCACATGTCCAACTTTTGCCGCTGGCAACAATTTCACAACGCCATCCAGCATTCCGAGTCCTGCGCGCAGAATCGGCACCAGTCCGAGCATACGTCCAGAGATAACTTTACCTTGTGTTGCAGCTACAGGTGTCTGTACATCAATCGTTTCCAGTTCAACATCTCTTGTAATCTCATAAGCCATCAACGTTGCTACTTCATCCACCAATTCACGAAAATCTTTCGTATTCGTACGCATGTCGCGTATAAACGTCAGTTTGTGTTGAATCAAAGGGTGATCACATATTACTAATTTTCCCATCTAATTTGTCCCTCCGGTAAGTTCTTCATGTTCAGCATTTCCAAATATACCTAGCCACCATTCATGGGCTCGATAAATCCTGTATATTATATCATCACCAACAACGAATTACACCATCAAAGGGCACCCAATCATTACAGATTACCGAATCCTATAAAAAACAGGACCGGAAAATGATCCATCCGGTCCTGTTTTGCTCCTGCTGTTATGTCGTTAAGAAAATGAAAATGATGAATACAATGGCACTCCGCCTACAGAATGATCCTTCGATCGCTGTTATCCCCAGATTTTTTTTATTCTCCTTTTAACAAGGGAAAAATCCGGGGATAAAGGCGAACGCTTCGCTTCTGCGGTCTCATTCTGTCTGCTTCGTTTTTTTGTATCCCATTTTAAGAACATCTCAAATACAAACAGCATGAGCAAAGTTTTTTAGTATTTAAGATCTGTATAGAGCGGGAATTGGTCTGTCAGTGCAGTCACTTCTGCACGGGCTTCATCCAGCTTCGTTGTATCTTTTGGATTTTTCAGCGTTTTGGCAATGATCTTACCAATAGCAACCATCGCTTCTTCGTTCATGCCACGGGAAGTTGCAGCAGGTGTACCAATTCGAATACCACTTGTTACAAACGGGCTTGTAGGGTCGAATGGAATGGCATTTTTGTTCACGGTAATACCGATGGAATCAAGCACATGCTCAGCTTCCTTACCTGTGATGTTCACACTGCGTGTGTCGATCAGCATCAAGTGGTTATCTGTACCACCGGATACGATGTTCAATCCTTCAGCGATCAGTGTTTCAGCCAGAACCTGTGCGTTTTTCACGACATTCTGTGCATATGTTTTGAACGAAGGTTGCAAAGCTTCTCCGAATGCTACCGCTTTGGAAGCGATCACGTGCATCAGAGGTCCACCTTGGGAACCTGGGAATACGGCTTTATCAATCGCTGCTGCCCACGCTTTGCGGCACAGAATCATACCACCACGAGGTCCACGCAGCGTTTTGTGTGTTGTTGTTGTAACGAAATGCGCATGTGGAACCGGGTTTGGATGCAAACCAGCAGCAACCAATCCTGCAATGTGAGCCATGTCCACCATGAACAAAGCGCCTACATCATTGGCGATGGAAGCTAGCTTTTCAAAATCAATGGTACGCGGATATGCACTTGCACCTGCAACGATCAGACGAGGACGGTGTTTGAAAGCCGCTTTGCGTACTTCATCATAATCAATCAGGAATGTATCTTCCTGTACGCCGTATGCCACAAAGTTGTACAGCAAACCAGATGCGTTAACCGGGCTACCGTGTGTGAGGTGTCCACCATGGGCAAGGTTCATACCAAGTACAGTATCACCAGGTTTCAACGCTGCAAGATAAACTGCCATGTTCGCTTGTGCACCGGAGTGAGGTTGAACATTCACGTGTTCTGCTCCGAACAATTCTTTTGCACGATCACGCGCGATGTCTTCAACGATGTCCACATGCTCACAACCGCCATAGTAACGTTTACCTGGATATCCTTCAGCGTACTTGTTGGTCAGAACAGATCCCATTGCTTCGATTACTGCTTCACTTACGATGTTCTCGGATGCGATCAGTTCGATGTTGTTCTGTTGACGTTTCAGTTCAAGATTCATCGCTTCCAGTACTGCCGGGTCATTCTTGCGCAATTGTTCCATGATTAAATTCCTCCCAGTTATAAGTGAAGTTATAAAGTGAAACTAATGTTTACACGAAAACGGCGAGTGCAACACCAATCTGAAGAAACGAAGTGGTCGCCTTTATCACCGGATTTCCCCTTTTAAATAGGGAATTAAAAAATCTGGGGATAACAGCGATCGGAAGATGGTGATGCAATCAAAGTCAGGAGTGTAACCCAATTAGTCTCGCTTTATATGTTAGTCACAAAATGTCGAATCTGGTTGTTCTTCCATACGATACACCGCGCGTTCGCCGCCAATCAACTTCGGACGGGTCAACGCTGTGGTTACACGAGCATCTCCAACATAGCGAAGCGCTGTACGATAGGGTACGGCTACATGCCGGAGATGCATCCCAATCATCGTCTCCCCAATGTCCAGTCCCGCATGGGCCTGCACATGTTCAGCCAGGCATGGATCGGTCAGCGAACGATATGCTGCGGATGCCATTGAACCTCCGGCCTTGGGCACGGGTACTGCACCAACCTCGGTCAATCCAAGTCGAGTAAGCACAGAACGTTCCATTACCAGCGCACGGTTCAGATGCTCACAACATTGGAATACCGTGTCAAAACCGAACTCTTCCTGCACCTCGCGTATACCCGCAAGAAGCTGCTGCGCCACTTCAATGGCACCACTCGTACCAATCCGAGCGCCTGCGACTTCACTTGTGCTTGTACCGATCACAACGATCTGTCCAGGCCCAAGCTGTCCGGCAAGCGCCAGTTCATGCAGAATAGACGCGGTCTGTTCCTGCAATCCGGGTTGTTCCGAATCTAACTCTATAGTCATCCTATTATCGCCTCCCGATAAAATCATGCCCGCTGTCTCTTGGTTGTCCTTCGTATTCTTGCACGGCATCTCAGGTACTATTATAGCGAATAATCAGATGAAAGACGAAAAAAAGAGCAGTCTGCGGGTAACGCAGAATTGCTCTTTTGCCCAGGCGACCGGCCGTTTGTTCCGGTGCTCCATCGTGGTTATGCCCACTTCGTCGCCAGTTACACCGGATCCCTGTTTTCCCCTTCATCATAAAACAACCCGCGGCTAAAATCAACGGTTAATTTACATCACGTGTCCTATTTCTATAACCTGCCTCGCAGGATCAGAATTATCCCAGCTTATCCAAAAGCCGGTCCAATGCCGTCCGAATCTCAGCTGCAGCTATATTGTAATCATCACGACTTCCTCCAAACGGATCGGAGATGTCGAAACTTGGAATTCGTTGTCTAATCTCAATGGCTCGCTCACGCTCCGATGCCAGGATCTCTTGGCCAAGGGCACGTTTCATCTCAAGCGTTGCAAACAGGCTGTCCAACTCCTGAACATCACTTAATACCTGTTCATCATCCTCCACATATTCTTTCAATGTATAGGTTTTGTGGACTGAATCGGGAAAAACCTGCATGACATGCTGCTTATGACTCCGTGTTAATGTAAGAACCAGATCGGCCCAACCTACCAGGTTAGAGCTAAGCTGTGTGGAATGAGGTGGACCTTCAACGTTATGATCTCTCAAAACCGCTTCAGCGTGTCGGGAGATCGGCATACCCGACGTTGCTGCCACACCTGCGGAGCGAACCTCTACCTGAATGCCACGCTCCGATGCCAGTTTTCTCAAAAGCCCCTCTGCCATGGGGCTGCGGCACGTATTTCCTGTACATACGAATAAAATATGTTTCATTGTGTTAGCCTCCCCATTTTACATATGATGCGAATGATATGATATCTCAAGTTTTATTCTAAAATATAAACAAAAGTCCAAACGCAAGCAAGATTGCGCCACCAATGGCTTCGCCGTAATCCCCGAGATTCTGGCTCACCCGACGGCCTAATAGCAGACCCATAACCGACATCACCCCGCCACACACACCGAAAGCAAGTACAGTTAAGATCAGATCACTGCTAAACATCCCTAAGGATACGCCAACGGAGAATGAATCCACACTTACGCTGAGGGAGAACAAAACAACGCCGAGCAGGGAACGGTGGTCCACCAGCTTTGTATCGCCTTCACGGAATGCATTCAGAATCATATGAGCACCCAGCAAAACAAGCAATCCACCTGCCGCATACGTCGTAATGTCACCGAGCAGGGAGCTGACGTATTTGCCCATATACATGCCGATGAGCGGCATGATGATATGAAATAGCGCCGTTACAATACTGATTCGCAATACATCCCGCAGCCGAATGCCCTTCATGCCAATTCCGATCCCGAGTGAGAACGCATCGAGGCCAAGCGCAATAGCCATGATCAAAATGGTTACCAACTGCCCTACATGGACAGACACATCCCACATCCCCATACCCCCAAGTCACGTAAAGGTTCTTGTACACGATATGCGGACAAGGACCTAAACATGACCGATGAAAGGCAAACGGCGACGGATCTCTGGTCAGATGCTGGCTTTATAGAATCTTGATTTTGTTTTGGAAAAAGTTTGAGTAGCTCTCCTGACTGTATGATCAGGAGAGGTTATAAGAGGCGCTGGTTGCCAACTTGTATGAGTTGGTTCCCCGCAGCCTTGAGCAGCCGATTCATGACGGCTGCTCCCAGCCCTTCGCGTGAGCAGGCTTCAGCCACAATATATGTGGCGCCTTGCTCATCGCAGCTGCGCAGCGCGGCGTATAGCCGGCGCGCTGCTTCTTCCAGCTCGCTGGCGTCGCCCAGCGAGAACACGGCATCGGCGCGGTACTGCTCCGCGTGCTCGGCGAACGCCAGCACAGCGGTGCGCTCTCCGCGCTGCGCCGCCTCTGCGAGGGCGGCGCTGATCCAGGCCGCCACCGCTGCGGGCGGCCCCTCCACCACGCACAGCGCCCCTGCGGGTGCGTAGTGCGTGTACTTCATGCCCGGCGAGCGCGGCGCCGGGCTGCCCACGCCATCGGCCCCCTCCGCGAGTAGCGCGGGGTCCGTGGCGACACGGGCGGCAACGGCGGACAGTTGTTCCGCCGTAATGCCGCCAGGGCGCAGGATGGTGACGGTACCGTCGTCACCGACCTGCACAACCGTGGACTCGACGCCCACCCCGGTGGGGCCGCCGTCCACAATGCCGCCGATGCGGCCATCCAGATCCTCGCGTACATGAGACGCGAGTGTCGGGCTTGGCCGCCCGGAGCGGTTGGCGCTTGGCGCAGCCACAGGGCATGCCGCCGCGGCGATCAACTGCAAGGCCACCGGGTGGTCCGGCATGCGCACGGCCACCGTGTCCAGACCGGCGGTGACACGCGGGGACACCGCCCCCGGCCTAACCGGCAGCACCAGCGTCAGCGGTCCCGGCCAGAAGGTCGCCATCAGCGCTTCCGCCGTTTCGTTCACTTCCGTGACCAGCGTATCCAACTGGTCACGGTGCGCGATATGCACAATCAGTGGATTGTCGGAAGGTCGGCCTTTAGCGACAAATACAGCCTCCACGGCTGCTGTGCTACGCGCATCAGCACCCAAGCCATAGACCGTCTCGGTCGGAAAGGCCACCGTCTGACCGAGACGAATGCAGGCTGCGGCAGCCTGCAAGTCGGCGAGCGCCTGTTGATCGGCGCTCCCCTTTTTCACATCCAATAATTCAATATTACCCAATCCGTGATCGTTCTCAGCGCTCACCAAGACGCGTACATCCCACATCTCAGTGACCAGCTCTCCCGGAGCTTTCATATCACGTTCTTCTCTACCATCCCTCATCTCAGAGGTGTGTTGCACTGGTTCGTTTTCTCTGCTCATATATCATCATTCCTAAACTTCAAGTAGGTTAGTTCATATCCATATTCAATATAAGCAATTATAACATACCTGTCCCAACTCGGATGCCCTTCAAACTTCGCCCGGAAATTCACCACTAATTCATATCAAAAGGGCAGCTTCCTGAATCGAAGTCGCCCTCTACTATTTTATAAATACGTTGTTATGCGAACAATCCAGTTACCCAACTCCACAGTTTCACAGCCATATCCCACAGAAAGAATCTCGCTTCCGGTGTGTCTCCCTGCACAGATGCTTCTGCATCTCCTGGTTCAGCCGCTGCGGCTGATACCGTTGAAGGTTTCGCCAGTGCATCCCCGGTCCCTGCATCAATGAAACACAACGGCGGGAACAACACACACCACCAGTTCTGACCTTTTCCTTCGCCCAGCGTAATCCGAACCGCTTCATAATCTCCGGCAGGATACACAGTGCCACCATATAGTTTGGTCGGGAACGGAACGGAACCCAACTCCACCTGATACTCATAATTTAAACCGCGACTGGCCAACTCTTCTCCTACTCTATTCTCAATCTCGGACAAATGCTCACGAATCACCTTGCGCGCTTCATCCAGACTTTGCGGATTCTCCAGTTCGGCTACCCACTCGCCCATCTGAGCAACGACAGCATCCCGAATCTCGCGTTTCACCAATTGATCTCCCGGTGCATCCGAGTTTGCTAGAATACGCAAGCGAATCGATTGTTCTGGAATTGCTGTGGCCGCCACAGCTGCATCCGTTTTCTGACCTTCCCACATCATGATAATCATCATAAGACATACAATAATAAGTCCAATTTGCTTTACAATTCTTCTGCTCATTCCGTTCTCCCCCTCGGCTCTCTGATCACGTTGCCTGCAACTCTCTCATGTCTATCAGTATGCCCGGTAGAGACGGAAGTAAACCTAGCATTTGCAATAAATCTACTAGAAGTTGTTCAAAAAGTCCGCTTTGATTACGAAGAATGCCCAGCTGCATCATCAACGTCGAATATGAAATTCAGCCGAAATAAGCGGGAGCCTTACGGAGTATGTTTACCAAAGAACCATTTTGATTGCTCACGTAGTTTATCCTACGCTCCACTACTCCATTTCTAGCCTCATCCCATCTTCTCGGTACTGAAAACCCAACTTTTTGAACACGTACTACTAGAATGTGTGGTTAAACCCAGGCAAGTTATACGATGACAAAATGTCAGCGTCCAAAAAGCCTTGAAGACTGTACTGGCTGACCCTAGGCGAATGACTCTCGCGAGTGACCAGTCGATGTTCTAAAGAACCGAGGACTTCTTATTTGCCCTTCAGGCATTCTTTTGAAATTGTAAGGAACATGAGGCACGTTATTCCCCAAAGTTATCTGATCAACACGCTACAGAAGGCTGTTTATACTGATATAACGTGTCTCAGATTCCTTAGTTTTCTCCAGACACTTCAAATCCCCGAATAAGACGTGTGTGGTTCGTTAGCTCCTAACACCACCTAACTCTTAACTCCTAACAGCTGGCACCTGAAGCTCCACACAATGCTCAACACTCTATTTCCAACTCTTTCAGGTTCGCCTCAGCCTACAGCAGGCTCGAAGACACCTATGCATTGCTTCTTTCATCTCTCATTCACACTTTCTCACCCATCATGTTAAAAAGGCTTATCCGCACCTGGTTACAGGGCAAATCAACCTCTTCATTCCTATAAACGATCACGTTATACGTCCCACCGCTTTACCTTTCACCTACACCGACTCAACAGTTACACAGCACTTTTTTCTTTCTTGAGCATATTCCATAAACGTTCCGACAACCGGGGTTGCTGCTCTCCCATCAGAAGTTCATCCTCCTCTTCTTGCCCGTACAACTTAATGCTCATGACTACACCGATGCAAGCCATATTTATAAGCAAAGAGGTGCCGCCGTAACTGATGAACGGTAACGTAATACCTGTGAGTGGCATCAGTCCGAGGAACGCCCCCACGTTCTCAAACACCTGATACAACAACATTCCGATAATACCTACAATGATGACGGGTCCCGCGCGATCTCTACATGCCAGAGCAATCAGCACCATGCGGTGGATCAGGATAAAGTACAACAGAATCAGTACGGATGCACCAACAAACCCAAACTCCTCTGCGATCACAACAAAAATGGAATCAGAATACGTATAGGGGACTCGTCCACTCTGAACGGATGTTCCTTGCAAATAACCTTTGCCGATGATGCCCCCAGAACCGATGGCTAAACCTGCATTTTTCGTATGCCAGGAAGCCTTTGAGGTAGCCTTTTCCGGTACAAGCCAGGGATCAATCCGCTCCGCCCAATGCTCACGTTTTATCTTTTCAAGAAAAGTGAATACTTCACCATGGTAGAAGGTATAGGCTTTGACAAAACCAAAGAACGCCACTCCCACAATCGCCAGTGCAATCAATGCGTGCTTCAGCCTCATATTTCCGATCCAGAATACCGCAGCCAAAATCACCACATACCCCAGCGCATTCCCCAAATCATTCTGAGCCATAACAAGGGCAAACGGAATAAACGCCCAACAGCCAATCGGCACAATATCTCTCCAAAATTTCAGCGTGCCTCGTTGTCTCTTCACGATCAAATGGGCGAGAAACAGAATCAGAATCATCTTGAACAGCTCTGCCGGTTGAAAAGAAAAGTTCTCGCCCAGCTTCAGCCAACCGTTGGCGTTATTGATTGAACTTCCCAGGACATTGGCCAGGATCAGTAGTATGATCCCCAAGCCATACAAATAAAACGCATATTTCACGTATAACTTGTAATTCACAAGCCCGATCACAAGCACCGCAATGAACCCGGCCACATAGAAATACATCGTTTTGACATGATGATTCGCCAAGTTGGCATCTGTCTGCGTTCCGCTATAAATCGCAAATACACTAATAATCATGAGCAACAGCATTACAAAAAGAATCACACCGTCCATCTTTTTCAACATTCTCAACATGACTCTGTCCATCCCCCTGAAATCTAGCATTCTATGATTTCCAATTGAACTCAATATTACCATTGTATATAATTGGATAATAAAATGGAAATCAGGGTCGTTTCAGGTTAAAAAACGAACTATTCAACGGCCTGAATTACGCCGTAAAAACAATAAAAACCCCAAAACATCCACCCAATGTAACTTGGGTTGGTCTGTTCCAGGGTTCTATAGTTATCTAGCTTATATACATAAATCTGACGTGCTATTTCACGGTTTGACTCAGAAACGTTATTGCTCCTGCTGGGATGGCTTGCGTCTTAGCAATTTCCTCACCAGATCCGTAATACTCGGTTGTTCCGCAGAGCCAAGAATATCCTCATTCTCTTCCGTATGGACCTTAATACTCATTACAAGACCCATGCTAATCATGTTGATCATAATGGAGGTACCACCCGAACTGATAAACGGCAGCGTAATTCCTGTCAACGGCATCAGACCAATGAATGGACCAATATTAACAAAGATCTGGTAAAGCAGCATCGCTATGATCCCAACAATGAGATAAGGCCCCGCGCGATCCTTACACTCCAGTGCAATCAGCACCAGCCTGTGAATCAGGATAAAGTACAGGAGAAGCAGTACCGAGGCACCGATGAAACCAAATTCTTCCCCAATCTGCACAAAGATGGAGTCAGCATAGGCCAGCGGCACCCGATTCGACTGAATCGTTGTGCCTTCCATATAACCTTTGCCTGTAATCCCACCAGAACCAATCGCAAGCTTTGCATTATACGTCTGCCAGAGTACATCTCTTGAGGTCAGCTCTGGTACAAGCCAAGGGTCAAAACGATCCGCCCAGTGCGAACGTCCAATGTCATTCAGGAATTTAACAATCTCATCATGATAATGAATATACGCCTGTGTACCACCGATAAAAGCAGCCACTGCGATCATAAAGCCAATGAGGGCATGCGTAAATTTAATGTTACCAATCCACAGTAGGCCCACAAGAATGACTACATAGCTTAATGCATTTCCCAAGTCATTTTGAAGCAATACGAGTAGTAACGGCGGCAGAACACAGAGCGAAATCGGAATAACGTCACGTCCAAAATAGAGCGGACGGTTCTTCTTTCGGGCCAAAAAGGCCGATAAAAACACAATCAGGCATAACTTGAACAATTCAGCAGGCTGCAAACTGACCCCGAAGATGGACAGCCAACCTTTTGCACCATAATACTCCTTACCAAAGAACATAACGAATATGAGCAGGAGCATCCCCACGCCATAGATATATAAATAATTTTTGATTATGAATTTATAGTTGATCATCGACATCCCAAAAAAGACTACGAAGCCCAAAATATAAAAGATCACTGCGCTTTTCGGGAGTCCCTCCAGCTTTGGACGACCAAACGTTGTACTGTAAATCGATAAAATACTGATACCCATCAGAATAACGAGTATAAAGACAATAGAATAGTCTATTTTTTTAAATTTGTGCAGCATGTAATTATGTTCCCCCAAGCATTCAGAAATCTTCGGTATATCTCATTGTAGAGGATTTCACGGCAAAAAGAAAACCCGCAGAACCTTACATTTTCGTCACCTGTTCCGAAGTACGAACACCCAGGACATGCCGCTCGATTCCGGCAAGGTCCGGTACAATGATAATTTCCGGCCAATGTCCCGCCGTTTCAAGCAAAGCTGCAATGTCGCGAGCCTGCCCTTGGCCCAGCTCAAAACCAATGATCTGCGGCGGCGCAGGCAACAGCGCCAACTGCTCCAGCATGATACGGTACGGTGCAAGCCCGTCCGGACCGCCGTCCAATGCCATGCGCGGCTCATGATCGCGCACCTCTTGCTGCAACCCGGCGATATCCGCCGCCGGGATGTATGGCGGGTTGGACACCAGGATGTCCACCCGTGCCCCGGCGAACGGGGCCAGCAAATCGCCTTCACGGAAGTCGATCTGTACCCCGTTCGCGGCCGCGTTCCGCGCGGCCACTTGCAGGGCAGCCGCCGAGAGATCCCCGGCGCCGACCTGCAAGCGCGGGCGCAGTGAAGCCATCGTCACCGCGATGGCACCACTGCCCGTGCCGATATCGACGGCGAGCGGAGCGCCGTCGGGAAACACGCGGTCGGCTTCGCGCAGCACAGCCTCGACCAACAGCTCGGTCTCCGGCCGCGGAATCAGCACGGCCGGCGTGACCTCGAACGGCAGCCCATAGAATTCCTGGCTGCCGATAATGTATTGCGCCGGCTCACCCGTAGCCTTGCGCGTGACGGCGTCCTCCCAGCGGCTGCGATGCTCGCTGGGAAAAGGCTCCGGCTGCATCATGTAGTACGCGGCGCCATAAACGCCGAGTACATGTTCCAGCAGCAGCCGGGCATTGTTTTGCGGCTCGTACACGCCGCACTTCTCCAAAAAAGAGGAAGCCTCCACGAAGGCTTCCCGACAGCTCTGTTCCGGCGTCATGACAAACTGCGCGCGGGTCACAGATTATTCTCCTCTATCCATCAACTCGGTCTGCTGAGCAATCGTCAGTGCAGACAAGATATCTTCAATCTCCCCGTTCATGATCTGATCCAGCTTGTGCATCGTCAGACCGATACGGTGATCCGTCACACGGCTTTGCGGGAAGTTGTACGTACGAATACGCTCACTACGGTCGCCCGTTCCCACTTTGCTCTTCCGCTCAACAGAGATCTTCGCTTCCTCTTCCATACGTTTCATATCGAAGATACGTGTACGCAGAACCTGCAACGCTTTTTCCTTGTTGGAGTTCTGTGATTTTCCATCCTGACATGTCGCCACAATTCCCGTTGGAACGTGCGTTACCCGTACTGCGGATTTCGTGGTATTAACCGATTGTCCACCGGCACCACTGGAACAGAACGTATCAACACGGATGTCTTTGTCATGAATTTCGATATCAAAATCTTCGGCTTCAGGCATGACCGCAACCGTTGAAGTTGACGTATGAATACGTCCGCCGGATTCAGTTGTTGGAATACGCTGCACACGGTGTGCGCCGCTTTCGTATTTCATTTTGCTGTAAGCGCCACGTCCGTTGATCAGGAAAACAACCTCTTTGAATCCACCGAGATCATTTGTGTTAACGTCCATCAGCTCTACACGCCAGCCTTGTGCATCTGCATAACGTGTGTACATCCGATACAGATCTGCTGCAAACAACGCTGCCTCATCTCCACCAGCTGCTCCGCGAATCTCAACAATAACGTTTTTGTCGTCATTCGGATCTTTTGGCAGCATAAGCACACGAATCAATTCGTCCAGTTCCTTCTGGCGAGTGCTTAGTTCGTCAATTTCCATTTTGACCATTTCACGCATCTCATCATCCAGTTTCTCACCCTGCATTTCCTTTGCAGCTTCGAGATCCTGACTTACCTGTTTGTATTCATTGTACGCTTCATAAGTCGGTTGCAGATCAGATTGTTCTTTGGAATATTCCCGCAACTTTTTGTTGTCACTTGCCACATCCGGGTCACACAAAAGCTCACTCAACTTGTCATAACGGTCGGCTAACGCCTGTAATTTATCCAACATGTATAGTCACCTCACACATTATTTTGTCCATGCAAATATCGTTTTTAATAATTATTTCGGTTTCATTATTCATAACATCTATAATCTATATTCCACAACGCACAGGATTCTCACCGAATCCCCTGACCGCAGCATGTATTCACATTCCTGTATGATCGACGTATAACATCGCTACAACGTCATCAAATCCTTTACTTTTAAAGTGAAATCAAGAAATCGCGTACCCTGTATGAAACACGCTTAAGCTCATCTGTTACAGCGCGAATTTTAACGTGGTATACGACTCTTAATTATAGCATATTCTTATGGTTCTGAATAGTAACTGTTCCGCATGCGGATGAACTAATTTTTATAATTCAATTTTCTCAACTTTCACTCGTTGTCATTCCGCTGATGGATTCGCCTACCGAGAATGTTTGTAACAAATAGATCATTCAAGTTTATTTCTGATGTTGTAAAATATATACAAGGGCTCTATAATTCATAGTTTTGATATTTTAGTTTAGGAGGGAATGGATGCTATGAACTTAACACCAGCTGTTTTTCCAACAGAAAAATTAAAGATTGCTTTGGCACAATGTTCTTCGATCGACGGAAATATTGAAGAGAACGTTAATAGGGCTTATGAGATGATTGAAGAAGCTGGAAAAGAGCACGCCGATATTATCATGTTTCCAGAAAAATATCTGACGGGATATGTGCCAGAAATCGTAGAATCCAATGTAACTGAATATACACTCTCCATTAATGATGCGAGGATTGATAAGTTGCGTCAAGCATGCAAAAAGTACGGCATTTGGTCAATCATCGGAACCCCTGTAATAAGAGGCGAGGATGTGTTCATCTCTTCAGTTATAATAGATTCCAATGGACATGAAGTAGGTGTTTATGACAAGTCTCATTTATTTCATACGGAGAAAGAAATGTTTTCAATCAATAATGAGCAGGTCATCATTAAATTAAAGGGCTGGAATATTGGGATGGCCATCTGTTATGACGCAGGTTTCCCTGAACATTCTCGTCTTTTAGCACAAAATGGCTGTCATTTATATATGGGTAGCTCTCTTTTTAGTAAAGGAATGGGGTACAAAGAGTCACGAGTATGGTTTCCTGCCCGCGCTCTGGATAATACGATATTTACTGCGATGTGTAATCACGTTGGAACAACCGGAGTCTGGGATACGTGTGGACATAGCGGTGTATGGAACCCTCTAGGTGATAATATAATTGATGCCTCTCAAGACAACGTTGAGTTGCTCATAGCTGAATTAGACCCGGATCTTCTTAATCAAGCTAGAAATGGCGAAAGAATGCTTGCGGATTCGTTTGATATAAATAAAGAACACTATTCTTTCAAGACTATTGTTGGTAACTAAGCAAACCTCGTATGAATTGAGCGTACATAAGTACATTACGATTGAGGTGGCCCCTTACATCGATACTAAAAACCCTACAATCTTCACAAGAAGATCGTAGGGTTTTGGTTATTGAATCTACATATAAACGAGTAACAACTTATACGTTGAAACGGAAGTGCATAACGTCGCCGTCATTTACAACGTACTCTTTACCTTCAAGACGAAGTTGTCCGCGCTCTTTGGCACCGTTCATGGAACCCGCTGCAACCAGATCGTCGTAGGAAACAACTTCTGCACGAATGAATCCACGTTCGAAGTCGGTGTGAATGACACCCGCTGCGCCAGGCGCTTTTGTTCCTTTACGAATTGTCCACGCACGAACTTCCTGTACACCTGCTGTGAAGTATGTGTACAGACCGAGCAATTTGTAAGCCGCTTTGATCAACAGGTTCAGACCGGAATCCTCGATACCGAGTTCTTCCAGGAACATTTGTTTATCTTCGCCTTCCAGCTCAGAAATCTCTTCTTCAACCTTTGCACTGATTGGCACCACTTCTGCGTTCTCAGCAGCTGCGAATTCTCTTACTTTTTGCACGTATGCATTGTTCGCCACATCGCCGATTTCATCCTCAGCTACATTGGCTGCATACAGAACAGGCTTCAGGGTAAGCAAGTGCAGATCGCGCACGATCAGAAGCTCATCATCCGTAAGTTCCATGCTGCGTGCCGGCTTGTCATCGTACAGAACAGCCTTCACTCTCTCCAATATTTCTACTTCTTGAGAGGCAGTCTTGTTGCCGCCCTTCATGTTTTTCTTGGAGCGATCGATTTTCTTCTCAACACTCTCGATATCGGCCAGGATCAGCTCCAGATTGATTGTCTGGATGTCGCTTACCGGGTCAATTTTGCCATCGACGTGTGTAATGTTCTCATCTACAAAGCAACGTACCACGTGTACAATCGCATCTACTTCACGGATGTGGGCAAGGAACTTGTTACCCAGACCTTCGCCTTTGCTCGCACCGCGAACAAGACCAGCGATATCTACAAACTCAAACGCCGTTGGTACTGTTTTCTTAGGTACAACGAGTTCTGTCAGTTTGTCCAAACGCTCATCTGGTACTTCAACGATCCCCACGTTAGGGTCAATTGTACAGAACGGATAGTTTGCCGATTCGGCACCTGCTTGTGTAATTGCGTTAAACAACGTAGATTTTCCGACGTTCGGAAGCCCTACAATTCCTGCTTTCAAAGCCATGTATATGACAACTCCTCATTGATTACTTGTTCGGTATGGATAATCCTATACATTATATATGACAAACCTCAAGGCATCAAGGAACTTCGCCAATTCGACCAGAGTCCCATACGCTTCCCGAAATCCCCGGTTACTGCGGATAATTCGTTTTTCGCAGATCTTAAGTTTGGCCTAGATTATCCGCTATTAGGTTTACCCTTTGATTTCCTTGTACATCGTCAGGTCCGTTACCTCATATCCCATCTTGCGATACAGGCTGCTCGCCCGCACATTATGTCCAAACACATGCAAACCAATGCGATCCACGCCAAGACTCAAGGCCGTCCGTTCAAGCGCCTGCATCGTCTCTGTTCCGTATCCCTTACCACGGTGCGCTTCTTCAACCACAATATCCAGCAAAAAAGCATCTTTCCCGCGACGATTATCCGTGATATTAAACCAGATATACCCTACATTGCCGTCCACAGGATGCACCAGATTGTAAAGATACGCTCCGGGTGTGTTCAAGCCTTCTGGCAGATAACGTTCATAAGATTCCTCCGCCAGTTGCTGTGCCTCTTCCTCAGCCCAAGTGCCCGCTTCTACTTTTTCCTGTGCAAAATCCTTAATCGATCGAATGCAAAAACTCGCATAATCTTCCTGATTCATTGGAGAAAGTTCCAACTTTTTCCCCTCCTTATTTCGAGTGATCTTCATTATGTATGATCTCTGTGCAATCCTTCTTGCACTACTAGTATCTTATTGTATCCTGTTCTCTCACTTAGCGCATGAAGTAATTCTGACGATTCGAGCTTCAATTTCATATTTATCCATTTTATTTATAACTTTTGATCTCTTCCCATCGTTTATACCTCATGAAGGAAGGGAGTCGATCATATTGAACACACGTCGCCGATTCTCCAAAAAGAAAATGATTATCTTGTTCGCTATCATACTCGGAATCGCCATCGTCGCTTTTATGAGCTTTCTGAATGCAATCGATCCCTTTCGCCACTTAAGGATCACGATCCACAATCAATCCGACTATGATCTCACCAATATTCAGGCCAGCCTGGTTCAAGGCGACAACTCGTTTAACAACAACGAGAGTGGCTCCACCTACATATTCGACAAGGATATTCCCACCGGAGCAAACGTAAAATTCGCCCCGCAGCTGAAACTTTCCGGGGAGGGTGTCGTCTCCTTGGCGTTTACGGACAGTCGCGGAAAAACCTATAACAAAACAGTTTGCGGTTATACCGAATACTTGTCCGGCAATTCCTACGTTACTGTAACCAATGAGAATATCACCGTGAAAGATGAATGTATGTAATCATTCGGCAACATAATTATATAAGTAATTGGAACATCCTCATTACATACTAAAAGCATAGAGGAGGAAATTACATTGTTATTCAACATAATTTTAGGTGCAGGCGTAGCTTTGTCCATATTACTTTCTGTACATCCAGCTAGTGCTGTTGATTTAGAGGATAGAGTGCAAGATGCTCTTACTACTTCTCCGATCACTATGGAGAACACTGAGGATCCGATTATTAATCCAATGGATGTACAGCTTATCAGACCATTCAATTACAGCAGTTACAATGCATACGAAAAATCCTTCACATTGGTTCCTGACAATGGGGAAGATGCCGATGTTTGGATTCAGAACAATAGTACGGATACTATTTATGCCAAACATACTGTGGGCAATCTTTCCCCAATTGATATTCCAATCAAAAAAGGGACTCAAAAAACAACAAGAATAGGTGTCATAGGCACAACAAACGTCAAAGTTTATATATATAGTTCAACAGGTCATAAAATGGATATGAATATCAGCGCCCGACAATTTTAATATTATAAATAGTGTAGAGGATACTTGTTAATGAAGTATCCTCTACACTATTTTTGTTCCAGATTATATAGCAAGCAATACGAGTAGACTCAAAATATATAATTAAATAACTCCTAATGAAGTTTATATCATCTTCATTTCAACCCCGGTCTAACGCCGTTCCACCAGACGTGATGTCTGCTTCAGATCCTCAATCCGACCTGTACCAATGCCAAACATCACGGTACGCAGTTCAAATTCAACCTGTTCCAACCGCTCATTCAGCGCATCATCCGAAGCGACTGCGGATTTGAGCAGAGATCGACCGAAACCAGCGAGATCCGCACCGAGCGCGAGAGCTTTGGCCGCGTCCACACCAGTGTGCAGTCCACCGCTGCCAATCAGGGCACCAGTAGGATTCAGCGCTCGTACTTCCTGAATACACTCCGCTGTGGGAATGCCCCAGTCGGCAAAAGCTTCAGCTGCTGCCCGGCGTACCGGGTTATTGTTGCGGTACTTCTCTACCTGCACCCAGCTTGTGCCCCCTGCTCCGGCTACATCAATGAACGCGACACCCGCTTCATATAGGCGTTGAGCCGTCACGCCATCGATGCCAAAACCTACTTCTTTTACGCCAACAGGTACGTCTAGCTCACGACACAAGTTTTCAATCCGCTGAAATAATCCGCTGAAGTTGGTGTTACCTTCCGGCTGGAAAACTTCCTGCAACGTGTTCAGGTGAAGGACGAGCATGTCCGCACCCGCAATATCTACCGCACGCTGGAAATCAGCTGTGGTGAAGCCATAGTTCAGCTGCACCGCACCCAGGTTGGCAATGACCGGAATGTCCGGTGCCCAGCGCCGCACATCGAAGGTACTCGCAAGTTCCGGCTGTTCCACGGCAGCCCGGATCGAACCTACGCCGAGCGCCCAGCCTCTGGCGTTTGCTACTCGGGCGAGGCGCTCATTGATGGCGCCTGTTGTTTTGCTTCCACCCGTCATCGAACTGATGAGCAAGGGTGTACGTACTTTTTTGCCAATAAACGAAGTCTCCAGATGCACCTCTTCAAAATCCAGTTCCGGCAGTGGGTGATGGCGAAACGCAAACCGCTCCATACCGCTGGTTACCCCTTCTCCTGCCACATTCTCCTCAAGACAGAGGCGCACGTGCTCTAGCTTCCGTTCTCCCGTAGCCACTTCGGGAAGCAGCCGTTCGCCGGCTCGCTCTTGTTCATTCATGATGAGACCTCCTATGTGAGAATCGTGCGGATCGACAGGATAACCTGCCCGTTCCTTACTTCTATGTATATACGTCTTTTGCAAAAGACAAAACATTAATCCTATAAGCATTGCAGCTCAGCAGTTTAACTCTATCCAGTATAACGTTCCAAACCGGCTATTGAAAGGATGCCCCGACACCAAATGTCTCACTTAAATCCCGGAGCACCACTATCTCATACCTACTCAACAGCACGGATCATCTGTCGCATCTTCGAAGCTGGTTAGCAGAGACGATACACACGCACATGGATCAACAAAACACATTTTCACTCCATCATCTGCACAACAAACTTATCTCAAGATTTCCGATGCCAATTGCTCACCAACAAGCTGTCCGGACAACGTCACTATCGGGGTTCCGCCGCCTGGATGTGTCGTTCCGCCGACGTACCAGAGTCCTTGTACATCTTTGCTTCGGTTGCCTGGTCGCATAAAGGTCTGCTTCACCGAGTTGGACGAGATGCCGTAGATCGACCCTTGATGCGCCAAGGTATCCCGTTCGATATCTCGCGGTGTGTACCGGATCAGCACATCGGATTTATTCAACCCGGTAATTCCCCGCGCTGCCAATTGTTCCAGCACAAACGCTCCGTAACGTTCCGTCTGCTGCTCCCAATTCCATGAATCCGACAAGTAGGGGGCATTGACCAGAATGAACAGATTACTGGCTCCCGCCGGAGCCATGCCCGCTTCCGAATAACCGGAATAACAGATGTAGATCGTGGGATCGGCGGGCATTTTACGGTCACGGAAAATATGGTCGAACTCCGGTTCATACCGTTCCGGGAAAAAGACCGTATGGTGTAACAACGCATCATATTGCCTTCGCACACCTGCCAGCGTCACAAATCCTGAAATGGATGGCTCATACTTCCGTATGCGGGCATCGCTCATTTCTTTCCGATGTTCCGGTGCGAGCAGCAGTCGATTTACGCTAAGCACATCTCCATTGGCAACCACCTGATCGGCTTCCCGAAAGCCTTGATCCGTGTCTACACCTGCCACTTTGCCATTCCGAACAACAATCTGTCGGACCTCCGTGCCGGTAATGATTCGTACGCCTTTTTCCTGTGCCAGCCGGGTCATTCCTTCGATCAGATGATAGGTTCCGCCTTTGACTCCGTAGATGCCCACTTCTGCTTCCACATGCCCCATCATGGCAAAGATGGAAGGCGATTGATACGGCGATGATCCCACATAGGTCGCGTACCGTCCGAACATAGCGAGCGTATGCGGATGTTGGAAATACGAGCGTAGCAGCTTATCCAGCTTCACCGTTGGCCGCACGCGGAGCAAGCTGCGCAGCATTTGGAGATTGTATTTGTCAGAAGGAGACAGCAGCAATTTACCCAGAAAATGACGATTGGCTTCCGCATACAGTGCAGCAGACTCATCCATAAACGCATCATAACGAGCCGCATCCTCCGGACTGTACGCTGCGATCTGCTCCTTCATCCACCCACGATTACCTGACAAATCTACCACTGTGCCATCTGCGAAAATATTACGTGTGCGCGGCTCTAGCTCATATAACTGTACGTAATCTTCCATTGCTACACCCGCATGGTCGAAGACTGAACGAAAGGTCGATGGCATCGTGATTGTGCTCGGTCCCCGGTCAAAATGATACCCGTCCCGCTCAATCTGCTTTAGCTTGCCACCTACGTGTTGCTGCCGTTCCAGAATGGTCACCTGCACACCTTGTGAAGCCAGTCGTATTGCACACGACAGACCTCCAAATCCTGCACCGATTATAATGACGTTACCTCTCAACTGTACCGCCTACCTTTCCATACATACCCCTTGCCGGAGCGGCCTGCCTGCCAGGAAGCAAGTCCGATGGCAATGACACAGGCCATGCTGACCGGTTGCAGAAGGGCAAGCCACCAGGGTTGTCCGCCAGTATGATCCGCTACTCTTTTCACAGCCATACCTAATAAAGTTCCTATCAATCCATACAGAATGGACACCGAACTACCCGTCATGAGTCCAATAATCAAGCCCAGCGGAGGCACAATATACATTAGCGTATACATCAGCATCGTACCCAGAAGTAGCACGTCTTTGCGCCCCATACCTTCGTACATGTTTTTCTTATATCCGTTCCATACTTCTGCACCGTTCTGATACATGCGGGTATTCGTTACGTCATGCACGTCGGTCAGCATCACCGGATGACCTGCACGCTTGACTGCTTTGGCGAGACTCATGTCATCCACCAGATGTGCCTGAATGGCAGCATGACCACCGGAAGCCTCGTAACTGGAGCGATGAATCAGCAAAAAAGCCCCCGTAGCGGCCACAAACATCGGACTGGATGATCTGCGTATCATGAAAATGGGCAGATGACTGATGATGGTGAAGACCATCATGGGCACAACAAGTTTTTCCATCCACGTCTTCGTTACTTGATAAGGAAAACCGGTTACCAGCCCCCCGCTCTGCTCACACCCTGCCGCAAGAGTCTGCCGAATGGCACTTGGCTCCAGACGCACATCCGCATCCACGAACATATACCATTCTCCCTTGGCCTCCTGAACCAGCCTGTGACACGCATGGGATTTCCCCATCCAGCCCTCGGGAAGATCGACACCATGCAGCAGACGCACACGTGCATCGCGATCCGCAATCGCTTGTACCATGGCCGCTGTCTCATCTTCGGAGCGATCATCCAGCACCAATACTTCCATCCGGAATCCCGACGTATCACTCGCGAGTACACTTTCAAGACATCCTTCGATATGTAGTCTTTCATTTCTGGCTGGAATCAGCACCGAGACCAGCAGGTCTGGTGGTTGTATCTTGTCTGCCCGGAATGAACGTACTTTGGGCAGACAGGAGACATTCCATAGAGCGAACAGTAACTGTACGCCCAATATGCAGGTAAGCACAATCCAGAAGATTTCAGATGCATTCATGCTAACGGTTCACCCGCTTTCGTGCCGCATCGTATTTTTCACTTGTCGAACGTACATGACGAATCAGTGGAATCGCATCTGGCAAACTCCCCTGCCCCATCCGTACAAGCTCTGATCTATGATCGTCTAACTGCTGTTCCAGCACATGGCCGAGTCTGGCGGCAATCTCTTCACTCTTCAACGCCTTCCAGTCTTCCAACACAGCCGGGCCCGCCTGCATCGATATTTCCGGTAGATCATGCTGGACCATCCCATGGCACAAGGTTACCGGTACGGCGATGGCATTCGGAGAACGACGAAGCAACAATCCGATGCCTGGACGGAACTGAATTGGTCTGGCCTCCTGATGCAATATTTCTCCTTGGGGAAAAATCCAGACCCTTTTACCTGAATCCAATAATTCACTGGTGTACTGTAGAGAGGTCCGAATACCGGACGCACTCTCCTTATTGATCGAATACGCACCCAATTTACGAAAAAAAGCATATTGCTGAAGCTGTTGCTCCTCCATCATCACATAATGATCACCCCGGGATGTCTGCCTGGCCGCATGATAGAGCAGCAGACCATCCCACCAGGAGCTGTGATTCATGAAATAGATCACCGGACGAGTCGCTTCAATCGGGGAGTTGTCCCTGATGTCCACCTGTGGGTCCAGTGACCCTGTGAGCGTGAAGGAGCGGAAGCGCCGACGTAGCAGATAATAGTGATTGTATAAGGCAAAAATACGATTAAACGGTTTTGATTTTACGGCGCGAATCATAGAGCCAGCTCCCTTCGGCAAGAAGCACACCAGCAATGGCGATGATAAAACTGCCTGTAATCCCTTCCTTTAGAGCAAGCAGGCCGAACAGAAGAATAAACAGCTGATACAACCATTTTGCACGCAACAATGAGCTACGGTCATTAGGCATGGCCGGAAGGAAAAGAGATAAGAATGCACCCATGATAAACCAGCTTATGTAATTGGTCCACGGAACACCGTAGAAACCACCTGGAGCCTGCCATTCCCAGAATCCTCTCGCATGTGCAACAGGGTCGAGTACCAGATCAAGAACAATCGCCCAGAACCCGGTCTTCACTGCTCGAAGCAGTCTGCCAGTCCACGTTGAACCACCGCCACTTAACAGCGCCGAGTTACCCACCACTGCGATCCAGGCGAAACCCAGCGTAACTGGCACACTGAACAGATGAATCCCGAAGAAGTCTGAGTAAGCATACTCACCAAAGGGCCAATGCGTATGAACGCCTACCCACTCTACGCCCATACCTCCAAGCCAGATAATCACAGAGGATATCCAGAGTCCGGGTTTCAGCCAGATGACTGACTGGTCGGACAGGCCTGTCCGATTACGCCCTTGATAGATCAGATCCAGCACATACAATGCGTAGAAGATTAGAAATAAACCATTTGAAAAAGATAATACGTCAGGCACACCGATCGTTAGCATCAAGGTTGCTCCAATGACATACCACGCCCAGTAAAGCCACTGGATCATCAGGATACCGCCGTTCGGGAGGCTTGATAGGCCAGCATCGGGTAACGTTTCACAATCGCACCCAGCATCTCCAGTTTCAATTCATCGCTAACATAGGCCCGCTTGGTATATACGTCATAGTCGTTGCGTTCAACGGCGTGTAGAATGGTGGAGTAAAAGGCTGCTGCCAGCTCGATGGAAAATGCACTTTCCGTTGGGTACGTATCCAGACGATCCATGCCAATACGGAACCAGTTCAATGCTGCAGCTTTTAATTCATGAACAATGGCAATAAAACGTTCGTCCACAACCCCGTCTTCAAAGTCCTGCTCGGTGTAACCATGCTTCTCCATGATCTCCAGCGGAACATACCGGCGCACTCTGGCCCGATCTTCACCAACATCCCGAATAATATTAACGATCTGCATCCCTTTACCCAAAGCAATCCCGTTCATCGCTACTTCTGCGCCGTTATCATCTCGCAATACAGGCAACAACATCTCGCCTACGGTTCCGGCCACCAGATAACAATAATGCTCCAGTTCCTGCATCGTTGTATAATGTGTTACTTTAAGATCCGTGAGCTGCCCTTCCATCTGACGGAAAAATGGCCCCTTATCCAGATGAGGAAAACTGTTGAACAACCATCTCAGTGCTGGCCAGATAAAGTGTCCTTCCGCGTCGTCCAACTGATCAAACAAATCATGGATCTCGTGAATCGTATAGGGCGAATGTTCCGGCTCGTCTACACTGTCATCAATCATGCGGCAGAAGGCATAAATGACATATACCGCTTCCCGACGTGGACTTGGCAGCCCTCTAAAGGCCTGATAAAAAGAGGAAGAACCCTTTTGCATCAACTCTTCACACCTGCTCAAAATCGCTTCATTCATGTTCCCATCTCCTTCATGAGTTGATTGACGGCCATCCGTGCACTCTGCATTACAATCGGCACTCCGCCACCTGGATGTACAGATGCTCCTGCGGCATATAATCCCTTTATATTAGGGAATGGTTTGGGTTGCGGTCGGTATACACCGGACTGGAACAATACAGGTGCTATACCAAAGCTTCCGCCCCCATATAGCCCGTCTCGCTCTGCGTCAGCGGGTGTACGTACCTTTTTCCACTTGATCGCTGCACGAAGTCCCGGGAATCCACGTTGCTCCGCTTCTTCCAATACACGTTCTGCCAATGCTTCGCTCTCCTGATCCCAGTCGACACCTTCGGCATCTGGTACGGGAATGAGGAAATACAATACACTCTGTCCTTGAGGCGCTGCAGTTTCATCCAATGCGACCGGATTAAATACGTAAAATGAGGACTTTGCCGGAATGCGTCGCTGATTGAACACTTCCTGCAAACTGCCTTCAAGACTCGGTGGCAGGAAGAACTGGTGCGTCGTTGCATCTTCCCAGGTTTTGTCCACGCCCACATAGAGCAATACACATCCGGAAGAGGGGCGATACGGTTTTCTTTTACGTGCTACCTCTGGCGATTGTCCAAGCAAACCTGATAGATGGGGGAAATCACCATTGTAGATAACTGCATCCACATTTTCTGCGCCTGCTGCCGTTTCTATACCTTCACACACGCCATTTTTAATGGTGAGCCCGGTCACTTCCGAATTTAGCACGACACGTCCACCACGCGATATCAGTTCCTGTTCCAGAATGGCCGGCAATGCTGCATATCCGCCTTTGACCATCCAGATGCCATATTCATGCTCTGCGTAAGGCAAAAGGGAATAGATACCTGGCGTTCCAAACGGTGATCCACCGATGTATAGACTTTGCAGAGAGTACGCATCAAGCAATTCCTCGTGCTCAAAATAATCACCTACCGCTTTCCGAACACTTTTGTGTGCACGCAATCTGCCCATGAGGGACATGAGCGAAGGGGTGAAGAAATCCCTTTTGCGCGGAAAAGCCCTTTCCAGAAACGCTGCCCGGCCTGCCGGAAACAACGTGTCCATATCTTTCATGAATCGTGTGAATCCTCGGCTCTCTCCCGGGAACAAACGTTCAATCTCCGCCGTCTGCTCTTCACGTGAGGTCATCTTGGTCATGACACGACCACTGTGGTAATGCACTCTGTATAACGGATCACAGCGAAGTAACTCAATCTTCGAACGATCTACGCCTGCCTCCTCCATGATGCCAAGCAACATCTCAGGCAGAAGCACAATCGTCGGCCCCTGATCGATCCGATACTCCCCTTCCCGCTCATATCCAATGCGTCCGCCAACGCGGGAACCCCGTTCATACACGGTGACATCCCAGCCTTGACGGTTCAACAACAGTGCCGAAGTGAGTCCGCCAATCCCTGCGCCTACAATAGCGGCCCGCTTCATGAATGCCCTCTGGCTTCTGCCGTCTTCACGTACGAGGATGGCTTGGAACTTGTGCGTGCGTCCTCTTCCTGAATCAGCCTGACACTGATCCGTGCCGACTCAAAGATCGTGGGCAACCCGCTGCCCGGATGTGTTCCGCCGCCTACCAGCCATACACTTTTCAACTCTTCAAACTGGTTATGGGGACGCAGGTACATCATCTGACCCAGATTATGTGCCATATTAAACGTTGCTCCGCGATACACATCCAGTTCAGTCTCCCAATCGAGTGGAGTGAACAGCATACATTCTTCAATACGGCTGCGTATGTCTGCCAGCTCAGGAATGCCTTCCATGCGTTTCATCATGGCCTCCTGCACATTCTCCCGTTCTGCCTCCCAATCAATGTCTGCGGTGAGGTTAGGCGTAGGCATAAGAACATATAAAGCAGATTTCCCTTCCGGTGCCAGCGTCGAATCAAGTCTGGAAGGGTTATGAATATATAGAGATGGATCGGCTGATAACATTTTATGCTTTGTAATCTCATCAACGTTTAACCGGTAGTCCTCGGGAAAATAGATCGAGTGATGCGGCAGGTCCACATCACCATCCACCCCCAGATACAGCATTGCTGTAGAGCAGGAATACTTTTTGCGTTTCATTTTCTCCGGGGTATATTTCTTAAGCACACCTGGTTCAAACAGATGGTTCACGGCATGTGCAAAGTCGGCGTTCACCACCACATGGTCTGCTTCGATGCGTTCACCGTTCTCAAGCAACACACCTTCTGCACGACCATTGCGAACGATGACCTGTTTCACCGGGGTGGAAGTATGTATTCGTCCTCCGTGTTCTTCCACGACATCGGCCATGGCTTGGAAGATCCGATTCACGCCGCCAATGGGGTGGAACAATCCGTAGTGATGCTCAATAAACGATAGTATGGTAAATGTGCCCGGACAATCCCAGGCAGACATGCCAAGGTATTTGGATTGAAATGTAAATGCCCAGCGCAGACGCTCGTCTGTAAAATAGCGGGACAAGATTCCATAGACCGTATTGTGGACATCAAGCTTAGGTAGAGCTGTTACCGCATCCTTGCGTAGATAGTCAGTCAACTTGCCAAAAGGACGACGGAGCAGAGGCATGACTTTGCCAAACTTCACTTCTTCTTCTTGCATGAACCGAAGGTAATTGTCCTCATTGCCCGGAAACAATTCCTTAATCTGTGCAGCTGTGTCTTCCCGATTACGAGAAGGCGTGAACACCTTATCACCAAAGTTCAGTGCGTACAGTGGGGTTAGCTCTTTCATATGCACATAATCGGATAACTTACGCCCCACCACGTCGAACATCTCTTCAATCAGCTGAGGCATCATCAAAAATGTAGCACCGCGGTCGAATCGATATTCACCCAGTTCCAATCTGGCAGAACGCCCCCCGATGACTGGCTGTTTCTCATACACATCTACCTCGTACCCCTGACCGGACAATAACATCGCTGCTGCAAGTCCACCCGGACCTGCACCAATGACAGCTGCACGTTTGCGTTGTTGATTCGGTATCATGCCACTCACCTTTCTATGTAGGGAATTCCTATAGTTCTCTAGCCCCTAACCTATTATTAAACCGCCCAAGAACACTTTAAGCGGTAACTAGCAAAAACATTATACAAATATAATACAAATATTATACGAGCTTGTAAACCAAAAAATGACCCGTCGGTCAAAATACCTGGTAATCCATTTATAAACACAAAAAACACCCTTTGATCACTTTCGTCAAAGGATGTCCTTTATACACTAACCTATTCATATCATTTGAGATTATGTTTAGTTATTTGCCTGTCCAAACCTCGCACCAGGTGGTCGATTTGCGAGATACTCACGTTCTATCCATGATTGCCAATCCGCTGAATCCTCTGGCATAATCCATTGCGGGTAACGAGCATGTTCTGCACGCTCATAGCCTTTTCCACCAAGTATGAAGTGAATATGTGGAAACTCGTTTTTAATCCGCTCTATAAGCTGATCACATCGTTCAAGAAGCCCTGGACTTGTGATCGACAGGCAGACCAACTTGATCTTCTGCTCCCGGATAATCGGGAAGATACCTTCTTCTGGCGTGTTCGCACCGAGATACAGTACTTCCGCTCCATTTTTGCGCATAAAGAGAGAGAACAGCAGCAATCCGACCTGATGATGCTCCCCTTCCGGACACAACGCCAGAACTTTGGGCAGATGCGGATAGATCGGGAACAGATGGAAAAACTGATAAAACCGCTGTGATATCAGCTGTGTCATGAAGTGTTCCTGAGCCACCGAAGCCCTGCCTTGCTCCCATGCATCTCCAACCCGAACCAGAATGGGCACCAACACATGATAGAACATCGAGTCATACCCATACATGGTGAACCCAAAATCAATCAAACCATTGGCACGTTCACCCTGAAAGTTGTAGAGCGAGTCATAGATCTGATCTGCCATGCGTGCGTAGGCTTCTTCCATCGTAGGCACCGGAGCCATAATCGGCGTGGGTACAGCCTCGGGCGGATTTAATTTGTTTACTTTCAACATCCGTACCGCTTCCGAAATATTGGTCTGATGTAGCTCAACCTGTTCTTTCAACCAGCGCAGATCCGCAACATTCTCTTCGGTATACATTCGATAACCCGATTCCGTCCGCTCAGGGGTGACCGCACTATACCGATTCTCCCAAGCCCGGAGCGTCACCGTCGGGATACCGAGCATGGCAGCGACTTGTTTGATGGAATACACCTTATTACCCACTTTCTTTCCTAAATGTCCAGATTTCAAAGGTTATATCATTGGTTCCCCGTCCTTGTCAGGCATATGAAAACCCTAACATTCTACAAAAATAATACACTCATTATACACAACGCTCAGACACCTGTCGATTGCATACTGCCAATTTTGCCATATGCATTTAACGCTACAGTCGTTATGCTAGCGGGTTCTCCTGCGTCAACGTTATCATCCGTGTGGTAATAGAAGTCAGCAAGTACAGAAGGGGGAGTCCACCGTTGGCCTCATTACGCCGCCATACATCAGACCGCAAGTCTTCACGCGGCAAATTTCCATACATACGAACAGGACTCGTCCTATTGGTCCTATGGCTCATCGCCGTCATGCTCTATCAGACCTACAAACCATTACCAACGGGCATTTCCTACGAAAGTCCGGAGTATCGTGTGGATCAAGTCGAGTTCCTGCATGACCTCACTTATCCTTCCTCCGACGGACAGATGGAGCACGAACAGCAGATTTTCCAGCGCATGATGCAGATTGTGGAGGAAGCAGAGCAGTTTGTCCTGGTGGATATGTTCCTGTTCAATAATTATCAGCACAAGGGACAAAACTTTCCTCCCGTGAGTACTGAATTCACCGAAGCGCTGGTCACCAAAAAAAATCAGCATCCTGATATGGACATCTGGTTCATTACAGATGAAGTAAATACCAACTATAACTCAGCACCCAATCCGTTGCTGGAACAAATGAAACAAGCAGGCATTCATGTGGTCATCACGGATGTGGACCCTTTGCGTGATTCAACTCCAGTATACTCTGCGGTCTGGCGGACCTTCTTCCAATGGTTTGGCCAATCCGGAGATGGCTGGATCAAAAACCTGATGGCCACGGATGGTCCGGATGTCACTGTGCGTTCCTATCTCAAGCTGCTCAATGTAAAAGCAAATCATCGCAAAGTTGTTGTTAGTGAGAAGACGGCGATTGTCTCTTCTGGCAATATCCATGATGCGAGTGCCTACCACTCGAATATTGCATTTGAAGTAACAGGTCCAATCATTGGCGATATTCTTCAGTCAGAGCAAGCTGTTCTCGACATCTCAGGCGGAGGCAAGGTTCCTGCCTACACAGCTCCTTCCTCGAATTCAAACACGGGAGATTTGCGAATACGCTATTTAACTGAAGGCAAAGTGAATGACGCTGTACTCCATGAGATCAATCAGGCTGGCAAAGGTGACACCTTATGGATGGGCATGTTCTATGTGGCCTCTCCGAAAGTGTTGGAAGCCCTGCTGGAAGCCGCAAAACGAGGAACCGAGATCCGGCTTGTACTGGATCCAAATGAAAATGCCTTTGGTCAGGAAAAGATCGGCATTCCGAACCGTCCTGTCGCTGCTGAATTGCATGATAAATCCGACGGTAAAATTCAGATCCGCTGGTATAACACCACCAAGGAGCAATACCATACCAAGATGATCTATCTTGCCAAAGCAACCGGAGATCATATTGTCCTCGGGGGTTCAACCAACTTTACACCACGAAATATGAATGACTACAATCTGGAGAATGATCTATGGGTTGCTGCACCTCCAGACAATAAGTTCACACTCGATATCGCGAATTATTTTGAGCGTATTTGGAATAATAATGATGCCGAGTTCACGTTAGACCTGGATGAGTTCCAAGAGAAGACTACGTTTTTGAAAGGTATCCTATATAAGCTGCAACTGATTCTGGGTCTTACGACCTTTTGATCAGAAACCACATCCATACCTGTTATATCCGCCTGTACTCACTGTGCAGGCGGATATTTTCATCTTGACAGGTGATGTAAAGTGTGGAAATATAATTACCTAACGACCGTTAGGAAGGTGATTGAATGACTGCACAATCCATTCGGGATGCAGCCCTGTTCCATTTTGCCAGAGATGGCTATGAGGGAGCTTCTCTGAGAGCTATTGCTGATGAAGTCGGGATTAAAAAACCGTCCATATATGCGCATTTCAGCTGCAAGGATGACTTGTTTTTACACACACTGGACTTTGCATTTCACGAGGTAACACGGCACACACTGGAATATTTCCGTGATCATGCGGATCTGCCATTGGAGCAGAGGCTGAAAGGCTTGTTGATCTGGTTCGAACAAGAATACAATGCCCATGCTTCGGCTCGTTTGATGTTGCGTAATTGTTTTTATCCCCCCCTTTCTCTGTATGGCGAAGTGATGGATCAAGTGTATCCGTTTATCGATGGTATGGAACGTGTACTGACTCGTCTGCTGCAAAGGGCAATGCGTAATGAAGATATACCGCCCCTACCCGCGGAACAAGCCGCCATTGCATTTATGACGTTTCTCGACGGTATCACCGTGGAGATTATCTATGGAAGTTCCCGTCGGTACAAGAGACGGTTGGAAGCAGCCTGGCCTGTATTTTGGCATGGCATTCATCATTTGAACGACGAGGCGCACAGCGTTGTGCCGGAAGGAGATTTAACAACATGAACCGCAACTGGTTATATGTATTTATCGGCGGAATTATTGAGATTGTCTGGGTAAGTGGGCTGAAACATGCCTCGAATGCCTGGGAGTGGACTTTAACGGGGATTGCCATCGTGATCAGCTTTGGACTGATCATTGCCGCTTCCAAAAGGCTGCCTGTGGGTACGGTGTATGCCGTCTTTACGGGAATTGGTACGGCGGGTACCGTCCTTACGGAAATGGTATTGTTCGGTGAACCGTTCCGCTTGGCCAAAGTATTGCTCATCGGGCTGCTGCTCTGCGGCGTAATTGGACTGAAGCTGGTAACGGATCAGCAAGAAGCCAAAGGAGGTGCAGTATAATGGCTTGGATGGCAATTGTAGGTGCAGGGATATGTGAAATTTTCGGCGTAATCGGTATTAATGGTGCTTCCACCAAGAAAGGATGGCCATACATCGTACTTATGCTGGTGTCGTTTGTGTTCAGCTTCTCGTTGTTGTCCTACGCCATGACGTCCATTCCGATGGGCACAGCGTATGCCGTGTGGACCGGGATCGGGACGGTTGGCAGTACGTTAACAGGTATGTTCCTATTCGGTGAACGGAAAGAAGCGAAGCGTATCCTGTTTATCGCGATGATTTTGGTGGCAGCCGTTGGTCTGAAACTGATCACATAACGGAACGAAATGAAGTTACACTTGATATCTCCGGTGATAGCATATGCTTCCGAAGAAGCTTTCTTACAGAAAGCTTTAAGGCGAACACTTCGTTTCTTCAAGTCGGTTCTGCAATCTCCGTTATCGTGTAATTCTTAGCTTCCATTATGATATCTATTAAATTCTGTAATATAAAAAAGACGACTTCGATCAGGAAGTCGTCTTTTTTGGGGAATGATATAAATAGGGAACCTCTTTATACTTTGCCACGTAAGAAAGGATGTCGTAATCATGAGAAAATTATTGGCACGCATGGGTTCTTATACAGGATATACCCTTCTGATCGCCATGGCCATTTTCTATCTCATCGCTCTAGTCGCCATTATTATACTCGCCTTGTACGCCTTCACTGAAGGAAACTAACTTAAACGTTCTTGATACCTTATCCATATCGTACATACAAGTTGCGCCTTGTTACTTGCCGTCTCGCCTTCCCTTTGATCAGCCACTTTTCCCCATATACATTTTCCAATTTACTCCCATTTGAATTCCTTTAACCAGATCGTTTATACTTATTTTGACCTTAAAGTCAATTCAAGAACTCACAAGTTCCCTGATGAGGTGAATGCATCGTTAATGAACCCTATACATGAGATGAATGAGAAGAAAAAGCTCATCATTACTACAGCACTCAAGTTATTCTCATCCAAAGGCAGTGCTGCAACATCCATGCAAGAGATTGCTGAATTATGCGGGATGTCCAAAGGCAGCCTCTACATCATGTTCAAATCCAAAGAGGAATTAGAAGCCAGTACTCTGGAGTACTGCATGTACACGCTCATGGACGAGATGACACAGATTGAGCATGAAACCAGCCTTACCTCGCGTGAACGTCTTCACAAGCAGATTGAGACACTGTTGATCCATGTTGCCGAGCTCAAGGAATTTTTGCGAGTACAGATGCGCAGCATGATGATGGATGATGAACAGCAACGCAAGGAACAATGCCATCCGCTGCAAAGAGATCTGGAAGTCCGTACCTTACATTGGTTTAAGGATAAGCTGGAGGAGCAGTACGGATCGGAGATTGAACCTTATACGATTGACCTTATTTTGCTGACACAGGGGCTATTCCTTTCCTACGTCAAGATCTGGTTTACAGAGATGCCGTCCCTTACTGTTACCAAAATGGCAACAAATTTACTGCAAATGATGGACTATGCAGCGCACGGATTCCTTAAGCAGCGACCTTTGCCTTTGATTCCTTTGGAGGACTGGCCTGCATGGATTACCGAACCCCATCCGGATTCCACGGTGATGCGGCATCCTATTCATATTATCAAGCAAATGCAGGATATTGCTGCCTCCGAATTGCCTGCTGGGCAACCAAAGAATGATGTACTTGAGACCATTGCCATTCTCCGGCAGGAGATGATGGAATTCACACCGCGTCGTGCCATTATTCTGGGCATGATGCACAATCTGGAGAACGTAACTGCCATTCAATCTTTGCACTCCGAGCTTCAGCATATTCTGGATGCCATGTATAGCCGGTTCATCCAGGCTGACTCGTCACACACATAAACAGGAGAAACAGAGAGGAGAAGAAACCATCGTATGAAAGGTATTATTAATTTTTCACTGAACAACAAGTTTGCGATTTGGATTCTGACGATTATCATCTCTTTCGCAGGTTTGTACAGCGGATTGACGATGAAACAAGAGACAATCCCGAACATCAACGTACCGTTTCTGAATGTCACTGCCATTGATCCGGGGGCTGCACCGGAGGGAATTGTTGAGGATGTCACGAAGCCGCTGGAAGTAAAACTACGCAATGTAGATGGCGTGAAGACGGTGACCTCCACTTCCATGGAGAACGCAGCATCGATCACACTCGAATTTGATTATGGAACAGATCTGACCAACGCAACTGCAACCGTTCGTGAGGCACTGAATGAAGTTCAACTGCCTGACAGTGTGCAGAAGCCGACCATTTCCAAGTTCAGCATTAACTCTTTCCCGGTTGTATCTCTGAGCCTGTCCGACAAGGACGGCGGTGACCTGGAACAATTGACACGACTGGTTGAATCGGATATTCAGCCTGCACTCGAAGACATTGACGGTGTAGCTCAGGTTCAGGTGTCCGGTCAATATGTGAAAGAAGTTCAATTGAAGTTTGACCAAGCCAAAATGGCCGAGCTGGGCCTAACGGAAGATACGGTAAACGGCATCGTTCAAGGTTCATCCATTCGTGTGCCCCTTGGACTGTTTGAACTGGATAAATCCCAGAAAGCCGTTGTTGTAGATGGCAACATCATCGACATCGATGATCTGAAAAACCTTGCCATTCCAGTTGTACCCGGCGGTGCCGGTGCTTCCGCAGGCAATGGTTCAAACGCAGCCCCACAAGGCTCTGGAGCACCAACTGGTGAAGCTGGTCAAGGTACCGCTCCAGGTGCTTCACAAGGAACGGACCAAGCCGCTGGTGGTAATGCCGGTGTAGGTAGCCCTTCAGGTGCTGCCAACGCAGCTGGTATCCCGACAGTGAAATTAAGTGAAATTGCCAAGATCGAAGTCATCGGTCAAGCGGAATCCATTTCCCGGACAGACGGCAAGGAATCGATTGGTATTTCCATTGTAAAATCCAACGATGCCAACACGGTTGATGTCGTTAACGCAGTCAAAGATAAAGCTGAAGAGTTGCAATCGCAGTTCAAAAATGCTGATTTGACTGTATTGCTTGACCAAGGTAAGCCGATTCAGGACTCGGTGAACACGATGTTGGGCAAAGCCGTTTTTGGCGCCTTGTTTGCCATCCTGATCATCCTGCTCTTCCTGCGTAATATTCGTTCAACCATTATCTCCATTATCTCGATCCCGCTCTCCTTGCTCATGGCATTGACTGCTCTCAATATGATGGATATTACTTTGAACATGATGACGCTGGGTGCGATGACGGTTGCCATCGGACGGGTTGTCGATGACTCCATCGTTGTTATCGAGAACATCTACCGCAGATTAACACTCAAAGGTGAGAGATTAAAAGGCCGTGAACTAGTCCGCGAAGCAACTCGCGAGATGTTTGTGCCAATCCTTTCTTCCACGATCGTAACTATTGCGGTATTCCTGCCACTGGCATTGGTAAGCGGTATGGTCGGTGAGTTATTCACGCCATTTGCACTGACCATGGTATTTGCTTTGCTGGCATCCCTGATCGTTGCCATTACCATTGTGCCGATGCTTGCGCACACCCTGTTCCGTGGAGGGTTGAAGAACAAACAGAATCACGAAGAAAAACCAGGCAAAATGGCGGAAGGTTACAAACGCCTGCTGAACTGGACCCTTTCACACAAACTCATCACAGTCAGTATTGCAGTGATCTTGCTGGTCGGCAGTTTGTTCCTGTACCCGTTCATCGGTGCAAGCTTCTTGCCAGAACAACAGGATAAATACGTGACTATTACGTACAGCCCACAAACCGGAGCTTTGCGTGAAGATGTCGAAAAAGAAGCACTCGTTGCCGAGAAGTGGTTGCTGGAACAACCAGGTCTGGAGAAAATGCAATATTCCATCGGCGGAAGTAATCCACTGAGCAGCATGGGTGGCGGTGGTTCCAACTCGGCTCTATTCTATATTGAATATAACGAAGACACGAAAGACTTTACTAAAGTGAAGGAACAGCTTGTAGAAGGTCTGAAGAAAGAAGTTACCGTAGGTACCTGGAATGAGCTCGACATGTCCGGCGGTCTGGGTGGCAGTGGCTTGAGCCTGTCCATCTATGGCGATAATGTAGAGCAACTCAAACCTGTATCGGATGAAATTCTGAAACTGGTTGAAGCGGATCAGGATAATTTTGAAAAAGCAGACACTACACTCGCTGACACCTACGGGCAGTATACGCTCGTGGCAGATCAGGAGAAATTGAGTTCCCTGGGCCTGACTGCAGGCCAAATGGCGATGACGCTGAGCCCGGCACGGGAACGTCCTGTGCTTACGGAAGTCGATATCGATAACAAAACGTACAAAGTATATGTAGAGACAGACAACAAAACATTCAGCAGCATTAAAGAGATTGAGGATGAAACCGTCACTTCACCGCTTGGCATCGAGGTACCAATCAAAGATGTTGCCAAAGTGGAAGAAGGTACATCCCCGAACTCCATCATGCAAATTGATGGTAAAGTTGTTGTACAAGTCACAGCCAACATCCTGGCTTCGGATGTAACGAAAGCTTCGAGTAACCTACAGGCTGAGATCGACAAGCTGGATCTGCCTGATGGCGTTGAAGTGAAGTTCGGCGGTACAACCGAACAGATTAATGATACCTTTACTCAACTGGGTCTCGCCATGCTGGCGGCCATCGCCATTGTATACTTCGTGCTCGTTGTTACATTCGGCGGCGGATTGGCACCATTCGCAATCCTGTTCTCCCTGCCATTTACGGTCATTGGTATTATGGTAGGTCTGTTCATCGCTGGTGGTACGCTCGACGTCTCCGCCATGATGGGTGGACTGATGCTCATTGGTATCGTGGTCACCAACGCTATCGTGTTGATCGACCGTGTTATTCACAAGGAAAAAGAGGGTATGCCTACCCGTGAAGCCTTGCTGGAAGCCGGTGCAACTCGTCTGCGTCCAATCCTGATGACCGCCCTCGCAACTATCGGTGCCCTGTTGCCACTGGTTACGGGCCTCGAAGAAAGTGCGGGGATCATCTCGAAAGGATTAGGAATTACCGTAATCGGTGGTCTGATCAGCTCCACGCTGCTCACGCTGGTTATCGTACCGATTGTGTATGAGTTCCTGATGAAATTTAAAAAGAAAAGAATCGAAGATTAAGAAGTCGTTGATTGTACTCATGTAACGGTTCGAGTACAACTTAAATGTAGACTATAATATTAGCTTCTCGCCCCTTAGCGCATATTGGAATGGTTATAAATTCCGATATAAAGCTAAGGGGCTTTTTTTTTGAATGAGAGCTCTAATTTTAATAAACTATAGGAGGGCATAGTTGTATATGTTATTTAGGTCCAGAACAAGTCTTTACACCTGTTGTTTACTTGTTATCTTTCTTATTTCTATCACAGTTGTCGGTATTCCAGGCACAGCACTCGCATTACCCATTGAAGAAAAGGAACTTCCCCAGGTCTCATCCAAGGAACATTTACGGTTTCGGGCTACATTTAGTGGAGATGTACAGAATGGTCAAATGGTTGTGACAGTAAAAATGAGTACGACCAGCTTTGACACGGGTGAACGAATGAATGAGAAGTTTACATTTAATCAGCCGCCAATCAAAAATATGAAGAAGTCATCAATAGATCTGAATTGGAGGAATCGAGGGCAAGGCGAACTTACGATGACACCTGCCGGATTGAAGGCCTACGGAATTATCGATCCTGAGGATGGTGTCGGTGGAGTACTCTTTGAGTTTAATCTCAAAACTGAGACATTGAGAAAAGTTGTGGATCTACCTACTGACGCTACGGTGTTCGTATATCCTTCAGCAGGCGCATATATGCTAGAAAGTAATTCTATTCGCAATCCGGCATCCTACTTGTATCGCATTACAGATAGCAAACCCATTCCTACAGCCACACGTTATCCAGACCGATTTAGTGGTGTTGGTGAGAGGTTCATGCCCTGGTTCAAAAAATATCCAAGTTATGGAACTCACATTATTAGTAGTACTGATTCAAAGAATCCAACCATGTTTACCTTGATTGATGGTCAACTAAAGAAGCTGGCAATTCAGGCTTCTACCGAGGAGTCCAATATTGGATATACACGCAGAATCATTCCTTTTAAGAAAGAGCAATTGGAGCTATACATGCCTCATACATACACTCCTTTTTCTGAAAACACAATAACTCTCAGCTACACTAAGGGAAAAAAGAAAAAGATCCTGTTCAAAGGCAAAGGATATGTGATGACCTTTATGTCACCGAATCAAAAATACATGTTGCTCTCTCAGGAAATCATGGAAAAGGGAAAGCTCCAGCAATTAAGAATGTATCTATATGACTTATCCGGCGAACCCAAATTGGTACGTGAAATCAAACCTCATTATGGGTTGGGAAGTCGCGACGTAGTATGGTTCTCCGATGATTTAATGATGATTAATTACAGCACTGGTATGCCAAACACATTTCCACCTGTCTTCTATTCAGTAACAAGTGATTATGCCATACCTGCAGATGATCAGACCTTCATGTTTTATAAGTCCTATAGTCATCCAGAGAATTACTGGGACAATTTCAGCTATGAACAATTAAATTCACTTAACGATCCTGTACCTTTTATCTACAATGGCAAATATCTTGTTTTTAAAGGGCAGGGACCCTTCTCGCTAAAAGGAAAAACGTACTTTCCGATTAAAGCATTTGCCGAACAAACCGGGGTAACCCTAACAACAGATGCTACGCATGTCAATTTAACAAAAGACAATAACGCTGTGACTCTATTCAAAAAGGATCTTCCAAAATCATTTGGTAATTTATATATGTCTACCGGAGATCTTCGAAAGCTCGGTTTTAAATTTACAGATGCCGGTGCACACGGATTCGAATTTAACGACTCAAGTTCTACCGTTCAAACAGAATAACTACATTCACTTGTACTTCCGGATTCGCATGAAGCATCGTCCGGAAGTGCTTTTCGTTCATGATAGCGAACTCATCGTTAAATAAACGTCATATAGACTGACATATAAATTCTTCACTTTAATCAAAATCACAAAAAGAACAGTCCCATTTGTCATTTGAAACAAATGAACGTTAGATTTCAGCCCATTGGCTGTAAATAGACTTATAATATGGATTAATTATGTAAGTTGACGGATTCCAGACTCCAGATAGATCACATGTGATTGGGGAAGGATGGTGGTTGTGTGGGGGAGACAACGCTTCATATTCAAGTCAGAGACATGTTAAAACGTCCTGTGTTTCGCAAGGCAGAAGTCCTGGCCAGTGATCGTGCGCTGGAGCGGTATGTTTGCTGGGTTCATATCATGGAGGTTCCCGAGGTGGGGGACTTGCTCAATGGCGGGGAATTGGTGCTGACAACAGGCATTGGCTGGCAGGAGGGTGAGCAGCAAGGCCTGTCTTTTCTGCGTCAGTTAATTGCACGTGGGGCTGCCGGACTCTGTATGGAACTGGGGGATCACACCAAGTTACAGCTCGGGGCTATGAAAGAAATTGCAGTAGCAGCTGATTTTCCGTTGATCTGGTTCCACGAACAAGTCCGTTATATCGATATTACGCAAGACCTGCATTTCACCCTGATTCGCAGTCATCAGCGAATGATCGCTGAACTCGATAGTCTCACCACCTCCTTTAACCAACTTCTTCTGAATGGAGATGGCGTACAACCTCTGCTTCGATTATTGTCACGAACAACCGGATGTGCCGTGGCGTTATATCCACTTGAAGGGGAAGCAAGTGCCGTTCCCTACTGCCCTCCAGAGCAGCTGGAGACTCGTCGGCAGGATTGGTTTTTGCAGCGGGAACATTGGGCGGGGGAGGATATTCCGAATTTAATGCAGCTGTCAGATAACACATTGGATGTGATCAGCATGCCTGTTCAGGCGTTGGACTACACCTTTGCCGACCTTGTGCTGATGCATCAAAAGCTGACGGATCACGATTCAAGCATACCGATCAAACCTTCGGATGAATTCGTCATTCAGGCACTGGAACGATGCGCGGCCGCGATTGCTCAGGACTGGATGCGAACCAAATACATGGAAGAGAAACGCCGCTACAAAGAAGATATGTGGGTCATTGATTGGCTTAACGGACACCACTCCACGAAGGAAATCCATGAATATATATCTACCGTTAATCCCCTTCTCGCAACGAGCAAAGCCACTATTATTTTATTCGACAGCAATCCAGCATACACAGATAGCCTCAGACTTCAGAAGTTGTTAATCCAACGTAACATCGTCGCCCGGTTGGTATTTGCTCGGGAGAACTTCACCCTCTACAGCACCGTTCTGAACCACCAGATCATTCTTATCATTCTCGACCCACTACCTGGATCTCAGCGCAAAAGCAGTCTCTGGCGCTGCATCGAACAGCTACAGCAGCACGAGCAGGAACAGACCCACTGCCTCTTCTCAGGCTTGATCGGTATCAGTCATAACTGCACAGACCTCTCCCGTCTCAAGGATAGTCTGGAATCCGCGAAGGAGACACTGCGAATTCAGAAGGACATCGGCGAGATGCAGCAGCCCTTTTACAGTAATCTTCATTGTTACCGCATCATCGCTAGTATGAAGCAGAGTGGCAATCTGGATGATTTCATCGAAGAATATTTGGGGCCGCTCATTCGTTACGATGTGGAGAAAGGAGGTCAGCTACTGCGGACCCTCAAGCAATATTTGGTCCTGTGCTGCTCCAAGCAAGAGACGGCCACCGCTCTATATATCGTCAGACAGACACTGTATCACCGTTTGGACAAAATCGAAGCCCTTTTGGGAGAAGACTATATCCTCCCCGAGAAAAGGGTCGCGATCGAACTTGCCATCTACGCTTATGAGTACGTACACGGCCCGATCGCATGAAGAGCTTCAGTATGGTCTACGCTCCCCGTTGCTCTTGAAGCTGGCGAATCAGGATGTGACTGAACCACTTCCGTCCAGACGCCGTGCCTACGTATTGCTCTTGTTTCTCTTCGGGAAGATCCGGGTGCCCCCATATGACGTGAGCACCCTCCAGATGTTCCCGTACCGCATAGATCCGATAACCCTGTGCAACCATTCGCTCTATGGCAATCCTCTCGGTCTCAAACACATCATGATCCGACATCAGCTTCTCCCTCCATTCACTGCCGTCACAGGATGTTTCATCGGTATGGGCGCGCCTGCATCATACTTGTTGCGCTTCACATATTGGCCTGCCCCTGCTGTTCCGGTATACTGCCGATCTCGAATGACATACTCCCCGCGGCACAACACCGTCACCGGACATCCCTGTACCTGCATACCTTCAAATGCACTGTAATCCACGTTCATATGATGCGTATCTGCCGAGATCACCCTGTTTACAGAGGGGTCAAAAATAACGATATCCGCGTCTGTCCCGACAGCGAGAGTCCCTTTCTGCGGAAATAGTCCAAATAACTTGCTCGCTCTTGTCGAACATAGATCAACCCACTGATTCAGTGTGATCCTTCCTTTGACTACACCTTCGGAATACAGAATGCTGAGACGATCTTCGATGACAGGCCCCCCGTTCGGAATTTTACTAAAATCATCCTTGCCCAAGTCCTTCTGCCCTTTGAAATTAAATGAGCAATGATCAGAGCCGATCGTCTGCAACTGACCACTTTTCAGTGCGTTCCACAGTACTTCCTGATGCGCTGCTTCCCGCAGCGGTGGTGACCAGACATACTTTGCACCCTCGAAGTTTGGCTGATCCATGATCGATTGATCCAGTGTCAAATACTGAGGACAGGTCTCCCCCCAGATCCGGTAGCCCATTTCACGCATACGCGCAATTTGCTCCACTGCTTCCGCACAGGTCACGTGCACCACATACAGCTGTGAATCCGCAAGTGCAGCCAGACGCGCCGCACGCCCTGTTGCTTCTCCCTCCAGCATGGATGGACGAGTCAGCGCATGATGAATCGGCTCCGTGCGCCCTTCGGCGAGCGCCTGTCGAACCAGCAGGTCAATGACATCCCCGTTCTCGGCATGAACCATGACGAGTGCGCCGTACTCTTTTGCCTTTTGCAACGTCTGGAAGAGAATCCCGTCATCGGCCTGAAACTGGTTTTTATACGCCATGAACACCTTGAAGGATGACACACCCTCTTCTTCAATGATCTGTGGTAGCTCTTCTAGCACCTGATCATTCATCTCGCCAATCATGAGATGGAAACCGTAGTCGATGGCGGCTTTACCCTCGGCTTTGGCATGCCACTCCTGGAGAGATTCGATTAATGGACGGCCTTTTTGTGTCAGACAAAAATCAATGATCGTTGTTGTACCGCCAAAAGCTGCCGCTGTCGTTCCCGTCGCAAAATCATCCGCCGTTACCGTTCCACCGAAGGGCATATCCAGATGCGTATGCGGGTCGATCCCGCCCGGAATGACGTAACAGCCCGATGCATTTACAACCTCCATTCGTTCGTCTGGCACCAGTCCGATGCCAATCTGTGTGATTTTACCCTTTTCGATCAAAATATCTGCTTCAAAGGTATCCGACGCCGTGACCAACACACCATTACGAATCAATTTGCGGGTACTCATGATATCGCCTCCTTGGTTGATTGATCTCTAACCGATTGCAACATCGCAATCGCAGACTGACGTTCATTCCAGGTTACAGGTTCCTGCTCAGGCACAAGCTCAACCATCTCAATCGCCCCATCCACCGGGCAAACAATCGAACACAGATTACAGCCAACACAGTCCTCTTCCACCACTTCCAGATAGGAGCCGGACGGGTCGGTCAACATATCAATACACTGATGCGAGGTGTCCTCGCAAGCAATATGGCATTTGTTGCAGTTGATGCAGACATCGCGGTTGATGCGGGCGACGACTTTGTAGTTCAGATCGAGATTGCCCCAATCGGAGTAACGCGGAACCGTCTGACCTACCAGTTCTGCAACGCTGCTCAGACCCTTTTCATCCAGATAATCGTTCAGGCCATCAATCATGTCTTCCACAATGCGGAATCCATGATGCATGGCTGCGGTACATACTTGGACCCCTGTAGCGCCCATGAGCAGAAACTCTGCGGTATCCCGCCAGTCGGATATGCCACCAATCCCTGAGATCGGTACACCAACTTCAGGATTACGCGCACACTCGGCAACCATATTCAGTGCGATGGGCTTTACCGCTGGGCCACAGTATCCGCCGTGTGCTCCTTTGCCGCCCACATGCGGCACGGTATTCCACGAATCCAGATCCACACCTGCCAGGGAGTTAATCGTATTGATCAGAGAGATCGCATCCGCGCCACCTCGTACAGCTGCCCGGGCAGTTGCCGTAATATCCGTGATATTCGGCGTGAGCTTTACAATCACCGGTGTAGTCGCCACTTCCTTCACCCACATCGTCTGGAGTTCGACCAGGTCAGGTTGCTGACCAGAGGCGGCTCCCATACCACGTTCGGCCATGCCATGCGGGCAACCAAAGTTCAGCTCCAGGCCATCGACGCCGACAGCCTCCACCTTTTTCACAATCTCATGCCACTTCTCCCGCGTAGGTTCCACCATCAGTGAAGCGATAACCGCACGGTCCGGGAAGCGTTTCTTGGTCTCGGCGATCTCCCGCAGATTCACTTCCAGCGGACGATCGGATATCAATTCGATATTGTTAAACCCTGCCACCCGCTGCCCACCAAAATGAACCGCCGCGAAACGCGAGGATGTATTGATAATTGGTTCGCCCAGCGTCTTCCACACCGCGCCACCCCAGCCCGCCTCGAACGCACGCTGGACCTGATATCCCGTATTGGTCGGTGGTGCAGAGGCCAGCCAGAATGGATTGGGTGATCGAATACCTGCCAGATTAATGGATAAGTCAGCCATAACGATCCCTCCTTGGTGTTGTTTGAACATATTAGTTACACTGGACACTCCGTACCTTGTCTCCCTCGCTGCTCAAGCCGTCTCTTCCACCTGTCCAGGCAACGCCTTCATGACAGCGACAGCAGCCAGCTTACCCTGCTGTGCAGCCGAGACAACCATCGCCTCACCCTGGCCCTGACCAAAAATAACATCTCCTGCCGCATAGATCTGAGGATGTGAGGTACGATACGTATGCGGCTCGATCTCAACGACACCCCCGTGGTGACGCAGCCCAAATGCTTCGATTAATGGTAATAAACGATGCTGTCCAATCGCCCGGATGACCGTATCACATTCAATCATGAACTCCGATCCCTCGACAGGCGCAGGCAACGCGCGCCCACCACCAGACGGGGTAATTAGCTCCATTTTCACGCATTCCACAGCCTGAACCCGACCGTTCTCGTCTCCAATGATACGCTGCGGCATCGTAAACCAGCGGAACTCCACACCCTCCTGCTTGGCAAACGTATATTCAAACGCATACGCCGTCATCTGGCTTTCCCCGCGCCGATATAACATCTGCACCCGCTCGGCACCAAGACGTACCGAACAGGTTGCTGCATCTATCGCCGTATTGCCCGCGCCAATAACGGCGACCTTCAGACCATTCAAAGCGGGTGGAACACCTTGCTTGGTAGACTCCACCAGTTCAATCGCATCATAGACACCTTCGAGTGTCTCCCCTTCAATGCCCAGCATAGGTACTGAACCCATGCCACAGGCTAGAATGACCGCTTCATGTTGCTCCAGCAACTGCGAAGCAGGAATATCCACACCGATGCGCACCCCATAACGAATCTGCACACCAATTGCCTCCACCTGCTCCACTTCCCATAGCGCAACCGATTCGGGCAAACGGAAAGATACGATGCCGTACGTATTCAGCCCACCGCCTTTGGGTTTGGCCTCGTAGATCGTCACCTCATAACCCGCACGCCCTAGTTCACGTGCCGCCGACAGTCCTGCTGGCCCCGCTCCCACAACAGCAACGGTTCTCCCATTGGCAGGTGCTGCCTGGAATAACGGCTCATTCTTCGCCCGCGCCCAGTCAGTGGCGTAACGCTGCAAGTCACCAATGCGAATCGGCTTCGACGATTCGTTTAGGACACATGCACCTTCACACAGTTCCTCTGTGGGACAGACACGTGCGCAACTGGCTCCAACCGGATTTGCATCCATGATGGTGCGGGCCGAACCTTTCAGGTGACCTGTGGATATTTTGCTAATAAAAGAAGGGATATTAATGTCGGTTGGACAGGCTTTGATACAAGGTGCATCGTAACAGTACAGACAGCGGTTTGACTCCTCCATCGCTTCCTTGCCTGTCATGGCGGGTTTCATCTCGGCAAAACGACTCTCCCACCCATAATCGGATAACGTTGTTCCTGAGCTGTTCATCAATGTCATGCACCTCCTGAAGTTTGATCCGCGCAGCTTCCAGCTACTTTTACAGACTAACCAGATGTTCGTACGTTTCCGGCCTGCGATCTCGGTAGAACTGCCACACATTACGCACCTCACGAATCATCTCCGTATCCATCTCGCCAATGACGACCTCATCCTGATCCCGGCTGCCGATCGCTACCATTCTGCCTCGCGGGTCCACCAAGTACGACTGTCCATAAAATTCACCCATATTCCATGGTGCTTCCACGCCAACCCGGTTGATGGCCGCTACATAATAGCCGTTAGCTACCGCGTGAGCAGGCTGTTCCAGTTTCCACAGATATTCCGATGTACCCGCAACCGTAGCGGACGGATTGAAAACAATCTCTGCCCCCGCCAACCCGAGCAATCGTGCGCCTTCCGGAAAATGACGATCATAACAGATGTACACGCCGACTCTGGCGTAGGCCGTATCAAATACCGGAAACCCAAGGTTACCTGGTTTGAAATAATACTTTTCCCAGAACCCATTCGTGCCCTCACCTGCTTCCACATGCGGGATATGATGTTTGCGATATTTGCCCAGATACGTACCATCTGCATCTATAACGGCTGCCGTATTGTAATACGAAGCAATGCCCTCCACCTCATACACAGGTAAAATAATCACCACCGCAAGCTCCTTTGCCAGCTCCTGAAAACGTCTGGTCGTTGGCCCTTCCGGCACCGGTTCAGCGGATGCATACCATTTGGGATTCTGCTCTGTGCAAAAGTACGGGCCATAGAAAACTTCCTGCAATCCGATGATCTTGGCCCCTCGTGCAGCAGCTTCACGGACCAGCGTTATGTGCTTCTGAACCGCAGCTTCTTTGTGTACCTCAACGGGAGCCGAACCTTCAATCTCATGGGAAGCCTGGATTAATCCGATGCTGATTTTGCCCATAACGTCACAACGCCTCCTCAGGTAAAATGATTGGTTGGTTCACTCCACTACACATCCTCCGAATGGTGCGATATAACACTTCCGTGCCCAGTCCAATATCCTCCGGGGAGGAATATTCGCTGGGATGATGACTGATGCCGTCTTTGCTGCGGACAAAGATCATGCCATAATCACACACAAGCGAAAGGGCCAACGCATCATGGAACGGACCACTCATCAGTTCTGGCAAAGTAACCCCGATCTCTTCCGCGGATGAACGAATCACCGACTTGATTGGCTCTGCACAATACCCCGGCTCACTATTCGTATCCTCTGTTAGCGAGTAGGTTAGACCATATCGGAAACTCACGTCATCCAAAATGTTCATCAATCGGGCTTCAAGCCGGTTCCTGCGTTCCATCTCCATGTCTCGTAAATCAACCGTGAAGCTGACTTCCTCCGGGATAATGTTACGCGAGTCTGGAAACACCCTCAGACTTCCCACCGTACCTACAGTTGGAGCTTCCGGGTCTTCTCTCACCATATCGTCAAAAGCCGCAATGACTTTGGCGCTACCTACCAGAGCATCATGCCGCATTCCCATCGGAACGGAGCCGGCATGACCCGCCATGCCTTTCATCGTCACCGTAAGCCACAACGGACCCGAGATGCCCGTCACCAGACCTACTGGTGCATTCATCGCTTCCAGCACCGGCCCCTGCTCAATGTGCAACTCCAGATAACTGCCTATGGAACCTGGCGGATAGATCGCCTCTTCAAAATCCGAAGGAGAACAGCCAAAGGCTTCCAGTGCCTCCCGGCGGGTCACTCCATTTTTATCCTGCCGCTCCAGTTCGCCTTCTTCCAACTGACCCGTTATGCCACGTGAGCCGAAAAGGCCTTTGTTAAAACGGGAACCCTCTTCGTCGCAAAAGGCAATTATCTCAATTGACATTAGGGGCTGAATGCCATTTTCGATCAGGCATTGCACTGCTTCGAGCGCGCCTAGCACACCAATCGCTCCATCATATCGACCGCCATAAGGCTGAGAGTCGATGTGGGAACCAATCATGAGGAGCGGCAGCGCCTGATCCGCACCCTCCAGACGACCAATCAGATTGCCAAACGGATCAAGTCGCGTCGTCAGACCGGCATTTTCCATCCAGAGACGAACTTGTATGATGCCATCCATATCTTCCGGGGTCAGGGCAAGTCGGCAAACACCCGTCTCCGCGATTCGGCCAATCTGTGACAACTGCTCAATTCGCTCATTCAGCCGAAGCTGATTAATGAGTTTGCCTGTTGTGATCTGCATCCTTCCTCGCCTCCTTGCGCTTATTTTCGCGTAATGATATGAAAATTTTCATCTCGCTTGCTAAACCGTAAACGTCTGTCGTACCTGTGTATGGCAACTAACCTGCGTCCAGACTACGTAGCGCAACGAGTAAACTTCCAGCGATCAGATCCAACTCATCCTCGGTGGTAACAAACGGTGGAGAGATCGTCAAAATGTTTGCAAACCCCGGTACGGTATCGCCGTTCTTGCCAATCAGGATGCCATCCCTTTTACAACTGGCGAGTACCTTCATTACTTTATCCGCCTCCGCAGGAGATCCGTCTGCTTCAATCAATTCAATGCCACAGGCGAATCCGAATGAACGGATATCCCCCACAATGGACAACTCCAGCAAAGGTTCCAGCTTCTCACGAAGCAGGTTTCCCAGTTCCTCCGCCCGGCTGACCAGATTCTCTCGTTCCAGAATCTCCAGATTTGCCAGTGCCACCCGGCAGGATACCGGATTCCCGCCAAACGTATTCACATGGCGAAAATGGGTATCCGGGCCGGGTTCCCGGAACGTGTCGTACAGATCGGCTCGCACCGCCGTTGCTGATAGCGGCGAATACGCACTGGTCATGCCTTTTGCCATCGTCACAATATCTGGCTGTACGCCATAGTTCTGATGACCAAACTTCTGCCCAGATCGACCAAAACCGCAGATTACCTCATCTACAATGAGCAGCACGCCATAGCGCTGACAGATCTCTTGCACGGTACGCATATAATCCGGTGGGGGTACAATCATGCCGCCCCCTGTGATCACCGGCTCCATAATTACTGCGGCAACCGTCTCAGGACCTTCCCAACGAATCACCTCTTCATAGATGGTTGCACATTCGAGTCCGCATCCATCCTTGTTTCGTCCAAACGGACAGCGGTAACAATATGGTGGCGGAACATGAGAGAAACCTACGCCGAGTGGCTCGTATTTGATCTTGCGTGCGGCTTGCCCAGTGGCGCCCAGCGCTCCCATGGAGTTACCGTGATAGGCACGGTGACGGGAGATGAATTTGTGCCGAGTAGGCTCACCATTCTGATGGTGGTACTGACGGGCTATTTTGAAAGCCACCTCATTCGCATCTGAACCTGAGTTGGAGAAGAATATTCGATACTCCCCCTCCAGCCATTCATTCAGCTTCTCCGCCAGCAAAATCGCTGGTTCATGACTCTGCGTCATCGGTACATAAGCGAGTGCTTTCATCTGTTCATAGGCACTCCGCGCAATCTCCTCACGCCCATGCCCCACATTCACACACCACAGTCCCGACATCGCATCCAAATAACGCGTACCATCCTGATCGGTGATCCAACTGCCCTCCCCGCTTACTGCAATCATCGGATGATCGTTATGAGGTGAGATGTGATGCCATACATATTTGCGATCTTTCTCCAGCCATTCTTCCTTCGTACCACCAAGCGGCTGAGGCTGCTGATCTACAGAACTCATTCGTCATCCTCCTCTCTTTAAGCTGGACCTACAGACTTTACACTCGCCCACTCCGATTGCAGTACCATCTTCCGATCGCTGTTATCCCCAGATTTTCTAGATGCATTTTTTTCCTTAAGGAAAAATCCGGGGATTTGCATATGCTTCCGAAGCAGCTTTCTTTCAGAAAGCTTTTAGGCGCACGCTTCGCTTCTTCAGATTGGTTCTGCACTCTTCGTTCTTGTGTAAATGTTCGTCCACGCTTATTTCACAGCTTCTTCATAGATGCTTTTCTCCAGCGCTTCATCCAGGTTGGCGGCTTTTTTGATCAAACCATAGTTCAGTGCAATATCCGCAGTTCGGGTAAACGACTCATCTACAAAGCTGCCGACTTGCTGCTCCGTAAACCCTTCCGGGCGAATCAGCTTTGCAATCTCTTCCAGCATCGTGACCTGATGCTCGCGGGTGGTGCTGCCATCCGTCACATTACTCATTACGATATCGACCGTCTCATCCTGTTGATCAATGGCGTAGTTCCAGCCTTTCAAAATGGCACGGGTCACTTTGACCGCAAGCTCACGGTTGCTGTCTACCCAATCCTTCTTGGCAATTAGCGTATCCTCCAACATGCCAACACCGGCATCTTCAATGTTGAACACATCCAGATCGGATTCCTTCGTTCCACTTTCCAGCACAACGTGGTATTCGTTATAGATCGTCGCCGTAGCTACATCCACCTGATCGTTGAAAAACTGATCCATCGTGAACCCCTGCTTCACCAGTTCAATGTCTTTCTTTGGATCCAGGCCATTCTTCTCCATGAACGCGAGCACCTGAAACTGCTGACTGCCGAACCAAGTACTGACCTTCTTGCCTTTCATCTGAGCCGGATCAGTAATGCCTAGGGACTTCTTGGCGATCAAGCGATAACTACTCTTCTGCGAGATCTGGGCGAGCGAGACGAGTGGCAGACCGTTATCCCGGCTGACCAGCAGACTGTCTACTCCTGTGATTCCCACATCGGCCGCACCATTGACCACCTGCTGCTCAATCACGATATCCGGACCACCCGGAATAATCTCGGCATCAATGCCTTCATCTGCAAAAAAACCTTTTTCCTTCGCTGCATAAATCCCGGCAAATTGCGCCTGCGGCACCCATTTCAGCTGAATTTTCACTTTGGTTAAGGGTTGATCTGCTTCTCCAGCCCCTCCTGAACTCGCAGCGACAGGCTCAGCCGCCGGCTCGGACTTCGTAGAACATGCGCTCAGCATCGTAACAACCAACAGGACCAATACCAGCAAACCCGGCTTCAACGTTTTGTACATGTACAGAACAACCCCCTGTTTATATACGATTTATCAAGCATCAGTCCGTGTTCAAAAAGTCTGCTTTTCAGTACCGTGGACTTTTTGAACAACCTCAATCACGTATTACGATCTATGGAAGGTTGGTACCCTGATGTATGTTAGTGATCTGTGCGTGCACGATTCCACGGAATGAGTCGTTTTTCTGCTAGGACAACCGCTTCATACAACACAATGCCGAGCGCGGCTGCGATGACAATGCAGGACCAGGCCAAGGGCATGTTTGCCAGTCGAATCTGATCCGAGAGCAAGTACCCCAGCCCCTGGGAGGCGATGAAAAATTCACCCACAATGGCCCCGATAATACTGGTCGACATATTGATCTTCAGACCGGCGAAGAGGGAAGGCAGCGCATGAGGCAGTCTCAACTTCCAAAAAAACTGCATCCTGCTCGCGGCTAGACCACTCAGCAGATCACTGTACTGCGGCTGAATGGAAGTCAGTCCTTTGAACAGGCTGACGGCCATGGCGGCCATCGTAATCACCGTGACGACTGCAATACGAGACCAGATCCCATCACCGAACCAATTGTTCATAATCGGGGCAAGGGCCACGATCGGAACAGCATTAAGTGCAGACAGAACCGTAACCGCGGCCCTGCCGCTTGTTGGAAAGAACGATGCACCCGCTGCCGCCAGAGCACCCAACAATGAACCGAGCAAAAAACCTCCCAGCATTTCGGTTCCGCTATACATCGCGTATCGAAAGAGCATATTGGCATTTTCCTGAATGGATGCCGCAATCGCGGAAGGCACAGGCAGTTGGTAGCTTTCCAGCGAGAATATCCAATGAAACAACCTGAGCTGCCAGAGGGCGAGAAACACCACACCCGCCCCCCAAGGAAGCATACTCAGTACAATTGAGCGCCTGCGAACGCTGGTACCCAATCTGGCCTTTTCGGCTTGTCCCTGTTGTCCGTGAATTTCTGATCCTGGAGCAGATGTTATCAGTGAACCCGTGAGGGGCGTAGCCGCGCCAGTTACAGCAGCAATAGCCACACCTTCATCACGCTTCCGTTGCAAAACTCTACCTTCACTCATATGGCATCACCTCCTTTGGCCCTGAATTCAGGCTGCCAAGGGGTTAGCCAACGTTCAGCCAGACTGATGGCCAGATACGAGATCAGGCCAATGCCAATGCTAAGCATGATGGTGGCCCAGAACATACCAACTTGGGCATGACCGTAATATAACGAACTGACCATCAGGACGCCGAGTCCGTCGGGAGCTCCCATTAATTCCACAACGATGGAGGAGGTCACCGCCAGCGGAGCAGCTATTTTCATACCAGAAAATAGTCCCGGCAGTGCTGAGGGCAGCAGGCATTTGATATATCGTGCAGTCAGTGAAGCTCCACAGGAACGCATCAGTTCCAGATGCTCTGGTGCTACACTTTTCAATCCTTTTAATGTATGGATGATGATCGGGAAGAAAGTAACATACGCCGCCATAACAATTCGGGCCCATTCCGCGTTGTGGATGATGCCGTACACGATTGGTGCGAGACCAATGACCGGAACCATCTGTGAAGAGACTACATATGGCGATAACGTGCGCTCCAGCCAGACAGCCGCACTCATGAGCAGCGCTAAACCCAGACCCAGCAGCGTTCCCCCTGCAAAACCAATGGCTGCATTGCCAAACGTGACAGCCCCCTGCTCTGCGAGCGTACTCGAGTAACGAAACAAGGCTGCAAGGACTTCGTGCAGATAAGGAAGGCGAGACGCCGCCTGCTGGGGTGACAAGAACAGTTGGAGTATCCAGGCGATTCCTTCCCATAGCACCAATATGGTCATAATCCAGATGACAACCCAGGATCGATATCCCGGTTTAAAGAACCGCAGGGACATGAGATTCATCACGCTCCTCGTAGAAGCAGTTGCGAATGGTTGTAATCATGTGGTAGAAGGCTTCCGTTTCTCTCAGTTCACTATGACGTTCGGAAGGCAGATTGACGGAATGAATGGAATGTACTTGCCCCGGATGTGCCGAGAGCACGATGATCCGGTCGGACAGAAATACGGCTTCGGGGATGCTGTGTGTGACAAAGAGGAAGGTCTTGCCTGTTGAGCGCTTGATCTCAAGCAGCTCCAATTGAAGCTTTTCTTTCGTGAATTCGTCCAAGGCAGAGAAGGGTTCATCCATGAGCAGCAATGGCGGATCAAGCGCAAGTGCACGCGCAATGGATACACGTTGCTGCATCCCTCCACTGAGTTGCCATGGATAATGGTCGGCGAAGCGGGTTAGCCCTACCATTTCTAGCAGCTCACCACTAATGCGGCGGCACTCCTTCCGGCGGGTACCGAGTAGCTCCAAGGGCAATTCCACATTGTGACGAACCGTGCGCCAATCGAACAAGGCTGGTGTCTGGAAGACAATACCGAACTGTCGCTGTAGCCGAGCCCGCTCAGGCTCCTGACCTGCAATGCGAACGGTGCCTGAGGTGGGCTGAAGTAGATCACCCACCAGCCGGAGCAAGGTGGACTTGCCACAGCCGGAAGGGCCAAGCAGCGAGACAAACTCATTGGACTGGATCTGGAATGTAACATCCGACAAGGCAGTGACTTGTTGTGTACCTGTGCCAAAGATAACGGACACATGATCTACATCAATATGGCAGGCTTCGGCGACTGTAGCTGAGGGTGCGGAGGACATGGGCATTCTCCTTTGTGGAAGTTGTTTTCATTACACACCAAGGCTGAATGGGAGGTTTATATACATTAACGTAACAGGTTTTGCTTGTTAGATAATACTATATCGCTTTGGGCGCGGATTACATTATACAGTGTGTTTTGAGTATGGGCCTGTTCATGTTACACAATGTAAAATGAGACGGATTCTCAGATACATACATGTGAGTTTTCTTCGTAGATAGCTAACATTCATTTCACCTAACAACAAGCGCACAATCATTTGTATTTATTGATTAAATATTCGGAAAATATGACATATGCCCTCGTATTCTTGCTCATTTTCTTGTATAAAGATTGAATAGAGAATCCAGAAATCGGGGTGGTCATGATGTTTGATTGGCTGGGATGGAGAAAAGGATTGCCGCTGTGGCGATCGTATCGGTTGAACGCACATATGAAGGAAGATGTGGAACAGATTTTTGAGGGGATTGCCGAAACGAGACGGCAGCTTATGATGGACTGGGCAGATGAACAATGGAATCACCTGGATCGTTTGCTTCAACAGATACAGTCAGTTCAATTACAGGATGTATTACAAGGTTCACAGCAACTAAGCAAACTAGATGTATGGTTTCAATCCAGTTATATTCGAGCCGTAGACAGTACGGAGCTATTCATGCTGAACGAACAGAATCAGGTGGTATTCTCTACATATAAGAAACATATTGGACAGATCTATGAAGATTACGAAGCTTTAATTGGACCAGGATTGAAATACTCCAGAGCAGATTGTCATGGGAAAAAGTGTTTGTATGGCCCATATTCTGATCCACTGACGTTGGATATTGGTCCACGCTCGTCCGCTTTTCACGATGATGTCACCTTGCTGTTTATCTCCCCAATCCTGCAGGAAGGTCGATATGTCGGTTCATTATGCAGCCGTGTTCCCGGGGATGTACTCGGTGACCTGATCCAACGAGAATCAGGTCATATCTATCCCGATTCCGGTGACAATTACCTCTTTATGGCTGAGTCGATATTACGGCCCCATCTGCAACCCGGCACCGCCTTATCCCGAAGTCGATTCGAAGACCGTACCTTTACACATGGGGAAAATCTCAAAGATGGTGTCACCACCGAATGGGGTATCGTTTCCGTCAAGGAGCATACCGAACTGGAACTCATGTTCACTGATCCGTCGACCGGAGAACTACACCCCGGAGTAGCAAACACCATTCAGAATGGTTCCAATCTGTTCGTAGCTTTTCCCGGCTACTCGGATTATCGCCATATTTCTGTGATCGGTAAAGGCATCACCTTCCAGCTGCCATACTGTCCTGATCGCTGGGGCATGATGTGTGAAGGGGATCTGGAGGAAGTGTATCGGATACGAAGCATCGGCTGGCGCCAGTTCAAACAGCACAGTCTCTTCACACTTTTGTCAGGCGTTGCAGGAGCAGCTCTTGTCTATGCCTTCACTGGTAGTGGTTGGAGCGCGGCAGCAATGGCCGCTTTTAACGTGTCATTCGGATTCTTCACTGCATTACAGCTGCATCGCAGCCAATATCAACGAGTTCATGAAGACTTGCGTCGCATCAGCCGATTTATTCGAATTAACGCCGAAGGCAGGGGTGATCTGACCCAGCGCCTAGACACGTCTGCTTTTGCCCAAGACGAATCAGGTGAACTCGCGAAGTGGATCAACAACATGATTGATTCTCTGGAAGGCATTATGCTGAAGGTACAACTTGCCACGGTAGACGTTATGGATAATCAGTATCAGATGCGAACTTCAACAGAGACAACCCAAGGCACGACTGAACGTGTGAATTACAAGCTTGGTTCGATGATTCAGGCCATTCGCACCCAACTGGAAGATCTCGACCAGGCCAAGATCGCTGCTGATCACATGCGCATAACGCTGCAACAACTGGAGACCTCTGCTACCGAACAGATCAGCGTGGCCCAGCAGGAAGTGGAACGAATCGGCGACAAAATGACCCAAATCTCAGGAGCGGTATCCGATACTAACCGTACCATCCTGTCCTTCATGGATACCATGAAAGAGATTTACCGTGCACTGGCTGTCATTGATGAAATTTCAGCTCAGACCAACCTGCTGGCTCTGAATGCTACAATTGAAGCCGCACGCGTAGGCGAACATGGCCAAGGGTTCTCGGTCGTGGCAGGGGAAATCCGCAAGCTAGCCGAGTTATCCCGCTCTTCAACTGAAAATATTCATCAAATTCTGGACCGAATCTCAACGGCAGCAGGAGCAGCATCTCAATTAATCACAGAGGGAGATCAGGTGCTGGCTGAAGGAACAACACTGGTTCAGGCCGCTTCGCAACTTCTGCAAAATGCTACTGCTGAAGAACCTGAGCGCACTCAAGTCGTGGATCAAGTGGTCATGCTGATGGAGAATATTGCTGCAATCAGTCATCAAAATCGGGCGACTTCTGCCGAGGTAGAAGCAGAAATGATGGAGCTGATCCGTGATATGTTGCAGGTTCAGCATTCTTCGCATAACGTGGAAGCCATTACGGTCTTTCTGCAACAACTCGTGGGACAATTCCATCTGAATCACCCCACCAAAAATGCTGTCATCTGACGTCATCGTTGACGCGGATTGGAGAAATAGCTAAAATTTGATGCAACTGTTCCTTTTGAAATTGTCGTATCATTTATAATAGAAGATTTCCAATCTGAACCGATGAAAGGGTGGTCTGCATGGAACTGCTTCAGGATTCATTTGGCCGGATACATGACTACATCCGTATTTCTGTTACGGACCGCTGTAATTTACGCTGTGTGTATTGCATGCCCGCAGAGGGTATGGAGTTTGCTCCACATGATGAGATTATGAGCTACGAAGAGATTGCACAGGTGCTGAAAGTGCTTGCTCCGATGGGCATGCGTAAAGTTCGGCTCACGGGGGGCGAACCGCTGGTACGGAAGGATCTGCACAAGCTCGTCAGCATGATCTCGGCAATTGACGGGATTGACGATATTGCCCTGACTACCAACGCTCTTCTGCTGGACAAACAAGCTCAGGCGTTGAAAGATGCTGGGTTGAACCGGATTAACATCAGTCTGGATTCCCTGCGCGCTGATCGCTTCTCCATGATTACCCGCGGCGGAGATGTGAACAAGGTACTGAAAGGCATTGAAGCTGCAACAGCCGCTGGCCTTGCTCCGATCAAGCTGAATGTTGTGCTGATGAAGGGTATCAACGATGATGAGATCAAGGATTTTATTGCAATGACGATTGATCAACCTCTTCATGTGCGTTTTATTGAATATATGCCGATTGGACAGGCTTCGGACTCATGGCGCAAATCTTATTTGCCGCTGGAAGCCGTGACAGATGTATGTGCTGAATCAGGCTGGACGGTAGAAAATACAACAGGCCCTGCGGGCAATGGCCCATCACGTAATATGAAAATTGCGGGCTCCGAAGGCACATTTGGATTGATTCATCCCGTGAGCGATCACTTCTGTGACAATTGCAACCGACTTCGGCTGACCGCTGACGGACATATCAAAGCCTGCCTCTACTGGTCCGATGAGTATAATGTTCGCCGCTTCGTGGATGATCCGGACGCTATGGCGGCGCTTTTCCTCAAAGCGCTGGGTACGAAACCAAAGAATCATGAGATGGCTCTGGCTTTGGAACAAAAAATGCAATCTCATACACCGACGGTACGCCGCATGTCCCAGATTGGCGGATAACAACAGTACGCATATAACACGACCGCGCATTCCTGCGTATGGATATATATCTCTACTGTCAGGATGACCTCTTCACACAACGGAAGAGGTAACGCTGGCGCGGTGACCCCTTACGTGAATCAGCATTCATAACGTGAAGTGGAGCGTGTCACAAGGAATAGGCGAATACCCCAAGCAGACAAGAACATGATGTTCTTGTCTGCTTTTTCGTTATATTTTCATAAATTTCTGAAAATCATCAATTCCCCTGTTTCATTTGTTAAAAATTTAATTAATATACGTTAAGCCCTTATCAGGCCTTCAAGATTAACCTCATTCTGACGATGTATACAATACATCTAGATGATACACATACATTATAGGAGCTGAACCTTATTGAACATCGTTGAAGCACTCGTTGCAGCAAGTCCATATTTTAAAATTATGCTGAAAGAACACGATATCATGATTGCGGTAACCGACACGGAGAAGTTCTGGTATTATGTTCCCAGCAACGAACTCGATCTGGGCATCAAGGCTGGAGACCCCGTTTCCCTCGATGACCCTACACTACGCCGGGCACTTATACATGGGGAAACTTCAGCGAACCGTATTGATGCGAAATTCTATGGCACATCAATCAACTCGGCGGCCACCCCACTTCGGGATGAACAAGGAAATATCGTGGGCACACTTGCCATTGGTTTCTCTCTTCAGAACGAGGAAAAACTGGAGTACTTCACTGAATTGATCGGCGGTATCAGCGGAAAATTAACAGATATGGTGCAGACGGTAGCCGCCCAATCCGAGCAATTGACGGCATCTTCCACGCAGATTTTGGATAATACCCGCATGGCTGTGCAGAACTCAGGCGAAGTGAACAAAGTCGCCGCATTCATCCGTGAAATCTCAGAACAGACCAATCTGCTCGGCCTGAATGCAGCCATCGAAGCGGCCCGAGCAGGTGAAGCAGGCGCCGGATTCAGCGTCGTTGCATCTGAAGTGCGTAAACTTTCTACGGGTACCAAAGAAGCTACGGTGAATATCGAACGTTCCTTGAAGGATGTTCAGCATTCCATTCAGCAGATGGAGCAGGAGATCACTTCGATCTCACAGTCGAGCAACCAACAGGCTGTGCTGGTAACCGAGTTCAGCGAGGTCATTGATCAGTTGAACAGTGTAAGCCGTGATCTGAAAGTGTTTATTGAATCCATGTTGCTGAAGGCGGAATAGATCCGATTACGATGAACTTAACTCAAATGACTAACCATATATAAGAGACGCAATACCGATGCATTATCGAGCACTACATATTCCTACTCAATAACTAATTCAACAGGCTATGCTGATTACCAAATTCAGCATCCACATTGAACTCTCCGTGCGATTAACGTCACGGGGAGTTTTTTTATTTTAACAAGTTGTGCCAGCCACATCACGGTCCTTCTATGAATAGATGAGCTTCCACAGCATCATACACGCAAGCCCAACCATGACCACAGCGGACAACCGATTAAACACCAGACTGATGCGTCCAGTTCGATCCGTTCTGCCAATCGCCCTGCCTGCGCCTGCAAGTCCCAAGAACCATATCCACGATACAGCCGCGGCTGTTAGGGCAAAATAAATGCGCTCCACCCCTTCATACTGAAGTGAACTGGTGCCAATCACGGCAACCGTATCCAGCAGAGCATGGGGATTGAGTAAAGATACCGATGCGGCAAACGCAATCTGTCGCCCCGCTGACATTACCGTCCCCGAACCTTCCACAGATTCGGATGACCTCCAAATACTCCATGCCATATACAGCAAAAACAAGCTTCCTGCGCCATACAACACATTCGCAAGCAATGGCCATTGCAGCAAAATGAGCGACACCCCTCCGACGGCTGCCCCGATCAACAACGTATCACTGACCCCTGCCGTTATTACAGCAGGCAGGGCATGTATATAACGCCTCTGGCTCATGCCCTGGTTAAAAATAAATACATTCTGCACACCCAGTGGCAAGATCAGGCCAAACGCCAGAACCACTGCGTGAATAACAACCTCCATCGCGCTTCCCCCTTATCTCTGTATTCCATAGTAGGGCAGATGATGGCTGACGTAACCAACCACTTGGATGGCATCAGACCCAACCAAATGATATATTGTTTGTTACAAAGTGTCATTTCAGAAGTTATCTATATAAAAAATTACACGTAAACGGAGAGGGCAGAAATAACCTGAAGAAGCGGAGCGTTCGCCTTTATCCCCAGATTTTCACCTTTATAAAAACAAATTTAAAAATCTGGGGATAACAGCGATCGGAAGGTTGTTCTGCCATCGAAGTACCAAGTGTAAATTCAAACGGAGGTGATTCTGCCTGTCATGGAACGTTCTGATTCTCGGCTAAGCATGGGGTGGAAGCCGAACCCTTCTCTCGACTTGCCCTTGTATCGCCAGATTGAAGCCTATGTTCGGCAGAAAATCACAACGGGTGAATGGTCCTCAGGATACCGTCTCCCCTCACAGCGCATATGGGCTGAGTCCTTGGGCGTAAACCGCAGTACATTGGTGACTGCCCTGGATAATCTGGCCGCCGTCGGTCTGATTGAAGGCAGACATGGCGGGGGAACTTATATTTCCGGCTCCGGTTGGCATGGCATGGCTCATGGAGGGACGCCCAACTGGAATGAAGCCATCGAGGAGGGCTGGTATTATCCCAACCTGCCCGAGATCCAGCAGATTAATCAGGCTGAATTTCGGCCCGGCATCATACGTCTTGGTACAGGGGAGCTTGCCCCGGAACTGATGCCTCAGGATGCTTTTAACGACATTCTGTATACCCTGTCCCATCGTTCTCGTACACTCAACTACCTGGAACCTCAAGGAAGCCTGGAGCTTCGTGAGGCTTTATCCGCCCATTTGCAGACGACTGGCATTCAAGCCTCTCCAGATTCTATACTAATCGTATCGGGCTCTCTTCAGGCACTGCATTTGATTTCGGTCGGACTGCTCCCTCGCGGATCAGCGGTTCTGCTGGAAAAACCGTCGTATCTCTATTCGATTCACGCCTTTCAGTCAGCAGGGTTGAAAATGAGTGGTATCCCGATGGATAACGAAGGCCTACACATTGCACGTCTGGAGGACGCGGCGCAGCATGTAAAAGATCATGATCACATCTCGCTTCTCTATACGATCCCGAGCTTTCACAATCCCACCGGCTCTGTGATGGGTGATCACCGCCGGGAAGAACTCATGACCACCGCTCGAACACTAGGCATCTCCATACTGGAGGATGCCGCCTATAGTGATCTGTGGTTGGATACACCTCCTCCGTCATCGCTGAAGGCGCGTGACCAGGAAGGACGGGTGCTGCATATGGGTACTCTGTCAAAGGCAGTCAGTCCCGGTCTGCGCCTCGGATGGCTGGTTGGGCCAGAGCCGGTCATTCGTCGTCTCGCAGATATCAAGATGCAGACCGATTATGGTACCAGTTCACTCGCCCAAGAAGCTGCTGCCCTGTGGTTCGCAGAAGGACATCACGCTGGACATATGGAACGCCTTCGTCCTGAACTTCGCAAACGCAGAGACTTCATGCTGGAGCTGCTTCAACGTCACTTCCATGGGATTGCGGATTGGGAAATACCCGCTGGCGGGTTTTACATCTGGCTGCAATTCACTGTCTCTCCGCTCTCTATCCGCCAATTGTTCCATACCTGTCTGGAGCAAAATGTACTTATCCACCCGGGTTATCTGTATGACCGGTTAGATGCGAGTCATATTCGGCTGTCTTACGCTTATGCTTCCCCCGATGAGATGGAGCGTGGACTACAATGCCTGGCAGAGGCTGTCCACAGGCTTATGGATTCTGGCTCCTGACTTCGACGAATGCTTTTTCCTGATTTCACAATCAAAAAAAACAGCCTTGACCTTGAAGGACCACGTCCTTCAGATCAAGGCTATTTGCGTAAGTTTCGAAAGTTTGGCCGAATAACAGAACGGGCAAACACCAGATGCGCTGCGGGATTCCTTTGAACGTTCTATCCTTTGACCGCACCCTCCGCAATACCCTCCATGATGAACTTCTGGAAGAACGCATAGATCAGGATAACCGGAATCGCAGTCAGTACCAGGGAGGACAGAATCAACGGCCATTCCTTGTTATATTCACCAAACAGCATGTTCGTGGACAGTATCAGCGTATAACGATTCACATCGGTCAGCATGAGTAGTGGCAACAAAAAGTCATTCCAGATCCACAGGAAGTCCAGAATCGCGATGGTGACTGTGATCGGCAGCAGCAGCGGGAAGATAATCTGGAAGAACGTCTGGAACTCATTACATCCGTCAATCTGAGCCGACTCCTCCAATTCACGCGGAATGGACTTTACAAACCCGTGATAGAGGAAGATTGCCATGTTCACGCCAAGTCCGATATAGATCAGGGCCAATCCGTACGTGCTTCCTTGCACCCCCATGCCTTTGGCTACCCGTGTCAGCGGAATCATGATCGAGTGGAACGGTACCAGCATGGACGCAACAAACAGGAAGAAGATCAGGTTGCTCAAACGGCCTGAGGTACGTGACAGCTTGTATCCCGCAAGTGAGGCACAGAAGACGATACCACCGATCCCCAGAAAGGATACAATTGCCGAGTTCATGGAACTGCCCAACAGATTGATTTTGTTAAACGCGTCCGAATAATTCTCCCAGTGCAACGTTGTTGGCAGCGCGAGAAAAGATTGGAACATCTCACCCTGTGTTTTGAAAGAGTTCACAACCGCCATGTAGATCGGCAGCATGGCGACGAGAGAGCCCAGAATCAGCAGCAGTCGAATCAGATAACTGTTCAGTCGTTGCATCCTCATGCTTCCACCTCTTTCTTCTTCATGACGGTGATCTGGATGAGTGTAAAGATGAGTACGATGATGAACAGCACAACCGATTTGGCACTCGCATAGCCGTATCTGAAGTTGTTGGAGAATGCTTCTTCATAGATGTTCATCGTGATCACCTGCGTGGCCCGACCCGGTCCGCCACCAGTCAGTCCATATACCACTTCGAACACTTTGAATGCTCCGTTCAGCGTCAGGAAGAAACAGATGGTCACGGCATGAGTAATCATTGGCAACACCACATTGCGCAGTACCTGGAATGCGTTGGCCCCATCAATAACAGCCGCTTCTTTGAGACTTTTCGGCACACCCTGGAGAGCAGCCAGATAGATGATCATCATATACCCTACACCGTTCCAGAGCGATACGATCAGAATGGAGTAAAATGAAAACTTCGGATCACCCAACCATTGCTGGTCGAGGAACGAAAAAGCCAGTTTCTCTGCGAGCTGTGGCAGCACCTGAGAGAAGATGAAGGTCCACATGAAAGCACTGATGATTGTACTGATCATGTTAGGCATGAAGAACAGGGTCCGGAAGAGCCCTTTGCTACGCGTTCGTGACTCAATCAACACGGCGAGCAGCAAGGCGATTCCATTTTGCAGAATCAGCATAAATATTACATATTTCATCGTGAACCACAGAGAGTTCAGAAAGTCAGGATCTTCTTTGAACAATTCCACAAAGTTGCCCAGACCGATAAAGCTATAATCCCGATTAAGTCCGTTCCAATCCGTCAGGCTATAGAACATACCACTAAACGTGGGATACAGCAGGAAAATCGCATAGATGACAAAGGCAGGCGCAGTGAACGCGAGCAGTGACAGATACTTCTTGAACACATTCGTAGCCATTGGTTCTCCCCCTTTTCACTCGAAGCGGATGATTGTAAACGAGGGAACAAAGAACGTTCTGCCTGCCGTATCATCTGCTTGGAGACTCTGACGAAACAAAGTACCGCTCATTTGTTGACAAAACTCTCAGACCGTTGAGATTTGCCAACAAAAGCGGATACTCCATTCCTCACAGCTCCTTACTTGTTGACTTTGTTGTAGGATTTCCACGCCTTGTCGAGCGCATCGATAACCTGCTGTTGATTTAATTGCCCAGAGTAGTAACCTTGCAACGCTTTGCCTGACTCGTCTTTCACCGCTTGAGGGAGCGATGGGTCCTCATAAGCTTTACCTTCACTCACATATTTCTGGGCATCGTCTACCCACGGGAAGCTCTTGAAGTCATGGATCTTGGCAATCGGATTGAACTTGAGCGCTTCGAAGAATGCACTTGAATCCTTGTCATCGAGAATGTAGTTCACGAAATCGAGTGCCACTTCTTTGTTTTTGCTAGATGACGATACTGCCAGTGAAGTGGAGGTGCTCAGATTGATTTTGGTATCATCCGGATTGTCATTGATCGGCATTGGTGCTACACCAAAGTTCAAGTCCGGGTTGGACTTCAGAATGGTTTCGGCAAACCATGGTCCCTGAATCCACATCGCGGCGCTTCCTGATGCGAAGGCTGCTGAACCATCATCTCCGCCCACTTCCAGCGCTTTGTCCGTTCCATTGGCATTAACCAGATCGAAGATATCAAACAATGCTTTCATATCGGAGAAGGAGCCCTGATCCTGATTCATCTTCTCCACGAAGTCTTTGTGCTCAGACTGAGTTAATGCACCCACGGTAAGTGGCAGGAATAATTGCGGAATCCAGGCTTCTTTGTAGGACAGTTCAAACGGTGTAATGTTGGCTGCTTTGAGTTTCTCCACGACCGCTTTCATTTCTGTTAACGTCGTTGGCACTTCCAGCCCTTGCTCTTCAAAAATATCTTTATTGTACAGATAGCCCCATGATACTGTTTCCAATGGAACAGCTACGACTTTGCCCTCCGCATCCGTTATGGAAGGTTTAACCGAATCCAGCAGCTTATCGACAAAAGGTTGGCCCGAGAGGTCTTCCAGATATCCAGCTTTGCTGAATGGTGGAATCTCATTGACTGCATGTAGGGCGAACACATCCGGTGCATCATTGGAGGCGAGTCGTGTCTTCAGAATCTGAGGCGCATTGTCCGCTGGCGGCATCTCCAGTTGCACGTTCACCTCAATGTTTTTCTCTGCTTTCTCCTTGGCTTTGAACTGTTCTATATATTTATCGTAATGTTCTTTCAGCCGAGGTTGTGCAACGAATACTTTGAGTGATACCGTGCTGCCTGACGCCGATTCCTCCTGCCCATTTTCCGTTCCTGCATTGGAGCCGCAACCTGCGAGCAGAACACTGACCAGTACCGCACTTGCTACGCTTTTCCATACTTTCATCTCTTATGACCTCCCGGTGTGTAACTGGTTTGTCTTTCATAGGCTCATTATATATCAGTAAATGAAAGCGCTTCATTGGACAGAATTAGACTTGTGTATTGGATTATTTTAAACCTTAATCCTGCCGCAAATGCTCTATCAAACGACTCATTCCGTGCTACTGGCTGAATTGCCTGACATACGAGGCTGTCCCTTACGCATCTCCCCTGGGGAAACTCCGAAATGCTTTTTGAAAACACGATAGAAGTAGGACACATCTTCATAACCCGCCATCTCGGCAACATGCTTGAACGGAATCTGTTCATCCATCACCCATTCTTTCGCTCTCGTCATACGTAATTGGACAACATAGTCGGTCACATTCACCTCATACTCTTTCTTGAATACCTTGCTGAGATATTCCTTACTAACAAAAAAGATCTGGGCGAGATGCTCCAGCGTAATCATCTCCATACAGTGTTGCTCAATGTATTGCTTCACCTCATTCAGGTTCAGCTTGTTCTTGAATTTACGCTGCGCAATCAGCTGCTCCAAAGCTTGATAGTACGGACTCGAAATCCATGCGATCGTGGATTCAATGGAAGCCAGCGCAGCCGCAGGAGGTAGCGCCGTTGCTTCGGGCCGCTCGTACAAGCCATTGGAGACGCACAGTTCGTCCAGCAAAGCCTGTAATTCATGAGCCACCCTTCCAAGCTGCCGAGGTCTGTTAATCTCGCATCGTTCCAGCTTCTGCTGTAATTGCTGGAACCACTCCCGCAGACTCTGAACGTTTAGGTCATTAAACCGCAAGCGAGCCTGCTGCTGAAACAGGGAGAACTCACCTGCGAAAGAAGATGGGTACGATTCCCACGATTCAGGTGCTGATTCAACCTTTTCCAACTCCTTTGCACATTTAGCAAGTACACCATTCAGTTCATCCGGATTCACCGGTTTGAGCAGATAATCAGCAGCCCGATGGCGGATCGCATGTTTTGCATAATTGAAGTCATCATATCCGCTCACCACGATCACCTTGATCTGTGGGTATTGTCCGCTAAGCATCTGCAACAGCTCCACACCGTCTGTGCCGGGCATGCGCATGTCCGTAATGATAATGTGAGGCTGATGCTGCTTGACCAGTTGAATGGCCTGCTCGCCATCCTCTGCCTCACCTGCAACGGTCATGCCAAGTTCATTCCAATCTCCTAGGTTGCGCAAAATATCCCGGTTCCACGGTTCATCGTCCACCAACAGCACTCTGTACAGTTCCTTGTTCACAAGGCTTCGCCTCCTGTATTGCAGGGGATTCGTACCGTAACGCTTGTCCCCTGTCCGTATTCACTTTCTATGCTCATCCCATATTCAGGTCCAAAATGCATTACCATTCGTGAGGCCGCATTGACCAGTCCAATACTTGTACCTGAACTCCACACCCGATCTGCCTGCCGGGTAAGCCGCTCCAGTCTGGACTGCATCTCCGTTAGTCTCTCAGCATCCATACCTATACCGTTATCACGAATTCGAATGGTTACATCTCTAGGTTTACAGACGACCTCAATGCCCAGTTTCCACTCGCCCTGTTTTTTCTCCAGACCATGCAAAAATGCATTCTCCACAATGGGTTGCAAAGACAACTTGGGGATATAACACGCCCGAAGTTCTCCCGTAATCTCCAGTGTATATTCAAGCCTGCCGGCAAAACGTTGCTTTTGAATCAGCATATAATGCTCCAACTGATCGAGTTCAGACTGCAGGGGCACCAGTCCATCCGGCGCTCGCACAATATAACGAAACATCTCGCTTAAGGCTCGAATGACCTTGTAACTGTCTGCCGGTTTTTGCGAGTAGACCATGCCGCCAATCATCTGCAGTGTATTTTGTAGGAAATGCGGATGGATCTGGGATTGCAGTGCTTTGAGCTCGGCCGTCTGCTTCTCCAGATTCATTAGATAGTTGTCGCGAATATGTTCCCGGATACGACTAGCCATGCCGTGCAGATTTTTCTCCAGCAGACCAATCTCATCTACCCGGCCACTTCGCACCACTTCCCTGTCCTTGATCAGTTGAATACCCTTCATGGAATTCGCCAGTCTGACAATGGGTTTCGATGTACGCCAGGCTACGAGCGCAGCTAGTCCTACAGAAATGACGGTTGCCAGGCCACCCACAACCAATCCGTATTTCATCGTTTCCAAGGCACTTTCGTTAACGACATGGGCAGGTACAATCTTGATCACACGCAGTCCTGACGGCTCGATGGAGTGAAAGAATACATATTCTTTGGCTGTACGGATAAACCCCGAACTTTCTTTTGTGCCTGCCAATTTCTCCAGTGCTTCCGCTGAAGGCTGAATCTCTTGGTTTGGCTGATAGACCGGACTGCCCGTGCTGTCAGCAATGTATACCGCATAGTCACCCCGGCTATCCAGCAGCTCCAGGGTCTGGTTGAACTCAGCCCACTTGACCTCCAGACTGATGGCCCCGATCTGTGCCTGATCCTCGAAGCGGTTCATGCTGCGGGTCATGTGAAACTTTTGCGGATCGTCCGGATCATTGATAATCGTAAAATCTTTATGTTGTGCAAAAAGCTGATGATATCCTTCCGGTATTTCCGATACCGCCTTGATGCGAGAATCCATCGAGTTGAAGGTGAACAAGGTGTCCAATTCTTTCAGGTACAGTTCAACGCCAAATACATAATTGCCAGCAGAATAGTATACACTGTTCAGCATATTGAACATGGCCTTCTGTTCATCGAATCGGCTGGCCGCCGGCGCTTCCTCGTTCAACGCCAGATATTGATGCAATTCGTCACTGATCTGAATCGAATAGATAATGTTGTTCATGCGCGCGAACTGTTCACCCAGATAGATGGAGGCCCAGTTCATATTGGCTCGGTTGGTCTCCATAATCTCCTCTTCCATGGAAGAGCGGGTATTCTCAGCAGCCATAGCGGTCATGGCAATGACGGGCAGAACGGCCAGCAGCGTCATGGTAAGAATCAATTTATTGCGAATGCTGCGTTTGAAAGGATCTATCAGCTTCCGATAACATTCGGTAAACACAGCGCATCCACTCCTGAGCTAAAATAGACAAACGCCCCAGCATGGAAGCTGAGGGCGCTTTGGTCTTTATATTCGTTTGGAAATGTTAAAATATCACGTTATACAATAGAATGAATGGTTACACGAGATCACTACGTGGTCAGAACAACCCTCTGATCGCTGTTATCACCGGATTTTTTTGATTCCCTTTTCTAAGGGGAAAATCCGTTGATAAAGGCGAGGTATATGCTTCCGATGCAGCTTTCTTTCAGAAAGCTTTTAGCTCCGCTTCCTCAGGTTTCTTCTGCCCTCTCCGTTAACGTGTACATGTTGAATTCAACTTATATACCTATATTTATTATTTACTATTATTGTTCGATAATCCGTATGCCCCATGGCTCCAGTTCGATCTTCTCTCCTGCAGCAATCGGGGTTCCTGCCAGAAGTTCAGTCCCTTCTCCATAAGCATTCACGAAGGATGTTGCCTCATCTGCATAATTGAAATAATAGCGAATCGTGTTCCCTTGATCGTTCACACCTGTCTTCACAATGATAGGAAAAGCCAGCTCCTGATCCGCTCCCCATACGCCCGCTTCCTTCATGACACGTTCCAACACCTTACGGATCACCGCAGAACTGGTATAACATCCGACATAGGTTGCTTTGCCTTTTCCATAGGCATTCTGGGTAATTGCCGCATATTCACCCCAATGTGGATGATCATACCAAGCGAGTACTTCAGCCGTTGTCGGCGTAATCAGTTCCATCCAGGTGTGAACCTGGTTTTGCTCCTCACCAACCTCGAATGGATCATCCCGCAAGGACACATGTTTTGGCTCTACAAAAAGGTTATAGCTGATCCCGCATGCTTCACTAATAAGGCCGGGCTGGCGAGAAGAGCGTACCTTGATATGCTCATTTGTAAATCCACTTTTGAAAGAGTAGACGATATGTCCGCCATCCTCTACGAATTGATTCAATTTTTCCAGCAATGCATCCGAAGCAGCATACAGAGCAGGTACAACGAGCACATCATATTCCGCATAACTCTCAACCGATGGATCGATCAGGTCACAGCCAATGTTCATCTTGTACAATTCATCGTACATCCAGCGCACCACGTCATTGTAGTTCTTGTCACTGGTGAAGTTAAAACCAAACCACTTGATGGATGTCAGTGCCTCATTGCTAAACAGCACGGCCACCCGATTCTTTTTCTTCAGATTCACGAGCTGCGGACTAAGCCGGGCGAAATCCCTGCCAATGGTCTTCGCTTCGTTATACACCGGATTCGGTTCAAAGTCATGACTGAGCAATCCTTTCCAGTACGTCTCAAACGAATTGTGCAACGAGTGCCAGTGCCAGTAAGCGACCATGTTCGCTCCTGATGCCAGATGACTGAATGCCTGCAAACGCAGCTGTCCCGGATAGGGAACCCAATGCCAGAACGCCTGCGCTTCGGTCTCCAGTACCAGATAATTCGATTGTTTGGTCGAACGCGCCACATCCCCGCCGAATGAAATCTCAATGCCGGTCAGATCATCCTGGGAAGGATGGTAGATGTCCACACTGGTGATGTCAAAAGGTTTCGATGCGGCAAAATGGTCCACATCCCCTTGAATGCCGTAGGAATATCCACGCCAATCGAAGTCAAAATTCTGGGTAACAAACTGTCCTTCCTGTTTGTATTCATTCACGATCCCCACTTGCCAAGCCAAAAAGTTGGTTACCAGCTGCCGCTGGAACTTGGCAAATTCAGCGCCAAGACTACCGTTGATCGTTCCTACAACAGACGGGAAGTCTTCCCAGCTATTGATTCGATTGCTCCAGTAGTCGAGGCCAAATTCCTTGTTGAGTTCATCCAGAGAACTGAACTTGTTCCGCATGTATTTGACGAATTGCAGTTGTACATTATCTCCGGCCGTATTGTAATGCTTCGTCTCGTTATCTGTCTGATAACCGATGACCGCTGGATGTGTGCTTACCCGAGAGATCAGCTTGCGGATGATCCGTTCAGCATAGAATAGATAGGTTGGATGTGTAATATCCATGATTTGTCTTGCGCCGTATTTGCCAGGTCCCTGTGAGGTTGTAGCCAGCACGTCCGGATGTTCCTTGACCATCCATGTAGGAATAGCATAAGTTGGTGTGCCAACGATGACCTGAATCCCCGCCTCATGCATGGCATTGAGCACACGATCCACGGAAGAGAAGTCAAATACACCATTCTGCGGTTCATGGGTACTCCAGGTTGATTCTGCAATACGGACCACGTTAATCCCTGCATCCTTCATCATCTGAATGTCTTTGTCCAATCTTTCGTAAGGCATATATTCATCATAGTAAGCTACGCCATATAATAATTTGTCCATGATTTAATCTCCTTTTTAGGTGGAAAATATAATGATCTTGACGTGTGCAAGAGTTGACATATTCCAATCCGTAATGGTAGCGTTTACATTAATGTCGGTTGAAGAACTTGGATTGTTCAGCAACCACTTCAAACGCTGATGTATTCCATGGATTATCCATGCTTGCGTTAAACTGATTATAATGAAGTATACTACGGGTGCCGATTGTATAAGGCAAGTTGTTTTTACCCTTTTCCGAGGTGAATATGATGGATATCCGATCACAGCTCCGAGAAATGCCACACCATACGCTGGCCCACTGGCTGCCTATTATCGACTGTAATATCAAATTCTATGGTGCTCACAGCCAACAAGTACCCTTTGGATGGGCGATGCCGGAGGAATCACATCCGGGCTTTGAGATTATGTTGATCATCGAAGGTACGCAGGAGAGTGTGATTCATGGTTATACCTATACCGTGGAGGAAGGTTCCATTCTTCTCATTCCTCCCGGGTTCAAACATACGAATCAATGTGTATCCACGGAAGGCATGACTTATTTTAGCGCTCACTTTAATGTGGATGATCCGGTCTTCACCCTGAAGCTGATGTCACAGCACAGCCGAATCTACGCAGCAGGTACGGCAGATAATAGGAAGATGCGCGTTGTGCTGGAGAGTTGGATGGGGATGATTAACGTATCTGAAGCCTACACGTCCACTGACAAAATGATCATGCAGGCACGCATGTTTGAACTGTTCGCCCTGTTGTCCCAAGCCGCTGACAATGAACCGGAGGCCACCACTTCCGTTGCTGCTTCACATGCACCAGCTCCAACAGCCATGCATTATGCGGGAGCTATAGCGGAGGCAATCAAGCAGGCATTCCATGCCCAGCTTCGAACCAAGGAAAGCAGTGTATCCACGGTCAAAGTAGAGCAGATTATATCCTCGTTTGGCATCAGCCCGGGATATGGTCTACAGGTCTTTCGCAAGGTGTATGGACGATCGCCCAGGGCTTACCTGTCCAGCTTGAAGTTGCAGGAGGCCAAAGTGCTGATCGAACAGCCAGAGCTGTCGCTCGGGGAAATTGCGTGGAAGCTCGGCTACACCCATCTGTCCCATTTCAGCAGACAATTCAAACGTTGGACAGGCCAAAGTCCGCTTCAATATCGCAATCATCATGCAGATGCATCAGGTGATCCTGTATCCTACAGATCGGAATCGAGTCCAGAATCTTGATTACGGATACGTTCGTACTCTTCCGGCGTGTTCATATTACTCATTTGCATCGCTACTTGATGGACACCAGCTCTCTCAAGCTCTTCCACTTCGACATAACAGCACCCGATCTCTTCAAGCCATAGCATGACTCGAAGATGACCCTGCATCAGGCGCTGCTCCAGATCAGGGAGAACTCGTTTGTGGTAAGCCCCTGCAAGAGGGTGGACTTGTCCATCCACGCGTGGAACGATAGCAGAATAAGAGTCATGCGATTCGACCAGTTTTTTTATTCCATCAAAGAAAGACGTGTGCAGGAGCGGCATATCGCAGGCGCATACCAGATTCCAGTCTGTATCGGAAGCTTCCAGCGCCGCGTGAAGACCGGCGAGTGGCCCCTTCCCCGGATAGTGATCCTGAACGCAGTCGTAGCCCATTGTACTGTAGGTTGTCACATTGGGTCCGGCAGCCACGATGATACGGGATACAGCGGGTCTCATGGCATTTGTGACATGTTGCAGTACAACGGAACCATTCAGTTCCAGCATGGCCTTGTTGGTCCCCATGCGACTGGATAATCCTCCTGCCAATATGATGCCTGTCCATTCACGCGTGTTCATGTTGTTATCCTCCCTCCTGGAAACGATATGTGTTTGACTACATCAATTTCAAAACGTTCGCTATGCATTGAATCCCCTTTCAACAAATGATACATTGAACAATATGCATTTGAAAGGAATGGCTTAATTGGACAGACCTGCACCTTCAAGAGGCAATCCCTCATTGGTTTCTCTGAAACTATATAACTTTTTCATATATGGAGCCATCTCCATCTTCGCCGGATTCCTGCAGCTTTACCTGCAAGAGATTGGTATGACCAAACTGGAGATTGGCAGTCTGATGGCGATTGGACCCTTTGTATCCTTGTTTGCCAACCCGTTCTGGGGTTTCTGGAGCGATAAATCTCGCAACATTCGCATCATTCTGATGATTATGATGGGAGGCACATTTGTGCTCGCCCAGGGTGTATTCTATGCGCCCACTTATACATGGATCTACGTAGCCATGATTTTCTTTTATTTTTTTCAAAGTCCATTATTTGCTCAAACCAACAGTCTGATTCTCGGATATATCGATGGTACAACCCAAAAATTCGGGTCATTCCGGCTCTGGGGTTCACTCGGTTGGGCACTGACTGCCGTCGCAGCCGGACCGCTCATTGACCGTTTTGGCATCGGCAGTGTATCCATTATATTTGCGTGCATGATTGCCACCGCCTTTGTATTATCCGTATTTCTACCCAGACAGCCGATCGCTTCGGATACACCGGTGGTTACTTTTCGGCGGTTTGGCAAAGTCATGTTCAATCCGTATTTCATGGCATTTATCGGCCTGGGTGTACTCGTGTCGGTGCCTAATGCGATGAACAGCACATTTATGTCGCTATACATAGTAGAGATGGGTGGCGATAAACAGATGGTCGGCTGGGCCATCTTCACCTCATCCATTCTCGAAGTCGGCGTATTCCTGCTGCTCGACCGCTTGCTCAAACGCAAAATGAGCATGCTCTTGGCATCTCTCATTCTGATCAGTGTGCTGTTTGCACTTCGCTGGCAGCTCATGGCACTGGCTAACAACCCACTGGAGATTGTATTCATTCAGTTAATGCACTCCATTACGTTTGGTGGGTACTTCTATGTAGGCACACAGCTGACCATGCTGTTCATTCCAAGACCTTACCGTTCCTCCGGTCAAGCGGTCTACACGATGGCCTGGGGAGGTCTCTCCGGCGTGATTGCCGGTCTGTTCGGCGGCTGGTTGTTCCAGAGCTTCGGTGCAGAAATCATGTATAGCATTGGCGTATTCTTCTCGCTCATCGGCGCTGTTGGATTTAGCATCATGTGGTTATCGAATCGACGTAACGGCTATCAGCCGGTTGTGTTGACGGAGATGGGCAATATGGATGAGGACAGATAATCTTTTGTTAGAAAAAGTTGAAAAAGATTTCCACTGGAGCACTACGAGGACAGAAGAATCTTTCGATCGCTGTTATCCCCGGATTTTTTTGATTCCCTTTTCAAAGGGTAAAATCCGGGGATAAAGCGGAGCTGTAGTTCGTTCTATCATAATATGAACACGATGCTAGTTTCTCTATAGATTTTAACTAATCATTAAACTGAACAAACACATGCATATACTTATCTAATCCTGGAAAACCGGTTGTACCTTTGATATCCAAGAAATTCAGTTTCTCTTTCCAGTCCACTCTTTCTTGATCGGAGTCATCAGTCGAGAGTTCAAAAATATATGCTAAGACAAATGCATCCATACTCGAGATCCCCTGTTTCAATTGTACCCACTCTTGAGGGAGCACAACTTGATTGTTACCCGCTGTGATTTCTTTGCCAGAGAAATTAAGAATCAGTTCTTGTCCTTCATTTTTAATCGTGGTGATTTTTTTCTTTCCATCCCATTTAAACGTTGCTCCAGATCGTTTAAAAACATCTTTCACTGGGATATAAATGGATTTATAAGTTGTTTTTGTTGCCTTTCCATCCTTTATGACACTTAGTTCAACTTTTTTTAGTGATGAATTGTACACATTCGCCGCACGTTCCTTAAAAGGTAGATCCATTAGGGATTGGTCCAAAGCAGCAGAGGCAACAGAGCCTACACAGACAGCTAAAGTTAACATCAACAATAAAGAGACAAATCGCTTCATCTTGATTCCTCCTTGAAATTATTGTTCACATTAACTTAAACGCCGAAAGTTGGAAAAATGTTTATTTAAGTATCCCGTTGTATTAATAATTATTTTTTGTGTATCCACGCAGAACCAGGACTTGTATTAGTACAACCTTCTTTATCAATTGCAGGCGCACAAGAAAAAGGCGTCTCCATTGGCTTATTGCCCTGGAGACGCCTTTTTCGTTCATAGATTTAAGTTTACTGCTAACCTATCGTCCTACCTATGTTCACATTACGCCTTCGGCAGTTGGAACGAGCTTTTCAGGGATACGACCCGGTTAAATACCGGACGTCCTGGTTCGGAATGTTTCGGATCTACACTAAAGTAACCGTGACGGAAGAATTGGAATTTATCCTGAGCATTCGCTTCTTTCATCTCTTGTTCCACATACCCATTAACAATCTCAAGGGAGTTCGGGTTCAATTGATCCAAGAACGTTTTCTCCGGTTGCTCTTCCACAACCTCAGCTTCAGCCCCAGCTACTGCCACTTCCACCTCTGCTTCCGGTGCTTCATCCAGGATCAACGGCTCGTACAGACGGAATTCAGCAGGTACCGCTTGAGTCGCTTCTACCCAGTGGATTGTTCCTTTGACTTTACGGCCAGTGAATCCACTGCCGCTCTTCGTCTCCACATCATAGGTACAATGAATCTCGGTTACATTACCTTCTGCATCTTTGATCACATCGTTACATTTGATGAAGTATGCATGTTTCAGACGAACTTCGTTGCCAGGGAACAAACGGAAATATTTGTTCGGCGGATTCTCCATGAAATCGTCTTGTTCAATATAAATCTCACGGGAGAACGGAATTTGGCGATTACCCATCTCCGGGTTCTCCACATTGTTCTCTGCTTCAAGCCATTCCACTTGCCCTTCAGGGTAGTTGGTAATAACCACTTTGAGCGGATGCAGCACAGCCATCGTACGTGGAGCTTTCAGTTTCAAGTCTTCACGTACAAAGTGCTCCAGCGTTTGCAGGTCGATAACTCCATAGTTTTTGGAAATGCCTGTCTCATATACAAAATCACGAATAGCTTCCGGTGTATAACCCCGGCGGCGCAGACCCGAAATTGTCGGCATACGTGGATCATCCCATCCATCCACATGACCTTCGTCCACAAGCAGTTTCAGCTTCCGCTTGCTTGTTACCATCTGGGACAGATTCAGCCGACCAAATTCGTATTGACGTGGTTGGTTCTCCATCTCACACTCGGCAATAACCCAATCGTAGAATGGACGTTGATCCTCAAACTCCAGGGAACAGAGAGAGTGCGTCACACCTTCAATCGCATCTTCAAGCGGGTGAGCAAAGGCGTACATTGGATAGATACACCATTTGTCGCCCGTGTTATGATGATGTGCATGAGAAATCCGGTAAATAACCGGATCGCGCAGATTGATATTTGGTGCAGACATATCGATCTTGGCACGCAGCACTTTCTCTCCGTTCTTGAATTCACCTGCACGCATACGTGTGAACAGGTCGAGATTCTCTTCCACCGAACGATCACGGTACGGGCTGTTCTTACCCGGCTCCGTCAGCGTTCCGCGCATTTCACGGATTTCGTCGGCGCTTTGGTCGTCGATGTAAGCTTTACCTTTTTTAATCAACAAGACAGCACGGTTGTACATCTCGTCAAAATAATCCGAGGCAAAACGTTTCTCATTCCACTCGTATCCGAGCCATTTCACGTCTTCCTGAATCGATTGAACGTACTCTACATCTTCCTTGACCGGATTCGTGTCATCAAAGCGCAGATTCGTTTTGCCGCCAAATTCGCCGCCCAGCGTAAAGTTAATCCAGATCGCCTTGGCATGGCCGATATGCAGATAACCGTTCGGTTCCGGAGGAAAACGGGTAATAACTTCCTGGACTTTCCCAGACCGGAGATCTTCGGTAATAATATTTTTGATAAAGTTAGGTGGGGTTGTACGATTGTCCACAGGTATCAAACCTTTCATGAATGGATTGGAGCCTTAGGGAATTGCAGCAATTCCGGCTATAATTCCTTAATAACGAAGTCATTTCCTGAAAAAATCTATTTTCTTGGAAAGTTTCGTACGCGTTTCATTTAAATATACCTTTAACGGGGGAGGAGTTCAATAAAGAACGGCACCAAAGTCAGGATAAGCCGTGCATAAATAGGCCCTAAACCATTTTGACGGGTTGGCTCGAATCATGTAGCATGATAGTAAAAACAAATTAAAGGGAGGGTTTCCCATTCCATCGAACTCGCTTAAACTGACCAAAGAACAGCAGGATGAAGCCATTCGCACCATACAGTCGTATTTCGAAGAGGAACGTGGCGAAGAACTCGGCGATCTGGCCGCTTGGGGTGTCCTCGATCTGTTCATGACACAGCTCGCTCCCTACATATATAATCAGGCACTCCGTGACGCACGCACAACGGTTAATCAACGCATGGCCTCAATGGAAGAAGACCTGTTTGCACTGGAGCAAAAGTTGCCCAAGACCTCACGTTAATCCACTACAAATACGTGTTCAAAAAATCTGGTTTTCATATTCGATGCTGATAATGCCGCTAGGCATAATTCGTAATCAAAAGTGGACTTTTTTGAACAACACTATACAAAGAAAGAAGGTTGCATTCATGTTTACCTATTCATTGGATGAATATACCGAACTCCGGCCACTGGCCATGGAACATACCAAACCGCTGTTTGAACTGACGGATCGCTCGCGGGATCAACTGAGACATTGGTTGCCGTGGGTGGATCATGTGACAGAAGTGGAACACACCTCGAACTTTATTACCAACGCGTTAAAACAAGGTGCCGAGAATGGCGGATTCACCGCGGGAGTATGGTCAAAAGGGGATCTAGCCGGCGTCATCGGATTCCACGAGATTAACTGGACCAACCGCTCGGTAAGCATCGGATACTGGCTTGGCAAAGGTTTTGAGGGTCAGGGCTTGATGACAAGCGCTTGTCGCGTTCTGGTTGATTATGCTCTGGTGACCCTGGACCTGAATCGCGTCGAGATTCGCTCGGCAACGAATAACAAACGGAGTCGTGCTATCCCTGAAAGACTCGGATTTGTTCTCGAGGGTGTCATTCGTCAGGCAGAGAAACTGCCTAAAGGTTACGTGAACCATGCGGTGTACGGCATGCTTCAGCATGAATGGGAACTCTTGCGCTAATTCGCCTACATAATGAATCGGGAGTGATCTCTCCCAACATAATGGATCAACACGAATACCCTCGATCTCCACGAAATGTGGTGACAGAGGGTATTTTATTGTATTCAATGACTTTTATAGTGCTCGGACCATGCCACCATCCACGATCAATGAGGTTCCGGTAATGTACGTATTGGCCCCGGATAACAAGAACACCACCGCTTTGGCAAACTCCTCTGGTTGACCATAACGGCCCAGTGGAATCTCTTTACGGAATTGGTCAGATACCTCTTCCTCACTGATTCCATTCTGCTCAGCCCGTGCTGCATCCAGCTCACGTATACGGTCTGTTGCAATACGTCCTGGCGCCACCGTGTTGATCAAAATTCCGTATGGAGCAAGCTCTTGAGACAAGGTCTTCGCCAATCCAAACACGCCGGTACGGAACGTGTTGGACAGCACCAAACCCGGAATGGGTTGTTTCACTGAAGTTGAAGCGATATTGACAATGTGTCCTCCACTTTCTTTCATATAAGGAAGAGCACCGCGAATCAGCCTTACATAACTGAGTACATTTAATTCAAATGCACGTTCCCAATCCTCATCCGTCAGTGACTCAAATGAACCCGATGGCGGGCCACCCGAATTGTTCACCAGAATATCAATCTGTCCAAACAGCTCCGCTGTCTTGTGAATAAGAGCCTCAATATCTTCCTTGCGTGTCACATCGGTTGCACAATATTCCACACGTCCGCCACCACCAAGTGCCAGAAGCTCCTGCTTCACTGCTGCGAGCTTTTCTTCGCTCCGGCTGGCAAGCATGACGTCAGCACCTTCTGCTGCCAATTGAGCGGCTACCGCTTTGCCCAGTCCTCGACTGGAAGCCAGCACCAGTGCTTTTTTACCTTGAAGTCCCATGTCCATCGTTGTTCCTCCTCCTCAGCTACTTTCTATTTGTTCTGGATAAAATAACCCATAAGAATATCGTCCACATATTTGCCTCCGATATAAAACTCGGACACCAACCTGCCTTCCGTCACAAATCCACACTGTGTATAAAACGTGATGGCTCCCGGATTACTGGAAAGTACGCGCAGCCTGAGCTTGCGAACGCCTTGTTGGGCCGCATGCTGCTTAATGGCATCCATCAAAGCTGTAGCAATGCCACAACGCCGATCATGAGGATGAACTGCAATATGAATCTCGTAGACATGACGGTTGACCGGCATACCTGTGGCTGGCTGAAAGCCCACATAACCACATACCCGCTCTCCCTGCACCGCAATCAATTGACTGCCTGGCGGGCAATGTTGCAGATATTGTTGTCTGGAACGCCATTGCATCGGTGCAGGAGAGGTGTATTTGTCCCATACCAGGGCATCCAACTCCATTAGCTGGGCAGCATCTTTAATCTCGGATGGACGAATCGTAAATGTATGGCTGGTAAGCATAATGATTCAACCTTTCGTGCTATAGTCGACAACGCTGTGCGCTACAACGTCGGGAAAGTTAAGAGAGTTAAAAACGTTGAGAAACTTAGGAATACGTTGTTCGTTTGCTTCACTATTTAAGTTTTTTGTTCTATATATTGTAGCATAGCCTCAGCTTTGACTAAAATTCCACTCGGTATTGAACCTTTTCGCAAAATGAGATAAACACTTAACCTTGCCTTAACGTCATGGTTTATACTGATTCGATAAGGAGGGGGATGCATGATGAACATCAAAGAGGCAGCAAGCAGGCTTGGTATATCGGCGAGAGCCATTCGTTTTTATGAGGAAAAAGGATTAATTCTCCCCGCCAAACAGTCCAGTAACGGGTATCGTACCTATACGGAGAATGATATCTGGCGGCTTCAGACCATTGCTGCGCTGCGTGAGATTGGCATGTCGCTACAGGATATTACACATGCGCTCGGAGAGATTGATCAAGGGAATCAGCAGCGGCTGGAAGAATATCTGGAGCTGCAACAGGCCGTCATGTATGCCCAGTGGATTGAGCTCAAACGTATGATGGATACAACCCAGCGCATGATTGACCTGAATCGTCAGGACGGACCGCTGGATGTAAGCCATCTGCACGATCTGGCGGACAGTGCCCGTCGCCTGCGTGAAGCCCGGCAGAACTGGCATGATCGGTGGAATTATGACATGCAGGCAGCCATCCATGATCAGCGAGTGCAGGCAGAAGGCAGAGTCAGTACTGAACATCCCAATTCAGAGGACAATCATCATTCGGACAACGCCTCCCCTGTAAGCCATGAGAATGAAGTTCTACATCCACACCAGGATACAGATCATTCCACGCCGAGCGATTCCAATGATACGGTACAGTCTTCCTTTTATCTGTATCACAACTATGACGAAGCGCTCGAACAGACAGCTCATTGGATCTCTCCCGCCCTTGGTGAGAAAGGACTTGATATTGGTACAGGCACAGGTAATCTGGCTGGGAAACTGCTACAGCACGGCGCAGACATGACTGCAATCGACCAATCCCGGGAGATGCTACGCAGATGTCGTACCAAATATCCTGAGATGCATGTGAAACTTGGTAATTTCCTGGCGCTGCCTTTTGCCGATCATTCCTTCGACTTTGTTGTATCCAGCTTTGCTTTCCATCATCTGAGTCCAGATCAGCAACTATTGGCATTACAGGAGATGCAGCGGGTATTAACCTCGCGCGGACGTATCGGCCTAACCGATCTGATGTTTGTTGATGCGACTCACCGTGATTCCTATATTCGGCAGGCAGAAACCACAGGACACGAGGAACAGCTGCGCGCCTTACGCGAGCGTCACTTCCCTCTGCTGGATGAGCTATGCGGCTGGCTGGAGCAACAGGGCTACGTAACAAAACATGTGCGGCATAATGAGCTGTTGTACACGTTGCTGGCGGTCCCGCTGCGCTAGTGGATTATGAGCATATGCCAAAAAGGCCATCCCGCCTTGATTAAAGGAGGATGACCTTGGTGTACATCATGTTATGAAATTACATATAGATATCAACAACCGTACGCTCAGTTGCACTGCGTGCTTGTCTGAACTCATCCAGTGAGATGCTTACTCCGCCTTGACGGTAACGGTTCGCTGTACGCTCAGTACGAATGTCTTTGCCATTCACCGCTACACGGCTCACAGCACCTTCGTTCAAGTGATAGATAAACGTCACCGGCTCACCCGCATACTCAAATTCGAATTGCATGCCGTTCAGCTCAGCTGGCAATACCGGGTCAATGACCAGATCGCCGCCCTCTTGACGAATGCCAAGCGCATTGGAGATCAGCTGGTTCATGTAGATTCCAGGGCCACTGGAGTAGATTCTCCATCCGCCTTTCACTTGTACAGTCCCTTTACGAAGCTGGTCAAAATGCTCCTGTGCCTCGTAACGCGTATTAAACTTACCGTCCGAACTACTGAAGTATGAGTTCGCTTGGCGAATCTCCGCGTTAGGTACAACCTCGCCGATACCAACCGGGTTGATCATCGCGAGACCATTCCACACCTGATCTGTCTTACCCAGCTTCGCCATCGCTTCCACGTAACGGATATGGGCGTGCACATATTGCAAACCAATCTCACGTCCGAAGTTGGACGCTTGCTCTGCACGTTTGAAGTGTGTGCTTACACCACCAGCATATTGAGCTGGACGATTCATCAGACGCACGCCATCCGGGCATAGGAACTGCTCACGGATCAAGGCATAATGCGATTCTGCTTGCTCCGCATTCAGCAATTCACCGATCATGCTGCGCGTCATTGGCAACAGTCGATATTGAATGCCTGTCTCTGTGTCTGTTGGATGAAGCATCAGCTTCGCTTGGTCCGCTTCTTCCATGTATACAAAGCCTGGAATCACATCTGTGCCCAGCATGTAACGGTTAAAGTCCTCACGGATGCCTTGAGCCAGCACGTCAAGCTCCTGTGCAAAGTCCGCATCCTTGAATTTCAGCGCTTGCGAGAGCACATTCACGGACTGATACGTCAATGCCACCGTCCAACTGCTTACCATGTATTGCTTCAGCTGTGCATTGGCTGGTTGGAGCGTATCATCCCAGTCGCCATCTCCGTAGGAAGACAGGAACGTATCGTGCAGGAAGTGCGAACGGATATATTCGATCTCTTTTTTCGCGTGATCCAGTACCGTTGCCGTCTCTTCCGTGAACCCGAAGCTATGTTTGACGGTATAAGGTACTTTCTCATCCAGGATTGCATAGTCGCGAGTCGCTGTCAGGTAATCCGCCAATACTTTCAACGGCCATACGATGATGTCGCCATGACTCTCTTCCTGTTGGATCGCAAAGTATTTATCAAACATGAACCATTGCGGCCAGTTGCCATCATCTTCATATTGGTGGGTATACACCATTTTGATGATATCGCGAACTTGCTCATATTTTTGCGTTGCCATAAAGTACTCTACCGGACCTTGGCACACATCTCGTGTACCCCAAGCCGCGCCACCGTACTGCTCCAAACCGTGAGGCACAGAATAGTGAACCAGCATATTGTGGGTGTACCACCAAGCCAGCGCATTTACTTTGAACAGATCCTCAGCACTCTGGCCTTCGCCACGGGACAAACGGAACCCGTTCATCACACCTGCGAAGAACTCGCGGTATGCCTGCACTTCCTCTTCAAACGTCAGGCTTGAACCTGCTATCACTCCGCTGGCCGCTTGACCTTCCAATACCCCTTGTACCTTCAGCGTCCATTCAGCACTCGCTTCCAGACTAAGCGTAACCAGTGATGCGGAACCACTGCGGATACCACTTGCCAGCAACGTTTCGTCCCCTACATTCACAGCTGCGCCGTCCACCGACATGCGGTATTGCAGATCTGGGTACGTCCCTGCACTAATCGCTTGTGGATCAGCCTTGAAGATCAAAGTATCGCCATCCTGCGTCATATGCAACGGATACTCGTATTCATTCACATTCATCGTAATCTGGTTTGTTACCAGGTAACGGTAGGCTGTGCCACTTGTGGAGCGTACGTTCATGCTCACTTCGGTGGTGTGTGCCCCTGTATAGTTCGTTACGATAATCGTATCAGATGCCGTTTTGTAGATCCAACGTACATAGTTGAAGCCAATCTCGAACAGGGAAGGCATCGTCAGCAGACGATATTGTCCGTCCATTTCCACATAGATGCGTTGTCCCGCCGTTTTCGGCACGTTTAATGCATTGCGGGCATTACTGATCATTTTATTAAAATTGGTGTTACCAATAACGAGTTGTGAGTTGAAAATACCGTACATATACGACGTTGTCGTAATAACCTGTGCTCCAAGTTGCACGTTGCCACCACTCATCAGAATGTGACCGTGTGGACGCTCTACGAGCAGTTCTTTTGCTTTCAGAACGATATGCTCATAGCTACCTGTGAAGAAGGACAACAGTTCCTCACCACTGTGCTCTTCCTGATGACGATCAGGAAACAGATCATGAATCTCACCTTGTGTCAGATCGAGTGTTACCAGCGGTTCACCCAGGAAGGAGGACAGTTTCACCTGTTCCAACGTATCGCCGTTTTCCACAGTCAGAGCCTGTACTTCATTCCATGCTGCGGTAACTTGATCTCCGAACTCCAGTGCAGAGATTCCTTCGGCATGATTAGGCTTCGCCAGTCCATAGAAGACCACCTGAGCTTCTCCGTTCAGATTCAGCAGTTCAGATTGCAATGCCGTATAGGCAAATTCATACTGATATGTCTCATTTGCCAGCGTTGGGTGATTCAAGCTCTCTGGTTGATTCGTTTCCTTGTATGACAGACCGAAGAATTGGAATCCATCTGTGGAGTAACCAACTGCTTTGGTCAGGGAACCTTGTTGCATATATGGAAATGCACCGCCCTGAGGCTGGTTTTGACGGGAACAAACGACATAGCCTTTCGCCTCATCTTCAAACACCGTATGGTCAATGTATTGTGACAGATAAGCCTCATTACTGCGTACCGCACCTGGATCTGCAAGCCCAACATCCTGTCCGTATACCACATCTACGTTATGTTGTTGTCCTGTGAGCTTCACATCCCAGAACCATACACCTTGAGGTGTAGCTGTAAATACGACCTGATAGCCAATGCCTTTTTCGCTACCTTCCAGCTGGACTGTGCCCTCCCAGATCAACTGGTTGCTGGATTGTGCCTTGCTTGTAATCACCTTGCTGTTCGAACGTACACCGAGCAACGGGAACGAGCTGATATTCTCTCCCTCATGTACACGCAGGTACAGGTTGTTCAATGATCCATCAATCTGGTTGCTGAGCAACTGGTTTAACATCGTTGTACCGGATGTAGCCTGGTATAGGTCGCCACTGTTCAAAAAGGTAAAGGATAACTCTCCGGCACTTAACCGGATCGGTTCATTAATCATCGTTGTCATAAGGTTCACTCCTTGAATTAGTTAAAATCGAAACGTTTCGATAAATCTGAAAAAGAATAGGGGCCTCTTCAAACCGGCTTTTTAAAGCCCGTCCGGACGATAACCCCATCATTAAACTTTCACTTCAGCATGCGGGTAGTTCTTTGTTGTTCAGACTCGTTCTAAACCGAACGTACAGAGCTGCGCTCGATCATATTAATCGTTAACGTATATGAAGGGTCAACCGCTTCGCCATTGAGCATCTGGAATAATAGATGTCCGGCGAGCGAACCGGCTTCATGCTTCGGCTGGCGTATCGTTGTCAGCGGTGGATGCACATATTCGGACAACTGAATATCATCAAAACCGATCACGGAAATATCATTTGGCACCGATACACCACGCTCTTCCAATGCCTTCAGGCCGCCAATCGCCATCTCATCGTTACCGTAAAATACCGCTGAGGGAAGATCGCCCTGCATGATCATCATCTTGGTTGCACTGTATCCGCCCTCACGTACAAAATTACCGCTCAGACGCCATTTGGACTTTTCTTCAAGTCCCGCTTCCCGCATCGCTCGCAGATACCCTTGGTAACGGAGCGCGTTGTCATACGAGTTGGATGGACCGCTGATATAAGCAATCTTCTGATGTCCAGCCTGGATGAGGTGGCGGGTAGCAAGGTAACCGCCCTGCTCTCCATCCACCAGCACGTTGACTAGATGGTCACTCGACAGCTGACGATCCATCACAATGATGGGAAAACGATGACCGGCAGATTCTACCAGAATATCATCATGAATGTTATGCGCCAGAATGATGGCTCCATCTACTCTTTTTTCACGCAAAAATCGCACTGCCGTTGAATCCCGTCCACCCATGGAGCTGCAAGCAATCAGGTCATATCCGTTCGCGAGGGCTACATCCTGTACACTACGGATCAACTCCGAGTAATACGGGCCCGACAGATCGGTCAGGATCAAAGCGATCGTGTTTGTCCGGCTCCGTTTCAGGTCCATGGCAAAGCCGTTCTTGCGGTAATTCAGTTCTCGTGCTGCCTCAAGCACTTTAGCCTTGGTCTTGGCACTAACCTTGCTATCCCCGCTCAGCGCATAGGAAGCAGTCGAGAGTGCTACACCTGCCAGCTTTGCCACATCCTTAATCGTTGCCATTCCACGTTCGCTCCTTCTAAACTATATATAAATTGAACTACAGAATATTTACACTGACCACTCCGATGACAGAACAACCTTCCGATCGCTGTTATCCCCAGATTTTTTGTTTCCCTTTTATAAGGGTGAAAATCCGGGGATAAAGGCGAACGCCTTGCTTCTTCAGGTTCTTTCTGCCCTCTCCGTTTTGTGTAAATGTTAGTTCAATTTATATAGAACAAATTCTAAGGTTATCTACATTTTATACGGTACATGGTTAGAACAACCACTAAATCCTTCATTATCGTTTATTAATCTTTATACATATCATAGCGATGGATGTCAATCGAAACGTTTCGAGGTGTTCTCAAAAAAAATCCTCGTTCCCATCCTTATGGGGCCACGGTTGAATGCGTCCCGTTCCACTCCATACCATTAGTGATGGTCATGACACGTCTTTCAATCTGGCGCTCTATAAACAGTTCGTGCCTAATACAATGAAACTGGCAGTAAACGCCAGATTGAAACGTTTCGACATTTTCATTATAGTCGGTGTTGATAGCGATTTCAACCACTTTATCTATTTTTCAAATAAAAAGTTGATTTGTTCAATCTGTCCATCCACGTCACTCCGTTTATAGTATATACTGCATAATAGTCGAGATCCTAGAATTACGCCAGTATACCAGGGGCATGAGACGAATACTGTCCCTGCTGACTTATGTAAGGAGACAGTTATCTAATGAATATTCCCAAGCCTATTTATCATAAAAAATCGCTGTCCCGTCCCATTTCCTTGCAGAAGATTCAGTCCGTACCTGTTGCCCACTTCAAGCCGTGCCATCTGGTGCAGCTTCACGACCGCGAGGCATTCTCCCGCATAGATGAAATGTGGAGCACTCTTCATGTGTTATACGTCATTACTGCTGGCCAGGCCAGGCTGATCAGTACAGAGGGTAAACTGACATTAAATGCAGGCTGTGCAGTCGTTCGGCAAGCTGGAAACCTGCTTCAGCACGAGAACAAGCGCGGCTCCCTGTCGCCAGTACAGGGCATTGCTATTGCTTTTGATTCCACTGAAAATGAACAGCTGTTCTGGCCGTTCGGGATACCAGTTCCCATTGCGAGTCGCACTCTCACCGACAGGGCAGTAGAGCTGGTTCAAGCCAGTACGGCAGGCCGTGATTCCAGCCCCTTCAGGCCACATATGCTTTTTTATGAGTTACTGGATATTTTACGGGATCATGTGGCTCATTCTGCTCATGAAGATCACTCTTGGCTTGATGCCGTGCTTAGACATATCCATCAGATGTATACCCATCCGCTGACCCGCGAACAATTGGCTAGGGATGCAAATGTGAGTCCTGAGCATTTTTCGCGGGAGTTCAAGAAACATACAGGTCTTACGTTTGTTGAATATGTGACCCGTCTCAGGATCCGGATGGCTCAGGAGCATCTGTTGTTCGCGAACCCTACGCTACAGGAGATTGCACAACTGACAGGCTACAGGGACACCTTTTATCTAAGCCGCAAATTCAAACAGATGGTTGGATCAGCACCAACACACTACCGGAAAATGCCCAAAAGGATTGTATCTTTGACTTACAATTATACGGCCTCACTTCTGGCACTGGGCCACACTCCCCACATGGGCGCCGTAGCAAGCTGGATGGAAGAAAAAATGTGTGCGCATGATCATGATGGTCATGAGCAATTTGAGCGACATTCCGAATATGAGCTGGTTAAACATACGGATCTGATTGCAAACGCTCAGCCCGATGTCATTGTCGGGTATGCGCCGCATCCCGCTTCCGATGAACTACGTCTGATTGCACCGACCATTCTGATGCCCTTTGAGGAAATCGATTGGCAGGAGCAGCTTCTTCTTTTGGGCAGAATTACCGGGCTTGAGTCCAATGCACAAGCGTTGTTAGATCAATATCATCAACTGGAGCAAGAAGCCAATCATAAGTTAGACCAACAGATGGAAGGAACACGAGGGTCCGCCGTTTGCATGTTTATGATTGGAGAAGACGGGGCTTATATCTACGGTCATGGCTGGGGCAGAGCCTCTCATGTGCTGTATCAATCGCTGGGCTTCACTCCACCCTCACTTATGGAGCAGGATGGACAGTTACTTACGGGGTACGTTCATGTTCCGTTGTCCGAGATTCACTTGTATGCCGCAGATCACATGTTTGTCGCCTTCCCTGAGGAACCTGCCAAACGAGAAATGCTGGATAACCTGCCGAATCAGGAATCCTGGGGCACCCTATCCGCCGTTCGTGAAGGACGTGTATACGAGATTGATGCCGACATGTTCTATGGATTTGATCCCTTGTCCGTTATGGAGCAGTTGCAGCATATCATGCGTCACCTCACATCATAATTGTCCATGCAGTAGTGATCATAGTTGTCCATGTACAAATATCACATCTTCCTCTATGTTATTAATGAGAATAATAATCATTATTGATTATACACAGGGGGAACAAAAATATGTTTGCTGCAAAAAAACGCTTTTCCGGCTTGCTTCTTATGCTCGCCATCATTATGATTCTGGCTGCATGTAGTAGCGGAACAGGCTCGACTGCCACTGAACAGACTTCGGCAGCGGGAACCGAAACAACAACAGCCTCTTCCGAGACGAACACAGACACGTCGTCCGGTTCAGACAATTCAAGTGCTACACGGATCTACAAGTCATTAAGCGGAGAGGTTGAAATTCCGGCTGAACCGAAACGAATCGTTACCGATATGTACGTAAGTGATCTGCTCGCACTGGGTGTGAAACCCGTTGGTGCTGTTCAATATTATTTGGAAAACCCGTTCTATGCAGATCAGGTAGCGGGCATAGAGAGTATTGGTGATCGGGCGGCGGTATCCATGGAGAAGGTTGTTGCCTTGAACCCGGATCTGATCATTACCTACTCTGATCAGGCCAGCGAAATTGAGAGTTATCAAAAAATCGCACCGACCGTGGTCATTCCGTATGGTACTTTCACCAATGTACACGACGAAATCCGGGGATTCGGAGAGCTGATGAACAAATCCGAAGCAGCCGAAGCTTGGCTGAAAACGTACGATGAACGGATTGAAGCCGCTCGCGCTAAGGTGAAAACAGTCATTAAACCGGAGGAAACCTTCTCCATCCTTGAAGTATCCGACAAAAGCTATTATGGATATGGAGACAATTTTGGCCGAGGAGGACAAGCGGTCTACAGTGCTTTGCAACTTGCCCCACTCGAAATCACCAAAAAAGAACTGATGGGTGATACCCAATGGAAAGAGATTTCGCGTGAAGTTGTTGGTGATTATGCAGGGGATCATATCTTCTTGACCGTTGGAGAGAACAATAAAAATTACCAAGGTGATGCCATCTGGCAATCCCTGCCGGCTGTAAAAAACAATCAGGTGTATGAGTTGCTGGAAGACCGTTACTGGTACTTTGACCCGATTGCGATTCAAGGTCAGGCTGAAGAATTCGCCGATATGATCGTAGAACGTGCCGAGCAAAACCGTAAATAACATAAGCATGAATACAGGTGTCCGGACAGGTTAATCAGCCTGCTCGGGCATTTGTGTCATATCGAGGAGGACTTACATATGCTTCGCCGTTTTATGTCTTATTATCGTCCTTACAAAAGGCTCTTTATCTTGGACTTTTCCTGTGCGATCGCTGCCGCTCTGCTGGAGCTGGCCTTTCCACTCGCCGTTAACCGGGTGGTCGATCAACTGCTTCCGGCTGGCAATTGGTCCATGATCTTAGCGGCGTGTGTCGGGTTGCTCGGCATCTACCTACTCAGTTCCTTTTTCCATTATGCAGTGACCTATTGGGGCCACAAGCTTGGTATTAACATCGAATCCGATATGCGGCGTGAACTGTTCCAGCGTGTACAGAAACAGTCCTTCCGCTTCTTCGATAACAATAAGACCGGGCATCTGGTCTCCCGCATGACCAACGATCTGATGGATATTGGTGAGATCGCGCATCATGGACCCGAGGATCTATTCATTGCCCTCATGACACTCGCTGGAGCTTTCGGGATTATGCTGGGGATCAACTGGCAGCTCGCTGTGATGACGTTCATCATTGTGCCGCTGATGATCTACCTGTCACTGTACTTCAGTCGCAAAATGTCCAAGGCGTTCAAGCGCATGTTTGCGGATATCGCCGATTATAATGCACGGGTTGAGAACAATGTGAGCGGCATCCGTGTGGTACAAGCTTTTGCCAATGAAAAACATGAAGTAGGACGTTTCGTTGAGAATAACGAACGTTTCCGGCTTACAAAACTAATCACCTACCGTATTATGGCCTGGAACTCTTCACTCAGTTTTATCCTGATGAAATTTGTATCGCTGTTTGTACTGGTATGTGGAACCTGGTTTGTCATTCAAGGCAGTATGACCTACGGGGAATTCATCGCTTTTGTGATGCTCTCCAATGTATTCCTCGGACCGATCGAGAAGATTAACTCTGTCATCGAGACGTATCCCAAAGGCATCGCCGGATTCAGACGTTACCTGGAGCTTCTTGAAGCTGTACCGGATGTAGAAGATACACCACAAGCGAAACCGATTCCGGATGTCAAAGGAGATATTGCTTTCCATAACGTTACCTTTTCTTATGGAGAACACAAACCTACGCTTTCTCAGGTCAATCTGGATATCCAGGCAGGCCAGACGGTTGCTCTGGTTGGACCTTCGGGCGGAGGTAAAACGACGTTATGCAGTCTGATCCCACGTTTCTACGATGTGGATGCAGGACATATCTCCATCGATGGCATTCCGGTGAAGGACATGACGCTGGAATCACTGCGCTCCCATATCGGGATTGTGCAGCAGGATATTTTCCTGTTTGATGGAACGATTCGAGAAAATATTGCATACGGCAAACTGAATGCTTCCGATGAGGAAATCTGGCAAGCCATTCGCCGGGCCCAATTGGAAGAGCTGGTACAATCCCAGCCAGATGGACTGGACACCATGATCGGTGAACGTGGCGTGAAATTGTCCGGCGGACAGAAGCAACGTTTATCCATCGCAAGAATGATCCTGAAAAATCCGCCAATTCTCATTCTGGATGAAGCAACATCCGCACTCGATACCGAGACGGAAGCCGCCATTCAGCTGGCCTTATCCGAGCTGGCGCAGGGACGTACGACATTGGTGATCGCCCATCGACTGGCGACCATCAGACACGCCGATCGCATCGTAGTCGTGGAGAACGGCACCGTCGCTGAACAAGGAAGTCATGAAGAACTTCTCGCGCGTCAAGGCTCGTACAGCCGACTGCATCAAGCCCAGTTTGGTTAAATGCAATGACAGAACAACCCTCCCTCTTGTAATAGAGGTGAAGGTTGTTTTGTTCATTTCAGGTATCCTTTGGATTTCCAAAATCGTTTTGCAAATGATTCAGCAGCGTAAGGCAGCTCCCCATTCAGTAAATCCTCATTCGCTTGAATGAGCACTTTGCGTCCATGTTCCAGCAAGTGAACGGCATGCAGTAACTGAGAGCCGCCGATGTAATGAAGTTCAAGCAACAATGGATCTTCTTCCTCGTCATCCTGAGCCGAGTATTCGATCAACACACTTTCCGAGCCGTCCGCATGTTGGTGCAGGGTATAATAGTATTTCTCCACCTGCGTCTCCCCTTGAGCATCCACATACTCTCTTCCAATACGTAGCATAGCTGGCTGGGGAACACCATCAGACATCTGACCTGCTTGTCGAAATGCATAATATAACTCTCCAATCCACAGCCCGTGCCGATCATCATCATAATAATCGTCATATGGCTCCACGACAGGCAGTGCTAATAAATCGTGGATCAGTTGGTGCGAAATTAAGGAACGGGCATACTGATAATTCGATACAGACTGCAACAAGGTGCTCCATCCTTGCTCGCTTAACTGCTGAATATCAGCAGGTGAGTTCTCCGATAATACGTTCCATTCCGACTTCTCATTGTTTAGATAACGATATGCTCCTGAGATCATCCAGACAGGTTCACCCGGTTGTACGATATGTTTATCAGGAGAGTTGGAACCTTGATCTGATGGCTCCATCTTAAGCAACAATGCACAATTGTGGTCATCCTGAAAATACAGACTACGGAAATATCCCTCCGTATGCTCATCTCCATAGACCGATACTCGGCAAAATTGCTCGTCCAACCAAAATTCATAGCTGTTCAGTAACTCATCCTCCTCTCTTACAGGTAACAAAGATGGATGAGTAAGACGCTCTATATTCTCAACGGTAATCCGATGATCTTCGAACCAATCCGGCGCATCTGGCTCTGATTCATCAGCATGAATGTACTTTCGGTTGATTACAGGTTGTCCTTGTTGCAGCCTCTTTAACATTTCTTCTCGCCAAGGAAACGGCTCTGTATCTTCATCAATCACACATTCAGGAACCAATAACGCCAACATGTCAAAGCCCCGCCATGGTCCGAGATCCTCCCATTCTTCAAGCTGACGCTTCACATTACGCTGTCCTTGAACCTGAATCGTATATTGATCGGTACTTACCAGCAATCCACCTTCTACATTCCCTCTCACTGTCAATTCTCCATGGTTATAATCCCCCCAGAACATATCCTCCACATAGAGATTACCTGTAATATATATTTCCTGCCCACCCACGATCATATAGGGCGTTATGAGATTCCCAAGTACAACCAGATTTGAACTGGCCGCGTCGGAACTTGTATTTCCAATATAACGATCCACTGTCAGATTTCCTTCAACTAAGATCAAAAAGGGTCCTTCATCCAACAACAGTTCACTGATATGAAGATCACCAGAATGTAACCATACTTCCTCGGCTTCAAATTCACCGTTGTGCGCTTCATTCTGAGTGTACATCCAGCTCTCCTGAGGCAACTTCATTTTCATATCGGCAAAAGACACCTTGTGACCTATCTGATGTATGGACATGTCCTGACACTCCTCATCCATTAATATATGGATAGAATCTATCTAATCTACAGATAGGACAACTACCCATTTTCATTATACTAGAGGAAATATACACCATTCCATAACAAAAACCCTCACCCGAGTAGAATGAAGGTTGAGCTTGTGAACGACAACAGCCCCAAGTCCATTAAATACATATATGATCTAGTCCATTCTTATAACTTCCCACCCAGAATGGCATTCGCCCGTTCACGAAATTCCACCGCCGCCTCCTCAGGCGTAATTTTGCCAAACAGCAGCAGATCATACAACTCACGTAATACCGCAGTGACCTCTGGCGCACCTACAGGATCAGGCGGGTCCATCTGAGTGCTGTTATCCGCAACCCAATCAATATAATCAAACACCTGCGCCAGCTCCGGTTCAACCACCAGCTTCATCCGCTCTTTGACACTGGATGAGACGGGCACACCCCGCTCCCCTTTGAGCAGCAGATTGGCATCCAAATCATTCACAAAAAAGCTGATGAACTTGGCTGCCTCTTCCTTATGTCTGGAATTGCCCGCCATGGAGAAAAACATGCCTGGCTTCAAGAACAATCCATCCTGACTGTTTGGCCCAGGCATTGGGGAGATGGTTAAGGGTTTGCCATAACGCTGAGCGGTGCTGATAAATTGGTTGGAATACCCCCAGCTAAACAAAGCCTCTCCCAGATAAAACGGGTCGTTATCAGGCTGGCCAATATCTGATGTCCAGATATCCGGTGCAAAAATAAGCTTCTTCTCTGCGAGCTGCTGCATCCTGCCAAAGTACTCAATAAACAGCCCATCATCCTCATATCCCAATCTCTTGCCATCCTCGGCGTATAGCTTGGAACCATACTGTCTCAAGTAATACGCGAAAAACTGTTCCGGCGTGAAATAGGTTCCCAGATAGATGCCTTTCCCGAGCAATTGCTCGCCCATCCGGTCAAAATCCGCCCATGTCCACGTATCCGTTGGCAATTCAATGTCATTGGCCTTTAACACTTCCGGATCATAGATGCTGAGCATGGCATTAACCCCCAAACTGAGACCATAGGTTTTTCCATTCAGGCTACCACTCTCCAGCTGTTCCTTCTCAATATCTGTCGTGTCAATCAGCCCGCTCTGCATGTACGGCGTCATGTCTTCCAACAGTTGCAGCGAACTGTACTGGGACAGATAGGAGATGTCCATCTGAATAATGTCGGGCAACGCATTGCCTGCTGCATGTGGGGCAAGTTTTCTCCAGTATTCGTTGAAACTGCTATATTCGTATTCGATGTTCACATGTGGATTCAACTTCTCATACAGGTTGATAACGGCAATCGTTGCATTGTTGCGGAACTCTCCACCCCACCAAGCGATTCGTAGCGTTATCGGCTCTTCTTCCACAATCATGCCTGGCCTTTGATCCAACTGGTTCACGCAGCCAGGAAGAGTCAGCATAAGGCAGAGCATGCCTATCATTCGCATCCATCTTCCCATAACTTCTCCTCCTTACCTGGTGATGGGGGTGGCAGCAGCACTGTTACTCTCGTTCCAAGCCCCGGCTTACTTTCCAGCAGAACATCATATTCTTCGCCAAAAGCCAGACGTACCCGCTCCCTGATATTCAGTAGACCAATACCTGTGCCTCTGGTCTTCACTTCACCGAGCAGCACCTGTTCCACATATTCGGGTTCCATTCCGGGACCGTGATCCTCCACGATAAGAGCCAGCTTGCCACCTGATATCTCGGCATACACTCGAATCAGACATGATCCAACCTGTGGTTCCAAACCGTATTGAATGGCATTCTCCAGTAGTGGCTGTAGGGTCAACTTTGGAATAGCACACCCCAGATAAGGAGCGGGCACATCCATACGGAAATCCAGCCGTTGCCGGAAACGGTAGGTCTGAATGGTGATGTAATGATTGACGATCTCCAGCTCTTCCGCAATGGTAATGATATTTTGCTTGAAGCTGATGGAGGAACGCAGCAAATATCCGAGTGATAACACCATACTGGAGATTTGCTCCTGCCTGTTCTTTTTTGCGAGCCAATGGATCGAATCCAGCGCATTATACAGAAAGTGGGGATTGATCTGCGCCTGTAGCGCCTTGAACTCCGTTTCTTTAATGACCAACTGGCTTGCATAATTTTCTTTAATCAATGTATTAATATGTGTAATCATCAGTCGATACGTACGCTGTAGTAACCCCAGTTCATCCATGTGCTGGTGCGTTGGAATGGACAGATTGGCGTCTATATTCTCCAGATCCCCATACTGAACCTCCTTCATCTGACTGATGAGCTGCCTGATCGGCCTTGTCAGACTTCGTGCGAACACCATACCAAGCGCGAGAACAACCAGAATGGCGATAAGATAAACGACGATCAGTATATTTTTCAACCATATAATACGTTCAAAAATTTCATCATAAGAGGCCATATTATAATACACCCAGTCGGTGTATGCGGATTTCTTCTGGGAAAGAAATATCTCCCTCCCATCCAGATTCTTGATCTCATATCCCCCACTGCCTGGAAGTGGATTCAGTCCGGCGGACACCGCTTCTGGAAGCTGGCGATAAGGATACACCACATCACTACCTGCTTTTAAAATAATGTCACTGTCCTGGCTATCGATGCCCGCATACTCCTCGACGAGTCGCTCGATATTAATACGCAGAAACAGTATGCCTACCGGTTCCAGGGTCATCGGTTCATAGGCTCGCACTTGACGCACCATAACCAGCATCGGGTCATCGTCATCCGGGTATAACCAGCGCACTGCACCATTGGCCTGCTCCGCAGCCGCAATCATCCGATCATATTTTTCCTGAGATACGGTTAGTGTCTCGCCATATTTATTGACTCTTCCCCTGGAATCAATCAGATGAACGGACTGCACATATCGTGCAGCCCCACTAATATGCTCCCATAGCCGATCCGTGATCTTTTTTCGTTCAATAAAGCTTGAATATGCGCTATCGTCATCCAGCAACGACTTCAAGGCTCTTTGAATCTGCGTATCGGAGATCATGTTTAATGATAACGCTTCCAACTTCTGAAGTTCAACATCCACTGTAGACGAAGAAAGGTTCAGAAGTCGGGACGACTTATCAAACAGCTGTTTGTCATACACCGAGTACGTATAATACAGGGACCCAAACGCGAGGATGATGACAAACGCCATCATGAACATAATCATCAGAAACATTTTCATTTTGATGCTGAGTTTGCGGTAGGCTGTCATGACCAAAGCGCTCCTTTGAACCACGTGATACTACTAGGTATATCACATACAGGAAGGTTTCCCCAAAGTTTTAGCGCTCGATTTCTCACGTATTATTTAGACTGATATCGATCATACGCAGCCTGATGAACCTCAATCGCCCGGTCAATATCCATGCTCTTGATTGTTTCGACCATCTTGTCAAATTCGGTGATCGGTTTCTGTCCGCTAATAATGGCAGTCATCGTTTCATTCAAATACGTATTCACCTGACTCATGATGGATGTACTTGTGGTCACCTCATCTGTTGACAAACGAATTGGAGGAAGCGTTAATGCTGAGCTTGCTTTCATCCATTCCGCGTTCGCCGCACGCTGTCCGTCGTCAAATAATAGTGCATCCAGATAACGACTATCCTGATTAATCGGACCGTCCATAATGGATAAGGCATAGGAAGCCAGTGCCTGATCATACGTCAGACCGTTCGGATTATTAATGATGGTATCTGTGAATTTGACACCTTCCCCGTCACGAACATAGCTGTCATTTTCGATACCAAAGTTGAACAGATCACTACCCTCTTCGCTATAGTTGTAGTCCATCCACTGTACAATATATTTCAATTTGTCTTCGTCTGCGGAAGCCGTAATAGCCTCACCATAAGACAACACTTTAGCGTCCAGATTAAATGTCGCATACGAAGTTCCATCCGGAGATACAGGCCATGGTACACCCGTCACGTTAAAGTTCGGATCCGTATCTCTCATCAGATTGAAGTATTTCCCCATGCCGCTGAACACACCACCCTGATATGCGCCTGCCAGATTGCTGGTGACCTTGTAATCGAAAGCTTTACCGTCATTGGTCATGATCTCGGGATCAATCAGCCCTTCCTTGTACCACTTGGCCATGGTCTCTAAGAAATCTCGGTAGCCCGGTTGGATCGGTCCGAATTCCACCTTGTCCCCATTCATCTGGAAGCCACCAATTACCCCAAAAGCCGCGGCAAAATCATGGAGCTTAGTCAGGTTACCCGGTCCCCAGTTTCCGGTGAATGGTAGCTCATCAGGCTTGCCGTTGCCGTTGGGGTCCTGTTCCTTGAATGCCTTAAGCACCGTATACCACTCATCGATGTTGGTAGGTACCTTAAGGTTCAATGCATCAAGCCAATCCTGGCGCATAATTAAACCGGAAGTGGCATTCAGCTTCAATGCATCCAGCTTCAGCAGTGGGAACATATAGATCGTGCCATCGTCGAGTGCAATCTGCTTTTTCACATCCGGATCGGATTCAATAATCCGCTTTAAGTTTGGTGCATAACTGTCGATCAGTTCATTCAATCGAATGATTCGACCATCCTTGATCATTTTTTCTGGTCCACCAACCGCATCCGCCCAGTTATAATAAATGACATCCGGTAGCTCTTTCGTGGAGATCAGCAGATTGAACTGGTCACGCTGTTGTCCAAGCGGAGGATGTGTGAACTTCACTTGGATACCCGTCAGCTTCTCCTTTTCCTTATAAGCCGCCATATCGCCAAAATTGTTCAAGGAAGCTGTCAATTTGGCATCATTGGCGCGCCAGTAGTCAATGGTAAAAGGCTCACTTGTAATCGGTAGCGGAATCTCGGTCAACGCCTGAACCGCAGGTTCTGTTCCTTCTGCTGGCTCTGCGTTACCTGGTTCATTATCCCCCGTACAGCCCGCCAGTAAAGACATGGTAAGTAGCGATGACAACAGGATGGACCCCATTCTTTTTTTCACGTAATTCGCCTCCATAGGATACATTTTTTATTGTTTCACAGCACCGATTAGAGCGCCCTGAACAAAATAACGTTGGATGAACGGATATACCAGCATAATCGGCAGCGTGGAGATAATAATAGTCGCATATTTGATGTTTTCCCCAATGGCAAAGCCGGTATCAGCGCCAGCGCCCATGGCCTCCGTACTGCTGCTGATCAGAATATCACGCATAATAATCTGTATTGGATATAACTCCTGACTGCGCAGGTAGAGCATCGGTCCGACATAATCATTCCAATGGTCAACCGCATAATACAGCATCATGACCGCCAGGATTGGCTTTGACAAAGGCAGTACAATTCGGAACAAAATCAGAAAGTCATTGGCACCATCAAGCTTCGCCGATTCGATCAGACTGATCGGGATGCCTTCAAAGTTTGTTTTCATAATGAGGAAATAGAATGTGCTGATGGCACCGGGAATAATAAGCGCAAAACGGGTATCCACCATGCCCAGATTCTGAATCAGCAGAAAAGTTGGAATCATACCCCCGCCGAAGAACATCGTGAACGTAATTAATTTCATCAGCGTTTTTCTGCCCATCAGATCACCGCGTGACAACCCATATGCAGCCAGTGAAGTCATGAGCAGATTAATGGCGGTACCCACCACAACATAGAACAAGGTGTTCATATATCCCGTATAGATGCGAGTATCCTGAAATACCGACTTGTACGCTCCCAGCTGAAAACCTTCAGGAATGAGCATCAGTGAACGGGAACGCAGCATCTGGTCCGGGTCGCTGATTGAAGAATTGAACACGTACAGCATCGGGTACAAGCATAAAACCATGATCACCAAGAGCAGCAGTGTATTAAATACATCAAAAAGTCGTTCCCCTATAGACTGTTTCATCGCTTCACCTTCCGATTACCATAGACTGGTTGAGTTAAGCTTTCTGCTGATCGCGTTTGCGATAATGAGCAGCGCGAAATTAATGACGCCGTTAAATAGTCCGATGGCGGTTGAGTACGTATAGTTCCCCTCCAAAATACCGGATCGATAAACAAAGGTGGATATGACATCCGATGTCTCATAGGTCGGTGCCGTTTGCATCAGCAATATTTTCTGAAAATCCGCGTTCATGACCGCCCCCATACGCAGAATTAACATGATCACAATCGTGGGCATAATGCCCGGCAGTGTAATATGTAACAGCTGTCTCCAGCGGCCTGCACCGTCAATTTTGGAAGCCTCATACAATTGAGGATCAATACCACTGAGCGCTGCCAAAAAGATAATCGAGGCCCAGCCTGCGCCCTGCCATATGTTGGACAGGATGTACATCGGACGGAACATATCTTTTTCCGCCAAAAACATAATCGGCTGCAGATCAAAAAAGTCACGAATGACGTTAAATAACCCACCGTCCAGAGATGAGAACGTTTTCAACATTCCAACCACGACGACAACCGAAATAAAATGCGGCATATAACTGATGGTCTGTACTGCACCTCTGAACCACTTCTTCCGGACTTCATTCAGCAACAGTGCTAGTAGAATCGGAGCCGGGAAACCAAATACAATACTGTAAAAACTCAAAATCAGTGTGTTCTTAATCAGTCGCCAGAAATAATAACTTTCAAAAAACATGGTGAAGTTATCAAATCCAACCCATTCGCCTGCCAAGATTCCTTTGATCGGGTTGTAGGATTCCTGAAATGCCATCAGTAGCCCGTACATTGGCCCATAGCTGAAAATCAGATAGTAGGCTACCACAGGAACGAGCATCAGATAAACGTATCTGTTGCGGACAAGTTCCTTTTTCACCGAACTCCATTTGCCAGCTGGCTTCAAACGCCCAGGTTCAATCCCCCGGCTTCGATTCAGCTCCATCCACTCAACCTCCACTCTCGATGTTCATTCACTAACATGACACTTCTAATGATAGAAGCGAGCGCCTTTTCTTCCCATGCTCATTTCCGATAAATGGATGTTCAAAACCGAGTTCCGTCCGACAAAAAAAGACCCTGCTGCCGATGAATGGCGTACAGGGCCCGATCACAGATTAGATGTAGATCGGATATAAAGATTAGCTATGTAGAAGCGCAGCAACGCTGTCTTAGGGTACTTTTTTATACTCGGAAGGGGAGAAACCCGTGTATTTCTTGAACATTTTGCTGAAATACGGCCAGTTGGCACCAAACCCTGTCTGCTCGGCAAGCGAGGATACAGTGCAGTTCCCGTCCTGCTCCAGAAGCTCCAACGCTTTACGGATGCGGTAGCTTAATACATAGTTCGTAAATTTCTCACCGGTTTCTTTTTTGAACATTTTGCCGATGTAGTCTGGATTCATGTATATTTCCCCGGCGATGGACTGGAGTGTCAGTGTCTCGTCCCTGTAGCGTTTCTCTACCAACTGTTTCACACTACCTACCATCTGCGATTGTCTGGAGCGATGTTGTTCATAGCGGCGCAAGGTGATTTCTTTGGCGACGGCAAGCAGAAACTGTTGAAAAGAATGCAGGGTGCTGGATTCAATCATGCCTGGCAACTGGTCCATATACCTTTTCATCTCGGCAGAACCACTGAGTCGAATCATCTCCATAAACATCTGAATAAGATAGGACTTCGTTTGGGATATATCGTATCGCAAGCTGGCAAGCAGCTGAAACATCCGGTTCAGCTCTGATCCAACTTCCTGCCAATGTCCCGCCTTGATTGCAGTAACCATCCGCTCCGGATCGTATTCGAATTCAGGAAGAATGCGCTCTCCGGGAGAGTAAATATCCCGCTCCATAATGAGACTGCCCTCACCGAGGTAAAAGCGGTAATTGAGATACACCAGCGTCTGCATGTACAAATGGCGTGCCTGCGAGAGGTCTCCTGGCTCGCTCAGGGCAATCGTGAGATCATCATGATAATATCGGGTAAAGGTGGCGCGAATCTCATCGATATTATGGAACAACTGCGTTTCAGACAACTTGTCCTCCATAATTAGTAGCACATGCCTTCCAACCGTGGCACTTAATATTGGATTGTGAAAAATATCCTCGGCAATGTTCTTCACCGCGAACAAGTGCAAATACTCATGATCCCCCTCAATCTCTACCAGCAGCAACCGCACACGCTGATCCTGAAACTGTACATCGAATAATTCCTCGAAATACTTCCATTCCTTGACCCCGTATGTTCTGTTCGTGACTAGCTCTTTCAGAAAATATTCCTTGGCATGCGGCAGTACACGCTCCAGATTATATTGGATCGACTGCACAAAACGCTCCTGATCGGTCAACTCCCGCTTCTCACTGACCAATTCACTGATAGCCTGTACAAGATGCTCTTCACTGCAGGGCTTAAGCAAATAGTGCTTCACCCCATACTGCATGGCCGTTTTCGCATATTCGAACTCCGTAAAACCCGTGAGCATGATGAATGAGATATGCTGATACTTCTCTGCCACAGCTTCAACCAACTGTAACCCATCCATTCCCGGCATGCGGATGTCCGAGATGATGATATCCGGGCGTTGCTGCTCAATTGCAGCAAGCGCTTCCAATCCATCTTGAGCAATGCCGATCAGTTCTGTTCCTAATCTGGACCAGTTCACCACACTGGAGATCCCGTCCGAGATCATAAATTCATCATCAACCAGCAAAACCTTGTACATCGCATGCATCCTCCTGCCTTTAACCAGTTCCATTCTATTATATGGGCATTATGCACAAATAGAGGGGAGGACATTGAATGACATGGAATTGCACCCTAACAAGTCTGATTGTTGAACATTTGTATCACGTGTGATGTTATTGGCTACAGAATCATGGTTTGTGCTGTTCCTTTGATCAAACCAAACAACCTTCACCCTGCCACAGGGTGAAGGTTTGCCGCTGCTATGCAAATGCCGGCTATATAGGTGACTTACATGCCCGGATCGATTTATTTTTTTACTGCGTGAATGAAATGTATCGTTTCAAATGCCCTTAGATGATCGATTCGATCCTGGAAAAACTGTTCCTGAATCGCCTCGGGAGTCAGATGCTCATAAATAAGTAGCCCTGCTTCATCAAGCAAGGCCTCCATCTCCGCATATGCGTACCCGGATTGCATCGGCTCACCACCCATTGCAGCCAATTTAACCATATTTTCAACCCGATTAAACATTCCTTTTTCCTCAAAAAGGTGCTCATCTGCATAATCCAGAACTATAGAGCTTCCGGTTGGCAGGTTCGCAAACACATGACGAATCACGTTAAACAGATCATTCTGGGGCAAATAATACGAAACACCCAAGAGACTAGCCAACGTCTTCCGTTTCTTCAAACCTTCAATAGTCAAGCTGTCATTCGAAAGCTCACGCGTAAAATCCATGGGTACCAAGTGAAGATTGTCCGGAATAGTCAGCTCGGCCTGATTCAGCCGCTCTTTCTTGAATTGCTGTGTAGCCGGATAATCCACTTCAATGATATCCAGCGTGTCCTCCAATTCCGGATGCCTCAAAGCAAACGTATCCATCCCGGCGCCAAGAATGACTACCTGCTTCAATCCCAACGCGACTTCATGCAAAAGTACATGCTCACAGTAAGCGGCCCGAGCCAGAGTTATTGGAGATAACTGTACCTGGGTAATCCATTTTAGAATCTTTTCCGGGTCGTCCTTGAGCTCGTGAGCCATATCCGGGTTGAAAAAATGAATGCCTCTAACCATGTTATTGCTGATATCTGAAAACTCTTGAGGAGAGATCAGCAATTTCGCCATAAAATCATCGAAAATGAGGGGTGTGTCATGTTGGCTGTGATAAGCTCGGCCAAAAGTCGAAATCAATGATGTGATACTGGATTCATTTTGCTTCATACTTATTCCTCCCGTACAAACAAAAATAAGATTCCCCTGGCCAGGAGAATCTTATTATATACGGAATATTTTTATATGTAAATTATAGCATAAATACATTTTTTTGTCAACCATAATTTACGGATGAACAGACAGTTTACAGTGGATTTACCGTCCACTTCAACTCGTTTTTCCTTCCGCATCCGATCCAACCCGATGAGATCTGTTAGGCGTCCATTCCATACTCCTTCACTTCACGATTACGGTTCAACACCGCATGCAACACAAAACCAAGTACCGCAATAACTGCTGTGCCTGTTGCCAGCCACGCTACCGGAATAAGTCCCTGTTTGTCATACATGACCCCCATCGCATAGGGGCCGATAACCCGTCCAACCGCACCGATCCCACCCGATATCCCAATGTAAAAAGGCGCCGCCCTGCCCGCATGCTCCGAGATAAACGCAGGTGTTGCAGGGGAGATCAACATCTCTCCAAACGTGGCCAGTACCATTGCAAGCACCATGCCTGGATAGCTGTACATGGTAATCATCACAATGTAGGCCATGCCATAGAATACCGCACTCGCCGTCATCTGGGCAGTGGAGGTACGGGCCATGGTCCGTTTCACCCAGCTGGTAAAAGGTTGGCCCACAAAGATCAGCACCCCGTTCAGGGTCCAGAGCAGACCGTACATTCTTTTTTCCATACCCTCAGAGATGATATACGGGGAAACACCTGTGTTCCAGATGGAGTTGCCGAATAACAGGAAGAGTACGCCCAAGCTCATAAACAGATATAGTCGGGTATTACCCAGCAATGCCCAGACGCCCGGCCCATCGGGGACGGTTTTCCGTTTGGTCAGATGTACTTCCCCCTGATCCGGTTCAACCCGCGACAGATAATACCAGAAGAAAATAGCAAACCCGGCTGAGGTCACTCCGTTCAGTACAAAGCTGAGGTGATAGGAAAAGTCAGCCAGAAAACCGCTCAACGCCGTACCAATCGCCACCCCGATATTGTTCGCCACATAGATAATATTGAATAATTCACCGCGTCGCTCCGCAAACCGGAAGCCAATAAAGGCTTGAATCGCTGGCAGCGACAATGAACTGAACAGACCAATCCAGCCCATGGCACATATAAATACGACCCAATACGCACTAATCCACGGCAACGCAAACAAACCTAACGCATTAAGCGCCAGTGAGCCAATAATCAGCTTCTTCACGCCTACTCTGTGATACAACGAACCACCAAGCAATTGTCCAAAGATGCCACCCAGGGACTGAATGAGGATTACAAAACCCGCGTTTGCCATCGTCCGTCCAAGCTCATCAAACACATACATGGTGGTCAGCGGCCACATCAAGGCACTGCCGGTTGCGTTAACCAGACTTGCTAATAAAAATATTCTCACTTCTTTTGGATAGTTATCCAGCCATCTCATCATCTCTAGTTCATTCTCCTTAGTACCTCTGCACATACAAATGGCCATAAAAAATAGACCTTTGCCCTGACGGCATAAATATAACCAGCCAGAGCGAAGGTTTTATGAAGTGTTACATCAATTGCACTATAATCCTGCTCAAATTCTAGCCTTTGTTCATCTTACCTCAAAAAAATCATGCTGCAAGCACACTCATTGACGCTTCACTTCAACAGTGGCTGAGAAAAAGGTCGCCCCGTTCCCCATGTCCGACAACCGATTGGACGTCAGTGAATTCGCCCGCTGCTTCTTCCCGTCACCATCCCACCATAAGCCTTGGCTAATCACTGTTCCCGGCAGCATGGCTTCACTCACCTTGGCGGTAAGTTCAATGCGCCCACGATCATTCCATACGACTACTGCATCGCCATCCTCCACATTTCTACGGATGGCATCCTCGGGGTGTATCTGCAATAGAGGCATCTTTTCCAAACGTTGATGTTTGGCTGAATTGCCAAAGGTGGAGTTCAGGAAATTATGGTTTGGCGGCGACAGGAACATCAATGGATACGTATCGGCAGGTCCAGCCGGATTCTCCCCATCGTATCCTTCGACCAGAGCACTATAGGTAGGGAGCGGCGGAAGCCCTCTCTGTTCCATCGTCTCCGAATACAATTCGATTTTGCCTGAAGGCGTGGGCAGCTGATCCAGATATGCAGCATGTGGCGTCATATCCAGCTTCACGAATCGGTGTTCCTTCAGTCCCTCCAACGTGACCCCATTCATGTAGGGGTTGCCTGTGCCCTGAAGTGCGTCCTCAATCATCTGTTCCGGCGTTTCTCCGAAGATTGCAGGATCGTACCCCATAGCCTGCCCAAGCAGTGAGAACAGTTCCACGTTGCTCTTGCTCTCCCCAATCGGTGCAATTACCGGCTCTTGCAGATGAACGTACTGATGCCAATAAGAGGTGTACAGGTCCGTCGCTTCAAATGAAGATGTGGCTGGCAATACGATATCTGCATATTTCGCTGTATCCGTCATGAACAGATCATGCACAACCGTGAATAAATCTTCCCGTGCAAAACCTCGCTCCACCCGCTCGGTATCCGGTGCCACCACCAGTGGATTGCTGCAGTAAACCATCATAGCCCGGATTGGCTGCTCTGCTTCCAGCAACGCTTCACCAATCCGGTTCATGTTCACCACTCGCGGCTCGGGATTCTGCCGCAGCTCCGGACGTTCGAGCGCGTCGCTATTTGTGCTCGCGTAGCTGTTGGTGCGAACGGCACCGCCGCCTTGCTTCAGCCATTGCCCTGTAATAGCAGGCAGACATGCAACGCTACGCACGTTCATCCCCCCATTATCATGGTGCTGGAGGCCATTGCCGATGTGAATATGGGCTGCCTGTGCGTTGCCGTATAGTTCGGCCAGCTCCACAATCGTTTCCTCCGGCACGCCCGTAATGCGTGCCACACGTTCAGGGGTGTAACTGCGGACATGATCACGTAGTGCCTCATGACCTATCGTATACTTTTGCATAAACGCTTCATCCGTTAGTCCCCGTTCGAACAACACATGCATCAATCCTAGCGCCAGTGCACTGTCCGTGCCCGGATACAGCGGAATAAACCAGTCGCCCCACTGTGCGGTACGATTGCGATGAACGTCGATGACGACGATCTTGGCGCCTTTTTTGCGGGCTTTCTCCGCCAAAACGACCTGGTGCATATTTGTACTGACGATATTGCCACCCCACACCAGGATGAGATCCGCATGCTCCGTATCTTCCGGCACCGTTCCCCGATTGGCACCCATCGTATATTTCCAGCCGGTATTTCCAGCGGAGTTACAGATCGTCTGCTCCAGTACACTCGCACCAAGCGCATTGAAGAAACGCCGATCCATACCGTCTACGCCGAGAATGCCCATGTTACCGTAAAAGCTGTAGGGCAGGATACTCTCCGAGCCGTAGGTTTCGGACAATGCAGTGAATTTGGTCGTAATCTCGCGAATCGCTTCATCCCAACTGATTCGTTCAAACTGGCCTTCACCTTTGGCTCCTACACGTTTCATCGGATATTGTAGACGCTCGGGGTGATACACCCGCTCAGTCATATTTCTGACTTTATTACAGATGGCACCCTTGGTGATCGGATGATCCGGATTGCCTGCCACCTTCACAATTTTGCCGTTCTCTTTATGTAATAACAGACCACAAGTGTCCGGACAGTCGAGCGGGCACACCGCCGCAAATACACCATTCTCCTGATCGATCATCGTAAGGCTCCCCTCTTTAAAAGCTATCCCTATATCATATCTTCTTCGAGGTTATCGCGTAAAGAGAACAGTATGTTTTTGCTTCATATTCGCCGCTATAGCGGCTTTAAATTATTTTCAAAAAAATGTTTTTGAGTTTGATTCAACTTCAGAATTCAGGGGTAAATTAAAAATAAGGCATTAGGCTAGTGTTTCCCCACTTCCTCCTCATGCCATATCATGGACCACTCCCGAAATTCGCCATGAACAGGTTTCGTTCCCCCGAACCTTTTCATGGCGAATTTATTTTGCGTTAAACTCCAACAAGAACCCCATACAAAAAAAACGATCCCGCCCTGCTCCCTCACAGCATATTCGCCATGAACCGAGCAAGATCAGAATCGTCTTCTCTTCTATAACCCGTGCACACATGCTACGCTGTGCCCGCTATGCTTGTTTACTCAACATCACTCTAGCCTCCGTCTCCACAGCTTCGATCGACGTTGCCATCTCTGGCTTCACTTTTGGCTCAGCTTGGCGCAGGTACACCACCCAATAGGCTGCAGCTACAAACAGAGCACCACCAGTCAGATTCCCGAGCCATACCGGAATGAAATTCATCACATATTGACCCCACGAATAATGTCCTTCAAAGATTGCCGCCGGGATGAGGAACATATTGGCCACAACGTGCTGGAATCCAATCGCCACAAATGCCATCGTTGGAAACCAAATGCCCAGTACCTTGCCACTCATCGTATCCGAAGCATAAGATAACCACACGGCCAGCGCGACCAGCCAGTTACAGCCGATGCCAGAGATGAAAGCTTGCAGGAAGCCGTCATGCAGCTTATGCCCAGCCATATCCACCACTTTTGCCAGATATACACCCTCTCCGGTCAGGCCCAGCACATGTCCAAACGCGTACGCGACAAACAAAGCTCCAACAAAATTACCAATCGTCACTAAGGTTAGATTTTTCAACATGCTACCCACGGATAATTTTCTTGCAATCGTTGCAAGTGGAACTGCCATCATGTTACCTGTCAGCAGCTCTCCACCACCGATGAGTACCAAGATTAATCCAACCGGGAACACTGCTGCTCCAATCAGATTGACCAGACTTCCCCACTCAGCTGGCGCAGAAGCAATCACCCGAATATCCAGTAGAAAACCTAGCGCAATAAAAGCCCCTGCCAGAAAACTGAGCACCAGTACAGAAGACGCCGGATATTGAGCCTTCTTCATGCCTGTTTGCGCCGTATATTGTGCAACCTCAAGAGGTGTTTTTGCTGCCATATCATTCATCCTCTCCTTCATTGTTCATCGTTGGATAAAACCATCTGAATTCCTTTGTTTATGCGTTGAATACCATATCTCAATTGTATCTTGCTACTGCATGAAACTTTGTGCAAATTATCACAATGTTACTTAAAAAGATACTTTAAGAGTGTCTTGGAATAGTTATGACAGCAAGAGTGTAGTAAGGCCTTTTGTAGCTAAAACAACAAAAAAGAAGACTGACGATATACTCGCCAGTCTTCTCTTTCCTTTATAATCGTCCGCCTTGTTTCGTAATCTTGGCAGTTATTGTACACCTCTTATTTACGGACAAGCATGACTTATCTTTGTATGGCGTTTATCAAGATCGCTGTTAAACCATCTATTCTGCTTCCTTACACCATTGCTGGTGCTTTTACTTCTATTGGAGGCAGTGCTTGCAGACCCGCCGTGTTCAGGAAGTTCCACGGTTTGTTGTAATGTGGCTGGAAGAAGAAGTCGATGAAGGCCAGCTCATCTACGGTCATGTTATTTTGGATGCAAACCGAGATCGTATTAATCGATTGAGTCAGATCAACCTGAGACATCACCTGTGCTCCAACGATCCGACGAGTAGCCTGCTCATATACTACTTTGAGTAACAGTTTCTCAGCCGTTGGCATGAACTCCGGACGGTAGCTGTCTTCCAGTACCACGGATTCAACAATCAGGCCTTCGTCAGCAGCAGACATTTCCGTCATCCCTGTACCCGCGATATTTTGCTCATAAATTTTGATACCCGATGTTCCTTGTGTACCCATATACGGTGTCGTAGGACGAACCAGGTTACGGGCTACGAGTGTACCCATCCGCACGGCGTTGGTTGCCAGTGGAATGTAAGATGCTTTGCCTGTTGGGTTGTAATGAATAGCACAGCTGTCACCCGCAGCGAAGACGTCTTTTTGGCTCGTTTGCATGTATTTATCCACGATGATTGCGCCGTTTGGCAGCATATCCACTTGGCCTTTGAGCAGCTCTGTATTTGGACGGAAACCAATGCACAGAATAACCAGATCGGTTTCGAACTCTCCTTTGGACGTGATCACCTTAGTTACTTTGCCATCTTCACCAGTAAACTTCTGTACCGTTTGACCAAGAGCCAGTTTGATGCCGCGTCCAGTCAACGTGTCTTCGATCGCATCCGTGAATTCAGGGTCCAGGTATTTGTTCAAAATCCGGTCCACACTGTCGATCAGGGTAACTTCCTTGCCGTTCATTTGGAAAGCCTCCACCAGCTCTACGCCGATATATCCTGCACCTACAACGGTAACACGTTTGGCATCTTTGGCTTTTTCAATAATCGTGTTGGAATGATTGTAGTTTTTGCAAAGTAAAATGTTATCCATCTCGATGCCTTCAAGCTTTGGAACGACAGGCCATGAACCCGTTGTCACGATCAGTTTGTCAAACGTATCTTCAAATTCTTCCCCGGTTTGCAGGTTTTTAGCCTGAAGGGTATGGCCCTTGGCATCTACTGCTGTTACTTCATGAAGCATCTTAGTCTCAACACCAAGCTCTGCCAGTTGATTAGGCGAAGAATAGAACAAGCCGTCAGGGTCTTTCACAACCCCACCTACGTAGAGCGCAATGCCACAAGATAGGAAGGAGATATTGTCATTGCGCTCATACACCGTGATGGTAGCATCCGGGTACAATTTGGCGGTATTTACGATGGCTGCGGTTCCTGCGTGTGTACATCCGATAACTGCGATTTTCATTAAAAGTTCCTCCTCGAAATATATAAATGAGTTTGAATATAAGGTTGTTATGGTTGTGAAACATTTCACTTCTTGTCCGAAACAGTGTATGTGATTTATTTCACTTTATATACTCATTATAATGTGATATTTTTCACATTGCAATAGGTTTTGAAAAAAAAGTTTGTCGAAGGAGGTCATTCACCTGTATTTAAGCCTTGCTTCCCTTCATTGTATTGATTTCATTGTCCCCGGATTTGGGCGCGTTTATGCTATGTAATGGCTTCCGTGATCCCTGTATGAATGCAGTGTGGACGTATAAAGTTAGAGTCCTCTCTTACATTCATGTTTTACTTGTACAAAAAATAAATGGCTTCAATTTTCATTACAGGGTTGATTTCATGGATCCGACTCCTACCTGTGAAGAGAATAAATCCGCGTATATAAAATAATCAAAGAAGCCCATCCTTGCTTATGCAAGGACAGGCTTCTCAACGTTCATGTATTAACCGAGCAATTTCTCGATATCTGCAATCATTGTCTCCGGAGATTCTTTCGGTTCAACACGACCTACCACTTCACCTTCACGGTTAACAAGGAACTTGGTGAAGTTCCATTGGATGTCGCTTGTTTCACCTACGCCAGGTTGTTGCTCCTTCAGGTATTGGAACAGGGGATGAGTGTCCTCACCATTCACGTCTACCTTGGCAAACACCGGGAAATTCACACCATAGTTAATCTGGCAAAATGATTCTGCTTCCTCACTTGTACCTGGCTCCTGCCCTCCAAACTGGTTACAAGGGAAACCCAGTACAACCAAGCCTTGATCGCGATAACGATCATAGAGCTTTTGCAATTCACCGTATTGCGGGGTCAGCCCACACTTGCTGGCTGTATTGGCAATGACCAATACTTTACCTTGATACAGATCCAGTGAGACTTCTTGGTTCGCGGTGGTTACCGCCTGATATGAATATACGGACATGACTGATTCCTCCCATGACATATGTTGGTTTGGGCTGTTGCGAGCATGTTGGCATAACCAATGAACTCACAGCCTGTCTTATTATTATAGACCTGATCCGATGCGATTACCAAATCCAGGGTCTACCCGTCCCCTTTGCTCCCATGCATTGCAAATCCCCCATGAATGCAAAAGAGCCGCGTGCGATAGCGCACAGCGGCTTCATTCTATAATGTAAGGACCCACATATGGCCCATTTCGTTAACTTCCTGTCGCTTGAACACGTGGTTCTGCCCGTCCTCCAGCATGAACCATCGCACTGTTCATGACCAGCTGCTCTGGCGTCTTCGATTGCTGGCGTTCGCCTGCAAGAGCGTAAGGCAAGCAGAGCGGTACACCGGAACGCGGATCAATCACGATATCTGCTTCAATGTTGAATACTTCACGAAGTACATCTGAGTTCATAACTTCCACAGGTGAACCATGAGCGATGGCTTTACCTTTTTTGATACCAATCATGTGATGTGCGTAGCGGGAAGCATGATTCAAGTCATGCACAACCATAACAATGGTACGGTTGGCTGTGGCATTCAGTTGCTCCAGTAATTGCAATACTTCGAGCTGGTGAGCCATATCCAGGAACGTAGTCGGCTCGTCCAGGAAAAGGATATCTGTTTCTTGTGCAAGTGCCATGGCAATCCAGGCACGTTGACGCTGTCCACCAGACAGTTGATCAATCGGACGATCATGGAATTCAGTCATGGCTGTCACTTCGATAGCCCATTCAATCATACGTTTGTCTTCCGCACGCATGGAGCCAAATCCTTTTTGATAAGGAAAGCGACCATACGATACCAGTTCAGTAACGGTAAGACCTTCAGGAGCTGTTGGATTCTGTGGCAAAATCGCAAGTTGCTTGGCAACTTCACGCGTGGACTGTTTATGGATGGACTTCCCGTCGAGCAATACATTACCTGCTTTTGGAGCCATAATACGTGCCATCGTTTTCAGGATGGTTGACTTTCCTGAACCATTGGCTCCAACAAGTGCTGTAATTTTTCCTTGGGGAATCTGAATATTCAGATCCTCTACAATTAGTCTTTCCTCATAAGCGATATCCAGCTTGGTCGTCTCCAGACGAAACATGCGATCATCCCTCTCTCATTTATCCCGGTTATGTAATCCGGCTATGACAACAAAAACGAAATTGTAATTCTGTGATTTCCGACGCAAATATCTTCTACACTAAAGATACTGATAATCATTATCATTTGTCAACATAAAAAACCAAATTTTCTTCTCTTTTCGTGCTTTATTTGGTCTTTCTGTAGCAGAAATCCCGCTCTTTTCCCAAGTACACATGAGATCTTTTCTCATTCATTCCGCGCACTTTATCACTTCTGACTGTTTTTCAAACTCTTGAATCGTAAATTTTGTGTCTGAATTGTGAATGTGGCCACTCCGATGACAGAACAACCTTCTGATCGCTGTTATCCCCAGATTTTTTATCCTTTCTTAGAGGGTAAATCCGGGGATAGCATATGCTTCCGATGTAGCTTTCCTTTAGAAAGCTTTTAGGCGAACGCTTTACTTCTTCAGGTTATTTCTGTCCTCTCCGTTTTTGTGTAAATGTTAGTTCAATCTATCCAGCCGCCATATCAAACAAAAAAAGATGACCTTGAAATCTAAAGTTCAAGGTCATCTCACATACGCTCGTTTAATAAGGTATGAAGTCAGCATTTTCATTATTGAATTAAAAGACACTTAATGAATCTATGCAACACGCTCATATAAAATAACTTACAGCTTCGGCTGCGGCATCAATTGGATCACCGTCATATTGCCCTGCGTACTCTTCACACTGACAATGCTCTCGGCATCCATATTCGCTGGAAGATCGATCTGCAATCCATACGGATAGAGACGATCTACCTCTCCAATAGACATCTGTGCAGGAGTGTTCGCATCCTGTTCATTGGATACAGATGTGTCAGGCGATGTAGAACCAGTAGCTTGATCGGCATCCGTACCTTGATCCGTGTCTCCACTCGCAGCATTAGACGATGCATTCGTCTCTGCATCCGTTGTTGTATCAGTAGCAGGATCTGAAGTGGAATCACCCGATGTTGAAGGATCGGCCTGCTGATCGCCATCCTCCGTCTGCTCTATGTTTCCCGCTGAAGAACCATCCGTGCTTCCTTCGGAAGTACTTCCTGAGCCACCATCGGAAGGAACTTGGTTATCTGGCTCCTCATTCCGATTAAAACTCTCCCACTTACCTGTAGCATCCAACTCCTGCGTGTTGCCATCTTTCATCGTCAATTGCAGCGGGCCTTGCTCAAACTCAGTGCTTCCCGTATCATTCCTGAAACGGATCACCAGTTGAGCAGGTGACTCCGTACCCTCCTGTTCACTCGCAGGAATCATATAAGCAATCTGCTCCGCGAGCTGCACCTCAGGTTCAGCCGGTATGACAGGCTCCTGGGTAGATGGAGGGGATGCCGCTGGCGGCTCTACAGAATCTTTCATCCATGCATATGTACCGCCAGCAATACCCAGAACCAGGATCAAGAGGATTAATCCGAACAGGTTTTTCCTTTTACCCGTTAGCATCCGCACCAGTGGAGAGGACAATTCCGTCTTCGCACGGTCATAGACCGGCTTCATTGTCTTGCTGGCTCTCACATAATACGGTTTGAAAGCTGACTTCGACTTGAAAGCTTCACGGTCATGGGCTTTGAAATACGCCACGATGGCATCCGCATATCCTTTATGCGCATTGGAACCCCGGACAAACATCCGATGATCTCCTGACCATTCGAAGAATGGATACAGCCCTTCAGCACGACTTGCATTGGTACGGATGAATTCAATCAGGCCAGGATAATCCAACCGATTGCTGCCGCTTCCTCCCCGATAAAAAGCCATCGGCAAAGCTTCATATGCCGCAATCCCCGGATGAGCCTGCAGCTCTCCGGCAAGCCAGCGACGCGTCCAGCGTTGAAGTTCATTGCGTTCTGCCAGGGAAAGTGCCTCCAATGCCTCTTCTTCATTCCCCTCGCCACTAAGCCACACTCTCGCAGCCAGCATCATGTTCGTTCGAGCAGATACATCAGAACCCTGACGTGCCGCCCAATCCCGAACCTCATTGCCATGCTGCAAAATATCAATGCTTAATAGCTGTTCACGGTTAACCCGCTCCAGATCCAGATCCTGAATCATAAACAGGTTAATGACATAAGCAAGCTTGTCTGCAAGGCGGGTTAACTCCTCCTGATATGCCGGATCTTGACTGGCAGACGGAGATCCCCCTTTGCGATTAGGACGGGCTGTAGCTTCAGATTGACCAATTCGTGCTGTAATGCCTGTATCATAGGTGACATCAGCGGATACCCGATCCAGTATGTTAACACGCTGGAGGGCTTCATTCGCAGACTGTACCGGATTAGGCGCAGAACATAACCGTTCACGCAACTCATTGGCTGTCCGCTCCTGCAAGAAGCTGTAGTGGATCGCAGATGGATGGGACGTAACCCATCTTCGGATCACTTCAACAACGTTCGCTGCCGATTCCGTGCGTTTCAGCTGATTGTCCAGATAAGGCTCGAACAACAGCTTGGTAAGCGATTCATTGGCCAGCACTTTATCAAAGAAAGCCCGATTCAGCTGCGGATCCCGATCCAGCACAGCATACAATTCCTGCACAGCACGCATACGCTTCTGGGCGCGGGCATTATTCACACCGTAGATAAAATAGTCCACAATCCGGGATTGCACCACGGGCGTGGCAACACTGAAATATTCGCCAATGCGAGCTGCGACGTCTTCTTCGGGTACGTTCTCACGCTTCACGCTGTCCAGTTCCCTGCTGAGCAAGGTCAGGAACAGCTCGTTCAGACGGGAACGTTGCTGTAATCCACCATCCGGCTTCAAATAGGTCAGCAAGCCACTCAGGACATGACTTTTGTTATCCAGATACAAGTCTTCCATGCCTTGTTCAAGACCATAGAACACCGCAAGTTCGCCATAGGCTTCAATGGAAAGTTCCCGCCCAGGTTCCATGCCGGACAACATTTCATCCGCAAACGTATAGAACGCATCCGCCGCCGCAGGTTCCTGCAATAAGGCCCAAGCGAATTCCGCGTAAGGTAACTTCGCCACAGATGCATCCGCATGTGTCACTCTGCCTGATACCAGATCAAAGGTGAAATCCTTCTCCGTATTCCGGTCTTTCGGACGTAACGTCCCTCGCTCTACAAACTGGACGTGGATGCCCTTCTTGGCCTGTGGCTCCTTGGCAAACGTCATGAATCCCAGCTGCCGCCGGAATGCGTAGGGTAAAGCCGTGTACAGCAAACGTAACAATCCTTTGGCCCCTGCGGTCACTTCCTCTGCGGGAAGGTCCAGCGCAATGTATACTTTTCTACGTGTCGCTACAGACTGCATTACCGCATAGAGCAGGCGCTTGAACAGCACTTCGTTCATTTTCAAAGCGCTCAGCACTTGGGTTGGTGATCCTACGCCAGCATCGGTCGCCCCACCCTGTCCGCTCCGAGGTGATATAGGCAATTCAGCAAGTGCCGGCAGAACTGTACCTTGTTCGATGTCATAGGACGTGGCGAACACGGCATCCAGCCAGCCGCCTTGTTTCATCTGCTCTTCCGAGCGTTCGGGAGACAAGACGTAATTATGTGCAAAAAAGGCACTGCGTAGCCCGGTGAAATCTGCAGACTGGTACACATTTTGCCCAAGAATCGTCTCTCCACTCTCCAGATGAAGCAGGTGAATGGAAGCCGGAAACTTCGTCTCGTCCTTCTCGCTACGGCCTGTTAGCTCCGCTGGAGCGTCATAGACACAGTAGGGGTGAAGCACTTTTTTGATAAAAGAAGGGTCTAGTCCCGGCGATGCCGCAACCGTATCAAACCCCTCCGTTGTGCGAAACACCCCGCGCCGCTCTCGGGTATACAACTGTTGTTCAATGGGCGGGGTTACGGTAGAACGCATCATCCCACTCTCCCCTCAATGTACTTCAGCTTGTACAGCAGCCACAGGAAGGGTTCATCCACGCGGATGGGGCTAACCACACCCTGCAATTTCATATCCACCGGATTGCTGCCCAGCGCAGAGACTGCGAAATAGGCTGTATCCTTGAAGTACACATCCATCGTGCCCTTGAACGGACGATCCACCTTCTCGATAAAACGCCGGATCTCTCCATCGATATTCTCGAACTCGGTTAAGTCGAACCAATCGCGGTGCACCATGTTGCGGAAGACATTACTGTTGGATTTGATATAATCGCCCTCTTCATCCTTGAGGGAATGCAGCATGTCGCTTTTGGTGAGCACAACGGCCGTTGGAATATTGGTCTTGGCTTTATCCTGATACGCGATAAAATCTCCAAACATCGTCAGTACCACGTCACGTGGCTCATCGTATCGTGGTGTCCACTCTCCCGGCTCGTTGCCAAGGTTAATGCGGATTTTGTCCCGAATCGAACGAATCTGAAGCGGGTCCACCATAAACAGAATGCCTGCCGAGTTCTTGATGTGCTGCCCGTGAAGTCCGAGATAATCCTGCTCCACCATACCTTCACCCGCAACGTCAAAGAACACCAGAGTCAGCGGCGCTTTATCTTCGTCCTTGAACACAAACTGGAAGATAAACGGCTCCTGTAATTTCTCCTTCTGTGTGGAATCCAGCAGATCCCCCCGTTCGAACAACGGTTCTTCATAATCTGCACGGAACCGGCGGCTGATCTCCGCATTCAATGGCATGCAAGCCGCGTCAAAATGATCGGCCGTATAATGCTGCAATGTATGAATTAGTGAAGTCATATAGACGGATTTCCCCACCTGGGATGCACCAATAATGGAAATGATATTGCTCGGTGCTTTACCTGCCGTAACAGGCAGCTCGTTATGACATTGCGGACACAACCGGCGACGCGTAACGACACCATACCGATCGTTCAGCCCCATCACGATGTTATCGGAATAAATACGGTGTTCCTCCGGTACATCATGGGGTGCCAATACCGCCTCCATATCAAATACCGTGTCGAGTCCGAACCTTTCGCGATACCGATTCAACTTCGCATCTTCCCCGAGTGCGTAGTCCTCGTCATCATCGCGGTGATGTGCGGCGCGGAACACCACCCCTTCCGGTGAAAACTTGCTGAAACAATAAGGGCATACAATATCATAAAACAGCGGACGTTCCTCCGGCTGTTGTCTCTTCAAAAACCGACTAAAAAAGCTCATAGCCACTCCCCTCCCCTGATCAGTCAGACTAAGGTGATTTACACTTGCACTACGATGACAGAGTAACCTTCCCATCGCTAGTCCAACTATCTAGTCTGATATAAGCCGATAGGCGGCTCCATATTTCGGTCCGTCCGTGAAGAATAATCGCACATAATCATCCTTGGCAACTTCAACGGGCGGCATCTCATTTCTTCCGGGAGCAAAATCACTCACAAAAGGGTACACCGTACCATCTTCCTTATTCAGCGGAACCCCGCCCTGTTTGCGAACATAACAGAGGGCTTCCTTTGGAACAGGTACTTCCGCTGTGACGGTGATCAATACACTTTTTCGTTTCTGAAAAAAACCGCTCTTGTAACGAATGGAAAAGCGGATATCCGCCTTCCCTGCGCTTGCAATCACCATGTTGTCCTCGTCTCGTTGACGGATCAGTACAGGTCCCTCTTCCTCCATCTGACACACATACACGGTGTACTTGATGGCACCAAAACCTGTAATCCGATCCGTGTAACCATTGCTCGCCTTATATTCCTCTCTCGTGTACAGCTTCAGCTTGCCCTGTGCAGCCTCTTCCCCGGTACGATCATCGCTCATCATATCCAGCTCCAGCCGTTCCACATACACAGCTTCTACCCGTTCCGGCCAGAGCCAGCGAAGTGTACAACGCCCTTCGTCCACCGCAAGTGTCAGTTTTCGAATCAAGGGTGTCGAAGGGTCTGCATCCGTAAACCGCATTTCCATTGACCTCCCGACGTTAGAATCCTTTGCTGCGTGTATCTCTTGGTCTCTGACCAAACCCTTCGGCAGAAGAAGTTCCGCCGCCAGCTTCACGACGACCCCTGCTCTTCCGCGGCGTGTTCTCCTTAATCGGAACAATCCAGGAGAAGAGGGTCAATACGCCAGACAAAATGAGCATCGCACCAAGACGTACGAATGTATCACCCACGTTCGAACCGTCGAGTCCCCACTCCAGCAGAAGCCCTGCCAGTAGACCCGACACCGCACCACCAATACCAAAGCTGAGCGCGAGATGACGGTTATCAAACACAAGTCCGAGTGACACACCCAGTGCTACTCCAATTAGCAGTACGGCAACGACACGGAAAATCGCAAGATAAACGCTATGCTCCATCATACCTGTACGCTCCGTTACCAGTGTCCGTTCATCAATCGTATCGTAGATCTGCTGGAATGCCAGATTCAGACCACCGGAATCCGGTACATCATAGTACATGCCACCCGTTTGCTGGGCAATATTACGCAGCAAATCCGTTCCTGATGGGTCTACCAGACTGAGGCCGACTGTATTAATGGTAATCTGTTCGTTGTTATATTGGGACAAAATATCGGTCGTGTCCGCTTCACTGAAGCCATCGGATAACAAGATGACCACCGTACCGCGTTTCGGGTCCTGTTTGCCCTGAATCTGTTCCATACCTTCCCGCAGCACGGCATCAAAATTGGTGCCGCCCGAAGTCGTGACAATGCCATCGATTTTGCCATAAACCTCATTCTTGGCCGCTTCATTATCGAGCGCAATAAATGGCTGTAACAACTGCGGCTGGTCATCAAACGTAATGACAGCTACCTGTTTGTCACTCTCCATTTGGCTGATTAGTGTCTTGGCGGCTTCAAAGCGTCCGTTATCCGGATCTGTCTCGCTCATGCTGCCCGAGTTGTCGATCATCAGTACGATGTCCTTCACTTGCTTCACACCGCCCGGATTGATCTGATACAACAATTGCAGGGCGAGTCCAACAACAAATAACAGAGCCAGTGTTGCCGGAACAAGCAATTTCCACGACAGTCCCAGATACCGGAGCTTCCATGAAGCGCCATTCAGCTTGGGTGAGATCATCTCTGCGATCAAACAGAACAATCCAACGCTCAGCGCCAGTACGCCAAAGTATAATCCCATCAGCAACAGACGTGGCATCTCCCCAAGCCATTGACGCAGCATGATTTCTCCTGCCGCAAAGCCCACTGCCCCGCCAATCAGGCTGAACAGGACCAGGAGAAGATTGATTTTTCGCTGCATGTGTGCATGCATCCTTTCCAAACCAGCCTTAAACAGGCTGAGTTAATACAAGATTGGTGCTGGGTGTCAGGACACCGTCGGCGTCTTAACGAATGGGTGACAACTTTTCCACCAGACCTGCGGGGTGAAGTTCATAACCATTCTCCGTGTACGAGTCATAATATACCTTGCCGTTCCGATACACCATAAGATCCTCCAGATGGAAACCGCCCATCAGATTCAGCTTCTCCACGCCACTGCTGCGTTCTTCGTACACCACACCCAGCTTGTAGATGCGTGACGTCTCTTCGGCATGTGCCGCGTAGTCCATGAAAGCACTATGATGGTCACCAAAGAAATACTTCTCTTCATATCGATGTTCCTGCGTATAATCAAATACCCGGACCCGAACCACCGCCTGATCCTCCAGCGTATGGTACAACCTGCGGAACAGATCATCCCGGGTCAATACGTCTTTGTCTCCATAGGCAATCGTTACATTGGCCCGCTGCAGCAGCTCTTCTTCAAATGGCAATCGCAATGGCTCTGCTGTAAGCAGCAACGAGTGACATACCTCCATCAACCGTTTCAGCAGACGGTCATCGCCTTCCGTGGCGAGCCGGTTCATGTCTCCCATGTAACGTTCCTCAAACCATACGTCCCGTCCGCGTTTGGCTTCCAGGTCGATGATTAACTCTTCCGTCACTTTGCCGTAGTACTCCATCACGTTCTGCCCGATGTATTCATCCGCAGCAGCGATACTTTGGGCAGCTGTCTCTCGCAGTGTGCGTTCCAGCGCTTCAAGTGTTGCTGTGACGTGGCGACTAAAACGATGAAGTTCTTCCATCTCCGTATCGTAGATACGCAGCAGATGTAATTCATTTTCCAGTCGCAGTAATTCTACCTTTGGTACATACACTCGCTCCAGCATGCAGTCAATCAGATTGCGCACATTCTGTTTATCACGGAACAACGCTCGTTTGAACGACTGATCTTCCACTCGCTCTTGCTGACGTTGCTCCAGCAGAGCACGTGCCGATTCAAGCTGCATCGATTTATCCCGAATCAATCCGAGCAGCGCTTCACGCACACTGCCAGGCTCACTGTCACTCCAGGCCGCCCACTGGAAGTAACCAACCTCTGGATGCTCCACGCGGGAATGTTCAGCATGACGGCGCAGGGAACCGCTAGAGCTGCGCTCGCGCACACGCTCTTCGACAAGACGGACAACGTTATCGCGGAAGTACGCTTCAGCTCCTTGTCCAAACAACGCTCTCTCCGCTTCACGAAGTGAGAGCGGCTTCAGATCAGAGAAACTGACGTTATGCGTCATGATGCCACTCATGCCACTAACCAGATCTTCATCGGGCAGCAGGCCTTCGACTTTGCGTTCCACCGAGGCCGCGTCCAGTCCAAAGAAAGATAGCTTGTCCTTAATGCTCCAGTCCGGCTCCTGCCGCATGCGTGCGAGCAGATACCGATACATGTGATATAACACTGCCAGTGCAATCGGCTTGTTTGGCCGCCTGATCTCGGCAAAACCCGCGCTGGCATAACCATGCTGATCAGAGGTAGTACGAATATTGTTTTTAAAAGATGTATTGTTGTATGTGTTCGCTCCCGTGCTTGAAACGCTACCCGAGTGATCCACATCCTGCTTCCTGTTCTTCAGCAGGCAGATGCGGCAGATGATCTCGGCATTTTCGATCCAGCCACCGGGAACGCCGGTTCCACGCTCATTTTTGTCGGACAACAGATATACCAGATCAAACAACGGTGACGCGGGATGTGTAACCGGAATGGAGATCCCATCCTCCGTCACCAGCAGTTTACCGCTGAACGTGTAGTCCAAGGACTGCATATAATCCAGTTCCCGCAGAAAAGCGAGGCCTGCTGCGCTGGCATACCCGAAGGAATCCACCTGTTCCATCTCGCTCACCAATACATGCAGATCCGTCTGCACCGACTTGAAGGCTTGGGACAAAATGGTCTCCGTCAGCTTGGTGAGCTCTGACAACAATACATTCAACGGATCATCTGCTCTGGTTACCACCGTAACGTAAATCCGATCAAATGACGAGTATAACCGTCCATATTCGGCAATTCGGTTACTGACCCGACGAAGCGTACGATTCAGATCGTAGAGCGCCTGATCCGATTCGTGGAAACTGCGGTGTACATCCTTGCGCCGTGTTTTGGACGGTCGCTCCGTCTGCCCAGCGGACAGAGGCAAGCGGTGACAAGTCACCTGACCATCATCGGACGAGCCACCATTCCTCGTTTCACCCGGATGCTCTTTCTGATCTTCTGTACCAATCTGAACGTAGACCACACCGTCTCCGTTATCCCATTTCAGCCGATTGATCTCCTGCACGGCAGACACTGCAGGTGCAACCAGATCACCCACAAACAGGAACAGCGCCGGGTAATGGATACTGCTGCGTCCATCGCCCAGGCTGCCTTGACGCTCCTGCTCTATTGCATACTGCGCTGCATACTTCTCCAGATCACGCTTCAGGGTATTGTTCGAATTGAACTCCATCCCGGCCGCCATCTTACTTCAGCCTTCTGCGAATGTCGTTCAGCTTGGACGACATTGTTCTGTAGAACTGATAGATGTCTTCTCCGTTAGCCAGTTCTACCCGCTCATATTCCAGACGATCACGCGATTCCATGAACAGCGCAGCCAGATCATCCAGCTTTGTCAGCAGTGGGGTGATATCTTCTGAAGCCGTCAGATCATTATCCCGACGGGAGGCTTTGCGCAGCAATGTACTGCGATCCTTCTCCGCCAGACCACGGAAGTTGCCAAACACTTCATACTCGGCAAAGTTACGGCTCTTCATCAGGTTTGCGAACGGCTCCCATGCATCTTCTTCCGGGTCACGGTCATAGACGTAGAGCGCACCTTTTTTGACGATGGTGTCAGTATATAACGCTTCGATGAAGCGGTCATACCACTGCTCTTCGTCCTGGTACTGGGCAAGAATGCCTTCGAGTTCGGCGACTTTGGCCGAGATGGCATTCATCTTTGCCAGTTCCTCACGTACGCGCGCGATCAGCTGCGGGGAGCGTACCAGGTTTTCTTTGGCCATATCTTCATTAATACTGCCGAAAATATCCTTAACTCCTACACGTGGCAACCCTTCGGATTGCAGACGTTTTAGCTCGATCACCGCCCGCTTCACTTCCCCGAGGTTCGGCGTGGTGGACGTGAGACGCATGTCGTAGGCTCCCAATTTGGCAGACAAATCAAACGCTTCTGTTGTCACAATCGCATACCGGTTGCTTGTATTCTCATCAATCGATTTGGCTGTCACAATGTTGTATCCGAGTGCCTGTACGAATTCGTTACGTACACGGGCGTTATACTGCTTCACGCGGGCGTTCTCGTACACATCTCCCCATGATTTCTCTGGAATCGGAGACGGCAGATAGGTCCAGTTGTTTTTCTCCGTTTGCACCAAGTGACGACCAATGCCTTCTTTGTCCAAAATGGTACGTTCATAACTTTCCTCATATACTTTGAGTGGTGTATAGACAAAGAGTGGCACCCCGTTGCGGGTGTTCAGCCAGAATATCCGGTTACGCACTTCACTTTCCTTAACGGTAAAATGAGACTTGCCCACCGCATTGTTCTGATAATTGCGAATCCCTTTCAAGATGCCTGGCGCCTGTGCCGGTACCGATACAAATCCCCATGAAGGGAAATGCAGACTGCCTGTACTGTTGCTCAGATTGAACACCGGAACAGCCTCATCATCCAACTTGCCAGCAATGAAACGTTCCACGAATTTCTCAACCGACTCATCCTGACCATATTTGATCACCAGGAAATCTTCCATGGAACGGGTAATCAGATCACCGAATTTCTCACTCAGGAAGTCGGAGATGGAGCTGACGATATCAATCTCGTTTTCTTTCACCCACTGGCTGGAGTTTTCCAGCAATTCACGAGAGAAGTCACGGATCAGATCATCTGTATCACGCTTATCCAACAGCCCGTCCACCACACTGACGATATCCGGTACACTTACAACGTTCCAGTAATATGTTTTGTTGCCTTTGTGATCGGCTTGTTCCTCGCCACGTGTCAGCAGATCACCGTTCTTGGCGAATATCGAGCTAAGGGCATTCAGCGTTTCGGTAAATACGTTATAAATGCGGCTGTTCTCCTGGTTCAGCAACTCATACAGATCTTCATAGAACTCGATCATCTGATCGTTGCGTTCCACGTCGGCGTGCAGCCAGTACTCATGAATTTTTGCTTCAATATAAGCATTCTTTTTCTTCTCTTTGGAGACAAAAGCACTCTTCGCATCGCCCAGCTTCTCTTCGGACTGCTCCTGAGCTGCTTCAATATCACGCGGAATGCGGAAGGCATTCTCACGCAGCGTTTCGATGTACGACTGAATCATCTTCAGTACACAGAAACCTTTTTCCGTATAAATCAGACGGGAGACATAAAACGGACCTTGTTCGGGATGCAAAAACATACGCCGGATCTGTTCAGTGAACTGACCCGCAATCTCACCAGGCAGTTGTTTCTTCGCCTTGATATATTCTTCACGAGCACGAGCCAGGAAGTTCTGCTCCAGTTCGGTATCCATATTCACAACCTGTGATTTCACCACGTTGCCATAGGATAGACGCTCACTGTTCTGATAACCAGGTAGCGGCTCTGGCACGCGTGCTTCAAAAGACTTGACCACACTTTCGAGATCAATACCCAGCTTGCGGGCAAACTTCTCGGTATCCTCCTGGTTTGGTGCTTTGGAGAACATGGTGTTCATTTTATCGAACATCCGATACGCCAGATAAGTGGTCATCTCTTCAATCGGCAGGACAGCCGAAGATGCACCGATGATGTTGTAATCATAGTTAGCCGGGTACACCTTGTTCATCTGTGCAATGTTGGTGCGAATGTTGCTGATATAGTCATGGATCGCAAACTCCTCACCAGACTGCTTCTCCTCACTTGCCATGAAGTTGGTAATGTTCTCGGCCGTGACGTTCATGCAGTAATCGTAGGCGTTCTCTAGCAGTTTGCCTTCGGTGTTCGTCGCAGAGATCAGATGACACAGGTTAAATGGCGGCAGTGGTGAGTTAACTGTTAAAATATTGCCGTACTTCTGTGTAAATCGCTCACCGCGGCTATCCACGTTCATCCAATAATCCAGCTCTTTGAGCGCAGCATATCCATTCTTGCGAATGTATTCGCGAGTGTGTTCGCTTAAGCTTTTGTTGGACAGGTTCACGTCTGGCGTGAACAGGTATCCAAGCGTATTGACGCGGTCAATCCCGGCAGAGCCGTGATCCCGTTCGATAATACCGCGCACGATATAGGAAATATCGAGGAAACAGCCGCTGCCTGTACCGCCGGACAGACCTGTCAGCAGGAACACCATCAGTTTTTTGTTGGTGCCTACGGATAAGGTTTTGATCTTTTTGTCGATAGCCTGTACGACCTGATTAATCTTGGTGAACAGGAGCAGACGTCCAGCCTGACGCACACCTGCGGCGCCGTTCATGCCGTCCGTAATGCTCAGTTCGGGAGACAGCCAGTCCGTAATATAAGGCTCCAGCACGCTGCGGTTTTGTAGAAGTCCGCCAATCTCGGCATTGGACAGCAATACGAATTCATTGATCGGATCAAGTCCGATTCCTTTATACTTTTTGGCACGATCCTGTTCGTTTGTCTCAAAAGCCAGAAACTCCACATTGTCCGGCTTATCCATTTTTTTCTTGGATACCGGGTCCTGTGGCAGCTTGAAACGACGGTTGATCTGATATTTGAGGCGCAGCAGCGCATCAATTCCCGTTCCTCCCAGACCAATGATCAGAATGGGGTTATCAATCGTATCAACTCTGATCTTCTCACTGACAATACCTCCGCCAAGTGATACATCCAGTTGCTGAATATGTTCTCTAACAATCGGTTTCATTCCATGTCCTCCCTTTAGTTAGACCAGTTGGGCACAAACTCATTACACTTGCCACTCCGATGACAGAGTAACCTTCCGATCGCTGTTATCCTCAGATTTTTTTGGTTCCCTTTTCTAAAGGGAAAAATCTGAGGATAAAGGCGAACGCTTCGCTTCTTCAGGTTTTCTCTGTCCTCTCCGTTCTCGTGTAAACAATTATATCCAACTTAAATTTGCATTCCTTTTAAACCAAACAATCAACTTACACCAGATACTCAATTAAAATGGTCTTGTCCGCCTGTTGCAGCGGGATGCTCAGTCGGTCACCGTTCTTCAGTTCAACGCCTGAGCTTGCATCAACTGCACGTCCGGATTTCTCCAGCGTACCGCCTGCGGTGTTACGGATTATAATTCGATCCCCATTGCTGGGCGTAAATACATATTTTTCGGTTTCCTTCAGCTCAGGGTCCAGTTGCAACAACTGATGCAGATGGAATCTGCCCCGGAAGGATACCAGCTTTTTATATTGCGGATATGATTTATCTCCCGTGTTCTCATCACGAATCTCCACGACCATCTGGCCTACAAAACCTCGATTTTTTCGTTTCAGCCAGCCCAGCAGGAACCATGCACCAACACCGACCACAATCAGAGCTACAACACCCAGGATGACAGGCAACCAAGGAAACGGCTTGTCCTGTTCACCGCCAGACGTTGTTGGTTGAGATCCACTTCCAGCTGCTCCGGTCGCGTTGATCGTGATTGGCTCACTTTCACGGTAGAAGCTGTCTTCTTCCGCACGGATGACTAATTCATAGTTATGATTGTCTGGTACTTCAAACGTTCCGGCAAAACCAGAACCTGTGTTTTCCAGCGGTTGTTCTTCACTTTTGCCTGTATCCACATCTTTCACAACCAGCGTCGCCTTCATATCTGTATACAGATCATTATCCTGAAGTGGCTGACCGCCATTCTCCAGTTTGGCTGCAAGATCTACCTTGTCCCCTTTGGTATAGGACTTGGTCTTAATTGGGTCCACAACGAGCTGAAGATCATAGTTGAACACCAGGTTGATATCGATGCTGTCTTTCGGAGCCCCTTTTACCCGAAGTTTCCAGTCTCCCTCTTGGGGTTTCAACAGCTTCACGAGTGAATAACTCTTCGACGTCGAGAGCTTGGCTGCATCCGAATTCAGGTCCACGGCTTGTCCGGAAGGGTCCGTCAATTGCACTTCCACCGGCTTCGAAGACATGATCGAAATATTTGCTTCCAATACACTGTCGTTCGGCACATTCACGGTAACTTCCTGATAACTGCCGTTTCCCGTTACAGAGGGCAGCTTCACGACATTCAGCTTGGCATGATCGGCGAAGATCTCACTCAGAATCTGTGGCAGATCATCCGGCGTATCGGTAATGAATGATTTACCTCCGGTCTGCTGAGCCAGGTCTGCGAGTGCATTCTTGTTCAGTTTTCCATCGGCGTTTAGTCCAATCGTATACACCGGAATACCCTGATCCTGTGCTTCCTTCACGGCTTTTGCCAGGTCAGCATCAGATTGTGCCTGTGTACGGCCTTTGGTTTTGTTAAAGTCATTGTTGCCATCCGCCAGCAGCACAATCATTGGCGAGTGGGATGGGTCTGCACCATGATTCAGTATGTTGACGGCTTCGGCGACACCAACTGAGACATCGGTATATGGCCCCCGGCCGAGCTGATCAATAAAATCTTTCAGGCTGCTCTTGTCCGCATCGGACTGAATCTCCAGCATAGCCTTTTCCCGCTCTACCTGATCGGTATAAGCAACAATCCCTACCTTGTCCCCCTGGACCGGCAGCATATCAATAAACATTTTCATGGCTTCATTACTAATCTTGTCACGGTCACTTGTATTCATTGAGTTACTTACATCGGCTACAAGTACCGCATCGATTCCGCTTGTCTGTGCCTGAGCCGCTGCAGCTTGTGGCAGCAACGCTTGAGGTAACAGTAGCGTTAGAATTGCCAGTAGAACCATCGTTCCGCTGAGCCAGCGTATTTTGCGTGTCCGCAGCATTGGGTGTACTCCTTCACGTTTGAGATTAAAATGGGAATAGTTTATTATAGGCGTCAAGCCTTAAGGAAATCTTAACAGTCTACTAATAAATTCTGAAAAGCACCCCTATCTTGAGTTACAGTTTTGTAATGACTGACAAAAATCGACGATTTCATGCCTTGAACTGGCACAAAAGTACCAACTATGGAAATATGATATAGTTATTGCCAGCAAACTGCAATATAACAGCGCTTGTTCACCAAGCCATAGAAGGGAACGGATTATGGTTACATACGGATGCCTCGCCATATTGTTTCTTTTTGTCATCATAAAGGGTTTTGCACTCCAGCTTCATCGGAGGAAACCAATTTCCCGCGAAGACACGGATCGTACCCTCTACACTATTCTGAATGGTGAGCGTGATTAAGCATGAGTACTAAACTAGTTGTATCCATACGACCATTTCATCGAACGACCTATGCCTATGAAAAGTTGCAAGTCTGCTCACGTTGTGGACAGTACACCTGCCTGTGGGAAGAGGAGTGCACGGCCTGTGGCCGGGGTACCCTGAACTCCGTTCAGTCGAAGGCGACTTCCCGTGTGAAACGCCGCATTGCACGCGACCTGTTCATTACCATATTGTTCGGTGCTGCTGCCACCTATTTTGGTGAAACCATAGATCAGACCATGGCGGCAGCCAGCGTTTCCCTGCTGCTTCTGGCCTTACTCATCTTCATGCAGAAACGTTCGTTCGAGGTAGAGCAGCAGCGCGAGTTGAAGCGCACGTTGCAACAGGATGAGGAACTCATCCGCCAGGGTATTAACCGCAACTGGGCTCTGGTCGCCGAAGCTCGAAAGCAGGATGAAGCACTTGCCTATGAGATGCTCCGCGAGATCGGCTCACTCGTCTACAATGACCGGATTCGACTGCAGCAGGTTGCGCTGTTACAATCCTTTGTCCTGCGCAGTGATATGGATCTGCAGCTCAAGCCCTTGCTACTACGCAGTTTCGAGCGGCTGCTCGCTGAATATATCGGTGAGATCGCACGACTTAAGCCGGATTTGATCCGTGAAGATGCGATTCGTTATATCGCGACCTATGAAGTGAACATTTTACAGCTGCACAATGGAATTCAGATACTTACAGCCGTAGCTGCTGCTGCCGTGCGCAAGAGCAAATATATTGAGTTATTCCCTAGTCTTATTACCCGCTACGCCCGCTTTATGCCCAAGGATCGCTTCATGAGACTTTATCACACGATTGAACGCTATCCGAGCAAGGCACGAGGGGGATTGGCAGAGTCGGTAGGTCGGGTGTATAACGAGAAATATCGGGATCAATACGCAGATGTTCAGCTGTAGGGATGATATATTGAGAAAGAAAAACGTAGTTTAGTGCAAACTCACTCCCTGTATATAGACGAATGCAATTTTGTCCACCCCTGCATGCGCGTCAGCACCACAGATCGAAGGTTATGCTTCTAATGATATAAGAATTAATCCAAAAACACCCCATCCTTAGGTCTAGGATGAGGTGTTTTTGGATTTTATGGCAGTCTGCCAAATGCTAAGCGAAGTACACGAAAAAAAAAGAAAGACTAGATGGGGAATACCTAAATGGCATCTTCCATGGATCAAGCAGGCGCGCCAACAGACACTCGCAGATGACAAAAAGAATAAGCGGAATTGATCATCTGTACTGGTGAAAAAAGGGCCGCGACGTGGTTCCGTCGCGACCCTTGATCTGAGGGTTCGGTACATCTGTACCCGAACCCTCTCATATGTGCCATGCCAAACCCTGTGGCATGGCATGTTGCCTGCGCAATTGCGGCTGCATCGCCGCTTGCGCCAAGGCTTTACCGTCCGCGACGAGAATCGCGACGGTCGCCCTTCGCCGGTCCGCGTCCTGCGGATTCCGGACGGCGAGAGCCTTCGCTGCTGCGCCCGGCGGTGCGCTTGTCGGCACTACGGCCAGCCCAGCCGCTGCTAGCTGCGCGGCCTCCTTGGCCCGCTGCACCGCGACTGCTGTCGCTGCTGCGCGCGGAACCACGACCTGCGCTGCGCTCGTCGCCACTGCGACCCGCACCGCGTCCACCTTGACCTGCTGCACCGCGACTGCTGTCGCTGCTGCGGCCACCGCTACGCCCCCCACTGCGGCCGCCTTCACTGCGTCCACCTTCGCCGCCGCGGGAACCACGACCCCCACGTCCGCCATCTCTGCGATCGTTACGGCCTGCACCGCGACGGGCACTGCCTGTTCCGGAAGAGCGTCCGCCTGAACGTTCGTCATCCCCTTGACCGTTGATGGAACGTCTAGCTGCTCCAGTTGAAGCAATTGGACCTTCGCTCGTCCACTGGATACGGGACAGCTTCTGGTCGATCCCTTGCTCAATACGTGCAAGTTCCGGTCTGTCGTGCTCTGTTGCAAACGTTACAGCAAGACCTGTACCGCCTGCACGGCCCGTACGACCAATCCGGTGGATATAACTTTCCGCATCATGCGGCATATCGTAGTTAAACACATGCGTTACGCCTTCAACATCAAGTCCACGTGCAGCTACATCTGTAGCAACGAGCACTTGCAGTTTGGCATCGCGGAATGCTTTCATTACGTTCTCACGCTTGGATTGGGACAGATCTCCATGAAGTTCATCACTTGCATAACCTGCTTCACGCAGATCTTGGTTCAGCTTGGATGCACGACGCTTGGTCCGGCAGAAAATAATCGCCAAGTATGGGCGATACGTATCAATCATGCCGCGAAGTGCTTCTAATTTACCGCGATCCGTACATTCCAGCACTTGCTGACGAATCTGTTTGATCGGGATAACAGATTGGGAAGATACTTTTACATCTTCCGGATCTTTCATGTAGGTCTTCGCCAGATTGCGAATGCCCTTTGGCATCGTTGCTGAGAACAGCATTGTCTGACGTTTATGTGGTAGCTCGCTAAGAATCGTCTCCACATCGTCTAGGAAGCCCATGTGCAGCATTTGGTCGGCTTCATCCAGCACCAGTTTTTTCACATTATCCAGCTTCAACGTGCCACGGCGCAGGTGATCCAGCAGACGACCCGGTGTACCAATAACGATCTGGGTACCGTTCTGCAATTTACGCAGTTGTTTGTCCACATCCTGCCCGCCGTATACGGCAAGCACGTGCAGTTTATCGTCGTGAGCAGTAAGCTTCTTCGCTTCTTCCGTAATTTGCAGCGCAAGCTCACGCGTAGGCGCGATAATCAGCGCTTGCGGAGAACGGTCGGATACGTTAATTTTCTGAATAATCGGCAGCAAAAATGCCAGCGTTTTCCCTGTTCCTGTCTGTGCCTCGGCGATAATATCGCGTCCACCCAGCAGTACCGGAATCGAACGCTCCTGTACCGGAGTCGGCACGGCGATGCCCTGATGTTTCAGGATCTCGCACCATTCCGGGCGAATGCCCAGTTGTTCAAAGTTTGCCAATCGTTACACCTCTGTATATTCATTTAGATAAGTCCATTTCATAATGACCTTAGTATCAGTATCTGCCATCAAGACTAGTTTTCCTTATATCAATCATGATTATGAAATGAATTTTTTAAAAAGCAATCCACTCGTTGCTCTTCTTCTCCATAACCTGTAGTTTACACGTTAGTCAAGCAAAACAAAAGGGGATACAGCGTTACACCCCTAACTTGTAGCACAAAATCCCAAGATCAGCGTAACTTGTATCGACCAAGTGAGTTTGAGGTTGATTTTGACAGAGAGTGTGAGGATGATTTTTACAGTAACCATAGGATCCCCTCTGAGAACGATGATGAGTGGAGCAAGATAAGGCGCTAACTCGAAGTATGACTCTGACTCTGTAGAATGGGATTGAGGATTGAACTGCACGTGGTCAGGCTGAGGGCATAGCGGGTCACACTGTCTATGGTACTTTTTGAGATGGATGTAATGGATCGTTATGTTCATAATCCCAGGATAGTTGAGAGATATCGTTGAGATAGAGATAGCTGCTATGATTCTATAAATTGTTGTGAAGGTCATCCTGAAAAATGATCAAAAGGAAGCAATTTTGCGAAAGTATCAGGAATTGAAAGGTACCTTACATAACTCTGTACATTGAGATCAGAATTCAAGATTTCTCGCGGTTCGAAAATAGCTCTCACGATGAAATCCCACGTACCACTAATTCTAACGAATCCAGGATACCCTATTACGCCAATTAGAGCCGTTTGGATTTTCTAACGAACTCCAGTCACCTTATTACTCGGAAATACCCGCGAAACGGCATCAGTATATGTGGAATCAGCAAAATAAGATGTCTGAGATTCGTTAAAATAACGAAAACATGAAATACCCCCATATAAGACGTGCCAGGTTCGTTAGAGTTTACACACACTGAAGGAACAAGCTTGAGCACAATAACATCGGCTACAGTAATAACAACATTTACTAGGACCAGAACACCAACTACAAATACTAGAACTAACAACAACAACCAGCACTACCTATACTTCTACTAGAACTATTACTACAACTGCTACTCCAACTTCTACTTCTACTTCTACTAGAACTACCACTAGCACCATTAGAACTACTACTACTTCTTCTTCGTTCTTCTCTCTTCTTCACTGTTCACACCACACACTCTAATAAAAAAAACAACGACCCCCTCTCCCCGAACTTACATTGGGGAAAAGTGCGCCGCTGATAAAAAGTATCTTTTTATGTTGTCTACTACACAGGGCTGTCGCATGTCTGCTCAACACTACTTTAGGACAGTAGCCTTCATAACTTCATTGCTTGTTTAGATCCTTAATTCCAGATTCACTAAACCGTTCATTTTTCACCTTGTCCGCGTAACTATAGTCAGACAATGCACCTTTGGACAACAACCTTCGTTGCAACCAAGTTACGAACCGTGCCCTCCAGCTGTAGCAAACCCACTCCGTTCAAGAATGCGAGTGCTCTCTTCGTTTAACCCGCGCAGGTGCACGGTTTTGCCAAGCTTCGCATATTTGAACTTCACTTTTCCAATAGCCACAACCGCAGTGTTATCCCAGATATGTGACCCTCCGAAATCAATCGTGATCTCCTTCGGATCGGCCTCTGCATCGAACTCATCCACGAATCGGGACGAAGAGCCAAAGAAGAATGGTCCGTGAACCCGATATACCTTCTCCCCTTGCTCTTGGCTCGCCTGTACACGAATCTTGGTCTGTTTCCAGCCAAAATGCAACACACTGAGCACAACGCCGACCATAACCCCGATCGACAGATCGTGAGTATAGACCACAATTGCCACCGTCACGATCATGACAAAGGCTTCCGCCCGCGGCACGCGAGTTATATTTTTGATGGAACTCCAGTCGAATGTTCCGATACACACCATAAACATTACACCAACGAGCGCCCCCATTGGTACCTGTTTCACCACACCGCTAAACAGCAACAACAGGATCGCGAGAAACGCACCCGCAGTAAACGTAGATAATCTTCCACGTCCGCCAGACTTCACATTAATGACCGACTGCCCAATCATCGCACAGCCGCCCATGCCGCCAAACAAACCGTTCACAAAATTCGCGATACCCTGACCACGCACTTCACGGTTCTTGCTGCTCTTGGTCTCGGTCATCTCATCCACGATTGTTGCGGTCAGCAGAGATTCCAGCAATCCAACCAGTGCCATGGTGAATGAATAAGGCAGCAGAATCATCAGCGTGTCCCAAGTCCACGCAATATTTGGCAAGTGGAACATCGGCAGAGTGCTCGTTATATTCCCCATGTCGCCGACTGTTCTTACGTCAAGATGAAACACCAAGGTAATAATCGTCATCACGATAATTGCAATCAGTGGAGCTGGAATGCCTTTGAAAAACCGTGGCAAAATATAAACGATCGCCAGCGTGCCCGCTACCATCGCATACATGATCCAGTTCGCTCCCGTGAAGTGGGTTAACTGCGCCATAAAGATGAGTATCGCCAGTGCGTTAACGAATCCGGTCAGTACCGAATGAGGCACAAACGTAATAAATCTCCCAACTTTAAATATGCCCAGTAAAAACTGGATAATGCCCGTCAAAATCGTAGCCGCAAAGAGATATTCCATGCCATAATCCTTGACGAGTCCAACCATTAGTACCGCCATGGCACCTGTTGCCGCCGAGATCATACCTGGTCTTCCACCAGCAATCGAGATCACAATCGCAATCGTAATCGAAGCGTACAACCCGACCATCGGATCGACACCGGCAATGATGGAGAACGCAATGGCTTCCGGAATTAACGCCAGCGCTACCGTAATGCCTGCCAGCACGTCTCCGCGAATGTTGCCAAACCATTGTTGTTTTAAAGTATTCATATGTTCTTGCCGTTCCTCCTACGCGTATTCCTCATAATGAACAATCTGCTGAAGAGTAACGGAAGCCGTTCACACTAACCAACTACCCAGGACAGCACAAAACAACGGATTCCTCTCCGCTTCATTCGCCTATGCTCTTGCCTGAGTTGCATCATTATTTACCATCCATATAGCCTTGACGGGTTAATATGCACTCATGTCTTTTCCGTTCCAGTGTGTACCGCTGGTGTTCCATTACTGCCTCAGTTGTCTTACTCGTGCGACATCAGGAGCTGATCCTGATGCCCATAGGTTTTCCCCTCTCAGAAAAACCGGGTCCGTTAATGTACTGACCTATTATTATAGTCACAGGACCGGATATGTACTAATACAGTTAAGGCGAAAAAACAGAACCTTTTCTTCTATTATCTTAATCTTTCTATAATTTACTCACCAATTCTCTATTCACAAAAAATAACCCGCAAAGATCCATTGAAGAAAGTCTCTTTACGGGTATTCTTGTGATGTAATGCTGTTGCTAGAACCTTCCCGATTTGAATATCGAATAGAGCAGGAAAGCCACCATCAGAATCGCCACCAGGAAACCAATCTCAATGACCGGAATATCCCACAGCATCGTGGACTGATGACTGATCGACGAACCGATAATCAGGCCCACCATAATGATACAGAAGGCAAGTAACACAATACTGAAAGACAGCCGATTGCTGATCTGGTCCATTCTGCGCATGAGTGCATCCAGTTCAGGGACACTAATCTCCAGTCTCAGCTTGCCTTTGCTAATAATGGATGATAATTGCCTTAACTGCCCTGGCAGACCAATGACACTCTCGGCCATATCGGCCGCACTGCGGAACAAGCGATTCTTGATTCTTCCAGCGCTAAAACGTTCCTTGATCAGCTTCCGCCCAAAGGGCTCGGCCATATCTACAATGCTCAGGGAAGGATCGAGATGTTCGATTACACCTTCCATCGTCAGCAACGATTTACCAAGCAGTAGAATATCCGCAGGCATGACAACCCGGTGCCTCTGAGCTACGCCGAACAAATCATTCAACGCCTGACCCACACTGATCTTGGAAAAGGGAATATCGTAATATTTGGTACGTAACTTGTCCAAATCCACATGAAGCCCACGCAGGTCCATGTCATCTGGCATCATGCCCAATTTCTCAATCGCCCGAATCATACTGTCGGTATCTTTGCGCATTAACCCAATAATAAGCGAAGCAAGCTGTTGTTTCATCTCATCACTCAGACTGCCCACCATACCGAAGTCTATAAAAGCAAGACGTCCATCCTTCAATACCATTAGATTGCCCGGATGTGGGTCAGCGTGAAAGAATCCCTGAATAAAGATCTGATTCAATAATGAATCCACCAGCCGCTCCGCAATGTTGTTCAGATCATGGCCGCGTCTGACCAATTCTTCACGATCATTGAGCTTGATACCTTCGATATACTCCATAGTGAGCACACGGGACGAAGTCTGATCCCAGTAAATTGTCGGGATTTTCACCTTGTTGTCCTGTTGGTACTGCTGTGCAATCTTTTCCGTATTCCGGCCTTCGACCGTATAATCCAGCTCGGCCATCAACGCCTGAGCATATTCTTCGACCATTTGCGGAATCTGATATTGCTTCACCCAGTCCCAGCGCTTCTCGGCCATGGCTGTCAGTTCACGCAAAATATCCAGGTCACGCTGCACAATACGCGATATGCCCGGCCGCTGAATCTTGATGGCTACCGATTCACCGCTTTGAAGTTTGCCCAGATGCACCTGTCCAATGCTGGCCGCAGCTACAGGGGTATCCTCGAACCGGGAAAAGATCTCCTCCAGCGGTGTATCCAATTCCTGTTCCAAAATACCCCGTGCCGTCTCGGAAGAGAACGGCGGGACCTGATCCTGCAACTTCACCAGCTCGCGAATGACAGACTCAGGCAACAGATCTGCCCTTGTGCTTGCGAGTTGCCCCAGCTTAACGAAAGCTGGCCCCAGCTCCTGCAGCACAAGCCTAATACGTTCACTCAGCGTTTTGGTGGTGTGTGCTTCACGCGACATCCACCGTCTGGGCAGAGCCAGCAACTGGAACAAACCCAGCTCCTCGACCATATAACCGAAGCCATGACGCACTAGCGCCATGGCAATTTCACGGTATCTGCCGACATGTTTGATTCGCACTGCCATCTACTCGATCTCGTTTCCTTTGAGAGGAGGAGGAACTTCAAGTGGAGCTGGGGATTCATCAGGTTGAAGCTGTGGTGAGTGGCCCAGTTCGGCAAGTTTTTTCTCCAGAACGGCAACGCGCTGTTCCAGACTGGTTACATCACTTTCGGATGCCACACCAGCTTCCTGAAGCACACGCTTGACCTGTTCTTGAATCACTCTCTTGAACTGGCCTTGCTCTTCATCGCCCCGTTCCAGCAGACGTTCAACCAAAGCTTTGGATTCACCGGGCGCAAGTTCCCCGCGCTTGACCAAATCATCCACGGTTTTCTCAATTTTTTCTTTGCTTACGACAGTAAGACCAAGCCCTAACGAGATCGCCTTTTTGAACAAATCGCTCATTTTTGTCATCCTCCTCTTCGTTGATCTCTATATTATACCCCTTATACTCTGCATGCAAAAATGTCAGTCCGATCAGACGTAACGCGCAGCCCATTTGCCTGCTTGCAGAAGTAACTTCCGGTACGTTTCGTGTGCAAAAGACGGCACATGGTGACCCGGCATCAGATAAACAATACGCCCAACACCATATCGATGAGCCCAAACCGCAGGCTTTGGTCCTTCTTCGGATTGATATTCAAGTAATATTTTCGTTTCGGCAAAAGAACCAAATTCGAACTGATAAGGCTCTTCTTCCATTGTGAAATTCGAAATGCCCTCCGTCACGGGATGGCTTTCCGCCGTTACAGTGAATTCAAGCGGTGCATACGCCGGATGATGCAGGAACTTGGCACCGATCATCTGTTTGAGCTCATAACGATTTTGGAGCGAAATGCCGTTATGTATAATGACCAGTCCACCCCCATTACTTACATAGGACAACAAACCTGCTGTCTGCTGTGGAGAGACTTTACCCTTCCAATCGTCCATGTATGAGATACATACATCAAACCCGGTTATATTTTCTTGCAGCAGCATATTCCGATTCTCACTGCACTGCACAGTCATAGTATCATGGAAAATTCGGCTAATCTCCGCATCCACCCCCTGAAGCGGGTGCCAATCCGGATGTGTATAATCGCCAAGTAATAATGCTTTTTTACGATGATCCATTCAATTAATCTCCTTTCTTGTTCACCTCACTGTATAAAACCAACTACCAGGGGAGCTTCTCTCCCTTGTAGTCCACATATGCGGGCTGATCTCCTTTAAACTGTTCATGGCGGTCGATAAGTACTGCGATATGCTGTGCAGATTGCTCGGGCGTGAGATCCGCAGCAACATCCAATTCGCCCCTCATATAACTCTGTACCCAACCGGGATGCACAAGCATCACTTGTCCGCCTTCATCCTTCAGACCATTGTGCACAAGACGGGCCTGCATGTTCAAAGCAGCTTTGGACATACAATAGGCATACCACCCATCCCGACTGCATTGTTCTATACTTCCAGCCTCGGAAGAGATATCAACAATCAGCTTGACCTTTCCTTGAAGAAGGAGGGGTAACAGGGAATGAGTCACACGCAGTGTACCTAAGGTGTTCACATTAAATACTTCAGCCATCTCCGCCATATTCAACGGCCCGCGGATATGATCCGTAATACTTCCTAGTATAGCCGCATTATTGATCAGCATATCCAAATGATTCGTATCCAGCTTCAATGTCTCCGTGAACAGAGCTACCGACAGGTCGTCCGCGATATCCAGTTCGATGGCGCGCAGATGGTCAGGATATCCTTCTGCAAGCATACGAATTCCCTCGGAATCTTCCACGTCCAGACCGGCCGCATACACGAGATACCCTCTCTTCAGCATCTGTGCCGTCAAAGCCAATCCCAATCCACGAGCAGCTCCCGTTACACATACGGTTCTCATCATGATGTCCCTCCCTCGCATAATGATTCTGTCTTTTATTCATTCCACATATTCATCTGAAAACCTTTAATTCAGAATCGGATCGCCAACTTCACGACCAAAGACTCAGGAGGTAAAAGAAAGATTAGAGCCATTTTGCTTATTGAATTCAGCTATCTATTTGAGCTATAAATAGTTGTTGTTATCTCTGCATATATCGCTCCTGCCGATAGGCTAGACAATGCTCCACCCATCTTCGAGCAGCTGCCGGATAAGAGCCCAGATGAACGTGCGTATACCCCGCCACGATGTTGCCTGCGGCATATCCCTCTTGCTTCAAGCCACGCATCCCCTTGGTCTCATACGCATAAGGAATCGTTTCTTCATCACGATAGGTCATTGTCGAATAATGAAATTCATGACCCCGAAGTACTTCACCCTTTTTCAGCAAAAAGGAATCCCGAACGCTACTTGCTTCACGGTAGCCAAGCGCAGCGCGCTTCTTCTGCATCTGCACCTGTGCGTGGATAATGCCCGCCATGTCGAAAGTAACTCCCTCTCGGTCGGTCAACGTTTCTCCAAGTACCATGTAACCACCACACTCGGCAAATAAAGGCATGTTGGATTGTGCTGCCAGTCGAAGTCCTTCCAAGAAATCTTGGTTACCGGCAATCTCTGCTGCAAATTCCTCTGGAAACCCGCCGCCCAAATAGACGCTATCCACATCTGTTGGAATACTTTCGCCAGCGAGCGGACTGAAGTAATGTAATCGTGCCCCGGCTGCTTCGAGCAATTCCAGATTATCGGGATAATAGAAATTAAATGCCGCATCGCGCGCAACGGCAATGACAGGCTGTACCGCATATGATACATGTCGATTATTAACGTGGATCACTGAATTGGAATGTAGATCGTAATTCGAGCCAGATTCAGCATTAGCCGAATCAGCGTGGGCAGTAGTCGCAGGACTCAATTCTTCTGTATTCAAAGGCGGGGCGCTTGTCGCCAGATCCAGCAGAAGATCCAGATCGGTGCCTTCCATCAGCACATCGGCAGCCCGCTGAAATAATGGCTCCAGTTCACCGCGCTCAATGGCAGGTACCAGCCCCAGATGTCTCTCCGGGATGGACATGTCTTCGTCCCGCTTCAGCCAGCCAACCACAGGAATGCCGCACATCTGCTTAATGGCTTTTTGCACAATGGTATAATGACCCGCACTTCCACAACGGTTGACGATTACTCCGGCAATATTTAATTCAGGCTCCAGCTGTTGAAAACCCAAGACAATCGCGGCCGCACTGCGAGCCATGCTGCGTACGTCCACAACCAGAATCACAGGGGTCTGCGTGACCAGAGCAATCTCTGCAGTTGAGCCTGTATTGCTGAGCGGATCTTTGCCATCGTAGAGGCCCATAACGCCTTCAATAATGGAAATATCATGTCCCGCCGATGCCTTCTCGAACGTATCTCTCACGTATTCAGGCGATGTCATCCATGCATCCAGATTACGTGACGGTCTGCCCGTGACGGCGGTATGGTATGTCGGATCAATATAGTCCGGGCCGCATTTGAACCCTTGTACACTCAAGCCACGCTGAGCAAGTGCTCTCATTAGCCCCAAGGTCACTGTCGTTTTTCCTGCACCACTTCCGGTCCCTGCAATGATAAGTCGGGGTCTGGCGTTACGATCTGCAATGGTCATCGTCATATCCACCTTTACTTCTAGATAAGAAAAGCTTCTGATCGAAGCACTATCAAGGATATACATTCGTGTTTTAGTTATAACGTATAAATTCTATAATCTAAACAAAACCGCATCATATAGCGATGCGGTTAAGATTAATGCACACTCTTTATTCATGAAGCGACGCCAAAAGCTTTTTGTCGAACTGATCTAAAAGCAGGCCACTAATCTCTAATCTTGGCCGCACGCCCTGCTGCAAAGTAACGTCCAAGCTCAACGATGAGTGCTCCCATCTTCTCTTCCTCCGGAATGACCAGTGCCTCAATGCCTTCTTCACGCATGGAGTTTGCGGTAACTTTACCTACAGACGCAGGAATTACACCTTGTCTGAAGGCTGCAAGCATCGGCTCAAGCTTGTCCTGGGAGGCCGCATATTGCGTCAGAAATCTAACCTGCGGCCCACTTGTGAACGCAACAGCATCTACTTCGAAATTTAGAATTTCATTCAATAACTGTTCCAGTTCTGCCTCTTCTGGCGGTACATGGCGGTAAGGAAGCACTTGTCTGACGATGGCACCTTGTTCTTCCAACCATGCAACGAGTTTGGGAGCTGTCTCCCCATGAAGCTGCAACATAACCTTTTTCCCTGCGAGATCATGTGGGGTGAATTCTCGGATAAGCCCGTCCGTGCTACCGTCATCATCTCGTACCAGCGGTGTTAGCTTGCGCTTTTTGAGCGCATTCACCGTCTTGTATCCCCTTGCCGCAATTGAGGATTCTGATAATACATCCAACAATTGGCCTGCCACTTCCATATCCTCAGCCATTTCAAACAATGCATCCAATCCCATACCCGTCGTTAATACCGCCCAATCTGGCGGGTCTGAGATCCAGGATACCAGCCCATCCCTGATACTCCGATCATCCAGGAATACGGTCCCCTGTGCCGGTCGCACAAGCGGGATTCCACCCATTTTTTCAACCAGTATGGACATTTCTTTCGATTTTCGTGGTCCTGTCAATGCTACACGCACACCTGCCAAATGTTGAGCCATTCATGTTCCCCCCGTTAGTTCAGCCGAATGTTCATCAGTCTGACTACAGTATACAGGGTACTTCTGTGGAGGGAAACTGTACTTTCCCTCTTTTTGCCCGTTCATCTATAAGGATTTTTGATGGAATGCATCAGGAAGGCTGGAGTTCTCCGCCATGAGAATCTTTCCGTCTTTTCTCTCCGTCCTTCTCCGAATCAGCCGATTTTTGTTCCGGCTCATGTTTCTCTTTCTTTGACTGTTCTCCCGATCTCTGTTGGGTAGATTCTTTTTTATCCTTTTTGCGAGGACGAAGGAAAAGAAACAGCACGATAGGGAACATCACTTCAAATACAATGGCGATCCACGTCCATTCCCGAGTAAAACGATTGAGCTGAATGGCATTTCGGAAGAACCAGAATGCACAGACAAATCCGACAAGGGCAATCGGGCCTGTCAACACCTTTCCCGATACGTTCGGAATGATTCGCTTCAATCCCCAGCAGACAAAGTACAGGTCAAATGCAATCTTCGTGATCATAGTAGGCAAGGTTGCCGCTGCCAGCGCAAGGTCAAACCGATCCAAGAAATCACTGATTTGCAATTGTCTTGCCAATTCATAGGAGGGATACACCAACCTTGAAGCGATAGGAACTCCAATGGAGGTAATGGTCTCCACAAGGATTAACATCATCAGGAGTGCAGAGAGGATAATACCTGACACAACCGATTTATATCGAAAATCACTGCCTTTGATAACAAAAGGTAATGCAATCATCTCTCCGTAAAACGAAAATATGTACCAACTCCCCTTGCCCACTCCCGTAACATCAACGTGAAAGTACGGCATCAAATTATCCATATTGATCTGTTGAATGAGCATGAAAGGCACAATCACGGAGTTTAAGAGAAACAATGTCACATACAACTCCGACATACCGATCAAGGAGCCGAGCCCACCTCTGACGATAAAAACTCCCATAACGATCAGTGATAACACAATGATGGAGATGGGCGTGGTCTCTAACAGAGTTATGCTGATATAATCCCCCGTTAACCGGATATCCCTCGCAAACACAAAGAAAAAAAACAAAATGTACATCAATCCTGCGAGCCTTCCCAAAAAGGGGAATCGCCCAGCAAGGGCTTGAAATAGATCCTGATCCGGAAATCTCCGCTGGACCCGACTTAACATCCACATGGATGCAAGCATCACTACGACTACAGGTATATACGAGAGATAAGCGTGTTGTTCCGCATAGTAGATAGCTTGCGCGTGAGGCTGAATTAACGTTCCTGAAATACTGAGCAGCAGCACGAGCAGGATCATCTGACGGTGTGTCACTCTCTGATTCATGATATACCTCCTTTCCCTCTCGCGATCTCGCAAACTTAATGCATCCTGTCGACAACCTAGGGCAGTGGCAGTAAGCGCTGGATAACGTGGCTTATCCATACCGACACAAATAAGGTTTTGCTTAGATTAGTCACATAGAACCAAATGCCTGTAGCCACTGCTATCAAACTATAGGATAGCCAGCGATTAATGGCAGCTGCCTGTTTCAAATGTCTGAAATCCATCAAAATGACCACGATTACCATGGCCAGGAAGGTAAATAAGAGTGGTTTAATCATGTACAACTTCATCCTCTCCGACGCCAATTGGTTTATTGCTCACCCCAACGTTTTCAATAATGACATGGGGAGTAACCGTCACCTCGACTTCAGGGTATATGTCATCCCAGCGATCCTTCATCGTGTCCCACTTGGCCGGCAGATGTTGATGAATGGATCGACCGATTCCAAGAATGTCCGCATGATATTTCCCCTGAACCAACCGGACACCTTCCTCGATATCCAATTTTATTTTCTCGTGAATGGCTTCATTTATCTTCTGAATCTCATTCTCACGTCGGTCACCATAATTGGATTCGTTATCTACGAGAACTCCCTTGGCATATAATTCAATATTCACGGTGACCTTATCAGCCTTGATACTGGGATGTAGTGAAGCGTTGTTCTCGTTCAACTTGATGAACATATCTCCATCTCCGCCAGGAGCTTTAACCATAATCTCCGGCGCATTGGCTTCGCCCATAGCAAGAATGAGCGCATCAGCTGGAGCTTTGTCAATCATGCCAACCAACTTATCTTTCTTGAAGATGGCCAATCCATCCAGCTTGATGTTTGTTTTGGCGTCCTTCCACCCTTTTGGAACATTGGTCACTTTCGAAGCGACCGGCAGGAATGGATCCACACCTTCACTAAGAATGGCATCTATAAACGTTTTAAGTGAACGTGGATTACGCATATTGAGGAAACACAGTTCCCGCACCATCTCGGATGGAAACTTCTCTATAGGTGCATCCGTATCCATGACTTCATATGCTGCACCTTTTGTGACCACTGGCAATGCAGAGAATCGGTTCAGCGGATACCGCGTAAACAGATCAAGCATGGAGGCCACGCCATCCCGGGCAAGCTCCTCACCAATAAGCATCGTACGGCGATGCGCATAGTAGATTCTTCGTGAGAGTTCCTTTTGACCTTCAATAGACGTACCATGCAATGATTTGGCTGTATTGGATAACATGAACCAGGATTTATCTCCACTCGTGCCGCCTCCGCCTCCTTCACTACCGGAAGAACCGGATTGTCCCGGCAGAGCAATCTGAAGACTGGATCTGTAATTGTCTCCCTCCTTATCGACAGCAATACCAATCACAAAGGCAACATCGTTAATCTCCTTACGATCCCAGCAACCTGAAATAAAAGTGGTACATAACAACAGCGCTATCACTGCCCGGTACTTATATATGAACTGCATGGGTTCACCACCCTTCCTCAGCTTCAGGGGAACCGTTGATCTTTTCGGTCATCCGTTTCTGATCCCGATGTACCGTAGAAGGACGATTGATCATTTTCCACCATGGCACACGAATGAGAATGTCTTTGGTATCTGTTTTACTGTACGGGCTAAGACCGGAGAGATATGGGACACCGAACGAAGTCATCTGTGTCAGATGTACCGAGATCAGAACCAAGCCGATGACGATGCCATATAGTCCAAGCATACCTGCCAGTAACATGATCGGAAATCGGAGTAGACGCACCGTAATCGCGAAGTTAAATCGCGGGATCGTGAAGGAAGCTATTCCTGTCATGGATACGATAATAACCATCGGTGCGGATACAATCCCCGCTTGAACTGCGGCCTGTCCGATCACAAGTGCACCGAGGATACTGACAGCCTGACCCACTGTTTTGGGTAACCTGACCCCCGCTTCCCGGAGAGCTTCGAACGACAGCTCCATAATGAGCGCCTCAACCAAAGCTGGAAAAGGAATGGCTTCCCGGGCACCTGCGATACTTAGAATCAGCGTAGTTGGCAGCATGTCCTGATGAAATGTTGTAATAGAGATATACAAGGCTGGCAGGAACAGAGCGATGGCTACGAATAGGAAGCGAATCCACCGCACCAGATTACTGATGAAGAATCGCTCGTAATAATCCTCGCTGGCTTGCAGCATCTGCCACATCGTGACTGGAGCAATCAGCGAGAATGGGGTTCCATCTACCATAATGGCAAAGCGTCCTTCCAACAGATTGCCTGCAACGGTATCCGGCCGCTCCGAGTAGTGCATCTGAGGAAAAGGGGAATACGGATGATCTTCAATCAATTCCTCGATATAACCCGTCTCCAGGATGCCATCAATATTGATTTTTTCCAGACGTTTCTTAACATCTTGAATCGTTTTTGGATCGGCAATACCTTCCAGGTAGGTCAGCACAATATCTGTCTTGGTGTCTGTTCCAAGGGTCATACTCACCATCTTGAGAGCAGGTGTTTTCAGCTTGAACCGCAATAAGGCCGTATTCACACGGAGCGTTTCCGTAAATCCCTCCCGCGGTCCCCGAATCACGGATTCTGTCTGCGGTTCCTCCACACCACGTCTGACTCCACCTTTGACATTGAACATCCAGGCTTTGTTACTTCCGTCGACCACCAGAAGGGCAGAGGATGCCAGCACCCCTTCTGTCGCAGCAGCCCAGGTATCCACTCGCTTCACCTGTGTTAGCTCAACGGTTGTATCATCCAGTGGAACATCAGGTTCATCTGTTCGCTGCTGCACCAGCCCTCGAATAATCGGTCGCAGCATGTGTTCCTGGATATCAGCCGAATTGACAATACCTTCAATATAGACGAGAAGTCCTTTCACTTCAGGCGTAATCATGACGTTGCGAAAAACCACATCAGAACAATCGGAGAATATCTCCTTTACCGCCTTAATCTGAGTTTCATGTACTGCACTAATTGGCTGCCGAAGAAAAGGCGGGGACGGCAGTCCCAAAGGAATATGTTTTTTTTCTTCTGAAGCTCGTCCCGGTTGTCCGGACTTGTCTTTCCCAGATGTTTTGTCTGCCATATGCCGCCCCTCCGTTCTTGTTTTTATACAAGGTAGCTTGTGCCAGACAGCAGGGAATTATGTGGTCTTTTTTGCAAAATTACGATTAAATTCTCTGAGTTTTTAGACAGCAAAAAGGCCTCTGTATTTAACAGAGACCTCTGAGATGTTCCAAGTTCTATAGGTACTTATAAGTTAATCCGCAAAATAATCTTCAGGCACATAACGAATCTCCGACTTCGCATAGATGCTTAGCGTGTGACTCTCCCTGTCGTATACTACCCGTTCACCATCTACGTAGTACCAGTGTTTCAAAAGGGGCTGATCCTTGCGTTGGACAAAACGGAATACATTCAGTTCCTGTCTAAGCTCCATAATCTGTTCCACAATCTGCTCGTCCAGACCCGTAACGGTAAATATGAAACTTGTACCCTCCTGTTGGAACCGATAGGACAGGGAATCTGTTTTGCTATTAGCTAATCCTCGTCCGGTCACCGCATGTTTAACCATAAACCATTCCTGTTGCGCCATACGTGTATATCCTCCTTCATCTTGGAGTTCATTTCATCAGCCATCTACGGCAAATCAATAATCATATAGAACGTATCTTCGTTTCCTTGCAGTTCGATTGAATCCCGCTGTTCCACACGAGCCGTGTCGCCTTCGTTCAACAGGTACTCTCCATCCAATCCCAGCTTGCCTTCGATGGAGAAAATGTACATTCGGCGGCCTGCATCCTGATTAAAGGTTAACGTTTCGTCTTTGGCTAATCGGCCAAGGTAGATCGTCATATCCTGATGAATGGTCGCAACTCTTGGTCCCCCATCTGGGGATACAATCGGCACGAGTGCTCCTGCCAATGCCGCTGGATCAAATGATGTCGTCTCATAGGAGGGCTCCAACCCTTTTGTCTGTGGCATGAACCAGAGCTGAAGCAAACGTACTTCTTCGGTATCGGATGCATTATGTTCGGTATGAATCATGCCACTGCCTGCTGACATCCGCTGGATACCACCAAAGCCTGTAACGGCTACATTGCCCAGATTATCTTCATGTCGTAACTTGCCGTTCAGTACGATCGATACAATCTCCATATCACTATGCGGGTGAGCCCCAAAACCGCGACCAGGCGCGATCACATCGTCGTTCGCTACCCGCATCGGTCCAAACGCCGTATTCTCCGGGTCTTGGTATTCTCCGAAAGAAAAGCTGTGACTACCACGGAGCCAGCCTCGATCGAAGCTGGAGCGGGCATCGGATGGAATGACGTTAATCATAAAATGCATCCTCCTTATTTTTTCTTAGTAGCATACTTATTCTCATTGTAACAAACTATAGGCATGTCGTCCAAACGAAAAAAGTTCTCTACTGATCAGCCCGGTTCGCAATCAATTCCCGAACCGGCCTGGCCAATAAAGAACCTCGTTACAGGACTCATCCTGCACTTCATTATTTTTTAGCGATCGTTAGTCAATTCAAGCACTCACATTCTGGCGAGCGTTCCCCTGTCTGGAGAACAGATAATCCACGGCCAGGAGGCGGCTTCCTGTGAAGAGCAGTGTCAGGGAACCCGCAAGCAGCAGGTAATCTAACTCGGTACCACTCAGGAACGGCTCACCCACTTTGGCTGTAAACAGAACGCCAACCATCACGATGGCAAACAGGGCAGCAAACACACGTGTTCCCAGACCCAGAATCATCGCTGCACCACCTACCAACTCAATGATGGCTACAACGGATGCAAGAAATCCGGGAATACCAATACTTTCGAAAAAACCTACCGTACCGCTGATTCCACCTTCGAATTTACTCCAGCCGTGCAATACAAAGATCAAACCGATCATAATCCTTGAGAAAAGTAATCCAATCTCTACACTTTTATTATTCATGTTCATCTTCCTTCCTCATTATATTCGACTTCACATTTAGCCCAATTAATCTATCCGATGGACCAAACAAACAAGATAGACAGCAATAGAAAAACAGTAGCCGACATCAGAACAGCATAACGTGGCAACCTCAGCGTCACGTCCTGTTCCGGGTCCAGCAGACGTGAAATGCGGACATTCACCGACGTATCCGCAAATGAGGATTGAACGGTCAGTTCTTTGGCCCCCCAAGGCTCTGGACAAGCACGGAGCAGCTTGAGCAAAGCACTGCCAATGCCTGCCACATTGCCTGTACGCTCAATGGCCTCATTGTCTGCCAGAATTTCTCTAACAATATTGTAATGTTTCGAAGTATGCTTCAATACAGGAATATACGGCATCATGATTGCAAATACCGATAACAGTGTTGTCTTCAGTGGGTCACGGTGCCACAGATGATGGACTTCGTGGTACACAACTGCAGTCTCCTCTTCTGCATCCAGCATCGTCAGAAGTCCCGTGGAGAGTACGATGCAAGGTCTCCATAAACCAATTGTAAATGCAACCGGAGAATGCTTGTCCACCACAATGAATCCCGGCTGTCCGAGATGGTGATACTTGGACTCCAGTTCACGAGACAATGCACGCACTTCCATGGAGCGAAGCTTACGTACGGCTGCTCTGGTTTTCATGATACGCACCATTAACAACCAGCCTGTTCCCGCAAATGTCAGCAATACCAGTGCCAGCAGGAAATGTCCCACAGATAACCATCCCAGTCGACTCATCCAATGATTGCAGAGCCAGAGCAGGTTAAACGGGATATCCCAGCCAAAAATTTTGTACATCGCGTACATGAACATCTGCATGAACACGAGTAACGGAATGCCAAACCCGACGGTAAACAAAAGTTTCGAGCGGGTCTTCCACATCTTAATCGCTATCCTTTTTCCATTGTTTGATCTTCTGTTCCAAGCGTTCAATCAGACCCGCATCTGCTTCGTCCAGCGCATCCAGCATATGATTCAATGCCAAAGCTCCGAATTCATCCACCAACTCATGTGACAGTTCCTTGGATTGGTCGTTCATAAACTCCTCCTTGCTCTGTACCGGTTGGTACAAAGATGTTCTGCCCTTTTGTGACTTTCCGAGAAGTCCCTTGTCTACGAGCCGGTTCATCACGGTCATGACTGTATTAAAATTGACGTCTTTGTCTTGTTCAAGTGCGGTCTGCACTTCACGGATGCTACTGCCAGGACGAGCCCATAAAATGTCCATGATCTTGGCCTCCAGCGGACCAAAAAATCGGTTGAGCCCACGCTCACCCACTTTGAAATTGTGTATTCTCATTTTCTGACACCCCTCACACTACCCATTGTAGTGCCATCATATGAGAAGTCAACCTCTATGTCAGCTATTTTATGTAAATGATTTGTAAATTTGTTTTCCATTTCAGTAAAAAAGGCCAAAGACCGGGAGTTCCGCACGTTCGCGGTTCTGCCCGGTCTTCAACGAATATTAGTCCGTATGATGTTGTAGAACATGGTCAAACTGTACTTTATTTTCCATCCTGTGACGGCATATGTGCAGAAATATCCACGCCGAGTCCATGAGCCAAACGTCCGCCAAGCTGTCCATCCGCTCGGAAGAAGTGGCACAGGGCACGCATTTGAATATCAACAGATACGCCCTTAAGGTCATTGATCAGATTATCAAGCAAATGCTGCTGCTCTACAGGAGTAAATGAACGGAACAGCTCCCCTGACTGCGTATAATCATCCGTCTTCTCGATTTTCTCTCTTGTAACATGCCCTTGCAACGGAACCTGACTGTCCCGGTATGCCGGATCTTCTTGCGGGCTGTTTCCTGAACTGTTGGGTTCATAGTTCACCGGAGATGGGTCCTGATTCACATTCATGAGTCCATCACGCTGATGATTACGAACGGGTGCGTACGGGCAATTCACCGGAATTTGCAAATAGTTCGGTCCAAGCCGGTGACGCTGTGTATCTGGATAGGAGAATAGACGTCCTTGCAACAATTTGTCTTCGGAAGGCTCAATTCCGGGTACAAGCGCACTAGGAGAAAAGGCCGCCTGCTCCACTTCAGCAAAGAAGTTTTGTGGATTCCGATTCAGGGTCATGGTCCCTACCGTATGGAACGGCAATACATCTTCAGGCCATGTTTTGGTTGGGTCGAGTGGATCAAAAGCAAAATCATCCATTTGCTCAGGCTTCAAGAGCTGTACCTGAAGCTTCCACTGCGGGTACTGCCCGTTCTTGATATGTTCATGCAGGTCCCGGGTAGCATGATTAAAGTCCTGTCCTTGTACCTCGGCAGCTTCCTGACGAGAGAAGCCTCGCACGCCTTGTGCAGACTCCCATTTGTATTTCACATAGTGGACCTGTCCCTGTGCATTAATCCATTTGAAAGCATGTACGCTGAAACCATCCATCTCCCGATAACTTGCTGGTGTGCCCAGATCAGAGAACAACCAAGTCATCATATGTGTTGATTCCGGTGAGAGGGTCATAAAGTCCCAATATCGGGCAGGTTCCTGAATGTTTGTATCCGGAGCCGGCTTCAAGGAATGCACCATATCAGGGAACTTCATCGCATCACGAATGAAGAAAACGGGCAGATGATTACCGACAATATCATAGTTGCCTTCCCGTGTGTAAAATTTGACGGAAAATCCACGTGGATCTCGTGCAGTCTCTGGTGATCCCGTACCATGAATAACGGTTGAAAAACGAACCAGCACATCCGTCTCCGTACCTGGATCTTGTAGGAAGTCAGCTGTTGTATAAGCCTTCATACTCTGCTCCAGCGTGAATACACCATGAGCTCCGGCACCTCTCGCATGTACGACTCTTTCGGGAATACGTTCACGGTCAAAGTGGGCTATTTTCTCAATGAGATGGTAGTCTTCAAGCAGTGTCGGCCCTCTTCTGCCTGCTGTGCGGGAATTCTGGTTGTCACCTACAGGTGCTCCCTGATTCGTTGTCATACGTTCTGTCATCATGTCGTCCTCCTCTAATGGGTCTCACGGCTGTTATATATCTACTATTAAAATCATATTCGGCTTCGGTTTAAATATACATTTAGACTTGATCTAACTGTTAAATTGATTCTAACATGTCCCACTCTACTCTTGCATGAGGTTCACATGAGATTAAGATGAGGTTCTTCAACATTCATGAATGAACTATGAACATGTTTTAAGGGAATGATTCTGATCTGCCTCTCTATTAGGTAGTACCCGAAAAAGCATGAAGTGAAAGATAAAATTTGGGCAAAAAAAAGCGGACTAATCCGCCAGGCGGTAGCCCACTCCTCTTACTGTTACAATATATTGCGGCGAAGACGCATTATCGCCCAATTTTTTGCGCAAGCTTTTGATATGAACATCGACCACATTACTTCCACCCGTAAAGTCCGTCTCCCAGATATCGCTGAGCATTTCCTCACGGGAAATGACTGCACCTTTGGCATCAATCAGCTTGAGTAACAGATCATATTCGGTCTTGGTTAGATGAATCCGGTTATTATCGCGCTGTACACTCATCCTTTCACGATCGAGCCACAGATCTTTGAATCCGATACGGTGCCCTTCCTCAGGCAAAAAACCACGGTTGGGCAGAGCAGGGCTGTTGCCAATCATGCGCTGCACTCGGTAAAGTGCTTCCTGCGGGCGTGCAGGCCACACCAGCAATTCCTCCTGAAGCATCGGTCCACTTGCACTGCCAATCATCTTCTCACCAACCAGATACAAACAAGGGGTTGTATGCTCAGCCTCATGATTCAATCGGCTGCTAATGCCGGCAAATGCATCGATAGTTCCAGCAACAGACAGATCATAGATCAACAGATCAAAGACAAGACGCTCATGCAGATCCGGTTCCCAGCGATGGAAGACCAGTACATCAAAGCAACTATCCGTTAAGGCCTTTACCAGTTCATGAACCTGCCCCGGCATCGGGCTGATCAGAATAACACGCCTTGTAACCGGACAATTGTCCACAAGGGGTGTTGAGTCAGACAAGGCTGGTTTAACCCTTAGGGGTAAACGGCGGCCAGGCAGTTTTATTTTTACTTGATCCGTTTGTTTCTGCATTCCCCGCAGACACCTCCAAAGACCACATGAGCATGATCGATTGCATATCCGGTTTCTTCAGCTACCTGTTTCATCCATTGTGGAGGAACCTCTGTCATCACCTCGTCCACTTTGCCGCACACTTCACACATAATATGCTGATGATCATCCATACGGGCATCGTACCGGCTTGCTGTCTCTCCGAGTTTAAGTTCCCGTATCAATTCTTTGTCCGTCAGATAACGAAGAGAATTATACACCGTACCATAAGCAAGATTATATCCTTGTTCCACGAGTCGATTCATGACATCAGCAGCTGTCGGGTGATCCTCTGAATGGCGCACCACATCATATACCGCTTGCCGTTGTATCGTCAGATTTAAAGTTCTCACAACCATTTCTCCTTTATTATTGATCCATTTTATATGAAATCAGACACTGATCTTCTACTTATGATGGTCTTCCCAAAAAGAAGGAATATATTTTGATTTAGATTAAGTATAAATCTCATTGCATATTGAAGTCAATATCACTCTAACATCCTGTATATGCAAATAAACCACCTTTACCAGCAATCCCCTCATAAATTTGGGATAATATGGTTCGCTACAGCGCAAATTTTCAGATAAAATATAGGGATGTGCGTAAAAAGGGGGAATGTCGGTTGTTTAGCACTTTTTTCATTAATATCTGTGTCATGATTACGTTTATGTATGTGTCCGGGATCATCGCAAAGTTCTATAGTATCCGATTGCCTTTTCCCTCGTTACGTGTTCAGTTGATCGGCGGCTTATTATTCGGTATATATGGCACAGTACTCATGAACTATTCATTCCCTCTGAACGAAACTACGATTGTAGATCTACGGCATCTGGCCATCGTTACCGCAGCGGTATATATGGGAGGATTGGCTTCGGTCGTTACGGGACTCATGATCTCGATCATTCGTATTCTGATGTTCGACTTATCATCCTCTGCCATAGATGCAGGTTTTGTCATGACTCTGATCGGACTGTCCGGTGTATACTTCGCCTATGCTCCTTGGTCCAGACTGACCAAAATAATTACAATGAATCTGCTTGGCATGACATTAATCTTTATCATTCTTATGTTGAATACAGACAGCATGAATTCATTAATGAAGATATATCCGTTACAAATGACCATTTCCTTTGCCGGTGGATTATTTATCTATTTCATTGCAGAATTCATTAATAAATCTAATGAAATGTTATTTCTATTGGAAAAAAGAGCTTCTACCGATCATCTTACCAACCTGAGCAATCGACGACAGTTCGAAAAATCACTTCAACTGGAACTCCAGCGTGCGCGGGATTACCAACAGAAGCTTTCCTTGCTTGCCATTGATATTGACCGATTCAAAAAGGTAAACGACACCTATGGTCATTCCGCTGGCGATGCGGTCCTGAAGCAACTTGGACAACTACTTGTTGAACATGCACGTTCTGCTGATATCGTATCACGAAATGGTGGGGAAGAATTCGCCATTCTCTTGCTCGACTGTGGACACCGTCAGGCCGTGGCTACCGCCGAATCTATACGACAGGCTGTAGAGAAATACCATTTTGCTCTGCCTGACGGGCACACGACACGTCTAACCATCTCCATTGGTGTAGCCGTGTACCCCGATCATTGTGATGATCATGACGATGATGATTTCTTCGAACAGGCCGATCGTGCTTTATATGAAGCCAAGAATACAGGGCGTAACCGTGTGTGTGCCTTTACTTTTCGTTCCTTGCCTCTTACACTTTAAATTCCGATCTAACCTTTCAATAAACTAACCTTTCAATGTTCTCCAAAAAAGGGATGTCTCGTTCGCCTATTCAGGCGCACAGGACATCCCTTTCTTTATAGATCATTAGATATCATCTCAGCTTGTGTGCTGACAGGAGATCAAGCAAGGATACTCTCAATCTCCTCCACAATGGCAGCATCCAGCTTCACGCCAGATGCAGCCGCGTTCTCTTTTACCTGCTCGGGACGACTCGCCCCTACAAGTGCACTGGATACATTGTTCTGGCGCAGAATCCAGGCAAGGGCCAGTTGGCCAACCTTCAGATCCAGCTTGTCCGCCACTTCAATCAGTTGACGAACTTTCCCGATACGATCCGCATTGATCTTTCCTTCGTCCCATCCTAGCTTGGCAGCACGGCTATTCTCTGGGATATCGGAAACGGACGTATATTTCCCGGTCAATAGACCTTGAGCAAGCGGGGAGTATACAACTTGTCCGATGCCTTTACGCTCGCCGAGCGGGATAATCTCATTTTCGATATAACGGTCAAACATGTTGTACACCGGCTGATTGACCACGATACGATCCAGAAGCAAACGATCTGCTGTACCCAACGCAGCTTCCATCTGAGCCGCTGTCCACTGGCTGACGCCTACATATAACACTTTGCCTTGGCGTACCAGATCATCGAGCGCGCGGAGTGTTTCTTCAATTGGTGTTTCGGTATGATAACGATGGCAGTAATAGATATCCACATATTCAACGCCCAGGCGCTTCAAGCTGGCTTCACATTGCTCCTTGATATGTTTGCGAGACAACCCCTGGTCATTCGGACCATCACCCATTTTGCCAAATACTTTGGTTGCAAGTACATAAGAGTCACGGGAATATGCTTTGAGCGTCTGCCCCAGCAGTTCTTCTGCTGCACCCCGTTCGTATACATTGGCAGTATCAAAAAAGTTAATGCCTTCATCAAATGCAGTTTCAATTGATTTCACCGCATTCTCACGTTCCACATACCCTCCGTACGTCAGCCAGCTTCCCAGGCTGATCTCGCTTACTTTCAGTCCGCTTCCACCTAATCTGCGATAATCCATTGATTGCATATCCTCCTCTGTTGGTTATAAAGATGAAGTTCACTTTCTATTGTAACGTAACCAGCTCGGAATAAAAGGGCTTTGGCTCAGAAAATGGAAAATGAAAAAAAGCGCACCTATAAGGTGCGCCGAATAAAGATCTATGATCATGATCTAAGGCAAAGTAATGCTCAATGCATTCAACAGATCAGCCTGTCTGACCGGCTTGGTCAGAACAGCATCAAAGGCTTCTGCTTCATGCAATTCAATGTGCATACCATAAGGAACAAGAACAATGACGGGCAGATTCTGCAGTCGCTGTTTCAGTTCATGTACAAAATCGACCGCACCGCCTTCCATTAATCCCATATCCACAACGGCTACATCCGGCATGAATCCTTCCTTGATCCAATCATGCGCTAATGTCACACCCGAGGTCATGTGTACATCCATCTCCCACCTACGCATCAGGGAAGAGACACCTTGCAAAATATCAGGGTCCTTGGCAAGCAACACCTTTTTCCCTTTTAACCGCTGCTGAACACTTGCGAGTTGAGGTAACTCCCAGTATCTGCGCAACGGAAGGGAGATGTTGAATTCCGTCTCATTTTCCTTCACACTGCTCACCTGAATACGGCCATGCATGAGAATGGCAAGATTCTGGCTTACAGCTAAACCCAGATTGCTTCCAATCAGTTTTTGGATATTCAAATTTTCATCTTGGCTGTTAAAGGTTGGTGTCTTCTTGTCCGATAACATCTGACCCGTGTACTTCACCTTGAGCTGAAGTGTACCGGTCTCCTCCAATTCTTCTCCGTTCACCACTGCTGTGATCAGAACGGAACCTTCACGCGTTGAATCGAGAGCATATTGAATGACGTGTGCAAGCAACTGTCCAATCTTGACTTCATCACCAACGAACACTTGAGATACATTCAGTTCAAGATTTAATCCCAGCTCAATGTTCTTGCCCGTCGCAATCCCGGCATAGAGATACACGGTATTCTCAATGGTACCTACCAGATCAAACGGATCATCATGTATAACCGTTTTACCTGCTTCATTTATGTTGAAATTCATCATATTATTCAGCAAGGAAAGCAGAATATTGCCGCTTGTCTCAATCATGTTCACATATTCGGACTGCTCCTCAGGCATATCCGGTGTGCGCATCAGATCTGTCAGTCCCAAAATACCGTTCAAAGGATTGCGAATCTCGTGACTCATTAGCTTCAACATCTGTGTTTTGGTCATAGCCTCAGATTCGGCACGTTCTTTCTCTGCCTGGAGCTGTTCTTGCATTTGTTCCGAATCACTCAATTTCTGCTCCTGAACATGCAACGTGCTTTCCAGATCAACAACATAACCCAGGAATACAGCCATCGCCTTCAGTGTCTTCATATCGGTTTCGCTGATCACATAACCAGGATCATCCATCAGACAGATGGTGCCAAATGTTTCGCCCGATCTTCTCATAATAGGCACGCCCACGAAGAAGCGATTGCCAAGTCCGCTCGTAACGCCCATGGATCGTGTCATCGGATGTTCACATGTATCCGGGATCGTAAGCACGTTACCGTTGTCTCTTAATACCAGGCTGCAATATGAATCCGTAAATGGAAGTGCACTGCCTTTAACAACTAACTCTTCCGTACGATTAAAGGCCTCCAAAATGACATTGGTCACCCCGTCATTCGTGGCAACAAAGATGGTATTGACCTTCAATATACCACTTAATACGTCTACGATATGAGCCGCAGCTTCCTTTATATCTTCATAGAAGCCTCTTGTAATGCCTTCTGCCGTCCCCATGATTCACCCCTCTTATCTTAGCTGCACTTTCAAATCTGTATTTCAGAATGTTTAATCACGTACAGGGGTCATCAAAAATCCGAATAGCTGTCACAATCTATACTTATATGATTAACACCGTAGAAGTATAAGAGAATCATACTCCCTGCCTATTGCCCATTTGTGGACAAAAGCAGGTCTTAAACGGATGGTTTAACGACCGCGAATTCATTGCAACTCGCCTTTTCAGCTTGATTAGAGTCCATCTTGTCCGACTTCGGATATTATACTTGCAGAATAACTAGAAATTATACGCTTCCGCTCAGACTTTGGAAACCTTTATCCGCAGCAATTAAAGGAAAGTCCACTTTGCCCACTACGTTGTGTGACCATTATCACACCCAAAAAACCACATATAGTTTATAAATGGATAATACGAATCTACATATAGTATTTAACGTGAATTAAATGATAACCAAATCATTTTAGGAGGAACCTTACATGAACATGCTTGAGTATGCCACTCCACCGGCATCCGATCTATTATCCGACCTGGGAAGACGCATTATTGGCGCAGAAGACGCCGATACGCTGAGGGAAAATGCAAATCTGAACGGGGACTCCTTCAGCGGCAAGATGAGCAGGCTCGGTTCGGAGACAGCCAAGTGGCATGCTCTGCGTCATGTGTTGCCGGAAGAGCTTGCCCAAGCTGTGGAGAATGGGGATCTGTATGTACACGATCTGGATCAGTATGCACTTGGAACGACCAACTGCATCTTTATCCCGTTTGACCGTCTCCTTGCTGCGGGTTTCAATACAGGCAACGGATCGGTTCGCACACCTCAGACGATCATGTCTGCAATGGCCCTGGTTGCGATCATCTTCCAATCCCAGCAGAACAGTCAATATGGCGGTGTATCGGCCAATAAGATTGACTGGGATTTGGCCCCTTATGTACAGCGATCGTTCCGCAAACATTATCGCAAAGGGCAACGCCTCTTTGGTGAGCATGCCCTGCTTGAGGATGAACAGCTTTATCTGGACAGCATCGAAGCGAAAAATCAGTGCCCGCGCGCATATGCCTTCGCCTATGAAGAGACTGAGCTGGAGACAGGACAAGCTGCTGAATCACTGATTCATAACTTGAATACAATGAGCAGCCGGGCAGGTGGTCAGATTCCATTCACTTCACTGAACTATGGATTATGTACTTCAGCGGAAGGAAGGTTGGTATCGCGTTCATTGCTCGAAGCAACCATCCGTGGCCTGGGCAACGGGGAGACTCCCGTGTTCCCTCAACATATTTTCCAATGTAAACAGGGGATCAATCAGGCTCATGGAGAGCCGAACTATGATTTGTTCCGCCTCGCAGTCACCTGTTCATCCCGGCGGATGTATCCCAACTTTGTCAATGTTGATGCTTCGTTCAATCTGCCTTTCTATCATCCGGAAGATCCGGATACGATCATTGCAACTATGGGATGCCGCACACGTACACTGGCTGACCGGTTTGGTCGCAATCGTCAAAGTGGCAAAGGTAATCTGTCCTTCAACACCATTAACCTCGTGAAACTCGGCATCCGGTTTGGCATCTGCCAAGGTGCCAGAGCTGTCGCTGACAGTGCGGGATTCTACACTGCTTTGGAGTCGGTTATGCATAATGCCACTTCCGGCCTGCTGCATCGCTACCGAATTCAGACAGCACAGCCTGCCAAGGCATCGGACTTCATGATGCGGGAGGGTGTATGGGAAGGTGGAGAACAGCTTGGCCCGAACGAGCCGGTTGCCGATCTATTAAAACATGGAACATTATCTCTTGGTTTTATCGGTCTTGCGGAATGTATGACAGCTCTCTATGGGCGCCATCATGGGCAGGACCCACATGTACACCACGAAGCGCTCAACATTATTCGGACCATGAGAGAGTTCTGTGACCGGATGAGCGAGCAGCATAACTTGAATATCACACTGTTTGCCACACCTGCTGAAGGGTTGTCCGGCAAATTCACGAAGATCGACAGAGAACGATACGGCCTCATTGCTGGGGTTAATGATCGTGAGTATTATACGAACTCATTCCATATCCCGGTATACCACACTCTTCCAGCTTATCGGAAGATTGAACTGGAGGCCCCGTTCCACACTTTATGTAACGCGGGTGCAATCTCCTATGTGGAGCTTGACGGAAACGTTCGGGCCAACACCGCAGCTTTCCTGCGAATTGTGCAGTATGCACTGGCGCAGGATATCGGTTATTTCTCTATTAATCATCCGATTGATCGCTGCCCTGCATGTGGTTATGAAGGCGTCATTGGGGATGTATGCCCAGGCTGTGAAGCCCACGAGAACCATGTGCACTTCCAGCGGTTACGCCGCGTAACTGGCTATCTAACCGGAGATTACAAAGTACGCTTCAATGCTGCGAAGCAAGCCGAAGTGCGGGATCGGGTGAAGCACCGGTGAATCTATATGGTTACATCCCGGAATCGGTGAATGAAGGGACAGGCCTGCGTGCTGTGTTGTTCATCAGCGGATGTGGTCACGCCTGTCCAGGCTGCTTCAGTCCGGATTCGTGGAGCTTTCGAGCGGGTGAGCCCTTTACAGAGGAGCGGCAGCAGCAGATTCTGCATGAAGTGACGAGTCATCCATTGCTGGATGGCGTTACGTTGTGTGGTGGTGATCCCTTTTTCTCGGCAGCAGAATGTACGTCTTGGGTCCAGCAGCTCCGAGCTGCACGTCCTGATCTGACGGTATGGGCCTACACGGGATTCGAATATGAAGAACTGATTACCGACCCTGCGAGAGCGGAGCTTGCCCAGTTGTGTGATGTGATTATTGACGGGCGATACGTTGAAGCGGAGCGTGATGTCTCCCTTCCCTTCCGCGGCAGTCGGAATCAACGTTTGATTGATGTCAGTGCAACACTAGCCACTCGAACCATCGTTACAATACAGCTCAGTATGCTGTAAACATTGGTTTTATTCCCCTCACCAACTAACAAGGCACGGGTCCCCAGCGGACTCGTGTCTTGTTGGCGTATAGTGGTCTGCTTTAAGAAATAGGTTTTATCCATTCTCTCTATTTTCTTCTCTATTGCATGACGATATATAATATAGGTAGTTACTAAGTTAGCATTTAAAATTTAACCGTTTACATAAGGTAACCAGGGAGGAATCATCTTTTATATGGATATTGTTCAAGCATTAATTACATGTATGCCTTTCTTTCGAGATACGATTCGTCAGGATGTAACCCTCTCCGTTATTGATCATGAGAAATTCCTATATTTCTCAGCAGGGGAATCGTTAAAGCAACTGAATTATCAACCCGGCGACCCTCTGTTGGATGGAAATCGAAATTTTGCTGATCTCAACGGCGGTACCGTCAAACGATTCGATCACTACCCTAAAGATTTATTCGGTGTTCCTTTTGACGTGGCTTTTATCCCCATTAAAAATGAAAAAGGTGAAGTCATCGCCCTGTTCAACCTGCTCTACAGTATGGATGACCAGGACCAGCTGCAACAGCTCATGGATGCTACCGAAAATCTGACCAACCAGTTAATTGACAGTGTACAGCATGTAGCTGCACACTCCGAGGAACTCAGTGCCACAACCGAAGAGATCCGGAATAATTCCAAACAAGCCGTACAGAAATCAGGCAATGTAACTCAAGTCGCCAGCTTCATTCGTGAAATCTCCGAACAAACCAATCTGCTCGGCTTGAATGCAGCCATTGAAGCTGCTCGTGTAGGTGAAGCAGGTGCAGGTTTTGGCGTTGTTGCCAAAGAAATTCGCAAACTGTCTGTGGATACCAAAGAAGCAACGGCCCGTATTGAAGATTCTCTTCTCTCTGTTCGGCAATCCATTCAAGGCATGGAGAATGAACTTGGTGAGATCACTGCCAGCTCCCAAGAACAGGCTGAACTCGTAAACAATTTCATGAGCACAATTGAGCAGCTGAATGAAACCAACAAACAATTGAAGCAATTTGTGCAAAAAATGATTACGTTTGACGGAAAATAAAAATACGTTTAATGGACAATAAAAAATGCGTTTGATAGCAAACAATAAACAAAAGCCTCCGAATAAGTTCGGAGGCTTTTTCATGAGTTATTTGACTTAACGAATCTTGAAGTGACTGATGCGCACGCCTGCAGACAACACAATGTATACATCCTGCGCACCTGATGCACCTGTGAGTTCAGCCTTCACGGTAGACCACTGCTGGGCTTCACCTTGCGCCAGTTCCACACGTCCTGCGAGCGTACCGTCTGGTGAACCGAGTCGAACTTCTAACACAGCACCTGCTTGTTCTGCGGAGACACGCGCTTCAATTGCTGCTGCCCCACTACCCAGATCGGCATCCTTGAAAGCAATCCATCCTTGCTCTCCAACTACACGGACAGCACTTCCGCCCTCTTTGCTCTCATCCAGATCAACACCCAGGTAAGCATCATAATTCTCGGCACGAGTAGCCACACCTAGATTACGGGCAGGGATCGTCTCTCCTTCTACCGTCAGGTCTGCAACCAGTTGGACATCAGAGGATGACTTGGCAACCATGATGGAGTAAGTTCCACTTTCCACGACATACCGATCACGAGTTACATCCCAGATTGCCAGTTCCTGAACAGGCAAGGTGAAGCTGACTTTCGCTGTAGCTCCCGCTTCGATATGAAGACGACGGAATCCTTTTAACGTTTTGAGTGGACGTTTCACCCGGGATTTGCCTGCACGAACGTACAACTGTACAACTTCGTCACTGGCGATTGAACCCGTATTGCTCACATCTACAGTTACCGTAACGTTGCCCTCTGTACCCACTTGAGCTGGGCTAAGTTCCAAATTGCTGTATTTAAACGTTGCATACGTCAGACCATGTCCAAACGGATACAATACATTACCTTCAAAATATTGATATGTCCGACCAGATTGAATGATATCGTAATCCTTGATGTCGGTCAGTTGATCTGCCGATTGTACCCATGTCATATTCAGACGGCCTGCTGGTGCATAGTCGCCATACAAGACGTCAGCTACTGCGTTACCCAGTTCCTGTCCTGCGTGTGAAGTATACAATACCGCCGGGATGTTCTCCTGAACCCAGTTGGATGTGAACGGATAACTACCCACGATGACAACTACCGTGTTCGGGTTCGCGGCATAGACCGCCTCAACCAGACGTTGCTGGGATCCGGCGAGATCCAGACTTGGACGGTCAATCTCTTCTTTACCATTTACAAGCGGATTATTACCAACAAAAACAATCGCCGTTTCCGCAGCCTTAGCCGCTGCTACCGCTTCTTCAAGTCCGTTCACAATCACATCCTGCTTGAACGTCTCTGTGGCACCAAAGGTTTTCAGTTCTTCGGACACTACTAATGCATCGTTTCCACCATTAGGTGCAGTCACCGTTTTGCCATTCCAAGTAGTCAGACCTACACTGCCATCCTCTTGTGGCAACAGGTGGAATACTTCCTTCACGAACCAGCCGTATACTTCATCAGCGGAAGCCGTTACGGTCTCTTCATCTGTGGTCAGATATTTGCCGTTGCTTTCGGCCTGCAAGTTATAACTTCCGAAGCCCCAGTCGGAAACCATGAACGTCTCCGCTTCTCCCGAAGCAATCACAGGTGATTTTTCACCTTCTGCCAGTCCAATTTTCTTCCCACTGGCTACGGAAGTTAACGTAATACGGTCATTACCATCCTTAAACGATACTTTATCGTTGCCTACTTTGCCACGGATCGCCTCAAGTGGGGATACGTTATACGGCATGGTGCCTGCATACCAGTCACGATAGACGGTTCCGCCCAATTGACCAATCACAGCCACTTTACCAGCTTTTGTTTTGTCCAGCGGGAGCGTGCCTTTGTCATTTTTGAGCAATACCACTTGTTCTCTTGCGGCTCTGAGCGACAGTTCTTTTGCTTTCTCCGTCATCATGGACTCTTCACCAATAGCAGCGTACGGGTTGTCTTCTTCCGGATCGAACTCGCCTAGACGGAAACGCACACGGAACGTATTGAACAACGCCTTATCGATGTCATCCATCGTGAGTGTACCTTGTTCCAATCCTTCACGCAGTGCCTGTTTGGACAGCTCAGCATCATCGGTGATGCTATCAATTCCGGCCTTCACGGATTCTACGGTACCTGGTGTGTGGGAATCATAGTATTTATGATCATTCTTGATGCCCATTACGTCGCCTGCATCACTGACAATGAAACCATCCATGCCCCATTCGCCTTTGACAATCTCGTTCACAAAAGGATGCAACAACGCTGGCGTACCATTAATGGAGTTGTACGCTGTCATCATGGACTGTGCGCCGCCTTCCTTAAATGGCTTCTCAAACGCCTTCAGATAATATTCACGCATGTTACGTGGATCAATGCTGGACGAACCACTTCCGCGATCCACTTCGTTATTATTGGCGAGGAAATGCTTCAAGGTAGCGACCGCTTTGTAATACTTTGGATGGTCACCCTGGATTCCTTTGACCAATGCTGTTGTCAGCTCGGCTGTCAGTTCCGGGTCTTCACCATACGCCTCTTCATTCCGTCCCCAGCGCGGGTCACGTTCCATATCCACTGTAGGTGCCCACAGCGTAAGACCGTTCACTGCCGGATTTCGTTTATAAAATACACGCGCCTCGTCTCCGAGTACGGAGCCAATCTCTTTCATCAGATCCGCATCCCATGTGCATGCAAGCCCCACCGGTTGTGGGAAGGATGTTGCTTCTCCAAGCCAGGCCAAGCCGTGGGCCGCTTCTGTACCATGTTTGTATGCAGGCACACCCAGGCGGTCTACTGCCGGCTGATATTGCAGCATGGATTCAATTTTTTCATCTTCCGTCAAGCGGGATACAAGGTCCTTCACCCGGGTGTCTAACTCTAGTGCTGTATCTTGAAACGGATATTTCGTTTGGTTGGTCGTCATATAGAATCTCCTTTGGTTATCGGTAGTTAATTAAAATGATAGCGAATACATATATTAAGAAAAAACGGGGTTAATTCGGATGAAATCTTTCTTCCGATGAATCAATTAATCCTTTTATAATCAACGTTTATAGGTGTGAAACCTGATCTCCTTTTCAAAACCTAAAACGATTTCGGTAATCTTATCATATAGCATATTTAACAAAAAAAACAGAGGTTCTGCGCAGGAAATTGTGAACATCCCCTCTGCAAAATCTGAACAACACCGTTTTTTCCTGGCATAGTCTGGCAATCATGAATAAGAGTACAACGATGTGCGCTGAACAACACCCCATACGATAGATTGAAGATAATCAAGGAGGAAAAAAAATGAGCGACAATCAGCAGCCCAAGACGGGTCTGCCCCCGGTCCCCGAATCGCTGTGGCGTGCTACGCACCAATTCGATGCCTATCCAAAACTGACCGAAGATATCACCGCGGATGTAGCGATTATTGGTGCCGGTATTGCCGGGATCACTACAGCCTATCTGCTCGCACAGACGGGTATGCGTGTAGTCGTGCTAGAAGCTGGAAAAGTATTGGATGGCACGACCGGTCATACCACGGCCAAGGTATCTGCACAGCACGGTGTCATATTTGATGAAATTATGCATCACTTCGGACAAGAACAGGCTCGGATGTACTATGAAGGCAATGCCGATGCCGCGAAGTGGATGCGCAATCTGGTGAAGGAAAAACAGGTTGATTGCCAGTGGGCAGAGGAAGATGCCTACGTCTACATTCAATCGGAGGAAAACATCAAAAAACTGGAGATCGAGCTGACCGCCTATGGCAAACTCAATATCCCTGGTGAGTGGGTAGACCCACTCCCTATTCCAGTTCCCGCAAGGGCAGGCATTCGCATGCCGGGTCAGGCACGATTTGATCCGCTAGCCTACCTGCACTACTTGCTCGATTCCGCTGTGAAACAAGGAGTACAGATCTACGAGCATACGACTGTTACGGATGTAGAGGAAGACGCTTCCCTGCATGTCAGAACTTATGGAGATGGCCCATCCGTAACAGCGGAACATATTGTTGTGGCTTCTCATTTTCCCGTCTATGATCCCGGATTTTATTTCACACGATTACACGCCGAACGATCCTACGCTGTATTAGTCGAACCGGAGAAAGCCTATGCGGGTGGCATGTACATCTCGGACGATACACCGTACCGCTCCTTGCGTACCGTCTTACATGATGGTAAGGAACTTATCCTCTTTGGCGGTGAAAATCATAAAACTGGACAAGGCATCTGTACCTTTGGTCATTATGAACGCCTAGAGCAGTTCGCAGCGGAGACATTTGGCATTCGCAACATTCCTTTTCGCTGGTCAGCCCAGGATCTGATCTCCATCGACAAGGTGCCTTACATCGGACCGATTACCGGAAGACATGAACGAGTCTATGTGGCGACCGGGTTTGCCAAATGGGGAATGACAACTGGCACGATGGCAGGACACCTTCTTGCAGATCGCATCACTGGACGTGACAACCCTCATGCTGCCATATTCGATCCGGCAAGATTCAAGGCCGATCCTGGTATGAAACACTTTATTGTGGAAAATGTGAATGTAGCAAAGGAATTAATCTCCGGTAAAGTAGGCATTGTGCATAAAAAGGTTAGCGATATTGGTGAAGACGAAGGAGCCGTCGTTCGTCATAATGGCAAACGTGCTGGCGCCTACAAGGACACCAGTGGCAAGCTGTTTCTGGTGGATACTACCTGCACCCATCTGGGTTGCGAAGTCGAATGGAACGAGGGCGAACGTTCGTGGGATTGCCCATGCCATGGTTCCCGCTTTGATTATGCAGGCCATGTCATTGAGGGCCCTGCTGTGGAAGACCTTAAAGTCCTGGATGCACAAGAATAACCGACATTTAGCGATTAACCTGTAACCAAAGAAACAAAAGTTCATCTCACAGACCGGATCGGAATCCGCCTCCAGACGGAAGTAACCGATCCGGTTTTTGCGTATGCTGAATATAGCTAAACAAACAGCTTCAGCTGATCATCAGTATTAAACGAACTTATTATCGATCAATCGTGATACGGAACTATTTTAAAGTCACTACCTTGCATTAAACAGTACTGGATGCTATGATGAATTCACCACTACTGAATAATATACACTAGCTATATAATGAAGCTACTAAGGAGGAACCTGTGTGAATGTGAACATCCAGTTCAAAAAAGGAGTATTGGAGCTGTGCGTCCTGGTATTAATTAACCGCCAGGATCGGTATGGCTACGAACTGGCTCAGGCGGTCTCCAAACATATCGAAGTTGCTGAAGGTGCACTGTATCCCTTGCTTCGCCGGCTTGTAAATGACGGTTACTGCACCACCTATCTGCAAGAATCAAGCGAAGGACCGCCGCGCAAGTATTACCGACTGTCCGATACAGGTCGCGACTACATGACGGCACTGACGACAGAGTGGAATGATTTTGTGCGCAATGTCGCAAATCTGATTGAGGAAGGAATCCCCAATGAATAGACAACAATTTATGAAAGCCATGGAAATTCATCTACGGCCGATGGACCCATTCGAACGGGCTGAGTTGCTCGCCGACTATGATCAACATTTCGAGCTCGGACTACGAGAAGGCAGGCTGGAAGAAGAGATCGCTCGGGAACTCGGACAGCCGGAAGAAATCGCCAAGGAAGCACTCGGTGATCGTTATGACATGCATACGCCGGGTTCAGACGCGTTCTATGCACCGACGTATCGCGAGATGCGGTCACCCAGAAACAACACCAGCGCCACTCGCAAATTTTTCACAGCCATCGGCCTGTTATTCTTGAATCTGATCCTTGGCATTCCTCTTGGTCTCATGATGTGGTCGGTATGGCTTGTTATTGCCAGCCTTTCCTTGCTGGTAGTGGCTCCTGTAGCAGCAGTTGTGGACTTTGTATTCCTGGGCCAACTCGATAAACCGGAAATTTTCGTTGCGATTGGCGCTTTCGGTGTCGGCATTTTGTTTGCCATCGCATCGAAGTATGTTTTTAGAGCCTTCAAAAACACTACTCTTCAATACATTCAATGGAATAAAAATATGATGAAAGGAGATGTTTCCGCATGAGTACCAAAAAATGGCTTGCGCTTGCCGTGATATGTATCGGAATAGGTTTGCTCGGGACATCCATCTATGGCGTTCAGTTCGGGGATGAACGGGAGCATTATTCTAAACGATGGGATTTCAAAGCAGATGAATTGCAGAACATTATCATGAATGCTAATTTCAGTGCAGATATTGAATTTGTCATAAGCCCCGATTCGAATGGTTATATCGAAGTGGATGGTAAATGGGACCCTACCGTAGTCAAAAGCTTCGAACAAGCCACTTTATCCAAAGGCACATTCCAACTGTCTCAGACAGCACGTGAACGATTGCAATTTTTCACCTTGTACTGGAATGATCAAGACTCCACAATAACGGTTGCTCTGCCTGAAGGACACCAATTAAATGAGGTTAAGCTGGACTCCTCTTCAAGTGACTGGGATCTGACAGGTCTGAATGCCAATCAGCTTGAGCTGAACAATACCTCAGGTTCCATACGTCTGGAAAATATTAAGGCGCCCAATATTGAATTGGTTCTAACTTCTGGTGACATTAACGCTTCCATGATTGATGGAGACATGACCGTGAAACAGACATCCGGAAGCTTCACTGCTGATCAGATAGTCGGTCAAGTCAACAGTGAGATTAAATCAGGAGATATTGAGATCACTGAATTGAATGGTGCGGCCGATGTTAAATTCACCTCGGGTAGCATTCATATTGAACAGTCCCATGCTGCGCCAATCAATGCATCCGGAACATCTGGAGATATTTTCATTCAAGCTGCACCTGATTTTGACGGAATCTATGATGCTAAGGCTACTTCCGGAAGTGTCGATGTACCTGAATCGCCAATGGTGAGCCGCGAAGTGATCAAGGCCCGTACTTCTTCTGGTAGCATCGAGATTACCAGATAGTGATGAAGCCAATTTCCGAACTGTGGGTAATAATAGTATAATAGTATAATTGAATGCTAGTCCATTTCTAAGGAGGAATTACCCACATGGAACTTAAAAATAAAACAGCGATCATCACAGGTGCCGGAAAAGGTATCGGCCGTGCGATCGCTGAAGCTCTTGCCAAAGAAGGAGTGCACCTCGGCCTTATTGCACGTACCGCTTCCGATCTTCAGGCTCTGCAACAGTCTCTGAGTCAAGAATACGGTGTGAAAGTAACCAGTGCAGTAGCAGATATCTCGGATCGCACGCAGGCCGAAGCCGCTGTAGCAGCCATCGAGATGGAACTCGGTGCGGTGGATATCCTTATCAATAATGCGGGGATCGGAAAGTTCGGAACGTTCATGGAGATGGAGCCGGAAGAGTGGGAGCGCATCCTGCATGTTAACGTTATGGGTACATATTACGTTACACGCGCTGTCCTTCCGAGCATGATCAAGGAAAGTAGCGGCAGCATTATCAATATTGCTTCCACTGCAGGTGAGCGCGGATTCGCTACAGGTTCGGCATACTGCGCGTCCAAGTTTGCATTGCTTGGCATGACCGAATCTCTGATGCAGGAAGTGCGCAAGTCCAACATTCGTGTAACGGCACTGACTCCAAGCACCGTTAATACGGAGCTTGCGACCAATGCCGGACTGAAAATTGGCGACGAAGATCGCATGATGCAAGCGGAAGATGTAGCTGAACTTGCACTCGCAACGCTCAAGCTGTCCGACCGTGTCTTCGTTAAAGCAGCAGGCATCTGGACGACTAATCCGCAATAGGCAGAGTCTCCCTCTGTCTTTTCTAACGAACTTCTCGCACCCTATTGTTGTCATATGCAGGAAATGAGAAACGTAACGAATCTCAGAAACATTATTTCGCTAAAAGTCTGTGAACTGTAGCCAAAATACACACACAGCAGTGAAATAAAGCGTATGAGGTTCGTTACATCTCTGCACCTGCTTAAACTCACCTAATAGGGCTCGCTCAGTTCGTTAGAAATATAAAAGGACGTTTCCCATTGTACATGTATGCAGGTTCGCATGTTCATGACTTGGGAGCCGTCCTTTTTGTATTTTACAGATGATCCAGACCCAATTCTCTGGACACCGCAATGAGCACCACCGCAGGCTCCTCACCGATATTGGTCACTTCATGGGGCACGATCGCATTCCAGGTAAACGAATCACCCACTTCAAGAACTTCCACATCTTCGCTTTGCTCCGCACGAATCTTGCCCTGCAACACCAGATGACTTTCCTCCCCGGCATGTTTGCTTACCCCGGTCGATGCGCCTGGCGGCAACTCCACAATGGACATACGCATCGCACCTTTGGCTGTAAGCTGCTGCACTTTGATCTGTCCGCTTCCTGCTGTCGTCTCCTTGCGCTCGTTCTTGCGTACCACATTCATCCGTTGCTCCGGTGTCAGCAGCAAATAGGGCAGTGGCACTTCCAGATAATCCGCAATACTTTCAAGCGTAGCAATGGAAGGTGATGTTTTGTTATTTTCCACGTTGCTGATAAAACCTTTGGACAACCCCGTGCCCTCACACATCTGCATGATCGTAATCTGTTTCTGTTTGCGGATCGTACGAATAGCCAAGCCAATATCCATATTGCGTCCCTCCCCTTCTATTCACCTATATAAGACACCAGACGTAAGCTTAGCTACTACAGGTTATCTATTCGGCGCTTGCCTCAACAAATATAATCCGATTACCAAACGGATCTGTCACGGTCATTTCTCTTGATTGCCAAGGGGTCTCCTCTATACCGGGTCTCGCATTTTTGTACTCTTTCTGACGAAGTGCACCATGAAATGTATCCAAGTTATCTGTTTCCACGCGCAAGGCAGCTCCAGGTGTACAATCTCCATGATGTTCGGAGAGATGAATCACGATGGAATCGAGCGAAACCTGCATATATAAGGGCATTTCTTGCTCAAATCGATGTTCCCAATCCAATTGGAAACCCAGGTATTCAAGGTAAAACTCTCTAGCTTTATTTTCATCAAATATTCTCAAAATAGGCACGATACTCTTTAACATCCTGATCACGTCCTCGGGAATAAAATATGAACCATGCGCAACGACACTTCTTTTAAATCCATTCAAGGTTTCTTATAAACAACATATATTCATCATACAAAAAAAGTATTGACCCTACAATGAAACCATGATAAATTTTGTTCATAAATAAGAATATTTATTTCATATTGGTGAACTTTATTGTCAGAACGATATATTTAACTCATTCCTCTTCAGGTGGTGTTTTTAATGAATTCTCCTTATATACATGAAGTCCGATTACCGTCTCATTACAATCCAGATCAACGTTATCCTGTCATTTTCGCCTTACATGGCATGGGATCAGATGAGCAAGATATGCTTCGTTTAATGGAGCCTATGCAGTCTGATTTTATTATCGTCGCCATCCGTGGACCTATCGTTCAGGGTAGTGGTTATGCTTATTTTCAGATCAAAAGCATTGGCAACCCTATCCGTGAATTGTATGATGCCTCCGTGTTGGGACTGCAACAGTTGATTGTTGATCTGTCCGCCAAATATGCTATTGATCCCACACGGCGTTATATCGCCGGATTCAGCCAGGGCGCCATTATGGCAATGACCCTATCGCTGGTGATGGGAGATGCAATTAAAGGCATTGTAGCGATGAGTGGGTACATCCCGCAATTTGTGAAAGACGAGTACATGCTGCACCCCGATTCGGAGCTGTCTGTGTTCATCTCGCATGGAGATCAGGATCATCTATTCCCGCTGCAACTGGGCGAAGATAACGCCAATTTCTTCCGTCAACACACCAATCACGTCACATATGTACCTTACAACGGTGGACACCAGGTGACCCCCGAACTATATCAACAATTCCAACACTGGCTTCGGACGGATGCAAATCTGACTACCGAAGACCCGAAAGGACTGAATTCATAATGATGCCATCTCTTTTTATTGCTCACGGTGCCCCATCACTGGCACTGGAGGAGAATGTGTACACCGAATTTTTGCAAAAACTTGGACAGGAACTGCCGAAACCCAAAGCAATCGTATTGTTCTCTGCTCACTGGGAATCCACAACTCAGCTTGTATCCTCGGTAGCCAACTATGAGACCATTTATGATTTCGGCGGTTTCCAGCCCGAGCTGTATCAGATCAAGTACCCGGCTCAAGGACAGGCAGAGACCACAGCCGAGGTGGAACGTTTATTCACAGAAGCCGGGATTCCGGTACAGACCGATGACGTTCGTGGACTGGATCACGGCGCTTGGGTCGTTCTACGCCTGCTCTACCCAGATGCGGATATTCCTGTAATTGCCTTGTCCGTGAATCGCTATCTGACAGGTGAGCAGCAATATCAGGTCGGACAAGCGCTCGCTTCCTTGCGTGAGCAAGACATTCTTGTCATTGGTAGCGGAGGAACCGTCCACAATCTACGTCGATTGAACTGGGAAAGTAACGGCGTTGACCCGTGGGCATCAGAGTTCGACAACTGGCTGCATGACAAGCTGGTGAGCTGGGATACGGAGTCTCTCTTCTCCTATGATAAACTGGCACCTTCAGCTCAAGCCGCCGTGCCTACGCCGGAGCATTTTGTACCGCTGTTACTCGCCATGGGTGCGGGAGATCAGAACAAACGTGCATCGCTCCTGTTCAAAGCCTATCAGTATGGCAACCTGAGCTTGTCCTGTTGGAAGTTTGATTAAAGAGGACTATATAAAAGGTTAGTTTCACTTATATAGTAGATAAAAAATGTAGCGTGGGTTACAGGGATTACCCCTGTAACCCACGCTTATTTGTTGTTAGGAGTGACTTTCATGATGGTTGTACGTAATCGATTGGAATGGAGACAGGTGTGCTGATATGCAACAACCGCCTATAAATAATGAGACCATTGTATTACATAAGCAAGGTCTCCGGTTTCTTGTGTGCTTTTCCGGATTATAACTATAATATGAGGTGAAATTAGGCACAGTTTGCTCGCATATCACTCACCATATTATCTGAATAGCTCATACGGAGGGAATTGGATGCCAGAACAGCGTATATATGAATTGATGGAAGAACTGGATATGTTGCTGGAGGAGAAGGTACAGGATGAGGAAAACCGGGAGCTCTTGGAGGCATATCGCGAGTTTGAAGGCGTGACGGATGAGCATCTCGACGCATTCGAGCGTGAACAAGGTATTCGATTACCTGCTGATTTTCGTGCGTTTTATAAACGTAAAAATGGGAGTGGTTATGGCTTTCACGTCTTGTACCCAAGCCTTGAGGAAGGACGGGAATCCGAGCCATTTTACCTGTTATCCCTGGAAAAAATTCAAAAGGAGCAGTCCACGCTGGTGGAGAACCGCATGGATGATTATTTTACCGAAGAAGAGATCCGTGAGCTTGATCCCCGAATCAAACCCTACCTTTTTCAAAAGAAATGGATCACGTTTGGCATGCTTGGAGGTGGTTCGCTGTATCTGATGTTCGACTTTGATCCGACAGAGCAAGGAACGGTTGGACAGATTATTATGTACGTGCATGACCCGGATTTTGTATATTATGTCGCTGGGACGTTTACGGAACTATTGGAACAATCCAACCGCAATTTACGTGCCTTGGAAGCCATTGAGTACTGAAATGCGCATGATGATATGACCTTTTTTGCATAATGCTGGGATATGTCAAAGCGGTTATAATAACATTTAGTGGAAATGCACATGCTGTATAGATAAGACTGCCTTTTCTACACCTAATACATTGATCTGGGAGGAACATACGAAGTGGCTGAACAACCGAAGTCTGAGAGCTTTATGTCTCTCATCAAAAAAGGAAACACATCCTCCGCCGTAGCGATGGCAGGTAATGCTGTTCTTGCTGTGTGCAAAGGGGGAGCCTTCCTATTCAGTGGCAGTGGTGCCATGTTCGCTTCGGCGATGCATTCACTCGCTGATGCCATTAACCAAGGGTTTGTCTTTGTCGGAAGTGTGTTGTCCGAGAAAAAACCTACACGCCGCTTCCCGACCGGATTCGGACGGGTCATTAACATTTTCTGTATGATCGCCGTTATTGTTGTTACCATTATGGCGTATGAAACGATCCATGAAGGCATCCATCTGTTGCAGCATCCTGTTGGTCATACCGGCGGTCTCTGGATTAACATCGGAGTGCTTGTTCTGAACATTCTGATCGACGGTGCCATTCTGATCAAAGCCATGAAGGAAATCCTCAAAGAAGCACGCGCACCCAAAGCCGCCGGATTTGCCTTGGTCCCTGCTGCCATTAAAAATGTAGGCCGTGCTGCACCGCCAACCCGTCTCGTGTTCTACGAAGATGTTGTCGCTGTACTCGGTGCCCTGCTTGCGCTGATTTCCGTCGTGGTGATTGCCTTGACCAACTTTGCATTGCTCGATGGCATTGTGACAACGATTATTGGATGTCTGATGATCGCTGTAGCCTTCCGTGTCGGTTACGATAATATGATCGGATTGATCGGTGTTGCGGCTCCGCAGGATATTGAGGACAAAGTGTCCCAGACTATTCTCGCAGACACACACGTTGCTGACATTCAGATGATGCGTATCATTCAGGAAGGCCGTTATTATCATGTCGAAGGTCTGATTGAGTTGACCAAAGGACTCAGTCTTGCCGATGCGGATGACATCAAGTTCCGTATTCAGGAGAAACTGATGACAAACCCCGACATCGCCGACGCTGCCATCTCCATTATTGAGGATGACGGTGTGAACAGCTGGGGCAAGAAACATTCGGATGTGGTGAAATAACAAGCTTCGTTTTGGATGACTCAGCTTTACCATTCAGTAGTTGCTAAATTTAAGTTTAACTGTTGACTAAACAGTCAACGAATCGTATATTCTTAATAACAGATCTCGCCCGCACCTCTGCTTATGCATGTGGAACAGGGCGAGACATTTTTGCGTTATGGGGGTATTTTCCTTGCCAGATGATGTTCAGCTACGTGAAATGAAAGCGCCTACTACATATGAAGAACAGCTCGAAAAGTTTAAAAACCGAAAAATGACAATTGAAAATGATGTAGAAGCAATTACAATCCTGAAACGCATTCACTATTACAGGTTTACTGCATATGCCTTAACTTTTAAACAGGATACCTCGGACAACTACATTGAAGGAACGACTTTCAACAAAGTGTATAAGCATTATTTGTTTGATGCAGCCCTTAGAAATCACTTTATGAAGATTGTCGAGTAATCGAGATTGCCTTAAGATCACAAATTTCATACAAGCTCGCCCACGAGTATGGTGCTCTTGGATATACGAATGCCGCTAATTTTTCTAAAATTCAATTTCACCAACGCTTTATGGAGGATTTGCAAAAATGCATTCAAAAACAGCACAAAGAAGTGCTTATTGCTCATCATAGAGAGAATTACCAAGATAGATATCCTATCTGGGCGGCCTTTGAAGTTAGTACAATTTCTATGATGTCCTCACTCTATAAAAATTTAAAAACGTCTGACAAAAAATCTATTGATCGAGAATACTACCCTTCTCGAAACATAAGTTATAGGGAACTTAAGAACTGGTTCCACGTCTTAACTGTTTTTAGGAATAGATGTGCTCACTACAGCAGACTTTTTAATTATAGAATCCCTGTTACCATAAGATACACACGAAATGATGAATTATTAGGCTTAGACAAAGCCTTTCTTTTTGGAGCTATCTACAATGCGAAGTACCTGATAAAGGATAGAACAATCTGGGATAGTTGGGTGACTGAGCTATCCTCATTAATCGAAGCTTACACTATAGTTGATATATCCCTTTTGGGATTCCCTACAAACTGGGAGCATCTGCTACGAAAGCAATGATAATTCTCTCTCGCAACATGCAAGCCTAAATCAAATTTTTCTGTGTAACTTGTTCACCACCGTTTGGCACGGATTGTTTGCATGAAAAAACGACTGAGCATCTTTCGAACCTAGACTTTGGTCTAGGTTCATTTTAACTCCAAAGACGGAGGATAGAGTTTTCCAGTTCATGGTATGCTGTGAATAACGAAAGTAATTGCTCTACATACAACCGTTCGGAAAATTGATCTTGTATTAAGAAGGAGAGATATTATGGCTAAACGTACGATCCTTGCGCCTGTTCTCATTTTGCTGGGCGTGTACCTGATTCTGAACCAGGGAGGTTCACTCGGTCCAGGTACAATCTTCGCTACATTCTGGCCCACGTTGTTCGTGATTCCACTCGGGCTGTTCTTCCACTGGCTGTACTTCTCCATGATTGGCAGAGGGGTTGGACTGCTGGTTCCTGGTGGACTGCTGCTCACCGTCGGTATCGTCTGTCAGATCGCCATGCTGTTCAACAATTGGAGTACAATGTGGCCGGGCTTCATTCTGGCTGTTGCTGTTGGTTTGTTCGAATTGTATTGGTTCGGTGGTCGGAACAAATGGTTGCTGATTCCCATCAACATTCTAACGGTGATATCGTTGCTATTCTTCGCTGTGATGTCGATTGGCACGATGCTGAGCAGCTTGAGTTTTATTCAACCGTTCGTGGCGATTGTGTTGATTATGGGTGGGGCATGGATCATGGTGGGTCGCAAAAAACGCATGTAGTGGCAATTATATAAGATGAATGGGGTGCGATTAACTGAGTCACTGCGGTGACAGTACAACTTCGGATCGCTGTTATCCCCGGATTTTTTTGAATCCCATCTAGCAATGGGAAAACCCGTTGATAAAGGCGACCGCTTCGCTTCCTTCGTTTGTTCTGTCCCCTCCGTTAACGTTTGATCTTAAATGTTCATCTTATATGGCACTTCAAGCGCTATTGCTCTGAAGTAAGTAATAAAAAAGGGGTGCTGCTCGTCATTCAAATGAAATGACGAGCAACACCCCTTTTTGTCTTTTTTGCAAATCTAACGAAATGTGCACACGTTATTGGCGGTTATTTACTGTGCATTTTAAACTCCAGGAACAGGTCGTTATAATGTGAGAGCATTTTTTTACCCAGATTATCGTAGACCTCCAGCTTACCTGTCAGTGTCTCGTCTGGATAGAAACGTTCATCCTCCGAGATGTCCTCTGGCAGTAGCTTAAGTGCCTCGGCGTTTGGAGTGGAATACCCGACATACTCCGCATTGCGAGCGGCATGATCCGGGTCCAACATGAAGTTGATAAACTGGTGTGCCCCTTCAATATTACTCGCTGTTTTGGGAATAACCATGTTATCGAACCAGAGGTTCGAGCCTTCTTCCGGCACCATGTAATCCAGCTTGTCGTTCTCATCCATAATCTCGGACGCATCTCCGGACCACACGAGTCCAACCGCAGCTTCCTCGTTCGCAAGCAGCATCTTGATCTCGTCTCCGACAATTGCTCTGACGTTTGGCGTCAGTGTAGACAGCTTCTTCAGCGCTTCTTGCAGATGATCTTCGTTGGTATCGTTCAGGGAATACCCGAGACTGTTCAATCCCATCCCAATGACTTCACGTGCGCCATCAAGGAGCAGGATTTGATTTTTCAGACGCGGGTCCCACAGGTCATTCCAGCTATCAAACGTTAATCCATCCACCAGTTCGGGATTGTACACAACCCCCACCGTTCCCCAGAAATAAGGGATGGAGTACTTGTTGCCTTCATCAAAGGACAAGTCCATGAACCGCGGATCAATGTTATCCAGGTGGGTCAATTTGCTATGATCGAGTGGAACGAGTAGGTCTTCCTCTTTCATTTTGCTAATCGCATATTCGGAAGGAATCGCCACATCGAACGTAGTACCGCCCTGCTCAATCTTGGTCAGCATCGCTTCATTGGAGTCAAACGTCTGATAGATAACCTTAATGCCTGTCTCGTCCTCAAACTCCTTGAGCAGATCGGGGTCGATATAATCGCCCCAGTTATAGATGGTCAGCGTGTTGCCGCCAGAATACCCCTGACTCTTGTTCAGATACGAAGCCAGGATCATTAGGGCAAACGCGGCCACAAAAACAAGCGCAAATGTCCGTACCAGTTGCTTCATGGTCGCAGCCCCTTTCCTCCGGGTGGTATCCGTGTTGCACGGCGGTTAATGAAGTAATATCCAACCACCAGCAACACCGTGAGCAGGAACAATAGGGTGGACAGAGCATTGATGGACAACGAAACGCCCTGCCTTGCTCTGGAGTATATCTCTACAGAGAGTGTGGAGTATCCATTACCCGTGACGAAGAATGTTACTGCAAAATCATCGAGCGAGTACGTCAATGCCATGAAGAATCCGGCAAAAATACCCGGTTTCACGTATGGCAACACCACACGCGTCAGAATCTGCCATGAGCCAGCACCCAGATCGCGTGCCGCGTCCATCAGAGTTGGACTCATCTCCTGCAGCTTCGGCAGTACCATGATCACGACAATTGGTACGCTGAATGCAATATGAGACAGCAGAACCGAAGTGAAGCCCAGTTTGATACCAATCATGGTGAACAGAATCAGGAACGATGCACCAATGATGACATCCGGACTAACGATGAGCACGTTATTGAGTGACAGTAGCGTGTTCTTGGTCCGTTTGCGACGCACATGGTAGATCGCCAGTGCTCCTGCTACACCAAGGATCGTCGAGATCGCTGATGACAGGAGCGCAATGATAAATGTATTCAGCACAATGATGAGCAGCCGAGTATCAGCGAACACCTCTTTGTACCATTCAAGCGTGAATCCTTCGAAGCTGCGCATGTGGCCGCCACTATTGAAGGAATAGAAGATCAGATACGCAATCGGTGCGTACAATATGGCGAATACAACGGCTAGATAGACGTTAGACAGCTTTCCGTTTCTTCCCATTACGCACCTCCTTCTTGCCTGATCCAGTCAGGAACATAATAATCGCCATCGCAATAATCAAAAAGACGGCAATTGTTGAACCCATCCCCCAGTCCTGGGTGACGAGAAAATGCTGTTCGATCGCTGTTCCCAGCGTAATTACACGGTTCCCCGCAATGAGGCGGGTAATCATGAACAGAGACAGCGCAGGAATAAATACAGCCTGACAGCCTGATTTTACTCCACTAATCGTCAGTGGAAAGATAACCCGGCGGAATGTCAGCCACGATGAGGCTCCCAGATCACGCGCCGCATAGATCAACGATGGATTCATCTCTTCCAGCGCATTGAAGATCGGCAGGATCATGAATGGAATGAAGATGTACACCGAGACAAAAATAAAGCTGAAATCGGTGAACAAAATCTGCTGTGTACCAATACCCACCACTTCAAGCAGGGAGTTGGTCAGACCGTACGTTCCGAACAGGCCGATGAAGGCGTACGCTTTTAGCAAAAGATTGATCCAGCTTGGCAGAATGATCAGCAGCAACCATAGTTGTTTGTGCTTCGTCCGGGTCAGCATATACGCCGTTGGATACGAGATCAGCAGTGAGAACGCCGTAATCAGAAATGCATACCAGAACGAACTGAGCGTCATCTGCAAGTACACCGGTGTGAAGAATCTGGCGTAGTTGCCAAACGTGAAGTTACCCTCCACATCGAAGAATGAATAATAGATGACCAGCAGAACCGGCGCCACAACAAACAACACCATCCATAATACATATGGAATCAGATACGCATTGCGTGTGCTGGCCTTAGTCTGCATGAGCGGCCTCTTGGTAGGCTTCGAGTCGTTTGTCGAACTCTTCTTCGGTCTCGTTAAAGCGCATGACGTGTACTGCTTCCGGGTCAAAATACAGTCCAATCCGTGCGCCGACAACGGCTTTCTTGGTTGAATGAACAAGCCACTCATTGCCCGCATCATCGTACGTGGATATCTCGTAATGCACCCCGCGGAATAACTGGGAATCCACATTAACCTTGAGTTTGCCTTGGTCTTCGGTTGTAATCTCCAGATCCTCTGGGCGAATGACAATCTCTACCGGCTCGTCCCGCTGGAGACCCTGATCAACACACTCGTGCTGTGCGCCAGCGAATTCCACCACAAAGTCCTGCTTCATTTTGCCCGATACAATGTTCGATTCACCGATAAAGTCTGCTACAAAGCGGTTAATCGGCTCATCATAGATATCATTCGGTGTACCGCTCTGTTGAATCACGCCGCCATTCAGGACAAAAATCTCGTCGGACATCGCCAAGGCTTCTTCCTGATCATGCGTAACAAAGATAAACGTGATGCCCAGTCGCTGTTGCAGCTCCCGTAGCTCGTACTGCATTTCGGTCCGCAGCTTCAGATCAAGTGCCGAAAGCGGCTCGTCCAGTAGCAGAATTTCAGGTTCGTTCACAATGGCGCGTGCAATCGCGACACGTTGTCGTTGTCCGCCGGACATTTCGCCAATCTCCCGGTTTTCATACCCGGATAGATTGACGAATTTGAGGGCTTCCAACACTTTGCTGCGAATTTCAGCCGTTTTCATCTTTTTGATCCGCAAACCAAAGGCTACGTTCTCAAATACATTCAAATGTGGAAATAACGCATAATCCTGAAATACGGTATTCACCTGCCGCTGGTGGGCAGGCACTCGGTTGATGAGCGCACCGTTAAAATAAATACTGCCCTGTGTCGGCTCCGCAAAACCAGCAATCAGCCGCAATATCGTTGTTTTCCCGCAGCCCGATGGGCCAAGAAGCGTATAAAATTTACCCCGCTCAATCTCAAAGCTGACCGCCTTCAATACGGCTTCATCCTGATCGTATTGCTGAGTCACCGCTTCGAAGCGGATAATCGGTTGTTGTTCTGACATGCTTCACATCGCCCCCTTATACTTGAGGTACCTCTTAAGTCTGTACACTTTCGTTCATGCATCCTTATAGATAACCCATCTATTATATATGATTCAGGTATATCCGCAATGGTTTTGATGTAAACGCCGCGTGTCATTTCTTCTTATTTTCAAAAATCCTGCATACATTACGGGTAATCTCGATAATACGTACCCATATGGAGTAAATGAAGGATTTTTAGGATTCCATTTTATGTGTGAGAGGAGTCTTGGCTCTTGGATATTCGTCGTAACCTGCCTTTGCTGATGACCATTTGTTTCTTAAGTCAGATGGGCGGATTCATGATCCTGCCCCTATTTCCTTTGTTTATTGAGGAATTCGGCCTGTCCGGCTGGATGATGGGGGTTATTTTTGCACTCTTTTATGTGGGGAAAGTAATTGGTGGCGTTCCAGCAGCGGCAATTTATAAGAAACTAGGTGGTAAAAAGGCTCTCATCCTGATGCTGATCCTGCTGGCTGTCTGTATGGGCGGCTTCGCGCTGTCTACTGCTGTGGTGTTATTCGGCCTGCTCCGACTTCTACAGGGGCTCGCTTCCACGGGCCTTACCGTGGTCGTACGTTCCATCATCGGAGATGAGGGTAATGTAGACAACCGCGGCCTGTACAATGGATATATCAGCAGTAGTGAGGGCGGCGGCATGGTGCTCGGTCCGGTCATAAGTGGCTGGCTCGCGCTGCACTGGCCATTGTCGGTGCCTTTTTTACTCGTTACCGTATGTTGTCTGATGGCCGTGGTCGCTGCGATGGGGATGAAGACAACGGCACAAGCTAGAGCTAATCATGAGTCTGGGGATACGCTAAGTGATCCTCTGATGGAAGAGCCTTCAGCTGGCGTAAAGCAAGAACCTCTGGACAACTTAACACATTCATTAATCTCCACGGATGAAGTTGTAGAACCCACCACAAATGACTCCCATCCTCATACTACTGTATCAACTGCGCCTCCTTTATCTTCATCACCTTCTGATGCAAAGTATACTCGAGATTTGTCTACAAGGCGCACACAGCGTCAACAGCTTCTCGGTTACGGCACAGTACATTTTCTGGAGATGAGCGCGTATGCGGTATTCCTCACCTATTTTGCACTGTATGCAGCTCACATCATGCATTGGGACCCGTTTGCAACCAGTCTCGCCTTCACCGTCTCAGGGATTTCTACGCTTGCCGCTGCTCCCTTTGTCGGTTATCTCTCTGACCGGATGGGCGATCGTCTGCTGCTCTGCATGCTTGGCATGTTCCTGATTGGAATCGAAGTTGTTGTATTTCTAAGCACGTCCTCTCATCTATGGGTCTACGTTGGCATGCTGATTGGCGGGGTTGGCGGTGCATGTTATATGGATTCGTTCTTTGCTCATATTGGTGATCACATCCCAGACGAGAGTCGAAGCTCTGTCATAGGCAAAATTGTCTCTGCTGCCGAGATCGGCTCCATCGTGTCTCCACTGGTTGCAGCGCTACTTATGGAAGTTGGCTCGCTGTACTCCGTGTTTGTGTTCAATCTGGTGCTGATTGCTGTTGCCATTGTAGTTCAGGCTGTGATGCGCAGTCGGTATCGATTGAAAGAGGGGTAGTTCTTCGTTTGATAAAAAAGGATCACAAAAAATAACCCGTCTGCACAATTTAGTGTGCAAACGGGCATTTCATTGGTGCATCTCCGGCCTGCGGCTGGGGATTCTCTACCTGTGCATTCTGCTGCTCACTGATTCGCAGTTCTGCGGCAGATTCCACGCCATCTTTCAGGGTATACGCCTGATCCTGACGGAAAAAGTTCGGCTTCACGATCTCATTACGATAGGAGCTGTGGAAAATATGTGTTGTCGCCGGGGATACTGGCGGAATCAGCCACACCCAATCTCCGTTCAGTTCACGCCCAGCCTTCTCTTCCCGCTGTTCAAATAAATCGAACTGCGTTGCCGCCGTGTGGTGATCCACAATGCTCACACCTGCTTTTTTGAACGAATGCAGCACAGCCACATTCAGCTCAACTAACGCACGATCCTTCCACAGCGTCGTTTCACTCGACGTATTCAATCCAAACGCTTCCGCCACCGCAGGCAGCTTGTTATACCGGAACGTATCCGCCAGATTACGGGCGCCGATCTCGGTACCCATATACCAACCATTGAATGGTGCTGCTGGATAAGATATACCGCCAATCTCCAGTCGCATATCAGCAATCATCGGCACACCGTACCAGCGCAAGCCCAGCTCGGCAATTTCCGCTTGCTCCGGATGTTCAATAAGAACTTCCACAATCTCTTCTTCTGGCACAACATACCACTCTGGGGCTTGTCCTTGTGCCTGAATAATGAGCGGTAACACATCATAGGGGCTACCTGCCCCTTGCCAGCCAAGTGACATCGCCGCCTTGGTCAGCTCCACCGAAGCAGGATCTCCGATAATACCTTGCTCTGTCTCATATCCCGCATAACGAATAAGCTGATGATTCCAGAGGCGTACCGGAGTTCCATTCGGCCCATCCGCTGGAAGGATGGTAATCATCGGGATTACTTTGCCAGCGTTGGATGCCACATGGATATGATTCAGCACAGCTTCCGCTGCCGTTCCTGCCGTATCAGCGTGACGGGCGTCCACGATGCGAAGTTTATCCCAGAACAGCCGCCCGATACAGCGGTTGCTGTTCCGCCATGCCATTTTACAACCCTGCTCCAATTCCTCTGTGGTATGCACATAAGTACCAGTTACTTCGATCTCTCCCATAACGGCAACAAGCCGGGCCTCTGCGTCTTCACGCGAATGGCCCAGCTCTTCATAACATGTATATATAAACCGTTCAGCTTCTTCCTGCAATTGTTCCAGGTCTGACCGCATCGTTCATTCCACCATTCTGTACATCTTGAATGCCATCATTATACGGCAAGCGCACCGGATTTGTAAGCGAACGGACACTTTGTTCACGGACTCTACATATCGTTGTCAGGATGTAGGGTGACTTTGCTTATTTGCCCAGAAATGCGTTTAACATCCAGACCTCTTTATCCAGGACAGCGGTGAATCCAATCAGCATATCTTCCGTTGCGTTATCCTCTGCTTCTCCCGCTTCGTGAATGCCTTGATGAATCACTTCCACCATCGTGCGCAGATCAGCAATCACCGACTCTACCATACGCTCAGCAGACAGCTGTCCTTGTGCCTCTTCAATCGGAGACAGACGTAGCTGTTCAGTCATTGTAGCCACCGGACGTCCACCAATAGCAAGCAAACGTTCTGCAACTTCGTCCATATTTGCCGTAGCCAAGTTGTACAGTTCTTCGAATTTGGCGTGCAGTGTGAAGAAATGAGGTCCTTGGACATACCAGTGGAAGTTATGCAGTTTCGTGTACAGTACGGACCAGCCCGCGATCTGACGGTTCAGGACCTCTTGAAGTGCTGTGGCATTGTTAGCAAAAGTGTTGTTTCTAGTTTGGATTGTGCTCATGGAATTTATCCCCTCTCGAATATTAAAATAGAATTTGAATTTTATAATGGATTGCTTTGATTCGCTTCTTTTTTAATTTAGACTTAATCTAAATCTTGTTTTAATTATAACACCGCATATCCTGTTTGGGAAGGCTCTGAACTACTCTTTCAAATGAAGATTTCATGAAGCACAGCTTCATAGAAACATTGGCGCAGGCTAATAAAAAAAGATGATTTTAAGCAAACTCTCCCCAACCTATTGGAGTTATGATAGACTCATCTGATCGGATTATCCATAAATTAGTGAAATAGGATGATACCCATCATAAAGATAGTTACCATTATAGGAAGTTAACTTAGTCACTATTGCGGAGGTAAACATGAGGATATTTCAATTTAAACAAGAGTCAGGGAAAAAGATTACCAAATTCGATTCTAATTTCGTAATGTCACGTATAACGCAGACCAACAAAGCAGCTCATATTGGATGTATGCATTTAGCTGAGGGTGGGGTCATAGGTTATCATCAAGCTGTAGTTCCTCAACTCCTTTTAATAGTAAGTGGAGAGGGTTGGGTTAGAGGGGAAGCAAATGAATACATCAATGTTCGTTGTGGCGAAGCGGTTCTCTGGGATAAACATGAATGGCACGAAACCAAAACAGAAGCTGGACTCATGGCAATTGTAATTGAAAGCGAAGAGTTAGACACCTCATTAATGATGCCTTTATAGAAGGTATAATATAAAAAAGCAGACCTGCACCTAAGACGGTAACAAGACTGCTCCTTTAAACATAAATCTCCTTAAGCTTGAACACACTCAAAAGTCAGAATACGACTGATCTCTTCATAGCTTGATGCTACAAAATGAGGTTGATGATCGGACTCCGGCAGCGCCTCACGATGGTTGAACCAGATGACTGTCCAGCCTGCATCCACTGCACCTACCACATCATTACGCCACGAGTCTCCGATGTAATAGCTGGAACGGGCATCTGTCCCGGACTGCTTACTCACATATTCAAACAACCTGCGATCCGGCTTCGCATAACCAGTCGTTCCGGAGATGAAGACCAGATGCTTGTCCACGAGACTGAGCACATCCAGTGCTTCAAGCTTGCGGCGCTGATGCTCTCCTTCTCCATTGGTGATTAGACCAACGGTATGGCCTTCTGCCTGAAGCCTTCTGATCAGCTCATACGCTCCTTCAAAAGGTACAATCTCAAACTGTCTGCTCAGATACTGTGCTTGTAGTTCTTCAGCCTGTCCCGATTGTAGGGGGAGTCCGAACTCTTCCATCGTCAACTCAAACCTCCGACGGCGCATTCGCTCTACTGCATCCGCTTCTGGTACAGCGGACAGATCTTCTTGTGCAGACAGCCAGTCACTATAATAACGAAAACGATGATAGGCCTCAGCATAAGGGAACTCATCGGGCAGGCCGAGAACGTCCTGCAACGCGCCACGAAGTGGCTGCAAGTGATCATATAACGTATCATCTACGTCGAAAAATATCGTTTTAGCATTATTTATTTCATTCATAATGGTTGTCTATCCTCCTGCTTTTGCGTCCAAACACTCTTTTCTTACTACTATATATGTATTCCTATGCATCGTCCAAAAGGGATTTGTTGCGTGATCATCTCTACTCCAGAACAGTGCCCATAATAACGCTTAGACCAGAATTGATCGGACGGCTTTATATGTTAAAATAAGGATGATTAAATCTGAGGTGATGACGATGTTCAACCCAAAATTCTTCTTCTATTAGTTGTGCTCAAGGCACTGGCTACTCAAGCCAAAATCTAGCCCGGTACAACGGGGATGAAGATGTTCACACAGGAAGAGATTCAATCATGGGAAAATGAAACAGCTTTTGCACAGAGACACAACAAGAAGTTCATTGATCCAAGAAAAGGTAAGCTGAAAGATCACCGTAAAGGAATCAAGAGCACGCATTACAACAAAGAATGTAAACCCAATCGTAAACATGATTATCGTCTGTATAGAACCAAAATGAAGCGTCTCATGCACTATGAGCAATATGATCTTCTGTACAACTATAAACGTACAAGCGGTTGGCTTACCTGGTAGATCAAATATAGAAGAGTAGTTCCTTACATCATCGTGTCCTGCTATTTATGATGAATAGTAGGACACGATGGTGGAGGACTCTTTTCCAATGGATTACATAGCCTTGCTCAAATATTAGCCGTGGACAATCAGTGATTGCCTCATCCCAGTTACTGGAATATAATTTATTAAAGAGCACATCCAAAATGATAAAAAGGTGGAATGAAAATATGAGTACTTCTGTAAAGAAATGCACCGATTGTGGAAGCACGTCTTTCGTACAGGCATCAGACTTCATCAATCTTCGTCCATTGGATAAGAAATTGTCAATTGGTTCGGAAAGAGTATATACCGTTTGTTTGGATTGCGGGGAAGTGGTCTCCATTAAGGTGAAAAATCCAGAGAAATTAAAATAAGCGGGGTTCGGATTATATATAATTACACGAACATGATAATACGAATATGAATCCGTGAAAAAGAAGCCCCGGCTCACCTGAGTGAACTGGGGCTTCTTTTTTTTATAAAACACACAAACGTTATAACAACGAATAATCTAAGGGATCATCGCAAGCAGATCACCAGATGTGTCTATCAAACTTAAACAATTAACGATACAACCTTACCTGCATTCACATCAATCAGGCCATAGTCCGTAATCTTCAGCGCGGGACTTACCGCAAGGGAGTGCGTGCTAATCGACATGATCGGATTGTAATGCACGTACCCAAGAGACAACATCGCTGCTCTCAGTTCCTTCACTTGATGGGATACCACTGCAAGTGGTTCCTCCGTCAAAATTCCACCTACGGGAAGTTCCAGATGGGACAACACCTTGCCGTCTTCCACCACACAGAACCCACCCTGGCTCGAAATCACTGTGTTAGCTGCCAATATCATATCTTCACGATTACGTCCTACAACCAGCAGGTTGTGATTGTCGTGTGAATATGTCGTTGCAATAGCACCACGCTTGATGGTGTCTCCACCGATCAGACCATGTGCATGATTGCCGTTCACACCATAACGTTCAAAGGTCGCGATTTGCGCATATCCGCTTTCTTCCCATAACAATTCGCCATCCGCAGACTGAATCGGTGCAATATGTTCTTCCACAAAAGTAGAACCATCCTTCACCATCATGACACGGCATTGGTATTCACCTTCACCAGCAAGTTCAACACCTGATCCACTGACTTTTGGGTCTGACAACTGAATTGCAAAATCTGTTACGCCCAGCTTCTCCAACTGTACACTCTTATAGAAGTGAGGTGGGAACTGCCCGGTTATGCGTTCCTGCTTATACGGTTCGTAATCGTCATAAGCTTTGCGGCCGTTTTTGTACACCTGATCAATAGCGAGCTCCTCCAGGTTAGATAACAACACATAATCGGCTACTTTGCCCGGGGCCACGCTGCCACGATCGGTCATTTTCATCCGGGAAGCAGGGGTTGATGTTGCTGCATAAATCGCGTCTTCCGGACGCATCCCCATCTGAATAGCTTTACGTACGATATGATCCAGATGACCACGCTCCACCAGTGAATCCGGCATCACATCATCCGTTACAAAGCAGAAATGCTGCGCCACATCATGTTGAATCAGATACTCCATGACTTCCGGGGTCATTGATTTCTCTTGAATTTCAATAAACATACCTGCCGCAATCCGCGCCTGTAATCCCTCAATGCTCTGATGAGTATGATCGGAATCAATACCTGCGTAGATCAGTCGATGCAGATCAAGTCCAAGCAGTTTCGGTGTATGTCCTTCGATCACCAGATCGGGATAGTTTTTGCGAATATGCTGTAAAATCTGGTTTGTCTTGCACTCCGGATCACGGATGACATCGACATAGTTCATGATCTCGCCCAGACAGATGATCTCGCCAGTGGCAAGCAGCACGTCCATATCTTCGATTTCAATCGAACCGCCTGTTGTCTCCATCGGGGTTGCCGGAACGGAACTCGGGATCGCATAGAACATATCTACTGTCGTCTCCCGACTCACAGCCATCATCTCCTGCACACCCTCCAGCCCGAACACATTCGCCATCTCATGCGGTTCTGCGACAATGGACGTTACCCCGCAGCCAATCAGACCATGGGAAAAGGTTTCCGGTGTCACCATCGTACTTTCGATATGCAGATGGATATCGATCAAGCCAGGAATCATGTATCTTCCCCGCGCATCAATGACTTCGTCTGCCTGAATCAACTCAGGTCCACCGGGTCCAACATACAGGAATCTGCCGCCCAACACAGCAACGTTGTTCATTTCAAACCGTTTATAATAACTGTTATACACATGTACATTTACAATTAGTTGATCTGCACGCATGGGGCATAATCTCCTTCTTCACAAGCATTTCACCACGATGCGAACCGGACAATGAACCTGCACTTTAATCTGCTGTACTGCACATGACTGCGCACCGCTGCCATCGTCCGGGAATCATCGCATGAAATGCCTTCTTTGTTGCTCTTATTTCTTAATACTGTTCCTTACATTCACGACTACTCCACCAGTACAAGCTTGTCCTGTGGGAAGATCAGGCTAACACGTTGCCCGCTAAGGTATGGTGTTTCCATCTCCTGATTTGCTGTAAAGTCACCCAGTTCCGTCTCGATTACATACTGATAACTGCGTCCCAGATACGTGCTGACCTTGATAATCCCCGGCAAGGCGTTCACCACATCCGCAGAGGTATCTCCACTGACAATCAAATCATCCGGGCGAATCGCGCCTTTACGTGCACCAGGACGTGCTGTTCCAGGATGTGCGGTTGCTGTAAACGTACGTCCACCTGCGCTCAATGTAATTAATTCACCAGCATCACTACGCTCCGCGAATTCAATGAAATTATGGAACCCGATGAATCGTGCTACAAACTCCGTTGCCGGATATTTGAAAATGGTTTCCGGGCGGTCGAGCTGCTCGACCACGCCTTTGTTCATAATCGCTACCTGATCCGAGATCGAGAAACACTCTTCCTGGTCATGTGAGACATACAGTGTTGTAATGCCCAGCTCTTGCTGAATCCGGCGAATCTCCACCCGCATGTTGAGTCTCAGGTTGGCATCCAGGTTACTTAGTGGTTCGTCGAACAAAAGCAGGTCAGGCTCAATCACCAATGCGCGGGCAATCGCCACACGTTGACGCTGTCCACCGGACAGTTCTTGTGGAAAACGTTTCTCAAATCCATTCAGGTTAACGACTTCCAGGATTCGCATCACACGGGAAGAGATATCCTTGTCTTTCACCTTGCGCATCCGCAGGCCAAAGGCCACGTTGTCATAGACAGATAGATGCGGGAATAACGCATAACTCTGAAATACAAATCCGAAGTTCCGCTTGTTCGCCGGAACCTTCGTATAATCCTTGCCGCCGAACATAAACTTGCCCTGTGATGCTTCCAGAAATCCGGCGATGAGGCGCAGCGTAGTTGTTTTGCCGCAACCGCTCGGTCCGAGCAGGGAGAGCAGTTTACCTTTTTCCAGCTCCAACTGAAAATCCTTCAGGATTGTCTGCTTATCGTATGCCACGGATACGTGGTCTAATGTCAGCAATGCCATAGCGTTCTGCGCCTCCAATTAACGTTTAGTAAAGTATGAAAATCCGCCCATGATCCGTTCGATCACGAACATTAAGAGTCCGGTCAGTACCATCAATAGCACGGAAATCGCTGCAATCGTTGGGTCAAAATAATTCTCCACATACGTCAGCATCTGGATCGGTAATGTGCTTACCCCTGGTCCGGTCATGAACACCGAGATGTCCACGTTGTTGAAGGACTCCAGGAAGGCAATCAGCACGGCAGCGATAATTCCTGAGCGGATGTTAGGAAGCACGATCGTGAAGAACGTTCTTACCCGTCCCGCACCAAGACTCAGCGCAGCTTCTTCCACTGCAAAGTCAAAGCTCGACAAACTCGACGCGATAACCCGAATGATAAATGGAAGCATGATAATCGTATGACCAATCAACAGTCCAAGGTACATCGGCAGATGGTAAATTACGATCAGGTATTTCATCAATGTAAAACCAAGCACGATTCCCGGGATCAGTACCGGGGACAGGAACAGTGCGTTCAGCACGGACTTGCCTTTGAAATCGTAACGACTAAGTGCATACGCAGCCGGTACTCCAAGCACCAGCGCCAACAAGTTTCCCAGTAAGGAAATGATGATGGACGTCTGGAATGTGCGGAGGAATCCGCCTGTGTTGAAAATATTCTCATACCAGCGGAAGGAGAACCCTTCCGGCGGAAATTTGAGTACCGTTCCCGGTTCAAACGAAGTGACCGATATGATCAGAAGCGGGCCCAGCAGAAAGATAAAGACCAGCAGACTGAACAGGCCCAGCCCGATATGTTTCTCCCGCATATGTCTACCCCTTCGGATTTAAAGTTTTGGCCATTTTGTTCATGACACCAACCACGACAAATGTAATCACAATCATAATCGCGGCAACAACCGAGGCCAGATACCAGTCGTTGAGGGTCATGGCGTTTTGATACAGGAACGTAGCAATTACACGTTGCTTGCCTCCAAGGAGGGCAGGTGTGGTATACGCCGTCAGGCTTCCGACAAAGACAAGCACGGCTCCGATCACAAGTCCTGGCACAGCCAGCGGGAACACGACCCGGCGGAATGCCGTAATGCGCGATGCACCCAGACTTTGTGCTGCTTTGAGCAGGTCACCGTCAATGTTCTCCAGCACGCCCACCAGAGAGATAATCATCAGTGGCAGGAACAGATGCGTCAGACCAATCATCATCGCTGCTGGTGTATACAGAATATCCAGCGGCTTGTCCACGATACCCAGACCAACAAGGGTGTTATTGATCAACCCTTTGCGTCCAAGAATGATCATCCAGCTAAACGAACGCACGACCGGGCTCGTCAGCAGTGGGAAGATCGCCAGTGCCAGCAAAATACCTTTGCGGCGCGGCGCTTTCTGCGAGATATAATAAGCTGTCGGGAATCCGAGCACCACACAGACGATGGTAGTGACCACGCTGACTTGCAGCGTCGTAAGCAATATTTTCAAAAAGTATGGGTCTCTGAAAAAATGCATGTATCCTTCAAACGTGAAGGAGTTTTCTTGGAAAAACGTCGACCCGATCGTCAGGACAATCGGAATGATCATAAATGCCGCCAAAAACACGAATCCCGGCAGCAATAGCCAGTAGATTACTGATTTCTTCATCGCGATACTCCTGACTTGTAAAATGGTTTTATTCACACGTTTCACTGGCGCACATTTCAAAAATAAACGTCCATGTTTAGCGCACCAGCCGTTCCGGTTACGAATCGTTCTTACGATCGCTGTTATCCTTGGATTTTCTTGATCTCCTTCTTAATAGAAGGAAAAATCCAAGGATAAAGGCGAACGCTTCGCTTCTTCAGAATCGATTTCGTCCCCTACACTACCAGCTGATTACGTAAGGATTGATTTTAGACTGAACCCCAATGCCGTGAAGATCATAGCTACGCGTTTAACGCGTTGATAAACAGTTCAAGGAAGCTTTCTGCGTCTACGGTTTCGCAGACGAGGGTGTTGGGCTGCTCACCCAAACGGTTTTGGAAGTCACATACCATCTGGCCATCGCACAGGCGGCTGGCGGTTTCGACATCGACGTAATAGGATTTGCGTCCTACCAGTTCAGGGGCAAGAACTACGCCCACGGCTAGTGGATCATGTAAAGCGCAAGCGCGGACCCCGTTCATTTGTTCGTAACGGTTGATGTAAATCTCCGTGCTTTGAGCAACGTATGCGCGCAGTGCAGGATCAGTGAGACGCTCAATCGTTGCTTCATTCAGCAATGTTTGACGCGTCACATCCAATCCGACTTGGGTAAGCTTCTCGATGCCTGCGTGCAGTACGATGCGTGCGGCCTCTGGATCAGCGTATGTGTTGTACTCGGCGGTTGGTGTAATGTTGCCATGTCCACGAACTACGCCACCCATGAAGATGACTTCCTTCAATAAAGAAGGCAATTCAGGACACTTCATCAGCGCGAGTGCCAGGTTAGTTAAGGGTGCGGTCATGATCAGGGTCAGTTCGCCGGGATACAACTTGGCTTGCTCCACGATAAAGTCTGGCGCAAAACCTTCCTCGGCTTTCTTGGACACGGCCGGATCAGGCAGCGCACCGCCCAATCCATCCTGTCCATGTACCCGGTGTTCATAATGAGACTTGCGAGTGAGCGGTCCAGCTGCTCCGGCAAAGACCGGGATCGTTGGTGCACCCGCGAGTTCAAGAATTTTGCACGTATTCTCTGTTGCCTGCTGGAGTGATACGTTCCCACAGACTGTGGTGATGCCGAGAATGTCCAACTTCCGACTTTTGACGGCCAGCAAAATCGCCAGTGCATCGTCAATCCCCGTGTCCACGTCCAGAATGATGCGATTTTGCGCTCCACTCATCCGTTCTCAACTCCTATGCGGTGATATGGTTGCTTGCTGCAAATGATAAGTTGAACATGTTGACCAAAGATAACTATTTAGTCGGTTACTTGTTTATTGTGCAATCTCACGGTTCCAACGATCTGTCCAACCTTTAACTTGTTGATTCACGAATTCCATATCCAGCTTGTTCAGCTTCTCAACAACTTCAGCGCCATATGTTACGCCTTCTGCTTCTTCAGCAGTCAGTTCAACCTTTGTGTTAACAGGGGAATCGACTTTGGCTTTGGCAGATTTTGCTTGTACATCCTGGCTGAGCTGCCAGTTGATGAACTCTTCAGCGAGCTCTTTGTTTTTGCTGCCCTTCACGACATTGATTGTGTTCATCACGGCATATGCACCTTCGCTAGGTGTAACAAACTTTGCATTAGGCACGGCTGCTTTCAGATCTTTGAAATACATTTCCATGATTGGTCCGCCCGCAATTTCTTCTTGGGAGAACATGTTCACAAACTCGGACGTTTGGCTATAGAATTTCACCACATTGCCGCTCAGTTTTTTCAGTTCAGCAAATGCCGCATCTTCATTAAACGTATCGTTACCGGCTACACGGGAAGCTGCATCCACAACCATTGGGCCTGCTGTTGCCGTAATATTCGGGATGGTCAGGTTACCTTCGAACGCCGGGTCCCACAGGTCACTCCATGAAGTCACTTCTTTGGATACGAGATCCGGGTTATAAGCGATACCGAGCTGTCCAACCGTGTAGGCCGGGCCATAATCTTCACCAAGTGGTGCTTTGGCAATATCATAAATGTCATTTACATTTGGAATTTTGGAGCGGTCGATTTTCTCAAACAAACCTTCATCGATACCTTGTTGTGCATAATAATCAGACAGGTAGATAACATCGACATTTGATGTACCTTGACGAATTTTATTCAAACGTTCAGCGTTATTGCCGACTTCGAGCACGATGTCTACATTATGTTCTTTTTCGAATGGACCAAATACTTCTTCATTGAAGAAATCTTCGGAGAAGCCCCAAGTGGAGATAACCAATTTGTTCGCTGCGGTTCCCCCACTGCCTGATCCGCCTGTTGCATCATCCGTGCTGCTGCCACAACCTGCAAGTAATACTGATGTCATTGCCACTGCTGCCAAACCGCTAATCCACTTTTTCATCATGATCCTGATTCCCCCTGATATATGTGTTTTAACAACCCAACCATTAAGTTGAACTAAATTGATAACACATCTTACGTAGAAAACAGAAAGAACCTGGAGAAACGAAGTGTTCGCCTTTATCACAAGATTTCTCCCTTATTTAAAGGAAATAAAAGAAATCTGGGGATAACAGCGATCGAAGGGTCTTCCTGATTTTCGAAGAATATGATGTGTTATACAGGGTTAGTTCGACTTAAAAAACAAAAAGAAAAGTGCTCTTGTATAAACAAGAACACTTTTCTTCGTAAACAAAGGAAAGCGACACCCGCTGCCGGTACATCATCGGTTTCTGCTTCAGAATCAATCCAAAGACAGACGCCATCATATGAAATTTGTACGGAACCTAATCCTGAATCCGGGCCATAACCTCTGCATACATCAACAAGAATCAATCCTGCCGATCCATCCTTAGGCCTGTTCCAGAATCACATTTGTGATTGCCCACTGAGTGGACGCATCATAATCCCGCAATATAGCTTCAATTGGCATACCCATGTGTTGCTCGAGCTTCTCCCGGAATTTCTTCTTATATAAGACAGACATGCGGAAGTCCACTTCCAGCTTTAAGCCGGGGGCCTCCCCTTCCAGGGCGTCAGAGCGCGGTGAACGTCGGTGCTTCGCGTAGAAGGTCACAATATTCTGGTCAATGGTCACTCTCAGGAGAGTGGTGCCAAATCCGAACAGTTCCTTCGAAATTTCGTTATAATACTGGCACATCTTCTTCTTGCTCTCATTGCTGTCCAGTAGTTCCATGAACTCACCCACATCTCTTACTACCGTACATTCGACGTGTTAACACGATTGATTATACATAAATATACGATCATAGGCAACCCAAAAGATATAGTTAACATGATAATAACACATAAAAGCGAACGATGAGACATTAACCGCCAAAAACAATTCGTCTTAAACCACAGTGAATTTACATTAATATGCCTGCATGTCATTCCTATACTATTGTTGCTTCTATACTCCGTTTTCATACACAGGATTCGAGGCCTTTGTTTCAACTTTCCCTAAATGGGTACTAATTCCTGCGAAACATAGACAAACTTCGTCATTAACCGTTAAAATGAGACACAATGTTGACATGTTTTTATTTTCTAGAAATTGGAGGCTCATACCATGAAATGTCCAGTATGTAATCACGAAAATGGAGATGCCCATTTTTGCGAGAGGTGCGGCTCTAATCTAACGCAAACAACCTCATCACCAACTCCTGTACCGAACTCGGAATCTGCTGCTTCCGAACCCGAATATACCCGTTGGTCCAGCACGCAGGCTACCTCTTCCCAGGCATCCGTTCCATCCAACACACCATCCGTCTCCATTCACAAGGAACAGGCGAGAGAATCAACAGGTACCAATGACCATGCTTCTGCAGGAGACAATAGCTCCAATCAGTGGAATAATATTGTGCAGAATGAGAAAGTTCAGCAAGCCAAAGAAGTAAGCAAACAGTATCTATCCTATTTCCTCAGTGTATTGGCCCGTCCTTATCAGACGATGAAAACCGTTGGTGACCAGCATTCCCTAAACGGATGGCTAACGATGGCGCTAATTGCAGTTCTATCTTCTACATACTTCTTAATTACCTTTAGTCGCATAGGCATGGACGGCTTGTTCATTGGTGGATTTTTAAGACCGCTGTTGTTCACCGTCATTATCCTGATTGCCTCTATTGCACTGATGTACGCTATTCTGAAGATTGAAAAAATAACCTTCCGTCCCAAAACACTGGTTGCCCAGTTCGGTACATTGCTTGTTCCTGCTGTCGTATCCCTTGTTCTGGCGAATCTATTTATTATCATCTCGTATTCCATCGCGATCTCATTACTTGCTGTCTCGTATATTATTATCTTTGTTGCGCTGAACGCGGTGCTGTTCCAATATCCACTGAATCGTACCCAAGCAGCCATCGACAGCATGTACAGCGTGCTGATCGCCAATGTGGTCGTATTCTTTATTCTGTATCGATTGTTGGGTGAGATTGTTATTGGGCTGATCCGCTTGATGCTTTCGCCTTTTGGACGTCTGTAAACTATATCAGTTGGAATAAAGCTGTTTACACTCGTTACTTCGATGACAGAACAACCTTCCGATCGCTCTTATCTCATTAGATTTGTATTAAGGCCTTCCTTGCTCATGCCGGGAAGGCCTTTTTTAGGTTTTCTATGGCAGCGTTGCGCCGAGCATGTATCATACACTATAATGTGTAGTGCAACAGGTATGTTCTTATTTACGTAACAAACACAGAACTAGCAACTCCCGTTACGTAATGAGTGGATTCACCACTGCCACCAACACTACATTATGTAGTGTATTAATCACTCATTTTACAAAGAAAGCAGAGGAACTCTCTATGGACATGACTCATATGAATCATATGCAAATGGAGCACGAGGCAGGTACCTCCTACCTGTGGCTCATCGTAGGTGTAATTGTATTGCTGTTCTCCATCGCCACCTATATCTGGGCATCACGCACACAGGGAAAAATCCTGGGCCACATGAAAAAGAAAGAGCGGGCGAACATCCAGAAACAAAGTCGATCCCTTCGGCTGGCTGCACATGTAATGATGGCAGTGTCGATTATTACGTTTGGTCTGTTCTTCATGCAAGGGGCAGGTAAAACATATAATGTAGCCGATCTGAAGTCCAACGCGACAATCGACGTGACGGACGATAAATATTATGGGGCAGACCATACGGAGGACCCCATTCAGTATGAGATGACAATTCCAACATCGGGGCCGCATAATCCGCATGATATCAAGTTTGGATTTTACACCGACTTCCCGGGCTACAATTACCTGGTACACAATCTGGAGCACGGGGATATCATCATCTATTATCGTGAGAACGCAAGCGATGACTTGAAGGAGCATCTGAAATACCTCGCTAAATTCCGCGAAGCCGGAGCAGGTATTCTGGCTGTACCCAACAAGGATATTCCCGAAGGCAGTGAAGTCGTGGTGACCGCATGGACCAAAACGATGAAGCTCGACCAATTCGACGATGCCAAAGTAGGTACTTTTATCAATAAATATATTAATCAGGGACCTGAAAAGATTCCTGCCTCTGTTCGCCAGGGCGGCGGAACGATGTAATGACGTAATCACCCAGTCATGTGAAGCCCCTCTATGTAGTGACAATGAGGTGTGTTCCAATGATGAGCATGGTCAATATAGGATTGAAACAAAACCAGCTCCCGGATCAAATTGACTCGGGAGCTAATTCTTTATGGACCGGATGCCGATATTTCAAGTAGAAAACTGTATATTTGATATACAATACATACGAACCAAAGAAAAACGACAAACACCAAGTAAAGAGACAAAGAGAAGATTGATTCAACAGATCAAGGGGGAACACTTTTACCAATGAACAGTTTGTTTATGAGGATCTTTTTATTTTTTTCCTGTCTGATGCTAGCCGCGGGTGCGGTTCTTGGCATTACCATGTACCGTTCATCGGCCCAACTGGTCGAACAATCCATGGGGATGCAGGCACAGGCTGTGGGTGAACGGGCAGCTGCATTAATTGACACCTCTCTGTATGCACCACTCAGTACCGGACAGGACCAGACAGCGTATTACGGCATATTGCGTGAGCAGCTCAGTCAGCTGCGCGAGGCCAATGGACTCAAGTATCTGTACACCCTTGGTACACGCGAAGAAAATGGAACAAATACATATTTCTACGTTGTGGATGGGGCTGCTGCCGATGTGGCAGAGGATGACTTCTCCCCTTACGGTTCCGCAGAAGAGACCCATTATGAAGGAATGCTGCAAGCTTTTGAACAGAATGAGCCTATTCGGGGCGAACTCACACAGGATGAATATGGCGCTACCATTACAGCATATGTGCCGATCCATGGGGCTGACGGGAAAGTACTAGGATTGGTCGGTGCGGATCTGGATTCCACTGCGGTCTATGAACTGATGTCCCGCAACCGTATGACCATGATCTGGACAGCCTTGGCTATTGTTCTGCTGAGTGTCTTGCTGGTGTATGGATTCGCCCATTACTTGACCCGACCATTGGTGAAGTTGAAGAAGTTAATTACCCAGGTAGGAAAAGGCGATCTGACCGTCAACGTTGAACTTAGTCGCAAGGACGAGGTGGGACAGCTCGCTTCCGAGTTCAAACATCTGGTTACAGGTACCCGTGATGTCATGACGGGCATCCGTCAAAGCTCCGACTCTCTGCTACAAGCTGCAGAAGGAGTATCGAAACATTCACAGTCGACTGCTGAAGCCAGCCAGCGCATTGCCGAGCATACCAATCATACGGCCAGTGGAGCTGCTGAACAGGTGGCTCGTGCTGGCGAAGTTACGGTAGCCATGGAAGAGATCACACGCAGCATGCAGCATATTGCGAATTCTTCTTCTATGGTCGCGGATGTATCACAGGAAACGACCAATAACGCGGTGCAAGGTCAAGCCAACATCAACACGGCAATTGATAGCATGGACAAAATTCATCAAGCAAATGTGCAGATGGTGGCCTCCACCTCTCAGCTGGAGCAGTACTCAGGTAAAATTGAGTCGGTAGCACATCTGATGAAAGGCATCGCTTCACAGACCAATCTGCTCGCACTTAATGCAAGTATTGAAGCAGCTCGTGCAGGAGAGTATGGCAGCGGGTTTGCGGTGGTTGCCTCAGAGGTTCGCAAGCTTGCGGGGGAATCAGAGCAATCGTCCCAGCATGTAACCGAACTGATCGCCGAGATGACACGCCAGACTGCCCTGTTGTCAGAACATATGTCTGCCAGCACATCAGCAGTCCAATCCGGTCTCGCTGTTGTTCAGGAGGCAGGCCGTTCATTCACATCCATTCATACCGGGATTGAGACGATGAATGAACGTCTGCACGAAGTATCCGCAGCATCTGAGCAGCTGTCTGCCAGTGCAGAAGAAGTATCCGCTTCTGTGGAGGATATGGAACATATCTCACGCGAATCCTCTTCGAGCATCCAGAAGGTATCGCACGCTACCGGAAGCCAACTGCAATCCATGGATGAGATGAGTGCATCCGCCGAATCGCTGCGGGTATTGTCCAGTGAGCTGAACGGATTGATTGGTCGATTTAAAATATAGCGGGCAGCTAGATTACTATATAAATCAGCCCAAAACAAAAAGCCGCACGGCAGGGACGGGATCATGGGGTTCAACCCCATACCCAGACCACTGCCTGCGGCTTTATTTTTTGTTGTCCTTTAATGTTGGCAAGCCTTACAGCTGCCTGAATTAGTAGCGCTGCGGAGCAGCTTTTTTACCCAAATCCGTCATATACGTGAAGAACGCTTCCGGATCGGTATCATACACCAGTTGTACTGGACGTCCGTCTGCTTGCTCCACCGTGCGGCCTTGGCTAGGACCATCCGGGATAACAATACAATTTACGGTTTTTTTCTTCACGATGTCCTCGCGTCCAACGGAAGCCGTTGTCAGCACATCCCACAGATAGTATGTGGAATTTGTCTCACTGTACACCAGTGGCGGACAACCTGCGTAACAGTTACCCAGGAAGTCAACGCCTTCGAAGCGACGCTCTGCTGCCCAGCGGTTACGAACGGCTGGAGTCAGAGGTACTTTGTTCGTGCTTTCCAGTGCAACCAGATCGATCTGGATACCGCTCTGCCACACGCGGTAAGCGGCTTCCGGGTCCCAGAATACGTTCCACTCTGCTGTGCCATCATGCTCAGGTTCTTCTACGTTACCACGCTCAAATGTACCGCCCATCCATACCAGCTTGTCGATTTTCTCTTCAATGTCTGGTGCTTCGTCCAGTGCACGCGCAAGGTCTGTCAGTGGGCCTGTGAACAGGAGCAACGTTTTGCCTTCGGTATTGCGCACTTTCTCGATCAGATGCTGGTGTGCCGGAACAGCAGAGAGTGGAGCTTCCATTTTGCCGGACTCGTTCAGTACAGGAAGAGCATCTACATAGAAGGAATGCAGTCTCCACGCCGCAGGAAATGGATTTTTCCCTCTGGAGTTGGATTTGGATACCTCTACGGAATATGTACCGAAACGATCGATAATTTTACGGCTGGCATCTGTTGCTGGCTCCAGATATCCGTCTGCCGGAATAACCGATACGCCGGTTACATGTACATTGTCCATTTGCAGAAGCATGAACAGCGATACGAGGTCATCCACGCCGCCGTCATGGTTAAAATACACATTAAGTTGGTTCGTCATGCTTGCTTTCATCCTTCCCCTGGTTGTCCCATTGATGTTGATCATCCGTCTGCCCAAGGCCGACGCTCTCTCTATTATGTCCCATAAACCTTGGTTACGTAAACCTTCCCCATGCAAAGAAAACAAGGATCACGCCTCATCCTGCGGATATTTTACAGTTCCACCATTCCATCTCAGGAGGACAACTGGTATAGGTCATCAGCGTTCGGAAAACAAAGAAATGGACAGCAGGCTTGAAGCCCCGCCGTCCATCTCACCCATTCCATGCATTACATGGACTGGTTCTGTTTCTCTTCATTCTTCTCTGCAATCGGCACATACTTTCCTGGCCAGAAGGCCCATTTACCCAGCAATGCGGTGATCGCCGGTACCATGAACGGACGAACCAGGAAGGTATCCAACATCACACCAACGGCTGTGATAATACCAAACTGCACCAACACCTGAATTGGTAATGTAGCAAGAACCGCAAACGTTCCTGCCAAGATTAGACCTGCAGATGTAATAACAGAGCTTGTCTCGCCAACACCTTCTCTGATCGCTTGACGAAGTGGCATCGTTTTGCGTTTCTGCCAGATGCTAGAGATCATGAAGATGTTGTAGTCTTCACCCAGTGCCACGAGGAATACGAAGGAATACAGCGGAATCGCTCCCTGAATGGCATCTGCGCCAAGTCCGTAGTGAATGATGATCCAACCCAGACCCAGTGCAGAGAAATACGACAGAACAACCGTTGCAATCAGATACGCTGTAGCTACAACTGAACGCAGGTATAATAGTAATAACAAAGTAATCATGCCGATGACCACGGGAATAATGATCTTGGCATCCCGTTCTCCGGTTACTTCAATGTCATACTGTTCAGCCGTCTGACCATCGATCCAGACCTGACTGTCCACATTAGCTACACCAGCGTCTTGAAGCGCCTGTTCCGCAGTAGCTCGCAGATCTGGAATATGCTGCATTGCCTCCATGGAATATGGATTCAGATTAAATTCCACATCAAAGGCGGTAATGTTGGCATTCTCGGCACCCTGCTGAGCATCGCCTACTTTGCTAATGTAATCCAGCGATTCGAGCCGCTGCTTCAGATCAGTTTCTTTGCCTTCGGCATCAACGATCACTTTGACTGGAGCCAGCTCACCTTGGGAGAATTGTTCACCGATGACGGTGAAACCTTCGCGGGAAGGCACATCCTCCGGGAAGGAAGACAACAGATCATACGTGAATTTAACCTGAGTAGAGAATGCCGCCAGTCCTCCCAGCAATACCAACGTAATTGCAAGAACGGTCCATGGCTTTGTTACTACAACACGGCCAATCCAGCTTTCCTTCACTTTGCGCGGGGCAGGAGCCGGTTTGCCTTTTTTCTTCGCACGATCCACTTCCATCTCATGTGTACGTGGTACGAACGGATAGAATGAACCCCGACCGAAGATCGCCAGAAGCGCCGGAACCAGTGTCAGACTTGCAATAAACATGATAAAGATGGACAGACTGAATGGTACGGCAAAGCGATGATATGCACCGTATTCAGCCAGCAACAGTACCAGTAGTGCTGCAACGACCGTGAATCCACTCATGGCAATGGCGCCAGATGATCCGGTAATTGCCTGGAAAATGGCTTTCTTTTTGTCCGGCTCATGATAGAGAATCTGGCGGTATCTGGAGATCATGAACAGGCAGTAATCCGTTCCTGCTCCAAATAACAACACGGTCATGATCGAAATGGACTGTGCATCCACCGTAATCCAGCCCTGATCCGCCATGAATCCGAGAATGGGGCTTGTCACCATATACGCGAATCCAACGGCAATGATCGGGATAATCGCCAATACCGGCGAGCGGTAGATCAACAGCAACAGTACTAATACCAGTAAAACCGTAGCGATCAGCAAGGATACATCGGCGGAGGAGAATAGCCCGCTCGCATCAATGGATATCCCTACTGGCCCTGTCACACGGGCAATCAGAGTATTGGTATCATCTATGGCTACATCGAACGGATTTGCCCCGAAGATGTCTTGTGTTTTTTGCTCAAGTGCTTCAATAGCTTCCTTCAATTGTTCTGAATCGGCACCTTCATTGAAGAAAAGTGGCATAACCAAAGTACTTCCATCTTCCGAAAGCTGGCCTTTCAATGCCTGTGGTGGCAATTGATAGAGTGGCACAACGGACTGTTGTTGTTCTACCGGATCTTGATCCAGTCGCTCCGTTAATGCCTGAATGTTCTGAATCTGCTCATCCGTCAGACCGCCGGCTTGACGCCATACGATCAGTGCGGGCAATCCCTCACCACCAGGGAATTCCTTCTCAGCAAGTGCAGCTGCCTGAACCGATGGTTTAGATTCACTCAGATCCTGTGCGTTATTGGTTTCACGATCACCTACAGCAGGCCATACCATGCCAAGCACAACGGCGATAATGATCCATACCAACAGCGTAATCCATTTGCTTCGTTTGCCGGCAACCCAGCGGCCGTAACCCGAACCTTCCTGCATTGTCTCTTCATCTCCCTATTCTGTTTCTATGAAGCCCTAATATATATGATGGTGTAGTAATGAACCACGGGTCATAGTATAATCGAGTTAATTATATATACCGGAAGGTTAATTTTGCAATGCCTAATTTTGTGAACACTTCTAACAAGCAATTAAATACGTAAAGAGGTATGTACTTATGAGCAAAAAAACAAACATTCCCCGTTCACCGGGTAGACCCAAAACAGCTGTGGATCAAGCATCTGTTCAAACCAACATATTGATGACCGCGTCACGTCTGTTTATGGAATACGGGTATGAACCCGTCTCTCTCCAGCAGATCGCTTCGTTATGTAATGTGACCAAAGCATCAATCTATTATCATTTCACCAGCAAAGCCGACCTGTTCACCGTTGCCATCACCCGCATGATGGCGATGGGCATGCAGCAGACTTCGCTCCGTCTGGATGAACCTGGTACGTTGCAAGAACGACTGGTTAAGGTTGCCGAAGCCAAGATGCAGCATTCCCATATTGAAACGGAGACCATGATGCGAGAAGCCGAGAAACATCTGGACACGGAGCAGCTCGCTCAGATTCGGGAAGCAGAGCTTCGCATATTTGAAGTACTAGCTACCCATTTTCAGAAGGAGATGGATAATGGTTATTTGCGGGTCGGGAACCCTATGCTGCTTGCCCATGCATTTACGTCACTGCTGATGCTCGCGAACCGCGAAGATGTACGCAACATGAATGGCGGCAGCATCGAGGAACTTGCGCAGGAACTGGTGGCGCTGTTTCTGGATGGAGCGGTTAAACGGAACTGATGCTAGCTCCAGATTCTAGCCAATGCGGCAATACCCGGGTCAATGCGTTCCAGCTCTATTCCGGCAAAACCGATAATGAACTCTCTTTTGCCGTCTGCTGGTCTGCTCCCGTTCGCCCACAAATATTCCGTTGAACTGATCTGTATCCCTGCCTCTATCGCTGCGGTTACCAATTCTGTGGCTGACTGTTTGGTTACCATTCGCAATACCAGATGGAATCCGGAATGTTGACCCCTTATTTCAACCCGATCTCCAAAATGCATCTGAATGGCCTGAACGATCAGGTCATGCTTTCGTTTGTAGACATTACGCATTTTACGGATATGCTTGCCCAGTTCTCCTTCACGCATGAACATCTCCAATGTTCGCTGATGGAGTCGGGAGGCTGATTGCTCGAATAGAACATTCTGATACATTTCGCGAAAATCATCCATTAATTCTCTCGGAAGCACCATGTAATGGATACAAAGAGCAGGTGCGAGCACCTGCGAGAAACCACCCATATAGATTACGCGACTTCTCTCGCGTAGCCCCTGCATTGATGGGATTGGTCTTCCATGATACCGGAACTCTCCATCGTAATCATCCTCGATAATGTATGCCTTTATTCGTTCCGCCCATTCGAGCAACGCCAATCTGCGAGTGATCGGCATGGTCATACCTAGTGGAAATTGGTGAGAGGGTGACACACCCGCCAATTTTACCCCGGACTGTTCCAGCTCCGTTAAGTTTATGCCATCAGGATCCAGAGAGATCGGGACAACCCGATAACCATAATTGTGGAATGTACCAGGTAACAGTCGGTATCCAGGATTCTCTACACCGATGGAATGCGTTGATTCTCCTTTGTGAAGAAGGGTCTGTGCTAATAGAGACATTAGCAGATGCTGTTCAGCACCCACAACAATCTGCTCTGGAGAACAGCTGACTCCCCTGAACTGCGCAAGATAGACAGCAATCTCACATCGTAGTCCCCATTCTCCCTGAGGGTCTCCATAGAACAACAACTCCTTCGCTTCTTCCCGCCAGATTCGATTAACATATTGGTGCCACTTGGCAATTGGAAACAGGCTGAAATCATTGCGTGACATATGAAAATCATATTGAACTGCTCGGGCAGGGCGTATTGCCTGATGGTCTGACCACGTCTTTTGGGCCACGGGAGCTTGTCCGGCTGTCTGTTTATCTGTTTGCCCAATCTGCATGGCATGATCGCTGTCCACCATGGCACGAACATGATAGCCACGACGTGGCTGACTGTATATATATCCTTCGGCGATCAATTGCTGATAGGCCCATTCCACCGGAGTAGTGCTTATTCCAAGCATCTCGGCAAGTTTTCGCACCGAAGGCAATCGGCTATGTTCAGCCCAATCCCCGTGAATGATTTCCCTTTTGATATGATCCGAGAGCTGTACATAGATTGGCGCACTATCGTTCTCGTCTAGCTTCGGTAATGTAATCATCATGATGCACCTCATCTGTCCTGCAAAATTAATTAAAACTGTATATTTGGAAGTATACAGTATTGGGATATACTCATGTCATCATCAATGTGTAACGCCAACTTTAAGAGGCAGGGCCATCTCGATCAGTCCCGCCTTGAACCTATAGGAGGAACAACTAATGTCACATTCAAAACCTTCCCCACGTATCCCACGTCTGCTAGAAACGTCGCGCATATATCTGCGTCCCTTCGAGATTACAGATGTGGATGCATACTTCCCCGGTCTGTTTGACGCCGAGATGCGTAGGCTGACGGGAACACAGAACAGTTTCACACGCGCTCAGGTCGAACGTTATGTTGAGAGCGCTGCACAAGATGACACCAGACTCATGCTACTTATTGCTTTACAGGAAAATGACCAGATCATCGGAGATGTCGTCCTGATGGACATGCATGCCAAGAATCGCAGTGCACATATCCGGGTTGCCATCGATCAGTCGGAACATCAAGGAAAAGGTTACGGTAGCGAGGCGTTGCTACTTATGCTGGACTACGGCTTCGGAATCTGTAACCTGCATCGAATCGAGCTTGAGGTGTACGCCTTCAACGAGCGAGCCATTCGCACGTATGAGAAGCTTGGATTCCAGCGCGAGGGTGTAAAGCGGGATGTCTTGTTCTACAATCATCAATACCATGATGCCATTCAGATGAGTATGCTGGAGGATGAGTTCAGGCAACGTCATATGAGAGATCAGCCAGAGAAAGTTTAAGTTTTCGATCAACTAAAATCAAACTAAAAAACCGGGGGATTTAATAACCCTCCCCGGTTAGAAACTTCAGATGACCCGTCAGCACCGACAGCTCGGCGGGTGTCTTCATATACAATTCGCCGTCCGTGTCAGCTGACATCGGCGCATCCGTCTTCACTTTTAACGTAGATGCCTTGAAGTATGAAATACTCTCACTCTGAGGTTGCCATTCTCCCTCTGGCTTGTGCGACAGAATCTCTCGCAGTAGCGGAATGCCTGTCTCATGAATAATGAGCACGTCCAGTTCGCCATCCTGCAACGCATCCGGTGCAAAGGGCAATGCATTTGTTCCCAGAAAACGGCCATTGGCTGCATAGATCATCACCGCTTCGCCTTCCATCTCTTTCCCATCCGCCTCCAGTTGGTAACGAAACGGCTCTGTATGACTAATTGTCTGTAAAGTGCTGATAAAATAACTGAGCTTCCCCAGCGCGCCTTTCAGATTCTCGTTAATATTCTGCGATGCATCACTGATCAAGCCAATGCCGAAAAAGTTCGTGAACACCCGATCATTAGCTCGTCCAACATCAATAGATACCACCCGACCTGCCAGCATTTCTTGTGCCGCAATCTCTGCATCCGGTGAAATACCGAGCGAACGGGCAAAGTCATTACAGGTGCCTCCAGGCAATATACCAATCAACGGAGGATTTTGCAGATCGGCCAGTCCATTCACGCATTCATGCACCGTGCCATCCCCACCCAGGATAAACACCACATCGAATTGCTCCCCGCGTTCACGACACAGCTTCTCTCCTTCACCAGCTTCATCCGTACGCACAATGACGAGTTCATGGACAGCGGGAGCCAGCACACCAGCCACAAGGCCCACTGTATTCTCACGATTGGCCTTGCCCGAATGATGATGATGAATTAACAACGCTTTGTTAAACTCCATCCCTCTTCCTCCATTCCAATGCTTGTAAACCTTTACCCACAAAGGTTGAAGCCGTAAACAAGCCCTTCGCTACGCACTCATCATGATTCCAAATAGGTTTCCCAATCAGGTATGCATCCTAATCCTCATTCATTCGTAATAGCTAGATGGCCCGTTTATCCATAAACCATTTCCTTGTTTAACCAGATGTATGCATGGAAAAAAGGGTTTCTCCGCACCTTAATGTCATAAGGTTGCAAATTTTGCTGGTGAGAACCCATTCAAATTGAGTCAAAACGGTTATATCTATACCATATACGAATGGAGGGATTCCCTATGATTCCGGCAACGTTGGAACAATTGGAGCAAGTTCGCAAGGAATGCCGTACCATGGTTCGCAAAAGAGCTACCGCTTCTGCCGGTACAACACTCGTTCCGCTGCCCGGTACAGACGTACTGGCTGATGTGGGGATGCTGATGCAGCTGTTGCCTGCCATTAACAATAAATTCGGATTATCACAAAAACAGTTGGACGGCATGGACCCCGAGACCAAATCCATGATCTATGGATTCGTGATGTCCATCGGAAGCAAAGTCATTGGTCGTATGATCACCAAGGAATTGGTTGTCCAGGTTCTGAAAAGAGTCGGTGTACGCGTAGCCACCAAATCGGTCGCCAAATTTGTTCCTTTTGCAGGACAGGGATTGGCTGCCGCACTCAGCTTCACAGCCATGCGCTATGTGGGTAACAAACATGTGGATGACTGTTATGAGGTTGTCAAACGCATGATTGAGCAGCGCGAATTAATCCCGGGTGAACCCGCTCCGTCTGCGCTGGAGGAAGCTAACAGCGACGACGTGAAGGCAGAAGTAAGGTCGGTCTCTAGCAATGACACTGATGAACCTGCGAACGATTCTAAGGATCAGTAAAATGCGGGTCATGCTATGCCCAAACTGAGGCTTACAAAGTATCTCATGACTAATCTGGATGTCCCACTTGGTGAGCTTATGCTCGTATGCTTGTATCTAGATTGATGTACAATGAATTCAGAATATAAATAAACGGGACAAAGCAGTGTAGTTACACCGCTTCGTCCCGTTTTTATTTTTGCACGCATGGCATATGTAAGACAATTATGACTAAGGTTTATTAGAATATTTTAACGAACTCAGCACACTCTAATAGGCACAATTCCACAATACCGGCGTTCTAACGAATCATAGACACTTTATTTCCGCATTCTGCAGTTTATTTTACCGCTTTGTGTTGCTTATCAGAGAAATAACATGTCTCAAGTTCGTTAGAATTGGGAGTGCTTGATAATCCTCCATATAAGGTGTCTACGATTCGTTAGCATGGACGAAGGATGAACCCTCATCCTGTCTGCACCTCACGCAAACAACTGAAAGGCTGACGAGCACCACAACCCAATTACTATGCCAACGTTCCTTCATATCTTATAGATCCATCGTATCCAAACGAACACATGAGAATCGACTCCTCTGGATACACGACAAATAGCCGGGAGCACCCCTAAGAGTGCTCCCGGCTATTCTAGTTAGTTACAGTGTAATCAGATCGCCTGCGGTTGTTGCTCCGCAAACTGACTATTGTACAGATCGGCGTAGAAGCCCTGACTTGCCATCAATTCATCATGATTACCCTGTTCAATCACGTTACCATGATCCATAACCAGGATCAGATCGGCGCCGCGAATGGTTGACAAACGGTGTGCAATGACAAAGCTCGTGCGATCCTTCATCAGATCATTCATTGCTTTCTGGATAAATACTTCGGTCCGTGTATCCACGCTACTCGTCGCTTCATCCAGAATGAGGATGGCCGGGTTCGCCAAAATCGCTCTTGCAATGGTCAGCAACTGTTTCTGCCCTTGAGAGATGTTCGACGCCTCTTCATTCAGCACCGTATCATAACCATCAGGCAGTGTACGGATAAAGTGATCCGCATGTGCCGCAACGGCTGCCTTGATTACATCGTCTTCCGTAGAACCTTCTCGACCATAGGCGATGTTGTCCCGAATCGTTCCGTTGAACAACCAGGTATCCTGAAGCACCATGCCGAACAGACTGCGCAGCTTACCACGCTCCATGTCCTTAATGTCTGAACCGTCAATCGTAATCCGACCATCCTGAATTTCGTAGAAACGCATTAACAGGTTGATCAGGGTGGTTTTACCGGCTCCCGTTGGTCCAACAATGGCTACCGTCTGTCCCGGTTTTACATCAATATTCATGTTATGAATGAGCAGTTCATTTTCTTTATATCCAAAATTAACACCTTGGAATGCAACCGCACCTTTAGGCTGCTGTAGTTGCACGGGTTGTTTGGACTCCGGAACTTCTTCCTCTTCATCCAACAACTCGAATACACGTTCCGCCGAAGCAATCGTCGATTGAATAATATTCGAGATATTTGCAATCTGGTTAATCGGTTGTGTAAATTGACGGGAATATTGTGTAAAGGCCAGAATATCCCCGATGGAGATAGAACCACGTGTAACGAAGATCCCACCGACCACACAGATCAGCACATAACCCAAGTTACCCACAAAACTCATGAGCGGCATAATAATACCGGAGATAAACTGAGCTTTCCAGCCAGATTCATACAGTTCTTCATTGACCTTCTCAAATTGCTGTACGGATTGTTCTTCGCGTCCAAATGCTTTGACGACCTTGTGTCCCGTGTACATCTCTTCGACATGACCATTCAGTTCCCCAAGGGATTTCTGTTGACCCGCAAAGTGTTTTTGCGAACGAGATGCAACCAGCATGACAACAACTACACTGAGTGGCAACGTCAAAATCGTGATCAGCGTCATCCATGGACTAATCGTCAGCATCATGATAATTACGCCGACAATTGTGACGATAGACGTAATGAACTGTGCCAAACTTTGCTGAAGTGTATTACTGATATTGTCCACGTCATTCGTGGCACGGCTAAGTGTCTCCCCAGTTGTGCGGGAGTCAAAATATTTCAAAGGAAGACGTCCAACCTTCGCACTGATCTGCTCACGCATGTCATACACAACACGTTGGGCCACACCGGCCATCAGGTATTGCTGAACATACATAAATGCAGCACTGAATAGATAGAGTCCGCCAAGCAGGTATAACACTTTCATCAATGCAGGAAAATCAATCCCGGCTCCCTGTACACCCTGAAGGATGGCAATGGCGCCTTTACTGAGAATATCCGTTCCTTCGGCCATAACTTTTGGACTGATGATGCTGAATACGGTACTCAAAATGGCTGCAACCAGCACACCTAGCAGACGAGAACTATGGGGCTGGAGATAACGAATCAAGCGACGCAGTGTGCCTTTGAAATCTTTTGCTTTCTCAGCGGGAGGTCGCATGCCCATTCCGGGACCTGGACCCGGTCCACCATGGGGACGAGGCGACTTACGTTCTGTACGTTCACTCATGCGATCTCCTCCTCTGTCAGCTGGGAGGATACAATCTCGCGATACACTTCATTGTGCTCCAGCAGCTCTTTATGTGTTCCTGAACCGACAATTCGGCCCTCATCCATAACTAAAATGCGATCGGCATCCATTACTGTACTTACGCGTTGCGCAACAATCAGCACAGCCGCTTCTGTCGTTTCGGACTTCAGCGCAGCACGAAGTTTAGCATCCGTTTTGAAATCGAGAGCAGAGAAACTGTCATCAAAGATATAAACTTCCGGACGGCGAACAAGTGCGCGAGCGATGGACAGACGTTGCTTTTGTCCACCAGATACGTTGTTACCACCTTGTGCGATAAGGCTGTCATATCCCTCTTTCATCTCAGTAATGAAGTTCTCCGCCTGAGCTGTACGGGCCGCATGAACAACTTCATCCATTGTGGCATCGTCTTTCCCGTGACGGATATTCTCCGTAATCGTACCCGTAAAGAGGACTGCCTTTTGTGGTACAAATCCAATTTTGGCACGCAGATCTTCCTGCCGAATTTCACGCACATCCGTACCATTTACCCGAACACTGCCTTCGGTCACATCATAAAATCGTGGAATAAGACTGAGCAATGTCGATTTCCCAGAACCCGTACCGCCTATGATGGCTGTTGTCTCACCTGAGCGAGCTGTGAAAGATATATTGGACAAAGCTGGATTCTCTGCGCCCGGATAACGGAAAGTTACATTGTCAAACTCAATCATACCCTGCATGGATTTCATACCACGAGGCTGCTCGGGATTGCTAAGATCCGGCTGCATATCAAGCACTTCGTTAATCCGTTCTGCCGATGCTGAAGCTCTTGGAATCATGACAAAGATCATCGAAACCATAATAAGTGAGAACATGATCTGCATTGCATACTGGATGAAGGCAATCAATGCACCGATGTTCATATTACCAGTGTCGATCCGCATTCCACCAAAATAAAGGATGGCAATCATCGAAAAGTTCATAACCAGCATCATCACAGGCATGATGGTCGCCATGAGCACATTAACTTTGATCGATGAATCTCTCAGTTCTGTATTGGCCCCGTTAAAGCGCACTTTCTCATGCTCCCCACGGTTAAAGGAACGAACAACCCGAATCCCTGTTAACTGCTCACGCAGCACCAGATTGAGACGGTCCAGCTTTTTCTGAATGGTTTTGAACAAAGGTAAACCCTTGGCGCCAATCAGCGCAATAGCTCCACCCAGTACCGGAAGCACGACCAGGAAAATCGTAGACAATTTGGCGTCCTGAGATACCGCCATGAAGATACCCCCGATACACATGAGCGGAGCCATAATCATCATTCGCAGCATCATCGTAAGTACATTCTGTACCTGCGTGATGTCATTCGTCGTACGCGTAATCAGTGAAGCAGTCCCCATCTTATCGAACTCCTGGAGCGAGAAATTCTCCACATGGCGAAATACTCTGCTCCGCAGTTGTTTGGCAAATCCACCCGCTGTTCGAGACGAGAGATAACTGGCAATCACCGAACACGCTGTTCCGCCAATCGCGATGACCAACATCCATCCACCAATCTGCCAGATATACGGGATATCCCCTTTAATGATGCCGTCATTCACAATATCTGCCATTAACGTAGGCAGGTACAATTCAGCAAGCGACTGAAACAGTACCAACACCAGAATAAAAATAATCGGAATTTGGTATGGCTTCAGCATGCGAAACAGTTTCATCATGGCTTATCATCTCCTCTTGTCGAATCATCCTTTTGCAAGGAAGTTAATGTATCAAAAAAGGTGTATACCTTTGTCAACAACTCAGCCAGCTGAGTACTGTCTTGCTCACCCAAATGCTCAACTAACTTATTGAATATTTCCATGCGTTCTTGGTGAGCAGCCCGAATAATTTCACGACCTGCTTCAGTAATCGTGATGCGGACAGCACGGCGATCCTCCGGGTCCATCGTCCGTTTGACCAGCCCCTCATCTTCAAGGCCACGAATAACAGGTGTAATGGTCGGTGACTTCACTCGTAGCAATGCGCTGATTTCCGAGACTTTCATCCCGGGATGGTTGGATTCGATCGTGTCATTGAAATCAGGCGGATTGTCCTGCCAGTTCAATTGTTCTCCCGGATGCATCCCGTGGAGTAAACAACCCAGCACCATAATTTCATTGTGATTGCGCCCATGAGGTTTATGTTGCCTCCATTTGCCTTTATTAAACTGCATAATGGAGTACAAAAGCTTCTGAGCGACCGGATCTATACCAGTCATAATGGGTCCCTCCTTCTTTCTTTATCATTCCATAGACATCCAACATCATAGGACATCTATTAAATAGTAATACAATTAAATAGATGCACAATTAATTAGGTTTACTAAGTATATTATCGCAAGAAGCCATTGTCAAACATCTAAAAATAACCAACATAAACCCATAACCAAGAGCATACACGCGCTTGATTATGGGTTTTGTCATATGGCCTCCATTGGAGCCCACTATAGTTAGTATGTACAATTCCATGAATTCAACTTATAAAGAAACTCCCGTTCATAACTCCGGTGGATGATGGCCCGGAGGTAAGGAAGGGGAGCATTTTATTACGATTGAAAAGTAGACACAAAAGAATCTTCTTATTGTATAAATTGCATGATTAGGTGCGTTTGTTACTCATCAGGACTGTGAAGCAGAGACTGTTTTAGGCACTGAGGCAAACGGGAAATACTCTTTTGCATTGTTGTAGGCGATGCCCTGTACGCTCTGACCGAGCAGCTCCATATCCTGCGGTGCCTCCCCTTGTTCGGCCCATTCACCGATGAGGTTGCAGACGAGACGACGGAAATACTCATGCCGGGTGTAGGACAGGAAGCTGCGTGAATCGGTCAGCATGCCAACAAAACGGCTGAGCAGACCAACATTCGCCAGGGCTTTCATCTGAGCGAGCATGCCATCCTTCGTATCATTGAACCACCAGGCGGCACCAAGCTGGATTTTGCCCGGAATACCCCCGCCCTGGAAGCTGCCGATGATCGCCGCGAGCACTTCGTTGTCCCTTGGATTCAGAGAATACAGAATCGTTTTGGGCAGTGCTTGTTGCTGCTCCAACGCGTCGAGCAATCCAATCATCGCTGCGGAAAGCGGCGTATCATTCACGGCATCGTAACCAGTATCCGGCCCAAGTTTGGCAAACATCCGTGTGTTGTTGTTACGGGCTGCATTAATGTGGAACTGCATCACCCAGCCCCGATCTGCATACAGTTTGCCAAGGAACGTCAGCGTTACCGTCTTGTATTTGTCCTCTTCCTCACGAGTTACCTTCTGACCCGCAAGTACCTTTGCAAAGATGGCAGCTGCTTCTTCGCGTGTAGCCACGCCGTAAGGAACATAATCAAGTGCATGGTCAGAGACTCTGCCGCCGACGGAATGGAAAAATTCCACACGTGACTCCAGCGCAGCAAGGAAAGATTCATAATCTGAAATGGCAGTGCCAGATGCCTGCGACAGCTTGCCCACCCATTCCACGAAGGTATCCCGGTTCAATTCCAAGCCTTTATCCGGGCGGAAAGAAGGTAATACCGCCGTATCAAAGCCTTCGATTTCCTGAATTTTCAGATGATACTCCAGAGAATCCGTTGGATCATCGGTTGTGCACACAACAGTGACATTGGATTTGGTAATCAGATCGCGTGCACCGAATCCGTCACTGTTCAGTTTAGCATTTACTTTTTCCCAGATGGCCGGTGCGCTTGTCTCATTCAATACTTCGTAGACGCCGAAATATCGCTGTAATTCCAGATGAGACCAGGCGTACAGTGGATTACCAATCATCATCGGTACCGTTTTGGCATAAGCCATGAAACGATCGTAATCGGTTACTCCCTCGCCGCCGGTCACATATTGCTCTTCAATTCCGTTTGCGCGCATGAGCCGCCACTTATAGTGATCACCGTATAACCAAGCCTCTGTAAGATTGCCAAAGGTTTTGTTCTCGTAGATCTCCTGAGGACTGAGGTGGCAATGATAATCAATAATCGGCATGTCTTTGGCATAATCCTCATATAACTTGATCGCCGTTTCATTGTGCAGCAAAAATTGTTCATCCAGAAAAGATTTCATTCGCCTCGCACGCTCCCTTTAGGTGAGTTTACGTTCATATGGGTTCACTTCCCATCTTTACGCTACACTGTTTATCATCAAAGTTCAATATAAAATGATAGCGTTATCAAAAAAGGTTGATTTAGGCATATATTCGGGAACAAGGTATACTGGATTTAACGCAAGGATGCTGATCTGAAGATCACACAAGGAGATGAAATGAATTGAAAATCACTTTTCTCGGCACTGGAGATATGTTCAGCGTGGAGCAGCACCACAATAGTATGTTGGCTGAATTCGGAGACACGCATCTGGTCATTGATTTTCCAGAATCAAATGCCAAAGCACTTAAGGAATATGGATTCGCCATGACCGATATCCACAACGTGTTCATTACGCATCTACATGAAGATCATATTAATGGTGTACAGATGCTAGGTTATTACGCACAGATCGTAGGCGACCGCAAACCCCGTCTGTTCATCCACGAACAATTGGTAGATCCGCTCTGGAACATTCTATCCCCCGGCATGCGCTACACAACGGATGGTGAACGTACCATGAGCGATTACTACGATGTCGTTCCCCTGCCAGATGGAGGCACATTCGAACTGGGAGGCGTGACGTTTGAGACGTTTCGGACACAGCATGTTCCCGGTATGGTCAGCAATGGGCTACTCGCCAAGCCTTACTTCTATTACAGTGCTGACAGTACACTCGACCAGGAACGGGTGGAGCAAGTTGCCGCTGATGTGCAGCTGATTTTCCATGAATGTCATATGCACGATCTGGTCATCAAGTCACACACTTCACTGAACGATTTGGAACAACTGCCTGCCGAAGTGAGACAGAAAACTGTACTAATGCATTATCATGACGAGTACGCGGATGCGGACAAACGGAAACAATTCAACCGCGAGTATGATCTGCGGATGGTTGGCACGTTGGAATCATTTGAACTGGAGTAGGTAAAACCACAAACCCGAAAAGCCTGGAGCATTTTCAATGGAACGAAGTGAGTTCAATCGAATGTGGGATACGATGAATCAGTATTTTGAAAAGTAATAACCTTACTATCTCAAATAGATAACCGGCAGCGTCTACTCAGATTCCTCATACGGAACTGGTGGATGCTGCCTTTCTATTAATCTAATCTCTCTCCAATGACTTCATATACTCAATCGTCCTTGGAGACGGCTCGGCCTGAGCATGAAAATAATCTTCCGTTCGCTGATCATTTGGGCCATAGGAAATTTTGATATACATATCTGCATAACGCTGGAGGATATTGCTGTCGATCTCCGCCTTTGGTTTCAAGACATAACTTCTGCTCAGACTCAAACCAAGCGGTTCCTTGTCAGACTCTAAACTAATCTCGTGTGTATTGCTCACATTGGAATGAAATAACGCTCCGGCATCTATTCGATTTATCATGTTGGGATCGAGGGTGAAGGACTGAATGACATTAACCATGGGCACCCGAGCCTCATTCACCAAAATCTCATAAGTAATCCGATCAACTCCGGATTCATGACTCACATCCACCGTTGCTGTCAAATTATAATCATCTGGCGAGTTCATCAGAAAAGACTCAAGGTTCTTCGTAACCCGCTCATTCAAATCTCTTCGCTCCGAATTCAACGTATACTCATCGGTTCGCTTCGGTTCACCCGCTGGCCCCTGGTTTGGTCCCAAACTGCAAGCCCCCAGACACACGGCTATTACACATAGGTACATGACTAACGGGAAGAAACGGTTCATCTCTCTTTTGGGACTCATGCCGCCCCTCCTCTTCTCCAATCTTCTGCAAAGAATATCGCTTATTACGTTCTCTCATTTTGTTTTCTAACACTCCATATTTGGATTATTGTACCATGTATTAAGATGTGGGACCGAACTGTTTCTTTCTCATTTCATGTTTTTACTTGTAGCAGTCATTCGTTTGCGTATGGCGGCGACACTTAGCCCACGTTAAGCTAACGAATCTGAGAGACCTTATTCGGCTGAAATCCGAGTTACCAGTATTCTAACGAATCTCAAACGCGTTAATCAGGTGATGTTGCTCCAATTGGCGCTATTTCATTCGTTTTTGAGAGTAATAAGGTTACTGAGATTCGTTAGAATTCCAATAACGCTAATTCAGTGCAAATAAGGTGCCCTCGGTTCGTTAGGATGAAGTCTCACTTGCACCTAGAAAAATGCAAAAAAACCACCTGAACACAGGTATGCCCTCTCTCCTGTTCAGATGGTTTAACGATAACGATCTATCCTATATACTGTTTTCATATCCAATCGGTGTACCTTTTCTTATCCTGCCTGGCACATGCCGTTACTCAGCGTCAGCGCAGTCCTCATTCTGTTCAGGAAGGGCCCATAACGAGACGCCTCCACCGCACACATGGAAGGTGGCCCAGCCGTCTTCCTCAATGGTAATCTGATCATCACAGCTCTTCGTCAGATCCACCCAGACTTCACCAGCACGATGCTCTCCGATGAACATCCTCTTCTCACCGTCATCCCCGTTGGAGATGACCACTGCACAACCGGAACCTTCGATTTCCTCTACGCCACGACGTACCCAGCCAATCGTATTGGCGTGATCGAAGTAATCTTCCTGCTCTCCATACGCTTTGTTGCAACGGGCAGACAGCAGAATGTCCAGAATTTCTTTTTTGCCATCCACAGGTTCAGGACCACCAATGCCATAATAATCCCCGTAAAATACAACCGGATAACCATCGCGACGTAATAGCGTCAACGCATAGGCGCTTGGCTTAAACCAGTCTCCAATCCATGATTCCAACGCTTCATGAGGTTGGGAGTCATGGTTATCTACAAAAGTTACCGCATGGGTAGGATGTGTCTGAACCAAGGTATCATCAAAAATTTTGGAGAGATCAAAGTCTCTGCCTGCAAGCGAAGCCTCATGCAACTTGTAGTGAAGAGACACGTCAAACAGGTCGATCTGATAGTCTACCGTATCGAGGAATTCACGACATGCATCCAGGTTTGAATTCCAGAACTCGCCTACGATGTAGAAATCCTGACCGCGTTTGCGGATCATCTCTGCTGCGAATTCCTTAATGAATTCATGGTTGATATGCTTAATCGCATCCAGCCGGAACCCACCACACTGGAGGGTATCGATCAACCATTTCCCCCAATCGATCATCTCGCGCCGAACATCCGGGTGGTTATAATCTATATTGGCGAACATCAGATAGTCATAGTTACCAAACTCATCATCGACATTCTCATTCCATTTTTTATTCTCTCCTGCGATGCGGAATACACCTGTTCGTTCTCCCTTGGCATCAAAGTCCGTGCCGTTGAAGTGTTCAGAGTTCCATTTAAAAGAGGAGTATTGATCCCCGCGACCCGGGAATGTAAATTTGGTCCAGCCCTCAATCTCAAACGGCTCAGAAATTTCCTTCGTTCGATCATTGGGATCAACCTCGATCACTTTGAACACTTCCGTCTCATCTGCTCCGGCCTTGTGATTCATAACCAGATCCACATAGACGGCAATGCCGTTCTTCTGACACTCAGCAATGGCCTCCACCAGTTCCTGCTTGGTGCCATATTTGGTCCGTACGGTACCCTTTTGATCAAATTCGCCCAGATCGTACAGATCATATACACCATAACCTGTATCTTCTGCTGACACTGCCTTGGTTACGGGTGGCACCCATACCGAGTCAATGCCTTTGGCTTTCAGTTCCGGGGCCATTTCAGCCAGTCGCTTCCAATGATCTCCGTCTGCAGCCAGGTGCCATTCAAAAAACTGCATCATGGTATGATTTCTCTTCATTATAACCGACCTCCTTGATTGCTATCGAAGCGGACCGCGGAACGGATAGGGTAATCGCCGTTGTTCGTTCGTTGCTAACCAAGTTATAACCCTTTCACCCTACCCTTCAATCATATAAAGGAAAGAAAATCAAAAAATATATGCTGTATAAGCTTAACAAAGATTATTTACACTGACACTACGATGACAGAATAACCTTCCAATCGCTGTTATCCCCAGATTTTTTGATTCCCTTTTTCGAAGGGGAAAATCCGAGGATAGCTTAAGCTTCCGATGCAGCTTTCTTTCAGAAAGCTTTTAGGCGAACGCTTCGCTTTTTCAGGTTTTTTCTGTCCTCTCCGTTATCGTGTAAATGATTAGTTCAACTTATATACATGCATCATTTCATTCATAGTTCTTTCATCAAATTCGTTTATAGTCCCGCCACTCCTCGGGCAGCAGGGAACGATACGGTTCTTGGATAAAACGATCATCGACCAGCACCAGCACACCCCTGTCTTCTTCTGTCCGAATCAGCCGTCCACCCGCCTGCAGCACCTTATTCATACCGGGGAAAATATAGGCATAATTGAATCCGTTGCGTCCTGTCCGATCATAGTAATCACGTAATACGTTGTTCTCCAGACCAATCTGCGGCAGCCCCGCACCTACCACAACCACGCCATTCAAGCGGTCTCCCGGCAGATCGACACCCTCCGAGAATACGCCACCCATGACGGCAAATACCAAGCGTGTTCGTTCAGGATTCGGCTGAAATCCATCCAAAAACTGCTCCCGTTCCAGTTCGTTCATGCCTTGCTTTTGTATGACCGTATCCGCTTCACTTGGAAGCTGTGCATAGGTTTCGTATATCTCCCGCATATAAGGATAAGAAGGGAAGAAGACCATTAAATTGCTGCGCGGCCACTCACTTACTAGCTGTTGCAGCATCTCCGCAATGGGGCGCCGGGACTGTTCCCTGTCCTTATAACGCACGGATAAGGGCAGGAGTCTCACATCCAATTGTTCACGCTGAAACGGCGATGGAATCTGCAATGTATAATCCTCTTCCTCTGCACCCAGCATATCCCGATAATAGCGAAGGGGTGACAATGTGGCCGAAAAATGAATGAGGGAGCGGAATCCTTTGGCCGTCTGACGAAGCAGTACCGAAGGATCGAGACAAAATAACTTCACTCTCACTTCACTTCGAACACACTCTGCATACGTAATAAAACGTTCATCATACAGCTTGGCAATACGCAGGAAATTCTGTGCCGTGAAGTAGGCATCCAACAGCAGCTGATCCGTCTCGGCATTCCCTGAACCACCTTCAACAAGACATTGCTCCGCAACCATGACAAAAGGTTCCAGTCGTTCAATCAGTTCCTCCGGTGCTTCCTGCTGGATGATCTTTCCTTCTTCTCCACCGTTTTTCCGAAGGGTAATCAGATACTTATCAATGGCCCCGGTGTAGTCAACAATGGCTTTGGCAGCAGGCACACTGCTGTCCAGCGACTGGAACTCTCTTTTCACATCCAGAAATACTGCCTTCTCCAGCTCAGCGGAAAACATCATTCGGCCACGATCAACCAGATTATGTGCCTCGTCCACCAATAACACCGTCTTGCGTTTCTGCTCCTCCAACATTCTTTTCAGAGAGATCCTCGGATCGAAAATATAGTTATAATCGCAGATCACCGCATCGGCTGCATACGCCGCATCCAGTGAAAACTCAAACGGACACACCCGATGTTTGCGCGCATACCGCTCGATGACCGGACGTGTCATCAACGTCTCATGTTCCAGCATGTCCAGCACGGCCCCGTTAATACGGTCATAATATCCTTCACACATGCCGCATTGCCCCGTATCACAAGCTTCCTCTTCTTTAAAACATATCTTGTCCTTCGCGGTCAGACTAATCACATGCATCTTCAATCCTTCCGATTGCATCCGGGCAAAAGCTTCTTCTGCCGCCACCCGTGTCGTCGTCCTCGCGGTCAGATAGAACAATCGGCTCGCTTCGCCTTCGCCAATCGCTTTGACCGTGGGGAACAGTACGGACATCGTTTTACCAATGCCTGTTGGTGCTTTGGCCATCAATCCCTGACCCTCACGGATTGTTTTGTAAACGGCTCCTGCCAGCTTTCGCTGTCCCTCCCTGTATTTGCGAAAAGGAAACGGCAGCTCTTTCACACTGATATCACGCTTTTCTTCATATGCAGCGATCATCTCTGCATATGGCGCATAACCGGCAATCACTTCTGCCGCAAACTGCTCCAGTTCCTCTCGTTCTGCCATTCGGCGGAATCGTCTTTCTTCATGAGTTACCGAATGCACGTACGTCAGCTGCACTTGCATGCGTGGTTCATCTTGCTGAACGGCGTACATGTAGGCATACATCATGGCCTGCGCCCAATGCACGGGAAGCCCCTCACCCAGATCATCCAGATTGCCCGCAGTTGATTTGATCTCATCCACTGTCAACTGACCCTCCAACCGGATCAGGCCATCACATCGTCCCTCCACCACATAGGTCAGATCCCCATGTTGAATCTCAGCTTCGAGCACAATCTCTTTTAAATCCTCTTCCGTGTACTCCTTCTGTACCCGCTGATGAATTCGAGTTCCCTCCTGCATCGAGGCATTGGTCCTGAACCCTGGACGTATGCTGCCACTGCGGTACACATACTCCACCAAAGGTCTAACCGATATCCGAATTGTTGTTGTCATACGATCACCCGTTCTGTTTGTAGTGACTATACTTTATCATGAAAAGACGTACTCAAACCAGTTGATCCGCCGATTGGACTCGCACAATCCCATATGCTATCTTGAAATAGAATGTACTTAATAAGGAGGCCGCTTCTATGTATATCTATTTGGTTCCTTCACCGATTCCGGATGCACTTGCTGCATACCCGCATCTGACTTTGCGAAGCGAAGAGCACGTGCGTCTGGCTATTGAATCCGCAGAACGCCTGATGAATATTGAGTCTGATGATAAAGTAGCGGCATATGAAGCTTTTGATGCCGCAGGCTCCTGGACTGGCGGTGGTTACGCTGTTCTCAACAATATCCCTGTCACAGAGGATGGTCGGAACGATTTTGAAGAACGGTTTAAGAACCGTGCCCGCAAGGTAGAAGACGAGCCTGGCTTTGTTGGTATTCGTGTGCTTCGTCCTCTGAAGGATGACACATATGTCGTACTTACACTCTGGCAGTCGGAGGAACATTTCAAAGGCTGGCAGGAATCCCAAGCTTATAGTCACGCTCACCGTAACCGCAGTACTAGCGAAGGGCTGACCGCACAGAAGCCTACCATGTTCCCCAGACCTTCTTACGTCACAACGTACACTATAGAATAACGAAATTGGGTCGCATCTGGCTTTTATCGCAGTAGCCCATGTTTTTTCAAACCTCTTCCTGCATGGGAGAGGTTTTTTGCCGTCAATTATAGAAGGCTCTCATTTTTGACACAGCCATGCTGAGATAGGATAATACTTGTTAAATGAAACTTCGGAAGGGAAGGCGGTACCTTGTCACGCAGTTCACTCACCCGATTTCTAAGCGGACCGTTTATATTCTTTACCATTATCATGATGATCAAAAGTTCACTGGCCTGGATTGTTATCTTTGATGACATCCCTGTCTGGAAACCACTGCTGACCGAATTGCCGCTCATCTGGATCGGCTTCTGTCTAATCGAGTGGTTTGCTGCCAAGCGGCGAATGTGGATATACCTTGCCATGAATTTGCTGCTCTCAGGGATTTTCTTTGCAGCCATCATGTACTACAAATACTATGGCGTAATCGTTAACTATCATGCGTTGGCACAGGTGAATCAGGTGACCTCGGTCAAGAGCAGCATGTTTTCTTTGCTTGACCCCTATTATTTGTTTATTTTTGTAGACGTTCTGATTATCGGGGGGATACTCATTCGTCGTCGGATCAAGCTCGGGAGTACAGAACGTCCGAACCGCATTCCGCTTGAACGACGTGCCAGAAGACGGGTTGCCTCGGTCATTCTGACCCTTTCCATGATCCTGTGCATGCTCAACATCTATCCCAATCGGGCCAGCATGAGTGAGCTTACACAAGCAGAACAGATGGGCATCCTCGGTTACGAGGCGTATACCATCCTGGATCGACCTGATAAACCTGTGCCCATTGCTCACATTGATCAGACTGACATCGACCGGCTGAAACAAACGACCGAATTTCCTGCAATTGTGGAGCAGGGTGCCGCGAGCGGACGCAACGTGATTATGCTCCAGTTGGAATCGTTTCAGAACTTTCTGATTGGATTAGAGGTAGATGGACAAGAGATTACGCCTAATCTGAATCAATTGGCTAGACAGAGCCTGTATTTTCCGAACTTCTATCAGCAAGTGGGACAGGGAAATACATCGGATGCAGAATTTGTTGTGAACACATCGTTCTACACCCCGCCGAACGGGGCAGCAACAACTGTATATGCGGATAAAGCTCTGCCGAGTCTACCCAAGCTGATGTCAGCAAACGGATATCAGACAGCTACATTTCATACAAATGATGTTCGTTTCTGGAATCGGGATCAGTTATACAAGGCACTTGGATTTGACCAGTATTATGATATTAATTATTTCGGCACACAGGACTCTATCGCCTTTTCGGCCTCGGATGAAGTACTATATTCCAAAACACTGGATAAGCTGGAATCCATGCAGTCTTCGGGCGATCCCTTCTATGCCCATATCATCTCCATGTCAGCCCACCACCCGTACACTTTGCCTAAAAACAAGGTGAAGCTGACGCTGCCAGAGCGTTACAAGGATACGTTGCCCGGTGATTATCTGATATCACAGCATTATGCGGATGAGGCAGTTGGACAGTTGATTGCTGGAATGAAAGAACGGGGATTATGGGAAAATAGCTTGTTCGTCTTGTACGGGGATCACCTTGGACTTCCCATCTACTCACTGGATCGGGATGACAAAGTCCTTATGAAAGAATTGTATGGTCGGGAATACACATCAGCAGATATGATTAATATTCCACTCATTATCTCGGCCCCGGGTGCTACTCCGGGTGTACAGCTGGAGCAGATCGGAGGCCAGGTGGACATTCTGCCAACGATTGCGGGACTCACCGGAGTATCGCTGAAGGACCAATTACACTTCGGACAGGATTTGTTGCATGAAGGTGGAAATCTCCTACCCGAACGATATTATCTTCCTTCCGGTTCCGTGCTAAACGATGCTTCTCTCTTCATACCGGCGAAAGGATACGGGGACGGAACACATTATTCCCTAGCTGATGCGGGCAGACAAGATGCCGAGCAACAGCAGACGGGTGTTCCTTCAGAAGAGATATCGAAGATTTCGGGAGATGAGGAATCTCCAGCTATAGCCACACCCAATTGGCAGTCTTCTTCACGGTTTATAACGAAGGAACAATATGATCGAGCATTGGATCTTGCACACTTGTCCAACAGTTATTTGAGCCAACTACCGGATCGAAAGGACGCGAACTAATTTTATTTTTCTAATATTCTAAAAAGAGCTTCATAGTGAATCACCAAATACTGAAGTTTCTTCAAGATTACACATCTATAACGTACATGATCAATCCTGCAAGGATGAACATGTGCGTTATTTGAATTACACACAATCGGCATTCAACCCTTTTCCATTTCAGAAGCTACAAGAGCTGATGGATCAATATTCTTTAAAATATTTCAGTAGTTCCGATTGGAAACTTTCAGCAGTAAAACTACGCTCTCGATTTTTATGAACAATCAGACCATGCGTAAAGCTTATTTTAGAAGTAAAAGGAAGAATTTTTAATCTACCCATCTTTAGTTCGTTTTTGATCGCTATTATAGGGACCAAGGCAAAACCTTTTCCACAGCATACAAGTTCCTTGATCATCTCAAGACTTGAAAGCTCTAACGCATCCTTAACCACAATCCCTTCATTCTTTAGAACATCTACAGCAGTCGTATGATACAAACAAGATGTGCCGTTACTGATAAACACCTCGTCATTTAAAATCTGCGCCCCTACACTTTCCACTTTCCGAACCAAATCCTCAGATGCAACAAAAACAATAGTCTCTTCCATAATCGGATAAAAGAGAATGTCATGTCGCTCAGGGTTTTGAGGAACAATGCCAAAATCCAGGGCATAATCCAGCACACTTTTTAGAATATCTTGATGCGCCCCTTGTTCAACACGTAAATTTACGCTTGGAAAGTTTCTCGTATATTCCTGTACAAATGGAAGCATGCGTGTAAGAAAAAAGGATTCCTGTAGTCTAATATTTATTGTTCCGCACGGCTCATTCATATCATTCATACTTTCTTTAAGGGATTCACTTAAGTGGACATACTGATAAGCATATTTGGAAAATACTTTTCCAGCTTCCGTAGGTTCCACCCCTCGTGGAAATCGATGAAACAACTTCTGTCCGCAGATCTTCTCCAGCTGTTGAATATGAGTTGTTACTGTGGACTGGACATAACCTAAGCGCTCCCCAGCTCGGCTGAAACTCTTCTCTTCAAGCAAAGCAATAAATGCCTGAAAAAAACGACCCTCTAAGGAATTTATCATATCTTTCACCCTTTTGTATTTCGATTTAAAATAGCTAGCATTCAATCTATTCGTTATTCAAATGAATAGTTTAATTATACAATAAAAACACGTCATCACCAGTTCTACAAGTAAGTAAGAGAAATAATATTGGACTTCTTAATGAATCCAGAAGGAGATGTAAAAAATGAAGATTAGTTATCAGCACCAGAAAGTTGGAGATGTCGAAGTTTTTTACCGTGAAGCCGGGCCTAAGGATGGCCAAGTTATTTTACTATTACACGGGTTTCCATCCTCTAGTCATATGTTTCGCGACCTTATTCCCAAACTCGCAGAACAATACCGTGTCATTGCCCCTGATCTTGCTGGGTTTGGTCGCACAACAACTCCACCGCGTAGTCAGTTTGACTTCACATTTGACAGCCTGTTTCGAGTTATTGAAGGTTTCACTGAAGCATTAGCTCTTAAGAAATATGTAATGTATGTGTTTGATTATGGGGCGCCTGTCGGTTATCGCTTGGCAGTGGCTCACCCGGAACAAGTTCAAGCCATTATTAGTCAGAATGGCAACGCATATGTCGAAGGGTTTAGTGACGCATGGGGACCTTGGGAGATGTATTGGCACTCTCCAACACCTGAAAATCGTGAAGCATGTCGTGATTCCTTAACCCCTGAAACTATCCGTAACTTTCAGTATCTTCATGGAACTGATGCTAGCCTTGTTTCACCAGACGGATATTCACTGGATATTGCCTACATGTCACGCCCGGAAGCTGAAGAAATCCAACTGGATTTAATCCTCGATTATAGAACAAACGTGGATCTTTATCCTGAATTTCAGACTTATTTCCGCAGTTATCAACCTCCTCTTCTAGCTGTATGGGGTAAAAATGATCCCGCCTTTCTTCCTGCTGGAGCTGTAGCTTATAAGCGTGATATCCCATCTGCAGAAGTGCATTTACTTGATACTGGGCATTTTGCTCTCGAAACACATGTGACAGAGATCCATGAGCTCATTCACCACTTCTTAAAGAAAATATTTTAAAACCAACTTACATTGGCTCAATCTCAACCTTGAACTAAATAGAAAAAACCCGTAGAAAGCAGGTCCAATAATGGCCTGTTCTACGGGCTTTTTGCATCTGTCATCATTCTTCAAGGTACTTGCAACGCCACTATGATTTAATGTTCTATCCCGTCCAGTTTACAACGGCAGTAGCGCAACCGACTTGCGAGCAGTCAATTGCTCTACCATGGCAAGCCATTCTTGTGGTTTGTTAGGAAGCACTGCATAATATCGATTCAGGAAATCAGCCACTAGGCTTGCTGGCAGTTCACCAAGCGACTCATCACCTGGCATGAAGCACAGGTCCAAGCCGCCAACCGCTTCACCGTCACCTTGCCAAGATGGATGAACATATGGGAAGTCCAGACGCTGATATCCTAGATGGGACAGCACTTCGCGACGCACATACGGGTCCATCGGCTTGATGCCGCCAAACTCGTGATCCTGACTCAGATAAGGGTTGTAGATTTCGGCAAACATACCGAACAATTCTTTCCCGTTTGCTGCAGCCAGCTTTTGCAGATCACGCTTGCGGTGATTCGCCAGGAAACTGCCGATCCCCAGACCTTCACGCCCAATAATCGTGAAGTCCGTCATGGCTACGTTCCAGTCCTCGTAATAACGGTACTCCGTCGCTCCAACAACCTGTCCCTCATGTACAGCCACGAACACCCGAATACCCGGATCTTCCAGCGGTTCTTCCCATAGGGAGAAGTCCAGCACTTCTTCCCGCGGGAAAATCTCCTGCATCAACTTGTGCATTTGGGCAAACAATGGATCTTTAATGGATGTAATGCGCGTGAATTCCATGAATAAATACCCCCTCGATTGATAATGTATTTCATTTAACATTTCTTTATCTGAACGGATTCCGCCACTCCATCAGGGCTGCATAGTTGCAGGATTCCTCATCGTCCAGATAGTCTGCGGTCACACCAACAGGCATGCGGCCACAGCGAAGCAGGAACGATATCACCGGGTCACGCCTCTCTCCCGCTGCTACCTGATCCAGATATTCCTGCGCAGACAGTTGGTCTGCAACCAAATGATAACCGGGCATTCTACCAGCACCAAGTAACCGATCCATCCCCTGAGCGATGACAAGGTGGTACATCGCCTGCATCATAAGCTGAGCCAGTCCCCATTTGCGGTACTTTGGACGAACACAGAGATCAACAATATACAGCGTGTTGCCATCCGGCTGGTGGTTACGAATATAACCGTCATCCGTTACTTGGGCCCATGTATGACTTGCTGGATGTGCAGGGTCCCACTGCATCCGTAGCGAGGTCATTGATCCGGCCAACTCTCCATCGACTTCAATACAGATGGCACCCTCCGGGTAATGCTGTACATGACTGGTGAGCTGCTCGTGACTCCAGAGCAGTTCTTCCGGATAAGGAGGAGGGAAACTCTCCGCCTGAATGCCAATGAGTTCCTCAAAGTCGGCAGTAACATAATTGCGAACGACTGCCTTTACCCTTTTACCACTTCGCTCCGGATCGGTGATCAGCATTTCTTTGGTATACATGTTGCCGGTTCACCCCTTTCCACTGACAAAATGAATTCCCTACTCTGTTTCGCTTCGGTTTTAATTATGTGTTCAAAAAGGTCGGTTTTCAGTACCGAGAAGATGGGATGAAGCTAGAAATGGAGTAGCGGAGCGTAGGGAAGACTACGTGAGCAACGGACATTTCGGCTGAATTCCATATTCGATGCTGATGATGCCACTAGGCATCCTTCGTAATCAAAAGCGGGCTTTTTGAACAACCTCTATAAGGTTGCCTACTCCCAATCGGTATACAGATCAGTACGGCGGTCACGCCAGGTCGTTACCGATCCACGTTCACGTACCTCATACAACAAGTCCAGATCCAGATCGGCGGTCACGATCATATCGTTGTTAATCTCACCCTCGGCCAGAATGCCACGTGGCGGGAACGGAATATCATTCGGCGTAATAATTGCAGCCTGTCCATAGTTGGCACGCATGAAATCAACGGTCGGCAGGTTACCCACTGTTCCGGTTAACACAACATACACCTGATTCTCTACCGCGCGGGCATGACTCGTATAACGCACACGGTAGAATCCGTGACGATCGTCCGTACAGGAAGGACAGAAAATTACGTCTGCGCCTTTGGCTTTGGCCATCCGTACAATTTCCGGGAATTCAATATCGTAACAGGTCAGCATCGCAATACGGCCTTTGTCCGTGTCGAACACCTCAAGTCCCTCTCCGGGAGCCATGTTCCATTCCTGGACTTCGGTTGGTGTAATGTGAATCTTGTCCTGCCGCGCGATGCGACCATCCGGGTAGAACATGTGGGCTGTATTATACAGCTTCCCTTCACGGCGAATGACGTGGGTTCCCCCGATGACGTGCATGCCGTACTTGGCAGCGAGTGACGTGAACAGTTGTTCATATTGCTCCGTAAAGTTCGGCAGATCCTCAATTGTCAGTGCATTGCCTTGTTTGTCCCCAATGGACATTAACTGCGTTGTGAAAAATTCCGGGAACAGCACAAATTCGGTTCCGTATTCACTCGCTGTCCGTATGTAATGCTCAGCCTGAGCGGCGAACTGCTCAAACGAGCTGATTGTGTGCAATTGGTATTGTACAGCGGATACCCGCAGTTTCATGTTCGTACACCTCCATCATGATTATGCTTCCATTGTAACAACGATCCGGGGTCAACAAAAGAGTATTTACACTGGGCACTAGAATGGAACAACCTTCCTTTCGCTTCCCTTACTCACCCAGCATCGACTGAGTGAATCCAATCCACTCTCTCGTGGCAAATGAAAGATAACGATCCTTCCGCCAGATCATGCCGAGCTGCCATGGAATCACCGGTTCCACCACGGGTATAATGCGCACGCGCATATGGTCTACCTCACGACAGATCGTCTCCGGCAGTAAGGCTACCCCCAAATTGGCAGCAACCATCGCGCTGAGCAGATCCCACTGGGAGCTCTCATATACCACACGGGGCTGGAAGCCAGCATGCTGACAGGCCACAATAATCCGGTCATGCAATGCAAAATCCTCCCTAAACAGCACAAAGGCGTCGTTTTCCAGTTCATGCAGCGCGACCGATTCTTTTCCAGCAAGTGGATGTGAAGGGTGTACGAGCAGGTTCAGCTTCTCTTTCACAAACACAAAATGATCCAACAGCTCATCCACGGTTGGCAGTACGGCAACGCCAATATCCAGTGCACCACTGATCACATCGGCCTCTACTTTTTTGGCACCATCCTCAAACAGCTGAATGGTCACCTGCGGGTAGGCTTTGTGAAATTCACCAATGATCATGGGGAAAAAGCTTGATCCTACCATCGGCGGCAAACCAATCCGCAGATGGCCTTTCTTCAAGTTCATCAGATCGTCCAATTCGGACGACAGACTGCGGAATGATTTTTCAATCTCAAGTGCCTGCCGAAAAAACACATGGCCTGCATCGGTTAGTTCAACTTTCTTCCCATAACGGTCCAACAACGTGATACCCAGTTCCTCTTCAAGACTCTTGACCGTCTTGCTGATCGTGGGCTGAGTGATATACAGAACTTCGGCGGCTTTTGTGAAGCTCTGCTGCCGGGCAACTTCCAGAAAATATTGCAAATGGCGGATATCCATCGGTTGATACTCACCTCTCATAGACAAATGGAATAGTAAACATTCTTAATATGCATTTTACTCATGAAAGGAAGCCATGTAAAATTTGTGATATCAAATGAATCATTTTCATTTTCATAATAACTTAAACGATTACGTTGATTATACAAGGAGGGATTGAAGTGAAAAAATGGGGCCTTGGTATTGCACAAGTTGCGCTCTTAATGGTTTTTTCACTGCTCATGGACCTGCTGGCCCGTACTCTCCATCTTCCTGTACCAGGTTCAATACTCGGTATGGTTGTGTTATTCATTCTGCTTCAGACTCGTGTCGTGAAGTTGCGCTGGATTGAAGTTGGAGCTGCCTGGCTGCTCGGTGAACTATTGTTATTTTTTATCCCGTCAGCCGTTGGCATTATGAACTATATGCCCATGCTGGAGCATGACGGATTGCAAATTTTATTCATCGTACTACTTAGTACATTCCTGGTCATGTCCTGCACAGGCCTGGTGGCTACACGAATTGCCAAACGAAAGGAGCGTCACACCGGATGATTGGATTCCTCTGCCTGTTGTTAACCGTCGGTATCTATTGGGTTACCAAACGAATGTATCGCAATCTGCCTAAAGTATATCTGTCTCCGTTGCTCATTACACCGCTTCTTGTTGTTGGCATATTGCTTGCAACCGGAACGGATTATGCCACGTATAGCAGTGGTGGCAAATGGCTGAGTCTGCTTCTTCAACCGGCCACGGTGGCTTTTGCCGTACCGCTCTATACCTTTTTCCATGTACTCAAAAAACATATTTCCGAGATTGTCTTCAGTGTCATGACCGGTTCGGTCGTTGCCGTACTTTCTTCTGCCCTGCTCGCCAAATGGTTGCGCCTGGATTCCGGTCTCATTCATAGTCTGATCCCAAGATCGATCACCACCCCAATTGCCATGAACGTATCCGCCACTATCGGTGGCATACCCGCAGTGACAGCTGTTTTTGTTATTATGACTGGTCTGCTCGGAGTAATTATGGGCCCTTCCATCGTCAAAATGCTGCGCATCGATGGGGAGATTGCACGAGGCACACTGTTTGGAACCGGTGCCCATGGCACAGGGACATCCAAGGCGTTTGAACTGAGTTCCCTGACCGGTACCATCTCCAGCATCTCCATGGTGCTCGCTGCATTGTTCACTTTAGCGGTTGCACCCGTGCTTTCTAAACTTATTTTCCCATAATGGATGGAATTATCCACTTTTTTGAAATATTATTGTTGTATTAAAGCCCTTTCTTCCTTACAATAAGGACAGGTTTTTAATTGTGAATATTGCGGGGGAGATGCGATGAAAAGAACCGGAATGAAGAGATCTCTGGACCGTCTTGGACGAATTGTCCTTCCCAAAGAAATGCGGGATACGATGGAAATCCATATCGGCGATCCGCTTGAGTTTTTCATTGAAGGAAAAGAGTTGATTTTAAGAAAGTACAAATCAACATTATGTATTTTTTGCGGTGATGTAGATACGGAAATGTATTTCAAAGAACAATTCATCTGCCGGACTTGTGCAATTCAATTAAAACACCCGGATGACTCTCCCAACTGGTTCGTACCTCAGAACAAACAGGCTCCTGCACCCGTGGAGCGTCCTGCTTCCAAATCCGCCCCAGTCTCATCTCCCGCTAGGGAAGAAGGGACCACAGCTGACAACCAAGAATACCCGGACCTGCGGCCAAAGACGGCACGTATGCTGCAACAGATGAAAGAAATTGTTGAACAGAATCCCGGTTTGGCTCAACAGCAAATTGCGGAAAAGCTTGGCATCAGCCAAGGACGCGTCTCTCAATTAAAAAAGTTACTATAATCAAAATGGCATTTGATCATTTATAGTCAGAAGACCTTCCGATCAGGAAGTCCCGCTGCAAGAGAACCCGTTGTTTTTCGTGGGTTCTTCTTTTTTTTATATTCATATTGTAATGGAAAGGAGTTCTATGGATAAAATTCTGTATTTATCACAATTCGACCTCATGTCCTCCTTATCCGAGGCAGACCTGATTGAAATGGATGGGATGACTTCTATTACGACCATACCTAAAAACAGACAGATCCAGACACCCGATACGTTTACAGAAGGTTTCTATTTTGTAAAACGGGGAAAGGTCCGTTTATATACATTAAATCCGGAGGGCAAGCAGTTCACTCTCGATATTTTGACGGAAGGTAACGTGTTTGGAGAAATGAACGGAATCTCACTCGGAACACGCGCCGTTTATATCGAAACGATGGAGGAGTGTGATATTTGCCTGATGAACAAACAACGTTTTGAACAGTTTCTGATTGAACATCCAGAATTTATGATGAGACTGATGAACGTACTAAGCGAGCGGATCAAACGAATGAGCGAGTTGACACAGACGCTCGCACTCGGAAACCTGCATGAAAAGGTGATACATAATCTCTTCCGGCTGGCTGAACAGATGGGATGCATCGAAGAAGATGAGTACTGCCGGATTCAACTCGGGCTTACCCATCAGGAGATTGCCTGGATGGCAGGAGCCACACGGGAATCGGTTACGATTGTCATGCAAGACTTGGCAAAATCTGGACGTATTCGTACCGGATTCAAATCAGTCTCCCTTCATCGTGACGAAATCGCTACCCTTGGGAAAATCACGGCCAACTTGTAAGATGCCTTACATCCCTGTTCTCCAGCAAGTTGTACTGTATAACTCATGATGTTATACAACCAAGGAGGAGTATACCGTTGGATGCTAAACCAGATCTATTTATCCCTGAAGACATTTTTCTTCGCAAAGGTGCCCGTAAAGCAACGGAAATTCCTGAGCATATCCGCAATTGGCTACAAGCAGGACATATCGAATCGGTCAATCTGACCGAATGGCTGGCTGTAGATCATGTTTCTCTTTTTCAGAAGGTTACCCATGAATGGGGAATGGATGCCGAAACCAGAGCAATTACAGAGCAGTTAACACAGATGGATGAGCAGCGGATCATGAAAATCATCCCGGCCATAGCCATGCAATGGCTTGATCTGTTGAAACGTCCATCAGTCAATGAAAAAACGAATCTCTTTTGTTCCATTGCAGAGCATCGTGCAGACAGTGTTCGCTGCTGGGCGGCTTATATCATTGGGCTGGATTCCGGTCTGAACCTGACTGAAAAGTTGGAGCATATTCGGCCCTTTGCAGCAGATCATCACTTTGGTGTAAGAGAAATCGCCTGGATGGCTGTACGGGAGTCCATCTCTGCCGAATTATCCTTAGCCTTGCAGCAGTTAATCCCATGGAGCGTTGACCCTGATCCACTGATCCGTCGCTTTGCCATAGAATCAATCAGACCTCGTGGCGTCTGGGCCAAGCATATTCAGGAGTTAAAAGAAAATCCGGCCATAGCCCTTCCCTTGCTTGACGCGGTGAAATCCGATGCCCATAAGTATGTGCAGGATTCGGTAAGTAACTGGCTGAACGACGCCAGCAAGACCAATCCAGAGTGGGTGCGACAGGTCTGTGCCACTTGGACTCAGCAGTCGGATACCCAACATACACAGCGAATCGTTACACGTGCCACGCGAAGTCTTACATAAAAAAAGATGACCACCGCTCTCTGGCAGTGGTCATCTTCTGTATAGCATCCGCGTTTACATTCCTTTTGACAGGAATACCTTTTCCTCGGTAAATAGCCCAATAACGTTCCCTCTTATCTTTAACTTACGCCTGAATCGCGTCCATCTGGCCTTCTTCTTCCGCTTCCAATCTGCGCATACCCACAACCAGGACAATGATGTTAGCTACCAACAACACAGCCGGGAACGGAACAGCAGCGTATTGTGCATAGATCAGATGACTTCCCACGGCCCCAATCAGAATGAAGGTCAGTATGCCAGAAGCCAGGATGCGAGTCCGTGGAATCAGCAGTCCTACAGCACTAAGCAACTCCGCAGCGCCCAGCAGATACATCGTCCATGTAGGATAAGAGAAACTTTCGAAGGTCTGAATCATCATATCTGCCCCACTAATCTTGTTAAACCCCGTCATGACGAAGACACCTGCTAACACAACCAGAAAAACGTAACCCAAAATCTTGTTCATATGTAGATCCTCCTGTAACAAATTATATGTTCCTACTATGTAATGATTATTTTTGCTGCACATTGTAAAAAAAGAATCTATGTAAAAGTTCCCAAAGGTCACTCTGTTTTCAACCGTTCAGCCCAGTTCAATTTTCAGAATAGTACGCGTTCATATTATACGTATTATTTATCACCAACTTACTTTTGTGAAGTTAGTATATAATAATAATATAATTTCTTCAAGTAATTTTTCACTGTATGATGTATAATACATACAAAAGGTATGTTACAGTATATTTTGTAGTAACCCTCATTTACTTGGATGTCCTATATTCTTAAAGCGGCAGAAATCATGTCCTTTCATATACAACTTTGAAGAAAATCATTATGAATCGAGGTGAACACGTTGAAGCTGAAAAAAGTAAAATCACCAAGTCCCTGTATGATCACTCAAGCCATAGACATCATAGGCAAGAAGTGGGTACTGTTAATCATGTACCAACTGTTGTCCGGACCCAAGCGGTTTACGGAGCTTGAAGCAGAGATGGCGATCAGTGGACGACTTTTATCGGAGAGATTGAAGGAAATGGAGACGGAAGGTATCGTAACCCGACACATGTTTCCCGAGATACCTCCCCGTGTAGAGTATGAATTGACACCGAAAGGCAGAGCCATTGAACCTGTCATTGATCAGATCTACAGTTGGTCATCCGACTGGTTGAAACAGCAGAAATCCGAGTAGTTGAATTGCTACTTAATAATCTCTACTCAACACAAATACGCCTGAATCAGGCTGATCTGCGGATCATTCCCTGATTCAGGCGTATTTATATTACCTTCAACCTTTTAATGAGAAAGATGTTTTGAAGGCTGAAGCTGTACCGGCAGACCGGAATCTGCCGATGCCAGCGCCGCCGTCGTAATCTCCTGTGTACGGCAGGCATCCGCATAATCGGACAGAATTCGTGAACGGTCTCCCGTACGCAGGGCGTGAATGAACGCTTCATTCTCACGCTCGTATGGGTTATGTCCTGCCGGAATCTCCAGACCTGCCATCGCATGTGTTGCGGCACTTGGCAGAAGCAAACGTTCTGGCGTCCAATCCCACACACCTGCATCCGTGTAGAACTGGAGTCCTGCGCCGCCCTCTCCGTCTGGCAACAGACATGTATTGGCGATACTGGCAATCGCTCCACTTTCCAGCTTGAGCGTCACATTTGCCACATCGGCTACGGTCACATGTTCATGCTTCTCATGCATGCTTCGCTGAGCTGCTACAGCATATACCTCCGTAACTTCTCCTGCACAATACCGAAGCAAGTCTACAATATGTGTAGTCTGCTCTACGAATTGCCCTCCTGAACCGTCCTGACGCCGCCACCAGGCGACCCCTGGCATTCCGCCCATCCAGCGGCCAAGAGCCATGCCGACCGTCTGTTCTTTCATCGCTTGCCGCAGGACCTGCGCAGCCTCCTGATAACGGAAATGGTATCCTACAGAGGTTAACAATCCACTCTTTTGCACCTGATCCAACACCTGACGTGGAACGTCCATTCCAGTACTCAGCGGTTTCTCCACCAGGAATGGAATACCGCGGCGGATTAATTCGGACTCAATTGATCCGTGAGACATCGGAGGCACACAGATATACACCGCATCCAGCTTCTCACCATCCAGCATATGTTCAAGTTCCCCGTAACCAACAGCATCATAAACGAAGGCCATAGCCTCTGCCTTTTCGAGCGAAGTTCCACAGACACTCGCAACACGAACACCTTCCATCCGTGCGAGAATATCCGCGTGTACCTTACTGAACCAGCCTGTTCCAATGATTCCGATCTGTAATGTCATGGATGTAATCCCCTCTCTATGTTACACGCTTACATGTTCCATTCGACTCTCGATCTTGAAATCCTGCCTTAGATTTTGCCGGATGCTTCCAGCAACAGCTGATCCAGTTCCTGTGTATGTTTAACCACTTCCTCTTCTGACCAGTCCAAACGACCTGCCATATACGAGATAACTGCTGCTTTATAGCGACGAACTTCATCAATCCGGAAGAATAAATCACCTGTTCTTCGTACCAAAAAGTCAGATGGAGTTGCAGCCATCTCTTCATCAATCGCGTAATGTAGCATAAGCAATAACTCCTGTGGCATGCCATGAAGATCGGACTTGGTGCGTGGATCGGGCATTCGCTCATACAGTGCCTCCACATTGGAACCATACGTGCGAACCAGCCGCTCCGCAGCAGGTCGGGCAAGCCCGAGAGCAACACCGTCCTTGATCTTGCGCTCCGCATACGATACAAATCCAGCCGATCCCCCTACATCACCGCCGGAGATGGGCATCTTCTTCGTTACACAAGGGCCTATGGAATGTCCACTCTCCTGCTCCATCTGGCGTGCGACCAGATCAACAACCATCTCGGCCATTTTACGGTATCCAGTTAACTTGCCCCCGGCAATCGTAATCAGATTGGATTCGGATACCCAGACTTCATCTTTACGTGATATTTCGGAAGGATTCTTGCCTTCCTCATGAATTAGTGGACGTACACCCGCCCATCCGGATTCCACGTCCTCGGTACCAATGTGTACATCTGGAAACATGCCATTAACTGCATCAATCACATAATCGCGATCCGCGTCGGAAATTTGCGGGTGTGCGGGATCATCCTGATATACGGTATCGGTTGTACCTACATAGGTTTTGCCATCACGTGGGACAGCAAACACCATTCGACCATCTGGTGTATCAAAATAGACGGCCTGTCTTAATGGGAATCGTTCACCATCAAAGACCAAATGAATGCCTTTGGTCATCTGCAGCGTTTTCCCCTGGCGCGAACCGTCCAATTCCCGCAGACCGTCCACCCATGGACCGGAAGCGTTGATCACCTTGCTTGCTTTTAGCGTATAGATCTGCCCATCGATCTGATCCACGGCTTCAATACCTGTAATCTTGCCATTCTCCTTCAGGAAACCTTTCGCCTTAACGTAGTTCACTGCCTGTGCCCCACGTTTGACGGCTTCTTTCATAACTTCTATGGTGAGCCTGGCATCGTCAGTCCGGTACTCCACATAGAGTCCACCACCCAACAACCCCTGTTTGCGTAATAAAGGTTCACTATCTGACACCGCTCCAGCATTCAACATTTGGCGCCGTTCACTGCGCTTCACCCCGGCGAGCCGGTCATACACCATCAGTCCAATGGATGTGCTGAAGCGGCCGAACGTGCCAGCCGTATAGATCGGTAACAACATCGGTTCCGGTGTGGTCACATGTGGCCCATTTTCATAAACTACAGCCCGCTCCCGTCCTACCTCAGCAACCATCTTCACTTCATATTGCTTCAAATAACGCAATCCGCCATGGACAAGTTTGGTCGAACGACTGGATGTACCTGCTGCAAAATCCTGCATTTCTACAAGCCCCGTCTTCAACCCACGCGAAGCCGCATCCAATGCAATCCCTGCGCCTGTAATCCCGCCGCCAATAATCAATACGTCAAAATGTGCATTCGCCATATTTTGCAAATATTCGGTCCGTTGTGCTGACGAGAACGTTTCTGTCATTCTTGAACCTCCCATTGATTTCCTTAATATTTCCGTAAAAAAACAAAAAAAGGACCACGTCATTCGCTCAGCAATTGCTGAGCGGCACGTGGTCCCTCCCGATCTCCAGACATCATTTTTTTAACTTGTGCCTTTATCCTATCACAGATTTTTGACGGCGTGAAGTCCTGAAATGACACATTATTCAAAAAAAATTCAAAAAGTTGTTCTGCCAAAGGATGGAATTTCAAATGAATCCACTAACCTTGTTTTTTTCCTTATAGTGGATATATATTTTACCTTCTCCAGGAAGAATAACCCTGTAAATCATGCATCATTTTCCACCAGTAAATATCATTTATAACATATGTTTAGTTAAAAAGTACAAATACCCACACCAAGAAATATTCATTTCATTTCTTTTATTTAAAAGCCATTGCTGCATTCACTGCACGCTTCCAGCCTGTATACAGTTCTGTTCGTTGTTGCTCAGCCATAACAGGCTGGAAGACACGCTCCGTATTTTCATGATCCGTCAATTCATCCGCACTCGTCCAATATCCTACTGCCAATCCTGCCAGATAAGCCGCACCCAATGCAGTCGTTTCATTCACCGTTGGGCGTTCGACAGGAATGCCCAGAATATCACTCTGGAACTGCATGAGGAAATCATTGGCCGCCGCTCCTCCATCCACACGCAGAGCATGCACGGGAATACCCGAGTCGGATTCCATTGCCTCCAGTACATCTTTGGTCTGATACGCCAATGCCTCAAGCGTAGCACGGATAAAGTGTTCCTTTGTCGTGCCTCGGGTCAGGCCAAACACTGCACCCTTCACCTCACTATCCCAATACGGACTGCCCAGTCCCACAAATGCAGGTACCATATAAACGCCGTCTGTCGAAGGCACACGTAAGGCGTAATCCTCGCTATCTTTTGAAGAGCGAAGCATTCTTAATCCATCACGCAGCCACTGAACCGCTGAACCTGCAACAAAAATGCTGCCTTCGAGCGCATATTCAACCTTGCCATTCATCCCCCAGGCAATCGTTGTAATCAGTCCGTGATTGGATTGTACCGGGTTCTCTCCCGTGTTCATAAGCATGAAACAACCGGTACCATATGTATTTTTCATACTACCCTTGGTGTAACAGCCCTGACCAAACATCGCTGCCTGTTGATCTCCTGCCGCTCCCGCGATCGGAATCCGATGACCGAAGAAATGATAGTCTGTTGTGTGTGCATACACCTCGGATGAACCTCGCACTTCTGGTAGCATAGCCTTGGGAATGTCGAGGATATCCAACAATTCGTCATCCCATTGCAGATCATAGATGTTATAGATCAGAGTACGTGAGGCATTGGATATATCCGTGACATGTGTACCCCCGCTCAGTTTCCAGATCAGCCAGCTATCAATCGTACCAAACAGCAGTTCACCCTTCTCTGCCCGCTCCCTGGCACCAGGGACATGATCCAGAATCCACTTCACCTTTGTTCCCGAGAAGTAGGGATCGATCAGTAACCCTGTTTTACGGCGGAAAAGGTCCCCGAGACCCTGCGTCTTCAATTCTTCACAGATGTCTGCGGTCTGTCTGGATTGCCATACCACTGCATTATAGATGGGTCTGCCTGTTTCTTTGTCCCATACCACAACGGTCTCACGTTGATTCGTAATTCCAATTCCGGCAATCTGAACAGGTTTGATTCCGCTTTCTGCCAGACATGAAGCCATCACGGCAAGAATGGAACTCCAGATTTCATTGGCATTCTGCTCTACCCAGCCCGGTTTGGGGAAATATTGAGGGAATTCCTGCTGTGCAATGTGCACAATCTCCCCGCCACGGTTAAATAGAATAGCTCGGGAGCTTGTTGTTCCCTGATCCAGAGCCAATATATATTTTTCCATACAGCCAACCTCCTGTTGTGGGTTCTTTTTAAGGTGTAAGCGATTTCTCGAAGTGTCGGATCAGATCTGCGTTGGATGTGGTCACTGCCGTAGCCCCGACGCCAAGCGCAAGTTCAACCTCTTCCGGTGAACGGATCAATCCCCCTGCAATAATGGGTATCCCTGTACGCACAGACACTTCCGCAATAATATGCGGAATGACGCCAGGTAATACTTCAATATAATCCGGTTGGGTTTTGGCCAGCAGCAGATAACTTTTCTCCAGTGCATGGGTATCGAGCAGAAAAATACGTTGAATCGCTGTAATGCCTTTCTGCTTTGCCTTCTGAATGACACTCGCTCGCGTAGAGATCAGTCCTGCCGGGCGAATGTGCTGACACAGATACTCTGCCGCATACTCATCATTCTTCAATCCTTGGACCAGATCTGCATGCAAAAGTATCTTTTTGTCGTACCGCCGAGCCTCGTCCATTACACTCTGAAGCTGTGCAATATGCGTTTCCAGCATCACCCCATAGGTATAAGGGCCTTCAATCATCGCTTCAAACTGCTTCATGCTCTTTGCAGCCGGCAATATACGTTGTCCCTCAAATGGCACCTTGGTTCCTCCCGCATTCATCAGATGACTATATTGTATAATCCGCACTGCGGGAACGGCAAGCCATTCCGTGAATCAGGAAAACCTGATCGCTACCCTATCATCCATAGCAAAAAGCCGCTGTTGTACTTCTCCATAACAGAGAGTACATCAACGGCTAGCCATCTATTCGTATACGTCTATAAATAATGATTAACCCTGCGCATGCGGAAGCAGCGTCTCTGCCCCAGCCCAACCATCACTTTCTGCCAAATGACCGGAACGGTTCACTTTCGTTTGCAGATATTTCTCGTTGAAAGCAGAGCGATCTCCCCATAGTGGCACACGTCCGCCCACATTTAATCCCGCTTCCTGCAAAGCAGCCAGCTTCCGTGGATTGTTGGTGATCAATGTAACCGGTGCGGAGCGAAGTGTACGCAGCACAGCAATCGCATCGTCATAATTACGAGCATCGTCTGTGAATCCGAGTTGCAAGTTTGCATCTACCGTATCCAGACCTTCTTCTTGCAAAATGTACGCCATGGCTTTGCTGAACAGACCAATGCCACGTCCCTCATGGTTCGCAAGATAGAACAGTGCACCCGCTCCGTGAGCGGCGATCATTTTCATGGATTGCTCCAATTGGAAGCCGCAATCACAGCGTTTGCTGCCAAAGATGTCGCCTGTATGACAGATGCTATGCATCCGGATCAGCGCTTCTTGTGCTTCAGCAAAGTCACCATACACCAGAACACTGGATTGTTGACGCTCTGCCAGTTCAGCCTCAGCAAGGGATTCGATTAACTCGCCGCTCTCCATCGCTTTGTCTGACTTCATCCAGCTATACCACTGGAATGTCTTGGTCTCCCCATCAAGGTTTACCGGGAGCTTAATCGGTCCCACGAGGTATATGAACTCTTTTCCACTCGGAAAAGTCTGAATTTTGGGGGCAAGCAGTTGAATAATATGTGAATTGATCATTGTCGTTCCTCCTGTTTAGGCCAACTTGTCTGTTGATTGATTCGCATCCAAAGCGAAAATGGATCACTTGGACGTTATATAGTACGTATCTATATTATTCTCATCATCATTAGTTACTTTATGTAAGTTAGTTTAGAATAAAAATTATAATGTGTCAAGTAACTTTTATTTTTAAAGTAACTACCCAATTTATGTTACGCAATTGACACAAATATGTGTTTCATTTTAGGAATATTGGGTATGAGTTTATAAACTGCTCATACACTAATGTTGTAGTCCAAAGCACTTCATGCCTCGAACTTAATGATGAGGGGGTAATACACATGATCCGCCGGAAAAGAACATGCTGGACAGCCATACTGATGGTCTGCGTCCTGCTCATAAGCGGATGCTCCATCTGGCCCGGACAGGACGATTCAGCGAACAACAAAAAGGTAGCGCTTACATTATGGTACTGGAATCGTTCCATCGATGATAAGTTGATTGCCAGGGCTAAGGAAAAGTTCCCCAATATCGAACTGACAGCTCAGAAAATCGGCGGTGATTTCAAAGCAAAACTCAAAACAACACTCGCTGCACGCTCAGGTGAACCAGACATTGTAGCATTGAACGACTGGATCATGGAGCTATTCCCCAGTGAGGACCGTTTCTATAATCTGTATGATCTCGGTGCAGGAGATATTGAAGACCAATATCTACCGTGGAAATGGAAGCAAGGCGTTACGCCAAGCGGACAGATGATTGGTTTTCCGATGGATACGGGCCCAACAGCCCTCTTCTACCGAGAAGATCTGTTCAAGGAGGCCGGATTGCCATCTGATCCCGAGGACGTTACACGCCAGATCAACAGTTGGGATGCATATGCTGCTGCCGGAGAACAGCTCAAGGAAAAATTCGGAGGCAAGGTTTTTCTAACCGACAATATTGCAACCGTTTACAACCAAGTCATATCGCAGTCTGCGGAGCGTTATTTCCGGCCGGACGGGTCCTTTATCGGCATGGATTCCCCTATTGTGGGCAAGAGCTGGGATACAGCCGTTGCTTTCAAAGAGAAGGGACTGCTAGCCAATGCAGATGGCTGGACTCCAAGCTGGAACGCCGCGATGAATAATGGCGAAATCGCCTCTTTCGTGGGCGCTGTCTGGATGAAACAAGTTCTTCAGGAAGCCGCTCCGGATACATCCGGGAAGTGGCGGGTCGCTCGGGCACCAGGGGGAGATGGCAACAACGGAGGATCATTCCTGTCCATCCTGAAGTCGAGTGAACATCCTCAGGAAGCCTTTGAACTGGTTCGCTGGTTGCAAAGTCCCGAAAATCAACTGGAGCAATATCAGACATTGAATCTGTTCCCTTCTGCACCAGGTGTGTTTGATGATCCTGCCATGAAAGAAAAAGAACCTTTCTTCGGTGGACAGGCGACAGGACCTGTATTTGCCGAATCGGCACAGGATGTGCCGGATGCTTTCTTTGGCGAAAGATATCCATCCGTACACAACATTATCACCCGGCGGCTGAATGATGTCGCGAAGCAAAATGCCGATCCACAGCAGGTCTGGACAGATACGGTACACCGCGTCGAGCGGGAATTGCAGCGTTAACCTGAAGAACGTGTGGTTTCGTTATCCGCAAAGGAGGAATTCATATGGCTGTAACTGAACCTCGTCTTACTCCCGATCCCGGAAATGCAAGACCTGATCTGGATCGGCAGAAGTCACTATGGGCGAGAATGTGGGAGCATCGTGCACTCTATGTTGCGATATCGCCGTTTTATATTCTGTTTGCGGTATTTGGGCTGTTCCCAATCGGGTTCTCACTCTATCTGGCTTTTCATAAATGGGATGGCATCGGTGTCATGACGTTTAACGGACTCAACAATTTCAAATACATGCTGACCGATGCCGAGTTCTGGCAAGCCGTGGGCAACACGTTCATGATCTGGATCTATTCGACGATTCCGATGCTCTTCTTTGCCCTGATTATTGCCTTTTTGCTGCATGCACCATTTGTGAAGTTCCGTACCCTGTTTCGGGTCGGTTATTTTCTGCCAAACGTCACATCCATCGTGGCGGTAGCCATTATCTTCGGTGCTTTATTTGCCAACAATTATGGCTTTCTCAATTATCTGTTGCAGTCGGTCGGGCTACCGGTTGTGGAGTGGCTTAATGCACCATGGGGCATTAAAGTCGCAATCTCCTCCATGGTGGTCTGGCGCTGGACCGGATATAACGCCGTCATCTATCTGGCCGGACTTCAGAGTATCCCGCAGACATTATACGAAGCGGCCAAGATTGACGGCGCCTCAGCGATACAGTCCTTTTTCCGAATTACAATTCCGATGTTGCGTCCTGTGATCCTGTTTACGGTCATTACATCAACGATTGGCGGTATGCAACTGTTCACCGAGCCACAAGTATTGGTAGGCAATGACGGTGGCGCAGGTGCAGCAGGCATGACGATTGTACTGTACCTCTACCGTGAATCCTTCATTAACAATTACTTCGGATATGGCGCTGCCGTTGGTTGGGGCATGTTCCTCATTATCGCCCTGTTCTCGATTGTGAACTGGAAGCTTGTTCAAGGCAAATCATCCTGATGTGATAAGGGGGAGCGCACATGGCGACCAAACACCTCAAATCGCTGGTGTTGTATATCGGTCTTATCGGGGGCATGCTCATATCCATGTTCCCGTTCTATTGGCTGATTGTAATGTCTACCCGGACAACGTCCGATATCTACAAGTTTCCACCCCAGCTCTGGTTCGGGGGCGAATTGTGGAATAATATTACGCGGGTGTTACAGCAGATTGACTTCTGGGGAGCTTTTCTTAATACGTTGTTTGTGTCAGGCCTCGTGACCATTCTGGTGCTGTTTTTTGACTCACTGGCGGGGTTTGCGTTTGCGAAGTTTGAATTTCCCGGCAAAAAGTGGCTCTTCATCTTGCTGCTCGCAACCATGATGGTACCTTCCCAGCTGTCGCTGGTGCCTTCCTTCGTACTCATGGCTACGTTCGGTTGGGTCGGTTCCTTCAAAGCTCTCATTATTCCGGGCATGGTGAACGCCTTCGGCATCTTCTGGATTCGCCAGTATGCCACAGAGTCCATTCCCAACGATCTGCTGGATGCGGGCCGCATCGACGGCTGTAATTTCTTCCGACTATATTGGAACGTGGCGCTGCCAATCCTGCGACCTGCCTTTGCTTTCCTCGGCGCGTTCACCTTTATCGGCGTATGGAATGATTATCTGTGGCCTTTGATCGTCCTGACGGATGAACGCAAATACACGTTGCAGATTGCGTTGTCTCAATTAAACGGGTTGTATAACACAGACTATGCCATGGTTATCGCTGGTACGTTGCTTGCCGTCATTCCACTCATCGTTATGTTCCTGTTCATCAGCCGTCAGTTTATTTCGGATATTGCCGCAGGAGCAGTGAAGGACTAAGATTATGGCATTTTGATCCATCCCTTAAGTCTGATATTCTTATCTATAGATGAAATAACAGATGCCATATAAGTTGGATGAATAGCACCACGTGCACGAAGGGGACAGAAAGAGCCTGAAGAAATGGAGTTAAAAGCTTTCCAGAGGAAAGCTACTTCGAAAGCATATGCTTCGCATTTACGCGATCGGAAGGCTTTCTGTACCCAAAGTGTTAACGTGTAAAAGCATTCATTCACTTATATATTTAAGAAAGAGGGATGACAAAATGGCTTCTTCACTCTATATGATCGGCGTAGATATCGGCACGACCTCCACCAAGGCCGTCTTGTTCGAACAGAACGGAACCATTGTGGCTCAAGGCAGTGCCGACTATCCGCTATACACCCCCACACCTGCGATTGCGGAGCAGGATGCGGAAGATATTTTCAAAGCAGTCATCGAGTCCGTTAAACAGGCCACTTCCAAAGCGGGAGTGAAGCCAGAGGACATCCTGTTTGTATCGTTCAGCTCAGCCATGCACAGTATTCTGCCTGTCGATCAACACGGCAAACCGCTGATGCGAGCCATGACTTGGGCAGATAATCGCAGTGCCGAGTGGACCGAAGCACTCAAATCCGAGATGAATGGTCACGAAATCTATCTGAGAACAGGTACGCCGATTCATCCGATGTCCCCTCTCACCAAGATCATGTGGCTCACCCGGGATCAGCCTGAATTGTTCAGACAGACGCACAAATTCATATCCATGAAAGAATATGTTTTCTATAAATTATTTTCTGAATACGTCATTGATCACTCCATGGCCTCCGCAACCGGACTCATGAATCTGGAGAAACTCGACTGGGATGCTGAAGCGCTGCATGTAGCGGGCATTACGCCGGAACACTTGTCCCGATTGGTCCCAACCACACATGTGCTGAAACATGGGTTGCACCCGGAGTACGCCAAGGAGATGGGCATTGCGGTCACCACACCATTTGTCATCGGTGCAAGTGATGGTGTGCTCTCCAATCTGGGCGTGAACGCCATTGATCCGGGCGTCGTGGCCGTGACCATTGGTACCAGTGGAGCGATTCGTACAGTCGTAGATAAACCGGTGACCGATCCCAAAGGACGCTTCTTCTGTTATGCGCTCACGGAGGATGCCTGGGTCATTGGCGGACCGGTGAACAATGGCGGTGTTATTTTCCGCTGGATTCGGGACGAGTTTGCAGCTTCCGAGGTGGAGACTGCGAAACGACTTGGCATCGATCCATATGAAGTGCTCACTCGTGTCGCAGAAAACGTACCTCCGGGTTCGGAAGGTCTCTTGTTCCATCCGTATATGACGGGTGAGCGGGCTCCGCTCTGGAATCCCAATGCACGGGGTTCGTTCTTCGGCCTGACGCTGCATCATAAGAAAGAACATATGATTCGCGCCGCGCTCGAAGGTGTGTTGTTTAACCTGTACACGGTCATGCTGGCAATCGAAGAAAAGATTGGCCGTCCGAAAAAAATTCAGGCGACAGGCGGCTTCGCCCGCTCTGAGTTGTGGCGCCAGATGATGGCCGATATTTTCGATCAGGATGTCATCATCCCCGAAAGTATTGAAAGCTCCTGTCTCGGCGCAGCCGTACTGGGCTTGTACGCTCTTGGCCGCATCGATTCCCTGAGTGCCGTCTCCGGCATGATCGGATCAACACATCGGCACCAACCAGACCCGGACAGTGTCCGTGTTTATCGGGAGTTGCTGCCCATCTTCATCCGCATCTCCCGCAAATTCGAAGAAGAGTATGCGGATATCGCTGCCTTTCAGAATAAGACGATGCAGGGATAAGGGCGGCAGTAGATTGCATGTAGGATGACCGGAGAACGGGACGGTGTGAGGGCTAGAAGGTTAAAAGCCTAGGATGTTGCAACACGTTGGACGGTCAAAAGTTGAGATGGAATAGCTAACGAATCGTAGACATCTTATATGAGGTTTATAGCATGTTTTCAAAATCTAACGAACCTGAGCCACCTTATATCGGCTTACATGGGCACAAAACTGCTCTAGAACCTAATATGTAGCCAATTAACGTGTCTGTGGTTCGTTAGAAATTTATTTTCTCCAAATATCCTCCAATAGCGCGTCACAGGTTCGTTAGAATTAATACGAGATATCGTAAGTTAAAGAGACCCACCCCGCCATGGTTATGTCCATATGGGAATGGGCTTTTTTTCATGCACAGACTATATAAACTCTATTTAGATTGGATCAAATTTATCTCTCATCATACTTGGAGCTTCCCTTTATGTTCTATTAAAGTATCCAGGGGTCGCCACAGCAACCGTCCTAAAATAGAAAAACCTCTTTTCCAGTTCCTGATTCTCTGGCGTAAACTCGGTCAGAAACTCAACTGAATTCATCATTTCTTCGGTCATCACGCTAGGTCTCCACAAAGCCAATTGGATGTCTTTGAAAATAAAAGAAAATCCCAACTCCGCATCGATGTCTCGAGTATATGGTGTCTTACTATCTATTAGCTTAACGAGATCATCAGCCTTTGTTCGAAAAACATCAATATTATCATATGTAAGGACAACATCAGATTCATCAGGTGGATAATCGTGTGGATTAGTTACTTCAATGAAATAGAGTTTATGTTCCGAATCATACTCCATTTGGTTGTAGAGCTGACTAATCTCCGGGGTGATGCACTCAATGATCTCTTCTACCTCTGATTTACTCATTCCCAACTTAAATGGTCCAATACCGACCATCGGTATGACCTCTAAAGGTTCCATGACGTTTCGGTTCCCAACTTCGTTCATGTAGTTCACTCCTCTTTATTCCAACAAATAAGAATTATAACGTTCATCCCTTTATTCTAATCCTACCCTAAAAAGAATGATTGAGCATGTTGGGTATAACAAAACCCCACAGCATGAAAAAGCGGTGGAGTTAAGGTTTCCTATCTTTTATTGATTCAGATTTCTAACAACTATAGAACTGAAATCCTAGATTTTAATTACTGATTATACTTGCTGAACGCATTCTGATCGGCCTGTACATTCTCCAGATACACAATCTGCCCCGCATCATTTACACGTGCGATATCGATGCCTGCTTTGGCATATACCGTTCCGTCTGCCGCTTGTCCGCATACCGCCCAGTTCGTTTGGTAACTGCCGTCGGGCTGTTGCACCCACGCATCCCACATATGTTTTACATCCTTATTGTATTCGTAGAAAGCTTTCATAAAACCATCGAATCCTGTTCGGCTGGTGCCGTTAAGCACAATCTCTGCGTCAGGTGTAAACAGAGACAATAAGTCCTGCATGGCGCGCTCGTCTGTACGTGAAGCATCAAATAAACGGAAATAGTTGTTCAACAGTGTAGTGGTACTCATTTATATTCCTCCTGAAATAAAAAGCCGTTTTCCAATCTTTCAATTCGAATTTTTTCGAACTAACTGAAAAGAAATGTAACATACTTCTTATACTGCCTGCAAGAGATAGTTCGAAATATTTCAAACATTGAAAGAGAAAGCCGAATATGCTAACGTCATAGATATGAGAACTCCAACGATACCTATGGCTTCGGAATTGAAGCTGACCACGGTCTGCAATGCATTGGGCGATCCGATCCGCATGAAAATTGCACACTGTCTGGCCAGTTCTGGCGAGAAAAACTGCTCCGCCTTCGAAGTTGACCATATTTCCAAATCCACGTTGTCCCATCACATCAAAATTTTACGTGAAGCTGGCGTGATCCAGCCACGCATTGAAGGTAAACAGCACTTTTATTCCCTACGAAAGGAAGAATTAAACGTACGTTTTCCAGGCCTCGTCGACATGATTCTGAATACAACCGAGGAATACGTAACATAGGCCCCAGATAAATTGAATTAACCCTTTAGACAAGAACGTAGAGGGGAGAAATAACCTGAAGAAGCGGAGCTAAAAGCTTTCTGCAAGAAAGCTGCATCGTAAGCATACGCTATCACCAGAATTTCACCTTTTAAAAGTAAATCGAAAATTCGGGGGATAACAGCGATCGGAAGATTGTTCTGTCATCGAAGTGGCAAGGATAAAAACTCTTTAGTTCAATCTTATAGATCAAAGAATCACAATGATCATAATCGCAATTCCCATAAAGGAGGCTAACCAATGGACAAAAAGGCAGCAAAGATACTGCTGAGCACCTTCTGGGGAGGTGGCGGCTGGAAAACAACCTCTCTACCCTTCTCTGGAGATGAATTTGAATATGCCAAAAGCAAAGGTGTTATGTTCGATCCACTCACGATCACGCATGACGAGATTGTCCAGCGTCTGTACGACATGCATCAGGAGGACTCGTTTAAGGAACGGGTGATTTCGGCCTTTCTACACAGTCTGTCCACCAAAAAAATCTATCTGCGCAGCGCATTATCCAGCTGGGCTTTAACATCGAACATGCCTTTACACACCTATGCAGAGCGCCCTGCCCTTCACCCTAACACCAGTGCCTGTGGAGATTGTAACTTCCTGCGTTTGCAGTCAGACAAGGAATATTCCAATGTCGACTTAAACGTCCTTAATTTTGAACGGATCAAGTGGGGCGGCGTGCGTCACGGCTGGCTTATCTATTGCCTGATGGATCTGGAATTACTGCTTCAGGACAACGATGCAAACTATGAAGTAACCCCTGAAGACCAAGCCATCCTGGTCAACCTGCTTGAAGCAGCTCAGACGGAAGACCCCAAAGACAGTGCTCGCTCACTTGAGAAAAAGTGGAAGGATCTCTTTCCTTCCAGCAAACAGGAGCGCGATGCCCTGCTGGAAATCTGGGCGGCAGCCGGCGTACTGGCTCCTGGAGATAAACCGAGAAAACGTAAAGGTGGTTCCAGCGATTTTGTCTTTGCAGCAACCTGGCAAGGTGATGATGGATATCACACAGAAGCCGTAAAACATTATTTCGGCTCCTATCTTCCTCACATGCAATAAAACCTGAACTTTTGCTCACCTTTGCGTACGTCTGGTTACAATAATGACATCGACAGATTTCCTGTTTAACTCGTATAATAAGGGGAAATTGGTAGATGGGAGTGAAACAAGCGAGTTTATGGTATACATACTGGCTTTTATAGTGTCTTTTGCTGTCGTGGTTCTGCTTATTCCGCCGCTTGGTCGACTGGCTCACCGCCTCGATTTTGTGGACAAGCCTCGGGAAGATGTGGAGCGTAAGCTACACAGGCAACCTATCCCGCTCACGGCGAGTTACGCGATATTTACTGGATTTTTCCTGACATACATTGCTCTGACGAAAGAAATCACATGGGAAACAGCGGCTCTGGTCGCTGGTGGTATGCTTCTGCTAACGATTGGTACCGTCGACGACTGGTACAAAACAAAAGGCAAAGATTTTCCTGCCCTGCCCAAAATGCTCGTACAAGTCTCTGCGGCAGTACTCGTATTTGCTTCTGGCATTGCGTTCACCGGATTTGTGAATCCCTTCAACGCGGAATATGTCATGCTTCCGATCTGGCTGCAATTCATTCTCACGATCCTGTGGATCTTCGGGGTGACAACAGTCATCAACTTCTCGGACGGCATGGACGGACTGGCTGGCGGATTATCGGCCATCTCGGCAATTACCCTGTTCATCGTGGCGCTTGCCAAAGGTCAAAGTGATTCCGCACTCATGTCGATCATTCTGGTCGGTGTAACGATTGGTTATCTGAAGTACAACAAAGCTCCTGCCAAAGTGTTCATGGGTGATGCAGGCGCTACGTTCCTTGGCTTCATTCTGGCGGTTATCGCTCTGGATGGTGCATTCAAACAAGCAACCATGCTGTCCATCTTCATTCCGATTCTGGCGCTGGGTGTACCGATCTTCGACAACATCTTTGTCGTTATCAAACGTTTCATTCAAGGTAAAGCGATCTATCAGGCCGACGCAAGTCAAGCTCATTATCGGTTGCTGCGTGCCGGATTGAATCAAAATCAGGTGGTGGGTGTGCTGTATCTAGTCAGCACATGTCTGTGTCTATCCTCCATTATTCTGATGTTAGTGGAGTTATAAAACCAAAATAACGATGAAAATAATAGAAGCCACCTTCATTGCGTTGAGGGTGGCTTTCTTATGATGTTTTTTTGGGTCGCTTGCCTTTTTTTCGTTTCAGTTAAAGCGGAGTGATTCTGAACTTACGATTTAACAGCCCCTGCCATAGCACCTCCAACAATGAAACGTTGCAAAGCAACGTACAGGACAACCAGTGGCAAGGTAACAATCAGAATGCCACAGGCGAGCAGCGGCCAGTTGTTCATGTACTGTCCATAAAATGTAAAGAGTCCTTTGGTTACCGGCTGATAATTCGGATCAGATAAATAAATGGTCGGACCGATAATATCGTTCCATACACCAATCGCGGTAAGAATAATACCTGTTGCCAGGATAGGTTTCATTAACGGAACAAGGATGGTGAACAGATACCTTGTATACCCACACCCGTCCATGGCAGAGGCCTCATCCAGTTCACGCGATATTGATTTGATATAACCCACAAACATGAGAAAGGCAATGCCCGTACCTGTCGTCTTCAATAAGATGTACCCGATTTGGGTGTTGTAAAGACCCAGATTATTGATCAGGGAAAACTGCGGAATGAGCGGGTTGGGAAGGTACATGGAAATCAGAAAGAAAATATAAATGAGTGTGCTGAATTTAACATATCTGCGTGCGAGCGGGAATGCAGCAAATATAGATAAAATCAACGTCAGCAGGGTGGACATCCCTGTATAGAGCACACTGTTCCACATATACTGAGAGAAGTTCCCTTTGTTCCATGCTTCGGAAAAGTTCTCAAGCCGGATCCCTTCAGTAAGAGCTACAGGATTGAGCAGATACTCTGTCTGTGTCTTCATGGATACATTGAACAGATAGAATAGAGGGAAAACGTACAACGCAAGCATGAGCAGAACGATAACGTAGCTGACCATTCTGGACGTTTGACTCTGTTTCATTACGCTTCCACCTCTCTTCTGCGGAGATAAAATAAAGCAACCATCGATATGGTAAATACAAAGAGGAACTGAATCATCGCCACAGCAGAAGCCAAACCGTAATCAGCCGTTCCTGTGCCAAATGCCGTAGCATAAACATCAAACGCAAGCGTCGTTGTATTGAACTTGCCGCCTGTAAGTACATAGATAATATCAAAGGTTTGCAATGCCCCTATGATAGACAAGAGCATGTTAACGGTGAATGCAGGAGCAATCATGGGGAATGTAATGTTCGTAAATGCTTTCCATCCCGAAGCACCATCCATGTAACCCGCCTCATACAGATCACTCGGAATGGACTGCAGACCTGCAAGAAAAATCGTCATGGAGTAACCCATGTACATCCAGATTTGAACAAAAATAATCAGTTCGAAGGCAATATTATAATCGCCAAAAAAGTTGGAACTGGTACCCAAGAAATTCAGAAAGGACTGGGCTGGTCCGCCCAGCGGATTTGCAACGAGTTGCCAAATGAGTCCAGACACAGTAACCCCCAGCACCACTGGCAAAAAGAATACCGCGCGATATAATTTATCGCCTCTAAGCTTTTTATTGATCAAAATCGCTATAAACAAACCCACTGCATTTTGTATGATCACAACAGCAAACGCAAAGTATAAGGATCGCCCAATAGCATCCATTCGGTCTCCAGCATTGGATGCACCAAAAAATGTTTTATAGTTTTCAAAGCCGATAAAGCTCCATTCCTGGCCCCGAACACCAGTAGCATCTGTAAACGAAAACAGTATCGTCACAAGTGATGGACCGAAGCCAAACACGACGTAAAGTAACAACGGAATGCTCAAATACAGATAAGGAATAAGTCTTGCCTTACCTTTCCCAAACGGATACATCGTCCTCACACCTTTCATGGGGTAAAACTAAGACATAAGAAAACCGGAATAACAGCCTTGTCTGGCCTGAAGGCTCAGACCCGAGCGCTATTCCGGCGCATGCGGCCAACTTGTGCCATGAATATGAATGATTATGAATTACTTTGGAGCAGCAGCATCCCAGTCCGCTTGGGATTTACCTGCAAGCTCTTCCGGTGTTGCAATCGGTCCGGCTGGCTTGAGCATCTCTGCGTGAACGCTGGCCTCCGAAATGTACTGTCCTACATTCTGACGGTTAATGAACAACTGATCCCAAGAAAGTTTAAAGTCCTCCAGGTAAGGCTGAATGCCTTGGATAAACTCACTTGTCATCTCCACATCAGGCTGTGTTGGCAGGAATCCGGCTGCATTCACAAATTCCGTGTAGTTCTCTTTCTCCGATAACATATCAAGCCATTTCATTGCGTAATCCTTGTTCGGTGAGTTATCCACCACCATCCAGGTCATATCGTATTTACCCGCCAGATTTTTGTTCTTGGCTGCATCATTGCTACCTGGAATTGGGAAATATCCAAACTTCAGATCAGGGTTGGCCGTTTGAATTGTTGTTGCATCCCAAGTGCCGTCAGCAATCATAGCCACCTTGCCTGTAGCGAACAAACTGGGCAATGTTCCGTAGTCAATACCCATGAAACCAGGCATTGCATTGTTCATCAGATCCTGAGATTTCTGCAAGACTTCAAGTTGAACCGGATCAGTCAGCTTGGTTTCACCAGTCCATAGACCTTTGATATAAGCAAGCTGATCTTCATGAATAGAGGCCTGAAGCCCTTGCACCGCAAGACCTATTGGCCATACATCTTTACCCGCCAGACCCAGCGCTTCGACACCATTGTCTTTGAACACTTTGATAACATGTTGCAATTCATCCCAGGTTGTAGGGATTTCCAGATTATATTTTGCGAAGAGTTCCTTATTGTAGAACAGTCCTGTGAATGCCACCTTGCCCATGTTTACACCGTACACCTTATCGTTATATGTCATTGCGTTCTGTACATCCGATTCATTGTAGTTTTTGATAAAAGATTGATCAGACAGATCACTGATTAACCCGGCATCGATCCATTGCTTCCACATCGGATCAGCAGCACCACTTGACCATTCCTGCGGAGCGCCTACAAAGCTTGATTTGAGTGGAATGATATCCACATCCCCATTACTTCCGGCGTTCATCCGTGTTTGCATCAACTGATCGTAAGTCGCGTCTGCCGGAACGGTAGTATACTCCACCTTTACGTCCGGATATTTCGCTTCAAATTTCGTATTAAACTCTTTGATGTAGTTGTTAATATTCTCTTGCTGCCAGTGAATGATCTTCAAGGTAACTTTTTTGCTGCTGTCTGTAGCCTGAGTTCCTTCTGATTCCGAAGAGCTGCTACTACAAGCGGCGAGCACACATAATAAAGCGGTTACAAGTACAATGGCTAAAGTCATTTTCTTCATTTTCGTTGTCCCCCATATTTTTGAATTAAATCTACGAAATCAGTTTCGTTAATTTCACCCTTATTATGACTTCAGATCTTTATTTTGTAAATAGTCATTTTGTTTTTTTGATTCCCATGCTCCAAACCGCTTGATAAAAGCTTTATTTATTGCTGTATACGTTGAAATCAAGGTAACCTTTACGATAGTTACGAAAGTTACGAAACACAGCACATGACATAATTTCATATACAGCCCCAGATAGCCTGGTATTCCTTTAAATGGACTAAAAATCTGTAAAACAATTAAGATTACGAGCTAAAATTAGTCTTTATTTTCGCAACAAACCTCCTTGATCACTTCAAACCTATGGATGCATATTATTTCAAGTGTGAAACCCTCTCTCTGCTGTTGACTCTCCGGTCTATGTAGCATAGAATACTTGCAAGAAAGCGAAAAAACCGATACAGCCCCAGTTTACGAAACCAGTTTAGGAATCCGAGGGATGTTTATGAATATCAAAACGATAGCGAGTTTAGCCGGCGTATCTGTAGCCACGGTGTCCAAGATTATCAATAACTATCCAGATATTAGCGAGGAAACGCGCCAGCGTGTGCTTAAAATTATGGAAGAGACAGGCTATCGTCCATCTTCTTCAGCCAAAACACTGGCAACCAAAAAATCCAGCCTCGTTGGCGTTGTGTTTGCAGGGAAGCTGAACGTGGATTTCAGCCACCCTTTCTTCGTACAGGTTATCAATGCGTTTAAGAAACAAATTGGCTTGCTTGGATACGATCTACTCTTCTTCTCGAATGAGAAGTTTCTGGATCAGGGTGAGGACTACTTGGCGAGATCCAAGTATTTTCAAGTGGATGGCTGTATTATTATTGCGGGGGATGAGGTCGAGAGCAGCATATTCGACCTGGATGCCAGCCCGATTCCTTGTATCGGAATAGATATCGAGCTAACAGGACAAAGCTCCTGTTACATCATGTCCGATAACGATAAGATCTCAACCAAAGTTGTAGAACAATTTTATATGAACGGTTATCGAGATGTTGGTTTTATCGGGCTGGAGCGCGCCTCTCTTGTGATGCAACAGAGAGAGATGGCTTTCAAACGTTCACTAAATCAGTTTAGTCTTGATGAAAAGCCCGAGTGGGTTGTATACAGCAAAGATTATGCCGCAGCGGATGGATACGAAGCGGCCAAGAAAATGCTTGCCTGCAAGACTCTGCCACGTGCCGTGTTTGCAGCCACAGATCTACTTGCCTTTGGAGCTATTCGTGCCTTTAAGGAAGTGGGGTTACGCATTCCAGAAGATATAGCTGTGGCAGGTTGTGACGACATCGAAGCCTGCCGTTATACCGATCCACCGCTAACAACCGTCAAGCAGGATACCGACAAAATTGGACGCCTTGCTGCCATGATTCTGTTTGATCTGATGAACAAACAAATGGATAATCGTTGCATTAAAGTTGAGCCGGAACTGGTTGTGCGTCAATCCTGTGGCACAGCCATGCTGCTGGCACAGGAAATCTGAGCGTTAAGTCCTTAGGACTGGCTGCTGCAGATCAATTCACATCCTGGGCATAGCGAATTTTTCATACTATATAAATTGAACTAAACATTTACACGAGAACGTAGAGGACAGAAATAACCTGAAGAAGCGGAGCTAAAAGCTTTCTGAAAAGAAAGCTGCATCGGAAGCATACGCTTCACCTTTATCACCAGATTTTCTCCTTTGTAAAGCCGAATATAAAAAATCTGGGGATAACAGCGATCAGAAGGTTGTTCTGTCAACGGAGTGGCAAGTGTAAATATTCTTTAGTTCAATTTATATAGTCCACACCAAGAAGCAAAAAGGGGATGTCCCATAAGTCATGAATATGACAGGGGACATCCCTTGTTCGTGTTATTTTGTTTTAATGAACCTGAGACACGCTATTCGCTTCCATTTGCCGAGAAAGTTCCTGCTATCTGGAAGCGGCAGTAGGCAGCTTGCCCTCTACTGTCTGCAAGTCAGACCATCCGGGTCGATCAAGTTCAATGAGACGGCGGTATCGCTCTTCCCCAGCCAGCAATTGTTCGTGAGAACCCTGCATGGCAATCTTTCCATTTTCCATAAAAATAAGTTCATCCATCTGTTCCGCACCAATCAGGTGATGGGTCACCCAGATCATCGTCTTGCCTTGCAAGCTATCCAGAATGGTCCGCATCAACTCTCGTTCCGTCACTGGATCAAGCCCTACTGTCGGTTCATCAAATATCACAACAGGTGTCTCCCGGAGCAGGACCCGGGCCAGAGCGATCCGTTGCCTTTCCCCACCGGAGAAACGCAGACCCGTCTCCAGCATTGGCGTATCATATCCCTGCGGTAAAGATTCGATCAGACCGGATAGACCTACTTGGGCGGCCACCTGCCTGATTTCCTCATCTGTTGCATGCGGGCGCCCGATCCGTAAATTATTTGCTACCGTGGTGTCGAACAAGTGTGGACTCTGATTCAGCACCGCGATGACATCAGTGACACTCTCACCCAGGGTCTGCACAGGCATATTATTAATTAGAACTTTCCCCGTAGACGGAAGCAAAGCCCCCTGAATGAGTTTCAACAAAGTCGACTTGCCACCGCCGCTTCGTCCAAGAATGGCTAATCGTTTGCCTTGTGGCAGATGAAGAGATACGTCCTGTACGGCGTAGGAATCATCCGCTGCATAACGATAACTTACGAGATTAATCTCGATGTCTGCTCTGAGTTTGGGTGGAATGCGAAGACGAATTCGTCTGTCCGGGATAACCTTCGCAGCTGGCAAGGACTCGGATGGCTGTCCAGCCATCACGTTGCCGTTTTTTACTACAGAGATCGATTCGCCCGTTCCATCCGCATCACCGGCTCCATTCTGCAACGGAAGATAATCTTTCCCTTCGAGCTGCTTCAAGCGATCCAGTGATTCTCGGTACTGTGGAAGATGCTCCACCGCATCCCCTACAGGCAGAAGTGTTTCCGTGAGCGGGAATAACACCAATACAAAAGCAGCAATCATCACGGCAGGTAATTGCCCGATAGAAGCGGCATTTCCGGCCCATAACGTAACCGATACCACCATCAGGCCAATGACGCACTGAGCCATCAGATCACGCCAGCGTATCCAACGCCGCAACTTGCGACGAACTGCGTCGACCTGTTCTTCTGCCTCTTCCTGTTGCTGAACAAACTCTGCGGCTCGTCCACTTGCAAGCCAATCTCCCAGTCCAAGCACACCGTCAGTCAGACGGGTATACAACCTGCTGTTTTCCTTTTTCAGCCGTACACGCCATTTCCACGTCACTTTCAGGGAGATCGCAGGTAACACGGCAACGAGAAATAACATATACAAGCCCATCCACACCGCAAATCCCAGATCAACACTGCCAAAAGCAATCACAGCCCCACCGTACATCACGAGCGCCGTAACGGCAGGGAAGACTGTACGCAGATAGATATCCTGCAGCCGCTCCACATCATCGGCGAGTGCTCCAAGCACATCTCCGGTCTGCATACGAGAACGCAGGAACAGAACCTGTGGCTCCAGAATGCGATATAATTTCACCCGTTGATCGGCCAACACACGCAGTACGGCATCATGTCCTGCCAATCGCTCGATATATCGAAACACGGCGCGGAATATCCCAAATGCACGTACACCAACAATGGGTACATACACCATCAAAATATTTTCAGGACGCAGCGCAGACTTGGAGATCAGAAATCCGGAGGTAAACAGCAGCAGTACCGCACACAGTGCAGCGCATGTACCCAGCGCAATAACTGCCATGAATCTCCAGCGGTACTGTGCCACATACGGAGCAATCCAGCTATTTTTTTCTTTTCCGTTACGGACGGTCTCCATATGCTCATATCCGGACTTCATTTTATATCGCCTCCATCTGGGCCTGAATCATCTGATAATATACGCCTTGTCTTGCCAGCAATTCCTGATGTGTTCCCGTCTCTGCCACTGTGCCGCCATCCATGACAATAATCCGATCCATATGCGGCATCCAATGCAGACGATGGGTAGCCAAAAATACAAGTTTTCCTTCAAACAGCGGCAGCATCGTCTGTTTCAGTTCATACTCTGTCTCTACATCCAGATGAGCTGTCGGTTCATCAAGCAGCAGGATGTTTCGTTTACTAAGCAAGGCCCTTGCCAGCGCCACGCGTTGCTCCTGCCCACCACTGAGCTGTCTGCCGCCAGCCCCAATAGGCTCATGTAGCCCACCGGATAATGAAGACAGTAGTTTGGTTAATCCAGCTGCGCTAATGGCCTTCGCCACTTCCGCATCCGATGCCTCCGGCATGTAGAAACGAACGTTATCGGCCAGGCTTCCACTAAAGATATACGGATGCTGCGGGATAGCTGCCGTCTGTCTTCGCCAGGATTCAAGCATATCCTGTGTCACAGGCTGTCCGTTGGCTAATACTTGGCCTGAAGTAGGAAGCTGAAATCCAGCCAATACGTCAATCAACGTGGACTTTCCTGCTCCGCTGGCGCCAATAACACCGATTTTGCCAAGACCCGTGATCTGAAATGTGACATCCTTTAGCGAATAAGGACCTTCATCATCATGCCGTACCTGTACATCCGTTAGTGCTAGTCTACTATTCTCATTCCAAGAGAACACTAAGGAAGAGGAAGAAACAAGCTCAGGAGTAGTAGAAACAGAAGCAGGATCAGGAGCTAAATGTCCCTCAGCCGTTTTATCATTCAACATGACACGTATGGTCGAAGTAGCGGTTTTCCTTTTACCCGAAGATAATGATGGTGTAGGTCCAGCTTCGTCCTCTGCCGTAACCGGATGTGCAACAACATTTGTATAGGCTTCTTTTTGTTTCTGTTCGGCAGCTTTCCCCCGTTCAATCACCTGATTAATGGCCGCTCCGGCTTCCTTACCGTCCAATGTGGCATGATAATCAGCGCCGAGCATACGTACAGGCAGGAAATATTCGGGTGCCAGAATCAGTACCGTCAACGCAGGGCCAAGTAGCATATGCCCTTCTGTCAGACGTAATCCCAGACCAACCGCTACGGAAGCAACGGACAACATCGTAAAGAAATCGAGTGCAAACGAAGAAAGAAAAGCCATGCGCAGCGTAGACATCGTTGCTTTCCGATACCGCTGACTGACCCGCAAAATGGACCCTTCATGTGTTTTGCTCTGTCCCAATGTTTTTAGCGTTTCCAGCCCCCGCAGGGTATCGACAAAATGGTTAGCGAGTGCTTTGTAAGATCTGAATTGTCCGTCTATCTTACGCTGAGCTGCGAGGCCAATCAGAATCATGAATACGATCAGGATTGGGAGTGTCAGCATCAGAATAACCCCGGACATCAGATCCAGCTTGAACACATACAGCAGAATGACGATGGGTGTGAATCCTATGCCCAGCATGCGAGGAATAAATAGTTCCAGATACGTCTTGTATTGAGCTGTTCCCTCACGTGCCAGTGTAACCAGATGGCCTGTGCCCTCTGTCTTGGCATAACGCGGCCCGAGCCTGAACCACTGCTCCACCATCTGTCTGCGCAGATCAGTCCCTGTCCTCTCCGCATATCGTGAAGTCAAGAGTTGTAACCAGAAGGATAGGGCGTAACGGGTGGCAAAAGCAGCCAGGAACAGCAGCAGTACAGGGTACTGCTCCGTTACGGATGAACCTTCAAATAATGCCGTTATGGCCTGTGCTAGCCATTTAGCCTGCATAATGATCGTCATCGCCTGTAGCATCACCAGCGCTGAGGCCAGCGCAAGTACCGGCCGGATGCCCGGCAGCTTCATCAGCCCCCGTCCCATATCAGTACTCCAGGTGGTGCTGCTCGTTCAGACGTTTGCGGAAGATATAATAACTCCAGATCTGATAACCAAGAACAAACGGCAGCAATGTGCAAGCTACAATGGTCATTACTTTCAATGAATACGCACCCGATGCGGCATTGTATACAGTCAGGTCATACGCCGCCCCAAAGGAACTCACCATCACTCTTGGGAAAAGTCCGATAAAGACCGAGGCAAAGGCAATGGCAATCACTGCCCCAGTCATACCAAAAGCCCAGCCTTCACGCTTCTGACGAACAAAGTATGCGGCAAGTGCAAGCGAAACTGCGCCAAGTACAACCATGATCCAAAGAGCCCAGCCTCGTACGGCGAACACATCCGTCATGAAATACGTCATTAACGCGTAAACAGCGAGTAGTGCAGCCAGCGGCAGCATCAACTTTTGCGCTGTCTTCAAGGCACGCTCTCTGAGATCACCTACTGTTCGTAGTGATGCAAACAGCAATCCATGAACCAGACACAGCAGGGTTACACTCAAGCCACCAATCACGGTGTACGGATTAACAATATCGAGGAATCCTGCACGCAACTGCATCTCCCCATCAATGGGCAGACCTTTCATCAATGTGGCAAAGACCACGCCGAACAGGAAAGGCAAGAGCGCGCTGGAGACAACAATGATGATGTCCCATGTTTTGCGCCAGCGCTGCTGTTTCATTTTACTGCGGAATTCGAAAGCAACACCGCGACCAATCAAGGCGAGTAACACCACTACAAGTGGCAGGTAAAAACCACTGAACAACGTGGCATACCAGTGTGGGAAGGCAGCAAACATCGCTCCCCCTGCTGTAATCAGCCATACTTCATTACCGTCCCAGAACGGACCAATCGAGTTGATCAGAGTCCGACGTTCGCGGTCCGTTTTGGCAATAATGCCTGTAGACATCCCCACACCAAAATCAAAACCTTCCAAAAAGAAAAAACCGACAAACAATACGGCAATCAGCAAAAACCACAACTCACTTAGTGACAACGGAATAACCTCCATCCACGCCGAACGGATCGGCCGATTCATCGTGATCTTCTGGCTTCTCGACCGCAAACGGTCCTGCTTTGATCTCACGTACGAACAGGTATACCATCACGATTCCGAGAACCGTATACGCAGCGGTAAAAGCGATGGTCGAGAACAGGATCGTTCCTGCGGATACGTTCGGCGAGACCCCGGCTTCGGTTGTCATATAGCCAAATACTGTCCATGGCTGTCTTCCTACCTCGGTCATAATCCAACCTGACGTATTGGCGATAAACGGCAGGGAGATGGCGAACACCATCAGACGCATAAACCACTTTCCAGCGACCTCCAGCTTCTTACGCATGGCTAGGAACGTACCGTATAGCGCCAATGCAATCATTAAACCACCCGCTGCGATCATAATGCGGAAACTCCAGAATGTTGTCCGTACCGGCGGGATGTAGTCCCCCGGTCCATACGTCTGTTCATACTCAGCTTGAAGCTCCTTCATACCTTTGACACTACCGGAGAACTTGCTGTAGGACAGATAACTGAGCAATCCAGGGATTTTGATCTCACCCGTACTCTCCTGTTTATCCGGGTCAATAAAAGCGACCACCGTCCAAGGCGCCGGATCTTCTGTCGTTGTCCATGTGCCCTCACTGGCTGCCATCTTCATCGGCTGTGTCTCCACCAGATATTGCGCCTGGAAGTGACCCGAGAATGCGACGCCGAATGAAGAAACAAGAGCGATAGTGATCGCAATATTAAACGATTTGCGGAAGATCTCCACATCCTGCTTTTTCATCAATTTGTAGGCACTGATCCCGGTTACGACGAAGGCCCCTGTCATCAATGCCCCAAAGACTGTATGTGGGAACTCAACGAGAAGCTGACCATTTGTGATGAGTGCAAAAAAATCATTCATCTCGGCTCGGCCGTTGTTAATCTCAAACCCAACAGGATGTTGCATAAATGAATTGGCTGCCAGAATCCACAGCGCGGACAGGAATGTGCCGACAAACACCAGCCAGATGCAGGCCAGATGCACTTTTTTGGACAAACGATCCCATCCAAATATCCACAATCCAATAAATGTAGACTCCATAAAAAACGCCAGTAGCGCTTCAATAGCCAGTGGCGCACCGAATACGTCCCCGACAAATCGGGAGTACTCGGACCAGTTCATACCAAACTGGAACTCTTGCAAAATACCTGTGACTACCCCGACGGCAAAGTTAATCAGGAACAGCTTGCCCCAGAACTTGGCCATCGTTTTGTAGATCTCCTTACCCTTAACAACGTACAACGTCTCCATGATTGCAACCAACAGTACAAGACCGATGGATAGCGGGACAAAAAAGAAATGGAAAATCGTTGTAAGTGCATATTGGATACGCGATAACATAATCGGATCCATACCGTTACCCCTTCTTTCTGTTCACTTCGCAGTATGCGTATTTGGCATTGAAGCTGCACCTTCGCTGTCTGTCCGCCAAATACGTTGATGAACGTATTGTGCCAGATTACCTATTTTATACATGTGAGAATTATCACAATCTTCCTCTCTAGAGCAAAAAAAAAGTGATCCTGGTCACACAAAAGATAAAATTCAGCCTTTTATCACAGCTTGCCAACTTCATCTATTCATGGAAGATACTCATGTTTGGGACGGAATGCCCATATGTTAGTCTCAGGCATATCATGCGAAGTACCGGAGGGCTTTACATATGAATTGAAAGCATGAAGCACATGCAGAGCGTAGACGCTCCATATTACAGTCAAGGTGAGGTGAACTATTCATGGAAAAACCTGCACCACTACCAGGTGAAGACGCCGAAGCCAGCCTGGATAAGGCCAGTACAACACAGCCCCCTGTCCGGTATGTTCTCTTCCCTCGCAAAGGAGGCTGGTCATCCTTTCCCTATCCCGATATTGCTGCACTGCTGTCGATCGAGGGAGAGGTCTACTATGTCAGCAGCCTGACGCAAACAGAAGATGTACCTCCGGTCATTACCGTCATCTCCCTCCCTGAGGCTGAGCAGCTATTGCTGGAACCTCGCACCGTAGCCGTGGTCGCCCATCCCTACTGGCTAATAGCTACGGCTTCGCTGGAGCCTGAGCTATGTATTGCCCTGCTCCCTGAGCCTGCTGGAAACGAAGCAGAATCTCCGCTATGGGAGAGCAGTATTTCCAAACTGGTCGGCATCGCCGATCTGGTAGGCACATCCTCCGAAACACGTTATATGAAGCTGTTATTCCAAGGCGTACGTGCTATCTGGCTGGGCGGAGAAGACCCTGCACCTGCGGGTACGATGCAAAAGGATGATCTCGAAGTCCCTCTCCGGGACTACGAACTGCTCTTCTTGCATGCGCTACGGCAGATCCTGTCAGGCACTCCAGATAGCGTCACCCTGCTTCAATGCAGTGTACGTGCCGACTTCTACCGTCAGCTCCGTGCCAAAGCAGGTGCACATGAGACGATATCCTTTTTGCTGGCAGCCTATGAGTACTTGCTTGAAGATCCGCGGGCCGTCCATTCGTTGCAAGAGGCCTTCACCCATGCGGTCATGAATGGTCGCAGTGATTGTGTGGTCTCCCATTATCGATTCCTGTCTGCCATCCATGCCCGGGCTGGACAGTTGGAGGACGCCCTGCGGGTGTATGGAATTAGTGCAGCAGATGAACAAGAACGGCATCATTATGAACAGTTATGTCGCTGGTTTGAGGCAGGAGAAGATCAACTTGTACGAGCGGAACTATTGCGTATGAATGATGATTACGGAAATGCCCTGCGTATCCTGGACGAACTTGGCGGAGAAACGGCGAGACATTGGAAATTCCGCATCTACCAGGAGACTGGACGTGTGGAAGAAGCACTAGCTCTGGTGCATGCAGTCGATATTCAGGATGATGCTAGTCGCCGGGATTATCAGCAATTATCCGGCAGTGCGCTGGCACTACGAGGGGAACGACACGGGGCAGTCCGACATTTCCTTGAGACAGCACTGGAGGATGAAGATGCGCTGGCCCGGATTGTCGAGCTGGAGCTGTTGGATCATGCTGTACAGCAATTGCTTGGGGAGGTGCCATGATGCTGGACCCGAAGAGGCGTAGACAACAGTTGAATGGACCAATGGTGCACAGGGATATCCGAACCGAAACCACTTACACGCCAACCGAAACAGTCGATCGAACACATACAGACGCATTGGAAAATGGAGATCACACCCCGGATCATGCACAACCAACGCAGGACATCCGAAGCCAAGTGCATCACTGGAATGATTCACAAGGTCAGGCAGAACAGAATGCTGCTGTAACACATGAGGAAACAAGTATATTCAAAGAACCCTTCTCCATTCGTCGGGTTCGCAAAAGCAAAGGCAACAAGCTGACCGCCATGCTCCAGGTTCGCAATGAACGTGGCCGATACCTTGAAGAAGTATTGCATGATCTGAGTGAGTTCGTGGATGAGATCGTCATTGTGGACGATGCCAGCACAGACGGAACACCGGACATATGCAAAGCCTATCCAAAGGTGGTCCGTCTGGAGGTATTGGAGAAACCACTGTTCGCCGAGGAATGGCGACTTCGCAACACCTTGTGGCAAGCGGCTGCAGGAACATGTCCCGACTGGTTGCTCTCAGTTGATGCGGATGAGCTGTACAGCTCAGAGGCCAAGAAAGCCATACGCACTCTGATTAATCAGGAGTATGCGGACTGGTTTGCATTTCGTTTCTACGATATGTGGGGTGGCCGGACCCACTACCGGGAAGATGATCTCTGGTCTCTTCACAAGCGGCATACGGCTTCACTTGTACGGTATATGCCTGGATATCCCTATTTTTATCCACAACAGAATCATCATGTTCCCCGTCTTCCCTTGTCCTGCACCGTATTGCCCGGGGTCAGCACGGAGCTGAAGGTTCAGCATCTCGGATGGGCAGGCAGTCTCGAGGACCGGGTTCGTAAATATTTGCGTTACAAGCGCATTGATCCTAGCGGTGAGTGGGGCAATCTTGCACATTACGAGTCTATTCTCGATCCGGAACCTCGGCTGATTCCCTGGAAGGAGGGACCGTGAGATGGGCGTGGTGAGTATTCTGACGCATAGTTTCACCGACGGGTACAACCGGGAATTCGGTCGTGTATTTGGTGGTGGACTGGAGCGATATATTCTGGATCTGTGCAGTGTCATCCGAGGACTCGGGCATATTCCCGAGGTTCATCAGCTCTCTTATTTTGAAGCATTCCAGACTCGGACGGAGCAGATTGACGTATTTGGTTATTCGTACGACATGGATAATGTACCGGAAGCCTTTGACCGGATGGCAGCCGCAGCGCGCGGCCCAGTGATCTATGCCAGCTGTCTGTGGCAACCCATCACCTACAAACCCGGCAGTCTTGGCATCTGTCACGGCATTAACTGGGATCGTCCCGGACTGCCACTGGAGACCAAACAACAAGTCGCGGAACATATTCAACTGGCTCTGGATGGACTCGTGCGCATTGTATCCGTGGATTCCCATTTCCAGACCTTTTGCCGGGCTGCGTGCACCTATACCGATCCAAGGCAGGTTGTCCTGATTCACAATGCAGTGGATACGTCCTATTTCACACCTGCCCCACCAACGCGAACCTTTGAGCAAGAACAGGAAGACGAATGGCTTGTCGCATGGAGGAATGATCTGGCAAGTCATGTAGACAGTGCTGGTGCAGTTATATCAGGAGTGCAAGCTGTAGAAGGCAAGGGTGGAACGAGTCGTGATGAAGCAGACAGTGGTAAGGCTAACGGAGATGGAGGTGGGGATACAGATAGCGATCAAGAACGAGAGGAGAAAGGAACGGTAGATCTCCATTTGCAGTTATCAAAACTGGAAGAAGCTGAGGTAGATGGCGAAACGTATAGGTTTGCTCATAATCACCGGAATTCAAAGGATTGGGCTACGGAGATTCTGGTAGAAGCAGATGCTGAGTATCAGGTTAATGGTCCGATTCAGGGACAGGTTGAAAAGGAAACTGTGGATGCCCGTATAACCTCTCCCCGCCCAATTCGCATTATCTATCCACGCCGCATCAGCATGGAACGGGGTATTATTCCAATGATGCTGGCAGCGGATAAACTACTTGGAGCCTTTCCAGATCTGGAGATTGAATTTGCCGGGGAACTGGTCGAAGGCAGCACGGTCGGGAGAGTCTTTCGTTACTGGCATCGTACTCATCCACATGCGGAGCGAATCATTCAACGCACGTATGATTTCCGGGATATTCGGGAGGCCTACCATCAGGCAGATATCGCCGTAATTCCAACTGTGTTCTCGGAAGGCACCTCCTATGCCTGTCTGGAAGCGATGAGCTGTGGACTTCCGGTAATTGCCTCCAATGTTGGTGGGTTGAATGATCTGATTCAGGATGGTTTTAATGGACTGCTGGTACCTCCTGGTGAGCAGGAACTAACCGCCGCACTGGTACGCCTTGTACAGGATCGGGCCGAGCGAGAACGACTGGGAATCTATGCGCGCGAGACTGCACTGTCCTATGATCTTGCCAGGTGGCGGAGCCGGTGGAGCACGGTGTTGGAATCTTTTTTGGCAGAGACAGGATTGAAGGAGGGAATTCGGGGATGATGGATACGCCCAAGGCAACGGAATTCATGGAATCAAGATACATTCGGCAAAGTGACCCTAAAACGGACACATTGGTCTTCCCGCTGCATCCGGCATGGTGGAGCCGTCCCTACGAATATGAATGGGCCCGGCGGTTTGCACGTCCGGACGATGTGGTCCTTGATGCAGCCTGCGGCATCTCCCATCCGTTCAAATTCTGGCTTGCCGAACACTGCCGCGAGGTTCACGCCTGTGACTGGGATGAACGTATTTTGTCTGAAGAGGCGATAAGACTGGATATCGTTTCTGATTTTGGCGAGCAAACGGCTCAGGATCTGCCGGAATCAACTCTCGACCGATTGCATCGTGCAAAGGCCAATCTGGCCCAGCTTCCGTACGAGTCGGGTAAGTTTGATCGGGTGTTCTGTATCTCTGTACTGGAGCATCTGGATACGGGCACGATGCTACGGGCGTTTCGGGAATTCGCTCGGGTGCTAAAACCAAACGGACAGTTAATTGCTACCTTCGATGTGCCCGAAATGCGACCGGATCTGCTGGAGACGATCATGGCTGTCACCGGATTAACCATTGAAGATAAACTGAATGTGGATGAGCCGGACGATGCCATCTGGTCTGACATGTACGGCACGCCGATCCGCTGTTTTCGAGCGGTGATATGCAAAGGTTGAGACGAATTGGGTTACGTTGAGTTAAGTGCAGAGTGGAAAATTGAGGCTTAAGGGCTCGACCCATTAGCAACGGAACAATACACGGTTCGGGCAATGCTCCGATTACCGGTAGCTCCGTTGCTTTTGCAATTTCAATCGGATGGGCTAGTGCGGGAATATGTGGGGATGTACAGGGGTTGGAGGTTCGGGACTAGAAACAGAGATTAGTGATTAAAGATTAAAGATTAAAGATTAAAGATTAAAGATTAAAGATTAAAGATTAAAGATTAAAGATTAAAGATTAAAGATTAAAGATTAAAGGAAATTATAGGTGTACCAGTAACATGTTGCACTGGTTGGTGTACTCTTTGGCATAGGCTGCGCCGGGTGCTGTCAGGCGCAACAGGGTTTGCAGGCCCGGCGGGATTGTCGTCGCCGGGCGACCTGTAGCGGCAGGTTGCCGCGCACTGAGTTGGGCCGATTCGGCCCATTCACGCGCCAGGTTCTGCCGCCCGGCGAGCAGCGCGAGCGTGCCCGCGAGGAGCGCGTGCGCGGTGCTCTCCGAGGCGGGCACTTCGTCCGCGTGGGGCTGCTGCGCGCCGTCAGGCGTGCCGCATAGCGCAAGCAGCCCTTCGCGGACGCTCGCGGGTGCGCGTAGCAGCCCGCAGCGTGCCGCAGGCGGAAGCGCTGCAAGCAACGCCAGCGCGCCGCGAGGCGGCAGGGCTTGCAGCAGGCGCAGCCATGCGGCCCAGGCGCCTACGCCGGCGAGCGCTTGCGCAGCCGGGAGCATGCCGCTAGGCGCGGGCGCGGCTGGGCCTGCTGGCGTTGCGCCGCGGGACGGGCCGCCTGGCGCTGCGCCGCGGCGCGGGCTGCACGCCAGGCCGCTGCTGCTGCGCGCCAAGGCCCCGCGCAGCAGCAGCGCCTCGGCGGCGTGGGCCTCGGCAGGCAGCGCTGCCTGCTGGCGAGCCGCCGCTCGGGCGTTGCGCCCGCCGGGCTGCTTGTGGCCCAGCGCCCACAGCGCCAGGGCCGCCTCTGGCCCGTGCTGCGCATGCGCCGCCCAGGGCTGCAAAGCCGCCCGAGCCGCGGCGTCCTCACCCAGCTGGGCCAGCGCAAGCCCGGCGGCCAGCGGCTGTGCCCGCAGCGGGCCAGCCAGCGCCGCCGCATGGCGCAGCAGCCACTCCGGCCGATGCGCGGCAAGCGCGGCCGGGATCAACGCTTGCCATGCCGCAGGTGGCAAGCTTACCCGAGCGGCAACGCTGGCGATGGCATGCGGCCGCCCTGTGGCTGCGGCCAGCAACAACAGCCGCTGCCATGCAGGCAAGCTGCTGGGTTGCATGCTCAGCGCCGCCGTGTACGCGGTTTCTGCCTCTGCCCAACGGCCAGCCCGCTCATATGCCATGCCTTCCAGCGTCAGGCTACGATAGGTCCCAGCACCAGAGACTGATGTATACCTGCTGGCCGTGGAAGCAGCTGATTTAGCCTGTTTTAACCAATTCAAGGCCACGTCCTCTCTCCCTTGATCCAGTTCAAGTACAGCACCAAACTCCAACAAATCCGGAAAATCCTCATACAGGGGCGCCCATGCTTCCACTACAGCAAGCGCCCGTTCCGGGCTGCCAATCTCTCGCCAGGCGTAAGCCGTTTTCAGCACCAGATCCGAGTGATATCCACACTCCGGCTTAAGCTGTGCCAATAATGGCTGTAACAAACGGAGTGCTTCATCATACTTCGCTTGCTGAAACCATTCGGCGGCCAGAGCATATAACAACTCCGGTTGATCTCCCTCCTGATTCAACGCGGAACGAATCAACTGCATGTTCCGTGCGCCTTTATTTTTGGCGGTAATCACCTGCTCCAGATATCCGTAATGAATGACTTCAAGTCCAGAATGAAGCACACCTTGCGGAGCCAGAGCCATGATGGAAGAAGCAATCTCTTCATGAATTCTGCCCTGAAAGGCAATTCGGGGATCATTTCGGAACAAACGACACACCGCATCTGTCACACGCTCTTCACCAGACATACCCAACAGACTCGTGACCTGTATCCAGTACCCCCATAAGTTGTCCTTGCTTGCCGCTAACAACTGCACGAGTTCAGTCTTCATCTGAGGGGTCTGTACCCATACCTCATCCGCATCAAGCACCAGAATCCACGGTTTCGTAGCAGCGGTCAGCGACAGATTACGGGCTTCACTGAAATCTCCGTTCCATTCCGTTCGGATTACAACGGCACCATGAAGGCGGGCAATTTCAGTTGTATCATCTACCGATCCTGTGTCTACAACGATGATCTCATCCACAACATCCCTGACTGCATTCAAACACCGCTGGAGTGAACCGGCTTCATCCTTCACGATCATACACAAACTAATCCCTATACCCATATTCATCACCACCCCTCACCAACGGAGTTCAGCCCCACCCATTAGCCCGCTGAATTAAGTTTAACCCCCGGACCTGCCTGATCCCCTCTCAGCTCTCAAACCCGTCCGCTCCCGGTAACTCCAGCCGAATATGCTGAACGACAGGCCAACAACGGTGCCTCTGTCCATCTGTATGCTGAGCGAACACCTCCAGATGATGGTCCGCAGCACTGACCAATCCTTTCACCAGCCAGCTTGTTCCCGTCAGGGTATCCGAAGCCCCAGGGAACGACTCAATGTCACTCACCTTCCCGTTTTCCTTTTTCCCTTCCATCTCTTTCTCCTTCTCTCCCACTCGAACGCTCTGTTCCACCGATAACCCTTCTCCAGCCAATTGCTGTCGACACATCTGAATCAGGCTATGCAGCTCTTTCCATCTCCCTGACTGTACACATCCTTCCATCATCAGTCCAAGGGCCTGCCAGCCATCATACTCTGTTCCTGCAACCGTTCCGTCTATGCTGGAGTCCATGTCCTTCTTCTTTGTCGCTCTCAGACCAACCGTTCTCCCTGTCTGCACAGCAGGTTCCTCATTCGTTACTGCCCCAGCCTGCGAACTACGCTTTAACCACAAGGTCAATGGATCATCTCCGTTGGCTTTCTTCCCCTCGATCCACTCCAAACGTTCGAGCCATCGTGCAGACGAGATCGCGAGTAGCCCTTTTTTCCGCTGCACAGGTTCCAATTTCAGACGCGCCTTGTTCCATCTTCCCTGTTGGATTTGGAGCATCGCCTCCGCCACAGATAAACGCTCCCTCATCTCTGCGGAAGGTTGTGAGGATATAACCAATAACAATTGCAGAGCCGCATCATAACAACGAGATTGCTCCAGAATGCCCAATACTTTGTGTGTAGCCTCTTCCGAACTGAGTGCAAAACGCTCCCTCACCAGCGCTGGAATCTGATGTTCCTGCCCGGAGACTCGCATAATTCGGAATATCCGATAGAGCGGCGGTAACAGACTCGATTTGGCACGTACCGCTTCCACGTAAGCATCCACCGCACCCTCCAGATCCGCCCTTCCTTCCAGTAAACGCCCTAACGTATACCACGTCTGATAGGTGCCGATGCCTTCCTCCGTATGATATATGGGTGGAGGTGGTCCCATACGGACAGCTTCACGCAGCGAATATTCTGCCCGATCTGCATCACCCAAGGCGTCTGCACATACCCCGCGATGGTGCATCAGATCCGTGTACTCTGGAAAGAGTTCAAGCGCAGCATCGATGCGATCTAATGCCTCCTGCCAGCGATTCAGATGCTGGAGACAACGAACTTCATATTTGAACAGCAAATGCGCGTAACTGGTCACCGCAGGATCAATCCCCATCCGAGCCACACCAAACGTCTCCAATGCCCGCTCCGCTTCCCCCACACGCAGATACTCGACACCCAGATTATAATGATGGAACGGTTGATCCGGTTCTTCCTCCACTGCCTGTTGCAGCAGGCGAACATTACGGTTCACCTTATCTTTGCGCTCCACAATCGCCGTCTGATACCCATAATGATGGATGACCATGTCCGTCACATGAAAAGCCGCCTCTGGATTCCTACGGCAAATCGCCGCCGCAATCTGCTCATGAATCCGACCTTCGAACCGATGCTCCGGGGCATTACGGAAGAGACGCAAAACCGGATTCACGGTAACCCCCTGCTGACCCGTACCTGTATAGTTATGAATGTTTAAAAACAATCCGTCACATCCGCTGACCGACGTCCAGCTCCTGATCTGCTCCCGCGCAGCCCTATCGAGCGCCTCGTCCGCATCAAGAAAGAGAATCCAGTCGCCGGAAGCGCGCTCCAGGCCAGCATTCCGTGCTGCGGCAAAATCTTCGCACCACTCAAATCGCACAACCAACGCGCCATATTGCTGCGCAATCTCCGCGCTGCGATCCGATGAACCGGTGTCCACCACAATAATTTCGTCCACCGCTCCCTGGACACTGGCAAGACAATGAGGCAGCAACTCTTCCTCATCCTTCACGATCATGCATAGGGAAATTCGTTCCGCTCGCAAGCTGATTCCTCCTTTCCTTTGCATGGAAAAGCGTACGCCACGGCATACCCTCTGTCGTTCGCAGCCTTTGTTCCAGTGCATTATGTTGTGCAGCGAGTACGCCTGAAGAAGGAGATCGAACCAATTCCTTCCGAATCGCCTCTATTGCCAATCGCAAGTAACATACAGCAGCTCCAGCTCGGGCCTGCCACATATCAGGCTCCCGCTCCAATGCCTGCTCGAACAGAGAGAGCGCTTGATCATTGTGGCCTTTGGCATACAGCGTTTCACCTAGCCAGAACAAACCTTCAGCATCCAGCTCACTCTCGGTCATGCACTGAATCAGGATGTTCGCGGCTACCATGGTATACCCCTGACGATACAGCAGACTTGCAAACTTTCGCCTTCGAGTTAAAGTCGTTCCCCAATGATCACACATCATCATAGCCCGCAACTCATGCAGTTGCTCAGCAAGTGTAAGCTGTCCTGTCTTTACGGCTTGCTGCACAACCTTCTCTGCTACCATCTCTGCCTGCGGACCCCATTGCATAAGCTTTTGTTCTTGTGAAGCAGGTTTCATGCTTCGCGGCTCTTTGATCAACTGATCCAGCAGTCGATCCATGACCTTCCAAACGTTCTTTTCTTGTGGAAGCGTAGTTGCGAGGAATGCCTCGGATAATCGTAATCCGTTGGTCCAACAAGCCAGTGCCCAATCCATTCTGTGCTCAGCCGGCAGATTAACTTCATGCACACACCCCACGCTCCAGTGTTCTTCTGCCAGTTGCAGCGCTTCGGAAACCCTATTCGCACATAACATCCAATGTATTTGATCCGCTACATGGATACGATCAGTACACGCATCTGTATCCAGCATTTTCAATGCCTGTTCATATGCTCCACAGCCTGTTAGAACATAAATCACCTTCACCAGATGATCCTCATTTGTCACTGCATATGAATGGGGCATTTCACCACAAATCGAATCACCGTGACCCGATTTCTCGATTCCTCTGCATCTGGCGAGCAATGTTTCTGCTATGTTCTCATCCGTTTTACCGGATTGTTGCAGCACATCTGCCAACCCGGCCCATGCCGGAGCATATGTGAACATGCTATCCAGAGCCAGCCCATACAGATGTGCAGACTCTTTAAAGAATCCCCGTTTCTGTGCAAGTCTTGCCATGGCGGTATAGGCTCTGTAACTGTTAGAACCCGCTTCCATTACATATGACGCTTCTAACGCGATGCTGCCATCACTCTGTCCAACACGTGCTGTTCCCTCCCGGCAGTCCGTTGCTCGGGCATACGATTGATATGCACGCTCCTCCAAACCTTGCAGCTCCAACGTCTCCCCATACAACAGGTGCAGATCAGCATAGGATGGATAACGCTGTCTTTCCACAGCCAGAATTGCATGCGCCTCGTCGTAATGTTCCGATTCCACAAGGGTCTTTGCATAATCCCTAACCAGTGTAGGTCGATATGGTGCGAGCAGCTCTGTCAGGTGTAATGATTCACGGAACGCTTCAATTGCCTTTTCGACCTCACCAAGCTGGCAATACGTTACTCCCAGATTGTACAGGTGAAAAGGCTGTGCAGGCTCATCTGCGAGTTCCCGCTCAATCAGTTTCAAATTACGTCTTGGCTTATACTCTTGCGCAATCGTTGAAGCCAGATATCCATCATGAATCAGACATAATGGAGCAAGCGGTTCAGTTTCGATCAATTGGCTTTGTTCTCCTGTACAGGTCTCGCTCTTATCCATATCACCAGCCACTTCTTGGACAAGCTCGCTTGGGCCACTACGAACCAATTGCTCATGAATACGCCCCTTGTATCGATATCCTTGATGAGCACGGAATAGTCTCACCGGCTGGGAGATTACCCTCTCTTCCACCCCTTCACCGTATCGATTCTCTATGGTAATACGTAATCTTGAAATGCTTTTATGGACTTTAGGTAAATAATTCAGCAGTTCTTCCAATCCCTGCGTAACGTACTCATCCGCATCCAAACACAGGACCCATTCCGTGCTCGCCAGAGGCAGACTGATATTTCGTGCATGGGCAAAGTCATCTTGCCAGCAGGCGTGCAACACCGTTGCTCCGTACGTTCTGGCGATCTCAGGTGTGCGGTCAGATGAGCCAGTATCGGTGATAAAACATTCCGTGCTTATATGCTTCAAGCTGTCGAGACAGCGGGGCAGGTGACGTTCTTCATTTTGCACGATCATATGGATTCCAAGTAAACGGTTCTTCAAATGCAACCCCCTCCAATACAAAAAAGTACATGAAGCCCACCAAAGGAACTCCATGTACCTATATGACAAATAAATGGGTTATGTGCCTTGTCCATTGAAGAACACATCAATCGTGCTTGGTGCGCCGATTAGGCTGGAGCGGTAGGAAAGACGCGTGTACTTGAGAAAACGCTGCGGTACCAATACATCGACTGACCCGGACAAAATGCCCGTTACCGTCGTCACATCCGTGTACCAGTTCGTTCCGTTGGCGCTGATCTCAACAAGAGCATCTACCCGGTTTACACCCGGCCCCCGGTTATATACAAAGAAAGAATACGTGCCAAATACACTGGTCGTAACCGCCGGGAGCGCTGTGAAGGTGTTGGCGGTCGGGGTGCTTATGAGTTGGGACTCCTGAAAACTCTTCTGTGAAATGGACGTCACACTGCTAAGTGTTCCCGCGGTAATTGTAGCACCGAGCACGCTGGTGATTGTACCATTTAGCAGATTTGTCAACGTCCCTGCAGTTACCGTTGCGCCAAGTACGCTTGTAATGGTTCCGTTCAATAAGTTTGTCAGTGTTCCTGCGGTAATCGTTGCTCCCAATACACTCGTGATCGTACCATTCAGCAAGTTCGTCAACGTTCCTGCGGTCACCGTGGCCCCGAGCACACTGGTAATGGTTCCGTTCAACAGGTTCGTCAGTGTTCCTGCTGTAATTGTCGCTCCGAGTATACCTGTGATGGTACCTGCTGTAATCGTGGCTCCAAGCACACTTGTGATCGTTCCGGCGGTAATCGTCGCTCCCAATACACTTGTAATCGTACCATTCAGCAAGTTTGTCAATGTTCCGGCGGTCACCGTGGCTCCGAGCACACTCGTGATCGTTCCGGCGGTAATCGTTGCTCCCAATACACTTGTGATCGTACCATTCAGTAAGTTTGTGAGTGTTCCGGCGGTCACCGTGGCCCCGAGCACACTCGTGATCGTTCCGGCGGTAATCGTTGCTCCCAATACACTTGTGATCGTACCATTCAGCAAGTTCGTCAGCGTTCCGGCGGTCACCGTGGCTCCGAGCACACTCGTGATTGTACCATTCAGCAAATTCGTCAATGTACCTGCTGTTACTGTGGCTCCAAGCACACTGTTGATCGTACCTGCCGTGATCGTCGCTCCAAGTACACTCGTGATCGTTCCGTTCAGAATGTTGGTAATGGTTCCGGCGTTAATTGTAACCGTGGTCAGACCTGAGATGTTACTGATGGTTCCGTCCAAAATAATGCCAACCACGTTCCCGCTTGTATCCGTTCTGACAGGCTGGGCTGTGCCTGTACTATCCTGGCCAAAAATCAACGTTCTCAGATTATCCGGATTCGTATTAAACGTTGTAAAGTTAGGCATGTGCCTCGTCCTCCTCCCTGGTCAAATCTGTGAGATCATACTCCCTTATGGCATACGCTGCGCCTGAAAGTAAACATCGAGCCGGGTCGACTGATCCGGTTCAACGGATCGAATTGCAAGCCGGGTATAGTGCAAAAATCGCAATGGTACCAGCGCTTTGGTCTGGCCTCCCGCGACCACCTCCTGGCTGTCCACAGCATAATCCACGGCATTTGGGCTGATCTGGATCTGTACAAGAGCCGGATGTTTGCCCCGATTCACAACGCCATAGGTATACATGCTGAGTGATGAGGTGTCTTGTGCCGGGAGTGAATCCATGCTGCTACTGGTTTCGGCTCCGACATACGTATGCTCTGTAAAACAATGAATAGCACCAGGGAGTTTCGTACGTGAGGAAGCACCCTGCTTGAACCGGGGACGAGTAATCCGGGAACAAGGGGGTTTCAGCAATTTAGCGCGGCAGGAATGACGGGAGCGGCGGCGACTGACATATTTAGTTGGTTGCTTCGTTCTCTTCTTGCTTTGCTTCGCTGTTCGACTCATCTCGATTTCCCCTTAAAAAATGTGCTTACGCATCGTATGCCCGGATTGGATATACGGGCACGGCAACCGCCGTTATTTCCAGATATACGGCTCAGTCCCCAATCCATTTGCTTCTTTTCACATACACTGCAAGTACAATGAAATGCGAATCAAGAGGCACCCTTCGTAATCAAAAGCGGACTTTTTGAACAACCTCTATAAGTTAATCTGGTCTATGGGAGGTGGATGAGATGACCAACTATAATGTATTCAACCAATCTAATCGTCCCCTGTTTACTCAACTGACCAATACCTTCTCAGCCCCGGGCATTGAAGCGTCACCAGACAGCGGTGCAGCTGCTGCAGGCAGTTTTTTTGCCCTGACGACCAACAATACCTTAATTCCTTCCAACCAGAGTCTTCTTCTACAGATCCTGAATGCGGCTGGCAGCGGCCGAACAATACGTATATCCAGCCTCACAGGAGGCACAACAGCGGCAGCTACTCTTGTTATCTATTCAGGAGGAACCGTGACTGTTGGTAGCACACCAGTGCCCGTCAATACGTTACTTGGAAATACCAACGCCAGTGTAGTTACCACAAGACAAAATACAGGTACTCTGGGGGGAACCTTCACGAGCATCGCAAGTATTCCGCTCACCGCAGGAATGTATTCACTGGATCTGAATGGCTCCATTATTGTTCCACCGGGACAAACATTATCCATTAGCGTAGGCACGGGGAATCAGACCGCATCCATTAATCTGTTCTGGTGGGAATTCTGAGTTCGACCCTGATGAAAGGAGGTGCACACTGTGCCAAACAATAATGTATTTAACCCGTTAAGCCAGCCCGTCTATACGTCCAACACCAACACGTATATTTCTCCCGGCATTGTTGCACCTCCGGAGAATAATGCTGGCAGTACAGGCAATCTGTACAATGCAGGTTCCACCAACTCCACAACACTGGGGTTGCTGGGAGGAACGGTTATCGCCACCGTACAATTGGCCAATCCCGCAGGGAGCGGGAAAACCTTATACGTATCGCGGCTCTCTGGTGGAATTACGGTCTCACTCAATCTGTTATCTTCCTTCAGCGGTTCCATGAGTCTGAGCGCTAATGGAACACTGACATCGCCCACCACACTAACATCGGTAAACAGCAATCTTTCCAGCAGCAATACCAGCGTAGCCACGGTACGGTTCTCTGCTGCTACACCTTCAGGAGCGACGCCATTGATGGCTATTCCCCTTCAAGCAGGGCCGTTTCTGTCCAATGAATTTGGCCGTTACGTGGTTCCTCCGGGTCAGGCCATTAACCTCTCTGTCAGCGGATCACTTTCGGTTGGCGGACTGATGGCCTCCACTGCTTATTTTGCTTGGTGGGAAGTATGATTCGTTCAACGATGTATAACAAAGCAACGTGCAAACAGCCGCCTTCGGATGAGTACCGAAAGCGGCTGTTCTTTATATTGTAGATGCAATGATGATAAAAAATGTTGTCCGATTCCCGCACCCACGAACAAGTGTTCCCTCGTCTTAACCCAGCACGACACGATCATCTGCCATTTTTTTGCCGCTAATCCGTTCGAATTCACCAAGCAACTCAGGTACAGTTAACGTACGCTTGCGCTCTTCGCTGACATCCAGAATAATTCGGCCTTTGTCCATCATGATCAGACGGTTACCCAGACGAATGGCCTGCTCCATATTGTGCGTCACCATCAATGTAGTCAGTCTCATCTCACGCACAAGTGTCTCCGTCAGTTCCGTGATCAGTTCGGCACGTGATGGGTCAAGGGCTGCCGTATGCTCATCCAATAGCAAAATTTGCGGCTGGGTAAAGGTCGCCATCAACAGGCTGAGTGCCTGGCGCTCCCCGCCAGACAAGAGACCCACTTTTGCATTCGGACGCTTCTCCAGTCCAATTCCCAGCTTCTCCAGTTGCGTGTTAAAAATCTCCCGTCTGGCACGGGTAACTCCGAAGCCTAGTCCGCGTCCTTTGCCACGTTTGTATGCCATCGCCATATTCTCTTCAATGGACATATGTGGTGCTGTTCCTGCCATCGGGTCCTGAAATACCCTGCCAATCCAGCTGCTACGTTTATGCTCCGGCAGGTTTTTAATGGAGCGGTCATTGATCAGCACATCACCCATGTCCGGCTTCATCACACCCGAAATGATGTTCATCAGCGTGGATTTACCCGCTCCGTTACTGCCAATCACCGTCACAAAGTCTCCCGGATTCATTGTCAGATTCACACCGACTAGCGCGGTCTTCTCATCCGCTGTGCCTGGGTTGAACAGCTTGGTTACTTGCGTAATCTCCAGCATGATCACATACCTCCCTTCGCCTGATGACCCCCGGATCGCATCAACTCTTCCGTTCGTTTGCGAGCCAGACTACGCTGCTTCATGGAGCGCTGCATAGTAGGGAATACAAGGGCAATAATGACGATCACCGCGGTGATCAACTTCAGATCAGATGTATCAAACCATTCCACTTGAAGGGCAAGCGCGACCACAATCCGGTATATAATTGAACCAACGATCGCTGCAAGTGTAGCCCAGAAGACCGTTCTTGCTCCAAGAATGGCCTCACCGATAATGACGGAGGCCAGTCCAATAACGATCATACCGATGCCCATCGTAATGTCTGCAAAACCTGATTGCTGTGCAATGAATGCACCAGACAGGGCAACCAATCCATTGGATAAGCTGACACCTACAATAGTAGTCACATCCGTATTTGCACCAAAGCTGCGAATCATACGTTTGTTATCACCTGTCGCGCGGAGTGCCAGTCCAACATCTGTTTTCATGAACAGATCGAGCATAATTTTAAACACCAGCACCACGATGATAATTAGTACCATGACATGTTCACCCGAGAATGGATTGTCCATGCCCATAATGGATTTATTCGGTGCGCCAAGAATACGCATATTAATGGAGTAGAGCGCGATCATCATCAAAATCCCGGATAATAATCCGTTGATTTTGCCTTTGGTATGAAGCAGACCTGTACAAGCCCCAGCTACCATGCCGCCAGCCATTGCCGCCAAACAGGCAAGCCAAGGAGAGAAGTCATTGGAGATCATAACCGCCGCGATTGCGCCTCCTGTTGTAAAACTTCCGTCTACGGTAAGGTCAGGAAAATCGAGTATGCGGAACGTAATATATACACCCAGTGCCATCAGTGCATATAAAAGCCCCAGCTCGATTGCTCCTTCAATTGAATTCCAGCTTATACTCACGCTACTTCCTCCCTGTCTATCGAAAAGAATGAGGCGAACCCGTTGCACGTTCGCCTCGCATCCATACTGCCGGATTATTGTCCGGTCAGATTATTGAATCAATCTCATAACTCATTAAATTTATGAATTGATTCTATTGAATAATGTTGTTTTCCTGATCTTTTACTTCCGCTTTCATCTCATCCGTAACCGTGATACCTTGGGCTTCAGCCGCTTTCAGGTTCAGGATCAGATCCAGTTTGTCCGGAACGGTGACTTTCATATCACCCGGTTTTGTACCATTTTTCAGAATGTCCGCGGCCATCTCACCCACCTGATATCCATGGTCATAATATTTGAAGCCTACCGTTGCGAAAGCTCCTTTTTCAACGGTATCCCGATCACTGGAGAAGAACGGAATTTTATTACTGTTCGCCGTTTGGATGATCGTATCAACCGCACTCACGACGGAATTATCGAGTGTGATGTAGAAGGCATCTACTTTCCCAACCAGAGAATCCGTTGCCTGTTTTACTTCAGATGTATTCGTAACTGGTGCTTTCACCAGCTTGATATTATGTGTTGCCAGCGCTTTTTCTGCGTTATCTGCCATAACCACCGCATTTGGTTCACCTTCGTTAATGACCAAGCCAACCGTTTTCACATCCGGCAGATTTTTAGCGATAAAGTCAGCCAATTGTACAATAGCCTCCGGATTCGTGTCGGATGCACCTGTAACATTGCCGCCCGGCTTATCCATATCGGTCACCAGTTTGGCACCCAGTGGGTCCGTTACCGCTGCGAACAGCAATGGCTTGTCCTTCACTTGTTGAGCCAGAGCCAGCGCAGATGGTGTTGCAATTCCGAGTACGAGATCATTTTTAGAATCACCTGAGATTTTCTGTGCAATGGACAAGTTGTTCGTCGAATCACCTTGTGCGTTATTGTAATCGATTTTGAGGTTCTTGTTCTCTTCAATGCCCGCTTCCTTCAGGGCTGCGATGAAACCTTCACGTGTAGCATCCAGAGATGGATGTTCAACAATCTGCGAGATGGAAATCTGATATGATTTTTCCTCACTGCCTCCACCTGTTGTAGTCCCTGATCCTTCGGATTCCGAGCCTGTACCGCTGTTATTTCCGCAACCTGCCGCAACGATCATTGAAGCAACCATCATCAGTGACATCCAAAATTTCTTTTTCATGTGTGAGAACCCCTCTCCATCTTATAAAATGTGGTTACCCTTATCGAATTCCATTGACACGATAGGGCGGGACAAAGCAAACGCTTCAACGCATTGTTGCTTTGATCGACAAAAGCAGACAAATATAGACTTTTCTCATGCGACTGAAGTCCATGACCCGTGTTGGTGTTTTATTGTTCCCCTAATATTAAGGGGCGTCCCGATATCCGTCAATGGTTGAACCGCTTCCAATTTACTTTCATCGTATGGTTGTGATAGAAAACATTACATAAAACTTAAAAACCACCCACATTGTTCTGTAGATGGTCGCCATGGGTACAGCAAAATAAGGTCCTACTCATGAAAATGGAGTATGAAGTCTTCTTCTAATCTCGTCCACAAGCATTGTTTTCTCCGCTTCCGATACGGCATCCGCGATCAATTTGCGTGCCGCAACAGGCGCAATCCAGGGTTCGATATCTGCATAGCCAATACCGGACAACTTCTCATACTCCTCCATAAAGAGGCGAATGCTGGCCTCTCTGGTAACATCAAGAGCAATCGTCGCTTCATGTGGCAGATGCGGGGGCAGTATGGCGCATCGAATCATAATGATGTATTCGGCCCCAAGTCGGCTTCCGGATTTCCGGTAGAAGCATTGTTCCAGTCAATAATAACGGTATCATGATCTCGAAGGAGTATGTTACCCGGGTTGGGATCACCGTGACATAGTTGCTGCTTCATCATGAGATTTTTCATATTTAAAATTTTCAAAAAAAAGAGGCATCCCTCCCAATGTACTTTGGGTATGGTCACCTTATATCGATCAATGGATAGCTCCAGAGTGCTTTATTCCTTTTCTTTTTGCAGTTCTTCTAATTCAGATGGTGTTAGCCCGGTAGCTTTAATAATAGTAGCCTGATCAAGACCTAAAGTGAGCATATTCATTGCGATTTTCCGCTTGCTCTCAGCTTCACCTTCTTTGATTCCTTCTTTGATTCCCTCTTTGATCCCTTTTTCGATTCCTTTTTGAATTCCTTCCTCCATGCCTTTCTTGAGACCCTCTTCTCGTGCGCCCTCAATCATGGAAGCTTCGTCCCATAGAAATTTCTGACGGTCGATATATCGTTGACGTGCTTGCTCATCCTGGCTCAGAAACTCCAATACACTCATGGCTTTTTTCAAAGCCGGTTCGGGTTCGTGCATCATTAACGCCTCCCAGCTTGATTTAGTCATTCCTTTCAGAAATAACAGCCAACGCACCAATCCATCCTTTATTTGAATATTTTCATCATTCAGCTTTGGTATTTCCATAAAATGAATCTCTATAACATCCGTCAACGGAATATCAGTATGGTCTTCTCTTAAATGAAATACGTTGTGGTACTGATCATTAGCGAGCATTTTGAAATTAACAATGTTGATCGCTACGCATTTTTTGAGTTGACTATATCTCTGTCCTTCAAGTAATTGTCCGGAATATTGTTTACCCCAATAGAACAAAGTCCTCTTCTCTAAATCATACTGATTAAACAACTGCATTTCAACATTGATTAGCTCACCTTGATCTGTTTTGGCCCGTATGTCCAGTATGGACTGTTTATCTCTCGGTGTATCCTTGTCCAGATAAGGGTTGATTAACACAATCTCGGTCAGTAAAGATTCACCTGCATTTTTGAAGGTATGATTCAGAAAAGCCAGAAGAACATCCTTATTCTCTTCACTTCCAAAGATTCGTTTGAACACATAATCGTTCTTGGGATCAAGCAACTCTGTCATTATTATTCACTCCTACGCGCAAAATGAACAGAATATATCTGCTGAAGTATCAGCAAATATAAGGATGCGAACATGCACTGGATGTTAGCTCCATTATAACACGCATCGCCATACGTAAATAGCGTTTATACGTAATTTATTTATCAAAAAAAGAGACTATTTCGATGATTCGAAACAATCTCTTTGTATAAACCAGTTAATTTCCCGACGCTTCGCGAATCTCATACTTGCACCTTTTACCGCCATCGGCGTAACATTCGGTACGCTCCACCTCAGCTTGAAGTAGCGAGCGAAACAGTTCCAGTTCACAGCGGCAAGCCTGCTTGTAGACACTCGCGACTTGCACAATCGGGCAGTTCATTTCCGTAATGACGTAGGTTCCATCTGCATCTCTAGACGCATCCGCCATATATCCGTTGGCATTCTGGATTCGAGCGAGTTCCTCCACCCGTCCAGCCAGATCCTGGCCCTCCATCTGTGGCAATCCGCTGCGAAGCAGCTTGTCCCGGCGACTCTCGAACAATGCATCTACCACACCGCTCCCGGCTGAGTCAGACAATTCTTCAAGAAGTTCCAGCGTAAGGGACGAATATGATTTTGGAAAAAAGCTGTCCCCGCGTACCGTCAATTGGTACACCGAGGACGGACGTCCGGCCGTAGCCCGGGCCTCCCGAACCTCGATCCAGCCGTCCTGCTCCAGTGCCGTCAGATGACGGCGAATAGCCATGCCAGTCAGACCCAGATCAGCTGTCATTTCCCTTGTGGTCAATGTACCTTGCTGCTTCAGCATGAACAAAATCCGTTCACGCGTCGTTCGTTCCTCTTCGCGCTTCACGATCAGCACCTGCTCTCCTGCTTATGCGTGTACCGGTGCTGCCTCCCGGCAGGCATCCGAGCAAAAGCGGTTATGCGTCTCTTCGCAATCCTCACAGCTTACATGCTGCAGGTTGCAGGTTGGACAATTAATATATCGGTCATGTGTCGTTCCACAGTGATAACAGCTGGCAATGACGATATCTTCTTCTGTCCGGTTAATCGGTACAGAGATCCGCTCGTCAAACACGTAACACTTGCCATCGAACAGATGGCCTTGTACTTCCGGATCTTTACCGTACGTGACAATACCGCCGTCCAATTGAGCCACATCCTGGAATCCTTCATTGATCATGAACCCAGTCAGCTTCTCGCAGCGAATGCCGCCAGTGCAATAGGTAATAATCGTTTTGTCCTTCATGTCACCCAGGTTCTCCCGAATCCACTCCGGAAACTCACGGAACGACTCCACATCTGGACGGATGGCCCCGCGGAAATGACCAATTTCGTATTCATAATCATTGCGACCATCGATAACGATAACGTCATCACGTTGTAGATGTTCATGGAACTCTTTCGGCGAAAGGCGTTTGCCGCTAGTCACATTTGGGTCAAGTTCATCTTCCACACGGAAGGTTACCAGCTCTGCTTTGTGACGAACAAAGATTTTTTTGAACGCATGCTCCTCGACATCATCAATCTTGAACACCATGTCGCTGAATAGCGGATTAGCCAGCATATCTTTCATGTACTGTTCCGTCTGTTCAGGCGTACCGGATACGGTACCGTTGATGCCTTCGGATGCGATCAGAATACGGCCTTTCACACCCAGGTCCTTACAGTATTGCAGATGCTCTTGTGTAAACGTCTCGGGGTCTTCAATCTTCACGAACTTATAATATAAAAGCACGCGGTACGCGCTGTTACACATGTATATCACCTGTTCCTATTCCATGTTGTTATTAGCCGGATCATCCGGCAAGACGACTACGTTGCACCCTTACTGTTAAAAAGAAAATAAACAGCCGCCCGAAACATCGTCTCGAACTGCTGCCTGACATTCGATTTTTATTCCTGCATTCTAGTTTATCGGAAGCGGAACAGCTTAGTCAATATAAATGTATAGAAAGGCATGAAAGATATGGAACATATCTTTCTGCACCATTCACCCTATTCCGAGATCGTAATGACCGAGGTTACAAAGTGATACGATTCATTCTCCAATACCGCCTGCGATAACAGGATTTTATTTCCTTTCGGGCTCCAGGCGAGTGGGTCAGAAGCGTTGTCCATATCAGCCGAGATCTGGAACTGTTCTGCCGACTCCGTGTTGGAGACAAATAGCCCTTTCTCATTATCATTCTCAGAATTGATGGTGTATGCAATCTTGGAATCATCACCCGACCAGCTTGTGCCGAAAACCTGTGTACCTCTGGCGAGAGTGGCCTTCTCATTGCCTTCCAGATCGGTGAGCACCAGCGCCCGTTTGGTATCCGCTGTTCTTTTCACAATCGCAAGCCTTGTTCCATCATTAGATGGGATGACCCACTCCACACTCTTCAGCACCTGTTTTACGTCACCCGTCTTCGCATCGTATGCATTCAACTGGCCGTCCTCGCCCGTAATATAATAGAGCATATCGCCTGACACCTTGATACTCCGTACATTGAAATTACCTGTTTCCACCAGTACCTTTGTTGTACCGTCCACACTTGCCGAGATCAGATCACCCTTCATATTAGGGAAAACGACATGTTCATTATCCAGCCACGCGCCCTCTTGGATAAATCCATCCTCCTTGCCAGCAGGGGTTGTCTCCCCGTTATGCAGATTCAGGAAGTAGCCTTTGCCCGTATTTTCCTCCGGCTCGCGGTAGAACAGGTACTGACCATCCGGTGATACCAGCGGTGCACCCAGACTGGCTTCACTTTCTTTGAGCGGCGTGTCTGTACCTTTCGTCAGATCATACATATATAAGTTATGCGGGTATCTTTCCTGGCCTTCAACCGTGACGGGTTTCAAGGACTTGTTCTCTTTGTCGGATACAATCCAATCATCACTTAGCCATGCGATCCCGCGCATATTCGGCAATTTATCAATTTTCTCCAGCTTGAAGCTCTGATACACGGACGTGTTGGTATTATCTTTTACCGTAATATCCGTGCCCGTTTTCCCGCCTTGTGCGTTGCCCCCCGGCTCCGTTGTTCCCCCGCATGCCGCTGTCGTTAACAGGGCAATGGCTCCGAACGTGCCCATAGCTGCTTGTTTCCAATTCATGATGGTCCCCCCTGGTTTCTCTTGCTATAGACCAAGCATATACATCGCATACTTCCAAAGTTATTCAGACTTGTTTCGAACTTGTAAACTTGAATCAGCCAAAGGGAACATGAGCTGGAACGTCACACCTTCCCCATCTTCTGGATCACTCGACAGCAGGGTGATTGTACCGCCCTGTTTTTCAACAAACTGCTTCACGAGAGATAGCCCCAGTCCGGTTCCACCGGTTTTTCTGGCTCTGTCTTTGTTCACGGTGTAAAAGGGTTCAAAAATCTTCTCCCGCGCCTCTGCCGGAATTGGCGTACCCGAGTTATAGATGCGAATGATCGCTTGACGCTCCTGCATCCGCAGTTCACTCTTCACCCGGATCACACCATCCGGAACGTTATATTTGATGGCATTATCCAGCATGTTGATGAAAATATGCATAAGACTCTCCCGATCGCTGCGGATCACCGCCGGTTCAAGATCCAGTTCCATGTTCAGCCCAAATTTCTCGGCTTTCCCCCGCATCCGGCCACAGGCATCCTTCAGCAGAGCGCTGACCTCTACATCTTCGGCCTGGTTCTCGAAGTCATACTTCTCCAGAGCAGATAAATGTAGTACTTTCTCGACCATCTCGTACAGCCGCTCCGTTTCTTTGCCAATGTTACTCGTGGCATCATCAAGCAGTTGCGGATCATCCTTATACATGTCGAGCAGCTCCACATAAGCTTTGATCGATGTCAGCGGTGTCTTGAACTCATGACTGATGTTACCGATATATTGTTTCTGCTGCTGTTCCAGCGCCTGAAGTTTCTCAATCGCCAGTTGCAGCTTCTGCTGCTCTGCATGCATGGCTGTGATATTTTGCTGAATGGATGTACTCATATAATAGATGCCCTGCCCCAGCTCCCCCAACTCATCCTTGCGCTTTAAAGGAGACTCCGTAATGTAATTCCCTTCGCGAATGGAATCTGCGGACTTTTTCAGCCGAGTAATCGCAACGGCAAACCGATTGTAGAACAGATAACCTAATATGAAGCTCAGCGCAACAACTGTAATTCCTGCCCATATGAACAATTGAAGGATGCGAGTATAGAATTCATGATAGCTTTGGACCGGATATTGCATCCATACAGCACCCATCTGTCCATCCGGACCGTCCAGTGGTGCGGCGTAGAGCAAGGTATCCCCTTGTTCATGATAGGCAATTTTATTTTGCAGTGCATAGTTGAGCGTATCCTGAACAATCGCACTCTCCCCGGAACTGATCGATGAGCCAACTTGCTGGCCCTTCATATTATAGAGAGCAATTGGCAATCCGGTAGAGTTGGCCAGTTCCTGTGCAAGCCTGCGGCCGTTTTGTTGTAAAAAGACTTCCTGTTCAAGATGAACGGACTCCGTGTAGTAGGACTGTCGCACATTCAGATTCACCAGCCGTGTCTGCTGTGATAAAATACCTTCAATCTGTGACTGCTGATTGCGTTCAATACCGCGCAGGACCAGTGAACTAAGCACCACCACGGTAAGGATAAGTAATGCTGCCAGAAAAACACTGAACTTCAGCTTGATGCTGACTCTCATATGGCCCCGCCTGTTTCAGGTGCAGATGCTTTGTAGCCAATCCCGTATACGGTCTGCAATTTTTGCTGATCCGTATCTCCAATTTTCTTGCGCAAACGCTGGATGTGAATGTCTACGGTCCGTGTCCCACCCGCATACTCCATGCCCCAGACCCGGTCCAGCAGATCGTCTCGTGTGTACACGCGCTCAGGATTGGACATGAGAATGGTCAGCAAGTCGAACTCTTTTGGTGTCAGATCCAGCTTATCCTCATTCACGGTCACCGTGCGGTGAGCAACATGAATACGCAGTGTGCCATTCACGATGGCCTGATTCTTCGAATCGTCAGGTGGTGGACTACTTTTCTCGACACGGCGCATGAGCGCTTTCACCCTTGCAAGCAGTTCACGGATCTCGAACGGTTTGGTCATGTAATCATCGGCGCCCATTTCCAGGCCAACGATTTTGTCCACGATATCATTTTTGACGGTCAGCAAAATAATGCCGATATCCTCGCGGTCCTCCAGCCTGCGGCATACGCCGTATCCATCAAGCCTTGGCATCATCACGTCCAGAATCATGACCTGTGGGTGAAACGATGCGACCTTGACCAAGGCCTCTTCGCCGTCACTCGCAGTATCTACTTCATATCCTTCCCGCTGCAGCGCGTAAGCAATGGCACTGACGATGCTTGATTCGTCATCTACCACGAGCACTTTTTTATTCATGGGATTCATCCTTTGCTGTAATGTCATCAAACGCTTTCTGCATCTATGTTAACAAGGAGTCACGGATTCGCCAACACTATCAATCGTTACTGCTAAAAAACTCACTATTGACTAGATTTCCAGAATTAAATTATGTAAAATATTTGATTATAAGAATATATATTTATTATAATTCCAATATTGTATTAAATGTATAATAAGTGCACATATCCCCTATTTAGTTTTATGATAATCATCCTTAATTTGATATAAATTCAATATTTGGAATTATATTCTTTACTTTATTATTTCCTCATGTTACATTGTTTTATGTTAATACTTTTTTATGGAATATATAGAAAGATGACGATCTTTTTATATTTTTTCATACATCACCTAGGATATTACATAATTCGATTTTTCAAAAAAATTAGAGGAGTGTAACGAAAATGGAAAAAGGAATCTTTGATCTTGATGTACAAATTAAAAAATCAGAAGGTACAGTTCAGCCACAAGCTTTAAGTATTTGGAACTGTACTGGTGGTTGCGGAGAGCAAACAAGAACTGCCAATACTTGCGCTCCTACTGCAGGAGTAAAATGTTTCTCTAATATTGGAGCACTTTGTTAATTTTTTCACAATCATATTTTTTCGTTCAACTACTTGAAGAGACTGAATAAGTCTCTTCTTGTTATTTTGAACAACATTTTTTTACTAGAGCGTGTCTTCAAGTTTAAGCAAGCTGCACCATAATGGACACCAAAGCTAAAAAGAGACTTGAATGTACACGTTAATTTATCATAACGATTCTCCAAACGAAGATAACTCTTTACTTTAATAAAGAAGCATTCCACCCAATGACTCTTTGTAGATATCACAATCATATTTTAGGATCAATTGGCGATTTTTTATTTTGGGAATGACTGGTATGGCTGCGAGACGTCCTCCTTGTGGTTTTCGTTCAGGTGGACAAATCTTGAATTAGACACAATTTTCTCTAGTGAATTTCGTATCTTGTACGCATTTAACATAATTATCTCATGTATTACCATTTAATCCATTTGAAGAAACGCTCTAGAAGGAGGGTCATAATGCCTGATATTGTTATGGAAGTCAACAATCTAACTAAAGTGATAGGCAAACGTGAAATCATTCAAGATACTTCGTTCAACTTGGAAAAAGGAAAAATTTATGGTTTTATTGGCCCGAATGGTGCAGGCAAAACTACGATGATGCGCATGATGACAGGATTGATGCATCCAAGTAATGGCCATGTAAAGATAGATTCATACGAAATAAACAAAAACCGAAAAAATGCATTGGCACAGGTGGGAGCAATTATAGAATCGCCCATTTTTTTCGAGTATATGACAGGTAGGCAAGTATTGCGCAATTTGGCACGACTTCATCCTGATCTGCCTAAATCTGATAGGGAAAATCATATTCAAGAGTTGCTTGAAAGGGTTGGGTTGGGAGATAGAGCGAATGATCGAGTTAAGGGGTACTCGCTTGGAATGAAGCAACGTTTGGGAATTGCTCAGGCACTGCTAGGAAACCCGAAACTTCTACTTCTAGATGAACCCTCTAACGGTCTTGATCCCATGGGGATGAGAGCATTAAGAGATATCATCCTTAGTTTGAGAAACGAATTTAACTACGCTTTTTTTATCTCAAGCCATTTACTGGATGAGCTCCAGCAGATGTGTGATGAATTAATAATCATAAAAAGTGGAAAAGTTATTTGGAAAGGTCCTACTGCCGAGTTGATCCGTGATGGCGAAAGGTTAGAAGATGCTTTCGTGGAGTTAATGAGAGCATGATTACGTTATTCAATAGTGAGTGGGAACGACTTTGGTCCAAACGTTGGACATGGCTATTGGTTTTGGCTATCCCTGGTCTTGCTTATATGACAGCTAGTTTTTTTGAAACGCTTCAAGTTGATCATGATACTCTATCTCAGCTATTTGTTCTTACAGGTTTACGAAATAACTTGTATTTTCCCGTTGATATCATTATGGCTGTATTTGCAGCTTCTATATTCACCGAGGAATATAGAGGCGGTCAGTTGAGGTATGTTTTTCTTCGTCAATTTACCCGCAGGCAAATCTTTTTCAGCAAACTATTATTGATTTGTGTTTGTATTGTTCTGATGCTCATCTTGTTTGCAGTTTGTCTGATAGTTACTGGTTATTTTTTTCAGTTCAATGAAAATGGTTTGCTGAATTATTCTCTTGAGGCTCTTAGCTACACTTTTGTATATTACGGGTTTGCATTTGTTTCACTCTTGGGGATATCCAGTTTGTTTATTTGTATTTCGATGTACAGCAAAAATGTCACATATGCTATCGGAGGCTGTATGCTTTACATTTTAGCATCATTGTTACTGGACGGTGCAGTTATTCAACTTGCGGCATTATTCAGTGACATTCCTCTATTAGAACTCTGCATTACCTATTCCTTGATACCTTTTCTGCAACATACTGGTTTGAACGAAGTTATAGACGGAAATATGAGTGTAATTGTGGCTATATTATCCGTTGTCGTTGTACATCTTATTGTTTTCCTGTGGGGAGCCTACCATCGCTTTGTGAGAAGTGACTACTTATATTAGGGGGTAAACATGTTAGGCATATGGATTAGTGAATTGGAACGAGACTGGAAAAAAAAGTCTAAAATTGTACTATTCTCCTCTTTTTTAATTGTAATTATTTTCAATATTTGGGGTTTAAGCTCATCACAAAAGGGAGTATTTCGTTTTGGAGAAGGCAGTATTATGCTAAACAATCTTAACGCTCCCTGGTTTATGATGGATGGAATGTCATTATTAATGATGGCCGCAATGCTGCCTATTTTTTATATTGATCAGTTAAGTGGCGAATTGAATTCTGGCGCATACAGATTGTATGCACTTCGTCCATACCGACGGTTCGAACTTTGGCTGGGAAAACTATTGGCGTTGGCTGCAACGACTGTTGTTGGGATCGGAATTGTTTACATTATTTCTATGATTGGATCAAAAGCCTTTTTTTCCAGCAGCGATACAGCAGCACTTTACGGTTTTAAGAATGAAGTAGGAAGGTTACCAGCAGAATGGTATACGATCAAATTTTATGGTATTTTTCTACTTACCTGTCTTGCTAAGTTACTATTCTGTAGTGCTATCTGTGTGTTTATCTCAAGACCAATCATAGCCTTTCTCGTGATTTTTGGATTATCTATTGTACTTTATCATTATATAGCAACAGAATTGGTTTTTTTATTTGACCCTTTTCGTCCAATTTTGCTTTCTCTTCAATCAGGAGGTTCAATCAGTTTTTGGCTATATTTAACTGGATCCAGCATTCTTTTTGGGACAATCAGTTTTTGGGGTTGGCAAAGGAAAGTAATATGAGAAGGTTCTCATGTCTGGTATCTAGTGGGAGGAGAATATGATGAAACGTTATTCGTATAAAACTCTGGATTTTTTCATGTTGAGAACTCCAGTTTTACCCTTAAATGAATTTTTTTCTTGTTTCCCCGAGCAACATTCTCTTATTGAGAATGTTGCTAGTTATTCTTTGGAAAATTTGATAAAACTATCTCGTAAACCTGAGATCAGGGAAGCGATCCTTGTTGCAAGCCCTAGCCTATACAGATCACTTTCTAAAATTGATGAATTCAACAATAAGCCTAATGTGACTGAAGCGCAAGTTGTATCAAGCGTAATGAAGTATGTAATCCGGATGATGAGTAGACCTACCCCTTTTGGATTATTCTCAGGCATTACTGTTGGAAGGTTCTCAGCCGAATCTCAACTTGATATTAAGGAGATATCTCATTATCGTAAACGAGCACGACCTGATATGGGATGGATTCTCAAACTAATAGAACAACTCGAAAACGATCCACAGATATTGGAACAACTAACTATTTACCCAAATGCATTAATATATAAACAAGGTAATAGGGCTAAGCTACCCTTCTTAACGAGATATGGGAAAATGAAGAGTGGAGCAAATGATAGCATTTCTGTTAAGGCGACCATTGTATTTGACTGGATTATGAATTATTTGTCTACACCCCAAAAGTTTTCCAAGGTATTAAACCAAATGGAGCTGGAGTTTCCGGGAACAGACCGCGAAATTATCAATAATTACCTGCAACAACTCATAAAAGAAGAGTTCCTCCTTACTGAACTGCGACCATCCACTGTAGATAAAGATCCATTCCACCATGTTTTCAGCCTTGTGGATGGGCTGCAGGGAGTAAATGATATCGGAAAAAAATTGTATGAGATTCACGAAACAATAATGTTTTATAACGAGACTGCTGTTGGAAAAGGGGTAGAGACTTTCGAACAACTTAGTAGACTGACGAATGATCTAATTCCGATGGAGACACCCACTATGCAAGTTGATTTGTCACTTGCAGATCAGTCTATCAGACTCAATGAGCATATTCGCAAGGACGTGGAAGAGGCAGCATACATACTTAATATGCTTTCACACTATTCAGAAGAGCACCTGAAAAAGTATGTAGAAGATTTTTTAGAAAAGTATGGCGATCATAAAGAAGTCCCCGTTTTAGAATTGATTGATGATGAGCTTGGATTGGGTGCTCCAGCGACGTACCGTTATCCTGAAAATCGTAAGAACTCATATGCGTTAAAGCGCAGGGATTCTCAGGGTAAAATGAAACAGGAACAATTATTTATGGAACTGTTGGTATCTGCAATACATAAAGGCCAACATACAGTGGAGTTGGATGAAAACGTTATACAACAACTGGAAGAATTCAATGATGCCCAATTGCCACCGTTACCATCTATGGAATTGTATTTTTCCCTTCACACGATGGATCAAAACAGTCTTGATCGTGGGGAGTACAAACTGGTGTTGGCGCCCAATCCTGGTTCAAACGGAGCGGGGAAAACTTTTGGTCGTTTTTTAGATATCCTTGAACCCAATCTCCAAAAAGATTTAACACTGATTTCAAAAAAGGAAAAGGACTTGTACCCTGATGTAATGTGGGCGGAAACATCTTTTCTTCCCACTTCGGGTAAATCTGCGAATGTAATGCTTACGAAGAACTACCGTGACCATGAACTTTCGCTTAGTCATGGTTCGATAACTCCAAACGAACAAATCATAGCTATGTCTGATCTTGTCGTAGGTGCGAGAGAAGGAAGGTTATATATTAGGTCCGTATCCCAAAACAAAGAAGTAATTCCAATCGCAGGTCATATGTTCAATTATCATCATGCGCCGAACATCTATAGATTCCTGATGGAGGTTGGCTTGATGAGATTTGATCAATGGTCCGCCCCAGACTTTGGGTATTTGATGCATGCTCCATTTATGCCACGAATTCAATACAAAAAAATTGTGTTGTCTCCCGCAAAATGGAGTCTTCGTTACCCAATTAGTAATCTAAAAGAAAGTATTAATGCAGATAAATTAAAAAATTGGGTTTTAATATTCTTGAGTGAATGGAATGTTCCAAGATATGTTTATTTAATTGATTCAGATTATCGCATTTTGCTGGATTTGGACCATCCGCTACATCTAAATGAATTATTAAAAAATTTAAAAACAACACGACATATCAATTTAATCGAACACGTCGGTGGATTTGAAAATTCGCCTATCAATCGTAGTGATGGTTGTTTAGCTGCTGAATTTGTGTTTCCACTCATTATAGATGATGCTATGCCGAAAGGCAGTTCATTCCTTTTCCCTTTCAAAACGCTATCGGACAGAGGGGGTTTAGAGAAAGATATCTATCTTCCTGGCAATGAGTGGTTTTATGCTAAATTATATGGATTGGATAGCAGACAAAATGAATTCCTTGCTCTTTATTGGGAGGAATGTGTGAACGAAGCTAAAGATACTGGTTTAATAGAACAAGCTTATTTTATACGCTACGCCGATCCTGATCCGCATGTTAGGGTAAGGTTCAAGTTTAAATCCAATGATAAATCTCAGCTATTCGCTCAATTATTTCAAAAATGGAGTGACGAGTGGTTTAAGGATGGTTATATAACAAAATTCACCTTAGAAACTTATGAACCTGAAATAGAAAGATATGGCGGAATTGAGTTAATGAAGTTAGCAGAATCTCTGTTCTCCGAAGATAGTTATGTGGTGGCTGGATTAATTCGTCTAAACCGTTTCGAGAGACGTGAGCTTGAGATTGAACAAATAGGTGTACTTAGTGTAATTCATCTTCTTACTCATTTAGGGTACAACAAAAGTGAATGTTTCGAAACTTTAAATGAAAAGTTTGATGTTAAAGATTACCTTCAAGATTTTCGTAAGATACGCATCACATATATGGATATGCTTAATACTTTTTTTTGTTTGAATGCTTCCCAAACCTCTGCTTCAGGAAACTTTTCACAAGAATTATTGCCAGTTTTCGAAGCAAGAGCAAACAGCTGTTTAACATACTATCAAAAGCTGGAGCAACATCGTTCAGAAGTTTCATTGACAAATAGCAAAGATGACATCGTGTTTAGCATTATTCACATGCACTTGAATCGACTAGTTGGAACTGATCGAAAGCTGGAACAGAAAATAATGATATTGACACGCCATGCGATGAACAGCTTGATACAATACCATAAAAGAAAAAGAACAGAAAATTTGAGCAGGATATGATTTTTTTTTTTGTAAACAAAAAATTTATAAACGGAAAATGGAGTCATTATGTGGAATTCAGCGAAAAGCAGCATGAAGTTATTTTCACTAATTTTTCAGACTAATAAAGTATTGTTCATAATTAGTGCAATATTGCATATCCTGCAAGGTTTGATTCCCTTTTTTAGTTTGGTTGTAATGCAGAATATGTTGAATGGGATTTCATATTCTTTGATGCATGGAGCGGATCTAGTACGCTTACCTTTTATCTTGTTTGTTATTGTGTACGCAGTAAAATTAATCATTAATTCAGGACAAACCTATGTGGAGGGGAATTTAGAAGCATCATTAGCGAAGTCTTTGAATATCATGATCGGGAAAAAATCAACACAACTTGGACTTGCTGACTTCGAAAATTCGTCTATCAACGATCAATTAAAACGTGCAACTCAGGAAGCAGCATTTCGGCCATATCAGCTATATAGCCAATTAGCAGGTATTATCTCTGGTCTTATCACTGTAATTTCATCTTCAACTTGGTTGTTTCTATGGAAATGGTGGACTGTACCGATCATTCTCGTAGTCTCTTTGACATCACTGTATTCTTTATTCAAATTAAACAAACAACAATTCGATATCTATATGAAAAGGACCCCTTTATATCGTCAATCATGGTATCTGACGCATTTGCTTACAAATGATCGAGCAGTTAAGGAAGTTAAGGTTTTTCAATTGAGCAGTCATTTACTCAACCGTTACTCTGAATTGCTCGAAAGCTTTTATAAAGTAGACAAGAGAATGTTAGGAAAGCTAACTAAACACACATTTATTTACAATTTTTTCGAGCTTGCAGTAATGCTTTGGTTGGTTTGGTTTGTCATTCAAGAAACTTTGTTAAGTACCTTGATGATTGGCAGTTTGTACGGGTATATTCAGGCAATAGTACTTACACAAAGTCAGATACAATCCATAATGAGGAGTTTATTGCAATTTTCCCAAAATCATCTCTATATGGAGCAATTGTTCCTGTTCTTTGAGTTACCAACATCTGACCCTGTTGCTCGATCTTCTCTGCAAAACAAAAAATCTGATTTTAGCTTAGAACACCTAGAACTCAAGAATGTTTCTTTTCAGTACACTGGGAATGACAAGATAGCGTTGAAGAACATTTCCTTATCGTTACGAAGGGGGCAGACCATAGCAATAGTTGGGAAAAACGGATCGGGAAAAACAACGTTAATGAAAGTATTAATGCAACTTTATGACAATTACGAAGGTGAAATTATCATAAACGGAAAAAACATAACCGATTATGATCTGAATATGTATCAAAAAAAAATCGGTACTGTTTTTCAAGATTTCGTTCATTATGAAATGTCCGCCAGAAGCAACATAGGTTTTGGTTCATTGGATCAGTTGGACCAAGACGAAATGATACTAAATGCAGCCAAGTACGCATCTATTGATGATGTAATCCATTCTTTGCCCCAAGGCCTTGATACGCAGTTGGGTAAATGGTTTGAAGAAGGTCAGCAATTATCTGGTGGTCAATGGCAGAGGTTAGCCATAGCCAGAGCTTTCATGCGTAATGCCGATTTATACATTTTAGATGAACCTAGCGCGTTTTTGGACCCGGTTGCAGAACGAGATTTGTTGGAGTTATTTCTTGATTTAATGAAAGATAAGATCGGTGTATTCATTACGCATCGGCTATCTTCTGCACGCCTTGCTCATCAAATAATTGTCATGGAGAACGGTGAGATTATCGAACAGGGAACACACGAGAAATTGCTTAATGATAATGGTACGTATGCAGAGATGTATCGTATACAAGCTAAGACCTTTCAGGAAAACAACATTGAGGAGGTATATCAGCATTGAGTATTGTAATAAACCCTAATCTGGATAGATGGTTGGGCTTAGAAGGCGACTTAAGAAACAACGTTGCAAGCACTTTGGCGTCTGTTGCAAACAGATATAAAACTCCAAGCGAAATTTCAATGAAATCTCAAAATTCTATATTAGCAGTTGATGGATTCGAAGTAGAACGGTGGACGGAAGAAAGTCTAAGTAACGGACATTCCGGAATTTGTCTATTAATGGGTGAATTGGATTATCTCCAACCGGATGCTGGTTGGGATTATGTAGGGCATCAGTATTTAAAGGAATTGCAGAATAAGCTTGAACAAACGGGGTTGCATGATTTGTCATTATACGGCGGATTGCCTGGTGTTCTAATGGCCATACGTTCCCTATCCCGGAGAGGCACCCGTTACCAGTCAATGACAGAAGGTATTGCAACTTGGATGGAAGAACTAGCAATTAAAAAAGTTGATGAACTAGTTGAAAATTGGGGAAGTACTGATTTAAAAATAGGAGATTATGATACGATTCTTGGTCTAAGTGGGCTTGGAAGAGTTATTTTATCATATTATGATCGCCCGGGAATGAAAAAGGTATGGGAACAGATTGTAAATTGGTTCAAATTATATTGTGCAAAAAAGGAAATAGGAGAAGAAACCGTCCCAGGATGGCATATTTCTGCTCGGAGCCAATTTCATGCTAGTGAGACAAATCAGTATCCTTCTGGAAACTTCAATTTAGGACTTTCCCATGGAATAGCAGGGCCCATTGCACTTATGAGCATTGCGATCCTTAAAGGACTACCTGCCGAACCCTTTAAGGATCAATTAAGTAAACTAACTGATTGGCTTGTTCAGTGGAAGGTCAATGGTGAAGATGGAATATACTGGCCTGGCAGGGTTTCTTATGAAGAATGGAAATTAGGTCATCTGCATGTTGAAAATAAAATGCATCCAAGAGATTCGTGGTGCTACGGAACTCCTGGAATTGCACGTGCAATATGGTTGGCAGGCAATGCTTTGGAAAATAAAGAATTATCTAATCTTGCACTTGAATCATATCTGGATATGGAAAAACGCATAGAGATGGACGGAGGGCTAATCTCACCAACCGTTTGTCATGGCCTTTCAGGTTGGCTTCTACTCATCCAACGGATGTACTCTGAAACCGGAGAAGAACGTTTAAGAATGATGCGTGACCGCCTTGTAGAAAAGACTCTAGATTTCTACAAGCCGGACTCTATATTTGGATATTGCGACATAAACTGGATTGATAATAAACTTCAATATATTGATGAAGCAGGCCTTTTAAACGGAGCAGCTGGGGTCTCTCTGGTCTTGGCATCATTATTATCGGATAAAAGTCCTGAATGGGATCAAGTATTATTGATAAAATAAATTAAAAAAAACGATCATTTACTGACCCTAGACGCATCCACGATTCATTATCATCAAGCTCTGCAATACAATTAGTTACCGCTACTATCCAAGCAACGTAGCGGCCTTTATTCGGTTACCTCGGGACCGGCTCTCCGTTGTTCGGATAGGAAGTAACACTGCGCGTTTTGGTCATTATTTTGGAAATTGAAGCTTGATCCTTGGCTCAACAAAAAAACGAGCAAAGGATCGTTGCTCCCTTTCTCAGTGATGATTGATCGATAATTTTAGTGTTCGCTGTCCTAAACGGCAGGAACAGTCTGAGGAACGGTCTCTTCATCATCATGCTCCACCAGTTCATGTTTCTCCCAAGCTCTACTCTTCCAGCGGAAGTACATAATGACCGCGCGGGTCCACTCATCCGCCGCAATGGCAAGCCACACACCAGCGAGCCCCAGATGAAGCTTGAATATGAGCAGGTACCCCAATGGCAGACTCATGCAGACCATGGAGATCAGACCCATGTACACCGGGAACTTTGCATCCCCTGCCGCACGCAGGGAACCAATGATCACTATATTGCAGGTACGCCCGGTTTCGAGCAAAAGACTGAGTAAAATCACTTGAGCCCCCAGCTTGATAATTTCCGGATTATCCGTAAATATGCTCATCAGCGGCACACGGAAAAAAATGATGATTACATCAATGATAACCGTGGCCAGAAGGGCCCATTTTACACTGTCAAAAACACGTTTGTACGCATCGTCTTTGCGCCGCGCACCCACAAGCCGACCTACAATGATCGATGTCCCCATACCAATTGCCATACTGAACAAGTAGATATAGCTGGAGATATTACCCGCATACTGCTTGGTTGCCATAGCTTCTGCGCCCAGATAGGTCACATACAGCGTGAACACGAGCTGGCAGGAATGATATACCATCGATTCCATCGCAGACGGAATGCCAATCCGCAGAATTTTGCCAATGAATTTCTTGGACAACTTAATGTAGTATTCAAAATCCACCCGCACCTCGCTCACACGATACAACAACCAGAAGAAGATCAGCAGGCAGATAAACCGGCTTCCCACCGTGGAGATCGCTGCCCCTTCCACCCCAAGCTTCGGCAGGCCGAAGTGTCCAAAGATCAATGCATAGTTACCAACAACGTGAATCACGTTCATGAATACAGCAACATACATCGTTTCTTTGGTGTAACCATGTGTACGAATCGTCGCAGCCAGCGCATTAATGAGCGCCTGGAGGAAGATACCGCCACCGACGATATTTATATACGAACGGGCAAAATCATAAATTTCGCCTTGAATGTTCAGGAGTGATAACAAATGTCCTCCGAACAGAAGGAAGATTCCACTCAGGACCAGACCTACGATAAGATTCAGTGTGATCGCATTACCCGTAACTTGTGCTGCTTCACTTAACTTTTTGGATCCGATATATTGTGCGACTACAATCGCAGCACCATGTCCAATGACTTCCAATACAAGGATAGCGATAGAAATAATCTGATTGGCTGCTCCAACGCCGGAGACCGCATTATCGGATACCGAGCTGAGCATGAGCGTATCCACGCTCCCCATCAACATAAATAAGAAGAGTTCCAAGAAAATAGGCCATGTAAGTCGAATCAGATTCAGATCCTTGGCATCAGAACGAAGGGACTCTTTGGTTGAGGATATTGCTGTCATTTTCTCACCTTTCCCATGTGGGCTTTAATTCTTAGGGTATGTTAGCACAGGTGGTTTGAAAATGCAGTAGTTTTGCGAAAATAGTTGAAAGTTTTTTGCAATTCCATAAATAGGTATTTTCACTGCTTTCATAAAGCCCCATTTCCGTAAGCTTATCCGAGGTTTCAGAAGACAAAAAAGGCCCCTCCCAACTCGCTTTTAAGCAAGTAATGGAAGGACCTTGGACCCTTAACCTTTTAACCTTTAACAGAACCCGCAGCAATGCCCTCCACAATTCGATTACTCAAGATGAGAAAAGCAATCAGGATTGGCATAATGCTAATCATCAGCGTTGCACCAATGGCTCCCCAATCCGTTGTGTATTGTCCAATAAAGTTCTGTACCCCAACAGTCAGGGTTTTGTACGAATCTGTACTGATGAACGTATTAACAAAGATGAATTCATTCCAGTTATAGATCATGTTAATGATCGCCGTTGTGGAAATGACCGAAGACGTCATCGGCAGCACAATCCGAAAGAAAATCCGATGCACGGAGCAACCATCCATCACTGCGGCTTCTTCCACTTCCCGGGGGAGCGCGTAGTAGAATCCAAGTAGAATCATAATGGTAATTGGCATATTAAAGGCAATATAAGACAGGATGACTGACAAAGGATGATCTGTGAGATGAAGCTTCAGGAACAAGCTGAACAGCGGGATCAACGTGGAGTGTACAGGGATCATCAGACCCACCATAAATAGCCCCAGCACCAGCGAACGACCCTTCCAGCGCATACGTGTAATGGCAAAGGTCACCAGGCTGGCAAACAGCACAGTGACCACCACCGAGACCACCGTAATCCATACACTGTTGAAGAAGTACAAGCTGATATTTCCCTCTGTCCATACCTTGACATAGTTTTCCCAACGCGGAGTAGCAGGAAGGGAAAAAGGCGCCATGTCGAATACTTCCTGATTATTTTTAAGCGAAAATAACAGCAGCCATACCAAAGGTAAAATTTGCAGCAAAGCTACCAAGGACAAGAGGAAATACAGCAGAATATAGCCAAATCTCCTTAACCATGCCGAACCTCGGCTTGTCCCCGGGTAAGTTGGCAATCTAACGGCCGTATCCGTCTTCACCGGGATGGACCTCCTTTCATTTCACTAGGGCGTGTCTGGAAACTCCGAAGGTGGCAGATTTTGCCGAATTTTCGTTCCAAGCAAGGAAATTTTCCGCAGGCGTGCCGGGGCACGTCAAGGGAAAGTGACGCAGCAGGGGGCGAAAAGGCGGTAAAAGATGCACTTCAGCGAGTTTTCAGACACGAACTAGCGTCAGGAATACTGGATCGTATCTTTGGATGCTGTCGCTTTACGAAGCAGCCAGGTAACAAGCAGACAGATCAAGAGCAGGAAGAACCCTACAGCACTGCCGTAACCAAAGTCGAAGCTACGGAACGCCTGACGATACATATAGGAGGCCATCACTTCGCTGGAGCCATTTGGTCCGCCATCGGTCATCACGTAGATGAGGTCAAAATACTTGAGTGAGCCCACCACTGCCAGTACCACAGTCACCTTGATGACTTCTGTAATAAGGGGCAGCTTGATTCGAAAAGCGATCTGCCAAGGACTTGCCCCATCAATCCGGGCTGCTTCCACCAGAGATTCCGGAATATTTTTGAGGGCCGCATAATAGATCAAAATATAGAAGCCTGCATACTGCCATAGAATCGGTACGAACAATGCATACAGCACCAGTGATGGCTCCGCCAGCCAAGCTGGCGGATTGCTGAAGCCGATCGCTTCCAGAAAGGTGTTCAGCACACCATTGCTGGGATGGTAGATCTTCAGCCATAACTGAGCGATCGCGACCGAAGACAGCAGCATCGGGATCAAATATATTTTGCGGAACAGATTGGCCCCCTTGATCTTGCCTGACAGCACCAAAGCGATCATCAGATAACCGATCAGACTCAGCGCAGAGAACAAAGCAAGCAAAAAGGTATGGTTCGCACTCTGCCAGAATGTTCCGTCTTGAAGAAGTCTGGCGTAATTATCCAATCCAATAAAGGTCATTGCACCGATCCCGTCCCATTGCATCAACCCATAATACCCGGTGAGCACGATCGGGATGTAAACCAAGACCAGCAGCAGAAGCAGTGCAGGAAGCACGTACAACGCAGCAACGAGACGGTTGGACATGACTTTGTCCATCACATTATCCTCCCTTCAAGCGTTCAAACGTGTGTACGTCAATTGCCTTTATCAATTGCAGCCTGATGATTCTTCACAAAGTCCTCCGGTGTTACCGCTTTGCCAAACAACGCCTGAATCATGTCGAGATGGGCCTGAGCGGCTGCCGGTTTCATCTGTACATCTGCAAAGAGTGTAAGGCTGCTGGCCTGATTCAATTCGTTGAGCAGGTCAATGTAAAGCTGTGGCAGCTGTACTGCAGCTGTATCCACTTTGGTAGCCGGGATGACGCCTGCTTCAGTTACAGAACTTTCACCCCATTTTTCCACAAAGTATTGCACAAACTTCTGCGCTTCTTCCTTCACTTTGGAGTTCTGGGCCACGAACAGTCCTACGCCTGGACCACCTACCCAGCTGTTAATATCGCTCTTGCCATCTTCCATTGTTGGGAATTTGAAAAATCCGATCTTGTCCTTAAATTCCTGCGGGATGTCCGGGTTAGTCGTGAAGTTTGGCAGTTCCCAGGTACCCATCAGGTACATGGCAGCTTTTTCGTTCATGAATTCGGATTTACCCTCATCGTTAGACAACCCGTTGAAACCTTTGTTGAAGGCATTCATATCCACCAGTTTTTGTACCTCGGCAGCAGCTTGAGTCAGCGCAGGATCATCAAACTTGCCAGAGCCATTGATCGCCTTTTCCAGTGCATCTCCACCTAACCGATTCGCCAGATACATATACCAGAGTGAGCCGGTCCAGCGGTCTTTATTGCCCAGTGCGATAGGAACCTCACCGTTCTCTGTCAATGTCTTCAGCACACTCAGGAATTCATCGTACGTTGCTGGCGGCTGCAAGTTATATTTCGCAAAAATGGCTTTGTTATAATAAATGGGGGAGATATTCAACTCGATTGGTAACGCATATGTTTTGCCGTCTATGGCATAAGCTTCTGTTGTTCCGGCTATGAATTTCTCGCCCAGAGAGTCACTCAGCAGATCATCGACCGGTGCGAACAGGTTCCCCTTCACATAAGGGTCCAGAAATCCGGCAGCCCAAGTTACACCAACATCGGGAAGTTCATTGGATGCCGACAGAATTTTCAATTTGTTCTTATATTGTTCATTCTCCAGCACTTCCTGCTTAATGGTTACATTGGGATGATCCGTCTGATACTGCTTGATGATATCGTTGACCAGTTTGTTTTGCTGTGCGGAGCTGCCTGCTGGCCAGAGGTGCATAAACTTGAGGGTTACTTTCCCATCTGTGCCGTTGCTGCCTGATTCACCCTCTTCATCCGAACTTGAACTGTTACATCCGGATAAAATTACGGCGAGAACCAGCGTCCATGACAGAAGAATGGCCATCGTCTTTTTGCTCATTATTCCAACCCCCTTGGTTTTTTCGGTTAATGTAACCGCTTTAACCAAATTGTAGCACGGGCCTATCACACCTATAAGACCAGAGTAATTTGGAAAAACTCCACTTTTTTGAGGTTATTTGTTATTTCGTTCAGATAGGGAATGCCGATATTTGCTTGGACTAAGCCCCTCAAGACTTTTAAATACCGTGATAAAATACTTATCCGTCTGATAACCCACCTGTTCCGCAATCTCTGAGATTGGCATCGTTGTCTGCACAAGCAACTCCTTCGCGCGCTGAATGCGTTTGCGGGTAAGGTATTCACTAAAATTGATGCCGATCTGTTCCTTGAACAATACGCTGAAGTAACTGGAGTTGAGATGAAGTAAATCAGCGATTTCACGCATGGTCACATGTTCACCCAGATGAGCATCCACATAGGTCAAAGCTTCACTGATCTGGCTATTGAGCCTTTGTTCCCCTCGCTCCTTAACATCCAGCAGCTTGGGGTCAACCATTTCTTGCATCGTTTGAATACGTCGCTGTTGTTCGCTGAACTTTAGGGCTTTTTCGACGGTCTGCAGCAATTGTTCCTTATCAATCGGTTTCAACATATACTCCACAACACCCAGCTTAATGGCCTGCTGGGCGTACTGAAAATCGGCATGCCCCGACATAATCAGGACAACAGGCTTGTTCGAAAAATGTTGAATGGCTTCAATCAGAGACAAGCCAGAGAATTCCGGCATGCGAACATCCGTTATTAACAGATCTGCCGGCTTTTTCTTGAGCCATTCCACAGCCTCGACGCCACTTTCTGCAGTCTGAATGTGATTTCGTCCTGCCGACCATCCCTCCAGTGTTTTGCGAATACCCTCTCTTGTACGCGGTTCATCATCCACGATAAGAATTGTTTTGTCATGAATCATATGCACCCTCCGTTCCCATGGGAATCTCAAAGCAAATGACAGTCCCTTCCCCAACCTTACTTGTTATGGAAAGCTTGCAACGTTCGCCAAGTTGGCTGCCAAAGTAAAGCATAAGTCGCCGATGTACGTTGATTAGACCTACACCTGTACCCTTGTTAGATACAGCGGGCCCGCCATGTAAAGCATGAATGACAGATTGAAGCCGTAATTCGTCCATACCGGGACCATCATCCCGAACCTCAATGCGAACCAGATTTTTCTCGGTCGAAGCATCCACATGGACGCTTATCTTTCCCGGTCCCAGTTTACTTTCAATCCCATGGAGAATCGCATTTTCCACTAAGGGCTGTATGAGCAGTTTCGGTATTGCGACCTTACGCACCGTATCACTCAGCTGAATCTCCCATTGCATTCTCTCTCCCAACCGCATCTGCATAATTTGAAGATAACGCTCGGCGTGTTCCAGCTCGTCGGCAATCGTAACCCATTCATCCTGCTGCGAACTGGAGATGATATAACGAAATAATCGGGACATCGCCACAACCATACGTGCCATCTCCTCGTCTCCCTTCTCCTCAAGGGACCAATAGAATGCCTCCAGTGTGTTGAATAAAAAATGGGGATTAATCTGAGACTGCAACGCCTTCAGCTCAGCCCGGGACTGCATGACTTCCTTCTCATGAACCACACGGGTCAATTCATTCTGCCTGTAGACCATCTGGTTATATACGTTGTTAAGTTCATTGATCTCCATCGTAGAGCTAACCATTAGATTAGGTCTCATTGCTCCCGGCTGTGCACTGCGCATGGCCCGCATCAGACGTATGAGTGGACGTGTAATCATTGTGGACAGAAAAAAGGACATGATAAGGAACAGAACAACACCAATCATTCCCGAGACGAGCAGCGCTGTTCTCAGGATGGATACACCTTCCGTTGTCTCCCGCAGCGGGGTCAGGACAGCAAGTGTCCATCCCGTTAACTCCGATTTTTGCCTGACGACGATATAGGATTCCTCCCCGTTCTGCACGACTGATCCGCTGTCCAATATGGCTTTGGGATCGAGATTAATCTCCAGATCAGAAGTCACCACTTCGCCTGCCCCATCCAAGAGCATGATAGAGTCCTGCGAACCATCTGTCCCATTCGAATCATTGAGTTGAAAAAAACTGCGCTGCATCCGCACCACCACATAACCTCCATGTTCAAAAGAATGATCCAGCAGGTTAATCCGCCGAATAGCCAGAAGCACACCCGGATCTTCAGGGTCAGCGCCTGCCCATACCAGTCTGCCTTTTCCTTCATCCGCCAGGTTAATCCAGTTGCGCTCCACTCTGAGATCGAGGGATCGGTCATCCATCGGAAAGATGCGGTTATAACCCGTGGTGTATATCTCCATACTCTGCGCTCCGTTGATGAAAGACTGATAACTGCCTGCAATCTGCAAGAGAGCTTGGCGCTGATTAAAGGTGGCCGGGTTGTCTTGTTTCTCATCGCTAAGCAGACGCTGCACGTATGAATCATCCGCCACTTGGGCGGTCAGCGAATTCACTTGTGCAATGAGTGCATCCAATCTGCCACTGGCTTGGACAGCGGTTTGATGAATATGTTTCTCCGCATTGCTTTTCAGCAGGGCAGCTACCCGATCATAAGCCGTTATGCCTGCGAGCAGCAGAACAACAAGCATCACCATAACGAAACCAATGAAAATCTGATTCCGAAGTGAGTTAAAATGTCCTTTTTTCCCGTGCAACTTCCCCATTCTCCTCTCTTTTTGGCATGTAAAAGAACCCACCACCTTACGCCCGTGCTCTTGAAGACTGGGTACAAACGATGCCGGATTTATCTACGTATTCAGTTCTTCTATATAAAATGAACAAAAGAATATTTACACTAGCCACTACGATGACAGAATAACCTTCCAATCGCTGTTATCCCCAGATTTTTTGATTCCCTTTTTAAAGGGGAAAATCCGGTGATAAAGGCGAAGCATATGCTTCCGATGCAGCTTTCTTTCAGAAAGCCTTTAGCTCCGCTTTTTCAGGTTATTTCTGCCCTCTCCGTTCTCGTGTAAATGTTTAGTTCATTTATATAGTTAAAGCGCTTGCAGAAATGAACCTTACTCTTCTTCTCTCTTAGTCTTTGTTTACCGATTAAACTAACGACTAAAAAATAGCATAGTTTTACAGGTTAATCAATCCTCCCGAATAGTTCCCAAACGTTAAATGACAAGGATCAAAAAAAGAGAGGGGACTTTTAAAGTCCACCTCTCTTTGTTCATATCCCTTCACACATATCCTTCTCTGTGACACATCTTCAGTTATTTCACGGACCCTTGGGTAACCCCGTTGATGATCCACTTCTGCGCAAACAGGTAGATGATAATCATCGGAAGCAACGCGAGCAGGTAGGATGCAAACGCAAGGTTAAATTCAGTATTGAACTGTCCTTGGAATACATACTGTACCAGCGGCAGCGTGTACTGTCCCGGATCACTGATAATAATGAGTGGCAGCAAGAAATCGTTGTACGTGGATAGGCATGTCAGAATACCAACCGTGGCACTGATGGGTGCCATGAGCGGGAAAATGATTTTCCAGAACGTGCCCCAAGTTGTCGCCCCATCCACAAACGCCGCTTCCTCCAGCGCTACCGGAATGGACCGGATGTATCCAACGTACACAAATACGTTAAATGCCAGGCCATATACCGTGTGCAGCAGGATCAGACCTACCAAGTTCGTCATCTCCAGCGATGCGGTCAGCTTAACGATCGGCAGCATGATGATCGGGAACGGAATGAACATGGCGCTGACGAAGTAATAATAGAGTCCTTTGAAAAACTTGCGTTTCTCCATATTCCGTGCAATCGCATAGGCCACCATCGAGTTACTGAGCAACGTCAAAAGCACGGTGGATGCGGTAACGATTGCACTGTTACGGAAAGATTGGAAGAAGTTTGTCATGTCGATGGCTCTCGCGAAATTCTCCCAGTGAAGTGTCGTCGGAATGGCAAAGACCGATTGGGCCATCTGTTCCGGATTTTTCAAAGCTATTGTAACGGTCATATACAATGGGAACAGGATAAACAGGGTACCCAGCACAACAAGCAGCATAACGAGCCAATTAATTCGTGTACGGCTTCTCATTACAGATCCATCTCCCTTCTTTGCAGGAACCGGATTTGCAGAATTGAAATCACCGCAATAACGATGAAGTAAATAACCGAGTTCGCAGATTGATATGCATATTCGCCGCCTTCAAATCCGCCGGTGTAGATCAAGTGGGAGATGGACTGCGTCGCCCGCCCGGGACCACCGTTGGTCAAGGCTACGATTTGGTCGAAGACCATAAGTGAGTTTTTCATCGCCAGCACCATATTAATGGTGAAGAATGGGGCAATAAGCGGGAAAGTAATACTCCAGAATTCACGCCATTTTCCTGCACCGTCGAGGTTGGATGCCTCGTACAGTGTTGTTGGTATCGTTTGCAGACCAGCCAAATACAGAATCGTATTCAGGGCCACGGATTGCCATACTGCAACAATGACGATACCGATCCAAGCCAGACTCTCGCTGCCGAGAATGTTGGTGGATAGCGCATTGATGCCCAGATTTTGTCCCCAGATCGGGAATACGTTGGAGAACAGGTAGTTAAATATGTAACCTACGATCAGTACACTCAGAATATTGGGCAGGAAGTAGATGCCGCGGAAAAAGTTACGGAACTTGATCTTGGCATTCAGCCCGAGTGCAATGAGTAAGCTCAGAATATTGGTCAGGATCGTCACCACGATCGCAAATTTGAACGTAAACCAGTAGGCATTGCCTACATTGTCATCTTGGAACAAGTTGAAATAGTTTTTAAAACCAACAAAATCATATTCTTTCCCGAATCCGTTATAATTCGTAAATGAATAATAGATGCCCTGAAGGGCCGGCAGCGTCATAAATACAAAGAACAATACTACCGCCGGAACCGTCATCCAGTAATAAGGTGCGATTCGCTTGTTCATATTCCATCCTCCTTCAGACAAGGCTTAGCGCCGATTGGCAACCTTGTCCCATTCTTTGTCGAGTGTATCTAGATAGTTGTCGATGTTTTGGTTCTGCAAAAAGGACTGTACGATGGAATTCAACTGCACGGCAGCCGGAATATAGTGATCGGCAAAGTCAACAACCTTGCCCTGCTCGATATAAGGCATCAATTCCTGTACGGCAGGATCATCCTGCTTCACATCTTCTACCGCAGAGAACAGCGTCTGTTCATCAATGTACCTTCCGATATTTTCAGACTTTAACAGGAATGCAATAAACGTCTCTGCCTGCTCGCGATTAGGCGTGTCCGCCGCAATGGTAAACAGGGAGTCGATCCCGTTCACCAGCTTGATCTCGCTCGCATCATTGCCCGTAGGGAATGGGAAGAAACCGATGTCTACATTCGGGTTCGCTTTGCGAATCTCCGAGATGGCCCAGGTTCCCTGGATGTACATAAAGGCTTCACCGTTAGCGAAGGCACGGTTACCGTCCGAATAAGCTTTACCAAAGTTATCGCCGTGACCGTATTTCATGAGTTCCAGTTGCTTCTCAGCTACCTCGCGGTACTTCTCCTTGAATGTCACTTTGTTATCGCGTCGCTCTTGGTAGAAATCAATACCGACCAGATTGGAGGCCAGTGCATTGAACGGCAGGCTCGTCTGCCAGTCATCCTTGTATGTGAAATAAAATGGAATCTCACCTGCATCCTTAATCTTTTGGGCGGTCGTAATGAGTTCATCCCACGTCTTGGGCACATCCAATCCCATTTCCTTAAACAGCGTTTTGTTGTACATGATGCCGTTTGCATTAGTCGCGTAAGGAATACCTGTCACTTCGTCCATACCTGTGAGATCCTTCAGCATTTGTATGTAGTTCGGATCAATCGTCTGGAGTAATGAGCTGTCCGTCAGATCGGTGAAAATATCACTCTGGGCCAGGATCGAATACGTATCCGTTGCCCCCATGGCCATAATATCCGGAATATCATTTTTGACGACACGCGTCTTCAGTACTGTCTCCGCATCGGGCGGATTCACCTGTGTCACTTGGATATCGTCATGCTCCGCATTAAACGTTTTAATTAATTCATCAAAGGTTGTTTTAGCTTCAGGCTTGTTCTGGAAAAATTCAATCTGCACTTTGCCATTCGCGCTATCTCCACTGGTACAGGAAGATAAAAGTACAGCCATCATTCCACACAGCAACATTGTCCCGAGAGCCTTGGTAAGCGTTGTTCTCATGTTGTACCTCCCTCAGCTTAATATACGTAAAGATTTACCCATCCAAATGGTGAAATAACCATTTGGTTAATCCTTCCAAACCGACTTCAATCTGAATGGATAATATACGTCTTTATTATTTCTAAAACGGTTTCGGTAAAAATGAATCACGGCAGTTCTTCCCATGACCTGAATCAGGCATAACAAAAAGGACACTGGATGATATCCAATGTCCCTCATTTAATAAGCTTATATTCAGCCACTGTAACGCTTTTATCCAACCTATTACGAACGTTCTGCTTTCGGCAAAGCATTACGTAAACGCTTGGCCCGATAACTCTGATATGCACGAATCAACATGCCAATGATAATCATGACCACACCGATGTTAATTGCGACATCAGCGAGATTCAAAATCCCGCGTCCTGACGGAAATACGAGGAAATCCGTTACCCGGGCATAGATAAATCGATCGATTGCATTTCCCAACGCCCCGCCAACCATAAAACCCGCGCCAGCTTGCATCCAGAAACCGCGAATCTCACCTTTACTCCGGTAATACAGCATGCCCGCTATGAACAGAACAGCAATCACACCAAACAAACGCGCATTTCCCTGAAACATGCTGCCCGCCATTCCACTGTTCTCGTAATGCTGTAACTGCATGCCTGAGTTACCCAGTCTCATGACGTCGCCAACTTCCATATACATCCTCACTGCAATCTTGGTTCCCTGGTCCACCAAAGTCACCAGCAGTGCTACAAAATAAAACAGCATCGTGCTTCTCCTCCTGCCTACGTAGCAATAACTTATTTTAACTTTAAGAGTTATGTATATTAGGTTCCCTTCACTTTAACACAGCCGATGTACGGTCTCCAAATGAACGGTCTTTAACCACGCAAATAACGTCCACTAACATCGTTCAGACTGCATCCAGAAGGGACTACACCAATCCATGTCGAATGTAGACATCAATCATATACGTAAAGGGGATGCCTGTAATTTGAACCTGACCACGACAGAGAAATTAAAGGAAATGCAACAGGAAGAAAAGGACTTGGTATTTGACACATTTGATTCTGAAATGGCACTTAACCTTGGCCTGCATCTGGTTGAAGAAGCGAAGCGTCGTTCCCAAGCCGTGACCATCGACATCACCCTGGAGGGGCATCGTCTCTTTTTGCATGCGATGGAAGGCACTCATCCCGACAACGAAGACTGGATTCGACGCAAAAACAACGTGGTGAATCATTTCTCCTCCAGTTCTTGGCATACCGCCCTGCGGTTGAGAAGCGAAAACCAGACACTTGAGCAAGACTTCAATCTGCCTGCATCGGACTATGTTCTGGCTGGTGGTGCTTTCCCGCTGATTCTGGAAAATGAGGGACAGGTCGGCACCATTACAGTATCGGGTTTGCCTGATGAGGAAGACCATGATCTGGTCACGACAGGTATCCGCTCGTTTTTGTTGCAGCAAGGTTAGATTAAAATGAGCAAAAAAATCCGTACCTGGGATAGGCACGGATTTTCTTCTTTTTCCTGTAGTTAAATTCCTGCGTTTATTGGATCGCCGAGAGAACGTCCAGCAGCATGGATTTGAACTTGGGCCGATCAATCGCCTCACAGACACGTACATTCGGCTCTTTGCCAAAACGTCCGTTGATATCAACCACACTGTATCCACGTGTCAACTCTCCTGCAGCTTCCACATCCACATAATATTGACCCGACTTGGTCATGATGGATTCATCTGCCGCAACAGCCATTAGCAACGTATCGGGATGAGTGGTGCCATTCAGCTTATGTACCGACTTGTTGAACTGCATAACTACTTTGTTGATTGCAGTGAAGAAATCGGCACCCGATGTACCGAGAGCTGCAATCTCTGCATGATCGTCATCGTCCATCACTGAATATTGCGTGCACATCTCCCACCCAACCATCGTGATCGGAATGCCTGCATGCAGTACAATTTTCGCTGCTTCCGGGTCCACGTAGAAGTTATACTCCGCCGCCGGTGTGATATTGCCAAGTGCATTATTGGTTCCGCCCATGATGTACAGGTGAGCAATCTCCGGAATAATCGTTGGGTCCTTTTGGATCGCCATTGCAATATTCGTCAGCGGGGCAATCGCCAGAAGTTCAATTTCACCTGGATGTGCATGCACCTTCTCAATGATAAAATCAACCGCATGCCCGCTCTCGGGACGCTGATCTGCCTTCGGGAAATGCGCGCCGCCCATACCATCATCCCCATGCACATCTTCCACTGTGCGGTGCTGAGCTTTACCGTAGGCCATTAGCGGACGCTCGCAACCTTTATACACAGGTACCTTGCCGCCATGTCCAGCAACCTGTACCGTGTACAGGGCATTTTCAACCTCTTGGTCGAATTGTACGTTACCGCCCGTAATGGTGATGCCCTCCACCTGAAAGTGATGCAATGCTGTCAGGATCGCAATCGTATCGTCTCCTGCTGTATCTGTATCGATGATGACTCTTCTCATGATGCCGCGCTCCTTCTTCCGTTTAATAGTACATTCTATAAAACACTATGTCTTATTTTACATCAAAAACGTACCAATGACGATGGAAACGCCGATGATAATCGAACGCAGCAGCTGAGCTACCGCCATATTGCCTCGTGCAATTTCGTCACACACCCGCATCTTCGGAATCAGGAAATCAAATATAATATAGACCAGGCACAGCACAATAATTCCAAACGCCGACCACAGCAGCATATCCAACCACGAATGCGTCGAGAAAGATACCATGCCCACAATAATACACAGTCCCAATAATTTGCTACCCATGTACATGCCCGCCGCTTCGTTACCTTTGGCGATTTCCTCACTATCGTTATACCGGGTCAATTTGCTAAAAGCGAAATATCCACATACCAATACCACCAGCAGAATGCCTACACCCACCGCAATATTCACGAGGTTTAATCCCAAGTTCTCCATTCCTTCTCCTCCTCATCATTCATCCGTTCACGAGCCGTAGCCGCGCAATAATAGGCCATATCTCCGGTTACTTTCTCCCCGACCCGTGGTAGCATCCCAGCCAAACGCCCACCGATAACAAACACCCCTGTAAGCAGATAACCGCTGTATGCTCCAGCTTCCGTCTCGATCACAACCTGTTCCATCGGAACCAGCTGCTGATAGATTTTGGGCTGATTTTCGTAATACGCTGTAATCTCTTCATCCTCGTCTGTTGACCCAGATGCAAGATTGGATTCCAGCGCCTCGTTAAGAGGATGCTCCATATCCTGCTTTCCAAAGGCATTGTCCGTTCCTCCATCCAGCAAAAGAGTTCCTCTGCCTTCGCGCCCCCAATAGCTCTTGGCTACATATGGCATGGCGTTCAGCTCGAAAGGCTCCGCCGAAAAATAGGTTGGCAGCAGATATTGGGAGATCACGTCCATCTCTGCTTCATCAAAGAGGGTAAACCCGCAATATTCCGGGGTTTGCTCGTTCCGCTCGTAGAGCGACCAGATTGCCGCCATGAAACCTTTGCTCTGCATCAGTACATGCTGAACCGGATTCATCAGGCCTAGTCGTCCCTCCCGTACAAGTTCAAGCAGCGCAGCCCCAATCTCCACCCCTGTCGTCTCATCTCGATCATCGATCAGATACTCCAGTGGATAAAGGCGATACAGTAGATTAATCTCCCGACCCTTATGGTAAAGCGCCTCTCCCGGAACAATCTCCAGTTCCTCAAGTGGAGCATAGAAAACCTCGTATCCCGCTTCCTGACAACGTCTCATCAGGTATTCCGTATTCGTTCGGTCTTCGACATGTTCGCCAAAAGAAGTGAATGTCACCGGACCCTTTAATCCCTGCTCTGTATAGAATTCCAGCCACATCTTGAAACATTCCCGAATACGTGTATCCATCTCGGCAGATGGCGCAGTTAACGCGGCATCCTCAGCAAGACCGACCAGGATATTTTCCAATGCAGCAGCCTCCGGTATGCCCGTTGGAGTGTCCGTATTATTTTCAATACACTTGGGCCCAGCTTCTCCGATAATCCAGTCCTGACGGGTAATGCCTCCAGTTACCAACTCCATACGTGCCGCCGGGATAAGCCCCGGATGAATACCCAACTGATGCTCTAAAAAAGAATCCGGCATATATTGCTGGATAAATCGCATCACTTTACAGTAAATGCCGTCTACCGCCTCGGCTGCCGCACGCAGCTCCTGCATCTCCGAGGGAGAATAGACCGTCAATGCAGGCACACAATATTGCTTCCCGTACATTCGATGATATGGAATCTGTTGTTCCGTTTCACCCTGAAATACCTCTTCGTGACTTAACGGTAGTTGAACCACTTGCCTCATCCGGTTATCCTCCCGAGCTGCGGAAGAAGCTACCGAAGCCGCTTGATTTGGACTTGGATTTGCTATAGGAGCTGTTACTGTCCTTATTGCTTCGATACGACGACCCACCGTAGTAATAGTGCCCACTGCTGGAATCATATTCACATCCGGTATCATACTCCGGGTCACATTCATCATTGTTGCTACCACAACCGGATAACACGGCAGGAACCGCCAGCATCAGGGAGAAAGCAACCAACTTTGCTTTTGATCCGGGTTTCGATGCTTGCCCCCGCTCTTGGTCACTCATCACAGATCCACCTCTTTCATATAAAACAACACTTTCTTGCGATCCGCATCCAGCACGGAATACAGGAACTCATACGTCTTGCCACCGCGAACCATGTAATGGTCCAGCAGTTGTTCGGCAAGCTCCATCGTATAGGTGGAGGATACTGTGAGTTCCAATTCCTGAAATGAACTTCCATTCCACAACATATACTCTGCACTATACATGGAAGACATTTTGCACATCGCCAGCGCAGCATCCGCAATGGCTGCACCGTACTCGTCCGGCATCTGTTGGTCATACGCCGTCACGTATACTGCATGTTCCCGCCCATCCTGGCATTCATTGGACAGATGCGCCCAGAGTTTGTTTTTCACCAGGGTGGCATCCACCAGTTTGCGCATGAACAGTTCATCTCGTGTGACTGAAGCCTGTTCCAGCACCCCCGTCTCCGCCTGTCGATCATCCGACCAACTCCGATACGTCAATGAATAATAGATACCGATAACCTCCCTTTTTGCGAGCTCTTAGGTGAGCCGTTTCAATTCATACAAACGTATTTAACGCATCAGAAGGAAAAAAGTTACACTAGTGAATCAATTTCATAGTACCTTTAGCTGCTTCAAATCAAGGCTAGACATAGATCAAAATGGTTTAATTTGTCTATGTGTAGTTACAAAACTTCATTTTTAGTGATTTATGAAATTGATTCTATTCACCATGACATGTAATAAAGAACATGTTGGCTACCTTCGTTCTCCGATTAACGAAGCAGGAAATAACATACTGTTTTCTACTTTTAGTATGTAATCCAGTTCAAAAAGGCCGGAGAAGACTCTCCGACCGCACTTTTTTTAATCTTATGCTCATGCCATTCTGACTTATAACTCAGCCCACTGTGCCAATACATCATTATATTCAGCGGACAATTGCTCGCGATCATTCCAGATTTGTTCCAGTTCAAGCGGATTGTTCTGCACCATTTCCAACTGTTGATCCAGCACCTGAATCTCTGCCTCAAGACGAGCCAACGTCTGTTCCAGCTTCTCCGCAGATTGTTGGTTGCCACTGCCACTTCTATGTTTCGATGCAGTTGCTGCCGAAGGAGTCAACGCCTTACCTGATTCAGTAGAAGCTTTATGATCATGACTTCCACCGGCAGCTACAACAGTGGATCCGTTCATTGTCGAGGTTGCTCCTGGCTTCTTCCCTGATCTGGCAGTCCCGCCGGGCGCGGACGTTAAACCTGACTTCATCTCTGACTTGGTGTTCCCACGAGAAGAAACGCCCACGCCTGCTGTAGCCTGAGTTGTCGCCGCCGCACGAGCTTGCAAATCAAGCTTCTTCTCACGATACGCCTCATAGTCTCCCAGATAAGCGGTCATCTGACCGTCCTCCAGTTCCCAGACACGGGAAGCGAGGCGATTGACGAAGTACCTATCATGCGAGATGGCAAGTACGGTTCCTTCAAAATCAACCAGTGACTCTTCCAGCGCTTCTCTCGATGCGATATCCAGATGGTTGGTTGGCTCATCGAGCAACAGTACATTGGGTTTACGTTGCACCAGCAGAGCCAAACGCAGACGCGTCCATTCCCCGCCAGATAATTGCCCGACAGAGCGGAATACATCCGCTCCATAGAACAAATATCGTGCCAGAATTCCGCGAGCCTCTCCCTCTTCCACGCCTGCTTCTAGACGGAAGTATTCGAGCACATTCAGCTTTGGATTCGTAGGTTCCTCCTGTTGAGCCAGATACCCGACATCCACACGCGCCCCCCACTCCAGCTTGCCCGCATTGGGCTGCTCGTCACCAAGCAACAGCTTGAACAGTGTCGTCTTGCCGGAGCCATTGCGGCCAATGAGTGCAATTTTATCTCCATATTCCAGCAGACCCGAGACCCCGTGCAGGATTTCACGCTCACCATAGCTCTTCTCGACCTGTTCCAATACCGCTACCCGTTTACCCGTTCGATCCGTAGGACGCACATCGAACTCGGCATTTCGGCGCTCCAGTACAGGACGCTTCACCTGTTCCATCCGCTCGATGGCTTTACGCATAGAAGCCGCCCGTCTGAAGAACTTTTCATTCCCACCAACTCGGCCCCACTCCTCTAACTGGCGGATCGTTTCTTTCATTTTTTTGATAACCTTCTGCTGCTCCTTGAACTCCTCGAATTGCTGCAACAGCCGTTGTTCCTTCACTTTCATATATTCCGTATAACCGCCAGCAGATGTTTCCGCTTCTCCATCCTCCAGCTCCAGTGTTCGATTCACGACCCGATCCAAAAAATAGCGATCATGCGAGATCAGGACAATGGTGCCGGGATATTCTCGTAAAAATCCTTCCAGCCACTCAACCCGCTCCAGATCAAGATGGTTTGTCGGCTCATCCAGCAATAACAGGTCGGGTCTTACGATTAGCTGTGAAGCCAGAACCACCCGAGTCTGCTCCCCACCAGACAGGGAACCAAAGCGCCAACCATAGTGTGCCTTGGCGATATCCAAACCGTCCGCCACCTGATCGATCCGGGCATCCATTTCGTATCCACCCTCACGCTCGAACTGGTCTTGCAGTGCCGCGTAGCGTTTCAGTAGGCGCTCCAATTGAGTAGGGTCTGCTGCACATGCCGGATCGGACATCTGTTGCTCCATTTCCTTCATTTGCGTGCGACATATCATAAGCTCCTTGAATCCAAGACTCAGTACATCCAGTACGGTATGGTCATCCAATCCTTCTGGAACCTGAGCCACATATCCCATTCGTGTATCTTTCTTGATCATCAATTGCCCTTCATCCGGCTTGTTCAGTCTTGCCATCAGGCGCATAAGTGTGGTCTTGCCGCTTCCGTTGCGGCCAATCAGGGCGACCTTGTCACCTTCCATAATTTCAAACGTAATGCCGTCCAGCACCAGATGTGCTCCGTGGTATTGAGTCAGTTGTTGCGCGCTAATCATTATCATAATAAGGTTCCTCCTATGGTATGGAAGATCCTGACCGCAACACAAAAAGAGCCGCAGGAGGTTAGCTCCGCGGCCCTTCAGAATTCAAGCAATATCGCTTATCGTCCGAAAGAGGTCAAGGCAGGCATCTTCTCGCAAATGTTAACTTCCGTATATTCAAAATTGGACAGACTTCTCCCGTTGGTCAGAAAAGTATGAACAATGCCAGCCATAGCAATCGGCAGCTGGCTAATACGGTTGTTAAGCATCTCGTGATTCACCTGTCTTCACCTCCCTTGTCATAATTAATGTCAATATATCACAGACGAATGCGTTTCCGCAACCATCCCTTCGCCCAATTCAATCATACTGTACAGTAGTTTCATTCTTACGCTTAATTCCTGCCCCGTCGCCGAAGCATTACATCCCTGATCGCTACCGTAATGAGTGTTAACATTCCCGCGGTACCCAGTGATGCGCCCAGCAGGGCATATCCGATGCCATTCCACCCGCCAATATCGATGCTGATCATGATTACAACGGCACCGCCGAGCAAGGCCACACATGGCAATATATATTGAACCCACGTCATTCGCCGTCCTTGCAATCGGTAAATAAGCCATTCAATCAGCAGCAGCACCGCCCACATTCCCAATGTCCACAAGATCAGTACTTCCATAAGGTTCCCCTCCTGTTGCTGGATGGATTAAGCCCTTTGTTACAGACCTTACGTTACTTCAACCAATCCGAGAAAAAGTGTCGGTACCCTTCTTTCATCTTCGTGCGCGAAAAGGCACCAAACGCATACTCCCGGTTGTCTTCTGACACACTACGAGGCGCAGCCGCAGCCATGTTCACCAGTTCAAACCAGTTATCCTCGTTGCCTGCAAAGGCATGCGTGGATCGAATATGACCGTAGCAAGCATGCTCCGGTTTCACGACCATTTTGCCCATCGCCATCGCTTCCGTCAACGGCATCGCAAATGTATCAAAGGCCGAACAGTTCCAATACACCTTGGATGAGTTCATCAACGTAAATATCTCATCCTGCGTGAGCGCAAACTTCAGCTTCACGTTGGAAGGAATGTCGTACTTCTTCATGGTTTCCTTATAGCGTACACCGCCAAACACCATATATACTTCCTTGTCCGGGTTCTGCCGAGCGTATTCCAGCACCAGATCCGGGCGACGATTCGCCTCATCCCTACCGATCCAGAGCACCCGATTATGCACAACCTGACTCGGATCATAGTGCCGGTTCGCCAGCTCTTCGCTAAAGCCAATCGGAATAACGTTCACGTCATGTACACCGAAATTGCGACCCAGCTCTGTTTTCAAAAACTCCGTCTGTACAATGGCTTTATCCACCATCGTATAAAATGGCTTCATCATCTCATATCCCGTTAGCGCGGGATCGGGGAAACTGTGCGGGAACAATACACTTTTCGGTAAGAACATCTTTAAAAATGTAAACCCGGATACGGTGTAGATAACATGCTCTATATTCTGGCTATGAATCTGGTCCAGCACGATATCGTAGTTCACCAGGTCACCTTTCTCATGCTCATAACCCGGCAACCAGTCGTATCCGCTGACATGACGCTCCGGCGAGATGAACACAATATCCACGCCCAGCTCCAGACCAATCTGCTTCAGCCGATCCGCAAATACGCGTGGCCCCTGTGCTTCCGTGAATTGAATTTTACGCATAACAAGTCCGACTTTACGCAAGCTTCTCACCCCTCATTTCTATTCCTCATCCAAGTGCTTCATGCACTGTTCCAGCGTCGCTGCCGTCTCATGCCACTGGTTACGCAACTGTTCCTTCGGCCACACACATTCCTCACTTCTCAGGTCACCATCAATTAAACACAGCATCCAGAGTGAGAATACAATAGCATAAGCGTCGTACCATTCTGCAAAAGAAACCCGTTCAATCTGTACGCCCAAGCTCCCCAGTTTGTCCAAATAAACATCCATAACCCGCTCTCGCAATGCAGGCGTAACCGTTCTGGGAAACAGTGGATGCGAGAGATCCACCAGATGATATATATCCCACAGTGGCGTATTCAGATGGGCATGCTCCCAGTCCAAGATGACCAGTCTGCCGTCCACCTCAGCCATGTTACCGGGATGCAGGTCTCCGTGACACAAAACGGTTGGAAGTTGCTCCTCAGCTGTGACGATCAACGTGGTAATCTTGTCCCAATCCGATGAAGACAACCCCATATCCAGTCTGGACAACAGGTCATCCGTAGATTGTCTGTGCATTTGCAACTCATCCAATATTGTGCGAATAGACGGTTTCTGGCCCACGCGAGGCAGCTCACTCCAATCCGTAACAGGCAATGCATGCCATGCTGCCATATGTGCCGCTACGCCGAGCATCGTCGCTTCTTGCGAATCATGTACCAGTTGCCCCAGATCCTCGTAGATCATCCAGCTCTGTGCTGGAGCAATGGTAAGATCCGACGCTGCAATGAGTTGCGGATAGATTGGTGGTAAGCCAGACATCACACGCTTGTACATCCATCGTTCCCGTCCATGCTGTACAGGATTCGTTAACGGTTTGAAAATATAACTTTCACCGCTAGGAACAGTGAATCGCTCCACATATCGTCCGTTCATTCCTTTATACAACTGTTCACGGCTTGTTATATATTGATCATTCAGCATTCCTTCGGGCGTCACCCAGCTGTATGCATCCAACTCTTCGTTCACGCTACCCACCATCCATTTCGTTCTCCCTGCTACTCCGATGTTGATTTCTATTCATCATACGTTGCCGCTCACAAGCCTGCAAGCTTTGGTCGTAAGCGCTTATTCAGTGTCTCAATTCAGAGTTTCAAAATTGCTTATTGCATTTTGGTTAGTAATCACTTACTATACAATCATGAAGAACAAATCTCATGTGGATAGCAAAAAGAAAGATATCCTACAAGCGGCGATGCGCTTGTTCGCAACCAAAGGCGTTGACGGCATATCCGTCAAAGAGATCGGTGACGCCGCCGGAGTAACCGATGCGGCGATCTACAAACATTTTAAAAACAAAGATGCCGTTGCCCTGGAAGCCTTCACCCAATACTGTGTCGACTATACTGCACTGATTGACGGGTATGTTCGACAGGAAGGTCCGGTGTTGGAACGCTTCAAGCAACTGGTTACCGAGGTTCTCCATCTGCATGATGAAGATCCCTACGGACTGCTGCTGATTTCACAGAATCATGAAATATTCATTGAAGCCGGAAGCAGCGAGGATTACCGTCAGCCATTGGATGCGTTAATGGATCTGATCGATCAGGGAATGATGCGGGGCGAACTGCCTCAGCAGGATTCACGGCTCACAGCCGTGCTGGTGATCGGTGCAATTACACGTATGGCGGTCTCCAGTATGCAAGGTGAACTACCGGAGCTGTTGGTACCTTATACGGGGGAAACGGTTCACAGACTTGCATCGATGTTAGGGCAGGTACCCCAGGAGTAACAATGGAGATGGGATGAAGCTAGAAATGGATTAGCGGAGCGTAGGGAAAACGACGTGAGCAACTACATTGTTTCCGAAGGAAACAACCTTCGTAAGTTTCCGCTTATTTCGGCTGAATCCCATATTCGATGCAGATGATGCTGCTAGGCATGATTTGTAATCAAATACGGACTTGTTGAATAACTTCTAAAGAGAATCGTCAGCATACCATTAGGATATAAGAATGGATTACCGGGTCACACGTGACCTTTTCTTTTTGCACATGAGGTTAGTGTTCATTAACTAAAATAGTCAGGACGTGTCATCTTCCATGAAAAAAATATTAATTATTCAAGGCAATCCCGTCTCCCCCAGTTACAACGGCGCACTAGCCGAAGCTTACCGTAAAGGTGCGGTGCAGGCGGGTGCCGACGTCCGCATGATCACCCTGAACGAGTTGGCGTTCAACATGAATCTGGAGGGAGGATATCGTAATAAACTTCCACTTGAACCAGATTTGCTACAAGCTCAAGAAGCGATTAAGTGGGCTGAGCATCTTGTATGGGTATTCCCAATCTGGTGGGGAGGACCGCCTGCCCTGTTGAAAGGTTTCGTTGACCGAATCTTCATGCCAGGTTACGCCTTCAAGTATCAAAAAGGAAAACCTTTCCCGGATCAACTGCTCAAAGGCCGCACCGCTCGCATGATCACCACGATGGATGGTCCAAGCTGGTACTTCAAATGGTTCCAAGGTGAGCCTGCGCATAAAATGATGAAAATCTCCACATTTGCACTGACTGGCATCAAACCTGTGCGGATAACAACTGTAGATCAAGTTGGTAAAAAGTCAGATGAACAGAGAAAGAATTGGCTTGATAAGATTGAGCAGCTTGGGCGGAAGATGGGGTAAAGATTTCTGCAAGAAAGCCTCATGGGAAGTATATACTTCTCTCCAGATTTTCACGTTGTAAGTTAAATCAAAAATCTGTGGATACGCGCAATTTGAAGGTAGTCCTGTAATCTGCAAGTGGCACAATTGTAATTATAGTCTGACTTATAACAGAAAGCAGAAATGTGCCTATTCCCAGTTACAAAAAAAGGGTTGTCCCCTACGTCTTGAACAAGACGTAGGGGACAACCCTTTTAGTATTCATTATGATCTAACGAACCGTAAACACGTTATTAGCGCCATTTCCGATAAGTCTGAGGTTTAACGAATCGTAGACGCGTTATATCCTCGATCTGTGTATCATTTAATGATTTTAAACTAGTTTGCACCGGAATAACTTCACTGAGGTTCGTTACATTTTGCATTCCACGCTAAATCGCCATTTAACACTGACTCGGTTCGTTAGCGACTTGCCCATCTACAAATACAAACAACGCATTACCTAAACGAAATACGACCTGATGGATGCTCAGGCAAAATAGCTGTAACCAACTGCTGCACAGCCGGATGATCAGACTGCATTACCGAATCCCCGGCATCACCGCTATATACCAGCTTTCCCTGATCCATCACGGCAATGCGGTCACAGATCGTCATGGCAGCTCGAATGTCATGTGTGATAAAAAGGTAAGACAACCCGTAGGATGCTCTTAACTCTCCCAGTAAGGATAGGATTTGCGTCTGGTGCACCATATCCAGGCTGCTGATCGACTCGTCCAGTACGATTAACTTTGGCTTGAGCGCAATGGCTCGTGCGATGTTAACTCGCTGTAATTGCCCACCGCTGAACTGGTGCGGAAGCTTGCTCCCATCCTCAGGTGTAAGCCCAACCTGCTCAAGCAGTTGTCCGACCACACGAAGTTGTTCTTTTGCCGAAAATCGCTCGTAATTATCCAGTGGCTCACCGATGATCTGCGCGGCAGTCATGAGTGGATTCACAGCCGAATAACAGTCCTGGAATACGACCTGCAGATCGCGCCGTAATCCCTTAAGCACGGGTTTGCTGGATCGATAGATATCCTGACCCTGAAACAAAACCTGACCCTGGCTGGGCTTCTCCAGACCAAGAATGATTTTACCCAAGGTACTTTTACCTGCCCCGCTCGTACCCAGGAGCCCCAGACACATACCCTTTTCGATCGTAAGTGAGATATCTGCCAGCACAGGAGGACGCGCTCCCGAACGATCCAGCCAGTTGCGTTTGCCATAGCTATGGCTTACTCCACGTACCTGAAGCATCAGGTCATCCTCCTCTCTTGTACTTGGCAGAAGCAATCTCCGAAGAAGCCGAATTTACACATCACCATGTTCATTCCACCCCTACGCCTACCCACTCAAAACACAGTGTATTCCCGCTCTACACATACACTCACTGAACAATTCAACTCATCTGTCATTCGCTATCGTCCTAAATACATACTGGGTCTGGCATTTAACAACATCCGTGTATACTCATGCTGCGGGTGATCGAACAGTTGGTACACATCCGCCTGCTCCACAATTCGCCCCTTCTGCATGACCGCGACTTCATCCGCCATTTGCGAGATCACGCCCAGATCGTGGGAGATGAGCAAGATGGATGTGCCATACTCCGTACGTAGCCGATCCAATTCCTGAAGCACCTTGAACTGATTCACGACATCCAGTGCCGTCGTTGGTTCATCCGCAATAACCAAAGCCGGTCGCAGGCACATCGATATGGCGATCATCACACGCTGCAACATACCGCCACTCAGTTGGAAGGGATATCTCTTCATCAGTTTAGCTGGTTCGGGTAAGTTCATATCTGCCAAGGCAGCAATGGCCCGCTCCCTGGCAGCTGCTTTGGACATTCCCGTATGCGTACGCAAGGTTTCAATGAATTGAGATCCAATCGTATATACGGGTGTAAAAGCATTCATCGGATTCTGCATAATAAATCCGATTTCCTTGCCACGGATGCGCCGCATCTCCTCACCTGACAACGAGCCAAGCTCCCGTCCATTCAGGTGGATGCTGCCCGACACTTCCATCCTGCGCGGATCAAGCAGATGGAGCAACGCGTTACATGTAACGGTCTTACCACTGCCACTCTCACCGACGAGACCGAAGACACGACCTTTTTTTAATTCAAAATCAATGGGCTCCAGTAACGGGACTGAACCCTCCGCTGTTCTTAGATTCACTTGCAGACCACGAACTTCGAGTACCTTCGCTGCATCATCCATCGTTACGTTCACCCCTCATATGCCTTCGATTCCGAACCACTACCTTTTTGCAATGCCATAACGCTCGGATAACGCTTCTCCCAAAATGTTGAACGTAATGACTACGAGCAGAATCAATGCCCCCGGGTAGATCATCAACTCCGGATGACTGCGAATATAACCTGTCCCCTCATGAATCATAGCGCCCCATTCTGCATTCGGTGGTTGAATACCGAGTCCCAGGAAGGACAACGCAGATATATCCATAATCGCCCAGCCCATCTCCAGCGTGCCCATCACAACAATGGGACGCTGCACGTTGGGGATGATATGTTTCCGAATAATCGTCCACGAAGAGGAGCCGCTAATCCGCGCCGCTGCGATGAAGTTCCGTTCTTTCAGACTAACGACCATGTTCCGGCAGATACGTGCATAATACACCCACTGTACCATCATGAGTGCTAGAAGCACCTGCATCAAACCTGGACCAAAGATCCCTACAATACCGAGCACCAGCACCAGATTCGGAAACGCCATAATGCCTTCACACAAGCGCATCAACAGACTGTCCACCCAACCACCAAGGTAACCGGAGATTGAACCTACAATGACACCTATGAGCAAAGATGACAGGAAGATCAGGGTAGCAAATCCAAGCGACACTCTCGCTCCATACATCAGCCTGGTGAGATTGTCGCGTCCCAGATGATCCGTTCCGAGCCAATGCTCCAGCGATGGACTCGCCAGCTTCTGCAACAGATTCACCTTCACCGGGTCATGAGGAGCAATCCATGGGGCTAATAACGCGATCACGAAGAAAAGCAATATGATCACCGAACATATCTGGATGGCTCTCTGTCCTTTAAATACCGCACGCCATTTGTTTATCAATGTTCTGCCCGTCCTTTCGCTGAAATCCGTGGGTCCATAACGAGCTGCACCAGATCAACGAGCAGATTGCATACGATGAACAGGCAGGCCGCCAGGAAGACATAACATTGAATAACGGGAATATCCCGATTAAATATCGCATCGACAAAATAACGTCCGAACCCAGGCCAGGAAAACACCTGCTCTACAATAATGGTGCCTGTGAGCAGCTTGCCCATACTCATCCCCATCCCCGTAATAAGGGGCGATATGGCGATTTTCAGGACATGCTTGAGCATAATCACTCTTTCGCGAATCCCGCGTGTTCTCGCATACTGTACATATGTCTCCTGCAATTGCTCCAGTACACTGGAACGCAACAATCGGGTGTAGACCGCAATAAGAATCAAGGAGAGTGTAATCGTAGGCAGAACCAGATTCTCCCACGATCCACGGCCCTCCACAGGCAGCCAGTCCAGCTTCACCGAGAAAAAGAAGATCAGCAAGTAACCGAGCCAGAATTGCGGAATAGATGCTCCAAAATAGGAAATCGCACGACTGACCATGTCAATCCAGCTATTCTTATACACCGCCGCCAGTATTCCCAATGGAATACTCACCAAAGCGGATAACAACATACTCCAGAGGGCTAGTTCAGCCGTAGCGGGAAGCCTTAGTTTTACTTCATCCCATACGGGTTTGTTGGTGAGATACGAAGTACCAAAGTCGAGCTTGGCAATCTTCTGAATCGTATGCACATATTGGGTTAATAAAGGCTGATCCAGACCGAACTCATGCCGTTTTTGCGCAAGCAGCTCCGGTGTTGGATAGATATGAGCGGCTGTCAGATAAGCCTCGGCCGGATCAACCGGTGAAATATGAATAAGCGCAAAGGTAACAAGTGTAGCGATAAAAACGATAGGAATGATCGCGATCATTCGTTTACCAATATAACTGATCACCAAACGTTCCTCCCTTTTATCAAGCTACATGGATCATTATTGATTGCCCAACTCAATGCCTACAAACGGATTTTCATCACGGTTTGCCGGGAAAATAAAGTTGGAAATTTTCTTCTGATATACCGCCGTTTTCTTAACATACGAGATGGGGACAATCGCCGATTGTTCCTGAAGTGTTGTCAGGATAGAGCCATACAGCTCCTGACGTTTCGTCTCATCTGTTGATGATAGTGCGGCATGCACCTGCTCGTCCAGTTCCTTTTTCATCGGCAAGGCACTGAGCGTCTCAGAGATACCAAATCCAGGGCTCGCTACAACGTTAATGAAGGAATGTGGATCATACGGAGCACCATAGTTGTACCAGAAATACAGGTCAAAATCATTGGCTTTCAAACGTTTGATCTGTACCGTCAGTTCTAGCCCAGTGAGGTTTACCTTAACCCCAAGCTCGCTCCATTCCGCCTGAATGGTCTCAGCCATCGCTTTCTGAATCGGGTCCGTCTTGTCAAAAATCATTTCGAATTCAAGCTGTTGTCCGTCTTTCTCACGAACGCTACCATTCGCAGGCATCTTCCAACCCGCTTCATCCAATAAAGCTTTGGATTGTTCCACATTATATTCGATCGGTTTCAGGTCAACATTGGTGTATGGGTAGTTTTTGGATAGTGCCGTATCTGCCGGTTCTTCCAGACCCAGAGTGATGCCTTCCACCATCGCTTTTTTGTTAAATCCTTGCTGGAGCGCCATCCGTACTCTGAGATCAGACAGCTTCGGATTGGAGGAATTCAGCAGCAGATCTCGCGTACCTACCGGATCAGACAGCTGACTCACATATTTATCGTTGTCACGAAGCTGTTGGAACGCATCCAGACTGATCATACCTTCACCATAGATCAGGTCGAGATCACCTTTTTCAAAAGCAAGCACGCGGGTTTCTGCATCAGGGATGATCTTAACCGTAATCTGATCCACCTTCGGTGCGGTTCCCCAATAATTCGGGTTGCGTTTGAAAACAGCATATTCGTCCTGCTTGTAATCAGCCAGCATCCACGGGCCCGTTCCAACTGGCTCTTTGATGCCTTGGGATGTATCTCCGTCATCCGGGAATCCGGCTTCACCCAGGAAGCGGAAAGGACGAACCACCGACAAGTCCTGAAGAACAGGATAATACGGCTCTGTGAGTGTCATGCGGAAAGTCTGATCGTCCACAACCTCTGTCTTGTCGAGCACACCTACAATGCCCAGCCAGCTATGTGTAGCTTTATTTTTCATCACAGCGTCAAAATTCTTTTTCACAATCTCAGCATTAAATGGCGTACCATCTGAGAATTTCACACCTTGGCGAAGCTTAAATGTATATACTTTGCCGTCATCGGAGATGGTCCATGATTCTGCCAGCGCAGGTTCCAGTTTTCCGTCCTTCTGGTAACTGATCAGTGGCTCATAGAGCATGGATTGGGCAAATAATTGCGAAGGATTGTACGTGTGCGGATTCATTGTACCGATATCACGTGGCCATGACATCGTAATCGACTTCGTAGACGTTTGATCCGAAGCAGCAGATGAGGATTCATCTCCACTTCCTGTATTGCTGCAACCCACAATAACGAATAACAACAAGAGCATAGTTGCCAACGTGAGGGCCGAAGATTTGCGATGTTGTACAGACATGGATGTTGAACCCCTTTTCTCTATTTTATGATAATGATTATCATATTCATCCATTAAGAATAGGCAGGAGCCCTCCTTTTGTCAACAAAATTCGACATAGTATGCATCACTACTAAATATGCCAAAAAAGCCCTTCCTGTAGGAGGAAGAGCCTCTCGACCTGCATATGAATCACAACTGAAAAAATAAGCTCCACCATAATCTGTTATTCCTTGCTCACAGCATGGAAATCACGAAAGTACATATGGAGATATATCACTGAGATTCATCATCACATACACCTTCTTGTTTCTCGTTTAAACTCCTACAGCGATGCCCTCATAGAACCGACGAATTACCTGCTCCGCTGGCTTGCCGTACACTCCATATCCGTCATCGGTCAGCGCATCCTTCTCCGCGTGCAGATGTGCGCTCCAATCCCACAGACCAAATCCCCGTACCCAGTCGCGCTGACTGACATCCCGGAACATCGCCTCATAGAAACGCTCTTGTTCCTCCGCACTTACTTCGCCTTCTAGTCCCCAATCGTTTGGTACCTGGGCTGATCCACTGCGGCTGGGACAGCCTGCTTCTGCGAAGAAGAAAGGTTTGCCGTAGGGAGCAATCGCCTGCTCAATTCGATCCAGCTGTGCCTCCCAATCTCCGATGGGATAATAACCACTGGAAGAGATCACGTCCACAGCATCCCACCACTTCACATGATCTTCCTGATATTTGTCCGTGTTGTATGACACCAGTCCCGTATACACTTCACGCACACCAGCGATCACCTCGCGCCACTCTTGATCCCGACGCTCGGATTGCACCATCTCACAGCCAACGATGAACATTTCACACTTTTCCTGCTCTGCAATCGCTGCATAATGCTTCTGAAATGCCGTGTAGCTGCGGAACCAATCCTTCCACTTTGGCTCACACGGCACATCGATATCAAAAAAGTTAATGTGTGCACGCCATGTGCCATCGGTACAGTTGACGGTTGGTTTCAGAATGACACGCAGCCCGAGTGTACGGGCATAACGAATCATGTCCACCAGTTCATCATCAACCACCAGATGTGTGCCCCGATACTTGACCTCTACCGCCTGCGGATGATCCTGATGTGCCGCCAGTGCAAAAATAACATGAGAACTGCCTGTACGTTCTGCCATCAGGCGCAAAGATTCTTTGGCTTCCGGCTTACGGAAGTCACCCTTACCACTCATCCAACCAAATGTAAATCCCTTGATATAATCCATATGCATTGCTCCCCAATGTTTCTGTTTACTTAATGAAAAAAGAATGACCTACTATATACACTTTCACTACGATTGCAGTACCATCTTCCGATCGCCGTTATCCCCAGATTTCTGTCAATCCCTTTTATACAAGGGAGAAATCCGGAGATAACTGCGACCACTTCGCTTCTTCAGATTGGTTCTGCACTTTCACTTCGATTACAGCTTGCCTTCCTCGTGGTCTCCAGCGATGACTTCGTCCGTCTCGATCACATAGTTCACGATTTCCTCGATGGTCGTGTAAGCCACGCCCACATAGGTATCGGCAGCACCGTAATAGATGGCGATACGCCCAGTTTCTGCATCATGCAACGTTGCGCATGGGAAGATGACGTTATCGACAAACCCTTGCTCCTCGTACCATTTTTCCGGTGTTAGTACGAAGTTAGAAGAACGATATTTTACTTTGGACGGCTCATCGAGATCCAGAATGACCGCTCCCATGCTATAGACAAAACCGTTACAGGTCCCAGTGACGCCATGGTAGAACATCAGCCAGCCTTCGGACGTCTCGATCGGAGCAGGCCCGCCACCAATTTTGACCGATTGCCACCAGCCTTGGCCGCCCTTGCTCATCACATGACGATGCTTGCCCCAATACACGAGATCCGGGCTTTCACTCAGGAAAATGTCCCCGAATGGCGTGTGTCCACTGTCACTTGGTCTGGACAACATTACATAGTTATCGTTGATTTTGCGTGGGAATAACACGCCATTACGATTAAACGGCAGCATTGGATTTTCGAGGCGGACAAATGTTTTGAAGTCATCTGTTTTGGCCAGGCCCAGTGCTGCGCCGTAGAAGTCTGTACACCAGATGATGTAATACGTGTCCTCGACTTTGACCAAACGTGGATCGTACGCATAGTTCGGCATAAACGGATCGCCATTTTCATCTACAAATGCAATGCGTTCCTCTTCAATTGTCCACTCCAAGCCGTCTTCACTCGCCCCCATGTGAAGGTGAGGACGGCCATTAACAGTTTCGGCGCGGAATACCCCAATGAATTTGCCTTCATACGGTACAACGGCACTGTTGAAAATGCGGGCAACACCTTTGACCGGGTTACGCGGAACCACCGGGTTGGCCGAATGTCTCCATACCGGGCCTTCCGTTCCCTCCGGTTTGTTCTCCCAAGGCATATTCGGCAAAGCGTCCCCAACAATGTGTACGTTTTTCGTTTCAGCAACTGACATTTTCATTTCTCCCTTCGGTTAGGCTTTATGAAATGAATACTTAAAATTGCACTAGACCACTTTGATGACAGAACAACCTTCCGATCGCCGTTATCCCCAGATTTTTTTTGATCCCCTTATAAAAGGGGGAAATCCGGTTATAGCGTATGCTTACGGAGCGAGCTTTCTTTCAGAAAGCTTTTAGCGTCCCCTCCGTTTCTCCAGCTTTTTTCCGTCCTCTTCGTTCCTGTGTATTCTCATATGCATTTCATATAGCCTTTCGTTTTTTTATTTAACGGAGCCTTGCGCGAAGCCATTGTAGATGTACTTCTGTAACAGCAGGAAGATGATCATCGTTGGAATAATGGCGATCATGATGCCGGCGCTGATGACTTCCCACTGCGATCCAAACGGTCCCTTGAATTTGAACAAGGCGGTGGATATGACCTGTAGATCGGTCTTTGGCATGTACAGGAACGGTGTGTAAAAGTCATTATAGATGTTCACACCCTTCACGATAATGACCGTTACAATAGCCGGTTTCAGCAGTGGCAGAATGATTTTCCAGTAGATCGTGAAGTACGACGCGCCGTCCAGCATGGCGGATTCATCCAGTGCACTTGAGATGGAGCCCAGGAACTGTAGGAAGATATAAACCGCGATGATATCTGTACCCAGGTACATCACGATGGCCGCCCAGCGTGTGTTAAACAGGTCGAGCGCGTTGATGATCTGGAATGTGGCGACCTGCGTTGTAACACTTGGAATCAGGGTAGCGAGCAGGAATGCCGCGACCATAATTTTCTTGCCCTTGAATTTGAACCGATCCAGCACATATGCGATCATGGAGCCCGTTAAGGTCGCTCCTATAATAGAGATGATCAGAATAATAATGGTATTTTTGAAACCAACCAGCATGTTGCCATCCACAAAAGCCTTCGTATAGTTCGCAAAGTTCAGCCAGTTGGCTGGTGGAGCAAGCGGGCTGCTGGTGGCGTATTCCGCATTCGTTTTGAGAGATGCAAACAGGATGACCACGATGGGCAAAAGCGCGATAAACGCCGCAATAACCAGGGAAGCATATTTAACCACGCTCGCAAGGGTGTATTTGAGTTGTGTCACGTTTATTCCTCCCCTTTCATGGTGACGCGCTGCACAAGCGTAACGAGAATAACGATCAAGAGCAGCACCACAGCCATGGCGGATGCCAGTCCCAGCTTGCCATATTTAAACGCCAAATGAACCGTCTGGATTACAAATGTCATACTGCCGTTGGAACCATCGGTCATGATATATGGAATATCGAACGCACTAATTGCGCCGCTAATCGCCAAGATCAGGTTGAGCTGCAGGATACGTGTAATGCTTGGCAGGATGATGTGGCGGAATTGCTGCCAGCGATTGGCGCCATCAATATCGGATGCTTCATACACATCCTTTGGAATGGAGGAGATTGCACCCAGGAAAATGATAAAGTTGAAGCCCATGTATCTCCATACCGATGCACCTGCGAGTGACACGTTGATAATATTCGGATTACCGAGCCAAAGCTGCGTGTATTGTCCCAGCCCTACAGCATGCATGAGCATATCGAGTGTACCGTCCGGTTTGAAGAAAAAGAGGAAGATAAAACCGATGGCTACCCCATTCAGCAAATAAGGGAAAAACAGTATGCCTTTGAAAAAGTTTTTGCCTCGAACCTTGAAACTCAGAATGGTGGCAAAGTAAAGCGCCAAGCCCATCTGTAAGAACGTAGCCACGAAGTAATATAAACTGACAATAAATACTTTGAAGTATTCGGGATCACTGAATATGCGCGTGTAGTTCTCAAACCCAACATAATCAAACCTTTTACTGTATCCGTTCCAATCGGTGAAACTGTATTTGAACATGTTGATGACAGGTAAGTATGCAAACGTGAACAGCAACGCCAGCGGAATAATTGAGAAGGCACAGATGATAAATATGCGTTGCGCTGAGTAGCCCCAATTCGAAAGTTTTAAGTACTTCATGCTCTCCACACCTCCAAGCGGTTCTCCCGCCTATATATCGAAAGACTCCCGTCCAATGGAATTCCTGCGGAATAACTGCCGGGGAAGAGCATGGGCATCATGCTTTCAAATACCACATACTCCATTCACAAATGGATTCCTATATCCCCGCAGTCCATTCATCACCTGATCCACTTACGTTAATCCAATTATTTTGTGAGTTCTGCTCTTGCTTTGACCCACTTGTCGTTCAGATCTTTCATGATGTCGTCATACGATTCCTTGCGGTTCCCAATACCTGCTTCGATAATGCGTTTCTTGAAGTCAGGCTGCCAGAGACCGATTTCGCCTTCGTTATCAATCTTGTCAACCAGACCTTCCTGACCTTCTTTGGCAGGTGTAAGCGTGGAGAATTTAACGTCTTTATATTGATCCAAAATTGGTGGTAATTCAGCATTCTTGTCTGCATCCATACCGCCACCCTGTTCAACCGCGTAGTTTGATTTCGCCAGGAACCAGTCAATCCAGGCTTTGGCAGCAGGTTTATTCTCACTGTTTACGTTCATGCCGATGTTATAGTCGGCGGAGAGCGGAACCACAACCTCACTAGCATTGGTTGGGAAAGGTAAGAATCCAATGTCGTCCGGGGTATCCGTCATACCTTGGATCTGTGTGATGGCCCAAGAGCCCAGTGCCATTGTGGCAATTTTGCCTTTGGCAAGATCTGCTTTGGAGCTTTCCCAGTCGGTTGTTGTTGGATCTTTCTCGATTAGACCGTTCTTGGCTGCATCAAAGAGCACTTTATATAGTTCATAATGCGGCTGACCAGGCACAAAGTTCTCATCTGTGTTCGGTTGGTCCACGTTAACGTAATCCACACTGCCTGCAACGGTTGGCAGATCCGATTCCCATTGGGTGAGAGCCCAGCCGGATGCATAGTTGGTGTAGAGCGGAACCGCATCTGTATTGTCTTTGACCAGTTGAAGCGCAGCCTGAAATTGCTCCGGTGTTTTTGGAACTTCCATAATGCCTGCTTCTTTAAACACCTGTTTGTTATAAATGATTCCTGAGAACGTGATCACGGTAGGAATACCGTACACCTGACCATCCACCATGCGTTCTTCAATGGCGGTGTATTTGTCTTTCAATTCATCGTACGTGCCGAGCGGCTCGAAAAAGTCCGGGATATCTGCGATCGGAACACTGGTCGGGATCATCAGTACATCACCGTAATCCTTGGTGCTCATACGGATCTTCACTTGTCCTTCGTAGTCGGCCAGTGCCTGGAAATTTACTTTCACATCGGGATATTCCTTGTTGAACTCAGCCGCATAGTCTTTGAACACGGTATCCACAATATCTGTCCGTTGTGTCAGAACAGTTATTTCACCTTTGATATCTGCCGGATCTGTGCTGATCTCCTCCCCTGCCTGCGAAGATCCACCTCCGGATGAACATGCAGCAAGTAGCGAAGTGATGAGCAACATCGTCAGCAACATCATCCAACCTTTGTTTTTTTTCAATTGTTTCGACCCCTCTCTTAAGTTAATTAAGTTATCGTTAAGGTTACAAAATGAATTCTATTATGGTAACGATTACCTGTCAATTAAATTATTTATAACTTAACAAGAAAAATTGCGAAGTAATTCGTTGACATCTGTTTTTTAGGGCACTAATATTATTTAATAAAGTTACCGTTAACTTAATTTAATTAGATTGATGCACTATTTTGAAGGAGCGCTCACTTATGAATACAAAAACAACCGAACTTCAATCTGAAATTAAGGCGCATTGGGAGACGCAGATTTTACCCTTCTGGTCCAACCTTAAAGATACAACCCACGGTGGATTCTACGGCTGGGTTGGCAATGATCTTCAAGTGAATCAACAGGCGCCCAAAGGCGGGATCGCCACGGCACGGCAACTTTGGTCTTTTGCAGCAGCCTATCGGGTAACCGGAAACGAAAGATGGCGCAATCACGCGGAGCACGCCTATCGTTTTCTCGCTGACCATGTGATGGACACCGAATATGGCGGTATGTACTGGATGGTAGATTACACAGGGGAAGCACTGGACACGAGCAAACATGTGTATACGCAATCATTCGGCGTGTATTCACTCAGTGAGTACTATCGTGCAACTGGGGATACTTCTGCATTGGAACTTGCGAAAACGCTTTTTGCTCTAATCGAGGACAAAGGTCTGGATGCCGAACTACCTGCGTACAAGGAACAATTTGATCGCACATGGAAGGAACAGCCCAATGAAATGCTGAGCGAAAATGGAGTGATTGCGGATTACACAATGAATACGCATATCCATGTGCTGGAGGCCTACACCACGCTCTATCGCGTGTGGCCGGATCAACAAGTGAAGGCGGCGCTGGAATGCCTACTCGGGATTCTGTATGAACGGGTGTATGACCAAGACACCAAGTTTCTCGGGGTATTTTTCAACAAACAGTGGGAATCCATCATTGACCTGCGCTCGTTCGGACATGACATTGAAGCCAGCTGGCTGATTGACGAAGCATTGAAAGTTCTGGGGATGGAACAACATCTGGAGTATGCGGCGATGGTTACGGATATCGCCTATAACATTTCCAATGTAGCCGTGAATGCCGATGGTTCCCTGTTAAATGAACAAGAAGGTGAACATATCCATGAGAAGCGAATCTGGTGGGTTCAAGCTGAGGCGATGGTCGGTTTCTATAATGCATTTCAGCGTACAGGTGATCCACTGTTTCTGGAGAGAGTGGAACGCTTGTGGACCTATACAAAAGAAAACATCATTGATCGGCGCGCTGGTGGGGAATGGTACTGGTCGGTTGATGGAAACGGAACACCGGATCAGAGCGAAATTGCCGGACCGTGGAAATGCCCGTATCACAATAGCAGATTCTGTATTGAACTAATTGAGAGGATGGGATCAGAATGATACACCCGAAATACAAGGAGTTACTGGAGAAACAGGAGCAGCTACTTAGTCGCCCTAATGAGATCAATTCTTCCTTCTACAACGGCGTATATGACCGGTACCAATATCCGGTAATCACTCGCCATCACGTACCACTGCATTGGAGATTCGATCTGAATGAGACGACAAACCCGCATTTCATGGAACGCCTGGGCATTAACGCAACACTGAATCCGGGAGCCATCTATTTCAATGGCAAATATATCATGGTCATTCGTACCGAAGGATTGGATCGCAAATCGATCTTTGCGCTCGCCGAGAGTGACAATGGTATCGACGGATTCCGTTTCACGGGTAAACCATTGGTCTGGGAAGATATCGATGCGGATGAAACCAATCAGTATGATATGCGCCTCGTTCAACATGAAGATGGCTGGATCTATGGCATCTATTGCTCGGAACGCAAAGACCCTGAGGCTCCTGCATTTGATACATCCAGTGCAGTCGCACAGGCAGGACTGGTTCGTACACGGGATCTTACAAGCTGGGAACGGTTGCCCAACATCACAACGAATTCCCCTCAACAACGCAATGTCGTATTGCACCCGGAATTCGTGGATGGAAAATATGCCTTCTACACCCGTCCACAGGACGGATTCATCTCAACAGGCAGCGGCGGCGGAATCGCCTTTGGTCTGTGTGAGGATATCTTGAACCCTGTCATTCATGAAGAGAACATTATCGACGAACGGCAATATCATACGGTATATGAGGTCAAAAACGGTCAAGGCCCTGCTCCGCTCAAGACGGATCGTGGCTGGATTCACATTGCTCACGGAGTTCGGAACACCGCGGCAGGCCTGCGTTATGTGTTATACACCTTTGCTACGGATCTGAATGATCCGGCGCGTATTATTGCCAAGCCGGGCGGCCACTTCATTGCTCCTTATGACGAAGAGCGTGTAGGCGATGTATCCAATGTTATTTTCTGCAACGGTGCTGTGGTCAATGAAAAAGAAGAAGTCTTTATCTATTACGCATCCAGCGATACCCGCTGTCATGTGGCAACAACTACTCTGGAGAAACTGGTTGATTATACGTTCAATACACCAGCTGATCCGTATCGTTCCCTGGACTGTGCCAGCCAGCGGGGTCAGCTGATTGAACAGAATGAGAAGCTTTTACAGAAACAATTAACGTAACATCGGTAGAGCGTCCTCTCAGGGAAACCTGCAATGTGCTGAAAATTAGCGAAACAACAGCCAGAATGGCTTTATTACAAGTGGGTAACGATGTATACTGATATGGATTGTTATTATGTTGGAAGAAAGTGTTCATCATAATGACAGCACATTGTGCCTATACCGGCTTGAAGGAGGCGACCATACTGAAGAACAATATCACCATGCGGGATATCGCCGACAGGCTCGGGGTCAGCAGTGTGACCGTCTCGAAAGCATTGAATGATAAAGATGGCGTGAGTGGCGAATTAAAGGAAAAAATTAAAGTGCTTGCTGCCCAAATGGGCTATCGGTATAATGCTGCTGCCCGTTCCATGAAGGAAGGCTTAACCCATAATATTGGCGTAATTATCCCGGAGCGTTTTACCGGGCCTACGCAGTCGTTCTATGTACGCGTGTTCCAGCGCATCACCAAACATCTGGAGGAACAGGGCTACTACGGCATTCTGCACATTCTGAATGTGGAGGATGAGGAGGAATTAACACTGCCCAAGCTGTACAGCGATAACAAGGTCGATGGTTTCATCGTGCTCGGACAGATCAGCAAAGAGTATATTGAACTGGTGCGATCGATGGAAGTTCCCAAAATGTTTCTCGACTTCTACGATGAACATTCGGACATCGATTCCGTTGTTACCGATAACTTCTACGCTGCCTATGAGCTGACGAACTATCTGGTTCAGCAGGGCCACCGTAACATTGCTTATGTAGGGAACCTGTATTCCACGAGCAGCATCCAGGATCGATTCCTCGGGTACTACAAATCCTTGCTGGAACATCGCTTGCCGATGAATCCAGATCTGGTTCTGAATGATCGGGATGAACGGGGTACGTTTATTGAGATTGATCTGCCGGAACAGCTGCCAACCGCTTTTGTATGCAACTGTGATCAGGTCGCTCATCTGCTCGTTCAAAAACTGACTTCAATGGATATTCAGGTGCCTGGCCAATGCTCTGTTGTTGGTTTTGATAATGATATCTATGCGATGCTCTCCGATCCCAAGCTCACAACTGTTGAAGTGGATGTGGAACAGATGGCACGCACGGCAGTTCAGTCCATGCTCAAAAAGGTCGACAACCCAAACCGCAGTTTCGGCCGTGTACACGTGAAAGGCAACATCATCTATCGTGAATCGGTAAGTGCTGTGTCTGCCTCATCAGATACTATGGATATCTGAATAAAAAAATGAAATAAACGAACACAGATGACTGGCCTTTATCTTACTGGCCAGTCTTTTCTGATGAATTGGAGCTTAACGACGGCGATGATCTGTTGAATTTTCCAAAAATGTAGTCGTTCTCCAAATCGAGAGGATGAGGATCAGCTCATACACATTGGTTAAAGTACCGGTTTCCACTGGCAGGGAGATTAACTGCCCTACAAACAACAAGGCAGTTCCAACAAACAGCCAAACCCATTTATGTTTGAAAAGAACGACCAGGCTAACAAATAACAGAACAAGCCCCACGATGATCACCATCATCGGCGGACCTCCATGACCTTCTGCCATATATCTCAGTACTCCATACTCTTCTATAACCTTGAGATTTTTAACCTCGGATAAAGTAAAACCTACAATCTGGTAGATAACCAAACCTAAAGTTATCAGCCATGCCACCACACTCGTTATACTTCTATTGGCAAACTTGGCACCTGAGCTGCGCAAGATATGGTAGCCAACAAGAATAAGGGTAGGGGTAGCAAAGGCATGTAGCCAAAATCGAAGACTACTGAGGACCATTAACACTTCCCCATCCCCTATCAAATTACCTACAGCAATAATTCCATTGTCATATGCCAAGCTGAACGCTACGAATAGCTGAAAACTGGAATACGCGAGCCATTGCTTCCTCTGGGTTAAATCGACGGCCATCCAAACAACAAGTATCAAATAAACAAGAGTAAGTACGGAGTATATCCATACATCCAAGCTGCTTCACCATCCTTATTGGTCAATTCTAATAAATTATATTTACCGGTAAGTAAAATTACAAGGCGTACTTGCATAAATGGTTAATTTGTCATAAATTACTCACAAAGGTAATGAAGATAAATAAAGATTCACAACGATCACCGGCGAGACTAACACATGCTGTAGCTGGAGATGATCCACCCTAACAAGGAGTCACTTTTCAAGCGGCCCGCCAAACTGTTTATGGAGCCGATTCATATAAAAAGAGCACCCCCGGCTATCGTAGCTGCAGGAGCACTCTTTTCCTTATTTGAAGAACGTAAAAGCAACAGGTTACTCTGATATCAATAACTTGTCTTCAACCAATTATCCTTGGACCAGGTCAATTTACCCGAACCCGCGCCATTGGAAGCCGTGAGGCGTGCATTCAGCGTGGATGGATCATCCGTGGTATAGCTGTAAGGAAGTGTCGAGAAGCCGTTCCAGGAGAACGATTTTATCACCGCCGGGATTGGCGCCAGTGGACTGCCAGACGTATCACTGCTTCCACGGAATGAGCTGCCATCCAAAGAATACATGGTATCGGTCACTCTGATTTTGCCGGTATAGGTTGGGTCTGCCGGATCGGTCTGATTGTTGCGAACAGGATACAGCACGTCCTTGATGACTGATTTCTCGACCAATACGGCTCCGCTCTCTGTGGAGATTGCCCCATTGCCAATGATATCAAATTTATAACCTTTGGACGCAATCGCTGTTGCCATCGCCGTTGTAATTTTGGCTTTAGCGGCACGTGCCCCTGTCGAATCCATCACGATGTTGTATGCATGTGCGTTGCCTCCACGCAGGCGCGGCATCCGATCCTGAATATCTTTGTACAGATTATGGTGCAGCGTCATGGACAGGTTGGCGTTAGCTGATTCCAAGCTGGTCGAACCGACCAGATGTCCTTTCTTTTGGGGTCCGGAGATGGCGATAATATCGGCTTTGCTGAGACCTACAGCACTGCTGCGCAGGTAGTTGTACATGGGATAGGAAGCCTTATTTGCTTCCAATTCGTTAATCTGCTGGGTAACCCAGCTGTTCGAGCTGCCGTCATCCCCTTTGAAGAGGGACCAGGAGATGGTCACGCCACTGGTTCCTTTTTTCGAATCGACGAGTCCGTCATAGGCTTTATTAAATGTGCAGTGATCAATCCACACGTTGCTGTTCTCCTCCAGGGTGATGTAATCCCAATCGTTCTTGTCGTAATCACCTTTGGTGGATTCATCCCATTCCCATAACTCATCAAATTCCAGGTTGCGGATGATGACATTTGAGCTTCGTTTCACGCTGATCGCAGCGTGTTTGATCTTGGAACCATTGGCGGAGAAAATCGTGAGTCCATTGAAACCGTCAATCGTGAGCTTGCTGACACCGGTCTGTTTTAATACGGGATGCGTCAGCGCATCATTATGCTTGGCTAAAGGAGAAGTCTGCGCTGCGCTCGGAATTTCATTCCATCCCAGATTCAGATCGTTCATGATCTCAACAACTTTGACACCGGAGTTCTTTTTCAGCGCCAATGCCAGATCGGTCGCATTATACACTTTCTTATACGTGGCTGTGTTAGATTCGCTAATGATGCCGCCGCCCGCGTTCCCTTGGGAGAAGCCTGTAAGATTGTAGTCTGCGTTACCCGCTGCCTGCACACTTGCCGGGCCGGACAATAAAGTTAACCCCAACGTTAGAGCCAGGGCTGTGCTGCATAAACTTCGAAATTTAGTTTTCATCGATTCCATTCCTCCCAATATATGATGATGACATTCGTCCATCGCTGCCATGCCAAGTTACGAAGGACATGTTCTCAATGTAAGTGTTGAAAGCGATTACAACAATAATCCCTATCTCACATGTGGTTAGGAAAGGCTGGTATGGTAAGGGTTTGTACTGTAAGCAACCTTGAATCGTACAGAGTTAACTTGGAGAGTGAGGTTTCAGGGATACATCGAGGTAACAAGAACATTCCAGATGGGATGAAATTAAAAAAGCAGGACTGCATCTGCCGCAGACCTGCTCGATTTTACTTTTTGATGGAACGTGTCCAGAAGCCGCCATGGAACTGTTTGGGCTCCACGGTAATAACAAATGCTTTGGGGTCCAGATCGAGAATCGTCTGGTAGAGCAATTTCTGGTTTTTACGTTTTGCCAGAATCTCCATCACAAGCCGATCTCCATCACGTCCACTGCCCACCCATGCAGTAACGCCATATCCTTTATCTCGCAGGGCATTCGCGACGCTTCCATCCAGCTGATTACAGATTACTTTAACGGTGATATAACCGAGCGCAATCTTTTCTTCAATCCACGCTCCGAGCAGCACACCCAATCCGTAACCTACCGCATATACAATCAGGGCCTCCGGTTGTTTCAGATAGTTTAACACCAGATTCAGACCGAGCACATAGATCACAATCTCACCCATGCTGATCAGTGCGGCGATATATTTCTGTCCTTTGAGTGTCAGAATCATCCGGAGTGTATAAGCCGATACATATACAATCTGGATCAAAAAGATAAATACCAATATTTTAAACAATCACAATCCCTCTTTCCTGGCCTTCACAACGAAATTGGCCCTTTGCTGCATATCCTCGACGATTTCGTTTCATCTATGCTTCCTGTATGTTCGCTCTATCTCCATCATTGGACGTTATGCCCTCATTCTAAACGGTTGAATGTAAATCCGTAGGCATTTTCTGCTCTCTGGCATGCCGGAACTGCAATTATAGAACCGTTTGTACCGATTATCAACCCGGCGGAGGTCCCAGGGTCGAAAACGGGGGTCTTTGAATATGCTGTATCATCATAAAGCCAAGCACGCTGGCACAGGATATCAGGTCAGAACCAGGATGGATGGGTCAAAAAAAAAAGGGGGTACCGTCATGCAGCTATGGCAGGAGATGGAGCGGGAAGGCATGGAGGAACTCATTTTTTGCCATGATGCAGATAGTGGATTGAGGGCGGTCATTGCCATTCATAACACGGTCCTTGGACCTGCGCTCGGCGGATGCCGCTACTGGACGTACGCGTCCGAGGAAGAAGCTGTTCGGGATGCTGTGAAGCTTGCCAAAGGCATGACGTACAAAAATGCAATCTCTGGACTGCCGTATGGTGGCGGGAAAGTGGTCATATGGGATTCACCCTTTGCGAAGAGTGCAAAACCGGATGTGGATGGTTGCGGGTCTGTTAGTGGTGAGCAAGTCGCTGGAGATCTAGGGGTAGAGCAGCAAAAGAGCGCTGCCACGGAACGAGAAGTCGCCGCCGATCAGGTTGCTGATCGTATAGATAAGAGCCTGGATACGGACGTATCCAGGCGGGCGCAGCGCTTTCGTGCACTGGGTCGTTGTCTGGAGCGGCTGAACGGGCGATACGTGACTGGTCTTGATCTGGGTACCACGGCGACAGACATGGACCAGATCCGACTGGAGACCGCACATGTGACGGACACCACGGGTTCGCTTGGGGCGCAGGATGACTTCACTGCCGAGATGACCGCCTACGGCGTACACATCGGCATTGTGACCTCGCTGCGCCAGCAAGGCATTGCATCTTTGCAGGGCATTCCCGTTGCCGTCCAGGGACTGGGCAAGGTCGGGTATGCCCTGTGCCGTTACCTGCATGCAGCCGGGGCACGGCTCATTGTGGCAGACGTTGTACCGGAGCGTGTACAACGTGCCCTTGTGCAGTTCAGCGGCGCCATCTCGGCCGATCCGGCCCATATTCACGCCGCTGACTGCAAGGTCTTCGCCCCCTGTGCCCTAGGGGGCGTACTGACCCCGGCAACGGTGGAGGAGCTGCGCTGCTCCATCGTTGCCGGGGCGGCCAACAACCAACTGAGTGAACGACAGCTGGTTGCAGGCCGCATGCAGGCGCGCGGCATCCTGTACGCGCCTGATTATGTGCTCAACGCAGGCGGAATCATCTCCACCGCCTACGAGCTGGAAGGCGCCGGGCCTGACCTGATCCGCCAAAAAGTGGCGGGGATTGCAGGCACGCTGAGTAAGGTATACGCAGAGACTACGCAATCTGCGATCTCCACAGCCGATGCAGCCGATCGGCTGGCGGAATCCATCCTCCGCTCAGGCCATAAGAAATAGGGCATCCAACCCTGCTACCTATGTATATTCACACCGCACACACATTCTTCGTCACTCTAATGTTCAAAGCTATAGCATATCTGGAACTCATTATAGCTTCACTGGATTTCGACATTTCGACGTACTGAAAGAGAGCCTCCACTGCTTTACTCCATTCTAACGAATCTGTTACACCCTATTTGCCCCTTTTAGCGCGAACCTACTATCTAACGAATCTCAGACGCACTATTTCGCCTAGATTGATTCTTTTTCAAGCTAAATAGCTACTTTTCCAAAGGATAGCGTTCCTGAGGTTCGTTAGAATTTATATTTCAGATTTTCACCCTGAATAGGTTGTCTCAGGTTCGTTAGCGTTGCGGGCGAAGGTTCTATGGGGTAGTATCACCTATCAAAAAGAGCTAACCTAGACGTAAGTGTCCCGGTTAGCTCTTTTTAGCTCTTCTTAGTTCTTCTTAGTTCTTCTTAGCACTCTTAACTCTTCTAGGCTCTTATCACTTCGTCCTTCTACTTTCTAATCCCTTATCGCTTTTGCTCTTGCTCTTGATTCTTTGATTCTTTGGCTCATTTTTTTCCAATCGCTCTCTGTACGGATTACATTAAGTTTTCTTGTAAACCGTCCCTCTCAACGTAATCCACCCTCTTTTCTTTCCTTCTTTTACTCTTTTATTCTTCAGTTCTGCTGCAACTTCTCAAACTGCAACCGACCTCTTCTTCGCTGTCTTCTTCTCTCGAAACAGCAGCGTCCACAGCAACACATTCGCTACGATCAGTAGCGCACCATAGATCCATACGCCCCCTGACACTGATCGGAAAAAGACATGGACTCCCCATAACATAGCAAGCACAGGGAGGGCGGCGAATACATACCAACCATCACTTTGCTGCGCCATACTGAAGGATTGGGAGAACGGTGGCTTACGCAACAACAATTTGCCTGCCAGTGGCACAAGCGCCGTAGCTGTCAGCATAATAATTGCAATATCCGGCAGTATCCGTGACCCAAATGTCCAGGTAAACAAAATGGCATTTGCCAGAAATATAGGCAGGAACATGTTGCATAAGAATGCCTTTAGGGCTCCTTTATATAACGCGCTATCATTCGCCATCGGTGCAGCGCGAAAAGTCCAGAATGCCTTATATTGTCCTGAAAATTTCAGCATGACTACAACCGTTACAACCAGCATCAGCACGATGTAAAAGGTGTATACAAACGAACTTTGTCTAAACTCCGCCCAACTAGAAGATTGCAATTCAGTAAACCAAAATACATAAGGTAAAACAAATGATAAACCAAGCGATGGATACACCTTCAGCTTGAATTCCCGTTCATTACGCATCATGCTGGCTGACAGACGGAAGCAAGCCTGCTCTTCTCTCGAACGACTGACCACCTTGGAGATCAACCGATCCCATCTTCCACGTCTGCGTCCGGAGGACTGACCCGAATGTGCCATTTTTTCCAAATACAATTCAAAGGAAGGCATAAGCTTCACATATACGATCATGCTCACCACAGGAACCAAGACTGCCAGTGCTGTGAACGTATAGATCCACACATTCCCGCCCCCTGCAAATAACCATTCATATGCAGCCGCATACCATAACGGAGGTAACAGCAACTGCCACCAAGCCGGGGTAAATACCATACCAAAATCAATAATACTGAACGAACGGATGACCAGCTGATAACCGATCGCAATCCCCACGGAAAGCAGAATCTGTACCATATTGATCATATCCTTCAGCTTCTCACCATCCAGAAACTTCATCATGAACAGATAGATCAGAGACGTTGTCACCAGAATCAGCATATTGATCAGAATCAGTTCTACAAGGAAAATCAGAAAGAATCCGATCCCATGGGTCACCAACGCGGCAATTAGCGGTATACCGGTTAATGAACCTGTCAGCAATAGCAGGTATACGCCCGCATGGATGGCTCGGGCCATACCCACCGTTCGCCCATTAACGGGCTTAGTCATAATGATATTACGATCCCGAATGTCCAGTAGCACGGAGGAAAAATCTGAGATCATAGACGTCATGATCATAAACATTAAGATGCCAAACACAAGGCCCATCTGAAGCATGAAATGCCCCGTATCCCAGACGATGAAGGGAACCATCATCAGTCCCATTAATCCATATAACCACAGGGATCGAAGAAACTGATTACCTTCCTTGCGCTCCTTTTTTCCTGAATTGTTGGATAAAATAGTAGGTACTCTGCGTTGATCCATCTGGAACTTCACTCGCAAGATCAGACGTAGCACATCATAATCAGCCCCTGTTCTGGCGATGATTGGCCGAAAGCGATCCAGAATCTTGAGTGTGCGGAAGTCGGAGGATTCCTCCATATCAGTACACCTCCTGCACAATCGATACAAATCGCTCAGCAATGGCTTTGTGCTCATTGAAGCCCGTTAGTTGATTGAATACTTCCTCCAGCGTGCCTTCCATGGATTGCTGTTGGAGCTGCTTGAATGTACCGTCTGCCACTACGCGCCCTTCAGCAATTAGTACAATTCGACTGCTGATCTTCTCCACCACATCCATGATGTGTGACGAATAGAAGATCGTTGTGCCTTTGGCTGACAATTGTGACAAAATCTCTTTGACCACCATCACACTATTGGCATCCAATCCGCTGAGTGGTTCATCCAGGAACAACAGATCCGGGTCATGCAGCAGCGCAGAGATCAACAGCACTTTCTGACGCATACCTTTGGAAAAAGAGGCAATGCGGGAATGATATGATTTTTCCATTCCAAAACAATCCATCAATAGCTTGGCTTTGTAATCCGCATCCTCATAGGACATACCGTATAACTCTCCCGTAAAAGTCAGATACTCCGCAGGCGTTAATTGTTCGTACAATTCCGCCACCTCCGGAACATAGCCGATTCTGCGTTTATACTCTACATCTCCATCCGCAATATCTTTACCAAAGATTCGCACCGTGCCTACATATCCTTCAACCAGCCCGAGTAAAATCTTAACCGTCGTACTTTTTCCAGCCCCGTTTGGACCAATATATCCAATCATCTCACCGCGATTTACTTCCAGATCGATGCCGTTCAGCACATAACGTCCGTTGTATCTCATACGCAAGCTTTCAATGGATAGCACTTGTTGTTCACTCACTTCGTTATCCAGCTCCTGTCTCTACCTTTTTCTACAATTCTACTAGTTTACCACAGATTGGGATGGTAATGATCGGAAATAGGTCACGATATCAGCCATCAGCTGGATATCCCCTTCGAGTAAAAGCATCACGTAACATGCGTGAATACATCACAAAGCCCCTATCCCACCTTATGGTAAGAGACAAGGGCTTCCACTTTATGTTGAATCTTATTTTCTAATATCTAAAAAGTCTTACTGCACCTTAACAATCTGAAAATGCTGATTCGTGCCGCCATTATCCGTCCACTGGATGGCCGCAGCCCCATCTGCCAGGGATTGACTGGAGATATCCAATACTTTGCCTGTACTGCGGTTCTTCAGTTTATAATAACCACCACCTACATGGACGAGCTGCCATTGCTGGCTGGCCCAGCCACCATCATTCCACTGTTCAATGACAGCCCCATCCGTCGTGGCACCATTCTCCACACCAATTAGCTTGCCACTGGAACGGTTGATGATTTTGACATAACCGCCACCCGCATCGGTAATCTGCCACTGTTGACTTGTCATCCCCCCATCTGCTCGCTGCTCCAGATCCGCACCGTTGGCGGAAGAACCCCCAATGACATTCAGTAATTTATTGCTTTTACGGCTAATCAGCTGATATGAAGCATTCGGGTCCCAGACATCCGGTGTACTCACTCCGGTCACGGTCCCTGTTGCTGTATCTATCGTAATACTGCTGGCCCAGTTCATCGCCAGACTGGTTGCACTCGGGAATGAAAGTGGCAGCCAGACATACTTGGAATCCTGCACCGGTCCGCTCCACGCTCCAGCCCAGCGATCACCCATGTAAAGATAAGATGTGGTCTGTGAACCTTCTACAGGAACGACATAGGTGGATTGGGAACCATACGTTGTGCTGTCTCCAAAATTGCTAAGACCACTCCATGTGCCTGTAATGCTGGAGGCTGTCGCATATTTGGCCTGATTTGGATTCCAGCCGGTCGCACCCGAGGTGATCAGGAAGTAGACGCCGTCTTTTTTGAATAGGGCAGGTGCTTCACGATATTGTCCGGGCCACAGCGTTGTGACTAAGGATTCCACACCCAGGAAATCCGGGGTCAGCTTATATATATTCAGATCAGCATTCACTCGGGTCGCAGAGATCAGATAAGCGGTTCCGTTATCGTTGTATACCGTCATGTCTCTGGAATCATACCCAAGTGGACGATAACTGCCCACATACGTGTAGTTGCCATCAACCGTATTCGAAGTAGCTACGGCCACTCGGGCCTCGCCATAATCCAGACCATTCTCCTTGTGCATCCACAGCACATATTTGCCGGTAGCACTGTTGTAGATGACCTTTGGGCGTTCAATGTTAGAGATATTTAGCTCGGCTGCCGAGCTGCTGGTCAGCACATCATTACGATACTCCCAGTTCTTCAGATCCGATGAACGATACACGGACACTGCCTTGAACGTTCCATTCGTATTACGATTCTCCCCAAACCAGTAATAATACCCATTTGCCTTGATCATCCCGCCCCCATGAGCATGAACGACATTGCCATTGGTATCCTTGAACTGTATCCCGTTCGTTACACTGAGTGGAGCAGCTGAAGCATCCGGTCCGGGTGCGAGCAGCATACCTATGGATTGCAGAGCCAAAACCAAAGCAAGCAGATAACTCAAGCGACGGGTAAAGCGACGTGAATGTGTATTCTTTTTCAACCATCCATCGTTCATAGCCATATCGTAATGCACCTCCATGTTTTTTATGAAGCGCTTACATAAAATTAAAATCGATATGTCTCATCTGCCTCCGATCGATGATGCATTTCAGCATTAGAATTCCTGGCAATACTGGCTGGGCGTTCACCTCCCTGATTCCGATTGTATCCGCCACGTTCCTGCTCGAATAGTGAACAATCCGGCGGAAGATGTACAATTTTATACTCCGCTCTCTCAATCAACAACAAAAAGACGCTTCCCCCGAAGCGTCCTCTGCTATACCTGCCCTGCCCCTCCATGATGTAACGATCTCTAGCTGTGTGCGGCTGTTCATAGGCAGGTTTTTATATGATGTTTTATCGGCGTATACTCACCCTTATTGCTTAATCTTGGTCGTCAAAATCCTGGTCAAACGATAACACTTTACCTGTGTTGGCATCGATATCTAAATCTGCTTCACCTTGAGCAGTTCTCAGTTCGATCTCATACACATAGCGACCATCATCATGATCCAGCTCGACTTTGGTTACTTTACCACCCGTAACTTGTTTCAACGCAATGTTTGAAGCCTGGGATGCCGTCAATTTGACCTGCTTGGAAGTAGAGTTATTAGATGTGTTGCCTGTTACAGTACCTTTATAATCGTCGTCATCATCGTAGTCTTCATCATTCACGACCGCAAGGATTTTGCCTGTATAAGCATCCAGACGAACGACAACATCATTGGTTCCTTTTCTGTCGATCTCAACTTCATAGAACGTTTGGCCGTTTCTACGCTCCAGATCCACGTCATCCACTTTACCATCGGCTGCTTTTAACGCCAACGCTTTCGCTTGGGATGCATTCAGCATTTTACCTGTGCTGTTCTGATTCTGTGTTGCAGATTGTGTTGTTGACGTTGGTGTAGTTTGCACCGATTGTCCGTTCACATTCCCGCTAGCCGCTACGGCCGATCCACCAAGTAATACTGCTGCTGACAAGCTACCAATCCAAAGTTTATGTTTGTTCATCATCATCATTCATCTCCTCGTTGTTGTTGTTTCGTTCTCGTCTACATTTATAGAATAACCTGCAGGAATGAGAGATCAGCGAGAGTTAGATTAGAATTTGATGAGAAAATGAAGAGAATGCTCATTTAATGAGTGTTCATTATGTATGTAATCTAAAAGAAATGAAAAAGATGACCCCTAAATTAGGAATCATCTATCCAACAAGGTGTAACTCTATATTCAATGGATTCCTGTACAAATGTTAATCATCGTCCTCATCCCAAGTCACCGAACGAATTGCTCCTGAGATGGCATTCACTTGCACAATAGCCTCCCGGCCATCCTCCAAATCAATTTCAACCAGATAATATGGATTCCCGCTGTTGGTTCCACGCAGTTCGATGTCGTCCACTTCCCCCGGAACCTCCGCAAGTGCCTTCTGTTTGGCTTGTTTCTCGCTCAGAAACTGAGGTTTGGGATCATCCTTGGTTGGTTCAGTTGTCGGGGCTGCTATTGTTTTGGAAGCTATCGTCTCTCCCGTGTATGGATCAATTGTGAGTTCTTCACGACTGTTATCCTTTGCCTTCACTACCGCGGTGTATACCGGACTGCCTTGCTGCTCCACAAGTTCAAGCGAGACCAATTGGTTATCTGTTTGTTGTTTTAACAACGCCGTCTTGATCTGCTCGCGGCTCCATAACGTCTTCTCTTCCGCTTGCGGGTTCGACTCCAGCCGTTTAATGGAATTCACAGCAGCTGTAACGGCATCCACTTGCACATCATATAGGCCGGTCTCCGAACGGAGCTGCATGATATACGTCCCGTCCTTCAACGTCGAATTTACAATCTCTCCTGGATATTGATCAAGCACCGATTGTGCTGCCGCATCTGCCGTAAGTACCGCACCCGTCGATTGCCAAGGCTTCCACCACACCACAACTGCCACAATCAGCACAACGAGAAGCCCTGTACCCCACCAGAGTGACCTTCGCGATTTCGCCCATCCACTGTTCCCTTGTTCATGCCGTTTCATCTCCGGTGGTCGCTGCTCATGCTCTGTCATCACGTTTCCCCCTTATAACTCTCCCAATAGCCCGAGTTCATCTGTTATATATTCGGTCTGAGTTTAGTTTCCAATGCTACTACATAAAATGAACTAATCTTTTACACAGTAACGGAGAGGACAGAAAAACCTGAAAAAGCGAAGCTACAAGCTTTCTGCAAGAAAGCTACTTCGAAAGCATACACTTCGCCTGAAAGCTTTCTGAAAGAAAGCTGCATCGAAAGCATACGCTATCCCCGGATTTTCCCCTTGAGAAAAGGGAATCAAAAAAATCTGGGGATAACAGCGATTGGAAGGTTGTTCTGTCATCGTAGTGTCAGTGTGAACAATCTTTAGTTCAGTTTATTTAGTATATAAGAGAAGAATGAGAATTTCATGAGAGCGGCCCGTTCTGAACCGATAAAGGCAAAATAATCGAAGCCTCGGTGCCTTCACCCTCGGTGCTGGTCAGTTCAATCCGTGCTCCAACTGCTCCTGCAAGCTCTTTGGCAAGTGACAATCCCAGACCTGAACCACTTGCACCTAAGCTGCGTGTTCTGGCCGGATCAACCCGGTAGAATCGGTCAAATACCTTCTCCAGCTCGTCCTCCCGCATACCAATCCCGGTATCCACGATTCGAATACGGCACTCTTGCCCCTTGGCTTCTAGCCTGACTTCAATTGCATCCTCACTATACTTCCGGGCATTATCCAGCAAAATAAACAACAGTTGCTTCAGCTTACTCTCATCGCTGATCGCCCAGATTGGACCTGGATCTTCACACCGGACTTCACGGTGATAGGCTTCGCGAAACGCACGTGTGGAGTCTGTAGCCAGTCTCGTGATATCCACACGCTCCAACTGTACATTCCACTGCTCTGGCTGCTTCGCAAGCAGTAACAGTTGCTCGGTCATCTCTCGCATGCGAACCGATTCGGACAGAATCGCTTCTACCGCTTCTTCAAATACCTCGGGCCGCTCTTTTCCTCGCCGCTGTAGCAGACTGGCATAACTCTCAATAATAGTCAGCGGTGTTTTGAGCTCATGAGATGCATCGGATACAAATCGCTCCTGTCGCTCAAAGTTGGATTCGAGCAGATCCATCATCCGGTTGAACGTCTGTCCCATCGTTTTCAGTTCATCCTTCGATCCTTCCTCCAGTGGAAGACGCTTGAATTGTCCGCTGGACTGGATGTCAGTCATCGTGCGTGTCATCTGCTGAATCGGTCTGGTCATCCGGTTCGCCAGAATCCGGCTGGAGATAATGGCTGGAATGAGAGCAATAATCGTGACCGCCACAAGCACAGTCCGCAGTACAGACAGACGATTCTCCGTCTCTGCAATGCTCTCGGTGACCTGTACATTCACCACCTCGCCATCAGGCCAGATGACCGGGACTGATACCCACACATAACCAATCTGTTCAACTTGGGTATACTCCGATTTCTTCTCACTTTCGTACTTATAAGGCAGCTTGCTCAGCTGCTCGGAAGCTGCTGTTGTTGTCACTGGGGAACTGGTGCCGTCTTCATTAACGATCCGAAGCATGCCGTTCACAGGCGCGTAGGCCCGCAACAAATCATCCGGCGGAATGGAGCCGGCAGACTGACGCACTCCTTTGACAATAGACTCCGCTTCCGCTTCCACCCGATTAACCTCATTATCAATCGACATCCGTTCAAACACGATGTAGACCGACAGGTTCACCGCGATTAACAGCACAGCAAATAATACAGACGAATATCCGTAGATTTTACTGCGCAGGCTCATAACTGTTCCTTCAGGACGTATCCTACGCCCCGTACGGTATGTATTAAGGGCGGTGTGAATCCGTTATCCACCTTTTTGCGCACATAACGGATGTACACATCCACCACATTGGTATCTCCATAATAATCGTATCCCCACACGGCCTGCACAATCTGGTCACGACTGAGCACCTGACGTTGATTCTGAAGCAGGTACACGAGCAGGTCGAACTCACGTGGAGTAAGCTCAATGGCCACACCATCTCGGGATACCTCTCGCGTTCCTTCATTTAGTTTCAACCCGGCAGCCGTCAACCAGCCCGCCTCAACTTCAGCCTGATGCCCATAAGAGTCATTCCCCGTATCAGCAGATGTAGACGAAGAGGCGGAAGAAACAACAGACGCCACTGCACTAAGCCGCAATGCAGCCCGAACTCTCGCAAGTAGCTCTTCAATCTGGAACGGTTTGGTGATGTAGTCATTGGCTCCAAGATCCAGGCCGGATACTTTGTCTTCTACAGAATCTTTGGCAGTGAGCATAATGATCGGGACCGTAGCATCTTTGGCCCGAACTCGCCGCAACACTTCAATTCCACTCAGACCAGGCAACATCACATCCAGCAGAATCAGATCCCACTGTCCTTCAGCATACTTCTCCAGTCCTTCTGTTCCACTACCAGCCTTGCCCACCTGATATCCCTCATACTGTAGTTCCAGTTCCAGCAGACGTGCTATTTTGGGCTCATCCTCTATGACCAGCACGGCTTCGTTCATGCAGCGCTCCCCCTCATCCCCATCATTTCATTCTCCCGTTATCTTACAATAACATCTACAATTTGCCCAAGGCATCTTCAACCGGATGCTCCCCGGCAATCAGATCAAAGGCCATCCGGTACGTCTTCTCTTCCTGCAAAGAAGCCACGATTACGCGGGCTACATCTTCACGTGGGATGCTTCCTGGCTCCAGATCGGTTCCAACTGCGATCTTACCTGTGCCTGGTTCATTCTTCAGACCACCTGGACGTATAATCGTGTAATTGAGATCACTTGCAAACAACACACGATCCGCATAATGTTTCGCCACGTAATAAGGCTTAATGGACTCTGACCATTTCTCCCGTTGATCTGCGCCATACGCACTGACCAGAATATATCTGGAGATTCCTTGCTGCTCTGCGGCTTCCATCGTTTTCACCGCACCGTCGAGATCAATAAGCAGTGTTTTGTCCTGACCGGTAGATCCGCCAGAACCTGCCGTAAACACAATGGCATTATGATCCTTCATTGCCTCAGCCAAATCCTCTACACTACCCTCCAGGTCACCAATTACCACTTCGGCACCGAGTTCCTTCAGTGCATCCGCCTGCTCCGGTTTGCGGATCATAGCCGTTACTTTATGTTTGCCTTCCTGTGCCAGCTGCTCCACCACAAACTTACCGATTTGTCCATTTGCTCCTATAACTAAAACGTTCATACGTCATTCTCCTCTCAGTTGAACGGATGGCTTGAATGGCTTGTTGTTGCTCCCCGTTCTTTTTATTTAAAGATACTCATCCTATAATTTAAACGAAAGCCGGCGCTTCTAAGCGCCGGCTTTATGTCCATGCCCGTTCAGTACCTCTATGAAATCTGAAGGATTCCATCGTTCCATTAATATGCCATATCCCCTAGGTACTTTATACGCGACCTCACATCGACCACTTCTGCCGCACCTTTTTTCATCTGAATATCTGTTATTCTTTGTAATGGTGACAACCAAAAAGGACGCCCAAAAGGGCGCCCTTGAATGGCATTAAGATTAGTAAGCCAGTGCGAACAAACCGTGAATGTGAGCCAAGTAACGGATGTTACTTGCTTCTTTCATCATGGTTGCAGGCAGACCTTTCAGACGAGTCTGGTTGCCACCGATCATGCCGACAGCATCTTTACGACCCAGACTTCCCAGCGTACCGGAGAATACTGGTGTGAAGGATTCCATTGCGCCACCTTTGAACATAACGCCCAAGTTGTGACCAATAGTCTCACCCATTTGCCAAGCCAATTGTGCTGTTGGAGGGTAAGGGCGAGCGCCTTCGCTAGGGAAGACCACTGCGCTGTCACCAGCAACAAACACGTCTTTGTGAGAAGTAGATTGCAGAACTTCCGTAACTTTCGCACGGCCACGATCCACTTCAATTCCGCTGTTAGCAACAACAGCGTTGCCTTGTACGCCACCTGTCCATACGAGTGTGTTCGTAGGGATGGAGCTGCCGTCTTTCAGCAGAACTTCGTTTTCTTTCATCTCGGTAATCGCTACGCCAACGATGAAGTTAACGCCACGTTTCTCAAGACTTGATTTAGCACGTTCAACCAGCTCTGGCGGGAATCCTGCCAGGATGGAAGGACCTGCTTCAACTGTGTACAGGGATACTTCTTTGAAGTCGATGCCTTTTTCTTGACATACAGCAGGAAGCAGGTCAGCGAATTCTCCAACAAGCTCAATACCTGTCAAGCCGCCGCCACCAATAACAAACGTAGCGTCTGCTTTGTTGCCGGACTGTTTGTAAGCATCAAGACGTGCTTCAACGTGTGCACGAATACGGTTTGCATCGCTAACCGATTTGAGCGTGAAGCTGTACTCTTGCAATCCCGGAATTCCGAAGAATGCCGTTTCGCTGCCCAAGGCAACGACAAGTGCATCGTAAGAGTATGTGGAGCCGCTGGTCATCAGAACTTTTTTCTCATCCGGCTTGATTGTATCCACCGTATCGATTTTCAAGTTCACGTTTTTGCCACGCAGCAATTTTTCAAGTGGAAGAGCAACTGCTTGTTCAGCAATGCTTCCCGCTGCAAGACGGTGCAGTTCCGTGATAATTTGGTGTGTAGGGTAACGGTTCACGACAGTAATTGTCGCTTCTTCCGGAGACAAGTATTGACGCGCAGTCAATGCAGTCAACAGACCGCCGTATCCTCCACCCAAGATCAAAATTTGCTTCGACATATCCATCCTCCGTTCTTCTAAGTCTTAACGTTTCGGTTGTTGACGCTCGTTCAAGATGCTCAAGAAAGATTGAGCAAAACGAAGCGATTGTTGTACGTTTGGATCTTTAAGCATTTTCAGCATAGCGAACAAGCCAACTGAAGTTTGCTCTGTTTGCGCACGGTCATTGGCTTCGATGGCAGCAGAAGCTACACCTTTAGCTTTGTCTACAACAGGCTTAGCGAACTCGCCCATTGCGCTCATTGTGTCGCTGATCAGAACTTTGTCTGTTGCTACACTTTGTGCAAAGTCATAAGCTTTTGTCATAGCAGTAACCATTTCAGCCAATTTAGGCAGGTTCTCCACCAGAACGGTTAAAGACTCCTGTACCTCAGGCTTCATCAGTTGATCCAGAACGTCCAAGGACTGGCGCTCGGAAACGTTGGCACCTTCTGTAACTGGCACCTCTTGTTGAGTAGGCGATTGTGACATAAGAGAAAGTCCTCCTTTACTTTGGGATAGAAGTCCGCGACTTTCATGATGCCTGTCAAGCAGAGCCGAACCACAAAATACATCGAATACATTTAAATGTACCAAATTTCACACAATAGGATGAGCGTAGCTCATGGCCACTCCCATATCATGCATTGTATCTTGGATCTATTGCGGACAACATGTGTTGACGCACAAAACGACAAGCAGGCCGAAACCGAACTCTATACCCTTATATTACACCTCTTACACATGAACATGAAAAAGAAATTTTTTACACTTGTGAAGATATTGTGAACATTGTAACAAAATCGATTTTTTTGTCAACCCATGAAGGCAAGCTAACGCCGCCGATCCCCCTGTCCAAGATCCGTATTCCTACCACATGTGGTATTAAGACAAGATCACATATGACCAGATGTGCGATATGTACACAAGGAAGGAATCGTTTATCCAAATGTTCAGGAATTGTTTTCCAATATCACAATTTTCATGCAACGAAATTGGTCACTGTCGTTATTATGCAGCGTTGGGCCCGGCCTTATTCCATCATTGAGACATCTTTTCTATTTCAAGTATGAACCTCTTGCGTCACGAATGCAAAAAAAACAGAAAGAAGGCCTGACGGATCGTCCTGCCTCCTGATATTTATTTTCACTGTTTGCCCCATCTGATCGTTACAATTAGGTCACACCATAACTATTTCTGGGGAATGCTGATCCTTTTCTTCAAGCAATGCTTTTATTGCAACGACGGCGGATCGCTCCAATTCCTCCACTTCCAGAAGTATCGAGATGGCCTGATCGGCATGAGCCTTCTCATTAGGCAGTCCTCCATCTGGAAAAGGAAATAATACCGCGAGTGTATTTAACTTTTGGGACATGTTTCGATATAACTCTTCTGCCTGAAGACAGAATGAAATCAAGTTGGAATAGCAGGCAGTCGAAGCCCACTTTAGTGAAAGTTCTTTGAAAAACTCACTTGCATAACGCCTTGCATCCCACAAAACCGCAATGTTATAGGCGTGACCATTCGGTTCTACCCGTCTGTATTCAAGGGCTTCTCTCCAGACTGCATAGGCAGCCACACCACTGACTGTGTTCGGCAGGGTATACGGGTCCTCCCCACGATAATGAGCCAACACAGCTGTCAGTGCCGCGTGCAAGTTCATTTCTCGTATCATGCCATCTGATTCCGCTGCCAGTACAAATACTTCCTGATTCACACCCCGGCCTACATGATCATAGGGAATTATTCCTGATTTAGTGAAATCGGTACCGTGTAGGGTCCGGGCTGCGTCATCATAGCCATAGATCAACCCGAATTCGGGAATATTCAGGTCCCACACGACGGCCGGAATTCCCCGATGAATGGAGTAACGTATCAAGGAGAGTGCCTGAACAAGTCTCGGATTAAGCAACCTTTTCCCCTTCGCTTTCTCCTCTAGCATCGAAGGATCGACCAGATTGGCATTGAGTCCCGCTTCGCTCGCCAAAGCCTCAACCGCATGGGAACGATAACCCATATGTCGCAATCCTCTTGTAAGCACCTCTTTGAAGTTATAGGCGGTAGGTCCAGCAATATGTATGTCCTGAGGCAGGATGGTCAAACGAAAAGAAAGTCCACTCATCCCCATAACCATGGGGAGAGACGGAGATGGACCGATATAACCTAACATCTCGTGAATGGATGCTGCTGCCGAGTTCCAGGTTTGGGGAGCCCGAAACGAGAGGGGCTCCTCCAGAGTCACTCGATTTTGCCCGAGTGAATTCCACTCTGCCAGCATTTCTTCTACAGATAAATGAATATGAAGCTGAGACACTTTTTTACGTGAACGGGACAGAATTTGATACACATTGGCACTTGTCAGATTGAATTTGTAGGCCATTTCTTGCGGTGACAGCTGCTCCATCCAATATGATGTGAAGACCTGTTTTTCTCTTTCATTCAGACAACCTAACAGCCTGTGGAGATTGTTCCTCATTTCCTGCTGAGCAACAGCTTGATACGGATCATAGTCTGTCTCCTGCGATCTCCGATTTGTATCCTTCAAAAGATGATTCAGCGTCATGTCGAGCGAGTCTTGATCGCTCCATGAGGCATCATCGACTCCGAATCCAAATGCAAAGAACGAAGAAAAATGTTGTTCCCTCTGCTGCTTTTGGCGCTGCATATGTGAGTACGCCTGATTACGTACAATACGCTGCATCCAGGCCATAAAACGCTCAGCATTCTGAAGCTGTCCCATATGAATGAACGCACGAATAAGCCCATCCTGTAAAATGTCTTCTGCGAGATAAGAATCATACGTAAGCGCCCGCACATAACGAAACAATTGCCCACGGTAACGGTGAATCAACTCTCCAAAGGCCTCTGTATCCCCCGTTTGGGCTCGTTGGATAAGCGCGATATCCGGCTCCTTTTGCCGATCCTCTAATATCTCATCTTCCCCTGGCCTGATATGGCGATTGTTAGTTAATCCATCCATGTATATCTCCCTTTCTTATAGCGTCGCTTCGCTTTCATTACTCCATCTTCAAAATAGAAGCTTCGATCATGGCTTCCGTCTCCGCGAGTGCCACCATGATTGTCGCAGCAGCCTCCCAGTTCCGAGAGACAAGACGGGATTGGCATTCCCCGAATTGACGGGATTGTGCATATTTCAAAGCTGAAAGGTCAGGATGGATTGTGTTAAAAAACAAACCATAATCATGGGCACGACGTGCGCCTACTGGCAGAGAAAAATACACATAATGAGCCCACTCATTATCATCGATTGCTCCAGTACGAACCTGTTCCGCCTTATGCAGAATGGCTGATGCTCCGGTTCGTCCTTCCTGTGCAGCAATATCATGGGTCTGTTCTGTAAGGGTTGATTTGAACCAAGTGAAAGCCCGGCGGTTAATCTCCTCCAGATCAGGATGTTCAATGCGTTCAGGACTCCACCATCGTCGATACACACCGCTACTCCATGGGAATTCAGACTTCCATGCTTCCTCAAGTTTATCCAGTGTCAGGAAGACATTCGGAAATCCAGCCGGGTCATGCAGACATATTTCATCGCCCCTCATATTGAGCGCAACTACATAATGATCGCAACCACCCAGGTTGGGAGAGTTGGGATTGTAGACGAGTTTGCCCATATCCAGCGGCCCCATCATCACAGGGCCCTGCTTCAAAGCCTCTCTTAGCTCATCTACAGGCATCTCTGTACCCCGTGCTTGCACACTTTCGCGCACACTAAATCCCAGAATGCTCATCGCCTTGCTGATGGCCAGATCAGGACTGGAGGTACAGTTATCAAAAAAAAGCATATCTTCCTGCGTTCGAAAGGCCCCTAGTGAAAAGCCACCGATGGTTTCAAGCAGACCGGGATCTATCTTTTCTCCAATGGACGACAGCAGCATTGAAGCTGAATTGGCGTAACAATACGCACCATTTCCAATATAATTGCTCATATCATAACATCCTCTCATTCCTTTAATGAAGCACGCAATTATGCAATGCCTATACTTATACTGACTCTTCGTACAGATCATTTCTGACAGAATATCCAGAACAAATTTCTGACCGCCACGAAATAGCGAACGTTTAGAATGCGGACATCCCGGTTAATAAGGACTACACCAGAAACGAAGGAGATGTTCGATATGAGTAATTCAACTGGCGACAAAATCAAAGCAGGCGTAAATAAAGCCAAAGGCGAAGTGAAGGATCAGATCGGTAATGCAACCAACAACAGATCCCTTCAGGCTGAGGGCAAAAAAGACAAAGCCAAAGGTGCTGTACAGGATAAAATTGCCGACATTAAAAAAGATCATCACTAGATCCTTTTAATGTGAGGTCCAACAGCACGAACATTTCGTGCAATAGATTATTTTAAAATAGCCTGACCGTCCGTGTTCGGAAGCTATCCGAAAATGAGACGGAGGCGCAAAAAAGCCAAGGAAGGTGTTACTCAATACACCCTTCCCTGGCTTTTTTTGTGCATTTTATACTGCTGGAACTGCGTATCTTGCCATATCGATAATGAAACTGCGCGTTTCCCTTGTTGTATGGTATTCACGGCTGAACTGTCTGACCCATTCGGGATGTTCCCGATACCAACGGAAGGTTTTTTCCAATCCCTTTTCCAACGTGGTTTGTGGTAACCAACCCAATTCCGCTCGCAATCTGCCTGAATGTACGACCAGACTGGACCCTCTGGACTGGGTTGGTTCTTGCTCCCGGATCTCTACTGCAGCTACGGATCGATCCATTGGTTTCAAGATCTCCCCGATCTCCTGCATGGTTGTTCCAAGCCCTGTTGATATGTTGTAGACCTGTCCGTCTTTGCCTTTCAGCATGATCTGTTCAATGGCCCGGAGGGCATCATCTACATACAAGAAATCACGCACTGCCGATCCCTGAATATCCAGAGGCAGTCCGTCCAACATCCGACCAAAATTTCGGGGAATAATACGGTCTGGCAACTGCCATGGACCATAGAGGTTGGTCAAACGAAAGAGTTTGACTGGAAGCTGGTAACATTGAGCATAGGAGTGAGCCAGCATTTCACACGCAACTTTGGACGCGGAATAAGGAGAGACGGGTGCATACGGATCTGATTCATGATAGACTCTGCCCCAATCGCCGCCATACACTTCAACGGATGAAGCCAGCAAGACTGGAATGTGATGTTCCGTAGCATATTGCAGGATAGACTGTGTGCTGAGTGTATTATTGCGGAAAACTTCCCCTGGCTGATGATACGAATAATCCACGTGTGGCATGGCAGCCAGATGGATAATGTAATCTGTTCCTGGAGGTAGATGAATCCGGTCCGATGCAAGGTCACAACAGATGAACGGCATCTCATGCAGAGGAGAGACATGAACAAGCCTCTGACAATAATCATCCCGATCCAGAAGGGTAATTCGATGCCCCTTTTGCGCCAAATACTGTGAAAGATTAAATCCCACAAATCCAGAAGCCCCTGTAATCACAATGTTCACACACGATTCCCCCTTGCGATTTATACAACCAGTGCATTGAAGAGAGTTTATGTACTGAGTATACCCTTAAAATGATACATTTTGTATCATTTTACAATTGTTTTTTGTTCGTCCTTGAGGTTATCGGGTAATTTATAGTGAGGTGATGTGAGATGAATGAACGGAAAAAGGACATAGAGACGTTATTCCTTCAGGATGACGGTGTAATTCCCAATCATCCGACCCTGCCTGTGCTTTTGTATAAGAATGTATGGGCTGAAGAGGCCCTTCACGCAGAATCGTTGCTGAACCGTAATGGATGGGGAAATAGCTGGTTGAATGGTGTGTTCAATTATCATCATTATCATAGTAATGCTCATGAGGCTCTTGCTGTGGTGAGTGGATTCGTGAAACTGATTTTAGGCGGAGAAAACGGTCAGAAAGTTTACCTTCAAACAGGCGACGTTGTCGTTCTTCCTGCTGGAACAGGGCATAAACGTCTGGAGTCCAGCACTGATTTTCGTATTGCAGGAGCTTATCCAGGCGGCATGAGTTACAACACACGCACAGGTGAGGAAGGCGACCGTGCCAAGGCTCTTCAGGAAATCCGAGAGGTTCCGATCCCGGTTACCGATCCGGTCTATGGACAGCACGGACCGCTACTAGAAATCTGGAATGGGAAGAAATCATAATACAAATGAAGATCATTAAGATGAATGTTATTGGACAATGCACTAGCGAAGCTGGTTCGGTACTTAACGAGAAAAAATAGACTGTTCCCCGGAAAAGTAGGAGTTACTCACCGATGGAACAGTCTATTTAAGTGTTAAGTCTGAACAGCTGGTATCGGGAACACTTCGTGATCATCTTACTATATGGGCAAGGAACTGCTCAAATTTTCCGTCTTATTTCAAACTTCGCGATCTCGTCGCTTGTTTTTCTATCCGTGCGTTTCAGCCTTAGTCCCTTTCAGCGCTCGGCAAGCCGAATACTGTAATACCTCATTGCAAGTGGCTTTCCATCCATTTCAAGTTGGCCTTGCAGCACCAGTTGTCGTAGACGGTACTCCACGAACGCATCACTTATATGCTGGCTACTTGTACCAATCACTTCACCCACAATACGAGCTGCTCGGATATACTTGCCTGGCTCCCAGTTCGGTGTCAGTTCCCTCACCTTCTGCATAATGTACTCGTCCAACGCATCTTCAGTTAAGCTCCGAATCACGCCATTCTCCATCATACGTAATAGCCCAGGCTGTACCGAAAGTTCCAGCCAATCCTGTTCCAGTTGGCGGCGTTCTCCCTTGGACAGCGGCTCTTGCTCAGAGCAGACGTGCCACATCGCCAGAAGCTTTTCCGGAAGAATCTCGCCTGTGTGGAGCACATCGTATTGAACGTCAGGTCTATCAAATAATTGCTTATATAAGCCACTCGTTTCGATAAGATATATGGGACTCTCGGTGTTCCGCAATAGATACATGGCATAGAGTAGTCCCGTCTTCTCCCGTGCATTATTCGCATACCAGATAATGATCGACGTCTTGGAATCAAAGGACTGTATTGTGGCGTTGAGCTCAAATAATGATTCCAGTTCATGCATGCCATATGCCTCACGGTCATTGAGACACATTCGTTCGGTCAGCCAGAGATGCCTGCGTTGCAAGTCTGCACGCCGGGTCAGATCACCTAACGGCCCTACCGCATAATTATCATCTATAGAAAAAAAACTCCGTTTTTCCTGATCAGGTAATGTACTCATTCCCATTTTCAGACTACTCAGAGGTGATTCTCCAAACGTAATATGAATTTCATTTGGCTTGTCGACCTCGGAGAGAGCTTGTTGTTCCAGACGCCCCAGATCAAAAGGGATATCCATATTCCGAAACAGTGACTGTACCGCTTCCGCAAAATCCACCTTTTCGCCTTGCTCTTCCTGCCGCTTGACCACTTGTGCTGATTTCATATAGAGCACACGCAGTACTGAACGAAGTTCATCTTCACTCATACGATTTATCGTTCGGCTGAATGCATAGATATTATCATTCATGCTGGGTCCTCCTTCGAGCTAACGAGATTACTGAAATCCTATATCTTCGCACTGATCATTCTTTTATTCATGAAGAAATCGATTTTCCAGCGGGTTGATTCAGATCATGTAGATCTTCACCATCTGACGATGACCGGGTAAAGTGTCGCTCCAGTTTGCGGCTTGCCCACAGGGATACCGCAATGAACAGTAATACGCCTACCCAGCGTATTGGGTGCTCCAGAAATTGTTCCACATTGGAACCGATATACGTAACAGAGAAGATCATGATCGCTTTACCACAGCCCACCGCAAGCAGGAAAGATAATAATCGCATTCGCGCGATACCTGCCGCCACATTAATAATGACAAACGGACCTACCGGGAAGATACTCAGCAGAAAAACATAACTGAATGCATTCCTACGAATCCATACCATGCTGCGTTGCACACGAGGTTTGCGTGCCCATCGCTCTACAAAAGCGGATTTCCCAATCTCCCGTACGATCAGGAACGTAACGGTACAACCGAGGACCATACCGATCCATGAATATATAAATCCTGCCCACAGACCGTATACCGCACCGTTTACGCCCACAATCAACAGCGTTGGAAGCGGTGGTACAAATGATTTCATAAACGTAAGCAAAATTCCCGGTAACGGGCCCAGGGAGCGAAACTTCTCCAGCCAGAAACGAATATTTTCTTCCGTAATATATGACATAATGTCTAATGCTGCCGGGGTCATCTGCATCCATCCAATCTATACAGTCTAAGTTCTCAGGCTTGATGCTCACTATACATTTCATCATTCATATGGATGATGAAGCTTCTTTAGTAACTCCCTCCCAGTATAACGTACATCTTCGATGAACACCGTTGTCAATTTGAAGAAATTATTGCACAGCGAACTGACTTCCCACCCAAATCAGAATTAAATCAAAAAAGCACACCTCGACCTCTGTGGTCTTGGTGTGCTCTTTATATCAAAACCCCGATTCCATCTTCGGGGCATTTATCCTTCTTCCAGCTGTGCTTCCTGCATGGCCAGTTCAATCAATTCTGCCTGGTGGGCAGCATTCCATTCGGGAATACCGGAACGCATGAACTCTTCGGCATCCATCGCTGCTTTGGACTGGTTGCACAGATTACAGGCGCAGACACAGTTGAGCGGAGTGGTATGTCCACCTTTAGCACGCGGCAGCAGATGGTCAATCGTATCTCCATACGATCCACAGAAGTAACAAGTGTACTGATCCCGGGTTAAAATATACCGCTTGAAATCCTTGTTGCTGAACAATCGGCGAATCGTGTACCGATTTACCACCACAGCGGCTTTTTCCTTGACCAGCGTGACCGCAAGCTCCATGTCCACTTCCTGATGCCAGCGTCTGCCCTTGTCCGTCTTGCCCCTCATCCGTACCATGCCTTGTCGGTTGGTCCGGAGCGAAGCCGGATCTTCCGGGTCGATGGCTACCGGGGCCGACGGCGTCTGACGGCGGGGACGGCCATCCGTGCCAGCACCGTGGCTGCGGCTGGCATGCGCGGGTCGCTGCCCGGATGCAACGCGGGCAGCGTCTTCGCCGCTCGCCTTGGGCGCACGCTCTTTGCGCGCCTGGCGCGGCTTAGACCCTGGCGAGCCAGGCTGGCGCACGGGCGCAGGAGGCCCTGCCTCCGTAGCGGCCCCCGGCGCTTGCCCAGGCTCGCGCCCGGTGGCGGCAGGCTGTGCCTCCGCCGCCGTAGGTGCAGCGACCGTGGTGGCATCGCCACGGTCGCTCAGGGCCGGCGCATGGGCCTCAGCAGCTACGCTGCGGGCCTGCCCTGCGCCCGGCGCTAGCGCGGCAGCACGCTTGCGGCGCCGCTTGCGCTTGCGTTTGGCTGCGGTCGGTTGATCCGCAGCCATGGGCTCTGCTGCCGGGCCTTGCGGCTCAGCCTGCAGCAGAGCCTGGTGGGCCGCCGCAGTCTGCTCGGCGGCCTGCACTGCAGCGGCTGCTCGCGCGCCAGCCCGCTGTGCACTGCCTTTTTCATTCGCAGCAGCATGCCCCTGCGAATGCCCTTCTTCCCCACGCCAGTGCTCACCTGGCTGTGGCTCATCTCCTACCTCACCCGCCAAACCATCATGCTCCAGACTCGTCTCTCTCAGCTCATTGCCCGTTATGCTCTCTGAACGCTTGCTCTTCCTCCGTCTTCTCCTCTTCTTCCGAATACCTGAAGAAGAGGGTGAAGAGGGTGAAGAAGTCACCAAGTCAGCACGTTCATCGTCATTCGAAGAATTCGAGTCTACTGAAGGTTGAGACACCAGACTTCTTTCAGACTCAGACACCGTAGCAGATCCCTGCTCCATACCATGGGAGGTAAGACCTGCTTCATTTCTCGCAGATGCAGAGGGTCTGGCAGTAACAGCACGTGTCTCCAAGCCATCCCGTTGATGCTCAATCCGTTCATTCGTTCGTCCGCTCACGCTTGAACCTGACTCGTGGTCAGCCTGTCCACCAAGCTGGCGACAGCTGCGGCAGGCTCCACGCCTGGCTCCGGGACCTGCCCGCTTTCCGGTTCTGCGCCGGAATTCGGACATCGGCCGCTGTTGTCCGCAATACATACACGTTTTGCTCAGTCGCGCTTCTTGTTCCGTCTTTCCTTGCCGGAAAGGGGCTGGACCCGTCTCCATGTTGTCACCTCGGTTCCGTATGAATCCGGTTTCTTTCTATTGTATCACATCTGCTCGTGAACACCCTCATGGCCATAGGCCTGATAATCTTTTGAGTTGTACTCCTGTGTCTGTTCACTGCATTCGTGAAGAATGTGTTCCACATATTCCAATATATCCTGCATCGGTCTCCCGCATTTTTCGCATGTTGTCATTATATTCACCTTAATCCTGTTATCCATAATGTATTATCGTTCCGCCTTATGATTACCCCTCTTACATGAAAAAGAAACACTCGTTCCCCATATTACACATATCTGCATACATCAAAAAAACCGCTTCCTGCTCTTCCCTAAGGTCGACCAAGAAACGGTTTATTATTCCTGTGTTGGAAATGTATCTTAACGAACGTCCAATTGCCCCGAGTTCTGTTGTGGGACGAGACGTGGTTTGGGTTTTGGCAGATTGCCAAAGATGACCCATGCATATGGAACAAACCTTGCCGTCAATCCAACGACGATCCACGAAGCGATTAGAGCTACACCGAATCCTCCGGCATACCATAGATGCACTAACCACGATACTCCTGTTTGAGGTGGATAATTCCGATACACCAACAGGAAGAATGGATGAATCAGATAGATGCCAAAGGACAATGCCCCAAGCCGATTCAGCGGCTTGACGATGAGTGACGGCCCTTTGCGATAGAGCAGATAGGCAATCTGGATAAGCACCAGCGCACAAGCAAAGGTATGCACATTCCAGAAGAATTCATACCACAGTGTGTTATACGTTGCGATCTTCAGACGCAGCAGGTAATAGATATACACATGGCCAAGTCCGGCAATGATCCATACCGCCCAGAGCAGAATCCATGAAGCTACGCGTCCTTTGGTTGCATTGGCTCGACTGATGACAAACCATTGCTTGATTTTAGGGAAATATACCCCGATAAAAGCACCCAGCATGAAATAGGAGAAGTACGAGAACGCCCAGCTTCCCTTGTTGGGTACCTGGAATCCATATTTATTACTTACGATGAATGCCCATTGAATCAATAGTCCAATCGGAACAGACCATTTCACCACAGAAGGATATTTCTTAAGCAACCATAACACCAATGGGAATAACAGATAAAATTGCATGTTAATAAACACAAAGTACAGATGTGTATAGGCCTTACCTGTAAACAATTTCGTGATAAAACTTACTGCCGATTCGCCGAAAGGTCGGCCCTGATAATGCGTGAAATGCAGCAACACAAAATACATTAATGAAAAAAGGAAATACGGAAGCAAAATATACACAAATCTTTTCTTGTAGAAGTTACTCACGAGTTTCTTATCCAGTGGACGGGAATAATAGTTATAGAACAGTACGAAACTGCTCATAAAAATAAAGGTTGGCGTACCATATTTCATAAAGATATTAATAAAGTTGTACAGCCAGTAGTAGCCTGAGCCCGTCATGTCCACCGTCGCGTAGGACGTAGAATGCACGCTGAGTACGCCGATAATTGCCAGGGCACGCACCAGATTCAGCTCTGGAATTCGCTCTCTTTTCAGTGTTTCACTCATGTTTACGTTTCTCCTTAATGTGTTCGTCAATATGTCAGATATGACTTAATACAATAAAGCTCTCTATCTATTAAAAGCCATAATGCTTAAGATGGATAGTCCATTTTCTTAACAATTCCTAAATTTCCAACACATTTCACACTATTTTCATGTCTATATATGTAAAAAAGACCGCGAGTACGCGGTCTGTGGAACATCCTGCTCTCAACCAAATGAATATTGGATCAACCGGATGAGAATGGTAAATTTGGGTTTGGGCATGCATCCCGCCCTGACTGAGTCTACTTCGCACGACTCGCCAGAATCTGTTTATACACGTCAATAGCTGCCTGTCTCGATGCCTTCAGATCAACAATGGCATCCTTGCGCGGCTGATGGATGTCCTTGCTATGCAGATCCTTCAATTCAGGCAACCACTTGCGAATATAATCACCTTGCGGATCATATTTCTCGGATTGTGTTACCGGATTGTTCACGCGAAAATACGGAGCCGCATTCTCACCAAGCGAGGCACACCATAACCAGTTACCACGGTTTTGAATGTTATCATAGTCACGCAGCTTACGCCTGAAATAAGCTTCGCCCAGGGTGAATGGGCATTGCAGGTTTTTGGTGAGAAACATCGCCGTGAGAATCCGCAGCCGGTTTGGCATATGTCCGGTTTCATTCAGTTCCGTCATCGCTGCATCAATAATCGGAATGCCTGTCTCCGCCTTGCACCACCGTTCAAAGTAATCATCATGGAGAGCCGAGAGATCGTACAGCTTTTCATATGTAAAATAGTGACTCTCATAGACCGCTCGATACAGATAGAAGTCGCGGAAGCACAACTGCCTGATCCATTCCCCAGCCTCAGCCGTGCGACTCGCCGCATCATACATTTTGCGAATGGATACAGCTCCCACAGCTACGTAAGAACTGAGATGACTCGGCTCGTACGCCTCATATTCATCCCGATGATCTCCGTATTCAGCAATTCGATCCGACAAAAATTGATCCAACAGCAGATGCGGGTCCTCGTCATTCGAACCACTGCCCTCCAGCAACTCCGGAGGTACCTGCATTGCATCCGGCCATTCAATCTGACGATCACTCACCTTCAACGCTGCAACCGTTGTTGCCGAAGGAGGGTTGGGATGTTCATTCATGAATTCCACCCACCGCCGATGGAAAGCCGCAAATACCTTATATGGCTCCGACTTGCCTGTAAAATTGGCAAATCCATTCAGATCCATCAGCAGATGATCCGTCAGTTGTGTGAACGTAACCTCGTGCGCCTCACTGACTTTGCGTATGGCCCTATCCCGCTCGATTGCATATGGCGTCATGTCCCGATGGACCACAATCTCGTTAATCTCACCTTTGAATTCGTTCAGGATGAATTTAACCACTTCAGCCGGTTTGCCATAAGCAACATGCAGTTTTCGATTGGCTTCAAGATACTGTCTGCCTAATTCCGCTGCGTGCTGCCTGAAATTCACACCGCTGTGTTCCTTCTCTCGGCCTTGCCGCAGGAGGAATGAATCATAGATGAGAACATGCACACTCTTTTCTTGGTGTTCCCGCAAATAATCGAATGCGGCCAGATCATCCGTACGCAAATCTTTGCGGTGTATAAATAGCTTCATGCTCACCCTCCTGTCTGAACTTACATTACATACGTTTATTTGTCCGTCAGGTTCTTATATAACCTGCTTGTTTCGGGCTCGGGCTGATACCCCAGATCCTCATTTAATGTCAATGTAAATGAATGATACAAACGAAGTATGCCTTGCTGATCATCCATGGATGCATACACTTCCATCATGAGTCGGCAGATCTCTTCCGAATAAGGCTCCCGTTCCTGTAATATCGTTAATTGCTCAATCGCTTCCTTGCCACGACCATGCTCCATGTCCCATCTCGCGATATCCATAACTAGCGCTGTATACTTGCGTCTGAGTTCCCTTGCTTTGGCCTGTGCCCAATGATAATCATGCTCTTCCAGATAATCGCCACGATAAAGCGGAATCATATGCCTCAAGTCATCGACATTGTCGGATGTGATGACATGGTAAACCATGGATTTTTCAAATTGATCCACATCACTTACCAGATTGCCTGATAACAGACGATAACGGTTCATATTGTACTCCAGCTTGCCTGTCATGTTCCATTCCTTAAGCAGCTTTCGAATCTGGTACACGGAAGTATGTAGATGGGTTAATCCCTTTTCCTGGGAAACATCACCCCATAGCTTATCCAGCAGAATCTCCTTGCTTACCCATTCTTCCCTGTGATGAAACAAAAAAGCAAACAATTCCTGTGATTTGGTTGTGCGCCACTTATGTTTCTTGGCTCCCTGATCCAGACTTCTGTAGATATCCAGATGTTTGAACGTAAGCAGCCCCGGAACTTCAGTATCCAACTCCACAGTTACAGGTTCCGATCCCTGTACCTCGGCGGTGGCTGCAACTTGGGAATTATGCGACATTATGCCCGCGATTCGATCAACGGTTTTGGCCAATCGAGTGGAACTTACCGGTTTTAGTACATAATCCAGTGCATGCAGCTCGAATGCTTCCACTGCATGGTCCGCATAAGCCGTAACAAAGATAATACGAATACTCTGATCCAATTGCTGTATATATTCAGCCGCTTCCAGGCCATTCATCTCGGGCATTCCAATGTCCAAAAATACAACATCTACACGTTCCTTTGCCAGAAAATGAAGACCATCACGAGCTGTTGAAAAACATTGCACGGGTGTAATTCGTCCGTCCGTTCGTAGTAGTCGCTCCAGATGAAGCTGCGCTGGCTTCTCATCATCGATCACAATGGCTCTCACCGTTCTTTCAGCCTCCTGCCATGAAAGATTCAATAGGAATACCGATTTTATCGGCACCCCCTAGTCTGTTAACCATAATTGCTTCACTCGGCACACTAATTGGAATAATCCACCTTTTGCACAGGAATACGGAATCGGATCTGCGTGCCTTTACCCACATGGCTATGAATCTCCAGTCCCTGTCCATAGAGAGACATCAGGCGACGGTTTATATTTTGCAGCCCCACACCTCCCGGACCTTCGGTGCGCCCAGACTTGACCTGAGCCATACGCTCAGGAGGGATACCTACACCATCATCCTGGACCTGGACGACTACATGCTCGCTCTCTTGGAAAATCCTAAGATGAACTGTCCCGCCAGCTGCCCGCTCCATCACGCCGTGGCGAATGGCATTCTCCACAAGAGGCTGAATACTGAGTGGTGGCAGATATAGATGCACGTCCGATTCCACCTCATACTCAACCGCCAGTCTTTCCTCAAATCTCGCCTGTTCCAGATGCACATAAGACTCCACCAATTCCAGCTCTTTGGTCAAAGGTACAAGCTGCTCCCTGTTCTGGAAGTCAAAACTTCCGCGCAGGTAATGACTCAATTCAATCAGCAGATCCGTTGCCTTGTCCGGATTCACTGCACAGGTCGCAATAATGACATTCAGTGCATTATATAGAAAGTGTGGCTTGATCTGGGCCTGCAAAAAGGCCATTTCGGTCCGAATAGCCTCCTGCACAGAACTCCGCATCTCAATTAACGTCCTAACCCGGGCACGCAATTCACCGGCATCCACCGGTTTGCTCAGGAAGTCATTGGCTCCCGCCTGGAATCCGTGTTTGATATCCTCAGGCAACCCGCGAGCGGTCAGCATCAGAATCGGTAACTCTGACAGGGAACTGTGCTCGCGCAGTTTGCGACATAACTCAAGCCCGGACATCTTAGGCATCATCCAGTCCGTAATAACAAGATCAATGGACGGGAACTCCTCACGGAGTTTCAACGCAGTGGACCCGCTGTCCGCTGCAATCACACGATACCGCTCCGTCGACAATAGGTTAAGCAATACCTGTCGATTCACGGGGTCATCGTCCACAATCAAAATCGTATACTCCGCTTCCGTAAGATCATCCTGCTCATCTGACTCTCTTGTAACAAGCTCCTTCGCCCCTGCCCCCTGTGCAGCAACATATCGGGCGGCAGCTGGTTTCGAATGAGTTTGCAGCAGCGGCATCTTCATAACAGGCAGGGTGAAATGAAAGGTCGAACCTTGCCCCGGCTCCGATTCAACCCAGATCTCACCACCGCCAAGCTCAACGAGTTTTCGCGTAATACTCAGACCCAGTCCGGTTCCATTATTCAATCGCTCAATCGTGCCGTTACTCTGCTCATACGCCTGGAAGATATCCTCCTGTTTGTCCAAGGCAATGCCTACCCCTGTATCAGCGACCGATACCTTCACCCAGTCCCCTTCAACGCTGGCGTACAATCGAATCTCACCCTGCTCAGTGTACTTATAGGCGTTACCCAGCAAGTTATACAGAACTTGCCTTAGGCGATCTTCGTCTGCCTCAACAAGTGGCAAGGACTGGGGCCATTGTTGAATCAATATAACCGGCTTGTCCTCAAACGTGAAACCCGAGACTTCAACCACAGTACGAGCAACGGATTCCAGATCGACAGCTACCCGTTTTAACTCGATCTCACTATTTTTTAATTTGGCAAAATCCAAAATATCGTTAACCAGCAGTGAAAGGCGCTTCCCGGTTGAAGTAATCATGGAGAGATTTTTCGCTTGCTTGGGCGTGACTGCTCCAGCCGCCCCTTCCAGCATGGATTGCGCAATATTAATGATGCCGTGCAGGGGCGTTCGCAGCTCATGAGACGTATTCGCCATGAACTCGTCCTTCAGGCTGTCGATGGCCAGCAAACGCTCCGACAGGGCTTCCACGTCTCGGAATGATTGTGCAAAGCGGAATGCGGTCACAATCATCTGGGCAAATACAAATAATAAAAGTTCAATCAGCGCAAAGAACGCTGTGTCTAGGGTAGTGAACGCACCAAGCGTATATAACACAACAACCATGAGTATGCTCATCATACTCACCAGTGCAAAGTGGCTGTCATTCGGCCGTCCTTTCAACCAATAGAAAATGGCTCGCAGCGTATAGAACATGACAACAAGTGAGATCAGCAACATGGGAAGCTCAAGAGACGAGAAAAGCGTTGGAGGAAGCGTAAGACCCACAATAGTCTGGGTAACGATTAGCACTACAGCCAGACGAACAAACCACTGATGAACTGCTCCTGGTACACGGGCATCCATATACCGAAGCAAAAAATAATAGGCAAAGGCTGAACTAAGGAGCTGAATCCGAAGTATCTCATTATTGGTCAGGAACGGTACAAACGTACCCAGTAACTTCTCCCCATGTGTCAGAGCGTACACCGCACCAGAAAGGCTGAATAATCCGAGAAAACGAAGTTCCTTCTCCGTACGTCGTAATCTGAACAGAAGTAGAAAAAAGGCGGCTGGCAAGATAAAACCAAATAAGGCCATCAGATCCTTGAGCCAACCTTGTTGCTGGCTTTTCAGAATACTATGCTCGTCTCCAAACAAAATGGGCGCTACAATGCCCCCAGACGAGTAACTATAATTCGATACCTGGATGATAATATCAGCCGTGTTGCCCTCAATGGACGTGAATCCTGTAAAGGGCAGATTTAATTGTATATCTGTCGCCTTGGTCTTTCCTGGCAGGCCTTTGCCGCCAATCTCTTTACCATCAATAAATACCCGGTGGGCCATGCGTATATTCTGCGTGCGTATACCATAATCGTTTTTCATCGTTTGGGGTGTAAGCTGAACTTGCAAATGATAGGTTCCATACCCATGGGCCTGCCCCAAAGATTTGTTCCATCGGGCAGGAACTTGAGTGCCCGACGAAGCCGGCAAAGGCTTGCGACCGGATACACTTGCTTCAATATCTGCCGGGCTCAGCAACTGCCCAGGGTAGAAATCCCAGACACCCTTTAGAGACGCTGCACCCTTGCGATCAAAGTCCCATTGGGTCAGGTCAATTTTCCCATCTGTAGCCTGGGGGTTAATCCGCTCGCTAATTAACGTCTGGGCGATCCAACCCAGTGGAACAATGACAATACATATGAAGCTTATGGTCAGCATAATCCAGTGTTTTCTCATCTATGTATTCCTTCCATCCACAATGGCGAGAGACGTCTAATTCTGTCGATTTATCACTATAATTCATGTTACACGTTTCTGGTGCTCACGGAAATAGTTTCCGTATCATAATCGGTCAAATTCGTTATAATTTGAAGGATCTCTATCTGTTTCCGTCAGCTCTTGGTACACCAAGGAACCCCATGCCGAATTTCACCGGAATGAACGGGCGAAATGGCCTGGGGTTGATTGAATGGAGATTTATTTAACAACTTGGGCAAGCTTCTGAACGATTCCGGCCCATCCCTGTTCCATACGTTCGCGTACGATAGCGTGGGCCTGTCCAAACTCGGTCAGTTTATCCGCATCCCAACCGCTGTGAATCAGTGTGAAATCCGTACCTTCGGGCTGTTCATTCAGTTCGAACGTCAACGTCCAGTCCTTCCCCCAGCGGAATGACAGCTTGTGCAGCGGAAGAACTTCCGTCACCTGACATGGTGATTGGCCGAAGGGGCCTGCTTCCAATATAAACTCGTGACCTTCCACGGGTTCCAGATTGCCTGGCATGAACCAGGTTCTCAGTCCCTGCTCGGTCGAGACCATCTCCCACACTTTCTCTACAGGTGCATGGAGCATAAGTTTCTGCCGGATATCTGGCAGTGCACTTGATGAACTTGATGATGAATCCATTCGAATCACCTCCTTATACATTTCATTTCGTATAACTACCCGAATAGAAGTTGACCTCCGCTTTATCCCCACCCTATAATTGGAACATATTACATAAAAGGTGCGTGATTCCTATGATAGTCTGCTCTGAAAATTCCAATTCCAACCGTTGTCGGAAGGGATAATCCTGCTCACTCCCCTTCCACGTTTTCATTTTAATACATTTACATGTGGGGGACACCTATACTATGTCATTCAGTTATTACGGTCCATTATGCACCGCCGTTTATGATCTCACGAAACCTGTGGGACACTCCTTGGGAGGAGACATTGAATTCTATCGCCATTATCTTCAGCGCTGCAATGGACGTATCCTTGAAGCCATGTCAGGATCAGGCCGAGTGCTCATTCCTTTGCTTGAAGCAGGCTTGAAGGTGGATGGAATTGATTATTCGACCGATATGATCAACTCTTGCCGTTCTCGTTGTATGGAGCGGGCATTACCCATGCCTGAGCTATTCGTTGCCGATCTGGAGAAGCTTGACCTTCCATATCGATACGAGGCAATTATCATTCCCGGAGGTTCTCTGCTCCTCATCCAAGACAGACAGGCATCGATTAACGCATTACGTAATCTATTTCAGCATTTAGAACCCGGCGGCAGGCTCGTGTTTGATCTGTTTCTGCCCGATGTGACACAACCCTCTTCTGTAGAAACATCAACCGTTTCATTACCCGATGGTGATACGATCACGGTAGAAGTGAAAACCATTGAAGTGAACCTTCTTCAACAGTACAAAGTAAGTCTCATTCGCTATGAGCAATGGCATCAGGGTGCTCTTGTTGCTACGGAACTGCAACAGCTTACCTTGCGCTGGTACGGCATAGAAGAGTTACGCCTAATTCTCGAACACATTGGTTTCTCTGACATTAAAGTGTACGCCGATTTCAACCCGAATCAGCCACCTACACAGTCGAATCAAAAATTCGTATACGAAGCGACTCGAAGAGCGTAGTCATCCGTAATCGGATGGATATGATTCTCAATATCCAAAATCAGGCCACAGCATGAGGTTTAACCCATGCTGTGGCCTATTTTACTGTATAAAATTTGCACTAACATTTACACGAAAACGAAGAGGACAGAAATAACTTGAAGAAGCGAAGCTACAAGCTTTCTGCAAGAAAGCTACATCGAAAGCATACACTTCGCCTTTATCCTCAGATCGGAAGGTTATTCTGTCATCGGAGTGGCAAGTGTAAATGTTAGTGCAAGTTAGTATCCACGAGAATATTGCTCCGCAATGGCAGCTTGATCCTTGCTGACACCCAGTTCCAGAGCGGCATGGTTCGCCCAGTACGGGTCACGCAGCATGCCTCTACCAACCGCGACCAGATCCGCATCGCCGTTGCCAATAACCGCTTGAGCCAATGCTGCATCCTCCAGCATACCCACTGCGATTACAGGAACGTTCAGTTCTTCACGGAAACGACGGGCAAATGGTACCTGATACCCCGGGTAGTTCCCCGGTTTCCGCTGTCCGGAAGGACCTTCGCCACCTGAACTGATATGGAACATGTCCACGCCTGCATCTTGGTAGGCACGAGCGATATTGATCGTGTGGTCGATATCGTATCCACCATCCGCGTATTCTACAGCCGAAATCCGCAAAATCAGCGGCATATCTGCGGGCATTTCTTTTTTCACTGCACGAATGACTTCTACGCCAAAACGGGACAGATCCTGCCCATATACATCCTCACGATGGTTCATCAGCGGGGAATGGAACTGGTGGATCAGGTATCCATGTGCACCGTGCAGCTCAATGGTATCTACTCCAGCCTGCACTGCGCGGCGAACACCGTCTGCGAACTTTTGCACCATAGCTTCTACTTCTTCCGTACTTAACGCGCGTGGTTCCTTGTACTTTTCTCCCGGGAATGTAACTACCGATGGGGCAACCGGCTGCGGAGCATCCTCTGCTTTTCGTCCCGCATGTGCGATCTGAATAGCTACTTTGGAGCCGTAGGCATGGATTCCATCTACAAGTTTGGTGAAGGCCGGCACATGCTCATCTGACCATATCCCCAAGTCATTGTCGGTAATGCGTCCATCCGGATCTACATCGGTCATCTCGATTACAATCAGTCCTGTCCCTCCAACCGCACGGCTCACATAGTGAACCTGATGCCAATCGTTCGGAATGCCATCCTTCGCAGTGACAGAATATTGGCACATCGGTGCCATGACGACACGGTTATTTAATTGCAGGCTCTTGAATTGATAGGGCGAAAATAATTGTTCAGTCATTAATGTTACATCTCCTGTTCCATGATCATGATATATATGAACCCTTACTTATTTGTCTAAGTCCGAAAACAGTTTTCCGTTCTTGCCGTAATTGTCCTTCTCCAAATCCTCAATGAAGATAAAGACTTTGCTCGGATCAACATCCAGTGTCTCACAAGCCACCTGAGTCATACGTTCAATCAACTGACGTTTCTGCTCGACCGACTTGCCTTCCAGTACCTTAACCGTGATAAATGGCATGTCTTGAACACATCCTTTCTTCATCATTTATTATGAACCTCAGTTATAGAAATACAAGTACGTACATTTTTGTGACCTAGTACCCTTTTTGATACCTAGAAATCCTCCTATTTCGGATCTTCCCCATTCTGGAAATGACCGCAAAACATGATATGATAACCGTAGAGAACCACAGGAAATACTATACCCCAAATGAAAAAAATCCAAGCTAGGGAGCGATAATAGATGAAAGATATTTTAATTCAAAGACTGAGTACTTATGTTCAGATGGATACCCAATCCGATGAAAATAGCGAGACATGCCCTTCCACACCCGGCCAACTGGCCTTGGGCAAACTGCTTGTTGAAGAATGTACCTCCATTGGTCTGCAAGATGTAACGATGGATGAGAACGGTTATGTCATGGCTACACTGCCATCCAATACCGACAAGGATGTTCCTGTAATTGGTTTCCTGGCTCACCTCGATACAGCGACCGACTTTACTGGCAAAAATGTCAAACCACAGGTTATCGATAACTATGACGGTGCTGATATTGTGCTGAACTCGGAACTGGATGTCGTACTGTCCAACAAGGATTTCCCGGAACTGCACGAGTATAAAGGCCATACGCTGATCACAACCGATGGTACAACGTTGCTTGGTGCTGACAATAAGGCAGGCATTGCCGAGATCATGACGGCGATGGCCTATCTGATTGAACACCCGGAAGTGAAACACGGTAAGATTCGGGTTGCTTTTACCCCGGATGAAGAGATTGGCCGTGGACCGCACAAGTTCGATGTAGCTGCTTTTGGAGCCAAATATGCTTACACAGTTGACGGTGGACCACTTGGTGAGCTGGAATACGAGAGCTTTAACGCAGCTGCCGCCAAAATTACCGTACGAGGCACCAATGTGCATCCCGGAACAGCGAAGGATAAGATGGTGAACTCTCTGAAAATTGCGCTGGAATTGAATCGACGCCTGCCTGTGGAGGAAGCTCCTGAATTCACGGACGGTTATGATGGTTTCTATCATCTATTGTCTTTGGAGGGTGACGTTGAGCTGACAAAGATGAGTTACATCATCCGTGATTTCGACCGGGAGAAGTTTGAAGAGCGCAAAACAAATCTGCTCCATATCGCAAACGAACTGAAGACCAAGTATGGAGAGAAAAGCATCACGGTTGAATTGAATGACCAGTACTATAACATGCGCGAGAAAATTGAACCCGTACGCCAGATCGTCGATATTGCCCATGAAGCCATGACCCGACTGGACATCGAACCTGTTATTCGTCCCATCCGGGGAGGAACAGATGGTTCCCAACTATCCTATATGGGCATGCCAACACCAAATATCTTCACTGGTGGTGAGAACTACCACGGCAAATTCGAGTATGTATCGGTAGACAATATGGTGAAGGCCACCCGTGTCATTGTAGAGATCGCTCAATTGTTTGAGCAACACGGAGATATCTAATCCACTTGAAGTACAGAGCAAAAAGAGCACCCCTCGGTATATTCGGGAGGGTGCTCTTTGTTATGCCGTATTGTATTTTATTGTGTCGCGTCATGTCGCTTAGATATGCAGGCTTGGTCTTTATTTTAAAATACCATCACTCATATATATTGCCTCCTGCGATGACACGCAACTGTTCCAGATCACAGATCACTAGCTTTCGCTGCACTTTACGAATAATATCTCGATTACACAGATCTTGAACGACTCTATTAAGATGTCTATAGCTAGTGCCCAGCATATCGGCCAGTTCGGTGAGCTTGGAGGTCTGTATCTCTTCCGAAGAAGAATCGTCCTGGCCCATTGTGGACAACAGATAGCTGGCAAATCGGCTCTCGACCGGATATAACATATTCAGACTCGACAGGTTGGAAAAGGTATACAATTTGTGCGTAACTTGACTCAGCATAAAGTGGAGAAACTTAGGGTTCTCTGCATACGTATTCTGGAGAGCGCGATAGCCGATACCCAGCAGCAGGCTTTTGCTCACAGACTCTACCGTATTCATAGCCTCCTTGCCATTCACCAGTTCCAAATCTCCCACAAGCGCAAGGGGTGTACTGAAACGAAGCAACAGAGACTTGCCGTTAGGCAGGGTGGTATAGATCTTGAGCTTGCCCTGCACGAGAAAATACAACCGCTCGGGTCGTTCACCTTTGGCACATATCATCTCGCCCTTCGCAGCCTCAAGTAGTCGCAACTCAGAGAGCGCAGGCTCGTCCAGCACCTGATCCAACCCATTCTCACGGGCGAGTTGCCGCACAAGTCCAAAGTCCATAATTTCTTTCATTCCGACTTCCCTCCGTTGCCCTATATAATGTACACAAAAGGACACATGTCCTATATTTGATATACATCCGTACAAATATCTTGATATAAAAATAGTTACAACTAACACTTATATCCAATAAATCATTTTAGATGGGAAATATTTTAAAATTTAATCATAAAATGTTCATTCTTTCATGCAAAATGCCGTTCACGAAAAGTCATTTCCGTCCGATGAAAGATAGAGCATTCCATAGATCGTTAAAAATAATACATTCAAATATTGAAAGGATGGTCCTCTTCCATGAACGTTGTAGATGCCCTGCTTAAAGTAATGCCTTATATCAGCCTGATCCTCAGAGAACCAGCTAGTTTAACTCTTTACGATCACGAAAAAGTATTAGATGTCATTATGACAGATAAATTTGATCTTGGTTTTGAAAAAGGAATGTCACTCTTGGAATCGTATCAAAACTTTGCCATCTTAAAAAATGGAAGAGAAGCGACCCTTGCTACTCTCTCCAAGGAAGTTTATGGTATCGAACTGGATATTCTGAACATTCCGATCTTTGATGATCACCAGAAAGTTGTTGCTGTTTTCTGTGTATCTTACGACCAATCTAACCAGAACCAACTTGAAGACATTATACAAGAAAATCAAACCATCAATGGTAACCTCGTTGATATGGTGCAACATGTCGCCGCTCATGCCGAAGAATTGCAAGCTACCAGTGAGCAGATCTTGCAGAACACCAGACTTGCTGTTCAGAACTCTTCCCAAATCAACAAAGTAGCCGGGTTCATTCGTGAAATCTCTGAGCAAACCAACTTGCTTGGCCTGAATGCCGCTATTGAAGCCGCTCGCGTTGGTGAAGCCGGTGCCGGCTTCGGTGTGGTTGCTTCCGAAGTACGCAAACTCTCTGTGGATGCCAAACAAGCTACAAGTGATATCGATACCAGTCTGAGAGATGTGCAACAGGTCATCAAACAGATGGAAGTTGAAGTCTCCCAGATTGCAGCCTCTTCACAGGAACAAGCAACGCTTGTAGCATCCTTTACGGATGTGATTGAGCAGCTTAATGAAACAGGGGAACGAATGAAAACTCTATCCGAACAACTGATCAGCTATTCCGTTAAAAATTAATCAAAATATATCTTTGATGAACTTTGGCTAGTGCAAAGATACATTTTATATGCAACAAACAGGACTCGGGTTGCCCATGATGGATAATCCAAGTCCTGTTATTTGTTGTGCCCATTTTATTTTTATATAACCAACTACGTTCAGATAAAACCTTAATTGGCTACATGTATTGATTTATCTCCAATAACTTCTTCTTCCGACTGCCAGCATTCCACTTCACCCGGAATATGAATCCGGTCCCGGGTAAAGACGGGATCACGACCTTCAGCCTTCTGTTTCTTGTAGTCCTTCAACGCTTCGAAAGTCACCTTGGACAGCATCAGAATTGCAATCAGGTTCACCACCACCATGAGCCCCATGAACAGGTCAGCCAAATCCCATACCAGCTGTACTTTGGCTACCGCTCCAAACACCACCATTGCGATAACGCAAATGCGGTATACCCACAGCCAAACTTTGTTGGATTTGATAAACTCAATGTTGGTTTCTCCATAGTAATAATTTCCGATTAGTGTACTGAAGGCAAACAGGAACACCATAACCGCCAGGAATCCCGATGCCCATGAACCAATATGTACACTTAATGCAGCCTGAGTTAATTCAATGCCACCCAGATTGGAACCTTTGTATACCCCGGATAACAAAATAATCATGGCTGTGCTTGTACATATCACTAACGTATCTGTCAGCACGCCAAACGCCTGAATAAGTCCCTGTTTCACCGGATGTGTTGTATCCGCCGTTGCAGCAGCATTCGGGGCGCTACCCATGCCCGCCTCATTGGAGAACAATCCGCGTTTCACACCGTTCATCAGTGCAGCGCCTAAAGTTCCGCCGGCCACCTGTTCGATGCCGAAGGCATTTTTGACGATCAACGCAATCATGGCCGGAAGCTGGGTAATATTCGCCAGCACCACAAAAGCCGCTACCCCAATGTACAATACGGCCAGTACAACAACGATGTATTCCGATGCTTTTGCAATCCGTTTGACACCGCCCATGATAATTCCTGCAAATATCACAGCCATAATGATACCCACCGTTAACCGATCCGTGCCAAATGAGTTCTCAAATGCAACAGTAATCGTGTTAGACTGCACCGCATTAAAGACCAAACCAAATGAAAGCGTAATGAGAATGGCAAATAAAATCCCCATCCAGCGTTTGCCCAACCCACGCTCCATATAATATGCAGGACCGCCGCGGAATCCGCCCTTATCCTTCACTTTATAGATCTGAGCCAGCGTACTCTCCACAAAACTGGAGGCTGATCCGATAATTGCAATGATCCACATCCAGAATATAGCCCCAGGTCCACCCAGTGCGATAGCCAGTGCAATACCCGTAATATTCCCTGTACCTACACGGGCCGCCATACTAATACAGAACGCCTGAAAAGGTGAAATTTTGCCTGGTTCCTTGCTTTTTGGCTCTCGAAGCACCTTTACCATATCTCCAATCATGCGGAATTGCATGAATCGGGTCTTGGTAGTGAAGTATATACCACATACTACCAATAATATAATTAACACTTTGGACCATAGAAAATCATTGAAAATGACGACAATATCTTGTATTGTTTGCTCCATCGGTATGCCCCTTTTTATGGTGTATTTCAAGCACAGAGATGGTTACGCGAAAAGTTTGTACCATTCTGCACAACACTAGCCCCAGACTTCGGGATGTTACTTATACTACAAGGGCATCTACGGAAATCGACAAATACCTACATGCAATTCCTACATTTATTTTAAAAACGGGCTTTGATCGCCCAATCATTGTCATTTAACCTGACATGTCAGGTTCTATGCAAGAAGGAAAGGAACGATTACACTGGAACGAGAGTTCATCGCGGCGTTAACCGCCTTTACCATAGATTTATCAATCACACCATTCGCAGAGAAAGGGAATGACTGACATGCGTTATTTTATCGTGGATGATGATCCTGGCGTTCGTTCCATGTTGATGGATATTATTGAGGATGAAGGCCTGGGCGATATTGCCGGGGAAGCTGAGGACGGAGCACATATTCACGCGGAACTATTGGAACTGCATAAGGTGGATGTACTGCTGATTGATCTGCTGATGCCCCAACGAGACGGGATTCAGACTGTGCGAGCACTTGAAGGAAGGTTCGAGGGCAAGATCGTCATGATCTCCCAGATCGAGTCGAAAAATATGATCGGAGAAGCCTATTCACTAGGCATTGAATATTATATTACGAAGCCGATTAACCGGCTGGAGATTCTATCTGTTCTGCGGCTGGTGAGCGAAAGGCTTCGGATGCAGCAGTCCATCGCAGATATTCAGCGGACATTGCAGGGATTGTCCGGTTTAAATTCTACCGAACGTGCTACGGCTCCGGTTCCGGACAAAACAATCACGACTGCAGGACATTTCCTGCTGTCCGAGATGGGCATGATCGGCGAAGCGGGCAGTAGGGATCTGCTGGACATGCTGGAATATCTGGAGCAGGTAGAGACAGATGAACATAAGCTGTCCCCCTATACGTTCCCATCCCTCAAAGACATCTTCCAGAATGTAGCGATACGTAAACTGGGAGAAGACGCCTCTCTCGCAGAGGTGAACAAGGAGATCAAGGCATCAGAACAACGTGTTCGCAGGGCCATCTTCCAGACTCTGAGCCATGTGGTTTCTCTGGGATTAACAGATTATACACATCCCAAGTTCGAGAACTATGCATCCAAATTTTTCGATTTTACCGAAATTCGCAAGAAAATGCTGGAGTTGCAAAACAACGTGGAGCCTTCCTTGTCCCAGACACGCATTAATACGAAAAAATTTGTGCAGGTCCTATATTTGGAAGCCAAACGATTGCTGCATTAAACAGATGCATGATGGATAAGATGCAAAAACAAACGGGCATGAATATTACGCCGGTAGGATACCACCTCTTCAACTGAGGCTGTCCATACCGGCTATATTCATGCCCGTCTGTACGATCAAGCGTTACAATCTATGTGATTTGTTCCGTGTATAAAATTAAAATCGCTTTGGGTTTAGGCCCGTGAATGGTTTCGGCTAATTCGGTTATACTCATTAATCAATTCGTCCAATGCCATAGACTGCCGAATCACATCGGGATGCCCAAGACCACCCTTGTTATGCTCTACCAGCATATGAAGGTTATGTCTGGCCTTCTCTATTTTATTTTTCAAATCCAAACTCATAACCATGACCCCTGATACCTCCTTATTCTGTGAACCATTTTAGTTTTTCCTGTCAATCTATAGTTGGATTAACATATGGCATAGGAGACAAGGATGTTTTGTATTCTTCTCCAAATTTTGATAAAGATTATTTTATCACACTAGAGCTTATCCGAAAATGGCTGATATGACGCAATTTTAGTGGTATCACCGAGGGTTGGATTCTAACGTCTGGCCTCATCATTCACGGCCAGAACGGATTGTGTCGTAAATGTGTATATTGAAAAAACAAAAAGTCTATTGGTTTAAAAGGTAATAAAATCCCTTTCCATAATGGGGTCATTCAGGTACAATAGGGCGATGTGTGTGTCCGGACCCGGCGGATACAAATGATGTAATGTAGAGGACGGCCAACGACGGCCATTGATCCTGATTTGATATTATTGGAGGCTTATCATCACCATGCAGACCGATTCACAGACTAAAGTCAAAATTGTTAACGCCGATCCCAGCGCAATGGGATTATTTGGGTTGGCTATCGTAACCCTGGTCGCTTCTTCCCAAAAGCTTGGCATTACAGAAGGACTTAGCTACGCTATTCCTTGGGCGATCTTCCTGGGTGCCTTTGCCCAGTTATTCGCATGTATTCAAGATTCCAAACGCAACAATACCTTTGGCACAACGGCTTTTGGCGCGTACGCATTCTTCTGGTTTGCCATGGCTGCCAACTGGATGATCAAAATGGGCGTATTTGGCTCTACTCTTGCTGAACAGGCCGATGGCAAGCAGCTCGGATTTGCTTTTGCCGGATACCTCGTATTCACCCTGTTCATGACGATTGGTGCTATTGAAGCGAATAAAGTGTTGCTTATCATCTTCATTCTGATTGACTTCCTGTTCCTTGGCTTGACCTTTGACGCTTTCGGCGTAGCTCCTCACATTTTCCACACCATTGCAGCATACGCTGAACTGGCGATCGGAATTGTGTCCCTGTATGGTACAGGTGCTTCGGTACTGAACGCTCACTTCGGTTATGCGTTCTTGCCGATCGGCAAACCGTCCGGCATTTTCAAACCCAAGGCTTAATATACAGTAGTAAACCGCCAGCGCGCCGGTCCGCGCCTGGCGGTTTTTTTGCAGTCCAACTTCATTTGAATATGTATCAGACCGACACCTATACTAGGGATAATAGATCAGAAGTAGACCCTGCAACACACGAAATGTCACAGCAGCCATACTGTCAGGAGGAAAAAAGCATGAGAGAGATACCGAAACCAACGGAGATGGATCAGGTGGAGAAAAAATATGTACGCGAAACACGTTGTTTCAAGACGGCACGGGTGTTCCCAACCGATGTCAACAATCATAATACGTTATTCGGCGGCAAGCTGATGTCCTACATCGATGATATTGCATCCATTGCCGCTTCCAAGCTATGCCGGGTCAATACTGTAACGGCTTCAACCGACTCTGTCGATTTCCTGTACCCGATTAATCCAACGGATTCGGTTACACTTGAATCGTTCGCGTCCTGGACAGGACGAAGTTCCATGGAGATTTTTGTGAAAGTGATTCGAGAGGATCTGAAGACCGGAGAGAAGAAAATTGCGGCGACTGCATTTCTGACCTTTGTGGCCTTGGACGAAAATAATCGCAAACTGATCGTACCCCGCATTATCCCGGAGACGGAAGAAGAGAAGAAACTATACGAGACCGCTCCGGATCGGGCGGCCATGCGGAAACAACGGCGGGAAGAGAGCAAGAAATTCGCTGACTTCCTGACCGTTACTTATCCTTGGGAATAAAAACACGCTAAACAATAACAAGATTGAACACCAGCATTACATTATCTGGTCGATGCCGGATAGATGGACACCGCTCTGCTATCCGGCAGTTCACCACCCATGGAGACACACCACTGCTGATAGATGCGATACGCTGCACCACTCTCCAGTAATCCCTGACACGTGTATATGCCCTCTTCGATGGAATTGACACGCCCCGCCGCATACAAGCGGAAACCTCCATTTAACAAGACCTGATTCACAAAAGCAATATGACCCTCACCGCTTAACACGCTTTCCGCCACTTCAAGCTGCTTCGCAGCCGTCCAGACCAGCTCCGGCACGGGCATATCCAGTTCATAGGCTGCAGGATCAACCAGTTCCAGCTTCATATCACCGTCTTCCACGGCGTATACGCGGGTTGGCCGATCAATATACAGATCCTCAGAACCTTCCATCCCCTGTACAACATAAGCACGCCGATAGTTAAACCGGGTGAGCAACTTCGCAATCCGATCCAGAAAGGTATTATGAAATACACCAAACACCAAATACGGTGAATGGTTATAATCAATCAGTTTCTCTGCTGTGTTAAACACCGTTCGAAAACCCAACTCTTCCCGTAACGGACGAAGCTTACGAAGAGGTTCGCACCAATCCTCGGAGGATACGTACATGACACCCGAACGCAATGCAGCGCTCCGTGCATCTTCCCGATCCATTTTACGTGTATCAATTCCTGCTTCCTTTAACAGAACCGACAGCGTAACTCCCCATTTGGGTGGTAAAGGATCACTCCCGTGCAAAGTCACCGGCAACCCGGCCGCCGCGAGTACAAATGCAACCGGAAACGTGGCCATGAACGACTTCGTCCGTCCATCATAAGGACCGGCACAGTCCAAACCGTCCTGAAATACGGAGAAACGTTCCGCACTGTTACGACATGCATGAACAAAAGCTTCCAGTTCCTCGACGTTTTCCATTTTCATACGTTCAGCCATTAGAAACGCAGCCGTCTGGGCAGGGGAAACCTCCTGTTTCAGGATTTTCTCTGCTACAGTCAGTGCCTCTGTATAATTCAGATCACGCGAGCCTCGTTTCCCACGTCCGACCTCTCGGAGTATCTGAGACATATCCATGGAGAATCCTCCTTCCAACTAAGACTGGAGCAGTTGATGGGCCTTCACAATCGCTGTGGCTACATCGACCATCCGTTTGCGTTCATCCATCGCTTTCTTGCGTAACAGGTCATAGGCTTCGGCCTCCGAGATCTGCTTCAGATCACTAAGGATAGCCTTCGCCATATCAATCCACTTCCGATCCTCCAGCCTGGATTGCAACTGCTTCCGTTCCTGCTCCCACTGTTTGCGTTCCATGTAGCGTCGGGCTGCAAAGTGAAGAGTCCAGTGAATCTCGGGCCCAGTCATGGACGGTGTAAGTATTCCATCAAATGAAGTTTCGACCTCGCAGGATTCTGCGGAGGAAGAGGCTGTATCTGGCGCGCACCACCAAAGCAGCGGTGAATCCGACTTCCCCTTTCCCAGGCAGTTCACCCAGTACTCCACATCAGCCAGCGACAGATGCAAAATGAACGCTTCGGCCACACGAGCTAGCTTCACCGCTTCCGCTTCACTGCCCACCACCTGTACATGGTACCCGTTTGCTCCCAGCAGCCTCTCCGGTGTCAGAGGGATTGCATCGGATGAGGCAGCTATCGTTGGTTGAACACGGATGACCAATAAAGATCGCATGATGGATCAATCCCTCCCCTATTGCTATAATCAGAGTCCACATCATTTAAGACGTTAATACATGAAAGCAATAAACATGTTACATTACCTAACAAAAATAAAGTAGTGACGATTATGCGTCTTATTTTTAACATTAGAATGATCTTTTCATGCCTCATCATATTGCAATTAAAAAGGGTGAAACTCTATACATGGCACCTTTTCTACAGTATTTATCGTATCCAGCGTGCTAACGTTATCTAGAAGCCTTTAAACTAAGAAGATATACTCGTAAAACTTCGTCGTCCATTCGATATTCCAATAAACTCATGTAAACATAATTAACTTTAAATTTCAAATACTTTTTTATGTTAACTATCTTGACATGATTAGATCGATCTTTTATAGTTAAGCCATAACAACTCCATATTTGAATCGATCACAGTTACAACGGCGTAGCTGGTTGAACCGGCAATGAAGCCTGTTTTGCAATCTCGGAGCAAGGGATGCGTATGTATATGCGCAGTCCTCCGAGGCATAACAGGCTTTTTCGATTTTAGAGACAAGGTTTTGAGGCAGTTTGCAGAATGGACCTAAGGGGGCTAATCATAATGAGTACAACGAAAAAACTGGTGCTGGTCGGCAATGGCATGGCGGGAATCCGCACAATCGAACATATCCTTAAGCTTGCTCCACACGCTTATGAAATTACAGTCTTCGGCGCAGAGCCGCATCCCAACTACAACCGGATCATGTTATCTTCCGTACTGGCTGGCGGAACATCCATCGAAGATATCGTAATCAATGAGTGGAGCTGGTACGAAGATAACGGCATTCGGGTGTACCCGGGTGACCCGGTCGTTCAGATCGATACCAAGCACAAGGAAGTTGTATCTCAAAATGGTGTACGCGCAGCCTATGATGAGCTGATTATGGCAACCGGTTCACAAGCGTTCATCCTCCCTCTTCCCGGAGCTAACAAGGAAGGCGTGATCGGTTTCCGCGATATTAAAGACTGCGAGACCATGATGGCAGCATCACAAAAGTATCGCAAAGCTGCCGTCCTTGGAGGTGGATTGCTAGGACTGGAAGCAGCGCGGGGGCTGCTCAATCTGGGCATGGACGTCACAGTCATCCATATTAACGGTCATCTGATGGACCGGAACCTAGATTTGCCGGCAGGTCTGATGCTCCAGCGTGAGCTTGAAGAACAGGGCATGAAGTTCCTTTTGAACAAACATACCGAAGAAATCACAGGCAAACAACGAGTAAAAGCCATTCGTTTTACTGATCAAACGGTGCTTGAAGCGGATCTGGTTGTCATGGCTGTCGGGATTCGCCCTCAGATTGAACTGGCTCGCAATACCGGCCTCGATGTGAATCGTGGAGTCATTGTAGATGATTATATGCATACCAGCATCCCTAGTATATCTGCCGTCGGCGAATGTGCAGAACACCGCGGTATTGCCTACGGACTGGTTGCTCCATTATATGAACAAGGTATGGTGCTCGCAAAACGCCTGGCTGGCGCGGCAACCGAAGGATACGAAGGTTCAGTCACTTCTACCAAACTGAAAGTATCCGGTGTGGACGTATTCTCTGCCGGACAATTCAAAGACGCTGCGGACACTCGCAGCATTCGTATTCAGGATGACGTTGATGGCGTGTACAAAAAGATGGTGATCAAAGACGGACAGCTGATCGGAGCTGTATTGTTCGGTGATACCACGGATGGCGCATCGCTGTTTTCCCTCATTAAGAGTGGTGAGAACATCAGTGGTCGGGAGAAAGAAATTTTACTCGGTGTACCTTCCGGTGGTTCAGGCTCGGGTCCATCTGTCGCAGAACGAATGGCGAGTATGCCGGATGACGAAATCGTCTGTGGTTGTAACGGTGTGACCAAATCTTCCATTGGAGACGCCGTTCTGAATAAAGGCTGTAATACACTCGGTGCAATCAAATCCTGTACCAAAGCTTCCGCTTCTTGCGGTGGGTGCAAACCTATTATCGAAAACCTGCTCACATATTATGCTGGTGATAATGTAGGCGAACAAACCAAAGAAGGCATCTGTGGCTGCACATCCTATGATCGGGATGAGATTGTTGCACAGATCAAGGAAATGGGTCTCAAAAGCGTTAAAGAAGTCATGAATGTTCTCGGTTGGAATGAACCGGAAGGTTGCTCCAAGTGCCGCCCTTCCCTCAACTATTATCTCGGGATGATCTGGCCGGCTGAATACACAGATGAGCGTGTATCCAAATTCACCAATGAACGTTATCACGCCAATATCCAGAAAGACGGTACCTACTCCGTTATTCCACGGATCTATGGTGGTGTCACTTCCCCGGCGGAATTGATCAAGATTGCAACTGTCGCAGAGAAATACGATGTGCCGTTGGTGAAATTCACGGGTGGGCAACGACTCGATCTGCTCGGTGTACAGAAAGAGAACCTGCCGAAGATCTGGGAGGAACTCGATATGCCTTCCGGTTTTGGTTATGGCAAGGCGCTGCGTACGGTGAAGACTTGTGTAGGTAATACGTTCTGCCGATTCGGCACACAGGATTCCATTGAGATGGGTATTCGTCTGGAGAAAAAACTCGACAAGATGGTGGCTCCAGCCAAAGTGAAACTCGCTGTCTCCGGATGTCCGCGGAACTGTGCTGAAGCGACCATCAAGGATCTGGGTGTTGTCGCCATTGATGGCGCTTGGGAGATTCATGTGGGCGGTAACGCGGGAGTCAAGGTTCGTGCAGCCGAGTTGCTCTGTACGGTGAAGACCGATGCGGAAGTGGAAGAGTGGACTTACTCTTACCTGCAATATTATAGAGAGAATGCAAAATGGAATGAGAGAACAGCGGCTTGGATTGAACGGGTTGGTCTGGATCATGTGAAGGAAGCATTGGCGGATCGGGATGTACGTCTCGCTCTGGTTGAACGTCTGGAAGTTACACTGGGTCATACGGTTGATCCTTGGAAAGAAATCATACAAGACGAGAAATTACGTAAAAATTTCACCCCACTGTCCGGTGCCGAGCCGGTAACCCACTAGAAGAGGAGGAACAGCGATGAACAAATTCCGGATTGGACACCTTGCAGATATTGATGAAAAGGGAGCACGGACCTTCCTGATACAGGATACCGAAATTGCAGTCTTCAAACTGAGCGACGGAAGTCTGCACGCCGTCGAGAATCGCTGCCCTCACAAGGGCGGCAAGCTGTCGGAAGGCATGGTGTGCGGGACAGCAGTTCATTGTCCTTTGCATGATTGGAAGATTGATCTGCGTAACGGTAAGGTACACGAGCCGGATGAAGGCTGCTTGAATACCTACAAAACAGAAGTAGACGGCAACAGCGGAGAAATCTTCATCACAATTGCGGGTTAAAGGCTAGAGATACCCTGACATCAAGGAGGCGTGCGCTATGGATTTTGTTAAACCTGCAGAAGTGCTGCAATCGATGGTCGAAGCTGGTGAGAGCAAAGCCAGAATGAGTCGGGTACAGATGCTGATCCGCGGTTTTCTGGCGGGGGCTATCCTTGCCTTTGCAACCACAATGGCATATACCGCTGTATCTCAAACTTCCGTTGGTTTGGCAGGTGCACTGATATTCCCGGCGGGATTTGTCATCATTATTCTGCTGGGTCTCGAATTGGTGACAGGAAACTTTGCGATGCTTCCACTCGCAGTGTTGAAACGTAGAATTACATGGATGGATATGCTCCGAAATTATTTTTGGGTGATCACAGGACATCTGCTCGGATGTGCATTCTATGCTCTCTTATACGGCCTGACCATTACCAAGATGGGTACGGATATGAGCAACCCTCTAATTCAAACGCTGATCCAGACCAGTGAAACCAAAACATTGGGATATCAGCACTTGGGTGGGGCTGGCATTGTACTGGTCACCATCAAAGCCATTCTATGTAACTGGATGGTCACACTCGGGGCAGTGATGGCAATGACGTCCACTTCCACACTGGGAAAAATCGTAGCGATGTGGCTGCCCATTACCATATTTTTCGCTCAGGGATTTGAGCATGCTGTGGTAAATATGTTTGTCATCCCGGCAGGCATGATGCTCGGTGCACAGGTCAGTATGGCTGACTGGTGGCTGTGGAATCAGATTCCGGTATTGCTGGGCAATCTCATTGGCGGAGCTGTATTTACAGGCCTCGGTCTATATGCCGCCCACCACTGGGGAAATCCAGTAAAGCTCTCGTCCAAACTGGCATCCATTCAGGGTGGTCGTTCAGGATTGGCAAGTTCCGATGTTGCACCGAAATTGGGGACACGATCATGAGCCGGGGCCTGGTTAGTATTGTTGGCGCTGGTCCTGGAGATCCGGATCTGATTACGGTAAAAGCCCTGAAACGTATTCAGTCCGCAGATGTCATTATGTATGATCGGCTTGTGAATGATCAATTGCTCGCTGAGGCTCGCGAAGGAGCACTCCGCATCTACTGCGGCAAGGCTCCAGGCCTTCATTCCATGAGTCAGGAGATGATTGGACGGATGCTTGCTGCACATGCGGCGGAAGGCAAACAAGTCGTAAGACTCAAAGGTGGCGATCCGTTCATCTTTGGCCGTGGTGGTGAAGAAGCGCTTGTGCTGGCGGAAGCAGGGATTGCATTTGAGATCATTCCTGGCATCACTTCAGCTGTAGGTACATCCGCTTCATCCCTTATTCCGTTAACTCATCGCGGGATTGCTTCATCCTTCGCATGTGTCACCGGAACCGGCAGTGATGGAAGTGTATCTTCGGTCCGCTGGGATCTACTCGCCCATAGTGTGGATACACTGGTCATCTACATGGGCATTAGCCAACTGCCCCAGATTCAACATGAATTGCTTCACCATGGCAAAAGTGGACACACCCCTGCGGCTTTAATCGAACGGGGAACCACCTCGGAGGAACGGATTATTACCGGCACACTTGCCGAACTCCATTCCCTCGCCAAGTCGCATCAAGTGAATAATCCGGCATTAATCATGATCGGCGAGTCCGTCCTGATCCGCGAACAGCTGCTTCAGATGCAACAGGCCGCGAACGCCTCCATGACCGGATAATCGAATTGGATTTCTTCATCTATATCAATTGAACTAAACATTTACACAAAACGGAGAGGACAGAAACGACCTGAAGAAGCGGAGCGTTCGCCTTTATCCCCGGATTTACCCTTTATAAAAGGAATCAAAAAAATCTGGGGATAACAGCGATCGGAAGGTTGTTCTGTCATCGGAGTGTGCAGTGTAAATATTCTTTAGTTCAATTGATATAGAACAAAACTCTCATTCGACCTTTAATCCAACAGCATACGCTCGTGAATAGTCCGACCCTTCTGCCCTGGTTCAATCAGCAGACGGGTCGGTTTGATGTTAATCAGCGCCGTAAGCTGCTCTCCCATATAATGCGCAGAATATTTGAATCCAATCTCCGCCCAATGCATGATTACACCTACCGTTGCAGATACCAGATAACTTAACATGATGTCGTAATTAATCGTCCACTCACTATCCTCGGTCACCAATACAAAATCTTCGGTTAGATACGTTCTAAACATATTGCATAGCCGAGAGCTCATATCTGAATGCATTGTTATTAACGAACGAAAGATATCCTGATGGGCTTCAATATATTCGAATACAGGCATCGTGGATGGTAGCAATGCAGTCATGTCCACTTCTGTAAGCTGTACGTATGGTTCTGCATAAGCTCGCCCCACTCCCTGCATGAAATCATCCAGAATGAACTGCAACAACTCCGGTTTGCCGGGAAAATGTAAATAGAAGGTTCCACGGTTGTAATCCGCCCGTTCCGTAATATCCCGGATTGTGAGGGCATCCGCTCCCTTCTCTAATATCAAAGAAACCGCCGCAGCGATGATCGCATCCTGCGTTCTTCGTGCTCTCCGGTCCTGTGGATGTTCAATAATCAACATTTTCGCCTCCTTTGTTCATTATTGTAATATAAATGAACACCGCTTACACCTCTGTCCGATAGCTGACATATGCGATGTCAATGATTATTGTCACATTGCTATGTATATCTTAACATTGAGACAGGAAAGATAGACGACAGGTTGAAACTTTTTTTGAGAAATACCTGCCAATAATGAATAAGGAGCGGATAGTTCATGAGTACATCTTATACACATACAGCCGTTATTACAGGAGCAGCTGGAGGCATTGGTAAAGAATTGGCACGCCGCCTGGCTGAGCGCAAAATCAACTTGGTTCTAGTGGACCTCAATGAAGAAGCCATCCAACAGACGATCAATGATCTGAACCTCGACAAAGAGCACGTCATCGCCGTAAAAGCGAACGTATCCCAAGAAGCAGACGTGAAAAACTATGTGCAAAAAGCATTGGATGCTTTTGGTCGAATCGATTATTTTGCCAACAATGCCGGAATTGAAGGTCCAACAGGGCTGATCGAAGACCTGAGTGTTGAAGCACTCGACACCGTATATAACGTCAACATTCGTGGAGTATTCCTGGGTCTGCAAAATGTCATTCCAGTGATGAAAAAACAAAAATCCGGTGCGATTCTTAATACCTCTTCCCTCGCGGGTCTGATGGGTGCACCTGCTGTATCTCCATATATTATGTCCAAACATGCCGTAGTTGGTCTCACGCGTACCGCTGCAAATGAACTGGCACCTTATAATATCCGGGTTAACGCTGTATTGCCAGGTACAATCAATACACGCATGATGCGTCAGATCGAAGCTAATTCCGGTAACGTGGAAGACTATCAATCAGCAACCGTGTCCAGCATTCCAATGGGCCGTTACGGTGAACCGGAAGAAGTCGCTGCGGTAATGAACTTCCTGTTGTCCGAAGAAGCATCTTATGTAACAGCTTCCCTTTACACCGTAGATGGCGGTATGGTTGGTCAATAAGAAGCTATAAACGGTGGGATTGATAGGGATTGGGTCGATAGAACTTCAAGTCCATTCTTAGAAAAGTTATACCGACAGGTGTTCCCGAAGGGATGCCTGGTCACTACAATCTAAAAAAGACCTCAACACCACAGTATTGTGGAGTTGAGGTCTTTTTGACAGTACAACACTTGCCATGCATTAGGCTGCATCTGTGAGATTTCACTTTTGAAACAGCCATTTAATGTCTCGTTGCACCATGTGATCACTCTAAGTTACTCTAACGAACCTAGGGCACCTTATTTCGGCAAAAAGCGCTTATTTCCCGAACTAACGAATCTCAGACACGCTAATTCCGCGGAAATGCTTTAACTGCATGGGAAAGTTCTAAAATCCATAGAATAACGTGTCTGAGATTCGTTACATTCCCAAACGAGCGAGAAATACTCGAATAGCGCGTGTGAGATTCGTTAGATTTTGCCCACGCTTAACTTAATCGACGTATCCCGCATGACCCTTGTCCATCAGATAGTCCATCTCAGCATCCAGGATGCTTTCCACGGTCAACTCATCCAGCTTCACATCTTTACGACTAAGGATGTAGTCAGCCAGATCATCGCCGTCAATGTCCACATCATTGCCTTTGGAATTCTCATGCGCCTTGTTAATGTACGCTTGCTCATGCTTCAGCACAAGGGCGATATTCGCCTGGCTTGCCTTCGTTTTATCTGCAATATATTGCATCATTTCTTGTTCATTAATTGCGTTTGCTTCTGCCACGTTCAGTCATCTCCTTGATTCATACATACTGTTGCCATTGTAGCATAGGTTAACCCATTACAGGCAGAACTTATGCCTGAAGAACGATTATATAGCGGTAGCGAAGGTTAGTGTGGAGCCGGCTCATCACTCTGCCCCTACGACAACCGCACGTAAAATGTAGCACCCTCTCCGACTACACTTCGAGCGTATAGCTCTCCTTTGTGCTGATCCACAATGGAACGAGCAATCGCCAGACCCAGACCATGCCCACCATGCTTGCGGGCTCTTGAAGAATCCGTACGATAGAATCGATCGAAGATCCGATCCAGATGTTCGGGTGCAATGCCTTCACCTGTATTGGACACGGCCAGCATGACATCATTATTCTGTTTCTGGAGCGTGACGTTTACGGCGCCTTTTGGACCGGAATACTTCACAGCATTATCGAGTAGGATCAGAATGACCTGTTTGATCTGCTCACTGTTCCCATGAACCGTAAGATTCGGCTCAATGTTGTAATCGAGGGAGATGTTTTTCTCAAAAATAACGGCCTCCATCGGCAAAATAATACTCTCCACCGCATCGCTCATATTGAACTTCGCATGAATCATCGTGGAGCGTGAGTCATCCATCTGTGTCAGATAGAGCAGATCATTCGTAAGTCCCGTCATGCGCTCGGTTTCCGACTTGATATAGTGCAGCCACTTCGCTTGGTTTGCTATAGTATCCTCCTGATTGGCAAGCAGTACGTCGGCATTGGTATTGATGATCGCCAGCGGCGTCTTCAACTCATGCGAAGCATCACCGATGAATTGTTTTTGCTTCTCAAACGCTTCTCTGACTGGTGCAATGGAACGATTGGCAAAATAACGGCTCAGGAAGTAGATCACAATCAACATGACCAGTCCAACAATAGCAAAGGTATAGATCAGATTCGTCAGAATGCCTTGTTGTGCCGTCACATCAATAAATACGATCATGTGCCCGGCACCACTCGGATCAACCACATAGGCCCAGTCCGTTCCATCCAGCGCAAATTGCCCCGTCTGCCGTTCCGAATCACCAACCTTATTCTGGTCAACCTTTTGCAGCGCCTCGGTATAGAACGTATCTTCCATATCAAATCGGGAATGTGTATCCGTAATCTTCCACTGATCATCCGTCTTAATCATGAACGAAACGGAACGTGCCGGAGGTGAGTTGGGATCCCCTCCCGGTCCTCCATTATCACCACCCATGGTATCAGAAGGAAACGAATCTGAACCGGAACTTGAACTTGAACCTGAGCCTGTATTACCACCTGTACCGGAACCCTGCCCTTCCCCGCGCGGCATCTTGGATGAATTATAAGGACTGTGATAGAAATCAGACACCTTGTACAACTCCATATTGGTCTCACGTTGCACATTCTGATAAGTAATCGTATAGATCGTCGCAAATGCCACCAGCATCATAATGGAGATGGACACCAGATTCACGATCAAGAATCGATTTCGAAGTTTCTTGAACATCAGGACGTCACCTCAAGCACATACCCCACACCCCGAATCGTGTTAATGCGGACGGCAGAGTTCAGGAAGGTTAATTTTTTGCGTAAAAAAGAGATATATACTTCCACATTGTTATACTCCACTTCCGAATCAAAGCCCCATAACTTCTCAATAATCTGCTCTTTGGAGGTAATCGCCTGTTTGCGGGCAATCAACAGCTCCAGCAGTTCATTCTCCTTCAGATTCAGCTTGATCTCCTTCCCCTGAACGCTCAGCTTCAACTGAGTTGTATTCAGCTCAATATCACCGAATTTCAGTCCATCCTCGGGAACCACTTCGCCCTTCCGTCGTAAGGCTGCACGAATCCGGGCCAGCAATTCCTCTGTGGCAAAAGGCTTGGCGATATAATCATCGGCACCATAATCGAGGCCTGTGACTTTGTCCGATAGTTCACCTTTCGCAGTAAGCAGAATGACAGGCGTATGATTGCCTTCACTGCGAAGTTTCTTCAGGACGGTGATCCCGTCCATCTCCGGCATCATGATGTCGAGTAGTAACAGGTCGTAGATGCCGCTCTGCGCATAATCGAGTCCTGATCTGCCGTCGTGGACCATATCCACGGAGTAATTGTTTTTTTTCAAAATCTGCGATACAGCCTCTGCCAAATGAACCTCATCTTCCGCAATTAATATTCTCATCATCTATTCATTCCTCTGCTTGAATTATTTCTCTCAATGGACTTGTTTTATATGTTCTTATTCTATCAATCAAACCTTGAATCAATCTTAATTCATTTTGTGTATGCGCACTATTATAGGAAGGTAAAAAAATGTTAACGCAATGTAAAACCATTTAAGATTCATTCAAGGTTGGGGCTCTAAGATACAGACATGGAAGCAATACACGATGCAACAAAACATACAACCCACCAACGAAAGGACTGAGTCCCACATGGCTATTGAAGTATTCAACCGATATGAGAGCAAGTATCTTCTGACGGATGAACAGTACGCACATTTCTACAATGACCTGCTGAAATACATGGAGCTGGATGCCTACAACAAGAAACATGAGTACTACTCCATCAGTAACCTGTACTTCGACACTCCGCAAGATTCGCTGATCCGCGCCAGTCTCTCCAAACCAAAATACAAGGAGAAGCTGAGACTGCGGGCTTATGGAATCCCTGAAGAGAACGCCAAAGTGTATCTGGAGATCAAAAAGAAAGTATTTGGCCTGGTGAACAAGCGCAGAACAGCTTTGAAGCTGGATGAAGCATATGAATTCGTCCGTTCGGGACAGGCGCCAGAGCTCGCGGATTACATGAACAAACAAGTTGTCGAAGAGATCAAATATTTCCTTCGGGTATACGATCTGGAACCGAAAGTGTATCTGGCGTATGAACGCAAAGCACTCTTCGACAAGAACAGCCGCGATCTCCGCATTACCTTTGACACCAACATTCGCAGCCGCAGATACGATCTGAAGCTGGAACAGGGAGATTACGGTGAACCGCTGGTGAAGGACGGTCGTTGGCTGATGGAAGTGAAAGCCGAGAAAACCGTTCCGCTATGGCTATCGCAACTGCTTTGTGAGCATGGTCTCTACCGCACCGGATTCTCCAAATACGGCAACGAGTTCAGACACCTGGCGAGAACAACCAACCTGAATTACCAGACGGAGCGCATTCTTGTACCAGGTACCGATTTCAACCCATCCATAGAACAAGATAAAACGATTATAGAAAGAGAGCGTGTCCTATATGCTTGATTCACTGTTCAGTTCAGCCCTAACCGATACCAACCTGACGTTTAACAACGCAGTCATAACCATTGGTCTTGCCATTATTCTGGGATTAATCATCAGCCTCACGTACATGAAGACTAACCAAAGCACATACTCCCAGAGCTTCACCTTAACGATGGTTGTTCTGCCCGTTATTGTCGCCATTATCATCCTGCTCATCGGCAGCAACATCGCTCGAGCATTCAGCTTGGCAGGTGCCTTCTCGATCATCCGATTCCGAAGTGCCCCTGGTGATCCAAAAGACATTGCTTACGTATTGTTCACGATGGCTTCCGGTCTTGCCTGCGGTGTAGGCGCTTTTGGATACGCGGTGCTGTTCACCATTATCCTGTGTGTACTCATGTTTGTTCTGAGTCGCTTCAACTTTGGTGGCAAGAAAAGTCAGCTGAAAACGCTGAAAGTCACCATTCCCGAAAACTTGAGTTATGAAGAAGCTCTTAATGAAGTGTTCCATACATTCAACGTACCTTTTGATCTGAAAAAAATCAGAACGACCGAACTCGGTAGTCTGTATGAGCTGGTCTACAGTGTAACCATTCACGAAAGTGTTAGCCAAAAGGAATTTCTCGATGCGATCCGCACACGGAACGGCAACCTGGATATCTCATTAACCATGAGTCCAACAACGGAATATTAATTTATAATTCGAAGGGAACGATCTAATATGAAGAAAAACATGATAACAGGTAGCAAACTTTGGTCCATCGCCATGATTACCAGCCTACTCGCCGCATGCAGTTCACCAGCAACCACAAGCACAACGGCCAATGCCGCAACGTCAACGACAGGAACAACCAAAACGGTATCTGTCAGCGAGCAAACTTCAGTAAAATATGCAGATCTGGTCTCTCTGGATGCTGACGATACCAACATTAGCTGGAGTGAGGCGGATTCCACAGCGATTAAGTTGAACGGAACAACTGCAACGGTGACCGGTTCGGGCGCTAAAGCCGCGAATGGTTCGGTAACCATCTCGGAAGCAGGCACTTATGTACTTAGCGGTGAGCTAACGGATGGACAGATCGTGGTTAACGTTGCCGATAAGGGTACTGTGCATCTCGTATTAAACGGAGCAAACATTCATGATAACGACAGTGCCGCGATCTACATTCAGAAGGCTGGTAAAGCGGTGATTACACTCGAAAAAGGAACCAAGAATACCGTTTCCGATGGTAAAACGTATGTGTACGCCGACGCTACGACAGATGAGCCTGATGCTGCAATCTTCAGCAAAGCAGATCTTACATTCAATGGTGCAGGTCAATTGACCGTCACAGGTAACTATAATGAAGGTATTACGAGCAAGGATGATCTGAAAATCATTAGTGGTAACATCAGTGTCAAAGCAGCCGATGACGGCATCAAAGGTAAAGATATGGTCGCTATCCAAGCGGGTACGATTACCATTGAAGCCGAAGGCGACGGTATTAAATCAACCAATGACACAGATACCACCAAAGGTTACGTTGCTATCGCAGGAGGTACTTTCGATATCCAAAGTGGCAATGATGGCATTCAAGCTGAAACCGCACTTGTTACGGATGGCGGCACATACAACATTGTAACGGGCGGCGGTAGCGCCAATGCACCAGCCAAAGTAGAAGAAGGTCCATTTGGCGGCGGTGGATGGGGTGGCGGCACACCTCCAACGGATATGGGCACACCACCGGATGGCGAACCTCCTGCAGATATGCCGGAGATGCCTACTAACAGCGGTACGAATACCGGAACTAACACGAACGGCGCAGCAGCATCCAACTCTGCCAACACAACAACAACGGATAACAATGCCGATGCGGACACAGCTACAACAGCAACAGAGTCCACAAGTGCCAAAGCACTGAAAGCAGGTACAGACCTTACGGTTAATGGTGGTACTTATACCATTGATTCCATGGATGATTCCCTCCACAGCAACAATAACGTGACAGTTAACGACGGAACATTCAACATTGAATCCGGTGATGATGGCATTCATGCCGATCAGGCCCTTACGATTAACGGCGGAACCATCACGATTGCGAAGAGCTATGAAGGACTTGAAGGTGCAATCATCACCCTGAACGATGGGGATGTGGATGTAACGGCATCCGATGATGGCGTCAATGCTGCAGGTGGCGAGACGGAAACAGCTGCGAATCCAGCGGCAAGTACAGATAGCGCGACTACAGCAACCGATGCAACAACGACATCGAACATCTCTGTAACCGAAACGACAGGCACAACATCGACTACCGATCAGGCATCCCAAGGTACAGCTGTTAATCAGCAAGGACGTGGACCGGGCGGTATGGGTGGTGCAGCAGCAAGCAATAACGAGTTCCACATTAACGGCGGTTCCCTCACCGTGAACGCAGGTGGTGACGGGCTGGATTCCAATGGTTCCATTAATATGACTGGCGGAACGGTTATTGTGAACGGACCGACGGATAGCGGCAACGGAGCATTGGATTATGACGGTACATTTGAAATCAGTGGTGGATACTTGGTAGCTGCTGGCAGCTCGGGTATGGCACAAGGAACATCCGATGCGTCTACGCAAAATACCATTGTGATGACATTCCCTGCAACGCAAAAAGCTGGAACACTTGTACATGTACAAGATAGCGAAGGCAACAACATTCTGACGTTTGCACCAGCAAAAGATTATCAAACCGTGGTTGTCAGCTCCCCGGATCTTGCGAAAGATGGTTCATACGTGATCTACTCCGGTGGTACGTCTACAGGTAAAGCGGTGGATGGACTCTATACAGACGGTACCTATAGTGGTGGAACTCAAGTGGTTGCCTTCCAATCGACCAGTAATGTGACTTGGGTGAATGAATCTGGTGTAACCACTGCCAATACAGGTATGGGCGGTCCTGGTGGCGGCGGACAAGGCGGATTTGGAGGCGGCAGAAACAGATCCCAATCCGGTACAACCACGGACACAACAGGCACCACCGATTCTGCAAAGTAATACGTGCGGTAAGCAATAATCAAGCAATCTCTTGCCCTAACTCAAAGCCGAGACAAAAAGGCCCCGAATCACTTCATAGTGAGTTCGGGGCCTTTTTCGTATCCTCGTTCTTACGTGGTATCTGCATTACTATGATATGGAGCACACTCTTTCATCCATTCACGTTATGGCAGAAGGTTTGCAGCACTCCAGCCGAGCAAACCTGGTGATCACTTTCCTGTTCTTTTCTTTAAAAGGAATACACATACACCTTGGTACGCAGGGCATCCCGGCATGTTATGGTGCGTAGCGGTTCTTTTCCTGGCAGGGCAAAACAGACGCTAATCACCTTGGCACCCGGCGGAAGCTCTCGACTGAACTTGTCCAGAAGCTTAATCATGGCACCCGGGAACAGATAACAGATCACACAATCCGCATGTTCATAGGAACTGGTGTAGATATCCCCGCGCATGAAGCGCAGCCTGCCCTTGAGAGAGTGCTTTTTTCCCTTGGCTCGACGTAAGCGAACACTGAAATAGGCAATCAGTTGGGAAGACCATAAGGGAATGATCGAATTCTCAATCCCGGTCAGCCTTTTGCCAGGGCAGTGTCTTATAACATCCAGTCCCAATGTGCCCCATCCAGAGCCCGCTTCGAGCACATCCCCGTACCCTGGAATACGGTTCACTTCCTGAATGACCACCTGTCTGACACGACTGGATGTGGGCATCGGGGAAATCCCGTTTTTCCAACTCACGAGTACGATCGATATGACACCGATCAATGTCACCACGGCAATCAGCCATGGAATCAGGTAAATGATGAACATGAACTCATCCCTTTGTTATCACTCATTCATTCCGGCACATGAGACTTCATATATACACCCTTTTTATAAACGGACTTGATGGTAAAGTGTACACCCAGCTTGCGATTCGTCCGATAGATTAGCGAGTTAATCTCGTCGATCCCTACCGCTTCACTCTCCAGCATGCTCCGCTCCGGCCATACCTGAGCCACAATCTGTTCCCTTGTCACAAAGTGGTCCAGTTGACTATACAGCAACTTGAACAGCTGGTACTCCTTCTTGGACAGTGGAATCTCCACTTCACCGATCTGTACGGTTTGCAGGTGATCCTGTAACCGTACACCCTCACCGAACAGATCCGACACACGATATTCCCTTGTCTCTCCAAGATCCCCTTCAACGCGAAGCTGGATCAAGCCGTTGACCAACGTCAGGCTGTCTCCTTCGCCAAACGGATATTTCTCATAGGGAACGAGGCGCTGCCCGTTCAGTTCGGTTCCATTTTTGCTATCCAGATCCTCGATCCATAACTGTTGCTGTACATCATAATGAATGCGGCAATGCCGCTTCGATATCATCTGATTATAAACAGACAAGTCCAATTCACTACCGCCTGTGTAACGTCCCACCGTAATGGAGCGACCTTGGCTTACATAAGCGAATGAGCCGTCACTTTCCTGTCCTGGCGTACGAATGACGATTTTTGCCGTCTCCCGCATGTTATTCTCCCACCTTCAATGATCACTCAATCGATCTCTATAAACATTTCATAACAATAATGATAAATTCATCAGATTTGTTCCATTGTTTGCACCGCTATAGTTCAATATAGTGGGTATACAGGAACGATTTTTGTTCGGTTCTACTTACTCTACTATACCAGACGTTGTGCTTTTTTTCTCATGGCGGCCGGATGTCTACTTAAGCTCATTCAACAAGAGAGGTACCTTCCTATGAACAAAAAAAATATTTTCATATACGTGTTGCTCGCCTTTGCCCTGTCCATGACATTAACCGTGCTCTCCCGTATGAATGATGATGGCGGAGAATCACTGAAAGGCACATCAGCTGCCGAAACCTCATGGTTACAAATGAAGATCCAGCCCTAGTCTACTCTATTATAACGTGATCTCTGCGCAAAACGTTTCACGAATGTCATATTAGGCTAAGCCATAGACTAACATCAATAAGGCCCCAGATTGCTGTTTACAGCAGCCCGGAGCCTCATTTTAATCCAAAAAATCTATATTACACGACTTATTTCCCAAAGCGAAGTGAAGTGGACAGCGGACATTCCCGCCATCTCACCCACACTCACGTCATTGACGCTTCTTTCTCGCGCCGAATTTCCTCCAGCCATGCATCACAAGAGCTACAGGGCCAGCAAGCCATAACAGTTGCCAAAGCATAACTTTCAGGTCGAATCCCATCTTAAGAATCCCTCCCCATATGATCCCAAAGGTCACTACAGTCGTTCAAAACCCAAATCAATCTTGGTCTTCCTCCGGTACAGTCGGCTCGTCGTCAGGCTTCGCTGTCACTCTGGACTGTACTTCCTCCATCCGGCTGGACACCTTCTGATACAGGTAAGAGATCCCCAGCAATAGTACGCCGAAGCTGAAATAGGCAAAGATTTTGCTACCCGAGGTAAGCATCCCCACATCATAGAACACCATCTTCCCCGTAGCGAACAACGTTAGGCCAAGGCCGAGGCGCCGAATCATGACATATTTTCTACGGAATCCATAGGCAATATAGAGAATCGCCAGCAGCAGATAGATCAGGCTGAACATCAGCCCCACATCGCCCCATTGGAACTGAATCGTCAGGAATACGGTGATGACACCGAGCAGATACACCCCTGCGATAACCGGATACCATTCAATGCTCTTGAACTGCCCGCGGATGCCTGCAATCAGCAGATCCCTTCCTGCAAAGAATACCCCTACGTTAAAGATAATTAACACCAGCAAACCAACAATCTCTGCCGCTGTATGCTGTTGAACTTCCGGCTGAAGCGCTGGCATGGTTAAGGTTACGGCCAGTGCAATACAGCAGCCAATAGCATGCAAGAAAGTGGTATACACCTGCACGTATCGATCACGCAGCAACATGACCTTGTTCAGTCCATAGGCTAACGCAATGGTGAGCGCTGCGAACATGAGCAACTTGTAGAACATGTATAACAGGAACGTCCCATCGACAGCTCTGGTATACAATTCATTCGACTCATACAGCACGTATAACCACAGATTCGCAAGTGTCACATACTTGAATCCGTTCAGGAAACCCAGCTCCAGCGGGCTGTAATTGAATCTCTCTCTGGAAGATGAGTTGCTGTGAACAGCCCAGGCATAATACAGTGTAATAAGCAAGGTTCCCAGCGTGATACTGGAGTATTTTAACATGAAGTAAGAACGTTCCCCGATGAAGAATAGCGCCAGCAGATCATAGTACACAAAAGTGATTAGACATAGAAGAACAATGCCCCATCCGGCACGTTCCACCGACTTGAGCCGTTTCAGATGTCCAAGCGTAACCAACAAAACTCCTTCGATCAACCAGCCCATCGATAACCACTTGGCCCCGAATTGGAACGGAATAATCAGAATGGCAAAGGTCAGGGAAGTGACATAGAAGAGTAATATCGTCTGTTTCTCCTGAGCCATATGGCGCTGGACGAATCGTGCGAGGCCCAGATACACCACGCAGAAGATCAACGCCAGCAAGCCCTGAGCATCATTCCAACCCGCCACATCAAATAACACATATAACATCAGACAACTAATGCTCGTATTCATGGCGAGTAGAGCGAAATCCCACCAGGTTAACTTCATTCGGTGTTTGAATGGATATGCCAGCGTAATGCCCAGATATAATGCAAACGTCACAATGGAATACAACATGCCAATTTTCTCACTTGGCGACAGCCATAAGAGGATGAGCATGGATGGTGTGTTAAACAGGAAACTGATATAGTGCACCACCGGCCACCGTTTGCCAAACGAAATGAACACAATAATGCCGTTTAAGAGCAGCAGATAGATCATGGCTACATAGACAGCCGGACCTTCAAGTCCGAACGAGAACATGTAGGAGAATAGCGGAAGATATCCGCCTACCAAACCTAGTGAACAGATGGTCTTCGACTGGTATCTCAAGGACAACAATACGGAGATTGCCGATACCAATACAGACAGGGCAAGTCCCGTATATAACCCAATAATATGCAGTAAAAAGTAACTATAGAAGACGGAGCCGAACAACACGGATATCCCACCGCCGAGCAGCCCCATCGCAAACGTCTGCCTTTTGCGGCGGAACAGCCACTCTCCTCCAGCGAGCATCAGTGCACCGAGCAGGAAAAATGCTCCGCTCTTCATCTCGTCATTGAACCAGGTCGAGTACGAGTATTGAAACGCTGCTCCAACCCCCAGAATGAGGAGCAAGATGGCTACTTTGTTGATCCAGCTGAGTCCAATTTTCATCTCCATGCGATTCTGCTTGATCCGGCGTTGAATAGTCTCTTCGCTCAACCCTTCCTCCGCCATATGCTCATATCCACGTTCCATGTGCCCACGCAGAGCCTCTTCTCTATCCCGAACGGCTCGTCTGTGCGATTCAATACGCTCATTCACCTCTGCCGCAAGGTAAGCAATCCTCTCCTTCACCTCATCGGAATCCTCTTGCAACTCCTGTGCTGCCTGGTTGTACAGCGCGTTTAGATTGGATTTGGTTCGATGTTCATGGAATGCAATTCGATCATTATGTACTGCTGTTTTCCCTTGAAAATAGGTCTCCATCTTCTCTCGCGATACCCGGATCAGATTCAGCTTCTCATCCAGCATCTGTTCGGATAACGCCATGCGAAGACGTGCATTCTCTTCTTCCATCTTGCGCGAGCGAATTTCGAGCTGTTGCAGCTTGAGTTTGTGAGCTTCATACTGTTCCTGTAACTGTTCATTCTGAACGATCAGGTCATCGGACTGGTACTCCTGGAGCAAGGCGTGATACTCCTTCGCCAGCTGTTTCTGTTGCTCCTGAACCTGTTGAAGCCGATCCTTAAACTCCTTCATGAGCTTCCTCCGTTGGTTGATGTTTAATTTTTTCCCTATATTTTACTATATGTATGCCATAAAAAGAGGTTTAAACATTAGATATATCTGTGCAATATTTCATCCGCAGGATCTCAAACGCAAAAAAGCCGGGAAGCAACTGCTTCGCCGGACTTATATTCATATGAGCATTTGCACAAGAATGGATGCTTATGCCGCATCACTCGTCTCTGATTGGTCCGCTGACTCGGGCTCAATTATCTCGGTCGCATCCGGGTCCAGCCAACTGGCGATCATGCCACGCACATACTGCAGATCGTCCTCCGACAGATCGTAGTACCATGTGCCACTGCGCGTTGCACCCTCACCCTTCAGCATGTAATTGCTGATCGTTGGTATGCTATCTTTCATATATAAGGACTCGGCAAATTTCACGATAAAGTCCGAGGTCATGTTGGTTGTAAAATTCGATCCGGCAATCTGGATTACGTCCGGGATCTTGGTCAGATTTTTGACTTCCAGCGCACGATTCATGAAGGCACTTAGGAAAATCCGGTGACGCATCGTCCGATTGAAATCGGAGTCCTCCCGGTAACGCACATAACCAAGCGCTTCTTCGCCGCTATAGATCGGTTTATTGGCTTCAACAAACAGCTTCTCATGAATTTTGAGTTTGTTCTCAATATTCTTTTTGATTGGCAGTTCAACGCCACCCACCGCATCAACAATATCCTTGAGCCCGTTAAAATTAATCGCGGCATAGAAATCCACTTTGTTCCCCAGCAAATTCTCCACCGTATCCATCGCCATCTTGGCTTCACCATGGGCATACGCTGAGTTGATCTTTGACTTCACATCCCGGCCGACAATCTCGGTATAGGAATCACGTGGAATGGACAGCAGCAGCACTTTATTGTCTTCTGGACGCACAACGGAATAGATGATGGTATCCGAACGGCTTGGTTCGTTATCGCGTTGGTCAATCCCTAGCAGCAAGAGCGAGAACGGGTCCGTATGTTCCACAACAGGGGCATCCTTATCACCAGCTGGTACAAAGGAGTCATCCAAGGCTTCCTTCACCGTAGCTGAAGCGAACAAATTAAAGGCAAACACGACGAGTTGCTTTTGATAGATAAATCCGAGTCCTCCCAACACAAGCAGCACACTTAGGGTGATGATCAATGGCTTCTTCCATTTCTTCTTCGGTTTCTTCGGCTTCCGTCTTGTTAAATGTGCGGCACTGTTTTCCATCATATCTCCTTTAATAACGGGTTCTTAGATTCATTTAACTATATTAATAACACGTTTTCAATAGATTACGTTATAATCTGCTATACAAATGCATGTTCAAAAAGTCTGATTTTCAGTACCGAGAAGATGGAATGAAGCTAGAAATGGAGTAGCGGAGCGTAGGGAAAACTACGTGAGCAACTAAAATGTTTCCGAAGGAAACATACTTCGTAAGCATATGCTTATTCGGCTGAATTTCATATTCGATGCTGATGATGCCACCAGGCATCATTCGTAATCAAAAGTGGACTTTTTGAACTACCTCTATAAGATGTACATAAAGGGAGCGATGAATGATGGAGTATCGACGTTTGGGCAATAGTGGTTTGCGTGTGTCGGCACTGGGGCTCGGCACCAATGCGTTTGGCAAACGCGCGAATGAAGCAGCTTCTACCCGCATTATTCATGCAGCGATGGATCAGGGCATCAACTTTATCGATACCGCCAATATCTACGCAGGCACGGAATCGGAACGCATTATTGGACAGGCTCTCACAGGTCGACGGGATAACGCGGTGCTTGCTACCAAGGCCGGATTACCCCGGCATGATGGTCCTCATGGGCGGGGTTCCTCCCGCTACCATCTGCAACAAGAGCTGGAACATAGCCTGCGGCGCCTGCAAACGGATTATGTCGATCTGTACCAGATCCATACTTTTGATCCGCATACACCGCTGGATGAGACACTGCGCACACTGGATGATATGGTTACTTCCGGCAAAGTCCGCTACATCGGAGCCTCCAACTACGCAGCTTGGGAGCTGATGAAAGCTCTGGGCATCAGTGAACAGAAAGGTTATGTGCGCTACATCTCCACCCAAACCAGCTACTCCCTGGCAGACCGTACACCCGAGCTTGAACTGGTACCGATGTGTCTCGATCAGGGTGTAGGCATTATCCCGTATTTCCCGCTGGCAGGTGGTATTCTGACCGGTAAATATAACGGACAGACCCGTGTGCCTTCTGGTTCCAGAGCAGACACCGATCCGTCCTTCAACCGTTTCCTGCTGGAGCATAATATCCAACTGAGTGAACAAGTGAGTGCTAAAGCTGCCTCATATGGATGCTCCCCGAGTGTGCTGTCACTCGCATGGCTACTGACACGTCCAGCTGTATGCACAGTGATTGTGGGCGCTACACGCACCGAACAGCTGGAACATAATCTGGCTAGTCTGGACATGTCACTGCCTGATGAGCTGTTGGCCGATCTGGACCAGATTAGTGACTCTTTCCGTCGCCGCGAGCCGTTTGCGTCCTATCGAATCGATTGAGCAACCCAAATAGACCTCCCGACAAGATGAAGTCAGGAGGTCTATTTGTATTTTTACAGAGGTGTTACAATTATTAATAATCAGAAAATTTTCCAGTTCCACTACATTCTGTAGTTTAATACATTAAAAAAAGATACATTACGGATCAACTCTCTGTTTTTTGGCGAAGAAACTCCTGCATGATCTCCAAATACTCTCCCTTACGTTCATCCAAAGTTTCGAAAAATGCCTTGTCCGATTCCTCGACCAGATGGATTCCCTCCACAGCCAATCGGGTTCCTTCTTCCGTTGTTGTGATAATATTGGCACGCGTATCTGTCTGATGACGAGCGCGGGTAATTAATCCCCTTTTTTCAAGCGCACGTAGAACCTGAGAAGTCACGTTAACATCCACCTTGGCAAACTGAGCAATTTGAACCTGAGTCACTCCCTTGCCTTCCTCATCGTGTTCATTGAGCCATAAACAGGCGTGCAATAATACAAATTGAGGTTGTGTCAGTTCGAGGGGCTCCAGCACCCTGCGTACTTCCTTTTGCCACATGGCTGTAACCTGCCATAACAGATATCCCGGACTTTCTTGTGCGTTTTTATACCGTGAGCTTGTCATCTCATACCTCCATGATGTGCGACCTTATGCAACAGAATATATACCCGTCAGTCAATGAAGTAAATCCATTATTCATATAACGATGATGGAAACATATCCGTTGCAACTCTGTGTGTTCTTTCTCAAAAAAATAATTAGCGCGCAGGGATAAACTGCTTCACCCATTGTCCGAATCCTTGCGGATTGCGGCTCTGTATAAGAATGGTTCCTTCTCCCCGGAACCGACATACCAGTCCTTCTCCACTTGTTACACTGGATAACCAGCCCTGTGAAGCTTTCTCAATACGGTATTCTACATAATGAGGCCATGCCACCAAATGGGCGTTATCCACGATCATTTCTTCACCTGCTGCCAGATTAATCGCATGGATGGCACCATAGGAAGACAGAAATACAGTTCCACGTCCGCTGATCTCAATAATGAAGAAACCTTCTCCCGAAAAGAGACCTTTTTTCAGGTTTTGCATTTTGGTATTCACCTGAATGCCCTCGGTTCCTGCCAGAAATCCGTCTTTCTGCACATAAAGTGAATAGGAACCGTCCAATTCAACAGCTTCTACATCGCCCATGCTTGAAGGTGAGAGCAGAATCTCTGCCGATCCGCCCGTAGCCGTCAGTTCCTGAAAGAAAAACTTCTCCCCGCTCAGCATCCGACCGAACCCGGCAAACATCCCACCTTCTGCTGAACCCTTCAGTTCAACCGTAGGAGTCATAGATACCATCGCACCACTCTCGGCCTTGAACCGCTCTCCCCGCTGCAAATGTACCTTGAGCATCGCAAAAGCACCATCATATAAAATCTCATAGTTCACGGTTGCACCAGCTCCCTATTGTCAGAGTTAAAATCATTGAGTCCATTATCTTCCAGAACTGCTGATTTGTCTCCGTATTCCTTCACAATATGTTGATCTCCCCAATTACAGAGCGCATTGAGAATCGGTTCAAGACTTCTCCCGTAATCACTCAATTCGTATTCTACTTTAGGAGGGACCTGATTATATACGATGCGGTTTACGATTCCGTCGTTTTCAAGCTCTCTCAGCTGCTGTGTTAACATTTTCTGTGTAATTGCGGGCATAATACGCTTGAGATCACTGGTTCGTCTTTTCCCATGTGTCAGATGACAGAGAATGACGCATTTCCACTTGCCACCGATCACTTCTAAGGTCGCTTCAACCGAGATGTTATATTTTTTTCTAACCATAACTTGCTTCCTCCCTGATGAATTGAATTACATCCGTCGCATGCTGTATAGGCACCAAAAAGTACGTAGGGTACTAAAAAGTACGTACTATTCAATCTATACCGAATAACTCATAATAGCATTTGCCGGTACGTAAATCTACATTCTGGGGAGTGGAGCAAGAAATGTTACAAGATTCAAAACGCAGCACGTGGGCGCTGCTGGCGCTGGCTATCAGTGCGTTCGCTATCGGTACCACAGAGTTTATCAGCGTTGGTCTACTGCCCCTCATTGCAGAAGACCTGGGCATTTCCGTAACTACTGCGGGACTGACCGTTACTTTATATGCATTAGGCGTTACCTTTGGGGCTCCTGTTCTGACCTCACTGACGTCTACCATATCACGCAAAACGCTATTGCTTGCCATCATGATTGTCTTCATTGCGGGTAACACGATGGCTGCACTATCTACGGGCATCACCATGTTACTCATTGCACGAGTAGTATCCGCTCTGGCACACGGGGTGTTCATGTCCATTGGCTCCACGATTGCAGCCGATCTGGTGCCTGCCAACCGTAGGGCGAGTGCTATTGCCATCATGTTCTCCGGTCTTACCATTGCCACAGTAACCGGTGTACCTCTCGGTACACTCATCGGCCAACATTGGGGCTGGCGCGCTGCCTTTATCCTGATTGTTGGGGTTGGCATCATTGCAATGATCGGGAACCTGATACTCGTGCCATCCACGTTGAAGCGAGGAACACGGACGGCATTTCGGGATCAGCTGAAGCTCGTTACAGGTGGACGCTTGCTGCTTGCTTTTGCCATCACGGCTGTTGGGTACGGAGGAACATTTGTTGTCTTTACGTATCTGTCCCCGTTGTTGCATGATATTAGCGGTTATTCCGAGAAAACAGTAGCGTTCATTCTGTTGTTGTACGGAATAGTCATCGCTATTGGCAACATCATCGGTGGCAGAGCAGCCAATCGCAACCCGCTCAAGGCGCTCTTCTACATGTTCATCATTCAGACCATCATTCTCGGCGTGATGTACTTCACCGTCCCGTTTAAGTTGGCAGCACTGCTCACCATTATGGGTATGGGCCTGCTCGCCTTCATGAATGTGCCTGGTCTTCAGATGTACGTTGTAACCTTGGCTGAACGATATGCACCACAGGCCAAGGATGTAGCCTCAGCCTTTAACATCGCCGCATTTAATGCAGGGATCGCTATAGGTGCCTATTTGGGTGGAGTGATCAATGATTCCATCGGTTTGATTCACACGACATGGGTCGGAGCCTTGATGGTTCTCGTAGCTGTAATCCTGACCGCATGGGCTAAAATGCTGGAAAGCAAAGATCAACATGCATCAGTCGAAATGGAGAAAGCTTCGTGCTAATTTCCATCCGACCATAGGTCTCACTCTTATATATATATCAGTTCCAGCCTTCGAGGGGAACCGGTTTCATATGGTATTTTATTATACTATAATACGTTGAACCCAATTTGATCTACTATGATTTAATTTTGTATGATAAAACAACAAAAATTCAGCTTAATATGACTGATTTTTACACACTTTAAGGAGGAAATCTCATGACAACAGCTCAAACCGCACAACATTTACAATCCACAGTAACTCTGCATAATGGTGTTTCTATGCCTTGGTTCGGACTTGGGGTATTTAAGGTAGAAGAAGGATCTGAACTGATTGAAGCCGTGAAAAATGCGATTAAACATGGATACCGCAGCATTGATACTGCTGCAATATACGGCAATGAAGCCGGTGTTGGTCAAGCGATTGCAGAAGCTTTGCAAGAAAACAACCTGAAACGCGAAGAACTGTTTGTTACATCTAAAGTATGGAATGCAGACCTCGGATATGAAGAGACACTTGCGGCTTTTGATACAACCTTGAACAAACTGGGACTGGAATACCTGGACCTGTATCTGATTCACTGGCCTAAGGCAGGCAAATACAAAGCAGCCTGGAAAGCAATCGAGGAACTGTACGCGGCTGGTCGCATTAAAGCTATTGGTGTAAGCAACTTCCAGATTCATCATCTCGAAGACCTGATGCAGGATGCCAAAGTGAAACCGATGGTCAATCAGGTGGAATACCACCCTCGCCTGACTCAGGTTGAGCTTAAGGCTTTCTGTGAGAAGCATGGTATCCAGCTTGAAGCTTGGTCTCCTCTAATGCAAGGTCAACTGTTGGACAACCCAGTGCTTACGGCGATTGCTTCAGACAAAGGCAAATCGGTTGCACAAGTCATCCTGCGTTGGGATCTGCAAAATGGAGTCATTACTATTCCGAAGTCCACCAAGGAAAACCGGATTATCGAGAATTCCTCCATCTTCGACTTTGAACTTTCAAATGAAGAGATGGATCTGATCAGTGCTCTGAACGAAGATGTACGCGTTGGACCTGATCCGGACAACTTCGATTTCTAAATTGAATCGACTTGCTGTTATTCTGTGCTGATTTGCAGGTAAAATAAAACAGTGAAAAGCCTCCAGACTTCTCGTTACGTACGAGAGTTGGAGGTTTTTCACTGTTTTTTGTTTCTCAACAGATGACATTGTCACTTCTAAAATTCTGAAACCTCAATCTCTATAATCAATCAGCTTAACTTTCAATTTGATCCGCAACAAATTCATTCTCGCATTGTCAAATTTATAAGTGACATTGAATTCACACACATATGTGGTGGTAGACCGGCCAACAGATCCCCTGAGGTTCAATTTTTTCCAAAAAAAATAAATGTATACACCACCAAACCCAAGGCTATCTTGCTCGTGATAATCCGGAACTGGATCAAATTCATAATTGAAGTTGTATTCTTTTCCTTGCACTTTAACCGAAAGATGTTTTTGTTTGACTGCTAGTGTATTTAAAAGAGTAAAATAGCATCTACTTTTTCGTTTAGTTTAAAATTTTCAAAATTATTCCTTTTTTTCTAGTAGATCGCAACCTTTTGTTGAAGTATGACGTTAAGTATATGTGGAAGAATTTTCCAAACCACTCAGAAAACAAAAGCAAGAATAAAAAAACTATGAGGTGATAATGAATGAAGGTTAATTACGTAAAAAATGGTATTATCACATTAGCTCTCGCTGTACCACTTATGTTCAGTTTTAACCTTACAACAAGCGCAGAACTTACTAACTCCGGTAGTCCAGACGCAGGAATTAGCGTAAAGTCTCCAGATAACCTGAATGATACCTGGAAGACACCAATCAATGAAGGAATTATTGCTTGGAACGGTACTCCTACTCCAGTTACAATTGGATACTTGAGTTCATCAACCAACACAATTACAGCGGCTTCTTATCCAGATACCTGGTATGGCCTAAATTCACAGTGGTTTTCCCCAAAGTATAGATACACAATTCAATTAAACTCAAGAACAATTGTCAGAGACGCCACTAATTTCTCCAATTTTGTTAAAGGAGCGACCGTTCATGAATTTGGGCATTCCTTCTTCTTGAAAGATAACCCGAATACAACTAAGGCGTCTATTATGAAATATAGCAATGATTTTAACACAGTCACTACCCCTAGGCAGTATGATATTGACGATGTAAATACTGCTTACTAATTTAAAAGGATTGGGAGGAAGATAGCATGAAGAATTTTACATCTGTAGCTTCAGCATTTTGTATCACTGCAATGTTACTCGCCGGATGTGGAACAGCAGAGCCATCAAAAGAAGGATCCGCTGCAACAGAAACAGCAAAAAAAGAAGTGGTGCTGATGGATGCCTCTTTTCCAACTTACAACAACATTGATGAGTTGGCTAACCAGGCGGATTTAATTATTGAAGGAAAGATTTTAAAATCATCTTTTAAACTTATAAATATCGCAGAAGAACCTGCTGATCCTAATGATGAAAAATTAAACCCAGGTGGGGATATATCAGACAGCCCCGCTATTCCATATACGATCTATGATGTTGAAGTACAAAAAAACTATAAAGGGGAAGCAGCCGAAAAAGAAATCATTCAAGTCAAACAAGTAGGGGGAGAGGATCAAGAACATACATTTAAGGTAGAAGATTCTGAAGAACTCAAAACGAATGAAAACTACGTTATGTTCCTAGCGACGTTTGAAAATTCACCGGCATCACTGTTAAATCCAGTTCAAGGTTCATACACGGTAGAAGATGATGGTACGATTAAAGGGAATGAAAAAAACCAAATCAAAATTGAAATGAACAATTTGTTGAAGTTAGAACAACAGTAAATACTCGAAAGAAGGCACTGACTGGATTAATTTCAGCGCCTTCTTTTTATCCCTCTACTAGCCATTATTTTTCGAAAAACAATAATGGCGTATCGCGCTTGAACAACATTATAATCATCATGATCGGCAATAATGCGAACTTCCGGATTTTGCTCTTAATGAGTTTGGACGTACTGGTATACCTCCGCTACCGTTTCTAATGGATCTGGCGGAAGATACTTTCGCCACGCTTTAAAAATCTGTACGCCTTAAACATCAAATTTCCCCAATTTAACAAAACCATGATGTGAAAGATACACTTCTATAAATCTAACTTCCATTTTGGAATCATTATTATATGAATCGTTCTTGAATCCCCTCTCTAGAAATAGATCGGTAGTATAATCATTGCTCATTATGAAAATGCCATCTTCGGCACTACTTTTAAGCAGTTCCACATTCAAATTCTCCCACAAAAATTTTTACGATTAATACAACTAGTGTTACCTGAGCGCCAATGTAAGACGTTATAACCTGTAACGCCTACATTAACGTTGAAGCAATCTAGGCCAGCGTCACCGAGTCTACTGTTACGCCTGTAGAACAATCGCGTTGGAGGCGTTACAGCGATAAGGCCCCTTGGCAAGTATCGTTCCAGTACCCCGTGTATCAGTTTTTGTTAATGTAAGCCCACAAAAAAGGCCATCCACCAAGTCCATAAGAGATTCGAAAGACAACCTTTCATTATAAATATCGCAAAGTAAATATACTTGGCTTAATGCCGATTAATCCCTCTCTCCCCAAAAGGCTGCCACCCGTCCTCACCAGACAAAATAAGCGGCAACGCATATTCGGCGGCTTCCTGTTCGCTCAGCACTTTTGCCCATGAAACTCTCGTTGTCGCTTTTCCCGCCCCAGGCCCGAAACTGTTATATTCCACATACTGAACGGTCTGCTCTGCATCTGTCTTGTTCCAGTTGTGCCATCCCTCCCGCTTCACATGAGCGCCGATCCAGCAGTTCACTTGTCCATCCGCATCCTCCGCTTCAGTCAGGCGATGCTTCGTAACGATCTCGTAGCCCTTAAACACCACCGTAGCCGAGCCAAGAATAAAATCGATATCACCTTCGATGTAACAGTCCTCGAAATACTACCGAAGTTTGCGCCGCACTGAACGAAGATGTATGCATTGGACCTGATCCGGACAACTTCGATTTTTAATGAATAGCCTTTTTGGAGCCTGCTTTGTTTGACATAGCATAACGAAAAACCACCGGACCAGGTGAAGTGACCCCGTAAAGTTAGACAGATTATAACGTTAAACAACTTGTTGGGCATTAGTCCGGTACCGTACCGGACTAATGCCTTTTAGTTTTGCCTTGATGCGTTTGTTGATGTAATAATCGATGTATTTGGATAGCTCTTGTTTAATATGTGAGATATTTTCAAATTTCTTTAAAAACAAGAACTCGGATTAATGATGCCAAAGAAGTTCTCCATGACGGCGTTATCGTAACAGTTACCTTTCCGGGACATACTTGCGTGATGCCAACTTCTTTAAGGGTATGACGATATGTTCTCATCTAGTAGTGCCAGCTTGGTCCGAATGAATAAGGAGTTTATCTTCATTTGTTAAACTGCAAAATGGTCGGTCTAACATCGTGGAAACAAGCGAGTAGACCGGTCTTGAACCAATCGTATATGTAATGATTTCTACGTTATACAGATCAAGTATGGGAGATAAATATAGTTTTTCTCCGAACAATTTAAACTCTGTAATGTCCGTTAACCCACTTCTCGTTTGGCCTTTCAGCGCGGAAATTGCGTTCTAATAGGTTCGGTGCAATCTTGCCAATCGAATCTTTATACGAACGATATTTCTTCATATGTACCAAATACTTTAATCCCAATACTTTCATCAAACGCTGTACCTTTTTATGATTCACATGGTGTCCACGATTGATTAACTCATCGCGATTACGACGATAACCATAGCGTCCCTTATGCTCCTCATAAATCGCTTGTATCATGTCTTTTAGCTCTAATTCTTGTCTACCGTACCAAATGCTTTTACCACGTAATAATACGTGCTACGAGGGATATCTGCTAGTTGTAGAAGTGCTTTCACCGAAAATTCGTTCCTTAGTTCATAGACTACTTGCGCTTTGTCTTATTTGGTGAGTTTTCCTTGTTTCGAACTAAGGCATTCAACTTTTTTTTAAATAAGCATTCTCCATTTTCAAACGCTCTACCTCTGCTTGTAAAGCCTCTACAGATCCTTCTGTGCTTTATATCCTTTTTTCATGGATGGGCGCCCCTTTTTCTTTGGTTGAAGGGCGTCTAGTTTAATCTGTGTAGGATATGATGTATAGCCCTTTATAAAAAACTTTTTCCCTATGATGCTCATATTGTCTAATCCAGTTTAAAAAGACAGAATCGTGAAGCCCGCTCGATTTTGCAATGCTTTTCAAGCTTTCTGATCCCTTTTCATAACGCATAACGGCTTGTATTTTTTCATCTGAACTGAATTTAGTCATAAAAAAACTGCACCTCCAATTGGTAGTTGTGTCTAACAATTGGGGTGCAGTTCAACCAGAAACCGGTGTTTTTTCGTTATGTTCTCTTCCCTATAGCCAAGCCTCGCTAAAACTGCACGTTTCAATTCAAAATGTGGTAACCATTTTTTAACTATTGAACCTGCCACAATGCAGGGACATTGGATGGTTCCCACCCAGACAAGGATGTGTGGGACTGCAAACATTTATACGTCTTGTTGCTATAGGTGACCAGCTGCCCTACAGTATAGGCTGTATTCGCCTGCCAGGCGGAAACGCCCGGATTTGTCGTTCCTGCTGCCGTTTTCACAGTCACCGCATTGCTCGCAGCAGAACCATTACCCGCCGCATCCTTTGCTTTTACCGTAAATGTATACGAGGTATCCGTTGCAAGCCCGCTGATGGTTGCTGTCGTTCCGGTCACGGATGTCGCCAGTGCCGTGCCGTTGTACACATCATAACCCGTCACACCCACGTTATCCGTGGATGCCGCCCAGCTCAGCGTTATGCTGGATGTTGTTTGCGCCGTTGATGCCAGGTTCGTTGGTGCAGTAGGCGCTTGCGTATCACCTCCCGGCTGAGTGGTAGTACTTACGGTTACAGCATTACTGGCGGCAGACAAATTGCCTGCCGCATCTTTTGCTTTGATCGTGAAAGTATAAGAAGTACCTGCGGTAAGTCCACTGATCGTTGCTGTCGTTCCAGTGGCGGATGTTGCAAGATTATTGCCATGATAGACGTTATAACCGGTAACCCCTACATTATCCGTTGAAGCATTCCAAGCCAGTGTAACCGAGTTTGCCGTCACGCCTGTCGAACGGGCATTACCGGGTACGCTTGGCGCCGTCGTATCTGCTGGAGGCACTGTACCTCCGGTAGGCAGATCGGCTTTCAATTTATTTTGAAGTGTTTTGTTCCGGTCACCGCTAAGTTCCCAGAACATCGCTCCGCCGAGTCCTTTGCTTTTGATATAAGCGGTTTTATATCCAATAGACTCCGCATCGTCATAGCTAATAAATCGCTTGTTGGTCGCATTATAGAGATATGGCACCTTGGCTGTGTCATTCCAGTAACGCGTGTACCCGTTTTTGTTAATGTAGTTGGTCTCCAGATCATACAAATCAAAGGAGCCTGCTTCCCATGTTCCAACGGAAGAACCTCCCGCACAGGTCTGATACTGACCATTGCCCGCCTGTGCGCATCCATCCCAGCCGCGGCCATAGAACGGAACACCAAGCACAAGTTTAGCGGCTGGTACGCCAGCATTCAGATGCCCTTGTGCTCCGGCAGCCACATTAAATGTATTGGCATCCGGCACCCCAGCAGCTGAAGCCGCAGGGTCATAGTTCAACGGCGCGTTATGCGCGCTGACTTTTTGCCAAGCCCCGTTAAAATCGTATGTCATAATATTAATCCAGTCGACGATGGCAGCTATATTGGCAAGCTCAGTATTCGCAGCATAGGTCGTCGATGCACCGCTTGCAATCGTAAGCAGATACTTCTTGCCGTCCACAGCTCCGGCAGCATCCAACTTCTCACGGATTTTGCTCAGAAGCAGTGTGTAATTTTGCTTATCCTCAGGACGTTTGCTGTTACCATCAAGTCCGCCTGATACCGGGTACTCCCAGTCCAGATCTACCCCGTCAAAATTGTATTTCCGCAGAAAGTCGACGGCAGAGTTTGCAAATACCTCTCGCGTTGCAACAGTCGCAGCTACATCGGAGAAGCGGTTGGACCATGTCCATCCTCCCACGGAGATGATTGTCTTCAGATTAGGATTGATCTGTTTCAGCTTGTTAAGCTGATTGATATTGCCTGCAATGGGCTGATCCCACGTATCCCCTGCAAATGTCTTGCCGGTATCAATCCATGGATCGCCAAGCACAATCGTTCCATTGGGTACATTGATTGTCTGGCTCTTCTCATTCTGACACGTCCAGGTCACCGGGTTAGGGCCCGAAGGGTCCGGATTTCCATGAACACCATTCCAGCAAATATCGGCAAACGCATAGTTGATATGCGTGACTTTGGTTGGGTCGATGTCCGTTACATTATAGTTTCTCCCATACGCAGCCCAGGACGGGTAGTAACCAACAATTTTATAAGAATCTGCAGCTGCTGCCGTAGCGGGTTGGAGCACAAAAGAAGGAATAATGACGGATAAGAGCAGGGATAGACCCAGGAGAAACTTCGCGGTTTTCTTGACAGCAGTGTGTTTATTTAAATGTATCATCTAATACACAACCTCCTTTGTCGTTTGCGTACTCAGCCCGTTCAGGAACGGACGATGTGCGCTCGAAAACTGGTTATTCGTATATGCATCCCAGTTGATTGACCAGGTCATAATCCCTTTTATCCCCGCATAGCCCGCAGGCTGGAGCAAGGTATAGGAACCGCCGTATGACACACCTTTGATTAGGTAATTCAGTGCCTTTTGCAGCTCGGCTGGCGTTGTATAACCACCTCCAGCAGCCTGCTGGGAAGCCGGTACACCGATGGCAATCTGATCCGGTCGTAAGGGACTAAAGAAAGGGCCTATGCTGCCGCCTACATGAAAGCCTTGAAGCAACATCTCCGCCATGGCCACATGGAAATCAGCTGTTCCTTGGGCGTAAGAGCGCCCATCCAGCCCCACCATGGAGCCCGTGTTATAGTGTTGCACATGAAGCAGGGTCAGGTCATTACGCAATGCATGGATGACTGGCAAGTATGCTCCCCAAGGACCGCCGTAGCTCAGATATCCACCCTGTACATAGGCCGTCTCCGGCGCAGCCGTCAGGATGAAATTGGCGCCGAAGTGTGACTTAACGGCTTTCACGCCTTGGATGAGGTTAACAATTTTCGGTGTAGTTGGACTACGGAAATCGGTATCCCCTGCATTCAGAGACAGGGAGCTTCCTTCCAGATCGATATCTAGACCATTGAAACCATACGTGGAAATGATTGATTTTAACGAATCTTCGAACTGCTGTCTCTTGGTCGCATCAGTGAGCTCAATGGTACCGTTGGCTCCCCCCATGGAAAGAAGTACTTTTTTCCCCTGGCTTTGCAGATAGGCAATATCGGATTTGAATTCAGCTACCGTTGCATTGTATGGAGTAAAAGCAAGCGTTCCGCTGCCATGTGAAATCGGTTCAGCAAAGGAGACATTAATGACGTCATAGGCTGTTGATACGTTACGAAGTCTGATATTCGTTGAACCATTATCGAAGTTATGCCAGTAGCCGATCAGCCATTTGCTGCCGGTTGGCCCCGGATTGGAAGATCCATTGGAAGTTGTCACACTGAGGGAGGTGCTCGCAGCGGATATATTGCCTGCGGCATCTTTGGCTTTTACCGTAAAAGCATAAGTCGTGCTAGCTGTCAGTCCCGTGACTACAGCCGTTGTAGTTGAAGTACTTGTCACAAGAACGCCGTTCCGGTACACCTCATACCCCGCTACGCCCACATTATCCGTGGATGCATTCCAGGAAAGACTAATGGAGGTGTCCGTGATGGAGGATGAAGTCAGACCCGCAGGAACAGAAGGTGGTGCCGTATCTGGCGTTGGCGTTTCCCCTCCTGAACCTTCCCCGACGTATTTCCACAACGCGGGCACAACAGAGGGCTCCCATCCGGTCAACGCTGTGTGGGCCTGAATACACTCATAATCTTTATTTTGATATGTTACGAGGTCTCCTTTCTTGTATGCAGTGCCTGCCTGCCACTGGGCGGCGGCATCGGCTCTCGGTGCAAACCACGAAATAAGTAGAAGAAATGTCAAAGCAAATGTAATGACCGGGCGGAATCGAACAGCTTGATTCAAGCAAAATCCCTCCTGTACTAAGGATACGTTCACCTTGCAAACAAAACTTCAATTGTCCACCTGCATCTGATCTGTGATCGATTAGAGCCAGCCTCATTCAGCCATCTGATGTTGCGTGTCACTTCACTCCCTTCCCTTACCAAAATGGACCTTCCCTCTCGTGTTCTTTTTTTGCAGGCACCATCCAAATTTTACAGGGAATTTACAGATCCTCACCCTGTATTTAATCAGTAAAATGCAAAAGAGATAAGGGATAAAATAGTTCTATCGGGGGCGAAAAATGTAATATAGCGCACAAAAAAGGTTTTCTTTCAACTCCTTAGGAGACTTGAAAGAAAACCTGTGTTAGATATTGCGCAGAGAAGAGGGCGTATCTTACTGCCGCTGCTCCCCTCTCCCTTCCAAAGGCTGCCACTCATCCACGCCGGACAGAATCAGAGGTATAGTGTACTCGGCCGCTTCCTGTTCGGTCAGTATTTTGGCCCAAGGCACACGATCAGCAGCATATCCGGCACCAGGTCCGGCGCTGTTATATTCAGCATACTGAACGGTCTGCTCTGCATCTGTCTTGTTCCAGTTGTGCCATCCCTCCCGCTTCACATGAGCGCCGATCCAGCAGTTCAGAAAACAGACTTTGGCATGATGACGCCACGGTCTGCCCAGATACACCGACTGCGGCGGAGCATTGCTGGTCAGATCACAGTCCAGAAACACATAGCCGTAACGCACATCCTCCGGCGTAGAGGCTGCGGTAATCCAACCGTTCACTTGTCCATCCGCAGCCTCCGCTTCAGTCAGGCGATTCTTCGTAAAGATCTCGCAGCCCTTAAACACCACCGTAGCCGAACCAAAAATAAAATCGATATCACCTTCGATGTAACAGTCCTCGAAATACTGCCGCAGTTTGCGCCGCTCGGCACCGTCGCGTGGCCCACCAAAATAACTGCGATCCATGGGCTGCTCAGGCAGCGGGCCGGTGAAGATCGTATCCTGGTGACCGATCAAACGACAGCGGCGAAAGACCGCCCGGTCTCCATCCACATAAACGGCCAGGGCCTGACCAACCTGCTTGCCCGGCCCGGCAGCATTTACGAAGGAAATCCCCTCTGCCGTGAAATCATCGGTACCAATGAAAGCCGTATAGGAATGAAACGTATGATATGGCGACCCGTCCGGAAACTTCTTGAGTGCATGATCATCATACGTAATGATCGTCTGCTCCGCCCCCTCACCAATCAGGTGGATGCCCGGCTTCTCCATATGCAGCTTCTCATGATAGACACCAGCCTTCACTCGAATTGGAACGATTCCGATGCCATTCTCCGGCAGCGCATCAACTGCGGCCTGAATCGTCACATAATCCCCTGTCCCATCTGAAGCAACAGTCAGACAGGGAGCCGATGATTCCAATGCTGTATTTGGCAATCTCTGCTGCGTCATGGCAGTCGCTCCATTTCCAGTGCTGCCAGCAGAAGCGGAGCCACACCCATAAAGGAATCGCTTACAACCGCTTCGGTTACATAGTAGTTGTACGAGCCATCCCGATCCAGGCTTAGTCCTGCGCCATGACAGATCCCGTTTAACCGAACGCCGTCAGCCGTCTCCTCCACCAATCTGGAGGACAGTCCCTGCCATCCCTTCTCCGCCACCTCTCTGAAATGTGGCTCCAGATAACGCAACCGCACACCCTTCGCAAGCGCATATACAAACATGCTTGACCCGGATGCTTCCAGATAGTTGCCTTTGCGGAAGCCCTGATCCAGCACTTGGAACCATAACCCGCTTTCCTGCTCCTGCACGCGTACCAAAGCATGACACATCCGTTCGAAGATACCGATGATGGTTCCGCGCTTTGGATGATTCACAGGGAAATGCTCCACGCTGTCTACAATCGCCATGGCATACCAGCCCATCGCCCGGCTCCAGAAGTGTGGCGAGCACCCTGTAGATGAATCTGCCCAGACCTGCTCCTTCGATTCATCCCAGCCATGATAGAGCAGCCCGGTCCGCGGATCACGGGTCTGACGTTCGATCAGCAGAATCTGATGTGCAACTTCATCCCATAACTCGGGACGATGAAATGTCTTCGCATACTCGGACAAAAAGGGAGAGGACATATACAGGCCGTCCAGCCACATCTGGAATGGATAGATTTTTTTGTGCCAGAAGCCGCCCTCCGACGTGCGGGGTTGCCCTGCGAGCTGTGCTGCCAAAAGATGCGCCGCTTCTGCGTAACGCTGATCTTCAGCACCATCCAGTAATGTAAACAGGTTTTTTCCCTGATTAATCTGATCCAGATTATATTCTTCCAAAGTATAGGTGCCAATTGAGCCATCCGGCTGGATATACAGGTCCATATGTTTTTTCATAAAATCAACATACTCTTGTTTGCCATAATACTGCCCGGTTCGTGCCATTGCCATCAAAGTCATGCCTTCCACGTATGCCCATCGTCCCGAAGGGAACGCATGATAACCGTCCCCGTCACATTGCTGGATGATCGTTGCTGCAATTCGCTCAGACCAGGATAACTGTGTCTGTACCTGCATAAGCAATTCCTCCTTGAATGTTGTACTCACCTAATACATGTATGACTAACGGCTGTTGAATTGCGAAGGTTCAGCTTAGGCTGAATGACTACCGGAACGTCGACCTGTTCATCACGGATTAACGATACAATCAGCTCCGCTGCCTGCACGGCCAGTTCATCCAGAGACGGGCCAATCGTGGTCAAGGCCACTTCGGCATACTGCATATCCGGCAGATCATCATACCCGATTAACGAGATATCGCGTGGAACGCTGTAACCTGCCTCAAGCAAAGCCCGTAGTGCACCTCGGGTGACCAGGTTGTTCAGTCCAATAAAAGCTGTCGGCGAATCCGCCCCAAACGCATGATTACGTATGGCAAAATACCCGTCTTCCCAAGAGGAATGCGCTGGCAGCACATGGTCTTCGTTAAAATCCAGACCCGTACGCTGCAACGCTTCCCGGTATCCCTCCAGTTTAATATTCTGGGAGTTGCCGATGAATCCGATTCGGCTGTGGCCCAGCGATTTCAGATGCTCCACTGCTTTGAACAGCCCTTCTTTGCGATCAATCTTGATGTAAGGAGAGTTCGGCGCTTCATCTGTACCCAGCACAAAACATGGCATGTTGAGTGTTGCGAACTTTTTCCAGAACATCTCCCGATTGTCCAATGCATAGTCCCACAGAATGCAGCCGTCCACACGCAGCTGGCTGAAGACATCCACGCCATCATCCGCCACAACCAGGATCATCTGATATCCCCGTTTCTTCAGCTCGGTGTGCAGACGGCCGGAGATGTTAGAGAATAACGGATTGCTTAGCTCATCCAGCACAAAACCGATGATATTGCTTCTGCCCGTGGAAAGCTGCCGAGCCAGCATATTTTTCCGATATTGATGTTTCTCCGCGACCGCAAGCACCTTCTGCTTTGTTGCCGGTTTGATTCGGGGATCATCATTCAGCGCCTTCGATACCGTGCTATAGCTCACCCCCGCCAGTTTAGCAATGTCTTTAATGGTTATCAAAATCAATCAACACCTCTCATACGCCTAAAACCCTATTTCTTATTTCTGTGCAGATTTATAACGATCATATTGTGCCTGTCTGCCCGCAATAACCTGCTCTATATTCATCTTCTTCAACGTCTCAATATAACTGTCAAACTGGTCCAGACTGGCGTCACCGCTAATAAACTTGAAGTTCATCTCTTCCACATATGTGGTGATGTCAGGCATCGCCATGCTTTCCACACTCGCTTCATCCGGCAGGGCATAGACAAACGGGAACGGTTCGCGCACATACGGCTCCAGTTCTTTATCCATCTTCGCATGCCAAGGGGCTACGACGGAATCAGCAGAATCGGTGGATTGGATGTTCGGCAGATTCACCGGACCAATGCCAAGCTTCTGGATGTATTCATTGTCCTTGCCTTTGTCCGTAAATGTCTTCACGCCATTCTCTTCCGTATACGTGTCATCCTTGATGCCCCACGTATAATACGTCTGTGCTTCCTCACTTACGGCATAGTCCAGGAAACGGAAAGCAAGTTCCGGATTTTTACTATCACGTGTAATGCCAAAGATGCCACTCACTGGTGTACGTCCTACATAGAACTGATCCCCATGCGGTCCTTTCAGTGGTAAAATGCCTTTGATGATTGGCTCTTCCGGGTTGTAATCCTTGAACAACGGACTGTAGACCATCGACATATACCAGCTAAAATTAAACGTTGCTCCCGTCACATCCTGAGAGATGCGCGACGTGACCTGATCACTCGTGGTACTCGCATAATCCACCCCAAGCAGACCTTCCTTGTACAGTCCGTTCAGATAGGTCAAGTACTCCTTGTAGGCAGGCTCATAATAGCTGAAATGTACTTTGCCCTGATCGTCTGCGTAGAACTGGTTGGACAGATCAAGTCCAAATGCCGGGCCAAAGGCCATTGACACAAATTTTGCTTCCATGGACAGCGGAATCTCATCGGCTTTTCCGTTGCCGTTCGGGTCATCTGTCTTGAATTTGCGCAGCATCGCCGTGAATTCATCCAGCGTGGTCGGCTCGCTTAATCCCAGTTTATCAAGCCAGCGCACATTGACCATAAATACCGGCATGTAGTTGCGGGTTAACGTCTGCTGTGGGATATAATACATTTTACCATCTGGCGTTGTTAAACTGGCTTTAACCGAAGGTGACTTTTCATATATTTTTTTGAGATTCACGCCGTATTTCTCTACCAGTTCATTAATCGGAATGAATAGACCGCTGTTAATGTACTTCATCAGCTGATCCTGATCCGGCAGGTACACGATATCGGGCAAGCCGGTACCAGCAGCCAGCCTCGGATTGACGGCATCCGCATAGTTCTGCGGCGGAATCAGATCCCAATCCACCGTCACACCAGCGTTGCTCTCAATTTTCTTCACGATGGCTGCGGTGGACAAGTCCACATTGGTCGTCCAAGCGTTGGTGCCGAGAATAGACAGTTTGGCATCCGGTTGATCCGTCACCGGCCCTGCTCCGGTATAATTGAAGGCTGGCTCCGAACTGGACGGGGTGCTCCCCGCATCGGTTCCCGCCCCTGTTCCGCCGCTACATCCCGCCAGGCTGATTGCCAGTATCGCTGCGATTACACTTTTTCTTCCTGCCCCTTTAAATCTCATCCATCATTCCTCCTTGGTATGAACCATTTTGAACTCCCTTGAATGACATGACACTTAAGTAAGTAAAGCTATCCTTTCACGGCTCCGAGGGTGATCCCCTTAACGAAGTACCGTTGGATAAACGGGTAGATCGTAACAATAGGCAGAATGCTGACCACAATGGATACATAACGAACCTGAAGGGAGGAGACCGCCAGCGCACCGGATGTCATCGTACCGCCCATCTTCTGCATCACTTCCGGCGAAGCCATGATCAGCACTCTTCGCAGGAACATCTGTAAGGGCTGCATATCCTGTTTGCCCAGATATAATAGGGCCGTGAAAAAGTTGTTCCAGTGGAATACCGCGTAGTACAGCGTGAGCACAGCCAGTGTTGGCTTGATGATCGGAACCGCCAGACGATACAGCATCGTCATCTCGTTAGCCCCGTCTATACTGGCACTTTCGAAAATTTCATTCGGAATGCCTTCGAAAGCTGAGCGGCAGATCATGACGTTAAACGTAATCACCAGCACAGGCAGCACCATAACCCAGCGGGTGTTGTACAGCCCAAGCGAGGTAATCAGCATGTAGACGGGAATGAGTCCACCCGAGAAATACATGGTAAAGGCGATGAAGAAATTCAGCTTGCGACGTAAGAAAAACTGCTGTCTGGACAATGGAAACGCCGCAAGACATGTTGCCACGATGTTCAGCAGTGTGCCTACCACGGTGTACCAGAGGGTGTTGTAGAACGAAACCCACAACTCCTTGTATTGCAGTACCATTTGGTAACCTGACAGGGTAAACCCAACGGGCCACAATACAACTTTTTGTTTGTCGATGGCATCCACCGAGCTGAATGAAATACTAATGACGTACAGAAAGGGATACAACGTGACAACAACCGCCAGTATGGTCAGCAGGTAGACACATCCGTAGAACAAACGGTCACTTCTCGATTTTTGCATACAGGTCTCCTTTGGTCCGGGTTATAGTCTTACCAGAGTGACATCTTGGTCAGGCGGCGGGTCATGGAATTGGCAGCAAAAACAAGGATAAAGGTGATGATGGAGTTGAACAGGCCGACCGCTGTGGCGAAGCCGTAATTCTGGCCCTCAATCCCCATCCGGTATACATAGGTGGACAAGACATCAGCCGTTTCGTAGGTGGCTCCGTTGTAGAGCAGATATACTTTCTCGAAACCTACACTCATAATGCCGCCAAGCGACAGAAGCAGAAGAATGACAATGGTTGGTTTGATACTGGGAAGGGTCAGGTGCCATAACTCCTGGAATTTGTTGACGCCGTCAATTTTGCCGGAATCATACATCTCGGGGTCGATCCCCATAATGGCTGCAATGTAGATGATGGAGCTGAAGCCAAAGCTCTGCCAGATGTCGGAACTTGTGAAGATGGTACGGAACCAGCTCGCATCCATCATGAAGTTCACTTTTTCCATGCCGAGCTTGGCGATTAGCGTGTTCACAATACCGTCTGTTGGTGACAGGAAGTTAATAATCATGCCAGCTACAACAACAGTGGAGATGAAGTGAGGAAGGTACGTAACCGTCTGGGCAAATCGCTTGAATGTCCGGTTCTTGATCTCCACGATGCAGACAGCGAATAAAATCGGAATGGAGAAGCCGAACAAGAGCGGCAGGAAGGCGAGCAGAAATGTGTTACGCAGCAGTCGCCAGAAGTAAATGGAATTCACGAACTGTTCGAACCAGCGCAGTCCCACCCACTCCCCGCTGAGCATGCCCTGCCCCGGCAAGAAATTACGAAATGCCAATAACACGCCAGGCATCGGAAGGTACATGAAGATGAGGTAATACAGAAAGATAGGCGAAAACATCAGTAGCAAATATTTATCCCGTCTGATCAGGCTGAACAGCGTGGACATGCGTTTTTTCAACGTGAAACACTCCCCTTCGCTACATAATTACAACGTTTGAATTTTTGAATAAAAAGGAACCGTCATTTCACTGACGTATTTGTTATTCATCTCATTCACATTTTGTAACAACCTATACTAATCTGCATAAAAATGAGATATTTGCTTGGAATAGTCCTCCTCGCACCGTATTTCTGTCTTTTCAATACTTGCCATAACCATAATTACAACGTTGTAATTTTAATCTAAATGTATACGCTTACATAAACTTTTTCCCATCTTAGCAAAGTCTTCAATGTTTGGCAACAACAAAAATCAGTGGCATGCTGTAACGTACTAAATACAGTCTCGCATGCGCGAGACTGCCCGTTAAAATCTACACATGATTCCGATATTCCATCGGTGTCATAACATACACTCGCTGAAAGGCTCTGTAAAACTGACTGACGCTGGAAAATCCCAGTTCATAACTGATTGTGGTTACTGAATCCGTTGTATGGCGAAGCCTCTTGGACGCTTCTTCTACGCGCAAATTCAGCAGATATTGATACGGTGTTGTTCCCGTAAGAGCCTTGAAAGAACGCATAAAATGATATCGGCTCTGATGTGCAACCATCGCCATCGAATCAATATCCATTGGGCCTGTATAGGCACTGTGAATGTAATCCAACACTCGTTGGAGATGAGGATCAATGAATGTACCGGGATTTACAGTCCTTTTTCCATTTTCCTGCCCCGTCAACATACGTCTTAGATACGTCTCGATCGCCATTTCTGTTTCCTGCACTTGTAGCATTTCGGGCACATCATCTAACAAAATGGAATTCCAGCCTCGAAACAGACTGCTGATCTCAGCAGGATCAAAATTCTGGATAGGTCGAAACTCAGCTCGCCCCCCTCTTGACTCCACACCTTCGAAACTGCCTAATGGCGGTTTACGGAACTTGATCACAATGACAGCCGAATCCGACCCTATCTCAAAATAATGCTCAGTCTGGGGATGAGCAATAATCCCTATGCCTGCTTTTAGCGGGTATGCATGCCGTTCCTGTACCAGATGACATTGACCTCTGACCGGCAGCGTTAACTGATACCAGTCGTCATGTACATGCGGCTCATTCGCAAACCCTCCGGTAGCTTTCCATAATTCCAACCCATTTAGCGTCATGTTTAATTCCATCGTTTGCTCACCTGCTGACATTATAGCAAATCGTGCTCACTTTCCAAGCACTTTTCACAAAGACATGATCTGCCCCCATCTTTTATCATTGAAAAAAATAATTCGAGGTGATCTCCCATGGCTCAGGCCACTTTAAGCAAAATGCAAATCAACTCCTCCGCCAATTGGGCACTTGCCGGAGTCAGCTTCGCCCATCTGCTGAATGATGCGATGCAGACAGTGGTTCCGTCTGCTTTCCCGTTATTCCAGCAGACCATGCAGCTCAGTTTCGCCCAGATGGGCTGGATTGCCTTCACCCTGAATATTACCGCATCCGTCCTTCAGCCACTGGTCGGTTATATGTCAGACCGCAAGCCCATGCCGATCCTGCTTCCCGGAGGCATGTTATTCTCCCTGATTGGTGTTCTCGGCTTAGCCTTGTCTTCCGAGTTATGGATGTTGCTTGTTTCGGCAGCATTGATTGGCATAGGCTCATCCATCCTCCACCCCGAATCCTCACGCGTGGCTCATATGGCAGCCGGCCGTGGACGCGGAATGGCGCAGTCAATCTTCCAGGTGGGAGGCAACACAGGACAGGCCATTGCTCCATTACTGGTCGCCTTCATCCTGCTGCCACATGGACAGCGAAGTTTTCTATGGCTGATGGGTTTTGCCCTGATCGGCATCTTCATTCAGTCTTTGGTCAGTCGTTGGTACAGAGACAAGCTTGCCGAGACTCGCATTCGTCAGCAACGCCCTCTAAAATCAAGCGGCGCAGAGCCAGCAGCTCGGCCTGTAAGCCGGGGATTCATCGCTTTCACAATGGGAATTCTCATCCTGCTGCTGTTCTCCAAATTCGTATATATTGCTGGTATGACCGGGTATTACGCATTCTATTACGCCGATGCGTATGACTTGCCTCTCTCCCAGGCACAGATCTGTCTGTTTATTTTGCAATTTGCAGGCATGGTCGGAACCTTGCTCGGCGGCCCACTCGCTGACCGTTACGGACGCAAACCGATGATCTGGTTCTCCATTGCAGGCACTGCACCGTTTTCCCTGTTGCTACCTTATGCGGGCCCCGTCTTGTCCATGGTCTTGTGCGGAATGATTGGACTCATCCTGATGTCCGGCTTCAGCGTCATCATTGTTTATGCACAGGAATTGCTTCCTCGTCATATTGGAACGGTATCCGGATTGTTTTTTGGCCTGTCGTTTGGCATGGCTGGACTTGGCTCGGTTGTGTTAGGTTCCTTAATTGACGTGACCAGCATTGCGTTTGTTATCAAGTTATGTTCGTTTTTGCCACTGCTTGGTGTGTGTGCTGTATTTCTGCGCAAGGACCAACCAAGAACAGCGTGATAACCGTTGAAACCTCACTGATTTTGTGACTACAATACACCTAAGACACTCGAGGATATCAGAAGGAAGGAATAACGCATGATTATTGATGTACAGCATGTTACTTGGAAAAGGGGACCCCTTACCCTACTGAACGATGTGAACTGGCAGGTGAATGACGGTGAACACTGGGCGTTGCTTGGCCTGAATGGCTCCGGCAAAACAACACTCCTGAACATGATCACCGGATATCTCTGGCCGACCGAAGGCAAGATATCCGTGTTAGGCCATGAATATGGTGATGTGGATCTGAGACAGCTTCGCAAATCCATTGGCTGGGTCAGTTCATCTCTGCAAGAGAAATTGCATGGCACAGACCGCACGCAGTATGTCGTGATCAGCGGCAAACACGCCACCATTGGCCTGTATGACAAGCTGTCAGATGATGATCTGGATCAGGCACAGGAATTGATGCAAACGCTGGGTTGTCAGCACCTGTGGGATCGCGAATATCGTACCTGCTCTCAAGGCGAGAAACAGAAACTTCTCATTGCCCGAGCACTGATGGCCAATCCGCGCGTACTCATTCTGGACGAGCCTTGCAATGGACTGGATCTGTTCTCAAGAGAGCGACTGCTGGATAGCATCCGTGAATTATCACAGCGTCCAGATACCCCGTCACTCATCTATGTCACCCATCATACCGAGGAAATATTGCCTGTCTTTAGTCACAGCCTCCTGCTTCGCCGGGGTGAAATAGTCCATAGCGGATTAACTAACAATCTGATGAACACCGAAGTGCTGAGCAACTTTTTCGAGGCACCTGTTGAAGTGGATCGGCACGGAGAACGTGTCTATGTCAGAGCAGCGGCGGATTCATAATTGCGGGGTTATACACAGCAAACGTAACATAGGTGAAGAAACTTAACAGTAAAAGCCCAATATCTTATCCACATGTGGATAGATTTTGGGCTTTTAACTGCTATATCTAGTGTTATCCACCGTTTTCTGTGTAGAACTTTCTAATTTATGAGTATAACTTTACGGTTTCATCTATATATCTATACGTTTTACCACTATCCTATTTCCGCACGCCTAAAAACAGAAATAGCGGAATGCGTTGCCTGCGCAGATAGGTTTCCTCGTTTACAAAATAAGCACGTTGTGGTGCCGACTCGCGTAAATGCTCTACACGGAACCCTGCACGCTGCAATGCCATAAAGTATGATTCAATGGAACGATGCATCTTTTTCACAGAACCGCCCATCCACTGCTGCTCCCGATATCCTTCTACAAAATACTGATCAACCACCCAATCCGTTCGCGTCCCGGAAGGTTGCAGTGTGGACGTGATCACAGGATGTTCTACCGAGAATACAAATGTCCCGTTCTCTTTCAAAGTATTGTATATGTTGCGGAACAGGCTCTCCACATCTTCAATATAGTGAACAGCCAGTCTTGATATAACCAGATCGTACGCTCCGGCCGGGTAGGTCCAGTCTTCCATGAACGCTTGCTCAATCCGGGCATTCAATCCTTTTACCGATTCGTTAGCTGCCTGAATCATATTCACAGAACCTTCAATTCCCGTATACGTCGCACCTTCGCGCTCCCGACTCAGCAATTCTGCGGCGAACCTTGCATCTCCACAACCAAGGTCCAGTATGTTCTTGCCGGCAACATCTCCAATCAACTCCAGCATCACCGGCTTCTCCAATGTATCATTGGCATTCTCCTGCCACTGGCGACGTTCCATATACTTCTCAAAGTTCGCCTGATCATCGTAAAAGTCCGATCCTCTGTCCTTCATTCCGTGACCCTCCATTTCGGATAAGCATACTTCCTATTTACAGCCTGTAAGAGTATACAGAATATGGATGTGTCTGGCTATAACAAAAAGGCTGTTGTCTGGAGTTATCCAGCAAACAGCCTTTCTGCCTTACACTTCTACAATTTTAGTCGCTTAGCCAAAACGTTCTGTTTTGTACCATTTGCTTTCGCGTTTCCGAATCTTGTCCATAATCAAGGAGTAAAAAGCCTTGATCGAGATCAGGATGAACAGCTGTGCATACGTGAAATAGGATACGCAGGCATAGATGAAATTACGGGTATTGCTCTGTCCAATATCTGCGGCAAGTGCCAAATTGATCTGTAACACATAAATAAAGTACATGAGTGCCCAACCAATGACCAGGAACACATACGCATCGCCGGCAAACTGGAACGGTGAACTTACCTCTGGTTTAAATATGGCAATGACCCGATAGACCAGATTCACGAGAAATATAATATCCGATACAATGATCGCAAGCATAAACCAGAAATAACTGACGGCATAATAGATGACCAGCAACTTATTACGCCAACTGGAACGGTTAAACAGGTTATGGATATTATCCAGTACCACCTGGTAGTTCCCCTTGGCCCAGCGTTCGCGCTGCTTCATGTACACACTAAGCTGTTCCGGCTCCTGCTGATAAGCTTCCGCTTGCGGCGCAAGTGCCACAAACTGTCCGCGATTCAAAATCTCAAATGATAACGCCGTATCTTCTGTAATAGCTGTCACATCCCAGCCGCCAATCTCCCGGATCAACTCGGTTTTAATAATGTAATTCGTCCCCGGGATGGAACCAAGCTGGAACAATTCCCACAGACCCGTGTGATACACACGTTGCGAAGTAATGATCTCCAGATTGATGCATTTGGAGAGGAAATTCTGACCTCTGTTGCGTGCTTTGTTTCTGCCAAAAACCACGCCATATTGTTCAGGATTCTCAAGCGATTTTTGGGTCAAAAACATTAATGCATTCCGTTCAGGTGCGGCATCTGCATCGAAGATACAGATCCAATCACCTGTGGCTATGTCCAGTCCGTCATTTAATGCCCCGGACTTGCCACCTGTTCCTTTACGCTCCATTACTGTTACATTGCGATGCATATAACTGGTCTGACTGAGGAATGATCTCAGCTTCTCTGCGGTATCATCTGTACAGTTATCCGCGATCACGATGACCTGAACTTTATCCTCCGGATAATTCAGGCGCAGGATGTGCTCTACTGTCGCAACAATGACCAGACCCTCGTTATGCGCAGGTACCATGACCGTGACTGTTGGATAATGATCCATATCTTCAGGGATCTGAATGCCTTTTTTGTCCTGTTTATTAATAAAACGAATCGCACCTGCCATAATAACAATCGACTCGAATACGGCAATCCAGATACTAAATATGGATAATATTAATATAAAATCAGCCACTTACTTTCCTCCGATCATACTTGCGAATAACTTTCGACCGAAAGCGAAGGGTTGCAATTGTTAACCAAATCGTGAATACCGCAAATAAAGAACTGACGGCGATACAGATCGGGATGAACCAGGACATATAGTCCACAGCGCCTCTCTCCTTCCCGTTATATATATTCTCCGATGAGATCGGTCTCTGTGTTTCGTTCAAGGGCAGCAATAACCGCGTCAATGTCCTCGTACTTGCTGAATTGCTCCTTTTGGAATACCAGAGCACCAGAGCGTATCACCGTTTGCAGCTCATTTCCCTTTTTATCGATAATATGAAGATCCATGATGGCCTTTTTGATCCGCTGTGTAAGAAGTGGAAGATATTCCACATTCACCATAGGACATATGATGACAAATCGCCCACGATCCACGAAAAATTTATAGTCCTCATACCGAATCTGCTTCTGAATCGTACCCGAGATTTCAAGCAGGAACTGTGCATACCGGACAGAACCGAGGGATTCCATCACCAGTGGCAAAAATTCAATCTTGAACATGGCAATGCTGAATCCATACTTTTCGGAGTACCGACGCGCAAGGTTACTATGTTTGATTAACGTATCTGCCAGCGCTCCCTTATTACCAAGCGTGGTATCCAGATCGATTTCCGGGTTACGGTCCTGCATATCCTGGAGACGTTCCACTACACGTGCACTGCGCAGCAGACTTGCCTTGATGAACGCAGCCACGGCAACGTTGGCAGGGATGAGCAACCACCAGGAGAACACAAGCACATTTGCATCAGCATAAGTAACAAGCCACACAAAATAAGAAACCAGATATACAAACCCCGTCACGACGGATACACCAACAGGCAGAAAAAGACCAAAAACCAAGGCACCCAGCGACACGATACTAAAAATCAAATCCCCTGTAGTGTAGCTCTGATCCATGTACACTTTAAGATAAATCATCAGTTGCTGCACGAGGGCTAGTCCAATTAAAAGGGCATATCCCCACGCAATACGGCGGGTAGGTGCTTTATTCCTCATAGATCCTTCTCTCCGTTGAAATTATAGGACGCTTGTTCAACCTCACTTCTTTTATATCACAACAATTTATGACATGTTTAGACAAAGCTATGCTAACACATTGCAGAATTCACTAAATGACAAAATCCTTACTTTTTAATATTTTTCTGTAAATTAACTTCTCCCAACAAAGGAAAAAGATTATCAAACAGATGTGTGTTACCGTCAAATACATATCCACCTGGATAACGAGAGTCCTGACCACGCAACGTAGTCATATGGTTATACAACTGTTTGGCCCATTTTGGATCACCTGAACGAACGGCGAGTAAAATGGCAAGGCCATATACCGAGGAAGATTCATAAGATACCGCAGGTGTGCGTGATTCTCGCTTATACTGTCCGGGCAGCTGATGCCGGGTGTTGAACTCTTTTTTCAAAAAAGAAATGAGCTTGTCCGGTTTGCGGTCGGTCACGGTTAGATGATTCGCCACGATCAACTGGTCGATCAGATTCACCGTATCATCATACGTAAATTTTTTACGGACTACATCGAAGGTCTTCGGATAGAACAATCCATCGTCAGGCATCTTCTTCAGCAAAGCTTCGTACTTGGCATAGGTTCCCGGTTCCACCAACTGATGTTTTTCCATCAATTGAAGAGACGGGAGATCAACATAAACCAGGCTTAATGTATCTGTGGAGTGACCACTCGCAAAATCGTGAAAATCCACATAATATCCTTTATTCTGAACCGATTGCGAAAGTGTACGGGAAATATCCGAAGCTGTTTCCAGTTTGGCTTCTCTTCCTTGTTCCCATTGATCTGCTGCCTTTAATAAAGCACCGACAATTCGAAAATCATCGCCAAGCGCATTGGTGGTCACTTGAGATTTACCTTCGGCATCCAGCTTCCAGGCAATATATTTTTGCGGCATGAGGAAATAGGTGGTCAGCAGTTCATAGCTTTCCTCGAATAACGCCTGATCATTCTTGGCTACAGCATATTGCATCCAAAGACCAAGTGACTCAGATAAAGCCTCTCTGCCTGCTACGATGTCCGCTCTCTCTGAGGTAGCATCTTGCAAATAGGTCGCAATTGTACCATTAGGATTAGTCATATGATCTTGAACAAAGGATACCGTAGGAGATGATTCATTCATCACAAACCGCTCCTTCACAAAAATAGTTAACGCTGCCGTGATACTGACTGCCAATATGATCCACCACGTTAGCCTTTTCCGGTTTACCCGTCTCATGACGCCCTCCTGTACTGATGCTTCTCTGGCATAATGGCTCTTCTCCTTTGGATAGGTTCGGTTAGAGTCTGGGATGCAGGGGTCAAGAATCGTTCCTCTGTTCATTCCGAAATATCCATGTAGGGTCGCCGTCCACCCTTTTTGACAAATTTCCAGTCCACCTCGATATTATGTCGCATTCGACGGAGAAGCATGACCGCGGTCTCGATCTCTTCCTCCGTCAGACCATCCAGAGTCACCTGATCCGAATGCACGCCCTCTTTACGAATGAATTCCCATGCTTCAAGCCCAGCTTTGGTGGGATACAACACCTTATTCTTTTTATTACCCATTGCTGGCTGTTTAATAATGAACCCATCGGATTCGAGTTTGCTAATAGCTCTGGCCGCCGTCGTGCGATCCACTTTGATCAGTTCAGCAAGCTGATTCGGAATAATGCCCGGATTCTCACAGATTCGATACAGATATAGATATTGTCCACGGGACAGGTTCAGATGCTGAAACTCAACATTACTGATTGAATCCAGACAGCGGGCAATCATACCAATTTCACGCAGCACTTCTTTTTTCTCAGTCAACACACTCACGCCCCTATAAAATTGTTGCATTCGCAACATAATTGATGGTATAACTACAGTTGAATTAGTTTCAATTTTAAACAATAGCTCAAACCGTATATATGGAACGAAAATCGTTCCATATTCCTGTTATGTACCAGTTTATCACGTCAGGATAACATTACGATCACCCAAAGGAGAAACATTCATGAATACAACGATTGTTGAAGTTAATAATCAGGAATTGCTCGATGCCTGCTTCGCCATTCGTACGGCTATTTTCGTCGAAGAACAAGGCGTATCCGCAGCGGACGAATTCGATGCTTATGATACATTAGACGCGGAGGTGCGCCACATTCTGCTCTACGTAGACGGTGTACCTGCTGCTTCCTCCAGACTGCGCATTGTGGAACAGGTCGCCAAATTGGAACGGATCTGTGTCATGCTTGATTACCGCAAACACGGCCTGGGCCGTGTGCTGATCGACAAACTGGAGCAGATGGCTGTTGCTGATGGTCTTGAGAAAGCCAAACTGCACGCACAGGTACAAGCTTCCGGGTTCTACGAACGTCTCGGATATGCACCCGCGTCGGAAGTATTTATGGAAGACGGCATTCCCCATCTGCTAATGACCAAAAAACTGAAATAATGAAACTCCAAAAAACGCCTCCGTTATCACTTCTCAGTGATTACAGAGGCGTTTTGCATTCAGGCAACGCATTTGCGAACCCAACAACGGTAGGTGGCACGTACAAAGTACAGGCACTGATTATAACAACCAAGTATCCTAACTTACTTGCCAGATCCGCGTTGTATCTTATCCCAGTGCCAGACGGCCTGGCTCGGATTCGGCAGCGTTGTTCTTCATTTGTTTACTGCGCAACTGTCCGCAGGCAGCATCGATATCCGTACCATGTTCCATACGTACAGTGGAGTTGATGTTGCTCTTTTTGAGCGTATCATAGAAGCCCAGAATCGACTCTTCTGTACTCCGTTGATACTGACTGTGCTCATCCACCGGGTTGTATGGAATCAGATTCACACTGACCATACTTCTGCGACTGGACAACAGTTCAGCGAGCTCCGCGGCATGCTCACGTTGATCGTTAACATCACGTAGCAAGATGTACTCAAACATGATGCGTTTGTTCGTTTTAGCCAGATAATAATCCACCGCATCCATCAATTGCTCAATCGGGAAAGCCCGGTTGATCTTCATGATGTGTGTACGCAGTTCATTATTCGGTGCATGCAGAGAGATCGCCAGGTTAACCTGCAGACTGCTGTCTGCAAATTCCTTGATTTTGTCCGGAAGGCCACTCGTGGACACAGTAATCCGTTTGGCGGCAAGTGCCAGTCCTTTGCGATCCTTGATGACTTCGATGAAATCACTCATGTGTTGGAAGTTGTCAAATGGTTCGCCAATCCCCATGACAACCACGTTGGTTACCCGCTCGTCTTGACCCGCTGCATCCAGATGTCGCTGCACATGCATAATCTGTTCCACAATCTCTCCAGCGGTCAGGTCCCGGCTCTTCTTGATCAGACCGCTCGCACAGAAGCTACAGCCAATATTACAGCCCACTTGTGTGGTTACACAGACGGTAAGTCCGTATTTCTGTCGCATCAATACTGTCTCAATCAGGTTGCCGTCCTGCATCCGAAGCAGAAACTTCACGGTACCATCTGCCGATTCCTGCTTCACATGTTCGCTCAGCGAGTTCATTGTGAAGTGCTCTGAAAGAACATCCAGACATTCCTGACGGACATCGGACATCGCGGGGAAATCGTGCACACGCTCTTGATATAACCATTCCCAGATCCGGGATGCACGGGATTTTTTCTGCCCATGCTCCGGCAGCCAGGAACGTAATTGCTCTAATGTTAATCCATATATGGATGATTTGTTCATTGTATAATCCTCTTTTCGCAAAAAAGCATATGGCTTATCGGTCCTACCCAAAAAACCTCTACTCCGTATTGTCCCAAAATTGACGAGGGAAAACAAGGGCTTTTGCATTTCTTCCAAGAGGTTTTATCCATGGTAAATCTGCACAACAGACCATATTTCACCCTATCGGGTCTTCACCATTAGAAGTGAATGATACCGGATGTGTGCAGTAGAACCAGCAGAACCAGGATCGGAGCTACGTAACGCAGCATGAACAGCCACACCCGGAACCATCCGGAACGCAGGCCGGAAGCTTCCGCAGCCGTTTTCCAGAAGTATCCGGCAAAAATCGTTACAAGCAGTCCACCGACAGGCAACAGGATGTTGGATGCTACAAAGTCCATCCAGTCGAACACACTCTTCGATCCAATCGTCCATTCAGGCAGCAAGCCGAGCGACAATACCGAAGGAAGTCCCACGATGAAGACCGCTAGTGATATAACCCATACCGCACGACTTCGGCTCCAGGACAAACGTTCCATGAAATATTTCACCGGAACTTCCAGCAAGGATACTGCTGACGTTAATGCCGCAATAGCCAGCAGGATGAAGAACAGTCCACCAAACAAGAAACCAAGTGGCATTGCCGAGAAGGCCGCCGGAAGTGCCACAAAGATCAGTGACGGTCCTTGGTCCGGTGCAATACCAAACGAGAATGTTGTTGGGAAGATGATCAGACCCGCAATGAATGCATAGATCAGGTCACCTGCACCAACGGCGACGGTTGCCGCACCGAGGGATTGATTTTTATCCACATACGAACCGTAGGTTACAAGAATACCCATCCCCAGTGACAGGGAGAAGAAGGCATGTCCAAGCGCCACCAGTGCAGATTCCGTTGTAAGCTGCGAGAAGTCCGGATTCAGGAAGAAGGAGACACCTGCGCCTGCACCCGGTAATGTAACCGCACGGATCATCAGGATAATAAGCAGTACAAGCATAGCTGGAATCAGAACTTTGTTGAATTTCTCGATTCCGTTGGATACCCCTTTGGCTACAATCCAGCCTGTAATGAGGACCGCGACCAGTTGCCATACAATCGGCATATAACCACCTATGAAGGAATCGAACTGTCCGGCATAATCCGGATTGTTGAACAGTGTTCCACTGAATGACGTAATTGCATATTGGAGGGTCCACCCTGCAATAATGACATAAAAAGAAAGGATGATAAAAGGCGTCAGTACTTGCAGCAATCCGGCTGCGAGCCAACCTTTATGTCCACCTGCTTTGATAAAAGCCGTAGCTGCACTACCTCTGCCACTGCGACCAATCGCAAGTTCCGCCAGTAGCACCGGCAGACCAATCAGCAGCAAACAAACGATGAAGAGCAGGAAAAACGCAGCTCCTCCGTTTTCACCCGTAATGTATGGGAATTTCCACATGTTGCCCAGACCAACCGAACTACCAATGGCCGCCAGGATAAATCCAGCTTGAGAGAAACGTTCTCCTTTGCCAGCGTTGTCTTGATCTAGATTAGGCTTACTAAAATTCATCGTATCTACTCCATCACTTTAAAGTTTTCCCGTAATTATATACTACTCACCTTGTCAGGTCATTCGAAATCCGAAATTTGTCGAATTGTTATTTTTTTACATATAAAACATACGGAAATCTTCATCTCATAAGTTCCTTAAACACAGTATGTGATAAAGTCCGTTAGTCCAACCGTATGAAGTTTCAACAAATCCGTATTCCCAACTGTTCAAAGCCCAATAGAATCAAAAAGAGGTGTCCCCTCAGCCATTTGGATGACTGCGGAGCACCTCTCTTTTTGAATTACACTTTAATTTGAAGTAACTCGTACTTGATAACGCCCATCGGAGCATTGACATGAATGACGCTGCCCACTTCTTTGCCCATTATCTCCTTGCCCAGCGGGCTCTCGTACGAAATTTTATTATCCGCAACATCGGCCTCGGCAGGACCAACCACTTTATATTCAATCTTCTCGGCGAACTCAATGTCATTAAGCAACACCGTCGATCCAATGCTCACTTTGTTGGAGTCTATATTGTCTGAAGAGATGACTCTTGCTTTTGTCAGCATCTTCTCCAAGATCAAAATTCGGGTCTCCATAAAGGCCTGATCATCTTTGGCTGAATGATACTCACTATTTTCCTTCAGGTCACCGTAACTGATTGCGAGTTTCAGACGAGCTGCCAATTCCTTACGCTTCACCGTCTTCAAATCCTTCAGTTCGTCCTCCAGCTTTTCCAAGCCTTCCTGTGTCAAAATCACTTCATCATTAGCCATTTTTCCATCTCCTAATCCTGCTATCTATCTATATTCTAACCTATATCCACTCCAAAGGGTTAGCATACCCCGGAAAAAGAAATAGCTCATCCATATATTGTATTTCAATGAAATCAGAACCATGTCCATCTCTTGAGAAGAATTTCAAGGCTTTGTTCAATAATTGTACCGTTACAATCTGCTCAACTGATGATGTTGTTTTCATCCGTTCACTTTTACAATGAACTCAGGGCAGCAGAAGTTTATAAAAATTTGGGCTGCAGCCCACTATATGACGTGAGGTGATCTGAATGACTGAACTATTGAATACAGCTGAAATACAGGCCTATCTGAAATGGATCGGCATAGATGATATAAAGGAACCTACACTGGAATTCTTATTTGAACTCCAGCGAGCACATGTACAATATTTATCTTGGCAAACGGTCGATATTTTTGCAGGTCGTCCTGCGGAAATCAGTCTTCAAGATTCAATTCAGCTTATATTACAGGGACGTAGCGGCTACTGCTTTCATCTAAATGGTGCATTTAGTGTTCTTCTCCGCTCGCTGGGTTATACGGTTGATTGGCATCGCGGGGGAGTACAGCCTCATGGGGAACAACCCCGTGTGAACTCATTCCATCTCGGTCTATCTGTGCTTCTGCCAGATGCTGACCCGACAGTTGAACGCTGGATTGTAGATGTAGGTCTCGGCGGAATGCCCTTTGAACCTCTGCCACTTCGTTATGGAACCTATGGTTCAGCTCCGTTCACGTACCAATTGATGCCATCATCTGTTGTGGCTGGGGGATGGCGGCTTGAGTACGAGCCGAATGGGCCAAGTGAAGGTGTGGACTATGCTCCTGAAGCAATTACCAGCCTGGAAGAGTTCATTCCCAAACATGAATTCTACAGTCGGGCAGTCGAATCACCTTGGCATAACGTATTTTTGCTTCGTCAGCGGAATGAGATCCGCAGTCATGAACTACGTGGATGTATGCTTCGAACACATGATATGGAAGGAATCCGGAAAAAGGAGATCCGGAATTATACCGAGTGGCGTAACGTATTAACTGAAATATTCTATGAACCCTTGGTGAATTACAACGAACTGGAATGCCAAGATATGTGGGAGCGAGTGCAGTCTGCGCATACAGAATGGAAACGAGTACAGGAAGCATGATGAAGAAGATGCACAACCTGAGGCCTTAACATAAAAAGCGAGACAACCGGCTTGCTTTTTAGGGGCATCCGTATAGTGATGATTTGGGAGGAAGAGTTGAGGGCCCATTCCATATGAAGGAAAGTTACTGATCCACGCCGAATATGTCCTCAGGTGATTAATGATGATAACTATTCGTGTACTCCAAGTTCCAGAAGTATTGCCCGAGGCGAACTGGAACCAATTGCTGTCGCAAGTTTCTGCGGAGCGACGTGCTCAAGCTTCGCGTTTTGTGCATCAGGCTGACGCGTATCGTTCCGTGCTGGGAGAGATATTGACCCGTGTGACTTTGAGCAAGTTAACTGGACTGAGACCTGCTGAGCTTTCTTTTACCCGTAATTCCTACGGCAAACCTTCGCTCAGTCACCATTCGGATGTACAATTCAACGTCTCCCATTCTGGTGATTGGATTGCTCTGATCTCCGGCAGTACAGATGAACTGGGCGTGGATGTAGAAAAAATAGCTCCAATTGACATGCAGATTGCAGAGCGTTTCTTCTCTCCTAAGGAGAGCCAGTTCTTGGCCGCCGAGCCTGACGATCGGCGGCTGGAGACCTTCTACCGTCTATGGACGCTGAAGGAAAGTTATATCAAGGCAGTCGGTATGGGCCTGTCCATACCACTGGACTCCTTCGCCATCCTTCCCAGTGAGCGGGAAGATTGGCATTGCAAACAGGCCGGGACATATCTCTTTCTCAGTCAGCGACTGGATGATGGACATATGCTTGCAGCCTGTTCGGCTGGGGGAGAGCTGCCGAGCAAGCCGGAAATCGTAACCTTGGAGGATCTGTATACAGAGTTAGTATAGAGTGGTGCCGGGCCTCAACGAGTTGGAATCAGTTGAGTTTTGTAAGAGGGCGCCATTAAGATAATCCTGCTAATGTTAATCAAAAAAAGCTAACGACGTGAGTATCACGCGTTAGCTTTTTTGGCTTTATAACTTTACATTCACACTACGTTTACGTCTCTTACGAATTGAATAGGACTAATCCCGGCTCCGCAATTTGCCAAGCAGACGGATGATCTCAATGTACAGCCATACCAGCGTTACCATCAATCCAAATGCACCGTACCACTCCATGTACTTGGGCGCACCACGTTCAGCACCACCCTCGATGAAGTCGAAATCAAGGACCAGATTGAGGGCAGCCACAATGACGATAACGACCGAAATACCGATGCCGATCAAGCTGTTATCATGCAGATAAGGAATTGAAATTCCGAAGAAACCCAGTACAAAGCTCAGCAGATACATGATCATGATACCACCAGTTGCAGCAACAACGCCCAACTTGAAGTTCTCCGTAGCTTTGATCAATCTGGTTTTGTATGCCACCAGCAGAGCGATGAATACAGCCATGGTCAACAGAGCCGCCTGCAAGGTAATTCCGTTATACAGTGACTCATAGGTCGCAGAGAGTGCTCCCAGGAACAGTCCTTCTGCCACGGCATAGACGGGTACTAGATACGGTGCCGCTACTGGTTTGAACGAAATCACAAGTGCCAGAATGAAACCAACGATTAATCCACCATAAGCGAGCGGCATCACTTGTTGTCCGTTAAAGAACATCATCCAGGTTGCAAACGCACTGCCCAGCAGGATCACAAGTGTAATAAACGCTTTGTTCACCGTGCCGTTGATTGTCATGTAATTCTGATACCGATCTTCTCCATATCCTCTGTTTTCAAACGTGCTGTCTTTAAGTGTAGGGTTTCCGCTACGACCGATCAACACAATCACCTCTTCATATGTATTTGATATATCTGTGATACTAAGTTTGGGCGTACTACGTTTCAAAATCTACAAGCTACTCCCTCAAAAAGATCGGGATAGCACCAGAAGGAATCGGATGCAATCCTTCGATCACATCCTTACCCACTGGCGCAACACTTAGGACATATGTCCCAGACATTGCATGTTCATGTGCTTTTTAAGCGTCTTATTTGTACAAGACTTTATCTACATTGTATTTCGCACGCATCGTGTTGATGATATACGTCTCGTAAATTTCACGATCTACCGGATCTTCAACCAGGCATACTTCAATCTTCGTTACTTCTTCGCGGTGATTCTTAATTGGTGATACTGTGTCTTCAAAATGCTTTTTGATACGTGGTCTTAATTTTCGTGCTTTCCCGACAAATAACAACTCTCCAGCGGCATTGTAAAACATGAAAATCCCGCCTAGTTCCCGGGTAATCAGGTGAAAATCAGTAAATCCATAAATGTGGCTAAGCTGTGGATCAGCCTGCTTTGTGATGGTTACATCCGGTGTTGGCACGGTAATATTAATCAATAGGCTCACTTCCTCATTATCTATAGGTTTTCATCCTATCACATATTATAAAGGGACACCATTTCAATCTATATGAAGTACAATTCACGCAATTTTCGCTATTACGACAAATATTTCAAAAAAAAGGTTAACTTCCCTGATTCAAAGTGGTACTATAGGGGTATGAGGAAGAAATTGGGCACTGAGACATACGTCTTTATATCTACCTCCGTCTATTGTACCCTATGATTGAAACTCTTTTTCATGCTGAATTCTGTTACGTGATCACGACAAGAGTACAGTTAGCAAGAACCCTAGCTTATAGATTGTGGATTCATCATCTAATCGACCCTTGCAGCAAGCAAACCTAGAAAGACCTAGATTCATGATTCACTGTAGATTATAAGTATCACCTAGAAAGCCTGCAATTATAGTCGTACTGAAGTTAATAGACACACGTAGAAGGTCAGATAGCTATCGATCCTAGAGAGACTAGTCATGCAATACAACTGTAGAAATTATAGCAGCAGTACTATAGAAAATGGATCAAGTTTCACCACCAGGCCCCGGCATACTGCCAGGGCTTTTTTGCGTTTGTGCGAACAACCAACCACACACTCAGGGAAACAGAGGTATCGTGGTTCTTTCTGCGGGGTTTATAATATGGCAAGATACCAGTAGAGGGAGTGATGGGATGTATTCCGATCTGCAACTGACGGAGGACCGCCCTGTATATATACAAGTCAAAGATTATATGAAGCGATTGATGCTCAAAGGCGGCCTGCAAGCCAAACAAAAACTGCCCTCGACCCGTGAACTCAGTACACTCATGAAGGTTAGTCGCAGCACGGTCCTGCTCGCTTATGCCGAGCTTGAAGATGAAGGTCTGATCTATGCAGTCAAAGGCAAGGGCAATTACGTCAGTGCCTCCATCGAAACACCTGAGGCAGCGGCGAGCTGGGAACTGGACTGGACGACAGAGGTAAGCGAGTATGCAATTCAGGCAGAGCAGTACGATCTGATGAAGCATGGCTCCGGAGCAGAGCGCGGTGAGATATCGTTTACCAGCATAGCACCGGATGAAAAGCTGTTTGATCTGCACAACGTGAAACGGGCTTTTCTGGATCGCATGTCACTTGAGGGCGAAGTACTGCTGAATTACGGATATGCGCAAGGATACAGACCGCTGATGAACTATTTACTACGTTATATGGAGAACAAAGGTGTTGACCTCCGTGGCAAGGACATTCTGATCACCAACGGATTCACGGAAGGTTTCGACCTGGTGCTTGGAGCGTTGCGCAAAAAAAGCGGAAAAGCGCTATGCGAGAATCCAACGCACCACACGGCGATTAAAAATCTAAAATTGCACCAGTTTCAACTGACCGGTGTGAACATGGAGCCGGATGGCCTGGACTTGAAGCAACTGGAACATGAACTTGAGGCAAGTCCATATGATCTGGCATATCTCGTGCCATCTTATCACAATCCAACCGGGATTGTGACGTCCCCTGCGAAACGGGTAGAGATCATCCGGTTGATGAACAAGTATCAGGTACCGATCATTGAAGACGGTTTTAACGAAGAATTGCGATATTCCGGTTCGCATGTCTCTCCCCTGATCGCCAGCATGGGCAAAGGCAATGGACTGGTGTATCTGGGCAGCTTCTCCAAAGTCCTGTTTCCAGGCCTACGAGTTGGTTGGATTATTGCGGATGCGGCGCTGATTGATTATCTGGAGAGTATGAAACGGGCACGCAGCATCCATACCTCCACGCTGGACCAATCATTATTGTATCAATATCTGAGCAACGGTAATTTCGAGAAATATTTGAAGCGTGCTCGCACGGAGTATAAGCGAAAATATGAATTGGTTGTGCGTTGCCTGAAGCAGCATCTGCCAATGTGCCGGATTTCCGGTGCGGGTGGTCTGCATCTGTTCGTGCAGTTCCCGTCCGAATACAGAACCCGTGAACTGCTGGAAGCCTGTAAAGTGAAGGGTGTAACGTTCACACCAGGGGATACCTTTTATCTGGAACCCGGTCAGGGTGTAAACACGATGCGTCTGGGTTTCTCCAGAGTCAGCGATGAGAATATACGTAAAGGCATTCGCATCATTGGCGAGACAGCAGCTCAAATGAGATAAGGAGGATTTCACATGAAAGTTGGCGTGATTATGGGCGGTACATCTTCAGAGCGGGATATTTCACTGCTCACCGGACAGGAGATGATTGCAAACCTGAATAAAGACAAATACGAGGTTGTACCCATTGAGCTGAATACCAAGCGCGATCTAATCGACAAGTCAGTGGGGATCGATGTGGCACTGCTTGCCCTGCATGGCAAATACGGCGAAGACGGTACGGTTCAGGGCACGTTGGAATCTCTGGGTATTTCCTACACAGGTTGTGGCGTGCTGGCGAGCAGTGTATGCATGGATAAAGACATGTCCAAACAACTCATGCAGCATGCAGGTGTGCTTACAGGAGAGTGGCTACGAGTGAGTCATATTGAGGAACTGTCCTCAACTGCTGTTCAACAATTAACGTACCCTGTGGTGGTCAAACCCAATTCAGGAGGTTCCAGCATCGGTACCCAAGTGGTGAAGGAAGCTTCCGCCCTGGCCGCTGCTGTAGAGGCTGCCCTCGCCTGGGATGATACGGTCATGATTGAACAGTATATCGAAGGTGAAGAAATTACCTGTGCCATTCTGGATGGTAAGATGCTGCCGGTGATCTCCATTCGTTCGAACGCGGAGTTTTTCGATTATTCTTCCAAATATGATGACCACGGGGCCGATGAGCAGGTTGTGCAATTGCCTTTAGACCTTCACAATCGCGTTGAAGCCGCGGCCTTGGCCTGTTATCAGGTGCTCAAATGCAGCGTCTACGCGCGCGTGGATATGATGATTCGGGAAGGCATGCCTTATGTGCTTGAAGTGAACACGCTGCCGGGTCTTACCCGTAACAGTCTGCTGCCCAAAAGTGCAGCCGCTGCAGGCATTTCTTTTGCAGAGCTGCTGGATACCATTATTGAACTTTCGTTGAAGGAAAGACCCAAGGAGGATACAACATTATGAGCCTGGATGTGACGATTAGACATAGCTCCACTACCGATCTGCAAGATATGGTCATTCTGATGGACCAACTTGGTTATCCCACCACGTACGCCGAGATGGAAGAGCGCTATACCCATATCTCATCGGACGCAAACTTTACTACACTCGTTGCTGAAGCACGAGGCCGCGTAGTTGGACTGATCGGATTACAGACTTCTTATATGTATGAAAAAAACGGAAGACACTGCCGCATCTTGGCATTGGTTGTACACGACCAGTTCAGGGGCTCAGGCATCGGCCGTCAGCTCATTCTTGAAGCCGAACAATGGGCAGCCACGCATAACGTGGATTCCTTGTCTCTGAACAGTGGCAATCGCCCAGAACGTGAAGCTGCACATGAATTCTATCGTCAGATGGGCTTTACAGCCGGGAGTACCGGGTTTAGCAAAAAGCCGCAAATTCTACAGCACACTTAACCTGCCGGATACGGGATACGCCCCCTTAAATATCACACCAAAAAGAACGCCCCATCCGCACATTGGCGAAAAAGGGCGTTCTTCGGTATATATCTATGTCGCATCGATGTGCTGTTGATGATTATGGGATCAATATTTGGCTGACTGCGCACCATCAATCGGAATAATGGCTCCATTGATAAATGGTGCTTCGCCGGACAGCAAGAAGGCAACGAGACGCCCTACTTCCTTCGGTTCACCCAAGCGCTTCGCCGGGTTGTCCTTCACGAACTCTTTGGATGCTGACTCCCAGTCATTCGGATTGATCTGTTTGAACGAGCCGATAACCATATCTGTCAGAATGGCTCCGGGTGCAATTGCATTAACGCTGATCCCATGCTCGGCGTATTCAATCGCTGCATCTTTGGTCATGCCGGCTACGGCATGTTTGCTCGCTCCGTAGGCAACCAGGTTTGGCACGGCGCGAATCCCTCCAACAGAGGACGCGTTCACGATGTAGCCTTCGCCCTGTTTTTTCATCACAGGTAGAACGTGCTTCAACCCGAAAAATACACCCTTCAGATTGATATCGATAACTTTATTGAACATCTCCGTCTCGTAGTTCTCGATCAGGTTTTGCTTGCCTTCAATGCCTGCATTGTTGAAAAATGCATCGATACGCCCAAATTCATTAACCGTATCACTAACATACTTTTTTACAGCTTCTTCATCCGATACGTCACCTTCGATTAACAGAAACTCGGCATGCTGTACCTCTTCCGAGATCACACGCTTGGTCTCTTCCAGCGCCTTCATGTTCACATCCACTAGGGCAAGCTTCGCCCCTTCACGTGCAACTTCCACAGCAGCTGATCGTCCAAGACCGGAGCCACCGCCTGTAATCAGTACCACTTTACCCGCAAATCGTTCAGTCATAATCCATAGACCTCCCTTTGCTGTTTTGACATCCTCCATACGTAAATACCCATTTCTTCATTTGCTCTAATCTAAGAGGGAACAGTTACAGCCATCATCTCAACCGGATTAGTATGCTTCCGTATGGGCCCTGCCATTCGTCCTCAGGACTTCATAGCCTCATAGGTTGCAAGTAATTTCTCTACTTCTACTCCGTTGATCTTCATCCCGTTCACTTGACACTGTTCCAACTGTACTCCAGATAGATCGCAATCGATAAAACGACTTCCCCCAAGATCACAATGCGCCCACTGCATGGGTACACGGTCAGATCCAAGATGTGTGTCCTGGAATTGAACGCCATCCAAAGCACAAAATTCAATCTTGCTATCAGTTAGGCGTAAATCAGCTAGCAATATATTGGTCATATTTAAATTGGTAAATTTGCTTCCACCCAGGTTGCAGTCGGTAATCCGACTATTGGTCAGATTACTGGTGCTGTAACGGACTGAGTCCAGATTAGCTTGAACATATTCAACCACCGACTCACCCGAGTCCTTGGCTAATGTCTCATCACATGTTGGATCAAAAGAATCAACGGACATGTTCTTCTCATATACAAACTCATCCTCAGATGCATAGATACAAACATATCCCATTTTTTCGTAAAAATGATGATTATCCAATTGCCGACCTGAGGTCTCCAGCTTCCAGGTTTCAATCTGCGGAAATTCAGCCTCAATAAGCCTCATGACTTGAGTTCCAACGCCACGTCCCTGGCATACGGGGTCAATATAGATCTTATCGATCCTGGCATGTTTTCGTCCAAGCACGTTAACACTCACTCCGCCAATAGCGCATCCATCTGATTCTACAACATAATAATCCCATTCACGGATCACGTAACGATGCATGCGAACTGACGAATAATCAGGCGGGCATAGATTGTTATCGATATCCTTCTCATTATCCGCCCAGACTTTTATGACATGATCAAAAGCACGAGTGCAAATCTCTGTAAGTACAACAGCATCTTCCTGCTGTGCTCGTCGTAAGCGAATTTCAGAATGTACCTGCTTCGGTTGCACTGGTTCGGTCTTTACTTTGAGCAGTTCAAAATAATCGTAGCACTCCTTGTCCATAAGCATTCTGCGAGAGATATAACGAAAACCCGCATGCTCAAGAACTTTGCGTGACGGCTGATTGAAGGGCTTCACAATGCCCACAATTCGATCCAGCAAGGTATGCTCAAATAAATATGCTGTTAGGGCATGCACCGCCTCTGTGATATATCCTTTATTCCGGTAATCCCGGGAGATGGCGTAGGCCACTTCACGGTCATCCCGATCCAGCAGTTCATTTGGAAATACGCCACACCAACCAATGATACGCTGATCTTTATTGTGTACAACAGCAAGCAGGATGCGTACATCTTCCGGGTTAAACTGTTCGTAACTGCCAACGACAAATTGTAAAAATTCACGCAACTGCTCCTCGGTCATCTTCCAATCTGGCAGGACATCTGTGATTTCAGGTTGTTGGGTTAATGCATACACGGCAGCCTGATCTTCAAGCGTAAATGGACGCAACGTAACGGAGTTTGAATGGATGAATAATTGACTTTTCATATACAACACCTCTGGGGATTTATTTAGGATGAAACGACAAAGAGGAGCACCTCCAATAGAGGCACTCCCCGATCCGTTTCATCATTTCAGAAACGCCGAAGCTCCTCGTAATGGGTCAAAAGGAGACACGTATCCCGTTCATGGTCAAACGGAATTTTTGCGGTGTTCTTTTCACGATCATTACGAGAAATCTGGCATACTCTGAAATCCCCTCTCATACTAAGGATTACTTATAACGTCTCACTTAAGGACGGTCAATGTAAATCCAGCCTGTTTCTTGTTCCTTATCTACAGTAGCTCCAAGGGATTCAGCCATAAAGCGCAGCGGCACATACGTCTTGCCGTCTTTGCCTACATAAGCGGATTCCACCATGGTTACTTCTTTACCAGCAACGGTTGCCTTCTTGGAACCTACGGTCAGGACAATCTCATCACCAGTGATGTCGTCAATGACAACGATTTGGTTCGAGCCTTTGGTCCATTTCACTTCAGCATCCAATTCTTCAGACACGTAGCGAAGCGGTACAAATGTTGTGTTCTTAACAGTGATCGCCCCAGCGTATTCATCATCCGGGAAGAGCACTACACTTTTACTCGTGATCCCAGCCTCATCTTTCAGCAATTGGTATGCGAGTGAACTGGAATCAAAATTGCGCAGCATCTGTCCAGGCGTAATATCATCCTTCATCAGATCCATAACGCCGCCCGATACATCCACTTCATCAACTGCAACCGTTCCACCGATATTCCACTGTTCACTATCTCCACTTACCGTTACAGAGTTTACCGGCAGATCCTCAGAAGCAGGCAGTGCTACTTTCAGTTCAAAGTTTTGCTTGCGAATATCCAGCTTGCTGTCGAGATAAAAGTCCAATTTCAGTTTGGTTTCTGTGCCAAAGACCGTTTTGAATTCAGGAGTCTCATTCAACAGGTTGTTCAGCTCCTGATCATAATTGACCAGCATACTGTCCAGTCCTACTTTGATGATGGCATACAGAGACGCAACGGCTTCATCTTTCGATTCAGGAACGATCGAATTCAGCGTGTCGTCTCCCCCACCTTCTACCTCATTCACTGCTTCCAGTACAGGGTAGAACACATCGTACAGATCGCCAATCAAATCTTTCAGTCCTTGCTCATCCTTCGAAATACTCGTCAGGAACGGTTTAACCATGGCAAGCATCTCTTCACCACTAACTTCCAGATGCAGCTTGGAGAGGCTAAGTGCTTCGCCATTCACGGATTCCTGTACCGGTGTTACGGAGATGTTCTTCGGATTGGACAGATGCTTCAGGACAAAAGAGAACAGTTTCGGGGAAATTTCCTCGAGTTGTTTCTCCAGAGCCTTCGTATCTACCATCGGAAGCGCCTGTGCATCCTGGAACGTATCCAGAGACATGTACAGCGGTTTCTGGGCTCCGTCCAGATCAATGACCAATTGGGACTCATTCATGGACACGTGGAAAGGTAACTTCGTTCCCTCCATGCTCAGTGTACCTTTGATCGATGCTGTCTTCGCATCTTTCATTTTGGCTTGATCAATATCCAGGGAAATGGAATTAATTAGTTCGATCATTTCAAGGTCTTTCTCTGTAGCAAATTCCTTAGCCGGTTCTATGTTTATATTCATGGATTGTCTGGATTCACCGGACTTGATACTCGCGCCATTGGCCATTGCTTTGCCAACGTCTACTCCACCCACAGCCTGACATCCTGTAAGAACAACCATTAAAAGTACTAGTGGCACTGCCATCCATTGGACTAACTTCCGATTCGTAATATGAACTCCTCCTTAGAAAAATATGGTTCATTTCCATTATGAAGGTATAGGTAATTCTTGTAAACGGATACGCAAAAAAATAAACCAAAAGGCCGGAACATGTCCGACCTCTGGTCTATCTATATTTCAACATATCGTATGTTTCGATAAAACATCCTGCTTCATTGTGCAATGCTGGGAGTTATTCTTGCTCCTGATCTTCTGCGAGTTTCTCATCCGTTTCTTCATCTTCCGCAGTTGCGGGAGTCTCGAATTGATCCGGCTCGTCCTCTTGAATCGCTTTGTTCTCTTCGTTCTGATCCTGTGTCATATCGCATTCCCTCTCTTCTACCGGATTGTCATGTCATCAAGGCCTGAGCCTTGTGTCTATCAATAACCCGAATAGGCGTAGTTCAAACCTGCCTCAGTGTCAGCCAACCATTTTCCATCTTAATTTCAATGCTCACTTAGAAAACATAAAAGATGATCCCGTTCCCACTTGCAGCCGTGGCCTGAAATAAGGCCTGGACATCATCCACAGTCTGAACGATCTCCTGAAATGTCTCTTCCGCGTCCCAATCTTCCATGACAGGATAGACGCCTTCAGCGATCATATGGTCAAGGCTATACCGCTCCTTTAATTCTTCCGGTGTGAGCTGTTCCAGTGCCATGTAGGCTTCCAGCACCTGCTCGTTACTAAGCAAAAACAGATCCATATCCGAATAGTTTCCCACGTATTGCTCACCTGCGAGAGGCACAACATATCCCAGGGGCGGCTCCCCTTCTACCAAGTTACCGTTCAGCGTGAACTGCAGCATTTGCCATGTTTTATCGATATCCAGATCCACTGCACAATCATGCACACTAACCTCACCTGACTTGATGGATTCAACTAGCTCCTCAGTTACCACAAGATATCTGCCGGACATTCCCATACCGCTACCCCTCCTGTGTAATTGATTCTGTTGTTCCCCATTAACCGTGCTTGATGTAAAAGAATCGGGGTAATCCCTATCAAGGAGGGCGTACACATGAAAAAATTTGATTACAGCCTCAATTATGAAGAGCTTGATCTGCGCAAACATCCTGAGCTGTACACCGTAGGCCGGGGAGAGCAGGGTGTTCTGATGGTAGAGCCGTACAAAGGCGAGATTCTGCCACACTGGCGGTTCAAAACACCCGAGATTGCGACAGAGTCATCGGAGAAGATCTATGAGCTATTTTTGGAGTATAAGAAAAAGGGAGATTTTGTGGGTATGGATATGGCTCGCAAATTTCTCCAGATGGGTTATACACGGGCTAGACGGTATACGAATCACAAAGGAGGACGCAAATACTCAAAAAAGGATGGCTCAATCTTGCCCTATCAGAATGATAAGGTGAAGGCAGAAGCCGCGGCCATATTCAAAGCGCAATGGGAGATCGTCAAGACCGATCCGGACTATGTGAGGATGAAGAAGGAACATCGTGAAAAGTACGAGTCTGATGAGGCGTAGGATCAACGGTGAAAAGATTGACTTATGGAAACATTTGTCTCAGAATCGATCTTGTTACTGTACATTTTCAACCATTATATTGGAGAAGAGAGGCGCATCCCATTATGACAGATTCGTTCATCCACTTAAACACAGGCCAGAATATCAGTATCAACGAATTCGCCCAACTTCAGGTAACCATTCAATGTACATCATCTCCTTCTCCCTTGGATGTTAGCTGCTTTATGGTGAATGAAGAGGGGAAAGTCCCATCTGACGACTATTTTGTATTTTATAATCAGAATGCCGATCCCCATCAAAGTGTGCTCCTGCAACAGGCAGAGGAACTGAAATCCTCTTTTGTACTGGATACAAATCAATTACGGCAGGCCCCTGTGGAAAAATGTGTGTTTACGGCTACTCTGGATGCGGGAGGCACATTCGCCGATGTTCAGGCATGTCAGGCGATTGTACAAGCGGGTTCCCAGCAGATCACCTATGAGATCACACAGGTCACTGCGGAAACAGCACTTATTCTCATTGAAATCTATAAGTATCGTGACGGGTTCAAAGTTCGGGCGATTGGGCGAGGTTTCTTTGGTGGATTGCAGCCGCTGGCAGAGTCCTTCGGTGTTGAAATTGAGAGTAACGACACCTCGGAAGCCGAACAAGTTCTTCTCACGGCACAAGCTGAAGTAGCAGCGGCCTCTCCAGAAGTCTTGGCACCTGTTGCTGCACCAAACACGATTCATCCGCCGCTTAACCTGACCAAGATCGATCTCCTCAAGCGTAAAGTAACCCTGTCTCTGCAAAAGAAAAAGATCGAACCTATACAGGCACGTGTTGCCGTTGTGTTTGACGCATCAGGTTCCATGTACCATCTGTATCGCAAAGGCATCGTGCAAGAAGCCTTCGAACGTATTCTGGCGATTGCATCAGCTTTTGATGATAACGGAGAGCTGGACGTCTGGTTCTTCGCCAAAGACTTCTTGCGTGCACCTAGCGTCACCGCCAGGGATTTCGAGAATTATATTGAACGCACATATACGCTGGGAAGCAAAGGCGGTACCAATAACGAACCTCCTGTGATGCAGGATGTCATTCGCAAATACACGATCGAGGAACCCGATGTGAAGATGCCAACGTATATTATCTTTTTTAGCGATGGCGGAGTCAGTCAAAAAGGGAAAATCATGCGGCTTATTACCGAAAGTTCAACCAAAAACCTGTTCTGGCAATTTGTTGGCCTAGGCCAAGCCAATTACGGTATTCTCGAGAAACTTGATGACATGACTGGACGTTTCATCGATAATGCTGATTTTTTTGCTCTCGACGACATCTCCAAGATCAGCGATGAAGAATTGTACGATCGTCTCCTCACTGAATTTCCAGGTTGGATAAAGGAGGCTCGGGCCAAAGGCATTTTGGCCTAAAGCTTTTACCCTATACCCCTAATCAGGCTTGTACTTTTTCTGGTTTAACACCCTCGGAACGTGGACGGAGCATACTTCCTACGATTCGCAACATGGACTTGCGTGGTATGAGGCGGGTGAACTGTGCTGTCCAATAATTCCTGGCCCCCGGCACAGCATAAGGTTTGCCTGACTCGAGTGCACTCATGGCCACCGCCACGACATGCTCAGGGGTATCACGTTTACCCACCGAGGCTTCCTCAGCACCCACTACATCAAAGAACGAAGTCTCGGTTGAACCTGGGCATAGTGCCAAAAACTGAACGCCACGCTTCCTGTTTTCTTCGTATAATGCCTCTGTAAAAGAAAGTACAAATGCCTTTGTCGCTCCATACACAGCCATATAAGGATCAGGTTGAAAGGCAGCCGTCGACGATACATTAATGACAGCACCATTTTTCTTCTGTAACATGCCTGGCAAGAAAAGATGCGTCATGTTTGTCAAGGCGAGCACGTTCAACATAATCTCCTCCTGTTGCCGGGAACCATCCAGTTGTTCAAAACATCCATGGGTAGCAAATCCCGCATTGTTGATCAGCATATCGATGTGTATTCCCCGATTCTGACATTCCTCATATACGTTCTGAGGTGCCTCTACTTCGGAAAGATCCGATACGATTACCTCAGCCCTTACTTGATATGTACGTTCTATGCGTTCTGCCAATTGATTCAGTTTGGATTCTGTTCTAGCCACCAGCACGATATTTTTACCCTTAGAAGCCATCTCGAGTGCAAAAATTTCCCCAATACCTGAAGAAGCACCTGTAATAAGTACCCATTGATGCTGTTCCTTTATCATCTCTCATCCATCCTCTGTGTATAATTTAAACACTTGTTTTCATTAGGAAACATTGTTTCTGTATAGAATCATCGTAACCAAAACCCATGACGCTGTCAAATGCATTTGTTAAATTTGAATCTAGAACGGGGTGCTTACTTACTAAACTCGGATTAAATTGACGTTATCCGGCGTAAAACAGTAGAATGACCTTAAGAAAAGGAAACGTAGTTTCTGTTCAACAACAATACGGTTACGAGGATGAAATCAATGAAGGATCTTAATTCGGGTTCTACGGAATCTGCACATACGGTAACAACCTTTCAGGAAGCCAGACTGCAGCACTCGGATAATCTGCGGCAAAATATTGTGCATGCTGCTGCTGCTTTACTGCAAGAGCATGGACCAGAAGCCGTCACAGTACGCCGTGTAGCTGAACGCATGGAGTGCTCCACCAAAATCATATATAATCTCTTCGGCAAAAAAGAAGGGTTAGCCAAACATCTGTATTTAGAGGGATGCTCCCTCATGGCCCAGCGTTTTGAAGCTATGCCCCGGCAGGCATCGTTCGAACAATATTTCCGTGATCTGGCCCACGTCTATTGGGACTTCGGCATTTCTCAATCCAGCTTCTATCAGCTGATGTTTGGAGGATCTTTTTCCGAATTCAAACCAGATGGAGAGACCTTACAGGGAACAGCAACTGCACTGAAACAAGTGTCTGCCTTGGTTGAGGTAGCGATTGAACAGGGAATGCTTCAGGTGCAAGATCCCCTGCTTGCGGTTCGGATGATCTGGGCTCCCTTACACGGTGTTATTCATCTGTATTTGGGAGGCCATATTGAGAGCGAAGAAGCTGCCAAAACCCTCTATGATCATACGTTGTCCATGGTTATACGCTCCCTTGTGAGTACATCTGCGAATGGGTAAGCATTAAACCTGTGCTGTTTTAGATACTTTTAGAAGATAAACGAAAAAGGAGCAGCCCCATTGGCGTAATACGCCTAGGGCATGCTCCTTTATTTGGTTGACTCATCTAGTTCCGTAACGGTTTCAGTCGATTAACGTGCCTCTTCGTTCTCAGCTTCCCAACGTGCAATTTCTTTACGCACGATTGGAGCGACTTCTTTACCAAGCAGTTCGATCGCTCTCATGACCTCGTTGTGCGGCATGGTTCCGAGTGGGGTGTGTAACATGAAGCGTGTAATCCCAACTTCTTTGCGTAGGTAAATAATTTTCTGAGCTACGGTATCCACATCACCTACATACAATGCACCTTCCAGGCTGCGCGCCGCATCAAATGTCGCACGGCTGTAGTGTCCCCATCCACGTTCACGACCCAGTATGTTCATGACCGCTTGCGCTGGCGGGAAGAACTTCTCCACGGCTTCGTCTGTTGTATCGGCAATGAAGCCGTGAGAGTGAGAAGCAACGGTCAGCTTGGAAGCATCATGTCCTGCATGTGCAGCTGCTTTCTTGTACAGCTCCACCAGTGGTGCGAATTGCACCGGACGGCCACCGATAATGGCAAGCACCAATGGCAAACCGAGCAATCCTGCACGAACGACGGATTCCTGATTACCACCACTGCCAATCCATACCGGAAGTTTCTCCTGTACCGGGCGCGGGTAGATGCCCAGATTGTTAAAGGAAGGGCGGTGTTTGCCTTCCCAGGTTACTTTTTCCGAATCACGCAGTTTGAGCAGCAAATCGAGTTTCTCGTCGAATAACTCATCGTAGTCGTTCAGATCATAGCCAAACAGTGGGAACGATTCGATAAATGATCCCCGCCCTGCCATAATCTCTGCACGCCCGTTCGAAATGCCGTCCAGTGTCGCAAAATCCTGATAGACCCGTACCGGATCATGCGATGACAGCACGGTTACCGCACTCGTCAAGCGAATATTCTTGGTCTGTGAAGCTGCGGCCGCCAGAATGACAGCTGGTGATGAAGCGGCGTAGTCGGCACGATGATGCTCCCCCACGCCGTATACATCCAGACCTACCTGATCTGCCAAAACAATCTCTTCAACAACATCCCGAATACGCTGCGCATGACTGATAAGTTCTCCTGTTTTTACATCCGGATTCGTCTCCACAAATGTACTAATTCCGATTTCCATTGTCTGTTCCTCCCTGGTATGAAGCGATCCGTTATTCATCTTACCTATTGTAAGTAGATCACCTTTTGTTATGTATCTTAATATTGAACTATTTTGATGAAAAACACAAGTACCCCCTGTTTCCAGAGGGCACATTTATGTTTATTTTCTATAGATTACAGCTTATCTATACTTAGTTCCATCAGGTTGGCATTAATTACAACACCGGTCTGTTTCATAAAATTAAATCCCAGAATTCCGTCAATCTCCAAACCACAATCCATATTTCCTATTTCAACTTGAAATTCATTAATCGTTGTTCCATCTGAAATTTTCATCGAGGACCTCTCATGCCAACATATCGTTCTCTTGCCACAACTTCTGGACGTGAAGTGTGAAAAAAGCAGTATTCCCGTCTGGGATCTTCCTGATGCAATTCACCATAACGTTTTAGTGCCTTTGTAGAATCATCAAATGAATCAATCACTGCCATCTCTTCAATGTAACGCTGGCCTTCTCTAGAATGCGCCTTGGTTGCCTCAAAAACGACCCACTCATTAGGGAATCGCTCCTGAACTTCCTTCCATTGCATAGTGACACCTCCAGACCATTAGATAGAGATATTATATCATGTGGAAACAGTATTCCACGGGCTGAAATTCTAAAATACATAGATTTTTAGAGCATTGCCTGTAAGTCTATTATTTCTTCCTCCCGATGTACAGCAAATGAGACGAGATTCCCAATATGGAAGGGTCTTTGGCGGCTTCAATCATATATTGCATGAGTTCATCATACTCGCCACGCTCTTTCCAGTATTGCTGCTGCTCGTCCGTAAGCATCGCTCTAAGGCTAGATGAACCAATTAAATCAACGGTTTCAAATCCATGTTGCTCCATGAAGGGTGTAACGTCCTGAATATTAAAATAGTATGCTCCCGTAAATCGTCCTTGATCCTGATGATCGAATATACCCTTTTCCACAAAAGAACGGATGGCTGCCATGTTATCATTCGGCTTCCAATGCTGCGGGGATTGCAGCGAATTGATACTCATGCGCATTCGGCTTTGCATGGCTACAAACACCACGCCCCCTCGCTTGGTCACACGGTACAGCTCCCGTACAGCAGCCGTGCGCTCTTCGTCTGTCTGCAGATGGTATAACGGCCCCAGCATGAGGGACGCATCGCACGTCTCGTCAGCCATACCGGAGAGCGAAGTCGCATCGAGAACATGGAATCCATCGAATTGTTGTGTCAAACCAAACTCCTGAGCCTTTTGCCGCGCAGTATCCACGGAGGAAGGTGTCAGATCCGATAAAGTGACCTTGTACCCCAGCTTCGCAAGCTCCATGGCATACTTTCCTGGCCCTGCGCCATTATCCAGAATACAACCAGTAGCGGGGAGATGTTCCCTGATGTAATGCATGTTAATGATGAATTCAATTGGTTCCCGCTCCAGTCTGCCCCACTCATCAAACCCGGAATAATATTCAATAATATGATCTCTCTTCAACGCTCTGACACCTGCCTTTTCTTATATGTAGACTACTCATCCATGTTCAAAAAAATTAAATTCCAACCAGTATATATCTACTAAATATTTCCTGTCAAACAAAAAACGTTCAATTCCCATTGAATGCGGAACTGAACGTTTCTCGATCTTATATCTTTTTCACAAACTCAGACTTCAACTTCATTGCACCCAAGCTGTCGATCTTGCAATCAATATCATGATCCCCATCAATCAGGCGGATATTCTTCACCTTCGTGCCCTGTTTGACCACGAGCGAGCTACCTTTTACCTTCAGATCTTTAATGACGGTAACGGTATCGCCATCACTTAGCACATTTCCGTTGGCATCACGGATTACTTTTGCATCCTCTGCATTCTCATTGTCTGCTTCCAAAGACCATTCATGCGCGCACTCCGGGCAAACCAACAGGTTACCATCCTCGTACGTGTACTCTGAATTACATTTGGGGCAGTTAGGCAAATTAGACATATGTATTAAACTCTCCATTCTACGATTGGCATTCCCGCAAGTATACGGGATTTCGACGGTATATTCCATACGCTTGGTCACTGCATGGATGGATTTAAACCAAATTTAAGGTTCATGCATCCCTCACTTTAAGGGTAACTACTTATGATGTAACTAATAGATACGCACTACACATACATGAATTTTAATGTCTCTATGAATGTTATTATATTTAATACCAAAGGAGTTCCTGCTCATGTCCTCATATGTTTTCCCTGTGCAAATGGCTTTTTTGATCTTTGTTGTTGCGGCCATGTTCTTGCTGGTTCCGTGGTTGATCTATGGGTATCGTAAAGACGGTTTCTTCAGCTGGTCACGGTTTGGCATCAGCTTTTCATTTATCTTTTATATTCTGGCCGCCTATTGCCTCGTCATTCTCCCGTTTCCAACTACGCGAGATACCTGTGCGCAGCAAGCCGCTGACACGATCTACTACAATCTGGTTCCATTCACTTTTGTCAAAGACATCATGAAGGAAACACCCATTGTATGGACCCAGCCTTCCAGCTATCTCAGCATGATTCAGGGCAGAGCCTTTCTGCAAGTTCTATTTAACGTCCTGCTTCTCATGCCGCTGGGTGTATATATCCGTTATTTTTTTCAAAAGAGATCATTCTGGAAGTACGCCCTGCTTGGTGGATTAGGGCTTTCCTTATTCTTCGAGATCACTCAAATCACCGGATTCTACGGGTATTATAATTGTCCTTACCGCCTCTTCGATGTAGATGATCTGTTATTGAATACTTCGGGAGCAGTCATTGGATTCTTCACAGCGCCCATCCTGCTTGCTTTATTCCCATCACGTGCAAGCATTCAGGCGAAGAGTGAACAGATCGTGGAGCAAAACCGAGTGTATACTATGCCTCAATTGCTCGCGTTAATTATTGATGGAGTCGTTGTTGTCTTCCTTTCGAATCTGATATCAATCTTCACAGCATCTGATGTGATCAGTGATGCGCTAAGTACATCCATTGCTATGGTCATTGTACTGTTCTTCATACCTTGGGTGCGAAATGGGGTAACTCCAGGCTCGGCCATCTTGCGATTCCGCTATGTGAATCGTCAGACCGGCACACCTACCAGTGAATCGTTATTCAAAAGATTTGCCGCACTCTATGTTCCATGGCTGCTCGTTACGATCATTCGCTTGGTCAACGATTATGCTTTTTCAGGTCATCAGGATGTTATGCTTCAGCCTTATCAAATGTGGATCTCCTTGGGGACATTCGGTATCTATATGTTAGTCTACGCCGTACTCTTTGTTCATGTCTTGATCGTACTCTTCTCCCGTGGAAAACGTTCCTTCTACTTCGATGAGGTGTCCCGCACACGTGCCTCTCGTAAATAATGTTTGGAGTATAACGGCACAATGTACCTCTTCAGTGCTTACGTTCTGCTTATTATTCAGCCGGATTACAAAAAGAGGACGTTCATTATGAGATGAACGTCCTCTTTTGATCGGGCGCATAGCAGTTATTCAGAGTATCCATTCAAATAATCAGCCTGGATTATAACCCTAACAGCTCTCGCTTGGCTGCATCCGGATCATGTATGACCTCAATCTCATGGTTGAAGATTAGTGTCGCACGATCCTGCTCATATTCAGGCCAGTTCACACCTGCAACTTCAGGTTGGCCATTCTTGGCAAAGGAAATCCAGGCATCCTGTACCTTGAGGGCAAGTGCCGCCGCGGCTTCATCCGGCTCTGCATTCATGAATTTGAGGACATGCAGTGTATTAAACACAAAGAACATTTCGATGCTGTGAATCGCTCTTTTTAACAAGGGATGTTCCGGCATCACCCAATCAAATCGATACATCCACACCGGGGCATACTTCTGCTGTGCCGCAGCATATTGCAGCGCTGACCGCCAGAAGAACATATCGGTCATGACTTGGGCTTGTCCATCTGCCGTTTTTGGATAATTATCCGCGATGGCTACCCGGTTCTCCAGATCTGGCGTCATAAAGTCTACGCCCTGAACCATATCGATTTCTTTTGAAAAAGGTACATGTGGCTGGATAAACAGTGCACCCTCGTGTAATGTCGTACCAATCAGCACCGGAATATCCTGCGCTGAGCCTTCACTCACTGCCTGAAGTGGCATCTGTGGTAGTGTATTCCCATCCAACACAGGTTGGAACAACATTGCCATGCCTGCACCGCTCTGCTGTTTGACCGTTTCACCCGCTGCAATAATCTGCTCTACAGGAATTGTATTTAACTTCTGCAGGTTGTCCCGGTCCACCCCAAGAATCTTTAACATCCCTTCCCGCAACGCTGAAGCTTGCTCTGCCGGCATGAACTGGGATGCACCGCTCTCCATAATGGCACGTTGGAACAGTCCTTTGGCCGCTGGCATCGCCATCAGTGCTGCAATACTCATGCTACCTGCTGATTCGCCGAACACCGTAACTTGATCCGGGTTACCACCAAAAGCAGAGATATTATCCTTCACCCACTGTAATGCCGCAACCTGATCCAGCAGACCTGCATTGGATACATATGAATCACCTAATGGAGCCATATGCAGGAATCCCAAAGGTCCTAATCGGTAGTTGATCGTCACAACGATGACGTCCCCCCGAACCGCTAACTGTGTACCATCATACATTGGCTGGCTACCTGAACCTGTTACAAAGGAACCACCGTGAATCCATACCATGACCGGCAGTGGTGTTGCTCTTTTTCCCTTAGGTGCCCAGATGTTCAGATATAAACTATCTTCTGACTCATTCGGAATTTCTGTCTGGCCTTCTGGTTGATGATTTCGTGGTTGTATATTCTCAGGTCCAAATTGAGTGGCCTGTCTGATTCCATCCCATGACTCGGGCTGTACCGGAGCCTTGAAACGCAGCTCACCTACCGGAGGTTTCGCATAGGGAATGCCTTTCCATACGCTTGCATCGTGCAAAAGTTCGCCTTGAACGGTACCATATGTCGTTTGAACTTGAAGTTCTCTCATGCCACTTCTACTTCCTCTCCGTAAATAGGTTAAATTAACGAGTATGTGCATATCATGTGTACTTATTTGAGTATAGTTTGTAATCATACCCATTTACAACTTTACCCAACTCTAGCCTCCCCTGCTACGTTTCACGTGGAACTTTATGGGGTGGATGATCTGATACATATCTTTAAGATGAACACCAAAAAGGCCACCCATTAAGCAATGTCATCAAGTTTAACTTGTCTTAATGGCATTGACCCTTAGAGTAACCCTTTCCTTTTTACCATCCAAATAACTACCCTTCTACAGGATAACTTACCGTAAACTCAGCACCCTCAATCCATTCGCTCGTAACAAAGTTCCGCCCCTTTACAACCACTCGATCCTTATAAACCTCCACATGAAGACCTTCGCTGCCCTCCAGATGTTCATCCTGATCCGTCCATAGATAACCTACAGACGACGCATTGAACATGGTTGGCATGTGGCCTGCACCATCGTACATCGTATGCTGTGCTTCCAGTTGCCAATGGGTATGACCGGAGAAGAGAATCACTTGCGGGTAATTGGCCAGAACGGCCTTGAGTTCCGCATCCTGATTCACACCATACCAGCCTTGTTCCTTCATCGATCCTGCTACCGTATCCATAAGCGGCTGGTGTAAGAAAAGGAAGATGGGATGATCTAGTGTTGCACGCTCAGACAATTTCGCATCCAGCCACTCCAATTGTTCGGCCGACATATCACAATCCTTCGGATGAGGTTGCTCGGTGCCCAGGAAAATATAATGATACCCATCAATCCAGTGATCGTGATAAGAGCCCTTCATGCCGGTTGTCCCTTCAAAATCACTTAATCGACGCAGCCATAACCCTGCGACTGTAATGGGGTCCACTCCTGAAGAGATCGGTCCCCCATCTTGGCCCTCCTGCTCAGAAGTTACAGCAGACAACGTATAGGTCCCGCCGGATAGTTTCTCAATTAGTGCAGCTGATTCAGCAGCGGTTTGTTTTGTGACCAGTTCCATATCTGCTTCCTGCTCCAACAACTCGGCTACTTCACCTTCTTTCATCTCAAGCAAAACGATCGGCGGATCTTGCCATACCACGGCTCCAATATCATGGTTACCTACCGTGTACCGGATGTCCGGCAAACTCTCCGCATGCTGCTTCCATATGCGTTGCAACTCACGATATTCGCTCGGCAGCCCCCGATCCGTCACATCGCCCACATGCATAATCCCACTGCTCCCCTGACTAAATGTAGCTATGTCGGCTAATGCTTGGTCCAGATGCCGGTTATGAATATGGTCTGCCTCATCTCGCACATGTGTGTCCGTAATGACCTGGAAGCTAACAATAGGTTGCTCCGGTGTATGTTCATTTCCCATCAAGAATCACTCCATTTCAGTCCAATAATGCCAATCAGAATAAAACCGATCCAGACCATCGACGTGAGCCGCAGACGTTCACCAAAAAAGTAATGCCCCACGACGCCAATAAGCGTAATGCCCACGCCAGACCAGATCGCATAGGCCACAGCCAGCGGCATATACTTCACTGCAAAGTTGAGAAAGGTAAAGCTTGCTCCATAACAGACAAACATCAACACCGAAGGCCATAACCGCGAGAATCCATCCGATACTTTCAGCAAGATGGTAGCGCTCAGCTCCAGCCCGATGGCCAGTGCCAACAGTACCCAGCCCAAGTAGGCGTGACTGTTTGTCATCGATTCAGCCCACCATTCAGCAATTCATGGAAGGATTGAATCGTTCTATCCGCCAAGCGGATTTTTCCCGGTTCTCCAATGCCCATCCTGTACCCCGCACCAGCGGTTCGTGCCATCTCCATGTCTCCGTCCGTATCTCCAATGACCACGGTATACTGCACGGATACACCCAACCGTTCACAGGCAAGCAGTAGCATATCGGGAAAAGGTTTGCCCCGCTCCACCAGATCTGTACCAATCACCACGTCAAAAAAGGAATCCAGTCCCATCCACTGTAAATGTTTAATTGCACTGGGTGTATCATCTGCCGTCACGACACCCATAGCGACACCTTCGCTACGGCACTGTTCAAGGAATTCTTGAACTCCCGGTAACGGACGTGCCGGACGATGCTGCTCCATCTCTTCCTCCGCTCGCGCCAAACACTCCCGGACTATAATCTTGGATTCCGCCCAGCTGAGACCCGCACGATATCCATGCCACGTCAGCACGGCATACACTTCATCCATCGTGCCCATCGCAAGCGGACCCCGCACATCATACCCATTCATTCGGCCTTGATCATCGTGGAATGTACCCCAGATCTGTGGGAATTCATCTGTGTCGATACGGAGTCCTCTAGTCGCTAACTGTTTTCTGAAGTCATTCAACACACAATCGGTCCAGAATCCCCACATTCCCGTAAAATCAAGCAATGTCCCGTCCTTGTCAAACAAAACCGCTTCAATCGGATTCGGTAATCCGTCCACATACGTCTCATCTTGCATTGGTTAAACTCCTTGTCTGCGATCTTGTATGAACGGAAAGGACGGTACAGCATGTACCGCCCTTATCGCGTGAGTCAATTGCCTGTATACGTTTCTTATTTCGTTACCCGATCCAGTTCCTTCTGTGCTTTCTCTTTCGCTTCCTTCAGCGCTTGTTCCGCTGGCATATTATTGATCTGTACCTGATCAGCTGCATCTTTTAAAGCATCATTGATCTTGCCACCCGTTGGATCCTGGAAGGGAGCCGAAGCGTGAGCTGCCTGTTGCAGTGGTACGGTGATCTGTGGATTTTCCTCACTGAATTTCATGAACTCTGGATCTTGTTGGGCCGATTGACGTACTGCGATATATCCGGTGTTCATGGACCATGAAGCTGTGTTCGAAGTTTCAGAGAAATACGTAAGCCATTTATAAGCTGCCTGCTGTTGCTCTGGACTCGCTGCTGACGGAATACCTGCCGAAATGGCACTTGCTACCGGTTTTCCTTCACCAATACCTTCCCAGCCTGGTTGTTGCATCGCAGCGACTACGCTAAAGTCCAAGTCGCCTTGGTCACCACTAGATCCGGTATAACCTGCTGCTTTATTTTTCATCACATCATCAATCGTTTTGTACCAGTACTCCCAGCCCTGACCTCCATAATGAATGCCCATAATCTTGTCTTCGTTAATCCATTTACGGAACAAGTCCCATGTCTCGATCCATTCCGGAGAGTCGATCATAACGGTTTTGCCATCGTCGCTAAGAATCTGTCCGCCCTTACCCAGCACGGCATCAATCATATTGTCTCTACCCCACATCGGTTCCCAACCGTAGAAGGTGGTCTTGCCATTTTCTTGTTTGCTCATCTTCGCAGCCGCCTCAGCCAGCTTCTCCCATGTCGTCAGAGTTGCTGGGTCGATTCCGTTCTCCTTGAACGTATCCATACGGTAATACATGATCTGAGTTGTACCATACATTGGCAAAAAGTATTGCTTTCCATCCACCTGTCCCTGGTTCAGGAATGTCTGAATGAAATCGTCTTTCTTAAAATTCGGATCAGCTGCAATCATCTCATCCATGGGTGCATAATATCCTTTGCGTGCCCAGTCTATATTGGAGCTGAGTACAGCGGCTGGAACCTTCTTGGAAGCAATTGCTGCTTGCAGCTTCTGTTCCGTTTCCGTGTAATCTGCTTGTACAATCCCTTTTACAACGACTTCGTTCTGGGAGGCGTTGAACGCATCAATCGTCTTTTTCATGTTATCGCCCAGATTACCACCCAGACCATACCAGAACTCAATCTCCACCGGATCTTTCGCCTGAGCTTCGGTTCCACTGGCAGCAGCCGTCGTGCCTGATTCTGCGGGTGCTTGTGTTCCACAAGCGGTCAGCAGTGCAAAGCTGGTCGCAAGTACCAGCGACATGCCACCCTTCCAGTTCAACCTCAATCTCTTTTTCCATGTCATGCTTGCCTGACTCCAATTCATTGTTGTTCCTCCCGTTTTAGGTGAATGGTAGTGCATATCAGTTCTTGTTAACACCAGCCGTAATATTCACGCTCTGCATGATCGTCTTCTGGGTGAACAGGAAGAGAATAAGTAGAGGTGCGATGGTGAAGGCACTCGCAGCCATAATCTGTGGCCAAGCAAGTCCATATGCCCCGCCTTCTACAAAGAAGCTACGCAAACCCGCCGATACCAGCTGTAAATCAGGGTCTTTGGTGATGAGCATAGGCCAGAAATAGTTGTTGTACTGTTCAATAAACGTAATCAGCACCATCACGGCGAAGCTTGAGCGAACAAGCGGCGTAATAATCGTCCAGAGAATCCGGAAGTGGGATGCACCATCCAGTTGTCCGGCTTCCACCAATTCATGAGATACCTGCATGAACGCCTGCCGGATCAGGAAGATCGAGAACACGCTGACACAGTTGGATACAATCAAGCCTGTGTAGGAATCCAGCAGGTTAAGTTCGCTAAGTACCAAGTAACTAGGCAGATACACAGCCGTACTCGGTATCATATAACCCACCAGAATCAGGGATGTCAGTACACCTTTGAGACGGAATTTCATATGTGTCAGGGCGTACGCCATCATACTGGAGTTGACGATCTGAAATAAACAGATGGCTAAGGCTACCCCGGTACTGTTCAGGATGTAACGGGCAAATGGTGCCGCATTCCAGGCATCCACATAGTTGCTCCACAGGAACGTCTCCGGCCAGAAGGTCGGCGGAAACTGCCAGATCTCATCATTGGTTTTGAACCCGCTAATGACCATCCAATAGAAGGGAAAGGCTGTACCCAGCGCGATAATGGCTAACAGAAGGTAGCGGATTAATTTACTTATTTTAAAATTCGGTTGTGACACGTTCTGCAACTCCTTGCGCTTCATCCATTTAGACTTTTTGTTGGGCAATGTCATTGTCATTAGTAGTGCACCAGACGTCTGCCAAGCAGGAAGGATACTCCCGACAGCAACACGCAGATCAGAATGATCACAACGGCGATGGACGAAGCTTCACCTACGTTAAAGGATTCGAATGCAGACTGGTAATACATGTACAGCAACGTTCTCGTTGATCCCGCCGGTCCACCCTGCGTCATGACATTGATCTGGTCATAGGCTTGCAAGAACTGGATTGTAAGAATAATCGAGAGAAAAAATGTTGTTGGTGAGATCAGCGGCAATGTGATACTTCTGAACTTATCCCAACCGTTTGCACCATCGATTGAAGCTGCTTCGAGCAGATCGGAAGGTAGATTTCGTAGCGCAACGAGATAAAATACCATTGCCCACCCAATCGACTTCCAGAGCGTGACGATCAGAACAGCAACCAATGCCCAGTCCGCGTCACGCAACCAGCCGATCGGAGATACGCCTACCCAGCCCAGCATCAGATTAGCGAGTCCCACTTCGGGCTCAAAGATCCAGGACCACGCAATGGACACCGCAACTGTCGGGGTGACCCAAGGTGAGAACAGTAACGTCCGGAAGATGCCGGATGATTTGATCTTGCTATTCATGAGCATCGCAAGTGCCAATCCGCCCACAATAGTTGGGATTACACTCCCCAGTCCGAATAACAAGGTGACTTTCAATGATCGATAGAATTCAGAGTTTGTCAGCAGATAACTGTAATTGTCCAAACCAACGAACAACTTGTCCGGGCTCATGAAGTCCCAATCGGTGAAACTGAGATAAACGATATATCCCAGAGGTCCCAGCCAGAAGATCAGCAATGGGATTAGAGCTGGCAGCGTGAATAGTACCGCCTCAGACTCCCTCCATAGTTTTAAACGCAAATCCCCCACTCCTTACTGTCCAATTTTTCTTTAATGATTGGGAATTTTTGAGTATAATCAGCTTTATATTTATTCTGTACAAAATTGATTGTACACTCGTATTGAAAATTCTAATTCCGGCTTATGTTAAAATTGGAGCAAGTCATGTAAAATATGAGGCAGCTAGTGGGAACGCTATCATAAACCAGAGGTGACATTGTGGGAAAAGAAACCGCCGGGAACCCGAATCATTCTTCGTTACCTGATCGGCATGCGCTGAGGGAGAGAGTCATTGCGGCCATCGCCAATACGATGGATCTATATGGGGTTAATCATACGTTTGGCAAATTATACGGCATCATGTATTTTGAGGATCGACCGATGACACTTGAAGAGATGAAAAACTCGATGAATATGAGCAAGAGCAACATGAGCTATGCGGTTCGTTCGCTTACAGAATCACAGATGATCTATAAACTGGAGGAAAAGAAGGAGCGCCAGGATCAATATCTGGCTGAGACCGACTTCTATCGTACGTTCCAGAATTTCTTCGGGGCCAAGCTCCAACGGGAAGTAGATGTCATGTTAGAAGGCATTCATGAGGTCATTCCTGACCTGTCGGCAATGATCCTTTCGGAACATACCTCGTCCAAAGATCGAGAGGATGCACTGCGTGATCTGCACAAACTCCAACATGCGGAGCAATACTACGTCTGGTTACAAGGATTCGTGGATCAGTTGCGGGATGGTAAGTTTTACGAGAATGCTGCACACACGCCCGATAAAGAGTAGTACAACTGAGTGAACAGAATAACTAATGGGTGATCAAGCGCTAACCAACCTAGACCAATGTTAAGTCACACTAAAGCGCAAAAAGGAGCTGTTCCTAGCCAATGTATGGCTTTTGGAACAGCTCTTTTTTTATTCTATCTATTGTATTGTCATATCCTATCCGTCATTAGGGGTTCTCTTTTCCATATGCTACTGCATTAATGACCCCTTTTTTCTTTTAAAAGTATTACTTTTGCGCTGCGGCTTCGATATCTGCATATGCCCAGTGTGTTGCTGGTACATCACTGAACGTTAGCGTAACTGCGCCAGTTAGGGGTGTCCGGTTGAACAGTACGTTCAACACTTTCACCGCTTCCGCACGTGTCAGCTTGCTATCCGGTTTGAATGTACCATCGTTGTATCCAACCATCAGGCCAGCCGATTGCACGTATGCAATCGCATCTGCTGCCCACAGGTCTGCGGATACATCTGTGAAGGACACTGCTGTACCATTCACTGTTGTATTACTCGCTTGTTGCTGCATCCAGCGATAAGCAATGGTAGCCATCTGTGCACGGGTGATCGAACCTTTCGGTGCAAATTGGGTGTTACTCATGCCGTTCATGATGCCAGCGGATTGCGCTTTTTGAATCTCACTTGTTGCCCAGTGTGTTGCAGATACATCCTTGTAGCTCACGCTATTCACGGAACCTGCTGCCGCTTCAGTTGGAAGATTGCGAGCTAGCATGGCTGCCATCTGTGCACGTGTTACGAATGCATCCGGGCGGAAATCCGCACCAAATCCTTGGATGTACGGTTGATGTGTACTTTGTGAAGCTTTCAGTCCATCCACAACAACGAGGGTGAACGTACTGAATTTTGTTACGGTAAATTCGATGCCTTCGCTATTATCCGCGAGTTGCACCAGTTTGCCTTGAATCAATTCTTTTGTGCCGTCACTGTGTTCGATATAGATCGCCAGGTTGTCCAATGCTTGCTGACGAGCAGCCGGATCGGTTGGCAGACTATCACGCAGTGGCAACGTGAGTGTCACTTCACGGCTCTGCATATTCGTGTCGATCTCTACCGGACGAGCCAGTACACGCACATTCGTATTCGGAGCAACTTGTTGAATCAACTGTTCTTTCTTCGCACGTTCTTCGACTTCTTTGCGCTCCGATTCCTTTTTCAGTGGAACCACACGGAAGTACAAGTCTTGATCAAATCCGGCGATGGAATTCGTTGGAACGGAAATCACTACATTTTCAGTGGAAATCTCCAGCTTAAGTGAACCATCTTTCAATTCTTTCACCGCTGCTTTAGGCAGTTCAATACGTGTCTCGGACACGGAATCTTTGGTATCTGGGATGACAATGCGTGCGGTGTTCATGTTCAATTGTTTCGCTTTTCCCACCGATTCCTTGGCAATGGCTTCGGTCATTTTCACCAGATCTTTGATCGTGCCGTTGGTTTCGGTTGTACGTGTGATCGGTGTTTTGGTCAGGTTGGTGCCGTTTGTTCCATTAACATCAACCACGATCTGCTCTTGTTTCGTTGTTGGAGCAGGTGTAGACGTTACTGGCGTAGTCGTAGATGATCCGCCACCACCACCTGTGTTTCCACCCGGGTTAGGCGTTGGAGTATTGCCATTATCTGTGCTGCTATCACCATTCTGTGTAAAGACAAACTTCACAGCGCGGCCTGGCAGTTCATCGCTGATTGCTTTGTAACGAACCCATACCGTTTTGTTGCCGCTAAGGTCCATTTTTTGAATGAAGGCAACATCAATCCAGTGCAACTTATTGTCGAAGGAAATCTCCATCGTGTTATCCAAGCCCGTTAGGGTGTTATTGATGTCATTGCCCTTCACGTTAGGAGCCGTAAAGAATCGGTTAAATACATATTGCAGATTCCCAACATCCTCATAGCTGTCTTGTTCATTTAGGACCCATTCAGCCAATTCCTTCTGGGCTTCAGGACTAAGTTCTGCTCTTTTGGATAAATCAAGAGCGCCTCTAAGATTAAATTTGTATTTGCTGAAGAATGCTTCACCTTTAATCTGATCTTTCATTGCTTTATCAAGCCATTGATCCATTCGCGGTATAGAGGTAGCTTGCTCAAATGAATCGATAGGCATAGAGAGGAGATTCAGGACAATATCAGGCTCAACAATATCCCCTTTAGACACTCCTTCCAACCTTTCGAATGCAACTAGATGCAAGTAATTGAATGTCAGTACACCTTTATCTACTTTGCTACGTTCCAAATGTTGTTGTCCAAGGCTGCGTAACATATATGTCTGTTGGTCATTAAAGTGATTAGGTCCATTTACTAATTGCTGAGCGAGCAGATCCAGCTTATTCCTAAGAACACTGAGTTCCCTCTGCTCCCAAACAGATTGTGCCAATACACCAAGTTCAATCATATATTGGACCTGTTCTTTGTTTTTGTAATCTTTATTTACATATTCAATCAAGAATCCCGCAATGAAATCTCTAACTTGCAAAGACAAAGCACCATATCCGTTAGGAAGAGTGATACCCAGATCTGGATCTTCCATAGCCATTCGCATAGCCGCTATATTACTGTTGCTCTTTGCAGTATTTAAGACACTCAATGGATCGCTTTCGTTATCATCCGGGAAAAATTTATTAAATGCAGTCTGAATTTCCTCAAAACTTGCATATCCACCAAGGGGTCTCTCACTAAGCATATGGTCTGCCAATTGTTCTTGCTCTTCGGAGGTAAGATCATTCAATTTGCTAACATCCAAAGGGAATTTTCCAAGTGGTTTTTCTTGGTTTTCTTCTTTGGAATTATACGATTCAATATCTTCTTGAATTTCTAACATATTTATTAACTTGTTCACCATCTCTTCTACTGTTGTTACCTTGTTAATAAAAGGGGTGTCTTCCAATGCAGATTTTGTATAATCGAGTATTTGTGAAATATCAAGATTTCTGGTGAGTTTACCCTCATATCTGAAAGCTGCCATACGTCTTTCAATTTCAGAGGAATCAAGATAATAGTGGATACGTTCATAGTACTCATTATCTTCTTCCTGGTTATGAAATTGTAGCTGTAGTCTCTCTGCTTGTTTATTAAAAAATGCATCAAGGACTTCTCTGGAGTCAAGTCCACCAATTTCTCGAGGAAGATTCCGAGCTTGCAAGGCTAATTGCACTACATATTGGACTTGTTCCTTACTCTCATATCTACTAGATGCTGGTGGGCTTGACTCCTTTAACATGTACTCTGCAATCTCATATTGCTCATCCTCAGACAACGATTCAAAATCGGGATCAGCTAAGAAGTCTTTGTTACTAAACAGCTCCATTACTTCTGGTATAAAATCGGTGTAATTATCCAAAACTTTTCTCTCTTTAACATCGTTGAATTGCTCCAACGGACTCAGCAGTGTATTCGGATTGAATGATTTCATCTGATAGGAGGCTTCCATATCATCTTGATCTACAACCATCACATTATAATAGAGCGTTTCGCTGGTATCTAAACCTTGAAATATTTTGAAGAACGTATCGTCATTAGATGTTGAACCCAACACCCAATCCTCATCTCCATACTCTAGATTGTCCCTGATCTCTGTCATGTTGTTCAGATTAGAAGTATTCGAAACAAAGACCTGATATTTTAGGTTACGAGTTTCAGTGGTGTCAGAGAAACCAGCGCCCCAACGCACCTCTATGTTATTATCATCAGTAAGCTTGACAGTAATTAATCCATTTTTGCCTGGCACAGGGCTTGAGCCACCTGCACTAACCTTCCCTGCTGGTGCCAACCATGGAGCTATTAACACCATAATGAGCATCAAACTAATTATTTTCCTGTAATTCATGTACTTGATCCTCCCCATCTCATGTTTTTTACATATAAATTCAATCCATCTGATACGTAAGGCCTATTGTAGTGCACTGCGATAAACAGAATCTAAACAAAAAGAGCAAATAAAAGGAAAAAGATCCACCCTGTAGTACAAAAATAGGATAGATCTCAATTTTTTTCGCCAAAATTCATCATTTTATTTTAAAAAAAGTATTCTTCGGGACCTATATAGCTCCGACTCTTAAATCAAGGTGTACCCGCCATCCACATACAATGTGCTGCCCGTCGTGAACGTATTGGTCATCAGATACGTAACTGTATGTGCAATTTCTTCATTGTGCCTTCAAGGGTAAAAATAACGCGAACGACGCGACTTGAACGACAACTATACAATGGAACTTCACAGCAAAAAAGACGAGAGACAGATCACCTGATATCAGGCATATCCGTATCCCGTCTTTGTCACATCACATTTCAATCCGCAATCCGACCCTATACGATCCAGATGGTCACTGACCTAAGAAAGCAACCCCAGCTTCAGTACTCTTGCAATATTCTCGGCGGTACGTTCCACATTCTCCGGGCCTTCTCGCAATAGTCGATCCAGATCTGCTGCCCCAGGCACAATACCAAATATGGCATCGATGCCTTCCGCGTAGAGGGTGTCAATCCCTTCGCCCACACAACCTGCAAGGGCAATCACAGGTTTACCTGCTTCCTTGGCTGCCCGAGCAACACCATAGGGGGTCTTGCCAAATTTCGTTTGGAAGTCGATACCGCCTTCACCCGTAAATACCACATCCGCAGCAATCAACTTTTTACGCAACTCAGTATATTCAATGACAATCTCAATCCCTTTACGTAATACAGCCTGTGTAAAAATCAAGAGTCCTGCGCCCAATCCACCAGCCGCTCCCGCTCCTTGTACATCTCGGATATCTTTGTGTAGCTGCCGTTTCACTACATCTGCATAATGGGACAGATTCGCATCCAGCTGTTCAACCATCTCTGGGGTAGCCCCTTTTTGTGGTCCAAACACCCTTGATGCGCCATGCTCCCCACATAGGGGATTGGTCACATCACAGGCCACAATGAACTCCACTTCTTGCAAACGCTCATCCAGACCAGATACATCAATCTGAGCCAGTTGATCCAGAACCCCGCCACCACGCGCAAGCGGACGACCCTCTGCATCCAGAAACTTCGCACCAAGCGCTTCAGCCATGCCAGCCCCACCATCGTTGGTCGCGCTACCACCAATACCAATGATGATCTTGCGTATGCCAAGGTCCAGACATGCGCGAATCATCTCGCCTGTTCCATAGGTTGTCGTCCGGAGCGGGTCCTGGGTGTCCTTGGTAACCAAGTGGATGCCGCTGGCCGATGCCATCTCGATGGCCGCCGTTGTTCCGCCACCCAGAATGCCATACTGCGCAGTGACTGTCTGGCCCAATGGTCCGCTCACCTCGTGCTGGTGAAGGACGCCGCCGGAAGCGTCCACAAGGGACTGCACCGTACCTTCTCCACCATCTGCCATAGGTACATGAATATAGTCTGCCGTCGGATATATTTTACGCAACCCTTTTTCCATCGCGATACATACTTCTTTCGCTGTCATGCTTTCTTTGAACGAATCCGGTGCCAGAACAAATGTCTTCTCTCTAGTCTCTCTCATATCTTAAAGAAGAACACGGTTTTCCATAATATTTTTCATGCTGATATGGGATTTGGAGGGTCCCAGCTTCACCAGTGAATCCTGAAATTCGGCAAGTTCTTCAATGGACGCCGTCTGTACCTTGATCAGATAGTTATACTCACCGCTAATCCGATAGACATCCGTGACTTCGATAGCCTGTTCACAGAACTGGACCAACTCGTCGCAATGCTCTGTTTTGAGCAAAATAAATGTCGTGGTTCCACGGTTCAATTGGGCTAGATTATAGATGGTCGAATATCCCGTTATTACACCTCTCTCCTCCAGTTTCAGAATTCTTTCCTTAACCGAAGGTTGGGACATGTTAATTTCTTTGCTTATCTGTGCAACGGGGATACGTGCATGATGTTGCAACAAGCGCATAATCTGCTGATCGATTTCATCTATCATGTGTTCCATTTGCAAGACCTCCGAGTCGTCGACTTATTTAATAAGGTTTCCCTGATAAATTAGCTAAAAATAGTTAGATTTTATCTCATTATATCCTTTGATATTGTATGGTTCCAATGCGTTATCAACCCTATAATTTAGAATACAATCTGAAGAAGGAGCGATGTAATGTGAGTGTTATTGGACTTGCACATGTAGCCATTCAGGCTCGTAATTACGAAGATACTCTGGCGTTTTATACAAAAGTATTGGGATTCAAGGTCGGTCACTCCTGGAGTTTGCCTTCCTTCCACATTACCGAGGCATGTATGCTGATCTCTCCGGATCAGCGCACCTGTATTGAGGTATTTGATCCAAAAGCCGTCATTCCCGCCGAGGGTGAACCTGCCACCTCGCCTGAAGCGGTCCGGCACGGCGCACTGTTACATTTCGCCTTTTACGTGCATGATGTAGAAGATATCTATCAGCGAGCGCTCGCCTATGGAGCCAAGGCCTACGTTGAACCGGATTGGATATCGCTTGGCGAACCTGCACTTCGGGTTAGAAATGCGCTCGTCCACAGTCCGAATGGTGAAGTGATCGAATTCCTTGAAGAGGTTAATTTCGACCGATCCTCACCATCATCTACATGAAGTACACAAACAGCCTGTTGCCTCGTTATCCGTGGCAGCAGGCTATTTCATGATTGGATTTGCTTGGCAAGCACCAGCACACACACCTACCCTACTCTTGCTCTGCATTCCCCAGCGTATACTCACTTAGTTTCCCTTCATAAACCAGTTGCAATCGTTCACTCTGGCGAAAATCATTCGGTGTCACCAGCGCAGGCAGCTTGTTCCACAGTTTGATTCCCGAACGCTGCAGAATCTCAGCTACAAATTGGGAGCAGAAGTAGGAGTTGCTGAACTCCACCGGTTCCTTGAGTGTAATGCCGATCACGCCGAGCAGATTGTACATATATTTCTGGCGGCTGCGGATGAAGATGTGCAGCACACGTTTCATCTTTTCCACTTCACGATCCGTCACCTGAAGCTTGTATATGACACATGTGGTATTGGGATACTTGCTGTATGTACCTGTCTGAATATTTTCCTTCACAAACCCGCCATTCAGCGGATTGCTCGGATGCTTGCGGCCGAAGCTGTACAGCTCGGTTAACTCCCGGTCAAATGAGATCGATGCGTGATTATATGGCGCTCGGGTATAGCTCTGAATAACCTTGGTAAACAGCGTTCCTGTATTCGTAAGCAGGATATAGATGGAGCGTTCATCTGTCATAGCAAAATTTCCCCTTATCAAGTTGGCACTATTCCTTCATAATAACATAGGTACCCTATAATGGAATCTTACTTTGAATAAGCAGGTGATCGGTACGTGAGCAGTTCACTCTTTACACTAACGTTAATCTTCACAGCTTTACTTGTGATACATATCGTGTACAAAATTATTGCAAAGCTTCAGCCAAGCAAAGACTATTCAGGCATCGGCCAAAAAATCAAAACCTGGTGGGGTATGTTTGTGATTTTCTGCCTCGCCACCCTTTTTAACCCCATTGTGTCCCTCATCTCCCTCATGGTGCTTGCATTCTTCTCACTCAAAGAATACTTCTCCATGATTCGCAGTACACGCAAAGCCGACCGCAGACTGTTCCTGTGGGCGTATCTGGCGATTCCGGTTCAGTTTTACTGGATCTACATTGGATGGTATGGCATGTTTATCGTGTTTATTCCCCTATATGTGTTCCTGGTGCTGCCCTTGCCACGCCTGATTAACAAAGGTACGGTCGGTTTCCTGCGCAGTGTCAGCTCCACACAATGGGGACTAATGCTGATGGTGTTTGGACTGAGCCACCTGGCCTATTTCCCATTTGCCTCACCGGAGTACGGCTCCAAGCTGGTGCTGTTCTTGGTCGTGCTAACACAGCTTAATGATGTGGTGCACTATCTGGTCTCTCTCTATCTGGGCAAACGAAAAGTGGTGCCTACCGCCAATCCATTTGTCACCTGGGAAGGGTTTGCGTGTGCGTTTATTGTAACGACAGCTACGTCTTATTTCATCCATCCCTACCTGACGCCATTTGATTGGAAATTCTCGCTGTTCATCGGAGTGTTGATCAGTCTGGCCGGATTCTTCGGTAGTCTGACGGTGTCTGTACTGAAGCGCGATCTGTTAATCGGGGATGACAACAAGTTCGATTCGCTCAAAAAAAGCTACCTGAGCCGAGTCGACAGCCTGACCTATACCTCGCCGGTTATGTTCCACGTGGTCCGTTATTTCTTTGACTTTATGTAGCAACTATATAAATTGAACTAAAAAACAATATTTACACTTGCCACTCCGATGACAAAACAACCTTCAGATCGCTGTTATCCTCCGATTTTTTTAATTACTTTTTAAAGGTGAAAATCAGGGTATAAAGGCGAACGCTTTGCTTCTTCTGGTTATTTCTGTCCTCTACGTTCTAGTGTAAATCTTCAGTTCAATCTTTATAGATGTAGCGACAGATAGATCGGCGAGCTTGTAATTATATATGTCAAAAAAAGCAGCCCAAGTGGCTGCTTTTCCTGTTCAACAGGCTCTAGATGGAGCCTTCATGATATGCCTACGCTACTTCAACGTAATTTCTTTCTCGGACATGATTTCGTTCCCCTCATCATTTGTGAAGACAAATGTCGCTTTGCCCCGCTCGCCCTTCATCTCATCCGAATAGATAAAGCCGGAGAATTGTCCATTGCCGCTAAAGTAAAACCCCTCTTCACCATTTCCACCATGTTCAATGGCTTCCTGTAGTGAATTCACAATCGTCACCGTGTTAGACGTCCACCGCATCTCCGTTAGTGTATACCCCTTCGGAACCTGTTTAATTCCGAAATCAAAGCTGTTACCCTCGCTCGGTTTCTCCGACTGGTCAATGACGATATCAATCTTCTCAGACGGTTCAGTGGATTCCGATTGAGCCGTAGGCTTGCCCTCATCACCACTGGCACTGCCTTGGCTATTGTTATTCTTCGCATCCGCATTCGGTACAGAGTTTTCTCCAGCTTCCTCTACAGGTTGCTTCGATTCCGGATAGGCATGTTCCTGAACCGATTCACCACTAGTGCCACAGGCACTGACGAATAGCGAAATACAGAGCACAGACATGCAAAGTGCAGATTTCTTTATATTTATTTTCATCATCTAATTCTCCCTTCATCTATCTACAGCACGTATATCCAACACACCACTTACTAATCACTACACCATATCGTCCCACATGAAGCTCCATTATATGTAAATGATTAATAAATTCAGTATGTAACTGCACCTCGATGAGTAAAAAAAGAACTCTGTTCATGACGTCATGCACTGTTTAATTTATCGATCAAACCCAGGCAAGACCAACACTTGTCCAATCTGAATGGCGTTATGCTCGATTTTGTTCACTTTCTTGATTACTTCTACATACACACGAGTGTCCATCTGCTGAGGTTTATGTGCCAATGAAATGCCCCACAGTGTATCTCCCTGAGATACAACGATCTGGTCCCCCGACAACAATTGCTCATCTCCGGCAAATGCAGTGAATACAGCACTACACCCTATGATTATAATTAGAGTTATAGTGACGATCTTCATTAGCCAGGTTGGCGTCTTCACACGCTGCATGAATTGACCTTTAACATACATGGTGCGAGACTCGGACGTTTTGGTATAAACGGATTCATAAATACTTTTGTACGTAGAATATCTCATTCTATTCGACCTCCAGACTTTCATTCCACTAATCTTTAATTTCATGTTTACCTATGTATTTTTCCTATAACAATGAATTATCAATAACTCACTTTTTCACTATATAGGTATCTTTGCCTAAGTAACCCTACCCTGATAGGTCTATACTACCAGTTCACTCTAAACAAATTCTGAACAACCGAATTTAAATGTTATATCAGATTCAATTTATCCAATATTCATGCCTGATTTTCGGCGATGCTTGCTGCAACGTTTTTCTATAATAGGTATAGATAAAGATTCTAATGAGTAAGGACGTGCCCCCATGATTTCTGCTGATCTGAAGGAACAATATTACGAGGCGCTTGTGGCCAAGGATTCGGAATACGAGGGTTTATTCTATGTTGGAGTCCGAACCACAGGTGTGTTCTGTCGTCCCACATGCCCTGCGCGAAAGCCAAAATTCGAAAACTGCGAATTCTATGAGACGGCTCAACAGGCACTTCTGGCCTCTTATCGCCCTTGCCAGCGCTGTCGCCCGCTCTCTCACCCCAACCAAGTATCCGATGTGGTTCGCATATTAGTGGAAGCTGTGGAGAAAAATCCGGAGAAACGCTGGAAAGGACAGGATTTCAAGGCCCTCTCCATCGACGAATCCACGGCGCGCCGACAATTCAAGAAGCGGTTCGGCATGACCTTTGTCGAATATGCTCGCGCTCGCCGCATGGGACTTGCCCTGAAAAATATTAGCTCCGGCCGCACCGTGATTGATAGCCAATTATCTACCGGATATGAATCAAGCAGCGGCTTCCGCGATGCCTTTTCACGGATCATGGGTGCCGCCCCTACACAAGTCGATGAAGGACATATCCTAAAAGCGTCCTGGATTGACACCCGCCTCGGCCCGATGATGGCCATTGCAGATGAGGAGTCGCTATATTTACTGGAATTTGTGGACCGCAGAGGTCTGGAACGCGAAGTTGAGCGTCTGCGCAAACGAACCAAATCAGCGATTGTACCCGGCACTACAGCTCCCATCCAGTCCATTGAGCGTGAACTAAACGAGTACTTTCAAGGTATTCGGACAGCATTTGACACACCGTTGTTCTGTTTAGGAACACCATTCCAAAAGCGTGTGTGGGATGAGTTGCTGGCCATTCCGGCTGGTGAAACGAGGTCATATCAAGAGATTGCAAATGCACTGGGAAAACCGACTGCTTGCCGAGCTGTGGCACAGGCGAATGGAGCCAATCAGCTTGCGATTGTGATTCCATGTCACCGTGTAATCAATGCCAGTGGTGAGTTGGGCGGATACGGCGGGGGATTAACTCGCAAAAACTGGCTTTTGACTCACGAGAAACAGAGGCAGGAACAGGATAGCTGCGAATAACGGAATGAAGTACGCATCAAATGTCCAAAGGAATGCATGATATAACAAAGGAGAGTCAACATAATATGAGTACCTTAGAAGAAAAAGCAGCGTTGTTCCAACAATACCATGTGAAAGGAAAACCACTTGTTCTGGTCAATGTATGGGATGCCGGAAGCGCACAAGCCATCCAATCCGCTGGAGCAACGGCCATTGCTACCGGAAGCCTGGTCCGTTGCTGCGGCCCACGGTGAACGCGATGGTGAAGCCATGCCATTCCATCTGGTGCTTGCCAATCTCGCACGGATTACAGCGAGCGTGGATCTGCCTGTAACGATCGATATAGAGGGAGGGTATGGGAGGTCTGTGTCAGAAGTGAAGCGAAATATCCTGCAAGTCATCGATCATGGTGCTGTAGGAATCAACATTGAAGATCAACTTCCCGCTGGCTTGGGATTGTACACTGTGGAGGAGCAATGCCCGAGATTGTCCGCCGCCCGGGAAGCTGCGCAGCAGGCAGGCATCCCGTTGTTCATTAACGCCCGCACAGATATTTTTCTGCAACATGCACCTGAACACCATAACCACTCTCTCCTGGAGGAAGCACTTATACGTTCGAGCCATTATGCAGATGCAGGAGCCAGTGGTCTGTTTGTACCCGGTTTGCAGGATCACCAACTGATTCAGGAATTGTGTGAGCGTTCACAGCTGCCAATTAACGTTATGGTTACGTCTCCTGAGCCTTCACCAAAACAGCTTGCCACACTGGGTGTAGCACGTGTAAGCTATGGGCCATATCCCTATCTGCAAGTTATGGAACACCTGAAAGAACTGGGGAGAAACATTTTATCGGGAAATTAACAGGAGGGCATGTTATAATCACCTCTATTGAACATTTACAGGAGGCAATTATGCTTAACGTGGAACAAAAGCTAGAAGTGCTACAATCGTATCCCCAACTGCAACGCAAAGATGTTTCTCTCGGTCGAGTTAATTTCCACTACGAGGATAGTGCGTATGATAAAAAAATTGTTGCTCTCCATATTCATCCTAACGGAAACGGTTATATCTATGCAGGGCTACTGCCTAACTATGAGACCGATGCTAAAGGATTCGTCAATATTCGTGATTACTCCGAAGCAGATCTGCGCACATTGTTAGATGAAACGATCCAAGCGATGTCTCACAATCCCAACGCAGTTGAATTCGAAGAGCCAGAACAAGTAAAAGCTACTGCTCCTGTATTGTCTACAACCTCTACGGGTGGCGGAACGTGGATCGATGAAGATGGACATACGCTGACTTTAAAATACGAAGATGACATGTGGTATGTATATTCCGGTGATAATCTGGATATGGCTTTTGAGTCACGTAGCGAAGCCGGCGAGTACCTCAAAGACGAAGGATTCAAACCGCAGGCTCAAGCTTAAGGGATGCACCTTCATTTGGAATTACGTATAAAGATTGTTGAATAGGTGAATCCAATGATTTAGGATGATACAAAAAACACGAGGCGTGTTCGCACTCGTGTTTTCTAATTTCGGAGATTTCGCTTAGATTCCTTGCCCAGTTCCTTTATAACTGTTTCCTGTCAGTCTTTTTTGGATTTCATAGTAAGCGGCGCATTCTTCATCATCGGGTACGTAGATAGAAGTAGCGCACCACCAATACATCCCAGAACGGTGAACAGTGTCATCATATTCACATTCGCAAACCACTTCATCCACTCCCCAAGATCTGCGAAGACAACGATCAGAGTGATCATTAGGCCTACCCCAAAGAACATAATGAAGAAGTTACGCATCCCCAAGCGCATCCAACAAACCGTTGGGAAGACAGAGATTCCCAGTACGAGAAAGCCGCTCATCAGATCGATCCACAGGTAGGATAAAAAATGATATTTGTTTGAATACAACATGCCTGGTTGATAAAGGGTTACGTCAACAATTCCTTTTTCCTGAAGCAGGTGTATGAGGAAATACGCCACATGCAGAATGACCATGGTGCCTGCAACCATCCATACCGAGTTCATATAGAAGGATTTCATGAATTGAATTCGTGTACTGCCCATACCAATCGCAACCGGAAACAGTGTAATCATTCCCCCGATGGCAAACGCACATATCCCTCCGTACATGGGACCAAACAGTTGCGTAGCATACGAGACATCAAATATGAAGCCAATGGCCAGATATACAACGGCGAGCATTAGAGCGATGGATGAAAATATGCTCAGAAACAAACGCATATCATCGCGAATCAGTCGGTTCGTACCTTTTACTGCGTTCATGGTTTAACCCCCTCTTGATTACGGGTCCTGTTAACCAAATAATCTTGTAATGTCGCTTTCTCAATGGAAAGCCCCTGTGAATGAGCGATATCCTTCCACATTTTCGAGTAGGGCTCATCAATCATCACTTTTACAGTTGATCCCATCTGGGAAGACTCTATAACTTTAACACCTGCTGTAACTCGGTTAATATCATCAATTCCCCCTGTTAGAAGAACTCCTTTTTCGCGTATCTCTTCCATCGGTTGATTTAACAACACCTCTCCGGCTTGCAAAACGATAAGGGACTCACATAAAGGCTGAATCTCCTCAATATGGTGGCTGGATATGAGAATCAGACGCGGGTTATCTTCATAACTTTCCAGTAGCGCATTATAGAAGAATTTACGCTTCTCAGCATCGAGTCCATTGGTGGGCTCATCCAGAATGGTTATCTTTGCATTACTGGCAAGACCCAATATAATCTGGGCAGCAGTCTTCATGCCTTTCGAAAATTTAATGATCTTTTTCTTCGTCGGTAGTTCGAACACATCGATTAAACGTTCCGCCAAATCCTGATTCCACTGCGGATGAAAATATTGTCCCATTTGAACCATGTCACTAACTGTCCAATTTTTCCCCAGGGGATGATTCTCCTGGATGTAACACAGATGCTCTTGGGCAGCCAGATTATTATAGGGGTCTTGACCCATGATCTGAACGGTTCCACTGTCCGGGCGGTTATGCCCTGCAAGTAAACTCATCATGGTTGTTTTACCCGCTCCATTTCTTCCCCAGATTGCACTAATGATTGGCTCACTCTCATGTAGCGTAACCTAGTTCAGCACGGGCGTCTTCTGGTAGCTGTAGTTGACCTGCTCCATATGAATCATAACTCACTCTCCTTATCCTTCTTGCCACGAATCAGATCAATGATCATGTCTTCATTCATGTGAATCCGTCTGGCTTCTTCAAGTAAAGGCTTGATGTATTCTTCATAAAAATCTTGCTTCCGTTCAACGAGCAATGCTTCTCTTGCTCCCTTTGCAACAAACATTCCAACACCTCGCTGTTTGTATATAATCCCCTTGTCCACGAGTTCCTGCAGTCCTTTGCGGGCTGTAGCCGGATTGATATTGTAGAAGCGTGACAGTTCATTGGTTGAGGGAACCTGTTCTTCCACCTTCAATCTGCCCTCCACAATATCGTCCATAATCATCGTAGCAATCTGATGAAAAATAGGCTGAGATTCATCCAAAGTCGATTTCATGTGCTTCCAACTTTCATACGTATTCATTGGTCAGTTAGTCGGTTAGTTACTCATGCAACTAACTATAGTATACAAAAACGAAAATGTAAATAGGCGAACTTAATTCATCTCCTTTCCTACCTTGACTCTGTTGTATTGATTAATAAGCCCGTCCAGGACTACGGATTGCTGGATCACTTCCGGATGAAGCAGACTGCCGTATTCCATATGCATGCGATATAACAACTGTCTGGCATCTTCGATCCGTGATATCAAATCCAGGCGATCCATAGTATCCCTCCTTTTTGTCATATTTTAGTGTATTATGCCAATCATAAGCGCATGTGAGATACGACATACTTATTCTTCCACTTTGATACACAAAAAAAGAACGCTTCTGAATAACTCAGAAGCGTTCTTTACTTTCATTAAGTTCCAAATCCATGATCAGCGGGTCTCATAATTTCGGGGTTCGGGATTTCCTTGCCTGGGACAGGTTCCGTAGCAGGGGCTACGATGAATACAACGATACTACAGGTAGCTATCAGCAAAGCCAACTTTCTCTTCATTGAGTTTCTGCACCTCACTAATTATCATTTTGTATTGCTGTTTCGCCGTCTCAGATGCAAATTCCCGATATTGCTCGAACAGTCCGACACCTCTAAGCATACCTCGTCCACTGCTAATTTCAATAGAAAATTTTAAACTATCTAGCACAAATTCTATACCTAAATGAAACTCGTCTTTCTTTAAATAATATGCACCCAAATCTGCTAAAAGTCTTAAATATCGATCATCCGTAACCTGACTGCTCACTTTGCCAATTCGGTTACTCTGTTCCTGATAAGTGAAGTACGATTCATACTGTTTGAGAACATGATCAATATCCTTATCATAACGATTAGCCGCTGTTACAATATCACACAGCGCTGGGAATATCTCATTTTCCTTCGTTGAGATATACGCCAGATAATCAGGTAACACCTCAAAATGACCGCCCATTAAATGATATATATATCGATTTGCTTCAGCCCATTCCTGAAACTGATTCATAACAACGATTTCATCTTTATCCGGGTTCCTCACCCAGCGATTATCCGAATATAAAGAAACATATTTAAGTGCCCCAGTGTAGTCTTTCAAATGATAACAGGCACTTCCTGCAGCTAGATCGGAGTACAGAATATAGAAGACAATTGGTCTTTTGGTCTCTTCTTGTTTCCTTCGGCCATTCATCTCATAATGGATGGACGCTTTTACTTTCAATTTTTCAGATAACTCCTGAACCTTGTTCCATCTATGCAATGCTCCAAATGCATTAATTAGTTCGTTAAGCGCATCCAATTGATAGCGCTCATCCAGCCGATCCACATAATATTCGAACCGGGCTGCGATAATCAGATTCCGCTGCTGATCATTGGTCAGTCCCAATCTGAACAGCCGATACTGACAGAGTGCAAGCCGCTCGGAATGTTGCATTTTCTCGCTTTCAGCAATGTTTTCATATAGAAGAATGGCCGGTTTGAATTTACCCGCTTGGAAGAATTCTTCAGCCACATCAAATAATAAAGGAATATAGGATAGATTATCCATCATCAGACGAATAACCTCTTCAATACAGTCCAACTTGTCCAACTCGGCACAGCGATGAAGGAAGGGTCCCAGTCTTCGCCAGTCCGGGGTCGCGTGTACGAAACACTCATCTATGTATAACTCATAGAAGTAACCTTCTTCCAGTCTCATGGCGGAAGTAATGCGATCCAACTGCTGCATGGCAATCGGCCGATTTTTATTCAAAATATTGCTGAGCGTACCCGAATTAATCCCTGACGTTTCCGAAAAATGACTAATGGACATCTGTTCACGCTTCAGATAACTTTCCAAGTGATCGCGTATCGTGGTTGTCGACTCCAAACGAACACCACCCTCCAAAATAAAAAAACACAAACAGGATTATCGGTATGCAAAAGTAATTATATGTAATTAGAAAGTATCGGTCAATATAATAATTTCAACTAATTTGTATTAAAACCATTTTAATCCTTTTATAAAACAGACACTCCTATCTTTATTTTATATCGAAAACGCGCCTGACATCAAACCTGAAAATAGACAAAAAACACGAGCCATCTACGGGCTCGTGTTCTCAACTGACTCAGCAGTCATCATGCTCACTATAACTTGGATTTAAGGCAGTATGTTACCTGCCGCACGGTAAATTTCATACCACTCTGGACGAGTGAGATGAACATCTCCTGCTTTTACACAGTCTTGCAGACGTTCAATATTCATCGTGCCTGTCACAGGTTGCATCTGCGCAGGGTGACGAAGCAACCATGCGATTGCAATCGTTGTATTGCTCACGTCATACTTCGCAGCAATCTCGTCAATCTTTGCATTCAATTCCGGGAACTTGTCGCTACCCAGGAATACACCTTCAAAGAATCCGTACTGGAACGGGGACCACGGCTGAATGGTGATATCATGCAGACGACAGTAATCAAGAATGCTACCGTCACGGTTAACCGCGGCATCGTTCTCCATGTTCACATTAATGCCACTGTCAATCATCGTGGTATTGGTAATACTCATCTGCAACTGGTTGGCTACCAGTGGCTGTTTCACGTATTTTTTCAACAATTCGATCTGGTTCGGATTCTGGTTAGATACCCCGAAGTGACGCACTTTACCTTCGCGCTCCAGTTGATCAAAGGCTTCCGCCACTTCCTCCGGCTCAACCAATGCATCAGGACGGTGCAACAGCAGAACGTCAAGATATTCCGTTTTCAGACGTTGCAGGATACCATCCACCGAATTCAGGATGTGCTCTTTGGAGAAATCAAACATGCCTTTGCGGATACCGCATTTGGATTGAAGAATCATATTTTCACGAACTTGGGGATTCATCTGTACTGCTTCGGCGAAGATCTCCTCACATGTTCCTGTACCATAAATGTCGGCATGGTCAAAGAAATTTGCGCCAACCTCCATTGCAGAACGAACAAAATGTTCGGCTTCCTTACCGTCTAGTGAATTAATCCGCATGCAGCCCACCGCGACTACAGGTACTTCTAGTGCACTGCTGCCCAATTTAATCGTTCTCAAGATGTTTTCCCTCCATATTCGAATATTATCGTGTATCTTACCTTTGATTGTGACATATATCTGCAATCGGTTTCAATAGCTTTATCCTACATTCATATGGAGAAATGATAGGTTCTTCATTTCAGCCTATAGATCCAAAAGAATAAACTATACTTCTTCCGGTACAATGACCTCAATATGCCTTGGCAGGACACGGATATGAATCGGCAGGGCAGGACCTTCTTCCCCATCTACATTAGTGCGAATGGCTTCGTCTGAGCGAACATGAACTTCTTTGGCTGTAAAATAGTCCACGTCCTTATGGTCTTTCAGACTACCAAATAACAGGGAGGTGCCCAGGGTCAGACTGTTGAACACACTGATATTACGAACAACAAAACAATGTATCAGACCATCGTCCACCTCTGCATCCGGGGACAACTTCTCGAATCCTCCGACCGAGTTGGTCAGCGCCGCCAGAAAAAGTGGCGATTCCCCCTCCCAGAGCTGTCCGTCATATTCGATGGTTAGATGATTGGCTGGTGTATTCACCAGGTCTTTCAAGCCTTCTTTGAGATATGCGAATGATCCCAACTTCGACTTTTCTTCCGAGGATACGGAGAACAAAGCTTCTGCCAAAGAACCTGCAGCCACAACGTTGGCAAACAGGCGATCATTGATTTTCCCCAGATCCACGATATGGGTCTGATTCGAACGTAACTGCCTAATGGCTTCTTCCGGGTCAAGCGAGATATTCAGCGCACGCGCAAAATCATTCACCGTACCTAGCGGTATAACGCCTAATCGGGGACGATGATCCTGATCCATCATGCCGTTAATCGTCTCATGCAGCGTACCGTCGCCTCCGATGGAGATGACCAGATCACAGCCGTCTTTGCAGGCGCTCAGACAGTAGTTGGTGGCATCACCTTCCCCGGCCGTCTCATTAACCACCACCTCATACTGCTGTGACTCCAGAATTTCTCTGACTTGGGACACATACTGCTCGGCCTCTTCCTTACCTGACGATGGATTACTAATGATCATGGCTTGGCGCATACTCACATCTTCCCCTCCAAAATGGCATCTTTACTTCATCTTTACCCGTTTCAAGGGTGGGTTGAATAGGGTCTGCGGGAGATGTTTTATTTTTTTTGATAAACATGTCTCTGAAGAGTGCAGAGCAGGGTTTGTTTCATATAGAATAGAAGTAGAGAAATACCCATTACGAAATTCCTTGTTCCTTTTTCCCGTTGACGGGTTAATAACTATAGATGTGCTTTGAGCCGAACCTGCATATGTTAAACTCTTCAACTCACACTGAACACTCCCGTGGGCAGAACAACCTTCCGGTCGCTGTTATCGTGTAGATACTATACTTAACTAACTCAATCTGTTCGGATTATTTTATAATTCTAAAAATCGGAGGGAATGCATGCAATGAGAAGAATGACGCTATTATTTCTAGTATTCATCCTGAGTCTCGGGGCATCGGGGCAAGCCATGGCTTACACCACTACAGACTTGGGCGAGGGAATCATTGAAGATCCCGCTTTGGAGGACGGACTGAAGTTAATCCTGAACAAACCTCTGGATGTGCCATTAACTTCAACGGATCTGGAGCAGCTTGAAGTGGTAGATCTAAGCAATGCGGGTATTCACAGCCTGTCCGGTCTCGAATATGCAACCAACCTGACACACCTCCGATTATATGGAAATGAGATTGAGGATCTCACACCGCTGGCGCACCTAACCCAGCTTCGCGAGATCGATGTTCGCAATAATTACATTACATCCATAGACGCACTTACTGAATTAAAAGACTTGGGACGGCTGTATATCAGCAACAATTCCATTTCTTCCATAGAGGTTGTACGTGGGTTCAACCGATTACATACGTTCCACGCCAGTGGTAACCAGATTGCCAGTCTTGCGGCCCTCTCGGATGCGGATGCACTGAAGTGGCTTGAGATCTCGAACAATACGATTAACGATCTGACACCGCTCATGGGTAAAACCCGGCTCCAACAACTCAATGTAGCAAACAACCAGATTCAGACGCTGGACGTACTGGCTGAATTGCCAAATACACTGCGGAATCTGAATGTGGCAGGTAATCAAATCACGGATCTGACACCACTGGAGCATATGACACGCCTTCGGACACTTGATATCTCTGGTAACCAAGTACAGCATCTCAAGGGGCTTGAGGAACTGACTGGGCTGACAGAGCTGAATGCAGAGTCCAATCAGATCTATGATCTGGAACCTTTACGGCAGCTTTCCAGCCTGGACGTGTTGAAATTATCCAACAACCGGGTGTGGGATCTGACACCAATCGCAGGTTTTACGTTTACCCGTGATCAGTCAGCGACAAATGTTATACAGGATATCTCGGCGTCTACCTCGTTATCCTCCGGTATTCAGACTTCTGTCTCAGAGGTTGAGCCTGCCGGACTCACGGCGCAGAACAATTATCTGGATGTTGTGAGTGGCAGTCATACGATGCAGCTTCTGAACCGGATGAATGTGCGGGAGCAGAAACGAACGCCCCAGGGCAGCTTTCAGCGTCTAATCGAAGGGTCTACCACCGCCTATGTTGGGGATCGTGCTTACGCACTGGATGCTGCACCTTTTATCGATGAAGGCCGGACCTATGTGCCTCTGCGTTTTGTCTCGGAGCAGTTAAATGCCCGTGTGAACTGGAACAGCGGTACGCGCGAAGCTGTGATCACACAGAATGACAAGACTATCCGCTGGAGCGTGGGCAACAAACAAGTTGTCGTGAATGACACACTTGCGATCAATGATGCTCCTCTTCTGATGAAAAATGGTAAAGCTTTTGTACCTGTTCGCTTCATCTCGGAGCAATTCAATGCCTCTGTTGGTTACATCGGAAGTAGCAAAACAATTCTGATTTTTGAAAATAAACAGCTTGGTGAGAGTGTACAGCCTTAAGTTGTGTCTCACGTTCATTTTCAGTCATAAGAGAATATGAGAAACATAGCAAAGTCCCCGTCTGAATAATCAGCGGGGATTTTGTTGTGTTATGACAGTTGTGTTAAGACATTGGATAATGGTATATGGACATCGCCGATCACAAGCAAATACAGCATACGTTCTGTCTATGCGAATACGAACTCGTGATACTCCATCTTCGATTAGGGTAAATTTCACACGGTTTAGCATATCTTCTTTTGCCGTGGGAGTTGTTATACTGAACGTAATATATATGACAACTGAGGTTCAAGCGAGGAGGAAATTCACATGACATTCACACTCACTGGTTATTCCACAACCCAAGACAGCCCGTGGAGAGAGCTATCTTTTGTGCCAACTAATGAAAGCGCTAACTTAAAACTGACGGGTGAACAGCACCAACTTGTGGAAGGGTTTGGCGGCTGTTTCAACGAGCTTGGTTATATGGCTCTGTCTCACTTGAATGAGGAGCAGCGCCATGAGGTATTTCACTCTCTTTTCCATCCGGAGGGCGAGCACAAGTTTAATATCTGTCGCCTGCCGATCGGCGCAAGTGATTATGCAGAGCAGTGGTACAGCCACAACGAGGTGGACGGCGACGTGGCCATGGAACATTTTTCGATCAATCGTGATTTCAAATACCTGATTCCTTACATCAAGGAAGCTCTAAGTTATAACCCGAACCTGCAATTCTTCGCCTCGCCATGGAGTCCACCAACGTGGATGAAGTCGCCCAAAGCCTATAACTACGGGACACTGCGCTGGGAGAAAGATATTCTGGAGGCCTACGCCCTGTATTTCGTAAAGTTTGTACAGGCTTACCGTGACGCAGGCATTACGATCCATCAGGTGCATGTGCAGAACGAAGTGATTGCAGATCAGAAATTTCCTTCTTGCATGTGGACAGGCGAGCAGCTTCGTGAGTTTATTGCCGATTATCTGGGCCCGGCTTTTGACCAACACGGTCTGGATACGGAGATCTGGCTGGGAACGATCAACGCCCCTGATCCATGGGAGGAATTAATCAAGAAAAAAACGAATGACTTCGATGAGTACGCCGGGCTTGTCCTGAGTGATCCAAAGGCCTATTCCTATATCAAAGGTGTTGGATATCAGTGGGCAGGCAAAAATGCGATTCAACGTACCTCGGCGAGTTATCCGGAGCTGCGTTATATGCAAACCGAGAACGAATGCGGTGATGGCAACAACTCATGGAACTACGCCAAATATGTATATAACCTCTACCAGCACTACTTCAGCAACGGAGTGAACGCGTACATCTACTGGAACATGGTTCTGGAACCCAAAGGCCGCAGCACATGGGGCTGGGAGCAGAACTCCATGATTACGATAGATCCAGACACGACGGAGGTTACTCGGAACCCGGAGTATTATGTGATGAAACACTTCGCGCATCATATTGTTCCTGGTGCTCGAAGAGTCGGCTTGTCTGGCGCGTGGAGCGGGAAATCCGTCGCTTTCCGCAACCCGGATAACAGTCTCGTGATTGTCATCAACAATCCATTCCAGGACCGTCGTGACCTGTATCTGACCATCGAGGAAGGGCAGACCCTTCATATTGAGCTGGAGGCTGATTCATTCAACAGCATGGTTATTCAACCGAAATAACTAATCCAACACATCGTTAAAAACGCGGACATCAATAGCGTCAGGCCCCAAGGATTCCCTGGGCCGTCGCTATTTTTTTATGGGCCAGACCATGCTTATTGTCAGCATAATTACTCCTGTAGAACACAAGCAGAAGACGACTTAAAGATATGACGTTTCACCTTTTATATTTACAAATCTATAAATCTAGATATAATGTAATCCAGAGAACTTACTCTCATGTCCATTATATTATAGGAGGCAAGGCAGGCTCATTTCAGCATAACATATCTACTTATCTGTATATTTAAATTTATTGGAGGTACGCTTTACATGAAATCACAACAGGTCAATCCACTGCTTATCTTGATGCTGGCACTCGGGGTATTCGGGATTATTACAACAGAAATGGGAATCGTGGGGGTACTTCCTCAGGTTGCGCATAAATTCGGCATCTCGGCTGCACAGGCAGGTTGGCTGGTCAGTATATTTGCGCTGGTTGTAGCCATAGCAGGCCCTTTTCTCACCTTACTGGCATCCGGGATGAATCGCAAAATTATCCTTTTAGCCGCTGTGCTGATGTTTGCCATTTCAAACGTGGTCTATGCCTACGCCACAACATTTGATACCATGCTGATCTTCCGTATCATTCCCGCGTTATTCCATCCCGTCTTCTTTTCCGTAGCCCTGGTCACCAGTGCCCAACTTGTTCCGGCAGAGAAAAGCAGTCAGGCCGTCGCCAAAGTATTCACCGGAGTTACCGCGGGCTTTGCCTTTGGCGTGCCACTGACATCGTATCTTGCTGAACGCCTATCCCTCGAAATCGCCTTCCTGTTTGGAGCGATGGTCAGTGTGGTCGCTTTAATCGGCATATGGATCTGGCTACCCTCGATGCCCGTGAAGGAAAAGATGTCCTATGGCCAGCAGCTCGGTATTCTGCGCAAACCTGGATTATGGCTGAATGTTGCCGCAGTCATTTTTATATTCGCCGCCATGTTCTCCGTGTACAGCTATTTCGCCGAGTATCTTGGACAGGTCACCCACATGAGCGGATCATGGATCAGTGTCGTGCTGACCGTCTTTGGTGTCGTCATGATCATCGGAAATTTGGGGTTTGGACAGTTTCTGCGTAAGAGCGTGGTCCGAACTGTCCTCATGTTCCCCCTGCTGTATGTAGCAGCTTACGCACTTGTTTATTGGGCCGGTCCCCACTTCATGTGGATGGTTATTGTAGTCATCCTCTGGGCATCCGTGCATTCAGGAGGATTAATTGTAAGCCAAACCTGGTTAACCGCTGAAGCGCAGGACGCGCCTGAATTCGGCAACAGCTTGTATGTATCCTTTTCCAACCTCGGTATTACCCTGGGTACTGCTATCGGCGGATGGTTCATCGCAAACCTGGGAATACATCAACTGATCTGGAGCGGAATGATATTTGCGCTGATCGCTTTTGTCTTGATTTGGATTAAAATTAAATGCTTCCCTGCACCATAAATTGCCGAACACTGTTGAGAGAAAGCACTAACACAAATAGCGCCATGTTCCCATGCTTAACATGTGGAACAGGCGCTATTTGGTGTTATATAATAGGCATCGGAATCACAAGGGAAGCTCAGATTCGTGCAAACGCACGCTTAAGGATTGTTCGCCAGGTAATTTCTCAGCCATTGCATAGCTGGACGTTCTGTACCGTTGCTATTAACCAGATGTGAACCATTTACCCACGTTTGCCCCTGATTGTAGCCCCACAGCGTCACACCTTTAACGGCAGAATGCTTCCAAAGTACAGGGAATTTTTGTTGATAACGCTGCAATTGTGTATTATCATCGCCCGTCATATCCAGCTCGGATACATAGATTGGTAGCCCCGTAGCCGCGAGCTTGTTCAGTACCGTGTTCATCGTGTTCACAGAGACGTTGTCCATATTGAAGTGATGCGCTTGAATACCAATACCATCAACTAGACCTCTGTTTTTCAAAAGGTTAATGATCTGAATATATTGATCTGCTTTAGCCGGATCTCCGATAATACCATATTCATTGATCAGCAATTTCGCGTTCGGGAAAGCTTGTCTCGCCTGCTGGAATGACCAGATTACCCAATCCCAGCCAGTGGCTCCATCTCCACCTATCGCGTTGCGATAAGAAGGCTTGGCATGCAACGGCTCATTGACGACATCCACATATGCTGCCTTGGAATAGCGCTGTCCTGCGGCTTTAATCCATTGTGTCACTTCAGCCTTCTGATCTGCGGCTGAAAGACTGTTAATCCAATTTGGCTGCTGACTTCCCCATACGAGGGTATGGAACTTGAACGGGAACCCGTTGTTGTTAGCATAGTTGTAGGCCATATCCGCCTGGCCCCAATTCATTACGTTGCGTGTGCCTTCAACAGCATCCCACTTGGTAGAGTTCTCCGGAGTTACCTGATTCCAATACGGGCTAAAATTCGAAGGAACCTGGTTGGCAATAATATTGCCCAGAAATTTGCTACCTTTCGCCAGACCAGCGCTCACACTACCAACCGCAACAGAAGCAGCGAGAATCCCTACCAATGCCAGTGAGCCGACTGTTTTGAACCACTTAGACTTAATCAATGATTTTCCTCCTTAGTATTCTTTTTTTGTAAAGCGCTTACAAACATCATTTTACTGGATAATTTTGGTTTTTAACACCTGTCAAATTATAGTATTTTATTGTAAAAAAATAGATTTAAATGCTTTTTCTGAAGTTATTTATAGATTCACTCACTTAAATCCAACATAACTCTTACATTGGAGTTTACATTCACCACATGTTTATCTAGTATGAAATGATACATATCTTTACACACACTAGATAACAAGGGAGATTACAACATGCGCAAAATTTCAACGAAACGTTTCGCCGGATGGCCTTTATCTTTCCTCTTATGTGCCTCCATTTTGTTCGCCCCTTTTGCTTCCACTCCGGTTCAGGCTGCTGAGGCAGACAAGGAGACCAAGATTACGTTGCTGGGTACATCGGATATACATGGTCGATTCATGCCGTGGGACTATGCTCTGGACGGTCCAAACCCAACCGGTAGCATGACACAGCTCTACACCATTGTGAAAAAAGTCCGTGCGGAGAATCCCAATACGATCCTGCTGGATGCAGGAGACATGATTCAGGATAACTCGGCTGAGTTGTTTAATGATCAACCTCAATCTCCCATGATGGTTGCAATGAACGAAATGAAATATGACGCATGGGTTATGGGTAACCATGAGTTTAACTTTGGACTGGACGTACTGGAGAAGATCTCTTCCCAATTCAATGGACAGCCTCTCGTGGGTAACATTTTCAAAGAAAACGGCGACCGCTACATGCCTGCCTATACGATTATCGAGAAAGACGGAATCAAAGTGGGTGTTATCGGAATGAACACACCTATGATTACCGAATTTGAAAAAGGCACGGATCACCTGGACGGCATCATCGTCAAAGATCCTGTGGAAGAGACCAAAAAGGCCATTGCTGAGCTGAAAGGCAAAGTCGATGTCATGGTTGGACTCATGCATATGGGATTGGACAACGAGAACGGTAATCCGGGAACCGGAGTGACGGATATCGCTAACGCCAACCCGGAGCTGGCTGCCATTTTTGCCGGACACATGCATACTTTGATTGAATCCCAAACGGTTAACGGCGTATTGATCTCCGAACCGAATAAATATGGCTCACATATTTCACGAATCGATCTGACATTTGAAAAAGACGGCGACAAAGTTGTGCTGAAAAGCAAAGAAGCTCAAGCACTCGCTGTAAAAGCAACAGACGGAACATATGAAGTCTCCGATCCTGCGCTGGAAGAGACTTTGCACCCATTCCACGAGTTCGCTCGTGCCGATGCCAACATTGAAGTGGCTGAACTGAAAGGAACAAACCTGGTGCCTGCCGATGAAATTAAGGGTATCCCTGCGGTGCAGATCCAGGAAACACCTTTGTCTGATTTTTTCACCGAAGTGATGTTGCATTACAGTGATGCCGATGTGGTCGCGCACCAGATTGATAACGATAAAGCCAAGCTGGATGTAGGCCCGATTAAGAAAAAGGATATTGCATTCAACTACCAATACACCTTTGGTGAAGTGACTGTATATGAAGTAACCGGACGTGATCTAATGGATTATATGGAGTGGTCTGCGGGGTACTTCAACTCCACACGCCCGGGTGATGTGACCGTGAGCTTTGATCCGAAACGACGTGCTTCCAAATACAGCACCGATGATTTCTTCGGCGGCGTAACATATGAGATTGACCTGACCAAGCCATACGGTAGTCGGATTACAAATCTCAAGTACAGCAATGGATCAGTTGTCAAAGAAGACGATACGCTGAAGCTCGGTATGAATGCCTACCGGATGGAAGCCCTGATTGCCAAAGGTGGCGCCATGGAAGGGCGTAAGTTCAAGCAGCTCTGGTCCTCCAAGGACGCCTCGGCATTTGGTGAGATTCAAGGTACGATTCGCAACCTGTCCATCGCCTATCTGAAAGATGTCATGAAAGGTGTCTACGAACCGAAGATTCAACACAACTGGAAAATCACTGGCGTAGACCTGACTGCACCGGAACGTGCAGATGTGGTGGAGTTAGTTAACGATGGCATCATGTCTGTGCCAACAACGGAAGATGGCAAGTACACCAACATTGCCTCCATTAACATTTTGGATGCAGTGACTCAAGAAGAGATTGATACATTATCTGCCAAAGCAGGTGTGAATGCAGCACAATTTGCAGGCGTGAAAACCAAGGGAGCGTTCTATCAACAGCTGAACAAAGCTCGCAAATCGTCAGGCAATGGCGAGGGAGCAACTACTCCTACACCTGAGAAGCCGACAACGCCAACAGTACCAAAACCAACACCAACTCCAGGCACGTCGAAACCTGGTAAACCATCCACACCAAGCACTGGTAAACCGGGAACTGTCATCAAAGGCAAACAAGCCAAGGTTACTGCGGCTTACCTGAACGTACGCGCTGGCGCTTCATCCAAAGCGAAGGTCGTTGCTGCGGTACCAAAGGGCACCCTGCTTGAGGTGATCAGTACAGACAAATATGGCTGGGTAAAAGTGAAGCTGGATGGACGTGTAGCATTTGTATACGGGAAATATGTGAGTATTTTGAAATAAGTAAAATCGTTACGCACTACGCTTAACGAAAAACAAAAGGGCGATCCCTCCCACGGATATCATGGTGGGGATCGCCCTTTGTTATGTTAACGGCGAAAGAAACCGCTAGCCTTTTGGCAGGTTCTTGATTTTATCCATAAAAACGTCCAACTGTATGCCATTCGTTTGTTCCGTAAAATCGAGTATTTCCTCCGACTCTCCCTCATACGCGGCAAGCACATAGTCATCATCGACAATAAAGTATGTGCCATAACGGGTGAATGAATAGCCTCCGATTTGTTCTCCTGTTGTCCCTTTTTTGACTACAGCGATAATCTTCATACCTGGTTTAAGTTCAGGCTCCACACCTGCAAAGTCAGCATTGTAAAAGAGAAACGTATCCTTTTCTACATCCTCACCTGTTACAACTTCATTTACCTTCACCTGATAAGAGATGAATTCAGGTTGGTAGGATGTGATTCCATTAGCCCTATCCTTATCAGCCACCTTTCGTTCAGGCGTACCGGGTTTAGTCGATAGCTCCACACGAAAACTCGGCAACACCTTCAAGACCTCCGCCACAACGACCCCATCCCCAAACGCCATGACCTCATTGAAGCTAACTTCTCTCATGTTAATCGTCGCGGGGACGCCAGTGGATAGCGGATATTCCTTGCGGAGTTCATTCATTCGATCAGAGGATAACCTGCTCCCTGCGGCATTAAACGATTCGTAAAAAGGGGACGAGCACCCGGATAGGCTGACCAGAGCCAGTACGATACTTAACAACCAACATGTCATCTTGACTCGCGGCATACCTTATCTCCCTTTTCCTGATAAAAAAATAAAACACAGACATCCATGTCTGTGCAGTCCATTAAAATTTCGGTTGTATTCGCTCCGGCCGGGTAATACGTAGTATATAAAAGTACCACTATTATAAAAATTCTCTCATGACTAGCGACATACATGTAATAAACGATTGATTATCCTATAGCTTTTTTACGGGTACCCATATGCTACCATATCCCATTTTTCAGTTCCAGCCTCAATGGAGTGATTTTTGTTCTTTATTCCATTGATGTAAAGGAACTTTGATGTCTCTAAGACCGTCCATACTTATAGATGTATTAAAAAGGAGGTGAGCAACTCGATGTCCATTTTACGAAGATTATTCGTATTCCCGTTTATCTTGCTTCTGCTAACGCTCGGATGCGCAGATAAATCCGAGGAACAAGGGAAAGAGAAGCCACATGTGCGAGGAATTATTACGGATTTTGAGGAAGAAAGAGGTCAGGTACTCATCGAGAATAAAGAAGATGGCGGTGTTGATTCAGGACCGATTTGGGTCTCGCTCAGCAAGGACGCCGAACTCATCGTCGGAGGAAAGATTGTCGTCTTCTCTTTGGATGAAACACTCGTTGGTCGAAGTGCAGAAGTATGGATCAATGGAGTTATTGATCAATCTTACCCTCCCCAAACCAAAGCTGTAAAAATGGTCATTCATTAACACCAAGCAAAATACGCCGATACATTTCGTTTCACGTGGAACGTTATGATACACATACGAACAGCAACGGGTGGTTGCTACTAAAATCGGAAATGATGAAAACAATTTACACACTTGAAGCATTTACTCCGTTAGCCTGCCTGCATATAGAGTATAATGAAGAGGTATACGATAAATGTACGGTGCAATAATTGTACAAAAACTAACGCAAAAGAGGTAAACGATGAGCGAGCAACAATTTAAAGATTATGGACTTGGTGAAGAGATCGTAAAAGCACTGGACAGTCTGGGCTATGAGACACCAACCGAGGTACAGACTAAAGTTATTCCGGTAGCACTGGAGAATCAGGATCTTGTGGTCAAATCACAGACAGGCAGTGGTAAAACAGCCGCCTACGGCATTCCGCTCTGCGAGCTGGTGGATTGGAATGAGAATAAGCCACAGGCTTTGATTCTTACACCAACCCGGGAACTGGCTTTGCAGGTTAACGAAGATATTACGAATATCGGCCGCTTTAAGCGTATTAAAGCAACCGCACTATACGGACAGTCCCCTTTTCATATCCAAAAAGCAGAGTTAAAACAAAGAACCCACGTGGCTGTTGGTACACCTGGTCGGGTACTGGATCATATCGAACGTGGCACGCTGCCACTCGAACGGATCGCGTATCTCGTCATTGACGAAGCCGATGAGATGCTGAATATGGGCTTTATTGAGACGGTACAAGCGATTATTCAGAAACTGCCGCAGGAGCGAGTAACGATGTTGTTCTCCGCTACATTCCCTGAAGATGTAGCTAAGCTGTCACTCAAATACATGAACAAACCGGTCGAGATCGAGATCAAAGCAAGTGGACTCACAACAGCCACGATTGAACATGCTGTGATTAACGTACCCGAGGTGAACAAAACCGCACTGCTTCAAGACTTGTTCATTGTGGAAAATCCGGATAGCTGCATTGTGTTCTGCCGTACGCAGGAGAATGTGGACAAACTGTTCCGAGTCATGGCTGACCTTGACTACCCAGCAGATCGTATCCATGGTGGTATGGAGCAGGATGAGCGGATCGAAGTAATGAACGCATTCCGACGCGGACAATTCCGCTATCTGATCGCGACGGATGTAGCCGCACGTGGTATTGATATCACGAATATTACCCATGTCATCAACTACGATATTCCTTTGGAAAAAGAGGGATATGTTCACCGTACAGGCCGTACGGGTCGCGCAGGCAAAACAGGTAAAGCCATTACGTTGATTACACCGAAAGATGGCAGACGTCTCGCCGAGATTGAATCCTATATTGGATTCGAAATCCCTGTTGTAAAAGCACCTTCTGAAGAAGCTGTAGATCGCCGCAGAGAAGATTTTGAGAAACGATTGAAGATTGTGCCTGAACGCAAAAAAGACAAGCGTGAACAGCTGAACCAACAGATCATGAAGCTGAACTTCAACGGAGGCAAGAAGAAGAAACTTCGCGCCGTAGACTTTGTAGGTACCATCGCCAAGCTTGAAGGTGTAACCGCAGACGACATCGGGATCATTACGATTCTGGATAATGTGACGGATGTAGAGATCCTGAACGGCAAAGGCCCCCTCGTACTGGAGCTCATGCAGAATACAACGATCAAAAAGATGCAGCTCAAGGTTCGCAAAGGTCACAAATAGTTTGAGAAATAGGATCGAATAGATAGGGTACAATTTAGTATATTTTTTTAAAATTGCTCCTCTTTTTATGTCAATCAAACTTATGTTTCCATGCCTTCCTAAACGCTCTAAACAAGACAAGCAGACCTGCTAACATGATGTTATGACAGGTCTGCTTGTGAATCGTTGTTATTGGATTGTGTATTTATTTCCATAAAGAATCATTCGAGTTCAACCGATACAGTGAACAGGGGGCTTCATATGACAATCGAAAAGTACGGAAATAACAGAGAACGATTTATAAATGATTTAATGAATTTGATGGTACCAATAGAAGGTGGGACCGTTGAATTACGCGATTATATTAATACGAATAAATGGCTGAGTTCTAATTATACATTATCAAACCCTGGAAGAGAAAGTGATAGAAAGGTTATTACTTGGACTGAAACGATTGAACCTTTCTATGTAATGAAGTATCCGGTAACACACCAGTTGTATCATTTTGTCATGCATCATGAAGAAGAAGTAGAACCGAATACGAATAGTCTGCCAATTACGGAAGTTTCTTGGGTAGATTCGCTTATCTTTTGTAACGAATTGTCCAGAATACATGGCAGGACTGAATGCTACTTAATCACAGGTGAAAGTCAGAACACTATATATAACCAAAAAGCGAATGGCTTTCGATTATTATCAGACGCAGAATGGCAGTATGCGTGTAAAGCGGGAACCAAGGGATATCGGTATGAAAGTATCGATAAGATTGCATGGCATCAAGAAAACGCTAATGGATCAGTTCAACAAGTCGGAAAACTGCTTCCTAATCCATGGGGGCTTTACGATATGATCGGAAACGTTTGGGAGTGGTGCTGGGATTTGTATGATGCTAAACGATATGGGGACTATAGAGTCTTCCGGGGAGGCAGTTGGGCTGAAGTGGAGAACAACTGTGGTTCTACGAGTAGAAGGAAAAGCATGCCCGATTTCAAGATAGATGACCTTGGCTTTAGAATAGCACTTACAAAACCATGAGAACACGCGTTGAGCATGAAGTGAATTGAAATGGACTCGATGCGACCTTCATTTAACTGACATCGTATGCCTTTACGTTTTCTTCGATTTTAACTTCTATTCCCGTTGCTTTACCACAGAATTGCTCTGAACCGTATTACAAGTAGGGCGAAATGACAAACAGAGGAATGTCCATGGTATTATTAGAAGAAGTCAAATCGTATATGAATGATTGGTACATTAGTGTAATGAAGCTCTCTAAGGTTGAAGAGCTTTTCTTTTTGTCTTCAGATGATAATGGGGGGAGAACATGAATAAAAAGAAAGATATTTTAAATGCTTGGATTACGATAGAGCAGCTATCCGAAGGATCTATTAAGAAAGAAAAACCGCTAAAGCTCTTACATACCATGGAAGAAGACTGGAATACGTTTTTTTCAGACTTTTTAATTAAACAAAAAAAACAACAAAATGTAGAAGATAAGATCTATAAAAATTCGGGTTTAGTATTATATTTTGATATTTTCGAATTTGAAGAGGTTGTTGAAATATTGAGGGAGAAGCACAAGATCGAAAAAACCCACGAAGAAGTTAGTAAATCTGACAAATTCACCTTCGCTATATATTTTGATAACCAATTAGAATTTATAGCAGACAAATTATTCTTTACCATGAGCGGTTATATCCGCCAACATGGTGATTTACCAGAAGATTTTTCGAAATTTGAAAACTCATTTAGAGAAGATTTGAACAGTAAATTTGAAGATGGATTTAATAGTGCCATTTCTGAACTTTTGCAAAAGTATAATGTTTCCACTAATAATTTTCGCTATGCATTTGTGAAAAACTTAGATAATGGAGAAGTAAATTTACATTCGTTTTTTATTGAAGATCTGAATAAAGCCAAGGTAATCACTACTAAAAATTTAGATCGTTATTTTAATGGTTTTTCGGGATTCAGGCAGAATTTAGATGGAAATAAAAAGTCACTTCATTTTAACTCACAAATTTTTGAGACAAACAGTTTACAACCTAAATATTACCCGTTAGGACGTTTTCCAAATAACCCTGCTTTTGCACTCTCATTCATGCAACAGGTTGCGGTGAATCTAGCATTACACGATAAAAATGAGATTCGTAGTGTCAATGGTCCTCCAGGAACAGGGAAAACAACTCTGTTAAAAGATATCTTCGCTGATTTGGTGGTTCAACAGGCAGTGGAAATGGTGCAACTTTCTGATAAAACGATAAAAAGAAGTTTGGTTTATTGGCAAAGTGCTAAAATTGGTATTTTACCATCCTCCATTTCAGATAAAAATATTGTTGTTGCAAGTTCAAACAATGGGGCAGTCCAAAACATTGTTAAGGAGTTACCAAAGAAAGAAACGATTGCTGACGATTTTCAAAAGCAATTGGATGAAGCAGATTATTTCAAAGATATATCTAATTCTAAACTAACCGGTGAAGGTTTCGGAAAAAATCGTGAGATTAAAAGGGAAACTTTAGACGAGGAGAATTGGGGTGTATTCTCGTTAGAGGGTGGCGCGTCAACAAATGTGAACAAGTTACTTTTAAGCATAGAAGCAATTGAGAAAGATCTAGAAGATAATTATCAATCCAGTACAGGTGAAGGTGTATATCAAGAATTCTCCCGTCTCTATAAGGAATTGAAAATTGGAAGAGAAAAAATGCAGGATTATAGCGAGAAAATACATTCACTTCAAAAATTAAAAACTAAGCATACCAAGCAAAATATTGCTTTTGAACAAGAAGAAAAAAAGAAACGAACAAGTTTAATCACACAAGAAGCAGAAGCGACGCGTGAATTTGAAAGACTGAGACAAGAAAGTTTAAATCTTCAAGATGATATATCGAGCGCTTCTATTGAGATAGAAAACCTAATCGATCCACAAGCTCAAGCTAAAAGAAATTATGATGTAGTCATTTCACAAAAACCAAGCCCTTTGTGGTTTCATAAAATATTTAATCGACCCAAAGTTGAGCAGTACTTCAAAAATCTGAATGATGCGAATGATCATTTAAATGATCTATCTAAACAAAAAACGAAATGGTTGAATGAGCGCATCCGACTCGAAAATAGGTTAAAAGAAACTGCTACAAAAAGTAAGCATATTCAAAAACAAACCCGGGACACAAAAGCAGACTTCGAACGTTGGATGACTACTCAATATAACGCTTTAGGAAAATTGGCACAAGAAATTGCAGTACTGGAAAACCTCAAATCTCAAAGTGGCATTAAGGAACTAGATTTTTCACTATCCTATGATGAACTTCAAAAGTCTAACCCATGGTTTACAATACAATTTCGTAAATTACAATCAGAGTTGTTTATTTCAGCTTTAAAAGTTAGAAAGCAATTTCTGTATAAAAACAGAAAGAGTTTGAAGGCCGCGAGGATTATCTGGAGCAAACCGTCTGAATACATTGGAAAAGAGAACGGACTTCAGTTAATTTCGGAATCATGGCAATGGTTGAATTTGGCTATCCCTGTTATCAGCACGACTTTTGCTAGTTTTGGGAGAATGTTTAAAAATCTTAATGAAAACTCAATAGGCAATCTATTCATAGACGAGGCTGGTCAAGCACTACCTCAAGCTAGTGTTGGCGCAATCTATAGAAGCAAAAAGGTTATGGTGGTCGGCGATCCATCACAAATACAACCAGTAATGACGTTAGATTCAAATGTGCTGACCTTGATCGGAAGAATTTACAAAATTGATGAAAAATTTGTCTCTGCTGATGCTTCTACTCAAACCATTGTAGATGCCACAAGTCAGTATGGTTTTCAAAAAAATGAGGATGAATGGATTGGTATACCTCTTTGGGTGCACAGACGTTCGGACTATCCGATGTTTACGATCTCAAATAAAATATCGTATGACGATTTGATGGTACAAGGTAAATCAGAAGATGAGTCACAAGGTAAATCACGGTGGTATGACTCAACGGGGAAAGCAAATGATAAATTTGTTAAAGAACAAGCTGATTTACTGAAAAGTCTAATTGATAAACGTTTGCAAGAAGACCCGAATTTAGCGGATGAAATTTATGTTATCACCCCATTTAGCAATGTGGCTAATAAACTTGTACAAGTATTAGATGGAATTAACTTCACAAAACGAGAAAATGGAAAAACAACGAACATTGGAACTGTTCATACTTTTCAAGGGAAAGAGGCCAAGATTGTCTACTTTGTTCTTGGGGCTGACTCTGATAGCAGTGGGGCGGCAAGATGGGCTGTCTCTGTTCCAAATATGATGAATGTTGCAGCTACACGAGCAAAAAAAGAATTTTATATTATTGGCGATAAGAAATTGTATGCCTCCCTCGGTAGTGAAGTAGCAAATAAAACGATTTCAATTATTGACGACTATAACAATGTTGTGGTCTGAAATGATCCTACGCTGTACCAAAAGTGACAGTATTTTTGTGGAACAGGGGTTTCCTTGAGTTACTTTCTATGAAAATGCCTGTTACCGTAGATAATATAACTTCAAAGCGGGCAGAGTACCTCACTCTGCCTAATAATTATTGAGTATGTATTGATTTAATGGCACTATTAAAGAGTCTATTTATATTAAGAACTGTTATAGAATGGAGTGGTTTAAATGAATCAGTTTCTTCAAATGGGAGCAAACACAACCCTGAGTGCTGCAAAAGGTAGCGTTATAATTAGCCATGAAATTTCTAATTTGATAGATATTTCTTTAACAGCATTCCTTTTAACGGATTCGGATAGAGTACAAGGTGATAGTGGAATCATATTTTATAATCAACCTACAACTTCATCAGGTGTAGCTACCCTCATGCCATCTGAGCTAGTAGGCAATACAAAAGTACATAAAATCAATTTTGATATGAGTAAAGTTCCTGAAGGTATTACCAAAATAGCTATAACCCTTACAAAGGATAACAGCACTGGATTTTCAAATGTAAAGAATTTAACAGCAGAGATCGATAGCGGAAAGACGATTATTCAGTTAACCCCATCCAGTTTCACCAATGAAAATGGAATTGTCGTATTGGAATTATATTTAAGGAATGGTCAGACAAAAGCAAAAGCAATCTGGCGTGGATTTGATTCCGGGCTTGAAGGGTTATGTAAACTTTACGGTGTTGAGGTTGACGCGGATGAGCAGAACAAAATTTCTGAACCCCAGACTACTCAAAATTCAATAACAACAGAACCTGATCCAACTGTAACAGTTTCTGAAAATAAGAATAATAAACAAACCGTATCGTCGATAAACCTCGAAAAGGTAAAGGGAAATATCAATCTGGTTAAAGGGCAGAAATCCGTTATTATTGATAAAACACCGGAAATTACAGCGACTGTATCTTGGCAGACTGGGACAGATTATGATATATACGCTTTAGTCTACACAAAGAATGGTGAGCAGATCGATGTAGCGATGTTTGGAGCGGCAGGAACCCCACCCCTCAAAAGTTATGGTAAAGGGATAGTTGAGCATATGGGTGATGTTGGAAGAAGCAGCCAATCAACGAAGACAGAAGTTATTAAATTAAGGTTAAACGATGATATTCTTGCAGTTGTTCCTGTGGTTTATTCAGCTCAGTCCAATGGATCAGGCTCATTCTACAGATACAAGGTGTCCATGAGTATAGATAATCTGAATGGAACCTCCGTTACGATATCCGCTAAGAATGCAAATAATAACGATCGGATTTATACCTGTGTGCCCGGAATTCTTCATAATACACCAGATGGAGTAATTATTAGCCCACTGGAGCTTTACAGTAAACTGGATTCAGAGTTTAGACCTAAGCTCAAGATGGGATCTTCAAAGATGGTAGAAGTTGAAATGGATAAAGGCCCCCTAAATAATTATAAATAGTTTATCTGGAGATACAGATTAGTAACAGTAGACTCACCCTAAAATGAAGACAGCCGCAGTTTATGACTTGAAGTAAAGTCTTAGACCGCGGCTGTTTTAGGTACTGAAAACCAGTCTTTTTGAACACGCAATCTTACCGTTCAATTCATCTTTTCTTTTTCCGCACTGTACCGCCTTCCACCGTATACCGAAATAGCGTATCTTCGGCGCCCCCGATATCATCCGTAACCATAAACGTCGCTGCATCTCCCGACTTATAAACCCCACCCGTCACAAAGCTGAACACCACACGCTCATCTTTACCCCAATATTGATTCAGCATGACAAATGTACTACCGCTCACACCCTTTACCGTGCGGTTGCCATTGGCATTATACAGACCATTCTGATCCATTGCCCAACTCTGGGGATCAGCATCGAATAGATGTGTAAAGCTGGCTCGATCGATATGTTTATTTGGTTTACCCCATAGATACACACGATTGGCATCCACCGCCCAACTGCCGGAAGGTGTTATTAACTCAAACGTTGCAGCATCAGCTCCCTTGATGATCTGAAGCACATCGTCTGGATGACCGAAGGGCTGACTTGTCCGAACAACCTCGGCACGATACACATGTTGCTGATCCATGGAAAGTCCAAGATGCTCCGTCCCGGCAAACGCTACAAAATGCTGAGCATCTGCCTCGTCGACACGGTATCCGTTGTAATACACATGATTGCGGTCACGACCAAAAGGTCCACCTAGCGGCTCGAACGTATCCGGGTCTGCTCCTTTTACAGTACGCCACTGAAAATAAACACGTTCCCGGTCCCGTGCAAACTGCTCATCAAGCGGTTCAAAGGTAGACCTGTCTGCTCCACGAACAAGGTTGAATACCGCTTTTGCTTCTCGATGTGGGGTACGGCCCCATTCTGTTCTATAAAAAATGGACGACGCCGTCTCATACCAATTGCCTCTGATTTGCATAGCGCCCTCTGCACTGTGGGCATAATTCGCATGCCACCAGCCATGTACGTCGGGATGATGTTCTTGCAGCCATGCCCTCACCTCATCCTTTTCCCCATTCGCATAACGAAGAGAACTGGACAGATGGAACAGATGGTCCTTGTCGGTGCAATAGTCGTGATGAGCAATCACAGCATTCGTATCAATATCCTCAAATAGATGAAAATGCGTGCTGCTCTTTACATATAAATAACGTTGGTCCTGAGCAAAGTAAGGCGTATCCGGCAACAGCCGAAAGCTGCTCGGATCGGAGTCAGGCACGACCTGATCTTCTAGATAGACATACTGAGAGTCGAAGCAGTAATCTTCATCGATCACACGAAAAGCTTCCGTATCCCGACTGAACAAACTCGCCTTATTCTTGCGGGCATTGAACCACCATATTCCCTGACGATCACGCAGATAGGCGAAGGTCAACCATCCCTTTTGATACGTAGAGATGACTTCAAAATCCTGAGCAGTAATACCTCCCTTAATCGGAGTGTTCGTTCCATCCTCGTCATTATGCAATATCACCTGAAGGTCCTCATCTACAATAAACTTGTTCATGACGGTCCACCCTCCAACCATGATGTGAATTCAGTCTAGCTTTATTTTAACGTGTGTACCTGATCCTCTCTACATCATCGTACATGACATTTAGGAACATTTCCTCCGCTCTCACCGCTCAGCCACGATGAAATGAAGGTTTGTTCAGCAATGGATGGATTGTTCACTTGAAAAAGAGTCTAGCCGAACTACAATATAAATGAAAGCGCTACATTTAATCTGATATCTTTCGGGAGGTGTATGTAATGGGTAACAGGAAAGCCGTCTGGTTTCTGGTCTTTGCACTCACGTTCACCCTGTTTGGACTTCATCCTGAACGAACAAGCGCAGCAAGTGTCACGATAACCAACGGTACCGACTGGCTCGATACCGCAGGCAACCCCATCCATGCGAACAGCGGCAACATTCTGCAGGTAGGCTCGACGTATTATCTGTACGGTGAACATGCAGTGGGTGGCAGGTTCGACAGCGTGAACGTCTACACCTCCACCGATCTGAAGAACTGGACTTTCAGCAACGCCATCCTGACGAAAGATTCCGCAACCGAGCTGGCCTCCAGTAAGATCGAACGCCCCAAAGTCATCTATAACGCCTCCACCAATCAGTATGTGCTCTGGGCACACTATGAGAACGGTACAGACTACAACCTCGGGCGTGTAGCGGTCGCAACAAGCAATACCCCGAATGGCAAATTCACCTATGAGGGCAGCTTCCGCCCGCTGAATTATGAATCCCGTGACATGACCGTCTTTGTTGATACAGATGGCACAGGTTATCTGGTTACTGCTTCACGCAAAAATGGCGGTGCCAATGATACGATGGCTATTTTTAAAATGAATGCAAGTTACACCGGAATACAGTCCTTCGAGGGCTGGCTGTTCGAGAACGCCTACCGTGAAGCACCTGCTGTTGTGAAAAAAGGAAACCGTTACTACCTCTTCACCTCTCAAGCCGCTGGCTGGTATCCGAATCAGGGCGCTTATGCTACAGCAACTTCCATGACGGGTCCATGGGCTGCGCTTACGCCATATGGCAATCCATCTGCCTTCGGTTCGCAGATTCACGATATTGCCACGATTACAGGCAGCAACACCACATCCTTCATCTACATGGCGGATCGCTGGAATCCGATGAACCTCGGAGAGCACAAACATATCTGGCTGCCACTAACCTTGAATGATTCGAACGGAACAGCATCACTGGAATGGTATACCACATGGAATATTGATGCAGTAACAGGTGTAGTAACACTGCCTGCTCTCGTCAATCATGCACAAGGCAAAACAGCTACCGCCAGCTCCACAGCCTCCGGTTCGTCTGCATCCAACGTCAATGATGGCAACTACCAGACTTCATGGGTGGCTTCCTCCAATAGCTGGCCTGCCTGGTGGCAGGTGGACTTCGGCGCACCAAAGACGATCACCGAGATCGACACGTCCTGGTTTATGTATAAAGGTTCCGAAGGGTACTACAAATACAAAATTGAAATTAGCAACGATGGAGTCAATTACTCCACCTTGGATCGCACCAACAATCTGACCTATGGCTTTACAACAGATGCTGTGCATTTCACAGCCCGTTATGTACGGATTAATATGGTGAACGCGGTCTTGTGGAATAATCCGGGTAACTGGTACACCCCAACCCTGCACGAGGTCAAAATGTTGGGTCCTGCAACACCGGAAGCCACAGGTTACAGTCGGTTCAGTTCACACAACGTTCCGGATCGATACATCCGTCATGCCAATTACACGGCTCGCGTGGATGCCAACGTCTCCCCTGTTCTGGATTCCCAGTTCCGCGTCGTACCGGGTCTTGCCAGCTCCACGGGAATATCACTGGAGTCCATCAACTTCCCGGGTTACTTTTTGAAGCGCAATACCAGCAACAAAATTGTACTTGAAGCATATGCGGACACTGCAGCCTATAAGGGAGATGCTACGTTCCTAAGCAGCCCTGGTTGGGCTGACAGCACCAAAGTATCCCTTCAATCGTACAGTCAGCCCGGATATTACATCCGGCATTATGATTATGTTTTGCAGTTGGATGCTGTAAATGCAGCCAGCAGCGCAACTGTGAAGAGTGATGCCACGTTTGGGCGAACCAATTTCTAAACACATAAATTGGAGATAAGATTAGCATCTACATCTCGGGTACATTTTGGAGAAGGCCGTTTTTTCAGGAGTATTAACTGAAAAAACGGCTCTTTCTGTTTTACACCTTTTCAGATATACATTTCGTACCTCCCTCTCATACTGAAAATGCAGGTTTCATTAGGGCGTAATCTCCAGCCAGACTGGCTAGTGGCTGCCAGCTCTCAATTACTATTTTATAACGGCCAGCATACGCCTCTGCATCCACTCGTACATGCTCTACTTTTCCAAGGACCAGATGATCTGTACCCACTTGAATGACCTGATCCAGCGTAAGTTCAAAAGCAATCGGAGATTCCAGCACGGAAGGTACATTTACACGTATGCCCGCTCTGGGTGTAACGCCTGTCAGTTCAAACTCATCTTCTTCCGACGCTACATCTGCTGACGAACGCTGCATGGACGCTGCAAGTACAGCGGGAACTACATTGATCACAAACTCTCCCGTCTCTCGTATATTGACGAGTGTATCCTTCACTGTTCCTTCTCTCTCACCTACACCAGGCCCAATGGATAGGAGCAGCGTCGCCGGATTGCGTGAAGCAACGGTAAAAAAACTAAATGGAGCGAGGTTAAGCACACCCTCCATACTTCGCGTAGAAACCCAGGCAATAGGCCGTGGTACCACGGAACCGATCATCAATTTATACATTTCATCGATGGTGATATCACCTGTTGCAAACTCAAATACATTGTTTTTTTCCAATGACACTCGCTCCTTTTCCCCATTCCAACAGAAGCTCCTTCGGTTTACAAAGCCCCATGGTAAACATATAGTTGGTATAAGAATATACACTTGTTCACCACAAAAAAAGTACGCACTTTGAAGTGCGTACCTGCATAAAGGAGCTTATTCGTGATGGATAACCCGAGTAAAAACCCAGCGGAAACACTCACCCCATTCGACTACACCCTATCCATTATCGGCGGGAAGTGGAAGATGAAGATCATGTACCAACTCGCCTTTCATGGGGTCACACGCTACGGAGAACTCAAGAGGCGTGTACCCGGAATCACGTACAAGGTATTAACCTCTCAACTGAACGATTTGGAACGTCAAGGCGTGATAAAACGAGTTGAGTACGATCAAACCCCGCCGAAGGTGGAGTATTCGTTAACCCCACGAGGGAGAAGTCTTATGCCCATTCTGGAAGAAATCTGCAAGTGGGGTGTGCATCATGTGCCGGAGACACAAACGCTGCATGAAATATAGTGAATTGGGTTGATAAGTGCGAAGGGCTTCATCCAGAACAATGCTTCCCAAGCAGGATTTCCACCTGCTAAACTTCGCAACCTAAGCTTGGTCGCACCAAAGGTTGAGTTATTAATAAAAAAAGCAGGTATAGAAAAACAATTTGTTTTTCTTCACCTGCTTTTTTAGTGCCATATAAGACAGTCTTGTTTCACATTCTGTGTTACCAAAATTTTCTACAAAATTGGAACATACGATCTAATGACGAATGATTTGATTTGTCTATCGGGATATATCATGTATGATCCCAAAACTCGCATATCGTGGGCTTTGACATCACTGGTATTTCATAAAGTTCATGGGAATCGTTCTCTTTTGGTCTGCATACCAACCATCATATATATAGGAATCCATTACTGATTTAAAAGCTAGCGAAACAACACTGTCTTCCGCCACCGTCTTATCATCTGTTAAAAAATTCATGTCATTATTGATGGTCTCATTATTGTCGAGAGGCAGCCACTTTGCATACAACGGCAAAGTAGTAGAACTGATTCCCAAATCTGAAATCTTCAATTCAAAATCATATGCTGTAGTAAATATTTTATTTCTATACCAACCTTCGAACACAAATCCTGGTTTCACTGGAGGTTCAGGTACTTTGACTTTATCTATACCTCCAAGGATCTGGGAAGCCACCGCTGAACCACCATTAGACTCGAAGTTCACCGTATAGGGACGTCCATAATATGCGTCTAACTCAAAGTTTCCTGTCACTGGCGTCTCGAAATTGTAAGCATCTGCCCAAGGCTTACCCTTTACGTACCACCAGTAGACTATCCATCCATCACTTCGTGGAGGAAAGGCCTCAGGTCTAGTAACCATATCGCCCTCTGCCACTGTCTGTCGGATCAATTCCTGTGATGAACTTAAAGATACTGTATATAAGACCTTCCATTTTGCATACAGCGTGATGTTCGTCGTCACCGGTGTTTCAAAATGATAAGCATTGGTCAAATCTTCATCGCTATACCAACCGATGAAGGTATAACCTTCTCGCTGTGGTGCGGCAGGTGCAGAAACCACTTCCCCTTCCAGCACCGGCTGCTGATCTGTCACCGCTGAACCATCCTTATGGTCGAAGATTACTGTGAAGACGGGTGTCCATTTCGCATACAACGTGAAATTTGTCGTTACCGGTGTCTCAAAATTATAGACACTGGTCAAACCTTCATCACTATACCAATTGCCGAATTTATAACCTGTCCGCTTCGGAGATGCAGGCACCGCAATTTTAGTATTATACTCCACTGTCCCGGCATTTACTGCTGAGCCGCCTTTACTATCAAATCTCACGGTGAACTCAGGCATCCACTTCGCATACAACGAAATCTCACTCGTCACCTGAGTCCTGAAATCGTAGAGTATCGTCAGATCACTGTCACTGTACCATCCTTTAAACACATAACCTGCGCGCGTTGGCCTTGAAGGCTCTTTAGCCGATTCTTGATGGTTAACGGACTGACCACTCAACTTCTTGCCGTCGCTTATGAAGCTTACCTCATAGTTATTCAGTATCCATGCCGTGTGTATCTCATAATTCCTCATTATTGGTGTTGTGAAATCAAATGCTTCATTCCGCTTCTCTTTATCTCTCCAGAACAAGAACGTATGATTTGGTTTTGTTAGTGGCTCAGGTGCCACTGCCACACCACCTTCAGTTACCAACTGATCGATTGGCTCAGTCTTTTGTTCATCAAAGAAGCGAACTCTATACTGCGTTTTTTGAGCAACTACCCATTTCACATACAAGGTGATATCACCCTTCACAATTTCGGTTGTGAAATTATATGCCTTTGTCAAATCTTTGTCGCTAAACCAACCTCCGAACACATATCCCTCACGCGTTGGTGGTTGAGGTGCCGCAGGTTTTGTTCCTTCGTAGACCGCCTGGTCGGATATCTCTGTCCCACCATTACTGTTGATGCTCATCGTATAACCACGCATCCACTTCGCATACAACGTAATGTTACTCGTCACTGACGTTGCAAAATTGTAGGTTTTTGTAAGATCACTGTCGCTGTACCAACCTCCGAACGCATGATCTTTCTTCGTTGGTGTTGCTGGTTCGATGGCAGTTTTTCCATAAGCTAATGTTTGATCAGGAACTTCTTCCACTCCACCATTACTGTTAAATTTGACAGTATGCTGGTCTATGTCCCACTGAGCGATATACTCGATATCTTGTGCAGGCATGGTTACCGCTGGGACAGATGACCACCCCTTGAATTCATGACCTGCCCAAGTTGGATCACCGAAATGTAATGAAGTCGTTGATCCGTATTGTACATCGATCTCCTTTGCAGGTGTATTCAGGTCATTGTAATCTATGGTCAACTTATACATATTACGCGTATAGTACACCCTTAGAACCGTTGTACCATCGCTCGCAATATCGGCATCTAACACAGTTCCCGGAAGAGCTGTATCTACCGTGAATCCTTCATAAGACCTGAGTGATTCTTTAGGCAGGATTGCCCTCGTATTGGTTATACCCCGATGCGTTTCTTCATCTACAACCGTATAGGTTGGATGCCCTATATTTTGCTGCAAGTATACGACTTTGTAAGGCGTATCATCCCTGACTGTCCAGTTTGCGGTATAGGTGGCGTTATCCGTTGGCATCGTATTTGGGACATTCGGTGACCAACCTGCAAACGTATATCCCGTTCTTGTCGGAACTGGAATTCGATTAACGATATTTTTATAAATTAGATCCGTTAGTTTACCCTCTGGTGCTCCCTCATAACCTAAATTAAAAGTTAATGTCCGACTTATCGGTTTGTAATAAATATTAACAACCGTCGAACCATCGCCCTTAATATAGATACCTTTTACTACAACTTCATTATAGCCACGATCCCTATATTTGTTAGAGGTTATACGAATCTCTGTATTTGTTGTTCCCGTCTGCGTTTCGGAATCCGTAAGCACAGATAATTTCTGTGAGTTTGCATCTATCAAATAATGATTGACTTTGTACGGTGTGTCTGTGTCCACAATCCAATGTGCATACAGTTTTGGAATACCTGTAGGCATCCGATTGGGAATGTCCACTTTTGTACCACCATAGGCAGAAGTATACCAGCCATCGAAAGTATATCCCGGATTTACTGGGACTTTGTTTTTCACTTGAATTGCTGCATTAAAGGCAGCAGTTACAATCTCAGATGGTTCTCCATTGCTTGGATCGAATTCGATCGTAAGATCACCATCCGCACTTTTAATCCAGTTCAGTGGGATCGTACGCTGAATCGGAGCTGACGTGAATGACATCGGCGCTCCCTTCCAAGTAATAACTAATTTAGCCGCACTCGATGGAATCGTCTTGTTTCTAACTTGTACCCCTTTTTTATCAAGCAAAAATCTGAAGTTATCACCGCTTAATTGAATATCAAATTGTGAACTATCATATGTTTCTTGCGTAGTTATACCTGTTTTCAAATCTAAAGTATCCATCTTGAAAAATGACTCTGGTAAATTGCGAGAGTCAGCATCTCCCCTGAAGAGCAACCCGAGCTCATCATCCTGTGGATAGGCGAAGTCGTAGACGTTCTTTTCTTCCCCTATCGTATACAGTGGCCACTCTTCATCGACCAGCTCTACGCCGCCGGAAAGCCCGCCATCACCTAATTGAGCGCCGAGTTCGACCTCCAAATAGATGCCAATCTCGACGAACAGGGCACCTAAAGACTGGGTGGACCGCACTCCGCTTATGTTTTTCATCTGGTAGTAGAAGTAGCCCCACAGATTCACATACACACCGGGTTCTACAGCAAGCCCGATACTATTCAACTTGACGCTTCCAATCCCCGCTTTGACCTCCATATGAATACCAGCTCGTAAACCGATCGTCCCCATTACATAGAAGGTAAATTGGTAATCTCCGTCTCCAGGCAAGCTGACCGTATTGCTCGAACCACTAAAACTCAATACGCGCAAGCTAACCGAGTAGCGCTTGGCCATCTTATAGTAGAAATCTGCTCCCACCGTCAGGTTCACTTGGGCGCTGACCACAAACTCCGCTTCAAATTTGACTTCCACAATACCTAAAGCCACGCGTACGCTCTTTTCAAAGAGCTCTTTCTTGATTAACGGAACCCACTCCGTGTCTTGCTCCAACATCTCTTGATACTTTTCCTTCAACGATTCCGCATCTACGGCAGTATCTTGCACACCCGCCATTACCGCTTTAATCTGTGTCGCAATGTCCTGAACCTTGCCCAACCTGCCAGCGTTCTTCTCGCCCACCCAGTCATTCAGTGCATCATTTAACTTATCGTGTTCAACGAGAGCTATCTCTGCCGTGATGTTCATCCCGGTATAGCTATAAGCATCCAGATTCGCCGTAATTACATAATCATCAATGCTGTACCAGTAAGGAATCCCCCACTTTTTCAGCCAGTGCCCTTTCATATCCCCATTGATACCGAGGTCCAGACTCATCTCCTGAACGAATGTACCCGTCATATGGATGACAAGATCGCTGTCTTCATTGATATTAACAACAATATCAGCACCCACTTGTAATGTAGCGCTTACGCCTGAGGTTCGGCCGTCAATATTCTTCAGCCTCGTGCCGAGTGAAGCAACAACGGTCAGCTTCTCCACACTTACCCGGCTCCCTTTACCGGACGCTAGGGAGGACTGAGCCTTGATCTCCTGAATTTCCTTTGTCTCCATGGCGATGTCAGACAGATAATCCGCGGCTTCATTGACGAATCCGCTGTCTCTCGCTTGCTGCTCAATTTGCTCTTCGAGCTGTGCAATCTGTTCTTCCGAAAACAGATCGTCGCCGTCAATTGCTTGCTTCTGATAGATGTTGAAGACATTCTCAATATCTTCAATGGTGGCATCGGTATACGTAATGACGTCCATCTCCGCCTCAGGCGTAATCGACGTAATGCGTCCATAACCGGTTACCTTAGAACCTTCTTCGGCGAATTCACCTTCATAGAACCCGATAAAGTCTCCCACATCGACCGTGGTCAGTTGATCCAAACCAAAGGGCTCGTACAGGCCGTCGCTGTAGTTCATCGCGGTATGATCTACCGTGATGGAGTGGTTACTGGGATCTCCATCCGTATCTGCCTCTACGCTCACCGGTAGCACATCTGGCTTGAGCAACACTTGTTTGGCATCTGCGTGATCATAGGTATAGACACTTCCATCTACCGACGTGATCTGGACATAGGCCACATCACCATCGTCTTCACCAGTCGTTTCGACTGTGCGCAGTTTGGGACTAATTCCCTCATAGATGGCTACGGTATCACCAACTTGAATCACCGTGCCAGTGCTTCCGGTGTACTTGAACGTTCCACTACTCGCATTCACTTCGGCGAGTGCATTTTCGCCGCCTACCGTCGTAGTAACGACTGAAATCGCGGGCGAATCGACATCTGCTCCATTTATCACCATATCCGTGACATCCGTGAACGGAATGTAGATCATGTTCGGATTGAGCGGAACATTCATGACTTCTTGTTTAGCAACGCTAAATACATAAATACTTGTCGTCGCGTCTTGGCCTTGGAAGGACAAACTGTCATCCGTCAACGTAAGTTGATATGTGTTACCTTCAACGAACTTGCCATTTTCGGCTGCTGACGATACCGTGAAAACTCCGTTCCCGCCAGAGACGGTAACCCCTTCGAATTCGGGATTCGCCGTATCCACGAAGTTCATCCCCTCTTTGACCTGGGATTCCGTTAGACTGCCCGATGAATCCTGCACCTTAATGGTGAAGTTCGGCGCGACATCCAGTACCGAATAGCTTGGTACGCTCTGTACGGCACGATCTATGCTATCCGTATACTTCGCATACAACTTCGTATCCGCAGTCAAGGTAGTGCCACTTGCGAAGATGAGTGAAAGATCACTATCCACAAACCACCCTTGAAATATATATCCTTCTTTTGTTGGAGCAGGTAGATTATTTAGCACCTGGCCTTTTCGTACCGTCTGCGCAGCAACTGCCGTGCCTCCGTTGCTCTCAAACGTGAGCGTATACGCAGTGGAACCGGCGCCAGGGCTACTTTCGTTGTCTCCAGGCGTTCCGCCACCGCTATTACTGCCGGGTGACGGTGTTGGCGTTGATGTCACCGGCGATGTCGGTGTTGGTGTCACTGGCGATGTCGGTGTCACCGGCTTTTGATTCTGATTTTTCCACGCCTCTACAACCGCGTTGTTGCGCATGAAGAGAACCGCTGCTTCCGCGCGAGTCGCTTGCGCACGCGGATTGAAGTTCCCCTTTTCGTCCCCGGTGAACACACCGGCTTGCCACAGCTTGATGACCGCGTCAGCCGCCCAAGGCGATACATCCGAGAGATCGCCCGGCTCTGTCGTGACCGGATTCTCGGTCTGATAAGGGATCTGTTCGCTTTCGAAATACCGCAACGTCATCGTCGCCATTTGCTCCCGAGATACGGTAGCATCCGGCGAATATTTCCGATCCCCCGTGCCATCGGTAATTCCCTTCTTAACCGCCCATTCGACATATGGCGCATACCAGCTGCCCGCCTGTACATCGGCAAAGCTCGAAGTGGAGTACGCCCCCACATCGACTCCGGCCATCCGTCCAAGTGCCGTTACATACATGGCACGTGTCATTGTCCCCTTAGGAGAGAAGCTACTCGCGTTCGTTCCGCTGAATATGCCCTTCTCCTGCACATGGACGACTGCATCATAGAACCAGTCGGTGTGACTCACATCCTGGAATCCAGTGGATGTGATTACTTTTGTCTTCTGCATCGGCAGTTCAGCCGCTACTGCCGATTGCGCTGGTAATAGGGGCACGGCAGAAACTATTAAGCTGATCACCAGCATCCACATTAGGATCTGCCGGCTCACCTTCCATCCCTGTCTTACTTTCTTCACTTTCATTCATCCCTTCTATGTATAGATCAAACTAAGACCATCCAAAATTGGTTTCTAATCAAGCTAATCAACAAAGCCAGACTAATAGCGGATACCACTGACCCAGATCGGGATCATTGGTCTCCTGCAAGTCAGTTCGCTCGACACGCGGAGATCAAGCGAAAAAAATTTACAGATTGAATTCGTTCACCGACCTTTCTGATCAGTTGCAGTCGAATTGTGACACCGACACAGCAAATTATGTCGTTTTTTCTTCCGTATTTTATCATGCGAGATAGGGGCGCTTGTGAATTATAAAGAAAACTTTAAGTAAGCAACCACTCGCAAGTGAGAACATCAATGACATCAAAAAATAGCGGCGTAGGGAAGGTAACTCCCACACCACTATTTTTCATGAATTCTTAAGCTAGTCTGCAATCCATTCCAGATGATTCTCTTCTCAACGATTCATCTACCAGAAGCGACTATAACGAACTGTTCTTCCCCCAACGCAGTCTTGGAGGAAGTGAAAAAACACTAATATGCCTCTTGGGTTTCAATGAGATAAACGGCTCCTGCTGATTCTTCGCCACATTGTGGGCGATATGCCTGAAGCGCAGCCCGCTTTCGAACTCGGGATTAAGCGCAATCGGGATGCCCTTATGTACGGAACGTATAATTTCTACATCGGCATGGATCACGCCAATCACACCGATATTGAGAATATCGATCATATCCTGCATCTTTACCGTTGCCGAACGGGCTTCCTGTCCGTCGGCCATATTAATGATGAGCTGTGGCGGAGCCGGAATCATATCTTCTAATAATCCGATTACGCGATCCGCGTCCTGAAGCGATGTACGATGAGGTGTAGTAACGACAATAGCCTCATCTGCTGCCAAAGCCGCATTCCAGAATCCATTTTCAATGCCTGCCGGCGAATCGATCAGCACATAATCATAGCCCTGGGCTATTTGCTGTACAACCTCGCCAAAAACTTGCGGATCATCGTGATGCACCGCGTCGTTACTACAGGAGATAAAGGACAAGGTACTGATTCGCTTATCTTTGACGATCACTTGATGTAAAGCACATTGACCCGTCAGAAAATCAGAAATATGATACCTTACCCTATTACTCAAACCAAGCGGAATATCCAGATTTCTCAATCCAAAATCAGCGTCGATCAGGCAAACGCTGCTCCCCGATAAGGCAAGGGCAGTCCCGAGATTAGCCGTGACCGTTGTCTTGCCAACTCCACCTTTCCCTGATGTGATACATATAACTCGTGCCATCGGAGCCACTTCCTTCTCTTCAAGTACTAATGCGGGACAGCAAGACAACCATTTCTTCACGTATTATCGTTTGATCCGGCTTGAATGTAACGTCCTCGTAGCTAATAATCAGTTGCAATTTGATGAAATATGTCGTTATATCGACCACAGTGATTTTATCATGATGGATTATCCTACTTGAGAAATCTAAAGAAAACTTTAAATCCGTGCGTATTGGAACGTTTAATTTTTCGGAGAGATGGCACATCATTTTGACGAGGATGGAAAAGCGCAGACTGGTGTTGAGGGATTCAATATCTTGAGTCGATTACGAAGCTATTGGAAAGAACAAAAAATGGGCCAATAGCGTCAGGTACTGCTCCAACGCCATTTTCCCATTTATAATAGACTACCACCCTTACTGCTATATTCATGCTTGTGACGTACTGTTAGAAACCAGCATATATCCGCTCCCCCGAACCGTAATGATTCGCTCGGGGTCGGCAGGGTCAGACTCAATTTTTTTGCGTAAATTACTGATATGTACAGCAACCGTTCTTGTATCCTCCAGACTTTCCATTCCCCAGATGATTTGAAACAACGTATCAACACTGACGACACGATTTACGTTTTGTGCCATATAGGACAGCAGACTGAATTCTTTTTTCGATAAAGAGATAGGTATGTTCCCCATGTTGACGGACTGCGTGTAGAAATCCAGTGTCAAACCCGGTAACTCCAGCAGTTGTTCCCTTCTACCCGTCGACACTCTGCGAAGGTGAGCCTTGATCTTGGCCATGAGTACTCCCGGACTGAACGGTTTGGTCACATAATCGTCCCCGCCATAGGATAATGCGCTAATTTTTATTTCGTCTTCCTCTTGACTGCTCAGAAACACAATCGGCGCACTGGTGAGATTACGCGCATTCCTGCACCAGTCAATACCGTTTTCATTAGCCAGCAATATATCCAGTATAATTAAATCCGGCTCAAACGATGCAAGCAGCTCCATCGCTTCTGACCCGCTATGACTGCAGGTGGAGACAAATCCCTCCCTATCACAATACACCTGCACAATCTCGCATATATGAGGATCATCATCAACGATCATGATTTTGTGCGTGTCCATCTCATCACCCCTTTCCTTCAATCACCGTACAAGGAAACGTTACATAGAATGTCGCCCCCATCTTGCCGTCGCTCTCCGCTCGAACCATGCCTCCGTGCGCTTGTACGATTTCCCTGCAAATTGCAAGCCCCAGTCCACTGCCCTCTATGCCCATTCCCGGCCGATCATATCTGTAATTACGTTCGAAGATTTGCTCAAGCTGATCCGGAGGAATCCCCATGCCAGAATCCTGTATGCTAATGGTCGCATAGCGAGCATGATTCATCACTTCCACAACTAGTGCAATACGCACCAGCCCCCCGCTGGAGGTGAACTTCATGGCGTTGGATACTAGATTAAATAAGGCCTGCTCTATTCTTTTCGCATCCATCTCGACAACTGGCAAAATAGATCGTCTATCCTCGGTATCTCCGATATCCAGTATGAAGTCTAATCCTGCGTCTCGCACTACCAACTCATATTGTTCAAAAAAACCATGCAAGAAAGGAATCATCTGAATCGGCTCCATTCGGTACGAGACCTGTCCGGTCTCCAAATGCGACAAGAAGGACAACTCCTCGATCATACGGTTAATCCTTATCGTGTTCTCTCGGATGTACTTCAGATATTGCTCATTGCGTTCCGGCTTGACCCTGTCCTGTATAGCTTCTACATATCCAAGCATGCTGGACAACGGCATACGCAGATCATGCGTAATATAAGCAAGAAGCTTCTTCCTCCCTTGCTCGGAGTGAAGCAGTCGGTCATACGAGGTTTGGAGATCATCATGCACTGTAGATAAGGCCTGTGTTCGCTCCTGAACGGTCTGTTCCAGATTCATATTCATTTCAATCAGCTTGTCATTAACGTCCTGTAATTCACGTGTAATTCTCTCTTCGTTCGATGCCGTCCTCGTAGATCGCGAAGACAGCAGAATCAGCTGCGCGATCGTAAATATCAATAAGCCAAGCGGAGATGTATTTCCAACTAGTGACCATCCGTTAAAATACAAAAAATCGTTGACAACCGTGACCAAAGTAACCACCGACACCAGCAGGAAGATCAGCGCTCCCTCCATACGTCGCACAGCCGCCTGAACCAGCCCGATCATCAGATAAATCATATGTAGAACTACCATCACACCGATTACCAGCAAAAATTTTGTATATATAATTGCAGGGGTTACCACTACAAGGATACAGAATGCACCAGTTACGATCCGGGTGCCAAGACGAAACCATCGCGACACATAATTCGGAAAAATACAATCAAAATACATGGTGATGATATAACCGCTGAGGCAAAGAATCAGATATTCGATCTTGAACTGCAATTCCCAAGGAAAATGAGGCAACCATTGTGTAAAGATAAGCTCGCCGTTGAACAAGGATCGAATACCAAGCAGTACAGTAAACAGGCCAAAATATAACGGAGCTTTATCCTTACGTCGCAGCATGAACAACAGCAGATTATACAAACCGATCACTAGCAAACTTGCCGTGATGAACATATCCCTGGCAAGACTCAGATTGGTCTGGGTCGTTAGTACGTCACTGCCACCCAGCTCGATATTCTTGGTAATGCCGCCCCGATGATGTTGGAAGTTGGAGACTTGCATGACCAGCTCTAACGTGTCGCTTTCAGGCTGAAAATACACCAGCTTTGTTTCCAGTTGCGGGGTCATGCTGTGCTTGTCCTGACCAACATCACCAACTTCTGCCAGCAGCTCGCCATTGACCCATAATTTGTACGCATTAAAAATGCTAGGGAGCCGCAGAGCAAGCATCTTATCTCGATCCTGTTCGCTTAGATGAACGACCAGTCCAAAGGTTGCATAGCCTGTACCGCTCAGCCGCTGACCTTCTAACGGGTAGCCCAGCCAGGAGCTTGGGATGTTAATCCAGTGGTCCTGATTTCCTTCCCTTGCCGAACGAACCCGCATATCCTCAGGCGACAGCAGTTCTTGCCAATAGAACGCCCACTTCCCTATTAATTTTTGCGGATTCGTACTGAGCTGAACCTGCCTTAAATCCAGAATACCTTTTTCACTTTGGAACTTAGGAGAATCCGGCTCAGAGAGGACGACATAGCCTGCAACCAAGCCAACAATAACGGCAACAACGATATAAAACCACACCTTACGAGAACCGACTCGGAGAATTCCCCTCATGATGAATCCAACCCCAATCTCTAAAAGCGCAATAAGTAAGTTTATTTATCCAAATGATATCATCATTACAGGAGAATGTACCCTGCAAATTTCTAGGAAGAGACAAGAACAATCATCACGATGAAGCCCTTTTGACGACGCACGCTTAGCTGGACACACCCACAAAAAAGTACGCACTTTAAAGTGCGTACTTAATATGAAAGAGCTTATTCGTAATGGATAATTCGAGCACAACCCCTATGTGCCGGAATCACAGACACTTCATGAACTATAGAGAATTATTAATGATGTCTGCGAATGCATCCCTGTTGTACGTATCATCCTGAATGCGCCATTCTCCCTGATCCTGCAAAAAGGTGATATCGCCCGATAGCGGAATGGACTTGAACTCCTTGCCGTTCTTGTCTGTAAATTTCAGATCAAGCGTGTATTCCACCAGAATCCAGTCGCTCTTGTTATCTTTGATCTTGGTTTGTATATTTTCAGGATGCAGTTTCGCTTGTTCGATGTGTGCAACCTGAAGAGGCAAGACAATATATCGATTAGCCATGTAAGCCTCATAATTCCTGGAGGTCAGGAACGGCTTCATCGTCTCTCCTTTGGCCAATAACCCTTCCATCTCTAACGTATCCTCATAGTCCTTGCCATCCACAGTGAGTTCTGTTGTCTTATACTCCAGCGACATTTCGAGCGCTTGTTGCTGCTCCTCCGCAGTCGCCTTCTGGTCCCCCGTATCACTTGGCTGTTCCGTTGCTGGTGGAGTGACGGGTTCAGTGCTTTCCGCTGGTTCAGATGATGTACATCCTATTAACATGGCGGCGGAAAGAAATAATATACCCATCACATATGCCAACTTGCGCATGGTTAACCCCTCCCTTTCTCGTCAGTATTACTCTCAATTATCCCTTCAATAGGATATAATGTCCAGTTATTAGGTGCATCTGAACAGACACCCAGTGAATTACATCCATTGGGTGTCATCTTCATCATAGATTGTGTTATAGTCATCGGGAAGTGATTTGGAGGAGATAATGATGATGATTAAAATTACTACTGGACCAACTCTCGAAGGATAGCGCCTGCGGGTCCAATAACTGCGTGTTTCCTTCAACAATGAAGGTGTGAAAGCTATGTCAACTTATCAAGTCGTTCCTATGATCTATGATTCCAAGGAACAGATTGAAGCTATTATTTTACTCGAACAACAATGTAAACAGCTTGATTCCATTCATCTGAAAGCAGACCTTGACCATATCAGCAAAAAAGACGGAGACCATGCACTCCTCTGTTATCGCCACGGTGATTTGGTAGGACTACTCAGTTGGTATCCATCCGACGGCGTAACGGGAAATATTAATGCCATCGTACACCCAGATTTTCGTCGCCAAGGTGTATTCAGCAGCCTACTGAACAAGGCCATCCTGGATATGAAACCACAAGGAATCAACCAACTCAGTTATCGCGTTCCTCAGGGCTTATCTCCGGGTGTTCATACCGCCCAATCCCTTGGAGCCATTTATGATCGTGCGGAGTACTCGATGCAACTTGTGAATGAAGTCCTTTCGGTTGTGGAGCCACCTGAACTAACGTTGTCCGTGGCAGAAACCGAGGATATGGAATTTATGGTCACTTGCTCCTCCCAAGCCTTTGGAGATTCGGAGGACTGGACACGCGAGTACTTTATGCAAACAAATGAACCCAGCCGAGTCACCTATATTGCGTGGCAGAATCAACTGCCTGTTGGGCTGGTACGGGTCAACTCCATTAATGCAACAACCGCATTTATTCATAACTTCTGTATCTTGCCTGCTTATCAGGGACAGAAACTGGGGCGCACTGCGCTTAGCATCCTGGTTGATCTCCTAAGGAAACAAAGTTACACAGATATTCGCTTATCCGTTGTTACCGAGAACAAACGTGCTTTGAATCTGTACCGCAGTGTTGGTTTTGAAGTGAATTCTGAGTATCACTATCTCAACGGCAATCTATAAAAGGCAAAGGAGAAAGAGATCGTTATCCTCTAAGGGAGACGGTCTCTCTTTTTATATATTGGAGAATTGAAAAATCAATTTATAACCATCGAACGTTTGCCCGTACATCTCACGATAGTTACCTTTGGTATAATTATTCACTGTTTTTCGCCAGAAAGATTGGCCAATCTTATTTTTCTCCGATGGATTGGTGAACAACTCCCAGTTTCCTCTAAACATGCCGAAGATCGTCGATGCCGCGTGTTCAGCAACGCCTACACCTCGAAACGGCTGCATCAGAAAGAAGTCATGTACAAAGAAATCCGTGCCTTGTGAGCAATATGGCGGAGTAGCCACAAACGCAAATCCTGCCGGTATGCCATCCACAATCATGAGGAACGGATAAAGACACTCCGGTTTTTCCCACCAAATGTTCTGTACATCATACTGATCCTGTAACGTTGTATAATCAGGACTTGGCTCAAAAATGCCATGTTCGTTCGGGGTATGCTCTCCACCCAGACCATAATGTCCGGATAGATCATGAAGGTATAGCGGGTACATATTTTTAATCACATACGCCTCGTCTTTATTCGTTAATTTCACTTCTATATTCATATTATTCATATTCACCAACCTTACCAGATGATTTAAGGAGTTATTTTCAAGAACTCTCAACGCATATCCTTGTACCGTCAAATGAATTGTACGCGTAATTAACAACCTCGAATATGTAAAAAAGCTTTAATAACTATTCTTTATTCTTACAGGAAAAAGCCACATTCGATTGCTCGAACATGGCTTTTATAGTTTCATCCCTTTTTGCAATACACAATTTTCTTGATGCTATCGATGGATAAACAGTATTGGTCCGCAAGCTGATCGATGGTTGTTCCGGCAGCAAAAAGCTGGCGGATCTCGTCGTTCCGCTCCCGGACAATCCTTCTGCCACCCGAATTCTCGCCCCACTTCTTGTGGGCATCCTTGGGCCTCGGAATATAGATCAAGCCACCAGAGATATGACGCTGTATTTCTTTGAGTAATTCTTCCGGGAAGATTGTATCCGCATTAATATATTTCACGTTGCTCCACTCCTTAAAAGTTAAAATCTTTAAGGCAGCAGAGTCGTACAATGAACACATTGGATATGCACTACAATGATATGGCGGAAAAGAATTTCAAGCTCTATGCAAACAACCGCCGTTGTTCATCACATGGACTCTGCATAGAGCGGATCGTGAAACTTCTTATGAAACGAATCATGGTAGCCCCCCATTCAGTTAATCTTATTCGTGCTGAAGAACTTTTAACTGTCTATACCATAATAAGGTTTACTTTCCCTAATGGCAAAATCTACACGTCGAATCTGTAATATACCCCTGTTAATTCTTCTGATACGCTCCATAGCTTGTTTGAAATGTTAGCGTCATATAATTTTTCGATGATCTTAGCGCTCTTGGGATAGCCCTTAGTGCCGCCCATACCGCTGGGAGCAATATACTCCCCTCCCGTGATCGTCGGATCTGCTGCAGCATATAAGGTAGGTAATGCCCCCATATGTGCCGGTTGACTAATGATTTTCAAAAGACTGCGCATGAATATATTGGTCTGTTTCCCCGAACCGAAGGAAAATAGGTTGGTATGCGAAATTCCTGGATGAGCGGCGATACTCATGGAATCAATATGGGCGGAATTAAATTTATTCTGCAGCTCTCTCGCAAACATCAGATTGGCTAGCTTGCTTTGACTGTAGAACTTCATAGGATTATATCCTTTGGAGCCATCTAAATTATTAAAATCAATCGCACCATTATGAGCTGCCATACTACTTACAGTGACTACTCTCGATTTCGGAGTAGAGATCAATCGAGGCAATAGTAGACCCGTAAGCGCAAAATGGCCTAGATGATTACTACCAAACTGCAATTCAAAGCCATCTTTCGTCAACTGGAATGGAGGGTTCATAATTCCTGCATTATTAACGAGAATGGACAAAGAATCGTATTGCTCAAGAAAAGCGGCTGCGAACTTACGAATACTAGCTAAATCGCTAAGGTCGAGCTGCATAACGATTACCTCTCCAGCTACATGCACAGACGACTTTATTTTATTAGCTGCCTTTTCACCTTTTTCCAGATTACGAACTGCAAGGATAACTTTTGCGCCTTTTTCAGCTAACGCTAATGCCGTTTCATACCCTAACCCGCCGTTCGAACCTGTCACAATCACTACTTTATCGGATACAGTCGGGATGATATCTTTAGTCCAAACTTTGCTCATTTGTCTACACACCTTTCTTATCTCTTCCTTGATACCCTAATATCCAGCGTTTGAAAGCTCTTATCCCCCACCATACTGGCTTAAACTCCGTTCCAGCATCCCTCTAACCTGCTGCTGTAGTTCGAGCGGAGACACCACCTTCACTTCCGGCCCATAGGAGAGTAACTTTCGTGCTGTAAAAGAGAACTCTTCAGGCGGAATCAGTCCGCGCCACTCATGGCCTTCAACTGACTTGAACAATACATCTGACGCAGCAATCCTCGCTCCAAATTCCGTGAAATGCAGCACCACTTCTACGCTTGCTCTATCTTCTTTGGCAGCTAACCATGCCTTTAGACTTGGAACAGATTTATCCACTGATTCCATAACCGTCAACTGCTGCATGCGATCCACCCGATACAATAATACGCGGTCCTTATTCCGGGCTGGCATGTACCAATGTCCCTGCTCATAGTAGATGCCATAGGGAAAGACCTGGACTTTTTTAGGACCACTGCGGGCATGATACATAAATTCGATTTCTCTCTTTTCTACCGCTGCACCCAATATCGCTGTTGTTAAAGGCTCGGAATGCCCACCGGGGTGCTGGACAAAGGTGATATGCTCTCTCATTCGCATAATGAGATCCTGTACATCTTCGGGTAAAGTAGAGAAGTATTGCTCAGCCAGATGCTCACGCATTGATCCATATGGAAAATCCGGTACTTGCTGTAGATATTCCAGCATCATAAACAGCCCTAATGCCTCCTGCTGTGTCAGTTGAAGGGGTGGCAAAATCCGATTGGGCAACACCCGGTATCCTCCGTTCACGCCAACTTCTGTGTACAAAGGGAAACCCAGCGCCTGCAATGCATCCAGATCTCGCTGGATCGTACGAATCGATACGTCGAACCGTTCTGCCAATTCCCGGGCAGTGAACTTTTGTCTGGAATCCATCAGGCGCATGATCGCCAATTTCCGATGATTCATTTATTCAACATCCTAACTACGTCAACTTTTGTCATAGTTAAAGTGTATCATACATTTTAGAAGGGAGCGATGAACATGTCTGATAACAAAACAATTTTGTACATTGCTATGAGTTTGGATGGATATATCGCAAGACTGGATGGTTCGGTCGATTGGTTATTTGATGTGGAGGGTGATGGTGGAGACAACGGGTATGCTGCATTTTATAAAACGATCGGTAGCGTTATTATGGGACGTTATACGTATGAAGAGGTGCTCACACTGTCTGAAGAATTCCCCTATGCGGATCGGCCAACATATGTGCTTTCTCGTTCGGAACAGCTGCTCGCTCCGCATGCACAGTTTACAACTGAGGGGGTAGAGACACTCATTCCCCGGCTAAAGCAAACTTCTGATGGAGACGTGTGGATTGTGGGTGGCGGCATATTGGTTCAAGCTGTGTTAGCAAAAAAATTACTGGACGAGATTGAAGTCGCCATCATTCCCAAAATTCTTGGCGAAGGCATTCCTTTATTCCCGACAGGCACTGTGCCAAGTCAATTTAAAATGCTCCGAACCCAGGCGCTCGGACAGATCATTTCGATTCGTTATGAGGTACAGAACAGCGGCCCAGCGGACACACCTTCGAATGTCTAGATAAGTAGAAAGGGAAAAGACCATTCTTATGATGAAGGGACCTCATAAAGTTAGACACCATCTAACCATTGGGGTACAGTTCATAAAAGAGTGGTCTTTCCATTACCATATTTCAAACTATCCTATCATTCCTCGTACATATTCCGCTAACACCTCTGCCGTCCTACGGTGAGATAAATCGCCAGGATGGGTACGCGCCCCTACCGTCTCTTCGGTTGTATCGGGAAGCTGGATAATCGTAACCTTGCGGTCTCCTGTCCCCTTTGTATACGTATCAACCGCGCGGTAGATGGCAGGCATCATGGGAAAACCAAGCATGCCATAAGCCCATACGAGTTGTGCATCTGGATTGTTTTTCCGAAGTTTGAACAGGAACTGTTCCACCGCTTTCTCAAAAGCAGCCAGATCCTCTTCATGATAAGTACCATCTTCATTCAAACGCTGCTTGTACACCTTGCCCGTGTCGGGGTCTTTCCATTCCGGTGACTGAAATGCACCCCCATCATTGCTACCCAGATTCATGACTACCACATCCGGCTGCCAGGAACTAAAATCATGCTGATCTCCTGCGCCTAGCGCATCGTTACGTTCACCAGTAAGCAAGCCACAGACCTGTTCGTAATACTCGGGGATGTTCCCTTTTGGATTGTTATCCCAACTTGTCAGCACACCCCAGCCACTTTGCGAGATGACCCGATATTCTGCATTCAATGCCTCTGCTGTCATAAACGTATAATTATGTATGGCGCTGAACCACATCGGAATCCAATCTTCCTCCGCTTTCGCTCCAATCGCACCTTCGCCAGATGTAATACTGTCACCAATGAACTCGATCTTGTACGGTTTTTCCTGCACAGGCAGGAACGCTCCATCGGATTTCAACGCATGAATCTGCAAGGCACAACCCGGGTCACCACTCATCGCTTGAACATCTTTGACGATCCGTACATTCTTCACCACATCTGCGTTCATACCTCGTAATACACAGACCCAGTACCTTCCCGCCGTTAACATCTGTCTGCTCACCGGAACACCGTTGATCAGAATGCTGATCCATGACTCATACATGTCATACTGCGACTCTACCTCAACCCATAGTTCGGAGCCCCGTACATTGAGTTCGACTGCACTCCCCGTCCAAAATAACGTCAGCGGTAACAATTGACCCGTTGTTCTCCCATGTACTTTGAGATGTTCAACCTCAGGCAGACTATATACCTGTAACGGCTCATTAGTCTTCACGGTGCATTCCTCCTATATCGTTAACTGATATCCTGTAAGCTTATTTTCGCTGAACATCCCATATTCCCTTTCCCTGGATGCAGAAAAACCACAACATTCCCATTCAGGCACAACAAAAACCCTGTGCTAATCGAATAGTCACAGGGTTTTCCAATTGATCTTATTGGGACAAGATGCGCTCCAGATCTTCCAGAGCCAGCTTATTGCCCGAAGCGGAATAATCGAGCCAAGGTTGTTCTGTAATGACATATACTTTATCATTCTGAACGGCCTTCAGTCCCATCCAGATCGGATCAGACTTCAGTTGTTCGAAAACTTCTTCGCTACCTTCATCTACGGAAGAAACCAGTACAAAGATGGCATCTGCGTTGAAATCAGGCAACACTTCTTTGGAGATATTCTCCCAGTTCTTCGTGATGGCTTCGACTCCCTTGGCTGGGGTTAAAGCCAGATCCTCAAACAGAATTGGTCCCAACGGACGTTCCATACCATATACGCGCAAACCTTTGGCCGAGATGCGGACTGCCATGACCGTTCCGTCTCCTATTGCCTGTTTGGCCAATGTAGATACTTCCTTCGCTTTAGCATCATACGATGCAATAAATTCCTCAGCCGTTTCTTCACGGTCAACGACCTTCGATATGTTACGGAGCTGATCCTTCCATGAACCTTCATCCAAATTGATCACATGAGTTGTAGCGATTTTCTCCAACTTTTCCAGACCCAATTTCTCAGCAAATTCTGCGTCTATGAAGATCTCCTCTGGTTGCAAACCAATCAAAGCCTCCATATCCGGGTCTTTTGTGAAGCCTAGGTATTCGATATTCTGATACCGCGCCTCTGTGATGGGCAGATAGTCACTCGTTGTTGTGCCATCCGGTTTAATTCCAAGAGCTATCAGGTCTCCCGTCAGGAAAATAGAGATGGAAGCAACCTTTTTGCCATAAACGCCCTTTGTAGTTTCAGTCGTACTTGCAGTTTGTGCTGTTTCCGTCTTTGCGGTTGTATCGTCTGTCACCTGCTTCAGATCTTTATCCGACCCGCAGGCCGTCAGAATAAATACCATACATAAGCTCATCACTATAGCTGTTAAATTTTTCATTTCATTTTTCCTCTCGGCATCTTCTAGATGGTTTTATTGGACTTGCGTAGTAAATATAAAAAATAGGGAGCACCTACAGCAGCCACTACAATTCCCGCCGGGATGGATTTGGGATCAAAGACTGCACGCGTTACCGTATCCGCCACAACAAGAATCAACATGCCTAGCAGAGCCGATATGGGGATAAGGTACTGAAACGCGGGGCCAACCAGCCTACGTGCCATATGCGGGGCCACCAGTCCGATAAATCCAATACCTCCAGCCATAGAAACACTCACCGAGGAGAGCGCAACGGCAATACATAAAATCTGAATTCGTTCTCTCTCCACCGGCGTACCGATGCTAACTGCGGACGAATCCTCAAGCGCTAGCGCATTTAAGCTTTTACTCTTGGCCCAAGCCAGTGGTATGAGCAGAACCATCCAAGGTAGCATTGCATAAACGTTAATCCAGTCTCTTCCCCAGATGTTCCCCAGTAGCCAACTTGCGGTAAACGAATACGTCTTCTCATCCAGTTGCAGTGATAGATAAAGGCTTGCCGCATTAAAGCCCGCAGCTACCGCAATCCCGATCAGGATCAAACGAGCTGGTATGAATCCCTTTTGCCGATCCCACACGAACAGAATGATAAGGGTTGCCGCCAGTACCCCTCCCACAAAAGTAAACAAGGGTATCATGAGCACTGGAAGTGTATTTAATGATTGAAAAAAGCTTACATAGATTAACAAACCAAAGGATGCTCCAGCGTGAATCCCGAGAATTCCCGGGTCTGCCAGTGCATTACGGGTGATACCCTGCAACATAGCGCCCGCAATACCGAGCCCCATTCCTGCAAGCATCGTAATAAGTATACGAGGTAAACGATAATCAAAGAGCACCATGTGATGCATATCCGTGCCTTTACCTAGCAACGTCAGAACAAGATCGGGCAATGCAATCTGCATAGAGCCTGTATTCAGTCCGATCGCAATTGAGGTCAATACGATAAGGACCAGAATTCCACCTGTTAACAGTGTGCGTTGGTAACGATGAATTGCTTTGTTTTTCATAAATTCCGCTGTTCCTTTCGGGCAACATAGAGGAAGAAAGGTACGCCGATCATGGCGACAATAACGCCAATAGCCAGTTCATTGGGAGGATCAGCAATTCTTGCACCCAAGTCAGCTAGAACAAGTAATATACTTCCCAGCACTGCTGAGATTGGAATGACATATGTATAGTTCACCCCTACAAGCTTTCTTGCAATATGCGGAATAACCAGTCCCACAAAGGCAATTGAACCCACGGCTGAAACGGATACTCCCGCTAGTACCAACGCAATTATGATGGCGTACACACGAATTCTTGCTATGCGAACGCCCAGATTGGATGCAACCTCTGCTCCCAAAGCCATAATCGAAATGGATCTGCCCAAGGTTATGGAGAGAATTAGTGCAGTCAGAATAACCGGCAATACGATACGAAGCTGCGCCCACGATACCCCAGCTACTCCTCCAGCATACCAGAACGCCAGATCCTGACTGAGTTCAAAATAGATAGCAATCCCTGAAGTCAACGAATGCAGCAAGGCCGCAACAACGGTACCTGCCAACGTGAGCTTCATAGGTGTTAATCCACCTGGAGAACCGGAACCCAATAGATAGATGAGCAACGTACTCAGAACAGCACCCGTGAATGACAGCAGCATTAATACAGAGAACGGAAGCTGTGGTAAAAACACAAAGCTTAGTGCAACCACAAACATGGCACCCGCATTGATTCCAAGTACACCAACATCAGCCAGAGGGTTGCGGGTAACCCCTTGCATCAGAGCACCCGCTACAGCAAATGCGGCTCCGACCAGAGCAGCAGCCAGCACTCGGGGTAGACGAATTTCCTGAATGATCTGGTGAACACTCAGACTACGGTTATAGTTAAAGACTGCATCCCACACGGTATGGAGTGTTAACGATTTTGCGCCCATAGAGATTGCTATAAACATGGAGAATAACAATAGCGCAATTGCTGAAAGTAATATCAGCGTGAAACGAAGAGGGGTTCCCGTTTGCTTCTTCACTCGAATGTCTCATTTCTCATTGATAATCATTTTCAATTAATGAATTTTACCCTGCTCTCTCTATGAAGTCAAGCAAAATGACCTTTTTCCTGCCATTTCAAAAAGCTAGCTCCTCCTTCAATTGGCGAAAAAAAACCTACAAGCACACCATGTTCAAGTCCATCACACTAGATGTGCTTGATGCATCGTCCGCCCATAGGGGATTATTTTCATTCAAGTATGCGTTATAAAATTTCACCCAGAAATGCCTTGGTCCGCTCATGCCGGGTATTCTGAAAGAGCTCTTCAGCCATGCCCGCAAGCTCACCGATACCACAGGATTCAATGATATCATGCAGCATGCTCCGACTCACCACATCATCATCCACGATCATGATAGAAAGTGTCATCGACATCGGCCCCCTTGATCAGTTTTATTTTGGGAATAGCTATAACAAATGTTGTCCCTGTCTCTCCCGGAGGCGCCGACTCTACCTTAATTTGTCCCGCCAACGACTGAACGATATCACGTACATGGGACAAGCCAATGCCCGTCGCAGCAATGCCAACTTCATTGAACTTTGTTGTATAGCCTGGTTCAAAAATAACATCCCGTTTGGCTTCAGGTACACCTTTTCCAGTGTCCATCACGACGAAATGCACGTCATCTTCTTGCTCATATACATGAATTCGGACCGTCCCGTCATGCTCAATCGCCTCTACCGCATTGGCAATCAGGTTATTCATTACCGTGAGAAGAGGAATGTAATACGGAGACTCACAATCATACTGTTGCTCAATATCGATCTCGACCTGCTTATGAAGCATTTCGCTATATTTTCGGTTTGCTTTGCTGGCAAAGTTCAGTACTTCAGATAGGCTCATGTTGACCGCTTTTTCATTATCATACAGCTTCAGCAGACCTGCCAGAATGCGTTGTGAATCCTTCTTCACTTCATGAATCTGCTGAGCGATGCCCAGGGTGCGCTGACTGTATTGATTCATGTCCTGCTCCCGGAGATCGCGATATAGATCATAGCTGTCAGCTGTAATGCCTTCGATCGTATTCATCGCTTTCTTCAGGTAAAAGACCTCGCCATACAGACCTGAGTTCACACTCAGCATCTGCTCCATCCGCTTCTCCTGCTCTGCATGTAAGAGCCGCATCTGCCTCACCGCAATGCTGTTATATAGCCCAATCACAAAATAACTTCGCAGACCACCTACCACAAGCAGATACAACCATTCCTTCATATAAAAAATATTGGTCCCGCTTAACATTCCGCGAAAAAGCAGCTCAACAAGATTAGAGGAGAAATCGATACATGTGATTAACCCGCCGAGCAGAAGAGGCTGCATCTCATGGAATCGATGCTTGAACTTGCTAAGCCCATAGGCAAAGACCACATAATACACACCTGCCCCCAGATTGTCCCGCATGCTTTCCAGTATAGACACCGTCTGTACATGATTGATGAGATCTACCGACTGGAACAGCAAATTCGCGATACCTGTCAGGATTCCTGTCTTCACATAAGACAAGTGTGGCATGATCATCAGCAGAAATAAAAGGATGCTAACCCCCAGCCCGATTCGGAAGTAATCTTCCCGGAACGGATTTATCTTGAATTGCGCCCCTACCGCAGTGGTAAAGGCAATGGCCGTCATCTGCACATTCTCATTTTTGACCCAATTGCGCATCGATCTCTTCACCCACTATAACAACGTTTAGCGCTCAATGCCGGAATCCGCGCTTCTAATGTTAAATATACTAACATATGAAAGAAGCATTAGAAATAATTAAAATTAGGGAATGAACGCGCAAGTAAAACAAAAAGGCCGGAAGTTTTCACTTCTGCGGCCTTTTCCTTATATCTCATCCGGAATATCAAATGACACCATCGTTCCCTCACCCGGCTCACTTACAATCGATAATCCCTGACCATAACGTTGTAGCAACCTACGGTTCGTATTTGCAATGCCTATTCCGCCTTTTCCACCCAGTGTAGCACGCAGTAGCTCAGCAACCTTCTCGGGTTCCATGCCTTTGCCATTATCCTTCACCTCAATACGGGTATAACCCTCATGACGAGTGATGGATAGGCATAACGTACCGCCTACATTGCGGCTTAATAGTCCGTGTCTGACGGCATTTTCAATCAAAGGCTGAATGGATAGCGGCGGGAGAAGCAACGGAAGGTCCGGCTCTACGTTTAATACCACCGACAATCGATCTTCAAATCGTGTTTTTTCAATAAAAAGATAGGCTTCAACGAGTTCCAGCTCGTATGATAATTTCACCAGTTCCCCTGTGTTGAGATAGTTGAAGCTGATCCGTAAATAGGATGAAAAAGCATCGCCAAGCTTCCGCATATGCTCTGTATCAATATCACTTAAGACCATAAGTGAATTCAACGTATTGAATAGGAAGTGAGGCTGAATCTGAGCCTGTAAATAAGCGGCCTCCATGCGCAGGCGCTCTTGGATAGACTGATTTAGCATGGTCAATGCACGTATCCGATATTTCAGTTCCACCGCATCTACAGGCTTCGTGACATAATCATTGGCCCCCGATGCAAACCCCGTGTAGATATCTGGCGGCTGACTTCGTGCCGTCAACAGCAGCACAGGAAGCTCCGACATCGAGAATTGTTCCCTCACCTTCTGGGTTAACTCATAGCCGGACATATTGGGCATCATCACATCTGTAATGAGCAGATCCCACTGACGTGTGCCGAGCAATTCCATCGCTTCCTGACCCGAACCCGCTGTAGTTATATCATATGGTTCCGTCGAAAGAATGCTGACCAGCACATCCAGATTCACCGGATCATCATCGACAGCCAGAATGGTGGCTCTCCCCTCTTTTAACAATGGAGCCATCTCTGCTGTCGCCAAGGCTTCCGCGTCCCCCATACCTGGGCGGGGTAACAGGAATCCGCTGGGTGCATCTTCCATCATCTCCGCGGCCTGTTCCCAAATTAGAGGTAGCTGCGACTGAGCCTGATCGGCGGCTTCATCCGCGAGTGGTAGATCGAAGCTGAATACCGAGCCCTTTCCGAGTTCCGAGCGAACCGTAAGTGCCCCGCCGTGCAGTTCTACAAGCTCTTTGCAGATGTTCAGTCCAAGCCCGATGCCTTGTCCATCACTGATTCCATACGACCCTTGTTCATACGGAAGGAAAATACGCATCCGTGTATCCTCATCCATGCCAATGCCTGTATCCGTCACATGAATCAGAGCATGTCCTTCACGAATTTCGGCACTTACGGATATCGTTCCTTCCTCTGTATGTTTAAGCGCGTTATGCAGTAGATTATACAAAATCTGAACAAGCCTTTCTTCATCAGCCATGACCTGAGGGAACGATTCGGGAATCTCCATATGAAGGCAAACCGGTTTTCGTTCTGCCATGAATTGCAGCATGGCGATAACGCCAGGCACAACCGACTGTATGGAAAGAGGCCCCTGACGTAACTCAATGCGGTGCTCCTTCAGCCGGACTACATCCAGTAGATCACCAAGGAGATGTGACATCCGTCGACCGATCGTAATCAGCAACTCCATATCCTCCAGGCTCCGTTCATCCAGCCTGTTTTTCTCTCGGGTGACCACGTTGTGAGCGATGTTAATGATCCCATGCAGTGGAGTCCGCAGTTCATGTGATGTATTCGCCAAGAACTGATCTTTAATTTTGTCGCCCTTCTGCAGCTCTGTATTCAGCTTCATATTCTCCCTGACATTCCTGAAGTATTTCTTGAACCAATAGGCAGAGAAGCCCGTAATCGCAAAGATAATATCAATAGGATAATAGACTGTTGTCACATCTCCGGCTGTCTCGGCCACACTCCATAACAGGTTGGATGTAATACCTCCTGCAGTAAGCAGCAGAAAAACAATATCCCGGTCCGCCTGTTTCCTGAAGATCATCGTTCCGACGATATATAGAAACCAGATCAGGGATACAAGAAAGAATAGGTTAATGACGTTGTAATGGATCATGGCATATGTAATATGAATGGGCATCACCACAATCACGGCCGTATAGATCAAGGTCATGACAACATGCCACTGTAGCCATGCCTTTCGTACATGAACCATCGTTAATCTCTGGAATAACAGAAGGATACAAGCATTTTGCAGCAACAATGAGATCAATCGAATTTTAATGCCCCAAGTATAATTAATTGGAAGCCATAACATCAATATATTATCATGACCCATCGTAACCGTGATGCCAACAGATAAAGTTAATACGGCTCCAACCAGCAAGGAACGTTCCTGTCGATTAAATGCGTAAAGAATACAGGCATACATGCCGTGGAGGAGCAGAACCAGAAAGGTGAGCATCTGAAAACCAATGGAATACCAACGCGAAAAATCAACGGCTGCCTGTGAACCAAAGCGAACAGGTTTGCTAATTCCGCCCATATACGGGCTGTCGTAATTGGCTACACGGACCAATAGTTCAATAGAGGTTGTTCCTTCCTGATCATAGGTCGCTGTATATGAAGTGCTTCGGGGTATATATGTACTGCTATCCGCGGAGACCTCACCCATACCCCCGTCCGCGTCTCCATTCAACTCGATCTCGGATGAACTTCGGATTCCCTTGAACCAGAAGGTTATCGGCGTCTGAAGTGGATCTGTCAAAATGCGCAATCGATATGTTCCGTAACCGTACGAACTCTCTTGTTCCTGATTCTGTGCACTCCCCCAGTCTCCTGGGACCTGAACAGTCTTTGCACCGCCATTCCTCTTCGCAATATCTTGTTGGGTCAGCAACTCATCCGGGTAAAGTTCCCATTCCCCATTCAAGTACATGACAGGGGAATGATCCAGATCCACATCTCTCAAATCAAGCACCCCGTTAACGGCGCGATGCTCATCTACTGTGTGGAATAGCTCAGACCATACCGAGCGCATGCCAATTAACACTCCAAAAATGATTAGCATGATGATCAAATATTTGTAACGGTCCATACGTTTCGTTTGAAGTAATTTCATTAATTATTTTTTCATGACTTTGGTTAAACCGAGCTTCCAGTCCTGATACCATTCGGTAATGTCCTCACTGATCGGTATCTCCAAATCTTGCTCCATTCTGGTGGTTAAGAGACGATACTGCTCCTCCACACCGAGATCGTTGTGCATTTCATCATATAACTTCATTAGCATAAAATAACTTTCTTCTTCATCCGGAAGCATATGCTGGATACGTTGTGTACTCTCGACCACTTTCTCCGCCAGCCCATGCTGCTGGTAATACAGACTTAGTTGTCTCATATGATACAGCCACAGATAGCGTAATCTTTCCCGCTCAGGTTCAGCCCACATGTATTCATAATTGCCAAGATAGGTACCCTTATATAGATGAAGCGCTTGCTCATAGGCATGAACGGTACTTGCGTCTATGACTTTCCATTGCCTGATTTCCCGTTCCCACTGCTCACTATCCAACTGAGCCTCACCCAATTCGAGTCGATAACCTGCCTCCAGGTGCCCGCTCTGAATCGTGATCATATCCATATTGCAAGTTTTCAGGGTTTGGCGGACATGATACATTGCAGTGTAGAGTTGATGTGTCGTCTTCTCCTCTTCCATTCCCGGCCACAGAAGCTCCAGCAGAACACTGCGATGGATGACCTGGTTCCGGTGGTGAAGCAAGTATGCAAACAGCTCCTGCGCCTTGCTTGTACGCCATTTGGCCACCTGAACATCCTTGCCTGGAAGCTTAAACTGAATCTGATTAAAACAGCAAATTAAAGGTACGTTTGTATCCTTTGACCGCTGCTCGCGTTTTACGCTCAGTTTCTCTCTTACGCGGCTCACCGTCTGCTTCAATCGATCCTTTTGGATGGGCTTCATCACATAGTCCAAAGCCTGTAATTCGAAAGCATGCACCGCATATTGATCGTAACTGGTCACAAATATAATTTCGGTGCCCGGTGTTGCCGCCTGAATCTGTCTTCCCAGATCCATACCATCCATCTCCGGCATATGAATATCCAGAAATACAACATCAGGACGGTGCTCCACAATACCCGCCACAGCCTCTGTTGGATTCATATATGTAGCGATAATTTCAATGCCGCTTACTTCTTTTTCTAGTGATTTTTGAAGGCCTATCAACGCTAGACGTTCGTCGTCAACCAATATCACTTTCACAGGAGCTTCCTCCTCGACCCTGAGGTCTTGAGATTTATTTTCACTATTATATCATAGGCATTTTAAGTATTTAGCGTTCTTCGTTACCTATTTTTAATTTTTAGCAATTTAATTGTATAATACTAAATAGAAGACAGGTTATCAGATCCGGTCTTGGAAGAGAGGAAGGTTCCATATGTCAGATATTAATCAAAGCTTTGGGCAAGCCCTTGTCAAATCATTAGTGGGGGAACGCGGTCATATCCGCATCGCCCGTGCTCTACCCGATATCGATGTCACACTTGCTGCTCGTACGCACGATGCCATGCCATATACGATCTATCAGTTGGTGAAGCATATGCATTATTGGCAACAATTCATGCTCGAACACTTGGAAGGACGCAAGCCACAGCTCCCTGCTAACGTGAGTGAAAGCTGGCCTGAAGAGAAGGGTCCACAGGACGAAGCAACGTGGAAGGCAGATATTCAGGCATTCTTGGATGGAGTTGATCAAGCCGTAGCCATTGCAGAAACTGCACAATTAGATGATCCACTGCTCTATTTCCCGGGTGAAACTAAAGCAGGACTTCTGCGCAATATCGCCTCCCATAACTCGTACCATCTAGGGGAGATTGTTCTGTTGCGTCGCTTCTACGGCGCATGGCCGCCTCCAGGTGGCGGATATCCGGCGTAAACCGGAAAGATTCCGATAGAACGAAAGCAAGCCGCAAGGGAATGTATCTCCCTCGCGGCTTGTATTGTTTTTACCATACTCTACATTGTTTAGTTAGCACTAGTATAGAGGCGCTTCAACACAATGATATTATTCATACTAGACTTCTGGAGTCATCAGCCCTTGGATAAACGTCTCAAAGTTCGGTGCCAGCGGAAGGATCTCTTTGGGATTCTCCCTCTTCACATAAACGACCTCAGGTTCTCCATCATTACCGAATGAACGATAATCGAGCATGACAACCCCCGACTCCGAAGGAGATACCGCGATGACCACACCAATCTCCGGATAACCTTCACGTTCAATCAAAGTCCAGCTACCTTGTACACCCGCTAGCGTGCGAGGCTTCTCACGGCCAATGCCCAGTATGCCTTCAATTTCAACATAATCCGTAGCTCCCGTATCTGTGTTGGCTACAGGGAAATATCGATTGTACGGAATGCCACCGTTATGTAGCTTCATCATCTCAATGTAGGAGGCAGGGAGTCGGAACACCAATTGCTCCTCCACAGACTCAATGAGGCCATCACTTGGCGGATTGGACACATAGTGCTCCAGTGCCTGCTCACTATCGTTCCAGAATTCGCCGGATTCCGGTCTGGGAACTGCTTCAAAGGTCGCTACAACGTCAACGGGTACATGGAATTCTCCAACAGCCTCTGGATCCGTTTCAACTTCAGGTTCAGATTCGGACGGCTCCTCCATTTTGCTTCGAATCCATCCCAGAAACTCCAGCGTATCTTCATCCTCAGGGTCCAATTCATCCGCTCTTTCAAACGCCTGCAGTGCATGCGCATATTGCTCCAGATAATAATAAGCCAGTCCAATCCGATAATGCCAGAGTGGGTCACCTGTGCCCTCTTTAGCAACCGTCAGGAATTGTTCAACCGCTTCTTCATACTGTTCCAGGTTATTTAGCGCTCGTCCCAAATGGTTAACCAGCTCATAATCCCTTTCTTCCACAGGAATTGCTTGAATTGCATCTACAATTTCCTGAAATTCATCTTCTTCATGCCACTCTTGCAATTGAACCAACAGATCGTCTCTCATTCTCTTTTCCTCCCCGTTCATTCACTCATGATTACGTATTGAAAATTATACCACTATCCGGATCACCATCTCCAGCAAAGCAAAATCCTTAGGGATATCATGAATCAATATCTTTTCATTTCGGATGACAAGACTAAAAGAGGTAACCAGAACCCGGTTAAGAAAACCAGGCAGGCCACCTCCTCTATTCCTTCCACTATATTGAATTCTTCATTCAATTCAGCAACTCAACACAGTCATAGACCCAGCCTGCACTTAACCAGTTACCCAAGTCACTTGAACCGCTGATTGGCGTAATCGTGATGGTATTGGAACCATTCACGAAGTAGGATGCTGGAACATTCCAGCTAAAGGTTGTGTTGTTCCCACGATACGTACCAATGGTGAAGCTACGAGAATTGGGCTGTGAAGATGCAGCAGGATTGGTTAAAGCATGTCCATTAACCGTTACACTCGGTCTGCCATTATTGTAAGCTGCGGTAATACCGATGTTGAGCGTATGAGAAGATGCCGCTTGAGATGCATTCAAATTAAACGTTATTGTGGTTGGAGAATTCTGACCACGGAACTGGATTGCCGGGAATCGATTGGTCGCACTACCGGTAGCATAGGTGACAGGTCCCCAGCTTGGGTTGCGACTATCGGAAGGGTGACGGATCGGAATCGTCTGTCCATTCAGGAGCTCCCGTGGTGTACCATCCCAATTACCAATTCGCCAGATGTTAGAGGCTTTACTCGGGTCATTGTTGATCGTACGTGTATTCAGTGTCGTCGTTTGCCCTGCCGTGACATTAACCGTTTCCGTATATACGGCCAGTTCTCCCTTATAGGCTGTCATGGTGTACGTGCCCGGGATCATGCTGTATTTGGCTGCCGCCCCACTTGAAGACGTCCCCACCCAATACTGGGCGTTGCTATTGGCAAACCCAATTGTGTAAGCATACCCTGTATCCATCCCGGAGAGGCCATTAAGTACCACGTTCCCCCTACTGGATACCCAACCCTGCAGATTAAGACCAGACATCCAGCTGAAGTCGGGTACACTTGGCGTACCTCCCGTTGTAAAGATCAAAGCGTACGGCCCATGCAGACCCAGGCGCCAATTCTCCGTCTGTGCATGTCCTGAGTTCATATAGTTATATACTTCCGTCTCTGTTCCACTTTGGAACTGGATGTCGCGGAAGAATGGACCACCAGAGCTTTTTTCCCGATTGCCGTAGGCCATAAACACACCGACGCCATTCCCCGTAACTCCACGAACGGATAAATCTTTGGCCTGATCATTACCATAATATTTGGAGGCCGACTGTCCATTTGCAAACCCGAACACATCCTGACTTTCAATCGCTCCGGTGTTACCCCTGTTGTTTGAATTCGCCGGAACACCTGTCAACACACTACCATTACCACGGAAAATGTATCGCAGCTCCCCGATCGAAGGTTGAGCCGTGATATGCGTGGCCATGTATATGATATTCTCCCCACCACGTGAAGCATAATAGTGATTTAGTGTGCTTGTGGATACCGTGATTAACACGGTTGATCCTGAAGGAGAGGTATTCCACGTCACATTGGCGGAGGAGCCCAAACCTGAGCCGATATGTGATCCTCTGTTGCTGTTCAGCTCCGTACCGTTCATTTTGGCTGAGATAATATCCCCATTGGTTTTGTTCACCACATAGACTAATCCTGATCCGGTGTTTACTTCAATTCTGGAGCCGTTATCGGTCACATTAATGGTTGCCGCGTGTCCGGTAGATGCAGGGTATACAACAGCTGTTGCGATCATAACGATGATTAAAAACAAACCAAGCGCCTTTCTCACTATACTTTTGGTCATGAGTAATTTCCTCCTTGGAACTCATTTGATAAAGCGCTTACATTATAATGTATAATAACTGACACTTCCGTCGCCCCCCCCCTTTTTAAATCACTCTTCTACATACAAGTATTCTTACAATTCCAATAAAATAATACCATTATATTACATAAATTTGCAATGAAAACGGCACGTATATCCGATAGCAAATTCTGAAAACAAAAAACGCAGCTTCAAAAAGCTGCGCCCGCAGATACTAAGCTAGAGACAGTATCATCTCTTCCGAATAGGTATCCATATCTCACTTCTATATTGCTCTACAGTAACATCCTTGTGCTCATTCCATAACATTTCCGGACCCTCACTCAGCTCATAATCCGATGAGGGAAACCACTCTGCGTAGATCCGGCCCCACACCTCCTGAAGCGTGCTTGGAAACGGACCCACGACGGTAAATACAGCCCACGTTGAAGCAGGAACCTCCAGCTGTTCCAGTCCTTCAGGCGTATCCTTTGTCGTAGCTGCACCAATGTAATGATCCAGTTCTCCCTGTTCCGCCATCCGTCCCTCACTGAAATGGGCTGAAGCACTGATTAAGCCCATAGGTTGGACGTTTGATGCCCCCTTGATCGTATCAATCAATTCCGGTGTGAGACTCTGGTACATCGCAGCGATCTCCGGATTAACCCCGTTGAATACGATTGGCACCCTTTTACGAATACCCACGATTCGAAAAGCTTCTTTGTCTTCAATGCGGTAGTTCATTTCGCTTCCTCCTTGAATGGTCAGTTGAAATGTCATCCGTGGAAAGGCTTTAAGGGATGGGCCATGGTTTCGCGCTTCGGAGGGCGTAGTGTCATGCATGCTTTGAAATGCCCTAGTGAAAGAATCCGGCGATGTATACCCGTACTTTAGCGCAATATCAATGATTTTGCTGTCACTGTGGCTTAACTCCATGGCCGCAAGTGTCATGCGGCGACGCCGAATATATTCCGAGAGTGTTACACCACTAAGAAAAGAGAACATGCGTGTAAAGTGATACTCCGAGCAGCAGGCAATTCGGGAAATCTCCTTCATGTCCACGACATCCATCAGATGCTCCTCAATATGATTCAAGGCTTCATTTAACCGCCTCAGCGTATCCATATCATCCCTCCCACGTTAATTTAAGCTTAGCAAAGTCATTCTCTTTGCATCCGACATTACCTGCACCATTCTGTAGGCTCTTTGCACCCAAACCAGAAAAAAAGAGCAGCATCAGCTACTCTTTTCTAACCTTGATATTCACATATCGCCAGTAGTCAGGTCAAACAGGTCAAACCAGATACTCCGCCATAATCTGCTCGATATCATAGGGTGTAATACCTTGATCCACCGAATAGATTGTATCCGCTTGATCTATTGTATCCACCAGTTCTCCTCTAGCTTTCGCGTGGAGCATGAACAAGTCGTGCAGATCGGGTTTGCGTAAATTCGTTAGTGCTTTACCCATCAGCACGATACCTTTCTGATTCCCCTCTACGTTATTGTAGTATTCCGGATATCTGGTCAGCGCCAGGTCTGTCCAGATGACGGTGCGTTCGACCAGGTCCATAATCACAGGGATCGCAATCTGCGTATCCGCGGTAATATCGATTTTGTTCGCTACGGTAGACGGTTCGAAAATCTCGCCAGACCCCGGCTTCTTCAGCATCATCCACCCTACAAAACATTCCGGCAGATCACAATACGGATGACTGGTAAACGATAGCAGTGTCGCCACCACATATCGTCCACCATAGGCCACGATGGATGGAATATGCAGATCAATGAACTCACTTGCGCCATAAGGTGCGGTCACGATATCTCCGCTATGGACAGCCTTATAGTTAGAGGATCGCAGATTCGTATAGGAAATATGCTCCACATAGTTCCAGTCCTTATCGTACATCACCGCAGACAAGTCAATGTCCACGCGCCCTGTAGACTTTCCATCCACGTCCCCCTCTTTCCACCAGTTGAAGAATCGAATGGTATCTCCCTCGGCCATCGGCACACGACTCCCACGTACGATAGTATGCAGAGCCTTGCTCGCCGATCTCTGGGAAAAGGGCACCAGATAATCATGAAGCTGTGGATCGACATAAGTCTTTCCAAGCGGGGCAAGGGCAGCGAAGCGCTCTACCAATGCCTGTTCGCACAATTGCACGACATTCTGACACGTGGCTTCATCGATCTCTGGCAGCTCATTCGGAACAGCAAAAGCTTTGGCTACATTGCCTTTCGGGAAGAAGACACGCAGATCCTGCGGTTCATTACGGTGGGCAAAATGCTGTCTTACCTGCAATAACACCGGGGTAGATACTTGCTCCAGTACCTCACCAAATGCCAGCAGTACATACGCTTCATCTTCGGTCATCCGCAGCAAGTGATCCAGTCTTCTCGCGAATTCACCTGGACGCTGTGACAACAGATCGATCAGACTCCATACATTCCGATATTGGAAGGCAAGCTCCACACTTCCGTTGAAGGTCGAATAAGGCTTATTATTACGCAAAATATCAAAGGCTTCTTCGCATCGTGGATACCGAAGCTTATATTCCGAAGGATGCAGAATTTCGCCAAGGCGAATCCAGCGATCCTTATATCGCAGCATATCCTCCGTCATGGAGCCACATTGCTCCAATAATCCGAGCAAAAGGCGTCTCTCGCGGCGTTTGAATTTCCGGAAGGGAGAAGCCGCAGCGAGGCTGACATCACCATCGGACCAGGCAACAGCCAGACGGAGGACATCACTTGCCGTTTTGAAATACGGACCGATCCGGTCGATGTTTGCTTTTTCATGCTTCAACAGCGAGGCAATCACAAAGCCCACATTTTCTTTAAACGGAATCTCAGCGGGTAATAGCGCATCCACGTCTTCCGGGTCTGCATGCTCCAATACCGTGTCGATATCCGCCTTGTCTGTTTCCGAGATGGAACCTTTTGCTTCAATGATCTGACGGATGAGTGTCTGGAATGCTTGCTGGTTTCCCAAACCAATGACTTTTAAGTCCGTCTTCTCCAGCAAAGGCATTCGCTCCACAGATGGTTGATCCGGATAGACCACAGTCAGGTTGGTCAGATAATGAATAATCGCATTGAGATATAACTCGGCCTCATCCGCTTGCATCACCTGCATCGGGAATCCTGCATACATCGGTGTGTACTTCACATGTGCGCCGACCATGACTCTTAGATCAGCCACGAGTTGAATATATGTTGCTTCAAATTGTTCCTTGGACAGCTGCCGCATCGCCTGCATTAGCTCATCCGAGAAGGTATATCCGAGTGCTTCAATATTTTTGAGGGCAGTCGCCAGATGTGTCTTCGGCAACTGTTGTTTCCCTTCGTTTGATTCGATAATGAGTTTGTTCGCTCTGCGCAAATAGATTGTATTGTTCATGATAAAAGAGTCCAGGAAAGCCACATCCCTATATAACGTGGAAGGTTAGGGTTAGAAGGAAGGAATGTGATAGCCTGGACGCCTCCTCTCTGAAATAAAATCTTCAGGAGAGCTTCGACCCTATGATCTCCAATGATTGTAGAAGGAAGGATCGCAATAGCCTGAAGGCCAGCAGTTCAAAGTTTGTCACCCGAACCTCTGGTGAACCCATCATCTCAGATTCCACGATCTGCCAACAGGGCGAAAGTATTACGACATGAATTTAAGAATTTAATAAAAATAGAAAAAAGCCTTTGCCGACCCCCAATGTCAGCAAAGGCTTTTCATTTTAGATTGTGTTTATTGATCAATCAAGTTGGTTACCTTCAACATTCTTGCAATCAATGCAGTGACCTCAGCACGGGTCATCGTGGTCTTCGGACTCAGCACCTCCGGCCCATTACCTTGGATGATTCCGGCTGCAATCAACTGGGCTACATCTTCTTTGGCCCAATTCGATACATCCGCTGCATCACTGTAACGTTCCAGTTCAGAGTTCATCTGATCCGGGCTAATTGCCGCTTCCGGCTCAATCAGACGGTAGGCACGAGCAACCATAGCAAATCCTTGCTCACGTGTGATCTCCTGATTACCGTTGAAGTTCCCATTATCGTAACCGCGAACGATACCGAATTCATTTGCAAGGGCTACCGCAGAGCGGAACCATGCGGAATCGTTAACGTCAGGGAATAGATTCTGTGGTGCATCCTGACGCATTAAGCCCAGTCCAAGCACAACAATCTCGGCAAACTCAGAACGAGTAACCTGACGGTTCGGTGAGAATGTGTTATCTCCGTTACCCTGCAAATCCAGTCTTGCAGCGATGTTGTTCACATCAATTTTACCCCAATGGGATCTGGCATCTTCAAAATCCTGTGGATTCCAGATGACCGAGTAACTTCCGCTGCTACGCAAGTCATTAATGAGCGCATAGTAACGACTACTGATCTTAGTGACAACCGTTGGTACATGGAAGATGCTACCGTCCGGATTAATGATTACGCCTGTAGTAATCCGGTTCGGATCGATACCTTCCGGAAGTGCAATATACTTCGGTGCATAACCATTCAGCTGGCCGGATCGCACGGTCTGTCCATCTTTCGTAAACGTCAGATCCAGATCAACCGGTGTGACAAGTAGCTCGTATCCTTGGGATGCGGCTCTTGTCTCGGCGCTGTCAATCAAGGCATCCGAGGAACGTGCGATATCAACATGGACATCAATATCATTCAACGCTGCATTACCAAGCTGTCTGGACACACCATTCACGTCCATTTTACCGCCAGGTACCGGATAGATTGCCAGCGGATTGCTAATGTTTAGTTTGGAACCTTGATCCACCAATTGTTTCAGTGTTTCGAGGGTTAAACCGTCCACCTTCATATCCCCATCATTCGGTGAATGAATGGCGAACTGCTGGCCTGTGCCTTGTGACATGGCAACATTCAGCTTGGCTGGATCAACTTGAACTAATGTTTCTTTGTTGTCAGATGGTTTGGATGTAGCAAATGGTTGATGGTTACCATCCCGAGTTGTTTCCAAATTATCCTTCACGGGTGCCGGAGTTGGCGTTGGTACTGGCGCAGGTGTAGGTGCTGGTGTACTTCCGCCGTTACCTCCCGTATTTCCACCGCCGCCATTGTTGCCTCCACCATTGTTACCATTGTCACTGGATGCTCTAGTCACGTTGATTTTATACGCCGTAACATTTCCAAGTGAATCGGTTACTCTAACAACGATCTTATTTCCACCGACTTGGAGCGGTAGATTCTCACTTACAGTACCACTTGAAACCTCGTTCCATTCTCCATCTCCAACAGCTATTTCAATCTTCGCAAGTGGATCAAGTGCCGTTGGCGTGAGCTGGAATTGATATACGCTATTCGGCACAGAGATGGTGTACGTGTCTTTCGCCGGATCAAAAGCCGGAGACAAGCTTCCCACCGAAGGGACCAGCGTCTGCAACGTAGACTCATCTGTACCAATTACTTTGGTAAGTCCCGTTCTAGCGTTAGTCAGATCCTGAAGTGCCTTATCTACCAGCGCTTGAGTCGCTGTCGGTTCATTTAACACTTGCTCTGCTTCATTCATTGCATCTTTGAGTGCAATCCAGCTCGCTGGTGTGTACGCTGACTCTTCGAGGCTTTCACCTGTAATTTCAGTTACTTTCGCTTGCAAAGCTGATTTATCTACAACTGGTACAGATGTTGTAGGGATTAAGCCCGTTCTTGCATCTGTCAGATCCTGAAGTGCCTTGTCTACCTGCGCTTGATTCGCTGTCAGATCATTAAGCACTCGATTTGCTTCATTCATCGCATCTTTGAGTGCTTCCCAGCTCTCTACCGTATATTCCGTTTCGGTTAGATTTTCACCCTTTATTCTATCATGTTCATTTTTCAGCACTGACGTGTCGACACCAGTACCAGGCTTTTTGGTAAGCCCCTTCCGGGCATCCACCAAATCCTGATAAGCCTTTTCTACTTGTTCCGGTGTTGCATTCTCGTCGTCGAACACGGATTCAGCAACTCCTAACGCTTCTTGCAGCGTTTGCCATGTTTCTGGTGTGTACTCCTCTTCGTCCAGTTCGCCTGATTCGATCTTACCGTTAATCTCATCGGCTTTAGCTTTCAACTTCGACTTATCAATAGCAACAACATAACTTTTCGAATTCGACTCTTCTGAATCAGAATAGGCTGGATTGTTCGTCTTCGCTGTTACTGTCACTTTGTAGGTGCCAACTTCTAGCGATGGTACCAATTGCGACAGGTTAAGCGCCATTCCGGTTACTTCCACCGTCCGCTTCGTGCCGTCTTCCAGTTCGATTGTTACTTCATATTTATCTGCATGCGCAACTGCTTCCCATGTCAACTCATCGTCGGTCAGTGTGACGTCCGGTACCGTCAAAGGAGTAGCAGCAGTTGCAATGGTAAAGTACGAGTTCGGACCAAAACTAGAGGTATTCAGGGTTAATTGGCCATTCTCAATTAAATGTAATGAGTTTGGATTACCAAATTTAGCATCATCGCTGATCACAACATACCGAGGCAACGCCGGGTTACCTCCCGTTTCGTCTACCTGAAGTGTAATCTGTGATTCAGTCCAATTTGCTTTCTGTACCTTGAAGACACGCTCCATCCCAAGTAGTTTTTTCCCATCTTTCGTAATTGGTGTTTTGAATTCAGTACTTGCTCCATTGTCACCAAACGTAAAGAAAGAAGAATCCTTTAAGAATTCATTTTTATTTGCAGAATTGGTATCCTCAACACTGTTGCCCAATGCAATCGTCAACGTAGATCCCAGTTCCTGCGCTTTGGCTTGTTTCTGCATCAATCCGCTCTGATCATCTCGACCGATGCTTGTAATGCGATGGGTATAGACTGCGTTCTCCTGGGCATCCCAGATCGTAGCCATGTTTGAATCGACATATGAATTTGCTGTCGTCTGATCCATCGTGTAGCCATATTTGATCGCCAGATATGTGCTGACTTTTTGGCGTTCTGCGTCCGTAAGAGCATGGTCAAATACGATAATTTCTTCAATCGTACCCTGCCAATGTTCAATGCCCGTAGCTGCTGGGATCAGCTTACCGACTACTGCTCCGCCAGAGTTACCAGTATCCCATAGCTTAACATTATCTTTTCCCCAGTCATTTAGTTGCTGTACCTGCTTCATTTTACTGTACAATCTAGCTTGGTTTATACCAGTATCTCCGCCTGTCCAAGTAACAAATTGCTCGTTCGGGAAAGTCGTGCCCAAGAATCCTTCAGGGGTGTATAATGTTTGGTTTCTATCACTGTTAAATGTCGTCAAGCCGCCCCTTGTATTATTCTGAAGCATCCCCATACCCGTATAAGCATTCGGTGTTTGTACTCCCCATGAAATAATATAATTGAGGCCTCCCGTTTTATTGGTTTTACTAACGGTAATGATCGATCTGGGGCTCTTCCCTTGAGGAAGCTTACTTACATCCAGATTCATAAAACTACTCGTGCCGTTATATTCCAATACCGGATTGAAATTGATATTATGATTTTTATCATCCCAATAGGTCGGTTGATTAGCTTCCGTACTTTGGGTTGCATTGTTTATTTTACTGCCTTGATCTTCCCAGATACTCACCTTTTCGCCGCTGGCAACTCCGCTTACCCGCTCTGGTCGTAGCCATAGTGAAGGGGATCCAACTCCGCCCGGACCAACAGGAGTCTGGTTAGTCGACTCCGCTTGAGCCAAACTCATGGGCAACGTTCCAATCGCTAGAATAAAGGAAAGAACCAGCATGGAAATTCTTTGCCATGGTTTCTTCCGGATTTTTGCTGTGTACATAGTTTCCTCCTACTTAATATGTTATTTTTGGACTGCTTACTGACTCAAAACATCATATCTACCCTCATCTTGCTTATTCTACACATGGCCTCTTACCAAACTCTTACCAAACCTTTCACTAGCAAATACAACAAAAAACAGCCTTGCAAATGAAGCTGCAAGGCTGTATATTTCCAATTAACTATTCGAATTTTTCCATTGTTGGTACCATAACTCAACTTCTAGGCCAGGACGTATACCTGCCTCTTGTTCTAAAGCGATAACCAACTGATTATATTGAGCGACCACAGGATCTTTATTGCCTAATCGATCGTAGGTCTTCATTAAGGCCAGTCCGACTTCCTCCAATGATGGTTCGAATTGCTGTACCCGGTAATATAACGTGAGTGCTTCCGTATTCTGTCCCAGTTCGATGTAATATTGTGCGAGTTGCATGGCATGGTTACGCCAGAGTGCATGCAATCGCTGGCGCTCCAACTCAGCCCATACATAATCGTCCTCCCCATAATATTTGCCTTCATATTGATCTGAGGTCTGCCGATGTTCAGTTATTGTAGACGAAGATAATAGAGGCAATCGGGTAAGACGGCTCTCCCATTCTTCCGCGTCAATCCTGAATTCACCCGTTTCCAATAGATAGCCAAACTGTTGATAACGAATGACCATCTTGTCCTCACCCATGAATTCGTTCATCATGCTACGTAAGCGATGGATCCCACTGTGCAGATTGGATATACCTCTCCGCTCATCCAACTCTGGCCACAACAGTTCAAGTAGCGTATCCCGCTTAATCGGTTTGTTCCGATGGTGAAGCAAATAGGCGAATAACTCTCTAATCTTGGTTGTTCTGAACTTCATATGTTTTGGCGGCTCATTTGGGTGCACTTGGACTTGGAGCATCCCCAGACAACGGATCATCATGGATGGCCCTTCTGTTATATTCAGACTTACTGACACCGTTCGGCGTTGATACATCTTCATCGTTTTTTCCAAACGGTCACGCGTTACAGGCTTCATAATATAGTCCAGCACTTCAAGCCCATAGGCCGTCAGTGCATGTTCGTTATATGCGGTTGTGAAAATAACTTCTGTTCCAGGAGAAACCTCATGGATACGTTCGGTCGCCTCGATCCCGTTCATCCCCGGCATTTGAACGTCCATGAAGACGATTTCCGGCAGATGAATTTCGATCTGATCTATGGCTTCCTGTGCCGTCAGAAAAGAGCCGATAACTTCGCAATCCTCTCTCTCTTGCAACAGTTTGTTCAACCTGCTCAGAGCGAGATATTCATCATCTACCAAAATCACTCTCATATGCACAACTCCTCTGGCTCACTGATCACCCTTTAATCTATAATTTTACCATAAATCCTGACGTGGGACCGCTATCATTTAAATATAGAATCTATGTTCCGGTATTCAAAAAAATGTTCATCTTTGGCAGAGGGCATGCAGGAATTTGAAGTAAACTGTCGAAAACTAAAGTCTGCCATGAAACCAATAACCTATAAAAAGATACCCCGATATGTAGTGCTGTCGATTCTATTCCTGACTATTTTGCTTGGCTTTCGCTGGATATGGTCCGAGACTTTCACTATTCCCGCACATCCTGAACCCATTGAAGGCTTGTTAGACCTTCGAGACTGGGACCTAGCCAACACTTCACCTATATCCCTGGATGGAGAATGGGAGTTTTATCCCCAGACGTTAATCTCTAATCGTGACGCGAAAATAGCGGATAACCCATCCACACCGATTCAAGTTCCCGGTGACTGGCGTGATGCATTACCACAATCCTCATCGTCGTTCGGATATGGGACGTACCGTCTTCGCATACTGTTAGATCCATCTGTGGAGGAAGTCTCTCTCTGGGCTCAGAAAATCCAGACATCATCGATTATCGAGATGAACGGGACCATTGTTGCCGAATTCGGCCAACCTGCCACTCATGCCGAAGCCTATCGACCAGAAAGGACTGCATTTACAACTTCCTATGTGCTTGACGGTTCTACCGAACTCAATCTTTTGGTGCAGACAGCCAATTTTGACGATCCTTATAGCGGAGGGATCACACGCTCTCTCTATTTTGGTTCTCCAGAAGCCATTGGAAGTGAACGAGGATTGTCTATCGATCTGCAAAAGATTACATTCGCCATACTGATTTTGCACAGCCTATACGCTTTTGTCATGTTTCTATTTATCCGAAAGGAACGAGCTCTTCTGACGTTCTCGATGCTAACACTGGTAGCTGCCCTAACGGTCGCTTCCGACCATGACAATCTGTTATTAAGTTGGATTCCTCTCAACTTCACTTGGATCGTTAAGGCCAAAGCGTTGTCCTATCCGTTGTTCGCATTCTTTCTTTTACAAATGGCTAAAAGCTTCTCCCATAATCTACAATGGCGTAAACTGTTCCGTATCTATGCCAGCGTGCTTGGCGTTTACTGTTTATTTTTACTCGTCGCACCCGTGACCCTAATCTATCATGTACTTGAGATTGGGCTTTCTGATTTCCTCTATCTGTTTGCCATCGGCTGGTCTGTGTACCTATTCTTCCGAATGGCAGCCGAGAAACGAAGGGACGCAAGCTTTTTGCTCTTTGCGGCTACTAGCAGCCTATCAAGCGTGTTATGGGGAATTGTGAACTCACATAGCGAAATTACCAACGTATATTATCCGATCGATGTGATTGCGGCTATGTTTGGCTTCTCCGCCTATTGGTTCAGAAAATACTTCCGCAATTCAAGTGAGATCGAGAAGTTGTACGAACAGCTCAAAGAGGAGGATCGCCAGAAGGATCAGTTTCTTGTGAATACGGCTCATGAATTGCGTACACCGCTGCACGGGATCATCAATATCGCCGAGAGCATCGCGGTTCGTGAACGTCGTAAATCAGGTGGGCAGCAGGCAGAAGACATGAAGCTGTTAGTTACCATCGGCCGACGCATGTCCCAACTGGTGGATGACCTCCTTGATGTCATTCGTTTGAAGGAAAAACGTATTACGCTTCAGAAGAAACCTTTATCTCTTGCATCTGTCATTCCAGGCGTGATCGGTATGTTCCGATTCATGGCAGAGGGCAAGCCCATCCATATGCAGGTGGATATTCCAGAATCACTGCCGTTGATTCAAGCCGATGAGAGAAGACTTGTTCAGGTGCTCTACAACCTGTTGCATAATGCGCTCAAATTTACCGATGAGGGTACCATTACCGTGTCCGTTCGGGAACATGGAGAGTACGTCTTGATTCAAGTTTCAGATACAGGTGTTGGTATGAGTGAGGAGATACAACAGCGAATATTCGAGGCGTATGAACAAGGAACCCCAGAGGCCCGTTTAAGCGGAGGAATCGGCCTCGGTCTCAATATCAGCAGGCAGCTCACCGAACTCCATGGCGGCCAACTCACCGTGCAATCCGTACCTGGGCAAGGATCGACCTTCCAGATCTCGCTTCCACGGGAAGACACCGCATCGTTATCGGACCAGACTGAGCAGCAATGGGACGCTCACAGCTTCGATGAAATTGCGATTGCAGAGCCGCAGCAGCAGACCGTCTCTCAAGATAAGACTGCCGCAAGAATTCTTGCCGTCGATGATGATCCTGTAAACCTGCGAGTACTGATCTCCATGCTTGCGAATGAACCGTATCATATTCAACCCGCGGCCTCGGCGCTTGAGGCACTTGAATTATTGGATAAGGAGCCTTGGGACTTACTGATTGCCGATGTCATGATGCCTCATATGTCCGGTTATGAACTGACCGAGAATGTACGCAAGCGTTATTCGGTATCCGAGCTTCCCATCCTGTTGCTGACGGCCCGTAACGAGCCAGCGGATGTATACGCCGGATTCATGGCCGGTGCTACGGACTATGTCACCAAGCCCGTGGATGCCGTTGAATTAAGACATCGCATCGGGTCTCTGATCGTACTGAAACAATCTATCGATGAGCGACTGCGCATGGAGGCTGCTTACTTACAAGCACAGATTCAGCCCCATTTTCTTTTCAATACGCTCAATTCAATCATGGTTCTTAGTGAGATGGACACGGAGCGAATGCAGAAACTGGGCGATGCTTTTATCGAGTACCTTCAGACCAGCTTTCATTTTGTCAATTCGGAGAAAATGGTTGAGGTCACTCATGAGTTGGATCTATCCCGCGCCTATCTCTATATTGAGAAAGAACGATTCATGAATCGGTTGAACGTCATCTGGGATATTCCCGATGATCTTGATCTATCCCTGCCGCCACTCACCATTCAACCGCTCATTGAGAATGCTGTTCGACATGGTATTCTCAGCAAAGTGAAGGGTGGAACCGTGCATATCCGAATCATCAACCAAACAGCGTCCACCTTGATTGAGATCGAGGATGACGGTGTGGGGATGCAGCCCGAGCAGATCGAACGGGCACTAGCGTGGCCCAAGAAAGGTCCAGGCGGAACTGGAGGCATTGGATTAACCAATACACATCGCCGGTTGACCCAGATGTACGGACAAGGTTTGACCATCGTCAGCTCGCCGGGCCAAGGTACGAAAGTTTCCTTTGTCATCCCTTTGGACCGCAGCATGAGAGCCTGAGCGATAAGATCGTTCTATGACTCTACAGCAGCATATTGTACGATCCATATCCGTATGCTTTGTGTAAGGTCTACGGGGAACGCGAGGATAGCGGACATGTTCAAGCCCAGGCTCGAGTTCAAGTTCAGGTTCTGACATACCAAATAAACCAAAAGAGAGCTAAGCACGGGTTTCGACCCGGCTTAGCTCTCTTTTCTATGACTTCATTATGATCTAACACGATAAACTATACGTTATACGTGCAGGACATGTTTTTCATCCGATAACCCCAGCGCTTTGGCTGTTGAAGAATGAACCTCTTTGAGAAGATCCAAGTTCTCCACAAGTGAGATGCCATAGGAAGGAATCATTTCCTTGATCTTTGGCTCCCATGCCTCCATATGCTGCGGGAAACACCGCTGAAGAATCTCAAGCATGACCTGAACTGCCGTGGATGCACCCGGTGATGCACCTAGCAGGGCCGCAATCGTCCCATCTGCAGACGTGACCACTTCCGTACCAAATTGCAACGTGCCCTTGCCACCTTGAACGGTATCCTTGATCACCTGCACACGCTGGCCCGCCAGAACCATATCCCAATCCTCGCTCTTCGCACCCGGAACAAAGTCACGCAATTCTGCCATACGTTGCTCTTTGGATAACATCAGTTGCTGGATCAGATATTTGGTCAAAGAAATTTCTTTGACACCTGCCGCGAGCATCGTAAGCAGATTATGCATCTTAACAGACGTGATTAAGTCGGCATTGGAACCCGTCTTCAGGAATTTCGGTGAGAACCCGGCAAACGGACCAAATAACAGCGACTTTTTATTGTCGATAAATCGAGTATCCAGATGCGGAACCGACATCGGCGGAGCTCCTACCGAAGCCTTGCCATATACTTTGGCGTGATGCTGTTCCACGACTTTTTGATTTTTGCACACCATAAAGATCCCACTGACCGGGAATCCGCCGATATGTTTACCTTCCGGAATGCCCGTCTTCTGGAGCAAATGTAGACTTCCGCCGCCCGCGCCGATGAAGACAAATTTTGCCTTATGGCGTTCGACTGCACCGCTCTTCAGGTTTTTCACGGATAATTCCCATTGTCCATCGCTGGTGCGTTTCATATTCTTCACGCTATGTTGGTAGTGGACGCCCACTTGTTGTTCCTTCAAATGTTTGATCAGCATACGCGTTAAAGCACCAAAGTTAACGTCCGTACCGGAGTCAATTTTGGTCGCTGCAACAGGTTCATTACTGGTACGATCTTTCATCATCAGCGGCATCCATTTCGCCAGCTCTTTCTTGTCATCCGAGAATTCCATGCCTGCGAACAGCGGGTGATTCGACAAGGAGTCATAACGTCTTTTCAAAAACTGGACATTGCTCTCTCCGTGTACATAACTCAAATGAGGAATCGGCATAATGAAGTCCCGCGGATTACGAATCAGACGGCTATTGACGAGATAGGACCAAAATTGCTTTGAGATCTGAAATTGTTCATTCACTTTAATCGCTTTGCTAATATCTACGGTTCCGTCTGGTCGTTCAACGGTATAGTTAAGTTCGCACAATGCAGCATGCCCGGTTCCGGCATTATTCCATTCGTTGGAGCTTTCCTCTCCTGCAGTGGCTAGCTTTTCGAAAACCTTAATATTCCAGTCTGGTGCCAATTCTTTTAGCAAAGTTCCCAAAGTTGCACTCATAATTCCGGCACCAATCAAGATAACATCTGTACTCGTTTGTCCCTGGCTCATGTCTACCGTCCTTATATCCTATATTTGCCAAAAGGATGTAAGCGTTATCGATTTGGCATTTGCAGCAAGCCCATTCTTGAACGGGATCGCACCTTCTCTGAATGATTATAACCTTGATCTAGTGTATCAATAATATAGAGCAATTTAAATATGCAATTTCAAGATATTTGCTATTCCATCAGTATACGCTAGTTTACATCGGAACGTTAGCCCGGTTATAGGCCTGAAAGATATATTTGTTCAAAACAAAGAAAGGAACCCGGTTTTAGGGGGACTTTGGATGATCAAATGGATGCACTAAAAGCCGCTCTCGAATCTCTTCGTAAGGCGGCTTCATATATAAATTAACGATTACCACCCCCGGCGTCTCCGGGAGTACTCAGAAGATTGAAATCAATTCCTTTGTATACGGATGGCGTTCTTCAGCGAACAACGCATCTGCACCAAAGCGGTCAACGATCTGACCTTCCCGCATAACGATGATACGCTGGCTCATGCGATGTACAGCAGCCAGATCATGTGAGATGAACACGTATGAAAGACCAAGCGATGTCCGCAGATCGGTGAGCAACTGCAAAACTGCTCCTTGCGAGATCACGTCCAGGCTGGCCGTCGGTTCATCCAGAACGACAACGTCCGGTTCAATGCCAATAGCACGTGCAATCGTGACGCGCTGACGCTGTCCACCACTTAGCTCATGGGGGTAACGTCCAGCCAAATCGCTTGGAAGCTCGACCGCTTCAAGCAACTTTTGGACGTAAGCCTCCTTCGACGTATAGGTAAAGTGGGACAGCTCGGCGTTCCGTCCAAGTTGTTCGTACGGATCAATCAGCGAATCAGCAATCTTGAGCTTCGGGTTTAGTGCAGCCATTGGATTCTGGAAAACAATCTGAATCTTCCGGCGATGTGGCCGCAACCGTCGGCCGCTCAGCCGTGCAATATCCTGTCCACCCAGTGTAATCGAACCTGTATCTGCATCTTCAATCCGTAGCAGACAGCGGGCGAGCGTACTCTTGCCGCACCCGCTCTCGCCAACCAGGCCAAGGCATTCGCCGTGGTTCAGGGTGAAGGAAATATCGTTCACAGCCGGCCGGTCTGCCCCCGCATACGTTCGGCTCAGATGTTCCACGTGAAGCACAGGATTGCCAGGGGTGCTGAGCGATGAAGCATTGTCTGAACCGGCAATATCTATATCCGCATCTATATCCGTATGATCTGTACCCGCAGTATCTATGATTACATTGTCTGTGTCTACATGGTTTAAGTCTCTAGCAAAATCGTGGCTTCGCACACCAGATTCTTCGGACTGCATGAGTCCACGGCGTTCAGCATTTGTGGTTGTCTTCATTCCGTTCCTGCCTCCTTCAATCCCGACTTCAGCGAGCGACTCAGAACGGGAGCCGCATCAATCAGCTGACGCGTATATTCATGCTGGGGATGATCAAGAATGCGATGTTTCCCGCCAGATTCGACGATCTGACCTTCCTTCATCACAGCCAAGCGGTTGGCATAGCGACGTACATGGCGCCAATCATGCGTGATAAACAAAATGGCACAGCCCGTCTCCGCTTGTTTGCGTGCCAGCAGTTCCAACACGCGATGCCCAGACACACTGTCCAGTGCCGTTGTTGCTTCGTCAGCAATCAACAGGCGAGGAGACAGCATCAGCGATGTGGCAATTGATGCCCGTTGAAGCTGTCCACCGCTCAACTGGAACGGATAGCGGCGCAGCAATTCAGCGCCAAGGCCAACCGATTCCAGCGCTTCCTCCGCTCGTTTCTTGCGGATGGCAGAAGACTTTTCCCCGTGTACCTTCTGGTATTCATCAAAGTGCCCACCAATACTGCGAAAGGGCGTAAATGCTCCCTGATAGTCTTGAAAAATATATGAGATGCGGCTTCCCCGCAGGGCGCGCATCTCCTTTGGCTTCCGTTCGAGCAGGTTGCTGCCCTCGAACATGACTCGCCCCGACGCATGCAGGTTGGGCGGCAGCAGACGACCAATTGCTTGCGAGAGCAAGCTTTTGCCACTACCACTCTGTCCAACCAATGCCATGAACTCGCCTTCGCGAACAGCCAGAGAGACTTGATCTACAATCGTACGATCCCGACTGGAGATGCTCAGTTCCTCAATGGAGAGAATCATGGTTGCACCTCCTTCTTCACGTCAAACCGGTCTCTTAGATAGTCACCCAGCATGTTGGCAAGCAGGACTACCGAGACAATGGCAAGACCCGGATAGATCATCAGCTCCGGCCGAGACTGGAAGTACGGCCGTGAGTCGTTCAGCATCGCACCCCATTCAGGTGTTGGCGGCTGTGCGCCAAGGCCAATGTAAGACAATGATGAGATGAGTAGAATGATTTTACCCAGATCAAGACTGGCCAGCACAAGCACATGGCCTGCGATATGCGGAAGCAGATGTTTTCTCATGATACGACCGTCCGAAAGTCCGTTGGTACGGGCAATTCGAATGTAATCCTTTTGTGACTCAGATAAAACCGTACTTCGAACTAGACGGGCATAGCTGACCCACTTTACGATCACAATCGCCAATACCAGATTACCGATTCCCGCGCCAAGCAAGCCACTTAGCACAATCGCCACGATGGTATCAGGGAAAGCGAGAAAAGCATCAGCGATGCGCATGAACAGCTTATCGACCCAGCCACGTTTGTATCCTGCTATCAGTCCAAAAGGAATACCGATCAGCAGTGCAGCACCGAGTGCCAGCAAGCTATAACCAAGCGTTTGGCCGCCACCAAGCAACAGACGTGTCAGTACATCGCGGCCCAGATGGTCGGTGCCGAACGGATGGAGAGCACTTGCACCCTGCAATCGTCCGCGCAGATCGGTTAAGGTATGATCATGCTTCAGAACTAAAAAGGCATACAAGGAGGCCGCGATGACCAGCAGTGCAAACAGCAGACCAATGATCGCCTGCCAGCTATGTTTTTTAGATTTTGTAGTTGGAATGGGCAGGGGTATGGTTTTCATCGGTGGGCCTCCTTTTCCTTGAGTTTCATTTCGGGATTCAAATAACGGTACGACAGATCAACCGCTGTATTCACGAGGAATACCACGATAGCCATGATCAGAATGTAACCCTGAATCAGTGGATAATCACGCTGGCGGATGGCATCAACGACAAGCTTGCCAATACCCGGATAAGCGAACAACACTTCAATCACGACAACTCCACCAATCAGGCTGCCGAGGCTTACGCCGAATACCGTAATGACAGGCGGCAGACTGTGCCGAAACGCGTGAAGCATGAAGATCCGGCCTTCGGATAACCCTCTTGCCCGGGCGGAGCGAACGAACTCCTGGCTAAGAGAATCCAATAGGCTGGAACGCAAAAGACGCACATAAACGCTGGAAATGGCAAGTCCCAGCGTCAGAGATGGCAGAATAAGTGAGGTGAATCCATCCCGGCCCATGGTCGGCAGATTGCCGAAGCGTACGCCGAACATATCGATTAGGATCAGACCCAGCCAGAAGCTTGGCACCGCCGCACCCAGAATGGAGAGTATGCGGCTGCCGCGGTCAATCCAACTGCCACGATGGAGCGCTGACAGCGAGCCGAGCGGGATCGCTATGACGAGCATGACCAGTAGAGCGCCTATCGTCAGTTCAGCCGTAGCCGGCAGTGCACGCATCAGGGTCTGCATAACTGGCTGGCCTGTTGAATACGATACGCCGAAGTCGAGACGAACAAAATCGAGCAACCAGTTGCCGAACTGGACAGGAAGCGAATCATTGAATCCCATCTCCTCGCGTACAGCTTCGACCTGCTCCTGACTAACAGACAGTTCGTCCACATTCAGGATCGTCAGCACGGGATCACCCGGAGCCAGACGAATGAACAGGAAGCTTACAAACATAATGAACAACAGAAAGATAAATACCTCAAGGAACTTCCGAAGCAAAATGCGAAACATTACATCACATCCAGCTTATTGGTAATCATGTAATATTCACTGCGAGTGGTAACCCAGTTCTTGATCTTCTTACCGTTGTAGGCAACGATTGTACCTGGATGCAGCACGAATGAGTTCAGCACGTTGTCATGCACGTAGTTGGCTGCCTTCTCGGCAAGTTCCGCGCGCTTCTCCGGTTCAACTGTGAGATTCAGTTCGTCGATGATCTTGGTCAACTCCGGATCTTCCGATCCACTAAAGTTAAGAGCACCCTTCGGATGGTACGTTGCATTCAGGTAATAGCCTGCATCCCCACGAGGAGCCGTCAAATTACTGTACGTTGCAATATCCCAGTCGCGGTTGGATGCCATATAATCTTCTGGCGTGTCAATCTGGCGAATCTGCACGTCGATACCGATCTTCTTCGCATCAGATTGGAACACTTGAGCAATCAGTGGCAGATCGGCACGGGCTGAATATGTCAGCAGCGTCAGCTGCAATGGTTTGCCATCCTTGGTCATCACGCCGTTTTGCTGCGTGTATCCTGCTTCGTTGAGATATTTTACAGCGACATCAGCTCCGGATTCCGTTGCTGTATCCGTATAGGTTGGTGCGAAGGGCAGTGATGGCAGGAACGGTCCGATAGCAGCTTCACCGTAGCCGAGCAGGATCGTGTCCACGATACCCTGACGGTCAATCAGCGCGTCCAGCGCACGACGGACATTGAGGTCCTTCATACTCTCCCGCTGCATGTTCATCGTTAGCTGATGCACGCGGAATGTCGACGTGGACTCAACCGTCATGCCGTCCATCGCTTTGAGCGATTCGAGGCTCTCGACTTCAGGACGGTATACGATATCTACCTGTCCAGATTTGAGCGCTAGTGTGCGGGCATTGGCATCTTCATTGAAAGAGAACGTGATAGAATTCAGAGGCGATGCTCCATCCCAATATTCATCATAACGATCCAGTTGCAGCTTGCTGCCTGGGGTAAAAGAAGTCAGCTTGAACGGCCCCGTACCAATCGGCTTGTTCACAATGTCCGGCTCACTCACGTCGATAATCGCCGTGTTGGGGTTCACCAGTTCCGAAGCGAACTCCGGGAACGGCTGAGTTGTAGTGATCTCCAATTTGTCGCCCTCGGCTTCAATCGTATCAATCTTCAGCGCATTCTGGATGGCTACATTCTCTTCCAGTGCCCGCTCAAGGGATGCCTTAACGGATTCACCCGTCATTGGCTTGCCGTTCTGGAATGTCACATCATCTCGCAGGTCAATCGTCCAATGCTGCCCATCTTCGCTCTCCCAGCTCTCGGCGAGCCATGGAGCAACCGTCAAGTTATCTTCATCGAGACGAACCAGCGTTTCCGTAATGCCCGCGCGCAGCGGCACATAGCTGGAATCCACATGTGGATCTAGCGAACTGGTGGAGAAGTTATATAGGAAATGAACATTTTTATTATCGGTGGATGGTTGCGCAGCGGGACTGGACTCAGATGATCCGCAGGCGCTCAACAGTCCAGCGCTCAAGGCCAAGGAGACCAGCGCTAGCAGTGGCGTCTTTTTATTCAAGGTAATGCCCCTCTCTCTTAATCGTAATCATTATGATCTAAACAATGAGTATTATCATATCGTAATGATTACGTTTTGACAAGAGTTATATTGGTGTTGGAACGAGAAAGAATCCGACTCTCGGATGAGAGCGGATTCTTCATGTTTTTTGTTACATATGAGGGCTTTATTAGTGGGCATTTCTTTTGCGATCCGGAATTGTTTACAGGTAGAACCATCCAAAAATTTCTAGAAGAGTTAAACCCAGTTTCGTAGTCTTCCAGCAAATGTGACCAGTAACCTCGATGTACTTTAAGGATTAAACAAAATTGAGTTTATGCGGAACATTTCAAATACAAAATTCGTTTAGCGTTTAAAGAGGGGGAGTACGATGAGAAGATATTCACTTATCGCCTTAATGTTTGCTACAGTTATGGTCCTGATTCTTAGCGGCTGCCAAAGTTCTAATCAGCCCGATCAAGTCGAAGTAAATAAAGTCCAGAAGGAATTACACACCTTTTATCCTGGCGATATTACACAGGTTGACTCTATTGAAATGATGACTGGTGGTGATGGTACTAAAAAAACAACTACAGATCAAGTGCTGATTCAGGAATGGATTGAAAAGGTACGCGATTTAGAAATTGTAATTGATCCAGATCAAGAAGATGCTACAGGGGTATTGTTCCATGTAACAATGTTTGAGCAGGGAGAAGAAGTGCTGTATATGACACCTACCGATATGAATCATCAGCGAATGCAGCCACAGTTGGAATTGGCTGACCGAATGTCGGAACTTTATGATGCCATAGAATAAGAGTGTTCTTATATCCTGTATTCAAAGTGACTACATGCTTAAAAGTTCGATTTGAAATTATCCTTCGTAATCCACATTTTCAGCAAAGTAGGTTCTCTATGAGTTCAGTCGCTTTACATCGGTTAACTTTTCCTGAAGTATTTGAATACTCGTACTCTGCAGTATGTCAGGATTCAATTCAGTAACAAAATCCAGAAACTGATGCGCATTTTTCATAATTTCATCTGTAAAGGAAGCCGAACTTACAATAACATCCTTCCAAGTTGAGTATCTAAATTCCTCAAGTGGTTCAGTAATAAATAAGTCCAGAATAACTTCCCGATCAATATCTTCTACTAAACTAACTTGTAGTTCCACTCCCTGCTGTTTAAACTCCAGCCACAAATTAGCGCTATCAGGAATTCGATAAGCAACATATTGATGTATTCTAATCTTCTGGACTATAGTCAGTAAGTCCTCAAACCATCTAATAAGTCTTTCATTACCAAATGGACAATCGTCAAAGAACATACCGTACTTACTTCCGTTAAAGTCCAATTCAATAATTCCCTCGATATCTTGTTTCGTTAGATCAAACTGCTTTGCAGACATTTGTTTAATTTCATCAAAGTTATCGATAGCCTTGAAAGATAAAGTGAACATAATCAGGGCACTCCCCCGCTCTGTAGTCGCTACTAACCTCAGAATATATACAGAATTGTAGTTTCACTAATAAATGCGCTAGGTAATATATCAAGTAAATTTTCAATTCTACCCGTCATATAATTTAACCCACTTCCGTTTAAATGTTCCTTTGCCCACTCACTTAATCGTTTTAACTCAACTACAGCAGCTTCTAATTGGTGAAAATATATTTTAGATCCATCCCGAATCAGGGCTATTCCTAATTAATGTATTGCTGCCTCCCAGTACTCATCGTAAAATTCCTGAGTAGCAATATTCTCACTGAGTGTAAGTTCACAATTCCGGTCTTCTATATCCCCGTTATATCTGTATAGACCTACGGACATTACTATCCCCCCCAGTTTGATCTACATGATCCTATTAGATGTCGCTAATATCTTGAACTGAAATATTTAAATGTCTCCAATACTTAAGAGGATAAGCTGAACTACCTAAAACCATTTCGCCTTGTCTTATGATGAAACTCCCACCTCGTTCAAAGAATTTTATCATCGGTTCGTAGAGGTCTATGTATTGAATTGCCTCATCCACTCCTTGATCTGCTAATTCGGAGACTTCTAAATAACAGTAGCAAATTACCTTTACATATGAATTTCCTAGTGTGTCCAGTTTTGAACAAGCTCGATATACCTCTTCATCTATAGCTTTTCCAAGAATTTTAGCAAAACTAAGTAGGGGATATTGATTTATTGAAGCATCCATCTCGTTTAATAATTGATTAACGCGTCTAAGATATTCTTTAATCAAAACATGAGAAGAAGATTCTAGTGAGCTATCTTCTGTATCCTCAAATGAAATAGACGATAATCGTTCAATAGCTTTGGTTAGTAGCTGCCCCATGTGTTACTCTCCCTCGATTAACTATTAAACCTATTAGAGTTACGTACAAGGTAACGACTAAATAACGCAGCCCTGGCAACTGCGTTATCGTTTTAAAGTATGTTCTTTAATCTCAATCACTTTGTCCGAAATCCTCCATTATTTCTGCGGCTATAATACAACCAGCCAAGGACAAGAAAATAAAGTCCTAGACTGTCACCGTTTCTTGAATCTATCGTACCCGATAGTTAAGTCACTTATAACGAACTATACCCGCATGCCAATGATTCTTACGACAAGATAGCCGGCCATGGCTAGTTCTTCAATGCGTTGATTTCATCACTCATCAGTTGAATGAGATCTTCGCGAGCATCTATTATGGCCGGGTTATACAACTGAATGAAATCATTCGAGTCTATCTCTATATGGATCTCTTTCTGTTCTTTCCCCGCTATAGGCTTTTTAATCTGATTGCGTTCATAAATATACTCTTCTATATACTGTTCAGTCGATATTCTGCTAAGACTTGATTGGTACTTATCAATGGCTGCATCAATTTCTGGTCCAAACATTGCTTTGGCCATATAGAAAGATCCGTTTAACTCTATCGTTGTTCTGTCGAATTCGTCTGCATATTTATATGCCAACGGAAAATCTTTTTCCATTTTTTCATATAACTTCCCATTCTGCTCAGTCGTCAAACTTTTCCCGTAGGATTGAACGCTAAACGTTAATGCAATAAGCAACTTAGAGTGGATCAGCGACTGTTGCTTGGACATGTTTGCGGAAATGTCCTCAAATATAGCGAATTTCCTTTCGTCAATCTTATTTTTCAGATTATCTTGTTGCGTCGCTTTGTACTGTGTTTCCCATGAATTTTGTGTAGTCTCGGCAATTACCAGAGCAGAAATTATGGCCGTCAACATCCCTCCTAAGATCGTGATTAGATGCAAGATCAATGGATTTCGCTCTGTCCTCCCATTAACCTTGTTACCAGAAATTCTAGATCTACTTTTGTTCTCAGTGTTATTGCTTCGAATCATTCTTGATCTCCGACTCATGTTCTTCTCCTTTTATCTAGTTGTCTTATCAACAATAACAAACAGATTCCTATTCTTCACAGTCGTCGACACCTACGATACCCCTGAAGGAGAAATCGGAACTACTGTCGGTAGCTAATGGCGTTTTCAGTCTAACACTTTAATTTCCTAGTCTACAACTTTATTTTCTTCGAACCGCTGCAGCTGCCTAGCCATCTGCACCGCCTGCCGTCCGGGAACCAGGAATGTGATCGGGATCAGCATGTGCTACTTTCTCCGGATTGTATGCGGAGCTGCACCTGCGCTGCTTGGGCAACTTCACCAGTAGATAATTAGCAGGACTATTCTCGTATATATGTAACGTCTCAGAATAGTTCATTAATAATATATAAGAACTGAGACATGGAATGGAAATCCATGTTGTTCAGACTAAGATTATCAAAATTACAGCTAGTCATATACGATTGTTCCAAACACACACCAGTTAACTCATAATGTTGAAAATCAACTTCGTGTAATCGTAGCTTCTCACCTTCTTGAGCACTAGTCTCTACCCACTTTTTGTGAAGTTCAAATTTAAGATCTGAATTTTGTTTCATAACTTTAAAGGCCAACCTTTTTCAAAAAAAGTTCTAATAACACAGCGTACTCTTCCTGATCTTCTTCATCAGCCCATTCGAATTGAGAAAAACTACTCTTGATAGTCTGGAGTATTCTTTTTAATTGTGACAAGTCTCTGAAATTATTCGTTTCAATAGTATAAAGAAGCTTCAACAGATGTCCATCATACATCTCCCCAGCAAGAGGATCTTCTGATAAAATTTCTATAGCCTTTTCTATACCAAGATCTATAAGCACATGTTGGCCCAACATTCTACTAACATCTTCTAAGTCAATCTCATTCACGTTCTTATTAATAAGTCTATCGTACCAATGATCCAAAGGTGAATCAGACATATCAGTCTGAATATTTTGATCTATTGAAAATATTTCTTTAATTAATTTACTCATTTATTTTGTTCAGCTCCTACATTTAAAAAGGCCTATCTACGATCTTATAGGACGCAGGTAGGCCGCTTCATTTAAAAATCGCCTCGAAGGGCAAGGAAGTTATTAGTTTGCCCAAGCTTTCAAGCCTTCTTCACTAATATCTATAGGTGCCTGTTTTGACATGTAGTCAGCGTTTGCCAGAGGAAATGCATAGCCCCCAGCAATAATATCGCCATGCCGTCTTCTGAGGGTTCCTCCTCTTTCAATCAGAAGAATTAGAGGTTCGTACAAATCATGGAATTTCAATGCAATATCATTTTCAGTATCCTGCAAGTTTAACCACTCTAGATAGGCTTCACACGTTCCTTTCATAAACGTATTTTTTAATCCTGCCAACTCAGGACACTTTTCTGATAGACCCAGATCACTATCAAATCCAATTGCATGAGAAGCTTTAAAGAAAGGATACGGTGTTTCTAGATCATATAATGTAATTAGCACTGCTGCTCGTCTTATATATTCTTGTATTAGCGCCATATGTGAAGGCTCGTCTACAGTACCAGATAGATTCCAATCTATATTATTTATTCTTTCTATTCCTTTGGAAAAATAACTCATCATTGCCTCCACTTTTCCGATTTTTTGTTTAGTATTTTTGCGATTATTTAAATGGATCAAAGCCTTCAAATGTACCATACTCCGGTTGCTCAGGTGCCTTTCTGTGTGCGCCATCATTCGGAGGTTGATCAGTATACGTTCTCTTATCATCTGACCATGACTCTATACGTCTGTACGGAATTCCCTCCCTCATTAATTTTGCTTCAGTAAGTTCATGATCGGCTAATTGTTTAAACCAATCCTTCTGGGCTTGATTGAGTTCTTTCTTCTGAGCTAATTGCCATGCATATGCTATTTCATCGTCAGGTGAGAAATGTTCTTTTTTGATCAGAATGCCTCCTGCTTTCGGAATTTCATGTTTCTCTAAAAATAAATGTTTCTTTAAATTTGTAATGTCTGAAATATTTAAGCCAGTATTCTTAGCAACATCGGGAACATCCTCTAATTGCATATTCCTGATTTTATCATATGACTTCATACCATAATCTGAAATGCTATCTTCAAAGAGGATAAGTTCATCCAACTTGTTAAACGAAGAATTCGGCATGTCATCTTTATTGATTTTTACTACTTTATTATCATGTGTAACAATTTCAGAATAATTATCATATACAGTCACCTTTTTAGCATGTTTACGAATATCCTGTACATTATCTCCAGAGACTATTTTTCTTATCGCATTTTCAGTTTCAATGTTAGGTTTTCTTAATGCCTCTGTCTTACCATTCTTCGCCTTAGCAGCCTCAATATTTTGCTTAATCTTTGCCACAGCTGGATTAGAAGCAGGCAATCGGTAAGGCCCTTTACTGCCCGGCATACTCCCACGAACCATCTGAATGGCCATGAATATTTGACTAAACTTCAGAGAGGTCACCATCATCTGAGCATACTTATCTGATACAGGCTCTCCCGTCGTAGGATGAATGCCCATCTCAAATGCCTTGATCTGTAACGCAAAAATATCTTCTCCAGGCGGTTCAACGTTCACAGCTTGCATGCGATTAAAGTCCAGATTTCCCTGATCCCTCTGATAAGCCTGAAGAGCAGCCTGATCAGCAACACCATTCTCGTTGACAGGCATCCATACCCACTTACCAAACATATTGACTTGCGCCATCCTATAGCCCTTATCACCCGAATTTGAATCACCTGATGATTTGGTCATCATAGCTGCGGCGCCGACAGCTCCAATTGCACTGCCCAGACTTCCCTTCTGAGCATCTGCATCTTGGAAACGCGTGGCGATATCCTTCAATTCTTTGGATGTGTTCACCATACTCTCCAGCGCTTTATCCAGTATAGGTCGCGACTGCTCGAACTCATAGTAAAATCGCTCCTGCGTCGCACCCATCCACATCATCTGAACGAACATGATCTGTCTCGTCAGATCACTTCGTATACTCTCCAACTGTTGTCTGGCTTGATCCACCTGATTTGATACGTGATGTAGTTGTTCAGGGGTAACTTTGATTGTACTCATACGTTTCTCCGCTCATTTGAAATAGGATTATCCTATGTTAGCAGAAGTGTAATATGTAAACTATCCGGCTAACATCCTGATTTCACCATGGTAAAAACACAAGCTGTGCTCCTCATCGGTGCTATGGTCCTATATGCATATACCTACTTCAAGGCATATCCTACCAGTTTCAGTAAATACCTTTCCTACTTCATTTCCTCCAACATCACCCGATACCGCCCAATCTGCTCCGCTGACGCCTCTTTCCGCAATGATTCCAACAATGCCGTGCACCTTATAAAATACCGATCCATCCTTAGCTTATCCGCTAACCTGATTGCCTGCAAAATGAACTCCACGGCCTCCTGTGGTCTTCCCATCCACTGTTCATACAAAGCCCGCTGATAAGAGTAATGGTACATATCATCGTTGTTTGAAGAATTCATTTCTGAGCCATCACCCAGCATCTGATCCTCAATCACCTGTAAAACCCGATCAATCTGCCACCTATGCCGCACTACTGCCTCCGTAATCACTTTCAGACCTGCCAAAACTTCCTCCGGATGCTCAAGCAAAAAGTTCACAAACTCCTCCAGCAGCTCCACCTGCCCAGCTTCAATCTCGAGAGCATACCGATTCACCAGTGCCTTATGTCTGAACTCCTGTACCACCAGCATACCTACCTCATCCAGATCCTCCAACCATCCCAGTTCTGCATATTGATCGATACATGCCCTCGCCTGATCTACCTGTCCCATCTTCTGGTGAGCCATACCCCGCATTAAGTGACTGATCCCGTAATAGTAGACCAAAGGCCGCTCGATGTGTATATGTGGTGCAGGCACTCCCTCTGACCGATGCTCCTGCCGCTCTTCATGGATAGACTGAACACATTGATATAACATGTCCGCCCTCTCCATTACCTTGTTCCAATTTTCAAAAGCCACAGCCATGTCCAACATTTCAACAATGATGTCCGGTTTGAGTGATTTTAGGATAGATTTTCGCAAAAGGAGATCCTCCTTAATTATCCATTTTTTTATAATTGTATAGATAAATCAAAAGAAGATCAATATAAATTGTACTTATGAGTACTTTTATTTAAGGTTTAAGTTTGCACATATTAGTCTGTAAGGATTCTTTAACCTCTTCTAACCTTAAGTGGAGGTGATCAAATGAGTTTACCAGAGGACGTAGGAAATCGAATACGTGAGTTAAGGAAGGCAAAAGGCTGGACACAAGAACAATTAGCTGAGGCAGCAGGTCTTCATTATAGCTATATTGGTGGAGTTGAGCGGGGAGATCGTAACATTTCTTTGGAGACTCTTGAGAAAATAATTAAAGCTATTGGAACTGAAGCACATGAGCTATTTCGATTCGAGAAAGATGCCAAGCGACAAGATGTGGTAGACCAATATATAACTCTAATTAGCGATAGCACTAAAGAAGAAATCTATACACTTGTAAGGATAAATAAAGAAATTATCAGTGCACTAAATAAAAAACACAATTAAATACCCTTCACTTTCTCTTGCAATTTTTTCATGATCAACTTCAAGTGAAATACACATCTTCATTTTCACCTGATTCCTTTATTAATTTATATATCTAGGGGGCCTTGAATTGACTAGTATAACTTGGACAAAAAAGACAATTACTGATATTAAAGAAACTATACCACTAGTCTCAAAATTAATAGTAGATAATCTTAAAGAAAACTTTAATGAGCATGGTCAGGGAATGTTAAACAATTTGAATGGTGCTCTGGGTATCTCTGTAAAACTATTGGGTCAAAAACTCATTGATAGCTATTTTGATGGGCTATCAGAGCAAAAGTTGAAGAATTTCGGTTTAGGGACATACTTTATATCTGCATGTAACCAAGCAGAGAGCTCTCTTCAAAATATTGATAGCATTAGCTTGGATCTTACTACGCGTAAAATTATCATAGAGAGATTTGAAGAGATATTTAGTGGTATTCAGAATTCAATTGATGAATCCGACCTAGTTCTACACTTCTCACCTATTAGACATCCTGCAGTTTCTATAGTACGAACTGTGTGTGAAACGATATTATTTGAATATATTAATGAACCTAATAAACAAAGTATAATTGATTCTTTTACTAAGGATTTCAATTTAAATATAGGTTCAAAAATAGAATCAGCATTTGGTGATGACTATAACAATCACATTAGAGAGGTTGAGGAAAAATGGACCAAGAATAAAGAAGGGAAACTCTTAAATGACATGTTAGATTTGAATCGTATAGGTTTTGCAGAGAACGAAGATTTAAAATACCAAGAAACATATGCATATTGGAATAAAGTTGATGATTATAGGAATTCTAATAATGAGATTAAGCTACATAATATAGATACATTTGAAGATTCTTTAGTTCCAATAGACAGTCTTATTGAACAGTACTTTAATAGAGGTAACGATACAATTGAGAAAGTCTTATTTATCTTGGCCGATTTTGGAAAAGGTAAGTCTATTTTTTTGAAACACAAAGCCTCGACACTTGCAAAACGTTATCAACAGCGCGGTGAAGGAATCATACCAATTTATTTTAATCTTAGGGATTTTGACCAATATGATAAAGGGAGCGGTTTTGGGGTTATTAGTGATTATTTGGGAATAAAGTACGGGATCGATGTGCAAGACGAGTTTTTCAGTAAGAATGAATTTTTCTTTTTAATAGACTCATTAGACGAGTGCGGAAATCTAACCGAAGAACGAATTGATAAAGTAATTTCATCAATAAAGAAAATACAAACAATTAATGTTAAAAATTGTAGACAAAATCAATTAGTCATTACTTCTCGGCCTATAGAGCATGGCATACTTAAACATTTAAACAGTAATGATCCATTTGTAATTAATAATGACGAGCACAGACCGATATACCATTACATCTCTATTTATGGATTTAAAAAGGAACAGTTCAATGATTCAATTATGGATTCTTTGAGAAGGACATCCCCTCTAATTTCAGGTGATTATACGGGGATATCAGAACAAATCGTCGAAGCTATTAATTTAGGAAAAGATTTTGATATATACAGTAAGCTTACCTCTTCAAAATTGTTAACACATACTGAACTTAGACGCCCAATTTTCTCTTATATGATATATAAACTCATAATTAACAAATCTGATTTATCATTATCAAATAAAGTAGGAATTTACTTATCCTTTATAAATGTTTTGACTAAAGAAGCTAAGTATATTGATTCTTCTCTTGAAGTTAATTTAAAGGATGAGTATAAATTCAGAAATATTTTGCACGCAACTTCAGCACTTTGGATGTATGAATCCTACAGAGGGAATCAGGGGTTTCTAAAAAAAGATAATATAAGTGATACTATTGAAGGCTCAACTATTAATAGATCTGATACTCAAAAAATGAATATCTATAAAGATATTGAGGATGTCGAATTTTTATCTCAATCCTACTTCGGACAGAATGGTAATGTTTTTTATTTTCAACACCAGTCTTTTGCAGAAATACTGCTCGCGGAATACTATTTAAAAATTTTCATTCATTTTGCATTATATGATTCATCTACAGTTGAAACTGTCAGGGTAAGATTGATGTTAGGAAACCCAACTGAACAAACAATTGACTTTTTAGTAGGGTTACTTACACTTCTGAAAGAATGTGTGTCCGACAATCCTGATGAATTAACAATAAAAAAACGAAAACTACTCTTCCCTATGCTTGCATCTTTATCCACATCAGATTACAGCAAAGGCTTATTTAGTCAATATCTCAAGTTTAAATGGTTTGACAATTATCCCATCGACAAAAATACTGTAGAGCCACCACTCGAACTACTAAAGAAATGGATTATTGATAAAGAAGTGATTGACAAAATAATAAAATTGGCAAGAGATGTTATATATTCAAAAGCAAATTATCTACTGACATCAGTTAATTCCAACCACTCTTCTTTGTATAATAACGAAGTAACTCAAGTTAGTGATTCTATGAATAGTATCCCCCCAGATATTGATCGGTGGCTTTCATTTTTAGTAGGAAATATCTTATATACCAATGATAAGAAAAGAGTTTTTTTTACAAGTGGTATTACTGACCCGAAAATTATCTTTGATATGTTCCGAAATTGGAGTCTCTTCTCCGACACCGTTTCTCCAGATTGGGGAAGATCATTATTCCGTGGTCTTACTTTAGAAGATAACACTTCTGATGAACCAATCTTAGAGGATAGATACAGTCGTAGAAAGGTCAAAACCTATTCATTGACTGGTCTTTCCATGCAAGAAATGAACTTCTCATATTCTAAAATCAGCGATATTGTATTCAACAATTGTGGAATAAATAATAGCGATTTTACTGGGTCTGAAATATCAAATGTCAGTTTTGAGAATTCTGATTTGCGAAGGACCTCATTCAAAAGTGTAATCTTCAAAGAGGTTAACTTCACATATTGTTTGTTAAATAACTCAAAATTTAATAACATCCGAATAGAGGATAAACTATATTTAGAACTATGCCAGATAGCTCAAGGAATTTTACTACCTAACCTTTTAAGTGTGTTTCTGAAAAAGAGCGATCATGGATTAATCGACTTCGGAGGAAAAGCTTATGTAGGTAGCAACTTATATCCCCTAAAAGAACACAGTAGTATATACAATATGTTTTCAGTTATTGAACCTTTTCTTAGACTTGTGCTTAAAAGTGAAGAAAATTTTTCCAGTCCAAATGAAATTATAGATTGGTTTATTTTTGAGAATCAAGAAGATAAGGAGTATTTTAATAGACTCTTAAATAGACGAGCAAGGAGAATAGAAATATTAAGATAAGTAAAATATTATATCAAACGTTTTGATGCCGTTAAGTGAATCAATGTACTACTGTAGTAGTTGAATAAACTAATGAATTTCTTCTCAAATTAGAAGTCGTTTTTAAAAAGTAAACCTATTATTGATAATAGTTACTCTCTTAACACCAGTTATCATAACAACATTATAGCGATTTTGCTAAAGACTGCTTCCTTATAGATTGGGAGTAGTCTTTTTAGTATATATATTTTTTTCTAGGAACTACTTCCTGTGTCAGTGTCATTCTTTGATTTGCAATTTTTTATAATCCCCCCCTTTTCTCAGTTTACATATTTCAACACAAAAAATTAATATGCTTTATGAATTAAACTAAACATTTACACGAAACAGAGAGAGAGAAACTGAAGAAGCGGAGCATTCACCTTTATCCCCGGATTTACCTTTATTAAAGAAATTAAAAATCTGGGGATAAAGGCGATCAGAAGGTTGATCTGTTATCAGAGTGCCCAGTGTAAATATTATATATTTCAACTTATATAACAAACTATTTTTTATTTCAAACAACCCCCCGCTCAAACTCCGCAAACTCCACTCTGTTACGCCCGTTCTGCTTCGCCTGATACAATGCCTTATCCACCGCAGCGAACAGCTGAGTCAAATATCCCTCCGGATTGTCCGGCACATGCACAACTTCAAAATCCTCAAAGGCCAGAATTCCAATACTAATCGTAATCGACACCTGCGAACTCTCGTGATCCACCATAATGAAGTTGGACTCCACGGCTAATCTCACGCGTTCCGCGATCTGGTTCGCCAAGTCATGCTCCGTATGCGGAAGGTAGATCATGAACTCTTCCCCGCCATAACGCGTCAGGATATCGGTACTGCGAATCGATTGTCTGACGGCCTCCGCCGTGCGAACGAGCACTTCATCCCCGATGACATGCCCATAGCGATCATTAATCGCTTTGAAGTAGTCGATATCGAGCAGCAGGAGTGAGAATGGTGTTTTGTATTGAATATTGGTAATGACTTCGTGATTCAGATGTTGGGTCAGATAACGACGGTTGTAACAGTTGGTTAAACTGTCCGTCAGGGCGAGTTCCTCCAGTTTGCGATTGGCCTCGGATAACTCCTGACGGATCAGGTCTAGAGCCTGATTTCGCTCTTGAAGCGTTACGTTCTGGCGATTCATCTCTTTCACGTAGAAACGCTCCTGCGAGACATCCTGGAACGTGAGAATATGACCTATAGGCACAAGAGCCGAATCCACAATCGGAGACGATTGCAGGATAAAGTGCCGAATGTTGTTGTCCCGCTCCACGATCACTTCAATCTGAGAGAGGGTATTTTCTTTTTTCTTATAATGATTCACGAACTCCCGACAGCTGCCCACAAAATGAACAGACTCCAGAAAGGCTTCTATATCAAAAAAATCCCCCACATGCAGATCCATAAAGGATCGAGAGGCTTTGTTCGCTTCAACAATGACTTCATTCTCATCCAGTACCAGGATGCCATATGGAATGGTATTGATCACGTCCTCATGCGCGATGGAGACCAGATCGAACACATTGTATCTTTTGATCACATAGACAAAGAACAGGTCCGACAGAAAGATCCCCAGCGAAGTCATACCAGGAATGATCGGCAACCAGCGGGCTAGAACGACATTCAGAATCGCATCAATCGTTGCAAAGACAGCCAAGACCAGGATGCCCCACAGGGTGATTCTCACCTGTTTTTTGATCATGGCAGACGTGTGCGAAGAATACACCGCCCGGAATAGAACCACGAGAGAAGTCAAGAAATAGCTCACCAGAATAGTCATCACAACCCAGAACCAAAGGCCGTAATCCCGCTCGATGTACCCGCCCTCCAGTGGAATGACGAATTCGTTCCATGGATTAGCGACCACACCTATAGCCCCGATCACCGCAGGGACAAATAGCAGAAAGGTTCCTTTTGCACTCAGACGCTCTGAATAACCGGTAATAAAGATCGTCAGTAGAAGCCACCCGCTCCCAAGCAAGGAGACCGCAACGAAAGATAAGGTAACGTAGAACAATTGCAGACCGGAATCATCCGTGAGCATACTCGCAAATTGACAGAAAGGCCAGAGCATCATCAACCCGTGAAATAAAAAGTACACTTTATGTAAGTTCGTAATTCTAACTGTAGCAAACACATATACACCTACACCAAACAAAAGGACAAATAAAAAGAGATCATACCATACTAAAGGGTTCACGAATCTTCTCCTTCTTAGATGCTACAATGACAACGTGGTTGTTCATGATTCTATGTGATACTTATATATAACTTCAATAAACACCTATACAATTCTGCTACGCCAAACTTATTGGTTAATTTAACCATATCTTATCACACCACCATAAGGGTGAGTAGCCCATACACTGGAAGTCCGACCAACCTCTGATCGAAATGCTGATCTATTTCTGATATTTATGAATGCTTTTGAAGGTTTAGAGTACAAACAGGAGAGGAGATCATTTGCTCGGGAGTTATTCAGCTATCATCAAGTGGTCGATATCGAGCCATCCGGCTACCGGACGGCCCTTGTATCATTCGGTTACTGCATGTAGAGTGAGATTGTCCGTGAATAGATCGGGGTTATGCTTGAGCATCTCCGTAATTACCTCTGCTGTCTTAGCCGCATCACACACTCTTACGACCGCATCGCCGAGCTTTCCTTTACGCATTGCACCTTCGCGAACCAATACCTCATCTACTTTCCAGAAATGCTCCGACCATGGCAACCCACAATGTCTGCGGGATGGTACTGAAATCTGACTTCCATCCGGTAAAACCGTATACAGCATCTCATGCTCGTCCGTCATTCTGCCAGGGATGTCCACCCACTCTTCGACCCCGTGGATAAATGTATTCCGCTTCAAGTCAACGCCTACTAACAAAATCGTCGCTTTCCGATCAAGCAGTTTCCCCCATGCTGAACCTCTCGCACACGGTGTATCGAAGAGATGATCATCCTTCGTAAATGCCTCTGCGTCCCTTCCCAGTGCTGCTACCGAGTGCGTAGGGTGCCATGAACGAACTACGCCCGGACGTTTACGAAAAAGTTCAGGAAGAATACCCACACAACAGGAAGAAGTTTCCACGTGGAACACTGGGTTATCCGCATTAATGGTAGACCACGTATGCGTGGGAAGCACCAACAATCCCTCTTTCATATAGTCGCTAAAGGCATCCAACACTGTGTCTGCTCCACCTTCAACCTCGCCTATACTTTTCATTGAAGAGTGAATGAGCACCGTGCCTTGCCTATCCACACCAAGCTGTTCTAGTTGCTGCATCAAGCTATCTTTTGTATACATGTCCTTCCTCCTTCATTTCTTATCCCTTTTCGATGAAAAAGCAAAGCCTTGCTCAGCTTCACATCATGCTTCTCAGCATAACAAACAAAGGGCCGAGGGTTAACCCCCGGCCACAGAGAAAAAATTTGTATGAGTTCAGGCAGTAGCTACCACTCCACTTTTACTTAATAATAACGTACTCCAGATTCACCAGCTTCGCATACGTCACGATCTGATCTGTCGTCAGGTTCAAGGATACAACCGTATGGTGACCACCACCATTTTCGATCCATGCTTTCACTCCATCTTGGAAGTTCGGCTTCACGCTCCACAGAACACGTGCTACCGGCAGGTTAGGTGCTGGAACGGTTGGCTCAAATGCAGATACTTCGTTGATCAGCAGTTTGTAATGTGTACCGAAGTCTGCCATGGATACCACGACACCTTCGCCTGCTTTACCATCGAATACAAGACGTGCCGGATCTTCACGATCGCCAATGCCCAGTGGGGACACGATGATTCTCGGTTTCGTGCTGGCAAGTGTCGGATCTACTTCAAGCATGTGAGATTGCAGGATAGCTTCCTGTCCGGCAGCCATCTCGTATGTGTAATCTTCCATGAAGCCTGTGTTCTCGTTATGGGCCATGATTTTCAGCAAGCGATCCAGCGCAGCCGTTTTCCAATCACCCTCACCGGCAAATCCGTACCCTTGAGCCATCAGGCGTTGCACTGCCAAGCCCGGAAGTTGTTTCATGCCATGCAGATCTTCGAAGTTCGTAGTGAAGGCACTGTAACCACCTTCGTCCAGGAAACGTTTGATCGCAATTTCATAACTCGCTTGCACACGTACACTGGCTTCCCAAGCTTCCTTGCTGTTCGTGCCGTAATCGAATTCGTAGAGGTCTCCATACTGAGCGATCAAATCATCGATTTCCTGCTCTGTCACAGCGTTCACGTATTGCACGAGGTCGCCAATACCAAAGTAATCAACGGTCCATCCGAATTGGATCTGCGCTTCCACTTTATCACCTTCGGTTACGCCCACGTTGCGCATGTTGTCACCGAAGCGCGCTACTTTGATGTTAAAGCTTTCATTATAAGCTACCGCTACGTCCATCCAGTCAGCAACCTGTTGTTGCACTTCTGGGCGCTCCCAGTAGCCAACAACGATTTTATTTTGTTTTCTCAGACGGGCATTAATGAAGCCATATTCACGGTCACCGTGTGCCGCTTGGTTCAAGTTCATGAAGTCCATATCGATGGTTGCCCAAGGAATGCTTTCGTTGAATTGGGTTGCCAAGTGCAGCAAAGGTTTTTGCAGCAATTTTGTACCACGAATCCACATTTTCGCCGGGGAGAACGTATGCATCCACGTAATCACACCTGCTACTTCGTCGCGATAGTTCACTTCTTTCATCGTGCTTGTGATTTTATCTGCGCTTACCGCCAGATCCTGCAATACGAGCGGGTACGGCAGTACGCCACTTGCATTAAGAGCATCCGTAATTTTCTGTGCGTTGGCTTTTACTTCACCCAGTGCTTCTTCTCCGTACAAGTGCTGTGAACCGACCACAAACCAGAATTCTTTTGCTGCTGACATATAATCATCCTCATTTCATTATTTTATAGTTGAACAAATGGGTTACACTAGAACACTGCGATTGCAGTACCATCTTCCGATCGCTGGTTATCCCCGGATTTCTTTGATCAATTTTAATAAGGATGATATCCGGTTATAAAGGCGAGCGCTTCGCTTCTACAGATTGGTTCTGCACTCTCCGTTATCGTGTAAAAGTTTGATACAACTTCATTGGTAGTAGTAACAAACAACCTATTCGCTTGAATTATTATCAACCGATCGCTATATAACCTAATTACTTCTGTCCGTAATACGCGTCTTTTCCGTGTTTTCGCAGATAGTGTTTATCCAAAATGCCTTGTGGCAGTTCTTTCGCGAAGTTATTTAACTGCCGCGCGTACAGGTTCATTTTGCACACTTCCTCCAGCACGACACTGTTCACCACCGCAGACTTGGCATCTTTCCCCCACGTAAACGGCGCATGCCCATGAAGCAATACAGCCGGAATCGCCATAACATCAATCCCACGCTGTTCAAACGTTTCAATAATGACGCGTCCCGTCTCCGCTTCGTATCCGCGATCCACCTCGTCCTGATTCAGGAAACGTGCACAAGGCACCGCTCCATAGAACGTGTCTGCATGCGTGGTGCCCATTACAGGTACGTCCAATCCGGCTTGCGCCCAGATGGTCGCCCATGTGGAGTGTGTGTGCACGATGCCGCCAATCTCCGAGTAATGCTTATATAGTACGGCATGTGTTGCGGTATCCGAGGAAGGTCTCATCTCACCCTCCACCACGTTACCGTCCAGATCAACCACAACCATGTCGCTTGCTTTCATCGTATCGTAGCTGACGCCACTTGGTTTGATCACGAACAGACCGCTTTCCCGATCGATTGCGCTGACGTTACCCCATGTGAATTTCACAAGTCCGTGCTTTGGCAGTTCCAGATTCGCCTGGAATACCTCTTCTTTCAGTTGTTCTAACATGTTATTCCCTCCCGTTCTCTAAATAGTGCATGTTCAAAAAGTCGGTTTTCAGTACCGAGAAGATGGGATGAAGCTAGAAATGGAGTAGCGGAGCGTAGATAGAGCTACGTGAGCCACGGACATTTCGGCTGAATTCCATATTCGATGTTGATGATGCCACTAGGCATCCTTCGTAATCAAAAGCGGTCTTTTTGAACAACCTCTACCAGATGATCTACGGCTGATTGCTCAATCGCAAGTCCCTTCCGGTAGCGTTCGATAAATGCTTCAAACCCTTTCACATCCGATGCATCCGGCGCCACTTCGACACCCTCCACATCGTTAAAGACTTTCTGCTCCAGGAACACATCCAGGCTCTCCTCTTGATCCTTGTTGATCATGTAGGAAGCCAGAAGCGCCATGCCCCATGCGCCGCCTTCACCAGCGGTAGACATCACCGACACCGGCACGTTCATCGCAGCGGCTACAATCCGTTGTCCGACGACAGGCGTTTTGAACAGGCCACCGTGAGCCAAAATGCTGTCAATCGCCACATTCTCTTCTTCCGTCAAAATGTCCATACCCAGCTTGAGTGCACCGAAGGCACTGAACAGATGTGTCCGCATGAAGTTTGCCAGATTGAAGTTGCTTTCCGGGGAGCGGACGAACAATGGACGGCCTTTCTCAAGTCCCGTAATGTTCTCACCTGAGTAGTAACCGTAGCTGAGCAAGCCACCACCATCAGGGTCTGCCTCCAAAGCCTTGTTAAACAACACGCTAAACAACTTGGCGTTATCCACTTCATATCCCATTGCTTGAGAGAATTCACGGAACAGTCCAACCCATGCGTTGATATCACTGGAACAGTTGTTGGCATGCACCATCCCTACTGGACTGCCATCCGGCGTGGTGACCATATCAATCTCGGGATACACTTTGGATAATTCCTTCTCCAGTACGATCATCGCAAATACGGATGTGCCGACGGAGATGTTTCCCGTACGTTTTCTCACGCTATTTGTTGCCACCATACCCGTTCCGGCATCGCCTTCTGGCGGGCAGAGCGGAATGCCTGCTTGCAGATCTTGCGAAGGGTCGAGCAACTTGGCTCCCGCTTCCGTTAGCTCACCTGCATTCTCACCCGCGAGATATACCTTGGGCAGAAGGTCCTCGACTTTCCACGGATAACCTTTGCCTGCGATCTGTCCGTCGAACTGTTGGATCATAGATGGGTGATAGTTATGTGTAGACTCGTCAATTGGGAAAATCCCTGAAGCATCGCCGATCCCAATCGCCTTATTGCCCGTCAGCAACCAGTGGATGTATCCAGCCAAAGTTGTCAGGTGATCGATCTGTGGCACATGCACCTCTTCGTTCAAAATCGCTTGATACAAGTGGGCAATGCTCCAGCGTTCCGGAATATTGAATTGCAGAAGTTCCGTTAGCTCTCTTGCAGCTGCTCCCGTCGTAGCGTTACGCCACGTGCGGAAAGGGACCAACAGTTCACCCGCACTATCCAACGCGATATATCCGTGCATCATGGCCGAGAATCCGATGGAACCGACCGTTCGCAGCGTAATTCCGTATTTCTGTTCTACATCTTGCTTCATCTCACGATAAGCCGTTTGCAGACCTGTGATGATATCCTCCTGGTTGTACGTCCAATATCCATCTTTCAGGAGGTTCTCCCATTCATAACTGCCTGACGCGATGGTCTCAAAACGCTCGTCAATCAACACCGCCTTAATCCGCGTTGATCCAAATTCAATACCGAGCGAAGTAGCGCCCTTGGTAATGGCTTCTTTCAAGTCCAGTTGACTCATAATCACGTGTATCCCCTCTCCGGTCGCGATTTCACATCCCAAAGGATGCATATATAAGGTGAATCTCTTACTTATAGCAGTGACTAATAATATTTTTGTATAAAAACTTCCTGTTGTGTTTTCAAAGAATGCGCTTTCCTTTTCTGACAGCCTTAGTATATTTTTTGTACGTACATTTGTCAATAATATATAATAGTTATACTTACAAAGGACACATAATGTACTCTATTTGACCATTCAAAGGTCTTATACGGCTATAAAATGGCTATGCTGTAAGGTACACCTCTATGTGAAAAGGCTGAATATGTACGGTTTATTTTGAAAAATGTTCGGTTTTATTTTCATCCTATCTGAATCATGCTAAAATATGTACGTACAACTATTTGAACAACAACGTTGATATAGATGAGTAACGATGAAAGAAGTGGACTACGTGAAGCCAAAATATCAGGTCATCATTGATGATATAAAGAGTCATATCCTTTCGGGGACATATAGCATAGGCGAACAGATCCCCACCGAGTTGGCATTACAGGAAAGCTACACCGTAAGTCGCCAGACGGTGCGGAAGGCTATTTTGGAGTTATCGAACGAAGGGTTTTTACGCAGCGAAAAGGGTTCAGGGACTTACGTTAGCAATCAGTATCGATCACGATCAGGTGGCAATACGTCTAAGAAAACGATTGGTGTGATCACGACATACATCTCGGATTACATCTTTCCGTCCATCATCCGTGGCATCGAGAGTCGTCTGAATGAGGACAACTACTCGTTACTGCTGGCCAGCACCAATAATGATGTGGCACAGGAGAAAAAAGCCCTTGAAATGATGCTCTCCTACGGCGTGGATGGCCTGATTGTCGAACCGACCAAAAGTAATCTCTACAACCCAAACATTGCATACTACCTGTCCTTCAAAGAGCAGGATGTACCGTTTACGATGATTAATGCGTTCTATGAAGAGCTGGAGGTTCCGTTCTTCTGCCTGGATGACGTGCAATCCAGCTATCTTGCCACACGAGAATTGATCGCCAAAGGTCATACCCAGATCGGCATTATTGCCAAAATGGATGATCTACAAGGCAAGTACCGGATGAAAGGGTACATCAAGGCGCTGGGTGAAGCGAGATTACGGTTCCATCCTGAGCAAGTGCTTTCCTTTGATACCGCATCGAAACCGGATTTATCCTCTAATGTAGCAACGTATCTGGACGAAAATAGGGATTCGCTAACCGCAATCGTCTGTTACAACGATGAGGTGGGACTGGAGGTCGTGCACGCCTGCAGACAACTGGGTATCTCGATCCCGGATGAGTTATCCATCATTGGGCAGGACAATTCGTACATCGCCAAGAACGCCAACATCAGGCTAACAACGCTAACCCATCCCCAAGAACAAATGGGCCGTGATGCTGCCGACTGGGTGATCAAGAAGCTGCAAGGCAAAAAGGATCTGCCAACAAACACCTACTATCAGCCGGTGCTGGTTGAGGGAGAGACGGTGAAGGAGATCGTAGTGGAATAATATTGTTGTGGGACGGGCGTTAAGTTGTTACCGAGCGTTTCTGTCCAACATAATTAAAGAAGGCCGTCAGAATATCTGCGGCCTTCTTTGTTTTTGTTCACTATTAACGAGGGATTACTTCTTCTTACTATACATATACATTTTTTCTAATCGAAACTACTTCGCCTGATCCGCTTCATCGCTTACCAGACTTACAAGGACACCTTTCTTCTCCAGCTTTTTCACAACCTGCTCTGCTCGATCATTCAACGGATTGTTAACCAAATATACCTCTGTTAGATGTGGGATGGTTTCGAGCACTGAAATATCCTCAATGAGGTTATTTTCTACATATAGATACTCCAAGGTCGGATGATTTTTTAAAGGAGTCAGATCCTGAATTTTATTATCGTTCATAATGACCCATTCCAGCTTTAACTTCTGAAGAGGACTTAGATCAGTCACCTGATTACCACTGGCGAGCAGACTGGTCAGCTTATGCATATTTTTTAATGGAGCCAGGCTTTTGATTTTGTTATCGTCCATAACCAGATTTTGCAGACTAGTCAGACCTAAAAGTGGTGAGATATCTGCAATCTGATTGCCTTCAACAGCTAAGAACGTCAATTTCTTTAACTTGTTGAGTGGCTTAATATTTTTTATATTTTGACCCGGCAAAAATAAATCTGTCATATTAACGGCATGTTCAAGACCTTGCAGGTTAGAAATCTTAATTTTTAATTCCATAGCATATAGAGATTTTAATTTTTTCAAATCGGCAGCCTTTATTTCCTTCTTAGCCGACATCTTCAAATCTGCTCGAATAACTTTGGCCAAGACCGGGTCCTTAATAAGCGACGACGCAGCCAAAACGCTCGTTGCCGGTAATAATACAAAAACCAAACAAAGTACGATCAACTTTTTGATGATTTGATTATGCATGTAGAATCTCCTTACTTTATTTAATAATACAAATATACCATGATCTGAAATGTAATACATGGATATTATTTTCATCCTAATTTAATAGAACCCCTCCTGCTCTCATCCTATAACTGTTCCGTTAAGAACGGATAATGGACTACTTCATCAAGGAATGTAACCCTCTGTGCTTCATACCGGAAAACTTGTGGCTGAGGGTAAGCCCGCAGAGGTAATAACCGCCCCACAGGTTAAAGACATTTTCGGATTGGAATGTACGGTCATAGAAGACCCCGTTTCGGGATCACCGATGGTGGTGCCTAAAGGGCGATATCATGCAAGATAGCAAATAGCGGCAGTTGCGACAAAGATCCCTTTGTCCTAACTGTCGCTATTTTATTTCGTCCACCACACCTCTTCCTCAGTCATGCCGCTTACCTGATCGGTTATTCTCATCTCTACCCATTGCTTCACTCTCTTGGCTGTTATGGACTCTGATCAAACATCCACTCTACAATGAGGACTACACCAAAAAGCCATACGGATGATGGTCCGTACGGCTTTTTAGCGAATTTTTACTTATGCATAACATGTGCGTGAATGATGAATGACGTTGAAAAAGTTACTTCCAAAGCTCTTCAGCAATTTCCTTAATGAAGGAAAGCTTGCGCCATTGTTGTTCCTCGGTCAGATGGTTGCCTTCTTCCGTGGAAGCGAAGCCGCATTGTGGGCTCAGGCAGATTCGATCCAGATCAACATATTGTGTAGCTTCCTCAATCCGTTTCAGGATATCTTCCTTGTTCTCCAACTCTCCGAATTTGGAAGAGAAGAGGCCAAGTACAACCTGCTGATTGTCCTTCAGGAATCGAAGTGGCTTGAAGTCTCCAGCCCGTTCCGTATCAAACTCCAGATAGAATCCAGAGTAGTTATCGATGCTCAGAAGTGTCTGCGCAATCGGCTCATAACCGCCACCGACTCCCGCAAATGTCGAAACATAATTACCGCGGCAGACATGAGTGGTTACCACGAGGTCTTCCGGCAGGCCAGATACCACATCTTCGTTCAGTTTTGCGAGTTCATTGGCGTACTCTTCCACATTAACACCAATCTGCTCCATCACTGTGATGAACTGTTGGTCACACAATGCACCCCATGTGCAATCATCAATCTGGATGCTACGGCAGCCGGCTTCATAAAAAGCCAGGATGGATGCTTTGTACGCTCCGACAATGTCCGAGAGAAGCTCTTGGCGGTTCGGATAGATGGCCTGTGTGCTTTCCTTATTATCTGCCCGGTCCAATTCGAATAGGAACTGAGCTGCTGCTGGAATGGACTGACGGGCAACAACGTCTTCCCCAGCCGCTTCTTTCAAGAAGGCATAATGCGCTACAAATGGATGACTGCTATAGCTGATTTTGCCGCTCAGACGAGCTGTTTCCGGTCTGGATGTCGCACCGTTGAATCGGTAGCCTTCCTCAATGATCGTCCGCTCTACACCATCCAGTCCCCAGAAAAAGTCCAGATGCCACCAAGAGCGGCGGAATTCGCCGTCCGTTACAGCCTGAAGGCCAACCTCTTTTTGCTTCTGTACAAGTTTTACAATCTCGGCATTCTCCACTTCATTCAACTGTTCCGTGGTAATTTCCCCGTTCTGGTATTTTAATCGGGCATCCTTCAACGCACTCGGGCGCAGGAAACTGCCAACAATATCATATCGAAATGGAGTGACTGTTCGTTGTTTAGGTTCTGTTTGTATGCTCATAGTTTAATCTCCCCGTTTATCATTATAGAATTAAATATAACATATCCGATCGGAATAGCTGTTCTACGAAAGAGTTATAGCCCGCTATAGGTATTAGCTATAGCGGGCTATATTTAAGGAGGCTCTATATACAATCATGTATTCCATCTATCCTGACCTGATGCTCAGAACAGGATCTCAACAATTATGATCTCACGTCAAAGTAAGAACGATCTGATCCCCGGCACGGGTGATTTTGTAGATCCCCTCTTGCATGTCGATGCCATAATGCTTTTTCAGCAACCACTTGGCGTTGAGATCCGTCTCGACGACCACCAGATAATCGTAGCCGCTCAGAAGGTTATCCATATTATCCTCATAGAACAACACGATCCCGTCCACATGTGGAGCATACAAGAAATACTTTCCTACATATTGCATGTAATAATTCGTGACCTGCTGGTCCCTGTCTGAGGCGTAGAAGAGATATTTGTTATTATCCTCTTGTCCACCTGAGTACCACCGATCACCAGTAACCGCATGAACCTTGTAAGGGAGCGTTGTATCATAGCTTTGGGCGATAGACACGATACCATTGTATTCCGATAAAAGGATGGTCGCCGCAACAGCCATACAGCCGATAATGCCTTTTTGATAATGACCTTTCGTCTTGACCGTCTTAAAGGATTGATAATCAGGCACCTCACCGATCCGATAGTGGAATGATCGCTCCAGGTCGATCGCAGCGCACAACACCAGCCCACCGGCGAACAGCACCACGATACTCGATGCATAACGCTCAAAGCCTGCCAGGACAATGGCTTCATCCAATGGCATGGAGAAGAGATACAACGCCAGAATACCTGCATAATACAGTAACAGTACAAAATCCAAAGCAATTATTGCTTTCCATAAGTTCCACTTCTTCTTGAGCACGACAATGGCAAATACAGAAGCTGCGATTGCGATAAGCTGGAAAATAACAATGCCGATCACTGGCCGTGTTGTCAGATCCGTACTGGCCTTGAGGAAAGTCCACAGAATCTCACGCATCTGCTCTGGCGTTTTGCCCGCCTGTATCCCCGACGTAGCCACATCGAACTTGTTATCAATCCCTTGGAACACCGTTGCCATTCGCCAGCTCCAGCTGAAGTAGGGAATCAGCGCACCGCAGATCGTACCCACTACAGCGAGCGCTGTTTTCCAACTGAACTTTTGTTTATGTTTTAGCCATGTATACACTAGGAATATCAGACCGATCGCGGCGAAAATAATACCCGTGCTTTTGATAATGGTCAGTAATCCCGCAAGCGGAAGAACAACAATACATGCCTTTTTGATCTCATTACGATATTGGTAGATCACTGCCAAGATCGCGAGCGCGTAGATCGGAAGCAAGAAATCCACGAGCAGGTTGGTGATCCGAATCGTAAGATTGAAAAACGAAAGTGTAGATAACCCGAGTCCAAGAAAAGCGTACAGAAGAAAGCGTTTCTTCTCCGAAACAATGCCAAACATGGCATAAAAACAGGAAAAGATAAGCAATCCCTGTGCCAAGAGCATTACGGACTGGGAGTGCCCCATGAAGCGACAGACATAATAAATAAACGACGAAGTCCCCAGCGGATAGTTTTTAAAATCAATCAGGTTGGAGTCTGGCGTCGGAAAGGCATCTGTACTCAACATCTGCTTCAATACGATAGCCCAGTGGGAGAAATTATCGTAATGTGTTAATTGGTTCTGAAAGAGCACCAGCAAGAAAACAAAAGTCCCTGCCAGGAATGAAAATTGGAATATAGAAAAGGACATACGTAATGATGCCCCTCGGCGCAGCCTGAGAAACAACATTCCCCCATATAAAAGCAAACCTGCAATCAGGATGACAAGGCTGCCCGTAAAGAGCTGCCCTGCCAAACCACTTATAAAAACAAGGCAGGCAATCGAGGAAAACACGAATACAGGGATAAACTCCCAACGTAGTGATAGTGCCTTCCGTACAAACTTCATATATCCAAGAAAGGAGATTATCAATAAAACTCCCATCACAAAATGAAGCACAATGAGCATCTCTATCTCTCCTAACCCTCTCTGGTGGCACGATCAGAATGTGGCTGAATCAAATCCGTCAGCAATTGGTCGATCAGGCCCTTCTCCACAATATCATCGATATTCTCCACCGAGAGAAGCACTTCGCGCTCACGGGCTGTCGTTTTTCCCGTATGTTGCAAAATGACTTCAATATTACTCTTTGTATAAAAAGTAACGACCGCTCCTGCCGCAATATCACCATGGAAACCTGTCGCGGAGAAGAAACGATAATTGAAGCTGCGCAGCGTACAGCTAGCATCATTGGTGAAATGAACTGGAAGCTGAAGGGAAAGCCGCGGCATTTTTCGCTGATCCGATCTGGGTTGAACAATCCGTTTTTTCACATTACGTAACATATCGTCATAAGCCGTATCCCACAGATTCATCTGCTCTGGCAACGAGTGTTTACGGTCGTAGATGATTTGCATGTATTGGCGGTTATCATTCTCATCAATCGGCTGAACCGTTGCGGAGTAACGCCAGCCCTCTCCATCCTGTTTCACATAAACGATGACTGCATCGAGATTGGCCTCATACCGGTCGGTTTTGACAACCAAAGAGATGATCTTCTGCTCAGCCAAATAAATGGGATATGGGACATAGAAGGCAATACCTTGCTCAGATACATCCACCGTCTTGGCCTGATAACGCAGATTGTTGGCTTGGTCGTGAATCGTGACATCTTCCTGCGCCCGAATCCGTTCTGTCTCCCGATACGCACGGCGGCCGATCATGAAGAACAGGGCATAACACAGCGCAATCATGTTATGAATCAGCCAGAAAATAATGATACTGCTGAAGAACAGCGCAATGCCGTACTTGCCATTCACATACCGAATCACGGCTGCAATGGAAAGCAACAGCAAGAAGATATGCGGAAGTGCATATAACAGAGCAGACATCCATTGTCGACCGCTTGCTCTGCTTTTGTTGGTGACCTTGAATTTTTTCTCGCGAATTCCCAGCGTCTCCAGGAGAACCGGCCAGATCAGATAAGGCATAAATATGGTATCGATAACCTGACTCCATCGCTGATTCCGAATATTACTGGACAGATATCGCATGGATACACTATAGAAGAAATAAGATGGAAGCCAGAATATTAGGATTTGCCAAAAGGTTGTATTCACAATCTGGAAGTCGAACAACGCAAACAAAATAGGTGCCAAAATGAAAATCAACCGATTAAAGAAGGACCACCAGTATAAGAAACTGCTTAAGTAGGTCACTCTCGTCCAGAAAGGAAGCTTACCAGATAAGGGTGCACGCGTATTCTGCAGGCTCTGAATGATACCCCGTGCCCAACGAATCCGTTGTTTAATCATGCTCTTCACTGTTGTTGTTGTCTGCCCGGCAGCTTGAACCTCTTGAGTCGCATAGGTAATATAACCTTCCTGCTGCAAGCGGATGCTTGTCTCAAAGTCCTCGGTGATTGTATTGAGTGGAAAACCTCCGATGTCTTCCATGCCCTGCCGCGAAATGATCGTATTACTTCCTGTATAGGCTACCGCATTGGAGGCATTACGCAGGATGTTCACTTCTCTGGAGAAGAAATCCTGTTCATTCGGAATACCTTGCTCTGCATACAGGTTAAACTGGAATAGATCCGGATTGTAGAAGCTTTGCGGGGTCTGTACCAGACCAAGCTTGAACTTAGAATCCATCTCGTCCTCTCGGCGAGGACGCCATACCTCATTCTCCTTAATAAACGTGGAGAGCATGAAATAGGGTACCGTTTTCATCAAAAAGGTGTGCTGTGGAATCATATCCGCATCAAACGTTGCAATAAGCGGAGAAGAGCTTTTGCTCAGTGCATTGTTCAGATTGCCAGACTTGGCATCCTTGTTTCCGGGGAACCCCAAATATGCTACACCAAATTGTCTGGCAAGCTCCTCTACCTCTGGTCTTGCTCCATCGTCACAGAGATAGATATGAACCTTCTGCTTGTCCGGGTAATCCATGAACGTACAGGCATTAACGGTTTTATATAACAGATCAACAGGCTCATTATGCGTAGCAATAAATACATCCACATCTGGATAATACTCCGGCGGAACGATTGGAAAGTCGAGCTGTGTACGTTCTTTTTGCATCTTTTGAAAGAATAATTCAAAGGTTGTCAGTACGGTGACCGTCTCAGCCACAATCAGCAGCATACCAAAAATGACGTTCAGAACGCCCTCACCCCATGGCAACGTAAAGAACGTACGCCATACCAAATAAATCGACATCAGGATCATCGTGATGACAAAAAAGATATTCTGCCTTTTTTCGTTTTGCACTACAACTGCTTCCTCCTTGCTGCAAATACCCATCTTCGCTGCAATTGGAAACTGAGCAGGAACAGCAAGGCATCACAGACGAATTTCGCCAATTTCTCATCTACGAAGAGAACGGTATGGAATATATATACACCGGTACTGGAAAGCAAGATCACTACTCCGCATAACGTCAGATAGCGCCATAGACTGCCCTGGCTATCCTCCTTGCGGAATACAAAGTGTCTGTTCAGTACATAGTTGACCACAATGGAAATCACTCTCGCAATCACGGTTGCAAGCAGAATTCTTAAATAGTGCTGCTCACCCAACACGGGCCGCAACGCGTCGATCAAAAACCAGGCGATGCCTAAATCCACAACAGAACTGGCCACCGATGATGAAATGAACCGCAGGAAATTGGAGAACAACACCCCCATGACCCGAGCACTATCCTGGATCGCTTTAAAATGAGTGCCTGCATTGCCATTCTCATAAATGACTTGGATTGGCATCGTATGAATCGGTATGCCAGACTGAATGCACGAGATGAGCATCTGCAGCTCATATTCAAATCGAGTGCCGCGAACATCCTGCATAAACGCAAGTAACCCTGGACCGAAGGCACGAAGCCCAGTCTGGGTATCTGACAGTTTTTTACCATAGAGCATGGCAAAAATAAAGGAGGTCATTCGATTGCCTAACAGGGACTTTGGAGGTATGTTCCCCTCGCTGAAATTCCTTACCCCGAGCACCAATGAGTCCGGATAAATCCTTGCTTCTTGGGCTATGCGGTATACATCCTCAGCTGCGTGTTGTCCATCTGAATCAGCGGTTACGACGAAGGAAGATGCGTCGAATTGCTTCCCAATATACTCAAATCCGGTCTTGAGTGCCGCACCCTTCCCCTGATTTTCCGTATGTGTCAGCAGAGCACAACCGTTCTCACGAAGCTCCTCGAAAATCGACTGGTAGGCCTCACCAGATCCGTCGTCTACAATAACAATATTAGTAAATCCATACTCTCGCAATTGCCGTACATAGGCTGGAAGTCTCTCATCCGGTTCAAGCGATGGAATGAGGATGATCGTTTCGCCGTTTTGTCTACCTATAATCATCCTGGTAAGCCTCAATTCGACATATTTTCACAGATTCTTTTTTGAATATTGTGAGTATAACATCGAAAAGGCATACAGTAAACGAATAACTTGTATATATATTGGTAATAAAGTTGCACTCTTTTATAAGCTAGTTCATAGGCGAAAAATACTAGTTGAGGGTTAGTCTAGTACTACTCAAACCATTTCACATTTGGCTCTTGTTTCAGTACATGTACCAGCACGGCATGCCGTTCCAAGGTGGTGATAGAAGTGAGCCTGCGTATCCAGAAGCCACTCGAAGCGTGAATGAACACCGCCCCAGAATGCAGTCATTTCTCGCAAAAGTTCATCTTCTGTCTCCATCGACCGATTGGACATGCATCGACTTACAAATCTGGACGAATGGCCACTTATGCGGATCACGAATTTGAATTAAAATTACCGTAGACGATTGAAAAAGGCTGTGATTCCAATGTTATTCGAAAGAGACAAATGGTTGCAGTATGGCATTCTGCGCGATGAGCCCTCTCTCGCTGAACGTTTGCCAGAAACACAGTTGCTTGAGAAGGATACGTTAACAAAGATGCTTCTTCAGTATCCCAGCGTTGTACTGAAACCTCGTAATGGCAGTTACGGAAGGGGTATCCTGTTCATTAAACGAAGCGGTGCAAATGCTTATCGTATTCAAAATGAAAATAACATAGTCACCATGAGAGACAACGAGCAGTTACTCGAATGGTTCGAACAAACAATCAAAAGTGATGAATATATTGTCCAAAAGCGTCTGCAGCTTGCTCAAATTAAACACAGGCCGTTCGACATTCGGATCATGGTTCAGCGCAAAAAGGATTCCTCGTCCACTTGGAACGTGACAGGTTCCTATGCTAAAGTCGCTGCACAAGGATACCAAGTCACCAATGTGAATAACCGCCCCATTCCCGTTTTTAAAGCACTGAGACTAGCTCGAATTGGAGATCGGCGCTTACTTGTCAGAGCGGAACAAGTTGCACGATTAGCTGCCAAACGATTGGGAGAGCATTACCCTATGCTTAGACAAGTCGGGTTCGATATAGCCATCGACAAGAAACGGCGAATTTGGATTATCGAAGGCAATTATCAACCAGCCTTACGGCCTTTCCGACTTTTGAAAGATTCCTCGATGCACCGCAGAATATTATGGTACAAAGAACATTAAAACGAAAAAAGACGACCTGCCTGCTAGCCCGGCAAGTCGTCTCTTCATGTTTCGTGCCTAATCTCGATATTAACCCTCTTCGGTTATTTCCGGCATTTTCTAATCGCACTTGTAACACGTGTCACTCGGAACTGATTTACCCCTACCTGTATAATGGCGAACTGGCTGTACGAAGTACCAGAAGAGGTATACGGTTCAGCCTCAATATTTCCACTCGGTGTTCTAACCGTCGCGGTGATTCTAGTTACCAGGCACACACCACGGTCGGAAGATCTCCAAGTCTCGTCACGCTGAACACTATATCTATCGTTGCTACAAAAAATCGATGCATACTCCACTACTCCACTCGCATTAAACGAAGTCGAGTTATAGATCTGAACAGGGTCATAACCACTAGGTGCTCCAGGTCTTCTATTTCCCATTCTCAAAACCTCCTTTTTATTGATAATCTATTAGATGCAATTAAATAGTTTTGGTGAGGTATAAATGTGGACAAGGCAGAAAAAGTGTGTTTGTCCGAGGGTCGCAGACACAAAAAAGAACCACCCTTTACTGTACAAAGGTGGTTCGAGAATTATAGTCCTATTATCATAATCATCTTATTCAGCCAATTGAGCCGAAACGGTACATTATAGAAGGTCAAATAGAAGGTCAAAACTCCCTAAATTGCAGATGCTTCTATTCTGCCGCCTCCGCCAACCATGCTTGCATAGCCGGAGATTCTGCCCGATTCAAACGTAAGGCAATTTCGGTATCGATCTTATCCGGCGGCATGACTTCAACAAGGACACATACGGACTCTCGTGGTTGATTTAAGTCAAACACGCCTTCATCATCGAGCATTTTCATCGCCAGCTCCATGGCGTTCAGCCTCACATCCAACTCGCGATTCCAATCATCATTCTCCAGTTCCGCAATGAAAGGACGTTCGTTATATCGTTGTTTGACATCGTCAAAGTGATCATCCCCAAAACAACAATAGGGCGAATCCGCATACGACCATTTGATGAGATCCGCAATCGTGGATACCGGCGTATCACTTTCCTCTGCTTGCCTAGCCGATTCTAACGCCAAAGCTTCCCACGACCATGCAGAGATACTTGGCGCATGTCCCTCGCCAGTAGTGTATAACGTACAATAATAGTAACGTTCACCATTTTCAAAAAGAGTACAAAAGGACGTTCTGGCGGCAGCAGCGATCTCTATGGCCAGCGGCTCTATTTCTTGCATTGGCTTCACGATTAGAGTTCCCCTTTCCATTCGTTGATCATTTGCCCCTTCGATATGAATTGGCTATTTGGACTAGATACCAGACACCCGCACCCACAAGGGCAGCAAACACTAGATTGATGCAGCCGAACACGATGAGTGACTTTGCTTGGCCTGGACCAATCCGGAAAGCCGTAACAAGCTGGAAGACAGCCGGTAGCAGAAACGCCAGCCAAGAGACGGTTATAAGCTTTTCTGTTCTGAAACTCCACCATACTGCGGAACATGAGGTAACTAGCAGTACCCAGGTACAGATAATATTTAGGGCGAACGTCATTTCAGCCCCTCCTATTTGCCATGAATCACAAGTCTATATTTACTGAAGATCCACGATTGGCTCAATTTGTGCATTGCATCATGGCTTATACGCACAGAGGGCTTTTGCTCCTTCATCGCATCTGCATCAAGGGCTGAGAAGCGAAGGGGTTTGGTCATTTTTTTGATAGAGTCTCTGATTTCATCGAAAAACGCATAGGTCAGTGGCTTATGGTCCCGGATATCCTCATATATATAGTACTTTCCTTTTCCATCTTCCAAATTAACTTGGAAACCTTTCGGAAATGAAATCAAGATACACGGCAGTTCATCCTCTGCCCATTGTCCGTGATATGGAAAAGAAACCCCTTCATTTCTCACAAAAAATCCTGAACTTTCTTGATCCGATGCAATAAAAATAGAGTAAACAAAGAAGGGATGGATGTCATCTCTCTTTTCTCCTGCCACAAAATACTGATAGAACGTCTGATACTCCTCGTACACCTGATTATAATCATGCTCTGTTCGGGCAGCATTGGTACGATGGAATTGCGCTTGCCGATGCTCCAAAAGCTGCAAAAGGCTTTTAAACTCTTCAGGAGTGATGAAGAATCTCAGTTTATAGAATCCGCTATTCTTTAATTTGTCCATTTCTTTTCGCTCACCGCCCTGTTTAGAAATGTTATGCCAATGACCTTAGCAGTTCGGGTTCAACTATATATGTATCTTATTTCCATTATAGTGATTACCTTTCCTGAGTCTACCTACTTTACACCTGAATTTTGCGTATGAACTTTGAAAAGGTAGCGAAATATCAGGATCATTGCGCCTGTACGCGAGCAAAAGACATACGTGAGGTGAATTCCAGACTACCCGCCTTGTGAGGATGGGAGCACGCCAACATCTCGTAATCAGCACAAATTAGCCGTACGGAATATCACCCGTACGGCTAATTTTGAATTATTCAGCTTTGCGAATTTGGAATTGTTAAGGTTTAACTACAGAGAGAAGAGACTCATTCCCCTCAGAGATCACCGTCACATCTGGAGCAAACGTTGCATCACTTACATGTAGCGTTTCTCCAAGTTCCATAGCACTAATGTCAAATTCAATCGACGTTGGCAAGTGTCTCGGCAATGCCTCCACTTCAATAGAAGATAATTGAACTTGCACGACTCCGCCCTGCTTTGTGCCAATCGGTGTGCCGTTGAACTTCACAGGAATTTTAGTACGCAGGATCTCATTGGTCTGCACCTGCTGAAAATCCACATGAAGTAAATCCCGTGTAACTGGATCACGCTGGAGATCTTCCAACAATACAGTCAATGAGCCTTTCTCTTCAAACTGCAGTTCTATAAAACCAGACGTACCCTGCTTCAACCATTTTTGAAATTGTATTGTTGGAATATGAATCATTTCATTCTCCGTATTTTTGCCAAACACAATACCTGGCAAACGCCCGGATTTACGTAAATCCCTAAGCCGGGATGTATTTAATGGAATGCGGGTCTCCGCCTGAAAACTAGTAGTCATGCTATGTTCGCTCCTCTTTATTAAATGATATTTTCACATTTTTCATACTCATCCAACCATCCCCTGTTGGGGCTAAAGAGAGAAACATAGCATCACCACCTCCATATACGATCCAATTAATTTTAAAATACATTTAATGTAAGCACCCTTAATATACATGAAGGCACTCTACTCCGAAGAGTAGAATGCCTATGGGATGATTCAACCCTATCATAGAAACATAGATTTGTCGATTTAACCCGCCATTTCCCATTTTGACGACTGGAACAGGCCTTCATGTCCATGAGCACCTTATTTCGGGGACAAGAAAAATCGCGTCCTCTAAGGAGAGAACGCGAAATAAAGCAGATTGATTTTGTTTTTCAGCATCGTCAATTAACGCTTTCGAGCCACCACCGCTAACCTACCGTTTTCGGTCGAATACTCGCATGTGGACAGCACAATAAGCTTGTCACCATACTGTGCTGTTACACCTGTGTCATAAAGAGAGCGTTGTTTGATATTCTGAACATATGAATCGAACTCGGCGGGCGTACTTACATTCTCAATCTGGTAGTATTTAAACACGTCGTCCGATTTGCGATAAACTTTTGACAGAATAACGGCAACAATCTCATACTCTTCCTTTTCGTAAAGCGTGCTGAACTGGAACGTCGCATGCTCTTGATAAAAGCTTTCACCCTTGTACTTCATTAAATCTTTAAACATCCAACCACTTTTCATGTGATGTCCATGAATCAGCAAAATGTTCGAATGGTTGGTCGTACTAGACTCGTCCAAAAAAGGAAGACCACCTTGGTTTTCTTTTCTATCGAAATCATGATTGAGATAGTACTCCGAATCCTGTGGGCTCTGCATGACTGGGTACTCAATTCGGGTACCGTCAATCTTCAGCCAGCCGACGATGTCTGAGTTCCTCTCGTAAAGATCTCGAAATTCGGGAAGCATAACCGGCTCATTGCCTTTATTGAACAAAAGGGAGGGGATTGCATCCCCTCCACCTTGTTCTGATCCTTCTGTCCAAACCTTTGTTAACTCTTCGATTTTCTGCTTCTCGGCATAATCTCGCAAGAAAGTCCTCGCAAGACTGACAAGTGAAAATACCAACACAAGCAAGGAAACAGCGATAAGAATTTTTTTAGTTTTGCTCATTTTCTTACCGCCTTCCCTTCCATTACTGGATGTGCTTTTTCTTCTTGTACCCGAGCAGACAGAACCCGATCGTCATTAGGGACATCAGCGCCAAAACCATATACAAGAATGGCGATACACTGTTATCTCCAGTTTTCGGAGCATCGTCCAACTCGTTGCTATCGTTCTTAAGCTGATCGTTACCATTGCCTGGTTCAGGCGTTACAGTGCCCGGATCTGGCGTTACCGTGCCTGGTTCAGGCGTTACGGTGCCTGGTTCAGGCGTTACGGTGCCTGGATCTGGCGTTACGGTGCCTGGATCTGGCGTTACCGTGCCTGGGTCAGGCGTTACGATGCCTGGATCTGGCGTTACGGTACCTGGATCTGGCGTTACCGTGCCTGGGTCAGGCGTTACGGTGCCCGGATCTGGCGTTACCGTGCCTGGATCTGGCGTTACGGTGCCTGGACCAGGCGTTACGGTGCCGCCTCCGTTGTTACCATTGCCGCCATTGCCGCCACCAGAACGAATTGGCTTCATTGGCACATCGTACCTGACAATGTCAAAATCGACTGAAATGGTACTACTTGTGTGCGTTTCGTATCCGTCTTTCGTTACGATCAGATAGTAATCCGCTTCAGGAAACACCATGTACGCATAGAAGCCATCTGCATCACTACTCTGCTCCGGGCTCTCGTTGTCGTACGGCGGGAAATTTGGAACCTTTGGAAGCGTTACTTTCGTACCCGGAATGCGGCCGTTATCTCTATTCCGCTGCGTATCCGCATAATACAGTGTAACTTTGGCTCCATCAATTTTCTTGCCAGTGACGGCATCTCCTGTCGTTTCATCATAGACCGTACCGTAAGGGTCGACTAACTCCTCTGAAATATTCAGCTCTCCGTTAGCTTTAACGTTAAGTTGCGCCACTTTGAGGAGCAATTCCTCGCCGGTCTCAGCTTGATAGCGAACTTCCATTGTGTACTTCTGCTCGCTTAGCCCTTCCACAGAGAAAGTTCCATTCGACGCCATAGGAAATGCTTTAGGTTGGCCGTTTTCCTTAACATAATTTCCATCCTTGTCTTTCAAATAGATATGCATCTGGCTAGTCAACAAATCATTGAATAGCACTGTTGTTCCATCCAGTTGTTTGAACAGAATGATCCCCACGGCCGTAATGTCCGCTGGAACAGTCTCGTCCGTTACACTGCTGTTCACTTTTGCTTTCTGCGTAAATTCAACAGGTACATCCTTACCGCCTACCCGATACAATTTCGTATATCTGATCGTATAATCGGTATCCGCTACGGCTGGAATTGAATATTCACCCTTCTCGTTCGTCTGCGTCTGAATCTCTTCGCCTGTCTTCAGATCAGTTACCGTAATCGGTGCATTCGGAATGACTTCTCCTGTGTTATTGTTACGCAACACGCCTTCCAGATACGGTCGGGTATTGGCAAAATGTGCTTCAGATAATTTTTTCTCTGGAATAGTGCCCATGTGAATGAGACTCTCTGGATCAGTCACATAGCCATCTTCCGTATAATCATCTTGGGTCACTTTGTACTGAAGATTGGTTGGAAGCCCTTGGACAATGAACGTCTGGCCATCTGTAAGCTCAAAGCTCTCACCGCTCTTGATCATACCCTTACTGCCGTCTGATTTCTCATAGACGTAGGATTCGTCCGATCCCTCGCCGGTGAAGGCAACCGTGTACTTAAACAGCTTCTTCTTGTCTTCATCTTTGCCTTTAACTGTGTTGCTGATTAATAGGCCGCCCTTCAAGACTCGCACGTTCGTGAATGGGGCATCTTCATCAATACCTTTCATGACCCCGGTATAGTACCGTTCCTCAGGAGTAGTCATGTATTCATCGATTGTGTAATCTTGTTGGGTAACTGTGTATTTCAGATTCTTAGGCAGGCCCAAAATATCCAGTGTCTCTCCATCCTTGAGGCGGAAAGTACCGCCGGACTTGATCGAACCTGTGCTGCCGTCCGTCTTCAAGTAAGAGTAACTTTCCTCTTTGCCTGTATCCTCAAAGTTGACGGTGTACTCGAACTCCTTCGTGTTATCGCCGCCGTTGCCCATGACCGTATTGCTGATGGTCAGCTTGTTAACGGTCCGTTCATTGATGAAGTCCGCTTTGTGATCACCTTTATTCACGATTGAGCCAGACAGCTCTCTCGTACCCGGTATCGTCGTATAACCGTCAACGGATGTATAATCAGCCTCGTTTACGGTATAGACCAGATCCGCAGGCAAGGCTGGGAACGTCACAGATTCCCCGTGCTTAAGGGTAATCTTGCCTCCGCTCTTGATCGTGCCGAACGTATCATCCGACTTCTTATAGGTATACTCTCTGTCCTTACCTTCGCCGGTGATGGTCACGTTGTACTCGAACTCTTTGTCCGGATCACTGCCGTTGCCTTCCACCTTATTGGTAATGGTCAGCTTGCCTTGGGCCGGTGTAGGCACGATCAGTGGATTATCAGAGGTTAATTTCACCCCGTCAACCCAGATGGGCTTCCCTGGCGTATTCCCTACATATACTTGGTATACTCTTGTAGTTGGCAGCCAAGTATTGGTGTCAATATAAGTTTCTTTCAGCTCATAATACCCTGGATCAGGGAATAGCAGATTAAGTTTCCCTCCGCTATCGGTTTTTCCTTTGGTGATTATAGTTCCGCCGTCTTTCTTATAGAGTGTAAACTCTACGTCTTTTAGCGGATTGCCATTGGGATCTACCTTTTTCAGAGGCAACAGAGCATTGGAACTTGAACTGCCAGCCACGTCCGAACTGTCCAGCGTACTTTCGCTTCTGGCACTGACAGATTTCAGATTGTCATCGCCCTCCAGTTTTACCTCGTTGCCCATTGTGTCTCCAGCTTTCGCTTTAGATGGATCAACTTCTGTTTGGTACACAAACTGGTAAAGCTGATTAGGGTCGTCCATTTTAAATGTTAGAACCGTAGCGCCACCCGTGCCTGGTGCAGCTTCTACTTGAACTTCAGCATTCGGGTCGCTGAGGTCAAGTGCTGCGCCCTCTCGTTCAAGAGTGCCGCTTGCGGTCAATTTAGCAGGATAGACTGCCATACTAGGTGATGTCAGCACAAGCTTTCCGTTTTCTTCATAACGCAAATTCATGCCTGCACCCAAGGTATCCTGCAAATAAACACCCTGCTTCATGTTAAATGGCGGGGTATAGTTCACCGTCCATTCCAGCACTCCTGGAACTGGCTTAGTTACCGACTTTCCAAGGGTCTGAATAGGTACAATAACTTTGCGCTGTTCGGTGACAACCTTCTCCACTCCACCCCATGTCATATGGAGGTCGGCTTTGTTATACAGCACCTGCTTGTCTGTGCCGTTGATAGTGTATTCCTCTAAATACTTCTGCAGAGCATCATTGGAAGGTCTTGCCTTCACCAGAATGATATAAGGACTTTCCAACTTAGAGAAGGTGAAGGTACCCTCGTTTCCAATGTGTGAAAAATGGACTACATGAGAACTAGTACCTGGTTCAATTAGAGTTCTAGCATCGTTTCTAACACCATATTCATTGCCTGAACCATTGTTCGAAATTCCTTTCCAAAGCTCAAAATCCTTAGTTTCAGAGAAAGGAACAAATTCCCACCCTTCGGGAAGTGTATCCACTAGCTTAATATTACTAATGACTCGATTACCGCCATCCTTAGCCATTTCTTCTGTGTTATATCCAGGCATATTAACCCCTAAACGGAATGTGACCGTCTTGGTTGTCCTGTCATAGCCAGAAATCGTCCATGCTTCATTGTTATCATCTCTAATGTAACTGCTAACATTATTCGGCGTCACATTTTCAAAATTACCATCTACTTTTAATGGCCTCGAAGCAAAGAGCATATCCTTGTTCAACATACGCAGGTGTAGGTTGGCACTACTATTTGCTTCTTTTACGGTTTCGCCATCAATGAGCAAAGCCCGATTCGAGCTTATTTTCCCTGCGTTAATTTCCTGTCTGAAGAGAATGTTCGGGTTGGTCTCAAGTGCACGGAAGCTGAAGGATGCCGCTTCTTCGGTGTATCCGGTCACCTTGATCAAATCCGCCACCACTTTACCGTCCACGGTTAATGGAATAGCTTTCATCGTCAATCCGGTTGCATTCGACTTCAGAGTTCCCGCTTTGTACTGCTTCCAAAGCTGCGCAGAAGTGATATTTGCTTTAATTTTCGCAATTGTCTCCGCACTCACCTCGCTGGTTTCATCTACAGCGTTGTCCAAGACGTTCAAGTCACCGCCATGCACAAGGACATCGTATACTACCGCGTTAGGTAAGGCATACTGTGGTGCTAGATTAACGGTCCACGTGATACTGCCCAGGTTATAATCCTCGGTTGATACTGCGCCTGTTTTTGTAAACGTGTGTGCGCCAATGCTGACGACTGCCTCATCTGTCACCGCAATAGGTCTTTTACCCGTCATTACATCGTTGTTCTGTATAACCCCTGGTGTGTCCAAATTCCAGTTGGCACGAGGGTCAATTTGGAAGCTGGAACCACTTATCGCCTTGCTTTTAATCAACAATTCGACTTTTCCGTTAATATCCCCGAAGGAATACACGCCGTTTGAATCTGGTGTAATTGGCGTTTCTTCAGATACAGCGCCATCTACCCATGTCTGCCATGCAGCCGATTCAAATTCCAGCCCAGCCGGTAATACATTTGTGATGGTAAAGTCCTTTAACTCTTTTTTATTATATTGGTTAACCGCGATCTTCCATGTAATGGTTTCATTCGCATGGTCATACGAAGCGCTGGCTTGAATCCAGTCGGGAGCAAAAGAAATCTCCTGACCTGCCTGTACCAACATGTTGTTGTCCTGTCTCAGTTCCACTTTGCCATTCATGTCCCGGTAGCTGCGACCAAGATTGTTTGGCGGATTCCGATGTTCGTAATAATAAGCTTCCTTTGGAATCCATGTTTTATATTCAACCTTTGGATCTAGACCTGTTCCCTCTGGAAATATGTAAGTCAGCGATCCGTCGGCCCCAATGACTGGCGTTACATTTTGGCCGTTTACTTTGAATGAACCCTCCTTATAGATACCACGGACATTTCCAAAACCCGTATTATAAGTGGCTGGATTCGTATAGAATGTCTTCCCGTCTAACGGCAATTTGACTGTTTTATCAAACTGATCGAATGCAGAGACGTTTGACTCCCAAGTAATTGCACCTTCAACCAATTGCGCTGGCTGAATCCCGCGGTAACCATACTGATCCCACCTGATCATTCCAGGTGAGCTTAAAGTAATGTTATACTCTGCTGTAACATCTGGGTTCTCTAGCTGATATGCACCACCAAAGATGTTGATCGGCTTTTTATCGCCATACGCTAGTCCCGTTATATCTGCATTGGCAGTAGATTCAAAGCTGAAGGCAATACCTCGTCCAACACCATTGAAAAAATTATCTTCACCGTTAAATACAATCTTGATGCTATTTGGAGTGAAATAGGCGGTGCCCAGCTGTTTTGTACCTGATTCCGTCTGTGCATTCAAGGTTTTAGTAGCTGTTGGCAGCACCACTTCCTTGAAGTAATCTTCTCTTTTCAGCTCGATCCAGTCACCCTTTTGGATGTATTTCTCAGGATCTGCATTAGTGGGATTTGGGTCATCACCATTCACTGGTACCTTGAGACCTTCCGATTTGAGCGTAAAGGGCTGTCTACCCTGAATAATACCGTTCGGATTAATAACAGCATTCCCCTGTGTCACTTCCAGCGGAAAGGTTGAATTGGATTCCATAAATACCGCTGTTTTGTCCGTTGGGACTGCCACCATCGCTACGAAATTATTCGGTGCATCGTACACTGCCTCAGGTACCGAAAGTGGTTCGTCGGCACTCGGTGAGTCAGATTCAATGACGGCTTCCATTCCGGAATCGGTTGGCACACTCTCCGCATATGCGGCGGTGGAGTATATCACGGTCTGCAAGACGAGCAACATTGCCAGAAATAAAGACAATATCGGTTTACCTATATTGCGTTTTTGTTTCAAACGAAAATCTCCTCCACTTCTAAAATTTTTGCAGCAACCAGAAACTTTTTCCCTTTTCTTTGGCCATTCCATCCTTACAACAGAAACTGATAAAATTCATCAAGTTCATATGGCTTGCCTTACCATTTTACTGTAGAGCCCTTACCAAATTCTGAACACTAAACGGTAACCAAACCATAGAGCCAATTCAGACATAGATTTCTCCATAGAATCGTGGATTTTAAGCATAAAAAAAACATCCTAAATTGGGATATGGCATTCTCTTGGATAAACCCTTTTCACCAATTAAAGAACTACTTGATGAGAGGGTTTATCCGTAGAGGAATGCTCATTCGCCCGATAGGATGTGTTTCTCTGTTTTAATATAAAGTTTGAATAAGTTCTACATTATGAAGCTTTTGCTGCAACAGCTTTTTCAATTAATGCTTTTGCATCGTTAGTAGTCAGACCTAGTTTAGGTTGAAGTGATTTTTTATCTGTTCCAGCAAAAATACCTTTGTCAATCAGTTTTGCCATAGGTTTAATTGCATAGGCAGACACGGATTTACCATCTTCGAAACTAGCAATAATTGTAGCAGCGTCTTTATCAGTCGCTTGATCTTTTACCAATTTAGCAAGAATGGTAGCAGCTTCTTCACGCGTGATATCCCGATCAGGATAGAAGTTTCCACCAAAACCTTGAATGAATCCAGCATGCATAGCTTCAGCAATCGCATCTGCATATGCAGCATTAGCCGCAACATCTTTGAATACAGGTGCTGTAGCTACTTCGTTAAGTTTCAACATGTCGACCAGAGCACTTACAAATTCAGCACGAGAAATGACTTCTGTTGTTACAGGTGTTTCTGTTGGCTCAGTAGATGCAGCCAGGTTTGTGATACGTCCTTCATTTTTAGCTTCGATGCTACCGCCCTTATACGTGTCTACGATGTATTGGTAGAATACATCCAGATCGATAGGACCTGCCAGGGATGATTTAGCATCCAGCAGCACTTTATAGTTATCTCCACCTGCAGCCATAAAGTTGTTAACTACAGCCGTATATGTTTTTGCAGGATCAATCGTTGTTCCATCTTCCAGACTAAGACCAGTAACGCGTTCTGCGACTGGCTTATTGAAATCTGCAGTGTATTTCAAACCAGAGATTTGGAGTGTTTTGGTATTAGGTGTACCGTCAGCATTGGTACCCCATTGCTGCTGCAACAAGGTTTTAACCTGTTCGCCAGTCAGCTCAAGTTTTACTAGAGTATTACCAAACGGTTGGATTTTGGCAAGATCAGCAAAGGTCACATCGCCTTGTGGCAGATCCGCACGAATACCGCCTGGATTCATAAATGCAAAGTCAGCAGCACTGGCCTTATCCCCAAAGTCTGCTTCACGCATTGAATCTGCAATGAGGTTGCCCAGAGGGGCTTCGTTATTATAAGCATCTGTACGGGTAACAGAACCATCCGTTGTACCTACTGGTTTCGTCAGCTCAGGATGCTTGTCTAATGATTTTTTAATAATAGCTAAAGATTCAGGGTCTTCTTTTACACCCTCTTGGAAAGTCGTTGTAACAGTCGCTGATTTTTCAGTTACATCCCCGGTAGCAGGGTCAATCATCAGCTTGATATCTTCAAACGCCGTACCATATGAGTAGGCTTGCACAATCAACTTTCCGTTCACTTCACCGTTAGCCAAAGCATGATTGTCACCTGCAACGATAACGTCAACAGGGGAGTCCGCCGGTAAAGCTTTTGCCAGATCAGCTGCTTCTCCAGTGGTTACACCTTCTTTGGTTGTTGCTGGATCATGTGCCAAAACAATGATCGTTTCTACACCTTGGTCTTGCAATTCTTTGGCATATTTATTAACGGCTTCCACTTCTTCTTCTGCGCTTAAGAAACGTACGCCAGCTGTCCCAGATGGAGATACTTTGGCAGGTGTTGATTTCGTCACTAGTCCGATAAATCCAATTTTGACTCCGCCCACTTCTTTAATCACATACGGCTTAATCAATGTTTTTCCTGTGGCAGTTTCAATCACGTTTGCATTGACGTAATCAAATTTTGCACCGGCATGTGTTACCTTACCTTCTTTTGGATCAAGGCCACCAAAGATCTGTGCCTTTAAAGCAGCGACACCTTGGTCGAATTCATGATTCCCTAAGGAACCTACATCAAAGCCCATCATATTCATCCATTCCATGGTAGGCTCGTCACGATCCAAAGATGAGGCTGGAGCAGATGCACCAACAGAGTCCCCATTATGGAAGAGTAGAGAGTGTTCATATTTGGCTTGAGCTTCTTTGAGATAGGTTGCTAGAATTGGAGCCGTTCCTGCCTTCTTATCACCCACGATTGATGTGGTATCTAACTGACCGTGGAAATCATTGATTCCAATCAAGTGTACTTCTACATCGTTACCTGCGGCAGAGACAGAACCTGTTGCGCCCAATAGTTGCGTGAGTAATAGTGCAGCGGTAGCTACACGCAGTGTGCTTTTACCCAAAACTTTTTTCCAAAACATGAATGAAAAAACCCCTCTCCAATTTTAGATCCTGAGATATTTTACCATAGTTCAATTCATAAAAATCATTAAATATATAAAATGGGTGTAAAAAGTTGAGAGATTGATAGAGGAGATGAATACCTATATCTCGATCTGCACCAAAATTAGTGTTTAGCTTCAATTTATTCAATCGAATAACAGGTTTTTTTCTAGCTCAGGAGACGAGAAGTTATAACGCATTGGTTGTAAGTAATAGATTCAAAATTTCATATAGAAAAATATGGCTTTTATATTTTTTGTTGCTATAATGGAAAATAAAGTATGCATTTTCACTTGATGATATAACTCCTCTACTAAAAAACACTTAGCTTCCATCTCCTAAAACACACACATCCCATTACATAATATGTATCAAAGATTTTCACACTTCTATTAAAGGAGGTGACCGTTGGGAGCATTTTAGATCTTAGTTCCCATTTTACACCAGATGGGGACGTGTTACCTCACCGCTCCTGACTGAATACAACGCAGAAACATGCAATAGCTGTAAGGATTTGTTGTTCTATGCATTTAACTTTAACCATTATAAGAAAAATAGGAGCGTGTCCAATGAACAAACGACTTTTTCCCAGATCTTTTCGAGTTCTTATGGCTTGCTTGTTGATTCTTGCATTTGCCGTACCAGCAACAGCTTCTGCTGGCTATCTTGGAGATAAACTCACGATCGGCCAAAGCATGGCTAAGGGTGACTATCTCACCTCCCAAGATGGCAGGTTCTCAGCCATCTGGCAAAATGACGGGAACTTTGTTATCTATCAAAACGGTTCTTCTCTCTGGAGTAGCGGAACTAGTAACAGTGGGGCTCTTTCGTTCAATTTTGAATCACAGTACGGGAAACCTGTCATGTATAAATATGGCATGAAATATCAAGACGTTTACCAATATGGTTATCGTTATGGTTTCAACCCGGCTACAGGTAAATTCGAATATTACACCGGTTGGGGATGGGATAAAGTTTTGATGATTGATACTTCTGTACAGGTAGCTGCCTGGTCTCCCAATACCACCTCATGGATTCCAGGTCATCACGGGAGCAGCTTACCTGCTAACACAACGGGTGACACACTGGTCATGCAAAGTGATGGGAATTTAGTTCTCTATAACACAACCCTGACCAATAGCAATTATCCGAACAGTTGGATTCCTGTCTGGGCTTCCAATACGGGCGGGCGTTAAAAAAATGAAGAGCCGCATGCTTTGCGGCTCTTTTTTGTTTATCAGGAGAATATCATTGATATTGTTCATATTGCTGTTGAATAGACAGCGAAGGCTGTAATCCAAGTTCATGAAGCAGTAATTGTGTATATTGCTCATAGTGGTTATGTAGTGATTTTCGATCTCCCATGGCTCCCAATATACTTAACAACAGCAATGTTGCCTCTTCCTCAAACTCATTGCGGGATACAATTCTTCTGGCAATGCGTGCTGCTTCATTATATTGATTCCGTTCCAGCAACCAGCTTGCAAGACGCTTGGCATAGGAAACGTACACAATTAACAATCTCTCACGTTCCCCTGTCGCCCAATCAAAAGATTTACCCTCAAACAACTCGCCTACGAACTGTTTCTCTAACGCTATGGCCGCTTTTTCATTAGCTATATTGAATTCAAATAACTCCAACATGGTCTGTTCGAATCGAATAAAATCAACATCGGCTTGATCTAAATCTACCCGATATTGCTCTTGCGCTGATAGGATCATCTCCTTGAACCCATGCTCGGATAACACCTTTCTAAGCTGATAGACAATCGTATTCAAGTACACTTCTGCCTGCTTGAGAGGCCTCCCTGGGAAGAGATCCTCCAGGATTCGGGATTTGGCTACACTTCTACCCTGTTGAACAAGCAGATAGGCAAATAGCTCCATGCTTTTCTTGGATTTCCATTTCACTGTACCCGCTTGCTTGCTGCTAGCCTCGAAGCAACTCAGTCCATGAACCGTCAGCCGATTAGGCACAAGGTCGTCAGCAAGATTAGAAGAAGATCTGCGTCTGCTGGCCGCCCTAGTGAGCGTCTGAGCCAGTCGCATTCTGGAAATCGGCTTAACCATGTAGTCCAACGGATAAACATCGTAAGCGTGAATCGCATATTCTGCATGCGAAGTGGTAAACACAATGTCAAGATCATTACAAACTGAGATCAAGCTGCGTGCAAGCTCTAATCCATTGTCCGTAGCAATCTGGATGTCCAGGAATGCGAGATCCACTTCCCTGTTCTTAACGAAATCGAGTGCCTCTGCCGCATTCTGAAAGCTTCCGACAATCTCCACATCTTGCATATTCGACAGCATCCGCTTCATTGCCAACAGCATGGCAGGCTCATCATCAACGATGAGAACTTTCATCTCTCTGTTCCGCCTCTCAAAGTGAAGTGAAATACGCTTCCTTGTCGCACCGTGCTTTCTGCCCACATATCTCCACCACTTAGTTGTACGAACTGTCGACTTACGAGCAGTCCAAGCCCTGCCCCTTTTTCACCTAATGTACCCGCCATGGAGTTGAGTTGCTTCTCGTTAAATAGCTGACGAACTCGCCCCTCTTCCATACCTACTCCGTTATCACGAACGGACACGATCACCATGTCTCCTGACAACTGAGCGTACACTTCGATTAAACCACCCAATTCGGAAAATTTGATGGCGTTGGTTAATAAGTTACGAATAATTAAACCAACTGTTTCCCGGTCTGCATATACATGGGTGCCTATAGCAATCTTATTCATCACGCTGATATGTTTACTCTCACTTTTAATGTGTAACATATGACAACAGTCCTCAACAACCTCCGAAAGCTCCAGTAACTCTGGACGAAGTGTCATGTCTTCAACCTGACTGCGAAACCACTCCAACAAGTTATTAGCCATTCCAAGTGTATTACGAATCTGGTCACCCAGCTGCTCAATGATCTCCTGATGATCCGCAGCGAAGGATTGCCTGTCCGCCTCCAGTAACTCCACGAGTTGAAACTGCAGCGCTAGCGGACTGCGAATATCATGCGATATAATTGTAAACAGTTGATCCTTCAACTGGTTCAACTGTGCCATCTGCTCCAGATGCCGTTGTTTCTCTGTAATATCAAAAATAAGAGAAATATTACCCTGTGCCTTACCCAGTGTATATAATGGATATACGTTTACACTATATATTTTTCTTTCTCCATCCAGCCACTTATCAATCTCTACACTGCCCGGTTGCATAGACTTGCTCAGCTTATACCATTCTGGCCAGGACGCTAGGATTTCCGATATATTCCGACCCGAAATATTGGTATAGCCCAACTCTGAGAACCATTGTGAAGCTCGATTATTGTTATCGATGACCTTTCCCGAACCATTCACAATCACAATACTCTCCTGCAACGTATCGAGCACAATATTCCTGGCAATCGGAACGGTAGAGAAGAACTTAATCCTCAGAATAATCACCAGCATAATTGTCCCTGTAGATCCGCAGTAAACTGTTAATGGAAGTAACCATGATGACCACTCAGGCTTCACAAATTTGATAATCTCCAGGACAAACGGTAATGTAGCCAGAAGGAGAACCCACATTCCCGGCTTACGATAATCACTCCTAATATTCCTTACATACTGAAATAAATAGTAGAGGCATATAACCACTGCACTATAGCAAATGAGGCTGAATGCTCTAGAATAGAGGGTTTTTGTTGTGACTAGGTGGTCATTATAAAGCTCAATCGTCAGATATATAATATGAAAGTTTGGGTCAAGCCACATAAGCAACGACCACGATACAAATACGGCAAACAATAGGATCTTCCATTGGTTCTTCAGCAGCTTGTCTCGACCGACTAAGTGATAAACGAATAAGATCAAGAAAGGGACCATTACATTTTGGGTCGTATTCTGAATATTGCGAAAAATTAATTTAGTCATAAATACATCGCTATGTCTCTCCAGAATGATACTGCTTGAGTACATCATTCGGCATACGATCAAACCTACGAGGTAGATTACTCCGCGCTCTCGTCTAAACCCGTACACAGTGAGTAAGATGATACCCGTCATGATCAATGAAACAATCATCAGGATAAGTTCTACAGTGGAATTCATACATCAGGTCCCTTTATATTTAAATTAAGAAAATATACACCTTATGCCTTTTCTATCCATAATAGTAGAGGGAATTATGGATTACAAGCATATCTCCTATCAGGCTTCAACAAAAACTGACCCCTGTTGTCATCTAATGACATCAGGGGTCAGTCCTTTATTGCTTAATGTATAGATTTCCAAAGTCGCAAGAGTACAACCGCAGCTTCGGCTCTTGTTGTTCGTCCCTCCGGAACAAATCGATTACCCGCTTGCCCTTTCAGAAGTCCGTGCTCTCGAGCAGCTTCGATATAAGCTTTGGCCCATGTTGGAATGTGTGTATCATCAGAGAAGTAGGGGCTATCCGTACTGCCAGCCTTCCATTCCATGACCTTGGATACCATTGTAGCCATCTCTGCACGGCTTACCGTTTGCTTCGGTCTTAATGTTCCGTCGGGATATCCTTGCAGAGCGCCCTCAGATACGGCTGTCTGGATCGTCAGGTGTGCCCATGCCGGAATGCTCTCTGCATCGCTGAAAGATACCTCACTTGATTCGTTACGTATCGGGATCTGAAGTGTCCTCATCAGCATAACGGCGAACTCCATTCGTGTTACGTTGCCTCTTGGTACAAAGGTCTGGGCATCCATCCCCTCCACAATACCCAATTCGGCTGCCTCGCATATATCTGATGTTGCCCAGTGATTCTCGATATCCGTGAACCGACATACCGGAGCTGAAGGAACATGATGTTCATCATGGGTCATACGGTTAATGGTGACGGTATACGTCTTGATCGTTCCATCCTCAGCTTGAACCGTAAGGGTTAACACATTAGCACCCATCACCAAAGGAACAGTCGTCATCTCACTTATCCGTTCTCCCAACAGCTTCACAACCGCCTTGGGATGGGCTGAAGCTACTTCCAGTTCAACCTGCGCAGCGTCTGTTTCTACTGTATACGTCGTAGTCCCCGACGTGAACTTAGGAGATAATTCCAATGCCTTTCCGGAATTATAAACATTTATTTTAGCTAAAGCTGCCTGGTTAGATGGAGATGAGGTTACTGCAGGCGGAGCAGACGAATTACCGCCTTGATCTATTGGGCTCGGTGCTGGTGCCGGCGTTGTGTTATCCAGTAGAAACGGATTCGAAACAGCCTCCTTAACATTCCCCACTTTGTCTACTGCGCGAATGTGTAAGTACCAACTTCCATTCCCGCTAGTCTGACTCAACGTATCGCCGTCTCTAAAGGGGAACCAGCCCATTGCCGGAACGGCCGTACTTTGCGTCCACACATATTGTAGTGAATGATCATCTATTCCGCTTTGTAGGTCGCTGACCGTTACGATACTCGCTGCAGTTTTCGCTGCCACTACACCACCATTCGTACCAAACTGCACTTCCGGAGGCGTTGAATCGATCGCCAGCGTAATGGTATACGTTTTACCGGGTAACAAGTAGGGCTCCACGCGAACAGGAATAACCGTATCCGTGGTTGCTCCCGCAAAGTTTATCATCTTCGTGCTACCTGACGGCAGCAGCTCACCGTTCACATACATAACTGTCTGGTCAGTGCTCTCGAGTGTCGGCGTTACATCTACACTGGACAGCGATTGACCGTCGTAATAATACGTGTAGTCCATGACTGAAGGATCAAAGGATTCTGTGAAATCCCCTTCCTGTAGCTTAAGCCCGCTCAGATTGGCATTCCCAGGTACATTCATTTGTCCATCCTGATTAGATCCCCAGGTAATTACGGTACCATCTGACTTTAAGGCAAGCGAATGAAAATGACCTGCAGCGACCGCCACTACTCTTTCTAAGTCGGCTGGTATATTGGTTTGACCACTATTATTGTATCCCCAGGCAACCACTGTGCCATCTAACTTTAGCGCTAATGAATGATATTCTCCTGCAACAATCGCCACTACTCCGTCTAAGCCCGCTGGCACATTGGTTTGACCGTCCTGATTAGATCCCCAGGCAACCACTGTGCCATCTGACTTTAGCGCTAGTGAATGAGTTTCTCCTGCAGCAATCGCCACTACTCCGTTTAAGCCTACGGGCACATTGGTTTGACCCCTATTGTTGCCTCCCCAAGCGACCACTGTGCCATCTGACTTCAGTGCAAGCGAATGGATGTTTCCTGCAGCAATCCCCACTACCCCTTCTACAACCACTGGTACATTGGTTTGACCGTTGGTATTGTTACCCCAGCCGACAACCGTGTTGTCTGACTTCAATGCAAGCGAATGGCTGCTTCCTGTGGCGATTGCCACCACATCATTCAAGCCCGCTGGCATGTTTAGTTGACCAAAGCTGTTGTTCCCCCAGCCGACCACCGTGCCATCTGACTTCAATGCAAGTATATGAAAATACCCAACATCAATTGCCATAATATCGCTTAAGCCTACGGGGACGTTTAGTTGACCAGGCCCCCAGCTAACCAAGGTACCATCTGACTTTAACGCCATTGAAGCATTACCTCCTGCGTCTATTTTCTCCGCTTTAACAGGTGAAGAAGGATCTGCAGCATAAACTGATCGCACCTCGAATGGAACGATTATGCTGAACAACAATACGAAGCTTATAACAAGATAAACCGTCTTTCTCCAATTAAACGATAACAATATGTATCCTCTCCTTCATCCCTTTGATTAGGTAACTAATCCTTGATTATTTTCTATCGGCATACGTCAGAATGATAGCCTTGCTAGAGCAAGCTTTAACCCAGATCCGAGATCCATCATCCTCTATGGATATTAACAGAGGGCTATGAAAGAATAATGAAAGAACATAGCGATGATGGAACCACGATCCATCCCGACTTCTAACGTATACACTTGGCTCGAACCAAACTGATCCCCCAGGAAGCAGAAAAAACCGATTAGAGACAACTTTACTTGCAGCTGTCTCTAATCGGCTTCAACATTTCACTCTATCAAATCACTTCAATTCATAAACGAAATCACAATACTTTAGAGTTGATTCTCGATGAGATGCAATGATAACAGTCTGATTATCTAATCTAGACACTGCTCTCATCACTTCCTCTTCAAGGCATTCGTCTAATGCGGATGTTCCCTCGTCCAACACCAAGATATCCGGAGAATCGTACACCGCCCTCGCTAGGCCTACGCGTTGGCACTGTCCCCCGGAAAGAAAGATTCCGTTCTCACCAAGATTGGTATTTTCACCTTGACCTAACCCTGCAATCATATCTGCTATTTGAGCCACCGATATAGCATGCGTCATTTTTTCTTTATCATAGTCCCGATAGAAAACAATATTTTCCTTCAGGTTTGCATTCAACAAAAATACTTTTTGGGGAAGATATCCGAAACGAAGCTTTGCCTCGCTAAGTTGCTCCGTCGTTCCATCTCCATGCTCGATATCGAGTCTTCCGTCATTTCGCACAAGAAGACCCGTCAACAGATTTAACAGTGTACTTTTGCCTATTCCGGAGGGGCCCCTTAAACCGACAATAGCACCACAAGGAATCTCAACGTTTATTTTCTTCAAAACTTCTTTTCCATTCTCATAGGAAAAAGATAGATTACTACATACAATTTTACTGCCCTGATTAAACCTGCCTGTAGCATGTGTATCTTTGTCTTGATCATTTACAGCATACGACTTTCTTGGTTTGTCTTCCTTTAGTATCCCTTGGATCTTCTCGTAGAAACCCCCGTCCATTCGATCCAAAACCGAGGAGTTCGCATACAAAGAAGATAAATAACCATTTATTCTGGTCACTCCTGGCATAACTCTAATTAAAATCAAGGCTAGAATGGCCATTTTCGACATGACGTCCTCGGATGAGCCATTCGTTACATAAACAGCAAGAAACGCCATCAACATACAAGCCACCGTAATCAATTCAATCAGATGTCTAGGCAATGTGGAATAGACAGTTTGCTTTACTTCTAAGGTTACATTTTCCTCGATGTACCCTTCATAGAGATGCTCCACTGCGTCTTTTGCGTGATACAATTTCACTTCCTTGATACCATTTATGGCCTCTCTTGTGACGGCACTCATTCGGTCGAAGCTGTGATTGGAACGTTTTCCGGTCTCTCGCACTTTAGTATAAATAAACCGATGGAACAAGATCATGATAAGAACATACACCAGAATCAAAGCCGCTGAAATATTGACATTTAGGACGCACATGTAAGCCAAAAGCATGAGAATGACGACAGCTTCTGCAATAAACTCCAGCATGCTCTGTATACTCAGGAAGATGGAACCCGTGTATTTGTTAATATTATTAATAAGAGCCGACGAATCTTCATCAGTGAAAGATTGATAATCTTGATCCAGGTGCATGCGCAACAATGACTTGCTTGTATCCTTATATTGGCTAACGATATATTTGCGCTTTATAATTCCTAACCCATATACAAACACGTTTTTTACTAGAAAACATATAAAAACAATTCCCGCAAAAAAAGCAACTTTGCTAATACTCTCATGATCCCCTTCTAGAATAGTAGAAACAAAAGGAACAATAAGTGAAATGCTTGCGGTCTCTAACACTGCACCGATCACATAGAAAAAGACAAGCACGCCAAATTGAATCTGTCGCTTTCGACCAAACAGATTCCATAATGTAAGTAAATTTACTCCGAGTGATTTATTCAAGGCAAGTCGCCGCTTTCTTCGTATAGTCCATCAAAACTACTGCACACTAATTTCAGTCTTCACTCGTTGCTCGTTCTATTTCTTGCTATCATGGCCGTAGTTTGCATTAAGGTCTTCTTAAATGCAGCAATCATATGTTCCACTTCTTTGTGATAATACTCTTGATCACATTCACAATAAGGCAAAATACTTAAATAAAGCTGCTTGATATCTTCTATCCGTTTCATAGTCTCCGTGAAACTACGCTTCGTACTAGAATGACCGCTACTTCTCCTGCAATATACATGCAGCTCCTCGTTTAGATAAGCACACTTGCTTCTGCTCGCGATTGGAAGTAGCAGCTGCGGATTCTGATCCACAGTGGATGCCGGAATCTGACGATTCGGATAACAGGAAAACAAGGCTTCTGTTCGCACCATAAATCGGCCCGCAAGTTCCAAGATACGTTCATGGAACAAATCATCAAATATATCGGACAAAAACGGCTGATTATTTTTTTCTCTATACATAATCGGATTCTCTGTCTCATCTTTGATTAATCCGTTGCTTCGCACCATATTAATATCAGGATGAGTTAGAAGACACTCTACCTTCTTTTCAATACTGTCATCCGTCCAGTAGTCATCCGCATCGCACCAGGTTAATAGTTCGCCGTGGACACTCGGAAGTGCTAGATTTACAGCAGCCACCTGTCCTGCATGGTTTTGGGATAGAACTTTCACCGATATACCTTTTTCTTCCATTATAACTGCCCGCTCTGTAAGGACCGAGAGTGAATCATCGGTAGACCCGTCATCTACCAAAATAAGTTCTAACGGCGCATAGGTCTGGTTTTCTACAGAATCTAAGAAAGTGTTTAAATATGGCATGGCATTGTAGATTGGCGTTATGATGGATACTAACGGTTTCATTCTTTTGACATCCTTTTCCTTAAAATAGCTGCATAATTTTTCATTTCTTCTTCACGTTTTAAACGTCCTGTATTGGTCATATGAAGGCGTCGCCTTAACGTTACTTGATTGATTTCACGAACCACGGCTCCTGTTTCCTTCAAACTCATCATCCAATCTACCGTTTCTCCACTTGAAAGATTTTCATCGAAGTATCCGTTCCGATCAAAGACTGATTTTTTGATAAGCGCGCAGCCCGGCAATACACCGCCATAACCGTTTTCTCTTGCCTTCAGTTTCATACTTTGTTCACTCGATAACTCCGGCGAAATAAAATCTTTTGCCTTTCCATATACAACAACACAGTTCGATTCATCTTCCATGGCAGTAAAAAGATTATCCAATGCATCCTGAGACAAAACATCATCTGCATCCAGAAATAATACATAATCCCCACAAGCCATCTTGAGTCCGACATTCCTTGCTTTTGCTGCACCACCATGTTCCACCGAGATCACACGATCACCTAATCTTTGGGCAGTCGCAAAGGAATGATCTTCTGATTGATCATCTACAATAATAATCTCCTTCTCGCCATTCCAGGTCTGGTTCGATATCGATTCCACTGCTTCTTCTAAATAATATCCCGCATTATATACAGGCATAATAATGGATAGCCTCATTGTATTAATCCTCTTCTTTTAGCTTAGGCCATCCCATATCTGCTTCCACATCATGTACAGGGTCTGCCAACAGAAGATCTTGAACCTCCGCGAATTCATTCAACTCAAGGCTGTAATCTCCATGAACCACGACAAAATCGCCCAATGATTCTTGGCTGTAAGGTTGATCATCTAAAATAAATATTTCCTTTTCCGTAAGCGCAGCAATAAACCGCTCTACACGCTGATCAATATCCACTACACAGTCCTCATTATTTTTAATTGTATCGACAATCTGCTTCGGGTCCTTGCCTTGCATCAACGCATCTAAAACCATCGATCCAAGAGCACTTGCTCCATAATACATTCCAGTAACAAAATTGATTATAATGGCTTGTCCGTCAGCAATATCATAAAACATCTTCTCATCATTTAATTTATACATGTTAAAGTCCCTCCATAAAGTTTTGCAATACGATTACATTCTTCTTAAGGTCTTTACTTAAACGAAACTCATAAACGGGTAAATCCTTCAGTCTGTCCATCATTCTCTTAACCATTTCTGTATCTCTTCGTCCGCCAATCTGACTTACACTGGAATGAACCAATTTTACCAATACTGAACCTCGGTCCGTCGGCACAATCATTGGATCGCTTCCCTCTGTAACAGTTGGACACAAAATAGCTTTAATCGGTAATTCTTCCTGAAAAGGATAGGCGGATGCATCAAAGAACTTCTTCCCGTTTCGCTTTTCCTCCGTCTTGATAACAGGCATGTTCGGTTTCAAAATCTGATACATATCCGAATTCAATCCAACCATTGTATATAGTGGCAGTGCATTTCGTTCTCCCACTTCACGCATCATAACATAATCATCTGCCACAAAATCTAACCCCTCAAGCAAACAACTTACCGATAAAGTTGACTTCCCAGCACCACCCCGCGCACTTATCAATACACCCTTATGATTAAATCCGACTGCAGCGGAATGCAGAATCAATATGTTCTCCTGCTCTGCCCAAAAATAAAAACATCTTATAAGTGGATGTCCCAACATGCAATCATCATAATCAGTGCCTGCTTGTCTGCAGAAATAATAGGTCTTCCTGATGTAGTCGGCACCCTCCATCTCCGTACTTCTAGTAACCTTGATGCTTCCCGTTGCATCCTTTCCCTGATATACATCGGTTATTGCTCCTTCTTGCAGCGGCTTATCGCGAAACGAATCGGGAATATAGACATTAACATCATCCGTATAGCACCAGATTACTGCACCCGGCACTACGTACTGCTCATTTGAAAGGACTCTTCCCAAAAGAGATGATCGTATTAATGAAACCTCTATGTCATCCCAATATCGAATTTCGAGAACCTTATCTGCTAATCTGATTTGCATATTCTTATAATGCATCCCGTTTTTCTTCAAAATTCGCTTATTAACATCTTCGAAGAAAGTGGAAATTGTAGCTTTTTTATTATCCATCCATTATTCTCTCTTTTCTCGCATAGTATTTGTTCTAATCAACGAAGTCTTAACCGTGAGAGAAATTTCTGATACAATTTCACGGGTCTATTTAAGTGGTAAAGTTCGGCAACATATTTTGCAAAACACATACCAGATTCTACTTCCTTTAATTCATGAGAATAATATCTATACTCCTTTCTGATAGGTTTATATTTTATTCTTAAATGTATTACCCGCAGCGTGATTGAACTATTTTCGTCCGCACGGCGTTCTTTCATATAAGGCACAATCGTCTCATAAAAATCCATTGCGTCTTTTAGCCATTTGCCATATCCACTATCCACTGCAAATAAATTTTCTGCATCCTCTAACGAAATGTCCTCTGGAAAACAGGTTGCGAATAATTTCATCATCAAGTGAACCCGATAACTACAATGCAGTTCACTCGCGCGCTTTGCTATTGCTGTCCAATCCGTGTCAGGCATCATTTTCAAGACCATTTTTGCATCAAATAACCACTTCATCCGTCGTTCCGGCATCTCATCAACAAATATGCATCTGGATTGCGAATCTAATATATGGACAAACATGTCTAACGGTGATAATACTCTGAATTTACAGCTATTCACCTCAACCTGTTCAACTCTCTCCCAAATATCACTGCCCTTTTCAAGATTGTTCTTAAATATGACATGATGAATATCAAACTCCGTCTTTCCCAACTTATATGTAATGGAATGCTTAGCTTCTACTATATACTCCGCACCCATATCTTGAAAAATTGAAACCGCTTCTTCATATTGTTCACCCTCGAGCGCAAAGTCTAAATCAGCCATCATTCTAGATACTCCTGAGGCAAAATGTAGACGCATCGCGGCTCCCTTTAAAAGCAAAGGGTATATATTCTTTTCATTCAACTTCTGTGTACTCATAAAAAGTTTCTGTAGCATCAGGGCATTCTCCACCTGATAATAACGATAGATGCCTTTTAATTGTGGGATGACATGCTTCGGAAATCCCATCCAATCGACGTTATACCCAAAATGAGCTAACATCAGCAGATAATTATGATTACCCGTATCCATATTCAGACCCTGAAGCTGATCCTCTATTTCTTCTATATTCACGTGTTCCTTAAATAGGAGTGACAGTAATCTTTGCTCGCACGGAACAAGTAGCCGTTTTTGCAACTCTTTCTCTATCGCTATATTCATATCTATTCTTTTTATCCTTTCATCTTTATTGGCTTTAATGTACAGTCAAAAACTTATTGAATTTCGTTTCATTTTTCCCAGCCGGTTTGTTCCATTTTGATTACTTATTTTTGAAATTATAACAGAGTGCTATGAAAGAATAATGAAAGAAATAAACCTGTGGTTTGGTTCCTACTCATTGGGCAAGGCATCATTATTATTAATGGATGCAGTCAGGGAGGTCCATTAGTTCGAACCACATAGGGATTCGCAGAGGTAACTAATTCTTATTTCGTTTGTTAACTTCAATTGCAATGAACTCTGGCAAATAATTAGGAGTACAGCCCTTTGATACCATTTCATCTTTATAAAGACCTGTATTCTCACCAAGTTTTATACAACGTGCACGATACTTTTGATCATAAATGCCTATCCAGCCTGCAATGAAATTCATAGCCCACTGAACTGCCGGCTCTTCCTGCGTAATATTAGCTTCAATTGCAGATAGTAAGTCCTCGGTGTTATCAGGAGGCGTTTGTCCGGTCCATCTCAATCGCGCTTGATAATACCAAAAAGCTCGCCTTTGAAGAGCAGAAGGGCTTTTTTCCCATGACTCCATCAATGCAATGGTCTTCTTGTCTTTGGTAAGCTGATTAGCCATTAACCAATCCATTAAGTTATTTCGCTCATCAAAAGTGTGAGTCTGCATATCCTTATCAAACTTATTAAGCACTTCTTGTGAGAGAAGTTTTTTATCCATAATTAAAATAGCTAATAGTCTGGGCAAAAACGCTTCGGTCGACCAAAGTTCCATAGCTAGTTCGTGATCTTTTTTAATATCCTTTGCGATTTTTCGTAATTCGCCTAGCTTAGTTTTACTATTGATCTGCTGTAGAATGTCCCCTGCTTTTGAAGAGTATTTCATTTCTATACTTTTATCCTTATTCATTTGATACCACAGCTCCTTTATGGCGAAAGTCTTTGAAGAGCGAAAGGGCTATTTCCCATGACTCCATCAACCGCAGTAAGATAAGCTTATTTTCATATATTGACAAATAAATGTGTTAGACTACTAAAAGAAGAATTGCCAATCTATACTAAAGAATGCTACACAACTGGATACAGGCAGTTCTTACGATAAACGTAGTTAGAAAGGAAACCCCATGAATAGTTCCTTGAAGCAACGAATGAAATCATTATTAGCACCCGTGTTTCCCGGTGGAATCATAACCATTCTGATATTTTCCCTTGATTACTTCCAAATCGAACTTGTTGAAAAATTTCTGCTTTTTGCGGCTTTTGTCATTGTACCTCTTGTGATTTCACTTTTGAACCATGACGAAAAGAATAAACATCAACGAATGATTTATGCCGCTATGAAATGGCTTCAATTTCCCGCTGCGCTTCTTACCCTGGCCTCGGTAATGAGTAATAAGATGTGGGGGTTAGAAAGTACGGAAATCCCAGGAATTCTGTCTCTTGGATGGCTACTGTTCACACTGCTGCTTGGCATCTATGGCTTGACCACGATTGTGATCTCTAAAGGAAAAGCAGCGGAAATAGCGATTGGTGCGGGGCTCGTTTATTTTTTTATCGGGGGCATTTGGTTTACCTTATATCAATATCAATTGAACCTGTTCCAAGCTAATCCTTCAACGCACGCGTTAAGCTCGCTCCACTTCCATTTCTCATCTGCGATCGTTCCGATTTTTATTGGTGCACTGGGACGCATCATGACGAAGAAAAGCTGGTATCCTTGGGTCGTTGCCATCGATATCATCGGACCCATATTGATTGCTATTGGTATGATTTTCTCCAAGTCAATTGAATACGTCGGTGTCACTTTGTTCGCCTGTAATATTGTGGTTTACACCGCTTATCTCCTTTCTTACTTGAGGAAGAACTCTTTGGATAATAAGGCAACCTTCTTTTTAGGCCTTTCTTGTCTAGCCTTTTACACGGTTGTTGTCATTTCTATTTTCTATCCGTTACTGAAAAATATGTACTCCTTAACCATACTCGATTTTATTCCCATTTATGGATCTCTGCATGCGTTTGGTTTTGTCTTATGTGGACTAATTGGTTGGGTGTATATGGTGGACTTCATTAAGGAAAAGGCTAACCAATCGGCTTCATAGGAGTAGTTTAGTCAGGTTCGTGCTATAATAGTGATCACATAAATAACATTCATCATTCTGCCGAGATGGCGATGATTAAGGAGATTGAATTTTGACGAACAACCATGATATTGGAGCAGTTAACGAACTACCGGAGAACTTTGAAGAGCTCAAACGAGCGGCTAACCGGACGTCGAGCTGGAGAGAAAGACTGAATGCCGTGAACGAATTGGGGAACTGGAATACAGCCCCTACCATTAAGTTGCTGCAGCATGTTTTGAAAAATGATCAAGTGTTTCAAGTGCGCGAAGCCGCATATCAAAAGCTCAAGCAGTTGGATGAAGATGTACAAATGCCTGCCAAAAACAAAGGTGAGCTGTTTAAAGGTACTAACAAAATTTTGCTACGGATTAAAAAAAGCCTTCCTGAAGGTCACACATTCGAGCAATTCAAGGAAAAACTGCAAAAGACACGTCTGGATATTTATGATACTTACGAGGGCGACAAAGATGCTGATTTCGATTCCTGGCTCCATGGAATTTGGGAGACACTAGGTAGAAGATAACCGCCGTTCACCGTAAAATAGCTGAATATAAAGCCACTCCATCAATGGAGTGGCTTCTTTATTTTCTCAGCGTCACCTCCATCAGATGTGGGGTTATTTTTTCTCTAAAAAAGTCACCACTGTCAAACTGATCTGACAAAAAAACGCCCTGTCTACTGATTCTTAAAAATCAGTAAACAAAGCGCAAAGTTAGAGCCTACATTCAATTTCACATGTACATTCCTGTACGATGCGAAGTTGTGTACTATAAGATTTATTCTGGTATATAAGGAAGATCCAGTGTCTTTGGAACGTTAATGACATGTTTTTCTGTATACGTGCGGATGCCTTCGGCACCGTATTCACGGCCAATACCAGATTGCTTAACTCCACCGAAAGGGAACCGAACGTCGAGACCCTGCACAGCAGCTGTATTGATCATTGTCGTTCCAGCTTCGAGTTGACGTGCAACGGAGATGGCATCCTCTTCTTTCCCCCAGACAGAACTCGTCAATCCATATATGCTTTCATTGTGTAGATGAATAACCTGCTCTTCATCGTCAAATGGAAGAATCGGAACCGTAGGACCAAACTGTTCCTCCACTACAATCGGATCATGAACATCGCAACCTAAGACAAGCGTAGGTTGTAGGTAGTAACCTTGTTCAAACAGCTTCTGATCAAGAATTTGACCGAGAGGGATGACTTTAGCCCCACGCTTTTGCGCATCTTCCACCAGACCCAGCACGTAATTTTTCTGCTTCAGGTTATTAACCGGACCTATTGTCGTATTTGAATCAAATGGATCGCCAATTCGAATCCAGCGATTTGCCGCCTCTATATATTTTTCCACAAACTCATCATATATAGAACGGTGCACATACACACGTTTGGCGATCATACAGATCTGACCTGCTGTCAAGAAATTAGAAATGACAATCCGGCGCATTGCTCGCTCATCATGAACATCAAAGCTTTCCAAGAAGATAGCCGCATCATTACCACCAAGCTCAAGCGTCATATCCTTAATCGTTTCCGACGCCGCTTTAATGATATGCTTAGCTGTTGCGGTTCCACCTGTAAAGGCGATTTTAGTAACAAGAGGATTACTAGTCAGTTCAACACCCACATCCGCATCACCATGAACGACATTGATTACACCAGCCGGGAACTCACTCGCAATAATCTCTGCCACCTTCGCTGCCGCCAGTGGCGCATATGGGCTTGGTTTAAGCACAATCGTGTTGCCCGCAAGTAAGGCAGGAGCGATCTTAATCGTAGATAACGCAATGGGATAGTTCCATGGACTAATCGCTGCCACCACACCAATGGGATCATAGGAAAGAATCGTTTTACCATTCTCATGCTCTTTGATCTCTTCCTGTAGAGCCGATTTAGCTTCATTACAAGCAAACTCCATCCACATTAACGAAACATAAATTTCACCGTGTGCATCATACAGGGGCTTGCCATGCTCTCTAGACAGCAAATGTACAATTTCATTCTCAGCTGCTCTAATCTTCTCGATCGCCTTGCGCATCATCGTAATGCGTTCATCAATGGAGGTCTGCTTCCATGTTTTAAAAGCCCCTGCCGCAGCTTCAATCGCTTCAACGGCTTGTTCTTTCGTAGTGACAGGGAAATAACCTACGATCTCAGTTGGGTTTGTCGGATTCTCTTTTGCTACCTGCGAAAGGGATTTTACATTCTGACCATTAATGAACGCTTCAACTATAATTGTCTCTTGGTCTGCTTGGATCGTCATTTTGAATCCCTCCGTTATTTAGATGGATTAATTCCAAACTTCTTCTGCAATTTCCTTAACATAACGAAGTTTACGCCATTGTTGTTCTTCCGTTAAAATATTGCCTTCTTCTGTAGACGAAAAACCACATTGTGGACTCAAACATAGTTGCTCAAGTGGAACATAGGTTGCCGCCTCTGCAATCCGAGCTTTAATGTGTTCTTTATCCTCTAACTCGCCTGTTTTTGATGTGAGTAAACCAAGCACGATTTTCAAATCTTTTCGATTCACATATTTTAATGGCTCGAAACCACCTGAGCGCTCATCATCAAACTCTAAAAATAATCCATCTACGTTTAAGCCTCCAAAGATAACTTCAGAAGCGTAATCATAACCACCCGTTGAGAAATAGTTCGATTTATAGTTACCACGACAAATATGCATCGTCACCACTAAATCTGCTGGTTTATGAGACAAGGATTCATTAATCATGCGCTGCATCGTTTTCAACTCTTCCGCCGGTTCCAGACCTTTAGCACGTAACTTATCGTGACCAGCTTCTGAGAACAGGTCTGCCCAAGCTGTATCATCTAATTGCAGGTATCGACAACCCGCATCATAGAAGGCTTGAATTGCTTTTTGATACGCCGCAATCGTATCCTGAAGGAATTGCTCTCGGTCCGTATAGATATTAGCGTCATTCTCCAATCGATATAGAAGCATGTTGGGACTTGGAATGGTCTGTTTCGCCACAGCGTCACCTGCATGCTTTTTCAAAAACTCAAAATCCTGAACAAAGGGATGACTCGAGAAATCAACTTTACCAACAACACGAATCCCACCCTTGCGCGTTTGCATATTATGGAATTTTGGTCCGTCTATTTGCTCATACAACTCTACGCCATCCAAGCCACCCAGAAAATCAAAATGCCACCAGCTTCTACGGAACTCACCATCCGTAACTGCCAATACGCCATTTTCCTTTTGCTTTTCAATAATTCGAATAATCTCTTGATCTTCTACAGCTCTTAATTCTTCATATGTGATGTTGCCTGATTTATATTGTTCACGTGCCTGACTTAAGTTTGCAGGGCGTAGAAAGCTGCCTACATGATCATTACGAAATGGTATCATAAGAATTTCTCCTTCTAACTTTTTATTCTAATGAGTATAGCATGATGAAATGGAATGCTTGTTATATGAAAAAAGCATGGCTAGTCATAGCTTTTAACAATAGCTAAATTCTCAAAAAGCAAAAAAATCACAACCTCATAGGGTACTAGATATGGTTTACCTCATATCAGTATACCTTTAGCCCGACACCTGACTTCCTATCTCTCCCAATACATTTATTTTCTAGTATAATAACGAGATACAACAAACATTTTTAAATAGAAGGAGAGTTGTTATGGAATATCATGTATCCAACCATGGGAATGATCAAGGAAAAGGAACAGCAGATCAACCCCTTCGTACCATATCACGCGCTGCGGCTCATGCCATGGCTGGTGATACCGTTATTGTTCATGCGGGAGTATACAGGGAATGGGTTAACCCGGCGAATGGAGGAACAGCGGAGCATCGAATCGTATATCGATCCGCAGGAGACGGGGAAGTTGTGATTACAGGAGCTGAACGGATTGCCAACTGGAATTCCGAAGGAAACCATGTCTGGAGCACAGAAGTGCCCAATTCCCTCTTTTCCGTTCGCAATCCCTATGAGGTAGAGCTCAGTGGAGACTGGTTGTTTGACGGGCCCTTCCCAATTCATCTCGGCGATGTCTATTTGGATGGCAAATCATTGTATGAATGCGATAATATTGAAAGCGTTCACAATCCTGAAGTTTGGTCCGAAGCCAAGTATCCCAAGGATTCATTGTTAAAATGGTATGCCGAGGTTGGTTCTACAACAACAAAAATCTGGGCTAACTTTGGTGGAAAAGACCCTCGTACGGAAAATGTAGAAATTAATGTACGTCCTTATTGCTTTTGGCCTGAGAAACCGGGACTGAACTATATCACCGTAAGTGGTTTCACACTTCGTCAAGCCTCCCCCCAATGGGCACCACCTACGGACTACCAGGAAGGTTTGATTGGACCTCACTGGAGCAAGGGCTGGATTATTGAAAACAATATAATCAGTGAATCCAAATGCGTTGGTATTAGCCTGGGTACCGAAATCGGCACAGGGCACACCAAGTCTTTGGAGAAGCATAGTAAAGGTGGTACTCAACGCGAGCAGGAGGTTATTTTACAAGCATTACGCTCCGGCTGGCATAAAGATAACATCGGCAGTCACACAGTTCGAGGTAATGTGATTCACGATTGTGAACAGGCAGGTATTGTGGGTCATATGGGAGCAGCCTTCAGCCGCATATATCAGAACCGTATTTATAATATTCACCATAAACGACTAAGACACGGTGCCGAAGTTGCGGGAATTAAGCTTCATGCTTCCCTGGATACTCAAATTAGCGAAAATATAATGTATAGCTGTTACCGTGCGCTTTGGCTGGACTGGCAGGCACAGGGCACTCGCATCAGCCGTAATGTATTTTTTGACAATCTTTCGGAGGACCTCTTCGTTGAGGTGTGCCATGGTCCATATATGGTCGATCATAACCTATTTCTCTCTCCGATGAATTTCAGAAATATGGCTCAGGGCGGGGCATTTGCTCATAATTTGTTTGCAGGCCGATTTGTAGTTCGTTCCGAAATTACTCGTATTACGCCATATCACTTCCCTCACGAGACGGCCATGGCTGGATACTCCAATATCACTGGAGGCGATGACAGGTACTACAACAATATCTTTATAGGTGACAATGATCCTAATAATGAGCCTGTGCCCATCACCTTTTTTGAGCATCTTCCGCTTAAACCAAGAGATGAAGTTGGAGAGGACGGGAAGACGGTCATGGATGGTGTTCCGGACAATTCCATATGTTATCTGCATGCTGTGGGACTTGGCGGCTACGATCAACATCCGGATGTGAAAGATAAGAAATGGTGGGAATACACCAAAGAGGAGCTTATGGAGCTTGGCGATGCCGCAAAGGATTTCTTTATAGGCAATGCCGTTCTTCCGGTAGCTATGGGTGGCAATGTATTTCTTAACGATGCGGTTCCAAGTCGTCACGAATCGGATGCGAAGATAGTTGCACAGAAGGGCGTAAAAATTGAGATGGATCCTGCACTAGGCAAAGTGCACATTCAGATCCATGATCCCGAATTGCTTCGGGGAATCTCTGCAATGTTAGTTACCACGGATCTGCTTGGAAAGACTTATCACGCCAACATGAAGTTTGAGGAGCCGGACAGTAGTCCATATCATTTGGACTCCGATTTCTTCGGATCAAAGAGACCCGATGCAGATGTCACACCTGGTCCCTTTGAATTAACCAAAAAGGGTACGATTGATTTTGAAATTTAGTTTATGATTGAGGGTCCAGTCATTTCAGGTGATTGGATCAAAATATAAAGACAAAGCCACTCCGTACATGGAGTGGTTTCTTTGCATAGAACTTCTCTATTATAGAATATTAGTTCTTTGTATCCCAAGCAGTATGGTTTCCCCAATCAGACCATAATGACTTTAATCCTTTAACTAGCCACTCTCCACAAAAGCTATTGTTCCTTCGTGTGAAACATAAATAATCCAGTCCATTTTGTGTGAAGTCCAAAACCCCTCACCACCTGAAAGCTCGCCATTGCAGCCATAATAAGGATACAGATTGGAAACCTGTATATTTAAAGTCTCACCTGTTTCTAGAAATTCAATCACCTGCTCAACTTCATGGTGCGTAAGCAAAGTAATAATATCATTTAGCTTTTCTTCACTCTCTATATATTCGGAATCAAAAGATATCAGGTCTTCTCTACTGCAATCGAATAATGGATACCAGTAAGGTTGTCTTATATCCCACACTCGTTCCATATCTTTTCTCGAATTGCTAGAAACCTCTTCTGAAATGATTGCTTTTTTGCAAGAGCCCCCCTCCTTCCTGCTACTTCTGAATGGCTTCTCTAAGATCATAACGAAAATTGAACCAGAGAAACAGAGAGAATTACTACATTTGATCATCATTAAAATAACAGTGAATACTGACAACCAATCCAGCAAAAAGAAGCATCAAGGAAAAGGCCGATTTTGTGATTGCCGATTGTTATATAAAGTAGAACGGCAGGAGTTGAGGATAACGGCACAGGAGGAAGCTTGAAATGAAGAGCGGATAGAAAAACAAAATGAAAACCTCATTAATGAACAAAGTGGGCATCAAGTCAAACATCATATGGAGCAGACCCAAAGAGCATCTCACTTCAAGCTGGCAGTGGCCTGTTATTTACATTCAGCAGACTTCTGGTGATGTCCCAGTTCATTTATTATACAAATCTCGATGTCCCTATCGCTATGTCTTCAGTATAAAAGAAAAGCTCCACGCAAAGCCATTAGGCTTTACATGGAGCTATTTTCACTTCATCAGCGACAACTAATATGCCTCATCTTTTTCCCGTTACAAAGGCAAGAATCGCCTTAACGTCAGCCTCGTCCACAACTCCATCATTATTGAAATCGGCTGCTGCCAGTTGATCCGCGGTCAAGGTGATCGCACCCTTCAGATACTTCGCCAGCAGCTGAGCGTCCGCTGCCGATACTCCATTAGAGCCATCCAGATCTCCCTTAACAATCTGGGCATAATTCGCTGTAAACGTGACCGCCCCAGTGATAACTGTCGCCTTCAACTGGTCGCTACTTAGCTTCGTCATACCACCATCACTGCTCCAGCCCGTAAACCGATAGCCAGGGTCAGGAGTAACGGTTGGTACAGCCTCTGGCTTCATCCCCACCTCGACATCCTCGCTCGTTGCACTGATCATTCCGTGGTCACCAGATTTGTAGCTTACTTTCGCCTTCACGATAAGGATGGAAAGGGTTGCTGTACTCGAGATGTATTGTGCCCCGGAGGCATCGGTAATGACGACACGATACAGGTAGCCGTCCATATTCTTTGACACTGGATTAACCGTCAAACTGCCGCTTGTTGCTCCATTCACATCCTTGAAGCTGTTGCCTGTGCCTGTCGTATCCACCTGCCACTGATAGGCAAGGCTGTCTCCCATGGCAGATACAGAGAAGGTAGCCGCTGCATCAATATTTACTTGCGTATTTTCTGGCTGCTTAGTAATATTTGTGCCCGTTATTAACTGGTATAGTCCTCCATTACCGCCGACAAGCAGCTTCCCGTTACCATATTCCATAGCACCAAAATTAGTGGAAGTGATGCTACTGTCTGCTGCGGCTACTGGTGTCCATGATGTTCCACTATTGGATGACAGGAGCACAGTTCCGTCAGAGCGTAATACATACACATTATTGTCTTCATCAACAGCTACAGCGCGGTAATTGCTGCCTGTGGGCAATATTCTGGTTACTGTAGTGCCTACGAGCTTCCAAACACCGTTACCGCCAGCAATATAAGTTGTCCCTCCAGCTTGAGCAAGGTCGTTCATATCCATATCCGAAGAATCAACTTGAATGGTATTCCAGGAAGCTCCTCCGTTAGTCGAGTAGTAAATATTTTTTCTAAGATCTCCCAAAATGAATCGACTGTTAACCTGATCATATACAGCATTTACAATGCGCACACCACTGAAATTAGTGCTTGTCCATGCCTTCTCTTCTATATTTCCAGTGGAGGAGGTTTGTCGATAAATGACATTGGTATTGCCAGCTCCCATTACAATATTACTTCCGTCGGTAACAATTGGCCCAAGCAAGAATTGCCCCGTAGGAAAGGCAGATGGAGTCCAGCTAGTGCTGGTATTGGATGTATCATTCATGTAGCCCAAAAAAGAAGTAGTAGAGAAATCAGGAAACATCGTAGAGTTATATCCCGTCGCAAAAACTCTATCTCCAATAATGGAGAGGTAGTCCAGACTAAAAGTGTTGCTTGAACTGAAGGTATTCGAGCCAATGATTTTGGTCCATGTCTGCAGATCTGTGGATTGGTGTGCGGTGTTGTAGCCACCAGTTAATTGTGACTTGTAGTAAAAGGTATCGTTGTTGTAATAGAGCTTCATAGGAACACCTATGTTATCCTTGAGCAGTTTGTATTTATACTGCGGAGGTGTAACTGAACCATTGGCCTGAACCTCGTCCTTAGGGAGTAACAAGCTGCCCAACAAGGTGGAGATCAGCGCTAGGCACAAAGTGACCTTTCCTGCTTTTTTAAGCATAAGCTGTTCTTTCTCCTCTCGAAAATAAGAATATGTGTACTAGGAAAATCGCGGTAGATAACCTATTTTTTTGTTAGCCTGCATGTCCGCTTAAGGAGTATCTGCCTAGCATATGTAAAAACAGGGGGCACTTGCCCCCCTAAACTAATTAAATCAGGCCGGATTGCTGCAGAAGTCTTTGGATAATTGCCGCTACTTCCGCGCGAGTCATATGTTGCTTCGGTGCCAGCTCGGCAATGCCTCTACCAGATACAATACCTGCTTGTACACTGTCTGCCACACTACTGTGTGCCCATGTTGATACGGCTGCTGCATCCTTGAATGAACCCAGCACTGTAGCTGTGGATGTCGAGGTACCAGATTGCTTGTCCTGCAGCCCAGTCAGCTTCATTGCTTTGGCAAGCATGACCATGGCCTGCTCACGTGTAATCTTGTCGTTCGGACGGAATGTACCATCCTCATACCCGCCAATCAGCTCATACGCCTGTGCTGTGCTGACGGCCTGATTATACCAGTCTCCTTGCTTCACATCTGAGAAGGTTGTTCCTCCTTGCTCTGAAGCGAGTCCCAACCCCCGTACCAGGATAGCTGCAAATTCTGCACGAGTAATGTCCCGATTCGGACTAAACTGCCCATCGCCAGTGCCTTCAATAATCATCCGTGAACCCATATCATTCACAGCACCCTTCGACCAATGTGAAGCCACATCGCTGAACTCTGTCGGGTGCCATACTACGGAGTAGATGCTGTTAGTCAGACTGTTAATCTGTGCATAGTACGTTCCGCCGTTATTCACTACCTTCGTTGGTACATGTCGCACGCTTCCGTCTGGTGCAACAACGACACCAGTCGTGATCTTGTTCGGATCAACGTTAGCTGGAATCAAGATGCTCCGCTCTACGTAAGCATTGAATTTTGATACCTCAACAACAGAGTCCCCATACACAGCTTTCACCGTAAATTCTAGTGGCGGTACGGCGAGTGTGAATGAACCTTGTGCAGAGGCATCTTCAACGACCTTCAGCATATTCGCTGTCACCGCAGCAATTTCAATACGTACCTTGATATTTTCCAGTGAGATGAAATTGCCTAGCCTGTCTGCAATCGCGTTGATCTGGATCTGGCTTGCAGGAAGTGTGTATGTGGCTTGAGCCGTCTTGAGCTCGACCACTGCCTGCTTGCTTTCCATACTCTTGACCATTTGTCCATTCAATTCACCAATAATTACATCCGACTCTGTGCTGACCGGAATCGTAATGACTGCTCCTTGACCTTCTGTTGCAAGTCTCTGCTCCAGCTTCTGTGGATCGACCTGAATCGTCGTCACCTTTTGCCCATTGCGCTCTTCAGAGACAACTGTACCTGCTTGCTCAGCCTTGCCATTAACCAGAATCTCCACGCCGTTAGAGGCTGGGGATGTCGCTGGTGTTGATGGCGTACTGCCACCACCTGTACCGCTACCTGTGCTTCCATTTCCGATGCCACTATTGTCGTCGTTACTGGAAGAGCTTCTTGGGAACACGGCATTGGATGCAGCAGAGGGTTCACTTGCCCCGACTGCATTCACCGCCTTCACTGTGAATGTATAGCTAGTGCCGTTGCTCAAGCCCGTCATGACGATTGGACTTGCTGTTCCTGTCACAGTCTGTCCGCCTGGCTCAGCAGTAATCTCGTAGTGGGTAATTGGGCTACCGCCGTCACTTGTCGGTGCTGTGAAGCGGACTGTCGCCTGTCTATTCCCTGCAGTTGCTGTTACGTTCGTTGGAGGTGCCGATACCGTAGGAGGCGTTGGTGTGTCAGTTCCTGGAGCACCTCCGTTACTTGGGGTTGCGCCCGCCTGAATCGAAGCAACGCTTATGCCGTGAGTATTTCCTGCTTTTACCGTGAAGTAATAAGCTTGGCCGTTACTCAGATTCCGGACTGTGTAGGTTGAGTCTGTTACACTTGCGATCTCCTGATTACTGTATGCCCATGGCTCTGTTGCCATATAGATGTTATAGTATGTTGCTCCCGTAACGGTATTCCAGCTGAGGTCTACCAGCTGATCTCCTCCAACTGCAGTAAGAATTTGGGGAGCTGCAGGTGCTTCTGAGTCACCTGGGAATCCTGGAATTGGAATGATCGGCAGTACCATTAACGTCGCTGTACCTTGCTTGCTGGAGTCTGCTGTGGAAGTAGCCATGACGGTGTACAATCCTGGTGTGGTATCCGTCGCAACATCAACCTTGCCTGTATCATCAATAGTTACTTTGTCATTCATACTGGTTATGGACCAAGTTACGGTCGTAGCGGCGCCTTCTGAAGCGTCCACTGTAGCATGGAACTGCTGACTGCCTCCTGGCATTACTCCAATCGTAGTGGGACTGACGCTTACACTGTTGACAGCCGGAATGTCGCTGACCGTTATTTTACCAGCCTTCAGCGTCTTCTCCATTTCAGCCACGGAAGCATCTGTTACCGTAAAATGGTCCAAGCTTGACGTCTGCATCGTCAAAGGCTTGTCACCGGTTGCTGCCTCATTCTTGATCAGGAAACTTACAGTGAACAGCTTGTCTCCAACAACAATCGGCGTATCTCCACCGTCACTGTCTGCCCAGGCTGTCTTGAGCCAGCCTGCTGTATTATCATAATTGGAATCGAAGTAGTCGCCCGCTTCACCTTCAATGCTCGTCACTTCCAATGCATCAGCATCAAAGTCGATCTGCAGACTATAGGAGCCGATTCCAGAGTTGGCACTACTTGCCGTTACTGGCACTTTTACCGTTTCCCCCGGCATTCCTGCTACACTACCAATACCAACCGTTGCAGTGTGGCGCAGCCAGTTGGCATAGAGAGTCGTATTTGCCGTGACTCCTGCTGAGGAGAAATCCCAAGCAGTTGTCCCTGCCGCATCGGTGTACCAGCCAGTGAAGCTGTAGCCTGCTCTGATCGGAGCAGGTGGCTCGCTGATGGTGGTTCCGCTGCTTACACCCGTAATGCTCGTTACTGCGCTACCACCTTGCGTGTCAAATGCTACTGTATATTGCGCTGCTGAGACTGTGATCGTACCATCAAACGCGTAGGATGGATCTGCTGGGTCATCACCTTCATAAAGTGCATGATTGGTAACAGTTACCTTCACCTCACCAGGCAGCACATTTTCCTTAATCTTGAACCTCAATGTCGCGATTTTGCTTTTTTCCATGATAGCTACGACATCATCCGTTGGAGAATCGAGATTAATGATTCCTTGGCTTAAATTGAAAGAGTAGGAATTATCAATTACATCAAGCTCATTAACCAAGGTCACCAATTCGAGTGAACTGGTGTCATACTGGAGCGAGATGTTAAATTTATGAATAAGGAATTCAGGATCAACATATACCGCCATACTTACTATATCTCCAGGCTTGCCCTCCGCATCGGCCACTTCAACCGCAGGCAGTGCAGTATCGGCTTGAATCGCAGGAGTGATGGACAATACAAGACAAATCACCAGCAATATCGACGTCCATCTTCTCCATCCAGTCAGTTGCTTCCTCGTGTCAAAAAATTTCATGTGCTCAACCCTTTCCTGTAATAATCGCCAGAATCGCCTTGACATCCTTATCATCCACAACGCCATCACCATTGACGTCTGCTGCTTCCAGTTCCTCAGGTGTGAATTGAATGTTACCCTTCAGATACTTTGTCAGCATCAGGGCGTCCGCAGCCGTCACGATGCCGTCGCCGCTGGTATCACCTTTGATAATCTGGGTGTAGTAAGCTGTGTAAGTGATCCCTTGGGTGATAACAGTTGTCTTCAACTCGTCGGTTCTCAGCTTCGTTACACCCCCATCGCTGCTCCAGCCTGTGAACCGATAGCCGCTGTTCGGAGTGACGTTGGGTACTGCCGCTGGATGACCGCCTTTCACGATTGTCTCGTTCGTCGCACTGATCGTCCCATGCTCGCCTGGCGCATAATCGACTGTTACGTTCAGTGAGGCCCATTTCGCATATAGGAGTACATTGGAATTACGGATCGTAAAGGTGTCTCCGGCCTTATAATCCGTTCCGCTACCATCCGCCGCCGTATTCCAGCCGTAAAAAGCATAGCCAGGATTCTCCAGATTCCCCGTATTACCCACTGTCGTCACAGTAGCCTGATTATCATACAGGTTACTGTCTGTAGGCGCATTACCGGCGGTTGCGCCATTGCTGTTATAAGACACGGTGTAAGCTTCACCCAGCTTCATGACCGTCATCTTCTGACCATATACACTGTCCTGAAAAGCAATGTGAGGAGTGCCATGGTCTACCGCAAGCCAGGTATCGTTAATTAAACCTTCGGAAAACTCAGCATTGCCCACCGTTTGCCATACGCCGTCTGTGCCGTATTTCATCACAGTAGCCTTTGCAGAGGAACCATTGCGGAAGCCTACATAGGGTGTACCGTCTTCATCGATCGCCAGACTCGTATTATAGGCCCCATTTGTTGAGAAGCCCTCTGTACCTACAGGTGTCCAGCCATTTTGCTCGCTATACGTAACGACGGTTGCCTTATTGCTGTGGGAGCGATCTCCGAATGCGAGGTAAGGCTGACCATCATAGACGTCAAATGCGGAGAAATAATTCAGGTTGTTATTAAAAATGTCATCCCCGAGGCTAGTCCAGTTGCTTCCTTCTGTATACTTCATGACGGCAGCTCTATAACCATTGTAGTTATACTGGTAGGTCAGATAGAGGACGCCGTTATCCATCTTGAGCTGTATATCTGAAGGACTGCTTGAGGTGTAAATAATGTTGCCTATGAATTTCCAATTGTCATCTGTAGAATCCAGACTCATGACAAATACCTTGCGATTGTTCGTAAAAGCAATATAAGGTGTACCGTCCTGGTCTAGAGTCAGTCCAGCATTATAGCCCATTGGCGGCAGTGAATCCGGATTGCCGACAGGTACCCAGCCTTCGCCCTCCATATACTTCATGACCATTGGCTTACCCTCATGCGCCATATCGGGATAGACGATATAAGGAGCGCCATTCCGAACTTCAATCGGGGTAGTGTAGTAGGTCTGTTGGTTGAGCCCTGTGTTGTCGAGTGTCCTCCAGCCATCTGTGCTGGAATACGTCATCACACGCAGCTGGCCATTTTGATTCTGAAAGGTCACATAGGGCGTACCATCCTCCACCGCCAGTCGGTGATATTGCATATATCCATCTGAGATGCCAGGGTTGCCTACGGTTGTCCATTTCTCGGGCGCCGCATAGGCGCGGTTCACTTCCCATGTCTGGAATGGAGGGATGTATCCCATTGACAGCATACATGCAATTAGAATGAAACAAACCCTTCTTGCAGTCAGCATTCCTCTGTTCATCGTTCTGTTCATTCCTTTCTTTGGTTGATTCATAGCGTCTATTTCTTGATCCCTCCTGACAGCACAAATCTGCCGCTCTCACAACTATTATTACTTTTGTCCCACTTCTTTTAGCCTAGTATAGAAGATCACACCTTAAAAAAACCTTAAAAATCGACATAACTCTACATCACTTCTCTCCTACTGACACGCTTATATTCACAGTTAGATGAATCATTGAATGAACAATGACGATAACCAGCCAGAATATTTCTGAAAAAAACAAAAAACAGGCCCTATCATCATGGATAGGAGCCTGTCATGTGAGCCGTTGCTTGCGTCAACACCCGCGTCAATACTCATCAGCCGTTTACATCCCCACCGACGAGGCAGGGATGCGCACAGTTACCTTCGTTCCGTGCCCCAGAGTGCTCTCCAGTCGCAGTGATATGCCATATTCATAGGTTAGCCGCTTATTGATATTCAGTAAGCCCACCCCTTGCGATTCATCCGTCACAGTACGATCGAGCAGTGTCTGCAGTCGCTCCAGTGGTATACCAACACCATCGTCAGCCACAACAAATTGCCAATATCCATCCGACTCACTCACTGTTAAAGTAACCAGGCCTCCTTTAAGGCGATCACCAATGCCATGACGAATGGCATTCTCTACTAACGGTTGCAACAGCAGTGGGGGAATACGCAAGTCCAGCGCACCTGCCGCAATATCTGATTCGAAGCGAATCCGATCGCGAAAACGTGCTTGCTCAATATCGACATACGTACGTATGAGCTTGAACTCCTCCTCAAAAGCGATTCTTTCGTCCGTATTGCTGAATCGAAAGCTGCCGCGCAAGTAATCAGCCAGATCGACAATCATTCCCCGTGCCCGTTCAATATTCGTATAACTTGATGCGACAATACTATTCAACACGTTGAACAGAAAATGCGGCTTGATCTGGGATTGGAGGAAAGCTATCTCCATTTGGATCGCACGTCCAAGGGACTCCTTCATCGCCAGCAGGCTTCCGATACGAGCTTTCAGCTCCTCCATATCGAACGGTTTGGGCAAATAATCGTTCGCCCCTGCCTGGAAGGCGGCTACCTTGTGCTGTGGCTGGATGGTAGCCGTTACCATCAGAATCGGCAGCTCCAGCAGCGAGTACCGTGTTCGCAGTTCCTGACACACCTCATAGCCTGACATTCCTGGCATCATCAGATCCATAATGACCAGATCAACCTTGTCTGCTCGCTGAAGCTGTTGGAGCACCTCATACCCGTTTTTCACTGCGATTACCCGATAGTCAAGCCCCTGAAGTGCGTCAATGAGGACCTTCAGATTCTCGTACTGATCGTCAGCGATGAGTACCGTGTGCTTGCCCGCGTGATTCGAATAATAAGGCGTAGCAAATGAATACTGCATTTGCTTGGGATCGACCTCGGCGACTGGAGGGAGTGTAATTGCTGGGTTGCCTTGATCGGCGACAGGAAGCGTAATCGTGAATGTCGAGCCAACTTCAGGCGTAGAGAAGACCGTAAGCGTACCACTCTGCAGTTGTACCAATTGTCTTGCGATGGACAGTCCTAATCCGAAGCCGCCTCGCTGCGTTCCATGAAGCGATTTGAACGGATCGAAGATTAACGCCAGATCCTCCGGCTCAATGCCCCTTCCTGAATCCTGCACTGAAATTTCTAGCTGATCACCTTGTAGCCTTCCCGTTACCACAATTCTTCCATGCTCGGTATGCTTGATGGCATTATCCAGTAAATTACCGATGACTTGACTCAGACGGCCCTCATCAGCCAGTGCAAAAGGCAAATGTGCTGGGACGTGGTTCACGAGCTGAAGCTGCCGTTCGACAGCCAGATAAGAGTAGAAGCGCACTTGCATCTCAACTACAGCACGAATATCAATTGGCGCCGCAGTAATCTGAAGCTTGCCCTGTCGCAGCTTGGACAGATCCAGAATGTCATACACCAGTTGCGACAGTCTCTTGGTCATGTCTGTCATCAGTTGCAGCTTCTCCCGCTGCTCTGCCGTTGGCGGATGTACGGTATCACTCAGCATCGAGCGTGAAATATTCATGACCACATGCAGCGGTGTCTTGAATTCATGTGAGGTACGGGCCAGGAAATCATCCTTTACCTTGTCCGCCTGCAGTAGCTCCTCTGAGAGCTCCTCAATTTTACGGAAGGCGTTCGAGAAGTGGACTGACATCAGCAAGGCCAGCATCAGCAGCATCAGAAAGGGCTCGATCGGCGCCATTTCAAAAATCCGTACTCCATAGTAAATGTTCATATTCTGCTTCAGCGCTTGTACATTCGAGGCCATGGCTGCTACAGCTAGATAGAGGCTGCCTGCGACTCTATGGAGTGCGGCCAATACGAATACATAGGTAGCATACAACAATGAAAAGGTGGTATAGAATGTTGACATTTCTCGAAATGGAGACAACGAAATTCTGGCACCAAACAGAACATGCAACACAAGCAATATCACCCCGAAGATCAAGGCGCCGCGAACGAACCATTTGGAGCAATAAGGCCGGAAGGCGGAATAGACATAGAAGAAAAATCCAATCCCCACAACTGCCGCTGACACCATCTGAATACGGTAATACAACCAGAAGGGCAGCAGTCCGACCACATCGAACAACACCCGCTCACCATTCACGCTAGTGAATATGGCGAAACACATACAGACGATACCAACTACAGCAATGGAAAAGTCCTTTTTGCGCTGAGAGAATGAGCCGAGAAAATATAAGCCCATCATCAAAAAGGCTGTTATGGTAATCCAATCATGAATGATGGCCTGATTATACAGATCTGATATTTGCGTAGCTGTGCCTAGAAAGACAGATTCATTGATTCCGCTGCTTGCGCGAAAATCATAGTTGGCCACCTGAATCAGAAGCTCATTCGAGCCAGGCTGAAGTGTGAAATAGCTTGTATGTGGCTTATTCAAGGCTACATAATCCGGTTGTTTGCCTGGATTCCCGCTGGAGCCAACCACCTGGCCATTTACCATTATTCGATTCGATACCTGAATAGATGATGTTTTGAGTCCATATACCGTACTGGCAGCCACGTGATCCATTTCAATCCGTAGTCTATAGGTCACCATACCCTTCGTAGGTATCAGCTGCGACCATGATCCCGGTACCTGAATCATTGCTGCTGTTAATTCTTCCCCCGCAGTAGTAGGGATCAAGTCTTGCTGAGTGAACAGCTTGTCAGGGTACAGCTCCCATTCACCATCCAGCGGTAGCACTCCGTTCTCCGCGAACCCCCAGGAGGTCAGATCCAGCACTCCGCTCGTTGCGACGGGGATCTGTTCTTTGGGCATAGACACATAGGTCAGGAAAATCCCGTAGGCAGCAATCAGCAGAAATATGGTAATACATGCAGCGGTAGCTTGTTTTTTCATCGGTTGTTCCACTCAGCCTTTTCCCTCGTCTGCTGAATCAGCAGCACGGTCTCCGCCTCCAGCTCAGCTCCCAACTGAAGACACACCGCTTGCTCCAACTGGGAGCCTACGCGATGGGCCTCAGATCGATTGCCCATGTTCAGATGCAGTCTGATCAGCTCACGTCCGTCCTGTTCAGAATCCGGAATTAGCTTCAATATGCGCTGCATACTATCTACAGCCAAGCTGGCGTTGTCCTGCTTGTGGAAATACGCATACCATACTCTAAGCGCACGAATATAGGCCCCTCTAACCTCCAGCTGCCTGGACTCCGCCCATCTAAAGTCACAAGCGTCCATATAATCACCCTTGTACATTTGATTCATTTGGTCATAAAGCTCGGCATCCATCTCTATAGTAGTTACACTCCTAGTCAGGTGGTCTGACTGGGTGCTCAGCGATTTGATTTGGCTTACCAATTGCTTGAACTCGGCGACATCGAGTATCATTCCATCCCATTCAGCCACAAAGCCCTGATGAACCTTGTTTATACGGATCGGAATATGATGATCTGTCAGGGTCTTGCGTAAATAAGACAGGCATGTATACAGATACGTCTTTGCCTTATTCAGGTCATAGCCTGGCCAGATGGCTTCCAGAATAGCCGCCGTGCTTAAGGATTCCCCTGCAACGTGAATCAATAAAGCGCACAGCTCCTTTTCCTTCTTCGTCTTCCAGGACAACACTCTGCCTCCGTTACCCGGCAGCCTGATCTGGAATCCACCCAGACATTGAATGGCAGCAGACGAATTCTCAACATGTCCAGCTTGGGATGGGTTGGTGGACGAGGGGCTAAGCGAAGAATGGGACATGGAATGCTGAACACGAGTAACAGCATTCTGCAATCGGTCTGGTGTAAAGGGCTTCAGCAGATAGTCAATCGACTGAATCTCAAATGCCTCCACGGCATACTCTGCATGAGCTGTCGTGAAGATGATCGGCATCTGTGGGATCATTTGTCTAATCGCTCGTGCTACCTCCATCCCGTTCATGCCTGGCATTCGGTTATCCAGAAACACGGCATCAATAGGGCTTTCTCTTCCGTTGCTCTGAAGTGTCCGTATTACCTCAATAGCCTCGACAGGGTTCATATATCGCCCGATCACCTGCACATTCCCGAGCTGTCCCAGCAATATTTCAAGCAAATCGAGTGCATCTTCTTCATCATCAATCAGCATCACACGAATCATCAGGGTGTTCTCCTTAGCAGATAAAGTAATTCATAATATGAAAGAGTGTAACCTGCTTGGCTGATCACGTCTACAAAATCAAGCATAAAATTCCAGCCACAATCCGCAGGAGCCTGTATTCTCCTCTCTTGGATTGTGGCCCTGATGTGCACTATGATAAGAGGCATAATTCAGGTTCTTATATACAGGGGAGCATCTTGATGGTAAAGCCAGTCATTGTCGACAATGACATTAGCACACGTACCAAGCTGCGCCGGATACGCTCATCTCGGTGCTGGAAGAGTTCGATGAGAGGTTTATGAAGCTGGATCAGAAGGAGCTTGCTGAGAATTACCGGAAAATAATGCAAACGTCGTTCTCCTTCTTCCGGGGAAGTGCCTATCTGTTCTATTATGATGCTACACGTCATTATTTCTCTATCACACATCGGTAGAACAGCCGACATGGATTCAGGGCGATTTGCACTTTGAAAATTTCGGAGCATTCTGTGATGAATCGGGCCAGATTGTGTATGATGTGAATGATTTTGATGAAGGCTGCATCGGCTCCTATCTGTATGATGTACTGCGGATGTCGGCAACCATTGCGCTAGGCCGCCGTCATCTTGGCTACGACCAGGAGCGCCAACTCGCCATGCTGGAGCACTATACGATGGCCTATTACAAGCAGATTCGCCGCTATGCCAAACACAAGGCGGACCCTGACAAATTCGTGATGGACAAGCAACACGCCAAGGGCTTGATCCGTAAGCTGGAGAGGCGTCAGCAAGGACACTTTCTGGAGAAGGTGACAGACCGACCGGGTGTCCCTGGAGAACAGTGAGCTGGTCGTGCCCACACCAGAGGAACAGGAGCAGTTGGAGAGTGCTTGGCCGAGGTATCTCTCCACACTTCGCTCTTCCATGGAGGAGACGGGGTAATATCGGATCAAAGATGTTGACATCAAGCAAATTTCGCCCTACTTGTGGTACGGTTCATTCCGATTTATCTTCACCGCGCGATAAATCTGCTCCACCAATACCAGCCGCATAAGCTGATGCGGCAGGGTCATGCGCCCGAAGCTCAAGCGCTGCTTCGCGCGGCGCAACACCTCATCGGAGAGCCCATGGCTTCCTCCGATGACAAACACGACATGGCTCGTCCCATACGTGCCGAGCTTGTCGATCTCCAATGCCAGCTCCTCGGAACTCCAGAGCTGGCCATCCAATGCGAGCGCGACAACATGCGCCTCGCTCTTCACATGCGCAAGGATGCGTTCGCCCTCGCGCTCTTTTACCGCCCGAACCTCAGCTTCGCTCAGGGTATCGGGCGCCTTTTCGTCTGCGACCTCGATCATCTGAAACTTGATGTACGGGGCGAGCCGCTTGGCATATTCCTGAATGCCCAGCGTGAGATATTTTTCCTTCAATTTGCCTACGCCAATAATCTGAATAAACATGAAAATCCATTCCTCCTAAATTGTCTTGCGAGATTTCCTATAAGTAAGATGCTTCATCGCATCGTTCGTTCCATCTGTAGTATACCTTTACTACATATTTCTCCAATTCTAACGAACCTCACACACCTTATTCAGCCCCATTTCGGCTACTTTAAAATCTAACGAATCTGAAACACACTATCTCAGTCAAAACAAGCGTTCCCCACCACTTTCGAGGCCTTTTCAGTAACATAAAGTGTCTACGATTCGTTAGATTTCAACCAGGCGGTATTTGCCACGAATAAGATCCGTCAGGTTCTTTAGAGTTACTCCGCTCCGCCACACCCACGTCACTACCCACATCGCTGTTACCCAACGGCACTTTCCCCCATGCCTCAGCGGCTTCCATTTCTATTACCTACAACTTGCACCTTTACTACAACCTAGCTCACTCCCAACTCGGCACCTACCTACCTTAATCTTCTCTTACTCTCGGCCTACTCCCACGTTAACCCCTACAGCTCCACGCTGCCTAACAACCACCACCAATTCCCCACACAAAGCCAAAAAGAGCGCTCATCACGCTCTCCTTGGCTTCTTGCTGTGATGTTCATACCGGATGGAAAGTCAGCCCGAAGCGCCACCTTAAGTCACGCCTCCAGCCATCTAAGTCCTACAGTACGCTAAACGACGAGGAATTCCGCGTGCTGTTCGCACTCGGCGCATTTAGCAGGCGGGTCCCAGTCGGCAAATTCCGTCTCCTTCAGATCAACGATATCTGGAGCGTCCTCATACTCATCGACAAACATGTCGATGGCAATGTCCACGTGTTCTTTGCATACAACGTACATCCGTTAAGCATCCTTTCTGTAACCAGCTATGTTCCCGATTCACAACCGCGTACCCCATTACAGGATAGCCACTTCTCAGTTCTATCACACCTGCCGCCGAAAAGAAACCCCTACACGCCTAATGACAGCAAAAACATCCCTCCCACTTAACAGGATAAGGATGTTTGCCTTTTACTTATACCGTTTCTAGAAGTCCATCGTTCTACTTAAGGCCAAGAAATTTCGCCTTTAATTACCTGAGCGCTCGTCTCCAGATCGCCTGTATTCGTAAAGTCCGGATATGCTTTTTCCATGGCTGCAATCAGTTCTTTAGAATCTTTGGCTGTCTCTGCCTCTGCTTCAAATTTAGCAATATAATCACGGGTGAATGTAACACTCGATATATCCCCGGCACTGGTACCCAGGTAATGACCTGGAATCACTCGCTCTGGATTCAATGCAATAATTTGGTCTAGCAATTGGCGCCAGTAGTCACGGCTCTCTGGCGTTTGGTTATCTGCAATCCAAACGTGCGAATTTTCGTAGACAGGAACACCACCAAGAACAGTCTTAATGGAAGGAATCCACAGGAACGTATGGGACGGATCGGAACCATCTAGACCAATAATCTCTACGGCTTCTCCATCTACAGTCATTTGAGCACCGTCAAGGACGTCCGGAACAATCTGTGCAGTTGGTGCATTTTCTTTCAGAATCGGATTCCAATAGTCATTCTTCACTTGAATTGTTTCCTTGATTCCTTCCACCGTTGCTGGAGTTGCAACGATTTTTGCATCAGGGAACGCCTCACGAATTACCGCTAGACCGAAGTAATAGTCCGGGTCCTTGTGGCTGATATATACGGCGGTCAGTTTTTTACCCTTTTCTTTAATCATTTTGACCAATTGCTCGGCATCATTCTTTTGGAACTGCGCATCAACGAGCACGATTTCAGTTGGACCTTCAATCAGGTTTGATGAAACGCCAAAAATGCTGTTTTCCCCAGGATTATAGGTAGTCACTTTCAGCTCCACCGCTGGTGTGTTTGTTTCCTCGCTCTTTGTATTTTCAGCACTAGCAGCATTGGATGAAGAGTCTTCCGCATTTTCGGTTTTACTTGCTGTACCCGCACAAGCACTCAGAATTAACATGAAACATAGAACGAGCATAATGCCCATTGATGATTTTTTCGTAAACATTTAATTGATCTCCCTCTCTTTATGTCGCCGCCGTTTATTCATAACAATGTATCCAGCAGCCAATTCCGTTGATTTTTTAAACCATCCTATAGTCTGGTTGTACAATTGCTTAGACTAAATCCCCCTTTAAATCACTATATGTAACTACTACAGTTACAACTTATATAATGTGATTATTATAGTTACAACTAACTGCGACTGTCAAGATATTTATTCAAAAAATCTACTTCTAATAACTTTTCCGCTACTCACAGACTTTATCAAAACAACAAAAACCAGCTAATGTTTGTCAAGCATTTCTGGTTGGATGAGTTCTCTTTTCGTGGTATACTTTTTCCGACCAACACGAATAACCTCCACGGCTATGGAGGTTTTGGTTAAATATGGATTACACTTGGTAGGGCTGGCCCTTCTGCAAGATGGCGAAAATGTGATGTAACAGCTTGTTTGCGCAGGCGATCACAGCCACCTTGTAGGGCTTGCCCTCGTTTCTTTTTTTCTCGTAGTACGAACGGATTCTTGCATTCGCATTCTTTCGCATTCCACATTGCACCGCTAAATATAGCGAACGTCTAAGCCTTTTAGAGCCTCGTTTCGTAATTCGTGTACTTGTCGCTGTGAACTTTCCTGAACTGAAAATCCCTGGGTCAAGGCCCGCAAACGCTACAAGTTGCTTCGCATCACTAAACTGTTTCACATCACCTAGTTCAGCTACAATGGCTGCGGCCAGTTTCGTTCCAATTCCCGGGATACTTCTCACTAGTCCGACTTCAGGCAGATTTTCTGCGAGTTCCTCCATTTGTTTTTCGAGTTCCTCCAGTTGCCGAATCATCGTCAACAATAAAGAGACCATTCCGAGCAGTGCCTTGCTTTGAGCGGGGCTACGCCGAATTTCTCTCCATTCATCCAGTACTTCCTCCAGTTTTTTCGATTTTTCATTGGTCCATCGCTTGGAATGGGATCGTCCCGAATTACCCTGAATGACTTCATTCCAATTCGTCACACTTCCCTCCAAACAATGAGACAGCACCGTCAATGATGTTGTTGAAAACACATTGTAAAATATCTGCTCATACGCCGGAAAAACTTGCTCCAGCAAGGCTCTGCTGTTCAGCTTCGCCTGCACAAAGATTCCCGTGACAAACTCATGCTGCCGAGTCAAATGCTGTAGCTCTGTAAACGTCTCATCCCAATTTCGATGCGGCTTCACGTCGCCGCGATAGTACATCTCTGCCAGATGCCAAGCATCTGCAGCATCTGTTTTAACTTTGCGTAACTGCGTTCCCTTCGCTCGCTTGGATTGCAAGGGATTCACAATGTAGTAGGTGTAGCCACTCCGATTCAGACAGGACACCAAGGCACGATGGTAATGCCCAGTCGCCTCCAAAACAACCACTGGAGCAACACCCGTTTCGGCTTGAAGGGCCCCTAACATCTCCGTGAATTGTTCGAATCCACTCGCAACATGCTCAATGACGATAGCTTTACCAACGGGCTCATTTCGTTTTTGAAACGCCTGTATCACACTTGAACCTTTAGCGACATCTACACCAACAACAGGTTCCATGTCCTCACTCCTTATCTTTCGTTTCGCCGGTCCTTTCCACGATGGTTCCAAACCCATAGCTTCGCTTGTTATACGGGGTCAACTGCCCCTACCAGCCCAAACATGGTCTTTTGGAGGTCGTGGGAGAACTGTTTTTGTTACGAGGTCCTAGCCCCTAAAACCGCCACGTTCTCCCGGCTTCCCCCATCGTAAAACGACCACAAAAAAAGGCCAACCAGTAATTACTGGCTAACCTGATAATACGAAAAACCAACCAGAATTTTCTGATTGGCCCCCATTTAACTTCCCCTAACCCTGTAATACGCTTTATTCCAAAGATTCATACTCTTCATGTCCAATACTAATTTTACTTCAATCCCGACTGCGCTTTCGTCAACAGCTTGCCACCTTGAAAAGCAATAACAGCATTGGCACCATTGCCGGCTGTGCCTTTATAGTTGTAAACCACCATATTCTCCGCTTCACTCAGCGCTTCACCTTCGCCGCCGAGGATCTCGATGACATCTCCCACCGACATGCCAACCTCAAGCTTCTCATACTGGGCAAAGGTAATCAGCACCCCATCGCCTTTCCCAGCCGATCCGTTGTTTCCCGATGTTACAGGCGTTTGACCACCAGCCTCACCTACCGCAATCACACTTGTACTCAACTCATTCAACTTGGTCTCAAGTGCTGCGATCTTTTGCTCCTGCTCAACGCTCTTGGCTCCCTGCTCCACCAGTTTCTTCTCAAGCCCTGCAATCTTCTCTTGCAGAGCACTTGTATCTACAGATGCTCCTGTCGTAGCTACCTCAGATCCACAGGCCGACAGCACAAACAGCGACAGCGCCAAGCTCGTTCCCCCAAGCATCTTTTTCTTCAAATGTTTCATCAAAAATACCCCTTCCATTCTGAAATAAAATCAGATCGACAAACAGATGTTATTGCATCAGCGACCGTCTCCAACATATTGACAACAGTTTACCACAGCCCTAGTCTTATGTATCTGCTCCTTTGGCTCCGGGTCTAACTGATCATGAGAATATAAAAATGGTTGATCTACTCATTTACTGTCGAACGAGCACATCCACCCATAACAACTAAAAAAGAGTGGTCAGTTGATCTGATCACTCTTCTAGCATTCCCTATTTCAATCCACGCAACAGTATGGGCTCGCTCGTTGATCTTCCCTTACTCCGGTTTATCCGTCAGCTTAACTGATACTTTCTCCGCTTTGCCATCCCGGTAGAAGGTCACTTCAATGGTATCTCCAATCTTCTTCTCATCGTACAGATACTTCCGCAGATCCAGCGTGGAGGTAATTTTTTGCCCGTCAAATTCCGTAATGACATCATTCAGCTTCATACCTGCTTCGGATGCCGGACCGGATGCTTCCAGCACAACCACACCGCTGTCCACATGAGATGGCAGCTTCAGATCCTTACGCTGCTCGTCATCCAGTGGTGCATAAGGGTTGCTCAGATCGACCGTGTACACGCCCAGGTATGGACGAGATACTTTGCCGTTCAGTAGCAGGGAATCTACCGTTTTCATCACTTCGTTCATCGGAATCGCGAAGCCAAGACCTTCAACGCCCGTATCCGAGATTTTCATCGTGTTGATGCCGACCACTTTGCCGTTCAAATCGACCAAAGCACCGCCGCTATTACCTTCATTAATCGCCGCATCCGTCTGGATCACGTTTTGCTCCCAGTCGTACACTCCGTCCTGATTAATCGATACAGGTAGAATACGATCCGTGTAACTGACAATACCGGATGTCAGCGTACCGCCCAGACCGAGCGGATTCCCGATCGCCAGCACCGTTTGACCGCGCTGAAGTTTGCTGGAATCGCCAATCTCCGCGACTGCTCCCAGCCCTTTATCTTCTGCGGATAATACAGCAATGTCACTTACACGGTCTTTACCGACCAGCTTCGCTTTATGTGTCTCCCCATCTACGGTCACAATCTCCAGATCACTCGCACCCTCCACGACGTGGTGGTTGGTCATAATGTAGGCCTTGCCATCTTCCTTCTTGAAAATGACCCCTGAGCCCAGCGCCGAATCTTCCATCGATAGACTGCTACCCGTTTTATGGTTCACAATGCTCACCACGGAAGGACGAACATGGGCTGCTGCCTGGATAATCCGGTCGTATGGATCAGCTGCCTGCGCTGTCTGTGCACCGCCTCCACCACCATTACCTGTAGCATTAGCCAGCGGTAACGAAGCAGGCTGTGTGATGAAGCTAAACAGCATGACGGTCACGATGGAGCTGATCACCGAGCTAATCACAGCTACCTTCACTGTGGAACTGATTCCCGTACGCGATCTGCGCGGATTGCTCCAGCGGTCACGTCCACGTGCTCTGCCTCCAGGGCGGATGATCTGAAGTTTGCCTTTCTGTTCAGGTTCGGCGCGTCTTGATACTTTGGTTGAATAAAAATCGTCTCCAAACAATCCCATCGTGATCCTCTCCCCTTCGTTGTCACGCATCAAGACCCTGACTGCCGCCTAAGTTGTCGCATGGTTCAACGATGGAGTTCTCACATACACCACTCCGCCAACAGACGAACCTTCCGATCGCTGTTACTCACAAATTTTTTTGATCCCCTCTTCCAAGGTAAAAATTTGTTCCTAAAGGCGAACACTCTGTTTCTTCAGGTTTCTTCTGTCGTCTTCGTTACGTGAAGACTCCAACGGTTTCCCATGCTTTTTTGCAATTTTAAAAAATGGTCTTGCATATCGCCGCATCCCGGCATCAAATCAAGATACAGCGTCTATGTACAACAGAACGGACACGCCATTCTGTCAGTGACTCTATCAATCATGCTCTCGCATTCTATGACATGCCATTTCACACGCAAAACAGCAAAAATCACAATGCTCCTCATATACTAAACACGTCAAATCACAAAAAGTTGCATATTTACGAAAATTAAAGCAAATTTCCGCTATAACGCGCTTAACAATAAAGGTCCATAGTATCTATCACCACAAAATCCGGTCCGCTAAGCGCCATTTTGGCAAATTTGAAGAACTTTTTCACCCTTGCATAGTCACAGGTTCAGCATACACGTCTCATCACACAAATGTTAGCGGCAAAAAGAGGAATGTTTTCCATCAAGCCTGACTACAATAATAGTAAAAGACAATTCGAAGCTTCATAGAGGAGGATATATATGGATCGCACACGTACACTCACAGCCATGGATGAAGTTCATATGGCGGCCAAGCTGGCCGATCTCAAGGAAGAACACTATCGAAATACCCTTGCACTCAGCACCATCATTGAACTACTTATTGATAAAGGCATCCTAACCCGCGAGGAAGTCGAGCGCAAAGCCGCCGAACTGGACAGCTTTATGGCTCACCCACCCTATCCCATGGCGTAGGACGGTCGTAATACGTATCACAGAGTTTGAACTCATGGTCCCGATAAAAGCATCCACGGCTCTCCATCGCGTCGCGCACCGACATTTTTGCCAAGTCCATCATATTATGATCTCGGCTAAGATGTGCCAAATACGTGCGCTTGATGCGTCCGTTCATCAGTTCACTAAGCGCTGCACCTGCCGCTTCGTTCGACAAATGCCCAATGTCGCTCAAAATCCGGCGCTTGGTGTTCCATGGATAACGCCCCATACGCAGCAATTCGACATCATGATTCGCCTCCAGCACCAGCACGTCAGAATCAGAGATGGCATCGCGAACCTTGTCGCTCATGTACCCGAGATCCGTTGCAACAGACAGCTTCTCCGTACCATCATCGAACGTATAACCTACCGGCTCAGCCGCATCATGCGAGATCCCGAAGGATTCCACGCGCAGTGAACCAAAATCATGCTTTTCACCCGTCTCAAATACCCTCCGGTTTTCCTCTGGAATCGCCCCAACCGACTTCTCCAGTGCCGCCCACGTATTCAGATTCGCGTAGATTGGTAAATTATATTTCCGAGACATCGCGCCTAGTCCTTTAATGTGATCGGAATGTTCATGTGTAACCAGAATCCCGTCCAATTCTGCCCCAGAAATCTCCCTTTCCTGAAACAGTGCATCCAATCGCTTCGCACTAAGACCCGCGTCAATCATGAGAGAGGTACCCCCATGTTGTATGACTGTGGCATTACCTGTCGAACCGCTGGATAACACGGTAAAATATATCCCCATAACGCATTACTCCCCTGGTTTGTCTGTCTTGGGACTGAAAACATCCCCACTGATGCCCTGCACGTACAACACTTCGCCACTTTCCAGCACGAACCGCCATGCCGGCATCGCTACCTGTATATCTGAATTGAACAACTGGCCGTAATAGCCCAGCTGAATATCTTTGACAATTGCATCATTTGGCAAAAAGTTCTCGATCAGCGTTCCCAGCGCCTTCGACGCCGGAAGCACCTGCTGATCGCTCTCCTCTGCGGTCGTAATCCGCACTGGAGTCTGACGGTAACCCGTTATTTTCTGGTCGCTGTAGAATAGCTCCAGACTCACATTGAAGAGCGGCCATTTGCCATCCACCAGTGGGTGAAGCACAAAAGCCCCATCCTCGGCCATCAACTGATCCAGCCGGTATGTCCCGATCTGTGGAATCTCACGCTCTAATGCATCTTCCAGCTCACTTTGAGAGAAGATTAACTTGCTATCTACAGGCTGTTCCAGTTCCATATCCACGCCAGCCTTGTCCTCTTCAATGAACTCATAGGACAACTTTGGCAGCTTTGGCGTTTCATTTGGAATCGGAGCCAGCACCTGAATGCCCTTCTCTTCCATCGCCTGCTGTGTATTATCTGCCAGTGAGGTGAAGTCCAGATTGGCTCCGGCCGTCTCCCGCGCATCCATCCAGATCTGGTATCCCAGCACCAGATTGAGCAGCAGAAAGGCATAGATCAACACATTTTTCGCCCGTCCCCAATCCAAAACATCCCCCCCTAACTTAGCTGCTTGCAATACTTTCTCAAGTTGCCTACACCTTCCACCGGAACTGGCCGTTTATAGCCTTTGAACTTAAAGCTATACGATAACGGAGAGGGCAGAAATAACCTGAAGAAGCGGAGCGTTCGCCTTTACCACCAGATTTCTCCCGTGTTAAAAGGGAATTCAAGAAATCTGGGGGTAACAGCGATCGGAAGGTTATTCTGCACGCGTAGTGATAAAGTACAGCTACTCTTTGGTTCAAAGACTATAACCTATCAAGAAACGGTGGTTTCCTCCCCGTTTCCAAAGCGGATCACCCATACCGGAATCAGCTTAAGTCCGTCCTCAATCGAAGAAGGACGATACGCCGGGTACACGTCCACGACCTGGCGATTCTCACCTGCTACCTTTTTAATAAGAGCCTTCAGCTTGTCTCCGCCAGGCAACTTTACCGATTTCTTCGTCTCTGCACCTTCGTTCAGGTATTCCAGTGATCGCTCATAGCTGGATACCGTCTCCTGCTGCATCTCCATACTGATCGTGCCAAAGCGGAACTGCATGGAATCCATAATCGGATAGCTACCATAATACTGTTGGAATTCAAGCTGCGTCTTGATGTCGGCGGTCTCCAGCATCATGCGCGAACGGCCTTTCCAGCCACCATGCTGATTCACAAAATCAACTGCAGACAACGCATCCTTCGCAGGATCAATCTGTCCCGCAGGCGGTGCCGCCGGATCGGTGTAGCTGATCCAGCGTTGCTCCTGTTTTACCTGCAAACTACGTTTACTGTCCGTGTAGATCTCAGATCCGTCTTTTTCCCGAATATTCCGGGTCATGCTTGGATCGAAGAACAGACTACGCTGCATCTGCTCAACCGTGAACTGCCCTGTCGGCACATCTGCCTCAATCGTCTCCAGAGCTTCGGCCGGGATATAATACCCGCCATCCATCAGCGTATATGGCGTCCAGTTCGTACCGAAGTCAACATGCTGCTGCACGTCTTGTACTGTAAGGTCCGCCTGCGTTGCTTCGTATACCACGTCTCCCTTGGCGCTGAAGAACAGCGCATGGGCCTTCGTTTCATTTTTGGACGTATAGATCGAGATTCGGTTAATGGTCTCCCCTTGGAACAAGGAATCCGTCCCAAGCCTCATCACCCGCTGTAACAATGCTACGGGAATACCTTCTTTGAACGATAGCTCAAACCCAGGGTTCTCCTTGCGAATCTGATCCCAGTTCACCGATTGCACACTGCGGCGCTGAAAATCATCGAACGCCCGCCCCTGTAACCGCGAATAGATTAACTGATAGAATGTATTGCCAGGGTAAAACACCGTATGTTTATCCTCACCCAGATGAATAATCATCTGATCAGGGAAGATCAATTCTTCAATATTTCGTTCCTGACCCATATTTTCCGTCTTCACATAGTTCGTTTCTGACGTCACAATGGAATCCCCGCCTCCGGGCAAACGGTAGATCAGAAAATAACTCTGAACCAGACTGGCTACAACAAGGGCAGCAAGCACCAAGGATTTAATCCGTTCCTTCACGGTGCTCACCCCCTTTCTCACGCATCGGCAGTGTGAACGTTACTGTCGTTCCCACATCTACTTCAGACTCCAAAGAGATGCTTCCATCATGTGCCTTCACAATTTCCCGGGCAATGGACAGTCCTAGCCCTGTGCCTCCCATACTGCGGGAACGAGCCTTGTCCACCCGATAAAACCGCTCAAAAATGCGATCCAGATCGCGCTGTGGGATACCCATTCCGGTATCCGATACCGAGATGGCAAGTGCGTGTTCATCACTGCGTCTAGCCGCAATCGTAATGGTGCCGCCTTCCAATGTATATTTCAGCGCATTGGATACGACATTATCCAGCACCTGATCAATCTGGTCACGATCCAACGGAACAGCCGGAATATCATTCTCTACAGACAGCACAGGCTGAATATCCTTCTGATGCATCTGAAACGAGAATCGATCCGTCACTTCCTCCAGCATTTCCAGGATATCGGTTGGCTGTTTACGTAGCAAAGCCTCTTTGGAATCCAGCCGAGATAGATGCAGCAGATCCGTAACCAGTCGTATCATTCGCTCCGTCTCGTTCTGAATAACACCAACGAAACGACCGGCAAGCTGCGGATCTTCCAGTGCACCGTCATCCAGTGCTTCCGCGTAACTCTTGATCGTGGTCAGTGGTGTACGCAGTTCATGGGATACATTGGCTACGAATTCACGCCGGGATGCCTCAAGCTCTTCCTGCTCCGTAACATCCTGAAGTACGGCAATCGTTCCCGTGATCCCCCGTTCACGTCGATGAACTGGTGTAAACGTCATCCGAATGACCACAGGTTCTTCTTGTCCTGCGGGTGCAATCTGCAACAACGTTGAACCTGTGAAACCACTCGCCAGAGCTTCCGCATCCTCCGGATCAATACCGAGTAATATAGCGAAGTGTCTTCCTTCAATATCCGCAGGATGCATACCCAGAATGCTGCTGGCACGACGGTTTACGAGAATGACTTTACCGTACTCATCCGTAGCCACCACACCATCACTCATATTCGTCAGAATGGAAGTCAACTTCTCCTTCTCCTCTTCATTCAGTGAAAGTGCGTCCCGAAGCCTACTGGTCATATAGTTAAAAGCCCGACTGAGCTGACCAATCTCATCCGTGCCAAATACAGGTGTCTGCTGATCGAAGTTACCTTCTGCGACCGCTGTCGCTCTCCGAGTCACTTCCTTAATCGGCTGCGTTATCGTATGAGACAAGATCACGCCAAGTACCGCCGTTAGCACCAAGGCAATCAAAATGCCGGAGATAAAGATTTTGTTGATTCCCTCCATCGTGGAATACAGCTCGTTCATGGATGCCGCGATGTAGACCGCACCAATGATCTTGCCGCCGGACAGCACCGGCTTGGCGACGACCTTTTTGCGAACATTATCCTCGTCCACGATATATTCCTCATTATCCCGAATGCCTTGCAGCGCACGGCTGACGACGGTCTGGGTGTTTTTGCGACCCACATAGTCCGAATGTGAACTTAGCGAGGTCGTGAGTACCTTGCCGCTGGCATCCAGCACCTGAATCTCGGCACCGTTAATGTTGAACAGGTTGTTCACCAGCACACGCAGATTTTCCGTTTTGTCCTCGCCAGCCTCTGCTTCTCCACCAGCCATCGTCTCCCCCACGAGAACCGACAGCATCTCCGCACGCGCCTGCAAGTCTTCCGTAAAGTTGCTCGTTAGTGAGTTCTTCATCGCGCTCACAAAATAAACCCCGATCAATTGCATCGCAATCAGAATCAGCAGTACATAGATAATTATCAATTTCGCCTGAATCGTTCGGAAGAACGAAAATCGCGCGAATCGGCCCATTATATCCCCACGCTTTTGGCACTGCGCACGAGATAACCGAGCCCGCGGCGAGTCAGAATCGTTTCCGGTTTGCTCGGATTCTCCTCAATCTTCTCACGCAAACGACGGATCGTGACATCCACGGTACGTACATCACCGAAATATTCATATCCCCATACCGCTTGCAGCAGATGTTCCCGTGTCATAACCTTGCCGGAATGCTTCGCCATATAATAGAGAAGTTCGTATTCACGGTGGGTTAGATCAAGCGGTTCTCCGCCTTTATAAGCCGTATACATGTCCATATCAAAAGCCAGATCAAATAGCCGCATGACCTGCTTCTCTTCGTCTTCATGCGCTTCTGCCGTAATCGCAAGCTTTTGCCGTCTGCGCATCTGTGCCTTCACCCGTGCAAGCAGCTCACGCGTACTGAATGGCTTCGTCACGTAATCATCCGCACCCAGCTCCAGACCAAGCACCTTGTCGATCTCGCCATCCTTGGCGGTAAGCATAATGATTGGCATCTCCAGATGAGCGCGCACCTCACGACAGACATCCATACCGTCCTTGCCCGGGAGCATCAGATCCAGCAGCATCAGATCCGGTTTCTCGGATAACGCCAACTCAACCGCACGAATGCCATCGAATGCACAGATGACCTCGTACCCCTCTTTTTCCAAATTAAACTTCAGAATGTCCGCGATGGGCTGTTCATCGTCCACCACCAAAATCTTCCCCTGCATCGGCTAAGTTCACCCCTATATCCAGCTTAATCCGCGTTAGCGTTTATATCTCTCTTCTATGTTTAGCTTGTACCAAGCCTGCTTGAATTGTTTCTCTAGTTTGTTGTTTATACTTTCTAGTTTAACATACCTGAAGCACCGTCACATCCCGATCAGGGGCTTGGAAGGTCTTTCATCTGAAAATTTTTTACAGCAGCAAAAAACAAGGCCAGCATTATAGCCAACCTTGCTCTACTTAAGCTCTATATTAGTTCAGATACGTTAACGGATTTTCTACCGTTCCATTCTTAATAATCTCAAAATGCAGATGTGTTCCAGTCGAACGACCCGTGTTGCCCATAACGCCGATACTCTCGCCTTTTTCAACCACTTGTCCAACCTTAACGCCAATGCTGTTCAAATGTCCATACAGTGTTTCGTATCCGTTACGGTGGTTAATAATGATGACATTACCATAACCGCTCTTCTGACCTGCAAAAGTAATTACACCCTCATCAGACGCTTTCACATCGCGGTTACCTACCAGATCGACACCTTTGTGCTGGCGACCCCAACGTTGTCCAAAGCTGCTACTCATCGTTGCATTTGATACCGGCCAAGCAAATTCACCTGTGCCCTCACCAACAACTTTTGTTCCGCTAAGGACTACTTCAGTTACAGCTGCTTTAATCACTTCCTGACCAAGCCACTCTTCCTGAACCACTTCACCATTTTCTTTGGTTATACGGTACTGCATGCTTTTCAAGCCGCTTTGTCCTGGGCGCACGACTTTTGTAGTACCTGCTTTCAACTCGTCACTTTTGCGCACTTCCACTTGCGGTTTGATCTCAATCTGTTCAACAACCTGCTCAACCGACTTAACGGTTACTGCTGGTTTAGGCACGGTCAGGGTCAGTTCGTCTCCAATTTGAAGCGACGTTTCCTTGATGCCCGGATTATGCTTACGAATCTCGCTTTGTGTAATTTCATACTTGGCAGCGATCGAAGAGATCGTATCTCCTTCACGAACCACATAAGTTACAGGCGCGTCTTTACCAACGGTTAAAGCTTTAACCGCCTCGGACACATCCCATATTTTATTTGGATCAGCCTTCACCACATCTGTCGCTACATCTTCCTTGATGCCTACCGACTTCAGGGTTGTGCTTGGTCCCTCGTCTTTCTTCGAGGAGTTAGCCGATACCGACTTCGTCTTAAGCGAACTTCGCACAGCCGATGCCGATATGTATTTGCTCTGCACTTGTTCCAGGATTGCATCCGCTGTTGCCTGATCCTTCACAATGCCGATGACTTCACCATCTACCTTGAGCTCCACACCTTTGGCGTAGGCTGTCAGCATGTCACCCAGTTTGTCTAGCGTCTCGTCACTGTTCACTTCAGGTTTGTACGCTCTTACCGTTTCGGTTGTGATGCCAACCGTGTTCAGCACCATCTCTGCATCCGGATATTTATGTTGATATTCCTCAGTTTTGTCTGTAAATAGTTGTTGTAATTGTGCCTCATCTGCAATGGTACCAATCTCGCTACCTTTAACCATTACTTTATAGTACGGTACGGTGTTTGCAGTAACATATTGTTTGCCTGCGAACCCGAGCGATGCTGCGATGAATACACCACATGCTGCTGTAATGATCCATTTGCGCGAGGCCAGAACGCGCTTCTTATTCACACTGAAGGTGGACATGCTCATGTTGTTTTTGTCTTCGGCCGTCCGGTGTTCCCCGGATTGTTCGTGTACCCGGTCTTTGCCCGGTTGGCGTATGCCTCTGAAACCTTTCATGATTCTCTCCTTTTCAGCACTTCTCAGTTCGCATTTCTGTCAAGACATCACCCATCGTGTCTGTCCCATGCTCGTTGATACTTGTATTGGTTGTCCGCAAAATCGGACTTTAGCTGCGCTCTCAAAAGTGTCAAAATTTTAACCTTTTATCACACCCGTATACTTTAACACAGGTTTTACACTCATTTCAACTCTACACGTCACACGGCAAAGCCACGCCCCGCTTGGTTTCCCTGAATTATCCATAAGATAGTATGGCTGTTCCATCACCCATTATGCCTCAACATCCGCTGTACTATGTACTTTTGTTCGCAAATTAAGACTAGGTTCTAAGACCCAGTGAAATATGCTTTATTTTTCATAAAAATACATATAAAATCCCTCACCAGATCAACTCTGGTAAGGGATTACGTAAACAACCTGATTGTGGTTTATCTTAAACTGGATTTCATCTCATGCCACAATAGAAATTAACTTTTATGTCTCTATTCTTTGACTGCAAGAATTACAAATCGCTTCTGCTGTACTTCCCAGAATCCATTGTGCTCCATCTCCATATGAATATCCATTAACGGCTCACGGAAATGTTCCACTTTGAAATCAGGTACTTGCCACGGTATGGTCTTTAGATAATATACCAGTGCCCCTATATCATAGAAACGCTGCGCGGGAGTTGCTTCCCGTTGCTCCAGAATACGGAATCCACACTGTTCCAGCTGAAGAACAGCACGATCCAGCTCCCATCCAGCGTAATCCGCTGGCATAGGAATGCCGAGCCGATCATTGATCTCCCTGCAATCTGACCAACCTACCTGTTGAGTTAGAAACATTCCCCCTACCGATAGAATCCGCCTAACTTCCCGCTCATCATACGACTCATGCCGATTAAGAATCAGATCGAATTCCCCATCTGTGAAAGGAAGTTGCGAATCATCAGTCACTGGAAGCACCTTCACACCGAGCGGCTGTAAACGTTCCTCTGCAATCGGTATATTGGGGAGATAGCCCTCGGTCGCACATGTGTATGGAGGAAGGGGACGGAGTCTGGACAGCATCTCTCCTCCACCAGTCCCCATGTCGAGCATTCGTTCTGTTTGATTCAATAATCGGCGCGCCATTGATCCATATGACCAAGGCAACATTCCGCTCTGGAGTCGCCCACTCCCTGTTACATAGCTAAAATCCCAGCCACTAAACGGCTGGTCCGCCTCTTGCAGCCCTTGCTCGTATCGCTCTTTCGCCGCCTCTGCAAACTTTTTTACTGATGGTTCTGAATTAGAATGATATAAGTTCATGGTCAATACAACCTCCAATTCGTGTATTCATAAACACAAGTCCATCGGTTCTCTTGAAAGCCCCTATGAACGGAGGTCCACGAATTGGACTGGAGGTTTCTGCAATGTTGCCTGAACGTTTTTATATGTTGTGTTCTTTACCTTTAAATTTCATAGACGGTTCCTCCTATAGGAATTTCCAGTATTTTTTAAATAAATTATATTCAATCACCATCGACAAGTCCATTACATTATGAATCAGGCGATACCCGTCTATGAGCACGCCTGCTTTATCTTCCAATCTTATTCTGTTTGCAGTACTTCCATCAGGTTGTCGTACTCTTCACTGGTCAGGTACTTCGAGATCACCTGTTCAATCTCACGTAATTCCTGTTCCGTTAGGCCACCTTCCATGGCACCTGAGATCTGCTGCATTTCCTTCTGTGGAAGCTTATTCATGAGCAGGCTGAAGATTTTTTCTTTCTCCTCTGCTGGCAGCTTGTCCTTCGCTCCTGTAATGTCATCCGGTGATACAACAATGGCATCATTGCCTGAAGAAGCACCGCCGCTGGCCGCTCCGGTTCCATTGCCTGAAGCCGAACCACTACCCTGATCTGTTCCTGAGTCATTACCCGTGCCCGTATCCGTCCCATTGCCTGCACTTGTGCCTGAGTTTGATCCTACGGTCGTATCTGTACCTGAACCTTCCCCTGTGCCCTCGCCTGAGCCACTTCCTTGGGACGCATTGTTGCCCGCATCTATGCCAGATTGACCGTTCTCTGTCCCATTCCCCATAACTGAAACAGCATCTTCCGGAACCTGCTCTTCGTCCGCTCCTGTCGGCTGATCTGTCGTCCCATTTCCTGATTTATTCCCCTCGCTGGTTTTACCGCCCAAGGCACCTTGGAACATAGCGGTTAACCCCATGGGTTGACCCTCCCACTGAATATTGAAACTCGCGAGTAGCGACTTCGCATATGACTGTACAATTAATCCGGTCGTGAGCAGTGTCAGTGAACTGACCAGCAACACGGTTAGCACGATTTTAACAAACCACACAAGCAACTTCATTCCGTTCTCTCCCTCCGATTATCCCACCCGTCTAGCATGCGCATGCTGGGGTCTGTGACTCTACTGTTAACCAGTATTGACGGAAATCTCGGGATTATATCCGAAAAACATACAAAAAACCTCCAGTCATCGCTATAAAAGCAACAACTGGAGGCTTAACATGCCTAAGTCGGCAGAGGATCCTATTTTATAATTCAAGAAACAATCTCTCTATTTCTTCGATTACTCGTAGATTGGAAGAACTTGATTCGTTTGCTCACGGTTACGACCAACGGAGAAGATGGCAATTGGAATGCCTGTCAGTTCGGAAACACGTTTTACATAATTCTGTGTGTTCACTGGCAGGTCTTCAAGTTTCTTCGCTCCAGTGATATCTTCGCTCCAACCTGGCATCTCTTCGTATACCGCTTCACATTCTGCCAGCATTTTGAGGCTTGCCGGATAGTGTGTGATGACCTCGCCGCGGAATTTGTATCCTGTGCAGATTTTTACGGTTTCCAGACCTGACATTACGTCCAGAGAGTTCAGGGACAGACCTGTAATTCCACTGACACGACGCGCGTGGCGAACAACAACACTATCGAACCAACCTACACGACGTGGACGTCCAGTTACCGTACCGTACTCATGCCCAGTCTCACGGATTTGGTCACCGATTGCATCATGCAATTCCGTAGGGAATGGGCCATCTCCTACACGGGTTGTGTAAGCTTTCGCTACCCCAATGACTTGCTGAATACGAGCCGGGCCTACGCCAGAACCGATACATACGCCACCTGCGGACGGATTGGATGATGTAACAAATGGATAAGTTCCTTGATCAAGGTCCAACATAACGCCTTGTGCGCCTTCAAACAATACTTTTTTGTCCTCATCAATATATTCGTTCAGAACAACCGATGTATCACGTACGTAAGGACGCAGAATTTCGGCATATCCGAGGTAATCTTGCAGAATCTCTTCCACATCAACAGGCTGGCCGCCGTAGACTTGCTCGATGACGCGGTTTTTTTCTTTGACCAGATGACGCAGTTTCAGTTCGAAATCTTCAGCATCCAGCAGGTCAACCATCCGAATACCAATACGAGCTGATTTGTCCATGTAAGATGGGCCAATTCCTTTGCCAGTTGTACCGATTTTGTTCGGGCCTTTGCTCTCTTCTTCGAGTGCATCCAGTACCATGTGATATGGCAGGATGATATGTGCGCGCTCACTGATGGACAGGTTCTTCGTTGTAAAATCATTGTCATGAATATAGTTAATTTCTTCGATGAGTGCCTTCGGGTTGATAACCATTCCGTTACCAATAACACACGCTTTATCCGTGTAGAAAATCCCTGATGGAATCATCGTCAGTTTATATTTTTTGTTATCAATCAGAATTGTATGACCCGCATTGTTACCACCTTGATAACGAGCCACCACATCAGCGCTCTCCGCCAGATAATCCGTGATTTTACCTTTTCCTTCGTCTCCCCATTGCGTTCCCACTACAACTACCGTTGACATAGTTAACATTCCTCCGTGGGTGCCTTGCGCACCTTTGTATTGGTCTGTCCGTCCTCTATCCCGGCAGGCGTGTTACGCAATAAACCGACTGAGAAGCGTGCTAACGGACAGTAAAAATGTCCTTCCGTTACATTCAAGGGAAGGTTTGCGCTGCTTTAACGCAGCAGTATTAGTGTACCAGTACCCTTTTTCAAAGTCAAATCAAATGGCGAACAATTAGATATAGTACAACCGTAATGTTCGGGATTTACCCATTATTTCAACACAAAAAACCGGAGACTTCAGTCCAAGCTTGCTTGACTGCTATCACCGGTTCAAGGATACCCATTTCAATATGAATCTATATCTGGTATTTATAACACATGTTTGAGTTCAGTTGCTCTAATGGTTGATCTTCGGGACAGACGATTCTGGCTTCTTGATCGAAGCCTTCAGCACCTGCCCATTACATCGCGAAGGCATCATTGTGTGCCCTCTCGTAATTGACGAATTTATTAAAGTTTTTCAGGAAGACCAGTTCAACCGTACCTACCGGACCATTACGCTGTTTGGCGATAATGATCTCAATAATATTTTTCTTCTCGGTCTCCTGGTTATAGTAGTCATCCCGGTACAGGAACGCTACGATGTCGGCATCTTGCTCGATTGAACCCGATTCCCGCAAGTCACTCATCATCGGACGTTTGTCCTGACGTTGCTCTACACCCCGGCTCAGCTGGGACAAGGCAATAACCGGAACTTCCAGTTCCCGGCCAATCTGTTTCAGTGTACGTGAGATCTCGGATACCTCTTGTTGACGGTTCTCCCCTGCTTTACCACGTCCACTAATCAGTTGAAGATAGTCAATCAGGATCATGCCAAGGCCTTTCTCTTTCTTCAGACGACGGCATTTGGCACGAATATCCGCTACGGTAATCCCTGGCGTATCATCTATGAAGATGTTGGCTTCTGACAAAGCTGCAATACCCATCGTCAGCTTCTGCCAGTCTTCATCACCCTTGAAATCACCCATACGCATCACGCTGGCATCCAGGTTGGCTTCCGCACAGATCATACGTTGCACCAGCTGGGCGGCTGACATCTCCAGACTGAAGATGGCTACCGTCTCCTGGGCCCGAATGGCTACGTTCTGAGCGATATTCAGGGCGAAGGCCGTCTTACCTACGGAAGGACGGGCCGCTACAATGATCAAGTCACTGCGCTGGAATCCGGCAGTCATCTTGTCCAGATCGATAAACCCGGACGGAATACCTGTCGTTGTACCCTTATTCTGATGAAGTGTTTCCACACGATCGAATACTTCCATCAATACGTCCTGAATGGCTATAAAACCACTACTGGAGCGACGGTTGGAGATCTCCAGAATGCGACGTTCAGCTTCTCCGAGCATCGCTGCAACATCTTCGCCGCCTGTATATCCTTCGCTCACGATCTGTGTTGCCGTACGAATCAGGCGACGCAGCATCGATTTCTCTTCGATAATCTGAGCGTAATAGTCTACGTTCGCGGCTGTAGGTACACCATGGGCTAGCTTAGCCAGATAACTAACGCCCCCGATGTCCTCCAACTCACCTTTATCCTTCAGAAGCGAAGTCAGTGTAACAAGGTCAATCGGTTGATTTCCCTCACCAAGCTGGATCATCGCTTCAAAGATTAATTGATGGGGTTTATCATAGAAATCCTCGGTTTGCACCCGTTCCATCGCTGTAATCAGGGCCTCGCCCTGCAACAGGATTGCACCCAGCACGGCCTGTTCGGCTTCCAGGTTCTGCGGGGGAATCCGGTCGAATAACATTTCTCCGCCCATCTTACTCTTCCGTTACCTGTACCTTCAAGGTTGCCTTCACTTCAGGGTGAACCTTGACAGTTACTTGTGTTACGCCGAGTGTACGAATAGGCTCGTCCAGCTCAATTTTGCGTTTGTCTACTTTCAGACCCTTTTTAGACAAAGCTTCTGCGATCTGTTTGCTCGTAATGGCGCCGAACAGACGACCACCTTCGCCGGACTTGGCTTTCAGTTCAGTCACTTCTGCTTCCAGCTTTTTCGCAAGTGCTTCCGCTTCTGCTTTCTCTTCCTGTTTGAGTCTTTCTTCAGCCGCCTTCTGGTTGTCCAGTGTCTTCATGTTGCCGTCTGTTGCCAGACGTGCGATTCCCCGTGGCAATAGGAAGTTCTGTGCGTAACCCTCAGATACTTCTTTCACTTGCCCTTTCTTGCCTTGACCCTTCATATCTTTTATAAAAATGACTTTCATTCGAACAGCCCCTCTTCCTTTTCGATTTCAGCCAGTACGTTCGTCAGCCGTTTTTCTGCCTCTCCAAGCGTTCCTTCAAGCTGCACGGCAGCATTTGTCAAATGTCCGCCACCGCCCAGTCGTTCCATGACAACCTGAACATTCATGCGCCCCAGCGATCTCGCGCTGATGCCAATCAGTCCATCCGGACGCTCACTAATTACAAATGAAGCGACCACGTCAGTCATGTTCAGCAATGTGTCCGCCACCTGGGCGATCATCATCTGTGAAATCTTGCTGCCAGGGTCTGTGACCGCCAGCGCAATGTTTCCATATACCATTTTAGCATGCTTTATGATTTCTGCCTTAGCAATATATTCTGACAGATCCTCTTTCATCAACCGCTGGATCATAATGGTGTCCGCACCGCTACGGCGCAAGAAGCCTGCCGCTTCGAACGTTCTGGACCCCGTGTGCAGTGCAAAATGCTTCGTATCCACCGTAATCCCGGCAAGTAGAGCCGTAGCTTCTAGCGGAGTGAATTGTACCTTATCATGAATGTATTGCAAGAGTTCGGTTACCAATTCGGCAGCAGAGGACGCATAAGGCTCCAGATAGATCAACACTGCGTCATTGATGAACTCTTCGCCCCGGCGATGGTGATCCACAACGACGACACGGGTAGCAGACTGTACCAGTTTCGGCTCCATGGTCATGGAAGCCTTATGAGTATCCACCACCACCAACAACGTGTGCTCGGTCATCATCTGGGTTGCCTGTTCCGGTGATACAAATGCTTTGGACAACTTCTCGTCCTTGTTCACTTGCTCCATCATGCGTTCAATCGATGGATTAATTCCATCCAGAACAATCCGTGCTTCCACATTGTACAGACTGGCCGCTTTCCACACTCCGATGGATGCGCCGATCGCGTCCATATCCGGAATTTTGTGCCCCATGATGAGCACCCGATCGCTCTCCTGCATCAGATCACGTAGCGCGTGCGCAATAACGCGGGCTCTTACCCGTGTCCGTTTCTCCACTGCATTAGACTTACCGCCATAGAAAGACAGGCGTTGTCCGGACTTCACGGCAGCCTGATCACCACCACGTCCAAGTGCCATGTCCAGACTGGACTGTGCCAGTTCTCCCATCTCGCTGATGCTATCCGATCCAAACGCCAGTCCAACACTGAGTGTCATTGGCACTTTGAGGTCAGCAGTCATCTCCCGAACTTCATCCAAAATGACAAATCGGCTCTGCTCCAGTTCCTGCAAAGACTTATGATTCAGCATCAACAGATAACGATCAGAAGACAGACGGCGCAGGTACACTTCGTACCGCTTGGCCCAAGACGTAATTTCGCTGGTCACACGGGCAATCAGCGCTGTACGCTGTTGATCGTCCATGCCTTGGGCAGCTTCGTCCAGATTATCCAGAACGAGAATTCCCAATGCAAGGCGTTCATTTTCATATTTATCACGAAGAATGGCTAGCTCCGTAATCTCGTATACATATACATACCGCTCCTGCGGGTTATGAATAACTCCATAATGCCGATCATCCAACTGGAATTCGTCATGCAACTCCTTGGATGAATGTTCCTTCGTCCCATCCTTCTTCTCTTTAGGCTGAGGAAGTTTGGGAAACATATTAAGTAGCGGATTACCCACCATTGTCTTCTCCTGGAACATCTCCGCGACAAAGCGGTTATGCCACTCTACCGTACGATCTTCGCTGTACAGCACAATTCCGAATGGAAGCATGCTGACCGCTTCCCCCTCCATCCGTTTGATCCGAATAGATAGGCCATTAATGTAGTCGTTAAGCTCACGGCGGAACGCGAGCTCCGCCTTAATCATGACGATTCCCAGCGCCGAAGCCAGTATCAGACTAATCAAACCAAGCGTCCAGTTATAAATGGTAACGAACATAACGAGCAACAGCAGCAGTATGAACGCCCATACGGTATAGTAGCCGTGCCAGCGTTTCTTCAGAAATTTAGGCATGACTCATCACCCTATCGTTTTGATTTCGATATTGCCTCACGAAGCGGGAACGCCAGATCGATAATTCCGATAATCCGAAGCGGACCAATGAAGAAGACCGCAGCCGCCAGGAAATATGGTATAACCGGATTCCATTTCTTTGTATGTGAGAGAAAGAAGAAGAAACCGATCGCTTGAATCATGAAGCCCAGATTAATTAACGGGGACAGATTCATGGCAATCATAGTCCAGTATGTTCCATCACTTTGTCTGGAGATCACTTCGATCAACAGAGCAAGGAAATAATACCAGATCAATGCACGCGGCATACGCCACTCTCTCGCTGGTGGAAGCTTCGATACCACCACACCCATCACGTTCAGAATCGGACGAGCAATGGCGTGTGTAATAAAGGCCATTACCATCGATGTGACAACGAGAGCAAACGGAATCATAAGCTGTGTTTGTTTGGCAACATCCTCGGTCATCTCAGGTGTCCATGCAAACCCGTTGATCATCTGATTCGATGTATTGGTTAACGGTTCAATGGTCAATTTGACCACATCTTCAATATAACTGGACAGGTCGAATTGGAAAATGACACTGCCGACCAAGAGCAACAACAAGTATTCTGCCAACATCATGCCACTTCCCGCCATCAGGGCGAACAGGGCCGATTTGCGTGTTTTATACGCGTGACCCATAACGATTGCAGGCAGGGTGAAGATGAGCAGTAGTAACAGATAGATGGGGTGGAATACGACCAAAATAACGGCTACTGGAACGAGATGCCATATAAATGATTTTAAAGATAATGAAGCATACAAAATAACTCCCGGAATCATCATAAAAAATATGGCAAGTACCGATAAAGGAGTTAACAGCGAAAGTAGCAAGAGCAGATAGACTGCGCTCCAAACAGCTGATTTAAAGCTAAATTTCAACAAATTCACCTCTTACGCATATGATCTTCTAGCGCGGAAATATCCTGGTACCAGTCTTCAAGCTGGTGACCTTCCTGTTTATGCTTTTTCAACTTCTCAACTAGCAGTGCATCCAGATCCTTGAAAGGAATACCGAGCCTGCGGCCCAATATGTAACTACTCATAATCAAACTGGCAAGACTGTCCCCGATTCGAGTTGTACTGCCTTCCCATAACGCCTTGAATAATCGGGATACCTGATCAAGCACTTCGGTTTTCAGCCATTCAATCACTTTAGCGCGTTTGGCTACATCCAGTTCTTTAGGCATATTGGCGAAAGTCACTCTCCCCCGAAAAAGCTTTATTCTCGATTATAGCATAAAAAGAGGGCCCGCAAAATTACCCCAAAAAACGGAGAAGTTCTCCGAAACTGATGTCAGGTACTTATGCGGAGTCCTCCGTACATCCTATCGACCTATATATTTGTAAAAAACTTCGAATGCGGCCCTGATTCAGGACTTCTTAAGTTTAACATGATACCGGACGGCTGTGATTATCCATCATGACACAATAATGTTTAAATTCGTAACAGCCTTACTTAGCCTTGATCGATTCTTTGGCTACAATGCCCTCGCAGTACTCAATTATCTGACTCCGTCTGACAATACCAATGAACCGATCCATATCATCGACCACAGGAACAAAGTTCTGAACTTTAGCCAGATTAATCAGGTCCTCCATGTTGGCGTTAATGGATACAGGTTTAATATCCAAGCGAAGGGGAACATCCTTGAGCAAGAACTTTGAAGCGTTTTCAAATGAAATCTTTCCCTCGGCATTCTTCATATACCACAGTAAGTCGCCTTCGGTAACCGTACCAATATATTTGCCCTCTTTATTCAAAATGGGTACCGCCGTAAAACGATGATATTCCATCCGTTCCAACGTTTGCCGCAGCGTAGAATCCGACGTCACGCACGTAACCTCTTGTTTGGGTAGCAAAAAAAATGCGATGTTCATACCCTTGTGTATCCTCCTTGTGAATTTCTTCGTTCAACTTATCTCGCTCAACTTATATTATACGGATCAGAACGCAGGATGTTCCAAAAGGATAATAGTTCTCAATACAAAGAAAAAAAACAGCAGCCCGCGAATAAACGTACTGCTGATTGTGGTCTACAACACATCATTGGTATGGAATTGGTTATTCAATCTTTTGCCGGTCAGGGATCATGACTTCACCGGCTGGGGTCGATTGATCCATCCAGTTGTTAATCAGCTCTTTGGCATATTGGACATCTTTCTCGTCAGCCTGACCATAATAGATACCGTCTTTTTTCATCCCCTCACCCAGAATGGTGAAGCTTGAAATCTGCGGTTTCTCCTGAGTAAGCACTTGTTTGGCCAGATCAATAATGAAAGATGCTCGCATATCCGTCTGGAAGCTGTCTCCCATGATCTGAATCAATTCCGGAATTTTGGCGATTTGATTCAAATTCAGCATCTCATTCGCCATCGCGTTCAGGAAAATCTGCTGCCGCTTGGTACGATTAAAATCGCTATCCTCACGGTATCTTACATAATACAGTGCTTCCTGCCCGTCATAGATCGGCTTACCACCTTCAATCGTGAATTGCACGTGATCCGGATTCTTGTTCACAATGTCCTCATCGATTGGCAGTTTTACACCACCAAGCGCATCAACCACTTTTTTGATTCCGTCGAAGTTGATTGTTGCATAATAACCCACATCAGCATCAAGGAATTTCTCCACCGTATTGATGGACATATTCTCCCCACCAAAAGCGTAGGCATGCGCCAGCTTATCATAATCATCTTCGCCGTCCTTGTTGGCATCCCGTCCTACAATCTGCACATACGTATCACGTGGAATGGATACCAACAGCACACGGGATTCCTTCGGACGTACTACAGCATAGATGACGGTATCGGAACGTCCACGCGTTTTCTCATAGGCGCGTTTATCCGAACCGAGCAGTAACACGGAGAATGGTTCCTTACGGTATACCGTTGGATCAGGCGTGTTGTTGCCTTCTTGCGGTACATAAGAGCGGGATAACTGATCTTCTACTGAACCGGCGAGAAACAGATCAAATGCCGCTACAGCCAGCTGCTGACGGAACAAATAACCTCCGATTAACAAAACAACAAGTGAAACGAGCGTTATATATAGGCCTTTTCTTCTTTTTTTCTTCTTATCCTTAGTTCTGCTTTTCATCCATCGATTCCTTCTTCACTATCGAAATGATACTGCCTACTATATAAGTTTCATCTAATATTTACACTAATAACGGAGAGGTCAGAAAAAACCTGAAGAAGCGTAGCTAAAAGCTTTCTGAAAGAAAGCTGCATCGAAAGCACACGCTTCGCCTTTATCAACGGATTTTTACCTTTTGAATAAGGTAATTTTAAAAAAATCTGGGGATAACAGCGATCGGAAGGTTATTCTGAACTCGCAGTGATGAAGTGTAACGATTCGTTCAACTTATATAATACCAATTAAACGTCTGGGATGTCTTGTGACTCGGTGTTCTCTGAAGTTTTCTCTCTCTGGAATCAAGACACCGCTTACGCTCGTTCTATTGTAATCATTGCGAGAGCAAGAAAAGTTACAATCCGGTTAAATTGAAAAGAACAGCGGCTCCTTTTTAGCTACAAAAGGTACACTGTTCTCTTCATTTCTAACGTTATTGAATCAGTTTGTGGATATACTTTCCACATGTTGGCTCTTCTCTTTTTGACGCAGACGTCCCGTTATAAGCGCAGCTACCAGCGTAAGCACACTGAATACCACCGCAGACCAGAAAAGGCCATTATAACCCTGCCCTGTCGTTTGATGCACTGCCTGGAGCAACACATCACGGATGCCTTCATCAGGAATCTGGGACAGGCCCTCTGTCAGACTGGAGACATCACTCCCTGCTGCTCCACCCGATGCATATTGCTCCAGCATCTCCGGAGGCACCTGAATTCCTTTGTCAGCGAATCCTGCCTGAATGTTGGACCCCAGATTAATGAACGAACGTGCCAGGAATCCAGCGAAAATCGTAGGTGCAATAGCCATCGCCATCTGGCGGAATAACGAACTGGTCGCTACCGCGATGCCCTTGTTGTTCTCCCCCGCCTGTTCCGTGACAAGTACGTTAACTGGCGCACCAAGCATCATACCGAAACCGATACCTACGAATGTACTCGCGATGACAAATTGCCAGATATGCTCCACCCATAGCGGGAACAGCAGGAATCCAATGGCAGATAGCAGCCCCGCAACCGATAACGTCCAGATCGGCCCTTTGCGGTCAACGAGGTATCCACCTCCACCTGCCCCGATGCCGGATGCCAGCGCGAGTGGAGTAAACCAGTACCCGGAAGCCGTATTGGATACGCCGAGATATTGCTCAACAAATCCGGGAATAAAGATCACCGAGGCCAGAATGGCTCCCGAGAAAAAGGCAATTAGCAGCGTCCAGCGAAAGGACGCAATGCCCAGAAGCTGTGTCGATACAACAGGTTCACGTTCAGATCCTTCCAGCCTTTTTTCCATGAAATAAAAGAGCACCAGAAGGATTACACCTGCCATGAAAAAGCCGTAGAACATCGGTGATCCCAGGCTTTGAAGCATGTTCACACCGTCCAGATTGCTGAAGCTATACATTAAACTGAGTACACCCAACGTTAGGACAGCAATACCGCTCCAGTCCACTGCTGCACGATTCAGTTCCTGCTCTTCCTGAATAAATCGAATACCTGCTATGAATAGCAGAATGGCGATAGGCACGTTAATCAGGAATAACCAATGCCAGTTGCCAGTCAGATCCAGTATAAAAGCACCGACATTGGGTCCCAAGATAGCGGCAACACCATTCATCCCTCCCAGCAGACCCAAGGCTGTACCTTGTCGCTCCGCCGGGAACTTGCTTAATACGTATGAGCTGGCAATGATAAAAATCCCACCACCGCCCAAAGCTTGAATGACACGAGCAATCAGGAAAAAGGTAAACGATGTGCTCAACGCGACAAGCAGGGACCCGATCCCAAACAACGCCACTTCAATCAAAAATAGTTTCTTGCGACCATAACGGTCCGACAGTTTGCCCGCAATAGGTACACTCACCGCAAGCCCAAGCGTGTAAAGCGTAATCGTCCATGCTCCCCATGTTGGCGACACACCAAATGATGCATTTAAGGTGGTCAGTGAAGAGGTGATGATCCCGTTATCCAGCGCAGCCATAAATACCCCTATGGCGAACAGGATTAGCGGCCATTTCATTTGTTTTTTCATCACAAGTTACCTCCCGATCAGATCGTAAATTCAGTATCGTACAGTTGGTTTGGTACATATATATTAAACCGAGTTGAATAATAATGACTCACTGGTCATTTTAAAACAAAAGAAAACCATATGTCAATTTAATAATATGGTTATATGGATCAATTTACCTCAGATTCGATAAAATAGAGCTACCACATGTTCAGTCGAACCTGCGGACAGCCCTCATATCTTATCTAACGTACTAACGCTTGCGTAATGCTTCAATAATCTGGTCTGACTCGGTTTCCCGAAAACCCATAGTTGAATAACTTCCGAGTCTCCACAAAACGCCCTTCACGAGTATCTGTTCCAAATACAACTGATATCAGTCTTTTGCCATCACGTTCAGCTGTCCCCACAAAATGATATCCGGAATCTTCATCATACCCGGTCTTTAATCCGTCATTCCCATCATAAGCATACGGCCCACCAATAGAGGACAACATCCAGTTCGTATTACTCATGTACATCCCTTTTTGGTGCATTGATACTTGCATTTGACTAGAGATTCTTAAAATCTCGGGATGGTTATTCAGCAGATATCGCGCAAGCTTGCATGCATCTATAGCCGTCATTAAGGTCTGCCCTTGTATATCCATCGGACGGTTAGGACCAAGCAGCTTTTCACTGAGGCCCGTTGAATTCGTGAATTGTGTATCCTCAGACAGCCCAATCTGAGTTGCTTTCTGATTCATCTGTTGCACAAACTTCTGCTCTGTACCACTGATATGTTCAGCCAGAGCAACCGCTGCATCATTGGCTGAATAGACAGCTACGATCTCGAACAACTCCTGAACGGTGAATTGCTCTCCCTGTTTCAGGGTCAGTTGACTGCCCCCCACGGAGCTGGCATACAGACTCACATTAACAAGATCATTCCAGCTTATATCACCATTGATCACGGCCTCCATTACTAACAGTTCTGTCATCAACTTACTGACGCCTGCCGGAGCAATCTCTTCGGAGCCGTTAAAATCCATTAAGATCTGTTCAGAGTTCATATCCATTAATACCGCAGATTCAGCTTTAATTCCCGGTTTGCCTACCAGCATGTCCGGTTTCACACCCAAATATATAATAAGCAAGAGAGCTAGCAGCATACCTGCCCGTTTCCACCATTTTTTCATAAGATGATCACCTCTTACCTATATAGACGAAGTAAAGAGGCATTTTGTCTGCACTTTTTTGAAAAAAAGTTAAATTTTTTTTATTTTTTGGTTACAAAAAAAACATGAACCCCATACACCCATGCCAGAGTGTACAGAATCCATGTCTTAAAGACACTTTTTATTCATTTTCCCAGGAGAATTCTTCATTAATAATCTAGCAACCGGCTTCTTAAAGGACCCCAATCCTTACAGCTGCTAATTTAAGAATGTTTTACTGAGCTACAACTGCTTTGTCTGCATTAACTTGCAGGTCGCTCAGGTAAACGCCTGTTCCATCACCAATCGCATAGTTCATTACACGTTTGTTAACTGGTGCTACAACTGCACGATACAGTGTAGGGAATACAGGAACTTCATCTACCATGTATTGTTGCCATTGATTGTAGATCTCTTTACGCTTGTCTACATCAAATGCTTCAGCAGAGATACCTTGTGCCAGCAATTTGTCATTCTCTTCGCTGGAGAATCTGGAGAAGTTGTAGAGTGCATCGCGGCCATACAGACCAGATGGATCTACGTCAATACCAACGCCCCATGCTGCTTGATACACATCAATGTTTGGATCATCTTTACCTGTGTTACCTACACGGTCATAGAAGCTGTTGAACTCAACCATTTCCAGGTTTACTTTCAAACCAATAGCAGCCCATGATTGAACATAATAACGAGCCAAAGGTTCAGCTGTGTCGCCACCAGTCATGGATACAAAGTTGATTTCGAGTGGTGTTCCATCCGGGTTCGTACGGAATTCACCATCCAGTTTGTAACCAGCTTCGTCGAGCAATGCTTTCGCTGCTTCTGGATCATATGCTACACCCGGATTGTTGGAATCATGGAATTCTGGGTGAGACGGTGGAATCAGGGTTGTTGCATTCCAACGCAGACCATTATAGAAACGTTTACCAACTTGATCGTTATCTACAGCCATCCACATGGCTTTACGCAAATTTTTGTCGCCCATTTTTGCTTCGGCATTGCTTACAACTTTTCCGTTCTCTTCATCCCACGTACCCAGTTTGAAACCGATGTACGTATAAGCACGATCGATTGCGCCCAGGAATTCTACGTTGGACAGGTTAGCATTGTCTTTGTATTGATCTGTCGGGAATGCATCCACAAGATCTACCCCGCCAGATTTCAGTTCTTGAACAACCGTTGTCGGGTTGATAACTTTCAGAGTTACACCATCCAGTTTTGGAGCTCCACGCCAGTAGTCATCGTTTTTAACAAAAGTTACAGACTCACCTGGAGTGATAACATCCACTTTAAATGGACCAAAACCAATTGGTTTTTCACGTACTTCTTTGGAAGAAGACATTTTGGCTACATCCATATCGCCGAAGATATGTTTAGCCAGTGGATACGTCCATACGCCACCTGTCAGCAGGGACGGAGTAGATTCTTTATACGTAATGCTGATTTGTTTGTCGCTCAGCACTTTAATACCAGAGATTGTTTTTGCTTTTCCAGCATGATACTCGTCCATACCTACTATACTAGTGAAGTTGGAGTCATAACGTGGACCATCATACGCTTTGTTACCAATCACTTCATAAGCAAACTGCAGATCTTCAGCCGTTACCGGTTTGCCATCATGCCAGTTCACATTATCACGAATGGTCAGTGTGAACGTTTTGCCATCTTCGGAAGTCTCATATGTTGCAGCACCATCATTGGTGTACACATAGTCTTTATCCCAAGTCAGCAAACCTTCATCAAACCATTGAAGAACCTGTGCATCCGGGTTACCGGAATAGAAGTTAAAGTTCAGTGTACCTTCAAAAGCAGTATCCGATACAAGTCCGAATGTAACTGATCCACCCTCGATCGCAGTACCCTCATTCGTTTTGACATTGTTGAAGTCATCAATGGAGTAAACGCCCTCTTCATTAGCAGGTTTTTCCTCCGTTTTTCCCTCTTCTGTGTTGGAAGCTGGAGCTGGAGTAGCTGCTTCTTTCTCAGAGCAAGCTGCGAGCACCAATACAAAGACCAACATCATCGTGAAAAATAGTCCCCGTGAAAATAATCCCTTTTTCATGAACCTTTCCTCCCTTTTTTTAACCTCTTCTTTGTCTTGCATCAGTCGCACGCTTTAGGGCTTGACCGACATTATTTATACTCAACATCAATACCAGAATCAGTACCGATGCGGGTAGCCATATCCACCATCTGGACTCCAGGGTTTGCGGATTACGTGCATAACTTACGAGTGTTCCAAGACTAGGTGTACTTTCGGGAAAACCAAATCCCAGGAAAGATAACCCTGATTCGAGGCCAATGTTGGCAGCGAGATTCAATGTCATCGTTACGATGATAATGGAACTCAGATTCGGAAGAACCTGTGAGAAAATGATCTTGAGATGGGATGATCCCAACGTTTTTGAAGCTTTTACATATTCAAGTTCTCTCTCCTGCAGTGCCTTAGACCGAATTAATCTAGCAATTCCCATCCATAGGAAGGCAGTCATGATTAGCGAGAACGAAACAATATTATATTTGGGTACTGCTGTAACAAACGCGATAACAATCATCATGAACGGGAGAATCATGAAGAAATCCACGATACGCATGAATATATTGTCAATCAGTCCTCCGAAATAACCAGAAAGTATACCGATTACGATCCCCAAGAAACCTGTCATTACCGTAACTAGAATGGCAATGGATAACGAGTTCCGAGTTCCGATGATTAGTTGTCCAAATACATCACGACCTCCGTAATCTGTTCCTAACCAGTATTGTGCAGAAGGCGGCTCATATAAAGCGAATAGATCCACTTTAACAATTTCATCTTGATCCAGGATCAGAGCAGTTCCATAGACTATTAATAAAACCAGTCCCAAAAATATGAGCGAGATTAGTGCCACCTTATCCCGGACAAGCTCTCTCCATAAGATACTCAAGCTGGAGGGGCTCTTATCAACCTTTTGTGAAGTTACAACGACATCATTGGCCTTGCTCATCTTATTCACCCCGAAATCTTCAAGTTCTTACTTGATCCGTATACGCGGATCTACTAATCCCAGAATAATGTCAGATAACAGCGAACCCAGGATTGTAGCTATACCAAATAGCAGGACAAGTGCGGTTACAACACTGAAATCACGAAGAGAGATTGAGTTAAGGAACAGCTGCCCCATGCCTGGGTAACTGAATATACTCTCAATGAAAATAGTACCTCCGATAAGTCCTGTAATCTCATAACCGAAGAATGCGGCAATCGGCAGTAGAGAGTTCCTTAAAATATGCCTGTTGTAAACTCGTGACTCCGAAGCGCCCTTGGCTCGCGCAGTAAGAACGAATTCTTTATGCTTGATATCGATAATTTCGCTACGCAAGTATTGAACGGTTGATACCGTAGTAATCAGTGCCATGGATAATGCCGGTAATAACAGATGATAGAATTTGCTTGTAATGTAACTGAATGTTCCTGGTGTAAGTCCAGGTGCCACGCTGCCCCCCGTTGGGAATAACCCAAAGTGGAAACCAAAAATCCATAACATAACCAGTGCAAAAATGAACAACGGTGCTGCGAACCCCAGATAGGTGTAACCCGTAATTAACCGGTCAGACCATGTATCATTATAACGACCACTGATAATACCAAGTGGGATCGCGATTAAATATGTGAAGACAAGTGTTGCAAAAGCCAGCCAAAATGTATTTGCAATTCTTTGACCAATCAGATCAGAAACTGGCATCTTGAATCGGAAAGATTGTCCGAAGTCGCCCTGCGCGGCATTTCTAATCCAGTCCCAATACTGTACATACCATGGATTGTTAAGTCCAAGTCGTTCCCTCTGTTCATCCAAAGCTTTAGGATCAATACTTGGATCGAGCAATCCGGTTAGTGCATCTCCTGGCATGGCTTTGGCCATCAAAAATACCAAAAGACTTAGTAAAAAGATTTGAGGGATCATAATCATGATTCTTCGTACTATTATTTTCCACATATGGCCTTCAACCTTTCTGAGGTAGAGCTACTCGGTGAGTATCGGAAATGGATTTGAGCGAGTATGCAAGCCCTTCCTCATCAAAGAAATTTCGGTATGAATGTTCATACTCGGATTTGACCTGTTGACGGAAGGCTACCATTTCCTCTCGTTTGGTTGGGTCCATATCCGGAATGGCTGCAATGAGACGTTTGGTATAGATGTGTTGCGGATTCTCAAAAATATCATTTGTTGTGCCCTGTTCCACATATCGACCTTTATACATAATTCCAATCTGATCACACATATGACGGATGATGCCCAGATCGTGACTGATGAACAGATAGGTCAGATTTAATTCTTTTTGAATTTCCTGCATGAAGTTGAGTACCTGAGCCTGTACCGATACATCGAGTGCAGATACAGGTTCATCCGCGATAATTAACTTCGGCTTCAGTGCAATAGCCCGTGCAATGCCGATCCGTTGACGCTGCCCCCCTGAGAATTCATGCGGATATTTGTAGATTGATTCCGGACTCAGGCCAACCTTTTCAAGTAATTCTCTTACTTGTCTTTTTTCCTCGGTAGCTGTCAGACGCTCATAGTTACGAAACGGCTCAGCGATAATATCGATAACCCGCTTCTTTGGATTCAGTGATGAATATGGGTCTTGAAAAATCATTTGAACATCCCGCTGGAGCTGCCTGTTCTTACGTCGCTCCGTAGCCAGATTTTTGCCGTTAAACAGGATCTTTCCGTCAGTGACATGGTTTAGCCCAATAATGGCTCTGCCTGTTGTTGTTTTTCCTGAACCTGATTCGCCAACCAGACCATAAGTCTGTCCTTCTTCAATGGAGAAGCTAACATCATCAACAGCCTTTACACTGCCAATTTCCCGTTTAAGCAATCCACCGCGAATCGGAAAGTGTATCTTGAGCCCTTCTACTTCGAGTAATGCCATTATGTTATTCCTCCTCAGCTTTGGTCAGGGAAATGAAAGTGCTGGTAACAGGTACACCGTACAAAGTGACCTGGTGCAATTTCATGCATCTGTGGGTTCTCTTCATGAGCCGATTCACTAATCCATGGAATTCGGGCTTTGAATCTGCACCCTTTGCGAGGAAGATTTTTGAGTGATGGTACGATGCCTTGGATGACATGTAATTTGGATCTTTCTTCAGACAGGGTGGGAATAGAGTTCAACAATGAGCGGGTATATGGATGCTTCGCATCGTTCATCAATGTGAAGATATCTGCGATTTCAACAATTTCGCCTGCATACATAACTGCTACGCGATCAGCCATCTCAGCTACGACACCCAGATCATGTGTAATCAGAATAATGCCTGCGTTAATTTCACTCTTCAGATCACGGATTAGCTCCAGAATCTGTAGTTGAATCGTAACGTCAAGCGCCGTCGTTGGTTCATCGGCTATGAGTAGTTCCGGTTTGTTGGCAATCGCAATGGCAATAACAATTCTCTGTCTCATACCACCAGATAGTTCGTGGGGATACTGCTTGTATATTTGTTCGGGACGTGGAATCCCTACCTGATTCAATAAGTGAATGACCTTTTCTCTCTTCTCTCTGGAAGACAGCTTGGACTGATGAAGTGTGAGAATCTCTTCAATCTGTTCACCAATAATCATTAGAGGATTTAGTGCGGACAATGGGTCCTGAAAAATCATGCCCATTTCTTTGCCGCGTAGCTTGTTTAATTTGCTTGGGGAGATGTTGGCAATATCTTGTCCTTTATAAAGAATCTGGCCTTCTATTTTTGCTTTGTTATGCAAACCCATAAGAGAGAATGCAAAAGCACTTTTACCTGACCCGGATTCACCTACAATCGCCAACACTTCATTTTTCTTCACCGTAAGGTTAACGTGATCCACTGCTGCATAATAGTCATCTTCAATTCTGAATGATGTTGTTAGATTTCTGACTTCCAATAGCTCTGTATTCAAATCAATCACCCTAACCCCATAATTTCCGTAGATTGTATTCGTGTGTAGAAATGCATCCACTGTATATTTCCAAGTTCTTGAAGATAACGAACAATAGCTTATACAAAATACCAAATTGTTAGGAGAAACAAGTTTAAGAGACTTATATTTAGACCATTGGTCAATTAATGTTGATAATTCCTAGCGGAATTATATATCAAAATAATTAATGTAATCATACGTGTAATTTTAGCTAACGTCAATGCTTATTTTGAGATTTTTGGTATAAATGTTTTTTATACTACAGATTTGGATATTAGTAATACTATAAAGGCTTATAGCAGGGAATTTGAGAGGCGTTATCTTGTTTTTGGCTGTGAGGTATACATAGGCAATTGGTCAAAATAACATATACATAACATAATAGTTACATCTAGTGTATGTGTATGCTTTAAATTAAGTAGACAATCTTAATTTTGCGTGAGGTAAATGTTACATATATGAGTGATGATTATATCTCGATCTATAGCCAAATTTTATTGAACCGGAGCCGTTATGCTTACAATTGAAATAATATGTGCGATCAGAGTAAAAAATCTAGTTAATCTAGTATAGTTTTATTTATTTGCTAATGTAAAGACCAAATTGTCATCTTTTATCATTTATTTTACAAAAGAAAGAAAAAAGCCCTGCAAAATGCAGAGCTTATCTAATAATTATTCATTTAAGTGTATATATAACACCTTTTACTGAGAGTCAGGAGGTCTTTTACCACGTTTTAACTCATTAATACTCAAACCAAAATCCATCTGCAAGTGAGGATAGTCCGGAAAGTTTGCCCAATCTCCACCCCAAGTGAAACCTAACTCTTTGGCGAGGTCCACAACTTCCATCCAGTCTGCCTTGCCATTGCCGTTATCATCCCGTTCCATATCCCACACCACATCACCCTCAGGCGTCCTCAATGCAAAATCAATTGCTAATCCGTAGTTATGATATGACTCACCACCACGCGCATTAGTAACGATATTGCCTGCGCTTGAGCGTCCTTGGTTGAATAGTGCATCTTGCTCCTCAGAACTTCGGTAACCGTGGGTGATAACAATCTCTATTCCACGTCTCGCTGCCTTACGTACCAATAATTTCTCATTCTCTGCAACCACAGGATGTAGGCCGGTGATTGGCAGAGCTTCTTGGATTGTTGTCCCGGGCCACATATTATCTATATCACCTTTTTGCTGTAACCACACATATATAATGGAAAGTAAAAGAGTAGCTATAATCCAGGTTTTTAGACTTCTCTTTTTTCTCTGTTTGCCTTTACGTTTTGATGTATTCATATCCACTCCTAGTGTTTATTCTGAAATAAACAGCTATTCCTGCTGCCTGTACCTTTTCAGTAGATTAGACTCTATTATAATTCATTTGAGCCTTGAATGCTTCTATCACCACAGTATTGAATTCTTCCATTTGTTAGAGTGGATCTGTTATTTCTATTACTTCTATTGATATATACAAAAAAGCAGCCGGCTATAAGCCGACTGCTTCGTATGCAAGCTGAGTAAAAACTACTCAGTTGTGTATGGCAATAATGCGATTTGACGGGAGCGTTTGATTGCAATCGTCAGCATGCGTTGATATTTAGCGCTAGTACCTGTTACACGGCGTGGCAAAATTTTTCCACGTTCGCTGATAAATTTACGAAGCAAGTCCGTATCTTTATAATCGATGTGAGTAATTTTGTTAGCTGTGAAGAAGCACACTTTACGACGTTTATTACGGCCGCCACGACGTGCCGGTCTTTTATCGTTGTCTCCGCCTTCTCTTTGCTTGAAGCCCATGCTTTTCAGTCCTTTCCTATCATGTAACCCATATCTCCTAGGAGTATCAGTTCATGTTAAAATGGCAAATCATCATCCGATATATCAATCGGTTTTCCGTCATCGGAAAAAGGATCCTGATTGTTGCTACGCGAATTATTGTTATTGTTCGCGCGTCCGCCGCCTCCATAAGAAGGCTCTTCACGCATTGGTTGCCCACCGCCGCCACCGCTATTATCACGGTTAGCTGACTCCAAGAAACGGACATTATCGGCAATGACTTCGGTCACGTATACACGTTTTCCTTCGTTATTCTCGTAGTTCCGTACTTGAATGCGTCCTTCGACTGCAGCCAGGCGTCCTTTGCGCAAGTAGTTCGCACAGGTCTCGGCAAGCTGTCTCCAGGTTACGACCGGAATGAAATCGGCTTCCTTTTCTCCCCCTTGGCTTGTAAACGGTCTGTCCACTGCCAAAGTAAATTGCGTAACTGCTACTCCTGCTGGAGTGTAACGCAACTCAGGATCCCGGGTTAACCGTCCGATCAGAATGACACGGTTCAACAATGTAATCCCCTCCTTCAGAGCGTATTGGTGCGTTAATCACGAGTAGTCTTAAGCAGACTTAACGTCGTTGGTAATGAGATAACGAATTACTTCGTCAGAAATCTTCATGAGACGCTCAAGTTCAGTTACAACTGCTGGTTCAGCAGTGAAATGTACCAGAACATAAAAACCATCACGGAATTTCTTGATCTCATACGCAAGACGGCGTTTACCCATAACGTCGTGAGCTGTAACTTCACCACCGCCGTTGGAGATGATGCCTTGGAATTTATCGACTGTAGCTTGAACAACTTCTTGCTCAATGTCAGGACGAATAATGTACATCACTTCATATTTGCGCATAATTTTCACCTCCTTATGGACTCTGGCCCTCAATCTAGGTTGAGAGCAAGGAACGAGCACAAACTCGAACTATATTAATATAACAAATACCGAGTCAAAGTGCAAGCAAACGTTCCCTGTACATATTGGCACATGATCAGCCCGGCTATGGAGCACACTACAGAAGTAACAAAGTAACATAATTTGCAGAGGAGGTTTTATCATGGGTGAAAAAACCGAGTTTGAACCAGGAGACAAAGCACCAAACGATGGAGAATACACAGAAGTTGGGGAAAAAAGCTTTGTCACGGAAATTCAGAACCCAAAGCGTGTTACGCTGCAAAAAGGTGAAGCTTTCCCCGAAACAAGCAATCATAATCGCAAGTGGAAGAAGCTGACCAAAGCCCGCGTCCATTAATCGCAATACTTTTTTACGATCCATGTATATAAAACGGAATAAAGCACATAATACAATCAGGCGGTGCACGAGAGAGGTGTGGTTCCGTTGGACAACGAAGCCGATCATTCGCTGTTGGAGATTCATCACGTAATTTAAGAAGCAAGTGGTTATGTGTAGTAAGGCCCTTCGTCTGAAGCACGCGTATTGCTACGTGCAGTACACCAAGTGTCTGATTGTTACGACCGATTGTTTCCTAACAAACAAATGCACCGCCGGATAAAGAGCCCTTCGGGGCTCTTTGTTTTTCGTTCGAGTCATTAATGATGCATCTGATATGGATACATTTCAATACATATTCAATAAAACGTTATACCAAAAAAGACTTTCCTAATGGAAAGTCTTCTTATCGATCTTTTTATTAAACTCAATGTGTATTGAGTAAGTTACATTTGAAGTGGCGGAAAGGGTGGGATTCGAACCCACGCACGCTGTGACACGCCTAACTGATTTCGAGTCAGCCCCCTTGGGCCTCTTGGGTACCTTTCCGCAGCAATATTGATTATAGCATGATCATTTACAGAACGCAACACTCCTACGGAGCCTGCATGTAAACGTTATTACGCATACTGCATACCGAATTATTGCAAGATCAGGATTCAGTGGAATCTTCGGCTGAACGCAGTACCTTCTTCATGTTTTTCTCGAATTTCGCTCTTGGAATCAACACGCTGTGTTTACATCCGACACACTTAATCCGAATATCCATACCCATACGAATGATCTCCATCTCATTGCTGCCACAGGGATGCTGCTTCTTCATCTGCACGATATCCCCAAGCTGGAAACTTTTACGCTCCACCTGTGCCATCCCCCTCATCTTTCTCCAAAGCTACTGCCTGTTCCAATACAGCTTGATTGCTCATCTCATGATACTCCAGCGTTTTCTTCACATCGCCCTGAATCTGACGTTCCACCGAAGCACGAGAGTTAGGCATACATTCAGCCACAATTCGCACCACATACTCAGATGTAGACATCGACTGTATACCGAGCACATCCGGCACCTTCACAATATTTAGGTCACGCTCTTCAATCCCAACCAAAGACTTTTTCACCAGATGTACTGACTCATCGAGACTTAAGTCCGCCTTCATCGGAATATCCACTACAGCCAGCGAATTCGACATGGAGTAGTTCGTTACACTTGCAATCGCCCCGTTTGGGATAATGTGCACTTCGCCTTGCCAGCTGACCAGTTTCGTTGTTCTAAGTCCGATCACTTCAACCGTTCCCTTGTAGGTTCCCGTCTGAATAACATCCCCCACAGCGAACTGGTCCTCCAATATAATGAAGAAACCGGTAATAACATCCTTGACCAGACCCTGTGCACCAAAACCAATGGCAAGCCCGAGCACACCGGCACTCGCGAGTAGAGGTCCAACTTGGATATTGATCTCAGATAACAGTAGCAGAATCATAATAAAATTACATGTTATGGAGGTCGCATTTTTCAACAGTTCCCCTACGGTTACGAACCTGCGCGGATTCACGCGAATCTTGCCTTCCTGCTTGCGTTCCATGGAACGATCTATAATCCGATAGACTACCTTAATGACAATACGGGTGATGATAAAAATAATGATGATCCGGATTGAGCTGAACATAATGTTAAGCCACATATCGGGATCTGCAATTTTGTTCCAGACTTTATCCGTCCAACGAAGGGCTTCACCAACGGCGGTTGCGGCATCACTAGCTGTAGTCCCTTGAGCAAACTGAAATGGCAGCATCCATCATGCCTCCTCTACATCGGTATGTTATCATAGCTGTCTTCTGTTTTGAAATAGAGGCCTCGGATCTCTACGAACTCATTACGAATGATCTTTTGCACTCGCTCCAGATCCTCTTTTGGAAACTGAATACATAGCGCACACCCTGCTGTAATTTCTTTTGGTGTAGGGAACAAATCAATCTCTATCTCAGCAAACTCCAGCAGCATTTCAGCACGCAGTGCCTGCTGGGTTGAATCAAATGCAATCAGCATCCAATCGTTAATCCATTCGTCCATGTCCGGCTCCTTTCGCTATACGTCCAACCCTAGAGAAAAAGCTTGTCCTCGTGAAGTATAAAACGCTCTACCTTTCCATATACTGTTACTACTATTCCAAGGGAAAGGATAGATCCTATGAATCCTACTTCGCGTTCCTTTTCATCACATGACATGACCAGTTTGAAAATCCCCCATACCGATCCAGGTATTCACTCAGCCATTACCCATCGCTTAATGTTCCATCTCTATAAAGCCCATTCTCTGCAAAATGTAGTGATTGTCTGCATCGGCACAGATCGCTCAACAGGCGACTGCCTTGGTCCTCTGGTCGGATCAGCCCTTTCCAAGTGGGACAGCCCTTTATTCCATTTATATGGTACCTTGGATGAACCAGTCCATGCGATGAACCTGCAAGATACACTCCACAACATACAGAAAACACACCATAACCCTTATGTGATTGGCATTGACGCCTGTCTCGGACAATCATCCAGTGTGGGATGCATTCAAGTTGTGAATGGTCCACTCAAGCCGGGTGCGGGGGTAAATAAAGAATTACCGCCGGTCGGCGATATCCATCTGACAGGTATCGTTAACGTCGGCGGCTTTATGGAATACTTTGTTCTACAGAACACACGGCTCAGTCTTGTTATGCGCATGTCCGAGATTATATCCAGCAGTCTGTACTCGGCCATTCGGGAATGGCATACACGTTCTACTCTGCTTGCTGTGCCAGAGTAATAGCTTCCTTTTCCTCTGGGGACAGAGTATACGTGGACTCTCCCCCTTTAAGAGGTTTGGCATATACATAAGAACCGTCGCGGTTATATATCCCCGTAAGAATCATGCCATCCTGGCTATCGTTAATCATGGCCATTGAGAAGCTCAGATCACTGCCACGCTCTCCATATGCATTGTACCTTTTCACGCCAACTTTACCTTGAATGCGGGTCAGCTTTTGCATGACAACTTGCAGCTGATTCGTTTGCAGTTTGTGTTCATCCTCAATGCTGTCCATCTGAAGTTTCAGATTAATCAGCAATGATTCCAGGTCCTCTACTCCACTGCCAGCCATCATGGCTTCATATTTACGTTTAAACTTTCGTAACTTTGCCCCTTGAACAATACTCACAATCAGCAAGATCACCGTAAGTAATGCCATTCCGCCAATAATCCATAACAGCTGTTCCAGAATCAGCTCGTTTAATTCAGCCATGTAATTGCAACTACCCCTCTATATTTTTGATCAGATTAACGTCTGTCCTGTAATATTATCATTCATTATAAATCAACCCGATATCCATAAGCTTAATCAAGCAACCCTGTATCAAATGAGTTCATCATTTCAACTCTAATCTAGTCTGCTCCAGTCAATTCCAACACTGCCTTAACGAGTGCTTCCACATGTTCTCTAGTTGAATTGTATCCCACACTGGCCCTTACTGCTCCGGTAGCGGTTGTACCAGCAGATTCGTGTGCAAGGGGTGTGCAATGAAAACCGGAGCGAACCGCAATCCCATAATTCCGATCTAAACGGAAGGCGAGTTGTGCTGAATCATACCCATCTACAGTAAAAGATACTAATCCAGTGCGTGGCTGTCCAATCTCTGGACCAAGCATTCGTATACCCTTAACGGATGACAGCCCATCCATTATATGTTGGGTCAGTTCCCACTCATGTTGGTAGATGAACGCGGGTGTCATCTCAAGTACATGTTTCACACCCGCATTCAGCCCTGCGATCCCGACTGTATTCGGCGTCCCCGCTTCATACCGATCAGGACGCACCTTTGGCTGCTCCAGAGCTTCTGACTGACTTCCTGTCCCTCCATGAAGTAAAGGCTCTATATCGAGCTCTGGAGCAATGTACAAGCCCCCTGTACCCTGAGGACCAAGCAGTCCCTTATGCCCTGGAAAAGCCAACATATCCATGCCCAATTGTTGTACATTGACAGGCATAACCCCAGCACTCTGAGCTGCATCTACCAATAAGATCGCCTGATGTTTACGACATAGGAGCGAAATCTCTCCAATAGGAAGAATACTGCCAAGCAGATTCGAACTATGTGTACATACCACCAATCTGGTATTGGAACGAAACATACGTTCCATTTGCATCAGATCAATGGCTCCCGCAGCATCAACAGGTACATAATCAATCTCTACATTTCGGAGTCTTCGCATGTACTCCAGTGGTCGTCTGACTGAGTTATGTTCCGCCATGGTGGCAATCACATGGTCGCCCTCACTAAGCGAGCCTTGAATAGCTAGATTTAGCGCTTCTGTCGTATTTGATCCGAATGCAATATCATTCGCATTTTTGATTCCAAAGATATTGGATATGGATTTTCTCGCCTCGAACAATACACGACTTGCCTGAACAGCCATACGGTGACTTCCTCTGCCAGGATTGGCTCCGGCAATCTCCAATGCACTCAACATCGCATCACCGACAGCAGGTGGTTTGGGCCAAGATGTTGCTGCATGATCTAGATAGATAACTCCCTCCACCTCACAACCACCTCTGTCCTATAAATTAATAATTCGCCTGCACATATTGCACATATAACCCTATAAACAAAGAATGACATATCGTTTCTCCATGATACAGAGGCGATATGTCATGACATGAGTAAGCCCCGCATGTTGTTAATGAATCATAGAGCCGACTGTTATTGTAACAATTCCAATAGCCGTTCCAGATCCTGTTGACTGTAGTAGTTGAGCTCAATTTTACCTTTATCTTTATTGTGCTTGATTTTCACTGTGGTTTTGAAACGTTCACGAAGAGATTCTTCCAATGTATCAATGAATGGATCTTTCTTTTTTAACTTCGATTTGGCTTTAGCCTCACCTGTTTTGGAGCGATCCAGTTGTTGAACAGCTTCCTCCAACTCACGTACACTCCATTGCTGATCAATGGTCTGTTTGGCAAGTTGCTTCACTATAACCTCGTCTTTAACACCCACGATCGCACGTGCATGTCCCATAGATAATGTTCCACGTGAAACATGGTCTTTTACTTCTTCGGGCAATGATAACAGACGCAAGAAGTTAGCAATGTGAGAACGTGATTTACCTACTTTTACAGACAACTCTTCCTGAGTCAACGCGAATTGATCCATTAACCCCTGATAAGCAACTGCAACTTCCATGGCGTTCAGATTCTCCCGTTGCAGGTTCTCGATCAACGCAATCTCCATTACCTGCTGATCACTGAAGTTGCGGACTACAGCCGGTACCGTGGCATTACCACAATATTGCGAAGCTCTGAACCGTCGTTCTCCGGCGATAATCTCATAACCTCGTAATACAGGACGAACAATAATGGGTTGTATGACACCATGCTGACGAATGGACTCAGCCAGTTCATGTATTGCGCCCTCATCAAATACTTTACGTGGTTGATAGGGGTTAGCCCGCAGTTGACTAATCGGGATTTCTACGACTTTATCATCGTCATTAATTGAAAGCGAAGGAATGAGGGCATCAAGGCCTTTTCCAAGCCGCTTACTCATAAGAAATCACTTCCTTTGCGAGCTCTAAATACACTTCCGCCCCTCTTGAACGAGGGTCATACGTAATAATGGATTGACCATGAGATGGTGCTTCACTAAGCCGTACGTTACGCGGAATAATCGTTTGATATACTTTTTGTTGAAAATACTTTTTCACTTCTTCAATAACCTGAATCCCCAGATTGGTCCGCGCATCAAACATCGTCAGCAATACCCCTTCAATCTGCAGGGATGTATTCAGATGTTTCTGTACCAGACGAACTGTATTGAGCAACTGACTCAATCCTTCAAGTGCATAATACTCACACTGAATCGGAATGATCACCGAATCGGAAGCAGTCAACGAATTGATCGTTAACATACCAAGAGATGGTGGACAATCGATCAGTATGTAATCATAGTTTTTTTTCACCATGGCGAGTGATTTTTTCAGGCGAACTTCCCGTGATATCGTGGACACCAATTCGATCTCGGCTCCGGCAAGCTGAATCGTTGCAGGTATGATATGAAGGCCTTCAATCTGAGTCTCCAAAATTGCTTCTTGAGGAGGAACCTCATTAATAATGACATCATATATACAATTAGCCACATCTGCTTTATTGATTCCGACTCCGCTGGTTGTATTCCCCTGAGGGTCAATATCGACAAGCAATACTCTTTTCCCGAGTGAAGCCAGTCCTGCACCCAAGTTAACAGATGTCGTCGTTTTCCCCACACCGCCCTTTTGATTTGCTACGGCCATAATCTTAGACAATTACTTCACCTCAAATAAAATAGGAGTCTTTTCTGTAGGTTGTGAGATATTGTTAACAAAAAGCAGGCGGCTATCGTCCACACAAACAACAACTACCGTTCCATCAATATACCGTTCTTTAAAAATGTCTGACCTAACTTGCTTTATAGACATAAAAAGCGGCCCATTGCCGCCATAAGCTTCAATTATTTGCGTTTTGGAATATGGATAACGATCTCATAATGATCCTCATGGTCTGCTTCTTTTGTTTTGATGTCCAGACCAGAGCCAGTTACCATATCAATGGATTGGCGAATTGTATTAAGTGCAAGCCTTACATCCTTGGTAAAGGAAACACGTCTAGATTTTTTAATCTTGGAAGATTCCTTGTAGAAGGCAACACGTGCCTCTGTCTGTTTCACATTCAATTCTTTTTCGATAATCTCACCGAGCAACTTCATCTGCAGTTCTTCCGTATCCAGAGAAAGTAATGCTCTTGCATGCCGTTCAGAAATTTTGCGTTCCATCAATGCGGCCTTAATGCCGTCCGGGAGCTGTAACAACCGAATTTTGTTCGCGATGGTTGACTGGCTTTTGCCGAGTCGTTGTGCCAGACTTTCTTGTGTCAATTGATGCAAGTCGATCAGCTTCTGATAAGCGACAGCTTCCTCAATGGAAGTCAATCCTTCACGCTGCAAGTTCTCAATCAGTGCAATGGATGCGGCCTGAGAGTCGTTGAATTCACGCACAATAGCCGGAATCGTATCCAAACCCAATTTTCGAACTGCACGCCAGCGACGTTCCCCGGCAATAATCTCATATGATCCATTTCGCACGCGAACGACAATAGGCTGAATTACACCATGTGTTTTGATCGTCTGCAACAACTCATCAATTTTATCATCATCAAAAATAGTACGGGGTTGATATGGGCTGCTCACAATTTCATTAACCGGAATCTGTTTGATCTCATCTCCGTTATTGCGCTCCGCCAAACCAAACAACTTCGAAAATTGTTCTTTCATTCCGCAGATTACCACCTAGTTTCGTAATAGCTCCCACAGTCTTTGCAGGTGCTTCTTATTCAATAAGCGACCTTTCACATGCATCGTTCTTGGAATAAGTTTTGCCTTTCATAACGCTTTCTGTCATGCAACATCGAACGCATATCCATCTATCTATACATATAATCTATGATCGCTGTGACCCAGGATCGGATACTTCTATTCTATCATCTTTTCTATCATAATCCTATGCTTACCTATTCTTTAAACTCTACTAATTATCCTGCTTTTTCTTTGTGAATATTGGAAATATGACGACTTGCACACATTCAATTAATGAAATTGTTCATGAGTTACTGTGCGTAAAATTCATCAATACAGGTTCTTTAAAAGATATGTAATACGAAGTATCTGTAATGTTGATCCAGTCCTCCATTTTAGAAAACAAAAAAAAGAGAATGTTTCACGTGAAACATCCTCTTCATCCATGTCTAAAATTGTATTTTGTTTTGACTTACTTCAAAACCATCACGCAACTATATCAGCGGAGTCTTCATTGGAGTACCTGGTTTACGCGGATACTTATATGGTGTCTTATCAAATTTCTGAATCAGAATGATGTGACGCTCTGATTCTTCAACCGGCAGCTGGAAAGGATGAACGGCCTTAACCCGTCCTTTCAGCTGATTGAAGCTGAACTCCGCTTCCTTCATTTCTTCACGCGGGTCTCCGCCCTTCATTGCAGCGAATATTCCACTTTTACGAACAAACGGAAGGCAGAATTCATTCAGCACAGCCAGCTTGGCTACTGCACGCGCCGTAACGAGATCGTAGCTGTCACGATACCCTTCTTTGCGTCCAATCTCTTCAGCACGTCCATGGACCAATTCCACATCAGTCAGACCAAGGATATCTACCACATGCTGTAGAAAGCCAATACGTTTATTTAATGAATCAATGATCGTAAGCTTAATATGCGGGAAACAGATCTTCAGTGGCAATCCCGGAAAACCCGCTCCTGATCCAATGTCAGCAAGCTTATTCACTTTGGTTATGTCAGTATAAAAAGCCAGCGATACCGAATCATAGAAATGTTTTGTATACACTTGCTCCCGATCCGTAATTCCAGTCAGATTCATCTTTTCATTCCAGGATACCAGTTCCTGATAATACAATTCGAATTGCTCCAACTGGAGTTCGCCCAGTTCTAATCCATGTTTCTTTAAGCGCCGCTGCAGTTGCTGTTGAATATCGTCCATTATTGTCCCCTTGCTGCGGTTACACGGTTATAATGCTCCAGGTAGACCAGCAGAATGGAGATGTCGGCAGGAGTAACTCCAGCAATACGAGAAGCCTGACCAATCGAGATTGGACGAATCGTAGCGAGCTTCTGTTTGGCTTCCATAGCAAGACCATGAATCTCATCATATACGATGGTGTCCGGAATTTTCTTTTTCTCCATCTTTTGCAAACGTTCCACGTGGATCAATTGTTTCTCAATATAACCCGCATATTTAATTTGTATTTCCACTTGTTCTTTCATATCTGCTGTCAGTTCTACCTCAGATGGTGAGAGCTGTTCAATCAGTTCATACCCCAGCTCCGGGCGACGCAGCAAAGTAAGCAACGTACTGCCATCCTGAATAGGTGTAGATCCGTACTCTTCCAGCTTGGCATTCACTTCAACCGGGCGAGCTTTAGCCACTTTCAGACGTGCAACTTCCTGCTCGACTTTCGCCTTTTTATCTAGGAATTTCGCATAACGCTCTTCAGGGATCAGGCCAATGTCATGTCCGATTTCCGTCAAACGCATATCTGCATTATCATGGCGAAGCAACAGACGATACTCAGCGCGTGAAGTCAACAGACGATACGGTTCATTTGTACCCTTTGTCACCAGATCATCAATCAGCACGCCAATATAACCTTGGGAACGATCCAGTATTACCGGCTCTTTCCCCTGTACTTTGAGTGCAGCGTTGATTCCAGCCATAACACCTTGTCCTGCTGCTTCTTCATAGCCGGAGGTACCATTAATCTGACCCGCCGTAAACAGACCTGGTAGACGTTTAGTTTCCAGTGATGGCCACAATTGTGTAGGAACCATCGCATCGTATTCAATCGCATAACCATTACGCATCATTTCCACTTTTTCCATACCTGGAATGGAACGCAGCATAGCCAGTTGAACGTCTTCTGGCATACTCGTAGACAACCCCTGTACGTAATACTCGGATGTGTTCTTGCCTTCCGGCTCAAGGAATATCTGATGTTTCGGCTTGTCGCTGAAACGAACAATTTTATCTTCAATGGAAGGGCAATAACGTGGTCCGGTTCCTTCAATAAGCCCCGAGAACATCGGAGCACGATGCAGATTATCATTAATAATCTGATGTGTATCCACAGATGTATACGTCAACCAGCAAGGCAACTGCTCATTATCAGAAGATTCTGTTTCATAGGAGAAGAACTTCGGCTTGTCATCACCAGGCTGAATTTCGGTTTTGCTAAAATCAATCGTATCCTTATGCACACGTGGTGGTGTACCCGTTTTGAAACGAACCAGATCAAAGCCCAGTTCACGCAGATTCTCTGACAATTTAAGAGAGGGTTGTTGATTGTTCGGTCCACTCTCATACATCAACTCGCCCATAATCACTTTGCCGCGCAAGTATGTGCCTGTCGTTAGAACGACTGCTTTAGCCCGATACTCTGTTCCGGTCTGAGTCACAACGCCTACACATTTTCCGTCTTCAACGATCAGTGAATCAACCATACCCTGACGCATCGTCAGATTACGTTCATTCTCCATTGTTTCCTTCATTTTATGCTGGTAGGAGAATTTATCTGCCTGAGCACGAAGCGCGTGAACAGCAGGCCCTTTACCCGTGTTAAGCATCCGCATCTGAATAAAGGTTTTATCGATATTCCGTCCCATTTCTCCACCAAGTGCATCAATCTCACGGACAACATGTCCTTTAGCCGGTCCCCCAATAGATGGGTTACAAGGCATAAAGGCCACCATATCCAGATTGATCGTAATCATTAGTGTTTTGGACCCCATACGAGCTGCGGCCAGCGCGGATTCCACACCAGCATGCCCTGCACCAACGACGATTACATCATAACTGCCGCCATCAAAAGCCATTCCCGTTTACCTCCTTATTCCGCTGCATTTGGTATAACTCATGCAGACGGATCATGTTCTACAATAATGAAACTACTTCTAACCGTTCATCGGAACTTGCATTCCTATCTATATGAAACCAACACGTAATGGCTACAATATCATTCTATCCTTTGACAACAGGCAGAAATTGTACCTCTCCATCATACACTACGATTTAACTCAATCGGCAGTATATTATTTTTACTTTCCTAGACAGAACTGGGAGAAAATCTGATCAATTAATGCATCATGTGCTGTATCTCCAACAATCTCGCCCAAATGCTCCCACGCCAAACGAACATCAATCTGAATCATATCGATCGGAATGAACTGCTCTGCTGCTTCATAGGCATCCACCAGGGACTGCTTCGCTTTTTTGAGCAAAGCAATATGACGCACATTACTGACATAGGTCAGATCTGCGGACTCCAGTTTACCACTGAAAAATAGCGTAGAGATGGCATCTTCCAGTCGATCCACACCCAGATCATCTTTAACCGACATTGGTACAAGCCGTTCTTCCGGAATGTAACGAAGCAACACGTCACGTTCTACCTGTGGCGTTAAGTCCATTTTATTCATAATGATTATCGATTGTCTACCGCGGATTTGTTCCAATAATTTAATCTCATCGGGATGAAGTGGCTCCGCAGCATTCACAACCATCAAGATCAGATCAGCTTCACTTACCGCAGTACGAGAACGTTCTACCCCGATCTTCTCAACAACGTCCATCGTTTCCCGTATTCCTGCCGTATCAAGCAACTTGAGCGGGATATTATTGATCGTAATGAACTCCTCGATTACATCACGAGTTGTTCCTGGAATGTCCGTGACGATGGCCCGGTTGTCTTGCGCAAGTGTATTCATCAATGAGGATTTACCTACGTTAGGTCGTCCAACGATAGCCGTCGTGATACCTTCTCGCAGGATCTTTCCTTGCTCTGCTGTAGTCAGCAATTTATCAATTTCAGTCATAACCTGACTGGACTTTTCTTTAATAAAATCAGACGTTAACGATTCCACATCATGCTCGGGATAATCGATATTCACTTCAATATGTGCCAGTGTTTCCACCAGTGTATATCGTAGATCACGCAATTTGGAGGACAGCTTGCCTTCAACCTGTTTCAGCGCAACCGAGAAAGCTCGGTCCGACTTGGAACGAATAAGATCCATGACACCTTCCGCCTGAGACAGGTCAATCCGCCCATTAAGGAAAGCACGCTTCGTGAACTCACCGGGTTCAGCCAGACGAATATCAAGCTGCAATAGGAGGTCCATGACCCGTTTTACGGACACCACACCACCATGCGCACTGATCTCCACCACATCTTCTGTTGTGAACGAGCGTGGTGCTCGCATGACCGTAACCAATACTTCCTCAATCTTTTCCCCATTAACGGGATCTATGATATGACCATAATGAACCGTGTGAGATGCTGCCTGAGTTAAAGGGGTTTTGCTGCGAAAAATCTTTTCCGTCTCCGACACTGCTTCCGGGCCGCTGACCCGGATCACGGCGATACCCGCCTCTCCGACAGCCGTTGATATCGCTGTGATCGTATCACTGATCATGGTTATCTCTCCTTGCTCTATTTTAAAATTGCCGTCCCTTGGAGGACGCCATATCCATTTTCAAATCTATTAATGATATATCTTATGGCATGTCAATTATCGTATTAAGTTCACTCTTTACTTGTTCTAAACACCTTATCAAATTGCTTCTGTACGAAAAAAGCAATGGCTTCTGCACCGGGCAGGAAGCCATTGCGTCTTCAATTTCGTGTTATTTCGTCGTAATAACCACACGCCGATTAGGCTCCTCGCCCTTACTTAACGTCTTAATCTGCGGGTGATTTTGCAGTTTTGCATGGATGACTTTTCGTTCGAGCGGAGGCATTGGTTCCAGTACAACTTCCTTACCGGTACGGATAGCTTGTCCAGCCAACCGTTCAGCCAGATCCTCCAGCGTCTTCCGCCGACGTTGACGGAAATTCTCCGCGTCGAGCACAATTCGAACGAAGCTTTCCGAATATCGGTTCGCTACAATGTTCGTTAGATACTGAAGCGCATCCAGTGTCTGTCCACGTCTACCAATAATCATGCCCAGATCTTCCCCGGCAATATTGAAGATATGTCCATCCCGTTGTTTTTTGATATGCACTTCAACATCCAGTCCCATACCTGCTGCGACCTCTTTCAAGAAAGCAGCCGCTTCTTCATAGGGATTTTTAGCTGCAACATCCTCGAGTAATGCATCTACTTCAGACTTGTATGCAGCTGGCTTGATCGGCTGTGGAACAACTTCCGGTACAGGCAATAATTTCACTTCAACTTTGGCCGCCCTCACCCCGAACAAACCCAGGAATCCTTTTGACGGCTGCTCTAACACTTGTATCTCAACCTTGTCCCGACTTACGCCAAGCTCGGTCAATCCTTGGTTTACAGCATCTTCAACGGTTTTTCCTGACGTAATGACTTTGGTCATTTCGATTTTTTGGCCCCTTTCGACCCTTTTCCAGAGACGGTCGCTTTGCCACCGTTTTTGCGTTTAGCTCCATTTTTGGAAGAGCTATTCTGCTTCACGTTGACCTCAGCTACGATTTTATCATTATTCCGGTAAAGGAAATAGTTTTGCACGATCGTGTAGATGTTACTGTAGAACCAGTACAGCGGAAGTGCTGACGGGAACTGATAAGACATCACGAAGATCAAAATCGGGTACACCCACAGCATAAACTGCATCGGACCAATTTGCTGTGCAGGGTTCATACGCATCATCATCCAAGTTTGAATGAATGTTGTGATGGCAGCCAGCACTGGCAAAATAAACAGGTGATCGGGTGATCCGAGCTGGAGCCACAAGAAATCATGCGTTCTCAGACTGGAGTTTCCGTAAATTGAGTTATAAAGTGCGATGTAAATCGGCATCTGAATGATAAGTGGCAGACAACCGGCCATCGGATTAACTTTGTTCTCCTGGAACAACTTCATTGTTTCTTGCTGAACTTTCTCAGGTGTATCTTTAAACTTGGCTTGAATCTCCTTCAGCTGCGGCTGAATCGCCTGCATAGCTTTGGAGCTACGGACTTGTTTCATTGTTAGTGGTAAAATCAGAGTCCGTACAATAAGCACCATCACGAGGACGGCCAGTCCATATTCACCTTTGAACCAGTTGGCGAATGTATCCAGCGCCAGTGAGAACCAGTACACAACATTGGCTTGCCAAAAAGAATCACTATTCTTTAGATCTTCCGTAGTAACCCCGGCTCCTTGTGGAGTACATCCGGCGAGTACAGTGACCATTGCAATGACTGCAATGAGGAGAATCCACTTCCCCTTTGATGTCTTCAATCGCGACACTTCATAACCCCTCTCTTAACCAATCCATTCCATCGTAAAATCATACCATAATTAGGAGGACAAATAAACCGAAGCTTACCGCTTGCTCGACTTCAAAAGAGAGCCCTTTCGCATCGCATGTAGCAGGCTTTTTTCCATTTCCTTATAGGGCATGTCCAGTGCACCTTTTCTGACGATAAAAATCAGATCCATCTGCGTGACGATTTCATGCTCATGATGGCGAACAATTTCCTTGATCATGCGTCTCATCCGGTTGCGTACGACAGCGTTTCCGATTTTCTTGCTGCATGATACGCCGACCCGAAATTGTTCCGTATCTTTACGGCGACAACCATACACCACGAATTGATGATTGGCAAACGATTTCCCATACCGGTATACACGGCTAAAGTCCGCCCGGTTTCGTAGACGCAGTCTTTTATACACGGCGCTTCTCCTTGCTGTTCTCCACCAATGTTATTGACGGAGGCCTCATTACTGATTTAGTATAGGCTTTCTTGAATGACGGTAAACCGCCTTGGCGACAACTTCATTTGGGATGATTGTTAATCAGCTACTTGAACTGATCCGCATTCATCCGGGATGAATGTTGATTGGCCATTTTAACCTATCAACGATTCATCATTATATAATGTAAGTTTTCGAAAAATGGAAAACTCACTCAACATACATTCGTGTGTGTTCAGCACTTTTTCGCAGACCATTCAGACCTGATCTGTAGCAGCATCCAGTCTGATTTGAGCTAATTAAGAAAAAAAAGACCACCTCGGTGGTCTTCAATGCATTAAGCACTCAGGTTTTTACGGCCTTTAAGGCGACGTGCGGCCAAAATTTTACGGCCGTTGCTCGTGCTCATTCTTTTCCGGAAACCATGAACTTTTTTACGTTTGCTAACGTTCGGTTTGAATGTAGGTCTCAATGTATTGCACCTCCTCACAAGGAAATACTTATGTGATGAATCACTTTCATCTTCACAGAAAACACCTTTATATATTTAACCATGATCACCTGGAAAAGTCAACTGCAAGGCGCAAGGCTTCTCCCTCTTTTATATACACTCTTCATCCCACCAATAGTAATGACCACAGTCCGTTCACTTTATTACCAATTTCAAGCCCCGAAGAGAGTCCTGAAAGTTATCCCCAGACCCTGATAAGATCACCCTATTTCAGCGTTTATAGTTATCCACACCCTCCAATACCTGTTATCTCCTTCATTTCATCCTGTTTGAAGTTATTCACATGTGGATAATGATTATAGGCTATTAATATCGTCATATTCTAATCCCGTTGTATCCGCTTCAATTAAGGTTTACAAGCTTTTGAGAAAGGTGTAGGATAAAAATCACATCTTGTATACAAGTAGTCCTTTGAAAAAACAATTAGCCGTTAGCTTGTAGCTACAGACTATGGATTGAACTGAATGTCCAGTCCGCAAAATAGTTATGATATGATCAGTAATGAACTGATTACTTATTAATAGGAGCGTTAGCCATATGTTATTTCCTTCTTCCTGGCTCCAAGGGGCTTCCCGTGGTGAAGCCATTGCCTGCGAATTAAGGCTGCGGATCATCAGCGGTACCCTTCGACCTGGAGAGATTTTGTCGGAAAACCGAATTGCGGCTGATTTTGACAGCAGTCGTTCACCTGTCCGTGAAGCGTTGCGAACATTGTCCAATGAAGGACTTATTCGACTTGAACGTATGGGTGTCGTTGTCATTGGACTACGAATCAAGGATGTCGAAGAATTGTATGATGTCCGTTTCCTGATTGAAAGTTTTGTGCAGCAGCGACTTGCTGGTGATGTCCCAGAATCATTAATCACCCAGCTGCGTAACGTGATCGACAAAATGCAACTTGCTGGACGGCATCAGGACGCCGTCGAATTCGCCTATCAGGATCTCGTTTTCCATGAAACGATCATTGAAGCTGCTCAGCATTCCCGTATTTCACATCTATGGAAGAGTATTCGATATGTTGTGATGACCGTTATGCTGCTCACAACGCGCAGAGTATTTGTTCAAGGTGAGCAGAAAGTAAGCGCTGTAATTGAGAAACACCGTTTGCTCGTTGAAGCACTTGAATCAGGTGACAAGGTACTCATTCAGGCTGGAGTCCGCACATATTTCCAAGATTCTGGCAAAACTCTGCACCAAAGCTTTGATTCCTAATGGGTGCAAGGCGTTTGCAATCATATCCGTCGTGAATGATTGCGGCTTAACTTGTCGACAAGTATACAAAATGCGATTTTGTTTTAAATTTGGGCATGATAAAACTACATTTTTCGCCAACACCTTCTGCGGTACTGGTACACATTTAATTGTTGACGATAATTTCACTTGTAAGCGTTCTATATCAGAAATAAAGGAGCACACAACATCATGAGCACTCTTTTTGGACTATCCCACAACGCAACATTATTGGTTTGGACGTTAATTGCGATCGTTTTTCTGATCGTTTTGATCTCCAAGTATAAATGGAATCCCTTTATCACTCTGCTGTTGTCCGCATTAATGCTCGGTTTGCTTACAGGCATGAAACCTGCCGATGTGATCTCTTCCATTACCGGGGGACTTGGCGGCACACTTGGAACCATCGCAATTGTTATTGCGCTCGGTACAATGCTTGGTAAGATGATGGCCGAATCTGGCGGTGCCGAGCGCATTGCAACTACATTGGTTGATCGGTTTGGTGTGAAACGTGTGCACTGGGCCATGATGATTGTTGGATTTATCGTTGGTATTCCTGTTTTCTTCGAAGTCGGGGTTATTTTGATGATCCCCATCATTTTTACCGTTGCACGTAAAACCAACATGTCTTTGCTGCAGATTGGTATTCCCATTTTGGCAGGTCTGTCGACCGTACACGGTTTGGTTCCACCCCATCCAGCGCCAATGATAGCGATTGAAGCCTTCAGCGCGGATCTGGGTAAAACCATTTTGTACTCTCTTATTGTTGGTATTCCTACAGCGATTATTGCAGGTCCTTTGTTTGGTAAATTTATTGGAAAAAGAATACACACCGAACCGCCAGCAGAACTGGCTGAACAATTCGCAACCAAAACAAACAGCAACATGCCTGGGTTTGGTATTACCCTGTTTACCATATTGCTGCCGGTTATTTTGATGCTGATTGGTTCCATAGCAAGCATCATTGACCCAAATGCCACGAGCGGTTTCACCGTTTTCAGTGAATTTATCGGCCATGAGATCATTGCTTTGCTCATTTCAGTTGTATTTGCCCTCTTTTCACTCGGCTTTGCACGTGGATTCACCAAACATGATATTTCCCGTTTCACCAGTGAATGTCTGGCGCCTACGGCGACCATCATTCTCATTATTGGTGGAGGCGGTGCCTTCAAACAGGTATTGATCAATAGTGGTGTGGGTAACGCGATTGCTGAAGTCGCTACCCATGCCAACATCAACGTGATCCTGTTTGCCTGGCTTGTCGCTGGGCTCATTCGTGTAGCTACCGGTTCAGCAACCGTAGCCATGACAACAGCCGCCGGTATTGTCGCTCCAGTGCTTGCACTCACACCAGGGGCCAATATTGAGCTGGTTGTACTCGCCACAGGTGCGGGGTCACTCATCTTGTCTCATGTAAACGATGCAGGATTCTGGATGATCAAAGAATTCTTCAATATGAGCGTTTCCCAGACATTGAAAACGTGGACCGTTATGGAAACACTATTATCCGTGGTCGGACTGATCTTTATTTTGCTCCTGAGTACAGTGGTATAAATGGAGTATCTATAGTAGAAAGAAATTAAAATCTCATCGCTTTTTGGAGAAAGAAGGATTAAATACATGAACAACTATATGATTGGGATCGATATTGGTACCACCAGTACCAAATCCGTATTATTTACCGAGCAAGGCTCTGTCGTCAGTACCTCAACGCAGGAATATCCTTTGTATACCCCAGCACCCGATGTTGCCGAGCAGGACCCTGAAGAGATTGTGCAAGCAGCCCTCCGCTCTGTGCGAGGAGTCATGGATCAGAGTGGTGTTGCTGCCGAGCAGATCCTGTTTGTATCTTGCAGCTCGGCTATGCATAGTGTCATTGCCATGGGACAGGATAATAAACCCTTAACCCGTTGCATCACCTGGGCGGATAATCGAAGTGCAGCTTGGTCTGCCAAGCTGCAAGAGAATGGATTGGGCCATCGCATCTATCTGCGCACAGGTACACCGATCCATCCCATGTCACCGCTGACCAAATTAATGTGGCTGCGCCACGATGAACCTGAACTTTTTGAGAGTACCGCCAAATTTATTTCGATTAAAGAATATCTGTTCTTCCGTCTATTCGGACAATATGTCGTCGACCATTCCATCGCTTCCTGCACAGGTTTGCTCAATCTGGAACAACTGGACTGGGACGCAGAGGCCCTTGAGGTTGCAGGCATTACACCCGACCATCTCTCGAAGCTTGTACCTACAACACATATATTAGAAGGAATGAATCACGAATCGGCTGAAAAAATGGCTCTCTCCCCCTCTACGCCCTTTGTTATTGGCGCAAGTGATGGGGTTTTATCCAATCTCGGCGTAAATGCCATTGAACCTGGTGTTGTCGCAGCAACCATCGGAACCAGCGGGGCCATTCGCACTGTCGTGGACCGTCCAGTTACCGATCCCAAAGGTCGAACCTTCTGTTATGCCCTCACAGAGAATCTTTGGGTCATTGGTGGACCTGTGAATAACGGTGGCATGCTGTTTCGTTGGGTGCGGGATGAATTCGCCGCGTCTGAAGTGGAGACAGCGAAACGACTTGGCATCAATTCCTATGATGTACTGACCAAAATTGCCGAACGTGTCCGGCCGGGATCGGAAGGGCTTCTGTTCCATCCGTACCTTTCGGGCGAACGTGCCCCTTTATGGAATCCGGATGCCCGTGGCTCCTTTTTTGGCTTAACACTCCATCACCAGAAAGAGCATATGATTCGTGCTGTCCTGGAAGGGGTTATTTTCAACCTATATACGGTACTGCTCGCCATGGAAGAACAGATTGGGCAACCTACCTCCATTCAAGCCACCGGTGGGTTTGCACGCTCTCCTCTCTGGCGCCAGATGATGTCTGATATCTTCAATCAGGAAGTGGTTGTACCCGAGAGCTTCGAAAGTTCCTGTCTGGGTGCCGTCGTGCTTGGTTTGTACGCTACAGGGCGGATCCAATCGCTTCATGCCGTTTCTTCCATGGTCGGTACAACGCATCGGCATACCCCTGTCAAAGAGAATGCTGTACTCTACCAAGAGCTGCTGCCCATCTTTATTCGGATCTCTCGCAAACTGGAAGAGGAATACGCAGATATCGCTGAATTCCAGCGTAAGATGTCCCTTCCCCGTCTCTAAATCATCAATCCATACTTCGTCCCTACACCAAAAAAAGAGGGTGTCCTCTAAAACCAAAAATCGGTTTTAGAGGACACCCTCTTTTGCTATACACGCATAATCTATCCTTTGATTTCATATTATACATTCATACAATTCAACCTCCATATTCGAGCATCAGCTTACCTCTTGATCCTGATAATTCTCATTACATATGTCTCAAAATGAAGTCATCTATGTCCATTATTCTTATACATTGCCATCACAGAATTACCATCTGCTCAGAAAATACACCACTGATCTTGTTCAATTAAAAGCATGAGTTTACTCCCCTCTCCATATCCATCCAGACACTGAATTCGTCGCTTTCATCATCGCCCCATTGGCAAGAAAAACGCGAGGGTGAGAGGTCACTCTTTTTCTGATCTCAATCATGCTTTGTTTTCACTTCACGGTTATCCACAGACAGGTTATTCACAAACGAAGAATACTTTTACACACAATTTGGCATCATTTGACGGATAACCTGTGTATAAGACATTTTTGGTTTTTGGGTCATTCTGTCGAAAATTAAACAGTTTATAAACAATATATTGTGTTGTGACTAAAAATTATACACAAGTTATTGAATTTGTGGATAAAATCACGCGATACGTTGAAATGCGGGGTTTCTTTTGCTATGATTGTATTACTTTTGGATGTGAATATGTGATCTGACCCATAATATTATCAACAGCCTGTGGATAAAGTTGTGAACAATTTTCCGTTGTTCATACTTTTTTTGTTTTCGACCTGCGGGGGTTTGGGGATAAATTCAACAATATATCTCGTATTTCGACACTGCATCATGGCTTAAGCCACACTTGGAACATGTAAAAGGAGTGACAGTCT